>CBDBZU010000004.1:710000-4134368 GCA_965213625.1 bacterium
CGCGCCACGCCGATCAGGTTGTGGGTCTCCTGAATGCGCCTCATGCAATCAAAGCGCTTGCGGGGAACATCGCCGGCCACGGCGGCTCGTTCGTTCTCCGCTTCCAGTTCATCGAGCCGCGCGAGCGCTCCCTTGAGCCTCGTCTCTTCGCGAATCTGGCCGATTCCCTCGACCCCCACGCGCTGCACGTCGAGTCGCAGGCGTTTATCGTCCGGTCCGATCGCGTTCGATTCGCGCGCGCGTAGCTTCTCGATTCCCTCCTGCCAGCCGCCGCTCTCGGGGTCGGGCTTTTCGAGCCGCGCTCCTTCGCAGGACGCGCCAATGCCCGAGCGAAGCCCGAAGACGTAGCTGTCCGCCAAGGCCGCTCCGCCCGTTCGATTCGCCCCGTGAATACCGCCTGCGGCCTCGCCTCCCGCGTAGAAGCCGGGTAGATTCGTGCGGCCCCATTCATCTATGCGGATGCCGCCCAGATAGGTGTGCGGGCCGCTCGACACCTCGATGGGAGAGTCCGCCATGTCCACGCCCTGGGTCTTGAATACGCGGATGATGTCCGCGGTGGCGCCGTCGTTCACCTCCTCGATCACGTGGCGCGCGTCGAGGTAAATGCCGTGGTTCTCCGTACCGCGCCCCTCGTATATCTCCATGCCCACGCCCCGGTTCACCACGGCGCGCGTGGCGCGCTCGCCGCATTCCGGGTCGTACTTCCACATAAAGCGCTCGCCGTCATTGTTGTAGAGATACGCGCCCGCGTTGATGAATCCGCTCGTGTGGGGCGGGTAGCCCCTTATCTTGAGCGGTGCGGCCGCCAGGAGTTGATAGTCGATGAACTCCATGTCGATCAACTCGGCCCCTGCGCGCAGGGCCATGGTGTAGCCGTCCCCAGAGATGTAGGGTGGCGAGTCGTTCACCTCGTGCAGTTGCGGGGCGCCGCCGGTGGCCATGATGGTCGAGCGCGCGTGGACTACTATGGGCACGCCCTCCCGGTACAGGAACCCCCACGCTCCGACGATGCGATCGCCCTCTTTCATCAGGTCCACGAATATGGCGTGCTGGATCGTCTCCACACCCCATTCCCGCATCTTTTTAGCCAGAGACTGCATGAGCGGCTTGCCCATTAGCTTTCCGCAATGAAGAAGGCGCGGGAAACGATGCGAGGCGCTTTTTTTCTGATGGTATTTGCCGTCTTCCATCCTGATGAGCCCCAGGCCCCAGGCGTCGAGTTCGACCGTCCTGTCGATGGCCTCCTCGCTCATGATCCGCATCAACCGGTGGTTGCAGATCCCGTAACTCGCCTCGATGGAATCCTCATACAGGAATTCAGGTTTGTCGGTGGGTTCGGAGTGGCCTATCGCCGCGGTGTAGCCGCCGCGCGCCATGGATGAACTGCCGGAGGGAAACGTGGCCTTCGTGATGAGAATGGGCTTCACGCCCGAGCGGACGCATCCCACCGCCGCCATCATGCCGGCGACGCCGCCGCCGATGATGAGCACGTCCGTCTCGATTTTTCTGACTTCGGAAAATGGAATCAAGACCAACCTCCGACGCGCTCCGCTCTCAGAGCCCCCGTTCTCGGAAAATCACCCCACTCCTCCTCTTAAAACCAGAGGTGAGGAGCGCGCGATTCGGAAATTTCCCTTATTGTTTCGCCAAGAACGCAGAGATGTGCTCCGTCACCGCATCGGTGTCCTCGATCGCCATCAGGTGCCCCACGCCCGGGACCACCATCTTCTCGGCGCCTTCAATCTTCGTGGCCAGTTCTTCCGCACAGGCGTGGAAGCCGGACAAATCCTTCTCACCCACCATGAGGAGCGTGGGCGCCGTGATTTTCGCGGCGATGTTCGCGAGTGAGGCGTCCTGCGGGGGATTCTGGTCGAGCCAATGCGCGCCCGTGTAGGTGAGGAGCATATCCTCCGCCCAGTCGGCGGCGTCCTCGTTGTCCCGCACGGAGGCGAAGATGGGCAGATCCGCCCAGTAATCCTTCGCCGCCCTCAATCCCTCGGCTCTCAGGGTGGCCATGGTCTGAAGCCTCTGGTCGGCGAAGTCGGGCATGAGACGGGGATAGTCGTAACCCGCTCCCATCGCGATGACCGACGCCGCCTTGTCCGGATGGGCCGCGGCGAAGCCGAGCGCGATTCCGGCGCCACGGCTCAAACCCACGAGGTGGGCCTTCGGGATGCGGGCATGTTCGATCAAATCGGCCAGGTCCGCGATCTCGATGTCGCGACCGTATCCCGTGGGGGGTTTTTCTGATCGCCCATGCCCTCTCAGGTCATACGTCATAACCCGGTGCGTGCCCCTGAGCGCGAGTTTCTGGCGCTCCCACATCGAGCGATTCAGCCCGTGCCCATGTATGAAGACGATGGGAGGGGTCGGGGTGTTCATGCCATTGTCGTCGTAGGAAATCTGGACTCCGTTGCATACCGCTTGCGCCACAGGAATTGCCTCCAGCGGGATGTTGATCATCCAAACCCTTTCGCCCGGCTCCTCCTTGAGCCGTCCCGCACTGGCGGTCGGGTTGGGTTGGAAGAAGTTTGTATACAATGATTCGCCTTGATTCGCAAAGCGCCGGGAGACCCTCGATATCCATCCATATACGCTTTAGAGACGCCGCTGCCCCCAAGGGGACGGAAATTGCGCGGCGCGCTTCAAATAGGATGCCTTTTACGCCAGAATGCGAGTCGTTCGACATCTGCGACGTATGGGAAAAGAAATATTCGCCAAACTCTCCTCGGTGCGCCTGAAAGAAGAACCGCCATGAAACTCACCTATGAGCACGTGCACATCCTCCATACGGACCACGACGAGGCGGTGCGCTTTTACCGGGAGATACTGGGCGCGCGCGTCGTCGATTCGCGTGAGCGCAAAGGAGCGCCCCAGACCAAACTCATGGTCGGAGGCGGGATGCTCATCGTGCGGGGGGTCCGCCCCGGAGAGGTTCCCGCGCCCCCGGGCCGCACACCCCGGATGGGCGTCGACCACATCGGCTTCTACGTGGGGAATGGGGAACTCGAGACCGCTCGTGCGATGCTCATCGAGCGCGGCGTCCCCATCATCGAAGAAGACGACATGCCGCACCTCGAATACCTCTATTTCCAGGGGCCGGACGGCGTGGTGATCGAGCTCATGGAAACGAAGGCGCCGCTTCGCGATTCGCACCCCGAAAAAGACGAGGAGTCATAGAACGATGGAAAAAGCGCGCACGCTGATGGAGATGACCAACCCCGAGGCCGAGATAATTCTAGAGAATACCGGCCTCGCCATCATTCCCCTGGGCAGCGTGGAGCAGCACGGCGCCCACCTGCCGATGGGAACGGACTACTACGCGGCGGAATCGTTCGCGAGGCGGGTCGCTGCCATCACCGGCGGACTTTTGGTGGATTTCTGCCCCTTCGGCGTCACCCCGCTGCACATGGGCTTCGGCGGCACGGTATCGCTGCGCTCAGAAACGATGATCCACCTGATGCGCGACGTCGTGAGCAGCCTCCATCGCCACGGGGCGCGGAAGGTAGTGTTCCTGAACTGGCACGAGCGCAATCTGCCGGCGATGGAGATCGCCGCCGAAGACGCCCAGAATGCGCACGAGGGTCTGAGAATCCTCATCGTTCACGCGCACTTCATCGCCAAGAACCTCTACGGACAGAAAGTGGGCCTGACCCACGGCGGTGAACTCGAAGTCCTGCCCGTGCTCGCCGACAGGCCCGAACTCGCGCACCTCGAACTCGCCACGGACGCATCCCCTATGGACCACGGGACAAAGAGCGACGCGGCCCGGCGCGACCCGGCGGTCTACTACATCCCCAGGGACGTGCGCGATATGTACGAATCGGGCTGGTACGGCGTGATAGAAAATACCTCCCCCGAGCGCGTGGCCGAGGTGATGGGCGGCGTCTCACAGGAAGCGGCCCGCCGCATCAAGGCGTATTTCGGGTTGGTGTGATTTTAGGTGATTTATTTGTCTTGTTTTAGATAAAGTTTTTAGCGAAAACTAACTACAGAAAGAAGATGCAACTTATTCTCGACAAGCTACGTTTACTTCATTAACGATTGGCTTAGCCTCACTCAAATCAAAAACTGCCGTTAGCGAATTTCCTTTTGTCGGATATGTCCTTACAGCCAGTTTATTATGTTGTGCTAATAGACTCATAAACTCATTAGGCCTCGGAGAAAATGAGGCGTCAGAGCCAGTTGATCTTGGCCAACTCTGAGTTTCCGGAGCAGTAGTGTCAAATCTCACAATTACATCATTGCTAGCATTTCTAATCGAAAATCCAAGTGGTGCGATACCTCCCCAGATTATTATCACATCAAGTTTACGTTCCCGGCATCGGAGCAATAGGTACTTTCCATCAGTGAACAGAGACTTTTTTTCCTCCATAGCTCTTAGGTGAGCACTAATATTTGTTGTATCAAGAATGGGATCTTTCTTACGCTCTACTTTCCACTTAGCACTTTTAAGAGAAGAAGTCTGCTTCGCAGCTATCGCCAAAGATGAGAATTGAAAAAATAAGCTGCAAATCACCAAGAAAAACCAAATCAGATATTTCATTTATCCTTAATCCCTAGTCAAAATCACTTTTTTCCCACGAGTAAAATACATTATCAGACCTAAGATGATGGCACCTAAAATCCAAAACCAAAACAATGCTACTGTGCTAAAGAAACCTATGGCAGCAACTGCCGCGATCGATGCGTCGTCATAACCCTCTCCAGCAACTCCGCCAACACCTACCCATGTCAAAACAATCATCAGGAGCATAGCAAGATTAAACCCGTAAAATAGTGTTGCAACGACTAACCCAAAAGGGCCACGACGACGCTTCTCAATTTGAGTAACACGGAATTTAGACATAATCGAAATTTACAAAGTGAAGTCGCAACGGTCAACTAATGTGGACTAATGTGTCACAAGACACCTATTCTGTTAATTTAGAATATGCTATCTAAAAAAAGCGCCCGCCGGATGGCGGGCGCTCTCATCGTTCCGAGTATCCCTACCTTGCAGACATGACTAACGAATCAAGAACCAAGTACCGGTAATACCCCGGTCCTATTGCGCTCCCTTCGCGATGCGCGCGTCGTCCTCGTCGGGCATGAGCACGAACTCGGGATAGGCCTCGAGCCCCAGTTCCGCCGAATCCTGGCCGAGATCCTCCGCGGCGGACGATATCCGCAGGCCCATCGTCTTCTCCAGAATCATCCAAACGACGTACGAGGAGGCGAACACGAAGACACCTATTGCCACGATGCCAACTATCTGCGCGAAGAGGTTGCCGCCACCTGCGATACAGACCGCGAGCGTCCCCCATATGCCGGCGAACAAGTGTGCGGGAATCGCGCCCACGACGTCGTCGACCTTCCAGTTCTCCAACATCTTCAAACCGAACGCGCACGCCAGGCCGCCGATGGCGCCGATGATGACCGCCCAGTGGTATTCGACGATGTTTGGAGCGGCCGTGATGGCGACGAGTCCGCCGATGGCGCCGTTCAGCACCGCGAGCAGGTCAACGCGCCCGAAGATGGATTTTGCGGAAAAGAGGACGGCGATGCATCCCGCCGCCGCCGCGAGATTGGTGCTGACCATCACGTTGCTCATCGTCACCGCATCGACCGAGCCCTTGAGCACGAGCATCGAGCCGCCGTTGAACCCGAACCAGCCGAACCACAAGATGAACACCCCGAGGGTGACCAGCGGTACGTTCGAGGGCGGCGTGGATTTAACGCTGCCGTCTTCGCGGAACTTCCCGCGCCGCGCGCCCACGACGATCACGCCCGCGAGCGCCGCCCATCCCCCTGTCGAGTGCACGATGGTGGAGCCCGCGAAATCGCTGAAGCCCAACTTGGTGAGCCAGCCTCCGCCCCACGTCCACGCGCCCACCAGCGGGTAGATGACGCCGGTGAGAACGGCGATGAAGATGAAGAACGGCCACAGCTTCACGCGCTCGGCGAGGGCGCCTGAGACGATGGAGGCCGTGGTCGCCACGAACGTCATCTGGAAGAACCAGAAGGCTACGCTGGCGTAGTCGGTTCCAACCACGGCGGCGCCCGCTTTCTCGCTTCCCGCCAGAAGGGCGATCTCGTCCCCCGAGGGCCGGAACAACGGCTTGACCGCGCCTATCCAGCCGCCCACGTTCACGAACATCAAGTTGTAGCCGATGATGTAGAACATGAGCCCGGCGATGCCGTAGAGGCCGATGTTCTTCAAGCAAATCACCGAGGCGTTCTTGGTGCGCACCGAACCAGACTCGAGCATCGTGAAGCCCGCGCACATCCACATGATGAGCGCGCCGCAGATCAGCAAAAAGAAGGTGTTGAATATGAACTTGTTATTCGCAACCTGGGTCTCGACGGGCACGGCCGCCTCCGCTGCGCTCGCGGTGAACACAAGAGCAACGAAGGCGAACAGCACTCCCCACATGGCGGGCCATGGAAGAGAAGTTCGATGATGGTTTTTCATGAGTTCACTCCCATTCTGGTGAAAATCGGTTGAAGTCCAATTCGTTTTCGAAAACATAATTATTGGTGACAGGGTGGAGTGGACGCAAAAGAGGCGGATAAGACAATTTGCGCTAGATCGTTACCGGATCGGACCGGAACGAAGGATGCCATACGCGCCTCCGGATTGGGTTGTCGCTACCGTATTGTTTGGACATTAGAGCATGGCGAGGGACGTGATACAAGAAATTTTTTTACCGGGGCCAATCGAAGGTGAGGCGCATACAAGCCTGCATCAATTACGATTAAACCCCTGCCTGCCGCGCGTCATGAGAATGCGCTTCCAAAATTCTTCGCGTTCAAGGATAAGGTCGTCGGAAGTTCGAGCAGCTCGATTCTCCAAAAGAGTGAAGCGGAAATGAGCACGACCATGATCCATCCCTCCTTGGGCCTCAAGCCATTCGCGCAGTTCGACATTGCCACCATGGCCGTTCTCGATATATTCACCCCAACGAGACCACACTCCTTGATCGCCATAAGCAGAGCCGACATACCGTTTCTCCACTTTCGTGTCGGTGATCAAATAGACACCCTTGACGCTCTCCAGTGCTCCTTTCCAATCTGGCCTGTCGTTTCGTATCAGCGTTTCCAATTCTACGAACGACAGGTCGACATTTTCATAGCCGGGAAAAGAACGCCCCGAATAAGACTCCCGTAGGATTTCCTGAATCTCGAAATTTTCAAAATGATTCTCGAAATTGAGGCGCGTTCCCCGGCCTCGAAAGGAGGACCGCAACTTGAGGCGCCCGATGAATTCCTTTCCTTGACCGGTCAGTTCAACCTCGTATCGATCGGCATGGCGTTCCTGGACCTCGAATACGCCGCCGAAAAGCCAGATATCGGTTTCGTGGTAAAACTGCATCAAAGAGAAGATATATGGCCGGTTGAAATCATTACGCTTTGGGCGGTATTCCTGCCAACCTCGCCATGCGCTCTTGTCGCTTAACCAAACCTCCAATGGCTGAGACACGCCGTTCCATCTGGCGAAATGCACTTTGAAGTCTTTTGGGTTATTTATTGACCAAATATCTTTCAAAAGTATCGACATGCTTTCAACATCTTTCCTGGTTGTCGGTATCGTTATGCACGCTCCGAGATATCGGCTTCCGGTTCAACAATCTTTCAGCAAAAAAACGCCCGCCGGGTGGCGGGCGCTTTTTGCTCGATAGCGAAATTCAAGAAGGCAGGGGCACGTCTTTTCCGTAAATCTGCTCGGACTGTTCTTGCGTCACGGGGTTTCCCTCCGGATCGTGGAGGGGATAGACCTTGAGCGTGCGCATGAATACCTGAAGGCCATAGTGAAGCGCCACCATTGCGCCGAGTTCCATGATCTGCGCTTCGGTGAAATGCTTCTTGCCCTCGTCGTAGAATTCATTGTCCAGCTTTGCGGCGTCTCTGTACATCAAATAGGAAAAGCGAAGCGCCCACTTCTCGGCGTCTGAGAACTGCGGGTCGTTCTCGAAATCCCCGCAGGCGGCCTCGATGCGCTCCTCGGTGAGGCCTTCTTTTTTCGCCTGCTCGGAGCGCAGGTTCGCAAAGTAGGTGTCCTGCGCGGTTCTGGCGAGCTGGATGCGGACCATCTCCTTGAGCTTGTGGTCCACCCCGCCCATGGCGTGGGAGCGGTGCATGGCGTCGTGCAGGGCGGCGGCGTAGCCGGGTGCATGGGCCATGATGCGCGAGAACAGTTCATCGGGCGCCTGGGTCTCGGCGGTGCGCCCCATGACGCGCTTCCAGTCCTTCTCCTCAACCCCTTCCGGTTCGAGCGGTTCGATAATCGGCATTTCGTCCTCCTAGCTTCCGCCTGCCTGTTGCGCCTCGCCCTCTTCGATCGCGCGAGCGAGCGGTCCGCTCAGGTGCGAGACGGGGCAATCGCCATAGATGCGCCGCGATTCCTCCTGGCTCACCAGCCTGCCGTCGGGGGAGAACATGGGGTAGAAATCGAGCGTTCTGAAAAAGGTGTGGTAGCCCACGTTGAAGCCGATGAAAGAGCCGAGTTCCACGATTTCCTCGTCCGAGTAGTGTTCTCTTAGCCTCGCGTAGAAGGCCTCGTCGATCTTCTCGGGCTCGGAATCCATGAGTTCGCTGTATTCGAGAGCCAGTTTTTCGGCGTCGGAGAAATTCTCGCTGTCGCGCCAGTTGTCGATGCCGTCGTCTATCAACTCTTCCGTCAGGCCCGCCTGCTTCGCCGAAGCAGAACGCACGTTCCCTCAGTAGTTGCAAAAGGCGCGGCGCGATAGCTGAACACGGATGATTTCTTTCAACTTGTGGTCGATGACGCCGGTGTTGAACACCGTGCCCCAGGCGAGATACATCGATTTCGCCAATTCCTCGTTGTGACCCTGCATGGCGTGAAAAGCGGGATCGGGCGCGCGGTGCTTGAGCGCCTTGTTGAGGAAAGGTGCCAGCTTCGTCTTCTTCAGATCCTCGATGTCGAGCATGGTGATATTGGACATATGTGTTCTCCCAAAGATGACGTACAGGATGAATTTTCGGTTATCGCCTCAGGATCCGCTTTCCGCCTGAACGCGGCGCAATGCGGTGTCGAGAACAGATGCTGCACGCTCGGCTTCCTCTTCGGTGAATACGAGCGGCGGACTGAGGGTCACGGTGTTCGAGGGTCCTGCGGCGATGCCGGCATTCTTACCGAAGATCACGCCTTGCTCTTTCGCATAGGCCAGGACCTTCGCCGTGGCCGCTGTGGAAATGGGCGAGCCGTCTTCTTCAATCAATTCCACGCCCCAGATGAGGCCCACACCTCGCACGTCGCCCACGCAGGGGATGTCCGAGAGTTTGCCCAAAAGCCCGCCGAGATAAGCACCCACCTTGGCGCCGCGCGCGGGCAACTCCTCGTCCATCATGATCTCGAGGTTCTTTAGCGAGGCAGCACAGGCGGCGGGATGTCCGCCATAAGTGTTTATCTGCAGGAACCCCGAATCGCCCTCGGCGTTCAAGGCTTCGAATATCTCGTTTGTGGTCGCCGTCGCCCCGATGGGGAGATAGGCGCTACTCAGCCCCTTGGCCATTGTCATGATGTCCGGCTCGATTTCGTACAGATCGGAAGCGAACAACTCCCCCGTTCGCCCGAAGCCGGTGATGACCTCATCGGCGATGAACAACACGCCGTGGTTCCGGCAAACCTCGCGCATGCGCTTCAGGTAATCCGCAGGCGGGGGGATCACCCCGCCGCCGCCGATGACGGGCTCTGCGATGAACGCCGCCACGGTCTCGGGGTCTTCGTAGCGGATGACCTCATCCAACTCATCCGCACACCTGCCGGCGAGTTCTTCTTCCGTCTCCGCGTTGCTGCGGTAGAAATAGGGCGCGCTGACGTGAATCACGCCCGGCAGGAGCGGCTCGAACATCGCACGCCTGAGCGTTTGGCCGGTGAGACTCGCGCCCCCGATGGTCGCTCCGTGATAGCCCTGGTGCCTGGCGATGATCTTGTATCGACTCCCGCCGTTCAGTCGCCCGTAGGCGCGGGCGATCTTGATGGCGGTGTCCACGGCTTCTGAACCCGAGTTCACGAACCAGACGCGCTCGACCCCCTCAGGCAACAAGGATGCGAGGCGCTCTGCGAGCCTGGCTGCGGGAGGATTCACCTGCGTCAGCGGATAGTAGGCCAGCTCGAGCATCTGGTCGTACGCCGCCTTGGCGACCTCATCGCGCCCGTATCCGATGTTCACGCACCAAAGGCCCGCCATGGCGTCGATGTATTCCTTGCCGGAGGCGTCCTGTATGGTCGAGCCACTGGCTTTGACCACGACATCGAGGGGATTTCCCTCAATCCCGGAATGGTTCATGAGCGGATGCCAGACGTGCTCCTTGTCCATCGTCCGCAGGGATTCGGCTTCGGCTATGGCTGGATTCATGAAGGTCCCCTCTCGGGTTTCAACGGTTCGGTATCCACTTCATCGATGCGAAAATCTTAATGCGCAAACGGGTGCGGATCAACCGCCGGAAGAACTAGCCCGGCGTATATTCGGGGTCTTCGCTCTTGATTCGAAATGCCTGGCGCCCGATACCCTCGATTTCGCCCTCTATCAGGTCGTCCGGCTGGAGGTATTCTCCCCACGAGGCGGCGTTGCCGGCCGGCGAGCCGGTGCCGATGATGTCGCCCGTCCGCAGCGTAGCGATCCCCGATAAATACGATACCTGCTCTGCGATGCGCCAGACCATGTCGCCCGTGGTGGCTTCTTGTCTCAGTTCGCCGTTCACCCAGAGCTGGAGCCTCAAATCGTGAGGGTCCAGGCCCTCTTCGGGCAGCAGGATATAGGGGCCGATGGGAGCAAATCCGTCGGGGGCCTTCATGGCGTACCAGTCGATGAATTTGCCCATGTTGAGCGTCGTGCGATCGCTCATGTCGTTGAACAGGGTGTAGCCGCCCACGTGATCCATGGCTCTTTCCACCGGAATGTTCTTGCCGCCCTGTCCGATGAGCACGCCGAGTTCGAGTTCATAGTCGAGTTTTTCCATAGAAGGATAGACGGGTACGTCCTCATACGGGCCGCTCACGCATGTGGAGGGCTTCAGGAAACAATAGAGCGGGAGCTCTTCTTTGAAATCATCCACTTCGGTGCGCGCCATCTCGGCGGCATGGGCCACATAGTTCCTCGCCATGCAAAACAGCGTGTCCGGGACCACGGGGGGAAGTATCTCGACTTCTTCCGGTTCATAGACCACCTGCATTCCGTCGAAGCGAACCGGGTCTTTTCCGCTCTCATGCGCTTCGAGCGCTTCCAGCGCTTCAAGAGCCTCCTCGGCCAGAGGACGGTTTAACTCGAGGTCCTCGATGAACTCCTCGCAGTCATCGGGAATTTCGGTCTCGACGCGGTCCATCGTCTCCGCCGCCGATTCTTCTTCCAGCGTCAAGGCGTAGGCCAACTTGAGATCGGCGACTTTCTCGCCGAACAAGACACCGATGCGCGCCTCGCCCGCCAGGCTGAAAGTACAGATCCGCATGAGGATGAGCCTCCGGTTTCAAGTCAGCGACAAAGGGAATCCTACCACAGAGGAGTGGGCGATGCCGCACCACTCGTGTAACAACGTCCCGAGAAGTAAAGCTGAACCCAAACCCCAATGGTGCGGTCTGAATCGTCTTATTCAGCACTCCGGTGTCGGCCAAGAAAATCGAGAATCAGCCCCCTCGCCCTCTTGTTACGCGAGAGGTTGTGCGCCCGGCCTTCGAAGAGGTGAAACACCATGTTCGCACCCCGTCTCCTGGCTTTTCGCAGGCAACTATCGGCTGGTCTGTTCCGCCGCCACGGGTCGTCCGCTGAGTACAGGGCGAGGATGGGCGTCCCGCGTGGCGAGCGAACACCGCGCCAGCATACGGAACCACTGATGATGTGGGCCTTGAAATCATCCCCCTCGTAGGCGGCGGCCGCAGTGCCGCCCTGGCTATGTCCCATCAGGAAGAGGTTTTTCTTGTCCACCCACCGAATGCGCCGGACCCGGTACGCCGCGTGGTGAATCTCCTCCTGCCGCATCTGGTTCACCCGCCTGTGAGGCGCTCCTTTTATCCCCCGGCGCCGGGAAGGATCGCAGGTTTCCGGCCGGTATCGGCGGGCGAAGCTATCGGGCGCGATGACGGCGTACCCCGCCCGCGCCAGCAATCGCATATAACGTAAATTCCCGCGCCCAAGCCCCGAACAACCGTGTGAAAAAACGACGGTGGGGCGTTTTTTCTGAAGACTTGCGAGATTTCGCTGAATGAATTCGTCGCTCATCCTGCCTTCGATCAACTCGCCATTTATCTCGTTCATGAAATAGGCGGAATCGAAAGTGCGCCCCGCCTCATCGAACAAATCGATGGTTTTCGGGTTCAGTCTTTCGAGCGCTTGAGCGCCAAAGAGCCCATTTCCCCCAAAAAGAAGAAAACAAACCACCGCCAGGATGAAACCAGGATGCCGCATGGATGACAAACCGGAGGCTCCGCTTTTCATAAGCCCCCTAGACCACGCCCTCATCTTCGAATTCTTTCAGCTCTGCTTCCGACACGCCGAGCAGGTCGCCCAGTATTTCCGCGTTGTGCTGGCCCACGAGCGGGGCGGGAGCGGCGTAGCCGCCTTTCATTTCGCTGAACTTGAAGGGGAAGCCGGGGGCTTTCGCGCCCTCCAGCCTCCCGATGGTGGGGTGTTCGAGGTCGACTATCATCCCGCGCTCCTGCATGTGAGGCCAGGCGAGAATGTCGTCGATGTTGTTCACCGGTCCGCAGATGACGTCGTGCTCGCGCAACCAGGAGACCGCTTCTTTCGTTTCGCGCCGCTTCGTCCATTCGGTGATGGTGGCATCGACTTCCGCGACTCTGCTCACGCGCCGGCTCATGTCCTCATATCGTTCATCGCCGATCAAATCTGCGCGCTCGATACCGCGCAGAATATTATGCCAGTGCGCGTTGGTGCCCGAGGCGATGATGACCCAGCCGTCTTTCGTCTCATAAGCGTTGAACGGCGCAAGCCGCATGATGCGGTTGCCGATGCGCGGCGGGAGCCCCAGTTGCTCGTAGCAATCCATCGGTTCATCGAATATGAGCGAAAAGATGCAATCGATCATCGATATGTCGACCTGCTGACCCATACCGGTGCGCTCGCGGTGAAAGAGCGCCGTCATGATGGCGCCGAACGCGAACGTGCCGCCAACGCTGTCGCCAAGGGCCGAACCCGCCTTGGTGGGCGGGCCGTCTGGAAACCCCGTTAAGTTCATGAGGCCAGAGGCCGCCTGCGAGACGGCGTCGTAGCCCTTTAGCTTAGAGTCCGGCCCCGTCTGGCCGTAGCCCGTGATGGAGCAGTAGACCAACGAGGGTTTTCTCGCGTGTAGCGTCTCGTAGTCGATCTTGAGCCTTTTCGTGACACCGACGGAGAAATTCTCCACCAGGATGTCGGATCGGTCGACGAGTCCGTAGAACATCTCGAGACCCCGGGGGTCCTTGATGTTCAAGGTAATCGCCTTTTTCGCGCGCGTACGCTTGAGGTAGGCCATTCCCAGGTCCTCATCCGTCTGGGGATGGTAGGAGACGCCCTTCTCGCCGATATAGGGAGGCGAGTAGGCCACTGGGTCGCCCGTGGCCGGATTGTCAATACGGATGACCTCGGCCCCCAGCCCCGCCAGGAAAAGCGTGGCCTGTGGGCCTGAGAGAAACTGCGTCAGGTCCAGGACGCGGATGCCTTCGAGTGGCTTCGTCATCAAAAGCCGAACTAGCTTCCGAGTAGAACTTTCACCGCCTGGCGAGCCGCATCGCCTGCGCGCGCGGAGATTTCCTCATCAGACAGCGTGCTCAGGGGGTGTTGGATGACCACGGGGTCGAGGCCGTTCATGCCTAAGGCCGCTCTTTGCACGTGGGCCTCATGCAGGAATACCTCGGTCACGACGACTGCCGTGGGCACGCCTTTTTCTTCCAGGGAGATCGCATCGTGCATACAGCACGAAGTGCAGGAGCCTCAGTCGCCGATAGCCGTCAGGACGACGTCGTTCTCCTCCGCAATTTTGGCGATCAACTCAGGCGCCGCATTTTTGGAAAAGCTCTCTTTCTTGTAGTAATGAACCTCGGCGAAGGGGCCTTCCGCCTCCATCAGCGCCGTGGTCTTCTCGAGCAGCCTGCGCCCGTTCCACTTCGTGTTGTCCAGGACCCCGAGTTTCAAGCCCTTCAAATCCCGGGCGCGCTGCGCAGTGGGCTGGGCCTCGGCCTCGACTACCCCCCTGGGGTCATAGACGACCTGGCCTGTGATGACGTCGCTCATTGGTTTCCTCCTGTTTATTCTCAAATTCTAAAGCAGACAGGTGCCGTCCACGCAGACGGGGCCGCCCTCGAGCGCTTTCCCGTCTATCGCACGCAGCACCGGATTCGTCATGTGGCCCCAGCCTGGTATGAAGGCCGAAAAACGGCCCGCATCCCCACCCGCCACGAACAGGTGGATGTTCTCGGGACTGGGAACGATGGGGATTCTTTCCTCCGGTTCGCGCCTGTACCACTTGGGGACGTTGCGGTTGTAGACCTTCCCGTAGCGGTGGTTGAACGAGATATCGGCGAACGTGTTCTTGGTGTGCATCCACAGATAGCTTTTCACGTCGTTTCGCGTCCAGTTCTTCGCGCTGATGGTCGCCCCATGCTCGGGGCTGATGATGACGGCACAAGAACCGCTGCTCACCGAATTGTTGTGCGCGATCGTGCTCATTGCCGAGCAGATGCTGTCGAGAATGCCCTCGGGGTCGTCCGAGATATGGTTCGTCACGCTGTGAGGCGCTTCCGCTGCGATGGCGAAGACCGTGGAATCCTCGGGCGCGTAGCCCTGTTCCACATGATAGGGCGCCCAAGGGCTGGCCTCTTCGTTCTCCGCAATGCAGTATGTGTATTTCGTGGGGCAGCCGAGCGTGCTCTTGTCCAAATCGCCCGGCCACGCGCCACCCACGTTTAAGAGCATCATCCGCACCGCGCGGCCGATCGTCGCATTCGCGCGGTTGCCCGAGCCAAACACGTTGCACCCTGAGTTCATGCCGATCTCGTTTCGAACCGGCCCGTTCACCACGATGAGCGGACACGCCATGTGGGTGGTGGCCTGCACGCCGTTCAGGTTGAAGTGGGAGTCGCAAAGCGCCAGCATCGCAGCGCGGACGACGGGCGCGTACTCCGCCTTGCAGCCCGCCATCACCATGTTCACCGCCAGGACCTCTCTCGTGAGGTTGCCCCAGCGCGGGGGAACGCGGCATTCGATGAGGTCTTTGTCTCCTCCCAAGGCCGCGACGGCGGCGTCTATCTTCTCCGGCGTCGGCGGTACGACGGGAAGCCCGTCCGAAAAGCCATGCTCGTAGTAGTACTCCACCAAGTCGACTTCCTGGTCCACTATATGTGTCGTCTGCGACATGCCGAATCACTCCTGCTCGTTGAGCCTGAAAAATCCATCATAAACCGATTTTCGTAAAAGAAAAAGACGGGAGGGGGGTGGATAACATTCGTAAAAATAATTTTTTCAGGAAACCATCTTGCTTTCTTATGGATAAGACACTATCTTTTCTATAGATGACCGCTCAAGCATCATAGCTTTCCTCTTGATGTCGAATATGACCAATCGCAAAAATGACGAAACAAAACAATACGAAGATTTAAAAAAAGACAAGGGGAAAAACCCCCATGCCGTAGCTCTCGGTCGAATGGGAGGCCTTAAAGGCGGCAAAGCGAGAGCTGAAAAGCTTACAGCCTATGAACGAACCGAAATCGCAAAAAAAGCGGCTAACGCCAGATGGAGCAAGAATAAATGACTGCTGAAATCACAGTGATGAACAAGTCTGCTGTTGCCCTTGCTGCTGACAGCGCAGTTACACTTGGCCCGCCTGGAAACGGAAAAATATATGACACTGTAAACAAGGTCTTTTCTCTTAGTAAATTTCACCCCGTGGGTATAATGATTTATGGGAACGCGGAGTTTATGAGAATACCTTGGGAAACCATCATTTAGATATACAGAGATGAACTAGGCGAACAATCATTCGCGACTGTGAAAGAATACTCTGATGATTTTCTAAACTGGATCCTCAAAGACAAGTTTTGCTCTGAAGAACAACAAAAAGAAAACGTTTCCTTAATACTTATAACAATGTTCGGCAATATCTATGAACGCTACCGAAGAGAATTATTTCATACCATAGAAACAAACGAAAAAGTCTCAATACAAAAAAAGCGTGCAATTCTGGACAAAACCCTGGAGAATTTTCTCAAAAACTTAAAATCAAAAAAAAGTTCAAATGTCCCAAGTTACAAAATTATGGAAAATTACGGAGAGCAGTTGAATAATGCGTTAGATATTTTTCAAGAAATTAACCCTACGAAATCCTTAATTAACAAGTTTCGTACTTATGCCCGGCTACTGCTGACGAAAGATTATTTTTCGCCTCGCTCTTCCGGAATCGTTATTACAGGGTTTGGTGAAGACGAAATATTTCCCTCGTTTATTGAAACCCAAGTTGATGGCGTAATCAACGGAAAATTGAAATGGGAAGAAATTACTAGTGTAGACATTGCTCGATCAGAATCAAATGCCTTCCTGAAGCCGAGCGCTCAACGAGAGATGGTTGACCGATTTATGGAAGGCGTAGATGAAGAGTATTCTAAGTATATCCTATATTCAATCGAAGAACTTTTACGCAATTACGGTACAGAAATAATTAAAGCACACGAAAAAAATACCAGGAAAGCTCGACAAAAAATCGAAGGTTTGGATGCAACTATACAAAAGCAACTAGAAAGATTTCATGAAGCCGCAAATAAATACAGGTATGAACGATTTGTTGATCCTATCCTATCCGTCATCGTATCATTGCCAAAAGATGAACTCGCTAATCTAGCAGAAGCATTGGTTAATCTGACATCTATAAAAAGACGGTTTTCGGAAGAACAAGAAACTGTCGGCGGTCCTATTGATGTTGCTGTAATAACCAAAGGAGATGGATTTGTTTGGATTAAAAGAAAACATTACTTTTCGGCTGAATTAAACCCTCATTTCATCAATAGTTACCTTGAGCCCAAAGTAAGGACAGCCCAATGAATAAAAAATCTCCGTCGAATGTCAATGATATGTCGAACATCGAACCAGGAGCTAATCAGCCTACCAAAGATCATGTAATACCCAGTTGCCATGAATTTAATGTCAAAGAAAGAGCAATAAAAGATGTAAGAGAATCATTCAAAACACTAAGAAAATCTTTCAGAGAACAAATGGCAAAATAAGCTGATACTCTTAGGTTTTGAAAAAATTACCAGTAAATATTAGGCCAAGTAACACTCACTTCACACATCCGGGAAAAGCGTTTCCCCGTCCTTGAGCGCGCCTTCTACCTGCTCGGGGGTGAGGCCCTTGACGCCTGAGAGATCGACGCCCCGGATGTCGGCGAGTTCCAGGTCGGCGTCGTCCAAGAGCGCGCCGGTGAGGTTCGCGCCCCCGAGCTTCGTCCGCTGAAGCGAGGCGCCGCGCAGGTCGGCGCCGCCGAGATCGGCGTTCGTCAAATCCGCGAACTTGAGACCGGCGGACATCATGTTCGCCCCGACCATGCGCGCGCCTGTCAGATTCGCCCCCTCGAGGCTGGACTGGAACAGATCGGCCCTTTCGAGATTGGCGCCTGTGAGATCCGCCCCATCGAGGTTCGCCCATTGCGCGTTGGCGCCCGCGAGACGCGCATCGCGCAAATCCGCTTTGGAGAGATTCACCATGAAAAGGCTGATCGCCTCGAGATTCGCGCCCGCAAAGTCGGCGCACTCACCGCGCGCGCCCGAACTCTGGAGCCACTTGCCGTGGGCTTCGATTTTTTCGGCGAACAGGGCTTCCTGCTCCGCCTGATCCGGCGCCATGGGCAGGCCGAATCCGCCGCTTGCTCGGGGCGGGCTACCACCGGAGGGGGGGTCGTGTTTTTGCGTGAACCAGCCGAAAATCTTCTTGAGGATGGCGCACCTCGCTTTCCGAATATCAAGACCGTCCGGTTCGATGAGCAAAGAGTATGAAACCGGTTTTTCTTGCCTCAAGGCCAAGCCGTTTGTCAATACGGCGGCTGCTCTGGACGAATTCCAAAAGCTTGGGGAGACGACTCATCACCCCGAAAAGGTGGGATGAGCGTCTCTATTCCGGCGGCAGGGAGGCCAAAAACTCATGGCAGATGCGCGCGAACGCATCCGCCCGCTCGATGAGCGCCACGTGGCCCGTACCCTCCATGATGATGAGTCTGGAACCCTCGATGCGCTCGTGGATTTCCTTCGCGTGGTGGGGGTCGACGATCAGATCGCGATCCGAACAGGTGATGAGCGTGGGGACTCGTATCTGGTGGAGACGCTCGAGGGTGTCTCCCTCCAGACAGGCGCGCAGTTGCCCCTCCCAGCCCAGGTCGACGCCCGATTGCTCGGTGAGCCACTGTCTTTTTTGCTCCATTACCTCGGCGTTCGCGTCGTAGTATTCGTGGGAGTAAAGCCCCAGGAGGCTGAGTTCCACGAGCGCCTCGCGTTCGCCGCGTTCGGCGAGGTGCATGCGGGCGCGCTGAAAAGAACCCAGGCGCGCGCAGTTTCTCGCCCAGGTGTGGTGGAGCCCCAGGCTCACGACGCGCTCGGGGTGGCGAAGGGTGAGCTCGGTGGAAATGTGTCCGCCCATGGAAAAACCCATCACATGGGCGCGCTCCACGCCCGCGGCGTACAGAACGCCCGCGGCGTCGTCCGCCATGTCCGCCAGTGAATACCCCGGAGCGGGCGCCGTGCTCCTGCCCACCCCCCGGTTGTCGAAGACGATGCAGCGATAATCCGTACTCAATAAGGGCAGTTGCGCCGACCAGAAGGTGTGGTCATGGCCCGTTCCGCTCACGAGCAGCAGGGGAGGCCCCTTGCCTTGAGTCTCATGGAAAATCTCAACGCCTGAAGGCAGCGTCACGAACGGCATGAGCACATCCTCACAAAAATGGGCGGGCGGCGCGCGGCCTTACATCCTGGGTTCATCCTCGGATCCCCAGAAAAACGGATCGAGCAGCAAGCCCTCCCGCGGAATCTGCGCAACGGGCGTGAGCCCCTGTTTGAGTTTCAGGCGATGAATGGTTCGCAAGTGCACGAGCGCCTCCCAGTACAACTGCCGTAGCATGCCCGCCAGAGTATAGGTGAATTTCGTCTCATCTTCCGCGTCTTGCGAGAGCCCCTCGTCGTGAAACGTAGAGATGTGCATCCAAAAGCGATACACAGGCAGGTCCGTATCGCCCATCAGCAACTCAGGCTTGAACGAGCGGGTAATGGCCAGTGCCTTCAATTCATCCGCACTCTTTCCCTCGGCGGCGCGCTCGGCGAAGGCAAGCGCCTCGTCGAATTTTAGGAGCAAATCATCGAGCTTCCAGTATTTCTCCTCGTCCAGCCTGCGGTCATACTGGTTGGGAGCCGCCTTTGTGAAATCCACCGGGTCTTCGGGCGGGTTCTCCGGCCAGAGGGTCTTGCCCCACATCTTCACCCACCAGAAGAAATAGGCGAGCGCCACGTGGCTTATCTGCCGCCTGATGCTCCAGCGCGACCACTCCTCGGACGGGTCCTCCCAATCGAGCTGTGCGTCGGTAAGCCCCTCCACTTCTGTGTGATACATCGCGCGCAACGCCTGAAAATTAGGGACTCCCTCGCTCACGCCTATCTCCTCCCGAATGAATATCGACTCAATATGAAACCACCCGTTCCCACGCCGTTTTCCATACTCGCCGAACCGGGCGAGAGGGGCAACGCCCGGGCGCTAGAGAATCCTCAAATCCTCCCCCGTCATCTCGGGTGGAGGGGAAATGCCCATCAATCCCAGCAGGGTGGGGGCCACGTCGCAAAGCGCACCTCCCGATCTGAGCGGACCTTCGAACCCGGGCGCAATGACGATGCAGGGCGTCTCGTTCAGCGTGTGCGCGGTGTGCGGGCAGTCGTTTCCCGTATCCCACATCGTCTCGCAATTGCCGTGATCCGCCGTCACCACCGCCGCTCCGCCCACTCGCTCAAGAGCACCGAGAACGCGCCCGAGGCATGCATCCACGAAACCGACTGCCCGGACGGCGGCGCTCTCCACGCCCGTGTGCCCCACCATGTCGGGATTCGCGTAGTTCAGGACGATGGCGTCATCCTCGCCCCGTTCGATGGCGTCGAGCACCACCTCCGTCACTTCGCCTGCGCTCATCTCGGGCTTGAGATCATAGGTGGCCACCTTGGGCGAGGGAACCATGCGCCGCCGTTCGCCGGGGGGCGGCTCCTCCTCGCCGCCGTTAAAGAAATACGTGACGTGCGGATATTTCTCCGTCTCGGCGACTCTCATGCACGTCCGCCCCGCGTCGGCCAGAGCGTGGCAGAACAGGCCCTCCATCCTCAGGGGCGGAAAGGCGACTGGAAGGGTGAAGCGCGAGTCATATTCCGTCATGCAGGCGTAATGAACCGAGGGCCTGCCGGAGACGTCGAAACCATCGAACCCTTCATCCGTGAAGGCGCGGGTGATTTGCCGCACCCTGTCCGCGCGAAAGTTCATACAGATCACGGCGTCACCGTCTCGTATCAACCCCGCCGGACGCCCGCCCTCACCCAGCACAACCGGTTCGATGAACTCATCCGTCACCCCCTGCGCATAGGAGGCTTCTATGGCCTCGGCGGCGCTCCGGGCATGGACCCCTTCTCCCACGACCATGGCCCGGTAGGCGCGCTCGTTTCTCTCCCATCGCCTGTCCCGGTCCATCGCGTAATAGCGCCCGATGACGGTGGCGAGTTCCGCCCCCGCTTCGCGCCGAAGACTTTCCGCGTAGCGACCCACGAATTCCAGCCCCGAGCGAGGAGGCGTATCCCGCCCGTCGGTGAAAGCGTGCGCGAAGATACGCTCGATTCCGACTTTTCTCCCCAATCGCGCCAGCGCTACCCCGTGGTCCTGAAGGCTGTGAACGCCGCCGTCCGAAACGAGGCCGAGGATGTGCAGGGCGCCGCCTTGTTCTCCGGCTTTCCCGATGCAATCAACGAACGGGGGAAGTTCAAAAAATTCACCGCTCTCGATGGAGTGGTCGATGCGAACGATGTCCTGATCCACCACCCGGCCGGCGCCCAAGTTCAGGTGCCCCACCTCGGAATTGCCCATTTGCCCGTCGGGAAGGCCCACGGCGCGCCCCGAAGTGACGAGGCGGGTGTGGGAACGATGAGCAAGCAGGGCATCCATGGTCGGGGTATCGGCCAATGCGACCGCGTTATAAGCGCGATCAGCTGATAACCCCCATCCATCCAGCACGATAAGCATGACGGGACGAGGGTAGTTCAAGAGGTTCACAACGACCTTTCCGGAAAAGCGGAGATGCTTTTTCTGTTATCTGGATTCGAAAACGCGGACGAATTGCAGCTTCTTTTTATCCCACCGCCAGAATTCCTCAAACGGGAACCGATCGATTTGTATCTCGTTTTTGTCTTCCCCGCCCTGGAGGTTGAAAATCCGTTCCTCGTATTTTCTTTCCCCCTTGAGGATGAGAGTAGCCGGATTGCCCGGCCCGTTGAAGCGGAAACGAACTTTGGCGCTCAGGTCTTCGCTTCTCTGAACGGACTTGGTGCCCGCATCGTCCAGATACGCCCGCGGCCATCTCAATTCCTCTTGCAAGCGCGCGAACCAGACCAGTTCAAAACGACGCTTCCGGGTCGGCCTGATGACCCGTACGGCGTCAGAATTGCGACCGTTCGAACTCTCGCGGACGTTGACTATCAACTCATGCGATCCATCCCCTGTGAGATCGGCAATCTGGTAGGTGATCTGCCGTCCACGGCTCAAATCGCTGTAGGAGGCGAGCGGCTTGCGGGCGCTCTTGTCGTCATCCATCAGACAAAAGGTGATGTAGTGATCCTTGGCGTGATCCGACTGGATGACCATGAGGGTTTCAAGACGCTTATCCGCGTCCATGTTGAGCGGGATGAAATCCACCGAAAAGGCGTAATGCTTCAGATGATCGGAGGAGAGATACCAGGGCCATTCGTTTTCCGGCAGCGGGCAGTTCGACAGGGCGTTGAGCTGCACGTTGGCGTCTGATGAGAATAACTTGCGGACCAGAAGCCAATCCTCCGGTTTCTCCAGCCGCTTGAGATGAACAACAAGTCGGGAGATGCGCCTTTGCTCTATCGCCTTGGGTGTCTCCGGCGCTGCCGCAACCGTCTCTCCACTCCCTGCCGAAGCGAGGAAACACACTATCAAGGCCATCCCCATGAGGCCTCTCATCACATGCTCCTTAAAGGGCACCACCCTATGAAGCAAAAACAGCATGTAATTCTACAATAAAAATGCAAAAAATTCATCTAGTCATTTAGGGCCGCAGCAATATCTTGACTGTCCCCATTTCACGGGCATTCTCAAATGCCTCCGGCGCATCCCGCAATGCGAAACAACCATGAATCATCGAGGATGTGCGGATCGCGCCCGCCTCGAGCGCCTGAATCGCAGGTGCGAAAGTCCCGCAGCGCGAGCCCAGAATCGTGATTTCATCCACCACGACCGAGGAAAGGTTCAGGCGAGCCTCAGAAGCTACCGTGCTCTTGAGCACCAGAACGCCCCGGGGCTTCGATTTCGAAACAGCGAGGGAGAACCCCTCCGCAGAACCCGTGGCCTCGACCACGACGGGCCATCTTTCCCCCTCGGAGCAGGCGGCCTGTTCGGGTTCGCTCCAGGTGGGAATTTCCAAAAAGGAGAGCAGCGCCATTTTTTCCGGGTGGCGGCCCAATAGACCCACTCTCGCCCCTGCGGCGTGCAGCACCTGGACCTGCAAGAGGCCCAGCCTCCCGTCCCCGATCACCAATACCTCGCGTTCGACGATTTCGGGGAACTGCTCGATCACCTCGAAACAGGCGGCCAGAGGCTCACAGAAAACAGCCGCCTCATCTTCCACGCTATCAGGAAGGATGTGCAGGTTCCGGCTCGGCAGGCAGGTGAATTCCGTAAATACCCCGGGGCGGTCGAGAATGCCGAGAACGCTTCTCCCGGGGCAATGCCGCTCCATGCCGCGCGCGCACCAGGAGCAATTCCCGCAGCCGCAGTTAATCTCGCCCACGACCCTTTGGCCCAATAGCGGGTGCGCCTCCGGCCCCGCCACCTCGCCCACGAACTCATGCCCCAACACGCCCCGGAAATTCATGTATCCGCTAATGAGTTCCAGGTCGGTGGCGCAAATACCTGCGAGCCTCACCCGGATGAGGGCTTCATCCACGAGCGGCTCTGGACGCGCAATTTCCTTGAGAGAGGGGCCGTTCTCCTCCAGGACGTAGGCAAGCAATGGTTGCTCTCTTTTAACTTAAGGGCAGAGCGGGGCGGTTCGATTATTGCGCGGCGGCTCATTCGCGCGATCTGAGAGCTTCTTTCACGCGGCCGACTCCCAGATGTTCGGCGATCACGTCTTCCCGCGCAAGGAGTTCTTCGCTCGTTCCCTCGAAGGCGACGAAACCTCGGCTCAACACGTAGAAGTAATCGCCGACCTCCAACGCCAGGGAGAGGTTTTGCTCCACCAGTAAAATCGAGAGGCCATGCGTCCGGGTCTTCATGATTCCGTCCCTGATGGAGCGGACGAGGCTGGGCGCCAGCCCTTCGGTCGGCTCATCGAGGAGAACCAGACGTGGCCGCGCCACCAGGGCGCGCGCGATCACGAGCATCTGTTGCTCGCCGCCGCTCAAGCTACCCGCCAGTTGCTTCGCGCGCTCTTCGAGGACAGGGAAAAACGCCAGCGCCTCCTGAACGCCGTTCGCATCGGAGTGCGGACTTGCCTGCGCGGCGACGCGGATGTTCTCCTCTACGCTCAAGGAACCGAAGGGCCGCCTGTCCTCGGGCACGTAGGCTACCCCCATGCGGGCGACCCGGTGGGCCGCCATGGCGTCGATGCGCAGCTCCTCGAAGAGGATTTCCCCGGAAGTGGCGGGCACGAGACCCATGATGGACTTGAGCGTCGTGCTCTTGCCCGCGCCATTGCGCCCGATGAGGCAGACGATCCGGCCTGTACCCACTTCGAGATTTACGCCGTGGAGAACGTGAGCGGTTCCGTAGTGAACCTGGAGAGAGGAGACTTTGAGCATCAATCCTCCCCCACTTCGACGGCGCCTAAATAGGCGTCCTGCACCTGGGGGTCCCGGCTTATCTGATCGGGCGGACCCTGGGCGATCACCCGGCCCTGCGTCATGACGGTGATTTTATCCGAAATCGAGAGAACCACCTCCGTGTCGTGCTCGACCAGGAGGACACTCGTGCGGTCCGCAATCTGCCGCACCAGGCCGGCGATGCGCTCGGTCTCCGTGCGGGACATGCCCGCCGTCGGTTCATCGAGCAGCAGGACCTCGGGGTTGAGCGCAAGCCCAATGGCCACCTCGAGCACGCGCTTGTCTCCGTGTCCCAACTCCTCGGGCCTCAGATGGGCCTTTTCAATCAACCCGACCACCTCCAATGATTCCTCCGCGTCCTCTCTGGCCTCCCTGCAGGCGCTCGCCTTGCGGAAAAAATTAAAATTCAGTCCCTCGCGTGAACGCGCAGCGAGTTCGACGTTCTCGCGCGCGCTCAATTCGCCGAAGACCTGGGTGATCTGAAACGTGCGGACGATCCCCGACTTCACCAGCTTGTGGGAAGGCAGATGCGTCACGTCGTTCCCGTTCAAAAGCACCTTGCCTGCGTCGGGACGGAGGAATCCGGTGATGCAGTTGAACAAGGTCGTCTTGCCCGCGCCGTTCGGGCCGATGAGCGAATGCACCTGCCCGGCCTCGATATCCAGGGACACGTCGTTCACGGCATGCAGAGCGCCGAAGGACTTGTGAAGGCCTTCAACTACGAACGCGCTTGCCATAGTCGTCTCCAGATTTTCTCAGCGACCCCCGCGATTCCCGAGGGCATGAATAAAACGGCGAGCACGAAGGCAAGCCCGAAGGAAAACTGCCACGCACGGTACAACGTCGTTACTTCATCACGGATGAATATAAAGCCGATCGCCCCGATAATCGGGCCGAACAGCGTGCCGATGCCGCCCAGAATCGTGATGGCCAGTATGTTGCCCGACTCGATCCAATAGAGCGACATCGGGTTCGCGCCCGCCTTCAGGAAGACGAAGAGCGTTCCCGCCACGCCGCCCGTCATCCAGGAGAGGATGAGAATCACCAACTTGTGCCGCCTCACGTCGATACCGATGGCGGCCGCCCTGTCCTCGTTCGCGCGAATCGCCAGCAGGGTTTTGCCGAAGGGAGATTCCACCACCCTCCTTAAGAGTAGATAGCAAACGATGAGCGTGACGGCGGTGAGGAGGTATAACTCCTTACCGGGCTCCACCTCCCGGCCGAAGAGCGTGGGCAGCGGAACGCCGATCAAGCCGTCCAGTCCGCCGGTGAACGAGCGCCACACGACCGATATCTGGAACAAGACCTGGCAGATGCACAGGGTGAGAATGGCGAAAGCGATCCCCGAGAGGCGGGTCACGACGAGGCCGGTGAGAAACGCCACCGCAGCGGCGGCGAGTATGGCCACGAAAGTCGAGAGGAAAAAATCCGGAGTTACGTTCATGGCGAAAAGCCCCGCGGCGTAGGTCGCGAAACCGAAACTCGCCGCGTGGCCGAACGAGACAAGCCCCGTGTAACCCACCAGCAAATCGAGGCTCATCGCCCAGATACCGAAGATCAGGGCCTCGGTGAGCAGGGTGATGAAAAACGGACTGGCGTTCAGGAACGGAACGGCCAGGACCAGGAGCGCGGAGACGGCGAGCATCACCCGCGCCGCGACCTCCCGTGAGCGGGTCCTCGAGGCGTCTTCCGCCCGGTATTCGACATCAAGCGATTCGGCCACGACCGAACACTCCTCTGGGCCGCAGTACCATGATCGCGGCCACGACCAGGAACAAAACCGCGATGGCCCATTCCGCGATGTAGCCCCCGCCGATGGATTTCGCCAGCGCCACGATGAACGCCCCCACGGCCGTCCCGGGCAAATGCCCGAGTCCGCCCAGGATCACCGCCAGGAACGAGTCGATGATGATGCCCATCCCCATTTCCGGCTCGACGGAGAAAATGGGAGCGCCGAGCGCGCCCGCGAAAGCCGCGAACCCCGCAGCGCCCCCGAATATGCTCGTGAGCAACCACCGCGTGTTGATGCCGAGCGCCTCGGCCATCTCGCTGTCATCGGTGATGGCGCGAATCTTGAGACCCACAGGCGTGAACTGGATAAAGACGAAGACCAGCCCCGTCACCAGCAACGAGAGCGCCGACGCAAAGAGCCTGTAGACGGGGAACTGATTGCCGAGGATATCCACCGTGCCCTGGAAGATGACGGGCGGCTTAATCAGGGTCGTCTCGGTGCCCCAGAGATACTCTATCGCGCCCGTAATCATGAAGGAGAGACCAAACGTCACGAGCAGGGTATAGATTTCGTCACGATGCCGGATGGGGGCGATCGTCAGCCATTCCATCGCGATGGCCAGGGGCACCACCACCAGCGGGGCGAACACCATCGCCCCCCAGCCCAGCGAGGGCAGGAGGATGATAAAGAAATATCCCCCCAGGGCGTACAACACCCCGTGCGCGAAGTTGACGACTCGGCCCAAGCCGAACACCAGGCTCAGGCCGAGACTCGTCAAAGTCAGGAACGATCCGTAGATGATCCCGTTCAGTGAATTGACGAACAAGAAATTCCAATCCATCCCAATGGCTATTTCTTCAAATTACAGCCGAGCTTCTTCGCCGGCTCGAGTGTCCTGGACGCCGGAAGCGCCGTGACCGACTGCGCATACATGGCGCCGTACTTCGGTTTCTTAAGCTTCTCGATTTTCCCGAGAATGAGCGGCACCTCCGCCATACGCCCGTCCTTCTGAAAGCGCATTCTTCCCGCAGGCGCCTCTACGTCGAGCTTCTCGAGCGCCGCGACGATGGCCTTCCCGTCCGTTGAACCCGCCTTCTCGATGGCGTTGAACAGAAGCTGGGCCGCCGTACCCGCCTGGATGGCCTGCATCCCGGCTACGCGGCCGTGCATCTTGTAGTAGAGCTCGTTGAACTTTTTGGTCGTGGGTATCGTGTCCTCCAGGCGCCACGCGCTCCACGCGCCCGCCGAGACGATATGAGTCGACAATTCACCCAGCTTGGCGATGAGCCAGTCCGGCAGGCCGATGGGCGCCACCAGAGTTGCCTGCTTGGTGAGGCCGAACTCGTTGGCCTGCTGGATGAACTGCACGAGCGGCGTTCCCAGGGTAACGGGAATGACCACCGCCGTCGCGCCCGACGCGCGGACCTTGGCGATGAACGGCGCCCAGTCCGTGGTGTCCAGCGGCGCGAACGCCTCGCCGACGTAGTTCACGCCCTTGACGATCTTGACCGAGCGCGCCACCCGGCGGCTCCAGGGATAGTCGTGGCCCATGGTGAACCACTTCCCTTTCTTGAACTTCGGGTTGTCGTTGATGAGCGAGTCCATCGCCACGATGGCCATCTGGGGAGTGGGGTTCGTCTGGAACACCCAGTAGTTGCACTTTTCGCCCGTGATGGCGGCCGAGCCGCTGTTCGAGGTGATGATCGGCACGCGGAGGCGATTCGCCACGGGCAGCAGCGCCAAGGCTTCTAACGTGCTGGTTCCCAGAATCGCCGTGACCTGGTTTTTCTGAACGAGTTTGGTCGCCTTGGTGACCGCCACCTGCGCGTTCACCAGGCTGTCCTCCAGAATCAGTTCGACGGGCCGGCCCATGACGTTTCCTTGAATCTTCACGGCCGTCTGGATGCCCGTGGTAATCTCATCCCCGATGGGCTTGAGCTTTCCGCTCAAAAACGACAGCACCCCGATTTTTAAGGGCGCTTTCTTTGCGGCGAAGGCAGGGGAACTGAAAGCGGCGATGAAGACGAAAACCGTCACCGTCAACATGACCGCCATGCGGGAAACGCTGAACCAACGCTTACTGGTATACGTCGATCTCGTTGCCATTACATGATCCTCCCTAGCTTCCGATTCCGTGGACTCAGAGTGCGGACGCAGGGATTTGCCCGTTTCCGCACGTACAAGAGAAGAAAGATTGAACCTTTCCCCCGGATTTATTCCGGTGCGGTTCACGCAAGCAACATATGGCAAGATATATAGTTTCAATATACAGGAAGCCCTATATCGGCACAACAAGCAAAAACACGGCCCGAGACCGTACAAGCGCGGCGCGAGAAAGCTCGATCCAGTCAATGCGCGGGCTGATGAGGTATGAATCAAGCGACGTTTCGGCGTACTCTTCACCCACGACGAAACGCAGTCGCCGAAAGCAGGTATGATGCCTCATACGGGTTCGGGCGTTTTTTCAGGAGAGATTCGGTTTGCTTCCAAAGTTCATCGTGCTCGCGCTTTTCGCATCGTTTCTGATCGGCGTGGCGGACTACGTATATGGACGCGCGGTCAGGAACCGCATACTGCCGGGCACGATTACGGCTTCGCAGTCGAGCATCGTCGTCCCCATCACGTGGATCTGGGCGTATTACGAAGGCAGCTACTCCTGGACGCCCCCCGCCTTCCTGGGAATCGGCGCCGCTTTTTTCACATTCATCGGCTTTTGGTGCTTCATGAGAAGCGTGGAACTCGGAGAGGCGAGCGCCAGCACGCCCATCTACCGGATGAGTTTCGTCGTCACCGCCATGCTCGCCGTCTTGATTCTGGATGAATCGATCACGCTTCCCAAAATCTTAGGACTCGTCCTCACCGGCAGCGCCATTTTCCTGTTCTCGGACTTTCACCGGGGGAGTTTCTCCCCCGATAGGCTCGCCTCCATCCTTTGGGCCGTCGTGGCGATGGTGGCCGTCGGCCTCGTGAACTTCATCTACAAGCTCGGCGTCTCGGGTGGCGTGGCGCCGATCATGTTCTTGCACAGCCAGGCGGTTTTCTTCATTACCATCGCGTTCATCTACTCGTGGGTGGTGCAGGGCGGGCCGAAATTCTCGAAAAAAGGCTGGGCGCACGGACTCGCGACCGCCACCTGTTTCATTTTCGGGATCACCTCGCTGCTGGCCGCATTCAGGGAGGGTGAGGCCACCATCGTCTCACCGATCTTACAGCTGAGCTTCATCGTGACCACAATCCTGGCCACCTGGCGGCTGTCGGAAAAGATGACGGTGAGAAAATTGTTGGGGCTGGCCGCCGCGGTGGGAACTATCGTCGCCTTCACGCAGTAACGCGAAAAGCCGGCGGCTCGTTTATCCAGATGGAGGATGCGCGGGGATTCAGGGAGAAGCTGTGGACGATACCGCCTCGGCGCTTCGCTTTACACGCTGCGCATCAAGCGCCGCCTGGCGAAGCGTTTCCACGTCCGCGCTCTTGGCGTCCTTCAAGACGGCCAACGCCAGTTCGAGGACCGTATCCAGTTTTTTCTCGTCTGCCTTTTTCTTCTTCTTGTAGAGCGAAGTCTTCATCTCTTTTCTCCGCTCTCTAATCTCTTTTTTGGTAAGCGGCTGAGGCCCCGCCTCAACATCGGGCTGGATGCCTTTCTCGTGAATCAGGCGTCCGAGCGGGGTGTAGTATTTCGCCGTCGTCAACCGGACCGCCGCCGCACCCCGCGTGGGAATGATGGCCTGAACCGAGCCTTTGCCGAAGCTGGTCCTGCCGATGATCAGGGCGCGGTCCAGGTCCTGTAAGGCGCCAGCCACGATTTCGGACGCGCTCGCGCTGCCCTTGTTGATCAGCGCGACCATGGGCTTGCCCACCCATACACCGTTACCGCGAGAGCGGAAATACACCGTCTCGCTGCGTCTTCGCCCCCGTGTAAAGACAATCATACTTCCATCGGGCAGAAAACGTTCTGAGACCTGGACGGACTGGCGGAGAAAACCACCCGGGTTGTCGCGCAGGTCCAGCACGATTCCCCTGACCTTCTTGCGAATCAACTTGTTGAGAGCCACGTCCAGTTCCCGCGTCGTTCGCCCATGAAATGCCGTGACCCGCAGATAGCCGATCTCACCCTCTTTCACTTCCGACTTCACGCTTTTAATGCTGATGATCGCGCGACGCAGCATCACGTTCCGGGGCTCGGGCCAACTGGCGCGCGAAATCAGCAAATCCACCGTCTTGCCTGCAGGCCCTCTCATGCGGCGCACAACCTCGGACAGCAGCATGTCCTTAGTAGACGCGCCGTCGATTTCCAGAATCACGTCCTCGGACTTGAGACCCGCTCGGTGCGCGGGTGTGTCGTCGATGGGCGATATGACGGTTAGTTTCTTGTCCCGCACCGTGATGATGACGCCCACCCCGCCATAGCGGCCCGTATGCTCCACCCGCATCTGCTTGTAGGACTCGGGGGAGACGAACGTGCTGAAAGGATCCAGGGAACGCAGCATGGAAGTGAGCGCGGCGTACATGACGCGCAGCCCGCCCTTTTTTTTCTTCTTGGAATCCTCGGCGTTCGCCATCGCGAACCGATAGGCGCGCTCGAACCCGCCCAGCCCGCCATCGGTGTCTCCCCGGAGGCGAACCTGCAACTCCTTCTCCCCCGCCTTGAGGAGAACCTCGTCTCCCGCTTTTTCCTCGAAGTCGAAGCGCCCCTCACCCGCGCTTTTCTTGAGGCCTTCCAAACCCGCGACGTACATTTTCCTGAAATCGGGGGTGCGCGCATAACTATCGTCCACCTTCTGCATGACTTCATACAGGAGGGCGATGGCCTCTTCCTGATCGCTTGAGAGCGAAGAGACGAGGCTCGCGGAGAGCACCGCAGCCAAAAGAGTGAGACATATCGTAATATGCTTCGCGCGCCGGACGCCGCCAGCGCGTGAACGGAAAAGATGGGATAAGCGAATGCGCCTTATCGACATGGGCCGTTCCAATGGTTAGGGTTCATCGGATGGCTTCGCATGGTACATCATACCACAGCCCGGCGGTATGCACCGCCCCAGCGCCATTTAGAGAAAAACCGGTTCCATAGAAGGATTGAGCGATGATCTCCATCGTCGTGCCCGTGCTGAACGAAGCGCCCAGGCTGCCCGCCATGTTCGAGATGCTCGACGCCCAGCCGGGGGAGAAGCAAATTATCATCGCCGACGGGGGGAGTACGGACGATACACGCGACGTGGCGGAGGGGCGCGCTCTTATCGTCGAATCAGATCCCGGCCGCGCTCGCCAGATGAACGCGGGCGCAGCCCATGCAGCAGGTGAGACGATCCTGTTTCTACACTGCGACACGAAGCTGCCCGCAGGGGCGTTACGGGAAATCGAAGACGTCATACGCGCGAGCGACGTGGCGGGCGGGGGCTTTCTCCACAGCTTCGACAGAGACGACAGCTTCAGCCGCTTCATCAGCTTCAGCGCGAACACGCGCGCGAAGATGGCGAAACTCTTCTTCGGCGATCAGTGCATCTTCATCCGGCGCGAGGCCTTCGAGCGCATGGGCGGCTACGCCGACATGCCGCTGTTCGAGGATTGGGACCTGAGCAGGCGGATGCGGGCTTTCGGGCGCACCGCCGTCATCGAGACGCCCGTCGTCACGAGCGGGCGGCGCATGGACGTATGGGGCAAGCCCAAGTGCCTCGTCATCTGGTGGGGGTTGAGCATCCTCTTCGCGCTGGGCGTATCGGCGGAGCGCCTCGCCCGGTATTACGCGCACGTGCGCGACGCGTGATGCGCGCGTTTTCACTGATAACCTTGCATCCCACTGCCCAGGGGATGATATATTGCGCCTGAAATCATCACCCATTCGCAGGTAGCGATTCAATAACCTCATCCGCGCTGGTCATGGATTTGGCGCGGATGACGGCGGGAGGCGAGGAATGCGATTCGCGGTCGATACGGGCGGGACCTTCACCGACCTCGTGCTCGAGGACAACCGGGGCCGTCTCCATATGTTCAAGGCCCCCACGACGCCCCAGGACCCTGTCGAGGGCATTCTCGCGGCGATAGAGGCCGCAGCCGTTGCGCTCTCGACGAGCATCGGCGAACTCCTCGCCCAGGGCGAACTCTTCATCCACGGCACCACCCACGCCACCAACGCCATCGTGACGGGCAACACGGCCAGGACCGCCTTCCTCACCACGAAGGGACACCCCGACATTCTCGTGCTGCGCGAGGGCGGGCGCATGGAGCCGTTCAACTTCTTAGTACCCTTCCCCAAGCCTTACGTCCCACGCGCACTCACCTTCGAGGTGCCCGAGCGCATCGGCGCTGACGGCAGCGTGTACGAACCGCTCGATGAGGCGGGCGTCATCGCCATTATCGAAGAGCTCAAAGAAAAAAAGGTGGAGGCGGTGGCCGTCTCTCTCTTGTGGTCCACGGTGAACGCAGCACACGAAATCGGCGTGGGCAAACTGCTGAAAAAACATTTGAAGGGTGTGCCCTTCACCTTATCCCACGTTCTGAACCCGATTCTGCGCGAATACCGCAGGGCTTCTTCCACCTGCATCGACGCTTCCTTGAAGCCCCTGATGTCGCGTTACATCGGCGGGCTGCAAGAGCGCCTCAAGGCGGCGGGCTTCGGCGGACGGCTCCTGATGCTGACGTCGAAGGGCGGCGTGATGGACGCAGACGAACTCGCCGAAGCGCCCATCCATTCGGTGGGTTCGGGACCCTCGATGGCGCCCATCGCGGGCAGGCACTTCTCCCGCGCAGACGCCAAGGCCGCTACGGCGATTGTGGCCGACACAGGCGGCACCACCTATGACGTGAGCCTCGTGCGACGGGGCGAAATACCCATGTCGCCCGAAACCTGGCTCGGCCAGCGCTACCGGGGCCACATTCTGGGATTCCCCTCGGTGGACGTGAAGAGCATCGGCGCGGGGGGCGGGAGCATCGCCTGGGTGGATGAGGGCGGACTCTTACACGTCGGGCCGCAGAGCGCGGGCGCGGAACCGGGCCCCGCCTGCTACGGCCGGGGCGGCGCGCGGCCCACGCTCACGGACGCATCTTTGGTGCTCGGCCACATCGACCCGGATTATTTTTTGGGCGGGGCGATGACGCTCAGCCTCTCGGAAGCCGAGAAAGCCATATCGAGAGACGTGGCCGAACCGCTGGGGCTATCCCTCCAGGAGGCGGCCTCGGCCATTTTGAGACTTGCGACGGAAAACATGGTGGGCGCGATCGAGGAGATCACCATCCACCAGGGCATCGACCCGAGGGGCGCGGTTCTTATCGGCGGCGGCGGGGCGGCGGGCCTGAACTCGGTCGCCATCGCCAAGCGGCTCGGCTGTCAGGGACTCGTGATTCCGGAAGTGGGCGCGGCGCTCTCCGCAGCGGGCGCGATGATGAGCGACTTACACGCCGATTACCGCTCGATGTTCTTCACCATCACGGACAGGTTCGACTTCAAGGGCGCCAACGCGATTTTGAAAACACTCGGCGACAGGTGCCGCGCCTTCATCAAAGGCCCCGGCAAGGGGGCGGTGGAGAGCGCGACGGAGTTTTACGTCGAAGCGCGCTACAAGCACCAGATATGGGAGATCGATCTGGGGCTGCCCATCAACCGCTTCCACTCGAAAAAAGACGTTGAGCGCACACGAGCGGCCTTCGACAAAGTGCACGAGGAGGTGTTCGCCTTCCGCGACCCGTCTTCGGAGGTAGAGTTCGTCGGCTGGCGCGCCGTGGCGCGGTGCAAACTGAGAAAGGGCCGCCTCGGCAGGCTCGTGCGCGAGACGATTCACGAAACGACACTGCCCAAGAGGCGGGAGGCCTACTTCGCGGGCAAGGGACTCGTGAACGCGCGCGTGGCGGCGTTCGATGCCATGAAGGCGGGTGCGGCGATGCGCGGGCCGGCCATCATCGAATCACCGTTCACGACGGTGGTCATCGACCCCGGCGCCAAGGCCGAGCGCACGAGAAGCGGCAGTCTGTTCATCACGCTCTAGGAGCAGGATATGGCGAGAGCAACAACGAGACGCGCGAAGCAAAAGACGAAACTAGACCCCATCACCCTGGCGGTGCTGCACAAGCGCTTCGACGCCGTGACCACCAAGATGGCGAACACGCTCCTACGCACGGGTCGCTCGGGCGTGCTGAACCTCGCGCGCGATTTCTCGACCTCCGTCGTGACGCGCGAGTGCGAACTGCTGACGGGCGCGGAATCGCTGCCAATCCACCACTTAAGCGGGGCGGACCTGATGGCCCGCTCGATGATGGACCTACACCCGAACCTGAAGCGCGGCGACGCCTATCTCCACAACTCGCCCTACCACGGCTGCTCGCACCCGGCGGACCACACCATCCTCGTGCCCGTCATCGACAAGCGGGGCGAGCACCAGTTCACCGTGTGGGTGAAGGCACACCAGGCGGATTGCGGGTGCAGCCAGCCCACCACCTACATGGGCCACGCGCGCGACGTGTACGAGGAGGGCGCGCTCATCTTCCCGCCCACCAAGGTGCAGACGAACTACGAAGACAACGAGGATTTCATCAACTTCTGCCGGATGCGCATCCGCGTGCCCGAGCAGTGGTACGGCGATTACCTCGCCATGATAGGCGCGGCCCGAATCGGCGAGCGCGAGGTGCTCGCCATGGGCGATGAATACGGCTGGGAGACGCTGCACGACTTCTCGAAAGAGTGGTTCGACTACAGCGAGAAGCTCATGATCTCCGCCATCAAGAAACTCCCCACGGGCGAGGCCACCACCCACAGCACGCACGACCCCGTACCCGGCACGCCCGATGAGGGCATTCCCATCACCGCGCACGTGCGGATCGACAACAAGAAGGCCACCATCGAGGTGGATTTAACGGACAACCCGGACGCCATGCCCTGCGGCCTGAACCTGAGCGAGGCATGCGCGCGCACCGGCGCGATGATAGGCGTGTTCAACAGCATCGACGACATCGTGCCCACGAACGCGGGCAGCTTCCGCCGCGTGAACGTGCTGATTCGAGACGGCTCCGTCGCGGGCGGGGGCAAGCACCCCACTTCGATGTCCGTCGCCACCACCAACCTCGCCGACCGGGTGACGAACCCCGTGCAGCGCGCGTTCTCGAAGATTCAGGACGGCATCGGCCTAGCCGAGTGCGGGCCGATTTTCCCGGCTTCGATGGGCGTCATCTCGGGTTTCGACCCCAGGAACGACAACGAACCCTTCGTGAACCACCTGTTCCTCATGGTCACGGGCGGCGCGGGCGCGGGGAAAACCGACGCCTGGCTCACCATTCTCCACGCGGGCAACGCAGGCATGTGCTTCGTGGACAGCATCGAGCTGGACGAGCTCCACTTTCCCATCTACATCAAGACGCGCAGGCTCATGCCCGACACCGAGGGTGCGGGGCGGACGATTGGCGCGCCTTCGGGCTATTGCGAATACGGCCCCGTGGGCGGGGGGGACCTGGAAGTCGTCTACGTCTCGGACGGCGCGGTAAACGCTTCCAAGGGAACGCTCGGCGGGCTGAACGGTGCGGTCTGCCAGAACTACCTCATGCGCGAGGACGGCTCTCTGGAAGACCTGCCCGGCTGTGCGGACATTATTCTCAAACCCGGCGAGAACGTGGCGTCCTACTGCACGGGCGGGGGCGGCTACGGCCCCCCGCACGAGCGGCCCGTCGAGAAGGTGCGCGAAGACGTGGAAGAGAAGTGGATCACCAAGGAGCGCGCCTGGAAGGTCTACGGCGTCGCTATCGACGAGCAAGGCGAGGTGGATACGGCCAAGACCAGACGGAGAAGGAAGCGGTTGGGTAAGAAGTAGAGACCGAACGTCTACCGCCCTATCGGGTGGATTATCCAGAACAGGTTATTTGAAGTGTAGGTGACGCATACATGCGTCCCGTAGCCTTTAATCGTCTTTCTTCCAAGATGATTTTATACTGAATATTGAAACTCTTAAACTTGGTAAATTTCTTTTATCTGTTGTTGCGACAATAGCCTTTCGTAAGTTTCCAACACGCGATAAATCTTATAAGTCTCAACAGAATCCAACTTTCCAAAGGTCACGGGTTGTGTGTCGGACACGTGGTTTCCGGCCATGCGATTCAGCTGTGCTCGCCATGATTGCCCGACCTGTTCACGATGCAGCGTCGAAAACCGAAAGCGGAGCAGAGCAACGCCCAAGTAGCCGAGCCAGTCCTCTCGACCACCAGCTACTTTTTCATCGCATGATCGTTCAAACCAACGGAGTACCGCGTCCTTTCTAATTTCCAGCAGGTTGGCTTTAGCGAGAACTTCTGCGAGACGATCGGATTCAGCTTTGCGGAGAGGGATCAACCCTCTTGATACCCTCCGGGTGGGTGCTATCAATTCGTTCGGCCACTCCTCCGCCGTATAGTCCCATGTGGAAAGTGGAATGTTGCGCGCTATGAGCAAAAGGCCTACGCGTAAATGAAGATTATTGGATAAATTTATTCTCCAGCGCCAATGATTCAAGGCTGAAAGGTGGCAAATCTTCTCGAATCCATTACCGATGTTTCGCTCAAGAAAGCCCGGATGCTTTTCTTTGATGTTTTTCATAAGCCTTCTATTTTCTAATAATCTTTTTCGTCGTTTTTCCTCATCCTTTTGACTGTCTTGGTCATACCATTTACTCCATGCTTTATTGACCTTATCTCGATCCGATTCGGACAAACCAGAACGGCGCAACGTGAGAGCCAAAAATTCCCGTAGAGACGGTAGCCATCCCAGACGATATTCCTTTTCTATAGCCACTAGGTCGGCGTTGCCGAGCACTTCGGCGAGACGCTCAGATTTGGCGGCTCCGAGCCTCCATCGCGTCCATGAAGCCAACTCCGTCGGCCATCTCGTCGTCGTATGGTCCCACGCGGCGAGCGGAACGCCGTGCGCAATAAGGGCTAAGCCCACGCTCAGATGATGGTTCCGGCAGGTCGTGCAGGCAGGATCCAGGCACCAGCGGTCCAAGGAAGCAAGACTGCAAAGCTCCTCGAACGGGTTCGCATCAATGCTCATATGTGGTTCCTCTTCTCAAAGCATCCGGCCTCTCTTCCCCTGCGAAAGGTTCGTCGCTGGTCCGCACGGCTCGATGGATAACAGGTGAGAATCACACAATCCACCATCACGATCTTGAGTTGCTTTCCGCTCAGGCGATCAATCTGTCGAATCTCACCTTCAAGAACGGCAATCTGGCGATCTATAGCCCCCGCCCGTGGAAATCTGTGTTTCAGCCGCTGGACAATGCGCTTACGCGCAGTGATTTCACGATTCGCATCTTTCCGCCTTATGAGCCACTCGGCGGGGCCAATCTGCGTCCCCCATGTCAACACCATTTCGACATCCTCATCCCGAACCGCGCGCTGGCTCATGCGTGTCATGGCGTGGTCGGTTATTTTGTAATTAGGCATTTTCGTCTCCTTTCTTGGAGAATTCATCGGTATCACCAGAAATATCAAGAGAACCAATCCAGTTTTCATATTCAGACCAGTCCTCATCGGGCACTTTCGATTCCAGCCATTTGACGCGCTTGGTAGTAACATCCTCATCTACCCCCCGAAGCTCTTTGGGTATTTTGCTTATACGAGTATATCCATGCGAAAGGGCGTGAGCGGCCCGAGCGGAGTCGCCCGTGAGGCTTTTTCGGTATGACTCGAAAAGACTGAAACTCGGCAAATCGTCGAAATTGCCGAGATTATGGATTTCCTCAGGCTCGATTGCGTCGTTGTCGGGGAGGCTTTTGGCCTGTTCGATCAGGAAGTCGTTGAAGGGGTTTCGGACATCTTCATTATAGTAACTTTCGTTTAAATCGTGCTTATCTATATGGCGCGTGAAGATATCGCGCTGGCCAATAGATGCTTTCTCTTCGTCGAGTGCCGGCCAGTTGCGCTCAATGAGGTGATTAGGGAAATCTTCTAAAGCTGCTTCCAGTTCCTCAAGACGGCGACGGCGTTCGGCTAGACTCATCTCGGCAAAAAGGGTGAAGAGCAACGGCGCCGTTTTTATGATCTGCCTCGTTTCAACGCCGTACTGCTCCGCCACTAAGCCGTACGTGAGGATCGTTTCGCCATCGAGTACCAGTTTGATTGGCCGCAAGCCGTATTTTTGAAGTTCCTGCTCTCGCACCGCTTCGGACTCAGGCTCCTGAGCCAGTATCTCAGGCTTGACCCGTAAGGCTTTAGCAAGTTCCTGCACGGTAGAGCCACGTGTCCCACCTCCTTTTCCGCTTTCGATACGGGCAATCGTTTTTTTCGAGACGCCCGTTTCAGTTGCATCCGCTAACGTCTGCTGACTGAAACCGTTTTTATTCCGTAACTTCTTGAGGGTTTCTGGATTAATTTGCATTGCAATCTCCATGTTGAGAAATCCTAGTTCCTTCCTTCTGGGAAATAATATACGTCCTCATATACCATAGTCGCAATACCAAATATGAAGTTAATTACATCAATATTTAATGTTTTTAATTGAGGATATACCGATATATGTCCGCATAATGAGAAATTATAGGAGTCATTATATCGACGGCCCTGGAAGATACACATTCTCTAGACACTTTGGGGACAATCCCACCGCTCAAAGCGGATCGCCAATTCTACGTAATCATCCACTCTTGTCGCTCTGGATTCCGGCATGCGCCGGAATGACGGTGATATCGAGGTTTTGAGTCTGTAGGGACAGGTCGCGACCTGTCCCTACGGTTGCTCTACAAAGATTTCCCGCAACATACGGGCGGACACGTAGGTCCGCCCCTACCAGAACCATCACGCTCAAAAATCGCAAAACCTTCTCTCCTCGGTCGGCAATTCCTCGCTTCTCGCTCTGCAATCGCTCCCGCATGGGTCGCGATTGACCCACCCCTTCCCCATCACACCAAAGGGCGGTATCATGCCCGCAAAAATCGAGACGCAATCTTTATCAGGGACATCTCGCTTCCGGGGCGATCCGGAAGCGTCGCAGGGAGGAAATACCCATGAAGCTAAAGGACAAGGTCGCCATCGTCACGGGCGGCTCGCAGGGAATCGGCGAGGCCGTCTGCCGCCGTTTCGCGGAAGAAGGCGCCAAGGTCGCGGTCGTGAACAGAACGGCGGAAAAAGGAGAGGCGCTGGCGGCGGAAATAGGCGATGCGGCCAGGGCGTTCCCGTGCGACGTGTCGGTAAAGTCGGCGGTGGACGCCATGGTGGCCGACGTGGTGGAGGCGTTCGGCACGGTGGACATCCTCGTCGGCAACCACGGCATCATGATCAACAAGGAACTCGAAGCCTACAGCGAGCAGGAATGGGACGACACCATCGACATTAATCTCAAGGGCAACTTCCTGCTCTCCCAGGCCGTCGTGCCCATCATGAAGGAGAAGAAGTACGGGAAGATCGTCTTCATGGCCTCCATCGCCGCCACCCACGCCTTTCCCAACGCGGTGCCCTACTGCGCGAGCAAGGGCGGGGTGTACATGATCACGCGCGCGCTGGCCGCGGAGATATCCAAATGCGGCATCAACGTGAACTGCATCTCGCCGGGCAACACGGCCACGCCGCTGAACCAGCACCTACAGGACGACCCCGAGTTCGTGAAGCTCATGGCGAGCTACACCCCAACGGGCCGGGCCTACATCACCACGGCGGAGATGGCGGGCGCCGCGGTGTTCCTGGCCTCGGACGACGCGAGCGCGGTGCACGGCCTGGACCTCATCGTGGACGACGGCTGGTGCGCGATTTAGAGCGGGACTGACAAACCGATATGCCAGGCGCGCCCAAACCCGTCACGACGCCCGCGCTCGAAATCGGCTATCTGGAGGCGGGCGACGAGACGGCCCCGCCCGTCATCCTCGTGCACGGCTTCCCGGACGACGCGAGGACGTGGGACCGCGTCACTCCCATCCTGAACGACGCGGGCCTGAGGACACTCTGCCCCTACGTGCGCGGCTACGGACCGACGCGGTTCCTAGACACCGCCACTCCCAGAAGCGCCCAGTACACCGCTATCGCTTCGGACATCACGGCTTTCGCCGACGCGCTGGAACTCGAGCGCTTCACCCTCGTGGGGCACGACTGGGGGGCGCGCGCTTCTTACTGTATAGCGGCCATGCGGCCCAAACGGCTGAACGCGCTCATCGTGAGCCCCGCAGGCTACGGCACGGGCCGCCCCCAGCAGCAGATGTCGGTCGATCAGGTGCGCGCTTACTGGTACCAGTGGTTTTTCTGCACGAGCCGCGGCCGCGATGCGCTGGGGGAAGATGCCGCCGGTTTCTGCAGCGAACTCTGGCGGACGTGGTCGCCGGGGTGGGATTTCACGGACGCTGAATTCGAGGCCACTGCGCGGTCTTTCGGGAACCCCGATTTCGTTGATATCGTCATGCACTCCTACCGCTACCGCTGGGGGTATGAGCAGCCGGACCCACGCTATGAGGACGCGGAGAGCTTCATGGCGGGCCTGCCGGACATCTCCGTGCCGACGGTTCTCATTCAAGGCGCCGAGGACGGGGCGTCGCGGCCCGAGAGTTCGGAGGGCAAGGAGGGGCATTTCACGGGCGGCTACCGAAGGATTCTCGTGGAAGGCGCGGGACACTTCGCACAGCGCGAGAAACCGGAGGTCTTCGCCGCCGCGATTCTCGAAATCGCTAAAAGGGACGTTTAATTCTGTGTCTTATATCTGTTATGTGAACGGCGAATATACGCCGGCCTCAGAAGCCAGGGTCTCCGCCTTCGACCACGGGTTTTTGTACGGGGACGGGCTTTTCGAGTCGATGACGGTCGTGAACCGGCGCATCTTCCGGTTTGAGGATCACCTGGACCGCATGGAACGATCGGCGCGCGCCTTAAAGCTCGAACTCCCCGAGACGCGCGAGCGGATCGCCGAAATCGTCAAGGAATGCGTCCGACGCTCCGGCATTGACGACGTATACCTGCGCGTTGTCGTCTCGCGCGGTGCGGGCTATCCCCTGCTGGACCCGAGGGTAACGGATAAGGCGACGCTCGCCGTGCTCCTCCACGACCCCGCGCCTCCGCCCGAGACGGGTTCGAGCTACAAGGCGAAGGGCGCAGGCTTACGGCTCAAGACGGCGGGCGTGCGCAAGGTGCCCTCGGAATCCTTCGAGGCGCGGGTGAAATCACTCAATTACCTCAACAACGTGATGGCGAGAATCGAGGCCGTGGAAGCGGGATTCGATGAGGCGATTCTACTGGATATGCGCGGCTTCGTGGCGGAAGCGCCGGGGAGAACGTCTTCGTTGTCAAAGACGACGCGCTGAGAACACCCAACGCTCATAACGTGCTCGACGGCATTACCCGAAAAGTCGTACTCGAAATCGCAACGCGACAGGGGATTCCGGCGGAAGAGGCCGACCTCACGCTCTATGACCTCTACACGGCGGATGAGTGTTTTCTCACTTCATCCTTCAGCCGGGTGCACGCGGTGGCCGAGGTGGACGGGCGGCCCATCCCCGCACCCGGCCCGATCACGCAAAGGCTGCGCGCCGAGGTGCTCGAGATGGAAAAAACGCAAGGCGAACCGATAGACTGAAGCGCGCGTCCCCATTCCGTCGAGGCGGGAAACCGCCCCGGGATTCCGGCGCGCCGAACGCGCATGGCCCATGAAACAGGAGAAGCATGAAAATGGCGACGATGGAGGATTTTGAGGAACTGGACATCCGCCTCGGCCGCGTGGTCGAGGCGGCGGATTTTCCCGAAGCGCGGAAACCGGCTTATCGGCTCCGTATCGATTTCGGCGAAGAACTGGGGATCAAGAAATCATCCGCCCAGCTCGTCGCGCTATATTCCAAAGAAGAACTCGTGGGAAAGCTCGTGCTCGCCGTGGTGAATTTTCCGCCGAGGCAGATAGGGCCCTTCATGTCCGAAGTCCTCACACTCGGTGTACCGGACGCGCAAGGCGAGGTGGTGCTCATCGCGCCGGATGACAAGGGGGCGGTTCTAGGCGGGCGGTTGTTCTAGGTCGAAGCCGACTGTGGAGGGGTTGTTGAAAAAGCCTGATTTCGCGTTTCCGCGTATGCAACTTACCGGAGAGGAAGGAGACAACACTTTCCCCATGTAGAGTACTCAACAATCACTCCCCCCTTGAGGGGGTCGGGCTTTCCCCTTGGGAAGCCCGACAGAAGCCGAGCGTTTTTACGAAGGTTGATGCGGTGGGGGGTGAATTGCGTTTTATCGCCACTCCGAATCATACCCCCCACCGAATCGCTTTCGGGCTTACGCCCTCAGCTCTTCGACTCCCCCTCAAGGGTCTGTTGAAAAACCCCTTTTTTGAAGCGGGTGTTCTGGCGGTTCACGCGGCGGCGGGGAGGGATCCCAATCAGCGCGCGAGGGCGCGATGAACGCGCAGACGGCGTCTCCGGGCGGCGTAGGCCCTCCAGAGGGCGAATATACGCGCCGCAAAAGCGGCGGCCAGCCGCTTGAGGTTCACCGCAGTCGCCGTCAGGTAGGACTGAATCTTCATGTTCGCAAGGCCCCGACGCACCGCCCGCCCCAGTCCGTGCCAACTCTTCGCTTCCCCGTGATAACCCTCCGAGCGCCCCATGTGCCGGCGCCACAGCCGGCGCTCCTCCTCCCCCCAACGCGCATGCCGCCGGCGCGCGCGCAACAGCGCCAGATACGCGTTGGGAATCAAAACCTCCTTGCTCGACCGCGCCTGCGGCAGACAATCCGCCCGGAGCGCGCAGCCCGCGCAATCACGCGTCCTCGAACCATAGTAGCGCCCCCGCTCCTCGCTCCGCCGGGGGCGAAGCTTCTTGCCGCGCGGACACTTCACCAAGTCGTGGCGCGCGTCGTAGCGGAACAGCCGCAACGGAACACGGCTCTGCGTGGGTTCTTTCTTCGCCGGTATCACCCCCGCCACGCCCAGAGGCTCCAACGCCGCGTAGACCTTCGAGTACGCATACCCCGAATCCGCCGTCACCACCGAGGGCGCGCGGCCCGACAACTCGCTTACCGCCTCTATATGGGACGCCATCATCTCACGCTCGTTCAACGTCCCCTCCGTCACCGTCACGTCGAGAACCACGCCCCGCTCATCGTCCACCGCCGCGTGGTGCTTGTAGCTCGGCTCGAACCTCGCCCGCGCGCTCTTGCGCGCGAGCCGCGCGTCGGGGTCTGTCCGGCTCACCGGTCCCCCGCCGCCGCGGCCTCCGCCCTTCTTCCCGCTCTTCTCCTCCACGGGGTTCTCCCGAATCACCTTCTCCGCATGATGCGCCGCCAGACTATCCCAGCTCACGTCCGCGCGTATCAACGAGGCGTCCACGTGAACCACCTCCCCCTTCGCCACATTCGCCTCCAGGCACGCCTGCACCGTCCGGCGGAATATCGCCCGGAACCGAGCCTCCCCCCAACGCTGACGAATCCGCGTCAGGCTCGAATGGTCCGGCAACTCCTCGTGCAGCCCGTATCCGATGAACCACCGGATCGCCAGATGCGCCTTCGCTTCACGAAGCAGGCGACGGTCGTGAACGTAGCCCAGCAGAAGACCCGCCAGCATCAGGCGAACCGCCACCTCCGGGTCGATACCCGGACGACCGTTGTCCGCGCAATAGCAATCCGCCACCTCCTCCCGAAGCCAACTCAAATCCAGCACCTCATGCACGCGGTACAGAACGTGATCCTCGGGGATCAGCCGATCCAGCGAACCGGCCACGAACAAATCCATCTGCTCGCGCCTCTTCCTGCCTATCATCGAGGGAACTCCCATCTCGGGCGAGATAGTGTCCTTACACCCAATCATAATACCGGGGGTTTTTCAACAGGCCCCTCAAGGGGGGAGTGAAACAATAGATTCTTGAAAGTTGTTCTAGGTTAAATCCGACCCAACGCCCCGGAGCGGCTTCAGGGGTTGCATTTGATAGGTTCCATGCGCGTGCCCTCACACTTGGAAAGCATGCGCTCCAGGACCTCCTTCTCGCGCCGGTCGATCGTCAATCCGTAAGACCGCCGCACCTCTACCACCCGGTTCGCAAACCAGCATTGGTTTTGAGGAGGAAGCCACTCGGCGGCGTCCTTGCCGCTCTTTTGATATCGGTTGACACTCGGCGAGGCAAGCGTCAAGTTGCGCAGGTCGCTAGCAAATCGGAGGCGCTCCACCCGGCTGCGTGAACACAGACCCGAGTCGTGCGCCTCGCTGGTAGCAACAATGTGCTCGATGTCCGTCTCACGTCTGGAAGTAAAGCACTTTTTCGTGTAGGGACCGTACACCGCTCCCAGACGCTTCACGATCTTCCGCTCCAGAGCCTGCGAATAACGATAATCCTTCTTCCTGTTGTATGGAGAACAACGAATTTCAGGAGTCACCACAAGGCCGCGCCATGTCTCCGCCATGGAAACGCCAGCCGTCAACACGCACGTCAGCGCGGCGCTGGCGCAGATGCTCCAAATATTCATCGTTGGGTCCTCAGTAGAGGGCTTAATGGCCCTCCGTCGATACGTGTTTACGCTCCTCTGTCAGCTATAGAACAAACCTCGTGATTATTATTTATACGACGTGACGCTTACGTCAAATCGGGACGCTCCTCGTCCTGGTAATGCTCCAAGCCCTTGGGCGCGGTGCCGTTGTTGCGTAGCACGTGCATGGGCGCGGGCGTGAGGGGATGCCACTGCGTTTCCTCAGGCGGCTCTGGCCACTCATGAGAGAGGTGGCGGTAGGCGTTCGGGCTATCCGCGGCTTCCAGATGCGCGCACATATCGTCGCAAACCGCGCGCTGACCGACCCTGTCACCCACGTCTCCCAGCATGCGCCCGAAGGGATACTGGATGAAGACCGCCCTCGGCACGCATACCTTCTCCGATACTTCGGGCTGGTTGCATATCGAGACGGTGGCGATTCCCAACTCTTCCAATCTTCTCTGCAGCAGGCTCACGGACCGCATGCAGAGCGGTCAGACGGGGATGAGAAAGGCCGCGTCCACGCCCTCGGAGTGCATCTTCTCCGCCATCAGGGGGGCCGTCTTCTTCATCAGGGGATGGAAGTTGGGCGTATAGCCCATCGTGGAATAAAGGGTGTCGGCGAGCGCGCCGATTTTCCCCTCGCGCTCGTAGTCCAGGAAGATATCCACCGGAAACGCGGTGTTCCTGTCTTTTTGCAGATACTCGGTGTTGATGTGCAGGTGCGAGTATTCACAGTCGTCCTGGGCGGCCGTTTTCGGAATCTCCCGGTGCGTGGGGTCCCCCCAGTGCGGCTCGCGCCACTCGCGCTCATAGTCGAATGAGACGTCTCCCTTCATGAATATGCCGGCAGTTGAGACGAGGGTGACCTTGCATTCAGAGAGCGGTTTTCCCAGCGGCGTCCACGGTGTCTTGGCCGGGTCGGCGGGCCGCATGGCGCCGATGCGCTTCTTGCTGCCGGGGTAATAGACGTATCCATCGACTTCCGTGATCGGTGACATGGGGTCTTACTCCTTTCGAATCAATAATTCGTATACAGGACGCACAAAAGCTCATTCGCCAGTTCCGCATTTCCTTCGACCTCGAGGCGGCCCGCGGCCTCCATGGCGCTGCGCTTCGCGCGTCCATACAACAAGAGCAGGTGCGCCTCGCCGTCCGCCGTGATGATGGCGTCGTGCGCGCCTGAAGTATCAGCGGAATTTTCCGCCTTCTCGCCGGTGACGGTGATAGTCCATTCGCGATCGGGCGTCTTCGAGCGGAACAGGAATCGGCCGTCGAAGGGCGGGTTCTCACGGACGCCGAAAAGACGGCTCTGGCTCTCGGGCAGGAAGGTCATGGCCCCCTCCACGCCGTCTGCGGAAACGCAGGCTTCCGCGTCTTCTCCGTAGCGGATATCCCAGTCGTGCGCCACGAGTTCGACGAGCCTGAGTCCGATCCAGGCGTCCAGCCGCGTCAGGCCCCGGGGGTGAAAGCCGAGCTTGCCCAGGTCGTCCGCGGTGATGTCCGCAAGCGCGTCGTTCACCCCAGAGGCTGTGGCGTCGAACGCATCCATCATCCCGTCGCGGGGCATGGCCATGAGTTCATCGCCCTTCGCGGCGCGGATGGCGAAAAACTCCTTCACATTTTTTCCGTAAGGGGGTTCTGGCGGAAGGCCATCGAGCGCCCGGCAAATCGAGTTCGTGTAAAAATCACCCCCCGTCGCCAGATGGGAGACGGCGTGCTGCGCCTGCCAGCCGGGGCAGAACGTGTCCACCTCCCAGCGCGCTTCGGTAAAGCCGCGCCAGTACGCCGAGAGGCGTTCGGTTTCCGATTTCACCAGGGCGACTCGAGAAAGTTGTTCTTCGGGACTCACGTGGGCGCACCTCCGTATCACGAAATCGCGATTGTCTTTGAAAAAGAAATCCCCATCTCTTGAATGGGGAGAGGGCTTAAGTATTGCGAAAGCCGGGGCCGCTGGCAAGGCCCGCAAGCTGGCGGGTGAGGGGGGAGTTCTGCTAGGTTAGGGCCTTGGGTCAAGGAGCGCGGCGAGGCGGAATCTCCCGGCAGCCGCTCTCTTTTCAGGAGACGAAAATCCATGTCCCCGCTGATGGTGGTCGCAGACGCCGAGGGCAACCTGTTCGAACACCCCGAGCTCGAGATGGTGGGCGCGCAGGGGGCCGAACCCGTGGCGCCCGAGCCCGAGGAACTCTCGCCCCTGCCGGATGGGAGCAAGTTCTTCACCATCCCCGACAGCACGCCCGTGGGCGGCGACGCGGGAGAGGACACGCTCGTGAGCGTGGAAGAAGCGGACTGGGGCGACGGACCCGCCACCCTGCAAGCCGCCTGCACGTTCCCCTCGCCGGGGTGGATGCGCACCCTGCTCCCCTTCGCCGAGAGAGACACCGGCGCGGCGGTCCTCCCCCTTTGGGCCTACACCGCGCTCGGTTTCGATGAGGCGAGCGGGGAATTCGTATGCGCCGCCGTGCGCGTGGACGACTGCCCGCGCTGGGAGCCCGAGGAATACGACGACACGGGGCTGTCCGGGCGAATCGAACGCATGCTCAATGCCCACCCCAAGAACCGGATGGTTCCCCACCTCGCGCGCTGCGCGCGTGAGTTCCACTGTTTCGCGGCGAAAAACTTCTTCGCGCGCCGCTGGGAGATGGGCCTGCCGATCGCCCCGCTCTGCAACGCGGATTGCCGGGGGTGCATATCGCTCCAGACGGACGACCTCTTCCCGGCGAGCCACCAGCGCATCGAGATCGTCCCCACACCGGATGAGCTCACGGAAATCGCCGTCCCCCATCTCGAGGGCGCCGAGATGGCCGTCGCGAGCTTTGGCCAGGGATGCGAGGGGGAGCCGCTGCTCCAGGCGGGCGTCATCGAGCGAGCCTGCCGCCTCATCCGCGAGCGCACTCTGCAAGGCACCCTGCACCTGAACACGAACGGCAGCCGCCCCGAGTGGATGGCGCGACTCGCTGCGGCGGGTTTGGAGAGCATCCGCATCAGCACGAACAGCGTGACACCCGAGTGGCACCACGCGTATTACCGGCCGGAGACGTATGACTTCTCCCACGTGGAGGATTGCGTGAAGGCGGCCGTGGACGCAGGGCTTTATACGCAGATCAACTATCTGGTCTTCCCCGGCGTCACGGACCTGGAAGCCGAGGTCGAGGCCACTCTCGATTTCGCCGGAAGAACGGGCCTGCACGTGATCCAGATGAAGAACCTCTGCATCGACCCCGCGCTCTATCTCGACACCCTGCCCGACATCGGGGACATGGGCGAGGCGATGGGGATGGTGCGCGCTCTGGACGTCTACCGCGCAGAACTGCCCGACGTGGCGATCCGCTACTTCAACCGGCCAAAAGAGGAATGGCACATCGATCCCAAGGGCTCGAAAGCGGGGGCCGTGCGATGAACGAGAACCTCCTGCATATCAAGCCCATCTCCGAGATGCCGCTCGTGCGGCGCGATGCGCCCGTCCCGATGGGGCCGGAAGCGCCAGGCGCTGCGCTCATCTCGCTCGGCTGCGCCAAGAACACGGTGGATTCCGAGATCATGCTCGCCGCACTCGCGGGCGCGGGATACCGGCTCGTGAGCGAGGCCGAGGACGCGCAGGTCGCCATCGTCAACACGTGCGGCTTCATCGAGGAAGCGAAGCGCGAATCCATTGACACCATCCTCGAAGTCGCCCAGTTAAAGGAAGCGGGCGGTCTCGAAACCCTGGTGGTGGCGGGCTGTCTGGCCGAGCGCTACCGGGGGGAACTCGCACAGGGGCTGCCCGAGGTGGACCTGTTCATCGGCACGCGCGAGTACGACCAGTTGCCCGCGCTATTGATGGGAGAGCGCGGCGGCGCGCGCGAGGCGTTCTCGGACACCCTGATGGACTACGGCAGGCGGCTGCCGCGCATCCTCGCCGAGCCGGGGCCGAGCGCGTACCTGAAAGTCGCCGAGGGCTGCTCACGGCCCTGCACCTTCTGCGTGATCCCGAGGTTCCGCGGCAGGTTCCGCTCGCGTCCGCTCGACCTGGTGGTGGAAGAGGCGGGCGCGCTTGCCGAGGCGGGAGTTCGGGAGGTGAACCTGCTGGCGCAGGAGATCACGAGCTACGGGGTCGACTTAGGCCTCGGCTTCTCGCTCGCACGGCTGCTCGAAGAATTGAATGAGGTGGAAGGCTTGGACTGGATCCGCGTGCTCTACAACTACCCGCGCGGGGTGACGGACGAGCTGCTCGACGCCTACAGCGACCTCCCCAAGGTGTGCGAGTACATCGACATGCCGCTCCAGCACGTCGCCACGCCCGTGCTCGCCGCCATGCGGCGGGGCATCGATGAGGCGGGTACGCGCGAACTCGTAGCGCGCATCAAGGAACGCGTGCCCGGCTGCGCGCTCCGGACCACCATGCTGGTCGGCTTTCCGGGAGAGACGGACGCGGACTTCGAACTCCTGCTCGACTTCGTAGAGGAGACGCGATTCGCCCGGCTGGGCGGGTTCGTCTTCTCGCCCGAGGAGCGCTCCATCGCAGCGCGGCTGCCCGATCAGGTACCCGTGGAACTCGCGCGCGAACGCATGGCGCGGCTGCTCGCGCTCCAAGAGCACATCATGGCCGAGGACAACGAGGCGCTCACAGGCCAGGAGACGCAGGTGCTCGTCGAGGGACTGACGGGAGAGGGGCTTCTGCGCGGACGAACGCGGCTCCAGGCCCCGGAGGTGGACGGCGAAGTGTTCCTGCACGAGACGGAAGCCGAGCCCGGGGAGATCATCGCGTGTGAGATCATCGGCACAGACGGCGTGGACCTTATCGCGCGCGGCGCCACGGCGGACGAAAGCGCAGCGCCCGGGAGATGAGACATGAATGAGACATCCGGGTACGACCCCGAAGCCTTCAGGGAATTCGAGCGCACGGGCTGGAACGGCGCGGCGGGGGAATACAACGACCTGTTCGGCGTCATCACCTCGCAGGCGGTCCCTTCGCTACTCGATGCGGTGGACGCGCAATTCGGAACGCGCCTGCTCGACCTAGCCTGCGGGACGGGCGTCGTCTCTGCGGGGGCGCTGATGCGCGGCTGCACGGTGGTGGGGGCCGATTTCGCCCCGGACATGCTGGCCGAGGCAACGCGCCGTTGGCCGGGGGCGGAGTTCAGGCTCTGCGACGCGGAGGACATGCCCTTCGAGGACGCGCGATTCGACGCCGTGGCGAGCAATTTCGGCTTCCTCCACTTCCCGCATCCGGAAGTCGCGCTGGCCGAGACGACGCGCGTGCTCAAGCCCGGCGGAAAACTCGCCTTCACCGCCTGGACGCACGACGCGGGCCACCGGGCGCTGATGGCGCGGGCCATCAAGGAGCACGGCGACCCGGACGTCCCCCTTGTGGCCGGCCCGCCGGAACCCTTCCTGGAGGACGATGAGAAATGCGCGCGCGTGATGGAGGCGGCGGGCTTCAGCACGCCTGATATTACGGGATTCACCCTCTACATGAGAGCGGAAGAACCCGAACATCTCATCGACGTTTTCGAGAAATCCACCGTGCGCACGGCGTCGCGCCTCGCCTCCCAGACGGCGGAAGCCAGAGCGAAGATACGAGAGGTGCTGGTCGGGATGCTGCGCGAATACGAGAGCGAGGGAACCATCCAGGTGCCCATGCAGGCGAGGCTTATCTCCGCGCAGAAGAGGTAGGGCGGTCGGTTACGGACGCAGGCAGGCTGTAGGGGCGGTTCGCGAACCGCCCTACGCAGACGAAACCGGGCGGACACGCAGGTCCGCCTCTACGGAAACCCCTTTGACGGACAGGCACAGGGGCCTGTCCCTACGGACCCCAGCAATATAATGAGAAAAGTCCGGCTACGGACTTACGTGCGCGGGCGGCGTCTTGCCGTTCATCCAGTCGACGATGGCGGCCACCGTCTCGCGTTCGGCCCCGATGAAACCGTGCGCGCTCATCGCCCGGCAAGGGTGAGTGAGCGACATATCCCCTCCGCTGATGGTGATGAAGTTCTTGCGCGGGCTTTTCACGATAGAACGGTATGAGGCCACCGCAGACGTGTAGGTCGTGACACGGCATTCATCATCCGAGTGATGGACCATCAGGACGGGACGTTCGATTTTATCCGTATCGAAGACAATCGAATCCACGCTCGCCGTGAGAACGTAGCCCTTCACATTCGCGTGCGTCATCACGGATGCCAGGTAGGCGGCGGACACCGTGCCCCGGCTCGTTCCGACGAGGAACACCTCACGCGCGCCTTCGCTGACCAGAAAATCCACCACTGCCTTTAAGTCCGCATGATGCGCCTTCGATGAGCGGAAGTGATCGTCCATGCCGCCGCTCCTGTCCGAGGGCGCATCGACAACCGCCGTGACGAACCCCGCCCTGGCGAAAAGCGGCGCGCTCCTCACCAGAAAATTTCTGTTGAGCCCGAGACGCCCGCCCTTCTTCACCGTAATCGGCGTGCCGACGCCTCCCTTGAAGAGGATGACGGCCTTATGCCCCGCATCCGCCGCCCTGGCGATCAAAAGGCGCTGGCGAACGCCCTCCCTTGTGGGAAGATGCACGTCCTCCCATGCTAGCGACGCGCCCTTTGCGAAATCGCCGTAGGTGAGGACGTCGACTTTTTTCCGTTCGATTTGCGCGGCATGAAGCCCGCCGTCGACCAAAAGGGCGCAGGCGAGCATCGCTGCCAGTATCCATCGCGTCATACGTGTTGTTCTCCCCTGCTCTTTGCTACCAGCGCAGCGAGCCGCGCAAGGCGAGGCCGTGGTCGACGTCGTCGTAGCTCTCGCGGCGCTCTCCCTCCAGGCTCATGCTCAAACGCTCGCCAACCCTGAAGCGGCCGCCCACGCGGTAGGTCTCCACCGCTTCTGAGAGCGACATGCCGCCGTAAGGGGTCAGCAAGCCGCCCATCCCGTCCAGACCGTAGCCCACCTCCGCGTCGAGACGCGCGCCGGGGTCGAATTCCCCGTTTCCGATGAGGCCCGCCGCGCTGCGCTGCACCCAGAGCCCGTCCGCTCCGCCCGCCGGGGCGCCCCAGGACGAACCCATACGCATGGACAACCCGCGTCCCCCTTCGCCCGGTGCGAGAAGCACCGAGCCGCTCACGCCCCATTCCTCATAATCGCCGTCTGCATGCGCCAGCAGGCCCCGGGTGTTCACCTGCACTGCGAAGCCCGAACCCGCGTAGCGCAGCCCCCCGCCGACCTCGACGCCGCCTCCCGTCTCGGCGTCGCCGCCGTCGTAGCGCAGGCCCACTTCGAGCGAGGGCGTGAGGCGCGCACCCGAAGCGAGCCCGATTTCACGCGAGGCTTCGAGCGCGAGCCGCAGACGGCTCGTCTCCACTTCGGCCTCGGCGAGATTTTGAGTCTCATCGGAACTCGTCCACGTCATCAGTGCGTCCGAGCGAAGCGCGAGTTCGATACCGCCCTCCTTCGAGGCGGGCAGCAGCACGCTGCGCCCCCCGACAGCCGCCATGTTCATCTCGATGTCGGTCTCGACTGAGCTTCTTCCCGCCGTGGCGAGGGTCAACTCGCCGCGTCCGTGGCCGAGTATTCCCCAGGCCGATAGGCGCTCGCCCAGGCGATAACGCGCGTAGGGATACACGCCGGTGAGGGTGCTCTCGAGTTCGCCGCCGCAACCGGTACTGCAGGCCCCGCCGTACTGGAACTCCCCGTCTCCCGCGCTGCGCGACAGCGCGACGCCTGCCAGCCACCGCTCACGTTCGAAGTCGAAGCCCAGCGTCCCGGTCGTGACGTCGCCATCGAGCGCGAGCGCGCCCTCTTTCGCGTCGAAGCCCGAACGCGCCGCGCCTCCCCAGAACGACCAGCCCCCGCCGGAATCACCCCCCTCCGCAGAAGCCAGGTGAAAGGAACTCGCCAGCAGCAACTCGCTCATCGACATCTCGCGTCCCGTGAGAGCGTCCCCACCACGCTCATCGAGCAGACCCTCCGCGAGGCGCATGCCGGAATCCGCGTCCGCCAGAGGGAGGGGGGAGGCGCCTGCGAGGACATCCTGACCGCCCAGCGTCAGACGAGCTCTCGGCGTTCCGCGCATCCGATCATTGATGGCCTCGGTGACATGCTCCGCCGCCGTGCGCCCGAAGCGCGCGAGCCACGCCCTGTGCGGGGAGGGAGAGTTCTCGTCCGTGAGCAGGTTCGTGTTCGTTACCGTTCCCGTGTTCAGCCACTCGACGATGCCCGCCACCGTCTCGCGCTCCTTGCCCAGGAACCCGTGCGCGGCCAATGCCCGGCAAGGATTATCGTCTATCGGCGGACTCCCTCCGCTCACCGAGATGAAATCCTTGCGCGTGCTTGCCGGGATGGTCTCGAATATAGCCAGCGCGTCGGCGTACCTTGTTACCCGGCACACATCGCCCGTGTGATGCGCCATCAAGACGGGGGCTGTAATTCGACGCGCATAAGACCTGACGGCCGACGGGCTCTCGGCCAGACTCGCCGTGAGGACATAGCCCGCGACGTTCGCGTGCGTCATCACGGTCGCCAGATACGCGACGGACAGCGTGCCCCTGCTCGTACCGATCAAGTAAATTTCGCGCGCCCCCTCGCTCACCAGAAAATCCACGGCAGCACGTATGTCCGTGAGGTGCATCGACGATTGCCTGAAAGCGTCGGTCATGCCGCCGTCTCTGCCGCCTCCCGGCCCTTCGGGCCTGTCCGAGGGTGACTCGACGACCGCCGTAATGAAGCCCTCATTGGCGAAAAGCGGAGAACTCCTCACCAGAAAATTATCGACAAACCTGAGGCTTGCACCTTCATCATACGAAATCGGCGTTCCGTTGCCGCCCGGAAAAAGAATCACCGCCTTGGTTCCCGCGTTCGACGCCCTGGCAAGCAGAAGACGCTGGCGCACGCCCGGCCGCGTGGGGAGGTACACGTTTTCCCAGGCGAGCGACGCGACGTTCCCGGCGCCGTTGGGGTGGGATTGGAGATCGACTGCACTCCGCTCAAAGTGCGTGGGTTGCGGCATTACGGCGGGCGGGGTGCCGCCTCCACCGCCGCCGCATCCCGCCGGTCCGAGCGTCAATAGCGCCGCCAGTGCGAAAGCACTCAGCTTGTTCATGGACGTGTTTTACGGAATGCCATTTCGCAAACCCTCCTCGTGGTCGATGCGCCCAATATCAAATGGGGCTTTCCCAATCGAAGAAGGGCTCCGGAAATATGCCGTGTATTCTGCTTGTCTCATCCGTTCAGGTATGAGTCAACCGGAAACCCACGCGCTCTTCTTCACTTGAACGGCATGATGGAGCCGGTGCGCTTCATGGGTTTCTCCATCCGCCAGAGCTGCCTTTCGAGCGCCTCTTCCGAGCACGTCCCGAGGGCCAGGGAGCGCGCCATGTGGCGGCTCGGGAGCCTGCGTCCGCCCCGCGTGAGGCGGGAGGGTTCTGCGCCGATGGTGAGGCACTTGTCGGGATGCGCCTTCAAGCTCAGGCGGTAGTTCTCGAATCGCCAGTTCTGAAGCGCCGTGCCGTCGCATTTTTTGAGGGTGAGCTTGGCACCGTCCGTAGCGGAAGCCGCCGTGACGCACAGGCCGTATTCGGGCATCCGTAGCATGCCATTCTTTACGGCGGCGGGGTCGAAATGCTCGTCCAGGTTCCAGATGCCCTCTTTGCAGGTGTGCACGCTGAGGGCGGCTGTGGTTCTCACACGATCGCGGTGCCCGGGAATGTCGATGCAGTGAAACCTCGGCTCATCGAGGGGATAAAACGCCTTGATGAAGACGACTTCCTTTTCCATGGCATGCGCCTGATGCGGTGTGAACACGAGCGCCGGAAGAACCGCCAGACACGCCACTACCACACACCGACCGATACGCCGAATCATTTTACGCTCCTTATCGAAAAGGCGGGAGGCGGCAAGTACGCCCGCTGGGTTGATAATGTTTTCCGCGATGCTTTCATGCAGGGTGGGTGGTGTCAATGAGGGGGTCGATATCGGCCTCCCGGCGTCATTCGGGAGCCTTCCCGGTTCGGATAGATCGGCCAGCGACACAAGTTGAATACCGATTCAGCCGAATGCGACGGCCCGGCGACCGTCAATGGTTTGTTGAGGCAACCGGTTATCAATGATAGCATCACGAATCTCATCATCTTGGAAGGGGTCTTTCATGGAGAAGACTCTGGTGATTCTCGATCCCTCGGGAATACCACCGTTGATCGAAAAGGTGCGGCCCGCCGCCCGCCCCGCCTCCCACGAGGGCATTCGCTTAGGCCTTCTCGACAACACGAAACCAAACTCCGACAAGCTGCTCTTCCGGCTGGAAGAGCGCTTAAGCGGAAAATTTCCCATCGCGTCGTTCACGCACTACCGCAAGGGTGGCAGCGCGCTCCCCCTGGAGGAGGACCTGATCGAGCGGATGGCGAAGGAGTGCGACTTCGTGGTGAACGCGGTGCCCGACTGAGGGTCCTGCACGCCGTGGAGTATCCACGACGCGATCGAGCTCGAACAGCGCGGGCTGCCCACGCTCACCATCATCACGGACATGTTCGAGGCCTTCGGCCGCAAGAAGGCGCGGGCCCTGGGCTTTGCGGGCCTGCCGCTCGTCTCGATCCCCCATCCCATCACCGGAATACCGCTCGATACGGTGCATACCCACGCGGACGGGATTTTTGAAAGCGTGGCGGAGTCCCTGACGCAGACGCCTACGGAAGACGAAGAATGAAGCTGGCCTCGGTGCGCCACGAGGTGGCGGAATCCCCCTTGGAACTCCTCGAGTACGTGATGGAGCAGGGCTGGGGGGACGGGCTGCCCGTCATCCCGCCCACCGAAGAGCGGGTGGCGGCCATGGTGGAGGCATCGGGGCGACCGCCGGAAGAGTCCCGCGGACGCATCCCCCATCTGTTCGGCGACGCCACGATCGAGAAGATCGCCGTCAACGCCGCCATGGCGGGTTGCAGGCCCGAGTACATGCCCGTCCTCATCACCGCCGTCGACGCCATTTTCGACCCCATTTACAACCTGCCCGGAGTTCAGGGGACGACGAACTGCATCGCACAGCTCATCGTCGTCCACGGCCCCGCCCGCCATGCGCTGGGGATCAACTGCAAGGAAAACCTCTTCGGCCAGGGCTGGCGGGCGAACGCCACCATCGGCAGGGCCTTCCGGTTCATCCTGCAGAACATCGGGGGCGCCAAACCGGGCGATACCGATAGAAGCACCTTCGGCCACCAGGGCAAGTTCTCGAGCTGCATCGGCGAGAACGAAGAGGCGAGCCCGTGGCCGCCGCTCCACGTCGAGCGCGGCCTGGAGCGCTCGGACAGCGCCGTAACGGTCATCGCCGTCGACCCGCACATCATGGTCAACGACGCGGCCAGCACGGATGGCGAGGGCGTGCTGCAGTCCATCGCTTCCTCGATGATGCAGGCGGGGAGCAACAACGCGCTTTTTGGCGGCGAGATGATTGTCGTACTCGGCCCCGAACACGTCGACATGCTCGTGCGCGACGGCTGGGACCCGCCACGAATCCGGGCCTTCCTATACGAGAGGGGCAGGGTGCCGACGTCCTTCTTTGCACCTGCGAACCTGGAGCGCGCGCGGGGGCGCCGGGGTGAACTCTTCGCCCGGGAAGACCTGGAGAGCGTTCCCGTCGTCGACGATGAGGAGAGCATCTGCCTGTTCGTGGCGGGTGGCCTCGGGAAGCACAGCCTCGTCATCCCGACGTTCGGAAACACGCATAGCGTCACGCGCAAGATTGAACATTCTTTCACCGACTGAAACATTACTTCGGTTTTCCGAGACGGGAGGTAGAGATGAACGAAAGACAGGCGGCGGTTGCGCCGGATTTTACAGCTCTGCGCGATGAATTCCCCGTCACCCGAAACTGGACCTACCTGGACCTCGCCAACAAGGCGCCCCTTCCCCGATGCGCTCAGGACGCCATTCCTGACTTCCTGCGGGAGATGAACGAACACGGCGGCCGGGAGGCCTTCTCCAAGCTCCGCGTAGAAGAGATTCGCGCCTCGCTGGCTTCGCTCCTGGGCGTCGCGCCGGGGACGCTCGCGTTCATCAAGAATACCTCAGAGGGCATGAACATCGCCGTACAGGCGCTGGATATCAAGGCGGGAGACAACGTAATCCAGACCGAAATGGACCACCCGAACCAGGTGTACGCCTGGAAGCGCCTGGAAGAAAGAGGCGTCGAATTGAGGTGGGTGCGAAACAGGGACGGCCGCTTTCCGCCCGAAGCGTTCATCGAGCAGATGGACGGGAGAACGCGCGCCGTGGCGGTCTCCTACGTGATTTTCGGGACGGGCTTCCGGGTGGACCTGCCTGCCCTGGGCGCTGCCTGCCGCGAGCGCGGAATTATCTTGATGACGGATGCGATTCAGGGAGTCGGAATCCTCTCGGCATCGTTGCCGGCCCTCGGGGCGGACATCGTGGTGTGCGGCGGGCACAAGGGACTGCTCGGCCTGCCGGGCACGGGATTTCTCTTTTGCCGCGAAGACCTGATTCCCGGGATGAAGCCTCCTTTCTTCGCCCGCGCCAGCATGGTCCGCGAAGTGCTCGACCGGATGGAGGTGGGTCTGGCCCCGGACGCGCACCGCTTCGAGATCGGAAATCAAAATTACTTAGGATTATGGGTGCTCGGCCGCTCGATCGAGCTCCTGGCGGGGGTGGGGCTTGCGCAGGTCGAGGAGCGCGTCCGGGGATTGACGACATATTTGATGGAACTGCTCGATAGGCGGGGCGAGAAGATTCTGACGCCTCGTCCCTGGGAGGAGCGCGCCGCCATCGTAAGCATCGAGTCGTCCGATCCCCCGAAGGCGGCGGCGCAACTGCGCGAGAAGAAAATCATCGCCAGCGCCCGCAACAACGCCCTTCGCTTTGCGCCGCATTTCTATAATACCGAAGAAGAACTCGAGCGGACTGTCAGCCTGCTCTAGGGAATTAGAACTGTAGCGCCTGGCCCTCCAGAATCGGTTCCTTTCCCGCATCCGGCAAGTTTATCTTCAACCGAGATTTCTCCAATACGCTGAACTCCCGGAAACATCCAGGAAACAATCCCGAAATCCCGAATTAACGATCGCGAAACCCGCAAGACACGTATGGCTCATATCCTGATGAATGTAGCAATGGGGCGGCAGCGTTCTTTCGGCTCGAATCTTCACCTACATGGAACATTTTCCCCGCAACCCGCGTCGCCGGGCGCAACGAAGGAGATGAGTGATGAACCAGAACGCACCGGATAACAAGCAGGTCAAACGCCGTGATTTTCTGAAAATAGGAGCGGGCGCCGCCGCCGGGGCGGGGCTGTTGCCGCTCCTGAAATACCTGCCCGCCGAAGCAGCAGCGGGCCGCGACACGCTCGTGGTCGTGATCGGAAACGGCCCCAACAGCATGGACATCCACAGGAAGGGAACCAACCGTCCGAGCTACCAGGTCGCCGTGAACATCTACGATCGACTCGTCACCTATGGGCGCAAGAAGCTGCCCGACGGCAACGTGATGTACGACTACCAGAAGATAGAACCGGAACTGGCGGAATCCTGGAGCTTTGCGCCCGACGGCATGTCCGTCACCTTCAAGATTCGCAAAGACGCCAGGTTCCACGACGGAAAACCCGTCACCGCCCATGACGTGAAATGGTCTTTCGACCGCGCGGTCTCGCTCGGTGGCTTCCCTGCCGTGCAGATGAAGGCGGGTTCGCTCATCAAGCCCGAGCAGTTCGTCGCCGTGGATAAGCACACCTTCAAAATCAACTTTATCCGCAAGAGCAAGCTCACGCTGCCCGACCTGGGCGTTCCCGTGCCCCTCATCATCAATTCGGCCGCCGCCAAGGCCAAAGCCACGAAGAGCGATCCGTGGGCAACCGGGTATTTGCACAAAAATCCGCAAGGTGGCGGGGCCTTCAAACTGGGGCGTTGGAAACCCGGCCAGCAGACAGTCTACATTCGCAACGATGAGTGGAAGTCGGGTCCCCTGCCCGGCGTAAGGCGGGTGATCGTCCGCGAGGTGGCATCCGCCTCCACGCGCCGCGCCCTTCTGCTGCGGGGAGACGCCGATGTCTCACTCGATCTCCCGCCAAAGGACACCAAGGAGCTCACGAGCAACAAGAAACTCAAAATCGCAGGAGTCCCCATCGAGAACTGCATCCACGCCGTCGGGCTGAACCTGAACTTCAAGCCCTTCGCCGACGTGCGGGTCCGCCAGGCGATGGCCTACGCCATGCCGTATGAGAAGATATTCAAGGCGGCGGCCTATGAGCGCGGCCTGCCTCTGTGGGGAGCGAAATCGCCCGATCCCGACGGCACGCTGTGGCCCCAGCCGTTCCCCTACGACACCGACCCGGCCAAGGCGAAAACCCTGCTCAAGGAGGCCGGCTACGCGAACGGGTTCAAGGTCACGCTGTCGTTCAACCTGGGACTCGCCTACTGGACGGAGCCGACGGCGCTTCTCATCCAGGAAGGGCTCGGGAAGGTGGGGATTGAAGCGAAGCTCGACAAGATCCCCGGTTCGGGCTGGCGGACGAAGGCGCTCGTCGAGAAGAAGCTGGCGATGCACCTCAAGAACTTCGGCGGCTGGCTGAATTACCCAGAGTATTATTTCTTCTGGGCCTACCAGCCCAAGCGCCTGTTCAACTCGATGAACTACGACAACCCGAAGCTGAACAAGCTGGTGGACGAGACCCTGCACATGCCTGTGGGCAGCCCCGGCTACGCGGAGCGGGTCAAGTCGTTCATCAAAATCGCATTTGAGGACGTTCCTCTCATCCCGCTCTGGCAGCCCTATCTGGACGTCGCCATGCAAAAGCATGTCGAAGGTTACGAATACTGGTTCCACCGTCAGCTCGACGTGAGGCCGTTCAAGAAATTGCCGAAAAAGGCCTGAGCCGGATCGCAACTCAGTTGGGCGTCCTTTGAAGGGGGGGACGATGTGATGAAAGGCGATTCCCTACTCCTGATCGGCCGGCGTCTCCTCCAGGCGGCGCCGGTCGTGATGGGGATCATCGTGGTGACGTTTATCCTGACGCGGGCCTTGCCGGGCGATCCGGCGGTATTCTTCGCCGGGCCTGCCGCGGATGAAAAATCCATCGCCGAGATACGCGCCTCTCTGGGACTCGACAAGAGCTGGCCCGAACAATTCTGGGTCTACCTCCAGAATCTCGCGCGTGGGGATCTGGGCAAATCCATCAGCACGGGCCAGCCCGTCCTCGAAGAACTCGCCACACGGCTACCGGCTTCGCTCGAGCTCACGCTCATGGGCTTGTTTCTTGCCGTCGCCATCGCCATCCCCCTGGGAATACTGGCGGCCACGCGGCCCAACTCGTTCATCGATCACCTCTGCCGTCTCGTTGTGACCATCGGGGTATCCCTGCCCACCTTCTTCACCGGGTTGTTCCTCGTCTATATCTTCTATTTTCTGCTGGGCCTCTCGCCCGCTCCCCTCGGACGATTGAGCATCATCCACATCGCTCCCGATCACGTCACGGGCTTCTACCTGATCGACAGCCTTATCGCTGGTGATCTCGAGGTCTTTCGTGCTGCGCTTTCCCAGATGATTCTCCCCGCTGCGACACTGGGGATTTTCGCCCTGGCCCCGCTCGCGCGGATGACGAGAGCCGCGATGCTGGGAGTTCTCACGAGCGACTTCGTTCGCACGGCGCGTGCGAGCGGCCTGTCACGCAAGACAATACTCTGGGTCTATGCTTTTCAAAACGCCATCCTCCCCGTCCTGACCACGCTCGGGATGGTGTTCTCATTCCTTTTGGGGGCGAATGTCCTGGTCGAGAAAGTATTCGCCTGGCCGGGCATCGGCTCGTTCGCCATCGAGGCTCTCATCGCCTCGGATTACGCCGCCGTGCAGGGCTTTGTTCTGGCCATGGCGTTGATGTACGTGCTCCTGAACCTGACAATCGACATCCTCTATACGGTGGTTGATCCGCGTATCGGGCTGGAAGGCTGATCGTGAACGCACATTTCCGGCACCTGCGATACGTGATGGGGGAGAACCCCGTCACGTTTTTCTCGTTCATCCTTTTCTTCCTGCTGATGGCTCTCGGTTTGTTCGGTCCCTGGATCGCACCCTACGACCCCCTCGCCAGCGACACGGCGAACGCTCTCAAGCCGCCCACGTGGGCGCATCCGTTCGGCACCGACAATCTGGGGCGGGACGTTTTCAGCCGCGTGATTACGGCCACGCGGCTCGACCTGGCGATATCGGTGGCGGCCGTTTCGCTCTCCTTCGTCGCGGGAAGCGTCGCCGGGGTCTGTGCGGGCTACTTCGGGGGAATGACGGACAAACTCATCAGCCGCCTCACCGACACCATCATGGCGTTTCCCCTTTTCGTGCTGGCCATGGGCATCGTATCGGCTCTGGGAAATACGATTGAGAACATCGTCTATACCACGGCCGTCATCAACTTCCCCTTCTACGCGCGCGTGGCGCGGGCGGAGGCGAATTCACGCCGCGAGGCGGGTTTCGTGGAGGCGGCGCGCCTTTCAGGAAACGGGCACGGGCGGATTCTGCTCTTCCACATGGGGCCCAACATCATGCCGCCGATGATGGTTCAGATATCACTCAACATGGGCTACGCCATACTGAACGCGGCGGGACTCTCCTTCATCGGACTCGGCGTCCGGCCCCCGACCCCCGAGTGGGGCATCATGGTGGCCGAGGGAGCCAAGTTCATCGTCTCGGGTGAGTGGTGGCTGGCTATTTTCCCCGGAGCCGCCCTGATGCTCGCCGTGCTTTGCTTCAACTTGCTGGGCGACGGCCTCCGCGATCTGATCGACCCGAGAATGAGGACGTGATGGAATCCCGGAATCCTCTCCTGGTCGTCGAAAATCTCTCTCTCGAATTCCGAACCCGCACCGGCGTCGTCAAGGCGCTCGAAAACGTCAGCTTCGAGATCGAAAAGGGACAGACGGTCGGCGTCGTCGGCGAGAGCGGTTCGGGAAAGTCCGTGATGTCATACGCCATCATGGGAATCTCGGATCCGGCGGCGAGAGTCACTTCGGGCCGGATTGTTTTCGGGGGCATTTCTCTGTTCGAGAAGTCCCGGCAAGAGCTGCAGGAAATGCGCGGACGTGAGCTCTCCATGATCTTCCAGAGCCCGAGAACGGCGCTGAACCCCATCCGGACCATCGGCAGACAACTCGAGGACGTCATCTATCGACACAGCAGTTTCCGCGGCCGGCAGATTCGCGAGCGCGCGCTCGATCTGCTCAACAAGGTTCGCATCCCGGACCCTGAGAAGCGCTACCGCGCCTACCCGTTCGAACTCTCCGGCGGCATGTGCCAGCGCGTGATGATAGCGATCGCCATCTCCTCCAACCCCTGGCTCCTGATAGCGGACGAACCCGTGACGGGTCTGGACGTCACGACACAGGCGGTGATCATGGACCTCATCCAGGACGCGTCGCGAGAGAGAAACATGGGAACGATCCTCATCACGCACGACCTCGGCCTCGCCGCGGAATACTGTGACAAGATAATCGTCATGCACTCGGGGCACGTCGTCGAAGTGGCCGATACCGAACGCTTGTTCATGGGTCCGCGGCATCCCTACACGGCGAAACTCATCGGAGCCACGCCGAATGCGAGCAGAGACCTCGCCGATCTTTCTTCGATTCCCGGCAACCTGCCGGACCTGCGTGCGGAACTCCCGGCTTGCCGTTACAGCGAGCGGTGCGAACGCTTCGCACAGGATTGCCTGGAGTCCCCGCTTCCACGTATGGAGACGGGAGCCGGCCATCTCGTCGCCTGCCGGTATCCTCTCTGATGGCTCTGCTCCAAATCGTCGACCTCATGAAGAAGTTCCCGATCCGTCGGAGCGGAGCGATGGGAAGGGTCTGGAATTCGCTGCGGGGCAGGGGGGGCGAAGAACGAGACGAAGCGGGCTATCTCCACGCCGTGGACGGCGTGAGCTTCTCGATAGAAGCGGGGGAGAGCATCGGCCTCGTCGGCGAGTCCGGCTGCGGGAAGTCCACCCTTGCCCGCTTGATCGCCCGTTTGCAGGACCCGACATCGGGCGCTATCGCCTTTGAGGGCAGGAACATCGGGGGGATTCCGGCGAACCGATTCATACAGGGCGAGATGCGCCGGAAAATCCAGATGGTGTTCCAGGACCCCACGGAAAGCCTGAATCCGGGGTTCACTACTTTTCGGGTGATTGCCGACCCGCTCTTGCGACTGGGCGGGATGCGGAGCGACCCCGGGTTGAGAAAGCGCGTGGAGGAACTCTGCGAGCTGGTGGGTCTCGCGCCGGAGTTCCTGGACCGGTATCCGCATCAACTCTCCGGCGGCCAGAAGGCGCGGGTCGGAATCGCGCGCGCGATAGCGCTTGAACCATCACTACTCATTCTGGACGAGCCCACCTCCGCCCTGGACGTTTCGGTTCAGGCGGTCATCCTGCATCTCCTGGAAGATCTGAAAAACCGCCTCGGGATGAGCTATCTGTTCGTCTCCCATGACCTGAACGTCGTCCGGCTGCTCTGCCAGCGGGTTCTGGTTATGTACCTCGGCAAAATTGTGGAGACGGGGCCCACCGGGGAAATATTGCGGCAACCGCGCCATCCCTACACGCAGGCGCTCCTCTCCGCCATACCCGCCATCAACACGACCGAGCGCACCGACCGGGTGCGATTGACCGGCGAGCCGATGAGCCCCATCGATCCCTCCCCCCACCTCTGCCGGTTTTACAGCCGCTGTCCTCATAGAGAGGCCAGGTGCCAGGAAGAAATGCCGATGCTGACGCCTCACCCCGGCGGAATCGAAACCGCCTGCCACTTTCCATTGGAGGAGAGAGAAAACAACGAGACGCGAATGGCGGTTTCCTGAGCGGAGCACAAAGCCGCGATTGACATACAGAGATTCTCCTCCGGTGTTTATTCCTCCCGCGTTGGTCGGCAAGCCGCAATCGCCCCGCGGCCGCTACCAGCGCTTTCTCCCCGGTCGCCATTCATTCACAAGGAGTAGCGACGCCGGATTGCGCATTTCCCCGCATTTGCCGTTATCGGGATTTCTTCTGGATGGGGGAGAATTTCGCGCGGGCGAAGGAGTGTTCCCGGCGAGGAGAGGAGGGGAGAAAATGGACAAGGCGATATGGGTTGGGGAACAAACTGCAATCCCTCCTTCCTCAGTCGCGATTGACCTCGCTCGGAAAAGCGCAAACGCTCCCTCATTTCTCGCGTTAAGGGCGCAGTCTTTCCCTCCTCAGGGTGGGGTGGCCCCGGTAAGGGGTCGCCACCTGACCTCTTCGGGCGAAATCGACCCTCGATCCTCGTTCGCGGCAAACGCTCGCTCGGGGCAGCCCGGAATTACCGAAAAATTAGATAAATTTAGATAAATTCACGGGGTTTTTCGATAAATTCCCGAAAATTTAATATGAGCGTAAAGTGTTGATAATGTATAGGATATATCGGATGTTCCCCTTCGATTGACACCCCGGATCCCCCTATTTAGTATGAGGCATTCTTGGGAAGAGGCGTCCGGCCATCAACGAGGAGTGGATATGCGAATCGGTAAATGGGTGTGCGCGCTGGGTTGTGTGGTCTTGATGACGGTGGTGGTTCCCTCTTTCTCCGCAGACCAGGATGAGCAGACGCTGCGCGGCGTGCAAAGGGTGCGCGTACGTACGATGAAGAGCATCAGCCGCGCGATGCGCCGCATCAAGGTGTATACGAAGAAGGCGAACTACAAGCGCGTCGCAAGCGCGGCGGAGGAAATTGCGCTGCTCTCGGCGGCGATTCCATTCCTGAGCCCCAAGGGCAGCGCTTTCGGCAAGACGCGAATCAAGGCCGAGGTGTGGAGCCACTTTGATGATTACGAGAAAATCGCAAAAGATTCGGCGCAAATCGCCAGAGACGTCGCGAAAGCGGCGAGGGCCAATAATAAGGATGCCGTGCTGAAAGCGTTCAGCGCCCTGTCTGACAGCTGTACGCAGTGCCACAAGCCTTACCGCAAGAAAAAGATAAGAAGAAGATAAATCACAGTCGTCCATACACATTCGAGGGCGCGCATTGACGACCCGGCCCACCATTTCCGGGCCTGACCCGGATACGAAACCGCCGAAATTCAGAGCTCCGGCAGGAGCGGCGGATTGTCATTTCCATATTTTCGGCCCAGAGGCGGATTACCCCTACGCCGAACCCAGGCGCTACACGCCCGTTCAGGTGCTGGAGAGCGACTACCGGAAGATGGCCGACGTTTTGGGCCTCGAGCGGGGCGTCGTGGTGCAGGCGAGCCCTTACGGCGCGGACAACGCGAGAGTGCTCGAGGCGATTCGCGTCCTGGGGCCGGGCTATGTCGGCGTGGGCGTGGTGGATGCGGGTGTGTCGGAGGAGCGGCTCGATGAGTTGACCCGGCTCGACATCCGGGGAACCCGAATCAACATGGCTTCGGGAGGCAGAAGCGGTATCGAGCGGATGGAGGAGTTGGCTACAAAGATAAAGGATTTTGGCTGGCACATGCAGTTTCATGTTCATGCCGACCAGTTGTCCGTTTATGAAGAGAAGATACGGAAATTACCGGTCGACGCGGTGTTCGATCATATGGGTCTTATCCCCGCGGACTTGCCTCTGGCGCACCCTGATTTCCAGATGCTGTTGCGTTTGCTCGAAAGCGGAAACGTATGGGTGAAACTGAGCGGCGCCGAACGCATTGCCAAGCGCGGCTCTCCTTACCACGACGCCATCCCCGTGGCGCGCGCCTTGATCGACGCCGCACCAGAGCGAGTTGTATGGGGTACCGATTGGCCGCACACGAACGTGAAGCCCACGATTCCCAACGATGGTGAATTGATGGATCTTCTCGCAGAATTCGCACCTGAAGTCAGCGTGCGACGAAAAATACTGGTGGAAAATCCTTGCGCCCTGTACGGGTTCGAAGAGAAGAAATTTCGTTGAATCGAAATGACCTTGAGGGTCAGCCCCCTAATTTTTCTCTGAGTATTGCCTGTAAAGCCTTTGGATTGGCCTTCCCCTCCGTCGCCTTCATCACCTGGCCGACGAAAAAGCCCATGAGCTTGGTTCTTCCGCCTAGGTAGGCTTCGACTTCGTCTGGATTTGATGTGAGCACTTCTTCCACAACGCTCTCGATCGCGCTCGTGTCCGTGATTTGTTTCAAGCCCTTTTCTTCCACGATTATCCCGGGGTCTTTGCCGCTCTCCGCCATCGAATCGAACACTGTCTTTGCGATTTTCCCGCTGATAGTGCCATCGTTGATAAGCAAGACCATTTTGGCCAGCCGCTCAGGAGAGATTGGACATTCCTTGATGTTGATCTTTCGCTCGTTCAACAAGCGCAATATGTCGCCCATGACCCAGTTGCTTGCCGCTTTGGCTTGATTCTTGCCAGTAGCCGCGACTACTTGGTCGAAATAGGCTGCCAATTCTTTTTCCGCCGTGAGAACTTCCGCATCGTATCGGGGGAGGCCGTACTCGTCTTGAAAGCGTTTGCTTTTTGCATCGGGAAGCTCCGGTAGTTGCGCACGGACTTCATCGAGCCATTTCGTATCTAGGGTGAGCGGCACCAAATCGGGATCAGGGAAATAGCGATAATCATGAGCGTATTCCTTCGATCGCATTCCCCGAGTTACGCCGGCGTTTTCATCCCAAAGTCTGGTCTCCTGATGTATGACGCCGCTGGAATCCAGGACTTCTCTCTGGCGCTTTTCTTCGTACTCGAGTGCTCGTCTTAAATTTCGAAAAGAATTCATGTTCTTGATTTCAACCTTCTCGCCGAGTTTCTCCGAGCCTTGCGGCCTGAGGGAAATATTGGCGTCGCACCGCAGGCTGCCTTCCTGCATGTTACCGTCGGATATACCTAGATAACGCACCAAGGTACGGAGCTTTCTCATATAGGATTCGGCGTCATCTGGATTTCTGAGTTCTGGCTCTGAGACGATTTCGAGCAACGGCACGCCGGCACGGTTAAGATCCGAGTATGAATGATTCGGGTCTCCCAGTTCGTCTCCATGAATCAACTTGCCGGCATCTTCTTCCATATGGATTCTCGTGAGGTTTATGTTCACATCCCGTCCGTCCTTGGTTACGAAATGAACATGTCCCCCAGTCCAAATTGGCTCTTCGTATTGACTGATTTGATATCCTTTCGGGAGATCTGGATAGAAATAATGTTTTCGGGCGAAGCGGCAGGTCGGTGCAATCTCCGCCCCTACGGCCAATCCAAGCCTCAGGGTGTATTCTATGACTTGTCGGTTCAAAACCGGCAGCACGCCGGGCAGCCCAAGGTCTACCGTGCAAGTGTGTTCATTCGGGTCACCACCAAATGCTGCGCTTGAGCCACAAAATATTTTACTTTTTGTATTTAACTGGGCATGTACTTCAAGGCCGATTACCGTTTCGTATGCCATCATCTCCCTCAATCAAAATACGGATCACAATGGTGGGAGTGCTTTGTGATGCGAAGTTGCTCTTTCGAATGCCGTTGCTGCTTGAAGAATGGTTTTTTCAGCAAATGGTTTTCCTACCAATTGAAGCCCTATGGGCAGCCCTCTTGAAGTGAATCCGCATGGTTGGCTGATTCCGGGAAGACCGGCCAAATTGCAAGGTATGGTTAAAATATCAGAGAGATACATGCTTATGGGATCATCGAGGCGTTCACCAATCTCAAAAGCGGGCGTCGGAGCCGTGGCCGATAAGACCACATCGATCTTATCAAATGCGGTCTTAAAATCCTGGCAAATCAGCGTACGGACCCTTTGCGCTTTTGTATAGAAGGCGTCGTAATATCCGGAAGACAATGCATAAGTACCCAGCATAATTCGGCGTTTCACTTCATCGCCAAAACCGTTTTCTCTGCTGGTTGCGTACATGCCGGATAAAGCACCGAATTCGGAATCCCCTTCTTTACGCACGCCGAAGCGGACGCCGTCGTAGCGAGCAAGATTGCTGCTCGCCTCAGCGGGGGCGAGGATATAATAGACAGGCAAGGCATATTCGGTATGTGGGAGAGAAATTTCGATAATTTCCGCTCCTTGTTCCTCGAAGACTACAATCGCTTCTTGAATCGCCGCCTCGACCTCAGAGTCCATCCCCTCGATGAAGTATTCTTTCGGAATACCAACCTTCAGACCGTGAACTCCGGCTTCGAGTCCTTCAGAGTAATCAGGAACCGGTTCATTGGCCGAAGTTGAGTCATGAGGGTCGTGACCGCTAACGGCACTCAATAATATGGCTGCATCTCTAATATTATTTGCAAATGGACCTACTTGGTCCAGAGAACTGGCGAAGGCGATGAGTCCATAACGAGAAATGCGCCCGTAAGTGGGCTTCATGCCTACGACACCGCAGCATGCCGCTGGCTGGCGTATGGAGCCTCCGGTATCAGATCCGAGGGAAACGACGCAGGAGCGTGCTGCGACAGCGGCGGCGGACCCACCGCTGCTGCCTCCAGGGATGGTTTTCAGGTCCCATGGATTGTGGGTCGGCCCGAACGCACTTTGCTCGCACGATGAGCCCATGGCGAATTCGTCCATGTTCAACTTGCCGAGTATGACCGCGCCTGCATCCTTCAGCCGAGCGACGGCGGAGGCGTCATACGGGGCTTTAAAATTTCCCAGAAACCGAGAAGCGCAAGTGGTCTTAGTCCCTTTCATGCATAAAAGGTCTTTTATTGCTACGGGGACTCCAAGAAGAAGAGAATCATGCTCTCCTGTTCTTATTTTTTGGTCGGCGACGCGGGCGGCGCTAATGGCGTCATTTCCAAGAACACTCAAATAGGCATGCACGCTATCTTCGGTTTCGTCGATGCGTTCAAGATATGCCTTGGTCAGTTCCTCGGCGCTGAATTCTTTGGCTCTTAAGTTTTCTGCGATTTCAGTGACGCTGAGAGAAAGCAGTTCGTTCATTAGCACTCCTTATCGATGTGCCCATCAGTCCGTGTTGATTGAGAGAAAACACCAACAGCGGACGGCTCGTCAAACGCGAATCACCAGAAATTTCAACGGTGCATCGAAATACTGCCGTCCTTGATGAAGAAAGCCCGATGTTCGATATGACTCATTGTCCATTGAGGCCTATGATTTTCATTTTTTCTTCATGGGCGCCGAAGTAAAAAAGTGGCGTAACCGAGAAGCTGTTTTCCGCCGCCGTTGTGGTAGATTTCGAGATCCTGTTGCCATCTATCAAGCGTATTCTGGGCTTCACGTGAGTCTGCATATTCAAGCCGATTCTCCAGGATGGAACGTGCTTGCGGGGCAAGAAAGGATTCCCAGGCGTTTTCCGTTTCATGTTCAACAAATTCGACGCCATATCCCTTCTCCGTGAGGTGAGCCCAAAATTCTTCTACGTCAATAGGCTCACAGGGAAGGTAGGCATCTAGCCAATTTATCAATCCCTCGGAGAGGATATTTTCATCTTCTGATTTCCAGACCAGGTCAGAATAAACTATCCACCCCCCGGGTTTCACTATCCGAGTTAATCTTTTTATTTTGCTTGTTGATCTCGAGGGATGAGCCGGTCCGCACAAAAGCGCCAGATCGAAATAATCATCATCAAATGGAAAGTCATCGTTCGCGTGCGTCAGCAAATCTATGAGATGGGACAAATCTTCGAATAAAATTCGCCGCCTTCCATCTTCCACGAACTCGGGCCGATCATCTAGACCGATTGCCGAACATCCAAACATTTGTGCGAGCGAAATGACACATCCTCCCTTCCCGCACGATGCGTCGAAAACCAGATAATCTGCCGACAATCCGGTATGCTCACCAATCTTTTTAAGAGTGTCCACCGAGATGGGAACGAGGAATTGATTGTGTTTGAAACGCTCAAACAAGTCAGGTTGCATGAATCGGGCTTGAAAGAAGTCTTAAAAAATCGATAGGCCGATTAAATCAAGCATCAAAATTATCGTGCTCAAGCCCAAAATTCCACCAATGACGAGGGCAAACAATCCGAAAAGTTTTCCGTACACCATGACTGCTTTCTCCCAACTAGTAGAACGATGGCTATTTCTTTTTGGTTTTTCCCTTTGTCGATGTTTTGGCAGGCTGAGACTTGCTAATCTGCATGAACACCTTGCCGTCTTTCAGTACAGTAACACTTCCCGTGGACTCGCTGATAGCGAATGAAATGGCTGTGCTGACTTCCGTTATACCCGCTCCGGCCATATGACGCGAACCCAACCCAGGGGGCAAATCATTTTCAGGCGCCGCGTTTAGGTGACGACCGGCGGCTTCGATGATCCCGTCTCCACGAATGACGAATGCGCCGTCAATGGCGCTGAATTCCTTAATGGTTTCGCGCAGGGCCGGGTCCATAATATTTCTTTGCTCTTCCGGGTATCCATGGAAGGGATTAATGACGAGCTAGCGTGAATACTGCAGCACCAGATCATGGTCTCCCAGAACAAAAAGCGCACCGCGGGGTTTTCCTTCCCTTCCTTCGGCGCCAAGTTCCAGAGCGAGCGATAAGACCGTTTCAAACACTTTGGGGTCTACGCCCTCGACAGCGCTTTGCGTTTCCGATGTCTGGAGCATTTCTTTTTCGCGATCCAAATGAAAGACCATGAGGGTGTCAATTTCTTCGTTCTCAGGTAAGCCTGAAAGGCATACCACGGTGTCATTTTGCGTGATGGAGCCTTCGCTCAATGCGATGACAACGCCCATCTTGATGATGTCGATTCGGTTCAGGGATAGGGCAGGTAATTGCATGACCTTGCAATCCCGTTTTTCCAATTCTTCGTAGAGATCGGGGGAGCAGGTGGTAGCAAAGTGTTCCACACCAATAGGGAGGTCCATCAAGGCGTCGAGGTCCTTCATCGCGTCAGCATGAATGAAAATCGCTTTGGCATCCAGTTCATTGCAGATTTGTGAAGCCGCGGCAATGATGCTTTCGCTGAGGCCGGCTTGTTTTTCGGCCGTTTCTCTCACCTTCATCCCTTTCCTTCCAGTGCTACGTAGAATGTCGTGCCTCGCCGTTCGATTACAAGCAGATTTCCTTTATTTTCTCCTTTTTTCAGCGCTTCTCGCAACTGTTCCGTATCGGCAATTGCTTTGCGATTGGCTTCTACAATCAAGTCGCCTCGTCGCAAACCGGCCAAAGCCGCGGGACTATCTGGCAATACGTTGGAGATGACAACGCCCTTCTTCGATTTTGCGCCGATTTGCTTTCTGAGCTCAGGTGTCAGGTCTTGGCCTTCGATTCCCAGTTTTTTCTGAAGCGCGGGTTTCGAAGCCTTCGCCGGCTCCTCCGAGGTACCGGGCAATTTGCCGACTTGAATCTTGAAGTCGCGCTTTTTACCGTCTCGAATGATGCCGACTTTAGCCATAGAACCCGGCTTCAAATCAGCCGCGGCAAGTGAGAGTTGGCGGGGGTTTTTAATTTTTTTCTCATCGATGCTTACGATCACATCGCCTCTTTTGATGCCGGCTTTTTTCGCTGGCGCCTTTTCAATCACGTTAGAGACCAGGGCGCCATGGGTTTCTTTCAGGCCCAATTCCTTTGCCAGACTTTCATTGACGGGTTGAATGGATACGCCCAGAAATCCACGGGTAACGACTCCCTTGCGTAGTTGAGGGAGCAGTTTCTTCGCTATATTAATCGGTATCGCGAATCCAATACCGATATTTCCGCCGCCCCTGCTGAAAATGGCGGTATTGATGCCCACGACGTTTCCATTCAAATCGAAGAGTGGCCCACCACTGTTTCCCGGATTGATGGAGGCGTCGGTTTGGATAAAGTTGTCAAATCGACTTGAGCCGATAACCCGCCCCTTGGCGCTCACGATTCCGGCCGTCACCGTATGGGATAGGCCAAATGGATTTCCGATGGCCATCACCCAGTCGCCTACGCGAAGTTTTTCGCTGTCCCCGAGATTCACCGCGGTGAACGTATCTCCGGGTTTCGTTTCCACCTGGAGAAGCGCGATATCGGTTTGGGGGTCGCGGCCCACGACCTTCGCTTTTCTTTTCCTTTTGTCTTTGAAGCGAACCGTTATTTTCGATGCATTCTTGACGACATGATTGTTCGTCACGACAAGGCCGTTATCGGTCACGATGAAGCCCGAACCCAGGTTCTGCTGTCTGGGCTGTGGGCGTAAGCCGCCACGTGGTCCGCGGCGGAAGGGCCCTTCGTGAAAACGCCTGAAGAATTCGTTCCACAAATCACCCGGAAATCCTGGAAATTCGCCCCTTGAACTCGTTTCGACTTTGGTTTCCGTGCTGATATTCACCACGGCGGGGCTTAGCTTTTCCGCCAACCCGGCCAGGGACGGCAGCTTTCCCGCACTGACTGCGGATTGGGCGTTCACCGGCGCGATGAGCAAGCCCAGGCCGAACAATAGCGTGACGTAGAGGGAGGTCGCTCCCACCGACTTGTATTTGGGCAGATAAAGAGATTTCCGCATTTTTTTCCCTTCTCTATGCATCAAATGTTCTGGCGGCGACAAACACCACATCACTGGTTTTAGATATACCAAAGTTCCATCTGTGTGAAAATCGGCAAATAGCTGAAAAAAGATTGATTATCACATTCACACGGGCTCATGCGGCTGAAAAGGGGGTTTTCCAGGTCATCCGCATCGACGCGGGACGAGCGGAGGGATATCCTCTCCACCGTCCGGGCAGGTCCGGCCGCGATGTCATCCGGGAGAGTTTCTTGAAAAAGATGAGCGCATGAGTCTCGAATCCCAAACCATCCTGCTGGCCATTTCGGCGGCTTTCGTAAGTGCTGCGACGAACATCACCTTCGCGCCCGCCTTGCGGCAGATGGGTTCGTTCGCCCTGGCGCAGTTCAACAACCTGGGCAACACCTTGATGCTCGGGGCCATCGGATACTGGCTGTACGAGCCGGGGAGTTACCGCTGGGAGGCGTTCGCCTGGTTCGGCGTTCTGGGCGTGATGAACTACAGCATCAACCGCTGGGTCTTCTACACCGGCATGAACATCGTCGGCCCCGCGCGCCACATCACCATCACGAGCATGGTTCCGCTTCCCAGCCTGTTTCTGGCGGTCATTTTTCTGGGCGAAGAACCCGGCCTCTGGGTATTGTTCGGAACGCTGCTCGTCGTCTGCGGCATAGTCGCCGTGAGCTATGAGCCCTCGGGCGGCAGGTGGTTCCGCGTGGGTATCGGCTGGTCGCTCATGAGCATGCTCATGCTGGTGGGCAGCGCGTTCATGCGCAAGCAGGGCATGTCCTACATGGCGGCGCCCGCCCTGCTCACCGCGTGGTCGGCCATGGTCGCCATCCCCACCTCGGAGGGCTTGCGGCATTTTCTGCCGAAGCGTTATTTCGAATGGGGTTCGAAGCGCTATCTTCCCCTGCTGGTGTTCGGGACGATCACGAACGGGCTGATGCAAATCCTCATCAACCTCTCGCTCAAGGGTAAACTCTCGCTGGCGGTGCCCATCCTGAGCAGCACGCCGATTTTCGCCTTGTGCCTTTCCGCGTTGTTTTTACGGGACATAGAGCGACTGAACGCGCGCGTGGTGGTGGGCATATGCATCGCCGTGCTGGGAATCGTGGCCGTGAGCATCGGCAGGCACGGCTAACCCGGCCATGGACAACACGATGGGAATCGTCTGGGCGCTGGCCGCGGCCGTCATGGCGGCGTTCACGGGGGTTCTCGCCGCGCGGCCCTTGCGCCACATGGGCCTGATGTCCGCCACCCTGCTCACGAACGTGTTCAACATGCTCGTCCTGGGCCTGTTCGGCTGGTGGGAATTCGACCCCGCCGACGTCTCGCTCGAAGGCATGCTCTGGTTCGCCCTGCTGGGCGTCACGGCCTACAGCTACGGGCGCCTGGTGTACTACAAGGCCATCGACGCCATCGGCCCGCCCCGGCTCATGACCCTCATGAGCACATCCCCTCTGCTGAGCCTCTCCCTGGCCGTCCTGTTCCTGGGCGAGCAGCCCGGCCCCGCCGTTCTGGGGGGCACCGGCCTCGTGGTGGCGGGCGTCATCCTGGTGAGCTACGAACCCGCCCGGGGGCGCTGGTTCCAGCCGGCGATACTCTGGGGGTTCGCGAGCGCTATCTCGCTGGGCGTGAGCGTCTTCATCCGCAAGAAGGGCCTGGACGCCATGCCGAGCATCGCCCTCACGGTCGCGTGGTCGAACATGGTGAGCATCCCCATCATCTATGGCCTGAGATACCTCTCACCCCCCAGGATGTTCGACTGGGGGCCGCGCTGGGCGGTTGTGACCATCATCGTGGTCGGCGTGCTGAACTCGGGCAACCAGCTCCTCTACAACCTCGCCATCATCAATTCAGACATCAGCGTCGTCGGCCCCATCATCGCTTCAATGCCAATCTTTTCAGTGATTTTCACCGTCCTCATGCTGCGCGATATGACCCGCGTACGCCCCCGCCTCGTCTGTGGCGTATTGGTCACGGTGGCGGGCATGGCCGCCGTCGCGCTGGGCCGCTGAGGTGCTCGGTCCTCGATTTTCACCCCGGCATTTCCCCGCATTTGCCGTCATCGCGGGGGGCGCAAGCCATGGCAGTATTCCCCTGCGCCCGGATTCCGCGGCGTCAAATCCCAGGCATTTAATTTACAGATATTTACCGAAATACCCCGTGAATTTATCTATATTTATCGAAATTTTCAGGAATTATTATTTGCATTTTACGCCTTCCGCGTCTCGCCCGAGCGCCCCCCCGGTTCCTTCGAGCGGCGCCCCTTCCGCCGCCTGAAAAACGAAGACCGACGGACGCCCTCTCCAGCATACCCCATCGACACGAAAGTCCCCGACGGCAACTGCGGGCAATTGCGGATCGAAAGCGGCCGGGGAAGTCGCTTCCGACCGAGGAGGGAGCGAGCGTTTGCCGGGTGAGGAGAGGTCCGTTTTATCCGGACGCGCCAGGGCGCTTCTCCATCCTACGTGAAATCTCATCGTGCCCCACGGCGGCAATTGCGGGGAATTACGTGTCGGTTTCGAGTGAAGAGGAAGAAATCGACACGGCCATGCCGGGGTTGTTGGAAAAACCCCTCGCCTGGGGTGTCGCTTTTACCCCCCTGTTAAGAGGCTGTTGAAAAAGTCCTTTTCGGTCGGGTGTGATCCCTCAAAGGTCTTGCAGTTCACTCCCCGCTATGACGCCCCGTCGTCTCCGGCGAAGAACGCGGCTATCTTGCCGAGCGAGGCGGGGATGTCCACGTCCCACTGGCGGTTCGAGCCGCCGCCGGTGTGGGGCAGCAGCACGGCGTTCGGCATCCCGATGAGCGGGCTGTCCGCAGGCAGGGGTTCGTAGCGATAGACGTCGAGCCCGGCCATGGCGATCTCGCCCGTCCGGAGCGCACCCGCCAGCGCCGCTTCATCCACGAGCGCACCCCGGCCTACGTTGATGAGGGTGGCCGTATTCTTCATGCGCGCGAGCTCGCCGGCGCCAATCATCCCCTCGCTTTCTTCGGTGTGCGGCAGGACGAGCACGAGATAATCGACGCTCTCGAGAAGTTCGTTAAATTCCAGATACGCGGCCTGGTGCTGCGCCTCCACATCCGGCGTGTGGCGCGTGCGCTGGTGGTAGAAGATTTTCATGTCGAAGGCCGCGCAGCGTCTGGCGATGTCCATGCCGATGTCGCCCAGGCCGATGATGCCCACGCTCCGGCCGAACAGCTCGGCGACGCCCTCTATCTCCGGCCAGTTGGGCCGGATGTTCCACTGGCTGGTGGCGACGGGTTCCAGCCCCATCTCGCGGTAGACGCCCGCCTCGACCGCCTTCTGGCCGAGAATCGTCTTGCGCTCGCAGCAGAGCATGAGGACGAGGGCCTGCTCGGCCACCGTGGCGTTCCGCATGAGCGACTGCGTGCCGACGGGGATGCCGCGCTCGCGCGCCGCGTCCAGGGCGATGTTCTTGCTGTTCAGCCCGTGCTTCTGGATGTAGCGGAGACGCCCGGCCGCGCGGATGACGGAAGCGGGGAGCGCCGCCTTGTAGGTGAGGACCGCCTCGGCTTCGGGCGCCAGCGCCAGGAGGGCGCCCTCGTCCGCGGTCTCGGGCGCCGTAATCTCGAAAGGCGCGGCGGCGGGGTTCGCCTTCACCCGCTTGAGAAAATTGCCCGACGCCCCGTCCGTGACGAGCAGGCGTATCTTGTCGCTCATGTGCTCTCCAAGTGCTGTATGTGTGATGAAGGCGGTGAAGCGGTTTTTTTAGCATAGATGGGGGGTGGGGTGCTATTGGTGGGTGCCGAGTGATGAGGGGCTGCTTGAACGGGGGTGGGGGGTGATTTAAGCTGTGGCTCCCGCCCGGAGGGAGCTGAGAGCAAGGTAGAATGATGCAGATTCCGAACTGGTTGAAAAACCCGCTCATAGTATTGTTGGTTTCTTTTCTAACCATAATGCTGACGGCTTTTGTAAGCGTGATGGTTTCAAAGTGCGCTCATGATTGGATCGGCGGACTCCTTGGCTTATTCGGCGAAGATAACAAAAATGAAATTCTAAAATTCCTGGGTATTGGAATGGGCGGTATTCTGCTTGCCATTCAAGCGGTGCTGTCTTACATCCGAGCCAAGGCGATGGAGGACGCAGCGAAAGCACAAGCTGATGCTACGAAACAACAGGCCAAGGCCAACCAGAACGCTGAGAAGGGCTTGCGGCAGGAGCGCCTGAAAAATGCCTCGAACACCTGGGCCACGAATCGGATTCCGTGCGCCTGGGCGGAGCCTACGAACTCTTCCATCTGGCGGAGGATACCGAAAATCTACGGCAAACCGTGCTTGACATTCTCTGCGCCCACATACGCAGGACGACAGGCGAGGCCGAATATCGGGAAAAACACAGGTCGAAGCCCTCGGAGGAAATCCAGAGTCTACTAACTCTACTGTTTGTACAAGAGCACAAGGTATTCAAGGGTCTTCAAATCAACTTGCAGGGAAGCTGGCTGAACAAGGCCAATCTCCGGGAAGCGCACTTGGAAGCGGCGAATCTGGTTGGTGCGTGTCTAAAAGGAACTGAACTTCAAGATGCACATCTACAAGGGGCTAATCTTGAGGTTTCACAGTTGCAAAGGGCTAATCTTGAAGACGCACAGTTACAAGGAGCTGATCTTAGAGAGGCGCAATTGCAAGAGGCTGTTTTTGGTTTTGCACATTTGGAAGGGGCTTGTCTTTGGAGGGCACTACTGCAAGGCAGTGTTCTTGGTTGTGCATATTTGCAAGGGGCAATGCTCAGAAGGGCGGATTTGCAAGGAGCTGAACTTGGAGGAGCGTATTTGCAAGGGGCTGATCTTAGTGTAGCGCGTATGCAAGGGGCTGCTCTTCGGGGTGCGATTTTGAAAGGAGTGATAACAAGTGCTGGGCTGTGGCCTTTCGGGAGGTTTATAGAACACATCAGGGGGGCAATCGGTCAGCAGAGCGACCTATCCGGGGTGATTTTTTCAGGTGGTTTAAGTCAGGGAAGAGTAGACTTCCTCGTCAAAGGGTTGTCCGACGAAGGAGCAAAAAAGTTGCGAAAGATATTGGAGCCTCACATCGGTAAGCCTACAAGCCATGAACTGCCGGAAAACAGCGGCGCCATTACAGGAGCCTACACCGAAGCAGAAGCCGAAGAATGGATTGCCGAGTACGATAAGGCGATGTCGCAGACCGACTAAAGAGCTATCAAAAAATCACGCACCTCATCGAACGCTTCATGATCAAAATCCCAAACACCTTGTTGCGCCGCCACGCCTACGGAATGGTGCGGGTTGGGTTTCGTCGTCAAAAAGGCGAAGGCGCGTGTCTTGTCCCGGTTTGTAATGGACACGTTCGGCGAAGCCTCTACGCATGAGAAAAAATCGTCGATGCAGTGATCCACTTCCGAACCTAGAAATGTCCGGCAAAGAAGCGTTTCGAGCATGCCCGGAGAACTCTCATTGGGCAGGATGAGCACGCTTACATCCGGGTTCCCGTTTTGCCGTTCTCCCGCTTTGGAGGGGACTGGTAGGTTTACCTTACCGAGCGATCCCTGAATACTCTGGAATGAGTTTTGCGCAGAATCCTCTGCGTCGCGCACGATGCCAAGACTTGAGATGGAATTAAAATCCGGCGCCTTTACGAATGCAGGTAGAAAGACTCTCAACTCGTTTCCGCCTCCGTAATTTTGTATCTGAATATCTGGAAGCGAACGAGTTCTGATGAGCGCCTCGAAAAAGTTTCGTTGGTCGTTGCCCTCGACGAGAAGCTGCTTCGGCCTTTCAATCCGCTCATGTTGCGCCATGATCAGCGCATCTCGAGATTGTGTTTGAACGTCGCCTCTATTTCGTCGGGTCCTAGAGTGACGCAGCGTATTGCTCCGTCGATGTTTTCGAGCCGGTGTACGAGAAAGTCCTCGGCATCGAGAGATTGATGCGCCGCTTCCATACACTCGAAACTATGTGTCGATGCAACAACTTGCGTGTCGAATTGTTTGGCCGCTTCACCGATTGCCCTCCAAACCTTACTCAATACGGAGTGATGGAGGCCGTTTTCTACCTCATCTAGTAGAACAACTCCGCCCGGTGCGTGAGAAATCGCCAGGATTACACGTGCTACTCGCGTAAGACCCACGCCCATCATCGGTAACGGAGCGAGTTCAGGTAGGCCGATATCGCCCCAAATCATGGGAACACCGGACGCGGAATTATCCTGGACGCTCTGTAATCTCGGCTCGACGATCCGCAGAGCGTCTACTACGAACTCGCCCTGCTTTCGTTGCCGAAGCTGCCCGAGGCGTATAGCGTCCTCTTGTAGATTTCCTATACGTGACGAAAGGAACGTAGCTGTAAATGGTGGGTTTGAAGCAGGCGGCTCTATTTGAATTCCACCGCTTGTCAAGCGGATGCGACCCTCTGCCACTTTTTTAGAGCCCATTTCGAACGAAAATTTGAGGGCAGTTTCATTCAAAAATTCCGTTTTCAAAGTACGGCTTGAGATATCAAAAGGAAGCTGGATAGTATCTGGCTGATCAAGCGCGATGTTCAATGCTAGAGGACCATGCGCAGTGAAATGACCTTGAATTTCCACGACTTTCTTCATGTCGAAATCGGTGAATATCGGTTTCCAAAGTGTCTGAGCCGCAGTCGTCGCCGATCCAATAGCTGAGTCGATTCCACGTATCGCGTTGATGCGCATCGCTATCTCAGAGTTCCCAGCACCGCACAATAGGAAAAGCGCTTCGAGCAGGCTCGTCTTGCCGGAGTTGTTTTTCCCTGTAACGAGGTTGATCTGCCCCAGGCGAGGAATCTCTAAATCATCGAAAGCGCGAAAATTGTGTATCCGCAAGTTCTTAAACATGGTATCGGCTCCAAGAGTGACGCTTATTAAGCGGAAACCGCATCGTTTTTAACTCAATGCCGAAATGGACATCGTTTCTCAAGGCTAGCACAACTCACCCAGCATTCTAAAGAGACTCGACTTTGGCTCGGTTCATCTGAATAAGACAAACTGGCGGCTTGTTGAAAGTCGTGGAGATGATACTGGCCGGTAAGGATATTCACGAGCAATTGATGGAGAAGATCGGCACCTCGGGAGGGTAATTTTCATTCCTTGGTTGGCAATGACCCTCAAGGGGGAGTGGTTTTCTTTCCTTGATTTCTCATCTTTTTACTCACTTGCAAAACCTCTGGATTCTGGATGAAACCATTCCGGCATCTCGGCGGAACCATGCCCACGGCATATTGCTCTTTATTAGGTCACAGCAATCACTCGCTCCTCACTCGCGATTAACCCTCTTGTGGGAAATGGAATCTAAAGCACGCATTACGAAAACCTGCGCCGCGCGGTTCACAATTGCCGCGTCGCCTTTTTTCTTCTCTGCAAAGCAGGGCGGTTCCCGAACCGCCCCTACAGGTTACCGGATTCAACCATTCCGGCATGAGGGCGAAGTCATGAGCAGGGGCGATTGCTCCTCGGGCGAGCGCGTTTCACTCCCCCTTGAGGGAGGTATTGAAAAAGCCTTTCTCCAGAGAGCAACCCCCCCTACCCCCCCTTGTCAGGGGGGTAAAGGCGAAGCCCCCCTGGCGAGGGGCTGTTGAAAAAGCCTCGTCTGCGACCCTCGCAAACCGCTAACACCTCTATCCTCACCCTGAGTAGCGGCGAAGCCGCGTATCGAAGGTCAATTCCGACTAATGAAGGAGGAATTGCATTCTCGCCCCGGCGCGAGGCGTTTGACTCCCCTCGCCCCTCGATACGGCGCGCAAGCGCGCCTACTCGGGATGAGGGGGGAGTGATTCCCGAACTGCGTCTCACGGGATACAAAATGCAATTCCTCATTTCTTCGCTCCAAATGCGCCCTTCACTTGCTTGCCGGAAGAGCTGAAGGTGAACGTCGCGCCAATAGCCTGATGCGAATCTCCGTAAAATGAACCGCTCATCGTCCCATAATCCGCATTTCGAGTGTGACCCAGGTTCCTGAGGGACGCGGGAAGACTAATGCAAGGAGACTGGCCGCAGGTCGTGTTGCCCGGATCGCCTGCGTCCGGCTTGACGTCTGAAAAGCTGAACGTGCCATCGGAATTAACAATGCCATACCCGGCGTAGCGATGGTTCGGGTCGGTCACGACTTTTTTATACTTCACTTCGCCGTTTTCCAGTACGGCGAATGCCCCTGCTTCGTTTTCTGTTGCAGTCTCCAGTATGCCGTAACCCGGCATCACCCAACCGACGTTACTGATGCCTTCCGCTTTTCCATCATGCGTCCGGTGCTGCATGCTCCAGAATCGAATCCTCAGCTGATCGACAGAGCTCCGCGTCCAGAATTTCGCGGGTGAAAACACAGCGCTCACGTTGCCCGTAACCGCCGCGCCTATGTTTCGGCTATCACTGTCGTTCACCAAGGTTCCCGACAGCTTCCCGCTATAGAAATAATTTGCGATCTCGGTCGCTACGCTTCCGGTTCTCGAACCGCTCACGCTCCACGTCGTACTCGCGCCCGATCCGCTTGAACCAATGCTGACGTATCCACCGGAATAATGGCTCCAAGAGCCGTGAGACTGATAATTCGTGTTGCCCGCCTGTTGCTGTTCTACCTGCGGCTGTAAGTTTTGCGGTTCCGTGTCCTGTTCTGAAAGTTGCGGTATCGCGTTTACAACCGAAACAGAATCATATGATTTGAATAGCGCCTCCGCATGGCTTGGCGTATCATCGGAAGATGTCGGCGAGGTCAGCGGCAACACGGCCGGCGGGGGGCTTGTCACCAGGCTCCCTCCACCCCCGCCGCATCCGCTCATCATGAATATCGTGAGATTCAGCGCCGTCCACAACAGGGTCGTTAGAAGTGCTTTTGTTCCTGCTTTTGCAACTTCGCCGCTATTGTACATTTTGATTCCCCTTTGCCGTTACGTGGGCGCTCCATCGAGGTTTGCGTTTTTCGCGCCCCCGAGGTATGCGCCCGCAAGGTATGAGCCAATGAGGAATGCGCATTTTGCCTGTTCGATACCTGTACGCCGCAAATCATAACCAGACAGTGAGTACCTGAATGTATTCTGCGATTCCTCTCTCCCCGGTCGGAAACCGCAATCCACAACGCTTTCCGATCTGTCGTATCGTTGTTGCCCCCGCTTAATCGGCGCGTCGAGAAGTTGAATTTCCTCATCCGGAAAGCAGGGCGGTTCGCGAACCGCCCCTCTCGACGGGAAAAGCTGCAAACACCCGCTCTTCGGGCCTGTTGAAAAAGCCCCCCTGACAAGGGGGGTCGGGGGGTTGCTTAGCCAACCGAGAGGGGCGACCTCACTACCCCCTAAAAAGAAAACACTTCCAACAACCCACCTTGTTTCAAGCCTGTTGCCGCGTACCCCGAAAGCGGCTACCATTCAGGAGTCGAAACGCGCAACCTGGAAGATGATGACGCTGTAATGGGGATGGTTTCCCGTCACAGGGGAGCGGGCGCGGCTCACGCCTGCAACCGCTCTTCAGGGGCGCATCGCAAAAAGGAGAAGGAGGGGGTTACTCATTTTTCCCACTCCCGGCCTGAGGACCCAACTCCTACCGGGATTGGTACTGACTACTCCACGAGGTCAAGCAGCAAATGAGTAACCCCCAATTCTTCATTCTCATCATTCCGGCCGCAGGTTCGCGATGCGCGCTAGAAACGCATTCCCGCTATTCATCTTCGATATGCCGATAAAATAAAGGGGGTTACTCATTTGCCTTCCATTCCCTGTCGGTGGGTACAACCGACAGGAAGCGGGTGCGACTCCACGAGGTTAAGCTGCGAATGAGTAACCCCCATTTTTCCTCTTTATCTACGTCCGCGCGTTCCGGATACGCCCTTGAAACCCACCCCCTCGGCGCCGCTTCCGCCGTAAAAGCCCGGTAGCGTCATCGCCCGCAACGTGCGGCATGCGGGAATATCGAGCCTCTCGTTTGAACCCCCGTGAAACGGCATGCGCCACGCTTCCTTTCTCCGCTCCGGTACCGAAGATTCTCGCGCCTGGATTCATGGCGATGCGCTTCGGGTCGATTCGGCGGCGTCATTGCTTCTTTGTTGAGATTCGCTTCTTCCCCAATTGGCGGAACGGTTGCCGTTCCAATTTGACCAATCGTTCATTTTCTTTTATATTGCACCTATCGCATCAGTTTGCCGCTCAAAATGCCGCTTTTTCATGCTTAGGTTGATTCAATCATCATGAAGCCGCATGACCCATACAATCCTCCCAATTCCACACGCGGATTGATTCACTCAGGTCCACGGACGAAGTCCGGGCTGGTTGGCATACAATCCACGATTTGGAAGAAAAGTGGGTTCCCGCCTATTTCAACTCTCGGGAAGAGTCGTCTTGTATTCAGCGGGCAGCCCGTGAAATCGACCACACATGGATTGTATGCCGGGTAAAATAGTGGGGGATTGAACCTGACTTGTCAAGAGGAAAAATGAAATTCTTGAACAGACATTACAATTTCTTTAAGAAACCCCCGTATCGTCCGGGAACAAGAGAATCCGAAACCCCCTTCTCCCCCGATTGGCGGTAATCCCGCACCCCGCACACGACTCAAATACACCTGGTGGCGAATCCCGGCGCGCGGCGCGGGCTTTTTGAACCCTGCTCCGGTTACTTCTGCGCCCAGTCGGGAATCTCCTCGCCCTCGGGGACGTACTGCACCAGCTCAATCGCGAGGCCGCCCGTGGTGGCCGCGTTCGTGAAGGTGATGACCCCGCCGCGCGAGCCGTAGGTGGGCGCGAGGACGAACTCGACGCCCTTCTCCTCCCATTCGGCCATCGTGGCCCTCAAGTCGTCAACGACGAAGCATATATGGTGCAGCCCCTCGCCGCGCGCGGCGATGAACCGGTTGAGCGGCGCGTCGGGGTCGCTCATCTCCACGAGCTCCATCACGGCGCCTTCGGCCTCATAGAAATCGAGCCGGGCGGTGTTGCCGGGCCGCTCATACACCTTTCTTTCGAGAAACTTAAAGCCCAGCAAATCCGCCATCACGTTCTTCTTTTCATCCAGATTGCTCACGGCGTAGCCCAGGTGATCCACTTTCGGCATTTTTCAAAACCCCTCTCAGAATCGAGAAAACAAAAGACGATAGATGCGACAGACCGCCCGCAGGCTACCGCGTCCCCGCGCCCGCGCGCAAATTCCGGCAGGCCAGGCGAACGCTTTTCGCTCACGGGCAACAGGCGCCCGCACGAAAATACGCTCATAAAGAAAAAACGGCTCGCTCCAGGCGCCCGTCCGGCGGAGCAGCCACCCCATCGGGGCAGCACACATCGGGGTGGCCTCACGAAGGAGCGGTATGTATACTCAGCCTCTTTTCCGAAACGAAGAGGATTCTCGACTAACGCATGTCCACCATAATGCCGCTTTTGAACATCGTCTTCCCGGTCATGGCGGTGATCGGCATCGGCTACTTCTACGGCAGATGGAAAAAGTTCGACCCCAGGGTGCTGGCCGAACTCGTACTGTTCCTGCTCGCCCCCGCCGTGATGTTCGACGCCCTCGCGCGCCAGAACATCGTGTCGGACGAACTGATCAAGGCGGGCGTCTTCTCCACGCTCATCCAGGTCATCCCGGGCGGGGTCGCCTGGGTCATCAAGCGCGCGACGGGCATGACGCAGCGCTCCTTCGTGCCCAGCGTGATGCTCATGAACTCCGTCTCGCTGCCCTATCCCCTGGCGCTTCTGGCCCTCGGCGAGGCGGGCCTGGCCCAGACGGTGCTGCTCTCCATACCGAACGTGTTCATCTCCTTCACGCTGGGGATCATGGCCTACGGCGGGAGCGCCGACGTCAGGGAGCCGCTCAAGATGCCCGCCCTGTATGCGGCGACGGCGGGCATCATCATCGCGCTGGCGGCGATCCCCGTGCCCAAGTTCATCCTGCGCTTCTCGCACCTGACCGGGCGCGGCATGTTCCCGGTGGAGCTCTTCACGCTGGGCTACCGGCTCCGCTCCATCCGGGCGTCGGATTTCAAAATCAGCCTCATCGTGGCGGGACTTCGGTTCGGACTCGGCTTCGCGCTGGCCTGGGTTCTGTGCGAGGCCTTCGCGCTCACGGGCGCGTTCCGCGCGTCGCTCTTTTTGATGTCGTGCATGCCGCCCGCCGTGCTAAACTACATTTTCGCCGAGCGCTATAGCGACGAAGGCTCGCTGGCCGCATCCATCGTGTTCACGGGCACGGCGCTGAGCCTCGTCACCACGCCCCTGCTCCTGCTCTACCTGGGCGTTTCATAAGGGCAGGGATTGTCGACGAACCGCAGCAACGGGAGTTGACCAATTTCTGATTCCATGATTTCGCGAATGAAACCTACCGGGGAGGGAGGTCCGTAGGGACAGGCCTCCGTGCCTGTCCGAGGTCGCGACCTTGGACCGTTCTTGTGAATGGCCCACTACAAGATTTCGCTGCTCCTCAATCATCAATCGCGTCAATCACTCCTTCATCAATCGTGCTCGACCCCGCGGCCGGCCTTGTCCTTCAGCCAGAGCCTTAAAGGCTCCTGAAAGTAGACCGCCGCCGCCCCGCAAATCACCATGACCACCAGCAGGGCGACCACCATCCCGTATTGCTCCTTGTACATCCCGGCCCCCTGGATGCCCAGCATGATGGTGCCGGGGATTCTCCCCAGAAACGCGATGAGCACGAACGTCAGGGTCTTGAGGGGGCTCAGGCCCAGCAGGTAGCACATGTAGTCCTTGGGAAAGCCGGGAATCGAGAACAGGATGAACGCGATAAATGCGCCCCTGTTCGAGATGAGAAAATCGAATTTATCGAGAATCACGGGCGGTATGAGTTTTTCCACGAATGGACGCCCCAGCCTCCGCCCGATGTAGAACGCGAGGAAGCTGCCTATCGTCAGGCCGACGGTGCTCAGGATCGTCGCTGTGAGCGCGCCGTACACGAACCCGCCGAGAAAGCCCGTCAGTTCGCCGGGTATGGGGGAGAAGACCACCTGGAGCACCTGCACGCCGATGAACACGACCGGCCCCCAGTGGCCGAAGGAGTGAATCCAGTCCCTGAACCTCTCTTTCTTGTCCTGGAGCTTTATGAGGTACGCCCAGGCGTCGTCTATCTGCCCCCACAAGAGGTAGGCGAGCACCACCGCCGCCAGCAGGCAGAGCCCCGCCATCCACAGAATTTTCGTCTTGCCGTTCAACTTGGGTTTTCCTCGTGCGGGCTATGAAGTGCTTGGCGCCAAAACAAATCATTACATACCACCAAATCCCTTGCATGGGTAACTGAAAAATCATATCCGCGCAATTGTTGACAAGAGAACCGCTCGCGCCCCAAGATCGTTGGTTCACGAGACTTATCCTGTTTCGCCTGGAGAAGAGATGGTCGACGCCCGCCCGAACGCGCACCCCGATAACTTAAACGCAAACGCCGCGCAATCAGGCGAGAGTTGTTTGAGCGCGGGCGAGCTCACGAGCAAGGTCAAGGAATGCGCCTTCGCGCACGGCTTCGACCTGGCCGCCGTAGCGCCACCCGGCCTGGGCGAGGCGCACGGGCGATACGTCGAGTGGATAGAACGCGGCTACGCGGGCGAGATGAGCTATCTCTCGAGAAACCCCTACGTGCGCGGCGATTTGCGCCGCCTCTGGCCGGAGACGCGCGCCGCCCTCGTGGTCGCCATGCAGTACAAGCCCGAGCGCGAGACGCCCTACGCAAAGGGCCAAGGCAAAATCGCGCGCTACGCCCACGGCGGGGATTACCACAAGTTCATGAAGAAACGTCTCATCCGCGTTCTGCGCGACCTGAAAGAATTCGACCCCGGCGTCGAGGGAAGAAGCTACGTGGATACGGGCCCCCTGCTCGAGCGCGACCTGGCCGTCCTGGCGGGCCTCGGCTGGAAAGGAAAGAACTCGCTCCTCCTCTCGCGCAAGCTTGGGAGCTATTTCTTTTTGGGCTGTCTTCTCCTGAACCGCCCACTTGAGGCGGACGCGCCCTTTTACGAGGAGCACTGCGGCACGTGCACGCGGTGCATCGACGATTGCCCGACCGACGCCATCATCGCGCCCGGCGTGGTGGACGCGCGGCGCTGCATCTCATACCTCACCATCGAGCTCAGAGGCCCGATGCCCAGGGAACTCCGCGCTCCGGTGGGCGCGCATATCTTCGGCTGCGACATCTGCCAGGAGGTCTGCCCCTGGAACGACGACGTCCCCCATGCGCGCGAGCCGAGGTTCGACCCCCGCCCGGCGGCGCTGGCTCCCGACCTGCACGCGTTCGCCGCGATGGACGAGCAGCAGTTCCAAAAGGCGTTTCGCGGCACGCCCGTCATGCGCGCGCGCTACGGCGGGTTTCTCCGAAACGTCATCGTCGCCATCGGCAACACGGGGGGTGCGGAGAGCTTGGCAATCCTCACCCGCGCGCTGGAGCACCGCGAACCCCTCGCCCGAGGCCACGCCGCATGGGCGCTCGCCCGGGTCGGTAAGCGAATCCGCGATGAGCGCGCGCGCCTCGCTCTGGAGGCCAGGCTCGAAGTCGAAAGAGACGCCTGGGTGCGCGAGGAGATAGAACTCGCCCTCGGCGAATTCTCCCTGATGTCGCTGCCTGTGGTTGGTCGGGGGGAGTGAGAGGCCGCGCGAGAACATTTTCTAATCATTCCGAAACGAAAAAGACGGTTGCGCTCTTGCATTTTCCACGCCAAATTTTGACTCGTCTGATTAGATAAGATTATACTTGCGAAACAAACGCCGGGTTTTGGAGGAAATGTGATGTTTTCATATGCGCAAACAGAGATGGTTTGCGACAATGCCACAACTCTTCCACCTTCCAGGCGATCCGAATAAATGCCGAATCGCGTTGCGATCAAACCGGAACTTCTCAAGTGGGCGCGTGTACGCGCTGGCATCGAAGTCGACCAACTCGCCCGGAACCGGAAATTTTCGAGATACCGCGAGTGGGAAAGTGGCGAAGTGCATCCGACACTGAAGCAACTCGAAGATTTCGCAAAAAAAAACCCATGCGCCCATAGGATATTTTTTTCTCCCTGAACCACCCGAAGAATCGATCCCGATCTATGATTTCCGAACCATCGGTAGTTCGCCCCTAAGAGGTGAGGCAAGTCCCGATTTGCTCGACACTCTCGATCTTTGCCAAGAACGGCAGGAATGGTATCGAGACCATCTGCTGGCGGAAGGTGGGAGTCGGCTATCATTCGTCGGTTCCGCAACCTTGGATGATGACATCGAAGCAGTCGCAGAGCGTATACGAAGCGCGCTCAAGTTCGACATAGAGGAACGCGCCGCGCTCGGAAACTGGACTGGCGCCTTGCGTCGTTTTATCGCTCAGGCCAATGAGGTTGGGGTGCTGGTGATGATGAACGGCGTCGTCGGCAACAATCCGCATCGCAAGCTCAATCCCGATGAGTTCCGGGGCTTCACGCTGGTGGATGATATCGCCCCACTCGTTTTCATCAACGGGGCGGACACGAAAGCTGCGCAGATGTTTACTCTGGCGCATGAACTGGCACACGTTTGGTTGGGCCAAACCGCGCTTTCCGACAGCCGCCCGAATTCGATGCCATCGAACAGAACCGAATTCTGGTGCAATAAAGTAGCGGCTGAACTCCTGGTTCCGCTCGCTGTCCTGCGTGAAGAATACCGCAGAGGAGGGGAGTTGTCCGGAGAGCTTGCTCGCTTGGCGCGTCGGTTCAAAGTGAGCAAATTGGTCGTCCTGCGCCGAATATACGACGCCAGGAGACTGAACCGGAAGCAATTCCAGGAAGCCTACAGAGCCGAATTAATGAAGTTGCAAAATTTTTCCACGAGCGGTGGTGGTAATTTCTATGCAACGGAAATAACCCGTGTCGGCGAACGCTTCGCACGCGCCGTAATCGCCAGCACGCTGGAAGGCGGAACGCTGTACCGTGACGCCTTTCATCTGCTGGGTTTCTCAAGACTGGATACTTTCAGGAATCTTGCAGACAGGCTGAACCTGAACTAATGGTGTATCTGCTCGACGCCAATGTGTTCATAGAGGCGAAAAACAGGCATTACCCGCTCGATTTTTTTCCTGCATTCTGGGATTGGCTGATCCTGGCGAACGCCGAGAAAAAAGTATTCAGCAACTAAAAGATTAAAGACGAACTACACGCCATCCAGGACGAACTATCCGAATGGACCGGTAAGCGTGGCGATGAATTTTTCCTCAAACTTCCCGATATGTCCTCCGCGCTCGCAGGGGTAGCCGAGTGGGTAACCAATCAAGATTACGAGCAATCCGCTGTCAGGAGATTTTTTCAAGATGCGGATTATTTCCTGGTTGCGCACGCTCTTTTCGGCGGCTACGAGATCGTAACGCACGAAATCAAATCTGGTTCGCAAAAGAAGATCAAGATTCCCGATGTATGCGAGGGTTTGGATATCGGCTATTTAACGCCGTTTGAAATGTTGCGTCGAGAAAACGCACGGTTCGTTCTCGATAGAATTTAACCCTACCTGAATCGAGCACCCCCATTTCCCAAAAATAATAACTTGCAGAATAAAAACCTGCTTTGAGTCAGTTCCATTATCTCGCTTTCTCAGTCGACGACGCTCCGTCTTGGGTGGTTCGGGGCCGCGCGTCTCTCCTGAGGGCGGCGTCGACGGTCTCGGGCGCGATGGGGGCGAGAGAACCTGCGAACTGCCGCGCCGACTCAGCCCAGGTGTATTTGCGCGCGCGGGCGATAGCGGCGGCGGGGTCGAGCGAGAGGGCGTTCTCTATGCTTAAGCTCAAATCCTGGTCTAGCCAGCCGCTCACGCCGTGTTCGACGACGTCGATGGGGCCGGGCACCGGATAGGCCGCGACGGGCAGGCCGCACGCCATGGCCTCTATCATAACGAGGCCGAAAGTATCCGAACGGCTCGGGAAGACGAAGACGTCGCAGCCCGATATCTCGCGTACGAGATCATCGCCGAAGAGGTAGCCGGTGAAATGTGCCTCTGGGTATCTGGCTTCGAGCGATTTACGGGACGGGCCGTCGCCGATGACGACCTTGGTTCCGGGCGTCTCGGCACCCAGAAACGCCTCGATATTCTTCTCCACCGAGAGGCGTCCCACGTAGACGAGCCTCGGGCCGGGGAGGTTTGCCGTCGCGCCGCCCGGAAGGGGGCGGAAGCGCGCATGATCCACCCCGCGCGTCCAGGTCCTGACTTCGTTGAAGCCCCGTTCCCCCAGTTCGCGCGCCATGCTCGGCGTGGGGACCATGACGCACAGGCCCGGCCCGTGGAACCGGCGCAGGACGGCGTAGGCAATACGCTCCATGCCGGGAAGTGGAAAGCGCGCGGCGAGAAACTCAGGGAAGCGCGTATGATAGCCCGTCGTGAAGGGGAGTCCGCGCCTCATGCACCAGCGCCTCACGGCGAATCCGATGGGGCCTTCGGTCGAGACGTGGACGTGGTCGGGCCGGAAATCGGCAACCGTATTCGTGATTTCTTTTTGCGAGAGCCGCGCGAGCCTGATTTCGGGATAATAAGGCAGCGCGGCCGTGCGGCGTCCCTCGGGCGTCAGCATGCGGACGCCGTGACCGGCCGTCTCCAGTTGCGCCGCGACGTTCTCTATCGTGCGGACGACCCCGTTAACCTGCGGCCGCCAGGCATCCGTCGCTATGAGAACGCGCATGTTCCTCCTCCAGGGTTTTCTTGTATTCGTTCCAGTGGATGAGTTCAAGGCGTCCGTCCATGTGCTCGACCAGGGCCGTACAGCTCTCCACCCAATCGCCGTCGTTGCAGTAGTGGATTCCCTCGATCATGCGCATGTCGGGCGTGTGGATGTGCCCGCAGATGACGCCGTCGGCACCTGCGTCACGCGCCGCTCGCACTACCGCCTGCTCGAGATTGGAGATGAACTCCACGGCGCGCTTCACGTTGCGCTTGAGATAGGCCGAGAGCGACCAGTAGGGAAGGCCCACCACGCGCCTGAGCTTATTGAACCGCTGGTTGACCCAGATGGCCGTCTTGTAGGCGCGGTCTCCGAAGTGCGCCAGCCACTTGGCGTAGAGGACGACGCCGTCGAACTGATCGCCGTGGAGCACCAGGTATTTCTTGCCGTCCGCCGTGCGGTGCACGTAATCGTGCCGCACCCGCACGCGGCCGAAGTGCTGCCCGCAGAAGTCGCGGAACATCTCGTCGTGATTGCCGGGAATGTAGAAGACCTTGGTGCCCTTGCGCGCCTTCCGGAGGAGTTTCTGGATAACGTCGTTGTGAGTCTGGTGCCAGTACCAGTTGCGCTTGAGCGCCCAGTTATCGATGACGTCGCCGACGAGGTAGAGCCTGTCGCTCTCGACCACTTTGAGGAATTCGAGCAGTGCTGCGGGCTGGGAGGTTTTGGTACCCAGGTGGATGTCGGATATGAAGACGCTTCGGAAGTGAACGAGGCCGGGCGACGCGGGGCTCATCGGATGAGAAACCTCAGAAAGTGTCCATCCCGAAAAGCTTTGTGATCCCGCCGGTTGGCGGCTCGTCTAGCCACAGACTGAGCGCATGACCGTGACGGAGCGAAATCACGAGCCCCAAATACCATGAAGAGGGGTGCAATGCAAGCCTGAAATTTTTTCGAGAGCGCGGCCCTGTAATCTTAAAAAGAGCAGGTGGAAATCCCTCCCTTAATCTTGAAGCATCCACCCCCTCCCCGCGTTCCGGCTCTTTCTCCCGTGTGCTAGAATCGTGGCCTCAAAAAACAACTCGGCATTTACAAGCCGGTTCAGACACGATGGGAGCGCGCCATGAAAACCGTATCCGTAAACGGAATCGATATCGCCTACCAGGAATCGGGGAGCGGGCCGCCGCTCCTGCTCCTGCACGGCTTTTCGCTGGATCACACCATCTGGGCGCCGCAGGTGGAAGAGTTGCAAAGAAGCTACCGCGTCCTGGTTCCCGACATGCGCGGCATGGGGCGGACGCCGCACTCAGGCGGGCAAATCACGGTCTCGATGATGGCCGACGACATGGCCGCTTTCCTCGGCGCGCTCGACATCAGCGCCGCCGCCGTGGCGGGCTTCTCGCTGGGAGGCTACATCCTGCTCCAGATGGTGCTCCGCCACCCGCTCAAGGTGCGCGCGTGCGGTTTCATCAGCACACGGGCGGCGGCGGATTCAGAAGAGGGAAAAAAGGTGCGCTTACAGCACATGCAGACCGTCATCAACGAGGGGATGGCGGGCTTCGCCGGGCACTTCATCGAAAGCCTCTTCGCGCCCGCCTACATCGCCGCCCATCCGCTCGAAATCGAGGCTACGCAAAAGGTCGTGCTCTCCCAGATTCCCGACTACATCGCCTCGCTCATCGACGCGCTCAGGACGCGTGAGGAACTGACGCCGCGCCTGGGCGAAATCGCCGTCCCCTGCCTGGTGTTCGGCGGGACGGGCGACGCGCTGGTGCCGCACGCGCAGATGACCGCTTTACACAAGGGGCTGAGCGATTCCGTCATCGAGTTGGTGGATGGCGCGGGCCACACGACGCCGTTCGAGTGCGCGGATCGGGTGAGCTCCCAGCTTGACCAGATGATGCAGCGCGCGGGCATGTGGTTGTAGGCTTGACGTAAGGGGTTGTTGGAAAAGCCTCTAACAACCAGGGAATGGATTACTCAATCGACATACGCTCATGAAATGACTCCCCCTTGCAGAACACCAACTAATCTCTTGCCCTCTAGCAGCATTGCCAACCAACGAGAGAGAAAAAATCACTCCCCCCTTGAGGGGGAGTCGACGAGGTAAGGGCGCAAGCCCGCAAGCGAGTCGGTGGGGGGTCAAAACCGACCGTTGAGGAAGGTTTTGCGAACCGTTGATATCCTGCTCTGCAAGCAATCGCTCCCTTTCCGGTCGTGACCCCCCACCGATTCAGACTTCGCACAAATCGCTCGGCTTCATCGTTGGGCTTTCCCCTCGGGAAGCCCAACCCTCAAGGGTCTGTTGAAAAACCCGGTGTTGGAAGCGGGCGTTTTGGCGGCTCACGCGGCGGCGGGGAGGCAGCCCAATTGGCGCGTGAGGGCGCCATGTGCGCGCAGCCGGCGTCTCCGGGCGGCACAGGCCGTCCAGAGGGCGAATATACGCGCCGCAAAAGCGGCGGCCAGCCGCTTGAGGTTCACCGCTATCGCCGTCAGGTAGGACTGGATCCGCATGTTCGCAAGGCCCCGGCGCACCGCCCGCCCCAGTCCGTGCCGGCTCTTCGCCTCGCCGTGGTAGCCCTCCGAGCGCCAACGGTGGCGGCCATAGAGACGCTTCTCCTCCTCCCCCCAGCGCGCATGCCGCCGACGCGCGCGCAACAGCGCCGGATACGCGTGCGGAATCAACACCGTCCTGCTCGTGCGCGACTTCGACAGACAATCCGCACGGAGCGCGCAGCCCGCGCAATCCCGCGTCTTCGATACATAGGAGCGCCCCCGCTCCGTCGCCTGCCGGGGGCGCAGCGTCTTGCCTCCCGGACACTTCACCACCTCGTTGCGCGCGTCGTAGTGGAACAACTGCAGCGGAACACGGCTCTGGCTGGGTTCCTTCTTCGCTGGTATCAGCGCTTCCACGCCCCGCCGCTCCAATTCGCCATAAACCTTCGAGTACGCGTAGCCCGAATCCGCCGTCACCATCTCCGGCGCGCGGCCCGACAACTCGCTTACCGCCTCTATATGGGACGCCATCATCTCACGCTCGTTCCGCGTCCCCTCCGTCACCGACACGTCGAGAACAACACCCCGCTCATCGTCCACCGCCGCGTGCTGCTTGTAGCTCGGCTCGAACCCCGCCCGCGCGCTCTTGCGCGCAAGCCGCGCGTCCGGGTCCGTCCGGCTCACCCGACCCCCGCCACCGCGGCCTCCTCCCTTCTTCTCCCCCTCATCATCGACGGGATTCTCCCGAATCACCTTCTCCGCGTGGTGCGCCGCCAGACTCTCCCAGCTCACGTCCGCGCGTATCAACGAGGCGTCCACGTGCACCACTTCCCCCTTCGCCACATTCGCCTCCAGGCAAGCCTGCACCGTGCGACGGAATATCTCCTTGAACCGAGCCTCCCCCCACCGCTGACGAATCCGCGTCAGGCTCGAATGATGCGGCAAATCCTCGTGCAGCCCGTACCCGATGAACCACCGGATCGCCAGGTGCGCACGCGCCTCGCGAAGCAGACGCCGGTCGTGTACGTAGCCCAGCAACATACCCGCAAGCATCAAGCGGAGCGCCACCTCCGGGTCGATCCCCGGTCGACCATTGTCCGCGCAATAGCAATCCGCCACCTCCTCACGAAGCCAACTCAAATCCAGTACGCGGTCCACGCGCATCAGGACGTGATCCTCGGGGATCAGCCGATCCAGCGAACCGGCCACGAACAAATCCATCTGCTCGCGCCTCTTGCTGCCTATCATCGAGGGAACTCCCATCTCGGGCGAGATAGTGTCATTACACCCAATCACAATGCCGGGGGTTTTTCAACAGCCCCCTCAAGGGGGGAGTGTTTAGCTGGCGCTCTGCAAGGGGGGAGTGAAGCCTCCCCACTCCCGGTCGGCTACATACGCCGAATCACGAATTCAGGGTTTTTCAACAACCCCTGTAAGGACAGGTCGCGACCACGGACAGGCACGGGGGCCTGTCCCTACTCCCAGAAAACCCTCTCCCTCAACCAGTCGATCTGCGCTGCCGGTGCGGCGAGGATGGGTTCGGGTGCCCGGCGTCCGTCGGCCAGGGCGGCGTAGTCGATCGCAGCTCCCGAGAGGTAGGCCACGCTTCCCCCCGCGCGCTCGTAGATGAGCGCAGCGGCGGCGAAGTCATAGGCGCGTATCGGCTCCATCAGCGTACCGAAGGCCGAGCCCGCCGCCGTCAGGCAGATGTGGCAGGCGGCGGACGCCAGCGCGAGAAAGCGTCCGGGGTATTGGTGCGAAAGACCCGCCACCTCGCCGCACGGGACGAAAAGATAATCGTGATCGCCGGGAACCCCCTGCCCGACTTGCGCCAGCGGCGCGCCGTTCCTCATAGCAGTGCCCGTGGCCTCGGCTGTAAAAATCTGCCCCATCGCGGGCATGTGGACGACGCCCGCCACAACGCGCGAGCCCCTGAGACACGCGATGGAGACCGCCCAGAAGGGGAGTCCTTTGAGATAAGGCCCCGTGCCGTCGATGGGGTCTATCGCCCACCAGCGCGTATTGGGGCCGATATCCTCCGCGCCGCTCGCACCGCTTTCCTCCGCGAGGACGGGATCGTCGGGATACGCCGCGCGGATCTCCCCGATGATGATGCGCTCCACCTCCCGGTCGGCGCGCGAGACGATGCTGCGTCCTTTGGGTTCCGCCTCCACGTGGCCGAACAGCTCCATCGCGCGCGCGCCCGCCTTGCGCGCGGTCTCTTCGATGAACGAAACGAGGTCTGACACCGGGTTCTCCTGACTCTTATAGATTCGAATTGCGCGCATGATGGAGGAGGCTTGAACCCATGACAAGGCAGGGGCGGACGCCAAGGGATTCACTCGATCCGCAAGCCCGCTTCGAATCATCGACAAAAGGGGGATGAATTGCTAAAAGGTGGAAAATTTCGCTCGCTTCGCGGCAAGCCCACAGACACAGGAGACGCATCCATGCCATTCGCCCGTACCCATCGACTCACCACCAAGGGGGCCAAGCTGATGATGACGGCCGCCATCGCCAAGGCGGAAGAATTCGGCATCCCCGTCACCGTGGCCATCGCCGACGCGGGCGGACACCTCGTCCTACTCGAGCGCATGGACGGCGGGCGCTTCCACACCGTGCACTCATCCACCACCAAGGCGGTGTGTTCGGCCTCGAACAAGCGGCCCACCACCACGCAGGGCGCGCAGGCGCAGCATCTGGATACAGCCCATGCCCTGGGCCTGGCCCTGGCCGCAGGTCCCGAGCGGTGGACGGCGATGGAGGGCGGCTTCCCGATTCTTTATGAGGGCGAATGCCTGGGCGGCATCGGCGTGAGCGGGGGCGACTGGGAGCAGGATTTGGCCATCGCGCGGGTGGCCGTCGAGGCGGTGGGCGCTTCTTTTTAAGTCCGGGGCGCGGATTGAAGCGTACCCTGGCGCGACGAGCCTTCGCCATAACCCGCAAAAAACATTTTCCATCACTTGTATCGGCATCATAAGGAGTCATACAAAAAATGAGCTCAAAACCCCTGAGGGTGGCCGCACTCGGCATGGGCTGGTGGTCGGATGTGCTGGCCGACGCCATCGGCAGAACCGACAAGATAGAGATCGCCGCCTGCTTCACGCGCTCGGAAGACAAGCGCGCGGCCTTCGCCGAAAAATACAATTGTGAGGCGGCCGCGAGCTACGAGGAAATTCTGGCGGATGACTCCATAGAGGCCATCATCAACACCACGCCCAACCACGTTCACCTGGAAACCACGAAAGCGGCGGCGGAGGCGGGCAAGCACGTGTTTCTGGATAAGCCCATCGCCCACACCGTTGCCGACGGCAAGGCGCTCACCCGCGCGTGCGCGGAGGCGGGCATGGTGCTCGCCATCGGCTACCAGAGGCGGCGGGAGAACCATTTCCGCTGGATCAGGAACCAGATCGACGCGGGCGAATTCGGCAGGCTCGTCCAGGCGGAGTGCAACATCAGCAGGGACAGGGAGGGCCAGTTCGAACCCGGCCACTGGCGCTACCAGTCAGACGCCATGCCGGGCGGCGTCATGCTCCAGATCGGCATCCACTACGCTGACGTGCTGACCTACCTCATGGGGCCGATAGTCGCCGTATCGGGCCGGACGGCGCAACTCGTCCTGCCCGGCGACAACCCCGACGTGGCGAACCTGATTCTCGAGCACGAATCGGGCGCCATTTCGAACCTGACGGCCAGCTACGCCTCGGCGTCGGAGTATTACCTCATGAACATTTACGGGAAAACGGCCACGGCCTACTACACGCTTTTTGACGGCCTGCGCGTCCTCTACCGGGGCGAGGAGGCGCCCCAGGCGGTGGCGTGCGAGAAGAACGACACCATCAGGGAAGAGCTCGATGAATTCGCGGACGCCGTTCGCGGAGGTGCTGCGCCCGAAATGGGGGGCGAGGACGCCGTGTCCTCTCTCGCCGTCATCCGCGCCGGCGTGCGCTCAGCCAAAGAGGGACGCCGGGTGGAAGTGTCCGAAATCCTCGATGACGCGAACGAATAAATCATAAAATCTTAAAGGAGAAACCATGCCACGCATTCAAGCCGGTGATATACAGCTCAACTACGCGGAACGAGGAGAGGGGGAGGCGTTCCTGTTCATTCCCGGCCTCATGGGCCTTCTGGACGCCTGGGATTTCCAGATGCCCCATTTCTCGGAACGCTACCGCTGCATCACCTTCGACCACAGGGGCACGGGCGAGAGCGACAAGCCCAAGGACGCTTATTCCACGGACTTCATCGCGCAGGACGCGGTCGCCCTGCTCGATACGCTGGGAATCGAAAAAGCCCACGTGGCGGGCACATCAACCGGAGGCTGCATACTGCAGAACCTCGCGCTCGATTATCCCGACCGGATCAACTGCTGCGTATTCACCAACACATGGACGACGGCTGACCCTTACATGACGCGCTTACAGACCTCGCGCAAGCAGATCGCCGAGGCCTACGGGCTGGAGGAATACATCAAGTTCAGCTCCTTGTGGACGTGCGGGTGGACGCAGTTCCGGAACATGTACGAGAACCTGCTGGAACTCGAAGCCCGCCAGAAGGACACCATCGCGCCAGTCGATGTCATCACCGCGCGCCTCGACATGACGCTCAGTCACGACAGGACGTCCGAGATTCAGAACATCGACAAGCCCGCGCTCATCATCGCCGCGAAAGACGACGCCCTCACCCCGCCGTACTTCGCCCAGGACCTGCAAAAGGCGATAGCGGGCTCGAAGCTCGTGATACTGGAAGAGGGAGGCCACTACAGCTACCGCCGCTCCCACACCGAATGGAACGCGGCCGTGGATGCGTTCCTGGCCGAAGCGGGCGGCTAGAGGGTTGGTGAAAAACCTCTCCTCGCTCGGAATTCACCCCCATAGGCGTGGCTGCGGACTTCGCCCTTGAGATGAGAGCGAAAGAATTACTCCCCCCTTGAGGGGGAGTCGAAGAAGCCGAGCCTCCGGCGAAGGCTGATTCGGTGGGGGGAATGATTTTCGAATGCAGGTTTGTACTAAAGTAAAAGCTCCCCCCACCGACTCGCTTGCGGGCTTACGCCCTTACCTCGTCGACTCCCCCTCAAGGGGGGAGTGGTTGGTTTGCACTCTGCAAGAGTGAATGTTTTTCCTCACGTCCAGGTCGGCTCCATTCGCCGACTCACGAAACCGGGCTTTTTCAATAACCCCCTTAGGCTTCCTCTTCTTCTTGTTCAATGAGGTTGACGGCTTTCCGGGGTCTCACGCGATCAGACGGCGCGCCGCTGGCGCCGCTTGGTGCGGCGGCCGGTGCGGCGGCGAAGCTGGCCGGACGTATAAGCGCCAGGAAATCCACCCACAACGAAAAGACGACCGGTATCAGCAGAAGCGTGAAGAGCGTGGACATGGCCAGACCGCCCAGGACGGCCGAGCCCAGCCCCCGGTAAAGCTCGCTGCCCGAGCCTGAGGAAACCACCAGAGGCAGCATGCCGAGTACGGTCGTCGTGGTCGTCATGAAGATGGGGCGCATCCTGTCGCGCGCGCTCTCGAGAATCGCTTCGCGCATGGGCAGACCCGCGCGGAAATGGTTCAGCGCCTGGTGGACGAGCAGGATCGCATTGTTCACCACGATGCCCGTCAGGATGATGAAGCCCAGCATGGTGAGCGTGTCCATCTTCACCGACGGTTCTATCGAGTTCATGAGGCTTACCATCAGCACGCCGCCCGTTGCGGCGAAGGGCACGCTGAACATGATGATGAACGGGTAGCTCCACGCTTCGAACAGGGCCGCCATCAACAAATAGGTGATCAGGAGCGCCAGCAGCAGCGACCACTTGAGCGACGCCCAGGTCCGCTCCAGATCCTTCGCCCGCCCGCTCACACCCAGCGAATAGCCGAGCGGAAGCGTCTGGCGCATCGGTTCGATGACTTCTTTCTTCATCTTGTCGATCGCCACCTGAAGCGGCAGCTCGCTCCCGATGTTGACCGTGAGCGTCACGGAGCGGTCGCGGTCGATGTGCTCGACCTTCGTCGGCCCGAGCGCCGCCTGCACCCGGGCGATGTCTCCGAGCGAAACGACCTGCCCCTCGGGCGTGTGCAGCTTGAGTTCCTCGATCCGCTGCGTTTGGGTGAAATCCGAAAGCGGTCCGCGCAGGATGATGTCGAGTTCCTCTCCGCGATCCCGGAAAATGCCCGCCTTGGTTCCGTTCACGAGCGTCTCCACGACGCTTCCGAGTTCCGCGACCGACACGCCGAAATCCGACGCCCTCTGACGATCCACATGCACCTGAAGCTCGGGATTTCCTAAATCAAAACTCGAATTGACAAATCGCACGCCCCCGAGTCCGCGCGCCCTGGCGCCCACGTCGGATGCGACGCGCTGAATCTCGCTCAAACCGTCTCCCGTGATGTCGACCTTCAAGTTGATTCCGCCGATGAAGCCCGATCCGCGCCGCCGGAACAGGGGCGCCTGTGTGACGAACGTGCGCACCCCGGGCGTTCCCTGGAGGTCTTTGAACAATTTTTTGACGAGGCTCCGCATGGAGACGAGGTCGGAGTATTCCTTCTTGGCGATGATACCGACGATGGGGTTTTGCGTACGCACCACGGCGAAAAACCGGTCGATTTCCTTGGAGCGCTCAAGCTTCGCCTCCAGAACCTGCACGACCTTGTCCACCTCTTCGAGGTTCAGGCCCGCGGGCGTTCGCACGATCACGAACAGGAGATTGCGGTTGCCTTTCGGCAGATAGTCGATGGGCGGGAAGGACAGAGCCGCCACGGCGATGGCGCCCGCCGTGATCAGCGCTGCCACGAAGATGCGCCTCATCACCCCGCGCAGCAGCCAGCCCAGGGTGGCCACGTAGATTCGCCGGCAAAGCCTGCCCAGCGCATACACCCCCAGCATGCTGAAAAATCGATCCACCGGAGATCTTTTTCCAGCACCGCTCAGGATGCGCGAACTCAGCATGGGCACGACGGAGATCGACACGATGAGGGATAGCGCCACCGCCACGCTGATGGCGATGGCAATGTCGCGGAAGAGCTGTCCGGATTCGTCCTGCACGAACACCACGGGGACGAAGACGGCCAGCGTGGTGAGCGTGGAGGCCAGCACCGCTCCCCATACCTCTTGCGCGCCATCCACGGCGGCGTTCCACTTGCTCTTCCCCATCTCGCGGTGCCGGAAGATGTTCTCCAGCACCACGACGGAGTTGTCCACCACCATACCGACGGCGAACGCCATACCCGCGAGCGAGATGATGTTGATGGAGCGGCTCAGCACGAAGATGAAGATGAACGTGGAGACCACGGTAACCGGTATGGCGACGCCGATGATCATGACGCTCGAAAGGCTGCCCAGGAACAGGAGCAGCACGCCTATCGCCAACGCGCCGCCAATGAATATGTTGTTGATCACGAGGGAACGGGACTGGTCGATGTAGACGGTCTCGTCATAGACCTGCTTGAGCCTGATGCCGCGCCCCGCATAGATTTCGTTGATCTCGGCGAGCGCCTTTTTGACCCCCGCCATCACCTCGATGGTGTTGGCGCCGGTTTTTCGCAATGCTCCGAAAGCCAGGGTAGGCTTCCGCCGGACGCGAATCCGCCGCTGGAGGTCGCCGTAGCCGAAGGAAACCTTCGCGACGTCGCGCAGGTAGACGGCGCCGCTTCCGTTTTGCGCGATAATGGTGTTGCGCAGCTGATCGAGGCGCGTGAAATTCCCCACTGTGCGGACCGAATAGCTGCGCTTGCCCTCGTCAATCTTCCCCGCCTTGGTGTTCTTGTTCTCTCGCTGTAATGCCGCCCTCAAGGCGGGTACCGTGATCCCGCGCGCGCTCATGGCCGCGTAATCGAGCGTGACGCGGACTTCCCTGTCTTGTCCGCCGAACATCCACACCTGGCCCACCCCCTCCACACGCTCGAGCTTGGGGCGGATGACGTTTTCCGCCTCGATGCGAACCTCGTTGATGGGGAGATCGGTCTCGACGACCATCCAGGCGATGGGGTTTTCCGCATCGGAGTTTAAAGCGTTGACGGTGGAACGGTCCGAATCTTCGGGCAGGTTGCGCACGAGACCCAGCTTTTCCGAGACGTCGAGCCTGGCCACGTCCTTGTTCACGTCCCAGTCGAATTCGAGGAAGACACGCGACTTGCCTTCCTCGCTGCGCGAAGTCATCCGGTTGAGGCCCTCCACCGAGGTGAGCTTCTCCTCGATGGGTTTCGACACCTCTTCCTCCACCTCCAGCGGCGCAGCGCCCCTGTATTCGGTCTCCACCGTGATGACGGGCCTGTCGATCGTGGGCGTCATCTGCACCGGAATCCAGTAGAGGCTGATCGCGCCGAAGAGCACCGCCAGTATGACGCCGACGGTGGTCGTGACCGGATATTTTACGCTCGCGCGGGGCAGATTCATCCCCTCTCCTTCATCGGCGGCCTTTCTTTCACTCGCTCATGCGTGAAGCAGCGTTTCACATCCCTCGCCGCCCCATTCAAGTTTTCACAAACACAAAAAATCGGCTTCAGCCGAACGCGCCTTATCCCCCGGCGCCGCGCCGGGAATCGGCGGCGGGCTTCCCGCCTCTTTGGGGACGGCCTCCGGGTCCACGCCCGCCGGGTTTCATCCCGGGCCGGCCGCCCCTGCCCTGCAAGCGAACGGGCATGCCGGCTCTCAATCTCTCGTTTCCTTTCACCACGACCTGCATGCCGGCCCTGAGCGCGCCGCCCGTGGCCTCCACGAAAGAATCCACGCTTCTGCCCTGCGTGAAGGAAACCTCGCGAACGCGCCCTTTCTCGAACACGAAGACCGAGGCGCCCCGCGCCCTGAGAATCAGCGCGTCCTTGGGCACCAGAACCATGCTGGCCGCTTTTCCGTATTCGAGGTTCAGGCGGGCGAACATGCCGGCCTTGAGGTCGTAGGACTCGGTATTTTTTATCTCCACTTCCACCGGGAAGGTGCGGCTCTTTGTGTCCGCCTTGGGTATGACGCCACGCACCCGGCCCGTGAACACCCGGCCTCCCAGAGCGTCGACGACGACGCGCGCCTCATCGCCCACGCGCACCAGGGAGATGCGCCGCTCCGCAATCGGGGCCTGCACCAGCACCCTGTCGAGTTCGATGACCTCGGCCACGCGGCCCCCCTTCGTGAGCCACTGGCCGACCTCCACCCACTCCTGGGTGATGAAACCCGTGAGCGGGGAACGAATTTTCGTCTTGGCCAGATCGTCTCGCACCCGGGCGACGCGCGCCCGCACCCGGTCCATTTCCGCCTTGGCGCGGGCCTTCTCTTCCTTCCGGGGGCCGAGCCTGGCAATCTCCAGGTTGCGCGAAGCCTCCTCGAACATCTGCCAACTGGCCTCGTAGGCGGCTTCTGCGCGATCGAGACTGGCCTTGTCCAGAATTTTCTTCTCATACAGATCCCGCGCGCGGTTCAGCTCGAGCTCGTTGTTCCTCATCTGCGCTTCGCGCTCGCGCACTTTGGCCTGATGCGCCGCGATCTCCTCGGGACGCATTCCGCGTTCCAGTCGCAGCAGGTCCTGGCGCGCCTTCTCGAGCTCCGCCCGCAGGATGCGCAGGTCGATCTGCAGCCCCGAACGCCCCACCGTGGCGATCACCGTCTTGTTCGCTCGGACGAAATCGCCCACCTTGAGCGGGGCCGTCTGCACCCGGCCCTCGAGTTCGCTGCTCACGACCGACCGGCGGTAGGGCGCCACGCTACCCACGGCGGTGAGGCGGTTTCTCACCTGACGCTCAACAACCTTCGCCACAGACACCAGCGGCGGAGGCCGCTTACGCGGACGGCCAGCCTCGGAAGTGGCGACATCCAAGCCGAAAGACACAAATATGATGAGGAAAGGAATGGTTCGGGCGACGAGAGAGTTCACGAATCTCCTCTTTTCTCAGAAAGTCGCGCAATGCGCGCCTGCTTTCAGCGGCAATAATTTGAAGTATCATCCCAAAACCCTTGAAAAACCGCAACTAAAGAGTTGAGTCACCGAAATCGCACAATGCGTGAGCGCACGCTCGAACTTTCTACTTGTCCTTTGGGAATCCAGGGTTCATAATGACGCCCTGGAAACAGATACCACGCCCGCCGCTCAGAAACGGCTTACTCCAATGCGCATCGTTCTCGCCGGTCACAACGTCGACGTCGACGTGCTCCGCCAGATGAAAAAAGAGATCATCGAGCCCGCCGCCCGCGGCTGGGAGGAGAACCGACTCGACGCCATGAGCGAGGCCGAACTGCGCACGCAGGCGGCGGAACTCCAGCGCAGGGCCGCCGATTTTCTCGAACGCGACAACCTGACGCCCGAGCCCATCAGCGCGTCCTACGCGCGCATCAGTCGGGACCCGAGGCCCATCGACGAGCTTCGCGCCATCGCGCGAGAAGAGGTGGAAAAGGCGCGAAAGAGCAACCAGACCATCATCTTCGGCTACGGGCACAGTTCCGTGGCCGAGCACGCGAGCTTCAACATCGACGTCATCGGCGTGAGCCGCTACGCGGTGGAGGAAATTCAGAAGTTCAGGCTCCTGGCCTACACCGAGAAGAGCCAGCGCTACATCCTGCTCGAAGACGATTTCGTAATCCCTGAGGAAATCGAAAAAGCAAGCCTTAAAAACCTCTTCGTGCGGACGATAAAGGCCCAGAACGCCTGCTATCACGCGCTGTATGAGAAGCTCAGGCCCTGGGTGTTCGACCAGAACCCTGAGCTCGCCGCCAAGAAGCGAAACCACAAGACGCTCGAGGGCTGGGCCAAGGAGGACGCGCGCTACATCGTCTCCTTCGCCACGGAATCGCAGATCGGCATGACGCTCAGCGCGAGGAGCCTCGAGCACGTCATCTGCCGCTGCGCCTCGCACCCCCTCGCGGAAATCAGGGAATACGCGCGCCGTCTGTATGAATGCGTTGGCGGCGTCGCGCCCTCGCTCGTAAAATACACCGACCCCACCGAATACAACATGAACACCCGGGCGGCGCTTCGAGAGAATGCCTTGGGTTTCATCGAGCGAATGAATGAGGAGTCCACGCCGGCTCCGCCCATCGCCGAGGAGAAAGACGTCTCCCTCATCGACGTCACCCCGGATGCAGACGCCCTCGTCGCCGCAGCCCTACTCCATTCATCCTCAGGAAAAACGATGGCGCATTGTAATGCGGCGGCCAGGGAGATGAGCGAAGATGAGCGCGCGCGTTTCATCGCCTCCACCTTCAAGCTCATGCGCGGTCACGACGCCGTGCTTCGCGAATTCGAGAACGTGCGCTGCGTGTTCGAGGTGACGCTATCCGCAGCCTGCTTCGGGCAGTTAAAACGCCACCGCATGTCCACTTTGAACACCCAGCCCTACGACATCACATTGGGCGTGACCATGCCCTCTGCTATCGCCGAGGCGGGCGCAGCGCCTGAGTTCCAGGCCGCCGTGGATGAGACCAACGCCGCGTACGAGAAAATCGCCGAGCATACCCCCCTGGCCGCGCCCTACGTGCTCACGAACGCGCACAAACGGCGCGTGCTGTTCTCATCGAACGCGCGCGAGCTTTACCACGTATCGAGGCTTAGAGAGGACCCCCACGCACAGTGGGACATTCGCGAAAAGTCCACGCAGATGATCAGACTCGCGAAAAAGGTCATGCCCGCCACCATGCAACTCGCGGTCGGGAAGCACCTGTTCGAGGAAACCCACGCGGCGCTCTTTCCGCAAGAAGTCGAGGAAGCAAAAAAAGAGACCGTCAAGTAGCGGCTTCCGCACCCGCCTTTTGCCGGAACAGGACCGCGCCCCCGGCAGCCAGTCCCAGAACGTGCAGCCATGCAGGCCCCAGGAACAGGAGCAGCGATGCGCCAATCATCACGGTTCGCATCGTGGCGTTCATCGGTGCGCGGCCGAACCCCATCGTCGCCATCGATAGTAGCGCTATCCCTGCGCAACTCACGGCGAGTCGGTAGGCCACCGTCCAGAAAGTCCCCTCGAGCAACAGGAGTTCGGGGTAGTACACGAACAGATAAGGCACGATGAAGGCGGTAACCGCCAGCCTGCAGGCGGTGAAGCCCGTCTGCATCGGGTTCGCGCCCGATATGCCCGACGCGCCATATGCGGCCAGCGCCACGGGCGGCGTGATGGAGCTGATGACCCCGAAATAGAAGATAAAGAAGTGCGCGGCCACCAGCGGCGCGCCCAGGCTCGTGACAGAGGGCGCCACCACGATGACCAGAAGCAGATAGGCGGCGATGGTCGGAAGCCCCATGCCCATCACGAGCGAGGCGATCATCACCAGGAAAAACGCGAGGAACAGGGAGGTCGCCGCCATCTCCGTCACCAGGATCGATATGCGCACGCCGACCGCTGCGAGCACCAGGAGGCCGACGATGAGGCCGATAGCCGAAGTCGCCGCGACCAGCCCAAGCGAGTTCTTGGCGCCTGCCTCCAGGCTTCTCAGGACGGCGGAGCCCAAGTCGCGTGCGCTCGTCTTCGCCTCGGGCGTCTCCCCGGCCCGGAATACGGGAAGCACGATCAGATAAATCACTATAAAAAACAACGCTATGGGCAGCAAAAGCCCGACGTATGGAATCTGCCCGACCCACGCGAGTTCAGATGGTATCTTCCAGCGCGCCAGACCAAGCGCGATGGGGAATATAATCGGCAGCCCCCGCCACCCCGGAACCGCCGCGAAGCAGACCCCGACCATCACCAACGCCAGCCTGTGGAGCGGAACTTCACCTACGAGAGGCAGAGCTATGTTCTGCGAGACGGCCAACGGCGCATTCACCGGCCCGAAAGCGAAGAAGATGGCCCCCAGAATCAATGCGCCCGCCAGATACACGCACGGGTTCCCCCAGCGCGCCCGGATGAGCCTGAGCGAGCGCACCAGGTCCACCATCACCAGGAGCGATACCACCGCCTTGTATCCCGCCAGGCCCGGCGTCTCACCGCTCACGATGCTGCCCAGCAAGATCAGCACGGGTATCAGGAGGTAGCCCCCTTGTTGCACCTGCTCCCTGGCGTCGGGTATTTCCGAAGCATCCATTCTCTCCAGACCGAGCCTGCGCGCCTCGAAATAAATCGACGTGGATAGGCTGAAGTAATATAAAAAAGCGGGAATCAGCCCGTATAGCATCAAATAGACGTAGGGCACCTCGATGATCTCGGACATGATGAAGACGCTGGCGCCCATGATGGGCGGCACGATTTGCCCGCCGCACGAGGCCACCGCTTCCACCGCGCCCGCAAACAGCCGTGTGAATCCGGTGCGGATCATCAGCGGTATCGTGAACGTGCCCGTGCTCACCACGTTGGCCATGGTTGAGCCAGAGACCATCCCGAACATCGAACTGGCCACGACCGCCGCCTGGGCGGGACCGCCCCGGAAGCGCCCCGTGAGCGCGAACGCGAGGTTGATGAGTATCTGCCCGGTCCCGGTCGCCTCCAGAAGAGCGGAGAACAGGATAAAGATAAAGATGAACTCGCTCATGATGGCCGAGATGGTGCCGAACGTGCCCTCCGAGGTGAGCCACAGGTAGGCGGCCAGCCGGCTGTGCTCCTCCCCCTTGAACGTATAGATGGCGGGGTCCAGGAAACCGCGTCCCGGCAGCAAGAAGAACAAGACGGCAAGCGCGGCGAAGCCCACCGCGATTTTGAGGTTCGCATATCGCTTGATGGCGATGAACACGATAACGCAGGAGAAAAAGATGAGCGTCACGTCGCCCAGATAGGCGTAGACCACGATGCTAAGCGTCACCAGGAACAGGGGAACGCCGGCCGCACGGCGCACCATCTCGAGCAGCATGACAGGGCCCAGCCCTGCGACGATGAGGTCGAGCCCGGTCTCGGCCCCGCTTCTGTCCGCCAGGGCTTCCTCTTCGACGACGAGATAGATGCAGGCGTAAAGCGCCAGGCCGATGAAAAGCGCGTCCCACCCGACGGCGAACGCGCGGGCGGGGGGAGTCATATCCTCGCGCTCGCGCCAATCCAGCATCGGCTTCGTAAGGAAGACCAGTACGCTCGCAAAGGTGAGCATGGTCGCGCGCTGCGCGAAAGGGGAGAGAATCCCGAAGCCGACGGTGTAGAGTTCGAACAGGGAAAAACCCAGCGCGAGCGCCGTGACGATTATGGGGTTGAGCCTGCGGTAGGCGTCCAATGCGGTTCACACCTTAGGATACGAGGCGAAGAATCCTCCCCCCTGTGGATTATCCACCTCCACAGGGGGGATTTCCTGATTATCAGAACACGCAGAACGCCCTAGCAGCCCTTGGCGCCCACTTCCTTGTAGTAGCGCTTGGCGCCGTCATGCACCGGAAAGGATAGCCCCTGGCAGGCGCCTGCGAGCGTGACGTTCTTCGCAGCTTTGGCCGTGCCGTAGAATTCCTTCAGGTTGCCGAACAGGGTTTTCGTCACCTTATACACGGTGTCTGCGCTCACGTGAGTGCTGGTGGAGAACCCGAAGTTGATGAAGATGGTGCGGATAGGCTTTTTGTTCACCTGGTTTTTGCCGTAGGTGCCCGGCGCGATGGTGGTCGCCGTTAGGCCGGGACCGTAGGTGGCCACCACGTGCTTCACGGCCGCCTCGTCCATGTCCACCAGACGGATTTTCTTGAGCGCCGCCAACTCCTGCACGAGGCCCATCGGCGCCATGCCCATCGTGAGGTGGGCAGCGACGTTGCCGTTTCTCAACTGGCCGAATCCGCCCCGGAAACCGGGCGTGCTTTCATTATACTGGCCCTTTTTGAGACCGTGCGCGGGTAAGAAATAGCGCGCATACGTCTGGGTGGTGCTGGCGGCCGAGCCCACCGATACCTTCTTTCCCTTCACGTCCTTCAGGTTCATGACGCCCGAATCCGCCAGGGCCAGCCACTGGAACTGCCCGAAGGGATACGCCAGAACGGCGCGCAGGTTTTTCTTGGGGCCTTCTTTCTTGAAGCGCCTCTCTCCCTTGTAGGCCCATGCGCCCACCGGACCGCCGAGTCCCCAGGCGAACTGCGCCTGGCCCTTGGCGATGATGCGCGCCTGCGCAACCATGCCTTTTGCCGATTGCGGCGTGGCGCTGATGCCCGCCTTGGATTTAAGGATTTTGCTCAGCCCCACGGCGAACTGATAGGGCTGGCCCTTGAGGCCGCCGCCCAGAATGGTGACCGACTGCGCAGACGCGACAGCGGCGAAGATGAATACGGCCGAAACCGCGACGACGATGCTCAAAAATGTGCGTTTCATCGAATTGCCTCCTTGGTAATAATGCCGGAAAAACCCCGCTCGAAAGCGAGGCGCGCGAAATGAAATAAATCTCTCAGGATCAAATACACATGGTGCGATGAGATGATCCTAACACAAGAGCCTTCAGCGCTTAAAATTAAAATTCTCTAACCCATTCTGGCGCGATGAACCGTGACGAATATCTCGAACAAAGGGCGGCGGGTGTGAGGTTGTCCGTCTTGTTTCTCCCGTGTGAAAATTTCCCTCCCCACTCAAAATTGACGCAGACCTGCAAAGGGCTTAGGCTGGTAGCGTTCCTTCGGTATTCAACGCAAATGCCGCCGGGAAAGGCTATTTCTCGAGAGGTCGCCATGGTGACTTTCTTCCAGACGCTCATTCGCCCCGATCGGGAGGAAAGCGCCCAGCGCGCCGAAGTCGCCAAAGCGGCGAATCTGCTGCAAGTGGGGGAGTTTCAGTTTTTACAACTCGCCTACAGTGAATGGTACAGCGAGGAGATGTCCGAAGAACTCATCAATCAACTCTTCATGGCCTATATGCTTTATGATCAAGTGCCCTTCTGGGCGCGCCGACATGCGCACAAAATACTGGCCCTGGACAAGCAAGGCGAATTGAACGAGAACGACCCCGCTTACCATAGGTATGATAAGGATTACGGCAAAAAGATCCCCGCAGATATCAAGCGCTTCATCGTGACCGCCACCCTCATGGTATCGATCATGACCGGCATCGTCTGGCTCAGCCATCTCGTCGCCGGGGAGAGCACTTCTTTCCTGCCGCCATATTTCGAGAAAAAAGAGATGAAGGCGATGGTGAAGGAGCCTAAGATAGAGGATACGTCCCTGGCGCCGGGCCGTTATAACAGATAGCGTGGATTAACTTCCCATCCGAGGTCGTCATGTTCGAATTCGCAGGCGAGAACCAACAAGCCGTGAACTTCATCTTCCTGTTCGTCACGGGCTTCATCGCCATCAAGGCCATCCGCACGAAAAATCCCGATGGCGGAGCCGATTTCGTGCATCTGCTATTCGGCTGCATCGCCGCGGTGTTCTTCTTTCTGGTCCTTTTCCAGGACGTGCTCGGCATCGTGAGGTTCTAGAACGTCACGCCTGTTGATACGCCGGGCCTCTTTGCTTGATCTTCAGGGTTTGTGCATGCGCTGTTCCGCGTCGATCTCGGGCACGCGCAACAGGCGTCTTTCCGGCGGGAGCGCGAGTTGTTCCTTTAAGTATATCGCGCGCTTGCGTACTGAGGACGGGTTCGGCGTACCGTAGATCACTTTATCGATGATTCCCGGTCCGTCCACCGCACCCCGGTCGGTCCTGAGCGCCTCGATGTAATCTGCGAGCGCCTCCTTGTAACGGCCCTTGATGTCGTGGACGATGCCCCGGTTGGCGTAGGCCGCCGCCATGAGGCCGGCGCCCGTCGCGTCGTCTGGTTCGATATTTTTCTCGAGGTAATCGATGAGGTAGGTGAGTTCGGCCGAGGCCTTGTCGTACTCCTTCGTCCGGATGAACACCAACGCGCGGCCCATCAGCGCGCCGCGGTGGTTTGGCCACTCGCGAAGCGCCCGGTTGAAGCTCGTCAGCGCCTCCTCGTAGTTCCCCTCGCTCAGGCGGATATCGCCCTCGCGCGTGGCGTAATCCCCCGGCTTCTCGTCGGTATACATCTCCCACAGCGCCCATGCGGAAAACATGACGAAAATGAGAATCGCCATGTTCTTGATGAAGCGCTTCAGTACGCGCGGGTTCATCATGGCCCCCGAAAAAGATGCGCCACATAGAAGTAGGAAAACACAAAGCACAGCAGCAGCGCCGTCATGCCCGCGCGCTTTTTGAGGTCGAGGCGTTCTTCGTCCGAGGTTTCCGTCCCGTCTTTCTCCGCCCGCCTGACATAGAGCGTCCAGATGAGTTGACGCACGGGCAGAAACAGCGCAGCGGCCAGCGCGAGCACCCAGAGCAGCGAGTATTTTGCGGTGAACAATTCAGCCATGGGGTTATTTAGCCATCAGGGCGGCGAAGAAACAACACGGGGGAGGGACTAAGCGCCCCTCCCCCGCATGGCGATACTGTTACATCACGGTCTCGTCTAGGACGATCCCGCCTGCTCTGCGACCACGTCGCCGATGTCCTCCACAAGCGCCTCGATTTCCGTATCCGGCACCGTGGACATCTCCATCTTGTAGGCGAGCATCCACATCATGCCCACGCCAAGGGCCCAGAAGAGGATCTGCCAGGCCCAAATAGAGGGCATGCCGAACGTCCATGCTGCCCGCCCCGCGTTCGGAGCGCCGAAGATCCAGTTGCCGATGACGGCGCCCGGTCCGATACCGAAGAACATCCAGGCCAGTGTAACGCCCCACGCCATGGGCACGAGACTCTGTTTCTCCGGCGAGAGCGAAGCGTGTTCGGCCAGGAAGTCGTGATACTTCTGCCTGTGCGCCGACGACGCCGCGTCCTGCGTTTGCGCGGAGACGATCCAGCACACCGCCACGTTGAAGATGATGCCCCAGCCGGCGGAGTGAATCGTCCACGGCCAGCGTCCCCAGATGTCGATGCCGATTCCCTTGAGAATCGTGAGGCCGAAGTTCTCTGTGAAGATGACGGCCAGCAGACCCGCCGCCAGTCCCCAGGTGGCACCTTGCCTCGTAATCTTCGGGTACCAGCAAACCGCCACCAGCGGCGGCCACATCTGGAAGCCGAAGGCGACGGCGAGTCCTCCAAGCAACACCAGGGCGTCCCGCGAGAACGTCGCCACGAGAAGGGCCGAGACCACGATTATCAAAACGCCTATCCGGCCCGCCACTTTCTGGGTTTCATGCGAGGCGCCGGGGTTCAGGTACCTCTTGTAGAGATCGCGGGTGAGCATGCCGCCCGCCGTGGACATATACGCCGCACCCGTGGACTGCATGGCCGCCAGCGCACAGACCGCGAGAAGTCCGACCAGCCATGGCGCCGCGTCCGCAATGTAGTTGAAGTAGTACGGCACCAGCGAGTCGGGCTTTTTCGCAATGGACGCGGCCAGCACGTCCGATAGCGCAAGTCCCGCTTTGGTCACCGCCGGGTTCGCGCCGAGAAGGTGCGCGCCCATACCCTGGAACGCGGTGAAGAAGAACAGGATGAACCCGATGCCCGCAGAAGACGCCCAGACCTGCTGGGGCGCGAAGGGGCGCGGGTTGTTGTTCGAGAACGCCCACATGGAGAACGCCGGGGAAGACTGAATCCCCATCAGCGCGAACATGTAGGTCAGGCACATGATGCCCGTCCACAGACCGCCCACGGGCGTCTGCTTGCCCAGGCCGGCCGTGAACTGGATGACGCCCGGAATGGCGAAGTAGGCGTTGTAGTCGCCGCCGCCGTATCCTTTCGTCGTCCCCCACTTGCCCACCGGGGAGGCCGCCAGCTTGGCGAGGCCTTCGTTCAGCGCACCCCATCCGCCTGCGATGCTGAGCGCTATGAAGCCCGTGATGATGATGCCCAGCGCGAGGAGAATGCACTGGAGCGTATCCACGTAGGCAACGGCGCGCAGACCCCCGGCTGCCACGTAGATGAGCACGACTGCCGAGAGCAGCCACATGCCCACGTTAACGCTGAAAGCGCCATCGGTCAGCACGTTGAACAAGAAGCCCGAGGCCCCGAGTTGCACGCCGAGGTAGGGAATCGAGAACAGCAGCGCCACGATGACCGTGAGGATGCGGATTGCGTCTCCCTGGAAGTAGTCGGCGAACATTTCCCCGGGCGTGACATATCCGTAGCGTTTGCCCAGCATCCACTGGCGCTTCAGGAATATCACCCCGGTAAAGGGAATGGTGATTGTGTAGAAGGATGCGTAGGCGTACTGGAACCCGTCTCGATAGACCAGTCCCGGGTGTCCCATGAACGTCCACCCCGAAAACGACGTCGCCGTCGCCGCCAGGACGAACACCCACATTGATAGCTGGCGACCCGCAATGAAGTAGTCACCAGCCGTCCTCGCCATCCTCGCGCACTTGATGCCCCAGAAAATACAGTAGGCCCAATAGAGCACGACGAAGGCGAATAGCCAGAAAATCTTCGCATTCATACAAGCGCCTCCCCATTAATAGGAACCAACCCAATTATGCCGTACATCTTGAACGCGAGACCCGAGCCGCATCCCGCGCCGCAAACATTGAGCATCCTCTAATAAAAGATTCCTCCCTCATGATGAAAACAACGAACATCCACAGGGCGAAATTTTTATTGGCGCATATATAAATACGTTCTCAAATATGTCTCATATTGTAACCTTTTCGTATCAAAATGCAAAACATAAAAAAACGGGGCATTTTCCCGGAATCCTCCATATAGCGTTATATTCAGCAAAAACAACCCTCTCGCGAGGGAGTGGCCGGTGAAAGATTTTCCGAGGAGCAACTACTTTCTCACAGGTGGATATTATGAAAATCCTAAAATATCCAGGCGGTGAGGCGAGGCCCGAAACCAGCGAAGAGCACACGCCCGAACAATGAAGAATATGGGGGATTTTGCAGACGCATCCCGCAAGAGGCAAGAAGGGATTTTTCAGGGGGGAGAGAATTCCACTGGGAGCAACGGGATACACCCAACAAAAAAGCCGGGGCCGCGTGGCCCCGGCTTCTCTTGTCAGATGGTGCGCCAGGGAAGATTCGAACTCCCGACCTTCTGATCCGTAGTCAGACGCTCTATCCAGCTGAGCTACTGGCGCACTCTTTCTTTATAGCCCGCAAGACGCACATCTTGCAAACAAAACGGGGAAACTATCTCTACATGGAAGCAGGGTCAAGAGGGCGGGGGATGCGCGGAGCGCTTCTGTTCTCCGGGACGAGAACACCCCGCCCTCAAGACTAATTATTTTCCCGCGCGCGCTTGAAAACGCACCCGCCTATCCATTAGACTCACCATGCGGTTATAGGGAATCCATACATTTTTCGCGGTTTTGGGGGGAGTGTTCGTGCGCTTCGCCCTACACGCGGCCTGGTCCGGAGGATACGCTTCATCATGATGAGTTGGCTCCCCGAGAACATTTCTCTCGAAGGAGAGGAAATCGATTTTCTCTTCTATATCTCCTACTACCTTACGGTGGTCGTCTTCGTCATGGTCGCCGCCGCGATGATCTATTTCCTCATCAAATACCGCGCCAAACCCGGCGTGAAGGCGAAATACACGCACGGCAACAACACGCTGGAGATTCTCTGGACGGTGATCCCCACCCTCATCCTGCTCGTCTTCGTCCTGATGACGCAGACCTCCTGGGCAAAGCTCAAGCTGGCGATCCCCCAGAACCCGCACGTGCGCGTCGAGGTTACCGGCAAGCAGTTCAACTGGATTGTCCGCTACCCCGGAGACGACAAGAAATTCGGCACCAAAGACGATCTGGTGCTCGACAACCAGTTGAACGTGCCCGTCAACAAGCAGTTGCTCATCTCGCTCAAGGGGGCGGACGTCATCCACAGCTTCTTCATACCTCATACCCGCATGAAGCAGGACGTGGTTCCGGGCCGGACGATTCCGCTGTGGTTCACGCCGACCAAGGTGGGAAAATTCGAGATTCCATGCGCGGAACTGTGCGGCTTCGGGCACTCCGGCATGAACGGGGAGTTCATCGTCCACTCCGAGGCCGACTACGCCAAGTGGCGCAAGAAGGCGTGGGCCGAGAAGGACAAATAAACGGCTGTATTCATGAGGGCTCGCGCCCTCTTTCATATCTTGAACGGGTCGTCGGGAGTTTTCCTCCGATAAACCAAACTTACGAGGGATGCAGGAAACCATGAGCGAAACCACGGCAGACGCACACGGCGCTCACGACCACCACGAAGGTGGGTTCTGGAGCACATACGTCTTCTCGCTGGACCACAAGATGATCGCCAGGCAGTTCCTCTGGCTCGGCCTCATCATGATGGTCGTGGGCGGAATTCTCGCCCTGATCTTCCGCTGGCAACTCGCCTGGCCGGAAACCCAGGTTTGGGGCTTCGAGTGGATATCGGACGAGAGCGAAGGCATGCCCGAGGGCTACGTCACGCCGAACTTCTACAACATGGCGGTCACCATGCACGCGACCATCATGGTGTTCCTCGTCGTAATGCCGATTCTGGTGGGCTGTTTCGGGAACTTCCTCATCCCGCTGATGATCGGGGCGCGCGACATGGCATTCCCGGTCTTGAACATGCTTTCGTTCTGGATCGCCGTTCTGGGCGCCGTCATCATGTGTTCGGGATTCCTGGTCGAGGGAGGACACGCCGCCGCCGGCTGGACCGGTTACGCGCCGTTATCCACCATACCGGAATACACAGGCGTCTTTATGGGACAGACATTATGGGCATTAAGTCTGTTCGTGCTGAGTTTCTCCTCGCTCATGGGCTCGATCAACTACATCACCACGCTCATCAACATGCGCACCGAGGGCATGACCTGGTTCCGGGTGCCCCTCGTCGTGTGGTCTTTGTTCGTCACCGCAATCCTGGGCCTGCTGGCCCTGCCCATTCTGGGTTCCGCGGGCGCGATGATGATTTTCGACCGTGTGTTCGAGACCAATTTCTTCAACCCGGCGAAGGGGGGCGAACCCCTCCTTTGGCAGCACCTGTTCTGGTACTTCGGTCACCCGGAAGTCTACATTCTCATCCTTCCGGGCATGGGCATCGCTTCGGAGTTGTTGCCTGTTTATTGCAGAAAACCGATCTTCGGCTACCGGGCCATGGTGTACGCCATGCTCGCCATCGCATTCCTGTCGTGGATCGTCTGGGGCCATCATATGTTCCAGTCCGGCATGAACCCCGCACTCGGTTCGGCCTTCATGATGACGACGCTCGTCATCGCGATACCATCGGCGATCAAGACCTTCAACTGGCTGGGAACCCTGTGGGGCGGTTCTATCCGCTTCACCGTGCCGATGCTCCATTCCCTGGCCTTCGTCATCCTGTTCGTCATCGGCGGGCTGAGCGGCATTTTCATGGCCTCGAACGTGGTGGACATCTACATCCACGACACCTACTTCATCGTGGCGCATTTCCACTACGTCATCTTCGGCGGCAGCGTATTCGCGCTCTTCGGCGGCATACAGCACTGGTTCCCGAAAATGTTCGGTCGCGCGATGGACGAGGCGCTGGGCAAGGTGCACTTCTGGCTCACGTTCATCTTCTTCAACCTGGTGTTCTTCCCGATGCACATCCTGGGCGTGGGCGGCCACATGCGGCGCATCTACAACCCCATGCAGTATGAGTTCTTGCAAGGGATGCAGCCGATTAACGTGATTATCACCCTCTCGGCGCTTGCGCTGGGACTCTCGCAGATTCCCTTCGTGTTCAACTTCTTCGCCACCGTCTTCCGCTGGAACGCGAAGTGGTTCCGCGTACTCACCCAGGCGGTTTCGGCTCTCATCGTCGGTTTCATCGGCTACAAGAGCGTTGCGGTGATGTTCGAGGGCCTGATGGAGCCCGAACTCTCGATGGGCGGGCGCATCGTGGGCACTATCGTCGCCATCGCGCTTGCGGCCTGGATCTACCGCTATCTCGAGAAGAACATGGCTCCGCTGGGCGCCGACGCGCCCCAGAACCCCTGGGACGCCAACACGCTCGAGTGGGTGGCACCCACGCCGGCGCCGCACGGGAACTTCGGTCCCACGCTGCCGGTTGTCCGCCGCGGGCCTTATGAATACAGCGTTCCCGGCGAGAGCGCCGACTGGGCGCCGCAGACCGAAGCCATCGACCCGGCGCTCGTCGAAGCCGGACACTAGCGCCGCCGTAAACACCCCGGGAGTGAACGCGCATGGCAACTGACCGCCATGCTGGCCTTCCCGCCGCAAAAGGGGGAGGCTGGCCCCATCGCTTCGCCTTGCTGACCTGCGTCTTCACCGTCGTACTCATCATCGCCGGCGGTCTGGTGACGAGCACGGGTTCGGGCCTCGCCGTTCCCGACTGGCCCAACACGTTCGGCTACAACATGTTCTTGTTCCCGTGGTCGAAGATGGTGGGCGGCGTTTTCATCGAACACTCACACCGCCTGCTCGGCTCGCTGGTCGGAATTCTCACCATCCTGACGGCCGCCGCCATCTGGAAAACCGATGAGCGCAAATGGTTGCGCAGGCTGGGCGCATTCGCCGTCGGTCTGGTAATTTTACAAGGAGTGCTCGGAGGGATGCGGGTGGTTCTCATTAAACTCAACCTGGCCATCGTCCACGCCTGCGTCGCGCAAATTTTCTTCGCCCTCATGGTGAGCCTGGCGTTGTTCACTTCACGCGGCTGGCGAGAAGATGCAGACAGCGCAGACGACAAACGACTGGCGAGACTGAGCCTTATCACCGTTTTGCTGCTCTACGTCCAAATCATCTTCGGCGCGGTGCTGCGCCACACCGGAAACAGGCTCGATGCCCACCTGCTCTTCGCGGCATTGAGCAGTATCCACGTCATCCTCCTCTCTTACAAAATTCTGAAGCTGCCGAACCCGGGCACCCTCGCGAAAGAGGCGAACTGCCTGTGGATCTTGCTGCTCGTACAACTAACGCTGGGCTTCGGCTCCTGGGTTGGCAAATACGCAGCCATGGGCGAAGCCTTCACGCCCGGATTCATCATCGCAATAACCTCCGCCCACGTCGTGGTGGGCGCGATGCTCTTCGCGGCCTCTCTCGTCCTGGCCCTTCGCCTCAACAAAAGCGGCCTGTTCGCCTTAAAAACCGCTGAAGCGCCAGTCGCTGCGGGAGGCGCGCGCGCATGACGAATTACCGCACCGAGGCGATGAATCTCGACACCGCCAAGCGAAGGGCGGTTGATTACCTGGAACTCACAAAACCGCGCATCCTGCCGATGGTACTGGTGGTCACCGCCGCGGGTTTCTATCTCGCCTCGGGCGCAGGGCTCGAAATTATCCTGCTCATCCACACGCTTATCGGCTCGGCCTTTGCGACGGGCGGCGCGCTGGCGCTGAACCAGGCGTCCGAAGAAGACCTTGACGCCCGGATGATCCGGACGCAAAAACGCCCGCTGCCAGACGGGCGGCTTCTCAAGTTCGATGCGCTCCTGTTCGGTTCCGCCATCATGCTGCTGGGGGTGGCCTATCTGGCCATTTTCGTGAACCCCTTCACGGCGCTTCTCATTGCGGCCACCGGCGGGCTGTATCTGTTCCTGTATACGCCGCTAAAACGAACGACCTCGTTCAACAGCGTCGTGGGCGCGGTTCCGGGCGCCATGCCGCCGGTCATCGGCTGGGCGGCGGCCACGGGTGCGCTCTCGGTCGAGGCGTTCGTGGTGTTCTGCATCATGTTCCTCTGGCAGATTCCCCACGCGCTAGCGATAGCCGTCATGTACCGCGAGGATTTCGCGAGAGCGGACATCAAGCTCCTTCCCATCGAGGACCCGGGCGGCGCGAGCACGGGCAGGCAGGTCATCGCCTATTGCATGGCGCTCATTCCCGCAGGAATGGCCCCGGCTCTCATCGGCATGGCGGGCCCCGCTTATTTCGCGGTCTCCACAATACTGGGAATCATTTACCTGGGTTATGGCATTCACATGGCCAGAGAAAAAGGGACCGCCTCCGCAAGGCGCCTGTTCTACTACTCGCTGATTTATCTGCCTGCCCTCCTGCTGGCCATGATATTCGGATGAGCGAAGCGATGGACAAGACGCAAACAAGGAACAAGAACCGGCGCACCGGGGTTTTGCTTTTTCTGTTCATCGTGTGCCTGGCCGCCTTTGCATGGACCGTGGCCATCATCAAGAACTAGACGGGAGGAATCTCGTTGAACCCGGTACTCGAAGCGACTCCGAAAGATAAACAGGAGCGATGGGAAGGCACGCCCCCTCAGCCTCCGCCGGAACCACCCGACGACAACGGGGGCAACGGAAACGGAGGAGGAGACGACGCCTGGGATGCGGCTCCCGCCGGGAAACCCCTGCTCGGAAACACCCAGCTCGCCATGCTGGTCTTGATCGCGGCCGAAATCATGTTCTTCTCGGGCCTCGTGGGGGCCTTTCTGGTCTTTCGCTTCAGCGGAAAACCCTGGCCGCCGCCCTTTCAGCCGCGCCTGCCGGTGGAAGTCACAGCCGTCAATACGGCCCTCCTCCTGTTGAGCAGCTACACGATGGTCCGCGCGCAGCTTACGCTCAAAAGAGGCAACGCGAAGGCCCTGCCAAAGCTACTCACCGTCACGGGCGTTCTGGGCGTTGTATTCCTCGCCATCCAGGGTTACGAATGGGTGCGTCTGGTCAACTTCGGCCTCACCGCGTCGGCGAACGTCTACGGATCGCTGTTTTACACCATCATCGGAACGCACGGTTTTCACGTGCTGAGCGCGGTCGTCTGGCTGGTCGCGGTTCTCGTCCGCGCGCATCTGGGAAAATACTCAACCCGCAATCCCAACGGGGTTGTCGCATGCGCGATGTACTGGCATCTCGTGGTGGGGCTATGGCCGATTCTGTTCTATCTGGTCTACTTGCTGTAGCGGTGCAGGAACCGCCCAAAACGTTGACACATTCTCTAAGCGGGTGGCATACTCGCCTCAAGGAGAATCAGGTGAAACCGGTCGTTTACATTCTTATCGCCACAGTCTTGGGCATCGTCCTCTCAAGTCAGGATTACGCCTTCGCCTGCGCGGTGTGCGGGGTGGACTCGGAGCCGGGATTCCTCTGGAGCATGGGCTTTCTGATCAGCATGCCGTTCGTTATCGCCTCGGTTACGGGCGGCTATTTCGTATACAATTCTCGGCGTGCGAAAAAATCGCCGGCGAGCAAAGACATTTTTACTGAATGTATAAGAAGGAGAAGGCGAAGTGACTGATGCCGCCGCCGTGGATCACGCCCACGGAGTGGAACCAGCGGAAACGCCGCTTACCCCCGAAAGCTGGGGCAAGCTGGGCATGTGGGTATTTCTGGCAGGCGACGCCATGTCGTTCGGGACCTTGCTGGCGGGCTACGCCATCTTGCGGGGCAACAGCGCCAACTGGCCGGTGCCCGTGGACGTGCTGGGCATTTCGCTCACCGCGTTCATGACGTTCCTGCTCATATGCAGCAGCGTCACCATGGTGAAGGGCCTGGACGCCATCAAAAGAGGCGATCAGGAGGGCCTGGTGAAGTACATGTGGCTGACCGTAGGCGGCGGCCTCATATTCCTCGCTCTGCAAGCCTATGAGTGGACCCACCTGATTCAAGTGGGTCTCCATCTTTCCGCGAACAAATGGGGCGACAGCCTCTTCGGCACCACTTTCTACATCATCACGGGCTTCCACGGGATGCATGTGACCGGCGGCGTCATCTATCTGGCCGTTATCGCGATGCGCGGCCAAAAAGGCGTTTATTCGTCGACGAACTGGAACGAGGTGGAAATCGCGGGCCTCTACTGGCACTTCGTGGACCTCGTCTGGATTCTCGTGTTCACGTTCATTTATCTACTGTAATCATCCCGGGCATGCGCCTGAGCGCGCCCGGTTCGTTCGAGGGAGAGCACATACATCATGGCTAGCGCAAGCCACTCGGAACACGACGATCATCACGTGAACTACATGGCCATCTTCTGGTGGCTCCTGGCGCTCACGATACTCGAGGTCCTGGCCGGCATCCCGCAGGCGAGCCCCGCCTATCCGCAGCTATTGAAGGGGGCGCTCCTCGTCGGCATGGCCGTGGCCAAGGCGGTCCTCGTGGCGCTTTATTTCATGCACCTGAAGTTCGAGAAAGTGGCGCTGGGCTTCATCGCCATGATACCGCTCGTGCTGTGCGTGTTCGTGGTGTTGATGGTGCTGCCGGATTTTTAGGCCGCCCCTACCCTACGCCAGACGTTACATAAAAAATACATAATTCATGTCGCTTCGACATCTACCCACCCTGAACGCCTTGTTGAACCTCACGTGCGCATTCCTGCTCATGGCGGGGATGAGGCGCATCTACGTCAAAGATGTGGAAATCCACAAGCGCCTCATGGTGAGTGCGTTCGCGGTCTCCACCCTGTTCCTCATCTCCTATCTCGTCTACCACTTCAACGTGGGCTCGGTCGGCTTCACCGGCACGGGCTGGATTCGTCCGGTGTATTTCATCATCCTCATCACCCATTCCGTGCTGGCGGTCCTGGTGCCGCCCATGGCGATCATCACCCTCTATAGGGCGTGGCGGGGGGATTTCGAGCGGCACCGCCGCATCGCCCGCTGGACCTATCCCATCTGGCTCTATGTTTCGTTCACGGGCGTCGCTGTCTACTTGATTCTCTACGTCTTCTACCCGAGGGCATGAGAGAATTCCTTCGCGCCCTGAAACGCGGGTGCTCCCTGATATGTCCGAGATGCCCCGAACCCCTCTTCACGGGGCCATTCCGCATGCACGAAAGATGCCCGGGCTGCGGCTATCTCATCGAACGCGAGCAGGGCTATTTCATCGGCGCCATCTACATCAACTACGCCATCACGGTCATCATCTGCCTGGGCGGCTATCTGCTCACCGAAATCTTCATCGCGCCGGGCCTCATGGCGCATCTCATCACCTGGGGTGGGCTTTGCATCCTGATTCCGCTATTCTCGTTTCGCTACTCCCGCGCCATCTGGCTGAACGCGGATTACTTTTTCAACCGGAAACTCTCACCCGACGATGATGGGGAATGAGCGCATTGGATCCGAACCCCGCCCTCGCCGTCGAAGGCGTCACCCACCGCTACGGTAGCCGTACGGCGCTCAAGGACGTGCGCTTCGAGGTTGCAGAGGGGGAGATATTCTCGCTCCTGGGCCCGAACGGCGGCGGCAAGACCACCCTGTTCCGCATCATCACCACCCTCATGCGCCCCACTACGGGCGATGCGAAAGTTTTCGGGCATTCCGTGCGCGACGCGCCCGATGAGGTGCGAAAAAAAATCGGCGTCGTCTTTCAGCAACCGGGGCTCGACCCCAAGCTTACCGTGCTCGAGAACATGATCCACCACGGCAGGCTCCACGGCATGCTCGGGAGCTCGCTCCGAAACGCGGCGGACGCGCTCCTCGCGCAATTCGGCCTGAGCGACAGGAAAAAGGAGTACGTCGAGACGCTCTCCGGCGGGCTTCAGCGCAGGGTGGAACTCGCCAAAGCGCTCCTGCCCCGGCCCGAGATACTGTTTCTCGACGAACCCAGCACGGGGCTCGACCCGGGGGCCAGAATCGACTTCAGAAACGAGCTCAAGCGCTTGAGAAACGAGACGAACACCACGGTCGTGCTCACCACGCATTTCATCGAAGAGGCAGACCACGCGGATCGCGTCGGCGTCATCCACGAAGGAGACCTCGTCGCCATCGGCGCGCCCGATGCGCTCAAGAAGGAAGTGGGCGGCGAGGTGCTGACCATCGAGGCGCATGAGCCGGAACACCTGCGCGAAAAACTTGGGAGTATGTTCTCATGTGAGGTGAAGAGCGTGGACGGCTCCCTGCGCGTCGAGATGCGCGACGCCCACGCGGCCATCCCCAAAATCGCGGAAGCTTTCCCCGGCGAGGTGCGCTCTATTACGCTGGGCAAACCCACGCTTGAGGACGTGTTCATCAACCAGACGGGAAAGCGCTTCATTGACGCGGATGAAGCTCTCCCCGCAGCGGAGGCGAGAAAGTCTTGACTCCTTACCTTCTTTGCACGGGAACGATCTGGCAGCGCGAGATTGTGCGCTTCGTGCGCCAGCGCAGCCGCATCATCGGCGCGTTCGGCCAGCCCATCCTGTTCTGGCTACTGCTGGGCAGCGGCTTCGGGCGAAACTTCCGCTACGCCGCCGGCGGCGGAGAGGGTTACCTGGAATACTTCTACCCGGGCATCATCGCCATGGTGGTGCTGTTCACGGCGATTTTCTCCACCTTCGCCGTGGTGGACGACAGAAAGGCGCGCTTCTTACAGGGCGTGCTCGCAGCCCCCGTCCCGCGCTCGGCCATCGTGCTGGGGCAAGTGATGGGAGGCGCGACGCTGGCGCTTCTGCAAGGCGTGCTCCTGCTCGTCGCCACGCCTCTGGCGGGCGTTCCGCTCACGCTCGAAGCCGCCCTCGCCTCCATCCTGGTGATGGGCCTGATCGGCTTCGCGCTGACCGCGCTCGGCCTGCTGCTCGCCTGGCGGATCGAGTCCACCCAGGGGTTCCACTCCATCATGAACCTCTTGCTCATCCCTCTGTGGCTGCTCTCGGGCGCGGTGTTCCCGGTCGCGGGCGCGCACCCGATCATCGGACTCATCATGCAGGTGAACCCGCTTACCTACGGCGTGGCGGCTTTGAGGAGAACGCTATACTTGAGCGCGCCGGACGCCGTGGCCACCCTGCCGGGGCTCTGGATTTCCCTGCTCGTCATGATCGCCTTCGGCGGCATCTGCTTCTCGCTCGCGGTGAGGACCGCCGAGCGAAGCGAGGGGTGATTTCCGGCGGAAGAGGCCGTAGGTACTGAGGGGGGTAGCTGAAAAGTCTTCCTCGCTATGAGTTGACTACCGCCGGAATGACGAGCAAAACCGTATTCACCCGTAGGGGCGGGCCTCTGTGCCCGCCCGCCCGGATATGTCCATTCCCGTGGTTGTGCTTCTCAGGGACAGGCACGGAGGCCTGTCCCGACCAACTGCCTTGAAAATACCCTTGTTGACATGAAATCACTCCCCCCTTGAGGGGGAGTCACAGAGACCGAGTCCTTTGGACGAAGGCCGATGTGGTGGGGGGTGAATCGTGTTTTATCCTGCAATTTCAATCATACCCCCCATCGATTCGCTTGCGGGTATGCACCCTTAGCTCACCGTCGGTCTTCCCCGAGGGAGACCGACCCTCAAGGGTCTGTTGAAAAACCCGGTGTTGGAAGCGGGCGTTTTGGCGGCTCACGCGGCGGTGGAGAGGCAGCCCAATCGGCGCGTGAGGGCGCCATGTGCGCTTAGACGGCGTCTCCGGGCGGCACAGGCCGTCCAGAGGGCGAATATACGCGCCGCAAAAGCGGCGGCCAGCCGCTTGAGGTTCACCGCTATCGCCGTCAGGTAGGACTGGATCCTCATGTTCGCAAGGCCCCGGCGCACCGCCCGCCCCAGTCCGTGCCGGCTCTTCGCCTCGCCGTGGTAGCCCTCCGAGCGCCAACGGTGGCGGCCATAGAGACGCTTCTCCTCCTCCCCCCAGCGCGCATGCCGCCGACGCGCGCGCAACAGCGCCGGATACGCGTGCGGAATCAACACCGTCCTGCTCGTGCGCGACTTCGACAGACAATCCGCACGGAGCGCGCAGCCCGCGCAATCCCGCGTCTTCGATACATAGGAGCGCCCCCGCTCCGTCGCCTGCCGGGGGCGCAGCGTCTTGCCTCCCGGACACTTCACCACCTCGTTGCGCGCGTCGTAGTGGAACAACTGCAGCGGAACACGGCTCTGGCTGGGTTCCTTCTTCGCTGGTATCAGCGCTTCCACGCCCCGCCGCTCCAATTCGCCATAAACCTTCGAGTACGCGTACCCCGAATCCGCCGTCACCATCTCCGGCGCGCGGCCCGACAACTCGCTTACCGCCTCTATATGGGACGCCATCATCTCACGCTCGTTCCGCGTCCCCTCCGTCACCGACACGTCGAGAACAACACCCCGCTCATCGTCCACCGCCGCGTGCTGCTTGTAGCTCGGCTCGAACCCCGCCCGCGCGCTCTTGCGCGCAAGCCGCGCGTCCGGGTCCGTCCGGCTCACCCGACCCCCGCCACCGCGGCCTCCTCCCTTCTTCTCCCCCTCATCATCGACGGGATTCTCCCGAATCACCTTCTCCGCGTGGTGCGCCGCCAGACTCTCCCAGCTCACGTCCGCGCGTATCAACGAGGCGTCCACGTGCACCACTTCCCCCTTCGCCACATTCGCCTCCAGGCAAGCCTGCACCGTGCGACGGAATATCTCCTTGAACCGAGCCTCCCCCCACCGCTGACGAATCCGCGTCAGGCTCGAATGATGCGGCAAATCCTCGTGCAGCCCGTACCCGATGAACCACCGGATCGCCAGGTGCGCACGCGCCTCGCGAAGCAGACGCCGGTCGTGTACGTAGCCCAGCAACATACCCGCCAGCATCAGGCGCAACGCCACCTCCGGGTCGATCCCCGGTCGACCGTTATCCGCGCAATAGCAATCCGCCACCTCCGCGCGAAGCCAACTCAAATCCAGTACGCGGTCCACGCGCATCAGGACGTGATCCTCGGGGATCAACCGTTCCAGCGAACCGGCCACGAACAAATCCATCTGCTCGCGCCCCTTGCTGCCTATCATCTCGGGAACTCCCATCTCGGGCGAGATAGTGTCATTACACCCAATCACAATGCCGGGGGTTTTTCAACAGCCCCCTCAAGGGGGGAATGGACTTCAAATGCGCGCGCGAAACTCAAAGTCGCTTCCAGGGACTTTTCCACAGCCCAGAAGGCGCCGCATCACCAGTCTTGCGAGATCACGCCCGGCCTAAATTCAGCGCAGGCCTTTCACGTACCTCGCGACGTTATTGAGCGCCTCACCCTGGATATGGGGCAGGGCGGGCATTTTATTTTTGCCCCGCCTGATGACCTCTTTGATATAGGAGAGGGGAAGCGAGCGGCCGCGCAGGGGGTTTCCGAGTCCGCCTTTTCCTTCGCCCTGCGCGCCGTGACAGACAGCGCAGGCCTGCGTGTAGACCGCAGCGCCATCGCCCGTGGTGAGGAGCGTTTTTTCTTGCCTGGGGTTCTGGAAGATGAGCAGAAAGACGACGAACGCGCCGCCCAGGACGAGGAACGAGACGACGACCCACTTGCCCAAGTCTGGAGGCGTCCCGAGCGCTTTATTCGTTTAGGGGGATCGGTCTATGGAGATAGGCCCGCGCATCGGCCCCCTCGTAATCCGAGACGAGGTGGCCGTTTCCCTCGAGTTGGTATTTATAGGTCACCAGGCCTTCGAGACCCACGGGGCCGCGCGCGTGAATCTTGTCGGTGGCGATTCCCACCTCGGCGCCGAAACCGTAGCGGAAACCATCCGCCAGGCGCGTGGACGCGTTCCACATGACGCTGGCGGCGTCCACTCGGGAAAGAAACGTCCGCGCCGCCGACTCATCCGCCGTGACGATGGCGTCGGTGTGGCGCGAGCCGTAGCGGTTGATGTGATCGACGGCCTCTCCGAGTGATTCCACCACCCGCACGGAGAGGATCAAGTCCAGATACTCCGTCTCCCAGTCTTCCTCGGTTGCCGCACCCGCGCTCTCGAGAATGGCCCGCGTGGCGTCGCAGCCCCGGATGGCGACTCCCTTCTCCGCAAGCGCCTCGGCGGCCAGGGGGAGGAATACGCCCGCTTTTTTCTCGTGCACCAGGAGCGTCTCGATGGCGTTGCAGACGGCGGGGTACTGCGTCTTGGCGTCGAACGTAAGGCGCACGGCCATTTCGGTGTCCGCCGCCTCGTCGACGTAGAGGTGACAGATACCGTCCGCATGGCCGAGCACCGGGATGTTCGAATGCTCCTTGATGTAGCGGACGAACTCGTTGCTTCCGCGCGGAATGAGCAGGTCGACCGCATCGTCGCGCGAGAGGAGCGCCTGTACGTCCTCGCGGGCCTCGACGAGTTGAAGCGCGTCGGCGGGCGCATCGCCGGAAGAAGCCGCCGCGTCTCTTAAAAGCCCGGACATCAGGCGGTTCGTGTGCGCAGCCTCACGGCCACCCTTCAATATGGCGGCGTTGCCGGATTTGAGACAAAGCGAGGCGATCTGCACGAGCGCGTCGGGCCTCGATTCAAACACGGCGGCAATGACGCCCAAAGGACAGGTGACCCGCCTTAACGTCAGCTCCTCATCGAGCAGCGTCGCCATGCGCGCCACGCCCAGCGGATCAGGAAGCGCGGCCACGGCTCGCACGCCGTCCGCCATCTGCGCAATCTTGCGCTCGCTCAGTTCCAGGCGTCTCAGCAAAGGCTCGGACATCTCCCCGCTCGCAACGAGCGGTTCCGCAGCTTTCACGTCTTCGGCGTTCGCCTCGAGAATCCGCGCTACATTCTCGTCAATCGCGTCCGCCATCGCTGCCAAGGCGCGATTCCGGACCTCATTCGAGAGTGGCGCCAGTGCGAGCGCAGCGCTCCTCGCCGCAAGGCATATGGCGTCGATATCGCTCAAGTCGAATCTCCCTCATCAGTTCTCGAAAACCAGCGGTGGATTATAGGCCGAGGCGGAAACACCGGCAAACGATTCAGACTTTTCTCTTCTTCCATTCTTCAAAACGCCGCTCGACGTAGTCGATGATGACGAGCGCCACCTCGGGTCCGCCTGCGCGCTCCACGCCCTCGAAGCCGGGTGCGGCGTTCACCTCCAGAACCAAGGGGCCTCTTTTTGTCTCGAGCAAATCCACGCCTGCGATTTCGAGACCGCACAGCCTCACGGCGCTTTTGGCGAGTTCAGAGGCCCGCCGGGTGGGGGAGGCTTTTTTTACCGTACCGCCCCGATGCAGGTTCGTGCGAAACTCACCCCGCGAGGCGCGCCTCCGCACGGCGGCAACCACTTCGCCGCCCACGACGATGATCCGCAAATCCCCCTTCCTGGCATCTTCGACGTATTCCTGAACGATGGCGTCGCGCTGCAAGTTCCACATCACCTCGGAGATGGCCTGCGCTTCTTCGACGTCGTGGGCGCGCATGACGCCCTTCCCCTGCGTGCCGCGCGGCAGCTTCATGACAACGGGCGCGCCGCCCACGCTCTCGAGAGCAGCGCGAAGATACGCCGGGTCGGGCGCGAACGCCGTCCTGGGCACAGGCAGTCCTTCTTGCGCGAGAAGCTGTAAGGTGCGGAGTTTGTCACGGGCCACTTCGATTGCGGCTGAGCCGTTGATAACCAATGCGCCGGAGGCTTCCAGGTGGCGGATTAAGGCGAGTGAATGCTCGGATATGTTCGCCCCCAGACGCGGCAGAAAAACGTCTGCCCCCGAAAATGGCTTGCCCCTGAAATTGAGTGTTATCTCCCCCTCGTCCAGTTTCAGCAGAAACCGGTACGGATCGAGCACGCGCACGCTGTGCTTCCTGCGCCTCGCGTTCTCTGAAATTCTACGCACGCCGTGTAAGGTCGCATCGCGACACAGGATTCCGATTTTCACCTTTCACTCCTGACGCAAATAACGGATGAGGCGAGATTCTACCATCCGGGCGATTGCATCGGAACGACTTTTGAGAGGTAAAGTGAGGATTCCCCTCCCGGTGGCCCCTTGCTGGATAGCGTGGGCCACCGAGGGGGAGGTATGTAGGGCGCGGCCCAATGGTTGGGCCACGGCAGGAATTTCTATGCGGCTCTTTGGAGAGCCTCTTGCTGTTTCGCCAGTCCCTGAACCAACAGGACGTGGGCTTTCACTTTCTTCGCGAGACGCGGGGCGATGTGCGACAGCCCGATGCGCCGCCTCAGCCATCCGCCATCTCCGGCGCCGAGCAGGATGAGGTCGGCGTCCAGTTCTTCCGCCGCCTGAACGATTTCATTCAGCGGAGCGCCGTTGGTCACGGAAACCTCGACGCGCAGACCCCGGTCTCTCAGCATCCGACGCAAGGGCTCGAGATACGCATCGCCGAACCTGGCGCGCGCATCCTGAATCTGATCGGCGTACACCGTGTAGCCTTCCAGTTGCCTCGACTGCATGACGCCGCTTTCCACCAGTTGCAGATGAACGATTTGCGGGTTCATCGAGAGGTGAACCACCTCATGCACGGCGGCTTCCGCCTCTTCCGAACCGTCCAAGGGAATCAATATTCGCTCGTACATTGTTTCTCTCCGTTTCCTGAATTCCTGAGCCACGTCTCTAGGCGGCTTTCCGCAATTCCGATTCCGGGTTGATGGCGTCCAACAGTTTCGTTTCGACCAGGGCTATCCTGGCGTCATTCGTCTGCGCTGCTTTCGCCTGAGGCTGATGGATGATGCTGGAGGTCATAAACCACCAAATCGCGGCGAATACGAACAAAACCGGAAACCCCGCCACTGCGTACATCTTGATAAATTCCATCTCGAGCCTCCTTTCCCTCATACTGCGGTACTCAGGAAACTACTTTCTCTATATATAAGCAATAATCGTGCCAAATATGGATATTTTCAGAAACCAGCTAACTTACAAGGCTTTACAACGGAATATGGTTTGCGGGATGAATTAAATTATGGCCCAATAAATACGATATGTCGTAATTTTACTGATTGTCGCTGACTTTTTGTCCGAAACGAGATGGCGAATCAAGCCTGGAGACTTTCCCGAAACAGAGAAGGTCCACCAAAGCTGACATGACAGGGCAAGAGGAGAACTGCGAGGGATCGTTCGTTCGGGCGGCAAGCCCAAAGCGGCTATTGCTTCTTGTGCGCCATCCAAGTCGGCTCCCCTAACGCCCGCAGGTTCTATCCAATCGTTACCTGAACGGGCAACCCATGTTTCTAGGCGGCTTTGCGCAAATTCGACTGCCGCACATCGGCGTTCGACCGCTTCGGTCCGGCTTGGTGCTTCTCGATATCATTGACGCGGGAGGCGCTCCTGATGGAACTCGCCAGAACGTAGATAGTCAAGAACCACCAAATCGCGACGAATGCGATGAATACGGGAAGGGCCGGCATGAAATATGTGATAAGAAATTCCATCTCTTCCCTCCTTTCCTTCATGCTGCGAAACCCAAGCGGCTCTTCCACTCTTTATGAAGCAAAATACGCGCCAAATGTGGAAAATCCACGAACCGACATGCTCTCAATAAGTTATGTAATTACCTACCTGAAAAGAACCTGGGGAATAAACTTAGAAAAAACCATATATCGTGATTCGGCCGCTAATCACTGACTTTTTGGCGTGTTCATACACTGAACGACGAAGCTACGGAGAGAGAATTTTTTTGGAACTGAACCGTCAACCCCGGCAAATCCTCAAAACCATTCTTTACCGGGGGTGTTGAGAAAGCCCCCCTGAGGAGGGGCTGTTGCAAATGCCTCGCTTCGCTTGAGATTGACCTTCGCTTTTGCTCGTCATTCCGGCTTTCGCCGGAATGACGGTGGTTTTTCTGCATCGAGGGGCTTTTTCAAACAACCCCATTCAGCGCCCGAACGCCTCGTCTCAACCCTTCAGACGGTTGAAGAAATAGCCCGCGCAAAGGCCCAGAACGACCCAGAAGGCGGCCGAAGCCACGAGCGCGGTGAGGATGAACCTCTCGAGAAGCGCCCGGGGAACCATTCCGCCCCCCGATTCGGGGTGGGGAGCGCCGAGGAGGTGCGGCAAGACGATGAGGACGACGCCCAGCGCCTTGAAGGCTGCTCCCGGCTTGAAGGCCAACAGGGCGAGGCCCGCCGCCGTGGCCGCCACGGTGAGAATCCACCAAAACTGCCTGTGCGGCAGAGGGGCCGCGTCGACACCGGGGAGTTCGGGCGGCAAACCCACTACGGGTGCTAGAGAGAAGACGATGAATCCGCCCACGCCCCAGAGGAATCCCCGCCGCCAGTCCACGTTTCCGTGAAGGGCGAAACAACCAACGAGCAAAAGCGCAAAGCCAATCGCCGATATGACGTTCGATACCAGGGTGAGCGCCAGACGCGAGAAGTCCCCTCCCTCATCCGCGTGGTCTTCGTGGGTTTGAGGGAGGGGGATGGGCTCTCGCTTCTCGTACTTTTCGGCTTCAACTATCAGGGGGATGACTTGAGTCGACTGGACGGCGGTGGCGAAAAGCCCCGCTATCACGCCCGAGACGACGGCTGCGAAAAAGATTCTCTGGAACATGCCCGACCGCCCCCCGGCGCACCGCCTTTTTACTTCATCTCCATCATCTCGACGACGACGCCGTCGGGGCCTTCCACGTAGGCGAAATAGAGCTCATCCGCCTCTCCTTCGGCGACCACGTTCCCGCCGTTCGCGCGCACCTCGGCGACCGCATCGGCGAGCTTGCCTTCCACGCAATAGGCATAGTGATCGATGCTGTAGCGCGGCCAGCCGCCCGGCCCGGCTGCTAATTCTTCGCCGTCGCGTTTGCCGCGAATGATGATGCTCGCGCCGTGCACGTCGAGATAGACCTGCGGCGCGCCGCCCCTGTCGATGCGGTTAGTCTCGGTCGCTCCGAAAACGTTCACGTAGAAGGCTACCGCCTCGTCCACGTCCGTGTGTACGCAATGAATGTGATCAAACGTCAGTTTCATCTTGTTTCATCTCCTGTCGGTTATGGATCGAAAAAGCCTGTGCGTTTCTTTTACCTCAAACCGCCGGGTCCACCCAGTTGAGTTCGAGCAGATTACCGTCGGGGTCCTTGAAAAAAATCGTCTTCCGCTCGGGAACGCGGGACAGGATATCCGAGAGCAACTCCACGCCCGCGTCGCGCAGATGCGCCACGGCCGCCTCCATGTCCTTCACCCAGAAGGTGAGATAGCGAAACCCGGCCGCCGAATCAGCGAGCGCATCGCCCGGGCCGTCGGGACTTTCTGTAAATTCGAGCAGCTTGATCAGCACCTCGCCCGATTTCAGCGCGTGGAGCTTCACGCCGTCCCCGGCGAAGCCCGCCGCGCGGACGAAATCGCCCGGCACGTCGACCACCGCCGCTTCCTCGAGCCCCAGCACTTCGGTGTAGAACTTTTTCATCGCGGCGATGTTTCTCGTGGTAAGCCCCACGTCCACGCCGCCGCGCGTCGTCTCGAACATTATTCCCTCCTTAAGGGCGCAAAGAGAATAAGGAGCCGACCCCCTCATCCCGATTGCGCGAAGCGAGCAATGAAGATACATTATTTCCCCATAAAGAGAAAATCTACCGGAAGGCGGGCGCCGCTCGAACGTGAACAATCCATGAGGGGCTGCTCGCAGCGCCGGGCGATTTTATCGCGTAGGGCGCGTAAAGAACGGGACCAGATATGCGCAAGGCCGATCTGATAACGGGCGTCGCTTTTCTCGTGTTCACCGTCGTCGCTTTTGCGTATCTCATCCCTTACCAGATCGTCTCCTCCATTCCCATCGACGAGTCCACGCCCGCCGTGCTGCGGCCCGAGTTCTTCCCGCAGTTCACCATGGTGCTGTTCGCCATCACCTGCGTGCTGATGATGGGCGCCGCGCTCAAGAACTTATCGGGCGAGCGGTTGTGGGACGACGCGAAAGGCTCGCTCACCCGGGTCTGCGCCGTCCTCGCCCTGACATTCCTCTTCGTGCAGGCGCTCAAGCTGCTGGGCTTCGCCTACACGTCGCCGTTTTTCATGGCCGCCATCATCTACATGCTCGGCATCAGGGACTGGCGCCTGCTCGTATCGACCGCCATCCTGTTCCCGCTGTTCCTGACGTATTTCTTCTGGTACAGCTTCCAGGTCGTCCTGCCCGAGGGGAGCCTGTTCCCGTGATCGAACAAATCCTCGAAGGCATATCGATCGCGTTCACCTTCCAGGCGATTGGCATGGTGGCGATAGGCGTTTTCGCAGGGATAACCGTGGGCGCGATTCCCGGCTTGACCGGCGTGATGGCGACGGCGATCCTCGTGCCGTTTTCGTTCTTCATGGCGCCCACGCTGGGCATCCCATTCCTGTTGGGCGTGCACAAGGGCGCGCTCTTCGGCGGCTCGATTCCGGCGATCCTCGTCAACACGCCCGGAACGCCGCCCGCGGCGGCCACCTGCCTCGACGGATACCCACTCGCCCAGAAGGGCGAGGCGAAAAGCGCGATCCAGATGGCGCTCTACTCCTCCACCCTGGGTGATACGTTCAGCGACATCGCGCTCATCGTCGCGGCCATCCCGCTCGCGGCGATGGCGCTCAAGTTCGGGCCGGCGGATTTCTTCGGCCTGCTCGTCATGGGACTCACCGTCATATCGAGCGTCACCGGCGCATCGGTCTCGAAGGGCATCCTCTCCGCCCTCATCGGGCTGATGTTCGGCCTGGTGGGGCTGGACGCCATCTCGGGGGCGGAGCGATTCACCTTCAGCCTGCCCACGCTCGAGGGCGGCATCGGCCTCGTGCCCCTGCTCATCGGCCTGTTCGCGGTGAGCGAGGTGCTCATCCAGGTGGAGAAGAAGGTATCCCAACTCGCCGAAAAGCCGCCGACCTCCCACTTAAGGGGCGGGCGCTCGCTCAAGATGGAGGAGTTCACCGCTTCGGGCCGGACGATCTTCCGCTCCTCCATCATCGGCACCATAGTCGGCGCGATTCCGGGGACGGGCTCTTCCATCGCCACCTTCATCGGCTACGGCGCGGCGAAGCGGGCTTCTAAAAAACCCGAGGAATTCGGCCACGGCAGCTACGAGGGCGTGGCGGCGGCGGAGGCGGCCAACAGCGCCGTGGCGGGAGCGGACCTCATCCCCACCCTCACGCTGGGCATACCCGGCGGGGGGACGGCGGCCATCCTGATGGGGGCGTTCATCGCCCAGGGCTTAAGGCCAGGACCGTCCCTGTTCGAGGAAAACGCCACGACGATGTACGCCATCTTCGCCCTGTTGCTGATTGGAAACCCCATCATGCTCGTCCAGGGCTGGCTGCTCACGGGCATTTTCGCCTGGGTGGTCACCATCCGGCAGTCGCTTCTGCTGCCGTGCATCATCATGTTCTGCGTGGTGGGAGGCTACATCTTCCAGAACAACCTGGGCGACGTGGAACTCTCGCTCATCGCGGGCGTGTTCGGCTACCTTCTCCGGAAGATGAACTACCCGCTCGCGCCGCTTGTCATCGCCTACATCATCACGCCGATGGCGGAACGCTCCTTCAAGCAGGCTCTGCTGCTCTCGCAAGGCGATTACTCGGTGTTCTTCACGCGCCCGATATCGCTGTTCTTCATTCTCTTGGCCGCACTGATTCTTTTCATGAGCATCTGGAAGCGGCCCTGGGCGACGCCCGGGGGCGAATAGATGCCTACCCAAAAAGGAGACCGGACATGAAAATCACGAAAATGCTACCGGCAGGACTCGCGCTTGCGCTCGCACTCGTTTTCCTCGCGAGCGTGTCGCCTGCCGACGCCGCCAGAAAGTTTCCGTGGAAGCCCATCCGCGTCATCGTGGCCCTGGGCGCGGGCGGGTCGCACGACATGAACTCCCGCGCCGTGGCGAGCGTCGCCAACGACTACTTCGGCCAGCCGATGATCGTGCAGCTCATGCCGGGCGGCGGCGGAAAAATCGGGATGACGGCGCTCAAGCGGGCGAAGCCCGACGGCCACACCATCATGCTGGCTTCCGCATCCCACCTCACCATCGGCCCGCACGTGCGCAACATGGGCTACCACCCGCTCAAGGACTTCGTGCCCATTTTCATGATCAACAAGGCGGACTACATGATGGTCTCTCCGGCCTCGAAGCCCTGGAAGAATTTTAAGGAATTCGCCGCGGCGGCCAAGAAGAACCCCGGAAAGGTGAGTTACGGCTCCTCGGGCGTTTACGGGACGGGGCATCTGATGATCCTCAAGATTATGGCCGACACGGGCATCAAGCTGAACCACATTCCCTTCAAGGGCGGCGGCCCCGCCTTCCGCGCCATGCTCGGCGGCCACGTGGACAGCGCGGGCGCGCTTCCCGCCACTGGCGGCACGCTGGGACGCTACAAGCGCGGGCAGTTGAACATCCTGGGCGTCTGCTCGGAGAAGCGGGTGCCGCTGTTCCCCAAGGTTCCGACCATGAAGGAAAACGGGGTGGACTTCATACTGGCTTCGAAGCGCTTCTACATTGGGCCCAAGGGTCTCCCGCAGGATCGCGTCGACTTCCTCGTGGAGGGCTTCAAGAAGCTGCTGAAGAACAAGTCCTACCGCAGGCTCATCAGCAAAATGGGCGAAGTGCCCACGCCGCTCTACGGCGAGGCGCTCAAAAAAGACCTCGCGGATGAATATAATCGTTTCGGGAAGATTTTCGCCAGCATCGGCGTGAAGAAGAAATAGGCCTCATCAAGAAAAACCGCCGGGGCCTCGCGCGAGGCCCCGGCGAACCTTCCCCCATCGGTCAGGTTCGACCTCCCTCATCCGGGCTGTTGAAAAACCCTCATCAGTCGGGTTTGGTCTGTAGGGGTCGCATATATGCGGCCCCTACACCAGGTTTACAACCAGAACGACGTGCGAGGTGAGGGCATGAAAGAGACGAAAAGGCAAAGTCAAAATGGATTACGTCGAACCCTCATTCATCAATCGCGTTTGACCCGACCGAGGAGAGAGCAAGATTCACTCCCCCCTTGAGGGGGTCGGGCTTCCCGAGGGGAAAGCCCGACAGAAGCCGAGCGTTTTTTGCGAAGGCTGATGCGGTGGGGGGTGAATCGCGTTTTATCGCTACTCCGACTCATACCCCCCCACCGGCGCGACTTCGGGCTTCGCCCTCGTCTTGCCGACTCCCCCTCAAAGGGGCTGTTGAAAAAGCCCCGGCATTGTGATTGGGTGTAATGACACTATCTCGCCCGAGATGGGAGTTCCCTCGATGATAGGCAGCAAGAGGCGCGAGCAGATGGATTTGTTCGTGGCCGGTTCGCTGGAACGGCTGATCCCCGAGGATCACGTCCTGATGCGCGTGGACCACGTACTGGATTTGAGCTGGCTACGGGAGGAGGTGGCGGATTGCTATTGCGCGGATAACGGTCGTCCGGGGATCGACCCGGAGGTGGCGCTCCGCTTGATGCTGGCGGGTATGTTGCTGGGCTACGTTCACGACCGTCGCCTGCTTCGCGAGGCGCGTGCGCACCTGGCGATCCGGTGGTTCATCGGGTACGGGCTGCACGAGGAGTTGCCGCATCATTCGAGCCTGACGCGGATACGTCAGCGCTGGGGGGAGGCACGGTTCAAGGAGATATTCCGTCGCACGGTGCAGGCTTGCCTGGAGGCGAATGTGGCGAAGGGGGAAGTGGTGCACGTGGACGCCTCGTTGATACGCGCGGACGTGAGCTGGGAGAGCCTGGCGGCGCACCACGCGGAGAAGGTGATTCAGGAGAATCCCGTCGATGATGAGGTCGGGAAGAAGGGAGGAGGCCGCGGTGGCGGGGGTCCGGTGAGCCGGACGGACCCGGACGCGCGGCTTGCGCGCAAGAGCGCGCGGGCGGGGTTCGAGCCGAGCTACAAGCAGCACGCGGCGGTGGACGATGAGCGGGGTGTTGTTCTCGACGTGTCGGTGACGGAGGGGACGCGGAACGAGCGTGAGATGATGGCGTCCCATATAGAGGCGGTAAGCGAGTTGTCGGGCCGCACGCCGGAGATGGTGACGGCGGATTCGGGGTACGCGTACTCGAAGGTTTACGGCGAATTGGAGCGGCGGGGCGTGGAAGCGCTGATACCAGCGAAGAAGGAACCCAGCCAGAGCCGTGTTCCGCTGCAGTTGTTCCACTACGACGCGCGCAACGAGGTGGTGAAGTGTCCGGGAGGCAAGACGCTGCGCCCCCGGCAGGCGACGGAGCGGGGGCGCTCCTATGTATCGAAGACGCGGGATTGCGCGGGCTGCGCGCTCAGGCCCGATTGTCTGTCGAAGTCGCGCACGAGCAGGACGGTGTTGATTCCGCACGCGTATCCGGCGCTGTTGCGCGCGCGTCGGCGGCATGCGCGCTGGGGGGAGGAGGAGAAGCGTCTCTATGGCCGCCACCGTTGGCGCTCGGAGGGCTACCACGGCGAGGCGAAGAGCCGGCACGGACTGGGGCGGGCGGTGCGCCGGGGCCTTGCGAACATGCGGATCCAGTCCTACCTGACGGCGATAGCGGTGAACCTCAAGCGGCTGGCCGCCGCTTTTGCGGCGCGTATATTCGCCTTGTGGACGGCCTGTGCCGCCCGGAGACGCCGGCTGCGCGCACATGGCGCCCTCACGCGCCGATTGGGCTGCCTCCCCGCCGCCGCGTGAGCCGCCAAAACGCCCGCTTCCAACACCGGGTTTTTCAACAGACCCCTCAAGGGGGGAGTGATTTTCCTCTTTCGTTGATTGTGCCTTACCCTCAAGGGGCTGTTAAAAAACCCGGTTCTGGCAGCGAGCGCGTACCCCTCGTCATTTATGGCTACCGAAACGACCTCACGCTGAGTAGCCGCCGTAGGCGGCGTATCGAAGGGCGAGGGGAGTCGAACGTCTCGCGCCGGGGCAAGAGGCAATTCCTCCTTCATTAGTCGGAATTGACCTTCGATACGTGGCTTCGCCGCTACTCAGGATGAGGGTTCGGAGCGCTTACTCGCGATGAGGGAAGTTCCAAGCTGCACAGGGCGAGGAAGGCGGTTGCGCCCTCAAGGCGAATCGACCGGTGGCCAGATGCGCTTCCCGGTGCTCGGCGAGCCGGGCGCGTGAACGAGGCTGCCCACCATCTCGCGCGACCAGTCCTCGCTCTCGAGTTCTTTCTGGAAATAATGCTCGACGGAAGTGTTCAGGTCGAACTCATAGAGCACGGCGTGCTTGGCCCACCCGCAGACAGAAACGAGCTTGCGCATTCCCACGCATCCATCGAGCGTCCGCATGCGCGGAAAGCGAAGCTGCACGTACCACGCACCCATGCCCTCTTCGTTCTCGAGCGCGTTGCTGTTGAAGCTGCCCATCTGGACCCTGGGCCCCGGCGTGATGCCCGGTGCGCGCTGCGCGATCTCGGGACCGTCGATGCGGCCCGTCTCCACGAAGACGCATTCACGCACGCCTTCGCGCATCCCCAGCATCTCTCGCTCATCCGGCCCCCATTTTTCGGCCAACTGAGCCGGAGAAGGATTCAGGAAGGTATGGACGCTCTCCGCGCCGAAAAGCATGAGATATCCGTTGCCGGTCGGCACGGAAGGGTCGTCCGTATGCGTGAGGCGCCTGTTCACGTTTTCTCTGCGCTCCTCGCTCTTGTCGTTGTCCACGTGCGCCGCCCAGAGGTAGCCTGAGCGCTCCAGCATCTCGGGGAGATGCACCTCGTGCAGCCATTCGATGTATTCGTTCGCCCCATCGGCGGGCAGGTCGTACCATGTCGCCCAAATCGCCCTGTCCATCAAATTTCTCCTTGCGCCTCATGTCCCAAATAATGAATCATTCCGCCTTGCCGTTCGCTGTCCTGAACTCGCGACGGGGTTCGATACCCAGCTTCTTCATCCGGCTCTGAAGCGTCGTGGGCTTCATCCCCAAAATGCGGGCGGCCCCCCGCTCTCCGGAAACCCGTCCGCCCGCATGCGCCAGCACCCGGAGGATATAGCGTCTCTCGTATTCTTCCAGCGAGGTGAACTCGCTCTCTCTCGCCGACGGGGGCGCCTCGCCCAGAAGCTGCCTGTCGAACCGCAGGACCCGCCCGCGCCCCAGGACGAGCGCGCGCTCCACCACGTTCTCGAGTTCGCGGATGTTGCCGGGCCAGTCGTAGCGCATGAGCCGCTCGAACGCCCGGGGATCCACCGACTCGATGCGCCGGTTCATGCGCGGCCCGTGCTTTTTCACGAAATAATCGACCAGCTCGGGAATGTCCCCCTTGCGCTCCCTGAGCGGCGGCGTGTTGATGGGAATCACGTTCAGGCGAAAGTAGAGGTCGTCCCTAAACCGGCCCTGGCGGACTTCTTCTTCCAAATCCCTGTTCGTGGCGGCGATGATCCGCACGTCCACCTTGAGCGTCTGGTTGCCGCCCACCCTTTCGAATTCGCGCTCCTGCATGACTCTCAGGATTTTCACCTGCGCCTCGGGGGATATTTCGCCGATCTCGTCGAGAAAAATCGTACCCTTGTCCGCAATCTCGAAACGTCCCTGCTTCCGGCTCGTCGCCCCCGTGAACGCGCCCTTCTCGTAGCCGAACAACTCGCTCAAGAGCAGCGTCTCCTGCAAAGCCGCGCAGTTCACCTTCACCAGCACGCGGTTTCGCCGCTCGCTCATGTGGTAGATGGCGCGCGCGACCAACTCCTTGCCGGTTCCCGTCTCGCCGAGGACGAGCACCGTGGCCTCCGTCGGCGCGACCTGGGCGATCAACTCCTTGACGTCTTCCACCGCATCGCTCTTGCCGATGAGCTGGTCCGAACTGTGTATTTCCTTGATTTGATCCCGAAGGTGAATCGTCTCCCGGTGAAAACCATCCTTGATGCCTTCGAGTTCGGCGTACGTCTGCGCGTTCGCCACCGCCGTGGCGATGGCCGGCGTGAGTTCGCACAGAAACTCGGCCATTTCATCGGTGAACTGGTCGGGCATGCTGCTGGCCACGGCAATTTCCCCGAATACGTCGTCGCCGATGACGAGCGGCGCGCGAATCCCGCTCCTCAAGCCGCGCCGGAAAACGCCCTCATCCTCCGCGAAGGGGCGTTCCCTGTCCAAATCCTTGTAGATGACATACGGTGCTTCGCGATGCTCGATGAGCCAGCCCAGCGTACCGCCCTCGAGCGGTATGTCCTCATGAGGCGCTTCGAGTATCTCGTCTCTCGATACGAGCGCGCGGATGGTATAAGTCTTCTTGTCGGGATTGACGAGGTAGAGTACGAAATGATCCAGTGGGAATATCGCCTTCGCCTCGTGCGCAACGCGGCTCAAGACGACTTCCATGTCCAGGCTCGAATTGAGCACGTGCCCCACCCGCTGGATGACGCGCAACCTCTCTTCGGTGGATAGCGTGTGAACGACCACCTTTACTCCTCCCGGTCTCCAAAATGATGAAGAGGAAGGGTATCATATAAACGAGGATTTGGTGTTGATAAACTCATCGATAAAAGATCATGATATGAAACCGCTATCGCTCTACGTCCATATTCCCTTCTGCATCGCCAAGTGCGGGTATTGCGATTTCAACTCCTACGCCCTGGACACTTTGCTGGAAAAAGGCCATGCCGCCGAGGGCTGGGCGCGCCGCTACGCGGATGCACTGATGGAGGAAACCAGAAGCCGCCTTGATGAATTCTCTTTGAAAGGCCGGGAGGTCGACACGATATTCTTCGGCGGAGGCACGCCCTCGCTCTTTCCGGCGGAAGAGACGAGGCGAGTCCTGGACTTCATCGCCGCATCGTTCGACCTTGCGACGGATTGTGAGATCACGCTCGAGGCAAACCCGGGGGCGGCGGAGGCCGAGCGCTTCGCCGCGCTGCGCGAGGCGGGCATCAACCGCATCAGCATCGGCGTCCAGACGTTCGACGATGAAGCGCTGGGGAGGCTCGACCGGGTCCACACGGGCAATGACGCGCAAACCGCCTTTCGCTCCGCGCGCGAGGCGGGCTTCACCAACGTCTCGCTCGACCTGATGTTCGGCATCCCGTATCAGACGATAGATATGGCCGTGCGCGACATCGAGTGCGCTCTCGAGCTGGGGCCCGAGCACCTCTCCGCCTATGAGCTGACCATCGAGCCGGGCACGGCGTTTCATGCGCGACAGGCGCGGGGGGAACTAGGCGGCCTCCCCGATGAGGAGACGGCGCTTCGCATGTGGGAACTCAGGGATTCCGCTCTCAATTACGCAGGCTATGAGCGTTATGAGATCAGCAACTTCGCAAGGCCCGGCTTCGCGTGCAGGCACAACCTGAACTACTGGCGGCGGGGGGATTATCTCGGTTTGGGCGCGGGCGCGCATTCCCTCATTGAGGGGGAGCGCTTGTGGAACCACGCCAGGCCGGACGTATATACGAAGAACGCAAGCGACCCCGCAGTCGGCAAAGAGCGCGTGGATGAGCCCGAAAAAGCGCTCGGCGAGGCGTTGATGCTCGGCCTGCGGGTGAAGGAGGGCGTCTCGCTTGCGCGAATCGCACGAGAATGCGGCGCGGACCCAGAAGATTCGTTCGGGGCGTTGTTTGAAGAACTGGAGACTTCCGGTCTGGTGGCGAGAGAGAACGGCCAGCTTCGGCTTTCGGATAAGGGAACCCTTCTCGCCAATCAGGTGCTGGCGAAATTCTTATAAAGGAGAACACGCATGCCTCCCGTAGCGGTCATCGAAAAAATACGCGCACAGGCCCAAGAGGTGTTCAGCTTCATCGGTCATGTGGAAACGCACCCGCAAATCGCGGATTTCAGCCAGAGCGTCAAAATTATCTCAGAGCAAAAAAGCGGGGTGGGTATGCGATTTCACCAGGTCTACACGAGCGGGGTGGAGCACGTCTCTGAGATCGTCACCTGGGAGCCGGGCCGGAAAATCGTCTGGCACAACTTCGAGGGCGACTCGACAACGCCCGTCATGATCATCAGCTACTACTTCGAGGAAGAAGGCCCCTTCACGCACATTCTCCACACAGTCGAGTGCGACGAGTACGAGAACCAGGCCAAGCACCGCGACGGCACGCTCAGGAACATCCGTGAACTGGCGAATTTGAAGCGGATTCTGGAGGGGGAGTAGGGGGGAGACTGAATGCGTGGGATTTTTTAGCTCGTCATCGGCTTCCTCGAAGGAGAGGCCCGACCTTCAAGATATGTAAACACCTGCCTACCTGTCTTGCAGGGGTCGCATACATGCGACCCGCAATATGTCGGCGAAAAAGCAGGGACGCATATATGCGTCCCCTACACTCTCTGGTCTCTACCGTGATGAGGGTGTCAATCGCTCCTTCATCAATCGCGATTGACATCACAAAACCTCCTCCCACTCCGCGCTGAGCCGCTTCCCGACATCCGGGTCGACGAGGACCGTCTCGTGCTCCCCTATCAGCACCTGGCCGGGGCGCCGCCCCTTGGGCTTCCTCAAGCGCGAGAAGGGGAGGTAGGCGACGGTGAGCCTGGAATCCGTCCGGCCACGGCTGAAATAGGCAGCGAACGCCGCCGCCTGGGCGAGCGTTTCCGGGTCCGGCTCCACGGGCGGCCCATCGCCCATGCGGCGCAAGAGCACGTGGCTGCCCGGAACCCCGCGCGCGTGAAACCAGGTATCGCTCGCCCGGCCCACGCTCTTAAGTATCTCGTCGTTGCCCATCGCGTTCTTGCCGACGATTACCTCCCAACCCGCAGGAGAGACGAACCGCCGGTGGGGCCTGGCGCGCGCCGCCGACCTGCCCTTCGGGCGCGGGTCTTTCTTCCGCCTCCCACCTCCGCGCCCCGCGTGGGCCGACCGCGCTAACGCTTCTTCCACGCTTGCAACATCCTCGACCGCATCCGCCGTTTCCAGATCGAACGCCAGCGCGCCGATGAACTTCTCTTCTTCCTCCATCTCCTGGAGACGCACCAGCCCGGTCGAGGCGCGGCGTTTGAGCTTCTTGTAGCGGCGGAAATACCTCTGCGCGTTCTCCGAGGGCGTGAACCTGGGGTCGAGCGCGATTTCGATGTGCCCATCTTCCGCAGGAACGGAAACGACGCTCGCCTTCTCCTCCACCGCGTCCAGATGCGCGAGCAGAAGCTCGCCTTTTCTCAATACCGCATCCGCCTCTTCGGCGGAGGCCAGATCCCTGCGCACTCCCTCAATGGAGGCGCGCACCCTATCCCCCGCGCGGCGGAGCATTCTGGCAACCACTTTTTTCCGCTCATCAAGCCGGAATTCTTTCGTGGACCGCCCATAAAACGCATCCGCCGCCTCGTTCATGGAGTCGAACGGGCGGTACTTGGCCGCATCGCCGCTCGCGATTTTCGCCGCGCTCAATCCCACGGGCTCACCGCTTTCTCCCAGAACCCAAGCGGGGGAGAATTCCTTTTTCCGGTAGCTCTCGACCGCCCCCATCAACGCATCCGCAGCACCCGCCCAGCCACCTTCGGCATTTGAGGCGCTCGTTATCTCACGAGCGAGAGCTGGACTCACGCCCGCGACCGAGCGAACCAGCCATTTTGAGAACTCCTTCTGATCGGCGGAGTCTATATCCTCCTCGCGAATCATCTCCAAGAGCGCTTCTTTCGTGAGCGCGCCCGGATTCTGCTTTTTCTGCTCGGGCGGCAGCTGATACCTCCCCCCCCTCTCGAGCGGTCGCGGGGTGTGGGGGCCGGGGGGCACGAATCTCTTGGCCTCCAGAATCTCGCCCGTCGCGCCTTGCAAGAGCACGAGGTTGCTCCAGCGGCCCATCACCTCCGCCATGAGCGCGAAGGAATCGCTATGTCCCGAGCCGCCGCCCCGCTCGAAGGAGAACTGGAGCACGCGCTCCCACTCTCCCGCCGCCACGCGGGTGAGGCGATGGCCGCTCAAGTGTTTTCTGAGCGCGCGGCAAAAGGTGGGCGCCTCGGGCAGGCTCGGAGGCGGGTCCGCCGTCAGGTGAACGCGCGGGTGCGCTGGATCCGTGCTTATCAGGAGGGCGCGTTTTTCTCTTCTCGCGCCCGAGATATAGAGGACGATCGTGTGCGCGTCGGTCTGGGAGATTCTCTCCAGGCGCGCGCCCAGAAGGCTCCCGGTCAACTCCGCCGCAATCGCCTGAAGCACGAAAGTATCCATAATTCACCCCAAACCGAGAACATCTTTTCGAAGCGCGCAAATTGACACGCCCCGAGCGGAAAATTATTGTAGACTCTTTCCGGTGGGCTGTTAACAACGCATGACGGAGCGGAGCATGATAGACAGCATGACGGGTTACGGCGCGGGGGAGAGGCCGCTGGGCGAGGCCGCCATCAGCGTGGAGGCGCGCTCGGTGAACCACCGCTACCTGGAGGTCTCCTGCCGGGGGCCGCGCTGGTCGCTCGCCCTGGAGAATGAGGTGCGCGAGGCGGTGAAAAAGCGCTTCTCCCGGGGGCGATTCGACATCTATATCCGCTCGGGCGAGGAGGGGAACCACACATCCCCCATCGACGCCGAAGCCGCGAAATCCCTGCTCGCCACCCTGAAATCACTGAAAAGCGAACTGGGAATCGCGGGCGAGATTGACCTTTCGATACTCACCGGCTTCAGAGATCTGCTCAAGAGCGCCGAGCCCGAACCCGAGAAGGACGAGATTCGGGCCGTGCTGATGGCATCGCTCGGCGACGCGCTGGGCGCCCTGGGCCTCATGCGCGAGAAAGAGGGCGGCGCGCTATCGAAAGACATCTGCGAGCATCTCGACACCGTGAAAAAGGGTTGCGGCGAGATACGCGAACGCCTGCCCGAGGCGCGCAAGCTGCTCACCGAACGGATGCGTGAGCGGATTCTCGAAATCGCAGACGGCGTCGAGATGGACGAAGGGCGCCTGGAGCAGGAGATGATTTATGCCGCCGAGCGAGGCGACATCAGCGAGGAACTCAGCCGTCTCGACAGCCACGTCGTCCAGTTTCGCGAGATGCTGGAGGGCGAAGGCCCCATCGGCCGGAAACTCGATTTCCTCACCCAGGAGATGAACCGCGAGGCCAACACGATCTCGTCCAAATCCATCGACCTCATCCTCACCCAGAGCGCGGTCGAAGTAAAAAGCGCCATCGAGAAAATCCGCGAACAAGTACAGAACGTGGAATGATGCAAAGCCGGGGCCACCTCTTCGTTCTCTCAGCGCCCTCGGGAGCGGGCAAATCCACACTCATCGACCGCTCGTGCCGGGAACTCCCCAACATCTGGCACTCGATAAGCGCGACGACGCGGCCGAGACGCGAGTACGAGGAGGACGGGGTTCATTATTTTTTCATGGAACGCCCGCGGTTCGACGAGATGATCGCCAGAAACGAGTTTCTCGAATGGGCGCATGTTTTCGAGGAATGCTACGGAACGCCCGCCGAGGCGGTGGACGCGCGTCTGGCCGGGGGAGACGACGTGATCATGGACCTGGACGTCCAGGGCGCCCTGCAGGTCAAGCGGAGACGAGCCGAGGCGAGCCTCGTATTCGTCATGCCGCCCTCGCTGGACGAGCTGTCCACGCGTCTCGAACAACGGGCGACTGAAACCGGCGAGGACGCCGAACTCCGGCTCTCGAGAGCCGAAGAGGAAATGGCGCAAAGCCACCAGTTCGACCACGTCATCATCAACGACGACCTGGAGGTCGCTTTTCAGGAACTAAAAAAAATTATTCTGAACCATCGCGGGGAGGTCGATTCCCCGTGAGCGAACAGGCGCAGGCCCCCCTTGCCGGGAAGAAAACCGTCCTCGGCGTGTCGGGCGGTATCGCTGCGTATAAATCGATCGATCTGGCGCGGCTGCTCACCCTCGACGGGGCCGAAGTTCAGACGGTCCTGACGCAAAGCGCCGCCTCGTTCGTTCAGCCGCTGCCCTTCGAGGTGCTCACGGGGGTGACGCCCATCCAGCGGATGTTCCCCATTGAGGGGGGCGGGTCCACGGGCGATATGCCGCACATCTCCCTGACGGAAGGCGCAGACCTCATCATCATCGCTCCTGCCACGGCGAACATCATCGGAAAGTTCGCGCAAGGGATAGGGGATGATTTTCTCTCCACGCTGCTGCTCTCCGCCAGGCCGCCCGTGCTCATCGCCCCCGCCATGAACCCGCGCATGTTGGCGTCCCCCGCCGTACAGAAAAACGTATCCACCCTGCGCGAGAGGGGCCACGTCGTCATGAAGCCGGGCGTGGGGCGCATGGCCCGCGCGGAGGAGGGCGTTGGCCGGGGACGCATGCCCGAGCCGGGGGAGATTCTTCTCGCAGCGCGCCGGATTCTTCTGCCTGCTCCCGACCTCGCCGGCATGAAGCTGGTGGTCACGGCGGGACCCACGCGGGAGAGATGGGACGCCGTGCGTTTTCTCTCGAACCGATCGAGCGGAAAGATGGGCTTCGCCCTGGCGGGTGAAGCCGCCCGCCGCGGCGCGGACGCCGTTCTCGTGAGCGGCCCCGCGGCTCTCCCCGACCCGCCGGGCACGCGCGTCGTGCGCGTGGAATCGGCCGCCGAGATGTATGAGGCGGTGAAGAACGAATGGGTGGACGCTAATGCCCTCGTAATGGCCGCCGCCGTAGCGGACTATCGCCCGGCCGACCCCTCGGCCCGAAAACACAAGAAAGGGGACGGGCCTCTCGCGGTCGAACTCGAACGGACGACGGACATACTCGCCGAACTCTCAGGCGATAAGGGAGAGAGAATCCTGGTCGGCTTCGCCGCTGAAACCGAAGAGGTATTAGAGCGCGCGAAGGGCAAGCTCAAGCGTAAGGGGCTCGACTTCATTGTTGCGAACAGGGTCTCGGGGGATGAGGACGCGATGGGCGCGGACGCCTCTCGCGCCTGGATAATCGACGAAAACGAAACCGAAACGCTCCCCGTGCTCGAAAAAGGGGTTCTGGCGGGCCGCATCCTCGACCGCCTCGCCAAAATGTGGCAAAACATAAGCACCTGAATCCTTATTCCTAAGCGCCCGCCGGTCCAAGACGATGAACCGCGCAGAACTGGCCAGAGAAATACTCGGACACCTGAGAAGCCAACGCGCCGCAGGGGTCGGTTACGTTTGCCTGGGGAGGCCCCGGGAAGCGATACCCGAGGCGGCGCACCCCGTGACGACTCCGGTCTCACAAGCGCCTGCCCCCGAATCCGCGCCCAAACCAGAGCAACATGCGCTGATTCCCCAGGCTGCGCCTGCGCCCGAACCCACCCTGGCCCCCATGGCGAAGCGCAGAGACCCTGGCCCCGAGCCGCCGCCCTTGCCATTCGACCCCGAGGCCGAGATTACGCTCGAGGGTCTCGAAGCCGCCGTGGACGGCTGTCTGCGGTGCAAGCTGGGGGCGGGCCGGACGAACCTCGTGTTCGGCGTGGGGAACCCGGCGGCGAACCTCGTCATCGTCGGCGAAGCGCCGGGGGCGAACGAGGACGCGGAAGGGATTCCCTTCGTGGGCCGGGCGGGCCAGATGCTGACCAAGATGATCGAAAACGTCATCGAAGTCCCGCGCCAGGAGGTCTACATCTGCAACATCCTGAAGTGCCGCCCGCCGGGCAACCGCAACCCCGAGCCGGACGAAATCGATTGCTGCGAGCCTTACCTTCACAAACAACTCGGCATCATCCAGCCAAGACTCATTCTGGCTTTGGGGAAATTCGCCGCGCAGTGGCTGCTCCAGACGAAGACGCCCATCGGCAGGCTGCGGGGGAAGTTCGGGCGCTACCAGGGAATACCCTGCCTCTCGACGTATCACCCCGCGTATCTATTGAGAAACCCGCGCGACAAGAAGCTGGTGCTCGACGACCTGCTCAAGGTGAAGGCCGTCTATCACGGAGAGACGGAGGCCGAGATAGAGCTGTTTCGCTAGTCGGGAGTTGTTGAAATGCTCCTATTTAGGGGGTAAAGGCGATACCCCTCGACGTGGGGGTGGAAGATAAGCCCCCCCTGACAGAGTCTGTTGAAAAAGTCCCATGGTGTGATTTTGGTTGCGGACACGATTTTCTAGTTCATTCCCCCCTTGAGGGGTCTGTTGAAAAACCCGGTGTTGGAAGCGGGCGTTTTGGCGGCTCACGCGGCGGCGGGGAGGCAGCCCAATCGGCGCGTGAGGGCGCCATGTGCGCGCAGCCGGCGTCTCCGGGCGGCACAGGCCGTCCACAAGGCGAATATACGCGCCGCAAAAGCGGCGGCCAGCCGCTTGAGGTTCACCGCTATCGCCGTCAGGTAGGACTGGATCCGCATGTTCGCAAGGCCCCGGCGCACCGCCCGCCCCAGTCCGTGCCGGCTCTTCGCCTCGCCGTGGTAGCCCTCCGAGCGCCAACGGTGGCGGCCATAGAGACGCTTCTCCTCCTCCCCCCAGCGCGCATGCCACCGACGCGCGCGCAACAGCGCCGGATACGCGTGCGGAATCAACACCGTCCTGCTCGTGCGCGACTTCGACAGACAATCGGGCCTGAGCGCGCAGCCCGCGCAATCCCGCGTCTTCGATACATAGGAGCGCCCCCGCTCCGTCGCCTGCCGGGGGCGCAGCGTCTTGCCTCCCGGACACTTCACCACCTCGTTGCGCGCGTCGTAGTGGAACAACTGCAGCGGAACACGGCTCTGGCTGGGTTCCTTCTTCGCTGGTATCAGCGCTTCCACGCCCCGCCGCTCCAATTCGCCATAAACCTTCGAGTACGCGTACCCCGAATCCGCCGTCACCATCTCCGGCGTGCGGCCCGACAACTCGCTTACCGCCTCTATATGGGACGCCATCATCTCACGCTCGTTCCGCGTCCCCTCCGTCACCGACACGTCGAGAACAACACCCCGCTCATCGTCCACCGCCGCGTGCTGCTTGTAGCTCGGCTCGAACCCCGCCCGCGCGCTCTTGCGCGCAAGCCGCGCGTCCGGGTCCGTCCGGCTCACCGGACCCCCGCCACCGCGGCCTCCTCCCTTCTTCCCGACCTCATCATCGACGGGATTCTCCTGAATCACCTTCTCCGCGTGGTGCGCCGCCAGGCTCTCCCAGCTCACGTCCGCGCGTATCAACGAGGCGTCCACGTGCACCACTTCCCCCTTCGCCACATTCGCCTCCAGGCAAGCCTGCACCGTGCGACGGAATATCTCCTTGAACCGTGCCTCCCCCCAGCGCTGACGTATCCGCGTCAGGCTCGAATGATGCGGCAACTCCTCGTGCAGCCCGTACCCGATGAACCACCGGATCGCCAGGTGCGCACGCGCCTCGCGAAGCAGGCGACGGTCGTGAACGTAGCCCAGCAACATACCCGCCAGCATCAAGCGGAGCGCCACCTCCGGGTCGATCCCCGGACGACCGTTATCCGCGCAATAGCAATCCGCCACCTCCTCCCGTAGCCAGCTCAAATCCAGTACGTGGTCCACGCGCATCAGGACGTGATCCTCGGGGATCAGCCGTTCCAGCGAACCGGCCACGAACAAATCCATCTGCTCGCGCCTCTTGCTGCCTATCATCGAGGGAACTCCCATCTCGGGCGAGATAGTGTCATTACACCCAATCACAATGCCGGGGCTTTTTCAACAGCCCCTTTGAGGGGGAGTCGGCAAGACGAGGGCGAAGCCCGAAGTCGCGCCGGTGGGGGGGTATGAGTCGGAGTAGCGATAAAACGCGATTCACCCCCCACCGAGTCAGCCTTCACCTGTCGGTTCGGCTTCCTCGACTCCCCCTCAAGGGGGGAGTGATTTCTTTTCAACGAGGGTATTTTCAAGGCAGCTAATCTGTAGGATTTTTTCAACAACCCCGCATGCGACCCCTACAACAAGAACGGCTCTCTACGAGACGGTACGTTTTGTTCGTCATTCCGGCGAAAGCCGGAATCCATTTACAGGTGCGGGAGAATAAACGACGGCGTTTCAATCCCCACCGATGCGCGGGAACCCTGATATAAAGCAAAAGGCGTAAAATGGATTCCGGCTTTCGCCGGAATGACGGTGGAACATTCTCAGCGGAGGGTAACAACCCTTTCAGGCGAGGATTGCGGAGATCTATTCCGTATCCCCCGGATAGTTGGACACCTCGATCAGGTTCCCGTCCGGGTCGCGGAAATAGAAAGAGCGGATCGGCCCCGTCGCGCCGCTCTTATCACCCGGGCCTTCGATGATCTCCACGCCGCAGCCCTCCACGTGCGCCAGCGCTTCCGCCAGGTCCGTTTTCGTGATGAGGCACACGTCTTGGGATCCCGGAACGGGCGGGTCGGCCTTGGGCTCGAACTCCGCTCCGACCAGATGCAGGTTAATCTTCTGCTCACCGAACCTGAGCGCGCGGCGGCCCCCTTCGAAGGTGATGACCTCCATGCCGAGAACTTGTCTGTAGAACTCACAAGTGCGCTCGATGTCGCGCACGGTGAAGACCATGTGGTCGATGCGGTCGATTTTCAAGGGATGCTCCTGAGCATAAAGATTGAAAGCCAAGTTAGACAAGCGGCGTTTCGGGTGATTGTTTGTCTCGATTTTCAGGCAATCCCGCTCCCCGGGCAACCCCGGGCGATGGCCCTCGCCGCGCACAGCAGTCGCAAGAATGCGGGTTTGATTTCCCATCAGAAATATACGATAAGGTTGTTGCGTTTTCGCCCACAAATCACCGTAATTTACTGCCCGACGGAACAGGAGGAGCGTCGATGGGAGAGAGACCCGCGGCGAACCTGAGCGGCAAAGACCGCCTCATCGTTGCGCTGGACGTGCCGACGCACGAGGAAGCGCTCACGCTGGTCGAGAAACTCGAGAACGTCTCTTTTTTCAAGGTCGGGCTCGAACTCTTTCTGGCGGGGAACCTGCTCGGATTCATCAATGAGCTGCAGGAGCGCCGCTCAGGCGAAGGCGGTGTGTTCGTCGATCTCAAGCTTTCGGGAGACATCGGCAACACGATCGCCGGGTTCATCGAGGGCTGCACCGCCCTGAACGTAAGGTTCGTTACGCTCACCGAGTCCATGCCTTACGTGATGACGACCAGGACGATTGAAACGGCGCTCAAAACCCGCGGGACAGCGGAGCACCCCAAGCTCTTGATGGTGCCGCTGCTTTCGAGCCTGAGCGATGATGACTTGCGAAGCGAAGGGATTACAGGAACGGATTCGGCGCAATACATTCTCGAACGCGGAGAGAAGCTGCTCGCCGAAGGATGCGACGGCTTGATCGTCTCAGGCGACGCCATCGAGGCCTGCCGGGAAAGGTTCCCGAATGCCGACATCGTAAGTCCGGGCATCCGGCCTGCGTGGTCCGCCTCGGACGATCACAAGCGAATCACGACGCCTGCGGATGCCATTCGCATGGGTTCAGACTATCTCGTCGTGGGCAGACCCATCACAAAAAACGACGATCCGCATCGCGCGGCGAAGGTGATTATCGAAGAGATGGATGAGGCGATTGACGCCAAGGATTCCGTTGCGGCGACGGGGTAGTTTTTCATACAGCCAGACTTTTCAGGAAAATCCACTGCAACTGATCGGAAAACTTGTTCTAAATCACAATCCCTCCCTCATTGGGATTGTTGAAAAAGCCCATATGCGGTCCCTGCACCGAACCATGTCCTCTCTCATTAGTCATGTCCTCGCATGGGAAAACGTGGTTTTCTCAAACACGCGCCGTGCAACCCCAAACCCTCATCCTGAGTAGACGCGCAAGCGCCGTATCGAAGGATGGGAGACGCAATCGCTCGTTCATCAGTCGCGTTTGACCCCGGCAGGCGAGAACTTCGCCCTTCGATACGCGGCTTCGCCGCTACTCAGGGTGAGGCGGAGTGGCGGGTAGCTCAGGAGGTCGGACGGACTGCGCGGGAAAAAGAGGGAAAGCGGTTTTGTTCGTCATTCCGGCGAAAGTCGGAATGACGGGGAGTAATATCGATTGAAGGGGAGGGAATTCCTCGTTAGGACAGGCACGGGGGCCTGTCCCTACGTTTAACAAACCCGAAGGATGTGATTCACTCCCCCTCAAGGAGGAGCTGTTACGTTACGCGTCTCAAGGGGAATATTGCTTACTGAGGATTGGAGAAAAGTAGACTCTATTCGTAGCGCGCGACCCGCCTAATCTGTGTTCCCGCCGCTTTCGCATGTCGACTTATACGCGCCATTCCCTCCTCACTTATCCTTGCGCCTCGCCCTTCTGCCGGGCATGGCGGGGTCGGAGGGGCGGCGGTCGTCCATGGACTTCTCGTCCGGCACGTTCAGGCGTTCGCCGAGGCGCTCGTTCAGTTTCTCCTCGCGCATGGCCAGCCTCTTCTGGACCTCCGCCTCGAATCCCCGGGAGGTGGGATGGTAAAACCGCGTTCCCTGCAATCCCTCGGGCATGCCCTCCATCTCCACGACCGCGTCGTCAAACTCGTGTGCGTGCTTGTAGCCCTCGCCGTAGCCGAGATCTCGCATGAGGCCTGTGGGCGCGTTCCTCAGGTGATGGGGGACGGGCGCGGCGTCCTGCTCGCGCACGGCGCGCTCGGCGGCCCCGAAGCCCCGGTAGACTGCGTCGCTCTTTGGGGCCTGGGCGAGATAGATCACCGCCTGGGCGATGGCGAGCTTCCCCTCGGGCAGCCCGATGAAATGAAACGCGCCCTGGGCGGCAGTCGCCACGGCGAGCGCATTCGGGTCCGCCATGCCGACGTCTTCGGAGGCGAAGCGCACGAGACGCCGCAAGATGAACATGGGGTCTTCGCCCCCCTCGAGCATGCGTGCGAGCCAGTAGAGGGCGGCGTCGGGATCGGAAGCCCGCAAAGTCTTGTGAAGAGCCGAGATGAGGTTGTAGTGCTCCTCGCCCGCCTTATCGTAGAGAAGCGTCTTGCGCTGGGCGGCCTCGCCCACGAGCCGGGCGTCGACCCGGCGGTTCTCACCGGCCAAAGCGGCGGCGGCTTCCAGGATGTTCAAGGCCGAGCGCGCGTCCCCGCTGCTCAAGACCGCGACGCGTCGAAGCGCGTCATCATCGGCGTCCAGTTTCAAGGCTCCCAAGCCCCGCTCGGCATCCTCCAGGGCGCGGCGGAGAAGCGCTACGACGTGCTCTTCCTTCAATCCTTCGAGCACGAACACGCGCGCGCGCGACAGCAGGGGCGCGATGACCTCGAAGGAGGGATTTTCCGTGGTAGCGCCGATGAGGGTGAGCACGCCGTTTTCCACATGCGGGAGGAGGCCATCCTGCTGGGCCTTGTTGAAGCGGTGTATCTCGTCGATGAACAGGATCGTGCGGACGCTCCTGCGCTGCATGCGCTTCGCCTCGTCCACGGCGGCGCGCAATTCCTTCACCCCGTGAAGCACCGCGCTCAGCGTGATGAAGTGCGCGTTCGTCTTGTTCGCGATGATGCGCGCGAGCGTCGTCTTCCCCGTGCCGGGCGGCCCCCAGAAAATGAGCGGGCGCAAGGAATCTTCTTCCACCGCGCGCCTCAATACGCGGCCCGGGCCGATCAGGTGATCCTGGCCCAGGACCTCATCGAGCGTGCGGGGCCGCATGCGCTCGGCCAAAGGCGCCCCCGGGTCGACCCGGGGTTCCCGCGCTCCGCCCGCGCCGCTTTCGTCGTCTCCGGTCGGGTCGAACAGGCTTCTCTCCAAGGCGCGCTCCTTTTTCAGAGATAGTCCCATTGTAGCACCCGTTTTTCACTTTCCTGAAACTTATTTTCGCTCGGGACGAAAAGAAGATGCGCCTTTCACGTGTTACTTGCCGAATCTGCGACGCAGGCGCGCCACCTCATCGCTCGGGAACCCCTTTTTCCAAACCGAGGAGCGGACGCGCATTTGCCCGCATTTTCCGTGCTCCATGAATTCATTGAGTCCGGTATGATGCGCCACCCGAGGCATAGCGCAAATCCTCACTCTCCGGTCGGTAATCAGCTACTTCATCCGTTGCTTCAATCGCTCCCGCATCGGTCTCGTTTGAGCCGCGGAACCGCTGAATCGGGACGGGCCGGAATTTCTGAAAAATTCGATAAATATAGATAAATTCACGGGGTTTATCCGTAAATTTCAGGCAATTTATTTGTTGGGAAATGACGCCGACGGGTCGCAGCGCAGGGGAATTCTGCCATGGCCCGCGCATCTCAAGATAACGGCAAATGCGCGGAGTTGCGGGGGCGCAATCCCGGGCATTCGCCTCGGCGGCGAGGCGCAACAGTGAGCATTCCGGTGAGCGCGGCTCATGGGCGGTGGGCGAGACGGGGCCGACAGCCGGCCGCGGCACGCAGGGAGGTATCCCCGTAAGACGCTGATAACATTGGTGCTTTGGCGATGAAGCTATTCGGGCCGCAGGAGGCTCCTGGCGCGGTCGCCGTCTGGCGTCACGGCGAGCACCTCGAGGCTCGGCCGCGCCGGGCTCCTCGTGAGAAGGAGCTCAACGGCCTCGTCGAGCGCCATGATCTCGTGCACCTCGCCGGGGCGGAACTGCACCAGATCCCCAGGCGCAGCCTCAAAAACCTCTCCTTCTACGGCGATGCGCAGCCCGCCCTTCAGGAGATAGAGGAACTGCTCGTCATGGTGATAGTGCGGGTTGGAATGGCCCCCGGCCTCCATGCGGAAATAGCCGATGGTGGTGTGGTCGCCATCGACCCAGGCGGCGTCTGCGGTGACGTAGTCGGCGGCCTTCCCCTGGTTCTGCGCGGCGAGATTTCTGTAAATCGGCATGGAATAAGCTCCTGTTAATAAGGTGTTTACGATAGTTGACGCTTCGGGGGTATTCTAACGGCATAGACTCGCATTCTGTCCAGCGCCCATGTATATTTGTGCGGCAAAACAGGCGTATCCCTCACTTCAGAAAGTAGTTCGGAGGCATTTCGTGAGCGCATCTCCGGTGGATGAATTCGAGTATTTCTTCGATAAAGCCTGGTCGGACGGCCTGCCGGTCATCCCCCCGACGGAAGAGCGCATGGGCCTCATGCTGGCGGGGACGGGCCGCGACCCGGATGAAGTCATCGGCGATGTGCCCCCATTGCTGGCGCAGGCTGACGTTCGGACCATCGCAGTTCATGCCGTCATGGCCGGATGCAAACCGGCGTATATGCCCGTCCTCATCGGAGCCGTGGAAGCCATTCTGGAGGAAAAATTCAACGTGGGCGGCGTGCAGGCGACGCTCTCCTGCGCGGCTCCCCTGCTGATCGTGAACGGCCCTTACGCCAGGGATATCGGCCTGCACGGCGGGCTGGGCTGCTTCGGCCCCGGAAACAGGGCGAACGCGACGATTGGCCGCGCCATCAGGCTACTGCTCCTCAACATAGGCGGCGGAATTCCGGGCATCACCTCGATGAGCACGTTCTCGCAACCGGGCAGGTTCACGTATTGCATCGCCGAGAATGAAGCGGAAAGCCCCTGGGAGTCTCACGCTCAGACGAATGGTTTCGATGCGCAGGACAACGTCGTCACGGCCGTGCATGTGGAAGGCCCCGTCATGTCCTGGGATGACGTGAGCGACGACCCGGAATGCATGTTGCCCTCCATCGCGGACACCATGTCGCATCTGGGTTCGTGGAACTGCTGGGCCAGCACCGATTTGGTGGTGGCGATGAGCCCGCAGCAGGCCGCGATTTGCGCAAAGAGGGGGTATTCAAAGGCGGATGTCCATGGGCGTCTTTGCGAAATCGCAGGCCGTACGGTGGGCGAACTCAAAACGGGCGGGCATTTCCGGGAAAATCGCATCAGGGATTTTCCGATCCCCGTCGATCTGGATGATGACGATGCGTTCGTTCCGACGATTAAAGAGGCCCGGAGACTGCTCTTGATCGTGGCGGGCGGAATTCCGGGGCCGATGACGGCCGTGATGCATGGCTGGAACGGCAGTAGCCGCTCGGTTTCCCGCGCATTTCAATCGTCATGATATCCACTTCTTTCAATGGGTGAATGGCTTTGAGTGAACTTCAGGATGAATTCGAGTTTTTCCTCGAGAAACCCTGGTCGGACGGATTGCCCGTCGTCACCCCGACCGAAGAACGCATCGAGCGTATGCTCTCGGGCACGAAGAAAAGTCCGACTGAATTCATAGGCCTGGTACCTCCCGCCATGGGTGAGGCAACGGTCCATAACGTGGCGGTTCATGCGGTTATGGCCGGCTGTAAACCCGAGTACCTGCCGGTCGTTCTCGGCGCCACTTCGCTTATGCTTCGCGATGAATTCAACACGAACGGCGTGCAGGGCACGATGCACGGCGTGGCGCCCCTCATGATTGTAAACGGCCCCTATTCCGAGCAAATCGGGGTTCACGGAGGAAATGGCTGCTTTGGCCCCGGATTCAGGTCCAACGCTTCCATTGGCCGTGCCATTCGCCTGATTTTAATGAACCTCGGCGGGGGTATTCCGGGTGTTTCTTCGATGACGATTTTCGGCACGCCGCTGCGCTATACCGCGTGCGTAACGGAGAACCTTCAGTTTCATCCCTGGGAGACGCTCGCTGAATCCAGAGGATACGGATCGGATGAAAATGTAATCACCATGGCCATGGTGGAAAGCCCGCGCCTGACCTTCGATGACGTCAGCGAGGAGCCCGAGCGCCTGCTCCGGGGAATCGCCGATGCGATGACGGGCCTGGGCTCCTGGAACATGCACGCTCCCAGGACCGATATGGTTGTCGCCATGAATCCCCAGCATGCGAAAATTTGCTCCGAGGGCGGCCTCACGCGGGCGGACGTGCATCGGCGATTGTGTGAGCTGGCCGGCCACAAAGTGAAGGAGTTGAAAGGAGGCGGCAACTGGCGTCGCGAGCGCGCGCTGGATATGTATATTCATGTGGACCCCGATGATGATGAGTTTTTTGTTCCCGTCATCAAGGACCCCCGTGATCTGCATTTGATTGTCGCGGGCGGCTGGGGTTCGGGCAGCGCGGTATGCCATGGGTGGAGCGGCGGCAGCCGGGCCGTTCATGGGGCCTATGAGGTTTAGCGCCGGAATCTCCACGACAGTCAGAGTGGTAACAGATCCCTATGGATGAATTTGAATTTTTCTTTCAAAAATCCTGGTCGGATGGTCTGCCGGTAATCCCCCCAACCCAGGAACGGATGGCCACCATGCTCTCGGGCACCAGACTCGGGGCTTCGGAGGTCATTGGATTGGTGCCGCCCCTCATGGGAGAGGCCAGCGTTGAAGCTGTTGCCGCGCACGCCGTGATGGCGGGCTGTGAACCATCGTATTTGCCTGTCGTTCTTGCAGGACTCAGAGCGCTCCTTGCACCGAAACTCAACTTGAACGGCGTGCAGGGCACCATGCACAGTGCAGCCCCTTTGATCATCGTGAATGGTCCATATGCGAAAATAATCGGTCTGCACGGCGGAACGGGGTGCTTTGGTCCGGGTTTTCGGGCGAATGCGACGATTGGCCGCGCCATCCGGCTTATGCTCATGAACCTGGGCGGCGGTGTGCCGGTTTCCGCCTCGATGAGCACGTTCGGCTCTCCTGCCAGATATACGTTTTGCATTGCCGAAAATGAAGCGGAAAGCCCTTGGGAGCCATTGTCCGTCACGAGAGGATTTCATCAGGATGACGATGTTGTAACCGCCGTGATGACGGAGGCGCCTCAAGGATATATCGATGATTATTCAAAAGAGCCGGAATCTTTTTTTGTGGGTTTGGCGGATAAAATATCCACCCTGGGTTCACTGAATATCTGGCTGAAGACCCAGGTTGCTGTTGCTTTGGGTCCCGATCATGCGCACATGTGCGCGGATGCGGGTCTGGATAAAAAAGACGTACATCGCCGAATTATGAAGCTTGCACGCAGGCCCTTGGGAGAGTTGAAAAAATCTGGTTATTGGCGTGAGGAGATGATTGCCAAGTGGACATTTGATCTCGACCTGCAGGATGATTCTTTTATGGTACCGGCGATTAAGGATGAGGACGATCTGGTACTTCTCGTCGCAGGGGGTACGCCCGGGCCGGTGACGGCCGTCATGCCCGGTTGGGTGGATGGCAGCGAGGCGGTTTCAATTGATTATGAACCTTAAGCCTTTCTTTTAGGCTTGGTTTTGAGGATTAGCGAATGGATGAGTTTGAGTTTTTCTTTGATAAAGAATGGTCGGATGGCCTACCCGTCGTGACCCCGACAGAAGAGCGAATCGGTTTGATGCTCTCGGGTACGACAAAAGAGCCGGGCGAAGTACTCGGCTGCGTGGCTCCGGCGGGCGCGGAACTCAGCGTACAAGGAGTGGCGGCCCACGCTGTTATGGCGGGCTGTAAGCCCGGGTATATGCCGGTGCTGATTGCCGGGCTGGAAGCGCTTTTAGATGAACGTTTTAACGTAAATCTGATTCAGGCTACGACGAGCGCGGGCGCTCCATTTCTTTTGGTCAATGGCCCCTATGCCAAAGAGGTCGGGCTGCATGGCGGTGTGGGCTGCATGGGTCCCGGCTTTCGCGCGAACCTGACCATTGGCCGCGCTGTGCGGCTCGTCATGATGAATGTGGGAGGCGGCATTCCCGGAATCACATGTCTCGGCGGTTTTGGAGGTCCCTGGCGAAGCACTTTTTGCATCATGGAGAACGAGGAGGAATCCCCTTGGGAGTCGTATGCGGAATCCAAAGGATTTTCACAGAGCGATAACGTGGTGACCATGATTCCCCTCGAAGGGCCGGTGCAGGTATGGGACGATGCGAGTCTGACTCCTGAACGGCTCCTGACGACGGTTGCCGACATGATGTCCGCATTGGGCGGTCCCAATATGTATCGACAAGCGGATATGGCGGTTGTCCTGGGTGCGCAACATGCGCATATTTGCGCTGACGCCGGGCTGACTCGCAGTGATGTCCATAAAAAATTACTGGAAACGGGTGGGCGCACAATAGGGGAGATAAAGCGCGGCGGCATCTGGCGAGGCGAGAAAGGCGCGGTTCGATGGCCATTTCCCGTGGACGTGAATGATGATGATTTTTTTGTGCCTGCGGTAGGAGATCCCGACGATCTTCATTTGATTGTCGCAGGTAGCAGGGGCTCACCTTCCAGCATGGTCATGCACGGAATTACCGTGGCGTGTCGTGCTGTGTCAAAAAGATTTGATGTGTGAAAGGTTTTGTTTCCAAAAGATGGTGGACATAAGGCTGTAATTTCAGCAACATATATCTAAATTTCTAAAGACTCCAATCGGTCAGCTTTTTGTAATCCCAGATATGTAGTGTGCGTCCTTCAGATAAGAGCCCCGACAAAATTGCCGGGGCTCTTTTGTGATTAACGTTTGTTAATGGCCGTTGCTATTGCCGTTTTTCTTTATGACCGCCCGGCAGACACGCTCGGGCGTGATGGGAAGGTCGTAGACTTCCGTGCCTATCGCATCATTGATGGCGAGGGCGACGGCTGCCGGCGCGTTATTGCATGGGGGTTCTCCGACGCCGCGTGCGCCATATGGGCCTGCGCCCTCTCCACATTCAAGAACAACAGACTCAAACTCACCGATATCCGAGGAAGTGGGAATCAGATACTCGTGAAAGCTTTGTGATCGGCAGTCTCCTTCCACCATGGTGATTTCTTCATGCAGCGCATAGCCAATCCCCATCACCGCGCCGCCTTCGAATTGCCCTTCCACGCTTTGAGGATTCAGCGCTCGCCCGACATCATGGGAGGCGATGTGCTTCAAGAGATTCACTTCGCCGGTTTCGATATCGACCTCCACTTCGCTCGCATGAACGCCAAATGTGTAGTCCGACCATCCGCCCATACCGTTCATGTATCGCTGCGGGTTCTCGTATTCATGTCCCGGCATGTTGTAGCCATGGGTGCAATGCAGGGCTTCACCCATTTTTTTGGCTTCCCCAGCCGCAGCACCGATGCCAACCCTTCTCTCGGGAGCGGAGGCCACCCATGCCTCCCCACTTCCAACACGGATGTCCTCTTCAGAAGCTTCGAGCAACGAGGCGGCGCCTTTGGTCACGGCTTTCCGAACCTCGTCTGCGGCAAGTTGAACGGCATGCCCCGCCATGAGTGTCTGGCGAGAACCTGCAGTAATGCCTGAGAGTGGTGTAGTAGCGGAATCGGACAAACGGGTGGAAACCTGATCGAGCCTGAGCCCGAGGGTTTCAGCCGTTATGCTTTGAAGCGTAGCGCCCTGGCCGGCGCCTATGTCAGGCGCGCTTACACGTACTACGGCGCTGCCATCCGGCTCAAGGTGAACCGCCGCATTCGCATCGTCATTCGGCCTTCCGTAGCCGGTGATGTTCGCGGCCGCCGCCCGGCCGATACGTTTGCCCGGACCTGGTTCTGTGGGTTCACCCAGGGCCTGTAGCGCGCTGTCGAGGCATCCTTCCAGGTTCGGTTCGTAAGGTATCTTCTGTCCGGTCGGCAGTTCCTGTCCTTTCTGGATGAAATTTTTCCGCCTGAATTCGTACTTGTCCAACCCTAGGGCATCTGCAACCAGGTTCATTTGGGTCTCATATGCGAAGCAGACCTGGTTTGATCCGACACCGCGCATCGCGTTGGTGATGGGATTGTTCGTGAGGTAGCCGTGCGCACGAATTTTTGCGTTAGGGACATCGTAAGGGCCGGCGGCGATGCACATTGCGCCTAGGAGGAACAAGTTGGATTTATACGGATAGGCGCCAGCGTCTCCTACGATGTCCGCCTGTACGGCCAGGATTTTCCCGTCCTTGGTCGCTCCTGTTTTGTATTTCATATAGAAAGGGTGCTTTTTCGAGGTGTTTCGGATGCCGTGTTCGCGGCCCAACACCATAACGGCGGGCCTTTGCGTATGCCAGGTGAGCAGCGCCAGATAAGGTTCTACGGTCAGCATGCCCTTGGCGCCGAACCCGCCGCCGACGTAAGTGCCGAGATGGCGGACGCGGCTATGCGAGATTCCTAAAATCGCTGCAATGGCGCGGTAGTATTCGATAAGCTGTGTGCCGACGCGGATGGTGATGACGCCGTCTTCTTCCATCCAGGAAGTACCGGAGGCCGGTTCCAGGAAGGCGTGTTCGGCGAGTTGCGTAGTGTATGTTTTCTCAATCACCACGTCGGCTTCGTCAAACGCTGTCTTCAAGTCTCCGCGGGTAACCTCAAAATCACACGCTTGTCGTTTTTCAGCGCTTGTTTCATCGTGACGCGTTGTCCACACGCCCTCTTCCGCCTCGATTTCCACTTCAATGGCCGCTATCGCGGCATCAAGCGCTTCTCTGTTTTCGGCTCCTACGATGGCGAGAGCGTCTCCCGTGAATTCAATTTTATCTTCCACCAGAACAGGCTGATGGGGCAGACCCGGCGTGCCGGAGCCGAATCGCGCGTTTGTGCCCGGAATATCCTTTGCAGTCAGAATGGCGGCAACGCCCGGGATTTTTTCGGCTTTTGAAGTGTCGAGTTTTTTCAGGCGGCCGACCGGGATGGGTGTAAACAATACGCCGCACTGCAGAGCCCCTGCAGGAACTGCATCTTCTCCGTAGGGCATAGAGCCATCCGCTTTCGGAATCGCGTCGTATCGAACATTCGACTTGCCGATGATATCGTAATCGGCCATATGTCTGCTCCTTAAGGTAAGAGGATATCCGTGAATTAGACTTGATTCTGCCAAATTTCGGCGCAACTGAGAAGCGGACAATTCATCATTTGTTTTTTCATCTAAAATTGATTGTGTTGATATCGTAGACAAGGAATAAATTGCGGGATATGATTTGGCCACGGTTGAATTCACATATCAATTGGAGAAAACCATGGCGAACGGAATGGGATTCATTGATCCGACGGCGGGAGGGTCGGCCGCGCGAATCGAACTTGCGCAAAGGCCCGGCGATCTTTCGGGTAAGGTGGTGGGGCTCCTCGACAACACCAAAGAACAAGCGGATATCATTTTGGAAACCTTGGGGAATGCCCTCCGTGAGCAATACGACGTGGCCAGAGTCATTTCGATGCGAAAAGAGCATTACTCGAAGCCTGCCACTGATGAAATGATCGAAGAAATGGCCCAGGAGGTGGATGTGGCGATAGCCGCATTGGGAGGCTGAGGCTCCTGCACGTTGTGCAGTGTGCACGACACGGTTGAATTTGAAAAACGGGGCATTCCTTCAACGACCATTATTACCGAGGCGTTCAAGAACGCGGCGGACTTTCAATTCCGTGGCAAGGGCATGGAAGGGCATCCTTATATTCAGTTGCCTCATCCGGTCAGTAATTTACAGCCTGATGAAATGAGAGACACGACGCTGAAGTTTGTCGAAGAAGTAGCCGGCCACCTGAAAAGCTGATCCAAATTATAGAGAAAAGTATTTTCCAGGAGGAAAGGTACGTGCGCGAATTTGAAACAATTTCCTATACGGAAGAAGATGGATTGGCGGTAGTGAAGTTCAACCGCCCGGAGAGTCTGAACGCGATAAGTTTCAAGATGGCGGAAGAATTCGTGGAACTGGCGCGAACCTTGGCCGACGCGCAGAATGTGCGTGTGGTCATTCTTACTGGAGAGGGACGTGGTTTCAGTACGGGGCGCGATCTGAAAGAAAGCACCACGCATACGAAGGAGATGGCCGATCAATACCAGCGCTATGTGATGACGGCGACGTCTCTATGGGCACGCTTGCCAATGCCTACCATCGCCGCGATCAACGGCCATACGTTCGGCTGGGGCGTCGAAATTACCTTGGTATGCGATATCAGGCTTGCAGCAGTTGAAGCCACTCTTTGTTTTCCGGAGTGCAGCCTTGGTATTTTCCCGGGGGCCGGCGGCGTGGTCTGGCTTCAAAGAGTCATGCCGGCCGGACAGGCGAAGGAATTGGTTTACACAAGCAAGAGGATCGATGGAAAAGAAGCCGAGCGTATCGGCTTGGTGAATAAGGCGCATCCGCTGGACGTGCTGATGGATGAAGCGACAGCCATCGCTGAGAAGATAAGGGACAATGGCCCCTTGGGTGTTCGTGGCGCGAAAAAAGCAATTGACCAGACGCTCGATATGCCGCTTTCTCAGGCTATCGAATTTTCAAATGCCCTCAGGTTGCCGTTGAATCACACCAAGGATTTCGCCGAGGCGCTGCAGGCGTTCAAAGAGAAGAGGAAACCAGTATTTACCGGAGAATAAAGAAGTTGGAATTTCCATGAAACATAGAGCCTGTCCCATTTAGAGGACGGGCTTTTTGTTCATTGTGGCGGGATATGAATAGAAACCTCCTCATCACACATAATGAATCCCAAGTCGCGAGCATTACCGTGAATCGGCCGGAAGCGCGAAATGCTTTCAACACGGCATTGATGGAAGCCATGTGTAAGGAAATGGAGGATATTAAAAAGACGCCGGACATTAAAGTCCTTATCGTGACGGGCGCGGGAAGCTCTTTTTCTTCGGGACGCGATCTCAAGGAAAGCGCCACCCATACGAAAGAACAAGTGAAGCGATTCATGATTTTGGGCGAGCGGTGGAGCACGGCTCTTCGTGAACTACCCATTCCGACAATAGCAGCGGTGAATGGACCCGCTTTCGGATGGGGGATGGTGTTGATGCTCTCTTGCGATATTCGTGTTGCAGTGGACGCCGCCGTTTTGGGTTATCCGGAAACTGCGTTGGGAGTATTTCCGGGAGGAGACGCCACAGTTCGTCTGACGCGTCAGATTTTTGTTCCATTCGTGAAAGATTTAGTGCTCACCGGCAGAAGATTTGATGCGCGAGAGGGATATCGCTTAGGATTGGTGAATCGCATCACATCGCAAAGAGACCTGATGAAGGAAACTCGCGCTCTGGCGAATAAAATTGCGCAACATCCGCCGGAGAGATTAAGAGAGTTGAAATCAAAGTTTTTGAAAATCGAAGCGATGCCGCGTTTTGGCCATTTGTCGGTAGCCGAGAAATTCGATCGATGAAAGTCAGGGAGTGCTTTTTGCAGGCTGTAGCGATCGTTGGAGTGGAGGAAGACGCCAGAGAAACCTGGGCGGCAATGAATAGGATAAACGCGCCTTGGGCGGCGGTTTTTGATGGTATGCACCTGATTGGCGTTGTAAGCAAAATAGACCTCGATGCGTTTCTTCGTGTGCCCGAGGTATTTCAAGAAGTGGGAGAGATTGCCAAAACGGATATGCCTTCGAGGAGAGGGATATCGCTGTCCCCGAACACGGATTTGAACGAGGCTGTTATTCGGCTTGAGCTCGCGGGAGCGGATGCCGCTTTTGTCGAAGGCGTCGGCAGGCCGCATGGCGTCATGGCGATGGAAGCAGCCAATCACGCATTGTCTCGTTCTTCTTGATGCGCATTTGTTTTCCCTTAGGGTAGCCGAATCATTCGCCTCTCTTTCAGGGGGTGATTGGCGGGAGGAGCGTCCATGGAATTCACTTTGAATGATGAGCAAAAACGGATTCAGGGAATAGCCAGGAAATTTTCCTATGAAGAACTTGCCCCGGTGGCTCCCGAGCGTGATCGGATTCAGAACTGGGAAGAACGCATGCCGTGGGATCTGACCGAAAAAGCGAGCGCTTTGGGCTTAAGGCAACTTCCATACCCTAAAGAATATGGCGGAATGGGTGCCGATGTGCTTTCGTGTTGTTTGGCAGGCGAGGAACTTGCCGCGGGTGATCTGGGTTTTGCGGTGAACCTTGACCAGACCTGGAAGCTGTCCCATATCCTGGAAAAAGTAGAGCCTGAAGTCAGAGATCCCTGGATTAAACGCTTGTGCGAAGAACCGAGGTTCCTGGCTGCGATTTCCATGACGGAAGAAGGAGCAGGGACAGACCATCAGGGCTATTACGATGATCCCTCCATCGCGCTTTATGCGCATGCGGAGAAAGAAGGTGGAAAATGGATCATCAATGGCAAGAAACGCTATGTCAGCAATGGTCCTATAGCATCGTTGTACGTATTGGCGGCGAGAACCGACCTCAGTAAAAACTTGAGGGAAGGTTTAACCGGCTTTCTGGTTCCAAGAGAGACCCCCGGCATATCGATAGGCGAGGTGCATGAAAAAATTGGCCAGCGTCTTTCTATGAATTCAGAAATTTTCTATGAAGACATCGAGATCCCCGAAAACCATATTATCTTAGGTGAAGGAAACATGTTCGAAATCAGGGGGAATCTCCTATCGATGGGGAAACCGGAAGCAGCCGCTACAGCCTTGGGCGTTGGACGCGCCGCGTTCGAGAAAGCGCTGGCTTACAGCCGCGAACGTGTCCAGGGCGGCAAGCCCATCGGCCAGCACCAGGCGATAGAATCCATACTCGCTGATATGGCGATGAATCTGGACATTGCGCGCACATATATCTGGCGCACCGCCTGGGCTGTGGACCATCAAAAGCCTTATGATTTCACGCAAGGATGGAAATGCAAAATTTTCGCTTCAGAGGTCGCCTTTGATTGCGCGCGTCTGGGCATGGAGGTATTCGGCGGCGCAGGCATCATGCACGACGCTCCCATGGAGAAATACCTTCGCGATGCCAGTACGTTCTTGCATTCAGACGGCACGAATCAAATCTTGCGGTTGAGAACCGGGCAAGCCTATGTGAAAGGAGTGGCTACGGCGTTTTAGCGGTATAAAAGGGGGAATTTTTTATGACGCGCCGGGTGGATAAATGGCGGCAGGGTGAATTGTTCCAGAAAGACGGTGAATCTCTGGAAAATCATGTTGCCGAATGGCTCCAGAAAGTGCGTGCGGAATTCTCCGTGTTTGTATCGGATAAAGGTATTGTGGAAATTAGAATGTTGAATGGCGTGGAAAAGCCTCTCGTGGCGGATCATGCGAGTGAGCAATCAACGCCGTTGAGTCGTCGAGCCTCAAAAGAGATAAAAGAGTATCTGGAGGGAACGCGAAAAAGTTTCGATTTGAAGACAGACCTCTCCTCCCTCACGCCTTTCATGATCAAAGTATTAATTGAGACGGAAAATATTCCTTATGGCGAGACGCGTTCTTACGGCTGGGTGGCGAATCAAATTGGAAACCCGAAAGCTTCGCGTGCCGTAGGCCAGGCGTTACATAGAAATCCCGTTCCTCTTGTAATACCATGACACCGCGTTATCGCGAGCTCGGGCGAGCTCGGTGGGTTCGCAAGCAGCGTTTCTTTGAAGGTGGCGCTCTTGGCTCATGAGATGTATCACAAAAATTAGGGTATGCGGATTTTGCTTGGGCGCATCCTAAAAAAACTTGGGGGATGAAAGATGTCAATAATGATGAATGATTTTATCGACCAAGTACGCGAAATTGTAAATACAGGAGGTACCGAAGAAGAAGTTACTGCTCGCGTAGCGGTGGTCCTTGAATCGATTTTGGATGAGCCGAACCTGTTGAGTGCCGACCAACTGTTAGTGAAAAAAGAAGGTTTTACGCTCAACCGGATTCACATAGAGCCGGATGAGAGCTTCTCTATAGGCGCCGGTATATGGGATGTGGGCCAGACCACCCCGATTCATGATCATGGTACCTGGGGAGTGATAGGCATTTACCGAGGAATGGAAAACGAAGAGAGTTTTTTGCGAGAAGGTCCGCGCGAAGAGGGCGCTCGCGTAAATCTTACGCCGCAGGGGAAACGCCTGGCAGGGCCTGGGGATGTTTTCGTCTGCTGTACGAAGGACCAAGATGTGCACCGCGTAAGCTGTGCTTCGCCTGAGCCTGTTGTGGGTATTCATGTCTATGGCGATGATCTCGCCAAGTTGACGCGCTATAAATATGAGGAATCAACCGGCGAGGTGAACTTGTTTGTCACAGGATGGGATTATGCGAAAATCTCCGATTGATCTCTAAAAACCGAAGAAGTGGATATCTGACATCACTAAATCGTTTTCTCTGTAGAGGCCACCTCTGAACATCTGGTTGGGAACTACCGCGTCGAGATGAAATAATCACGTCTTTTACCAAGGCATGGGTTTTCTGTCCTGGAAATACCCCCCGGTAGGCCCTTCCTTTGGCAATAAAGCGAGCCATACGGGCGTATCCGCTCCTTCGTCAATTGATTTTGAGGCGCCCCGGCCACCCATGTCGGTTCTCACCCAACCAGGATGGCAACAATTCACCAACACGCCGGTTCCCTGGAATTCGCTTGCGAGAACTTTCGTCATCGCATTCAGTGCGGTTTTTGTGATTCTGTATGCGGGAGAGCCTCCGCCCATGCTGGCGAGAGAGCCCATGCCGCTTGAGACGTTCACGATTCTACCGGCTGGACTTTTTTTCAAGAGAGGAGCCAGTGTTTGGCACAGCATGAGAGGACCGTAGAGGTTGGTTTCCATCATTTCCCGGACGATTTCGATGGGAACGTCCAAACCCTTCATACCGACATCTTTCCTGATGGCCGCGTTGTTGATCAAGATATCCAGATGCCCGAATTCATTGGTCAAAAAGCTGGCTATCAAATCAATGCTACTCTGATCGGTGACATCCAGGGGATGGAATATGATATCCAGTCCCTCTTGTTTCAGCTGCTTCTTAGCGGTTTCACCCTTGGAAACGTCTCGCGACGTGAGGATGGTTCGTATTCCTTGTTTTGTAAGCGAACGGCATATACCAAAGCCAATGCCTTTGTTGCCGCCCGTTACGACGGCGATTTTCTTATCCGGCAACTTTCATCTCCCTTGTCAGTATGGATCGCTGGTTCATTTCCACTGCGTGTTATAACATATAGGTAAGTAGTCTCACCCGGACATATCCAAGAATGCGTGTTGGAAAGAAACCGTTGAATTCAATTCACCTGATCCTGTTCGACGTAGATGGCACCTTGCTTCTAAGCGGAGGCGCAGGGGCAGGAGCGTTGAATATCGCTTTCGAGCGCATATACGGGATTCCAAACGCTATGCGTCATGTTCACCCGCATGGAAAAACAGATGAGCTCATCGTGCAAGAGATGTTTACCTCTCACTTGGAACGTTGCGGGAGCGAGTCTGAGGTGAAGGCTCTCTTAGATAAATATGTGGCAATCCTGCCCACCACAGTTAGGGATTCTAAAAATTTTCATCTGATGCCGGGAATTCCAGGATTGCTTTCGTATCTCAAGGGCCGGAATGACGTGTTCATGGGATTAGGCACGGGCAATATCGAAGAAGGTGCGCGAATCAAACTCTCGCGTGGCGGGTTAAACAGATTCTTTTCGTTCGGGGGTTTTGGCTCTGATTCTGGAGACAGGACGGAGTTGCTGGAAGCAGGATTTCTGAGGGGCGAGCAAATCATTCAAAAGGAATTTCCGCGCAAGTCCACTTCTCGTTGGGTGGTAGGTGATACATGGCGAGACGTCGCGGCGGGTCGCGCATGCGGCGCGAAGACGATGGCCGTGGCCACGGGCGGCGATTCACTTTACGAGTTGGCGAGTGCTTCTCCGGATTATCTATTTGCCACACTGGAGGACACGGAGAGATTTTATGAAATCCTGGACTCGGATGCTTAAGGGATGAGTGAAACCTTATATCCGGTTACGCCAAGTGAAATTGCCCATGTCTACCGGCAAATCCCTGAGTGGACCATGGGGGAACTCGCTGAACTGCCCGAGGCGCAATTGGATAGAACGGGGACGGAAGTATGGGCGCGTTGGTCCCCAAGAAGACAGCTTAGCCATATGGCCTACATTACGACACGGTGGTTCATGGTTCTTTATGGCGCCACTCGCCTGCCATGGCCGGTTGTGGACATGAGTCAGTTCAGCACGTTTATCAATACACGGGATAATGATCGTCGTTTTTCCTCTGAGCGATATGGGGATATCGAGTGGCTGCATTTGCGTTTATCCGAAGTCTGTGAGGCAGCGGCGATCCAAGTTGAACAGCCGGATATAAAGCCTTCGGCTGACAAATCGCTTTTGTTTGTTTTCACGGACTCATCGGTCGTGGGCGTGAGCGAGGAGCGTTCCGTTGATTTGTGGAATCGTTGCATGAATTGCCACCCGGATGGATTTACGGTTGACCCTGAACACGAACACGGGTTTCGAATTGCACCTTTAGCGACTCTGCGTCATGTGCTTTGGGATGATTTGATTCACTTGCGCTCCATCAGGCTCCATCGTGAAGCCTTGGGTTTGTCTCCCGTCTATCCTGATGCACCCGTGGGCGGCTACGCTTCCGCCTATCCGGTTTCTTGATGAGTTTCCCGCTCCCATCTCGAGCGAATTTCCTTTTTTGGGTTTTTTTTATCTCATTTGCTTCTTTGGCAGGAGCGCTATTGTTTTTCTCGAAACCTCTATTTCTTGATAAAACAGGTGTTAAAGCATCCTTGGCGGCAGAAGCAAAGAAGTTAAGAGGAATGCCTCCAGAGGCCATCGCTAAAAACGTAGGCCAAATACTCAAGAAATACCTGGACGCTTCAAAGCACACCAGCCGTGCGGATATTCAGGTTTCCGAGATAACACCTGAAAGGTTGTCTGTTGACATTTTGTTGCCATGGGCGGAAGTGAGCGCAAAAAAAAGAAGACAAAGAGCGGAATTAGTTTGTCGGCTCGGAAGCGATATGCTGGAAAATGCGGGAGCAAAGGACACCATTTTCTTGGTGAATCTTTTACGCATGAGGAGAGACTCGACGGCTAGCGAGCCCGTGGGTGCGATGATGTATTCTTCCAAAGACGAAAAATGCACGTGGAAAGAATAGCTTTTTCAGATAGCAGGACTTACAAGAAGCCAAATCCATCAAATGCCGACGCCTTTTCTATGCAGAACTCCATTTCTGCTAGACTGGGTGAATATAGTTTCTTTCCGAAGTTAAGCTTAGGGAGGTGGTTATGGCCCTGAAAACCGTTGCCATCATCAGCCCGGGAGATATGGGACATGCGGTTGGGCGAATGCTGGGTTCGCATGGGTATGAAGTGATAACTTGTCTCGCAAACAGAAGCGAAAGAACGAAGCGCTTGGCCGCTGAAGGAAGAATCCGGGACTATCCGATAATGGCCGAAATGCTGGAGCGTGCGGATATTGTTTTATCCATCGTGCCTCCGGGGTTAGCCACCCAGGCGGCGGACGAAGTGGCGGAAGCTATGTCGGCTTCCGGGTATTTCCCTCCATACGCTGATTGCAACGCCGTGTCGCCGGAAACGGCAAAAGCAATCGCAAAGCGAATTTCAGATGTCGGAGCGGATTTCATCGATGGTGGGATATTAGGCCCCCCTCCGAGCGAGACGAGGAGCAACACCAGATTTTACTTCAGCGGCGAGCGGGCGGAGTTGCTAGCGGAGTTGGATGGCAAGGGATTCGTGGTTCGTTTGCTCGGGAAAGAGGTAGGCCGCGCTTCTGGAATCAAGATGTGTTACGCAGCCCTTACGAAGGGAACCCATGCTCTTCAAACGGCCGTTATCACTCTGGCCGAAGCGCTTGGTCTATCCGAAGAGGTGAATCATGAGTTTCAAACAAGCCAGGAGGCATCTTATAAACAGATTGCCTCAAGCGCCCCTCGTCTTCCAGTTGTGGCGTGGCGGTATATCGACGAGATGAAACAAATTGCGCAGACTTTTGAATCAGCCGGCGTCACGCCGAAGTTTCACCAAGGAGCGGCGGCCATATATTCACATCTCTCGACGACGCCCTTAGCGGAACAATCCGTAGAGACAATGGACAAGGGTTTATCTCCACAGCAAGCGGCGGCGGTGTACGCAAAACACTTGCCGATGAAAAGGGACGACAATTAATGTCTTGAGGGAGCGATATGCCAGAAGACTTATCCACACAAGGACTGGATGTTTTTCCGGAATACAAAAATTTGGCGGATTTATTTCGAGAAGAAACCGACGGACTTCCGCAGGAATTATGGGAATGGAAGCTGCCAGAGATGAGTTGGGGAGCCTGGTCGATTAAAGAACAAATCAGTCACACGGCATGGATCCCATATCTTTTTTTCCTGGAATTCTGGCCCCCCGTTTTGTATCCGGATTCCTTGCCGCGAGATAAATCTCTGGCGGATCAAGGAGGAGCGGACAGAATGCTCGATCCCGTCCGGTTTCCTGGTGCGTCCGATGTTCTGGCAGCGCTTGATGATGCGTGCGCCTTGTGTCGGGAGGTTTTATCAAGCGAAACGCTTGCCACGCTAAGAAAGAAGGAATTGCCCAGAAAGTATTCGCCGGACAGAACGTGGGCGAACGGTGAGCGAGTGATAGATTATTTTCAAAATCTCGTTTTGCCTGCTCATGAGACGGGCTTTCGCAAAGACGAAAACGATCCTTATTTGTATTACCAGACGCTTGAGTGCTCTTTCCGCCACATATTGTGGGAATCCTATGTGCACCTAATCACCATTCAGGAGTTCAAGCGAATCAAAGGTTTGTCAATTCATTCGACCGTTCCTAGAAACGGGTATGCCGCAATGCTCACCTGGGAATAAATGCGCTCATCCATTGGGATTTTTTCGTTTGTAATTTTGATTCCTGAATCTCCCTATATCTACAAAGGAGGGCAATCATGACAACCCCTCGTCGGGGTATAGGTGCGCTGCGTGAGTATTTATATGGTGAAGATATTGGGCAGGCAAAGATAGAGCCTGAAGGCCCGATCATAGTGGGCAGATTGGGGAAGTGGCGCATTATCTTCAATGTTGGGCCGCGCGGAATCTATAAAGGAGGGGGTCTTCGCTTCACACCGCCGAATGGGTTCACTACGCCCCAATTCAATGAAATGACAGATCCGGGATTTTGCAAATTCCGATGTTCGAATGAAGATGTTGTTTTAGTTCCTTCATTGGTTGAACCTGTGCTCGGTTATACTTTCCTTCCGGCCAGCCTGGAGTTGAAGGTTCAGGATTCCTCTTTGGTGGAAGGTGATTTCATTGAAATCGAATATGGCTGGACGCCATCCGGAATCCCCGGCGCGCAGGCGCAAGCCCTGGCCATGCCCGTGGAATTCACTTTATCCATTGATTCGACCGGAGGGGGAGACTGGGAGCTTCTTCCGGAGCCCCCAACCTTTGATGTGCTTCCCGAAGGGCCATGTTTTCTTTGGGTTACTGCGCCGGCGCAAGTAGTCACTGGCCAGGGCTTTTCTGTACGGGCTGTGACGCGAGATTGCTTTCATAACGTAGCGACATCAGAGACATCTGTACCGAAGCTATTTTTGCCTGATGAGAACTCGGTTTCTTTCCGTCAGGAATCGCCCGGAGTTTTTGTATGTGAAAATGTGGTTTTGCAAACCAAGGGCATTCATCGGCTGAAGGTCTTGGCGGATGGATTGCCGGCCGCTCATACACCACCGATCAAGGTGTTGGATGAAACCCCGGAGCGCATGCTTCTTTTTGGCGACCCGCATTGCATGAGCGGGTTGTGCGTGGGGGAGTACCCGAGACCATCAACCGCGCGTGAAATCGTGGAGTATGTCCACGCCTATGCGCGGGATTGCGCGGGTGTGGATTTCGCCGCCTGCACCTCTTTGGCCATGCGAATGGATGAAGCGCAATGGAAAGAAGTCACTGATGCGGCGAATCGTTTTACTGAAGCGGGTAGATATGTTGCTCTCCCCGCTTATGAATGGTTTGGCATGCTCGAACAAGACGGGAACAAAAACGTCTATTTCCTGGATGATCAGGATATCCCGAAGCTGGACTCCCGCAGTTCCGACTCCGATCATCCGGAAAAGCTCTGGAGGCAACTCGATAAATTCGAGGGCCGAGTGATGACGATTCCCCATCATTCGGTAAGTGCTGTGATTGGCACCCGCTGGCGCTGGCACGATCCGAGGTTTCAGCGCCTCGTCGAAATATACTCTTGTTGGGGCAACTCAGAAGCCAATGGATGTGAAAGGCCTTTGGTCAACCCGGCGCGCTATGAAGGACAAAGCGTGCAGGATGCGCTTGAGAAAGGATATCGTTTGGGCATCATCGCCGGCTCGGATACGCATACGTCTCAGCCTGGGTTCTCGAATCGATTGCGGCTCAAGAATGCCTGGAGAGGTGGATTGACTTGTGTATGGGCGGAGACCTTTGATCGGGAAGGGATATTTAGGGCCCTTTGGGATCGGCGTTGCTACGGCACGACGGGAGCGCGCATTATTCTTGAAATTTTCTTGAACGACGCCCCCATGGGCTCAGAGATTACATTGGAAAAATCGTCTGCGAGGAAACTGAAGATCCGGGCTGAAGCCTGCTCCCCGGTTCATAAGGTCGTAATCATCAAAAATACGAAAGAAATTCATATAGATGAACCGGGACGGGAGTCGGTCTCTATTGAGTGGGTTGATTCGAATGGTAAGGAACGGGAGGCGGATTATTATTATGTGCGCCTGATACAGGACGATGGGGAAATGGCTTGGTCGAGTCCAATCTGGGTGGATGCCTAGGAAGGAGCGGTTGTGGCGCAAGAAACGGCGGATGCCGTCGTCATTGGTGGTGGTGTGATGGGATGTTCCATCGCCTATCAGTTGGCGAAACGAGGTTTTGGAAAAATTATCCTTTGTGAACGCGATGGCATCGCATCTGGTTCCACGGGCGGGTCTTCGGCGCTTTTTCGCATGCACTATTCAAATACAAGCACCATTCAGATGGCTTGGCGGTCTCTGTTGGCGTTTGAGGGGTTCGAGGAATATTCCGAGGGCAGACAAGCTGGATTCATGCAAACCGGATATTTGGTGCTGGCGAATGATTCTCTTCGTAATGGCGTGAAAAAAATGTAGAACTTGCACAATCCCTCGGAGTAGAAACGTACTGGATTAAAAAAGAGGAAATTTCTCGACACACGCCCCATGGGCCCAACTGGAAGATTTAGTGGGTGCGGCTTACGAACCGAGAAGCGGGTATGCTGATCCACATGGAGTGACATCTGGATTTGCGGAAGGTGCGAAAAAATATGGTGCGCAAATACGACAGAATTGTTCTGTGATTGGGGTCAAATTCGATAGCTCAGGTTTGGTATGCGTTGAGACCTTTCGGGATGTTATCGATACTCCGGTTGTCGTGAACGCTTCCGGGGCTTGGGTGAATAAGGTGGCCGCTTTCAGCGGACACCAATTTCCGGCGGAGGCCATCCGAGAACAAGATACGGTTTTTTATGCCGTGGGCAGAGATGGCGAGAGGGTTGAATTTGTCGTCTATGATGGTCCGACGCGTTTGTACTACCGCCCGGAGGGGCGAGATTTACTCCTCATAGGTCGCGACAATATAGAACCCGAGTATGTCGACCCGGATGATTTCAACAAAAAAGGAGACATGGATTTCGTGCTCGATGTTCTGGAGAGGATGCAAAAGCGTTGGCCCTACTTTGAAAATGCGAAACTATTCCGTGGCTGGGGTTGCTTGTACTGCATTACGCCGGATTGGATGCCCATTCTTGATCGTTACCCCGAAGTGCCGGGTTACTACATTTGCACAGGGATGAGCGGCCATGGCTTCAAGTTGGCGCCCGCTGTGGGAGAGATGATGGCGGAGTTGATCATGACCGGAAGTTGTGAGGAGCCGGATATCAGCGACTATCGCCTGGCTCGTTTTGATGAAGGCGATTTGATGCAAAGTGTTTTCGGAACAGGGTTTCAGGGCTGAAAACTATGGCTTGGGTCTGGGGTATACTTCGATAAGAGGAAATATTTTTTCAGTATTTTCTTTTAAGCCAAAGAAGACAGGTCCATTGGCTTTTTCACCATTCGCGAGCTTCTGAAGGTCGAGAGAGCGGCCATCCGGATGATATGCGCCTCCCCCCACTTCTTGTAATACGGCGAGGGGACCTAAGATATCCCAGATTTGGGGTCTATCTACCAAGGCGGCGATGGCGCCTCCTGTAGCTGCATATGCTACATGTGCGGAAGCGCTTCCATATGCGACAGATTTTCCTGGATAATCTATTTTGTAAAAACGTTTTCGAGAAGAAGGTCCTAGCATCACGGTTTGATTGGTTATTTCCATATCTTTTAGTTTTGGAAGTATCTTCCCGTTTCTTGTGGCGCCCTCTCCTTCGTGCGCAAGGAACATTTCATCCACAACGGGCATGTAGAATCCTCCGGCGAGTGGCTTTCCGTTTTCCATAACGCCGATGGATACGCCCCAAGTGGGCAGACCGTTTAGAAATGGGTTGGTGCCATCAATGGGGTCAACCGCCCAAAGACGGGGGTGCTTCTTATCTTGTATTTCTCCGCCCCCGAGTTCTTCTCCAATAACGTCGTCGTTCGGGAACGAAATCTTTAAGCAGGATAGAATGAATTTTTCTACTTCGAAATCGGCTTCGCTCACCAAGCTCCTGTCTTGTTTTTGAATGCCTATGGCATTGTTCATGAATGACAAAGCCAGTTTGCCCGCATCTTTGAGGGTTTTTTCGATGAATTTAATCATGGGAGTACTGGTTACCCCGGTTGCATTGTACGTGAATCCATCACTTGGGGGTCAACCTATCTTGTGGAGTGAAAACTTTCCAGCTCTTCGGGAAAATCTACTCAATATGTATACACAGCACCCGTTTTAATTTTGATTAGGATAGGATTTGCGCATGGTTCGCTTGCAAACGGAAACAAAACGATATGATTACACCAAAAGTCCAATCGGGCGAGGCTTGGTGGTTCTGTCCCTACCGATTTTCGCAGAACTGATTTCTTGGAACATCGATACGATCGCTGAAATTTACTGGGTAGGTCGGTTGGGCTCAGACGCACTCGGAGCGATGTCGTTGGGATATATGATTCCCATGATGGTGAGGGCGATGGGAATGGGAATTCGAGTAGCGGGGCAAGCGCTGGTTGCGCAAAGAATTGGCGCGAATGATGAGGCAGGCGCTGCTCTTATAGCGGGCCAATGCATTTTGCTTCAAACGTTCTTCTTCATTCCCTTGTGTAGCGCGGGATATCTGTTCTCGCCTTATTTGATGGGATTGATGACATCTGATCCGAGGCTTTTGTACTTGTCGACAATTTATCTCCAAGCCGGGTTTCTCGTGCTTTTGTTCGTTGACGGAATATTCACCCTTGCAAATATATTTCGTGGCGCCGGTGAGCCGAAATATTCGCTTTGGGGGATGATGATCAATTCAGGCGTCACATTCATCGCAATGCCCGCTTTCATCTTTGGTTTCGGATTGATTCCCCCGTTCCACTTGGCCGGCGCGTATTACGGATTAGGCATTGGCAGGCTGGCAGGTTGTGTCGTGATGCTAATCATTCTTTTCAAGGGGAATGCCAGAGTAAGGCTGAAATTACACCATCTGATTCCGCGATCCTCTGAAATGAAGCGCATCCTGGGATTGGGTTGGCCCGCCTGGGGGCAAATGTTTTTTGAGAGAGGCGCTAACTTGGTATTGGTCTGGATGCTTGCCCCTTTTGGCGCGCTGGCACTTGCGGCATGGGGTCTTGGCAGTCGTGTCAACAATATGGGAAGAATGCCCGGATTTTCACTTCAAGGGGCAGTTCGCACGATGGTGGGCCAAAACATCGGTGCGAGAAAGCCTGAGCGGGCCATTCGCAGCGCTTGGGTGACGGTGGGGGCCGTTGTTTCCATCATGGTTGTCGTCGTCGCAGGCTTAGTTGTCTGGAGCAAAGAAGTCGTTACTTTTTTCGGGGTGAAAGGCGCCGCCTTGCCCCATGCGGTGATTTGTCTGCAAATCTTATGTGTAGGTCTCGGGTTCGAGGCTACGAGGCGAGTAGTAGCTGGGATTTTTGAAGGAGCTTCATCCACCCGGCCTCCGATGATCGTTGAAGCAATCGTTCGCTGGGTCGTGCAGTTGCCGGGCGCCTATATGCTGGCAGTTTGGATGGGATATCGGGAGTTTGGAATTTGGTGGGCTGTGGCGGCGAGTCAACTCATCGGCGGTTTGGCGCTGTTCTTGTGGTTTGCGTTCGGCTGGCGACGGCGAATAGAAAGTTTGGCACCAAAGGTCGAGTCATCCGCACCATCAAAGCTTGAGTCTCATGCCTCATGACATCCCCAAGGCGCTATGACTACACAAAAGGCCCCATCGGTTTCGGGCTGTTTCGCCTGGCCGTACCCTCATGCCTGGAGCCGATAGCCTGGAACGCCGACATACTGGTCGAAATCTTCTGGGTGGGGCGTTTGGGGCCCGAATATCTGGCTGCGGTGTCGTTGAGCTTTATGATCATCTTCTTTTTTCGTGCGATTGGTTTCGGCATCAGAATCGCGGGCAGCGCTTTGGTGGCTCAGAGAATCGGAGCGAAAGAACCTGAACACGCAAGTCACGCAGCTGGCCAGGCGTTTTTGCTGGCGAGCATCTATTACGTCGCCATCAGCATTCTAGGGTATTTGCTGTCAACGTCTTTGCTAGGTCTTTTAACTTCTGACGCTAAAGTGTTGCGAGTAGGTGTCGGGTATTTACAGGCATCTTTTCTCACCATCGCGTTCGTAGATGGCATTTTTACGGTTTCGCATAAATTGAAATCGGCCGGAGAACCTGGAAAGTCCTTGATTGGGCTTGGAATTTCGACGCTCATGTCCATAACGTTCATTCCTCTACTGATTTTTGGTCTGGGGCCGTTCACGGGATTCGGACTTCCGGGCTCAGCAATCGGCATCGGAATGGGACGTATTATAGGAATTGCTGTCGTTCTGTGGATTTTGACATCAGGACGTTCTCGCCTCCGTATCCGGTGGATTCATCTCAAGCCCCATGCGCAAACCATGCGCCGCATCATTTCTTTGGGTTGGCCCGCTGCGGCGCAAAATTTGCTTGAGCGCGGCGCCCTTCTCATTTTGCTGAAGATTCTGGCGTTGTTTGGGCCGGTGGTGTTAGCTGCATGGGCGATTGGGAATCGGCTCGGGACGTTTTCGCGATTACCCGGTTTTGGGATTCAGTCTGCCGTCCGGACGATGGTGGGTCAAAACATAGGCGCCGACCGACCGGATCGGGCGCTAAAAAGCGTCTATCTCGCTACGGCCGGCTTGTTTGTCTTGATGTGTGGCGTGACTATTCTTTTGTATTTTTATGCAAGGGAAATTGTCTTGATCTTTGGTATGAAAAACGAAGGAATCGACGTTGGCGTCATTTGTGTTCGCATTCTCACAATCGGCACATTGTTTGAAGCTATCCGGCGAATGTTGGCGGGCGCCTTTCAGGGGGCTGCAAACACGAAACCGCCGATGGTTGTCGAAGCATTTGTCCGGTGGGGTTTTCAGATTCCACTTGCGTATTTTGCCGCTATGCCGTTGGGGTTCGAAGCTGCCGGTGTATGGGGGGCTATGACGATAAGCCATTTAATGGGTTGCGCATGCCTTTTGGTTTGGTTCTTGGTTTGGAGCAGACGAAGAGGAATAGGCTCACATGCGGAAGCAAGATATTGATGATATTTAAAACGACCATTGCGTGGAGTGCCGCGCACAACGAAAAGCGAGGGTGGATGAGACGATGGCTATAGCGAGTCACGTTCGCCTGGGGCGGAAAACCAGTAGTATATGTATATTGAGTGAGACGGTTTGATATTGAACTTATTTTCACTTTGAGGCCAGCCGGCGAAGAGCACGTTGAAAGCGAGAGAATCATGAGCCGCAAAATAGGTTGTCTTTATTTCATTTTGTTGATTTCGCTTGTTCTCTCCACCCTAGCATATACGGCGGATGTTGCCTCAAGCGAAACGACAGAAACAAAAGACTGGTCGATCGTGTTGCAAGATGCGACCCGATATCTTCAAGGTGAGGGAAAGACCCCGGCCCTTACTCAAGGATATTTGTCCTTGGTGCGGCAAATCCGCTCACGAGCGGATGATGTAAAATCAGGACTTCAACAAGAACTCCAGCAATCTGAAAAGTTACTCGAAGCTATTGGTCCTTTGCCAGCAAAGGACAGCCCGCCAGAAGCAAGAGAGATCGCCGATAAAAGAGAACGATACAATCGTCAAATCACTGCAGCCCGAGCGCGCATCGCTGAGGCTGACCTGGCCATTGTTCGTGCTGCGGATTTGGAAGAATCCTTCTCCCGGGAGAGGTACGAGCGACTTTTTGGGGAGATTTACCGTCGTACGCCGATACCCATCTCTCCCAGCGTAGTGGCAAAGGGTGTTCCAGAAATTGCAGTTGAATTTCGACGTATTCTTCTTTCTCCATGGGATTGGCTCGAAAAACGGTCGCTTGGTGTTAGTACTGTTTTATTGCCGGGAATGTTGATTTTAATTCTAGGCGCGGGCTTGGGGTGGGGAATACGGCGGAGCGTTTTGAACCTGCTTGGCCGCGCTCCCGGAATTTTGGAACCCTCATTTGTGCGTCGGTTTGGCGCCGCCGCCGTAGAAGGTTTTGGCAACAGTATTTTGACGGGAGCGGTTTTAGCCGCTTTTTATTTATGGGTGACCCGACCGGGCGCTTTGGTAAGTGGTCTCTTTGGAGAAGCGCTCACGTCTTTCCTTTTATCCATGTTGTTCTTTTGTTTGGTTGTTGCGTTTGCGAGGTCTTTTATCTCTCCGAATCGGCCGACATGGCGACTCACGGGGCAATCTTCAGAAAATGCGCAAAGCGCTTATCGTTTGATTTTTTTGCTGGCGGCTGTTTTTTCTGCCGACATGTTTTTCTCGTACCTCGAGGGTGAAGTGGTGAGGTCGGCAGAGACAATGGCCATCTACGCTGCGGTGTTCGGGACTTTGGAGGGTTGTTTTTTCGTCAAGCTCGGCCGGGCGGAACTCTGGCGAGCCGAAGCGGCTCAAGATGGCGAAATCCAGCAGGATGGACAGGCGTGGAGATTGATTCGTCACACGGCAAGAGTGCTTGCTGTAATCGGTATTGCAGCATTGTTTGTTGGATATGGCGCATTAGGCAAGCGCCTTCTCACCAACCTTATTTGGACGGGCCTTCTACTCTGGATAGTGGTCCTATTGCGTGGATTGATGCGCGAACTTGTATCCTGGTCGACAAAATCCGAGTCTGTCCAAGACAAACTCCACATTCCATCGCGCGTGATCGAGAGGTTTGGTACCTGGGGACGAGTTGTTGTCGATCCTGTCGTTTTCCTTTGCGGCATCCTCATTATTGTGCCTGTTTGGGGAGTGCCGCCGGATGATCTGATTCGCTGGACGCTACGAGCCCTGTCCGGGTTCCAGGTGGGCAGCATTCGTATCTCTATCATCGATATTTTTATGGCCATTGCCGTGTTCTTCCTCGCCATGGCCGGAGCAAGGTTCCTGCAAAGGCAGTTGTCAGAGCGTTTGCTGGAGCAGACGAATTTACCTACGGGCATTCGCCATTCCCTGAACGCAGGGTTCGGTTATGCGGGTGTAATCGTTGCGGCGTTATTGAGTATTTCGGTGACGGGAATCGATCTATCGAACCTTGCGCTGGTTGTCAGTGCCCTCTCGGTGGGGATCGGTTTTGGACTGCAAAATGTGGTGAACAACTTTATTTCGGGATTGATACTTTTAGTTGAAAGGCCTATCAAAGTTGGCGATTGGGTGCGCGTAGGCAGTGATGAGGGAATTGTAAAGAGAATACAGTTTCGCGCGACTGAACTCGAAACCTGGCAGCGTGCTTCGGTGATTATTCCAAACGCGGAGATTATTTCGACATCAGTTACCAACCTGACGCATCGAGATCAGTATGGTCGAGTAGAAGTCAGGGTTGGTGTGGCGTATGGCTCTGATGTGTCGAAAGTTCGAGAGATTTTGTTGGATGTCGCCGAGAAGAATGAACAGGTAAGTCGACAGCCCGCACCTGCCGTCGTCTTTCGTGATTTTGGCGACAGCAGCCTGGATTTCGAGTTGCGGTGCTTTACTTCGAATGTGATGAGCCGACTGGGGGTCGCGAGTGATTTGAGGTTTGAGATTGAACGTCGGCTTCGAGAAGAGGGTATCGAAATACCCTTCCCGCAAAGAGTCGTTCACCTCATGAACCCACATTCAAGCGAACGTGAAAAAGAATCCTAAGGTTACTTGTACGTGTAGGGTTTGGGCTCCGGCTTCTGGCCGATCTTGTTTCTCATGACGCCCAGCGGCCCCATGTCAATTTCCACGATATCCCCTGGCTGAATCCAACGGTCAATTTCCATACCGCACCCCCCAGGAACAGTGCCGGACCCCATCAGATCTCCCGTGAGGAGATTCTCGTCCCTCGCGGTGTAGGCGATTATTTGAGAGAAAGTCCAGTACATCTCTCCAGGAGTGGTTTCCACCCACGTTTCTCCATTGACTCTCGCGGCCATGGGAATGTTTTTGGGATCGCCGACCTCATCGGGTGTAGCTATCCAGGGACCAAAACTCCAGCACCAGTCCTTGCTTTTGTAGGGACCGGTTCCCATTGCCATTTCGCCCCCTTGCGCGTCCCGGGCGCTCCAGTCGTTTAATATCGCGTAACCAAAGATATGTTCATGTGCATCACCTTCTGAAATATCCCGTCCCGGAACACCGACCACACAGCAGAATTCAAGCTCGAAATCCATTTTTTCCGTAAAGCTGGGCCAGGGGACTTCCTCCTCAGGTCCGGCCATGTGAGCGCAACTCGCTTTGAAGGCGAGGGGACGCTCGTACCAGGTTTTGGGGATTTCAAGGTTCATCACCTCAAATGTTTTCTTGAGATGACGCTCGAACCCGGCAAAACCTCGAATTAGCGGGGGTTGTTTGATGGGTGCGAGTAGCTGGGCTTCACTTGGGGAATATAGGATTTGCTCCCCGCGAGGACCGGTGGCGTCTTCGTTCTCGATGGCATATTCGAGAGCTTCTTCCGCGGCTTCGATGCCACCTTTGCCAGATGCCGCGATGGCCAGCATGTCGGATGGAATGAGAGCGTCCGCCATGGCTTGGGGTCTTGAGGAGCCACGCTGTTTGAACTCTGCCGCTGCAGCGAAATTAAGATCGACATATCGGAGGTCATCACCTTCGGTTACAGCGGCGCCCAAACGCTCAAATGGGCCAACAGGTGTTCGCACTTCAAAGGTGCAAAATTTCATGGCTTCTCTCCGGGATGGCTAATGGATGGTGTCCTTATCTTTTTTCTTTATTTTAAATCAACTTTGTCCCGCTCGTCCGTCTCAGGGAAAGGACCTTCCTTGATTTCGATTACCTTTGAATCATCTTCCAAGAATTCAACTTCATGCCCTTCATACATCAGTATGAGATCGTCGCGATGCAAAATCGCATCGCCCAAGCTTTCCCCCTCTTTGGTAAACACGCCGACTCGAACCTTTCCGCGCTGGCACAGAAGAATCTGGTGCCGCGTGATATTCGTAGTTCTCTCTTCCACCACATGATAATGCGCTTTGGTTATAGCGCCTTTGGGTCTGTTCAATACAATGATTTGCAGGGGTATTTCGTCATCTGTCATGTGAGCTTTGGTGTTGCGTTCCGCTTCGATGTCCTGGCCGGCATATGCAGTTCGGATGTGTTCTTTCGCTTTATCGGAATCCAGATAAGGAGGAAACTTGGCGTAATCGTTAAAATCTCCTTTGATGTGGATGGCAATGATGCGCCCATCAGAAGCTTTGTAGTAATCCACGCTTTTGGAATCGACTTCTAAAGACATAATTCTCCTCGGGAGTAATTACTATCAAAGAAACAGCATTCCAGCACTTATTGGTGAAAATGGTTTTCAAGAATATCACAATTCCACTTTTGTGATCTTCATGTGAAAGTCAAGCGGAGGGGCGGATCGGACGAGCGAGCTCGTGGAGATATAATCCACCCCGGTCTCTGCGATGCCCCTGATGTCGACTCCTGAGATGCCGGAGGCCTCTAGCTCAAAGGTTTTTTGCGTTTTTAATGCAATGCCGACTTTCCGGGTACGGGCAACGGCTTTTTGGAGTGTTTCGATGTCCATGTTATCGAGCAGAATCATATGTACTCTTCCGTCTTCGATGACTTCTTCCAGTTGGGCCAGGTTCTGCACTTCGATTTGAGTATCCGTCATGTATCGGATGCCGAATTGTCTGTCGATGGCGGTGGTGATAGAGCCGGCGGCAACGATGTCGTTGTCCTTTATCATCTCCCCATCAAAAAAACCGAGGCGGTGATTCTGCCCACCTCCTGCGCGAACTGCGTATTTTTCAAAATAACGCAAGCCTGGCCGGTTCTTCCTCGTATCAATGATGCCCTTGAGGGTTTCTGGAAAGTGCCCGAAACGAGCCAATGTATTTGCCGTGTGCGTGGCGATTTCAGAAATATGCGAAAGAAGATTGAGCGCAGTGCGTTCCGCCTTCAAAATGGTCTGGGTATGGCCGGAAACGTGCGCCAAAAGTTCGCCCTTGCAAATTCCGGCACCTTCGTCTTTTTGCCAGTTGATTTCGGGTGGACTGCTGTTCCCGAGAGCCAAAAGATTTTGAGTTTCCTCCAGGATGAGCAGGAAAAAAGGAGAACCAGCGAGAATGGCATCGCTTTTTGTGCGCAACTCCGCCCCGCACAAGGGGTCTTTTTCAGCGTTGTACTGGAGGGGAGCGCCCCCAAAATCCTCTAGGAGCCAATCGCGGATTATAGAGCGGATATCCATATCGAGTGATAATTAGAGCTACACGATTTCGAGCATACGTTCGATGGGTATTCGTGCGCGTCGCGCCAGTTCCGGGTCCACGGTAATTTCATGCTTTAGATCGCGCAGGCATTCGTACAGGTTTTGCAGCGTGTTTTGTTTCATGTAGGCGCAAAGGGCTTCACGACTTGCAGGAATCAAGGTTTTGTCTGGAACCGCCTTGGACATTGGGTGGAGGTTCCCGACCTCGGTGGCCACGATGACTTCCGAGTGCGGGACTTCCTCTACCAACTTGATCATGCCCTGAGTAGATCGGAATTGGAGCATGTCCTCAGGCACGATGCCGTCGTTTACTTGCCGCATACAGGCGCTGGTGCATCCGCACTCGGGATGAACCACTGTGATGGCCTCGGGGTGAAGTTGTTGCTGCTCCATGACATGGTGCGGGCGAATTCTCTCATGAACATGACACGCACCCATCATGAGATGGAGTCGGTCCAAAGAATGTCCTTTACTCTCCAGGAGTTTAGCAGCGTAGAAGCCCAGGAAGACGTCTGGCAGGAACAGAATGGGCTGCTCGGGCCTTGAGTTTTCTAGAATGTGGAGGGTGACCTTGCCCGCGTTGGCGGAGGCACAACAGTAATCGCTCTCGGCTTTTACTTCGAGATATGTGTTTACATAACTGATGACGATCCCGTCTGGATGCTCTTTTTTCCAATCTCGAATTTTATCGACATCAGCATGAGCGGCCAGAGAACAGAGCGCCTTCAGGCTGGGGGCCAAAACTGTTTGGTGGGGTTTTTTGAGAGCTGCCAAAATTTGATTCATGAACAAGACGGATGGCTCGACAAGATAATCTGCATCCGAGGCCGCGCCTTGTTGGGCCAAGTACAATGAATCTCCGATGACATCGCATACGTCCTGTATATCTTTGGGCACATAATTATGCGCCAGGACAAGAGCGTTTCTTTCTTTCTTAAGACGCCGGATCTCACCTTGCAGGAATTCTCTTTCCTCTTCCGTAATGTTTTCGGGATGAGCGCCTTCTGGGATTTCGGGAACATCAATAGAAGGTCCGAGGTCTGCTTGATCCATCAAAGCGATGGCATCTTTTGCAGGAAGGATGTCACCGGCTTCAATATCTATAATCATTTGATACTCCACTTATTTGAACGTCGTAAAGAAACGCTATTTGTAATCAGAAAAGTTGCCTTCTTTGCTTGCGCAATAAATCACAAGAGGAGGTAAAAAATAATAAGCCCCATTAAAGCAACAGTTTCTCTCCTGACGAATCTAATATGGTATGGGACATGGAATCTCTTACCCCCTTCTTCTCTAATTATTCCAGTCTTACGGATATAAGTAAAATGGAAATATAGAAAAAAATGATTTTTCCTTGCCGACGAGTATAGTTTTTGTTAGGTTTTGTTATTGTGATTTCTGTTTTGGGTCATTGAAGATGCAGGGGAAGAGGATCGTCACCCTGTAAAATGGTTCGAATCGCGGGTCGCCGAGCGAGACGACTCGTTTTTTATTTGTTTGAGCCTAAATTCAACGTACCCCCATCAACTGTTTTCGTTATTACTCGAGAAGCTGGGGGTTTGGGGAATCCATCATGACCCGTGGTGTGGTTTGGTTGTTGGGCACATTATTTTTGTCAGGACTTTTTATTTTTGCGCTTTATGGGATTTGTTCGAATTCGTTGATTTTTCCAAAATTAACTGGATATTTTTGTCCGAAACCCCGGATGAAATTGATAACTGTTCCACAGAACCCCGCATCCAAAGGTGTGGAGCAGAAAAAAACTAAATGATTGTCAAAGATTTTACAGAAAGGTGAGGTTATGAACGATTCAGATTCTCTCATCACAGATGCTATCGTCGAATTTGTCTTGGAGACGGAATACGAAGCCATTCCTGAAGATGTACGAGTAATCATGCGTCGCTGTTTCGTGGATGGAATCGGTCTGATGGTTGCAGGTTCCACGGAAGAAAGTGGCCATATCATCCAAAACTACCTTAAGGAAATCGGAGGAGAGCCCGAGGCGCGGGTAATCGGGACCAGTATGATGGCGCCGGCCCACCTCGCCGCCTTAGCCAATGGCATCGCAGGCCATGCAATGGATTATGACGATACGCAGTTGAGCAGCTATCCGGATCGCGTGTATGGCTTGTTGACTCACCCCACGTGTCCAGTGATGCCCGCTGCTCTAGCTCTTGCCGAGGCGCTGGGTGCAACGGGACAAGAATTACTCACCGCATTCGCCTTGGGTTTCGAAGTGGAATGCAAGGTGGCGGAGGCGATTCGGCCGGATCATTACGTAAAAGGATTTCATTCCACAGGAACGATCGGCGCCATTGGGGCGGCGACTGCAGCGGCAAAATTGATGGGATTGAATGAACAACAATTGCGCATGTGTTTCGGAATCGTTTGCTCGGAAAGCGCCGGTCTGCGTGCGAATTTTGGAACGATGACGAAGCCGTACCACTGCGGTCGCGCGGCGGAGAATGGCGTCGTAGCGGCGAGACTGGCGTCGGGTGGATACACTTCGGACCCCACGGTTTTTGACGGGCAGTGGGGATTTTTCCAGATCATGGGTGGCGGCTGCGATAGGGATTATATTGTCGGGAAACTCGGTAACGCCTGGTCGGCAGTGGACCCGGGCGTTTCGATTAAACCCTACCCTTGCGGTTCCCTTGCGCACCCCGCCATGGATGCGGCCAGGGACCTGATTTTAGAAAACGACATCAAACCCGACCAAGTGAAAGAGTTGCGTTTTGGCACCACCTCGCGCGTACTGGAGCCATTGCGCTACAAGGAACCACAGAACGAACTGGAGGCGAAATTCTCTTTACAGTTTGGTTTCGGCATCTTGCTGCTTGAGCGCGCGGCCGGAATCGCTCAATACAAAGACGAAGTCGTAAAACGCCCCGATGTCGTAGAGATGATGAAAAAGATCAATCCTTTCATGGACGATGAAATCGAGGCTCAGGGTTATGCGCTCATTCGCGGTAAGGTGGCGATAGAACTTGAAGATGGGAAAGTGTACGAGAAAATGTCGGAAATCTCGCGTGGCACCCCTCAACGCCCCATGGACCGAGAGGAGCTTTACGAAAAATTCACGGAATGCACCAGCTTAGTGTTCGAGAGCGATCAGATCGCCTTGATTGAGGCGATGCTCTATAAAATTGATACGCTTGAAAATATCCATGGTCTTATCGATCTCTTGGGCGAGAAAGTAGAAGTCTAACGATTTTCCCTCACTGGTTGTGAATTTGATATCCAGGGGACTGACAGACAAGGGACGAGAAAGTGGGTTTTCACCGCTGGGCAGAAATTCCAGAAACTCAAAATCTTCGGAAGGGAACCATGCGCCGAGCAGCTGCGTTGGATGGGTTGACGATGCAGCGTGGCGAAATAGCTCCCGACACGCTATTCGATGAGAGCACGATTCATCGCCACACCGAAGATCAGTTTATCGTTGTTCTGGAGGGTAAACTAAAAATGCACATCGATGGGGTTGAGGAGTGGATCGAGACTGGTGGTTTCGCCTCCATCCCGGGCGGTGTGTTCCATAGCGCAACTGGCGTGGGGCCAGAGGGCGCGAAATACATTGAAGTATTGTCCTCGGGACGCATCGACTACTTACCCGGTTATCTAGGTAAGCCGAAAAACGAATTCTTGCATGGGAAGAAAGACAGCTCATGATGACAAAAGAGGCGAAAAGAATCTTTGTCGTTTGCTCTGATTTGATGTTCTCCGCCGGCATAAGGGAAGCGGGAAAATCCCAGGGAGTCGCATTGGAGTTTATCGATTCAGTGGAGAAATTTGACGAGGCTCTCGAAAGTTCTTGCGCCGCACTTTTTTTGTCCGATTTGCATCACCATAAACTAGGTGGCGAAAGAGCGGGTAAGCTCGTCAAAAAGCTTAAAGCCAGTCAAAAAAACAAAGACGCGTTCACAATCGCTTGGGGCAAGCATACCGAGCCGGAACTACTCAAATCGGCGATGCGAGCGGGTTTTGACAAGGTGGTGCCCCGATCTTTGTTTGTGAAAGAAATGCCAGAAATCATTCGACAAGCGGCAAGTCGAATTCAAATGAGCGAATGACCTCCCTTCGGAAAGATAAGAGACTCAACCCCGAATCATACGATGGTTCCCTCATCTGGTGGTTGCATGTGCCAACGTCACGGCAAAATTACTTGCAAGCGATATTGGAAGGTTATGACGATTTAGGCTACTACCAAACTTTTCATGCTTGCGCCGAGAAAAACGAACATGGTGAACCCATGTCTCTCGCACGGCTGACTTCAACCATAGACGCGGAAGTCGAGACAAAGATGCTTCTCGGGGCACTCTCTCATGAAATCAATCTCAAAATCCTGGATTGTGCGCCTTCGTTCAAACCTTCAGAACAACCTAGAGTATAAAGGCATCCCGATGACGCGGTGTTTGCTCTCGCGGTTATTCCTGTTTGTGTTATTCGTTTTGGGATTTTGGACCCACTCTCCTGCTCTGGATCGCCTGAAACTTGCGACTACGACGAGTACAGAGAATTCTGGTTTACTCAAGCAATTACACCCGGTATTTGAACAAAGATATGGTGTTTCCGTACACACCATATCTGTAGGTACGGGGAAGGCGTTACGCTTGGGGCAAAATGGCGATGTGGACATTGTGCTCGTCCATGCGAAAAAATCGGAAGATTTGTTCATGGCAAGGGGCTACGGTGCTCATAGAAGAGCCGTCATGTATAACGATTTTGTAATTGTAGGCCCGGCATCGGATCCAGCCGGGGTATTCATGACATTCAATGTGTCCACGGCATTGCTCCAGATAAAGAATTCGAAAAGCCTTTGGTTCAGTAGGGGAGATGATTCCGGAACACACAAGAAGGAAATGGAACTCTGGAGAGGCGCCGGTGTCGGCGTGTTTGGTTCCTGGTATCGCGCTTTGGGCCAAGGGATGGGCAGAACGCTGATGGCTGCGGATGAGAAAAGCGGATACACGCTTACGGACAGAGGCACATATATCGCTCTCGTTGCGAACGGAAAGGTTTCTCTCAAGATTCAAGGGCCGAGAGGAGAACGATTGCATAATCCTTATAGCGTGATTGCCGTGAACCCAAAACGTCATCCGCACGTGAAATTCGATTTGGCGGTGAAATATATCGATTATCTAACTTCCAGCGAAGGGCAAGGCATCATCCGTGATTTTCGGCTCTTGGGAAAGCAGCTCTTTTATCCAAACGCGAAAAATCCCCGTTGATGGGTTTGGAGGACAAGCGTATTGGAATATTTGCTAGATGGGTTTGCCGATGGACTGATGCGTATACTTCGGGCGGATCCCCAAGTCATGCTCGCCGCTTGGGTGACTATTAAGGTAGGTATTTGGGCTACGATACTAGCGTCTCTCATTGGCTTGCCGGTTGGGTTTTTGCTGGCGATGGGCCGCTTTAGAGGACGCGGGTTCGCTATCACACTGCTCCAGACATCGCTGGGCTTGCCGACCGTCGTTATCGGGCTGCTCGCATATGGTTTTCTCTCCAGGCGAGGTCCTTTGGGATTCGCCGACTTGTTGTTTACCCCCTCGGCCATAGTTGTTGGATTGGTTGTCCTGGCGGTTCCACTCGTGGCGGTATTCTCTATGACGTCTGTCGCATCTGTGGATGAAAGGGTACGGGAAACAGCGCTTACATTGGGAGCGTCGAATGGGCTTGCGGCATGGACGGTGCTGCGTGAAGCCCGCTTCGGGATGATGGCGGCGGTGTTGGCGGCATTCGGCCGTGTATCTTCGGAAGTGGGAATCGCTATGATGCTCGGAGGGAATATAGAAGGATATACACGAACCTTGACCACAGCCATTGCGCTTGAAAGCATGAAAGGAGAATTTGGTTTCGGGATCGCATTGGGCGCTGTACTCTTGGCGATCATTTTCGTGACGAATTTACTTTCTCGCTACATTCAAAGGTCCTGATATGGAAGTTTTTTTTCTGGAAAATGTAAAATTTCGCTTTGAGACCGATTTGGTCCTGGACATCGAGAAGGTAACGGTCTCGTCCGGTGAAGTGGTGTTGCTTACCGGAGCGAATGGTTCCGGGAAAACAACGCTTTTGCGCGTAATGGCGGGATTGCTTACTCCTGAGGATGGCATCATCCAATATAAAAGTGAACCCATTATTTTCGGCAAGGCAGGACTAGAGCACAGGAGAAGGGTCACACTTCTTGCACAGGAGCCATATCTTTTTCGTGGAAACGTGCTGTTGAACGTTTCTTATGGTCCCCGTGCGCGTGGGATGAGCACATCGCAAGCGAAGAAAAATGCTGAAGAAGCCATTCTCAAAACACGATGCAATGATTTAATTCATCGAGATGCTGCAAAACTCTCGGGTGGGGAGAAAAAGCGTGTGGCCCTTGCCCGGGCGTTAGCGGCGGGTGCGGAAACCCTTCTCTTGGATGAACCCATCTCTCATCTGGACGAGGAAAACAGCAAACTGATTGTCGAAATAATCAAAGAGTTAGCCGCCTCAGGAATTACTTTGGTTGTGAGCACTCATATACCGGAATGGGCCAGTTCTCTTTCCGTGAAGAATGTGCGGCTCTCGTATGGCAAAGTTGTGTAATTCAGGGCAACTCGGCTTCATCGGTATGGTAGGAATCCCCGAATAAATCGGCCTCAAGCGGACCGCCGCGCCATACGGGGTACTTCCTGACATAATAATCCACCAACCCTGCCTCGAACACTCTTGGTTGTGTGTAATCCGTAGCTTGTTTTTGGGAGCGGTGGCATGCGTGCGCTTTTAACCTCGCTTCCGGAAAATTTCTTCCATCGACAACAGTTGTGTAGTCGTCCCGATATATGAGGTCGGAGCGATTGTACAGGGTGCGTCTTTTCACTGGCGATATACGGTGGTACAGGCGTTTAGGCGCAGCATCGGGATTTTTCCTCGCAAGTCGATGGAAAGCCTTTGTGGCCCAGCCGCCTACGGCGATGTGGTCGGGATGTCCTGTAACGCCGTCTTCTCCATAGGTCACGACAACATCGGGTGAAAAGTTCCGGATGAATTCTTCAGTACGAGGAAGAATTTTCGAATCATCGATGGTATTCAATCCGCCATCCGGGTAGTTCCAAAGCGTCAGATCTTTCACGCCAAGCACACGGCAGGCGTCATTCAATTCTTTTCCCCGGACATCACCTAACTCATCGGGCTCACACACACCGTTTGTAAGGCCTGCTTCTCCTCGCGTCAGGGTAAGGAGGCCCATACGCACGCCCTGATTTGCGTAGAGCGTGAATGTAGCAGGGTTTCCGAAGGATTCATCGTCTGGATGTGCGTAAATATGCAATATTGAGCGCTGAGAGGTTGAATTGTTCATAACGGAGAGATGTGTTGAGGAGCCTCCATTCAAACAAAGCTTATATATTACCATTTCAAATGAATGATTCAAGAATTGTGTCCATCGTTTAGTGCATAACTTGACCTGAAGTGTTTCCGGTCGCGGCATTTCTTCTCGCGCTGGGTTTCATGCGAAACGACGGCTTGTTCCCATGTTTCATGGAATCATATTTCACGAGGCCGCAAAAGGGTTTTCCAAAATCTGTCCTCTTGCCCTGTATCTCTCTTTGGTTTATATGAAACTTACGCCCACGAGACCCTGATATTTGTTATTATCAACTAATATCGAATTGTTGTTGGTCAATGATTCATAATACCCCGTTCCACTACAAGGAGTCTGCACTGTGGAGTTAGCCATCTCAAGGGATACGTTGCTCAGAGCCCTGCAGACGATACAAGGTGTCGTCGAAAACAGAAGCAGCGCAATGCCAATTTTGCAAAATGTGCTTGTCGAGACCGAAGGCGATAAAAGTATCCGCATTTTGGGTACAAATCTTGATATCAGCATGCGGGGAATGTTTGAGGCTGAAGTAGAGAAAGCAGGCAAAGTTACACTGAATGCCAGGAAATTGTTCGACATTGTGCGAGAACTACCTGAGGCGGAAGTTCGCTTCACGGAAGAAGATGGGCAATGGATTGAAATGCGCTGTGAGCGATCGAAATTTCGTTTTCCGGGATTACCGCCTGCAGAATTTCCCGCGCTTCCTGAATCTAAAGAATCAGACACGCATACAATTTCTGCTTCGGTTTTGTCGGAAATGATTCGAAAGACGATGTTTGCAATATCGCAGGATGAGACGCGCTATACATATAATGGCGTTTTTATGGAAACCGAAGGCGATATCCTGCGTCTCGTCGCTACGGATGGCCATAGGTTGGCGATGATTGAGCGGCCGAGCGAAGGGTTGGTGCTTAATGAGGGAGTGATTGTCCATAAAAAAGCTTTGGGAGAATTGGTCAAGCTTTTGCAGGGCGTCGAGGGTGACGTATCCGTTTCTCTCACACACGTCTCGAGCGGTCAGGGTTTGTCTCTTTCTGGAAATGAAGCGTCTGCCTCCCTCACTCCAAACCACATCATTTTTCTAATGGAAAATATTGCGTTGTCGGCTCGGCTGATAGACGGTGAATTTCCGAAATACAGGCAAGTAATTCCGGATAACAATGAGCATTCCATTTTGATGAACCGGGATAGTTTAACGCAAGCGCTCAGGCGAGTTGCGCTTTTCACGAACGAAACACGCATGGTGAAGTTCGCGTTTTCCCCGGGCCTACTCAAGTTAACAACGAACGGTTCAGAAGCGGGGGAGGCCGAGGAAATCATAGAATCAAACGCGCAGACCGACATTACGATTGGATTCAATTCGAGATATTGTCTGGATGCGCTCTCCATATTGGATGAAGAGCAAGTCAGTATAGAGTTAAAGGATTCGCTGAGTCCCGGGGTGCTCTCTCCCAAAGACTCGGATGGTTATACATATGTTGTAATGCCGATGCGTGTATAACTGTTCAGTTGCCCAGGGATTAAATTATATGTAGCAAATTTACTCGAAATGAAATTTCTGGGAATCATCCTTTCTGAGGCGCCTCTTTGGTGGGGCGCCTGAATTTTTTCTGTCGCGGATTCGGTAAAATGAACTTCCAATTTTCAGAGAAGGCGAGTGAGAATTCAAGCCGCTATTATGGCTGGGTGATTGTTGGCCTCACTTTTTCCACCATGGCTGTCGGTGGTTCGATTGTCGGAACTTTTCCTGTCTTTTATGTGGCATTTCTCAATGAATTCGGGTGGTCCCGGGCAGACACCGCCCTGGCTTTTTCTTTTTCAATGGTTACGTTTGCGATTTCAGCCGGCTTTATTGGGGCGATGGTGGACCGCTGGGGTCCGAGAGTGATCATACCCATGGGCATCGCGATTCTGGGTGTCGGTCTTGCATTGATGTCACAGGTTTCCAGTTTACCCACCCTGTATTTTTTCTATGGAGGCGTCGTAGCACTAGGCGTTACCATGTTTGGATTTATTCCTACGAGCACTGTTGTTAGTCAATGGTTTACACAACGCCGCTCCATGGCTATGGGAATATCGCTATCGGGAAGAAGTTGTGGCGGTATCCTCATGGTTCCTTTTTCCGCCTACCTGATCGCGACTTTCGGATGGCGCGCGGCGTATGTTTTGCTGGCGATTGGCATCATCGTTTTGTTGATTCCCTTGAATGTGCTTTTACACCGCAGCCGCGCTGACTTAACGGAAAGAAAAACAGGGGGTGACACCGATTCGAGTTGGACCTTGAAGGAAGCCCTGTCAGATTCTGTTTTTTGGTTGTTGTTTCTGGTGGGGATGTTTAATGGCGTTGGCTTCAGCGTCGTCGGCGTGCACCAGGCCGCTCACATGGTTGATGTGGGAATGAGCACCATAAAAGCCGCCTCTCTGATAGGAGGCCTGGCTGTTGTCAGAGCCTTGGGAGGTATTTTGGGAGGATGGGTAGGAGACAAGATTGGGCGGACCCGAACTTTTTATCTACTTAGCTTGGTCGCCATGTCGGGCGTAATTCTGTTGATGAATTTATCAGAACGTCTTGTTTGGCTGGGATATGCATATGTTCTGGTGTATGGCATTGGCGCCGGTGCTCGTGGTGCGATTTTCGTATCGCTCAAGGCGGATATTTTTGGCGGCAAGAATTTTGGTCGAATCCTGGGATTCAGCCAAACGGGAGGGGGATTGGCCTCTGCCGTTGGGCCTTGGGCCGCGGGATATATTTTTGACTTGTGGGATAGTTATTACTGGGCTTTCATTCTCGTGCTGGTTGTTCAAGTCTTGTCGCTTATCGCAGTAGCGGCGGCGTCATCACAAGCAAAGAGAAGAAATGGATGAATATCGAGACAGTATTCAGGAAGCCGCTTTTTCTTTTTCTTCAATCATCGATTCGATGAAGGAAATCATGCTTTCGGGTGCTGTTTGTTCAATGTTCAATGTGCCGTGATAAAGAGTTGAATCGGCGAAATCGACATTGAAGAAATATTGGGAGAACAAACCCTGATCCCGGTCTGATCTCTTGATGGTTTCTTCCGCCGCAGTTCTCGTTACGCCTGATGATTCCATGAAGTGGCGGATACGGGCTTCCAGGCTGCCGACGATTCGAAGATGCAGGGCGTCGGTTCGATCCTTCAAGAGTACTTGACCACCCCACCCGCCGATAACCACATTCCCTTTGTCCGCCGCTTCATTCATGCAATCAGACAAAACGTCACGCAAGCTGTCTCTTCCGACGCCAAAGGTGCGTTCCAAAATTGTTGGAGCGCGGCCTTCTATTTTCTCCAAATCCAGGGTCAAACCTCTTTGCTCGCAAATTTCAACGAGCTCGTCACGCCCGAGAAACGCATAGCCCAGTTTGTCCGCGAGCTGGTGCGCAATGAAAATTCCACCGGTACCGTATTGACGTGAAATGGTGATGACGGCCATGTGAAATCTCCTTTTTAGCAATCTCCGATATGATGAATACTTGTTCGAATAATCTTATCAAAAATTATCATGACGCACGAGCTTGATGAAAAGCGCGTTGTTCCATCTCGCTTGGCAAGGTAGAAAAGAATCGTGTTTTCTGCATGGGGAATTCTATGACTGAATGTTATTGTTCAACCTGTACTCAAGTTCACCGATGGAGAGGTAGATTTCGTGACGATTCCACCCGAAGAACTTCTTGAACGTCTTGGTGTGCATACTTCGTTGTATGCAGTAGATGAAAAAGGAATTTTCGCCGTTTTGAATGATCAGGAAAAGGGCCATTTTTTTGCAGTGGATCGTGAAAGCGGCAATTTCCGCTGGCGTGTGGAGAACTCGGCGGGGTGGGTGATAGCGCCTCCTCTTATCTGGGGGGATATATATATCGTGGGTACGAGCAGCGCGGAAATGAGAAGGGAAGAAAAAGGAGGACCGTTTGCGAATGTGGACTGGAAGCGAGGAGGTTCCGTTTATGCATTCGGAGTAAGTGATGGCGCCGTGCGGTTTTGGGATGAAAAAACAGGTGTGGTTAGAAATACCCCTAAGGTGGAAGATGGTGCTTTGATTGTAGAAGGAGAAATTCGGGTGGGCGGGTTTCAGGATGAAGAACCGTGGTCTTCATCCTGCGAGGTGGAAAGCCGGTTCTCTTTAAAAACAAATCGCCTGATCGCCCGCCGTGTGCGAGGGGATGTGCCTTCCGGGTATTTCGAGGGAGAGGCGCCGCCGACAGAGTGGGCGTGATTTTCTCACCTTCTTTTTCTTAATTCCTTTGCCATTAACGTCGCGTTTTGGGGAACCAGATTTGGGCGAAACCAATTCCGGTATTCATCCATGTGAACGCTCGGAACCGCTTTTGCGAGCGTCCGGTGTTTTTTTAGGGCTGAGGCGGTGCGTGAACGCAATTTCGTCATATAGCCTCTGAATTCATCCCATACCTTTGAGGCAGTCTGCGTGGGAACGGGTCCATGGCCGGGGATGAGGAACTTGGCGGGAAATTTCTTTAGTTTTGGAATCGCATCTATCCAGTTGCCGAAATTCCCCAGCCTTGCTACAGGGTGGGTTCGATAATCGAGCAGATCTCCCGTGAAGAGAATTCTCTCCTCTGGCATCCACACAACGGTGTCTCCTTTTGTGTGGCAATGTCCAATGTGGACCATCTCAAATAAACGCCCGCCGTAGCGGACGGAAATTTCACCTTCGAACGTCACCATGGGTGGTGCGATGTGAAGTTTGCCGATCAGGTGCTCCACCTTTTGCGGCCTTCCCGCCATTTGCTTTACCCAGATGCCCTCATTTTCCTCTCGTTCCATCTCCAGGCGCACGTTTTCCTGACCGACGGAAACTGCTCCTCGTTTGTGGTAGTAGCCATTGTCGGAGGTGTGGTCGAAATTGTGGTGGGTATTAAGCACAAGCCCGGGCGATTTTCGGGTGACTTCTTTCATTCCGGACACAAAGGCTTTTCGTATCCGGATATCGTTATCAACGATGACGGGTTTTTCGTCCGTAAGAACAAGGCCGAAGTTCGTGCCGCCATCTCCTCCAATAAATATATGCACACCATCTGCAATTTCGACGAATCCCTGAGTTTTTGCCGGGCCTGGCAATGCTTTTACACTGCGTGCCATTGGTTTCTCCTTGCGGGGACAATGATGATGACGATATCGTTATAGAAATCTAATCAAAGGTACCAAAGTGCTTTTGAAGCAACAATATCGAAAATGAAAAATTCATAAGTGGGACTCCAAGATGAATTCCTATTCTGCATTTATTGGACTTGAGTGTTCAAAAACCGGGGAACAATTTGCACCTGGCGGCTTGATGAATCTAAGCCCCTGTGGTGCTCCGTTGCTGGCGCAGTATGACACCGAAGCCGCCGCGCGGACTTTGGACATCAAGAATATGGCGGGCCGCGCTCATTCCATGTGGCGCTACCATGAAATGCTCCCGGCTCCCGATGAGAGCGTCATCGTTACGCTCGGTGAAGGTATGACTCCTTTGCTAAGGGCGTCTCGTCTTGAGAAGGTTTTGGGGCTATCCCGTCTATACGTGAAAGATGAGGGCTTGAATCCGACGGGAAGTTTTAAGTCCAGGGGATTGTCTGTCGCCATCACGATGGCGCGTCATCTGGGAGCAGATAAAATCGCCATTCCCACGGCCGGAAACGCAGGTGGCGCGGCGGCGGCTTACGCTTCACGAGCAGGCATCGATGCGTCTGTGTTTGTCCCGGAAAAAGCACCGAGTGTACATAAAGTGGAATGTGTGCTTTCAGGGGCCAATGTGACCGTTGTACGTGGCTATATACATCATTGCGCGGAAATTGTGGCGCAAAGGACTCCGGAGGAAGGTTGGTTCGAATTGTCCACGTTCAAGGAGCCTTATCGAGCCGAAGGCAAGAAAACGATGGCTTATGAACTCGTCGAGCAATTCGGTGGTGATGTTCCAGACGTGATTCTCTATCCCACGGGTGGCGGGACGGGTTTGGTGGCGATGTGGCGCGCCTTTGAAGAGCTAGAAGCTTTGGGATGGATAGGCGAAAAAAGACCGCGCATGATTTGCGTTCAGGCCGAAGGCTGCGCCCCACTCTTGCGGGCGTATGAGAACGACGATGAAGTATCGTCCCTCTGGGACAACCCGACGACGATGGTATCCGGCCTGCGCGCGCCGAAGGTTCTGGCGGATTTTTTATGCCTTCGGGCCATACGGGAAAGCGGGGGTACGGCGATCGCTGTTTCGGATGAGATGATGTTCGAAGCCCAAAGAAAAGTGGGAGCTTCCGAGGGGATTCTCATTTGCCCGGAAGGCGGGGCGTGTATTGCAGCCCTGGATGTTTTGCTTGAGAGGGGTGACATCAGTCGCGATGAACGCATTGTGACGTTTAATACGGCTACAGGCTTAAAATATGCGGATATGATAGAAACGGAGGTCTCTGTTATAGACCCGCTTTCTACGTAGGATGAATGGCGAATGATTGAGATAACAAGGCGAGAGGAATTCTCCGCGGCCCACCGGTTGTTTCGACCCGACTGGAGTGATGAGCAAAATGAGGCCATGTTCGGGAAATGCGCCAATCCGCACTATCATGGGCACAATTATGTTTTTGAAGTAACCCTGCGAAATCCCGTAAATCCAGAGACGGGTATGTCTTATAATCTGGCTGACCTGAAAAAGCTGATGAGGCGGGAAGTCGTAGAAGCGCTGGATCACAAGAATTTGAACGAAGATGCTGCGGGTTTCATGAAAAACAGAATTCCCACGGCGGAGAACATAGCGATTTCGATTTGGGAATGCTTGGCGGAATATATAGACACAGAAATTCTTTTTCGCATCCGCTTGTATGAAAACGAGCGAAATTTCGTGGATTATTTTGGAGAAAGTCCTGATGGCGTTCGGTGAACCGAGAAATTTGGAGAAAAGAAGAATCGTTTTAACCGGAGCCTCTAGGGGAATTGGCCGTGTGAGTGCGCTTCGCCTCGCAAAAGCAGGAGCAAGGGTTCTTGCCGTTTCGAGGGATGCCGAAGCCTTGGCGAAATTGGCCTTTGATTCCAAAGGGTACGTGGGCCAGATTTTTCCGCACAGTTGTGACGTGACGAAAGCCGATGAAGTGGAAGCGCTTAGCGAAATGGCAGAAAAAAGACTTGAGGGGGTGGATGCGCTGATAAACAATGCGGGTTCAGGTGTTTTCAAGGATATCGAAAACCTTTCGGTGGATGAATTTAACGCTACGGTCTCGGTGTGTCTCACCGCACCTTTCATGTTGACGCGGGCGCTATGCCACATGCTTGAGGCGGCGAATGGGGATGTCATTAATATATCTTCGATTAGTGCGGTGTCGGGCTTTCCGGGAGCGTCGGCTTATTGCGCCGCGAAAGCGGGACTTGAAGGACTCTCCAGGGCATTGGTCGAAGAATTGAGGCCCAAGGGGATACGTCTTACTATCCTCCGGCCTGGCGCCTGCGCAACGGATATGTGGAAATCTATTCCGGGGGAGTTCGATTTTGAGGCGATGATCCCCCCGGATCTGGTGGCGGAAGCCATAGAGTTTTTGCTCTCTCAATCCCGCAAGGCATGGACGGAATCGATGGTGGTTCTACCCCCGAAAGGTATGGTCTAGCGTACCCTCATCACCCTGTGAATCTGTATATTTATGATCCCCGTCTGATTTTTTAAACCCCAATTGCGTGGAACGCGCTTGTTGAAGAGGACAAAAAAAGATATAGATTTGGCCTTTGATGGAAGGGGTTCTGCAGAATTCCGATGTATGTGAAGAACGTATATATAGCGATTTTGAAAGATTAGCACATTATTTTGGGGGGAGGTGGATCGTTGAGTACTGTTCGATATGAAAATCTCGATGTCGAATATGAGACGGAGATTGGAGATTCCATTCTGGACGCGGATTTGGATAAAGGAGTCGATCATACCTGCGATTGCGGTGGAAACTGCGCCTGTTCGACTTGTAAGGTGGTCGTGATTTCTGGAGCCGAGTTTCTCTCTCCACAACAGGAAGACGAAAAAGATACGCTGGATGCCTATGGATGGAATCCGGATGAATATCGTCTGGCTTGTCAATGCATCGTTGAGGGAGAGGGCCGGATTGTCTTGAATATGCCTGAGCCTGAATAAAATTCAGGGAGCGTGTTCTCAGGCCCTATTCCAAGCTTGAGCCACCGAATCGAAATCAACCATACCCTCGCGCAAGAGTTTCGGCTTCTCCCCACGTACGTCCACAACAGTGGAAGGCCGGGTATTTTCTGTTGTTCCGCCGTCCAAGACCAACGATACCTTGTCTTGGAATCGAGAAAAAATCGCCTGAGCGCTTTGGAGTGGTAGCTCGCCTGATGGATTCGCGCTCGTCGCAACGAACGGGCCGACCCGCATGGCCAGGATGCGGCAAAGTGCTTGAGCGGGCATGCGCACGGCGACAGACTCCCCATCTTCGGCGAGCAGCGGAGACAGATTGGGAGATGCCGGTAGAATCAAAGTCAGGCCCGAGGGCCATAGGGAATCCATCAGTCTTATCGCGTGTGGAGTGATGTCGCGGACGAGTCCATTTAACTGGGAGCGGCAGCCGATGAGAACTGGCGCGCCTTTCTCGTCTTTTCTTCCCTTTGTTTCGTAGAGTTTTTCGATGGCCTTTTTATCAAGCGCGTGGGCGCAAAGGCCATAGATCGTATCCGTGGGCAAAGCGACAATGTTTCCCGAATCCAGTTGTTCGCCGGCTTTTTGAATAACTTCTTCTTTTGGTGAATCAGGATTCACCGGGAGGATTCTGCTCACCGTCTATTTTTTCCGGTAAGTCCTTTTGGCGCGACTACGCTTGGGCCTTGATTTTTGGCCTGTACTTTTTTTGGTTTCATTTTGTGGTTGTTTCGCGCCGTCTTTTTGCGCTTGGGCGGGTGGAGGGGAGATTTCTTTCTGGAGTGCTGCGTCAGCGGCCAGAACCTTCTCGGTTTGTTGTTGCGCGAAACGTCGATATTCCTTCGCCAGTTTCTGATCGGTCAGGGCGAGTATACGGGCGGCGTGTAGGGCGGCGTTTCTGGCGCCGGGGCCGCCTATCCCCATCGTCGCAACGGGAATGCCGGGGGGCATCTGCACTGTCGAGAGAAGGGAATCGAGACCGCCGAGCGAAGAACTGTCGATGGGAACGCCTATCACGGGCAGGTCCGTAGCGGCTCCGACGACGCCCGCCAGGTGAGCAGACATGCCTGCGCCCGCAATCAGCACCCGGATTCCGCGCTCGGGCGCATTTTTCACATATTCATGTACGGCGTCGGGTGTGCGGTGGGCCGATAAGACTCTCATTTCAGAGGGAATGTTGAAGGTTTCGAGCGCCTTCGTGGCTTCTTCCATCACCGGTTTATCAGAAGCGCTTCCCATCAGTATCCCAACCAGGGGTGCTCTCGTGGCCAAGAAAAGTTCTCCTATTTTTATTTGGGGATGAACGCGAGCAGTTCGATTTCGAGTTTTGCGCCCGCGATGATTTTCGCCGCCTGAAAAGTCGTCCGCGCCGGGGGGTCTTCCGTCCCGAAGTACTCCTCGAATACGGCGTTCATTTCCCCCAGATCCGCCAGATCTTCCATGAAAATGGTCACTTTTACGGCGTTTTTAAGCGATGTGCCGCCCGCCTCGCACACCGCCTTCAGATTCTCGATAATCTGCCGCGTCTGTTCGCCGACGCCGCCCGGAACCAGTTCTCCCGTCGCGGGGTCGAGGGGCAACTGCCCCGAGCAGTGGAGCCACTCTCCTACCTGAATGGCCTGGGAGAGCGGTACCTTGCCGGATGCGGCCTTGTCCGTATGAACCACTCTTTTTTCCATTGTAGCTCCCCGGTGCAGGTATGTGACGCCCCATCAAAACACAAAATGCGCCTTGTGGGTATCTTTCGCGGCATGTTTCGGAGGCTACGAAATAAGTCATTTTATATCAGATAGTTGCAATGGTTACCTGTTCGCTCCAGGGGCGCCGCGCTGTGCGAATTCCCCCATTTGTCGCTGCAGGCGAGCCGCCGGGGCCGCGGTACCCTCGCAATGCTTTTGCGGGAGAGAGATTTTCACCCCCGCAGTTCCCCGCATTTGCCGTCATCGCGTGAATAGCTGCCCATGTCAGAATTCCCCTGCGTCGCGACCCCTGCGCGCCCATTCCAGAGTAAATAAATTGCCAATAATTTATCGAAAAACCCCGTGAATTTGTCGAATTTTATCGATATATCCAGAATTGAAAAATTAAGTTGTTGTTTATAAATCAGTTATAAATTCATCAAAATAAATGTAATCAAAACGAAAGCGGATTCATTATAACCCCAGCGCACCCTGGCGGGATACTGTCGAACGCGGATGGCCGGGTAGGCGGGGCGCAGCAATGCCCCCGCCTACCCGGCCCGCGGTTTCGGTAATCGATGGAGTGGACGCGCCCTCCCGGCGCCATCAAACTGGGTGTGTTGACATGGTCTGCCGCCCTTCGGGAGGAGCGAGATGGAACAGGTCCACATCATCGGCATCGACTTGGCGAAACACGGTTTTCAACTCCAGGGCGCGCACCTGTCCTGGACGGGTCGGTCGCGTTCCGCAAGAAGCTGACGCGGGGGAAGGTGTTGGGTTTTCTGGAATCGCAGCCTCAGTGCCGGGGTTGCGATGGAGGTAGTAGCGGCACTCGATCACGGCGTCATCCCGGCGCCATGAGGGCGCGCCTGCGCTCGGGGTTCATCGACCAGGGCAGCCATGCGGAGAGGTCCCCGGGTGGGCGGCCGCCGTTCTCCGCGCAGGCCGTGAGCCATGCCTCCAGCCAGCGGAGTGGGTCGATGCCGTTCAAGGAGAGTGTGCCGAGGACGGAGTACATCATCGCCGTGAACCCGGCACCGGCCTCGCTGTCGGAGCCGAACGAGAGCCGCCTTCCGATCACGGGGCATAAGGGACGAGTCGTTGGTGGCACGGGCAAAGGGAGTGCGAATCCCGCCCTCCTCGACTTGCGCCATGGCAGGACTTGGGCGAAATCAGAGGCGGTGAATACGATGGTGGGTTCCGGCTCGCACGGACTCTTGTTTCCTGAATCTTCGGTTCCTGACCTCGGAAGTTCAGGAAAACTCTTTTTTGGAGAGAAAACGGATACAGGAACCTGGTGAAATCTAAAGATCGTATCCGATGGAAGGCGCGTCCACCCCATCGTCCGGGCGCTATTCGGGAATGCGCCTGGAAACATCGTGTGAATACCCGGAATGCCCTAGAAGTCGGCTCTCAACTGAAAAGAGACTCCGCTGTTGCGGCTTTCGCCTTCGTATTCCAGGCCGAAGGCGAGTTGCGTGCTTTTTCGAATGGGCAGGGCGTAGCCGAGGGAATAGTGCGTCATTGGCCAGACGCGCAAATCGATCGTGGTTTCCTGTCGCTGGAGAGACTGCGATTCCCCGAAGTAGAACGCATCGACAAAACTGCTTCCGGTTGCGACGAGACGGCTGATCCGGGCCTTTCCGCTGCGAACCCCCATATTCTGGCGGACGGAAAACCGCAGGGCGTCACCGCCCCGGAATATATCCCGCCCCCGGGTCCCCACCGACCATCCTTCCGCCCGCAAGGCCGATATGCCGGCCACCATGCCGCCGGCTGCGGGGACCTCTCCGGTGCTGTGCTCGTAGCTGGCAAATCCACGCCATTTCCCGCCCAACTGGGTAGAGAAGAGCAACTGCTTTCTGAGGGTTTTCGTCCGGATGTTCCCGAGCGAACCAAAAGTCGCTCCCCAGACACTGCTTTTTTCATCGATGCGCGAGAGCTCCGCCACAAGGTCAAATCCATCGCGCTCGTGTCGCCACCGGAAGCCGTACTGGCGCCACGGCGCCCGTTCGGTTTCCCACCCGCTGACCGCAGCGAACGGCCGCGGGCCGTTCCCCTCCATTTGCAGCACGAAGCCCCCTCCGGGACGGGCGAAGAACGGGGCGGCGGCAACGGGACCGGTGGGTTGAATTGAGCCCCGTTCCCGCCACGATGAGCTCTCGCAACCCTCGCACAGTTCGTGGCGCAGCTGCCAGCGGCCCAGCGTGTCGTCGGCAATATCCATCCCGACGGCATGCGGCCTGCCGGTTCCCTGGCCGAGTTCGACGAACACGCCCCGGTTCTCGACGCGATAGCCGCCCGGCTGCGCGAGCATGTCCCTGGCGGCGGAACCAAGCGGGGGGTTTCCGGTTTCGACGTCGACGATACCGGACAGTTTCATGTTGTAATACGCGCTTCCCACGCCGCCCACGGCAACGTCGACTGACTGCATCCGGTAACCCACGTGAGCGAGAGCGGGGGACAGGGTGATGCGGGCGTTCCGCAGTGAAACCGCCTGCGTCGCTCTTGCATCGCCGACCGAGCGCGGCAGGTGGACCCGTCCCTGCATGGTCACAGCGCTGCCCAGGTTCAACCGCCCCCAGCCATAGACGGGGTCCGGCTCGCGGGGGTTGTCAACCCGGGTCCCTACCGGATCCGCAGAGGCGAGCAAAACGGCCTGGACGACCTCCATCGGCATGCTAGGCAGCCGGCTCTTGAGCACCGCCAACGCGCCGGTCACGAACGGGGCGGCGAAGGAGGTGCCGCTGATTCCGCGACCGCCGGGGCCCACGGCGATGTTCTCGCCGGGTGCCATCAGGCACCAGTTCCGCGCCGCGCCGCATCCGTTGGAGAAACCCGCGATCTCGCCGCTCCTGTCCATCGCCCCGACGACCAGCCACTTCCCAAGCAATCCGGGCTCGAACAACGGGGCCTCCTTCCACTCTCCGCCGGAGTTGTAGTCGGCGCAGTCATCGCTCCCGCAGGCCGTTCCCCATATCTCCTTTAGCGGAATCTTGCGGTCCGGGTTGTCCGGGTCGGGCAGCCAGGTGAAGTTCTTCATGAATTCAACAGCGCTGACGGGCCCCTCGCCCAACCGGCACCCGTCCTCCCCGTGGTGGTTTTTCCCGCACATGCGCACCTGATTGTTCCGGGAATTCCACCCCTCGTTCCCCGACGCCCACACCATCACGATGTCCGCGTTCTCGACCGCCGCCGCGACCTCGGCCATGTCTCGCCTCAGGCCGTCTACGATGATCGGCCCGAACACCGGCAGGGGTAATGTCAGCCAGACCCCTTCCCTGCCAGCGTATTCACCGAAATAGGATGTCGAGAATCCGATGCTGAAGTTCATCGCCTGCGCCCCGTTGGCAACCGCGTGCCGCACCGCTGCCGGGGGAAGACCACCGCCGCTGAGCGCAATCGGGATGATCGACGCCTGCGGCGCGACTCCGTGGAAGTTAGGCGTGGGAATCTGGGTGCCGCCGGCGACTTTTATCCCGGAAGCCTGCCCGGAATCGTTGCCCCTCGCTCCCGCCGCAATCATGGCGACATAGGTGCCATGCCCTGTCCCGGCTCCTCCGTAGTCGATTTCGAATACCCTGTCGTTTCCGTTCACCACGTGACGCGGTGCCCTGATCCTGCCAGCCAGTTCCGGATGGGTGATATCCATCCCGTCGTCCACTATCGCGATGCTCACGCCCTGGCCGAAATAGCCGCGCTCGTAGGCCTTGTCCGCCGAGATGGCACCCAACCCGTGATGGACCCGGAATTCCGGAGTGCGGTAGTCCACGCCATCCGGCGGGGCGGGAACGCCCAGGTCCACCGGCTGGAAATCGAGTCCAACCGGATTCGGTGCGTGAGGCGCCGGCTCGCTGATAATCGCGGCGCCGCCACCCACGTCGCCGCCGCAACCGGCCGCCATAAGCAGGAAACACACCAGTATAAACAACCTCGATGATGTAACCCTGGCGATAGATGCGCGGCGCGTGACTTTCTGTGAAGGGTCAAATCCAAGAGATACCAGGAGTGCGGAATTACATCGTCTCTTTTCGAGCGAGGAAGGGACTAGGCATTTCAGCCTTCCGAGTCTTCTCCTCCGGGTCTTTCTTGCGGATGAGTTTGCTCGACCGTCATGAAATTCATACTCTGCTCGATCATCCATATCGATGTCCTTTGTTCGGTGCTGCTTTGATTATGTCGATAACCTGGTGTCGCATAACAGGCCAGATGCGATCCCTCTGGTGAAGTGAAGATTGGAACGCAGCCCCATCGTGTTTACTGACCACCTGTATGGTTATATACCAAATAAGGGACCAGAATCGCCAGATCGGAGCACTATGCTACAAGGAAATTTCCACCAGGTCCGCTTTGAGAGGCTCCACCTGGTTATCTAGGAATGGGCGCTACGCTACGGGCCGATTTACCGGATCGCCATGGGCCCGCGCCGGCAGGCGGTGGTTTCGGATCTCGGCGCCATCCGGCGAATGCGGGGCCCTCGGCCCCACGGTTTCAGACGCGCGAGCCCGCTCGGCCCCGTGGCCGAAGAGATGGGCCTCCTCCCGGCATCTTCGCCGCTGAGGGAGAAGGCTAGCGCCGCCAGCGGCGCGTCCTCAGGGTCCAGGAGACCAAGATCGGGGAGCCGCTGGAGCTTCCGATCACCCGGCAGCTCGCCGCCACTCTCAAGCGGCGCCTCACGGATGGCGAGGAGCCCGGAGAAAAGCGGAACGGCTGGGTGTTCCCATCCCCCAGGAGCGGAGCCGGATACGTGTCGGACCTTGCGCGTTTCTATGGCGAGATTTCGGAGAAGGGTGGTGCCCGGTTCTGGTTCCACGGACTGCGCAACGCCTTCATCACGGTGGCCGAGCGCGAACTCATGCTGCCGTGACCGCTCACGAAACGGCTGGTGAACCACGCACGGCCTCAGGATGTGACTGAGGGCTACGCCGCCGACTGGAGCGTCGGGCAGCTGCGCGATCCCGCGCAGCGCATCGCCGACCGCATCGATGAGCTGATGAAATGTTGACTCGATATCATCAGGAAGGCGACACGAATCAGGAGGCCCTGCGCCGCGTGGTGGATATCGTGGTCACCGAAACGCGCGAGGGAATTTTTTTAAGACGGCAGAGGGGAGAACTTAACACACCCGCATATTGACGACCTGCTTCGAGCATTTCACTTTCCATTTTTTTCTGTCTGCACCTCACGATGCCCGCCTTCGCCGTGGTGCCCAAGCAAAAGCGCGGCTCCCCCGCCAAGGCGAAGGAGATCGCCCTGTTCGACGGGGAAGGAGTGGAGGCGGCCTTTGCTCGCTTCAACGACCGTCCCGCACCCGACTTCAAAAACCTCGAGCTCTATATTTTCGTGATAAGGGCCAAGGATGCACTCATCCTCGCGCATGGCGTGGCTCGATCACCGATCAGCGCCGACGCACCACGCTCATCGACATGAAAGGCCTCAACATCGGCCGTGCCTTACTGGCCGGGGCAAGAGAAAAAGGGGTGTGGGTGTATTACGGGTAGAAACACCCCCTCTCCGGCAAGGTCCTGCCCAAGTCCTCATGGATCGTCCGCCACAAAGGCTATATATTCGGCTGCGGTGCCCACAAACACTGAATTGATTTCCGCCGCGTCCCGCGAGGACAACGACGCAACCATTGCAATGCAGACTCTTCACGGGGCTCGCATTTGTGCGCGTCCCGGTGGCGGGTACGGTTTTGCCTTTTTCGAGGCGGAGAAGTGTTATACGTGATGTAGATATCCTTCTCTCGTATTTTGTATCGACAGAAGATCGGGCTTCTGTTTCGTAATCGACCCGCAATCGGATTAATGCCATACACCGGCTTAGCAGCAACGCGATTGACATCGCTTCCCGGCAATCGACGGGATGCACGCGCCGCTCATCTTCCGCGCGCTAGCAACTCCCAAGAATTGCTGATGAGGAACAGCACCGCCGCCGCTAAGATGATGCACGGCCCCGCGGGCGCGTCCCATTCGACCGACGCCCAAAGGCCCGCAGCTACCGAGAAAATCCCCGCCAGAACGGCGAGCGCCGCCATCTGCTCGGGCGTTTCGGCGAAGCGCCGCGCTGCCGCCGCCGGTATGATGAGCATCGAGGTGATGAGCAGAATCCCAATCAGCTTCATGGCGACTGCGATGATGAAGGCAATCAGAAGCATGAAGACAAACTTCACGCGGAATGTCGGGACCCCTTCGGTAGTCGCTAGTTCTTCATGCACCGTGACGGCGAGAAGACCTCGCCAGATAAAGGCGAGCGTTCCCAGCACAGCCGCGCCACCCAGGTAGATCCACCACAGATCCATCGCTCCGACGGCGAGGATGTCCCCGAAGAGGTAGCCCATCAGATCCACCCGAATCGTTTCCATCACGCTGACGGCGAAGATGCCCACTGAAAGCGCTGTGTGCGAGAGTACGCCCAGAAGCGTATCAACGGCCAGTCTCCTCTGCTTCTGAAGCAGGAGAAGCATCAGCGCAAAGCAGATGCAAGCGGTGAGAATGCCGAGCCGCAAGTCGATTCCAAAGGCGAAGCCCATCGCCACGCCGAGGAGGGCCGTGTGGGCGAGGGATTCCCCAAAATAGGCCATCTTTCGCCAGACGATGAAACATCCCACGGGCCCCGTCACCACGGCTACGCCGACTCCGCCCAGAAGGGCGCGAATCATGAAATCTTCCATCAGGTGCTCCTGCGGAGGCATCTGCCGAGTTCGCTGATCCTCATTGCGGAAACCCCAAAACCAGCAAGTCGTCGGTGAACTCCATGACGAGGTGGAGATCGTGTGAAATCATCAGGACGCCGCAACCCCTCTCGTCCCTTATCTGCATGATCAGGCGGTGGAGATCGGTTTGTCCGGCCATGTCCACGTTCTGGATGGGTTCGTCAAGAACAAGGAGTTCGGGGTCGCGCAGCAGAGCGCGGGCGAGAAGGACGCGCTGGCGCTCACCGCCGGAAAGGGTTCCGACGGGGCAGTCCAGCAGATCCCCTGCGCCGACTTCCCCGAGGCTCTCTTCCATCTCCTTTCGAGACGGTTTTTGCGTCAAGCGCAACAATCTGCGTACTGTGAGAGGAAGTGTTGGGTCCACCGTGAAAACCTGGGGGACATAGCCGACCTTGAGGCCCTCCTTTCTGTTCACCTCGCCCGTATCGGGCTTCAGCAGACCGAGCAATATGCGGATGAGCGTGGTTTTCCCCGAACCGTTGGGGCCGACAATGCAGAATATTTCGTTTGCCGATATCTCAACGTCTATGTCTTCAAAAACAGGCTCCTCCCCGAAGCTCAAAGCTAGATCATTGGCGGTAATGAGCGGTGTCCGGCCTCTAATCATCACCGGACTCGGGGCGACGGCCGTTGATTTCCAGAACGGGCGTCGCCATCTGAATGTCGCAGGAGCCCATGGGCGCGTGGATCTCCCGGAGGATATCGGTCACCCTCCTGCTGAGCGGTATGAGTCTCGCGCCGCGCGTCCGGCAAAGCGCCCCGGCTCGTTTCAGGGCGTTCTCGATAAATGCCCCGTGGTCGTGGTCCTTGCCTTGAAAAAGATTGCTGTGCAATTTCACCCGGTGCTTCCCGACCTGATTCTTGAATTCCAATACGGATCGCTCATCATTGCTCCGTTTCACTGCTGGTTCATGCCCCTCAAACGCCGCTCTTCGCTTTTTCAAGGGATACGACGTTCACCGGGTGCGTGTTGCGGCGACGCTTGTCGAAGCGGATATGCAGGCGCGAGGCATCGGCAAGGCTCAGGCCCGCTTCGCGCAATTCGCTCGGGCTGAATCCCTTGCCGGTCCGCCAGTCGCCGCGAGCGTCTCGCACGAGGGGGAAAATACCGTTTTCCGCGAGAGTGGGCTCCAAGTATTCTTCCGGCGATTCTTGCATCACCATAGCCGCGAGGGGCTCACCAACCTCCTCCGCGATATCTTCCGCTGGCCCACTCTCTTTAGCGATTTCCGGTTCAGGTGCAGCAACTTCTGCGGCGCTTTCCGCCATCACCAGGGCAAAAACTTCGTCCTCAAGCGGTGTTTCTTCCTCATCCGGCGAATCTGGCATAACCGACGCCGTTCGTATTTCCTCATCCTCGGCAAAGGCATCATCGACAGCTTCCGGTTCGTTCTCCTGAATAACCTCCGGCTCAGGCGCGGACGCCTCAGCTAGTTTGCCGGCTGCTTCCGAGGCTGCGACTTCATCGTCGTGAGACGACACCGTTTCTTCTTGCAACGCTTTTGATTCCGTCTTGCTCAGCAACTCCAGGTCGAGGCCATATTCCTCATATGGCGCTGCTTCACGAGGAGACCCTGGCGTATCCGGTGATTCATCCGTGACAGGCTCGGCCAATGCCTCAAGGGCGGGAGCATCGCCGCCATCAACCGCGTCCACGCCGTTCACTGAACCGGTTGACGCAGGCTCTCCGGAAACGATCAGTTCCAGTTCCTGATGTGAACCAAGACCTTTGTCCTCCGAATTTCCCGTCGCAGACGGAATGCCCGGTCCGATGGACGCCGGAGGCGGGATCTCATACCCCTCTTCCGATTCAACCCCACCGGCACCCTTGCGACGCGCGATACGGCTTAAAAAATTCTTTTTGATATTCATGCCACCCCCTCGAGATCGGAACCTCGTTGCGTGGAGAACAAAATTCCGGGGGCGGTAGAAACAGGTGAGACAGGCTACGGATTCAAGCTAGCGATTCCGAAGGCCCGGTGTCAAGCGGCGTATCGCCGGGCGCGCGGGTTTCAAAGGCGAATATCGACAGCGGGAAACCCGTGCAGATAGCGTGGAGAACAGACTCTCCTAAGTGAATATTAACGACGCGGGCCAATGTCCCCCGCGGTCGGTAATAATGCTGCTGGTTCACCGGGGCCTCCGAGTCTCCTGCCGCTGCCGAAGCGGTGAGGTCGTTGCTCTGACTCCTTTCGGGAAATACTTCTGCAGGCACCGGCTTCAGTACGGCCGTAAATATGCCGCCGAATCGTTACATTTCATCCAAACCTGAAAATGGAAAATCTCGTATGTGATGATCATCCAACTCTCCGGGACGTCGGTCGTCGGCTAGTTCGTTTCGTGGCAGGGCGCGATTCACGAGTTCAAAATACGCTGTTTCCGACTTGTCCGCAGAAGAACATCGCGCCGGAAGAGTAACAAAACCATCGCACTCACGCCAATTGACGCGGGTGGATAGCTCGCAAGGCGTCTTCATTCTCCCGCTCCGCAAGTTCGAGCTCGTAACGATCCTGAAGATTCATCCAACTCCTTGCGTCCGTGTTGAAATAACGCGCCAGCCGAAGCGCAATCTCGGCAGTGATACCCCGCACCAAGAGGTCGGACATACGACTGCACCTGACCACAGACCCTGAATCGTTCAAACAACATGTTTGCATTTACGGGGCCGTCCACATACGTTCGGTCGTGGATGGAGGGCATCGAGGATGCCGTGTCCGGCGGTATCGCGATGGCTACGAGGATCGCCTCGGCGGGCTTGCGACCGGACGCGCAACAACTGGGTACGGGCATGTAGTGCGGGCCGGTGACGGCGCTGTCGCGCGGGAACGCATGCATGGGGCCGAACGGCAGGCCAATGCAGGATTTCCCCTGACCGTCGGTTTTGAAAGCCCGAGCGGCTCCGTCTCCGTTCGCTTGGCCCTCCCGCGTACGCCTCCCGGCATGGTCTCGCGTCGGCGGGACCGTGCCGGCGGCGCGGAAAGTCAGGCACACCCAGAAATCGAACGGGGCAAACAGCATGGGCGATGACGAGAGGGGATTCTTCGACACCCGGCGGACTATCTCGGCCTCTCGCACCGCACACTGGACGGCTACCGCGTGAGGGGGGACGGACCCGCCTTTCACCGCTTCGGCAACCGGGTGCGGTATCGCAGTGGGACCTGGACGCGTGGGCGGCAAAGCGCCGGGCGACCACGACGGCGGAGGCGGACAGGCTGGGCGCGCGATAAGGGCTGGGAGAGCGCACGCTTTCAACTGGGATTTCTCGGTCGATGGTGACGGCGCTGCGGTCGGCGGCTCTGTGGTGAGAGGGCGCGCTGACTTTCGAGCACGCGGCTGACTTGCCTTCGCTGCGTGTTCGGCATAAGGTACGCCAAACGGGACAGGCGACGCTCGGCAGATTTGCGCGCTGTGCGCACTGCCAAGCCGGGCGACAGGTTCGGAGAGATCGCGATGACCATCTTCAACGAAGGACGATATGCGATCCGCTGGGTGCGGCGGTTGCGGCCACCGCCGGGCGCGCGAAAAATTGTTTCGCGCAGGGGTTGACAAGGTCTGAGGGGGCTCCCCTCACTATAATCGCCGGATCGCCGGATCGCCGGATCGCCGGATCGCCGGATCGCCGGATCGCCGGATCGCCGGATCGCCGGATCGCTCGTATTCACCGCACTGCTTTTAATCTCCTCCCCCGTTTATGCGGAGACCGTGACGCTCGAATGCCCGTCGAGTGTTGTTGAAGGTGGGTTGGTGGCGCAGGCGACCAACTGCTCGGACCCGAACCTGCCTATCGGGCATCCCTACTGTGAGTATCGGAACTTCCCCGGTATTGCGATAAACGCACATTCAACTGATCCAACTTCGGCGGGGGTTGGTCCGAACGGTCGTGATGAGTTCAAGTTTGAAATTCTCGATGCTGATGGTGGGGTGTACGGCGTTTGAGGGGCATGAACCAGCACTAAAAGGGAGCAACGTTGAGCGAATCCGCATTGGAATTCTGAAATTATCACGGCTCCACCGGATGCGACGAGGAAAATGAGACCCTGCATAACAAGGTTTTCCCCACGTACGGGATTTGATTGCATACGAAGCCGAAACCGCCAAAGAGTTGAAGAAGGCGTTTCAGGATTCGGTGAACACGTATATACGCGGCCATACACGTCTGCGGTCCGCTCTATCACCTAACTCCCGAATAGTAACAATTGTCGGACACTACAATGAGGAACAATAGATCATGAGGATAATGATCGAGTTACTGTCAAATGTTGTGTATGGCCGTCATGAGTTCAGCGGCCTCCCTGCCGGTTTCGTTTTCGTTCACCCCATCGATGAATCTCACGTCGGTGATCACGTCCGCCAGATGACGCAGGCCGCGTAGCGGCCCCCATCGCTTCTCGGCGCTCATGGCGAGTTGATGAACGAGGCTCAGCGCCGACTTCTCGCTCAGGCAGTTCCTCGTCTTCGCCGTTCGCAGCCGGATAGTGGCGAAGGTCGACTCGATGGGGTTCGTCGTCCGGATACTCCGCCAGTGCCCCGCCGGGAAGTCGTAGAAGGAGAACAACTCATCCTCGTCCTTCGCCAGGCACTCGACGGCTTTGGGGTACTTCGCCTCCCAGGTGGCGCAGAAGCGTTCGAACGCGCCCTGCGCATGCGCGCGGGTGTCGGCCCCCCACATCTCATGGAGCATCGACTTCGCTTCGCCCTGAACGCTTTTGGGCATCTTGTCGAGAACGTTCGCCGTCTTGTGCACCCAGCAGCGCTGCGCACGGGTCTCGGGATAAACCTCCGCCAGGGCCAACCAGAACCCCAGACTCCCGTCGCCCACCGCCAGCTTCGCCGCCTTCACGCCCCGGTCACGCAGGCTCAACAGAACCGCCTGCCAGCTCTCCTTCGACTCCCTAAAGCCTGGTTCCAGGGCCACGAAGCGCTTGCGGCCACGCGCGTCGCAGCCCACAACCACCAATAGACACCGCCGCTCCCCGCTGCGGACGTTCAAGTAGATACCGTCCGCCCATAGATATACGAACTCCTCGCCATGCCACGCCCGCTTGCGCCACGCGGCGTACTCGCGATCCCACCCCTCCTTGAGACGTGTGATGCTCGCCGGGGACAAGCCCCCCACCGATTCGCCGAACAGCGCCCGCAGCGCCTCGCCGAAGTCGTTCGTCGAGACCCCCTTGAGGTACAGCCAAGGGATCACCGCCTCCACATGATTCGTCTTCTTCAGATACGGAGGCAACAACTCCGAGTGGAAGCACCGGCCCGAGCCCGAACGGTCCCGCGCCCGCGGCACCTGGACCTCGACCGGGCCCACACCCGTCAATACCTCCCGCGACGGCAGATAGCCGTTGCGAACCACCGCGCGGCGGCCCTGCGCGTCTTGCTCGCCCGCATGTTCTTCCAGAAAGGCATTCAACTCCGCTTCCACCGCCTGGCGGATGATTCGTTGCGCGCCCGCGCGCACCAAGTCGCTCAACTCGTCACGGAACGCTGGACTTACAAAGGGTATCGTCTTATCTTCTCTCATGGTGGCGCATCTCCTTGTGCTGAATGACCGGGCTCTTTGACAAACCCATTTCAGCAGGATGCGCCGCCTTTTTCAATTCAGCTCATACACAACATCTGACAGTAACTCCATTAAGATCACTGCTACGAACCACGCCATCTGGACGGCAGGCACAGAGCATCGTCCAAACCGCCCCAACACCACCGCCTACGGCATCTTCGCTTATCAGGCGAACCCCGGCAATATCGACATTGACCTGGGGCTGGGCTCCTCCGTTCTGACCGAAGGAGATAACTCTCACGGCATCGTGGCCTACAGCTTTAGCGACGCCGACGCCCGGCGTATCGATATCACGCTCGACGGCTCGGTCACTGTAAAGGGTGAGGCGCAGGGGGTCCGTGTGGGCATCGTCTGTGGCGGGGCCCCGGCCCGTATGGCGGCCATCGGCGCCGATGGTTTTCGCCAGCAGACGGTGACGGTGAACGATGCGATCACGAGTGCGGGCGAGGGTATCTTTCTTGCCAACGGCGGCAAGGTGATCATCGGATCTTCAGGCAGCATCACTTCCGGTTCCGGGATCGCGATCCTGGCCGCGGGCACTGTGCCTGCGGTAGGGGATGATCCGAACACCACGGATGACGAAGCCATGCTGGCCATTCCACCGAAGCTGCGCGTGGACCTGAACCCGGGCGGGCAACGGATGACCGGTGAAGAGGGCTGGGCGGGGGCTGGATTCTCAATGATGGCGGGGAGACTACCATCGCGGTCAACGACACGGTATTGCACGAGGGGGCGACCGGCGTGGTAGCCACTGCGGTGGCCCACAACGGGGTCTGGGATGTGACGATGAAGGACGAGGGCGTGACGGTGAATGACCGTACGAATGCGGACCCCGCGATGTGGACCATCGCCCCGCGTGCGCCAGGGGTCATTGCGGATCGGGATTTCAATGCAGACGACTTCACGGAGGTAAGAAGAGTGTGTCCGGATGGGCAGGTTGGGATGCCTCCGAACTGCACCACTCCACCCCCGCCGATGTGTCCGGATGGGCAGGTTGGGACGCCTCCGAACTGTACCACTCCACCCCCGCCTCCGGTATTCATGGAGGAATACGCCCCGAGAGCAGCGGTCTATGAAGCCTTGCCTGATTTCCTGCTGGGCCTGCATACGGCCCCCGCCCCCCCCGACCTGCCGGTATGGATCGAGCTGTCGGACCATACCGGGAGCCAGGACTTCGAGCACTCCACGGTAGATACCCGGTACGATTCCGAGCACCTGGTAGTCAGTGCGGGCGTTACGGTCCCGGTGAGTCGCCACTGGAAGATCGATGCCTCGGCGCATCAGGTATCCGGTTCCGCAGACGTCTCTTCTCCGGTGAAGGGAGGGGAAATTCACGCCCGGGGCCAGGGTCTGTCGTTTGGTGCACACTGGCAAAGTGAGCACGGCCACTACGCAACCGGTCGTGTCTCGTGGACGGACTATGATCTGAATATTTCTTCGGACAACATAGGGTTATTGATTTCGCATGTGGAGGCGGAACGGTTAGCCCTGCTGGTGGAGGCCGGACGTCGTATGGCCTGGGGAGAGCGGGCGCACTGGACCCCGCAGGTGCGTGTCGATTACATACAGGTGCGGGTGGATGGCTTTACCGATGCAACGGGGGCGCGGGTATCGTTTCCACAGGCCGAGCGGTATCGTGCGAGCCTGGGGGTGCTGGTAGATACCAGGAAAGAAGCCTGGGGCGGTGAGTTGTCGTTGTGGGGTTCGGTGCACCTGAAGCATGCATTCGGGGATACGAGCACCACAAGCCGGGTCTCAGGTGAGCAGCTGCGGGCAAAACCGCAAGCAGACAGTGTGCAACTCGGCCTGGGCGCTACCTGGCAGCAGGGTCCGTGGGCACTGAATGTTGCGCTGTCGGCCCGGCAGGCCTCCGGCGGAAGCCATACCTACTCGGGCTTTCTAAATGTCGGAATGCAGTTCTGAAAAAGATATATCCAGGACCTGGAGCGTTATCTGAATAATAATCACACACACAATTGACTGGAACAATCAGTATGCGCTGATGCCCGAACTCGCAGCTGATGCGTTCTCGGAATTCTACAAGAAGTACATCGACAAATTGGATTCAATTGGCGCATCGGCCTCTTCCCCATTGCCCAGCGTCGTGAAGGTGACGATGGAGAAATAAAGGGCCGGCTCCACACTTTGAAAAGCGCCGATAAACAGGAATGCCCCGCCCATGACCATGCGCTGAGGCTGAGGCCGATAATAAACCAAAGCACGACGGCGACCAGCGCAATGGTCATCTTGAGGAGAAATGGCGCTTCACAAGCCAGCCTCCTCGCATCCTCAGCACTTCGATGGCTGCGCTGATGAACAGAACTTGCATGCCAATCGTCAGGAAGATGACGATTGCTCCCATACCGATCTGTATCGACACGAACCGGCTCCCATACGACGCAGACGGAGCGTTGCGCCCGCTGCGGCGAAGTCGCCGATGACGAATCCGGTGAAAACTCCATGCTTCCTGAAGATTATAGGATGCTTGCAGCAGATTAGGGAATCAAATACATTGAATCCTCGACTTTGCATGAAATCAAGGCTAGCCGATCTCGATCTTCGCGCCGGATCGACGTTCCGTCCAAGGTGTCGCTATCCACTTGGGGAGAGCCGTCCCGATGTCATTCAACAGGTATTTCAGCCCGTGCGGCGCCTTGCTCCTCGCCCTCTCCCTGTCCGCCTGCGAGGACGCCCCGGAAACGAAGAGCAGAGTCCCGGCCGTGCGGCCGGTCAAGCTGAGCACGGTCAAGGCGGCCGGCGGGGCGCGGGTGAATCGCTTCCCGGCGGTGATCGGCGCAGGCCGGCTCTCGGAGTTGAGCCTCCAGGTAGGCGGCATGCTGCGCGAGTTCCCGGTAAGGGAGGCGCAGCGTCTCAAGCGCGGCGCCCTGATCGCCCGGCTGGATCAGCGGGATTTCAGGTCCGCCCTCGCCTCGGCCAGAGCGCAATACCAGAACGCGGAAAAAGAGTATCGGCGCGCGGTTCGCCTGGCGGCGCAGGACGCCATTGCGCGCACCGTGCTGGAGCAGCGCAAGACCCAGCGGGACGTGACGCGGGCGCAGTTGGAGCGCGCCGAAAAAGCGCTGGCCGACTCCGTGTTGCGCGCCCCCTTCAAAGGGATGATCGCGCAGACGATGGTGAAAAAACTCCAAAACGTGTCGCCTGGCCAGGTCGTCGTGAAACTCATGAGCGACGACGCGTTCGAAGCCACCATCGATATGCCATCCGGCTTTCTGGCCAGGATTCCCAGAAAATCCGCTGAAAACAACCCCGATCGGCGGGCCTTCGTCATCCTGGACGCGGTCCCCGACCAACGTATCGAAGCCGTTTTCAAGGAAGCGACGCTACTGGCGGATAAAGCGTCCCAAACCTACGCGATCACGTTTGCGTTTCGCCCTCCCGAAAATCTGCTCGTGCTGCCCGGCATGAATGCGAACGTGGAACTGCGGGTGGAAAACAAGATCCGGACGCCTCGCGTGGCTGTGCCCCTGGCCGCGGTGACCAACGACGGGAAAAACAACTACGTCTGGGTCGTCGACAAGAAAACGATGAGGGTATCGAAGCGCGTCGTCACTCTCGAAGAAGGCGTCGGCGAGACGGTCGTCGTCACCGCGGGTCTCGCGGACGAGGAAACCATCGCCGGCGCGGGCGCGGCCTATCTGTCGGAGGGCATGAAAATCAGAGAGTGGAAATGATGTGCGGGCATCGCCCACCCGGTTCGGCCCGCGCAACCGGGTGCGTCGCGCCATGAACATCGCCGAATTCACCATCAGGAACACCGTGTTGAGCGTCATCGTCATCGCGTTGACGATTGCGGGCGGCTGGTCGGCCTACCGGGACATGGCGCGTTTCGAGGATCCGGAATTCATCATTCGCCAGGCCCTTGTCATCACGGGCTACCCGGGCGCCGGCCCTCACGAAGTCGCGCTCGAGATTACCGAGCCCCTGGAGAAGGCCATCCGGCAATTGGTGGAGGTCGACACCATCGAGTCCGTTTCCACTTCGGGAAGGTCCGAGATCAACGTGGAAATAAAATACGAAGCGTCGCCGAGCAAAACCGACCTCCAACTCATCTGGACCAAGCTGCGCAACAAGGTGAACGACGCCGCCCGGGGCCTGCCGCCCGGCGCGGAAACGCCCTACGTAGCCGACGATTTCGGCGACGTCTTCAGCCTGCTCTACTTCATTACCGGCGACGGCTATTCGCTCGCCGAGTTGAAACGCTACGGCAAATCCTTGCAGGGCTCCTTGCTCCAGGTCGAGGGCGTCGCCCACGTCACGCTGGACGGACTGCAAAAGGAAGCGATTTTCGTCGAGATATCCAGACAGGACGCAGCCGCCCTGGGGCTTTCCATTTCCAACATCTACGACACGCTCGCGCAACAAAACGCCGTCGTCGCATCGGGGGACGTCAAAATCGGCGACCGGCGCATCGTGATCGATCCCACCGGGTCGATTGATTCCGTCGAGGCGATCCGAAACCTCCTCGTATCGTCCGACAACAAGGGGAAAGTGATTTTCTTGAAGGATATCGCGCGCGTCTGGCGGGGTTACCGGGAGCCTGCGGAAAAACTGTATCGATACAACGGTGAGGCGGCGATTGCGCTGGGCGTTTCGGGCGCATCGGGCGGGAACATCGTGAAAATCGGCGCGGCCATCGACGAGAAAATCGCGGAGGGCGAGAGGTCGCGCCCCTTGGGCGTCGAGATCCATGAATTCTACCACCAGGGGAAAATCGTGGACGAATCGGTGCGCGTCTTCGTCAGCAATGTGATCGCCGCGCTGGTCATCGTCATCGTCACGCTGCTGATCTTCATGGGGCTGAGATCGGCCGTCGTGATCGGCGCGATTCTGCTTATGACGATTTTCGCCACCCTGGCGACGATGCACGCCGCCGACATTCCCATGCACCGCATCTCCCTCGGCGCGCTCATCATAGCCCTGGGCATGATGGTGGACAACGCGATCGTGGTGACAGAGGGCATTCTCGTGGGCATGCAGAGGGGCGCCGGGAAACTGGAAATTGCGAACCGCATCGTCAAACGCGCCGTCTGGCCGCTGCTGGGCGGCACCCTGGTCGGCATCATCGCCTTCGCGCCCATCGGCTTCGCGCCCGGCTCCACTGCCGAGTATACCGGCCATCTGTTCTGGGTGATCCTGATCTCACTGATGTACAGCTGGGTATTCGCCGTTACGCTGACGCCGCTGTTCTGTTTCTGGCTCTTCGGGGAGCCTGCGGCGTCCTCGGGAGGCCGCGCGAGGCCCGAGAGCGGCTTGTTGCGAACATACAAGCGGTTTCTGCGCTTCGCGCTCAGAATGCGCATCGTCGTCATCGTCGGCGTGGTGAGCATATTTCTCGCCTCGGCCTGGGGCTTCCGGTTCGTCAAATCCGGATTTTTCCCCGCATCCACCACGCCGCTGTTCGTCGTGGACTACTGGCTGCCCGAGGGGACGGACATCTCCAGGACCGCGCGCGACATCACGGCGCTGGAGAAGTTCGTCGCGGGCCTCGAGGGGGTCGACGCGGTGCAGGCGTCCATCGGGGCCGGTGCGCCGCGATTCATGCTGGTCTATCCCCCCGAATCCGGGAACCCGGCCTACGGACAACTGCTGGTGCGCACGGACGACTATCGAATCATCGGCGGCCTGATGCCGAAGATTCACGCATACGTGGAAAACGCCTTTCCCCAGGCCCAGGGGAAGGTGTGGCGCTTCGTGCTGGGGCCCGGCGGCGGGTCGAAAATCGAGGCCGAGTTCAGCGGGCCTGAGCCTGAAGCGCTTCGCGCCCTGGCGGACCGGGCCAAGGCCGTCATGGCGGCCGACGGCGGAGCGCTGTCGATAAAGGACGACTGGCGACAGCCGGTGAGCGTGATCGAACCTGTTTATGCGGAAAGCCCGGGGCGGCGCGCGGGCGTCTCCCGCGAGGACCTGGCGAAGGCCCTGCAAAGAAACTTTTCCGGGCGTGTCGTCGGCGTCTACCGGGAGAACGACGAACTGGTTCCGATTATCTCCCGCGCACCCGAACACGAACGCGTGGATATCGACAACATCCACAACATTCAGGTGCTGAGTTCGGTCACGGGCAGAGCGGTGCCCATCGGCCAGGTGACCGACGGCTTCCGGACGCTGTGGCGCGATGGTCTGGTCCGGCGCAAGGACCGCGTCTGGCGAATCAAGGCGCAAAGCGACCCGTACCCGAACGAACTGCCTGCGGACCTCTTCGCGCGCCTTCGTCCGAAAATCGAAACCATCGACCTGCCCGAAGGCTACCGGCTCGAATGGGGCGGGGAGCACGGCGACTCGAAGGAGGCCAACGAAAACCTGGCCTCGACCATCCCGTTGGGCTTCCTCGCTATGGTGCTCGTCGTGTTCGTCCTGTTCGGCAGCGTCAGGCAGCCCGTCGTGATCTGGCTGGTCGTGCCGCTCGCCATCACCGGGGTGGTCGTCGGGTTGCTGGCGACGGGCACGCCCATGGAGTTCATGGCAATTCTGGGCTTGTTGTCTTTGTCGGGGCTGCTGATCAAGAATGCGATCGTGCTCGTCGATCAGACCGATCTGGAAATCGGCGAGGGCAAGGCGCGCTTCGACGCCGTGGTCGATGCGGCGGCCAGTCGCGTGCGCCCCGTTATGATGGGCGCATTGACGACCGTGCTGGGGGTCATGCCGTTGTATTTCGATGCGTTCTTCAAGTCGATGTCCGTGGTGCTCATATTCGGACTCACCTTCGCCACACTGTTGACGCTGGTGATCGCGCCGGTGCTCTATGCCTTGTTTTTCCGAATCGGCCCGACGGAAGTCGAGGGAGGTGCGAACGATGCGGAATAAGAGGTCGTCCCTGCCCATCCAGGCGTTATCGGTCTGCTTTCTGGTCGCGCTAATTGGCTGCGGCCGCGCGAAGGTCCGCGGCGATGAAACCGTTAAAGCCAAAATCGCGCGTCAGACCACGTTTACGCCGCAAACCTGGGCGACGAGCGTGGACGAGTCCCGACTCCGAAGCGCGAGGCGGGTTGACTGGCTGAAATCCTTTCAGGACGCCCGGCTGAGTGGTTTGGTCGCCCAGACCCTGGCAAACAACCGCGACCTCATGGCCGCGGCGGCGAACGTGGAGCGCGCCAGGGCGTTGGCCGTTCAAGCCGGCGCGCAACTGAAGCCCCAGGTGAATCTGGCCTTCGCCGGCTCGCGCTCCGGCGCACTCGAGAGCGCCGTGCCCGAGGTTTCGGACCACAAACTCTCGGTTCAGCTGAACTGGGAAGTCGACCTGTGGGGGCGCATCGGCGCGGGTCGGCGCGCGGCCGTCGCCAGCGCCGATGCCGCGGCCGCCGACTACAAATACGCGCAACACTCCCTGACAGCGGCGACGGCAAAAGCCTACTTCATCTCGATCGAGGTGGGGCGGCAAGCGGCCATATTGAAGGAAATCCTCGCGTCGCTCAAAGAAACCGTCCGCATCGTCAATGTGCAATACGAGAACGGACTCACCTCCGCTCAGGACGTCGCGTTGGCGAAATCCGATTTGGCGTCCACCCGCGAACAATTGATCACGCTTGAGTCGTCTGAGAGAGAGGCGCTCCGCGCGCTGGAAGTGCTGTTGGGACGCTACCCCAAGGGCGAGCTCGCCGTGCGCGCGGCGTTGCCGCCTCTGCCGCCCATGCCGCCGCCGGGCGTGCCCTCCGACATCCTGGAGCGGCGGCCGGATCTGATCGCCGGCGAACGCCGCGTCGCCGCCGCCTTCAACGCCCTGAAACAGGCGAAGGCCGCGCGCCTGCCGCAGTTGAGCCTGACCGGTAGCATCGGAGGAGTCTCTGGTTCCCTGTCGAACATCACCGATCCGGCCAACATCGCCTGGCGGATCGCTGGCAACCTGTTGGCCCCCATCTTCGACGGCGGCGCCGGAAAAGCGCAGGTGGAAATCGCAACGGCGGAACAAAAGCAAGCCCTGGCGGCCTATGCCCAAACCGCGCTCAACGCATTCAGCGAAGTGGAAACCAATCTCGACCTCGCCAGCACGCTCGCCCGGCGCGAAGAGGCGCTCGGCGTCGCGCTCGGGGAGGCGGAAAAGGCGCACCGAATCGCCCGGCTCAGATACACCGAAGGCGAAATCGGCCTGATCGACCTGTTGGCCATACAACAGCGCGTGCTCTCGGCGAAGAGCAATATGTTGTCCGTCCGGCGTCTCGCGCTCGAACAGCGCGTTAATCTCTTTCTCGCGCTGGGCGGGAACTGGGAAAGTTGAATGCATACGAGTCCGTCGCGCATTCAGGCACTGCCTGGAAAAGCTGCTTGTCCGAAACATCGGAAAAAACCTAACGCCCGTTTTCAGACGGTGGGGGGTTTCGCGCGGGGGTGAAGTCCTTGTAGTCTGTTGAAAGTATTTCGGGTATTTATATTTTGTGAGTTTCGTGCAGGATTTGCTTGTTGTAAGAAGTAATCAGATCGGAAGCGGACGAATTCAAACTTCTGCGCATCTTGGGGAGTTTATATCGACGAAATGGGGTATCCGATGGGGTGGACGCGCCTTCCCGGTGCCATCAAACTGGGCGAGTTGACATGGTCTGCCGCCCTGCGGGAGGAGCGAGATGGAACAGGTCCACATCATCGGCATCGACTTGGCGAAACACGGATTTGGGCTCCACGGCGCGCGCGTAGACGGGTCGGTCGCGTTCCGCAAGAAGCTGACGCGGGGGAAGGTGTTGGGTTTTCTGGAATCGCAGCCTCAGTGCCGGGTTGCGATGGAGGCATGCGGGAGTGCGCACTATTGGGGCCGCGAGATCGGCGAACTCGGCCATGAGGTGAAGATCATGCCACCGCGATATGTGAAGGCGTTCGTCAAACGTCAGAAGAACGACGACGCGGACGCGGAGGCGATCTGCGAGGCGGCTTCGCGTCCGAGTATGCGCTTCGTGGCGGTGAAGAGCGAAGCACAGCAGGCCCAGGGCATGCTGTTCCGCACGCGCGATCTCCTGGTTCGCCAGCGTACGCAGACTGTCAATGCGTTGCGTGGTCACTTCGCGGAGTTCGGGATCATCGCTCCGCAGGGACTGGTGAATACCTCTCGCCTGGCGGCGGCTCTTGGAGACTCGGTTACGGAGCTGCCGGAGACGGTCCGCGAACTGGGCGGGTTTCTGCTCGGGCAGATCGCCGACCTGAACAAGAGAGTCGGGGAACTGGAGAGCCGGATCCGCTCCGGCGCTTACGAGGACGAGGAGGCGAGGAGGCTGATGAGCATCCCGGGAATCGGGCCGATCTGCGCGTCGGCGATACTGGCCTTCGCGCCGCCGATGGAGAGCTTCCGGAGCGGGCGGGACTTCTCCGCCTGCCTCGGCCTCGTGCCCCGGCAGAACTCCACGGGCGGCAAAACACGGCTGGGCAGGATATCGAAGATGGGCCAGCGTGACATCAGGCGGCTGTTGATCATGGGCGCGATGACGGTGGTGCGCTGGGCGGACCGGCGCGGTGCGCCGCCGGGTTCATGGCTCGCCCGGATGCTGGCGCGCAAGCCGAGGATGCTGGTCGCGGTAGCGCTGGCCAACAGGATGGCGCGCATCGCTTGGGCGCTGATGGCGAAAAGAGAATTCTACAGGGAGCCTGCGCCGGTCATCTGAGCGGGCGAGCAGGAGAATATAGCCGGGAGGAATGTAAGCAGGTCGGAGGATAGTGTAGGGGCAAACGGTCAACGAGGCGGGATCGGGAAAACCAGGGACCGAACGGAGAGCTTCGAAGCTCGCGTAAGCGATATGGACCCGGTCCTCGCATTTCCATACGGGCCCGCGGCAAAAGTAACGCCGCAATCGAGAGGCCGGATACACGAATGCGCCTGACCACTTTGCGCCGAACTATTCAAAACCATGCTTGCAATCATGGGCGCGTCCATACACGTTCATCTAAGCCCGGCTCGAGCTACCCACAACATGATAAAGCGCAAGCTTGATGACAAGTTTACTGGTATGATGAGCAAGTTGAGAGTGCGCGTATGTTCAGTAAACGCTTGATTCTCTGGTATCCCTCAAATGACGAAAGTATAGAGTCAGACAAACACGATCGGACAAGGCAACGGACGGAAGTCCGGCGCCCTAGTAGAGTGAGTCTTTGAAAATTCACGGCTTGGGGACATTTTCAACTGGCTTGAACGATACCTATTCTTAGGCAAAATCCGATTGGGAGGATGTAATGATGTCGATGCGCTGGATAAAGCTGGCGGTGCTGTTTGCGTTGGTCGCCCTAACCGCAGCTTCCAAAATATCGGGGGAGGAATCCGCTCCCAAGGCGATGCGGTCCCCGACGAGCGCACCGGCGGTTCCGCGCAATCAGGCGGCGACGATTGCCGTGAATTGCGCGGGCTGGAACACAGGAACCTTCTTCGAGAAGGCGAGCGTTGACCGAGTGCGTGAATGCCTGGGGGCCGGGGTGAATCCGAACGCGCGGGACAAGCGGGATAGGACCCCCCTGCATTGGGCGGCGTTCAATAATAAGAACCTCACCGTCATCAGCGCCCTGCTCAATGCCGGCGCCAACCCCAAGGCGCGGGACAAGCGGGGCAATACCCCCCTGCACTTTGCGGCCAGGAACGAGAACTCCACCGTCATCACCGAATTGCTCAAAGCCGGCGTCAACCCAAGTGCGCGGGACAAGGAGGGGTATACCCCCCTGCATGACGCCTTTCGGCGAGCAAAATCCGGCATTGTCGTCGTCCTGCTTGAAGCGGGCGCGGACCCGAACATCAAAAACAGCAACGGGGACAGGGCGGAAGACGTGGACAGGATGAACATCGCAGAGCACGCGAACGTCGCGCAGGCCCTGGCCAAGGCGGGTTCCAAAGGGCGGGCCTACGGATCGGAGAAGCAAAAAAGAAAAGAAGCGCAGGAACGAGCGCGCAGAAGAGCCGAACAGGCACGCGAGAGAGCCGAACGGGCGCGCAAAAGATCCGAACGGCGGGCAGCGAGGCGCATCGCGAGAATCCGGAAGGAGAACAGGCACGCGCGGGCGGAGTACAGGCGGTTTAATGAGGAACTCGGAAGACTAAGAGAAGAAGACCGGATTGAGCGGAAGCGGCAAAGAACCGTGACGAGACGACAGCAACACCAAAAAGAGGCCGGAATCCGCGAGTAGATCGCGCGGGTATTGAAGCATGACGAGAAAGGCTGCAGAGCTATCGCGGAGCGTACGGAGCATCGGGTAAGGGGTGCTTGCTTCGCCCTGAACAATTTCAGCGGGTCCCTGCGGCAAAAGAAATTCCGGGAATGCCGGGAGATGAAGAAAGCCCGCGAACAACTACTGAGATGGTGCGAGAAGAACATCAGGAGGTGTCTCGACAGAAAACGTGTACACATGCAAAACCAAAAGACACAAGCAATGACATATGCAGCGCGCCGTAGAGGGGTGGATAAGGGGCGGGCCCACTGGCGTGAAATGGAAAGCGAGGTGCACCCACTGACGTGCCAGGGAGTTGAACGGGGAGAACGGCGCGCCCGGCCGCTCGCCTGGATACAAGGCGCTGCCCACCACGCCGACGATGGGCGTCATGAGGAAGTACAGCGATATCCTGGCGGACGAATACCTGAGCAGTAGATGATTCCGGCAGGCCGGGAGCAACGCACCCGCTATGACACCCATGTAGAAACACCGCGAAAATCTGCGGGGCGCCGATGAGGATGCAGGAATCCGCCTGGAGGGAGCCGCCCGCGTCGAGGCTGTTCGAGAAACCGTGACGGTGCCCTCCATCGGCATCGCGAAGCCCGGCGCGCACCATGATGATGCGCTCGCCCGGAGGTGGCGCAGCTACCGCAGAACCCGGAACCACAAGGTGTTCGCCCTTGGAGAAGAAAGTCCGTTCGGGTGGTCCGCCGGACGAGCCTCCGTCAGGGAGGCGAAAGAGGCCGCGATGCGCGATTGCGAGAAGAGAGGCGCTTCATGCCGAATCGTCTCGATTGACGGGTGGCCCGAAGCGAGGACTTCGACAGCCCAACTGAAGCTCACCTTCGCCGATCAGGTCTGGTACTGCGAGAATTTCCCCGACGGCCGGCAGTGCTCGAAATTCCGGGGCAAGGGGGCAAAGCCGGCCTTGCGCGTCGAGAACATTCCCGCAGTAGCGAATGCGACCGGGAGGGCCGATCACGAGTCCTGGCATCGGATCCCCGTCAGCCAAGGCGAATCGATGAACATGAGCCTCGGGAACCGTTCCTGCGACGGCGCTTCGACCCTTTAGGCTAGCCAAGTCCGACAGGCTGTTAACCCGTAACCTTTTGTTTATTGTTATATATTGACAATATAATAGTTTGCAGCCGGCAATACACATCGATGGCGATATTCTGGTTTGCCGTTACCGTGTTGGCTCCTCGAGGAGGCGCGAGACAGTGCTGCGATTCGGATACCAAGTCGGGACCTATCGCTTCGGCAAACGGGTGCTGGGTCTCTATTTCGCCCAGGCGGCTTTTGCGCTCGGATTTTGCGGCGCGGCCGAGCCCGCGAGCGCTTCGCTGGAACGGGAACTAACGTTGTCCGAATGCATCGTACTGGCCGTCCGGAACAATCGGGATCTCGCCGCCGGCCGTCTCGACAGGCTGGCGCAGAAGCTGTCCCTTCAGGATGCCGAGGATGAGTTCCGCCCGTCTCCCGCGCTTGGCCTGGCCCTGGAGCAGGACTCGACGGGGTCCGCACTCGTACGTGAGAATACCTCAACCATCAGGATCTCGCCCCGGGTAACGCTGCGCATCCCCACTGGGGGGAAATTCAACCTGAGCTCGGACAATAGGGTGTCGAGCGCGAACATCTCCAAACGCTACGCCCAGAGCGTGGTGATCGAGTTCGTCCAGCCGTTGCTGAGGGGCGGCGGAACCGAGGTCGGCTCCTCCGGGGTCGTGACGGCAAGGCGCGCGGAACAGAGCGGCGCCCTCGGCTTCAAATCGGCGGTCATCGGGATCGTCACCCGGGCGATCCTCGCCTACCGGAACGTCATTCGTTCGACACGCGCGGTAGAGATCGCCAGGCGCTCGGTACAGCGGGCCCGCAAACTGCTGGAGGTGAACCGGATCCTGATCCAGACCGGCAGGATGGCCAGGCAGGATATTGTACAGACCGAGGCGAACATCGCGGAGCGCGAGCTCGGCCTGACCGAAGCGGAGGGTGCGCTGAACGACGCCCGCCTGGCCCTGATCAATATCCTGGAATTCGACAGCCGGACCCGTATCCGGCTGACTGAGCCGTTGCGCATGGAGGAGACGAAGCACGAGGCCGACCGCGCCGTGCATCTGGCGTTGCAGAACCGTACCGACTATCTCCAGGCGCAGCTGAGCGTCGAGAACGCCGAGAACGCTCTCATGCTGGCCGACAACGCGCGCAAGTGGGGTCTGGACCTCTCCGTGTCGGCGAGGTTCGGACACAGCGGGAGTTCGTTTTCGGAGGCCTACCGCCGGTTCGACGACAACTACGGGGCGGGGCTCAGCGTGGACATCCCCGTGGGAGCAAACGCGGACGCCCGGCAGCGCAACTACGAGAGGGCTAGGCTCGCCCTGCGACGGTCGCACTTGCGAGTCGCGGAGCTGCGCCAGTCGATCGAGGTCAAGGTGCGGGCCGCCCTGCACGATGTCAAGGTGTTGTTCCGGCGCGCGGAGCTCGCCCGGCGGGCCAGGGAGCTGACCGAGCGGAAACTCGAGATCGAGCAGGCCAAGCTGCAAGCCGGTTTGACAACGAACTTCCGCGTCGTCCGGTTCGAGGACGATCTCGTCAGGAGCCAGAACAGTGAAGTCGGAGCCGTCATCGGGTATCTCAATGCTTTGACGGCGTTCGACCAGACGCTGGGGACGACGCTCGATACCTGGGGGATTGAGTTCGAGTCGTCGGTCGATGTGGGGGTGGGCAAATGATGATCGAAGCATCCCCGCTCCCGGACGGGTCAGCGAGGGCGCGGTGCGGGACTCGCTGCTTCAACGCAACGTGCTGATAAGCATGAACGACGGGGTCATGATCATTGATTCCGGCGGCCGCATCGGGATCGCCAACCTCGCAACTTCTCGTCTGCTCGTTCAGGCTTGCGCTGACGTCGAGTCTAAGGCGTTCACCGAGGTTTTCCTCCATCTCGGCGGGCTGGAGAAATTCAGCGATACCATGCTCGCGGCGGTCTACGACAGGGGGTTCGGGACCCGCTCCAAGGTTCGCGTGCGTCTCGGTGACGACACGGAGCGGTCTCTCGCCGTCACGACCTCCTACCTGGTCGACCACGAGGACGGGGAAACCCGGAGAATCGGCAGCGGCGCCGTGTTCATCGACATCACCGAGATCAAGGCGCTGCGCAAGGCCGAGCAGGAGTTCGCAGCCTCGATGGGGGAACATAACGTCAGGCTCCGCGACGCCTATCGCTAGATTGAAGAAACGAACAAGGCCCTGATTTCGGTGCTTAAAAAGATGGCGGTGGTGCGGTGGGCCGCCATGGTTCTCGTCGTCGTCCTGATTGGGGGGCGCCGCATGGTACGTCTTGGACGAGACGGGGGCACGTTGTAGGCCGAAATTGCGACAGTGTCGGCAGCGGCGCCGACGGATGCGGAAGATGTGCCGACCCAGGGTGAATGCCCCGGTTACTTTCGTGACTAAGCCGCCGCGTGGCGGAGGTCTCCGCTCCGTATTACTGCGACGGCTTTACGCCAACCCTTCCCGGCGAGCTTGCGCCGGATCATGGTCCGCCTGCATTCCATCCAACACTCCGCTTCATCTCCCTCCGCGCCTGTGTTCCCTTCCCGTCGCTCAGGACGGTCAGGTCCGTGTCCACAGTCGCTACACAATCGGTTGCCGGTCGATTGCCTAGCGCATGGCGATGCAATACGCTCGGCAATCCAATTTTATGCGTCGGAATCGACAGGATCGTCCCCGCCACGAGCGCCGTCAGCGCATGATTTCGGCAATATCGTCGGCCGAGAGGTGGGGGAGGACCGCGACGGCCTTGCAATGCGTGGAGGGTTGGGTTGGAAGCGGGCCGGGCGGATCGAAAATCGGGCACGGTTTCCATCCGCGCCAGTCCCAGGCGAGGCTGGAGGGGAGCAACCAAATGGTCCGAAATTCTCGGAAAGCTCGCGGGAAATCGAAGAATTACTCCGCGATAAGCACGAGAACAAACTCGAAAGCATCGTTAGCGACGGGCGCCTGGAGATGTCGGAGGCACTAGAACCAGCTTGAGGCGTGTGCCAGCCATTCATCCGGAAACGCCCGTAGAGGCGGAACGAAACCGACCTCAGACAGGAACCTCGACGCACTCGCTTGGCGTAATCCGTTCTACCGTGTCTTTGTATGTGGCCACTGAAATGGACTTCGACGCTTCGTCGCTGTTGAATACCAGCTTGCCCGAGACTGAAGCGAAATCCATCCCTTGCGTGGCCGATCCGCCAGCCGTTTCGTAAGACCAGCGATAGGACCAGTCGCTCGGCGGGATGCCCGTTTCTAACTTGAACACTGCGTCATTGCCTTCGCATGCTTTCGCATCTGACGCCGACGCGGCCGGAGAGATCATCGCCCCGGCTGCCAGTGCGGCCGCAAATACAGAGCACTGAACGACCCGCGCGAAGCCCTTGTTCGAAGCAGTCTTCATAATGGCGTCTCCTTTTCCTCTGAATGCGCCCCAGAAATCGGCCAGTATGCGTTATTGATAGAACAGAGACAAAACTACTTTGTTACAAAACCCCACTATCTCTACGATATCATGGTGTTAGTGGCAATATCAAACTTGCCCGCTCCCCGTGATTACAGGTCGAGTATTTCACACGGTATGGGTTGACATTGACAATATGGCCTCGCTAGAATTTCCCGATAAGCTCAGAGCGTCTTGCGGCGTGGCCACCGCGATTCTGCCAGACAGTTCTCGGTTGCCCCGCTGAAATGGGGTAGATTCCCGGAGGAGGGATGCCCACGAAAGGCTCTCGCTTGTCACCGTAGTCTCACAGAGGGTGCACGTGACCAACGGAATCGATGTTCGTCGCACGTGGACAAGGCCGGTTGGATCGTCCGGGTAATCGACGGCGGCAAGTCTCAGCCTGCCTTGGACTGCGTTCGGCTCATCGCCGGATCTGGCGAGGTGTTTGTGAGCCGTCGTCTCCGTTCTATGGGTCTGGGCGCTGGTTCCTGCGACCCCCCAGACGCCTACGACGGCGGACGATCTCCCTGGCTGCGCCGCCAATGTTTGCGACTTGACGCTTAAGGACGTGATCGGGCTGGTGCTGGCGCGCAACCGCCCGATCCTCAACAGCCGGCTCGACCGGGAGGTGCGACGATTTTCGCTGGACGTATCCGAGGACCGCTGGAGCCCCCGTGTCACCATCGGCCCATATGCTAGCAGGAACCGGCAGGACGACAAGGAGGGCTTCCGCACGTACACGAGCCTGCGCGTTCGCGCTCGGGTGGGACGAAAACCTGACGAAGAGGTCCGACGGCTCCAGTTCGCAGGCCTTCAACTTTTCCTAGCCCTTGCTGAAGGGCGCTTGGGCTCGTATCGACAGCGCAACGGTGCGCCAGGCGCAGTTCGACCGGATTTCCGGACAAGTGCTGGATCGCGGGGACATCCGGCTGGAGGCAGTTCTGCAATGACGGACCGTGGCCCTGACATTTACCGTACACTCCTGGAGAACCTGTCCGACGGGGTGATGGTCATCGGTTTCGACGGGTCGGTCAGACTGGCGAATACCGCCTTCTGCCGGATGTTCGGTCTCGACCCCGCTGAAGCGGTCGGGGATTCCTTCGGGGAGCTCTTTGTCACGTTTGAGGGCTTCGACGAGTTTACCCAGTTCGTCCTCGACACCGTTGCCGAACGCGGTGAGATCGCGCGGCGCATCACGCGGGTTCGCGCCGGCGAGGAACTTCGGTCGCTGTCCGTCACGACCTCCTCCCTGACGGCGGAGGGAGAACGGCTGGCGGTGATAGTCGTGGTCTCCGACATCACCGAAGTTCGGGAGTTGCGCGAGACCGAGTTGCGCCAAGCGGAGGTCATCGAGACACAGCTCAGCGAGCTCCAGGGCGCCTATCGCGACCTTGAGACCCGGAACGAGGCGCTCTCGGCGATGACGAGGCGCGTCAACACGGCACGCAGCGCGGCGATGTTTTTTGTCATGGTACTGTTCCTCGCCATTGGCGCCTTGTATGTCCGGCCGCTGGATTTCTTCATCGCCACTGCTACGCGCGACGCCGGCACGGGCATCGAAGTCGGCGATCCCGGTGTGCTGCCGACTGTGACCGTTCAGCCCCGCGAATTCCAGTCCACCATCGCGCTCAAGGGCCATCTAGCGCCGGGCCGCGTCGCTGAGATCGTCAGCCCGATCGAAAGTCATGTGAGCGAGGTGCATGCCGCCCCCGGGGACCGGGTGGCAGCGGGCGATCCACTGGTCGATCTCGATACCGGTCAGCTCGACGCGGACCACCGGCGGGCCCAGGTCGAGCATATCAAGGCGCGTGATCGGCTTGTCAAGATCGAGGCCTGGGAGAAGAGCGCCGACATGGCGCGCGCCCGACGCGCCTTGCGGCGGGCGAAGATCGCGTTCGACGACGCGGAGCGGCATCTCGGCGAGACCGCCTTCCTGCTGGAGCAAGGACTAGTCCCCGCTTCGCAGCACGAGAATGCGCAGCGGCAGCGGCAGAACCGGACCCTGGACCTTAAGGAGGCCCAGCGGGAACTGGAGGCGGTAAAGGCGAAGGGCGGCGACGAGGCGCGGCGGGTGGCGAGGCTGGAGGCCCAGACGGCCCAGGACCGCCTGCGCACGCATGAGGAGAAACTGGACCTGGCGCGGGTCTCGGCGCCGATCTCCGGGGTCGTCATAAAGGCGGATGGCCCTAGGGACAAGCCCCTGACGAAGGGACGCCTTGTGGGACAGGGAGAATTGATGCTGAGCATCGCGGATCAGGAGCGCCTCGCAGTGGTCACGAGCGTCAACGAGGTGGATGTGAGAAAGGTCGAGGCCGGCCAGCGGGCCTGGATCACCGGCCCCGGATTTCCCGGCCTGAGGGTCGTAGGCGCCGTGAGCCGCGTCTCGTCGCGCGCGGACCGCAGGGGGCGTCGTCGCAACGTGCCGCAATTCGAGGTCGTCGTCACGCTCGACAGGTTGGAAGCGGAAGCCCGCCACCGACTGCGAGTCGGTATGTCGGCCTATGTCACGATCGTCGTCTACCACCGCCCGGCGGTCCTGATGGTCCCGATCGGCGCGGTAGGGCAGAGCGGCGGCGAAGCTTGGCTGCGCGTCCTCGCCGGCGGCGTTGCAGAGCGGCGCAAGGTCGAGCTCGGCCTCACCACGATCGATTCGGTCGAGGTGGTGAAGGGCCTCTCGCCCGGCGACAAGGTCGTCCTGGCCCGATGACCCGGAGCGACAGTTGGCGGGCGGGATGCTGAAGCTGACCGATATCCGCAGGTCCTACCGGATCGGGCCGGTCACGACCGAGGTCCTGCGGGGCGTCGATCTGGAGGTCGAGGCGGGCGACCTGATGTCGATCATGGGGCCGTCGGGCAGCGGTAAGACGACACTCATGAACATTATCGGCCTGCTGGACCGCCCGAGCTCGGGTGGCTGCGTTCTCGACGGGCGCGACATATCCGGGCTCCGGGACGACGAACTCTCCGCTCTGCGGAGCCGGTATATCGGCTTTGTGTTCCAGTCCTTCCACCTACTGCCGCAACTGACTGCATTAAAGAATGTCTGCCTGCCGCTGGTCTATCGGGGCACCGGGCGGCCGGAGATGCGCCGCCGGGCTCTGGATATCCTGGAGCGTGTCGGCATGGCGGACCGGACCGGCCACCGGCCAGACCAACTTTCCGGCGGGCAGAAGCAGAGGGTCGCCATCGCCCGGGCGCTGGTGGGCGAGCCGGCCCTGCTGCTCGCCGACGAGCCGACCGGTGCGCTGGACACGGACACGGCCGACGAGGTGATGTCTCTGCTGCGGCGGCTGAATGAGGAGCGCGGCATCACGATCCTGATTATCACGCACGACCCGTCGGTCGCGGACCTGTGCGCGCGGCGGACGCGCATTCGCGACGGCAGGCTCTTCGAGCCGAAGGCTGGGCGCTCCGGGTCCGCCCTGCAACAATCCGGTCACGCCCCGGACGCCGCGGCGGCGTCCGGGGTGTAACGCGGGCGTCCGACGATGTCGAGAACGGTCCAAGTCCTTGCGAACAATGCCCGCGAGGCGGCCGACAGCCTGCGCCGGGCAAGGCTGCGCACGGTGCTGGGCCTGGTCGGCGTCATGATCGGCATCTCCTCGGTCATTGCGATGGTCTCGCTGGGCGAGATCGCCAGGGAGCAGGCCCGCAAGCAATTCGAGGCGCTCGGAACCGACATCGTTGTCGTCCGCAAGTCGGCTGCCGCGGGAAGGGCCGCGATCGGCCTCCCGGACGCCCTGCAATTGGCGGCGGTGGTCCCGTCGATCGTCGAGGCGGCGCCCAGGATATCGGGACGCGGGACGTTCCGCTACGCCGGCCGGGAGGTCGGGCGGGGCGCGGTCCAGGGCGTCACCCTGTCCTTCGCGAGCGTGAACAAGCTGACGCTGCGGGAGGGCCGGTTCGTTACGGACCTGGATACCGACAGATACTGGTGCGTCATCGGCGCCGAGGTCGCGGAGAAAATGCGCGCGGCGGGGGCGGATCGCCTCACGGGGACGCTCATTGAGGTCGATGAGGTTCTCTTCACCGTCGTGGGCGTGCTGAACCGCAAGGAGAAAAGCTATGCGCTGCCGTTCCAGGTGAATGCAGACAAATCGGTCTTCGTCCCGATAACCACAGCGCAGCGGGTCGTCTCCGACCCCGGAATCGAGGTCATCGTCGCCCGATCCGGCGGCGGCGTCCATTACGCGGCGGCGGTAGAGGATATCCGGTCGTATTTCCTCAAGCGCGCGCCCGATCTCGGCCTCAATATCGTCACCGCGAAGGAGTTGATTGCCCGGATGGAGGCGCAGATGGGCATTTTCACCTTGTTGCTGGGCGCGGTGGGCAGCATTTCGCTGATCGTCGGCGGGATCGGAATCATGAACATCATGCTCGTGTCCGTGGCCGAGCGGCGCGCGGAAATCGCCATCCGCCGGGCACTCGGCGCTCGGCGGCGGGACATAAGGAGCCAGTTCCTGATCGAATCCGTCATCCTGACAGTCGTCGGCGGCGTGCTCGGCGTGGCGCTCGGCCTGGCGGCAACCTGGACGATCTGCCGCTTCACCGGCTGGGACTTCCTGATCTCGGGGCTCTCCGTGGCCAGCGGCCTCGGCACGGCGGTGGCGGTCGGCCTGTTCTTCGGGTTCCAGCCCGCCCACCATGCCTCGCGGCTCGATCCCATCGCCGGACTCCAGGGCAAGTAGAAAGCCGGTCGATGTCATGCAACCTGCAAAACCGGGAACTCAGCAGGATGTCTTGAGTGTCCCATCGCAGTTCTTGAGGTTTTGCACCTGTCCCAGGTCCCCCTTGTACGAGGTTTCAACTGCGAGGATTCCCCCAGTCTTCCCCAATGGATCGTCAACCCGTCTTTCGCAATGGGTCTTTATGGAGCACTGTCCCGAATCCACTCCGACTTGGGTGCTGTAGACGCCGGTATAGTTACAGGTGACTTTGGCCGAACTCGCATTCCATGCGCTCGTGCATTTCTCGACCGTTGGGCAAGAAGTGGACAACTCGTTGTTGCAGAAATCGAGCTGTTTCACATTGCCGGGCGACCCGTAGAAGGACGCGGCCACCGCCAGGGTCCCGCAGGAGGTCGAGACATGACATTGCTGGCCTTGATAGGTCGACATGCTGTGGGACCCGTAGGACGAACCGCATCTCTGGCTGGCATCGCTGTCGTTCCACGACTCATTGCATGCTGTCTCCAGGGCGGTTTGTTGATCAGCGGAGAGGCAGGAGCCGATTTTGAGCTTGCCGTCGCAACTCACCAGATCGCGCATGTCATCCAGATCGCCGGTGACAGTTTGCTGGGTTGATGGCACGCCATTCAACTTCCGGCACCTGGCCGTGACGCTGCACTCTCCGTTCGGGGTGTCAAACCAGAATTGGGTGCCGGGAGCCGGGCAATGATTGGAGGCGTCGCTTTCGTACCACGCTTGAGCACAGTCGCCATATGTGGGGGCATTCTGCGCGTAGACCCCCGGCGCGGCGAGGAGCCCGCCTGCAAGCACCGACAGGACCAGCGCCAGCGTGGGGAGGATTCGGTATGAGGTTCTCATGGCATTCACCTCCTTTGTTCTCCGCCATGGTCGGCGGGGGTTACGGGTTTGAAGCGGTATCGCCCGCGCTCATTGCACGGCCGCGCGGACTCACTGGCAGTACTGACCCGCGTTCCCGCATCCCATCTTGACCGTTTGATCGTTGTCCTGGATCTGGCCCTTCAACGTCATATTGCGCGGCATGGACCGGATGCTGGATGTCGGTGAAACCCACCCCGTGACACCGCGGTAGAGCCCGTTGACCTCCTGGTCGTAGAGCTTGAGCTTGAAGACTTCCGGGTCTTCTTCCTCGCTGTCGTCAATCGTGTCTACATAGACCTTCTGCTCCTTGACCCCCGAGTTGAAGGTCACGGTGCCGGTGGTCTCTTCGTAATCCTCGTCCTTCACGGCCGCGCCGTCTTGCGTCTTGTACTTGTAGCGCACCGCCCAGCCGTTCGGCGCGGCCCCGAGCTTGACCGTGAACTCCATCTTGTCGCCCTCGGTTGCGCCGGCGTCCGCGCCGTGCGCCGCCTGCGGCGCGCCAAGCGCGGCGCACACCGCCAGCATGACAGTTGCAACGGCCGCGAGCCATGCGGCCCGTACGGATTTTCTGTTCGAGTCCTGTTTCATAGCCTTTACTCCTTCACGATGGTGGTGCCTACTGTGATCGCCCCCGATCCGACCGACGTTCCCATCGAATTCGCAACATCGTTGGCGCCGATCCCCCAGGCCATCTCCGTCGGCACAGTTCCTGGTTTCTTTGACCGGCCGAAGCGATGTTTATGGTGACAATGATAATACACGGATGGTTGCTTGACAATTTTTTTTTAGGTCGGCGGGCAGGTCGTTCGTGCTTTGCGGTGGTGACGAGACGGCGGCCAGGCGGATCGAGGCGATTCGGAGGAGGACGGACCGCCTCGACTCAGGCCAATCTCTGCCAAGCCGCACTGTGCCCCCCAATTATTCCTCGAAAGCGACATCCACGTCTTCTGGAATGTGTCGCGGATGATAAGGCGGATGTGTGGAACGGGTTATGGTGGATTCACTCGTAAATCGCCCGTTTAGTGACGGTGGGGGGGGTCCTGCGGGGGTGAATTCCCTGTAGTTTATTGAAATTGTTGCAAGTAATTGGTTTTTTGAATCTCGCTCAGGAGTTGTTTTCTTAAAGGTGTAATCAAGTCGAAAGCGGATGAATTCAAACTTCTGCGTATCCTAGATCATTCCTGTCGGGCTGCTCACCCAAATTCAGTTCGCAACGGTTTGCCTGTGCTCATGTACTGGTTGGCACCATTTAGCTGTGAGTCGAAAACATCCTTGACTTAACATTATTGGCGAGCATATAGAATTGCGTGTACGCCGTGTAGATATCCCAATGAAAGCACAAAACCATCCCCTGGGAATAAATTAGAACTCACTAAGCGCATTTCTAGTTCAAATCCATAGAGGTAATTATGAGCAAGAAGAATCGGCAGCACTCAAGGGACGTCATATCACTCATCTACACACGTAGTGGCTCTCGCCTATACGGTTGTATTCGATTTTTTCGTCCCGAACCCAATCAGCAACATATTGAGCCGTTCCGCCAAAGCGCACCGTTTGTTATCTCGCAATCAATTGGGCCAAAAGAAACCATCGTATACGGAAGCGTCAATGAATTGATAAGGGAAATTCGCCGTCTGCTCGATGACGTATCTGAATGCAACGAGAAATTCAAGTCAACACTACGTCTTGGCGGTGTGATCACGGATGAAACTCGCGACAATTCAGGAAGAAAAGTCGTAACTATTCCAGAAGGAGAAAAAGGGGACAAGCTGTTCTACGAATACGTAAGAGAAGTGACCAATATTTTGCTTCTTCTTTCGACTCAAACGAGGAATTTGTTTCAACTTTACCCCAGATTCAATAATTGCTGTATCTCAAGATTTGATTATGAGGGGAATAAAGTGGACAACATCCCCCTGAAAGAACTTTTCGATTATTTTGTACATAACCGATACTTGTTCGTAGATGGCGAGCATGTCGTGGATCTATTTTCAGATAAATTCTCGCCCAAGTCTTCGATTTCCCAAACATTCATGGGCTACAAAATCAGATGGAGAGAATATCTCGGCGCCATTCGAAGCGTGACTGACAATGTAAAGATGAGGGACTTGACCGGATTACTGCGAGGTCGCCTGAAAAACTTTCATCTGGTTCGTCCCACAAGGACATCGTTTTCCTGGTCCAGAATTTGGAATCGTTTTCGAATTTGCTCGCTACGAAAATTTCCGATAATCGGTACACATCCATGTTGAGTTTGATGTTTGACGAAAGAGCGAATCAGGACCTCCCCGATATCGGGGAAAAGAATGAGAGTGTTGAACAGTTTGTCACCTTTACAGCACTTCATATTAATATCCACGAAAAGCTCAGCGAGAAAAAATTTGAGATTCGGGTGCGCTGCAAATTTACTTTGCGTGACAATCAGAAACACCCTGTCAAAGCGGAAGATCTAGATAATTACAGCATAGATGTAGGTTATGAGAAGTTCTTTGACCTTGTGAATAGCGTTTTCGGCGATGATCCTCTGGTGAGTTCTGTCTGACGGACATGGTGCTGATGTTGGACCCTTCGGGTGGATTCGGGACGTTTCATTCCTCTTTAAGCTGATGTTTGTTCGTTTTGGTTGCTGCCCTTGAAGGATACGGACCCATGTCTCTTCAACCTTTCCAACAACACCCACCATATCTCAAGGTCCGACTGCCCCTTGGGTCATCATACCCTCTCAATGCGGGCTGTGACCTCGAAGAACAGGACCGGCATTATAATTAGGTCTGTGTTTCAAGTATCGTTTCGGTTAATCCGCATATCCAGCGGATTATCAGGAATGATTTTTCCGTCATTAAGATATTATGTTGAATAATCCGCGTTTTTTGCGGATAATAAGACATGATACATGATCAACGAAAAACATTGTCATCCTATACTTCCGGTTTGCTGTCAGAGGGCCGTGTAGTCTTCTCGGCAGATGAGGCGGAGCAGGCGCTGGGAATCGGACGAGGGGCGTTTCTGGACGCCGCCGAACGGCTCCAGCGCCGCAGGCATCTTATCAGGCTGCGGAATGGGTTCTATGTCGTGGTTCCGCCCCGGTACGCATCCTGGGGCGCTCCGCCTCCGGATTGGTATATCGATGACCTGATGCGGCACGAAGGGCGACCGTATTATGTAGGTCTTCTCAAGGCGGCCGAACTGCACGGCGCTACCCATCAGGCCGTTATGGAGTTTCCCGTTGTCACGAACAAACGGCTGCCCGGTATCCACGCTGGCAGAACCCGGATCGTTTTTCATTACCGAAAAGACATGAAAGCCGTATCGGACGGCGTGGAAAACCGGAAGACCGATACGGACGCGATGAGCGTGTCGTCCGCCGAACTCACGGCACTGGACCTTGTGCGCTATTCACATGCCGCCGGAGGCATCGACAACCTCGTCACCGTCCTTGCCGATCTCGGCCCGAAACTCGGTTCGCAGGAACTGGCGCGGCTTTCATCCGCGGCGGAGCGCTCGATCGTTCAACGTCTCGGCTATCTGCTGGACCGTCTCGGGCACGGGGACCGAACCGGACCGCTGTACGACGCGCTGTCCGGCCGCGGCGCGTTTCCGTGGGTCGAACTCGACCGCAAGGAAACCCGCGACCCAGAATTCACGTCACCCCCGCTGGAACGTGACGAACACTGGCGCGTCATTGTCCGTCGCCCGCCTGAGGTCGACGAATGATCCCCCGGATGAACATCATCGCATGGGGGAATGTCGTCCCCTGGGCGGACCTGCGCCAGGTCGAACAGGATCTCATCATCAGCCGCGCGCTCGTCGAACTGTTTTCCCATCCCGGACAGGCCGGACAACTGCGCTTTCGCGGCGGAACGGCGCTTAACAAGCTCCATTTTCCTCAACCCCTTCGCTATTCGGAGGACATCGACCTCGTCAGGACCGAGACCGGACCGATCGGCCCGGTTCTCGATGCCGTCCGGGAAACTCTCGAGCCATGGCTGGGGCGGGCGGGTTACGACCAGAGCGCCACGGCTCCCAAACTCCGTTTCCGGGTCGACGCGGAAGACCCCTCCGTCGGTGCCCCGATTCGCCTGAAAATCGAAATCAATACACGGGAAACCAAAGCGTTCGACCCGCCGGCCTCCGTTCCGTTCGCAGTGGAAAACCCCTGGTTCAGCGGGGCGGCGGACATACCGACGTTCTCGACTGAGGAAATCCTTGCGACGAAACTCCGGGCGCTCCTTCAGAGAAACAAGGGGCGCGACCTGTTCGATCTCTATCATGGGTTGCGCACGTTCGAGGAATTGAACAGGGCGCGTGTCGTGAAAGGTCTCGTGTTCTATCTTGAAGAATCGGGATTGCGCATTTCCCGCGCCGAGGCGCAGCAGCGAATGTTCCCGAAACTCGCGAATCCCGCTTTCCTTACGGACATGCGGCCCCTGGTTTCGGCCGAGCACGCCGAGACCCTGGACGAAGACTCCACGAAGGAAGCGTTCAGACGGGTCTTGCGAGAACTGATCGACCTCATCCCGGGTGATGACTGGGCACGGACCCCGGACATGATCGAGCGTTTCGCGATTTGAAGTGGCGAGGCGGGCAACGGCTGCAAAAGAGAACACTCTCGAACGGGTCGTCGAGGAATATCTCTGTTCCACACGTCTTGAAAGGACAAAGCTTCGCTTGAACATGTATTTGTGCAAATGAAGCTGTCCGTAATCGACAGCGAGAATAGCGAGATGATTGTGCCGCGCATCTCGGAATACGCGAATACCCAAAACAGAGTGAATGCCGCGGACTTTTTTTCCAATCACCCCTTCCATATCAGGATGGAGGAATTTTCGCGACGAATCTGGGCGCCGGCAAAACAGGGCGCGCTACGCGAGACGAAATGGTTTTATGAAAGAGCTCGAGATCAATATAACGATGCGCAGTCAAAACTGACCCGAGCCGAGCTGCATCGTTTCAGGGCGGAATACCCCAAACCACAGATGTTCACTAAAACTGATCTCGCGAAGTTTGAGAATGTATGGGATGACCACCCGAAATGGGTGAACCTGGGTGCGCAGAAGAACTTCGCGTGTTTTGCGGCTCGGATCGGTATGGAGTGGCTCAAGTCAGCCGATACCTTTAACGAATTCTATTACCATCGTGCCATTGCACGGGCAATTATCTTTCGGCGAACCGAGAAACTTGTTTCAGAGCAGCCGTGGTACAATGGGGGTTACCGGGCAAATATCGTCGCGTACACGATTGCAGCAATCAGCGAAATATGTAAGCGGCACAACCGGGCGATAGATTTCATGTACATTTGGAACACTCAGGCGCTTCATCAGTCTTTAATTGATGCCCTCGAAATTGCCGCCCGATTTGTCAATGACGATATCACGCAGCCACCGCCGGGCATTTCAAGCATTTCAGAATGGTGCAAAAAAGAGGGTTGTTGGGAGAGGATTTATGCACGGCTTTCGCAATTAAAGACCAAGCTTCCAAAAAAGTTCTGGGATGATCTCGTGTCAATCCAGAAACAGAAGGCTGAAGCGCAGGCAGCGAAGAAAACATAGAAGACCGATAACGGGATATATGCGCAACGGCAGGTGTATGAGATATCGTCTGATAAGTGGACGTTGATACTGGAAGCGGGAATGAAAGACAAATTGCTGACACCAAAAGAGATAAGTATTCTACGAATTGCGCAGCAGATACCGGTCAAGATTCCGACAGAGAAGCAATGCGCCGTGCTCATCGGTGTGCTTGAAAAAGCGGAGCAGGAAGGACTTTCCATCAGGAATGTTTGAGCAACGACAAATTTAACTCGCCCCAAAAGTACTTTAATGCACTAAATCATAGTTTTTTAGTTTCCATATTTGATATTACTGAACCGTTTTCCCCGTCAATTCCGGCGCGACTTCGGAGATATTCCTGCTGATTTGCTCGATCTCTTCCTCCCGTCCGTCTCGTTCCATGTCGCGAATGATGGCCTGCGCAGTGAACATTGCAGAGCGAAGCAGGTGAATTTCTGCCTCCGTGCGGGGCCATTCCCTGCGTTCAAGGGCCTCCATTGCGAGCTCGACCACCAATCGATTAGGCGACATCTCGCGTCTTTCGGCCTCTTTTTCGACGTGTTTCCACTGTTCGGACGTGAAGCGGATGTTCTTCTGTGCCGTCTGCGCCATTCGTTTTGCCGCTCCTTTCTTGAAGATTTTCCTCGATTCCGGTCCAAAACGCTCACTAAATTCCGGTTTCCTTTCATTAAACGCACCCGCCGTGAACCGGGAAAGTCCCGAATCGATGCCGGAAGTCGCAATATCAAATCGGTATTCATCATATTCGCGCGCATCCCTGACGCGTATGCTTATAGCATACATGCCGAAAATCCCCGTACTACGCCGAGTTACAATGAGCATACGCTCTCTTTGAGATTCAAGGATTTCAAGAGGATATGGGCGTATGCTATCAGCATACAGCTTTATTAGTATCAGGAAGGCGGGTTCTGGCGTCGTTCACGCACGTCGCTGCATGCCGGGCGCGCGCATACCTTGTAACGGCAGCCCGCTGCGTCAGGTATGTAACCCGAAGCGCCGAAGGGCGTCAGATGATGCCGTTTATCGGCGGAGCGTCATCGGCCTGAAATGTCGACGACACAAGGGATTGGAGCCAACGCGGCGATTGAGCGAGACGACCGGGCGCGACCACGGGACGCGTACCGTGTCCTCTTCCCGTGAACAGGGGTAACAAAAGCAGGCGCGCGGTGCAAGGGAGCGGGTGCGTTTTTCATACGTCGCGCACCGCGAGGTAGTGGCGATCGATTTGTGGTTTCACGCGTTACCTTTACGCAACGTGGAGAGGTACACAAGTTACCCGCTCGTCAGGGAGCGGGCGGTCGTGAGTGGAGGAAGGCTTGTTCGGAGGGAAAAAGGGCCGCGCCGCCTGTCGACGCGACCCGAGGAATGTTCCAGTCAGGCGACCTGCTTGACGGGTATGCCGAGGGTTTTAGCTTTGTCGACGAGGTTGTCCGTGATGCCGCTGCCTGGGAACGCAATGACGCCCTTGGGGAGGAGTGCCAGGAGCTCGTCGTTGCGCCGGAAGGGAGCGGCCCTGCCGTGGGCGTCCCAGTCGGGCTTGCAGACGACCTGGTGGACGCCGTTCCGCTCGGCCCATCCCGCCGCTATCTTCTCCGCACCGGGACCGCCGCCGTGGACGAGGACGACGTCGGCGTACTTGGCCTTGACCTTGTCGAGATGCGCGATGATTTTGCCCGCGTCGTTCGCTTCCTTACCGCCCGCGACGGCGACGAGGGTTCCCTGGGGGAGGTGGGCGGTGTTCGCGCGGTCCTTTCTGGCCCTTTGAAAGTCGCGGGCCTCGATCACGGCGGAGGTGAGCTTGCCGGTCTGCGAGACGTGCGAGCCTCGCCGTGGACGCCATACCTCGCCGGTCTCGATGCGGTAGGCCTCTGCTGCCGTGTCCCTGAGTTGCTCGAAGGAGTCTCTGCGTTCCGTGAGGTTGTTGGCCCTGTCGGTTGCGAGTTCGAGTTCGCGGGAGCGGATCTCGGAGCCGTCCTGCTCGCGCTGGAGTTCGCGGACGCCGGGGATGAGTTTGTCGGCGGCGCGGTCGAGCCTCTGTGTCTGGGCGTCGAGGGTGTTGACGAATCCCCAGAGGAGACTCGCCCGCTCATCCGCAAGCTGCGTTCCGTCGGGTGCGGCTTCTGCGAGTGCGCCGAAGGCCTTGATGACGGCGGCGGTCGCCTCGCCCTCGTCCCACACGGGGCGGTTGTCGAACTCGTCCGGCCCGGGGGTGGCGCCGAACAGGGCGGCCTGCTCGCATACCATGGCGGTGAAGGATTCATGCTGGGCATCGTTGTGATCGTTCTCGTTCATGTTCATCTCCTTGTGGTCGTGAGTCGCGGTGGCAGTCATCGTTCACTCCTTTGGTTGTCCTCAAGCGAGGGGATGGTTGTATTGGGGCAGCGCGTAGCCGAAATCGTCCCGCCCCACTTCTTTGGGCATCTCGTCGAGATATCTGGCTGCCCACTCGGCGGCGCGCGCGAGGACGTCGCCGTGGCACGGGAGGGGATGGCAGTGGCAGCCGAGTTCGCAGCCGTGAAGGTCGGCGAGTTCGTGGAGGTTCACCTCCTCCTGCCGGATTTTTCTCCACAGCCATTGGCGGTATTTCTCGATGACGGCGTCGCGGTCGCCGTCCTGGCCGACCCGGAAGGGATTTCCCCACTTCGTCATGCGGTCGATCCTCACCATCAAGCCGCTGCCGAGTTCATCAACATAGGTGTTCAGGTTCACCACGGTGGTTTCCATGCCTTTCTCCTTTCCAGAGAGTTAACGGATGCGCTTCTTGGCGTCCCATTTTCAGCACGTAAGGGCGCCGGGCGGTGTATCCGGTGCCCGCAGGCGGGCGAATCAAGGGCTTGTCATTTTCCGGGGGGTTCCCGAAAAATACGGTTCATCGTTTTTTGGGGGGTACCGGCAAATGATGGCCGCTTGCGGCCACCCTTTATTGCCCGGCGTTCGTGCTAAAATGAGGACGCTAAGAGAGAGACATCAGTACCGCCACCGGGACACAAGAGTTTTTGGGTGTTTCACGATGAAGACGAAGCTCATCGGGAAACATCCCTTCATGCTGCGGAAAGGGTCATTTCGGGCCGTTATTCGGCCCGGAATTCCCGCAGCGGGGGGTAGACTGAGCCACTGTCTTGAATACGGGATGATTGCAGGCGCAAGCCGATCTTCCGGGAACACGGTTTATCGTTCACGGAATAGGAGATTCTTCAGGAGTTCCCGGTAGACGAGAGAAGCCTACAGGGAGGGAAAGGCGCGGGCGCTTCGGCGGTGGACTTCCTCCGGACAACGGGCATAAGAAAAGGGGTCGACGCGCGTGATGGCGCCGACCCCTTGTGAGCACTTAAAACCGGATGTCCTCCTCCTCACCCCCGACCCCTGCGGCGACGGGCACGCCGTTGCCGTTGTTGTTCCCGTTCGCCTTGTCCAAAAACTGGACGACCCCGCCGGGTGCTACGAGTATCTCGGTCGAGAAGCGTTCCGAATCCTCCTCGTCCTTCTTCCAGCGACGGGTCTGGAGCTTGCCCGCGACGTAGACCAGACGGCCTTTCTTCGCGTGCCGCTCGAACATGTCCACCAGGCCGGGCTGGAAGGTCACGATCCTATGCCACTCCGTTTTCTCCACCCTCTCACCGGATTGCTTGTCTACCGGTTCCAAATGCAGGTGGTTGCGCCGAAGAGGGTGATCTTCAGGATGCTGTGATCACCCACGCGTTCCATCCGCTTCGCGGCCGAACGGTCCGGATTTACGACCGTGTGGGAGGCTCCAGGAGAGCGATTGTTCGCTACTTCGCGGACAGCGCGTCCGGCGCAACCCTTGTCAGCGTGCCGGTTTCCTGGACGTCCCTGTGGCAGGTCGACGACTTCGAGCGCGTTGCGTCCGGTCGCTGCCTGTTCCGGGGAGACGACCTGATTGTGCTTCGCGAGCTTGTGGACGCGCTTCTTGCGCCGGCGGTCGAGCGTGATCAGAAATAATGGCGCTATATGATCAGAAACCAGGGCGCTCATGCGTGGCTGTTCCGGGCATGGAGTGCCAGATAATGCCTTTTATAGGTAGGCATGGAGCAAGAGTATCGTGGTTGGATGTTGACTCGGTGGTGATTGTTGGCGTATTATTTATAGATACTACTTCGGAGGGCCGCACCGCCATGGCAGACCGTCGCGACGACACCGAAAAGCAGGACCGGCTCAGGGAGGCCGGAACGCTCAACCGGACGCCGGAGAAGGTCAGCGATCCGGCATTCGCCTCCGGCGACTTCTTCGATGCGCGCGACCTGCTCCAGGTTCGCTACGAGATGGTACGGGTGGTCCGGCTGGGCGAGGCCACCCTCGCGCAGGCGGCGGCGCGGTTCGGGGTCTCGCGGCCGACCTGCTTCCGCATGGTCAAGGCGTTCGACGGGGGCGGGCTGCAGGAGCTCATCCCCGCGCGGCGCGGGCCGCGGGGGCCGCACAAGATCAGCCCGGAGATACTGCGCTTCGTCGAGGACTACAGGGCGCTGCACGGACGTGTGGGCGCGCGCCGGCTGGCGCCGCTGATCGAGGCCGAGTTCGGCATCAGGCTGCATCCACGCGGTCTGGAGAAGGCGATCGAGCGGGATAAAAAAAAATCTCCGGAGCCCGGACGATGATGCACGGCGACGCTGCGCAGGTTTACGAGGACTGGCGCCGGCTCTGGATGTCGGGCGGCGACAGCAACGCCTTCGCCGTGCTGCGCTTCCACGGTCTGCGCGGCGCCCTGACCATGGCCGGGGCCGCGTGCAACCGCGCCCGTCCGCGGCCACCGTCGCCGCTGCCTGCCAACATGGACCTGCCGCTCGCCGATGCGGTGATCGTCGAGGCCGCCAGCCAGGTCCGGCGCCTGCTGGGCGTGTCATCGCCTCCCGCGGCCGCCGGCGTTGCGCGGAAATACGAGGAGAGCCGTCATGTCTGAAGCGGAAGCGCGCAAGGTCGCGACGCATCATCTGGAGCGCGAGGCCTGCCTCTACGTGCGGCAGTCCTCGCTTCGCCAGGTCATGCAAAATACCGAGAGCACGCGGCGTCAGTACGGGCTGAGCCAAAGGGCGACGGCGCTCGGCTGGCCTGCCGAGCGTATCCGGGTGATTGACGAGGACCAGGGCAAGTCGGGGGCCTACAGCGGAAACCGCAGCGGCTTCCGCGACCTGATGGGGAGCATCGCCTCCGGCGACGTGGGGATCGTTCTCGGCCTGGAAGTCTCGCGTCTGGCGCGAGACAACGCCGACTGGCACCAGCTGCTGCGGATCGCCGGCATCACCAATACCCTGATCCTTGACGAGACCGGCATCTACGATCCCAACGACGGCAACGACAAGCTCTTGTTGGGCGTCAAAGGGACGCTGAGCGAGTTCGAGCTTGAGGGGCTCAAGGCGCGGCTTGTCGGCGGCCAGCGCAGCGCCGCCGCGCGCGGTGCGCTGAAGTTGCGGCTGCCGGTCGGCCTGGCCTACAACGACAGGGACGAGGTGGTGTTCGAGCCCGACCGATCCGTCGTCGATGCGATCCGTCTCGTGTTCGACAGCTTCCGCCGGATGGGGTCGGCGATGGCGGTGGTGAAATGGATGCACCGGGAGAACATCGAGCTTCCGGCGCGGCCGCGAAGCGGGCCGGCCTGCGGCGAACTGCGCTGGGCGCCTCCGCGCGTGCAGCAAATCGCCCGCATTCTGAGGAATCCGCGCTACGCCGGCGCCTACGTCTATGGCCAGACGCACGTCCTGCGGCGGCTTGACGGGACCGGAAGGTTGCGTGTCGTGCCGATGGAGGAGTGGAAGGTGTGCATTGAGGACGCCCATGTGGGCTTCATCGATTGGGAGGAGTACCTTCGCAATCGAGCCACCCTGAGAGGCAATGCCGCGGCCTTCCTGGAATCGGACTCGCGCACCGCGGCGCCCCGCGAGGGGGCGGCGCTGTTGCAGTCGCGGGTGCTGTGCGGCCACTGCGGCCGGCGCATGGGCATGCAATACAACCGCGCTCTCCCGCATCGCAACCGGCCGGCGCGCTACTTCTACGTCTGCAATGAAGAGTGGGCCCGCTACGGACGGAAGACCTGCCAGACCATGCGCGGCGATCTCGTCGACGCGGAGATATCCCGCTTCGTGATCGACGCGATGAACCGCAAGAACATAGATCTTGCCCTGGCGGTGCAGGAGCAGGTCGATGTGGAGTTCGCCGAGGCCGATGCCCAGCGCGCCAGGCGCATCGATGCCCTGCGCTACGAGGCCGATCTGGCGCGGCGCAGGTTCTTCGAGGTCGACCCGGCCAACCGGCTGGTGGCGGCATCGCTGGAGGCCGACTGGAACGAGCGCCTGCGCGAGCTGGAAGAGGCGTGCCGGGAACGGGAGGCCCGCGGCGCGGCGCGCGACACCGAGCTCTCCGAGCGGCATGCCGATAGGTTTCGGTTCGGTAGAAAGAACGTGCCCGAGCCCGGCGGGGGCAATTCGGTCAACATAGTCCCACCACGCGCCGTCGACGATGAGTTTATCTAATAGTGGTACCGAATCCATGTTCAGCCAGCACAGGAAGGGTCGGTAGACCGCGAGCTCGACTGCCGCATAGCGCTGCTCCCGGTACGTCGCCTCGCGCCACAATGTGAGAATCGTGGCCTGCCAGTTGTCCGCACAGGCGGGTGGGTAGCGCTCGAAGACGGCCCGTGCGGTCTTCCGCATCACGGGTACGCGCACGCCCATGAACGGCATACTCGATTTCATGTAGCGTTGCTGGCCGGCAGCCCGCCCGGGTTCGCGGACCGACCACAGTGCGTCGTGAAGCGCGTCGATCAACGTGCAAGATTCCTGTGCGGCAATCGACCGGTTCATCACGACACCCACCATACAGTACGGAAAAATGGCAATCTTGCTGTTCGATGCATTGGGACAGCGACCGAATCCAGCCCTGGAGAGAAAACCCGCGACTTACAGGGTGCCGTTCGGCCGCTAGCCACCGAGCGCCTAGTATTCCACCCCAACTGACCGGAAGCAACAATGTCGCTCAGCGGCTGACCCCTTTGGTCGCGGTGGAGACCCCTTGCCTCGGCAGATGTGGGGAGCGTGGCTTCGCCTCTATCAGCCGCAGGAGTCAAGATTTGCAGCATCTCACGTTCCTGGTGGTGCAGATGTGTTCCTTTGAACATACCGGGCCGTTGCGACAAAGCGCTGAATGCGGATAACATCGAGGATCATCGACTCTGGACTTAGTCGGTTCTTTTGCGTTTATCGAGAAAGGGAAATTACGATGAGGATCGCTTTGGCGGCAGCCACCGCTTATGTAGTGCTGGCGGTGATGATATCCCATGCCGGACCTCTCGCGCCGGCCCCGCAGGTCATCGCCGAATACGACCGCAAGTTCATCGAGCGCTCGGGTGCTCAGACGCTCGAGGAGCTGTTGGACACCGGCATCATCCGCTACTTTTTCACCGGGGGACGAGATCTGCTCGTCCTGGTGAACGGCAGACCCTACGCCACCACCGGCCAGAATCTGGATTCCCTGCCGCTCTCGGCCGTGGAGCGCATCGAGGTTCTGAGAGGCGAGAGTCTGAGCACGCTGGGCGGCCACGCCGCCATAAACGGCGCGTTCAATATCGTGCTCAGAAAGGACCTGGACGGTTTCGAGATGCGTACGGTTACGCGGAAGCCGAGCCGGGACGGTGGCGACGGCTGGCAGGGCAGTGTCTTCTGGGGCGGCGCGGTCGGCAAGGGAGGACGCATGACCATCGGCGCAGACATACTGGACCGTCAGGAAATCCTCGGCAAGAACCGGGAACACAGCCGCTCCGAGTGGGTCGAGGGCGGCAGCTTCAGCCAATCCAAGAATATCAGCGTCGGCGGCAACACCGTCTATGTCTCCCGGAGAGACGACCAGGGAGCACCTACCGCCTTAAGGTCATTACCGCTGGGGGACTGCGACCCGGCGCAAGGCTATGCCGGCCCGCTCAGCAATCCGCCCGGTATCCGTACGGGCGACAAGGGCTGTGGTTACGCCTATGGAAACATCTGGTGGGATACCCCAGCTATGAACAGAAGAGCGCCATCCTGAACCTGGAGCATCCGCTCGGTGGGGACGCCGAACTCCATCTGGACGCGAACATCAGGCAGGGCCGCGGGGCGTTCCGCTACGCGCCGTCGGTCGACGTGTTTTCCTTTACGCCGAACGAGACATTGCTGGATGAGCTCAAGAGAGCAGCCGGTTCCGACTTCCGGTTGGGAGAAAACGACGAATTCGTTGTGGGGCACCGCTTTATCGGCCACGGCAACCGTGACTGGGTGACGGATATCGAGGAATACGACATTTCCGCAAGCGTCGAAGGTCGTCTGGATGAAGGTCTCGGCTATGACGTGCGCGTCAGCGCCTACCGGCTGGACCATTCCGTGTCCGGCGACACCTTCGTGCATGCCGGCAAGATCAGGGAAGAGATCGAGAGTGGGGCTTACAACCTCGTGAACCCGTTAGACCCGCGTAATTCCGCAGCGATCGAGAACAGCAGCTTACAGGAGGAGGATAATTTCAGTTCGGAGTATCTTGGCGCCCGGCTGGCGCTGGAGGGCTCAGGCTTCGCTATCGGCGGGCGCCTGACGGCATGGACCGCAGGGGTCGAACTGGAGAGCGTGGACGTGCGCCGCCTCCTGGTCTTTCGGGACAAGGACGGCTATACCCATGAAGTGACCGAGGTGCTCGGTTCCGGCGGAACCAGCTATGCCGGCAAGCGCGACATTGCGGCGGCTTTTGCGGAGATGTCCCTGCCGCTGACCGACAAACTGGAAATCAGGGTCGGGGGACGCGGCGATGAATACGACGATATAGGCGGATTGGAATCGTGGCGTTTCGGGGCCGAATACCGGCTGACCGGCATCGTCACGCTGCGCGGCTCGTGGAGCGCGGGCGAGACGTCGCCCTCGATGCGGCATATCTACAGCGACGCGTCGCAGGACCACCCTTATGTCGTTTGCGACCCCGGGAGCGGACCGCCGCCCCGCACATGCGATAGTCCGAACTTCCGGCAGGTGACGCGTGAGACAAGCGGCAACCCGGGTCTCGACCCCGCAGGCTCCGAGATGCTTTCTTTCGGCGCCGAGGCCCGCAAAGGGCCGTTCTATCTCGTTGCGGACTGGTATCGGCTCGCAATATCCGACCAGCCAGGGCAGAACACCGCCACCTGGGCCATGTTGAACCTGCAAGAATGCCGGGGCGGCAACCGGAATGACTGCATCGAGCGCATCGGCGGCGACATCACCATTCACGACAGCTTTGCGAACATTGTCGATACCGAGATTTCGGGCGTGAATTTCCGATACGGCGCGCGCATGAGAACGGGTTGGGGCGTTATCGGGTTGCGCGGGTTCTGGCGGCACGTCATCAGCACCAAACAGCAAATCGCGGGCGAAAAACAGCGGTTTCCCCTCCCCCGGAATGCGGTGCGCGTCGTAGTCTCGGCCGGGCGTGACAATCTCACCGCTTTCTGGTCCACGAACTACCGCTCCGAAATCGAGAGTCAGTCGGGCGAAGGGAGGTTCAGGTCCTGGACCGGCCACGATTTGACGCTCGACTGGGAGCGGCCGCTAGGGCTGGAAAGCGTGCGGGTGACCGCGGGCGTGTACAACCTCACCGATGCCAAACTCTCGACGAATACAGCCAACCCCTCCGTTACGGACGGGCCCAGAGCGGCTGGTTGGGGCCGCACCTTCTTCCTCACTCTCAACATGCGGTTCTGAGGGGCCGTCGGACAGCTTCGGGAGGGGTGCTGCTTTCCCGGCTGAGCCGGGAAGGGCTTCGGGGTGGTATCAGGGTGCGTGCGTCGGGCGCGACATTGATGCCGTCGCTCAGGATCGGCGTGCGCAGCTGCTTCCGGGAACCGTCCTTCGCACTCACTTCGGAGACGGCGGGCGGCGCTCCCGCCAGCCTTCCAGCATGTTCTCCTCGATGCTCCCGGCGACCCGTTCGGCCGCCTCCTGCGCCGAGTCGCGCGCGAGGTGCGCGTAGCGCGCCGTCGTTTCCATCTTGCTGTGGCCCAGGAGCTTCCCGATCACGGGGAGCGACTCGCCGAGCGCGAGAGCCCTGGATGCATACGAATGTCTCAAGTCATGGATCCGCACGCCTTCGAGGCCCGCGCGCTCCCTTACCGTCCGCCAGGCCTCGTCGATATTCGCAAGGTGCGTCCCGGGCTTCCCGCCCGGGATGACCCAGGGGCCGTCGTGGGCGCGAAGGAGGTCCGTGAGAAGTTCGACCGCCTCAGGCGGCAAGGGGATCGCCCGCGCGCCCGTCTTGGAATCGGGCAGTCTGAGCTCGCCCGCTTCGAGCGCCACGTCCTCCCGGCGCAGCTTGAGGACTTCGCTCCTGCGGCACCCGGTAAGGGCCAGGAGCCTGATCGCCGCCACCGCGGACGCGCCGCCCGCAGCCTCCGCCTCCTCGAGTGCGCGTCCCAGGCGGGTGAACTCCGAATCCGTCAGGAACCGCTCGCGCCTGCGCTCGGGGTATTTCATAATCGAGCGGCAGGGATTTGATAATCCGTCCGGCGCCATGCCCCAGCCGGCAGCCTGCTCGTACATCGCGGAGAGGGTGCGGAGCGCCATGTTCGCCACCGCGGGCGTCTCGTAGAGGCTCTCGTGGAATTCCGCCACCTGCGCGCGAGAGAGCGCAGCGATCGGCAGCTTGCCCAGGGCGGGCAGGACGTGGCGGTTGATCACCGAGCGGTAGAGCGCGGCGGTGGCCGGCTTGCACCGCACCGCGACGTATTCGGCGAGGTAGCGCGCGCACACCTCATTCACCGTGGGGCCTGCCTTGCGTATAAGCGGCTCTGGAACCGCCTCCTCGCCCGCCTTGACCCTCGCGATGATGTGGGCGGCGCGCTTCCTGGCCTCATCGGCGTTGATCACTCCGTGGCGGCCCACCGCCACGCGTTTGGGTCCCTCGGGACCCCGCGCCTGCGCGATGTAGACTTTTGAGCCCGTGGGATAGACCCGCACGCCGAAGCCGGTGAGGTCGCGGTCCCAGAAGACCGTGTCCTTCTCCACTTTCAGTTTCGCGACCGCGCGGTTGGAAAGCGTCCCGTATTTCGTCTTCGCCATCTTCACCCGGCCCTCCCGTTGGTGATGTGAATCCCGATGCTCCCGCCCACCCGTACCGCCGCCTCCCTCTCGGCCTCGCGCATCAGGTGCGCGTAGCGCGCGCTCGTCGCCACGCTCGTGTGCCCGAGCAGTTTGCCTATCGTGTAGAGGCTCTCACCCAGCGCCAGCGCCCTCGACGCGTAGGAATGCCTGAGGTCATGGATGCGCACGTCATGGAGTCCCGCCCGCTCCCGGACGGGTCGCCAGTAGTGGTGCAGGCCTGTGAGGCGCTTCCCGGGCCTCTGGCCCGCGATCACCCAGGGATTGTCCTCAGAGCGGGGGATGGCGTCCAGTATCCTGAGCACGGGCCTCGTCAGGGGAACCATGCGGGGACCCGCCTTGGCGTCCCTCAAGCGCAGATCGCCCGCCGTGCGGTCCACGTCGTCCCACCCGAGGCTCAGTATCTCGCCCCTGTGGCACCCGGTCAGGACGAGCAGCCGGATGGCCGCAACCGCGGGCGGCCATATCCCGCCTTCCGCCTCGGCTTGCCTGAGCGCACGGCCCAGGCGTCGGTATTCCTCAGGCGTCAGGAACCGCTCGCGCACCCGCGTCCTGTAGCGGCGCACGGAGAGGCAGGGGTTCCGCCCGGGCGGGACCAGTTCCCACGCCTCGGCAAGGGTATACATCCGAGATAGCAGGTGGACCGTCGCGTTGGCCCGGGCGGGCGTTTCCCTGAGCCTGTGATGGAGCGCCGTGACTTCCGCCCCGCCCACTTCTTCCAGTACCATCCCGCCCATGGCGGGTCTGTTGAAAAACCCGGTGTTGGAAGCGGGCGTTTTGGCGGCTCACGCGGCGGCGGAGAGGCAGCCCAATCGGCGCGTGAGGGCGCCATGTGTGCGCAGACGGCGTCTCCAGGCGGCACAGACCCTCCAGAGGGCGAATAAACGCGCCGCAAAAGCGGCGGCCAGCCGCTTGAGGTTCACCGCTATCGCCGTCAGGTAGGACTGGATCCTCATGTTCGCAAGGCCCCGGCGCACCGCCCGCCCCAGTCCGTGCCAACTCTTCGCTTCGCCGTGGTAGCCCTCCGAGCGCCAACGGTGGCGGTCGTAGAGCCGCTTCTCCTCCTCCCCCCATCGCAAATGGCGACGACGCGCGCGCAACAGCGCCGGATACGCGTTGGGAATCAACACCGCCTTGCTCGTTTGCGACTTCGACAGACAATCGGACCTGAGCGCGCAGCCCGCGCAATCCCGCGTCTTCGATACATAGGAGCGCCCCCGCTCCGTCGCCTGCCGGGGACGCAGCGTCTTGCCTCCCGGACACTTCACCACCTCGTTGCGCGCATCGTAGTGGAACAACTGCAGCGGAACACGGCTCTGGCTGGGTTCCTTCTTCGCTGGTATCAGCGCTTCCACGCCCCGCCGCTCCAATTCGCCATAAACCTTCGAGTACGCGTAGCCCGAATCCGCCGTCACCATCTCCGGCGCGCGGCCCGACAACTCGCTTACCGCCTCTATATGGGACGCCATCATCTCACGCTCGTTCCGCGTCCCCTCCGTCACCGACACGTCGAGAACAACACCCCGCTCATCGTCCACCGCCGCGTGCTGCTTGTAGCTCGGCTCGAACCCCGCCCGCGCGCTCTTGCGCGCAAGCCGCGCGTCCGGGTCCGTCCGGCTCACCCGACCCCCGCCACCGCGGCCTCCTCCCTTCTTCTCCCCCTCATCATCGACGGGATTCTCCCGAATCACCTTCTCCGCGTGGTGCGCCGCCAGACTCTCCCAGCTCACGTCCGCGCGTATCAACGAGGCGTCCACGTGTACCACTTCCCCCTTCGCCACATTCGCCTCCAGGCAAGCCTGCACCGTGCGACGGAATATCTCCTTGAACCGAGCCTCCCCCCACCGCTGACGAATCCGCGTCAGGCTCGAATGATGCGGCAAATCCTCGTGCAGCCCGTACCCGATGAACCACCGGATCGCCAGGTGCGCACGCGCCTCGCGAAGCAGACGCCGGTCGTGTACGTAGCCCAGCAACATACCCGCAAGCATCAGGCGCAACGCCACCTCCGGGTCGATCCCCGGTCGACCGTTATCCGCGCAATAGCAATCCGCCACCTCCGCGCGAAGCCAACTCAAATCCAGTACGCGGTCCACGCGCATCAGGACGTGATCCTCGGGGATCAACCGTTCCAGCGAACCGGCCACGAACAAATCCATCTGCTCGCGCCCCTTGCTGCCTATCATCTCGGGAACTCCCATCTCGGGCGAGATAGTGTCATTACACCCAATCACAATGCCGGGGGTTTTTCAACAGCCCCGACAAGGGGGGGTAGGGGGGGTTGATTTTCCAGCCGAGAGGGGCGTCCCCTCTACTCTCGAAAAAGGGGACCTTATCAACAACCCCGTTGAGGGAGGCTTTGCGCTCCATGCAAACGGGCCTCGCCGGGGTCAATCGTGATTGAAGATTGAGCGATTGCCGAAAAAGGGCCGCGTCGGGGTCAAAGCCGACCGCAGAGGGAGGTTTTGCCATGCGGTGCTTTGCGCTTACCCAAAAGGGCCGCGCGGGGAGACCCCCAGGCGGGCTTTCCGCTTACCGTGGTTCCCGGCCGTATCACCCGAGCCAATAGGCGAGCAACGTCCGGGTTTCGGGTGCGTATCCGCGCGACTGGATAACGATCCGTCTCGGTGGCGGGCAGACCCGCATGCGAGGCCTTTGGCCCCCGCGCGGCGTTTCCGGCCCGCCGCTGCTCGGTGTACAATCGCCAGGCAGTTCGACGTCCCCCGCCGGAATCACCCTTCGCCTCCACGAACACCCGTCGAGGCATCACAAACGGAAGGAATACTATCAGCGAAGACGGTTTTGGGGGGTAAAGATTAGGTAAAGGTTTTGACGCGAGATCGTAGTTTCGGAGTTCCGTGCAGGGGGTTATTCCCGGGTCGGATTTTCATCCATGACGCTTGTATGTTCACCCGCATGGGTCTGTCGAAAAACCCGGCGATGCCGGAATGACGATGCCTTTGCTCGGTCGATAAACAACAATGCAGGGGACCCTCTTCCCCGGTAGGCTTCATTCGCCGAATCACGAAATTATGGGTTTTCAACAACCCCGCTGGGGGAGGGTTCGGGGCGCATGCATGAGCCCTCACTCGTTCACACGCCAGGTGTCGCGCATCGCGCAACCGCTCGCCTTGAAGAGGTTGTAGACCGGGCACCTGCGGAAATAGTCCGCCTTGAGCGCTTCCAGCTGTTCGTCGTTCGCGTCGATCTCGAGCCAAATCTCGCTGTGCGCCTCGCTGGGGTTCGAGTCGTAGCCGTCCTGTCCCGCGATGCCTCTCGGGCTGTAGACGATGGTGGATTTCACCTTGAGGGAGCCTATCTCGAGCTTCGCTTCTTTTGCGCATCTTTCGAGTATTACCGCCGTACAGCCTGCGAGCGAAATGACGAGATAGCCCGTCGGCGAGGGGCCCTCGTCCGAGCCGCCCAGGCGCTTCGGCTCATCCACCACCATGGTATGCCCGCCCTTCACGGTGACGATGCTCTTCGCATGGCCCTTAAAGTCGGCTTCCGCCCAGTTATCCGTGGTTTCTGGTAGTTCTTTCGGTCGAATCGCCATTCTGTGCGCTCCATCTGATAATGAGAAATAAAATTCCTTGCCCAAGACGCATCCGCGCGGGCCGCTATCGTCCGCGTCTTGTAGCAGGGAATCCGGGAAAAGGGTAACTGGGGTTGGGTAAATTCGGAGTCATTGCCGGAATGACGAGCAAAACCACTCGCCGGCAATTGTAGGGACAGGCCCCTGTGCCTGTCCGAGGTCGCGACCTGTCCCTACGGAACAATTCCTTCTCGATTGGGCTCGACGCGACAAGGCCGACACAGCACAAAAAAATCGCCCCGCTCCCGGAAGAGCGAGGCGATATGTATTTGAAAGGCTCGCCTATAGGGCTTTCAGCACGTCCTTCGTATGCCCGTCCACTTTGACGTCCCGGAACACTTTCTCGATGACGCCCGACTCGTCGATGATGTAGGTGGTGCGGTAGATGCCGTTGAACTTCTCGCCGAACAGCGTCTTCTCCCCGTACGCCCCGTATTTGGAGGAGATCAAGCCGTCGGGGTCCGCCAGCAGGGTGAAGTCCAGCTCCAGTTGCTCGGAAAACTTCTTGTGGCTGACCTCGTTGTCCGGGCTGACGCCGATTACGGTCGCGTTCTTCTTCTGTATCCGCTGCAGTTGCTTGTTGAAGTCCTGCGCCTCCGCCGTGCATCCGGGCGTGTTGTCCTTCGGGTAGAAGTAAAGCACGACCTTCTGGCCCTTGTATTTCGAGAGCCGGTGCACTTTGCCGTTCTCATCCCTCAAGGCGAAGGCGGGGGCTTTCGCTCCTTCTTTTAGCGCTGCCATTTCGCCCTCCTGTCGTTGCAGTCCTAGAGTTCAATAAAAACCACGCGTCTTGAGCCGCATGTTTGAGATATTGCAGGAGTAATCGACGTTCGGGAAATTATAATGCCACAGAAGGGAGCAGACTTCAAGCGCTTCCGGCGTTACAGCCCCCAATCGCGCGCGTAGCGGAAGTCGCGGTCGATGGTGCGCTGGCTGAGCTTGGCGATGAGCGGCAGACGCCTCTTGTACTGGCTGCGCTGCACCAGCCGCTGGATGCCGTCCACGAGTTCGGGCGGGAAGCCCTCGCCCAGCAGTTCCTCGCGCGTGTAGCGGCAGTCGATCATCCGGTACAGGACGGCGTCGGCCACCTCGTAGGTGTAGCCGAGTTCCTGCTCGTCGGTCTGGCCCACCCACAAGTCCGCGCTCGGGGCCTTCTCCACCACCTGCGCGGGCACGCCGACGTGGCGCGAGAGCTGGCGCACCTGCGTCTTGAACAGATCGCCGATGGGGTTCACCGCGCTCGCCATGTCCCCGAACAGGGTCCCGTAGCCGAGCAGGAGTTCGGTCTTGTTGCTCGTGCCCACCACCAGCGCGCTTAGGAAGGCGGAGTGATCATACAGAATCGTCATCCGCTCGCGCGCCATCTTGTTGCCCCGGCGGAGGTTGTCCGCATCGGGATATCGCTCGTAATACGCATCCACCTGGGGCGAGATGTCCACCACCTCGATGTGGATGCCGCTCGCCTCGGCCACCGCGCGCGCATCCGCCTCGCTCTGTGGGTTCGAGAGGCGGTAGGGCATGATGACGCCCGTCACGTTCTCAGGGCCCATGGCCGCTGCCGCCAGAAAGGCGGAAAGCGCGCTGTCGATCCCGCCCGAAAGGCCCAGGACGAGTTTCTTCACGCCCACTTTCGAGACCTCATCACGAATGAAGCCCGCCAGCAGGCCTGCGGCGAGCTCGCCGTCGAGTTCGAGTTCCGCCATCGCGCCTTCAATGAGTCCTTCGTCGAGCAAACCGTATCTCCACATTGAGGAGGGTTTCAGCAGGTTCCGCTCCTATCATGCCTCCCGTCCGCGCGCCGCGCAACGCTGCCGGGCCATTGACCCCGCACGGCGCGGGGGATACCTTTCTCCCATCCATCCACCGATTCTATGGAGTTCTTATGCCATACGTGGGAAACATCGAAGACGTCAAATGGGTCTACGATCAGGAAGAGGCGCTGCGCAAAGGCTCGCCCATACTCATCAATACGCCGAATCTGGAAGTGCGGGCCATCGTTCTCCCGCCGGGCAAGTATCCGCCTTATCACGCCCATCACGAGGAGATGGACGAGGGCTACCTCATCTATAACGGGAGCGGGCTTATCCTCAATAACGGGGAGACGTTCGAAGTCGACAAAGGCGACGTGCTCCTGAACCCGCGCGGCGCGATGCACAACATGAAAAACATAGGCGATGACGAGCTGATAGAGTTCAACTTCAGGGGCGGCCGAATGCCTTCGGGCTTCTTGTTACCGCTGGGCGATCCGCCCCCCAGTCCCGACCCCGAAGCGGCGGGAAACCCCATGTCGCCTCCCGTCCCCTACATCAAGGGCGACGTCGCCTCACTCACGGGTCCGTTCGACGCAGGCTCCGTGAAGGAGAAGGGTCTCGCGCGCGCCATCGCCACCGAATACCTGGAGTGCCAGATCGTCTCGTTCCCTCCCGGGGGGAGACCGCACGTCCATCGTCACCAGGAAACGATTGACGAGGGAACTCTCGTTCTGGAAGGACGCATGAACATCATCATCGAAGACGAGACCATCGAGGCGTCGGTGGGCGACCTCGTCCACACCCCCGGCGGCGCATGGCACACCGTGCACAACGCGAGCGACGCTCCCGCCACCTTGTTCAACTTCCGGGGCGGCTCGCTGCCCTCCAGAACCGAATGGCGCGACGCGTAGAGAGAGGTCACCCGTAGGGGCGGACCGATGCGTCCACCCGTCTCGATTCTCAATGCCTTTGTAGGGAAAGGCCCCTGTGCCTGTCCGAGGTCGCATCCTGTCCCTACGGAGAGAGGCAACAACGGGGCAAAGTTTCTTGTCGGTGGCGCTCCCTCCTCGGGAGCGCCCCACGCATATATGGGGCCCATGGTTTAACGGCGAAGAAACAGGGATGCATGTATGCATCCCCTACAATGCCATCGTGCTTTTCTTAGTAGAACAGACTAGGGGGTTTCGGACAGACACGGAGGCCTATCCCTACGGATCCCGGTCGGTTATATCTTCCGAATCACGAAATCGAAACTCATTCAACAAATCCTCCCCGCTCGGGGTTCACCCTTCCCGCGAGCGCTGGATGCGGCGGAGTTCGCGCAGGGTGAGGTGCAGGTCTTCATCCCGGAGCGTGGGGGATGCGATGCGCGCGCGCCGCACGTTCGCCGTGTCCACTTCTGTGACGAGCAGTTGCTCGCTTGCGCGCTCCGCCTGGGCGAGGGGCTCCCCGCTGGGCGCGAGTATCTCAGACCCGCCCCAGAAGTTGATGCCGTCCTCATACCCCACCCGGTTGCTGAAGACGACGTGCTGGTTGTAGGACGCGGCGTAGGTTCTCGTGAGCGACTGCCAGACGCGCTGTATCGCGAGGCCGCCCTCGCCGTTCGCCTTGCTCACCCCGCGCGCCGGACTCGCCGAGGGAACGATGAGCAAATCCGCCCCGTCGAGCGAGGCGATGCCCGCCAGGCTCGGGTGCCAGGCGTCCTCGCAGATGAGAATCGCCGCACGCCCGAACCGCGTGTCGAAAGCGCGCACCTTGTCTCCCTTGCCCACGTAGCGGTTCTCGTCGAACAGCCCGTATGTCGGCAGGTACACCTTGCGGTGCACGTGGAGCAGTTCGCCGTTCTCGAAATAGGCCGCGGAATTGAAAAACCCGTGCCTGCCGGATTCCTCCACGAAGCCCACCACCAGGGAGAGGTTCTTGCTCAAGGCGGCGATTTCCTTTATCGCCGAGGTATTGCGCCGGATGGCCACCTCGGGAACCATGTCCTTCAGGAAATAGCCGGTGAGGGAGAGTTCGGGAAAAACGAGGAGGTCGACGCCTTCCGCCTCGGCCTTTCTCACTTCTTCGACCAGCAATTCACGGTTCGCGTCGAGGTTTCCAAGCCTCGGCCCTATCTGGGCCGTAGCCGCCAGAAATTTCATGTCGTCTTCCTGTCGAGATTGGATAAGAAATTCAATTCGTCATGCGCATCGCGGCATGTAACGCCGCCGCGCTCATCTTTGTCTAGCACATTATCGGCGATCCTAGGAAACCGGCGCGGGAAAACCGCGAAGGAACCTGCTCAAATGAAAAGCTTGGTCTCCGCCCCTTTTGTTTTCCGCATGAACTCAGGGAGGCTGATTACCTCGTCCACGACGTCCGCCACGTCCTCGGGCGCGAGGTCCAGGAGCTTGGGCTGCGCGGCGCAGGCATATATCTTGAGCTTGCCGAGCCTTCTGGCGGCTTCGATGAGTTCCTCCGCCGAATGCGCCCCGCGCGCGCCCTCTCCCGCCGGGAGCGCGGCATCCAGATCGTCGTCCACGAATCGCTTGAGCGCGCCGAAGAAGAGGATGACGTGCGCCTCATCCCCGTTTGCGGCGGCGCTCGCCGCGAGGGTGGCTATCTGGTGGATGCGCTCGGGATCACCGCTGTGGGCGTATATGACGAACTGGGACATATGGGCCTTAATCTTTGTGCGGGGGCGGGCGGCGCAATGGCGAAACCTGCTGAAAAGGCAATGATTGCGTTTGTTGTAGGGGCGGGCCTCCGTGCCCGCCCTGTATTTTATTTATTCGACAATTCCATCTGCGTATCGTAGGGGTGAATACATACAAAGCTGGGCGGGCACGGAGGCCCGCCCCCACGGATCACACTAGCCCAATCCAGCCGGTCGCGGAAATCCGATCCTCGAACCGCATCACTCGAAATCTTTCGGTTCCACGTCTTTGAAATCATACTCGGGCAGATCCGAGCGGGGCGGCGGGTCGACGTCCTCATCCTGCATGTGGCGAGGCTTCGGGTTCGAGGCCAGAAGGTGGGCGATCAAGCGATAGACGCCGTATATCAGACCGAAGGCCGCGACGAACCAGAGCGCCCCTATAAAATCTCGTTGGTAGAAGTAGTATGCGATGCCCAGCCAGAAGACAAACCCTGCGAATATGCCCAGAGCCGATCGACCGTTTTCCATCACCAGCCGCCTTTGTTATCAGCCGTGTAGCGCCCGTTTTCAGTCTGACTCGGGAGCGGGCGCCGAGGATTTGTTCTCTTCTGAACCCTCCTCAGCCTCAGGAGCCTCCTCTGCTTCCTCGGCGCTCGTTATCGAGCCTCCTTCTTCGCCCGTCATGTGGCAGGCGCCTTCGAACACGGCGCCTTCTTCAATGTATATGCTCGGCGTGAAAATCTCGCCGCTCACGTGGGAGCCGACTCTCATCTCACACTTTTCCTTCGCCTCTATCTTGCCCTCCATCCGGCCCATCACGATGACGACGCCGGCCCTGACCTCGGCCTTTACCTTCGCCGCTGTCCCGATGATGAAGGTGTCGTCCGTGATCACCTCTCCCTCGAGGACGCCGTCCACGCGCACGGTTCCCTCGAAGGAAATGACGCCCTTGAACTCGGTGCCTTCCCCCAGAAAGGCGCGTATGCTCTTCTCGTAGTTTTTCGCCATACATCGACCCTCGCATGATTCCCGAGAAAAAACCAGAGCTAACAAAGCCGCTGGAGCAATCCCTCGAGCGTCTCCCTCGTATAATACTCTATTTCTATCTTTCCGCTCTCCTCATCGCCGGAAATCGCGACTTTCGTACCGAGTGCGCCTCTGAGCCGCTCCGCCGCATCGCGCAGATAAAGCGCCTGCGGTCCCGAGGGCCCGTTCTGGGGAGCCGTTCGCGGCAAGGTTTCCCTCTTCTCGCTCCCGCCCTCGAGCACGCGCCGCACGCGCATTTCGAGCTGGCGCACGGAGAGTCGTTTTTCGGTGGCGGTCCTGGCGTGGCTCTCCATCTCCTCATCCGTGCGCAAGGACAGGAGCGCCCTGGCGTGCCCCATGGAGAGGAGTCCCGCGGCAACGCTCTCCTGAACCGGGGCGGGCAGATTGAGCAGGCGGACGTAGTTCGCAACCGTGGAGCGGTCCTTGCCCACGCGGGCGGCGACCTCTTCCTGCGTGAGGCCCAGGCGCTCCATCATGCTCGCGTATGCGGCCGACTCTTCCATGGGGTTCAGGTCGGCGCGCTGCACGTTCTCGACGATGGCGAGTTCGAGCGCCTCCTCTCCCCCCGCGTCGGTGAGGATGGCGGGAACCTCGTCGACTTCCGCCAGCCGGGCGGCCCGCCAGCGCCGCTCCCCGGCCACGATCTCATACCCCCCGCTCGCGGCGCGCCGGATAAGCAGGGGCTGTATCACCCCGTGACGCTTCACGGATTCGGCCAGTTCGGCCAAGTCTTCCTCGTCGAAGTCAACGCGCGGCTGGTGAACGCCGGGGGTGAGGCGGTCGGGAGAGAGCCGCATCAGAATGCCCGCTTCCTCGGCGGCGGTTCTCGGCGCATCCAGCACCGCCGGCGCGGGCTCTTGCCCATCATGGGAGGCCAGGAGCGCGTCCAGGCCACGCCCGAGCACTTTTTTCCGAATGGTCGTCATGTCTGGTTTTTCATCCTTTCCTTCGAGCGCGTGATGAACTCGCCCGCCAGCGCGAGATACGCCTGTGCGCCCGGCGAGGAGATGTCGTAGGTGATTACCGGCTTCCCGTGGCTCGGCGCCTCGGCGAGGCGCACGTTCCTGGGAATCACGACACGGTAGGTCAATTCCGGCAGATGGGAGCGCAAGTCCTCGCTCACCTGACGCGAAAGGTTCGTCCTCGAATCATACATCGTGAGCAGAATACCGCCTATCCTGAGCCCAGGGTGGACGCTCCCGCGAATCCGCTCCACCGTCTTCATGAGCCGGGCCAGGCCCTCGAGCGCAAAATACTCCGCCTGGATGGGAATCAGCACCTCATCCGCCGCCCGCAGGCCGTTCAGGGTGAGAAAGCCCAGAGAGGGCGGGCAGTCGATGAGGATATAGCGGAACCGGCTCCGGAGCGGTTCGATAATGTTCCGCAAACGGCTTTCCCTTTGCGGCAAATCCGCTATCTCCACCTCCGCGCCCGCCAGGTCGATGGAGGAGGGAAAAACGCTTAGTCCTTTAATATCAGAGTTATACAAGGAATCGTCGTCTATCGAATCGCCAAGCACAAGCGCCCGGTAGAGAGAAGACGAAGGCGAAAATATACCGAAATTGCTCGTCGCATTCGATTGCGGGTCCATGTCGACCAGCAGCGTCGGCTGATCCGCCACGGCGAGGCAGGCCGCCAGGTTGACGGCCGTCGTCGTCTTGCCGACGCCGCCTTTCTGGTTCACGACGGCCACGACCGTACAAGGGGCCTCATTCGCCCTGGCTTCGGGAACGCTCGGGGAAATGGTCACTCCGGGTGTGATTTCCATGTGTTTTTATTTCAGGGCGGGTGAAGACGGCTTCCGATGAACAAAGATTCTCACACCACACCCGAAAAAACAACCGGATGTTTCACGTGGAACAGATTTTCCTGAAAATTCAGGGGGGGGGAGAATGTTCCACGTGGAACAACGGTAAATCTGCAACGGGACGGTTGCTCTGTGGTAGGGAAAGGCCCCCGTGCCTGTCCGAGGTCGCGACCTGTCCCGACGGGCCTCAAAAAGTCGTAAAGGTAGGATTGCGGCCATTTCGTAAGGCCAGAAACCACAAAGACCGTAGGGGCGGTTCGCAAGTGGCCCACGTGTACTGCCCAGAATTACACCATTAAAGCGCAATTCCGGTTCGCCATAAAATCAATAATCGTTTCACGTGGAACGGTGGGGAATTTTGACGATCTGAGGGGTGGTCTCTCGTAGGGACAGGTCGCGACCTGTCCCTACAGATCAGTTCCGGCCTAAAAGAAAGACTCCCCGACGATCCTCACGAAACAGTCGCTGAGGCCTCCTCCCGCGCATTTCCGCTATGTTTGCGGATGTAGACTTCCAGCACGGCGACGGCGGCGGGCGTTACGCCCGAGATGCGGCTCGCCTGTCCGAGCGTTTCGGGACGTATCTGCTCGAGACGCTGCCTGACTTCCGCCGTCAGGTGGCCCACATCGGAATAGGAGATGCTCTCGGGTATCTTCACCCGGTCCGCCATCCTCAGGTGGTGAACCTGCTGGTATTCCCGCTCGAAATACTCCTTGTACTTCACCTCCGCCAGCACGTATCGCCGCGATTCGCGGTCAAGTGCCTCCCAAATCGCCTGAAAGCGACCTTTATCGATGGAATCGACCCGAATCGCCAGTTCCGGCCCCGCCTCGGGGCGTCTCAAAATATCCCCCAGGGTGGACGGCTTCTTGAGTGGCCGGGAACCGGCTACTTCCATCGCGCTTCGTACGTCCGGTTTGGGGTTCACAGTCGTGCTTTCGAGATACGCGATGGCCTCTTTCGCCTGTTTCGACTTGTCTTCAAAGGCGCGCCAGGTGGCTTCATCTAGGGAACCGACCCTGTGGCCGAGCTGCATCAGCCGGAAATCCGCGTTGTCGTGGCGGAGCAGGAGCCTGTGCTCGGCTCGGCTGGTGAACATCCGGTAAGGCTCGGCCGTCCCCTTGGTGATGAGATCGTCTATCAAAACGCCGATGTAGGCCTCTTCACGGCTCAATACGACAGGCTCCTTATCGCCCAGGTAGTGAACGGCGTTGATCCCCGCCATGATCCCTTGGGCGGCGGCCTCCTCGTAGCCGGTCGTCCCGTTAATCTGGCCGGCGTGGAAGAGCCCCGGCATCTTTTTCGTCATCAGGCTCGGCCCGAGTTCGGTCGGCTCCACGTGGTCGTACTCGACGGCGTAGCCCGGACGCATCATCTCTGCTCGCTCTAAGCCTTTGATAGTTCTCAACATACGGGTTTGCACGTCCACCGGCAGACTGGTGGAAAGCCCGTTCACGTAGATCTCGCATGTCTCGCGTCCTTCGGGCTCCAGGAAAATCTGGTGCTCCTGCTTGCCCTCGAAGCGCATGATTTTATCCTCGATGCTCGGGCAATAACGCACGCCGATGGCGTCTATCTGGCCGTTGTACATGGGCGCGCGCTCGATGTTCTGGCGGATTACATCGTGCGTCGCCGGGTTCGTGTAGGTGATCCAGCACGGCATTTGCTCTTGTTCGATGGCCGCGGTGCGGTATGAGAACGGAAGCGGCGGGTCGTCGCCGGGCTGAACGTCAAGTGATTGAAAATCAATGGATTTCGCGTCCAGGCGAGGCGGCGTTCCCGTCTTCATTCGGCCGATGGCGAAGCCGAACGAGACGAGTTGCTGCGTCAGTTCGTTCGCGGAACCCTCGCCCGCGCGCCCGCCCTCGACTTTCCTGTCGCCGTAGTGGAGAAGACCGCGCGTGAAGGTGCCCGGCGTCAGCACAACGGCCTTGGCCTCCCAGGTTTCCCCGAAATGATCCTGAAGCCCCGCTATCGCTCCGTCCTTAACGAGAAGTCTCTGCACCATTCCCTGCTTGAGATCGAGGTTCTCCTGGCTTTCGACCGCATATTTCATGTACGCGCGGTAGCGCTGCTTGTCCGCCTGGGCGCGCAGGGCCTGTACGGCGGGGCCTTTTTTCGTGTTGAGCATCCGGAACTGGATGCCCGTGGTGTCGATGGCGCGGGCCATCTCGCCTCCCAGGGCGTCCACTTCGCGCACCAATACGCCCTTCGCCAGCCCGCCGATGGCCGGATTGCACGACATCAAGCCCACTGTGTCCAGGTTCATCGTGAGCATCATGGCGCGCGCGCCCATCCGCGCGGCGGCGAGGGCCGCCTCGCACCCGGCGTGCCCGCCGCCCACGACGATGACGTCATACTTGACTTTCAATTCAAAACCTCCAAATAATCATAAAATCACGCATAAACAACTATAATTTATCTAAATATATTGTCTTTCTGCTCTGTCTTTATATTATTTTCATTTTCCGATGCAAAAAGTGGAAAATATCTTATCCAGCAAAGCCTGTCCATAGTCTCTTCCCAGGAGTTCTGCGAGCGCGGTTTGCGCCTCGTTCAGGTGAACCGCCACTAGTTCGGGGGAAAGCTCGCCCTCGGCGCCCGTCCGAGCGTTTCTAACCGCTTCCAGGCATTTCGCAATCTGGCCGTGGTGCCGCTCCCGCGTGAGAACGGATTCCGCGCCTGATAGACGATCCTCATCCATCAAAACATGCGCCACTTCCTCGCGCAACTCAGGGATTCCCTCACCCGTAAGCGCCGAGATGAAGAGCGACTCTCGCACATCCAGCGCGTGCTCACTCAAAATCGTGCGGGCGCGCGATTGCGCTTGAGGCGAGGCCTTATCCATCTTATTGAAAACAAATAAGTTTTTGCAACCTGGCATGCTCGCCTCCGCCGCCGCCCACCTGATTTCTTCATAACCCTCCGTCAGGTCCATCACCATCAGGCTCAAGTCCGCTTCTTCCGCCGCCTTGCGTGCGCGTTCGGTGCCTTCCAGCTCCACCGGGTCGCCCGTGTCGCGCAGGCCCGCCGTGTCGATGAGCCGCACCGGCGCGCCTCCAAAATCGCAGACTTCTTCCACGGTGTCGCGCGTGGTGCCCGGAATCTCGCTGGTAATGGCGCGATCCGCCCCCAAAAACACGTTCAGAAGGGTGGATTTCCCCGCGTTGGGCCTGCCGAGTATGGCCACGCGCGCGCCTTCCCTCAGTATCCTGCCAGAGCGGTAGCTCTCGATGAGCCGCGCGAGCGTTTCTTCTATCTCCGCGAAAAGCTCGGCCAGTTCTGCGCTTCCCATCGGAGCGCCCGAAACCGAAGGCCCAGCACCCGGCTCGAATTCGTCCGGGAAATCGATTGCCGCCTCGATGTGCGCGCCCGCCTCCACAATTTTCTCCCACACGCCTTCCAGCGCCTTTGAGAGGCGTCCTTCGAGGTGGTGGAGCGCGGCGCGCGCCGCCTTTTCGGTCTGGGCCGTGACGAGGTCGGCCACTGCTTCGGCCTGCAGGAGGTCGATCTTCCCCTCGAGGAAGGCGCGCCGGGTGAACTCGCCCTCTACCGCCGGCCTGGCGCCCATCTCACGTGCAAGACGCAGAATCGCACCTACGATGGCCGGGCCGCCGTGGCAGTGCATCTCGACCACGTCCTCGCCGGTTACGGAATTCGGCGCCTGATGATAGAGCGCAAGTCCCTCATCGAATGCGTGGCCGTTATCCACAAAGCGCCCCAGCACGGGTCGTCCTCTGGGAAAGGCGCTTCTTTCCTTGTTGGGCTGAAAAATACCCGTCAGGATGGAGAGCGACTTCGCGCCGCTCAGGCGGACGACCGCGATGGCCCCGCGCCCCGGCGCCGTCGAGAGCGCGAAGATGGTCTCTCTCTTGAAATCGCTCATCCGCTCTGCTTCTCCATCGCTGGTGGTTGCGCGCTCCCTTGAGCCGCGTTCGTCCGTAATGAAGCGGATTTACGGCTTTATTGCAAGGGCGGGCGGAAAGAGGCGTCTGGTGATCCGATCCGTCAATCAGGGATATGCCGTAGGGACTGGACCTAAGCGTCCGCCCGATCTGTTGCCGCTCGTCTCCGCACGAGGGATCACGCAGCCGTAGGGGGTTGTTGAATAAGTCCTCTCCGCCTCATCCTGAGTAGCGGCGAAGCCGCGTATCGAAGGATGCCCTCTCGCCCGGCGCGAGACGTTCGTCTCCCCTCGCCCTTCGATACGCCGCCTTCGGCGGCTACTCAGGGTGAGGAAAGAGGCGTTGGCGGTTTGCGGGGGTCGCAGACGGGGGTTTTTCAACAGCCCCCCGTAGGGACAGGTCGCGACCTGTCCCTACAAAACCGGTAACACAACTGAGGATGAGCGAAACGGAATCTGGGCGGAAAAAAACTGCCTCGGTTCTGGATTCCGGCATTCGCCAGTATGACGAGAAAAAACCAATCAGGGAAATTGCGTATCGATTACGAGTATCTTGTATGCGCTGCTTGGTTGTGTGCCCGTCCCTACTTTTTCACTCCATGGTCCGCCAGTCCGCGCAGGAGGGTTTCGCGTGAGACGGCGCCGACGACGGCGCCGGCGGTGTCCACCACCCGCAACGGCGCAGCGCTATCGATGCACTTGGGAAGCATGTCCTGAAGCACGGTGTCGCGCGATACGACCGGACCGGTGGTCTCGCTGCACGGAGGCGTCATGATGGAGGCCGCCGTCACCACGCGGCCCCGCTTCACGTCGCGCACGAACTCGCGCACGTATTCGGTGGCCGGGTTGAGCAGAATCTCCTCCGGCCCGCCTATCTGGTCGATCACGCCGTCCTTCAAGATGGCGACGTCATCGCCCAGCTTGAGCGCCTCGTCCAGATCATGGGTGATGAACACGATGGTCTTCTTGAGGTCGCGCTGGAGCGCGATGAGGTGTTCCTGCATCTGCTTGCGGATGAGCGGGTCCAGAGCGCTGAAGGGCTCGTCCATAAGGAGAATCTCGGGGTCCGTGCACAGCGCGCGCGACAACCCCACCCGCTGTTGCATGCCGCCCGAGAGCTGGGCCGGATAGGCGTTCTCGTATCCGATGAGACCCACGTCCTCTATCCACCGCATCGCGCGCCGACGCCGCTCGGCAGGTTCCACCCCCTGGACTTCCAGGCCGTAGCCCACGTTCTCGATGACCGTCATGTGCGGAAAGAGCGCGAAACGCTGAAAGACCATGCTCACGGCGCCCCGGCGGAACGCGAGCAACTCCTCGGTCGAGAACTCGAGAACGTCCCGCCCGTCGACGAGTATCTGGCCCGTCGTCGGGTCGATCAGCCGGTTGATGTGGCGGATCAAAGTCGATTTTCCTGAACCCGAAAGGCCCATGACCACGAATATCTCGCCGCGCTCGACGGAGAGGCTCACGTCCTTTAAGCCCAGCGTGCAGCCGGTCTCGACCAGCACGTCGTTCTTCTCGACTCCCGATTGGGCCAGGTCGAGCGCCGTGTCCAGCGCGCGTCCCGTTCCGAATATCTTGTAGACGTTACGCACCTCGATCAGCGCCATCGGCTCAGCCCCTCACGTCCATGCGGATGAAGCGCCCGCCGTAAGCCTGGGTGACGCGGTCCATGACGATGGCGAGCAGCACAATGGCCACGCCGGCTTCGAGCGCGCGGCCGACGTTGAGCTGCTGGAGGCCGATGAGCACCTCGGTGCCGAGCCCCCGCGTTCCGATCATCGAGGCGATCACCACCATCGCGAGCGCCATCATCGTGGTCTGGTTGACCCCCTGCATAATGTTGGGCAGGGCCATCGGTATCTGCACGCGAAGGAGCTTCTGCCTCTTGCTCGCGCCCATGGCGTCGGAAGCTTCGACGATGTCCTCATCCACCAGGCGGATGCCCAAGTCGGTCAGGCGTATCACCGGCGGGATGGCGTAGATAACCGTGGCGAAGACGGCGGGTACCGCGCCCAGGCCGAAGAGCATGATCGCCGGAATGAGATAGACGAAGCTCGGCATGGTCTGCATCAGGTCGAGTGCGGGCAGCACCATGTCGCGCATCCGGTCGTTTCTCGATATCGCGATACCGACCGGAACGCCCACTCCGATGCAGATGAGGGTAGAAACCAGCATCACCGAAAGGGTCATCATCGACAAATCCCAGAGCCTGGGATCGGTGAGACCGATGAAGAACATACAGGCGGCCACGAGCGCGGTCAGGCCCCATTTGCGCCCGCTGGAATAGAATGTGACCGCTCCCACGCCGAGGAATACGACAACCCACGGGAGGTCGCGCAGGAAGCGCTCCAGGCCCACCAGCACCACGAGTATGGCGTCCGAGGCGGTCTCGAAGATGACCCCGTACTCGGTGACCAGCCACTCCACGAAATCGTTGGTCCATCTGTTGAGCGGCAGGTTGAGATTCTTTGGCCACTCGACCGCCCACCCGGGGAACAGTCCGCGGATAAAATTCATCATGGGCGGACCTCCCCGGGACTTAACGCTGCTTCACGAGTGAAAAGCATCGCGCGGGCGCGGCTTACGTAGATTTGAGCGCCTCCTCGACCTTTTTCGCCACGTCGGCCGGAACCCATTTCTTCCAGACCTTATTGGTCTTCAGGAAATGGATTGCGGTGGTTTTGGCGTCGCCGCCGGCTTTGGTCTCGAGATAGGCCAGCATCCTTGAGACCTCTTTGGATGGAAGCGTGTATTTCTCGATGAAGGCGACGATCTCAGGGTGCTTGGCCGCGAACTTTGTCGTGACCGATTTCGGCAACTCCGCCGTCCGGTAGGCTGTCGCCTTCTTCGGATTACCCAAGGCCTCCATTCCGCCCTTCTTGAGCGCGTCCATGTGCTTCACCACATCGTTCCAGTCGGCCTCGTTCCATTTGGGCTCTTCGAGCTGGACGAGATCAAGTTGTCCCAGGAGCGGCGTCGGCGCCCAGTAATAGGCGAGCACGGGCTTTTTCTTGAGATACGCGCCCTTGATGGCCGCCGCGAGCGCGCCGCCCGAACCGGGCCGGAAATTGGTGAAGTGTTTTTCCAGCCCGTAGGCGCGCAACTTCACCGTGTTGATGACCTCGCAGGACCAGCCGGGTATGCAGTTCACGAACCGGCCTTTCGAGGGTTCTTCGGGATCCTTGAAGAGGTGCTTGTATTTGGGCAGGTCGAAGACCGATTTGAGGCCGGGATTCGCTTCCTGGACGAAGCGCGGGATGAACCAGCCCTGTATGCTGTCGGGCGTGTTGACCCCCACTTGTTTGACCTTGCCGCTCTTCATGGCGGGGTCGTACTGCGCCTTCACGTTGTCGTACCAAAGCTCCATGACAATGTCGTTCTTGCCCTCGTAGTGGGCCGTCATGATCGGCAGCGTGCCGCCGTAGATGAGCCGCACCCGGCAGCCGTAGCCGTGCTCCAGGATGAACGCGGTCACCTGATCGTGAAAGTTGGCGCTGTCCCAGTTCAGGTCGCCGATGCGGACCCTGCAGGCGGCGTCCGCCCGGCTGGGAATGGATACGAGCGCCGCCGTCCCGATGGCGATGGTCAGAATGAAGATAAGAGCTGTTCTTGATTTCATGGTTGGCCCCCTGTTCTCGTTATGCGTTCGGTCGATTCGAAGAAAGTTTCGGGGCCTCCTCGCAAGAGAAAGTCCAACCCCTCTCCCAGGGCCCCCTGTGAGATTGTATGAAGATTGATTATTCGGCGGCTTCGCACCGCCGGGTCTTGTTTTTAAACTTTCATAGTTTAATGAGGGCGGTGTGAAAACGCAAACAACACCCTTTCCGGTTCGGTTGCAAGCCACCGCGCGGCTCCGCAACTCCTCGTCCGGAAACTTCTCGCACCGAAATTATCGATCATGCTAACATCGCTCCAGTATCGATATCCAGAAAAAAGTGAGGCGCTCATGCCCGAGTCCAGATACGACCCGCATCGCGGCGAATGGACGCTCATCGCACCCGACAGGCGCGCGCGGCCCCATCCCGCCCATTACGCGAACGCCACGCCCGTAAAAGAGGACCCGGCTTGTCCTTTCTGCCCGGGCAACGAGCGCATGACGCCGCCCGAGATCGCGGCCATTAGAGACGAGAGCGTGGAGAACGCGCCTGGTTGGAGCGCGCGCTGCGTGGCGAACAAATATCCCGCGGTGGGAAGCGGGGAACTCAAACGTGAAGAAGATGACGTCTTCACCTCCCTTAAGGGTGGAGGACGCCACGAAGTGCTCATCGATTCTCCCCATCACACGAAGAGCCTCGCCGATCTGGGCGAAGCGCATGCGGGCGCCGTCCTCGGTCTGCTGCAAGAGAGGGCGCGAGAGCTCGCCGGAGCCCCCGGCGTTCGCTTCGTCTACGCCTTCAAGAATCATGGCGCGCAGGCGGGCGCATCCATCCTCCATTCGCACTTCCAGATACTCGGCCTCCCGATCCGCACCGGAACCGACGAGAAGAAACTCGAACAAGAGGCGGTCTTTTACGAGAAACGAAATGCCGCGCTTCTGGATCGCGTAATCGCGGCGGAGCGTGGGCGGGAAGAAAGGATCGTTGAATCGGGAGAAGAGGGCGCCGTCGTCTTCTGCCCGTGGGCGTCGCGTTTTCCCTATCTCGCCTGCATCGCCCCGTGGCCGACGGAAGCCTCGTTCGCCGGGAGCGCACCCGAAACGATCGCCGCGGTGGGCGCAGCGCTTGCGCGCACCTTAAAACGATATAAGGCGCTTCTCCACGACCCGCCCGTCAATCTTTCTATTTTGTTGGCGATGAATGACGTGGCGGAAACCCCCGAGGCGCATCGCTGGCATATCGAGCTTTTCCCGCGCCTCACGCCTCTGGCCGGCCTGGAGACGGGTCTGGGCGCGCACATCAACGAGGTGGCTCCCGAGCGCGCCGCCGATGAATTAAGAAATACCGCTCCCGGGGAGCTTGCCCCATCGTCTTCCACATCTTTTCCCTGTCTTCAAAGAGGACCCGGCCATGAATAAGAAGAAACCACAGAAAACCGTCTCTTTTCTCACGGGCGGGGATATCGCGCCCGACAGGGATTCGGCCAAGGGAATGTTCGGCCGCCTGGGGAACCTGTACCGCGACGCAGATTTTTCTTTCGCGAACCTCGAGAACGCGCTCTCGACGCGAGGAGAACTTATGAAAGGAAAGGCGACAAAGCATCGGGGACACCCCTCGCTCGTAGCGGGACTCGTGGATGCCGGCTTCGACGCGTTGGGAATCGCGAACAACCATCTGCTCGATTTCGGGGTTTCCTCACTCGAGGAAACCATGGTGACGCTGCGCCGCGCGAGGATCCCTTTCACGGGAGCGGGGATGGACCTGGAAGAAGCGAAAGCCCCCGTTGTGCTCGAACGCGGCGGGTTGAGAGTTGGCCTGCTCGCCTACTCATCCGTGTTGCCACAAGGCCACGCGGCCGGCCCGGAAGAGGCGGGTGTAAACCCACTGCGCGTCAGAACGTCCTACACGCCGCTCAGAAATCTGGATGAATACCCGGCTTCAGAACCCGTCATCCACTCATGGGCGGAGGCGGAAGACCTTTCTCGAATGAAGAAGGACATCCGATCCCTCAAGCGGCGGGCCGACCTCGTCTTCGTCTACCACCACTGGGGAGCAAGCATGCGCCACGAGGTGCACGAGCACCAAAGGGAGATCGGCCAAGCGGCGATCGACACGGGCGCCTGCGCCGTCTTCGGTGGACACCAGCACGTGCTCTCGGCGATCGAGTTCTACAAGGGACGGCCCATCGTCCATTGCACCGGGAATCTGATTTTCGATGAAATCGAGCCTTTCTTCACGGAGGCGACGCTTCAAACATTCCTGCTGGGCGGGCGGATGGACAAGCAAGGGCTGAGCGATCTATACCTCATCCCCTGCCGCTGCGGCGTGGGCGGCGCGCCCAGGCCCCTTTCGCCGAAGCGCGGTGAGGGCCGCGCAATCGTGGATATGATGCAGAAATTCTCCGCCCCTTACGGGACGGAAATTGCCGTCAGGGACGGGGAGGTGGCCGTCTCTCCGCTTGCGTAAGAACGCAAAAGGCCCGCCGTAGCGGGCCCTTCCTCGCCGGAGTCGCTCGCTGCTAGAGCGCGCGCTCCATGAGGCTCCGGATGCTCGCCATGTCCACGTCGCCCGTCGAGCGGCCCTTCTCCTGCGCGCCCTTGAAGGCGATGATGGTCGACTGAAAGCGAACGCCGAGCGCCTTCGCAGAATCACGCTGGGTGTCGTAGTCCACCACGTATGTGGCGGCGTTTGCGAATTTCTTCTCTTTAATCAGGGACTGAAGCAGCGGCACCTGCTGCCTGCACGTCCCTCACCAGTCGGCATGGACAACCACGAAAATCGTCTTTCCGTCCTTTTGGGCCTGGGTGAACGCCTTGGCGTCATAGGGCTTCCACCCATCGAGGGCGAGAGCGGCCTGCGGTAAAACCAGAATTGCGGCGAGCAAGACCAAACCAATCACAAGCAGGGAACGTCGCATTTGCGTGCCTCCTCTGGTGTCTAGACGGCTATTAAACCTCGTGACTCGATAATACCACGAATTCGCACATTACTCTTTCATAGCCCGTTAGTTCACATACTGTCCGCCGTTCACGTCGATGGTCGCGCCGGTGACGTAGCCGCAGCCCGGCGTGGAGAAATACCATATCGCGTCGGCGATATCCTCAGGCTCCCCGCCGAAGCCTACGGGCAGGTTCGCCACTATCTGCGGCACGCGTTCCTGGTGCACCAGGCGAAAGCGCTTGGTGAGCGTCACGCCCGGGGCCACGGCATTCACCGTAATGCCGTGAGGGGCGAGTTCCGCCGCGAGCCTCCTCGTGAAGCCCTGCATCGCTGATTTCGCGGCGCTGTAGACAAGGGATACGTTCGCCAGGGCGTCGCGCGCGGAGATGGAGGATACGTTCACGATTCGGCCATAGCCCCGTTCTTTCATCGGGGCCGTCGCCGCCCGGGTGGCGAGATAGCAGCTTGTCAGGTTCCATTCGACAATCTTCTCCCACTCCGCCTCGTCGAGGTCCTCGATGTCGGACACCTCCACGAAACCGCCCGCGCAGTTCACGAGAATGTCGAGGCGGCCCCAGGTGCCGAGCGCCCGGGCGAACAGAAGATCGACGTCCTCTTTTTGCGCGGCGTCGCCCTGGACGTAGATGGCGTCGCCGTGCGCGCTCACCGTGGCCAGGGCCGCCGAGCCACGATCCGGATCGCGCCCGGTAATGACCACCTTCGCGCCCTCATCGGCGAATCGTATCGCCGTCGCCAGACCGATGCCGTCGGTCGCGCCGGTGACGATGGCGACGTGATCTTTTATCGATGACCGCTCATGCACGCGATTGTCCTTTCTAGTGAACGTACCTGCCGCCGTTGACGTCGAGCACCACGCCGGTAACGTAGCGCGCTTGTGGTCTGGCGAGATACCAAACGGCGTCGGCGATATCCGCAGCGTCCGCCAGGCGGCGCGCCGGAATTTTCGAGACTATCTCGGGCAATCTGTCCTTGTGGAGAACGGCCGTCCTCGGGGTGATCACGACGCCCGGAGTCACCGTGTTCACCGTTACGCCGTGGGGAGCGACTTCCACCGCCAGCCGCCTGCCAAACCCGAACAGGCCCGCCTTGGCGGCGCTGTAGGCGAGGCCGGTCTCGATGATGGCGTCGCGGCCCGACTGGGAGGAAACGTTCACGATGCGGCCGTAGCCGGCTTTCTTCATAAAGGGCATAGACGCGCGCGCGCACAGGTAGGCGCTCTTCAGGTTCAGGTCCACGACCCGGCGCCACTGCGACTCGTCGATCTCTTCGATGGCCGGGTTTTCCACGAATCCGCCCGCGCAGTTCACCAGAATGTCAAGACGCCCCCAGGTGACGAGCGCCTCCTCTACCGCCGCTTTCACCTCATTCGCCGAGGTTGCGTCGGTATTGATGAAGCGGGCTTCGCCCCCCTCATCGCATATTCGGCGCGCCGTCGCCTCGCCCAGCGCATCGTCGAGGTCCAGTAGCGCAACGCGCGCGCCCTCATGCGCGAGGCGCTCGGCTATCGCTTCGCCGATGCCCACCGCGCCCGCCGTCACGAGCGCCACGTGTCCTTGGATCGAGGATTTATCTTCCATCTCGTATGCCGCCTCGCTTGCGTCCACCGAGAAATTCCGTTTAAGAATCCCGCCCGGACGACCGAATCATAAAAAATCCCTCATAGGCGAGGAAGGGAACCGTAAAAGGCACCAGAACCAGCCACAAGGTTCCGCTCTCGAGGCCGCTGCCCGCCATCTTCGCCAGATAGTTATAGGCGTAAAAATTCACCAGCACGCCGCCCGCTATCGCCGCAACAACCCGGTGCCACACGGCCTCGCTGTCCATCATATCGCGTATGTTCGTGATGAGAACGTACGCCATGGCGGCGATGACGGCGGCGTCGAGCCAATGAAAAACAACCTTGGCCGCCTTGGGGTTCATCGCGAAAAACTGGTTGTTGAGCATCAGCGCAATCGCAACCGCCAGAACGAGGAAGCCCCCTTTTGAGCGCATGTTTCCTCCTCCCGACAAAAAACCCGAGTCGCTCTTCGCCTCGCACCGTCTCCCCTCACGCCGAGGGTTCGCATGGCTCGCCGATAATGAGTGGATTATAGCGCATCGCCACCGCCTTGCCAGCCGCTAGGGGGCGCTTGCGGCGGCGAAATAGGTGTTGCCGTCGAAATCCCACCAGCGGGCTTTTCGAAACCCCGCCTCGCGCAACTCCGCCACGAGTTCTCGGGGCTCAAAGCTCGCTTCGAGGGGCGGCCCCATGTCCATGGGCTTCTTGTGCCAGTCGATGAGCGTGATGGCGGCGCCCTTTTTCATCGCGCGGCTTGATTCGGCGAGCAGGGCCTGGATGTCGGCCAACCCGTGTAGCACGAACGCGATGAGGACGAAGTCCGCACACGCATCCGGAAAGGGGATTCGGGATCCCTGGTTTCGCTTCGCCGTCAGGTTGGCGTAGCCGCGCTCTTTGGCTCCCGCCCGAAGTTCGGTGATCATCACGGGCGAGACGTCGCAGGCGAACACGCGGCCGTGTTTTCCCACGATTCTGCAAGCGGGGATCGCGAAATATCCTGGGCCGCAGCCGATATCCAGGAAACCCATGCCGCGTTTCAGGCCCAGGGCGCGCAGCGTCTTGACGGGCGGCATGGCCCGCCGCCTTCCCCTTGTGAGCAGGAGGTGTCGGTTGCGGACGGGAAGCGTCCACTTCTTACGTGCGGCCGACTCGCTCAAGCCTCATCCTCGAGATAGCCGCCGAGCGCCTCACGGATGAATTCCTCCGGGTGCCCCTCTCGGATGAGCATGAAGCCCTCCGCCAGGCACTCGAGCTTTCTGCGCTCCCTGTCGAGTCGCGTCTGCCCCTTCCGGCTGAGGAGCCTCTCGACGTCTTCTATCGTGGCGCCCTCGAGCGCCCACTTGAGCCCCGTCTTGAGGAGGGGTTCCTGAATCCATTCGAGGCGCTCGGCAATCGCGCCGCCCTCGTCGCGGGAAGCGAGGCCAGCGAGTTCCACGCAAAGGCTGATGATGTCGACCGTGGCTTGTGCCGAGGGAGAAAACCGGACGCCCGGCAGGCGCTCGTAATCCGCCTCGCCCTCGGGCAGGAATGCGACGAGCCTCGCGCGCGCGCGGTCCTCGCTCACGCCCTCGAGAATCGCCAGCGCGCCCTCGATGGCGATCTCCTTGTTTCTTTCAACTGCGCTGAGGGAGGATTCGATTTGCCTGACGAGAATCAACTCGGCCTCATCCCAGGGCGCCTGGTCGACCAGCATTCGAAGGCCGGTCGAGAAAATTCCGTCCGGGCTCCTCTCGAGGGCCGGCTCGAGGGAGAGCAACCCGTGCTGCTCCGCCCACGCGGCCAGTGCGACGATGAGCGAAACGGCGTGCTCGGCCTTGCTGTCAGATGAGTGAAACGCGGCGAGCCCTTCTTCGAGCGCCCGATCCAGCGGTGGAATGGCGTCGTCGGCGGGGCCATCGAATGTAATGTCGCCGTGGTTTTTCATGGCGTAGGCGGTCTGCATCAACATCTGGCGCGCCTCGACGCTCCGCTCGTTCTCCACAGCGCCCGAACGCTCGATTTCCTCGCGAATATGGGACGCGTTTTTGGAGGATACGTTCCTGAGCACCCGCTCGACCACGCGCGGCTGCGCGTCGCGTAGCGCCAGTACGAGGATTTCCAGGTCCATGCGCTCGATGACACGCCTTAACGCACGGCCCGACATCTCTGCGATGGGGCTCAGGTCGGGGTTCTCGCCGGGGGAGAAGTAGTGAAAGCCCGGACCCTCCATCCCGCCCTCGTCCCAGCCGTCGCCACTAAAGTTCATTTTCTCGTCTTCCGGACTTTCGAGGAGCGCCGCGCCGAGCGGGCCGGCAGGGTTGTTTCAGGAGCCGCCAGAACATGATCCGCGTCAATTCTCCTCGGCCAGCTTGGGCGGCTGCACGGAACGGTTCACATAGAATTGCTGCGCGATGGAGAGGAGGTTGTTCACGAGCCAGTAGATAACCAGCCCCACGGGCACGGGATAGAAGATGAACATGCCCGTGAAGACGATGGGCATAAACATCATCATCTTCGCCTGGGTGGGGTCGCCCGCGGTGGGCGTCATCTTCTGCTGCAAGAACATCGAGGCGCCCATAAGTATCGTATATACGTGGTAGGGGTCCTGCACGGAGAGATCCTGCACCCAGCCGAAAAAGGGCGCGTTACGCAACTCTATCGACACCAGGAGCGCTTCGTATAGCCCGAAGAAGACGGGTATCTGTATCAGCATGGGCAGACAGCCCATCATCGGGTTGACCTTGTGCTCCTTATATAAGGCCATGGTCTGCTCGTTCAGCCTGTTCTTGTCGTCCTTGTATATCTCGCGCAACTGCGTGATGCGCGGCTGGAGCTTCTGCATCTCCTTCATGTTGCGCATGCTGACGTGGGTGAGGGGGTAGAAGATGATTTTCACCACGATCGTCAGCAGGATGATGGCCACGCCCCAGTTGCCTACGATCCCGTGGAAAAAACGCAGAATCGACATGAGCGGCTTGGCGATGAAGGAGAACATCCCGTAGTCCAGGGAATCCTCGAGGTTGACCTTGAGCTTTTCGAGGTGCTCCACCGCCTTCGGCCCCACATAGATGTCGAAGTCCGCTTCGACGTTCGTTCCCCGTGAGAAGGGCACGATGGCGGCATATTCGCTCAAATCATCCGTTTTGCTTAACAAGCGAATCTCCGCACCGCCCGCACCGCCTCGGGGAATGAGCGCCGCGATAAAGTGCTTCGATTGGAGCGAAGTCCACTTGAGGCTCTCGCCGTGGGTGACGGGTTTCGCTTCCTCGGGATAGTCGTATTCGAGTTCTTCGCCCACGAAGCTCATCGGCCCCTCGATGACGCCGCCATACGTGTTGCCGTCGCTTCCGCCCACGCGCGGCCCCCAGACGATTCCCATCGCCTCCGTCCCGGAAGGACGCGTGACGCTTATATTCGTGCGGATATTGAATTCGTTGTGGCGGAAGGTGAGCGCCTTCTCCGCCGAGAGGCCATCGGCGCCTCGGTAGAGGAAGCGAACCGTTCCCTCAGGATTCGTCTTCGAGAGCGAGAGGTCGCCGCCTACGACCTGGTAGGAAGCCTCGTTGAGCCGCTGCGCCGTCTTTCCGCCCCAGAAGAAAAGAGGCCGCACGTCCGGGCGGCCCGAAGGCACGAGCTGGACGAAGTTCTTCTCGCCCTGTTTGTATTTCAAAAGGCGTGCGGACAAAAAGCCCGCGCCCCGGTTGGTCAGTTCATACACTGCGTCGCCAATGTCCACGCGAACGCGTCGCCCCGGAGCAGCTTCCGTGGGCGTAGCAGGAGCGGCGGGTGTGGCCGGCTGGCCGGCGACGGAAGCGGGCGCTTTAAGTGGCGTGCTCGCGGCGCTCGATTGTCCCTTCTTCTGGGCCGCCGCGCGCGCCTTGGCCACCTTTTGCTTCTGGGCCTGCTCGTCTTCCATGGGCTTGACGATGAGGTATTGCCAGCCAATCAGTATCGCCATCGACAAGACGGCGGCGAGAATCGCGTTTCTTTCCATGATGTAAAGCGCCTCCGCCGGACCCCTCAGGGAACCGGATCGTTTCCCCCGGGGTGAAATGGATGGCAGCGCCCGATGCGGCGCACGGTGAGCCATAGGGCCCGCGCGGGTGCGTGACGCCGAAACGCCTCGAGCGCGTAATGAGAACAAGAAGGTGAAAAGCGGCAACTGCCAGGCATCACGGGAGACAAAACGAGTTGATACCCCCGAATCAAGATCGTCGCCAATACACAGATCGCCCGAGAGACGGGGCCGATCTCTTTTTCAGGAATTCGTTTTTCCATGGATAGCGTTGCGGAACGACCTTTCAACATCCTCTAGCCTCGCCATGGCGATCGAGTTCCTCGCCACGGCCACAAGGTCTACTCCCGCAGGGAGTTGAGAGCCGTGACGCCGAAACACCTCGCGGAGAAGCCGCTTGGCGCGATTCCTCTGAACGGCGCCGCCCACCCGGCGCGACGCGATGATGCCAATTCGTGCGCGTCTCCGCGAAGGAGTCGACAGGATATGCAACGTGAAATTCGGACACTTGTGCTTGCGTCCTTTTCTGAGAACGACGGCGAATTCACTCCCCTTGCGAATTCGCCGCTCCGGCGGGAAGCTCTCGTCCATGCCCGCGCCCTCCCGTTCGAGGGTCGGCAAGTCCGGCGCGCCGTCTAGGCGGAAACGCCGAGACGCTTGCGGCCCTTGACCCGGCGGCGTTTTATAACCGCGCGGCCGCCGGTGGTCTTCATCCGGCGACGAAATCCGTGCGTCTTCACTCGTTTTCTTCTGTTCGGCTGGTATGTTCGTTTCACCAAAAACTCCGTCTACCGGCCCCAAGGCCGATCTTTCAACCCGCCATATAAATGATAAAGGTGGGTATCCCCTAGAAACCGAGCGTAAAGTAGCCACCAAAGTCCTGATTGTCAAGAACTACTTGTTAGGGGCATGACAAAATTGACAAGCTCAAGGGATCGGGGTATTTTCCTCGACCTTGGTTTGCTTTACCCACAAAGAAGGTTCATTTCCGTTCATAAATGACAAAATACCCGAAAGACGCTCCTTTTTGTGGAAAAATACTTGCCAACACCCAGGGTTTTGTGGAAAAATGCCTTCTCAGGTCAACTCCAGTCTCGCCCTGTGGAAAACCGGCTGCTGAGCGGCTCAATGCCCCTCGCTCCGAGATCTTTGTCGTGAATTGGTGCTCTAAATGACGACCCTTTGGCGGCGCTGCGCAGAAAAAATCGAGCAAGAGGTCTCCTCCCAGACGTACTCACGCTGGTTTGCCGGCATAGAGGAGCTTGATTCAAGCGATTCTTCCCTGGCGATTCAGGCCCCTGATCCATTTACGGCGGAAACCCTGCGCACACGCTATTGGGGAATTATCAAGGACATCCTCGAACAAGAGGCCGGGCCGAACGTTGTGCTCACCCTCTCGGCGAGTGATGGCGTGGTCAACGGAGCCAACGCCCTGCGTACGATCGCCGAACCGTTTCCAGCAAATGAGGACCCCGGGCCTTTGGCAATATCTAAGGCCCCTCCGGAGAAACCGGACTTCCTGAACCCAAAATACCGTTTCGAGAACTTCGTGGTGGGCAGCTCAAACGAATTCGCCCACGCCTGCAGCCTTCGTTTGGCTGAGGGCAAGGGGGTTGCGCTCAACCCCCTTTTCATCTACGGCGGCGTAGGTCTCGGTAAAACCCACCTGATGCACGCCATCGCTCACCACGTCCTCGATCAACACCCGAGGACACGCATCTTCTACACATCGTCGGAAAACTTCATTAACGATCTCATCACCTCGATCAGACAGAATCAGATGACCGCCTTCAGAAGCAAATACCGGAAAGTGGACATCCTGATGATAGACGACATCCAGTTTATCGCCGGAAAAGAGCGCACCCAGGAAGAATTCTTCTTTACTTTCAACGATTTACAAGATACGAGAAAACAGATCGTCATCACGAGCGATAAAATACCCAAAGACACCCCAGGGCTGGAAGATCGTCTCAGGTCGCGATTTATCTCAGGGATGATTGCGGACATCGGCGCACCGGACTTCGAAACCAAGGTTGCCATCCTGCAGAAGAAAGCGAGCGAACAGGGACTTTCGCTCAACCGGGATGTCGCCCACTATATCGCCGAGAAAGTCCGCTCTAACGTCCGGGAACTCGAGGGCTGCCTTATCAAGCTCAGCATTCATGCTTCTTTGTACGATACCGAGGTTGATCTCCCTGTCGCGCAAGAAGTGTTGCGCGGCATCATCCGGGACCCCGCCCGCAACTCTTCGGTAGATAATATCCAGAAGATCGTCGCCGATCACTTTCAGGTTAGGGTTAGCGACCTTAAATCGAAAAACCGCTCGCGATCTTTTGCCGTTCCCCGGCAGATCGCCATGTTCCTCGCAAGAAAACTCACGCGCGCCTCGACAACGGAAATAGGTCGTCGCTTCGGCGGAAAGGATCATTCCACGGTAATACACTCCACAAACAAGATTGAGAACCTGCTCAAAACGGATCAGTCTCTCTCCGCCACCATCCAGACCCTCGAGCAAAAGATAGACTTATCCTGAAACACCCGTGGAAAGGGTTGTGGATAACCATGTTGAAATCCCCCTTCTTCGCCGCGTTCAAGGAAAAAATCCCCAGCCTCCTACATTTACCCACAAGCGACTCCACACCCCTCCATTTGAACAAAAGCTTCAATTTGAACACCTTGGAAGGATGTCCACAATATCCCGGTTTCTACTACTACTACTATTTTGATCTTATCCTTGGCCTTAAAAGAACTAGTGCCTGAGGATATCCTTTGCGCCTCGCTGAGTTGACGCTCAAAAACTTCAGGAATTACCAAAAACTCGGTTTCCGACCACACTCGGGATTTAACTATATTTTTGGAGACAACGGCTCGGGAAAGACAAATCTGCTCGAAGCTATTTATTACCTTTCGCACCTTCGGTCCTTCCGCCGGATATCCAGAGAGAAGATGGTGTTGCACGGTGGCGAGGGAATGTATACGTCCGGCGTGTTCATCGATGAGGGGAATGCAAAAGAAACGAGGCTCGAAGCAGCGTTCCACGGGCGCGAGAGAAAATACAAGAAAGATGGCCAGGAACTGCGGGGCCTGTTGTCCTATCTCGATAGTTCGCACGTTATTGTTTTTTTTCCCGAGACGCCTCAAGTCATCAAGGAGGGCCCCGGCGCGAGAAGGCGGTTTTTCGATCAAGCGATAGCGGCCGTCGAACCCCGGCATATCGAGGATTCCAGGGGGTATTTGAAACTACTTTCCGAGAGAAATCACCTTTTGAGAAATGGGGGCGAATCTGCTATGATTCTGGTGTGGCAAGAGCGACTAATCGAGATGGCCGCCCGCATTATCGTCCGCAGAAAAAGATATATACATTCTCTAAAAAACCGGCTGAACCATCTAGAGAATTTATTTGGAGAAACGCGAGAAGCTAGGGTTTCCGTGTCGTATGAAGCCAGAGGTCTCCAGGGGAGAGACGAAGACGCGGAAGAGGAAATACGAGAGGGCTTACGAGCGACGGCGCGGAGACTCGCAAGGGAGGAAATGGCGAGAAGGACAACGCTTTGGGGTCCGCAGCTCGATGACTTTCACTTGTCGTGGGACGGGCGCCGCGCGAAAGAAGTCGCTTCCCAGGGAGAGCAGCGCCTCATCACGATTTTGCTGGTATCGGCGAACGCTGAGGAATACAAGAGTAGAAGAAAGAAAGCTCCCGTCGTATTGCTCGATGATTTGGGATCGGAGCTCGACGCGGGCAGGAAAAAGAGGGTGTTGTTGTTCCTGGGTTCCTTGGGAGCGCAAACTTTTATTACCTCGACCGAGGAACCGCGGTTAAACGAAAACGAGATTGAAGGAAGAACTTTTCTTGTTCGAGACGCAACGGTTGAAAGGGTAGATTGAATACCTCCAGCCCAGAGAGGCGGTAACAAGGAAATGGCGAGAACCACCAAGAACAAGCCAGAGGCAAGCTACAAGGCGAAAGACATCCGAATCCTCGAAGGATTGGAGGCCGTGCGGAAAAGACCCGCCATGTACATAGGCAGCACGGGGCCCAGCGGCCTGCATCACCTTGTCTACGAGGTGGTGGATAACAGCGTCGACGAGGCGATGGCCGGGTACTGCGATAAAGTGAGCGTGGTAATTAATGAAGACGGCTCAGTGCAGGTATCGGACAACGGGCGCGGCATCCCCGTTGACAGACATCCGACGGAGAAGGTGTCCGCGGCCGAGGTGGTTCTGACGAAACTCCACGCGGGCGGCAAGTTCGAAAACAGCGCGTATAAGGTCTCGGGCGGACTTCACGGGGTGGGTGTCTCGTGCGTGAACGCCCTATCGTCCTGGCTGGTGGCCGAGATCAGAAGAGACGGATACGTCTACACGATAGAGTTCGATAGAGGCGTCCCGAAAGCGAAACTCAAAAAGGGGCAAAAGGCCAAGACCACCGGCACGACCGTCACCTTCATGCCGGATGAGGAGATATTCGAGACTACCGAATTCAGCTTCGACATCCTGGCGAGCCGGTTGAGGGAGCTGGCCTACCTGAACAGCGGGCTCAAGATCGTGCTAGAGGACAAGAGAGAAGACGACAAGAAACAGGAGTATTTCTACAAGGGCGGCATCGTTTCTTTCGTCGAGCATTTAAACCGGTCGAGAAACACCGTCCACAGAAAACCGATCTACATCAAGGGCGAACGCGGCGGAAACATCGTTGAAGTCTCCATTCAGTACAATGACGCCTACAACGAGACGCTCCTCACATTCGCCAACAACATCAACACCACCGACGGCGGGACCCACCTCGTGGGCTTCAGAAGCGCGCTGACGAGAACGATCAATCGCTACGCCACGACGAACAAGCTCCTGAAGAACAACCCCGCACCCTCCGGCGAAGATGTGCGCGAGGGCCTCACGGCGGTCTTGAGCGTGAAACTCCCAGACCCCCAGTTCGAGGGGCAGACTAAGTCCAAGCTGGGGAACTCCGAGATGAAGGGCCTGGTCGAGCAGGTTATGAATGAGAACCTCGCCAATTTCTTCGAGGAAAACCCCACAATCGCCAAGAGAATCGTGGACAAGGCCGTTCAGGCGTCTCAGGCGAGAGAAGCCGCGCGCAAGGCGCGCGACCTCACGAGGAGAAAGGGCGCGCTCGACAGCGGCTCCCTGCCGGGCAAGCTTGCGGATTGTTCGGAGAGGGACCCCTCCTTGTGTGAACTCTATCTCGTGGAGGGTGAATCGGCGGGCGGTTCGGCCAAGCAGGGCAGGGACAGGGCGTTTCAGGCAATCCTGCCCCTGAAAGGGAAAATACTGAACGTGGAGAAGGCGCGGCTCGACAAGATGCTGAACCACGAGGAAATCCGCACCATGATCACCGCCATCGGCACAGGTATCGGAGAGGATTTCGACCTGGCCAAGCTCCGGTACCACAAGATCGTCATCATGACGGATGCCGATGTGGACGGCTCACACATCAGGACGCTTCTGCTCACGTTCTTCTTCCGCCACATGCCCGACCTCATCAACAAGGAGCATCTCTATATTGCGCAGCCGCCGCTCTACAAGGTGAAAAAGGGCAAGGCCGAGATGTACCTCAAAGATGACCAGTCCTTTGAAGACTACATCATCTCCTCGGCCGTAAAGGACGTGGAGATCCACGGCGCGACCAACGGAAAGCCGGCCAAGAAGCGTGCGCCTGCCGTAACGAACGGGAATTTCCCGAAAGGCGAGAAGCTGCGCGAGCTGATGCTTTTGATCTCTGAAGCCGAGGCTGCGGTACAGCGTTTCTCGCGCCGGGGCATGGACTCGCGCGTCATCCGGTTTCTTGCCGACGAGCCGGGCCTGGAGGCCACTCACATGAAAGACACGGCCAGGCTGAAAGAAATCGAGAGGGACGTGAAGCGCCTCTTCCGCGAAGAGCACCCCGTCGACGGCGAGCCGACTGTGACGCCGCGGACCGAAGAGGACGGAAAAACCATCAAGGGACTTACCATCAGCTCGCGCTTGTCGGATCGGGATCTCGCCACGCGGGTGGACGCGAGCCTGTTCGAATCCGCGGGCTTCAAGAAGATCCGCCGTGTTACGGAGAGGTTTAAGGCATTCGGCCTCCCGCCCTACGTCATTAAATCCGGTGACGCCGAACTTTCCGTTACCCAGGCAGGGGAGATGCTCGATCAGTTCCGCTCCCTCGGCCAGAAGGGCGTCAGCGTCCAGCGCTACAAGGGGCTGGGCGAGATGAACCCCGATCAGCTCTGGGAAACGACCATGGATCCGGAGCGCAGGACCTTCCGTAAAGTGGTTGTTGCAGACACCATCGGGGCGAACGATATTTTCTCCACCCTCATGGGAGATGCCGTCGAGCCGAGGCGCGATCACATCGAAAGGCACGCGACCGAGGTTCAAAATCTCGATGTCTAACGTCCTCTCATGCCGTGAGTGAAAGCCAGTTAATTTTCCGGAACTAGAAACGCGCCTCTTCGTGACAGCGCACGCACGCGGCGTGGACTTCGAACAGCGCCTTGGCGGTCGAAGCGATTTCTTTGCTCTTCGCCGCCTTCCCGAGGCTTACCGCTGCGCCTTCGAGTTGGCGCGAGATGACGAGCATGGAATTATCTCCCCGAAATTCCTCGACAGAGGGGAGGATTTTCGCCGTTTTGGCAATGGCCTCCGCCTGTTTTTCGATGGTTGCGTATGGCGTCTCGCTCACGAGTTCCTGAACCGAGGCGATGAGGACGGCCTTCACAAGCGCGCCGAAATCCGCGTCGAGTTTTTCCATCAGGTCCCCCACTTCAGGTGAGTGAGTCCCTTCTTGGTCGTCCTTGTGACTTTCCACGGCTACCGAGGAGGTGAGAAAAGCCATCGCAAAGATGATGGCCACAACAAGGCGTGTGAATGAGATGAAAGGCTTGAATCTCTCGGGAGGCCGCATGATTTTCCTCCAAGACAAGAGGGAGAGACTGGGGATTGACATGTGTTTTTATGGTCTTATTGTCCACGAACGAAGCCTCTTGGGCAATCAGGCGGCCGAGTAAAAACGTGAGCCCTAAAGTCTTTGAAATAAGGGAGCTTGCGCCCTCCCGAAATGCAGCGCAAGCAGTTTCTCTAGTTTGCCGATGAGACCCTTTTTGTGGTAAAAGATAGTGTTTGCGATCCGCCCACCTGGGTTCGCCCCTGCCTGGTCATCATACCTTTGGGACGGCCTTTGTCTCGCGCCGTCAGCAGGAGAAATTCGAAAGCATGGACAACCTGAATGAGGTCAGCATTGAACAGGAGATGAGCGCGTCCTTTATGGATTACGCGATGAGCGTCATCATCGCGCGCGCGCTTCCCGACGTCCGCGACGGACTGAAACCCGTACAAAGGCGCATCCTCACAACGCTGAATGATTTGGGTCTCGCGCACAACAGGCCGTTTCGAAAGTGCGCGAAGATAGCCGGCGACGTGAGCGGAAACTATCACCCCCACGGCGAAGCGGTGGTTTACCCGGCATTGGCGCGAATGGCGCAGGAATTCTCCCTTCGCGGCCTGCTGGTGGACGGGCAGGGCAACTTCGGCTCCGTGGACGGAGACCCGCCCGCGGCCATGCGCTACACCGAAGCGCGGATGACGCTGCTCGCCGAGAACCTGCTCGCCGATATCGAAAAAGATACCGTCGACTTCATACCCAACTACGACAATACGCGCACGGAGCCCTCCGTGCTCCCCTCCCGTGTACCCAACCTGTTGCTTAACGGCTCCACGGGCATCGCAGTCGGCATGGCCACGAACATCCCGCCGCACAACCTGGGCGAGCTTTGCGATACGCTCGTTCACGTGCTGGAGAATGGAAACGCCACGCTCGAGGAAATTCTCGAGAGAATGCCGGGGCCGGACTTTCCGACAGCGGGCATCATCTACGGACGCTCGGGGATCAGGAACTATTACGAGACGGGCAGGGGCTCCTTGCAGATGCGAGCCAGAGCGGTGGTGGAGATCAACGCACGGACGAACCGGCAGTCCATCGTGGTGACGGAGATTCCATACGCGCTCAATAAGGCGAGATTGATCGAGAAGATCGCGGACCTTGTGCGCGAGCAGAAGGTTAAGGACATCTCCGACATCAGGGACGAGAGCGACAGAAGCGGCATGCGCATCGTTATCGATCTTAAAAGAGACGCCGTGGGCGGCGCGGTCCTGAACCAGCTCTACAAGCATACCCAGATGCAGACGACCTTCGGCGTCATCCTGCTGGCGCTCGTGAACAACCAGCCGCGCGTCATGGGCGTGAAGGAGATGCTCACCCACTTCCTGCGCTATCGCCGCGAAGTTGTTCTCAGGCGCAGCCGCTTCGAGCTTAAAAAAGCCGAGAACAGGGCGCACATACTCGAGGGTTACCGCATCGCGCTCGATAACATCGAGGAGGTCATTAAACTCATTCGAGCGAGCGAGACGCCCGAGCAGGCGCGCGCGGGCCTTATGCGGAATTTCGGTCTTACCCAGACCCAGGCCCAGGCCATTCTGGAAATGAGGCTCCAGCGCCTCACGGGCCTGGAGCGTGACAAGATAGAGGCCGAGTACGAGGAACTCCAGAAGACCATCGCCTATCTTCGCGAAGTGCTCGTGGACGAGAAGCTGCAGACTTCCATTATCAAGGAGGAGCTTCAGGAGGTCCGGGAGAAATTCGCGGATGAACGACGCACGGAGATCGTGGACGAAACGAGCGAGATATCTCTCGAGGACATGATCGTCGAAGAAGACATGGCGGTCACCATCTCGAATTCCGGCTACATCAAGCGAAACGCCATCACACTGTATCGCTCACAGCGCCGGGGCGGCAAAGGCGTGATGGGAATGGGGACGAAACAAGAGGATTTTGTCGAACAGCTCTTCATCGCCTCCACGCACGATTACATGATGTTCTTCACTTCGCGCGGGCGCTGCCATTGGCTGAAGGTGCACGAGATTCCCCAGGGGGGCCGGGCGGCGCGAGGCAAGGCCATCGTGAACGTGCTTCAGTTGGCGGCTGGCGAGTATGTCTCCGCCGTCATGCCGGTGCGCAAGTTCGAGCCCGATCGCTACATCCTTATGGCGACCAAACAAGGCGTACTCAAGAAAACGCAGCTCACGGCGTTCAGCAACCCGAGGGTTGGCGGCATCATCGCGCTCAATCTCGATGAGGGCGATGAGCTCATCGGCGTTGGCCAGACCGACGGCAGTCTCAACGTGTTCCTGGGAACGAGAGACGGCAAGGCCATCCGCTTTCCCGAAGAGAAGGTTCGCGCCATGGGCCGGAGTGCGCGTGGCGTACGAGGAATTGATTTGGCAAATGATGATTACGTGATTGGAATGGAGGTCGTCTCGCCGGGAGACATCATTCTCACCGCCACCGAGTTCGGCTACGGTAAACGCAGCCGCGTGGATGATTACCGGCTTACCAACCGTGGTGGCAAGGGCGTGATCAACCTCAAGGTGACGGAGAAGAACGGGCCGGTAATCGGCATCCGGCGCGTGATCGAAGACGATGAATTCATGCTCATCACCACAGGGGGGCAACTCATTCGCTCCCGGGTTCAGGACGTTTCCATCATCGGGCGCACCACGCAGGGCGTTCGCCTCATCGGGGTCAAGGAAGGGGACCGCGTCGCGGCCCTGGCCCGCATCGAGGAGAACGGAAACGGATCTCCATAAACACTGGGTGGGTGATGCGAAAAAAGAATAAACGGGTGGTGTTCCCGTCTCGGCTCTCTGCGTGTTTCCTCGTACTGGCCTTCTTGAGTTTCGGCTGTGACGGCGTAGAGCCGCCTGTTCAGGAGGCGATAATACCTGAGCGAGAAGCCGTAAAGGCCGCCCCTCTTCCCGCCCAAACCCTTCAGCGAACACCTGTTCCAGTACCGGCAATTACTCCTCCGCCGGTGAACAAGCCGCTTTCTATTCATGAAGCTGCGCCCTCGCTGGAATCCGAACCCTCGCCGGTATTCGAGCCGTCCCCACCGAGCCGCGCTGCGATCTTGAGCGACGTAGGAGAAACGGCGTACCGACAAGAAGATTACAAATTTGCAGAGAAGAATTTTCGCGAGGCGCTCGTTCACGAGCCGGAGCTTCTCCATGCGCTTACGGGCCTTGGCTGGACCCTGTATGACTCGAATCGTCCCGATGAGGCCTTTTTACTTTTTCAGCTTGCGAACGAGCGTTATCCCGAAAGCGGCAGCGCGCAGCGCGGGCTCGCTTACTTGTTTTTTCGCTACGGGCGGATGAAAGAGGCGAAGGCGCTGCTCGGCTCGCTCGATAAGGCGAGGTGGCCCGAACTTGCCAACATCGAGGATGAACTCAAGGCGCGCGCCATCAAGGGTCTGCCCGCGCCTCGGCTGCCCACGAAAGACAATAAACAAGAGGAACCCGAAGAATCTCCAACCGTGCCTGAGCCGGAGAAACCATCCACCAAGCACGAACTGCAAATAAAGGCCGAGCAAGGACGAACGCCGAAACCAGAGACCAAGACCGAAGTCGCGAAACTCACGCCCCCCGAATCTGCGCCAGATGAGCTGAAACCGCCGCGCCCGCCTGACGAGGACATTGCCCCGCCGCCTCCCGTCCGCAAGCCCTCTCTCGAGGGAATGGTCACCATTCCCGGCGGTCGCTTTATGATGGGTGTTGAATTCACCAACCCGAATCGCTCGCGCAAAAGAAGGCGTAGCAGGCGCGTGAACCTTAGGACAACAGGTGGACATCCCGTCGAGGTCGCGTCGTTTCGGCTGGATAAGTTCGAGGTAACGAACGCACTTTACGAGGATTTCGTGCGGGCTACGAACGGGGCCGAGCCTCCATTTTGGCGCAAAATTCACTTCATCGGCCCGCACCTCCCCGTGGTGGGGATAACGTGGGATGAGGCGCGCGCGTATTGCGCGTGGGCGGGGAAGCGCCTGCCAACGGAGGCCGAATGGGAATACGCCGCACAGGGCGCGGGGAAGAAGAGGCGGTATCCATGGGGCAACGCGCAACGCGACAGGAACGCCGTTTTCGGTTTAAGCCCCGACGCGGGAGGCCCCAAAGCCGTGGGAAGACGTCCCGAGGGCTCCAGCATTCAGGGTGTCGAGGACCTGGCCGGAAACGTCTGGGAGTGGGTAGAGGATGAGTTCAGGGCGAAACCAAAAGACGCCCTGCCGCTCAGTCGAAACGGCCGTACGCTGCGAACGCTCAAGGGCGGTTCCTGGGTAAACGGGTGGTGGGCGCTGGCCTCATCGCGCAGAACGGGCGATTTGCCAGATCGCCGATTACCCGCATACGGGTTTCGATGCGCGGCGGATGCGCCGAAATGAGATATATGGGTATAATCCCCCACACGTTTTAAGCAAAACACGAATCTAGGCTCCCCGGAAAAGGAGAGTATTATGCGTTCGAGAAATAAACAGTTTCTATCGGTGTTGATCGCAATGCTCGGGGTGCTCCTTTTGGCGGTGTGCGCCGAAGCGCAGAGCTTGACACCGCCTCCGCTGACACCGCCTGAAACCCCGCCTGCAGCGCCCGGCGCGGTTCCGGGCCAGCCTCAGACGGCCCCGGCGCTGGCGCCTCCCGCGCCCGCGATGCCGCAGCAAGCTCCCTTGACGCCGACGGAACCGCAGCGGCCCTTGGACCTCATCGTCACGATAACGCTGGCCACGGGCAAAGCCGAGACTTTCGCCCGCGAAATCGACCGGCTTGAGATTATCACCGGCGCCGGCGGTGCGGTCGAGATGGTTCATCTGCTTCTCGTTACTGGAGGGGAGCGCAACACGCACGTCTGGTACAATTATGGGCAGGTCGCCAAGCTGAGCTATCGCTTCGTCACTCACGAGGGGAAGGCGAAAGTGTATGTGCGCCCGCTGCAGGCCTCGCCGCCGACGAGGGAACTCACAGACAGGCTCGAGCCGCTCAGCCCGCGTGAATTTCGCTAGGGTGCTGTACCGATGAACGATAAAGGCTACGCGAATCCGGGCCTTGCTCTTACGCCCGCGCAGCTAAAAGAGCGAATCGGCGAGCGCAAAAGCGATGACCTCGTCATCATCGATACCCGCCAGGCGCCTGAGTTTTGCTCGGGCCACATCGAAGGCGCCGCGCATCTGGATCTCTACGGAATTTCGCTCAACGACACCCGCCCGCAAGCGCTGGCCGCCTTCACCTGGATGCTCGCCTATCTCATGGAGATACGAGGCGTCGATTACGACAAGACGGTGGTCTTCTATCAGGAGAACTCGGGCTTCCGCTCCGCGAGAGGATTCTGGTTCTTGGAATATCTCGGCCATGAAGATGTCCACATCCTGGACGGCGGCATCGACGCCTGGAAGGCCGAGGGGCTGCCCGTAACGCGCGAGGCCTGGCCGATGGCGGGTGGCCCTTATGAGGCGGGTGCCGAAGGCCACAAACGCATCCTGAGAACCTCGTTCGCGAGCCGGCTGAAACCATACAAGGAGGGCCGCATCGCTACAGCGGACTACATCCTAAACCAACTGGGCAATTCGGACGTCGCGATTCACGACACGCGCTCGGAAGGCGAGTTTTTCGCCGAAAACGTCCGGGCTGCGCGTGGTGGCGCGATTCCGGGGTCGGTTCACTTGGAATGGAGCGAGGCCATCGCGAAGGACGGGGCACTCAAGCCCGCCGCCGAACTGGCGGAGCTGCTGGAACCGAGGGGCCTGACGCCCGACAAGGAAATGGTGCCGCTCTGCCAGGGCGGCTATCGCTCGGCGCACGCCTATCTCATCTACCGACTGCTCGGCTACCCGAGGATCAGGAACTATCTCGGCTCCTGGAAGGAGTGGGGCGACAGGGAAGATTTACCCATCGAGGTCCCCAAACGAAGCGCTTAAACCCCCGGATCGAACACGGTGTGCCTTAGTCGCCCTTCATCATGCGCCAGACAGTTTGCGCGACGATGCCCGCCAATGGCGGGATCCAGAATACAGAGATTACGCGGAAGGTGAAGAACTCCGTTCCGAGGATGGGGATTTCGTACGCGAACGCGCGCACCGGGCCAATCAGCGCCGCCGAGGTGAGCATTGTTATCATCGGCCCGAAGCCGGCGCCTCCCTGCATCAGCCCGGCCACGAGCGGATAGAGGACGAAAGGCGCGCCCATGGGGAACATGAATCCCGCCAGCCAGCCAATGACGATGCCGCGCCAGCCGGAGCGATCGGAGAGCCAGTTCTGCAGTATTTCCTTCGGCAGGACGTCGGCCACAAGCGCACCGATGAACATGCCGATCATGAGCTTGGGAAGAATGGTCACGATGAGGCTTCCCGCGCGGCCCGCGGGAGCCCAGGGCAACTCGCCTGATTTCTGGTACGCCAGAAACGCCAGGAGCAGCGCGATGCCCGCGAGAAAAAGAGAGGTTTTGTCGAATATGCCGGACATGTTCGTTCCTCATGAAAAGTGAGTCCAAAAGACGCCGGTGGAATCCGCTCGGCAGGAATTGTGAGTATAGCCCCAACTAGCGCGCCTAGTGAACCAATCCGGCAGGTTTTGCCAAGAAGGCGAGGGCGTAGCGCTTCATCGGTTTTTGGGAGAGGAAATTGACGGGAGCGTATCTCACCGATTCCGTGTCCGGTATTGGCGGGCGCCTGCGCGCGAGGCCCGAGGATTTCCGCGTGGAAGAAATTCCGCTCACGCCACCGAGCGGCGACGGTGAGCATCTCCACTTGCGGGTGGAGAAGCGGGGCGTCTCCACCATCGAGGCGCTGCGCGTTTTGTGCCGGGCGCTGGAGACTCCCGAGGCGGAGGCGGGCTATGCGGGCCTGAAAGACGCCAATGCGGTGACGAAGCAGTGGTTTTCATTCAAGACGAAAACACAGATGATTCCGGACGCCGTCTTGAGGCTGGAGCAAAAGGGGATCCGGGTTCTGGAGGCAGAGCGCTCTCGAACACGGGTGAAACGCGGCGCACTTTCAGGCAATCGTTTCGAGATTTTGGTTCGAGATGTCGGCCCAGGCGCCGAGGAGAAAGCCCGAAAGATTCTGGACTGCCTCATCGCGAGGGGATTGCCCAATGCTTTCGGCGATCAGAGGTTCGGCGTTCACGGCCATACGGCGCAGGTCGGGCTTGCGATCTCGAGGGGAGACTGGCGGGGCGTTCTCGATGCGCTCTTTGGTTCCGCGAGATTCTCCCATGCGCAGGGTGGTGTCGATGCCCGCCTCCTGGAAGCCGCCCAGAGGTATGAGGCGGGCGAGTTCAGAGATGCGAGGAAACTCTATCCCCCCTCATGGGAGGCGGAAAGGCGTGCGCTTTCCGGCCTGGAGAAAGGAGCCTCACCTCGGCAGGCGGTGGCTTCGATTCCCCTGAGGGAGCGGGTCCTGTATGGCGGCGCGTTTCAGGCGGCAGTTTTTAACTTATGTCTTGCAAGAAGACTCGAAGCGCGTGCGCACGATCGAGCCTGGGCGGGCGACGTGATTTTTCATCACGAAACGGGCAAGACCAGGAGGGTAGGCGCCCCCGAAGCGGTGGAGCTTGCACTCGATCAATTTCAAGTGAGCCCGGCGGGACCGTTGATTGGCCGGAAACTCCTCGAAGCCCGCGGGGAGGCGGGAAAACTCGAGCGAAGCGTGCTAGACTCCCTCGGCGTTGGAGGCTTGGAAGTTCTCGACGGGTTGGAAAGACTGAAGCTTCATGGCTCCAGGCGACCGTATCGTGTACAAATAAAAGAAGTGTGCCTGAGGCTGGAAAATGAAGGCCTGCGCCTCGTCTTCACGCTATCGCCGGGGGCGTATGCGAGCGAGGTATTGCGGGAGTTGACGAAGAACGATCCGCCGGTGGGCGCCGTCACGCGCATCGGAGGCGAATGCTGAGCGGACGCATCCGCTTTGTGGGGGAGGAAGTGAATAATGAAGGTTTTTCTGACGGGCGGAACTGGATATGTCGGCGGCACCCTGCTTTCACTTCTGTCGCTGGCGGGCCATGAGATCAGGGTGCTTTCACGCGACCCCGAGCCGGCGAGGCAGCGCCTCGCCTCGGTGAGCGGGGCCTTTCCCGTGCGCGGCGACATAACGGAGTATTCGGTCGATCAACTCGCCGAACTGATGAAGAAACAAGACGCCGTGATCCACCTGGTGGGCATCATTATCGAGAAGGGAACGCCCGGCTTCGAGGCCATCCACACGGAAGGCACGCGCCGCATGGTGGCCGCCGCCGAGCAGGCGGGGGTGAAGCGCTTTGTGCACATGAGCGCGCTGGGCACGAGGGAGAACGCCGTCGCCCGATATCACAAATCCAAATTCGCAGCCGAGCAGTTCGTTCGCGAGAGTGACCTGGACTGGACGATTTTCAGGCCCTCCATCATCTTCGGCGAGAACGACGAATTCCTGAACACCTTCGCCGGTATCGCGCGCATGGCGCCCGCGCTTCCCCTTATTGGTGGAGGCACGGGCAAGCTCCAGCCCATCTGGGTGGAGGACGTGTGCCGCTGCTTTGCGCAATGCCTGGGCATGCCCGAGACCATCGGACAGACGTACGATATGGGGGGAGGCACGGCCTATCCGGTCAGGGAGATTCTTTCCATACTGTTGAAGGCGATGGGTAAAAAGAGGCTGCTCGTGCCTCTGCCCATCGCCATCGCTCGCTTACAGGCCAAGCTGTTCAATTTGCTCCCGATGAAGCCCCCCTTCACCGAGGATCAGATAACGATGCTGGGTGAAGACAACGTGTGCGACCCGGCGCCAATGAAAGAAGCTTTCGGCCTTACACCCAGAACGCTCGAGAATTATCTGGCGGATCATTTCGGCAGGTAGGTTTCAAGCGACAGATTTTAATAGCGGAGGCGCGCCCGCGCCTTACAGCTCGCCTTGTATTCCATGATGTGCGCTTTTTGCCGCGCGCCACGCGGCCCGCTGGGCGGAGGAGACCGCCAGCGTGCGGAAATCCTCCTCGGACGCCCAAAAGAGGCCGTCCCGATTCGTTGCTGGCGCTTCCTTCTCGAACAATACCGCCAGATGCACGACGAACAGAATCTTCCTGTGGGTGAGAGTTCTCGTGATTCTGGCGAGTTCGCGCCCCGGGCGCCAGCCCGGCCCGAGGAGCTTTGCGCACTGCGCTTTCAGGAGGCGCGGGTCGGCCCTCTCGAGGTGGCCCCCCACCATAAAACCGGGCAACTCCCACATGCCGCCGAAGAGGCCGGTTTTCCCCCTTTGGGAGAGTAGAACCAGCCCGTCCCGTTCCGCCCGGAACTGGAAGACGGTTACCGGAGCGGGCGGCTTTTTGGCGGTTTTCACCGGCAGGACGTTCTGGGTTTCGGCTTCGTTTGCTGCGCACTGAACCCGGGCAGGGCATCGCGCGCAATCGGGGTTTTTGGGAAGACAAACTTGAGAACCCAAGTCCATCAACGCCTGGTTGAAGTCGCCGGGTCTTGCGCGCGAAACCAGGGCTTGCGTTTCCTCGCGGATGGTTTTTTGAGCAGGCGGAGTGTCGACGGGGAGCGAGAGGTTGAGAATTCTGCTCATAATTCGCAGGACGTTCCCGTCGATGGCCGCGCAGCGCTCCCCGAAGGCGATGCTGGCGATCGCCCCCGCCATGTAAGGGCCGACCCCAGGAAGAGCCAGCAGCGCATCACGCGTTTGGGGCATCGCGCCATCGCCCATCACCTCCTGCGCGGCGCGGTGGAGATTTCTCGCGCGTCCGTAATAGCCGAGGCCCTGCCATTCGGCCAGCACGGCGTCGAGAGGCGCGTCTGCCAGAGCGGGGAGTGTGGGAAACCGCCTAATGAAGATCGGGTAGCGGAGGCGGACGGTTTCCGCGCGGGTCTGCTGGAGCATGGCCTCCGACACCCATATCCGGTAGGGGTCTTTCTCCCCGCGCCAGGGGAGTTCTCTTTTCTCCCGGTCGTACCAGCTCAGGATGCGCCTTCTGAACCTTCTGCGATCGGAAGGAGTGAGCAGGAGGCTCTTTGGTATATTTTTCATTTTGTTTGACATGCGTCGGGCCAGCCGTTATCAAATTAAATAGGGTTTCCGAATACGGCGCTCGAAGTTTCGGGGTAATGATAGAACATGAGCGTGGCGATCAAAAACGGATGGCGTATGCGGTGGGTGGCGGCGCTGGCGGCATTCATTTGCGTCTGCGCATGGGCTGTGGATTCGGCCCCGGCAGAGAGAATCGTCGTCGGTTCGGCGCTTGATCTCACAGGCCCGGGCGCGGCTGGAGGCCGGGAAGCCCGTAACGCTCTGTTGCTCGAAATGGCGCGTATCAACCGCAGGGGCGTCGCCGGCGGCCGCATCTTTCTTCTTACCCTCGACACCAAGGGAAGCCCCGAGGGGACGACTTTTGCGGTCCGCGAACTCGCTCGAAAGCATAAAGCCGTCGCCGTAATCGGGCCTGTCGAACATTACGCCGCCATCGCCGCCGCCAAAGCGGCGCAAGAAGAACGAATACCGCTATTCTCCCTGACCGCGCCTGAGGAAATTCTCGTACCGCCGCGCAAATGGGTATTCTCCACGGCAAGGCCGGCGCCGCTGCCCGGTCGCTTGATACTTGGCCACATGAAGAGCAGGGGAATCAGGCGCGTGGCGATGCTGGGCTCCTCCCGGGGCTACGGCACGGAGGGGCGTGAGCAGATTACCGCGCTCGCGCCCGATTTCGGCGTGTCCATCCTGTTTAACGAATCCTTCAAATCGGGCGAACATAATTTTCTGCCCTTTCTGAAGCGAGCCTCCCTGCGCGGCGTCGGGGGCTTCGTGCACTGGGCGCGCGGGGGGTCACGCCTGGATCTTGTGCGAGCCCGCGCGGCGCTCGACCTCAAGATGCCGCTCTACCTCTCCCATGCGTCTCCCGGGATGCTCGGCTCCAAAAGCGGGGGAAAAGCCGCCGAGGGCGTAGTGTTTCCGGCTTCGTGGATCATGGTTGCCCACCTTCTTCCCGAGTCGCACTCCGCCAGGATGGCCCTCACGGCGTTTCGGGACGAGTACCTGAAGACCTACAAGAGCGCGCCGGGCGAGACGGCCGCCGCCGCCGTCGACGCGCTGCGTATCTTGGCGTGGTCCGCCCGGGGCGTGGGCGCGAACCGGGCGAGAATCCCTGCCGGCGTGGAGGGGGCGCGTTATTTCACGGGACTGAACGGGACTTATGGCTTTTCCAAAAACGACCACAACGGACTCGACGCCGATTCCCTTGTGCTGGTGCAGGTGCAAAATGGCAAGTGGGAGTTGGTGAAGGAGGGGAAATAGGTTGCGGCGCGATTAACCGGAGATAACGCAATCGGCGTTGGCAGACTGCCCCCATCCCCTCTTAAGTGTTGATTTTATAGCCACAAACCCTTGACAGAAACCCGTTTGGGGCGTATATATGCGACTGGATGGGTCGGCGACCATTTGGGTCGCATTTGTTGGGGGAAAGACGCCGTCAGCTTCCAAATGGTCGGATTTGACCGATAACCCTGTATAATTCAAGGCGGTAAGTGAGATGTTCGCGATTGCAAAGCGTACGGATTACGGCTTGATGGCTCTATGCTACCTCGCGGAGTGCGAAGAGGATGCGGCCATTACATCGCGCGCCATCGCAGAGAGGTTCCACATTCCCGCCGAACTGCTTGCGAAGACGATGCAGCTTCTGGCCAAAAACGGACTCGTGGAGTCGAGAAACGGGCCCAAGGGCGGCTACGTTCTCTCGCGTAGACCGGAGACGGTTTCGGTGGCGGAGGTCATTCGAGCCATCGAGGGACCCATCGCCATGGCGACGTGCCAGATTGGCGACGCCACGGGTTGTGAACAATACGAGAAATGCACCATTTTTTATCCCATGGAAAAGATCCAGAGAAAGGTGACCGACGTGCTTGAGGGAATGACCCTTCAGGACATGGTGGGTACGCCGGCAGGAGAGATCAGATGAGCTTGAAGTTCCCGATATACATGGATTACCAGGCGACGACGCCCATGGACCCGCGGGTTCATGAAGAGATGAATCCCTACTTCGACGAGAAGTTCGGAAACGCTGCGAGCCGCAACCACAGCTTCGGCTGGGAGGCGGAGAAGGCCGTGGACGACTCCCGGGAGAAACTCGCCGCCGTCATCAATGCGGACCCGCGCGAGATCATCTTCACGAGCGGGGCCACGGAGTCGGACAACATGGCGCTCAAGGGCGTCGCCGAGATGTACAAGAAAAAGGGCAACCACATCATCACCTCGGCGATCGAGCACAAGGCCATCATCGATTCCGCCAAGCGCCTGGAGACCTGGGGTTTCGACGTCACCTACATCGAGCCTCCAGAGGACGGCATCACGACGGCCGAGATGGTCGAGGACGCCATGCGCGACGACACCATCCTCGTCTCCATCATGGCGGCGAACAACGAGGTCGGCGTGCTGAACCCCATCGCCGAGATCGGCGCGCTGTGCCGGGGCCGCGGCATCCTCTTCCACACGGACGCCACGCAGGGCTACGGCAAGATTCCCATCGACGTAGAGGAGATGAACATCGACCTCCTCTCGGCCTCCGCGCACAAGGTCTACGGGCCCAAGGGCGTGGGGTTGATTTATGTGCGCAGGCGCAGGCCGCGTGTGCGTCTTTCGGCCATCATCGACGGCGGCGGCCACGAGCGCGGAATGCGATCGGGCACGCTGAACGTTTCGGGCATCGTCGGCTTCGGCAAGGCGGCCGAGTTGTGCATGGAGGAGATGGAGGAAGAGAACATCCGCCTGACGAACCTGCGCGACAAGTTCAAGGCCACCATGTTCGAGAGCTTGGAAGATGTGTACGTGAATGGACATGAGACCAATCGCCTCTCTGGCAACCTGAACCTGAGCTTCCCCTACGTGGAGGGCGAATCGCTCATCATGGGGCTGAGCGACGTGGCCGTATCCTCAGGCTCGGCCTGCACATCGGCGAGTCTCGAGCCGAGCTACGTGCTCAAGGCCATGGGCCGGGGCGACGAATTGGCGCATTCATCGATTCGTTATGGCTTCGGGCGCTTCTCCACCGAGGAGGAGATAGACTACGTGGCCGAGAAGACGACGGACATCGTGAACCGGCTTCGCGAGATGAGCCCGCTCTATGAGATGGTGAAAGAGGGCGTGGACCTCTCCAAGGTGGAATGGCAGTCGCATTAAAGGAGCGTTAAGCTTATTTTGATTTAGAGCCTGCGGCTCACGGAAACTCAGATTCGCAGTGATTGGAAAAAGGAGAATGAAAAATGGCTTACAGCGACAAGGTGGTCGATCATTACAACAACCCGCGCAACGTCGGCTCGCTCGACAAGGCCGACCAGACGGTAGGCACGGGCGTCGTCGGCGCGCCCGAATGCGGCGACGTGATGAAGCTTCAGATCAAGGTGAACGACGGCGGCCTCATCGAGGATGCGAAGTTCAAGACCTTCGGCTGCGGAAGCGCCATCGCATCGAGTTCCCTGGCCACCGAGTGGCTCAAGGGCAAGACGGTGGACGAGGCCGAGGAGATCAGGAACACGCAGATCGTCGAGGAGTTGAACCTCCCGCCGGTGAAGATTCACTGCTCCGTGCTGGCCGAAGACGCCATCAAGACCGCGCTGAACGATTTTCGCGAGAAAAACGGGATGCCGGTCGTCGAGCGCAAGGGCCACCACTAGAAGCGGGCGATTCATCTGCAAGGGGTAGGATATGGATACCGCCGCGAAAAGACTGAGCATCGAGATAACCGACAAGGCGGTGGAGCACGTGAACCGCTTCAGGGAGAAAGAAGGGGCGCAAGGTCACGTCCTCCGCGTCGGCGTGAAGGGAGGAGGCTGCTCCGGGCTTTCCTACGTCCTCCAGTTCGAGGGTGAGGAACGCATCAATCAGCTCATGGACGAAGTGTTCGAAAAAGACGGCGTCCGGGTGATCGTGGACAAGAAGAGTCTCTTTTTCCTGGCGGGCACCACGCTGGATTTTGAAGACGGGCTGATGGGCAAGGGGTTTGTGTTCAAAAACCCCAACGCACGCCAGTCCTGTGGTTGCGGGGAAAGCTTTTCCGCGTAACGCAACCGGGATGAAACGCGCCGCGCCCATACCACTTGGGATAGCGACGCGTTTTTCTTTTGAGTTCATAGCGCCCGGCGGTTCATGCGGGCCTGGAATCGTGAGATGAGCGAAGCGACGAAAGAAAAGCCTTTTTCCGTTTTCAATGAAGATGGCGAGATTGAAGCCATCCCCGCCGAGGTCGATCATTTTACTTTGCTGGGCGTTCGGCGGAAATTCAAGGCCGATGCCGATGCGCTCGAGGCCAGATTCTACGAACTGAACCGGAAACTTCACCCTGATTTCTTTATGGATGCGCCCGTCGCGGCGCGGATTCGGAGTCTGGACGCGACGGCCCGCATCAACGAGGCGTACCAGACCCTCAAGGATCCGATTGCGCGCGTCGTCTACCTCGTGCAGCTCGAAAGCGGAAAGCTCGAGGAAAACGAGCGGAGACCCCCGCCCGAGCTGTTCGAGGAGATATTCGAGGCCCAGGAGGCGGCGGCGGAGTTTCAGTGCTGCGCGGACGAAGAGGAAGCCGAGAACCTGCGCGAACGCTTGAGCGCGGCCATGGGATGTTTTTCCGCACTCAGGGACGGCCAGCGCACGGCGCTCGACAGGCTGGGCGCCGACTGGGACGAAGCGGTGGAAAATGACGAGCCCGTACCACCTGAAGTCGTCAAAACAATGCGCTCCATCCTCGGACAGAGGAACTACATCGAGAACACCCTCACGAGCCTCAAGCGCGCCCTGGAGGAGAGCGAATGAGCGATATCGTCGGGATCGACCTGGGCACGACGAACAGCCTGGTCGCTTCCGTGTCGGGAGGGGAGCCTGCGATACTCGCCCCAGAAGGCGAGCGCGGCATCGTTCCTTCCGTGGTCAGTTTTCACTCCGACCGCGTTCTCACCGGCGATGAGGCGCAGGAAGAGCGCGTCTCCAACAGCCGCAACACCATATTTTCCATCAAGCGATTCATGGGCAGGGGCTATGAGGACGTGAAAGACGAGATGCGTCACCTGCCCTTCGACGCGGACCCCGATGAGCGGGAAGTCGTTCATATGCTGGCGCAGGGCCGTTCCTACAGCGCGCCCGAAGTCAGCGCCCTGGTGCTTAGACGACTCAAGTCAAGGGCCCAGAAAACGCTCGGCAGGCCCGTCCTCAGGGCGGTGGTAACGGTTCCGGCGTATTTCAACGACGCGCAGCGCCAGGCGACGAAAGATGCAGGCAAGCTCGCGGGCCTGGAAGTGCTCCGCATCATCAACGAACCAACGGCGGCTTCTCTCGCCTATGGCCTTCATGAGCGAAACCGCGGTGTCGTCGCGGTCTACGACCTGGGTGGGGGTACGTTCGACATCTCGCTGTTGAGGATCAAGGACGGCGTGTTCGAGGTGCTCTCCACCGGCGGAGACACCCACCTGGGCGGAGATGATTTCGATCGGGCGATCTCTCTCCATATCCAGAAAGGAATTCATGAGCAACATGGCGTGGATTTGAGCGAAACGCCCGAAGCGCTGGCCGAGCTCGCGCTATTGGCCGAACACGTCAAGAAGACGCTCTCAGACAGCGAATCTACGGAATACATTCTCGAAAACCCCGGCGGCGTCCCGCTCTCTCATAAGGGAAGTCTCACCCGAGAGGAGATGGAAGCGCTCCTTTGGCCCATTGCCCAGCGCACGTTGGCGCCTTGTAGGCGCGCGCTTGCGGACGCGGACCTCACGCCTGGAGGGGTGGATGAAGTCGTTCTGGTGGGTGGGTCCACGCGCATGCCCCTCATCCGCCGCATGGTGGAGGAGTTGTTCGAAAAACGCCCGCATGCGGACCTGGACCCGGACGAGGTGGTGGCCCTGGGCGCCGCAGTGCAGGCGGATATCCTGGCAGGCGGCCGAAAGGACATGCTGCTCCTCGACGTGACGCCGCTGTCTTTGGGCATCGAGACCATGGGCGGCGTCATGGGGTGGATTATTCCGCGGAACACAACCATCCCCACGAGCGCCAGGGAGACCTACACCACCTTCAAGGACAACCAGACGGGCGTGGACATCCATGTGCTCCAGGGCGAGCGTGAACTGGTGAAGGACAACCGCTCGCTCGCGCATTTCCGCCTGACCGTCGACCCGGCCCCCGCCGGACTCGCCCGGGTGGAGGTGACGTTTCTGCTCGACGCGAACGGCATCCTGAACGTGACCGCCCGGGACCTCAAGAGCGGCAAGGCGGCCTCGGTGGATGTGCAACCCTCTTACGGGCTGACGGACGAGCAGGTAGAACGCATGCTCATCGAATCTTTCGAACACGCCGAGCAGGACATCCGCTCCCGACAGGTTCTGGACGCCAGAACGGAGGCGGAGACCATCCTCATGGCCACGGTCCGCGCGATGAACGATTATGGAGAGGATGCCGTTTCTCTCGAGGAACGCGCGAAGATTCAGGCAGCCGTGAGCGCGCTGGAAGAGTCCTGCCGGTGCGAGGATGCAGGCCAGATTCGCGACATGGTCGACGCGCTCAACGAAGTCACAATGCCGCTCGCAGAGCGGATGATGGATAATGTTTTGAAATCTGCCTTGGAGAACAAGAGGGTGAGCGAAGCCCTCAACGACTAGAAACCGCGGACAACTCGAGCGGAGCGCAGGGGAAGAAAATGGCGAAACTTTATTTCACGGAAGAGAAGCAGACGATTGACATCCATGTGGGTGAGAACATTCTCGAAGTGGCGCTTGAAAACGGCATCGACCTGGATCATGCCTGCGGCGGCGTATGCGCCTGCTCGACGTGCCATGTGAAGATCCGCACCGGTGCGGATTCCTTCAACGAATCGACCGATGACGAGGAAGATCAACTCGATGACGCGCGTGACGTAGACCTCGACAGCCGCTTGGCCTGCCAGGCGACTCTGGAGGAGGACACGGACGAGGTCATCGAACTAGAGGTGCCGTTCTGGAACGTGAATCTCGTGCAGGAAGGCCCGGACGCGGCCCGGGAGCAACACGCTCATTAGTAATTTTGTTTCAGGAGAAAAATTGGTGGATACGTTTGGCTGGGAAGACGCCGAGGATATCGGCATCGTGCTGTATGAGAAATTTCCGAAGGTAGACCCGCTCTCCGTCCGTTTCACCGATTTGCACGAGTGGGTATGCGAGCTGGAGGAGTTCAAAGACGATCCGATGTCCTCGACGGAGGGAAAGCTCGAGGCCATTCAGATGGCGTGGCTCGAAGAATACAAGGATGCGCAGGAAGCATAATCATTTTTCCCGTTTATCGAACAAGCGGCGCTGCTTTTCCGGCCGGTGCGCTCAGGCATTAAGTACTTACAAAGAATGATTCGAGGCGAGTGACGTGAGCGAAGAACAACGTGCGGACGGAAAAATACTGCTCTCCAGGAAAGATGCGGTGGCGACGATCACCTTCAACGCGCCCGAGCGGCTGAACGCTATCGAATATGAGATGTGGGTGGAAATCGGCAGTCTCATGCCCGAGCTCGACGCGGACGATTCGGTGCGCGCCGTCGTCTTCAGGGGTGCCGGTGAGCGCGCCTTCTCCGCCGGTGCGGACATCTTGCGCTTCAAGCAGGAGCGTTATAGTTCCGAGCAAGCCAAACATTTCTCGGAAACAGGTTTTCTGCGCGGCCTCGATGCGGTCGATGCGTTCTCAAAACCCGTCATCTGCCTCATACGCGGCGCCTGCGTGGGCGGGGGCGTGGAGCTCGCCGCCGCTACGGACCTGCGGGTCGCGGGCGAGAGTTCGCGTTTCGGGATTCCTGTGGCCAAGCTCGGCCTCGTGGCGGGATATTCCGAGCTCAGGCGATTCGTATATTCCATCGGCCCCGCGCGCACGCTGGACATGCTGCTCACCGCCAAACTCTTCACGGCCCGGGAAATGCTCGATGCAGGCTTTCTGGCGCGCGTCGTGCCGGATGAAGAGGTGGAAGCTGCGGCGTACGGGATGGCGGAGCGCATCGTTTCCCTGGCGCCACTCGTACACAAATGGCACAAGAGCTTCGTGAAAAAGGTGCTTCTGGACCCGAGCCTCTCTTCTCTCACCGAAGAAGAGAAGGCGCGCGAGGTCGCTTGTTTCGATACAGAAGATTTCAGAGAGGGCGTGGAGGCGTTTTTGAACAAGCGTACGCCTGAATTCCGGGGAAAATAATACTGATGAGCCGAAAGACGGGAGGGCCGCTCGAGGGCGTACGCGTGCTGGAGGTCTGCCAGGTGATGGCCGGCCCGTTCTGCGGGTGCCTGCTGGCGGATATGGGTGCGGACGTCATCAAGATCGAAAATCCCGACGGCGGGGACAGCGCGCGCCATCTCGGCCGCTATTTCGACGGCGGCGAAGCGCACGGCTTCATGAACCTGAATCGCAACAAGCGCAGCATTTCGGTGAACATGAAAACGCCGGAAGGCGTCGCGCTCATGAAAGAACTCGCGAAAAAGGTCGACGTGTTCGTCGAGAACATACGGCCCGGCATCATGACGAGAATCGGCCTGGGTTATGAGGACTTGAAAGAACTCAATCCCGGTCTCGTCTACGCTTCCATCTCCGGCTATGGCGACTCCGGCCCTTTCGCGGGCAAGGGCGGGTTCGATCTCGTCTCACAAGGCCTCTCGAGCCTCATGAGCTTCACGGGCGAACCCGGCGGCGCGCCTGCGAAGATACCCGTTCCGATATGCGACTTGAACGCAGGCATGTACACGGCGCTCTCGATTCTCTCCGCCTACATCCACAAGCAGCGAACCGGCGAAGGCCAGCGCATCGACATGGCGCTGACCGACGCAGGACTCGGCTACACCTTCTGGCAGGCGTCACAGTTCTTCCCATCGGGCGAGCCGCCGGAACCGCTCGGCTCCGCACACGAGATGACGGCGCCTTATCAGGCATTTCAGTGCAAAGACGGCTATCTGGCCCTGGGCGCCGCCAACCAGAGAAACTGGGAGCTATTCTGCGGAACTATCGGGCGGGAAGATCTTCTCGATCGCGAGGAATACGCGACCGACGGCTTGAGGCGCGAGAACTATCTCGCACTCGCGGGTGAGCTGGACGAGGTGTTCATCGAAAAGTCGCGAGACGAGTGGGTGGCGCTTCTCGATTCAGGCGGAATCCCCTGCGGGCCGATTCTGAACATGGCGGAAACCTTTGCGCATCCTCAAGTTCAGGCCAGGGAGATGAGCGTCGAGATGGAACACCCCGCGGCGGGACGGATACGGGTTCTCGGCTTCCCGCCCAAGCTGTCCGAGACGCGCGTCGGCGTGAGAACGCCCGCGCCCCTGCTGGGTGAGCACACAGACGAGGTGCTGCGTGAGTTCGGAACGAGCGAGGATGAAATAGCAAACCTGCGAGAAGCGGGCGTCGTGGCCTGAGCGCATGGCCAAACCGCCGCCGCCCCTCTCCCCCGGCGTCTATCTCGTCGCCACACCGATTGGTAATTTAGAAGACATCACTGAACGCGCCCGCCGCGTGCTGGAAGAATGCGACCTCATTGCCTGTGAGGATACGCGCCATACGGGCAGGCTGCTCTCCCGTCTCGGCGTCAAGAAGCCCCTCGTCAGCTACCATGAGCACAACGAGGCGAGGCGCGCGGGCGAGCTGGCGGAACGCGCGCTGGGCGGCGAGCGCGTCGCCGTGGTGTCGGATGCGGGCACGCCGGGCGTCTCCGATCCAGCCTACCGGGTGGTGCGCGCCGCGATAGAAGCAGGCGTTCAAGTCGTTCCCGTACCCGGAGCGTCTTCCGTTCTGGCCGCGCTCACCGCCTCGGGTCTTCCCACCGACAGCTTCGTATTCGAGGGGTTTCTTCCTTCCAAGGGCCGGAAGAGACTTCAAAAGATCGAGGCGCTGCTCGAAGAGGAGCGCACGGTCGTCGTGTTCGAATCCCCCCACAGAACGCCAAGGCTCGTGAGTGAAATCGCCTCCATCGCCCCCGCACGGCCCCTCGCCCTTGCGCGCGAGATCACGAAACTCCACGAGGAGATTTTAAGGGATACGGCGCAGGGGCTGGCCGATACGCTGAAAAACAAAAAGATAAAAGGCGAGTGCGTCCTGCTTATGGGGCCGAAGCGCATGGAAAAGACGGACGATTGAGGGCGGAAGGCAAGCCTGAGTGAATTGTTGTATGATCACTGTTTCCCAATTACTCGCCACGCCTTCAGGAGGTCACGTCATGACGCGCCCACCTATCGTAAAAATTGCAACGCTCGCCCTCACAATCTCATTCGTCTTCATATCCACCGCGTCCGCTGCAACCAAGAGCGGCCCGAAGACGACGGTGGAGGGCATCGTCGCGCAAGTCGGAGACATTCCCATAACATTGGAGGCGTTTTACACCTTCATCAACGAGTTGCCGTCCAACATGCAGGCGCAGGCGAAGGCGAACAAGGCGGCGTTCCTGGAAGCCCTCATTCAGCGCATGCTCATGCTCCGGCATGCGGATGAAAGTAATTTTCTGGGTACCGAGCGGGTGAAAATGCAGTTGGCGCGCGCGCGGCGCGAGATTCTCATCGGCGAGGCGCTTCGCAGAATCGAGGAGGGTTCCAGACCCAAGGCGGCCGAGATTCTCGCGGAGTATGAGCAGAACAAGGTGAAATACACCGAGCACGGGAAAGTCACCGCGTCCCACATCATGGTCTCGTCCGAGAAAGAGGCGAAGGATCTGCTGGCGAAGATCGTGAAGGGAGAGGATTTCGCCGAGCTGGCGAAGAAGTACTCCCTGGCGCCCGAGCGCGCGCTCGGCGGAAGCCTGGGGGAGATGGAACGGGGTTCCAGCAAAAGGACGGGTCTGCCCGAGATTATCGAGCAGACGGCTTTTTCTCTGGAGGCAGGCGCGCACAGCGGCGTGGTTCGCAGCATCTACGGCTGGCACGTCGTGAAAACCTCCAAAAAGGAGGGAGGCAAGCAGCTCAGCTTCCTGGACGTGCAGGAGAAGATCACCAAAGAGATGGGCGAGCGCAACAGGCAGGAGGCGATGCGCCAGAAGTTTCTGGAACTCACCGAACGCTACGAGGTGAAAAGGTATTTCGAGAATCTCAAATAGCCATTCCTGCCTTGGTCCCTGGCTATCTCTTTCATGTGTCCCCGCCGCTGGGGCGGTCTCTAAGAATATGTGGATGAGCAAGGAGGGGACGAGAGTCGTCTCGCCCCCTCCCGGTCTAGAAGTTGTAACTGAGCGAGAGGACGGCCTTGGTTCCTTTGGATGCGATGAGATCCACGCCGCCGAGGTTCACCGTGGCGTCTTCGTAGTTCAAGCCGAAGTTCGCAGATAATCCCCGCGCGATGTCGTATTGGACGCCCAGGGCGGCGGAAGTCTTCTCCTCTCCTTCGACCCGTCCGTAGTGGCCTTCGACGGAGACGCTCAGGACGCCGAATTTAATGCGTACGCCCGTTGAGACGTACCATTGCTCGAACTCCAGGCCGGGCGATGAGAGGGTTTCATAGCCCGCGCCGAGATCGAACAAGGCGCTGCCGTAGATGAATTCGCCCACGCCGCTTACGGCGCTGGTGTCGAACCGCCTCAGCCCGTCAGCTGAAGTGAACGCGCCCTGGGTGTATCGCGCCGTCAGCCGATAGTCTTGCTCACCGATGGGACGTTGATACATTGTCCCGATGTCGAAGCCCCCCTCCTCATCCACCGCTGCGCTCAGGACCCAGGGCCCGAGACGAATATGATAGCCACCGCCCGACTTATCGAGTGAACCGAAGACGTCGTCGAAGGAGAGAGAAGACGCTCCCGCCCCGCGCGCCGGGTCTGGTTGCGAACGAGTTCCGTTACGTTGCCGACCGCCGCCGTGCCCCAGATGCCGCCGATGGAGAAGACGGCGTCGTCCTCGTATTCCTCATCCACGCGAGAGGCGAAACCCGCGTCGGGGTTGTCTTGTGGGTCGGTGGCGTAGCGCCCCGAATAAGTCAGGCGCACCCGCCAGCGGTTGGATAATTGCGTCTGTGCGCCGAGCTGAAAACCGCCGTTAAAACTCTCGTCCGTGTCTTCGCTTTCCCGGCGATAAGTCCACACGCCGTCCACCTGGCCTTTCGCAACGAGCGTTACGTCGCCGATTTCGGTGGCGAGAGGCGCTTCGAGCAGCGACATGTCATCGTAATTGAGAAAGGCATCCTGCGCCCCGGCGGGTCTGGTCGACCCGATGGCGCAGATAAAAATAACCGCCGCCCCGAGAAGGCGAAACCACGCAAATTTATTATGTCTCGCCATGTTCTCAAACCTTTTTCGGTAATGTGGAATGAAATGCCTGGCGCGCGATGTCTCGCCCTGCCTTCAATGCCTGTGTGTTATCGATTTCCCAATGAACGCCGCCGTAGATGCGGCTCATCCCGTTTTCTTCCGCCATGTGGGTGAGGCTGCGCCAGTGCCTGGTGACGCCCCTCAGTTGCGGCCACAACACCTGATCGGGCGAGCGGCCCGAGAATGAAACGTCGTCGCGGCCATGAATCAGCGCGATCAACTCGGCGGCGGCGCCGCCGAACGTGGAATGTCCCGAAGTGTAGGAGGGAAATTCCGGGGTCGGAATGTAGCTGCGCCAGCCGGCTTGCCGCTTCACGCGCGGGTCGGGGTTGCCGAATTTGGGCGCGCGCATGCGAATGGCCGTTTCCGGGCGGAGGACGTCGTAATGATATTTGTTGTCCCACGCGCAAATGGAGGCGTCGCACTGCGTCATGCCGACCAGGGCGAGGGCGCGCGCGAGTTCGATGAAGCCGAGATCGCGATCCTGCAAGATCTGCATGGCGATATAGATCATGTGCCCGGGCTGGGTGATGCCCCAGGGGCCGTCTTCCCAGAAGAGCGCAATCTCCGCCTCCTCGGGGGTCCGGATGGTGCTGTCCATTCCCCCGATGCGGCGGATGCGGTCGAATTCTTCGGCGAACTCGGGGCTGGCCGGATTGTGGAAACCAGAGACGCGAAACTGTGAGCCGCTTTTCATCGTCCAGGGCTTGATCCGTCCTTGTCCCGGATACAGACCGCGATCGAAAGAGGCGAACGCCGGCCCCGGTTTCGCGCCATAGAACGGGCCGGTGGGGCGCCACCGCAAAGAGTCCTTGCGCCGCTCGTAGCGGCCCAGATAATAGTTGGTCTCGCTGGGTTCGGCGCCGTCGTTCGTCCGTATCGAGAGCACCTTGTCGGCGGCCGCGCGACCCCACTTTACACCGAGGTCTTTCGCCTCACTTCCGGGGAAGCGATTCAAAAACGCCATGCGCTCCAAGAGAAAGGGCTGCTGGAACGCTTCCGCCGCCGCGTGGGCGAAGGCCACGCCGTAGGCGACTTCCGGGTCCGCACCGCGCGGACCGGACCCGACGCCGAAAGGCTCCTCGTAAGCTTGGAGAATCCCGTTCGCGGCGAGAAAGCCGGCGGCCAGGGGCAGGCTGCAGCAATATGCCGCCAGGGGCGCGGTGGCCCTTTGGTCGCGCACCTGTTGCAGGGCCTCATCCACCCAGCGAAAGACGGTGTTCCGGTTTTTGGGTTTGATGATCTGGCTCGTGTAGGAGGTTTTGTTGCCTTGGGGACCGGCGCACCCGGTCGCGAGTAGTGCGGAGGCTGCTGTGGTGCTCTTCAAAAACTGCCTTCTCGTGTAGTTCATTGCTCGGATCCTTTCTATGAATGCAATGAATGAAAACCGTTCCCGGACCCGTTCGACGTGATTCCAGAGCCAAGAAGTCGCGCCTCGAGCGTAATCGCGCACTTCGCCATCCTCACGCACGCTTCCGGACAGGCGGATAGACGCAATGGCGTCGCGGCGCTCTTGGGTGGACTTCTTTGTTCTGGAAAAAAGGACGAACAGGTAGGGACTTACCTTTCCGTATTTCCCTTAACTTAACTTTCTATTTCCTGGTACACCAACCTTTCTTAACTACCCCATGGAACCAAATTTCAAGACGGTACAAAATCCAAAGCCATACGAGTGGAAATAGACAAGACCTTCCAGTTGTTACTCGCAGAATCGCCCCCTCGCAGGCGATGCAGGAGATGTTGGAAAATCATTTCCTAAGCTGATGGCTCGGGACATATCTCATAGCCCCAAAACCGAGTCAAGCATGAAAGCAGGTGAACCGTCGTCTTGCCGATTTTTCATGGCGTCCCAAATAGGGGAGGAAATGCGCTCTCTCCTACCTCGGTTCCAGGCCGTGTCTACGCATGTATGCCTGCAGCCAGAGCGCGAGGGCTAACGAGACGAACATGAAGGCGATGATGGTGGCGAAAGGAATGAAGTAGCTCTTCGTGTAGTCGAACATGAAGCCCGCGAATGGAGCGCCGACGACCCCTCCCAGCCCATAGAAGATCTCCATGAAGCCGATGATGACGCCGTAGGTACGTCCCCCGAAGCAATCCCCCGCCAGGGCGGAATAGCACGCGCTCATGGCGCCGATGCCGATGCCGTACACGAGCGCGAAGGCGTAGCCCGGCAGAATGCCCCCGCCGAAGTAAGGGATGAGGATGAGGAGCGTGAGGCCCGCAGCCACTACCACGGCTGCAAGCGCTACCCCGCGCCCGCGCCCGATGAGGTCCCCCACCCATCCACCGCCGATGCTTCCGAACGTTCGGATGAAGCCGACGGAGCCGAAGATGATCGCGGCAAGGGCGGTGCCGTATCCCACGTCGACGAGATAGAGCTGCAACTGGCTCATGATGGTGTTGTTGTTCAGCCCGATTGCGAAGACCATCAGCAGGAGGCACCAAAAGCGGATGTCACGCTTCACGACGGAAAAGACCTCCCACACGCCCTTGCCCTCGCCGCCGTGGCCGACGCCCGCTCTCGCCAGCTCCTCGGGGGTGCGGGGCGGGTCGCCGTCCGGCCCCTGCCCGACGTCTTCGGGCACATCGCGCAGTAGCAGAAATGCAGTTGGCGCGACGACGCACAGCACGACGAGGCCGTAAATCACGTACGTGTAGCGCCAGCCGACCGAGGCGATGAGCCGCTCGATCAGGGGCGCCAGGAGGAGGATGCCGATTCCGATGCCCGAGAGTGCGATCCCCGTGGCGCGGCCACGTTTTCTGATGAACCAGCGCGGCATGATGGCGCTGTGCGTGGAGAAACCACTCAGCGAGAGACCGAAGCCGGCGAAAAGCCCGAAGAGGATGTAAAGATGCCAGAGTGAGGAGACGAAGTAACACGCGATGAACGTGAGGCCCAGTATCACCGAACCCCATGGCAGAATGGCGCGCGGGCCTTTTTTCTCCAAAAGCGAGCCGGCAAATGGTGCGCCGATGGCGTAGGTAGCCATGGATAGCGAGAACGCCCCGCTCAGAAGGCCCCGACTCCAGCCGAACTCCTCGAGCAGGGGAACCTGGAAGATGCCGAAGGAAAACCGCGTGACGACGTGGAACGCCAGCGTGGCGAAAGAGAGCCAGACGATGAGCCAGCCGTAGTAGAACCTGGGCTTGTTGGCGGGGCTGCTACCTTGGGACCTGGACATTCGCTTCCTTATTGTTGCGACGAATCACGAAATTTGAGGGGAGTATACATCCCGTCCTCGTTCCGGGCGAAGCGATGCATCAATCTTCCCCAAAACACATCGCCGTCTGAAAATGGATGTCTACGGTATCCGCAGGGTTCTGGGCGTATCCGCCGCCCAGGGTCCCTGCCACGGGAATTCCGTGCGCACGGCATTGTTCGAGGACGTACGCATCGCGCCGTTTCAAGCCTTCCTTCGATAGCTTGAGCGTTCCGAGTTGATCCCCCGCATAGGGGTCCGCCCCCGCTTGATACATCACCAAGTCGGGCTTGTGCTCATCGAGTATCTTCGGGATATGTTTTTCCAGGTGCGGAAGGTATTCATCCTCCGTCGCGAGGTCGTAGAGGCCGATATCCAAATCGCTTCTTTTCTTCTGCGGGTAGATGTTCTCCTGATGGATAGAGAATGTGAACACCGACTCCTCGCGCCTGAAGATGACGGCGGTGCCGTTTCCCTGGTGCAGGTCGCAATCGATCACGGCGGCTCTTTTGATGGCGCCCTCATTGATGAGTACGCGCACGGCGACCGCCAGGTCGTTCACGTAGCAAAACCCTTCGGCCTGATCGGCGAAGGCATGATGGAAGCCGCCCGTGAGGTTCAGGGCGCGGCCTCTCTGAATCGCCTCGCGCGCGGCGAGAATCGTGCCGCCCGTCGCCAGAAAGCTCGCATCCACGATCTGCTTGCTGATGGGGAGCTCGCTCGGCGCCGTGCGTGCGGTGTGAACGCTAGAGCGCAGATCCGCCAGATATTCCTGCGTGTGAACGAGGGCCAGCTCCTCATCCGTCGCGGCGCGGGGCGCCAGAAAAGCGGCATCGGGAAGACCGGCCTCTCTCAGTCTGGCGTGGGTTTTCTGGTATTTTTCGGCTTGCAGGACGTGCTGGCCGATGTAGGCGTAATAACCTTCGTGAAAGATGAAAACGCAGTGCTCAGGAGGCGCTCTCATCGCGGGGGCTAGACGATTCCCTTGTCTCTTAAGCCGGATATGGTCGCGCTGTCGTAGCCGATTCCTTCGAGCACCTCGTCGGTATGCTTGCCCATGGGAGGCCCCGCCCAGCGGATTGTGCCCGGCGAGCCGTTGAGCCTCGGGATCACGTTTTGCATCTTGATGGGGCCGAGCTCCTCATCCTCCACGGTGGTGATGGTCTCGCGCGCTTGAACGTGGGGGTCCGCCATGAACTGGGCCACGTCGTAAATGGGCCCCAGGGCGCATTCGTGTTTTTCGAAATGAGCAATCGTCTCATCGAGCGTGTGCTCGCTTATCCAGGCCTGGATGGCGCCGTCGAGTTCGCCCATGTTCTCCACCCGGCCCGCCTGGGTCACCATCCTGGGGTCGTCGCCGAGATCCTCACGCCCCACGGCGCGCATGACGCGCTTGAAGATGTTCTCCGCACTTGCGGATATCACGACGTAGCGCCCGTCCTTGCAGCGGTAGGCGTTCCTCGGCGCGGCGAAGGGGATGGCGTTTCCGGTGCGCATCTGGACGTAACCGAGCTGGTCGTATTCGAGCGGCTGGGGTCCCAGCACCATGGTGATGGGTTCGTAGATGGCGATGTCGATCTCCTGTCCCGGCGCGTCGTGGACGTCCCGGTGGTAGAGCGCCATCATCACGGCGTAGGTGCCGCACAGCGCGCTGATGCCGTCGGCCAGGGCGAAGGGCGGCAGCGTGGGCGGCCCGTCGGGGAAGCCCGTGATGTGCGCGAAGCCGCTCATCGCCTCGGCCAGCGTGCCGAAGCCGGGCCTTTGCGCGTAGGGGCCTTTTTGCCCGAAGCCGCTCGTCCGCGCCAAGATGAGCTTGGGGTTCAAGGCGTGGAGGCTCTCCCAGGAAAAGCCCCATCGCTCCATCGTGCCGGGGCGGAAGTTCTCCACCAAGACGTCGGCGCTCTCGCACAGCTTGCGGACAATCTCCTGCCCCTCGGGCGAAGAGATGTTGCAAGTGATGGATTTCTTGTTCCGGCTCGCGAGCTTCCACCACAGCGAGACGCCGTCTTTCTGGGAGGCGAAGTTTCGGAGAGAGTCGCCGCGCGGGTGTTCGATCTTGATCACCTCGGCTCCGAAATCCGCCATGTAGGTGGCTATCCAGGGGCCGGCGAACAGGGTTCCGATGTCGATGACCCGCACGCCCTCGAGGGGCATTTTTTTTGTTTCGCTCATGGAATCGGCGCATCCTCAGGATTAGGAGCCAATGTATCACGGCCCCGGATGGGTCACGAAGTACGTTTCGCGGGACGCCCCGATGGTAGCAAAGCGCGGATGCGCCAGCAACGATTCGGGCGGATTCACGCCCCATGCCGACTGGCCGTTCGGCGGGAGATCGATTCCAATCGGGCAGGGTTGTCTTCTTTCTTGCAGGGTCCGTATACGGGGTTGTTGAAAATGCCCGACGAGGGAGGGTTCGACCCCACCGGCGCGGCGGCGAGCTTCACAGAACCCCAGACGCCCAAGAGCCCCTAACCCTCAACCTGAGTAGGCGCGTGAGCGCCGTATCGAAGGATGGGGGGCGCATCTATCCGGTGGGTGCTGACTTCGCCCTTCGATACGCGGCTTCGCCGCTACTCAGGGTGAGGTGGAGCGGTGGGCTGCGCAGGACGGGGAGGAGAGGGCGAGGGGAGTGTTTTCGAGCCAAGGGACATGAGGCTCGCTGACGCGAAACTTTCTTTTTGCATGGACTTATCTCTCCCATGTTGGGATAATCCAGATTCCTGAAACGGCCCTTTTTTGCTTTTCGGGTCTTGCCGCATTCGGAGGTTTCGCATGAAGTCTATTTTCATCGCCTTGTTGTTCGCGTTGTTGTTTCTGGCCCCCGCGCACCTGGGTGCGCCTTCACGCACGCCCGAAGGCATGGGCATGGTGATTCAAGAAGCCGAGGCGAGGCGCTTCGGCGGATTCCGCTCCTTCGGGTTCCGCGGCTCGCGCGGGTTCGGCAGCTTCGGGCGCAGGGGCTTCTCCAGGCGCTCGTTCGGATCGCGTCCCCGCGCCCGCGGTTTTACGCGAAGACCGTTCCAGAGGCGCTCGTTCCTGGGTGGGGGCTTAGGCTCGGGCCTGTTCGCCGGCATCGGCGGGTTTCTGCTGGGCGGGATGATTGGACGCATGCTCTTCGGCGGGATGGGCGGCATGGGAATGGGAGGCGGATTCGGAATTCTGGAAATTCTCCTTATCGGCGGCATCATCTTCTTCATCTTCCGGATGATGAGAAACCGCACCGCCGCCGCTTCCCAGGAGCCGCGCTATTCGGGAGAGCGCTACGCCGAGGCCGACCCCTACGGCGTGGGGGGATATGAGGAGGAGCCGCACGACAGGTACGAAGAACCCCGCAGGCAGGAGAGGTCAGGCGGCGTATACCGCGGCCCGGATATCGGTTCGGCCGGCGGTTCGACCCGTTCGGCAAGAGGTTCGAGCGGTGGCCCGGCCCCCGGGGATCGGGCCACCCACCGTGATTCCGCGAGTGATGCGGCGCTTCGGAAAATGAGCGAGAGCGACGCTTCTTTTTCGGAACAAGCCTTCGTCGGCCTGGCGAAGGAGAACTTCATCCGATTCCAGAACGCCTGGACGGCGCGCGATCTGGGTCCCGTCCGTGACCTGATGGACAAGGAGATTTACACCGAGGTCGAGCGGGACCTCGAAGGCCTTAAGAGCGAGGGGAAGATCAACAAGCTCGACGACGTGGACATCAAAAGCGCCGAGATTGTCGAGGCCTGGAACGAAGAGGGTTATGATTTCATCACCTTGCGCTATGAGGCGAGCCTTTGCGATTACGTGGTGGACGAGCGAAGCGGGAATATCGTCGAGGGCAGCCGTACGGAGCGGGTGAATTTCTCGGAACACTGGACGTGGGTGCGGCCCGAGGGGCCGAACCAGTGGTTCTTATCCGCCATCGAGCAGGCGTGATACCTGGAAAATCTTAAGGAGCGGACACCTTGTCCGAATCGGGGGCGGGGACTTCCTCGTCTTCTTCGCCGTAGCGCCTGCCGCCTTCCCAATCCTTGAGCGACCACCAGAAGTAGATGATGCTGCCCATGATAGCCGTCATGACGAGGGCGAATCCCACCAGAAAATACTGCGGTAGCGCGGAGCGGTAGGCGACGGGCGGAGCGTTTGCGCCCGGTGCGGCTCCGGTGGTTTGCGCGGGTGGGGCCATTTTCGCCTGGATAATGGCTTGTTCGGCCTGAAATGCCGTGTAGCCCCAGTAGATCATCCCGCCCACGAGCGCGAGAATGAGGACGGTGCAGACGGGCCATTTGAGGCCGGTTTTTTTCGTCTCGCTCAATTTCTCACCTCGGGTATCACCTCTTCCGCCAGAAGCGCCATCTGGTCCATTTCTTCATCCGCCGGGCCTGCGTGCTTGAAGATGAAGTGCGTTGCGCCCGCCTCCTGGAACTCCGCTATCTGCTCCAGGCAACGCTCGCGCGGCCCATAGAATAAATACTTTTGGGCGATGCCGTCAAAATCCATGTTGTAGCGTCTGGAGAGATTCTTGATGCCCTCGCGCAGGGCGTGTTCCGCATCCTCGTGAACATAGATGAACGCATGGTGCGCGGGCGTCCACGCGCCTCCTTCGATATCGAGAGACCTTCCCGCTTCTTCCGCCCATTGCTTCATGTCTTCCAGTCCCTTGGCGAAGCGGGGCGCGGAGAACATATAGGAGACGTAGCCCTCACACCTGAGCGCCGCTCTTTTACGGGCGGCGTCGCTGCGTCCCCCGACCCAGATGGGGGGGCCGCCGGGCGTGGACGGGGCCGGCGTCTGGCGCGCGTCCGTAAAACGCCAGAAACGCCCCTCGTGGCTCACCGCTTCGCCGCTCCAGAGTTTTCGCACGATTTCGATGGACTCATCCGTCCTTGCGCCGCGCTCTTTTACGGGCACGCCGCAAAGCTCGAACTCGGTTTTTCCCTCGCCCCCTACGCCGACGCCGAAGACGAAGCGTCCCCCACCCGTGAGGTAATCCACAGTGGCGGCGGTCTTGGCGGCGATGGCGGGTCTCCTGAGCGGCAGGAGGTAGACGCCCACCCCCAGCGTGATGCGGCTGGTGCGCGCCGCGAAGGCGGCCAGCGTTGTGAGGCTCTCGGTGTAATGGCCGTGAAAGGAAATGTGATCGCCGATCCACAGAGAATCGTAGCCCAGGGCTTCGGCGCTCTCGACGAACGTGTACAATTCATCCGGCGTAAAAATGCGCTCGGGGTGCATGCCGAAGCTGATGCCGAATTTCGTTTTCATCCCTGGTTTTCCTCGTTCACGATTTTAAATTCCGCCCCTGTGGATAATGTTGAGGAAACTAGAGCACCCGCCCACGGGGGTCAACTCGCCCGGGCGAAACACCGGAATGTGAGCAGAAACATTCAAATCCATCGCATCGGCCCGATCGTGTTTTGACACACCTCTCGGGCGACTTTAATATCCCCTCGCCGCTGTTCTCATCGTTTTCTTGAAAGGGGTATTTCGTGGTTCAGGTTCGGGCGTTTCGCGCGCTGAGATATTCGAATATCGCACCGGAAGAAATGGGAGATGTCTCCTCCCCGCCTTATGATGTCTTTACCTCCGAGATCAGGCGTTCGTTTTACGAGCGTCACCCGCTGAACATCGTGCGGCTGATTCAGGGCGAAATCCTGAAGGGTGAGGATGGAGACGCGGGCCGCGTGGGGCGCGCGGTCGATTATCTCAAGAACTGGCGCGCGAACGGGGAGATGACCCTGGACGATACGCCCGCGCTCTATCCCTACCGCCAGCGTTTCGCGCTGCCCGACGGGACGCGTCTGGAGCGGAATGCGTTTTTCGCGGCGGTGAAGCTCGAACCCTACGGCGCGGGCGAAATCCACCCCCACGAGCAGACCTTCCCCAAGCCCAAGGGTTATCTGTTTGATCTTTGGGGGAGGAGCGGCGCGCATCTCGGGCCGATTTTCAGCTTTTACGACGAACCCAACGAAACGGCGAACAACGCCTTAAAGAACGCGGAGAAGGGCGCTCCCATCGCTGATTTCGAGGACGACGGCGTGCGCCACACGCTGTGGCGGTGCGATGATCCAGAAGTTATCGCTATCGCGCAGGAATCGCTTCTTGGGAAAGAGGCGTTCATCGCCGACGGCCACCACCGCTATGAGACGTCCCTGGACTTGAGAGACGCCGCCCGCGCGAATGGCGCTGCCTTAGGGGGCGAGGCGGACTTCACGCTCATGTGCCTGGCCAACATTGCGGACCCGGGCATGGTGATTCTGCCCACCTACAGGCTGCTCAAGAAGGTATCCGCCACGACCGAAGAAGCGCTCGCCGCGCTGGCCGGGAAATACGATGTCCTGGAAGAGACGGCGCCCGAGGCGGGCGCCTGCGGCCGGGTGGCCGAGCGGCTGTCGGCATTATCCGGAGCGAACGGCGGGGCCAGCGTGTTCTGTCTCTATGACGGCGGCGCGAACGTCCGCTATCTCATCGGCAGACACGGCGCGGCAGCCGCCTCCGTGGAAGAAGCCGTCGCCGCGCTCGATGTGAGCCGCCTCCATGCGGACATCGTGGATGGCGCGTTCCAGGCCTCTCACGAGGAGGGGGATATCGCCTTCACGCCCGATCCGGAGATTGCGTTTTCCTGCGCCAGGAGCGGGGAGTGCGCGGTGGCCGTTTTGCTGAATCCCACGCCCCTCGAGTCGGTGTGCGAGATCGCCAAGGCGGGCGGGAAGATGCCGCACAAGTCCACCTATTTCTATCCCAAGATACGCACCGGCTTGGTTGTTCACGCATACGCTCCCCCGGCAGGGGATACCTCCTGACGCTTGCGGTATGAGAATCCAAAACGCGCAATTCATCACAAGCGCCGCCGATCGTGGAGGCTGGCCGAGGGCGGCGTTGCCCGAGGTCGCCTTTGCAGGCAGGAGCAACGTCGGGAAATCCTCGCTCATCAATTTCCTGACCAACCGCAAGAACCTGGCCAAGACGAGCGCTACGCCGGGCAAGACGCAGCTCGTCAATTTTTTTGAAGTGGATGATCGCTTCAATCTCGTGGATTTGCCGGGCTATGGCTACGCGAAGGTGCCGCTCGTCGAAAGGGCCCGCTGGCGGCCGATGATCGAGACCTATCTCGAGCACCGCGAAACGCTCCAGGGCGTGGTGGTGCTCATCGATTCGCGCCGCGGAGCGCGGGAGATGGACCTGCACCTGCTCGAATGGCTCGCGGCGGTGAATCTGCCGGCCTGTCTGGCGCTCACGAAGGCGGACAAGCTGAAGCAAAACGAGCGCAAAGGCGTTCTGGACGCGCTCGTGAAAACCATGGTCGACGGCGGCGGATTGTACGGTCACTGGTCCGGCCCGATTCTCTGCAGCGCGAACACGGGGCTCGGCAAGCGGGAGATTCTCGCCCAGATGGCCGAGTGGCTGAGCGAGCCGCCCCGCGACGCGCCCGCCGCATAAATTCCGAAGGGGAGGATTCTCGCAGCATGCGCGCATATCTGCTAGAGTGGGCCATCGACCGCCTGAAAGAGCGTTCCGACAAAAAAACAGCACCTTTGCGCGATACATCACCTGAGGACGAGCGTGCCGGAAAAGAAAAAAGCGGCTCCGAAAGCAGCCAGGAAGAAAGCGGCGAAGCCAAAACCAAAAGCTGACGTGCGCGGCTGGGCGCCGGGGGTTCCAAAGGAAAAGCCGAAAGGCAGAACCTATGACGGCCCCTTGAACGTGAACGCGAAACCCAAGCGGGCGGACAGGATTTTCTTCGGCACGGGCGGGGTTCCGCATTCGGCCAAGCCGCAGACCCACCCGGCGGCGGTGCGCAGGCTTCACGAGCTGGGCCTGGGCGTCTACGAGATGGAATTCGTCCACGGCGTGCGCATCCGCGAGGAGACCTGCGAAGAGGTGATGGCCGCCCAGGCCGAGACGGGCGTTCAGGTCACCGCGCACGGGCCCTATTACGTGAACCTCTATTCGCTGGAAGAGGAAAAGGTGGCGGCGAGCAGAAAGCGCGTGCTCGACACCGCGCGCGCCCTGGCGAAGTGCGGGGGTGACGGCGCGTGTTTTCACCCCGGCTTCTACCAGAAACGAGACCCGAAAGAGGTCTACGACTTCATCTGCAACCAGATAGGAGAGCTCGCCGACATTCTGGAGGATGAGGGTTGTCCGGTGCGTCTCGACCCGGAGACGACGGGTAAGGGCACGCAGTTCGGCTCGCTCGAGGAAATCGCCGATATGGGCGGCGATCTCAAGGGCAAGAACATCGGCTTCACGATAGATTTTGCGCACATTCACGCGCGCTCGGCGGGAGCGCACAACACGTATGACGAGTTCGGCGCGCAACTCGAACTCCTCAAGAACAGGATGGGCGACGACGTTCTCAAGACCATGCACATCCACCTCTCGGGCATCGCGTATTCTGACAAGGGCGAGGCGCATCATCTCGAACTCGACGAGTCGGACATGAATTACAAGGACCTCTTCCGCGCGCTCATCGATTTCGGCGCCGAGGGCCGGGTGGTGTGCGAGAGCCCGGCGCTCGAATACGACGCGCTCATCATGCAGAAAGCATACAGAAAGCTGAACGGCGGCTAGCCCGCTCGATGAGAATTCCCCACTAAAAACCGGTTCTACGAAGGAGCAAGATAATGACGATTGTGGAACAGATTGCGGCGTTCGCCGCGAACAGCAGTTTCGATGATCTCTCCGAAGAGATGCGTGGGCAGGTAAAAATGCTCATGGTCGACACCATCGGCTGCGCCATCGGTTCGCTGGGCGAAGGCCCCATGCGCCACCTGCGCGAGCAGGCGGATGATTTCGGAGGCGCTGCGCACTGCACGCTCATCGGCGGCGGCAAGAGCGCGCCCGACGCCGCCGCGTTCTACAACACCTCACTCATCCGCTATCTCGATTTCAACGACGGATTCATGGGCAACCTCGCCACCTCGCACCCGAGCGACAACACGGGCGCCGTGATGGCGGCGGCCGAATACGCCGACGCGAGCGGAGCGGAGTTCATGACGGCGCTTGCGCTCTCGTACGAGGTGCAGTGCCGCCTTTGCGACAGCGCGCCCTATGAGAAAAGAGGCTTCGACCAGCCCATGGCGGGGGCATACGCCGTGGCGGCGGGAACATCGCGCGCCCTGGGGCTGGATGCCGAGAAGACGGCCAATGCGGTCGCGATCAGCGGCGTGCGCCAGAACCCCCTGCTCATCACGCGCACGGGCGAACTCTCCCACTGGAAGGGCTTCGCCTATGCGGCTGGCTGCCACAGCGGGGTGCACTCGACGTTTCTGGCCATGCGCGGGGTGACGGGGCCGCTCAAGTTGATAGAAGGCCCTCTGGGTGTTTTCGAGTCCGTGACGGGCGAGTTCGAGGTCGACTGGTCGGATACTTCTTTGAGCAAGATGCTCGAAATAAGCGTGAAGCGCTACAACGCGGGCCTCCATTCCCAGACGGCCATCGAGGGCGTCATCGACATGAAACGCGAGCATGGCTTCAGTCCAGAGGATATCGAAGACATCGAGATCGGCATCTATGAGCGCGCCTATTTCATCATGGGCGAGGGCAAGGCGGGCGCGCGCGAGCACGTGCTGAACAAGGAGACGGCGGACCACAGCCTCCCCTACGTGCTCTCCGCCGCCATCATCGACGAGCAGGTCCTGCCCGCCCAGTACGAGGAAGCGAGAATCCGCTCGGACGACGTGCAGGCGCTGCTCAAGAAGGTGCGCACCACCAACTCCGATGAGATGACGGCCAGGTATCCCGCGCAGTCGCCCGTGCTCATCACCATCACGCTCAAGAACGGCGCCGTCCACAAGATGGACAAGCCCACCTGGGAGGGGCATTTCTCCACGCCGATGAGCTGGGCGACGGTGAACGAGAAGTTCGAGGCGTTGAGCGAAGCGCACACGGACGCCTCCTTGCGCGGTGAGATTGTGGACGCCGTATCGAGGCTCGACTCGATCCGGATCAAGGAGCTGGCCGCACTGCTCGAGCGGGTGAACACGCCGAGGTAGCGCAAAACTCCCACGGGAACGATATTGATAATAACGCGCGCCCAGAAGCCCGGGCGGCGCACAACGGCTTCAAGGGAGACTCAAGATGTCCGATAAGGAAGTGACGGTCTATTCGTCCACGTTCTGAGCGCCGTGCAAGGCGGTGAAAGAGTTTCTTTCCCATCATGGCGTGGCGTACACGGAAAAACTCGTCGATCAGGACGAAGCAGCTCTGGAGGAACTCTTCCAGAGAGCGGAGATGCGGGCCACGCCCGTGATTTTCATCGGCGAGGAGAAGGTGGTCGGCTTCGACAGGGCGAAGCTCCAGGCGCTTTTGGGGCTCGCCGCGTGAGCGAGAGGCGAAAGACGCTTCCCTGCCACGGCTGAGGGCAGCGCATACCCGTCCCGTGGGACGCGAAGCCGCGCGACCTCATCGATTGCGGCAACTGAGCGGGGGTCAGGTTTCGCCTGGGCCGGGCGGAGGGGACGGAGGTGCTCACCGTCGTACAAATGGTCTCATGCCCTGTTTGCGGCGAGCGCATCCCGGTGGATGGGGATACCTCCGCAGGAACAATCGTGGAGCACGACGGAAAAAGGCTTTGCCTGGAGAAGGAATTCGGCGCGTTCGTTCTGGAACCTGCGGAATAGGGGCTATTGATAAACCCCTTGCGGGGTTGGCACGGGGTGGGGCGGGTGTTAGAATCTGCGCGGTTTTTTGGGCACGATCAATCGGCATCACTTCTTTTCGTCGCCTTTCCTTAGTTCTGGAGATTCGTAGTGGCTGAGCGGGATTTCGACATCATCATCATCGGAGCGGGACCGGCCGGACTGACGGCGGGGCTTTACACGGCGCGCTCGAAGCTGAACGTGGTCTGCTATGAAAAGCTCGCGCCCGGCGGCGAGATTCTCAACACCGAGCACGTGGAAGACTACCCGGGCTTCGAACTGGTCGGCGGCCAGGAATTGGCGGCCAAGTTCACCGATCACGCCATGAAATTCGGCCTCAATATAGAGATGGAAGAAGTATCCGAAGTCCGCAAGGACGGGGATGATTTCGTCGTCGTCACCGATATGGGCGAGCGCCGCTGCGGCGCCGTGATCTACACGCCCGGCGGTTATCCGAAAAAACTCGGCATTCCGGGCGAGGAGAAATACGCCGGCAAGGGCGTGAGCTACTGCGCGCTGTGCGACGGCGCGTTCTTCCAGGACGAGGTCATCACCGTAATCGGCGGCGGGAACAGCGCCGTGGAAGAGGGGCAGTTCCTCACGAAGTTCGGCACGAAGGTCTACATCATCCATCGCCGCGATCAGTTCCGCGCCCATGCGGTGCTGGTGGACAAGATTCGCGAGAACCCGAAAGTGGAGATCATCACCGATTTCGTACCCGAAGAAGTGGTGGGCGACGACCGGGAGATGAAGAAGCTTCGCATCAAAAACGTGAAGACGGACGAGACGCAGGAGATCGATGCCACGGGCCTGTTCGTCTTCATCGGTTTTATTCCGAACACGGATTTGATAAAAGATCACGTAGAAAAAGACGACGCAGGCTTCATCTTGACGGACCAGAACATGGAGACGAACGTTCCGGGCCTGTTCGTGGCCGGTGATTGCAGAAGCCAGCTGATTCGCCAGATTACCAACGCGTCGGGCGATGCGACGACGGCGGCGGTGGCGGCCGAGAAATATCTCGAAGCCCAGGAAGAGGCCAAGAAGGCCGCGGCAGCGGCTTCCTAGAGCACAAGGCGAGGAGAGGGAAATGGGGTTCACCAGGGGGATTCAGAAGTTCTTTCTCTGGGATATCGTGAAGGGCATGTCCGCCACGCTGCGGCATATGTTCAAGAAGCCCGTCACGCTTCAATACCCGACGGAGCGCTGGGAGCCGCCCGAGCGTTTTCGCGGATTTCTGGGTCTCACGCGCGATTTCAAGACGGGCGAGGAGCTTTGCATCGGCTGCCTGAACTGCGAGAAGGCCTGTCCGGTGGACTGCATCACCATCGTCACGGCGGGCAAGGGCCGCGAGATGTACGCCAAGGAATTCTATATCGACTACATGCGGTGCATGTACTGCGGGCTTTGCACCGAGGCGTGCCCCACGACGCCCAAATCCATCGTTCATACCCATCAGTACGAGACGCCCGGCTATTTCCGGGAAGATCTCGTGTATGAAAAAGAACGCCTCTACGACGTCTGGGAAAAAGAGGTGAACTACACCGGCCCCAGGCCCTGGGGCAAGCTGTTCGGCCTCAGGAACGAAGAGGCGGACATGCGGCCTGAAGCTCCTGCCGAGACGGCGCCCGCCGAATAGCGGGTCTCCCTGGCGGAATCCTCTTTTGAGTCTTTTCACCGCCGATTTCGACGATATCCGTTCGGGCAAAGTGACGGACGTCTATTTCGAACGGACCCTCAAGATTCTCGAAGCCAAAGGCATCAGAAAGAACGTGCGCGCGGAATTCGCGGCCAAGTCCCTCCCGGGCGGCTGGGGCGTGTTCACGGGCCTGGAGGAAATCCTGCGCCTGCTTGAAGGATTCCCCGTAGACGTTCGCGCCGTGCCCGAGGGGACGGTTTTCGGGCCCGCCCAGCCCGTTCTGGAAATTACGGGGACCTACAACGATTTCTGCAGGCTGGAGACGCCCATCCTGGGGCTGATGTGCCAGGCGAGCGGCGTCGCCACCAAGGCGGCGCGGTGTCGCATCGCCGCGGAGGGCAGGCAGCTCGTGAGCTTCGGCGCGCGGCGGATGCACCCCGCCATCGCGCCGATGGTCGAGCGCGCGGCCTACGTGGGCGGCTGCGACGGCGTGGCGCTGGTGAAGGGAGCGGAGCTTCTGGAAATTCCGGCGGCGGGCACGATGCCACACGCGCTGGTGATACTCATGGGCGGCCTCGTGCCTGCGGCGAAGGCGTTCGATGAGGTCATCGAGCCGGAGGTGGGCCGCGTAGCGCTGGTGGACACGTTCGCGGACGAGAGGTTCGAAACCCTGGAGGCGGCGCGCGCGCTGACGGACAGGCTCTGGGCCGTACGGGTGGATACGCCGGCATCAAGGCGTGGGAACCTCTATGAGATTCTCGAGGAAATCCGCTGGGAACTCGACCGGGCGGGTTTCCCGAACGTGAAGCTATTCGTGAGCGGGGGATTGAGCGAGGAGAAGATTCTGGAACTGAACCCCGTGGTGGACGGCGGCTACGGGGTGGGCACTTCCGTCAGCGCGGCGGCCACTATCGATTTTTCGATGGACATCGTCGAGGTGGACGGCGAGGCTATCGCCAAGCGCGGCAAGCGCCCCGGCGCGAAGCACCTGCTGCGCTGCCGCGATTGCGGAAAGGAGCGCGTCATCCCCATCGACAAGCCCTACGGGGATTGCGCGTCGTGCGGCGGCGTAGTGGAGCAACTGCTCGCCGACGTAATGAAAGGCGGCGAGCGGATGGACGCTGCGCCTTCGGCGAAGGAGATCAGAAGCTACGTTTTACGCCAGATCCACCGGGTGAGCCTGGATTCATCCTCATGAGCGCAGAAAAAGCATGAGTATGGAGCAAACGCAGAAACCGAGCCGCTTTCAGCCTCTAAGAAAATTCCTCGCACAACACGAGCGCTTCTTGCTTCTCACCCACATCGGACCGGACGGCGACGGCCTCCTCGCGTGCGTCGCGCTGAGCCGCTACCTGAAGTCGATCGGCAAACACGCCACTGCCGTCACCGAGGACAAGGCGCCCGTATTCGTCGCGCCCTTCGATCCGGAAGGCCTCGTGCGCTCAAGAAAGGATCTCCTCGCACAAGAGGACTGGGCGGCGCGCTTCGATGCGTGTCTTATCCTCGACACGGGAAAGGCGAGCCGTCTGGGCAGGCTCGAGGAGCCTCTTATGGCCAGCGGACTTCCCATGGCCGTCGTGGATCACCACATTAAAGAGGAAGACAACATCGATTGCCCCTCCGTCATCGACGCGCAAGCCGCCGCGGTGGGCGAGATGATCGCGGATTACCTGGACGAGGAGGGCTACGCGTTCGACGACCCGCTCATCACCCGCTCTCTCATGGCGGCCCTCGTCTACGACACGGGGCAGTTCCGCTTCACGAACACGTCGAAGCGCACGCTGAACTGGGCGGCGCGCCTGGTGGAACTCGGCGCAAGCCCCGGAGAGGCCTACTCGATCTTCTGGGAATCGAACGGCGCGGGATCGGTGAAGCTGCTGGGCACGCTGATGAGCCGCATGACGCTCGAGTGCGGGGGACGCCTCGCCTGGTTCACCCTGAGCGCACAGGAACTCGACCGCTTCAGGGTCTCGCGAGACGAGACGGAGGAATATATTTCGGTTCCCCGCTCGATAGAGTCCGTCGAGGTCATCGCCTTTTTGTCCGAACTCGAGAACGGGCGAATCCGCGTGAGCCTGCGCTCGAAGGGCCGGGTGGAGATTCATGACGTGGCGCGTATGTTCGGCGGCGGCGGCCACGCCTTCGCCGCAGGCGCGCGCATGCGTCCCCCCCTCGAAGAGGCGGCGAAGCTCATCACCACCGAACTCGCAAAAAAAATCAGAACCTTCCTGGGGCCCGACTAGCGGCGCCTAGACGCCGAACTCCTTGAACACTTGCAGCGACACGTCCGTCGCGCCTACGGCGTTGGGTGCGCCCGCATAGATTGCGCACACCATGATAATCTCCTGAATTTCTTCTTTCGTCATTCCGATACGAAGCGCCGCCTTGGCGTGGTACCCGAACTCCCTGTCCCGGCCCAGGGCGCAAAGGACGGAGAGGATGACGGTTTCGCGCATCTTGTCGTCGATGCCGTCTCGCGCGTAGAGATCGCCGTACACGGTTTCGGTGACGAACTGCGCGAATGCGGGGCTCGCCTCCGCGAATGCCTGGCGTCTATCTTCACCTTCTTCACCAAAAATTCTCGCGCGGGTTTTCAGTCCTCTCTCGAGGCGTGTTTCTTCGCTCATCAGATCGACCTCCTGTGTCGGGATGGGCGATGCGCCCATCCGGGATGAATGCGTGCGGGCCTTTCGGGGGCTCGCTGTTGGTTTTGCCGGGAAACTACATGGGGCTTATATTGAATAGCGTATGTAGGAGCGCATTTCCACGCCATCAGGGAGATTCGACGTGAAACTGGACGCCGTGAAGTTCGGCCTGGCCGCCGGAATCATCTACGGGGCCATGTTTTTTCTCTACGCCCTTCTGGGCGCGCTGTTTGGCGTGGGCGGAGAGATGCTGAGGATGATAGGCGATTTCTACCCGGGCGTTTCCCCCACCTACCCGGGCGCGATAATCGGCGCGGCCTGGGGGTTCGCGATAGGGTTTTTCTTCTTCACGATTCTGGCGTGGATATACAACCGCCTTCTGGGAGAGGGGTAGGCGATTCCTGGCCGGGTTGTTGGAAGAGTCCCGGCTTCGTGATCTGGTGTTTGGAGCCAACGTGGGAGGATAGTCCGTAGGGACAGGTCGCGACCTGTCCCTACATTGTCCCTACATTCTTCTTTTTCGACCAAACAAAGGCATCGTCATTCCGGCGAAAACCGTACCGATAGCAGACGGACAGGCCATTGGCCTGTCTGTGGTCCCCGTGTTTTTGTAGGTAGCGCTCCCTTCTTGGAAGCGCTACATATATGCGGGCCATAACGGGTGATGAAAAAAGCAGGGTCGCATATATGCGACCCCTACGGTGGATTTCCTAGGGAGGAGGGGTTTTCCAACAACCCCCTACCCCAGGGACTTGGCGAGGGCTTCCCCCTGCGCGCGCATCTCGGGCGTCATGGACTCGTTGTGGGGCAGGAACGCCATGGCGACGAAAATGTTCTCGACCCCGTCTCCCTTGGAGAGGTTGCGGTACAGCGGCTGGGGGTAGTAGTCGTTCATGGGCTCCGCGTGGCCGATGCGCTCCTCGTTTCTCGCGAAGTGATAGGCGACCACCGCCCTCGGGGGGACCCACCGCACGCGCTCCTCGCCCTCCGGGTCCACGTCGCGCACGAAGCCGCCGAAGCCTTTTGTGAACGAGTCGCCGAACACGAAGTGCGCTATCTGCGCCTCATCGCAGGTGTCCATCTCCGCGAGCTGGATGTAGAGGATTTCGTTCGGCTCATCCACTCCGTCCAAAGGCAGTTCGGTTTTCCCGCACGCGGGGCAGATGAAGGTGACGTTTCCGTTTTCAGCCATATCGGTGTTCCTGTTCCGAGGGCCGCCGGAGGAAGGCTCCGGGACGGCGCGGTGTCATGTTTTTAGAGTGTTCCACCGAAAACGAATCGTGCCAGAGGTCACCCTCCCGCGCAAGTTTGAAAGCGCATTCCGGCCCGCCGGGGAAAAGGCGCAAGGGCGGCCGGCGCTTATCCCCGCGTCCGGGGGTCGAGCGCGTCGCGAAGCCCGTCACCCACGTAGTTGATGCTCAGCACGGTGAGCGATATCGCGAGGCCGGGCCAAAGGACGCGCCCGGGGTATTGCTGGAGGTAATCGGTAGAGTCGTAGAGCAGCCTTCCCCATGTGGGGAAATCCGGCGGAAAGCCCAGCCCCAGGAAGGAGAGCGCTGATTCGGTGATGATGGCGTCGCCCACGCCCAGGGCTGCGGAGATCATGATGGGCGAGACGACGCCCGGCAGGATGTGGCGGAAGATGAGTCGCCCCGTGGGCGCACCGAGCGCGCCCGAGGCGAGGACGAACTCGCGTTCTTTCAAGGCGAGTACCTCGCCGCGCACGATGCGGGCGGTCTTCATCCAGGAGGTCGCGCCGATGACCGAGGCGATGAGGATGAAGATGCCGGTCTCGGGACCGAAGGCGGCGCGCAAGGCGTCTCGGAACAGCGCGATGATGACGAGCAGGAGCGGCAGGAGCGGAAGCGCGAGGAACAGATCCGTCAGCCGCATGAGCGGGCCGTCCAGGCGCCTGAAGTAGCCCGACACCACGCCGATGACCGCACCCAGGGAGAGGGCCAGGCCCATGGCGGCGCCCGCCACCGCGAGCGAGACGCGCCCCCCCGCCAACATGCGCGCCAGGGTGTCGCGGCCCAGGCGGTCGGCGCCGAGCGGGTGGGCGAGGCTCATGCCCTGGTTGCGCGCCCTAATGTCGATCAAGTGCGCGTCGATGCTCCATAGATGCGGGCCGAACAACACGGCGAGCGCTGCGATGAGCAGAATCCCCGCCCCTATCACCGCTCCCCGGTGGGTGCGGAACTGCGCCCACGTCCCGCGCCTAGCGCTGGTCATAGCGGATGGTGGGGTCCAGTACCCCGTAGAGGATGTCGGCGACGAGGTTGAACGCTACGATCAGCCCCGCGAAGATGAAGGTGAGCGTCTGTACGGTCGGCAGGTCTCCCCCCTGGATGGCGACGATGAGCAGCTGCCCCAGCCCGTTCACCTTGAATATCTGCTCGGTGATGATCGCGCCGCCGAACACCTGCGGCACGCCCAGCGCGATGATTGTGACGACGGGGATCATCGAGTTGCGCAGGACGTGGACGAAGAGAATCCGCCGCTCGTGAAAGCCCTTGCCCCGGGCGGTGCGCACGTAGTCCTGGCCCAGGTTCTCGAGCATGGAGGCGCGCATGAACCGGCTGATCTGCGCCGCGTTGTAGAGGGCGAGTACGAAGACGGGCATGGCCATCTGCCGCGCCTGGACGAGAAAGCTGCTCCAGTCCGTCACGCGGTGCGTGGTGTCGTAGATGGAGGGAAACCAGCCCAAGCCTACGGAGAAGACAACAATCAGCAGCACGCCGGTGAAAAAAGTCGGCACCGAGAACCCCACGGTGGAGATGAATGTGCCTATCTGGTCGAACCAGCTGTATTGCCGGTAGGCGGAGATGATGCCGATGGGTATCGCGATGAGTACGCCGATGACGTAGGAGAGACCCACGACCCACAGGGTCTGCGGCAGGCGCTCGACGATCAGGTCCACGACCGGGGAGCGCGTCTGCCAGCTCAGCACGCGGAACCTCTCCGAGTCGCCCGCGCCGAGCAGGGCGTCGATGACGTTCAGCGGCTCGTTGATGAAAAACTGCTTGCACCACAGCAGGTAGCGGATGTGGATAGGCTGACCCAAGCCTAATGACTCGCGGATGTTCTGGCGCACCTCGGGCGGAATCGTGAGGGGGAGATTCGCCGTCGGGTCGCTGGGGGCCAGGTCCAACAACAGGAATATGACGAGGCTGATGAAGAGCAGCGTGGGTACGGCGAAGAGCAGCCGCCTGATAGTGTAGGTTCCCATCGCCCGTTTGCCTCGCTCGGCGAGCCCTTAAGCGGCGCGCGGGTCTATTTGACGCGGCGCCAGTCGGCGATGTTCCAAAGCTCCGAATCCCAGGTGTTCAAAACCACGCCGCCCAGCTTTTTCGAGTGGGCCGATACGCGGCCGCGGTCGACCAGCGGAATGAGCACGTAGGCCTGCATGAGCATGTCGTTCATGGCCCTGGCGAGACGCGCCCGCTCTTTGAGTGCGCCCGCGCGCGCCATTTTGGCGATGAGGGCGTCATAAGCCTTGTCGCAGTAACGCGGCACGTTGTTGCCCTGCCACTGCGTGGCGGGACGCGGGGCCTCCTTGCAAGCCCAGTTCGCCATGTAGGATTCGGGATCCGTGCCGTCGAAATTGTTGGCGTACATTTGTACGTCGGCCTGGAATTTCTGGAAGGTGTCGCCGCTCGCCGGGTCGCCGCCGAAGAACACCGAGGCGCTGATGTTGCGGAGTTCGGTCTCGACCCCGATCTTGGACCACCACTGCTTGATGAGCGCCTGGAAATCCTGGCGCACGGCGTTGGTGGAGGTCTGGTAGAGAATCGAGAGCTTGACGCCGTTCTTCATTCGCACGCCGCCGGATCCTCGCTTCCAGCCCGCCGCATCGAGCAGCTTGTTCGCGCCGGGGATGTCCTGTTTCAGGCAGGCGTCGTTGGCGGTGGATTTGTAAATGGCGGGGGCGGGGAGGATGTTGCACGTCGGCCGGCCTGCGGGGCCGTAGCCGATCTCGACGAGCAGCTTTCTGTCGATGGCCATCGAGAGCGCCTTGCGAACGCTCGGGTCCGAGAGAAACGGATGCGGGTGCTTGGCGGTGGAGCGCTCCTTGCCGAGTTTGGGAGCCGGGTTCGTGAGGTTCAAGATGATGCGCTCGACGAGCGTGCCGAACGAGGAGATGACTACCCCCTTGCCCGCCTTTTTCATGTTCGCCAGCACGTCGGGGGCGAGTTGCAGGTTCCAGGCGTAGTCGAACTCGCCGGTCTCCAATACGGAGCGGGCAGCCGCCGCCGCATCGCCGCCGCCCTTGAAGGTCACCCGCGCGAAGGCCGGCTTGGCCGGGTCGCGGTAGTTGGAGTTCGCGACGAAGGAGATGACGTCGTTCGGGCGGAACTCGGCCACGGAGAAGGGGCCTGTGCCCAAAGGCTTGAAGTTGGCGTCGGTGCAGCGCGGCGCCTTGGCGCCCAGGCAGTCGGCGAACTGCGCCGCCTGGATGAGGGGGGCCTGCGCCCCGACGAACGGCCCGTAGGGAAAGGGTTTCGCGATGCCGAAGGTCACGCGCACGGTGAGCGCGTCCAGGGCTTCCACGTTTTTTACGTCGTTGTATTTCTCGCTCTGGGAGCACCCCCCCTGGGGATGCGTGCAGTATTTCCAGGTGAAGACCACGTCTTTTGAAGTTACCGGCGTTCCGTCGGCCCACTTGAGGCCGCTCTTGAGCTTCCAGGTGATGGTGCGCAGATCCTTCGAGACGCCGCCGTTTTCCAGCGTAGGGACCCGTTCGGCGAGCCAGGGCGTCATGTTCCCGTTCTGGTCGTAGCGCGCGAGGGGCTCCAGGACCAGCGATGCGGCCTCTATCTCCTTGGTGCCGCCCGAGAGGTAGGGGTTCATGGTGGAGGGCGCCTGCCAGTAGATGATGCGCAGATGCCCGTCGGCTCCGCGCGCGGCATGCGCAGGCTGCGCAGTGAATAAAGTGATGATGGCAACGATGAGTGTGAATATGGTTTTCACTCTTCTGTCCTCGTATTTTGAAGGGTTACGAGTCTGTGGCTCGGGTGCGCGTGAACGCAGAATATCCTAGAAGGCGGGGCGGGGAATTGCAACAGAAAAATGGCGCTCGGTCTGCAGGGAAAGGGTTTGGCAGGGGCGGTCACGATGTTTGTACGTCACGAGCTTTATCCCGCATCGAAATTTACATGCCGCTCCTCACCCATCATTTGCCGTCCATCGTCTATAATAGGAAAGATGAAAACACTATTCGCCTTGTGAGCGTTCACGATGACACAAGTTCGCAGGAATCGATTTCTTCTCGCCTCTCTCCCCGCGTTCTTTCTGATGGCGGCGTCCATGAGCGTCGCCTGGGGCGAGGGGCTTCCGAAGCAGATAACGGGACTCGACGGCGCGCCCCTGCTCCTCGTGCCGGCGGGCGAGTTCGTGATGGGTTCCGCGCCCGGCGGCTATATCTTCGGGGACAACGAAACGCCGCGCCGCCGGATATTCCTCAAGGCCTTCTATATCGATAAATACGAGGTGACCAACCGGCGCTTCAGGAAACTCTTTGAGCCTGCGGAGCGCTACGCGGGCTCGTTCGAAGAACCCGAGCAGCCCGTCGTGGGCGTCAACTGGTATCAGGCGCAGGAGTACTGCGCGCGGGTGAACCGGCGCCTGCCTACCGAGGCGGAGTGGGAGAAGGCGGCGCGCGGGGCGGACGGGCGCATCTACCCGTGGGGGGATGAGCGGGCGACGTGCGCGAAGGCCGTCATGGGCGGCGTGATCCCCTCCTGCCGCAAGGGATTCGCCACCTGGCGCGTGGGGAGCAGGCCGCTGGGCGCAAGCCCATACGGCGCGATGGACATGGCGGGAAACGCCATGGAGTGGGTGGCGGACTGGTACCGGGGGAATTTCTACGCGCGCATGTCTCAAAAGAACCCGGTGGGACCAGGCTCCGGCAGCCTGAAAGTGCTGCGAGGCGGCTCATGGTTCAACAGCCGAGTTCTGATGCGCTCGGCATTCCGCACCGGCTATGCGCCCCATGAGTCGAACCACGGGGTGGGTTTCCGCTGCGCGAGACCGGCGGTAACGGGACTGGTTTGACTGGTGGGCGGCCGACCGCTCCGCGTAGCCTGCCGCTCAAGACGGAAAAAGGATGCCTCCCTTGAACTACGATCTGAATACGCTGCGCGGGGACGTCTACGGCGGACTCACCTCGACGGTGGTCGCGCTGCCCTTCGCGCTTTCATTCGGCGTGGCCTCGGGCCTGGGCGCGGCGGCGGGACTTTACGGTGCGATAGCGGTGGGTTTTTTCGCGGCGCTCTTCGGCGGGACGCGGACCGTCATCTCGAGTCCAGCGCCTTCGATGACTGTCGCCATGGCGGTCATCGTCACCACGCACGCGACGAACCTGGCGGAAGCCATGAGCATCGTCGTTCTGGGCGGTCTGCTGCAAGTGCTCCTGGGAGCGCTGGGGGCCGGGCGCTTCGTGATCTACACGCCCCATGTGGTCGTCTCGGGCTTCATGTCCGGCATCGGGGTCATCATCCTGGCGATCGAGGCCTTGCCTTTCCTCGGCGCGCCGCCCGCGCCCGGCGGCTTCATGGGCGCGATACGCGCGCTGCCCGATGCGGTGGCCGGCGCAAACGCGGACGCACTGGGCGTCGCCGCCGCGGCGCTCGCAGCCTTCGTGTTCTGGCCCCGCCGCTTCTCGAGGTTTCTGCCTCCTCCGCTGATGGCGCTGATCGTCGGCTGGCTTCTGGGCGTCTTGTGGCTGAACGACGCGCCCACCATCGGGCGGATACCGGCCAGCCTGCCGGGGCTGCAGCCGGGACTCCCCTCCGCTGGTTTTCTAGCGGGGGCATTGCAGCCGGCCATCGTTCTCGCCCTGCTGGGCTCCATCGACAGCCTGCTCGCCGCACTGGTGGCCGACTCGCTGACCGGCTCGCGCCACAAACCGAACCGCGAGCTTGTGGGGCAGGGGATAGGGAACATGGCCGCCGGCCTCATCGGCGGACTGCCGGGCGCGGGAGCCACCGTGAGCACGGTGACGAACATTCGCGCAGGGGGACAGACGCCGGTTTCAGGCGCATTGCGCGCCGTGCTCCTGCTCGTGCTCCTGCTGGGTTTCGGCTCCTACGTCGAGTCGATTCCGCTCGCCGCTCTCGCGGGCGTTCTGATGAAAGTGGGCTGGGACATCATCGACTGGCGTCTGCTCGTCCGTGTCCGCCACATCAGGCGAGAGCACCTCTTCGTCATGCTGACAACGCTGTGCCTGACGGTGTTCGTCGATCTGCTGACCGCCGTGGCCATCGGCCTCATCGCCTCAGGCATGGCCCACGCGCGGCATCTCGAGCGCCTGGAGATCGACAACGTGGTCTCCGTGCCCATGCTCGACCATATATTCTTCGGTCAGGCGAAAGAGCCGATCGCCGTGAACCCCTATGCGGCGCGCGTCGGCCTGGTGGGGCTCCGGGGGAGCTTCACCGTCGCCTCCTCCCATGAGTTGGTCGCGGCGATAAGCGCCGACATCAAGGATCACGAGGTCGTCATCTTCGATTTCTCAAGCGCCACCTATCTCGACGACAGCTCCGCCATGCTCATCAGGCGGCTCATGGACATCGCCGTACAGGAGAAGACCGGGTTCATCGTGATGGGCCTCACAGGCGACGCAGCGGACACCCTTCGCGCCTTCGACGTTCTGCGCGACGCGCCGGAGGGTTGCATCGTCAAAAACCTGGAGGAAGCGCGGGAAAGCGCGAAGAAAATCCTCGGCTTGTAAGGGTTGTTGAAAAAGCCCTCATGTCGCGATTCTGCGCTTGAAACCAACCAGGAAGGAGGGTCCGTAGGGACAGGCCTCCGTGCCTGTCCGAGATCTCAGTACCTGACTTGACGAGGGACAACAACAGAGGGCGGGCACAGTCGAACTTCCCGAAGAGGGAAGTCCGACGCCCCTACGAAAACACCGAATTACTACTTCTAGCTTTCCCAACACCCCCGTCCAGGGGTGAATGCGCGGGAAGTCGGCCGGGGTGGCGCTATATCCTCGTATCATCAGGTGGAGACGGCGTATTCTGGCGCCAGGCCGCTCAATCCGGATTCAGCGCTTCCCTCCCGAAGCGCTCTATCGTCTCGAGCGTCTCGCGCACGTCGTCCCAGGCCGTGGTGTGGTTGATGATGCAGAACCTGAGCGCGAACTTCCCCTTGAGGAGCGTGGAGGACACGAACGCCTTGTCGTCCCAGAAGATGCGGGCGAGCATCGTCTTGTTGATCTCTCCCAGGGCATCCTCGTCAAGCTCTGCGTCCGCCGGGTTGACCCGGAAGCACACGACCCCCAGCGAGACGGGCGTCAACATCTCCAGTACCGGGCTCTCGCGAACGTATTCCTCGGCCTGTGCGGCCAGCTCCATGCCCTTCGAGACGGCTCGGCGGAACGCGGCCATGCCGAAGGTCTGCACCGACATCCAGACTTTCAAGGCCCGGAACGAGCGGCTCAACTGCAGGCCGCGGTCCGAGAAGTTCGGGTGGTTCGCGCCCCATATCGTGTCCTGTAAAACATCGTGGCGCACCGCAAACGCATTTTCGAGCTTGCTCACATCCTTCACGAGCAGGGCGCCCGCCTCGTAGGGCTGGAAGAACCATTTGTGCGCGTCCATACCGATGGAATCGGCGCGCTCCATGCCGCGCATGAGTTCCTTACCCTGCTCGGTCACGACCGCGAAGCCGCCGTAGGCGGCGTCGACGTGCAGCCAGATGTCTTGCGCCTCGCAGAAATCCGCCATCTCTTCGAGCGGGTCGACCGCTCCCGTGCTCACCGCTCCGGCATTGGCGCACACCGCGATGGGATTAAGCCCCGCCGCGCGGTCCTCATTCACGGCGCGCACGAGCGAATCCATATCCAGGCGGTAGTCTTCATCGCTCGGAAGAAGGCGTATCCGCTCGGGCTTGACGCCGATGATCCGCGCCGCGCGGATGTGCGCGCTGTGGCTCTGGTCGCTCATGTATACGCTCGCGCGATCGGGATGCCCCGCCGCTTCGCGCGCCGTGACGAAGGCGTCCAGGCTCGCCGCCGAGCCCCCGCTCGTGAAAAGCCCGCCCGCGCTTTCGGGATAGCCGACAAAGCGCCGGAACCAGTCGATGACGACGAGTTCGAGCTGGCTCGGACCGCTCGCGACCAGCCAGGTGCATTGGTTGATGGCGTAGCCTGAAGCAATGAAATCGGCCAGTACGCCGGGCCAGGTGGGTGAGGCCGAAACGAACGCGAGGGAACGGGGATGATCCAGGCGCAACGAATACGGGAGAATGTCGCGCGCGGCGCGCTCCATCACTTCGGCCGCCGGCCTCCCGTCTTCGGGCGGGGTCTCCATGAGCTGTTTTTCGAGTTCCTGCTGGAAATCTCCGTCCCACGCGCGATGCTCGGACAGCTTCTCGCTTCGCTCCACCAGGAGTTCCGCCGCCCTGCGCGCCAGATCGAGCATCTCTTCGGGCGCCATTCGGAGGCCATCGCTATCTGAAGCCGATGCTTCTCTTGTTCCCTCATCATTAGTCATCAAGCCTCTCCTCTCGTCTCTAAACGCTCTGGAGCGAAAGTTCGTTCAGGGCGCCGGAATCTGACCCCAATTAGCCGTGAGATACCAACGGGTGAGTAATTTTAGCGGAGCGCAGGCGCTAATTCTCAACCAGTTATGGGCAGGAGCAACCCTGACGAGAGATTGCCCCTGCGGAATTTCCTTTCTATTCTACCAGCGCAACGAGCCGCGAAGCGCCACGCCGTGAACCGGGTCGGCGTTCACCCGCTCGCGCACGTCACCCTCCAGGCTCATGCTCAGTAGCTCGCCAACCTTGAAGCGTCCGCCGAGACGGTAGGTCCCGTTTCCGCTATCGGACACCGAAAGGCCGGCGTAGGGCGTCAGCAGACCGCCCCAGGCGTCCAGCCTGTAGCCCACCTCCGCGCGGACGCGGGGGTCCAGGTCCTCGATTTCCTCTCGCGCCAGACGCGAGGCGTCCTTGAGACCCCACAGGCGCTCTGCGCCGCCTGCGGTCTCACCCACCAAAGGCTGCACGGTGAGGGCGAGGCCGCGGCCCGCCTTGCCAGGGGCGATGCGGATCATGCCGCCCACGCCCCAGTCGGCCACGTCGCTTTCCTCGTGCGTGATGAGCCCCCGCGCATTCACCTCGAGCGTCAGGCCCATGCCGGGATTCGTGAAGCGAAGGCTGCCGCCCACTTCGACGCCCAGCCCCTCGTCCACGTCGCCTCCATCAAGCCTCAGGCCCGCCTCCACCGAGGGCCGCACCGTGCCGCCGCCTTCCATGGCGACCTCGCGCGATGCCTCGAGCAACACGCGGAGACGGCTCGACTCCGCCGAGATGGCCTCGAGTCCGTCCTTCGCGTCCGCGTCCATCTGTGTGAGAAGAACGTCCGATTTCACCGCCAAGTCGAAGCCGCCCAGCCTGGTGAGTTCTCCGCGAACACCGAACGCGCCCATGCGCATCTCGATGTCGGTTTCATACTCCTGGCCGCTCTCGCTGTCCGTTTCGTCGAGCGTCATCTCGCCCTGGCCCATACCCAGGATGCCCCACAACGAGAGCCGCTCGCTCGCCTCGTAGCGAAGATAGGGATGCACGCTGGTTAAGGACGCTTCCAATTCGCTGCGGCCATCGTTCTGGAAGCCGCCGTCGCCGCTCGAGCGGGAGAGCGCCACGCCCGCGAGGAGCTTGCCCTTCTCGTAGTCCACGCCGAGCATGGCCGTCGTCACGTCGCCCTCGATCGCGTCGTCGCCACCGCCCTCGAACGAGCTCTGCGCGCCGCGGGCCCAGATCGACCACCTGCTGCCCGCCGCCTCCGCGGCTTCCCTGGTGGAGGCGAGGTGGAACGAAGCGCCCGATAGAAGCCCGCTCATCGTCATCTCGCGGTAGGAGCCGGTGGAATCCTCCTCCCCATTTGTCAGCCGGTTCGCTGTTCTCGCGCGCGCGAGGCCGCGCGTACCGATTCCGTTATGCGTGTGTGAGGCGAAATCGAAGCCTGCGCCTTCTTTCGTCAGATAGCGCTCCGGATCCGCATCCAGTTTCACGGTCTGGCCGCCGAGGGTCATCTTCGCCCCGCTCGGCGCAGGCGCGTTCAGGCGGCTCGATATCATGTCCACCGCCTGGCTTCCCACCGCGCGGCCGAAGCGCGCCAGCCAGCCGCTTGTCGCCGCCACGCTCTTCTCTGACACTGCGCCTTCGTCGCCGTAGATGCCCGCGCCCACGATGAACGAGTTGGTTTGCGGAGGGAATCCGGGGATTTCAATCGTTGTGGTGAGCAGGCGCGCATAGGTCACCTTGGGCACGTCGGCGCTGTCGGTGTCGTCGTCGGGGTTGTCGAAGAAGTACCGCACGAAGCCGCCCTTATCCCCGCTCTGTTGCGCCACCTCGATGATCTGCGGCAAGATGAGTTCTCCGGTCACTTCGTCTCGCAAGATCTGCGTCGGCGTCTGGAATTCGAACCTGTCCGGGAACCCTCCGTGAAGGTGCGTGTAACCGGTCGGATCAATCACGAACAAATAGACGGGGCCGTGCCGCCAGGGCGGACGCCTCAAAATGCTTCTCGCGATTCCGATGGCTCCAGTGGGGTTCTCGTTGAATATCTCGAGCAGGTGGTCTACCGCCCCGTTCACGAATCGCTTGAGCGTTGCGCGGTCCACAACTTGATCGGCGCTTACTTCCGGGTCGCCCGGGTCAACGGTATCCACCCCGAAATGCGCTTCCTGAAGGTCCACGCCTGCGAGCAGGATGTAGGGGATCCTGGTGCCGTACCCGACGGCGTAGCCGCCTCCAGGCAAAGCGCCGCCGTTCGCCTTCGGGAAAGTAGTTTGTCCTGTTGTGAATGCTCTTGTAGCCACTTGGGTCAAGGCGTCTTCCGTGGCTTTCGGATTAGCCGGGTCGACCGGGATTCCAAGCGCTTGGAGAATGCCCCCATAAACCAGGGGATTGAGCGGTCTGCCTCCCGTCGACATGTCGTTACCGTTGAAGAACACCCTGCCGTCGAGAGAAACGCTGACGAGGTAAGTGGAGCCGGACTTCCAGGGCCCCTCGTTCCTGGCGATGCAGCCGGCGTAGCCCAATTCCCCAGGCGTCCTGATGGAGTCGAAATAGTCTCTCCCCGCCTGCGCGAAGTCGCCTACGTCGCCAGAACCCGACGCTACATCGTCAGCGGTTACGCTTGGGGATTCGTACATATTTTCGGCAAGGCCCGCCGGACGCGGACAAACTTCTTCCGCCACCGTGCTCGGGTCCCCGTAGATGCCCGCGCCGACGATGTAGGATACCGGTGGGCTTCCCGGAACGGAGAATGTCAACCGGCGCGCGTAGGTCACCTTCGGCACGTCGGCGCTGTCGCTGTGGTCGCTGGGATCGTCGAAGTAATACCTGACGAATGCGCCTTCGTCGCCTCCCGCATTCGCCGCCTCGATAATCTGAGGCAAGATGAGTTTACCGGTGACTTCGTCTCGCAAGATCTGCGTCGGCGTCTGGAATTCGTACCTGTCCGGGAACCCCGCGTGAAGCAGCGTGTAGCCGCTGTCCTCCATGACGAAGAGATAGGTGGGGCCGCTTCTCCAGGGCGGATTTCTCAGAATGCTCCTCGCGATTCCGATGGCGCTGTGGGGGTTCTCATCGAATATCTCGAGGAGGTGGTCTATCGCCCCGTTCACGAATCGCTTGAGCGTTGCGCGGTCCACTACTTGATCGGCGCTTACGTCCGGATCGCCGGGGTCGGCGATATCCGCCTTGAAGTGGGCTTCCTGAAGGTCCACGCCAGCGAGCAGGATGTAGGGAATGGTCGTGCCGTACCCCACGGCGTAGCCGCCGATTCCCGGAATTTGGCCGCCGTTCGCGTTCGGGAAGCTTCCTGTTGTGGCCACATTGGCCAAGGCGGCCCTGATTCCGGCCTCGGTAGTGGCAGTGATTCCCAGCGCGCCGAGGATGGCCCCATAAACTGCGTCCTGGAGCGGCCTGCCCCCCGTCGACATGTCCTTCCCGTTCAAAATCACCCTGCCGTCGAGCGAGAGGGCGACGATGTAGGTGTCGCCGGCCTTCCAGGGTCCCTCGTTCCTGATGAGGCAACCGGCGTAGGCCAACTCCTGGGGCGTCGTGATGGAGTTGAAATAGTTTCTCCCCGCCTGCGCGAAGTCGCCTACGTCGCCAGAACTCGACGCAACATCGCCAGCGGTTACGCTCGGGGATTCGTACATATTTTCGGCAAGGCCCGCCGGACGCGGACAGACGTCCTCCGCCACCGTGCTCGAGTCGCCGTAGATGCCCGCCCCGAAGATGAGCGGGTATTCGAACGTGGTCCCATCCGCTCTCTGTCCCTCAAAGACGTGCTGGCGCACATAGCTCACTTTGAGGGTGTTGAAGTCGTCGTTCGGGTCGTCCGGGTTGTCGAAATAATACTCCACGAAGCCACCGCCGGGGTTGCTTATCGCTGTCCGTATGATCTTCGGCAGAATGAGGTCACCCTGTTCACCCGATGGCAGCTGCTCCCTCAGGGTGTTTGTCGGCGTCCGGAACTCGAACCTGTCCGGGAACGCGCCGTGGAAGATGGTGTAGCCGCTGGGATCCATGATGAAAAGATAGGTGGGACCACTCCTCCAGGGTCCGCTCGGATCCCGCAAGACACTCTTCACCTGCGTGAAGGCGCTGCGGCCTTCCGTCCGGAAGCGGTCGACGACGTACTGCGTAGCTCCCTCGACGAAGGCTTTCAGCGAGTCGCGATCCATCACCTGGTCGGCCCGCACATCGGGGGAGCCCTGGTCGATGGTTTCCGTGCCGAGGTGAGATTCCCCGATGTCGAGGCCGGCGACGAGGATGAGCGGGTTACCTCCAGTGCGCTTGAAGCCGACGGCGTAGCCGCCGATTACCGGAATTTGGCCGCCGTTCGCGTTCGGGAAGCTTCCTGTTGTAGCCACATTGGCCAAAGCGGCACTGATGTCGGCAGGTGCAGTAGCGGTGATTCCCAGCGCGCGAAGAATCGCTCCGTAAACTCTATTGTTGAGCGGTCTGCCGCTCAACTCCGCCTCGTCCGAGTGGAAGAACACCCTGCCATCGATGGATATGGTGACGAGGTAGGTGTCGCCGGACTTCCAGGGTCCCTCCTGCCTAATGACGCAAGCGTTGTGCGACAGTCCCGCCAGATTGACGCTCTCCATATATCCTTTCGCCGCCAGGGCGAAATCGCTGATGCTGGCGGCGCCCGCTTCCACCTGCGCCGCCGTGACGCTCGGGGTGGCGAGAGGATTCGCCGTGACGCCCGCCGGCAGCGGGCAGGCGTCCTGCGCGAAGGCGGCGGGCGCGGCGGAAAAAACGCCAAAAAGCGCCAGGATAAGCGCCGCAAAAAGTATTCGTCTTGGAAATGTCATCATGGACCTCCTGGTGTGTTGGCTTTTCCCTCGTGTAATATCTTCTTTATCCGGTCACATTTCCTCCTTCCTCAGTCGGAAATGACCCCGTTATTTTCGCCGTCAAGCCTTGTCGCGAAACCGGATCGTTCACTCGCAGCAACGCCCGGCCCCATGGGTGCGTGGGTGCGATGCCTTCCTTCGTTTACGACAGGGCGAACTTATCGCATAAAAATTGTAAAGAACTGAATATGTTTTTAGATTACGACAAGCCAAGCGCGCGAGGCAAGGATTTTTTGGAGGCGATGGCGCATATCACGCGATAATGAATGCCCGGGAGGAGCGCTCTAGAGCCTGGCCAGCGGGGTTGTTGTAAAAGGCCAACGCGAGAGGGTTTGCGTTTGTTGTAGGGACAGGTCGCGACCTGTCCCTACGGTTGGCGGCATTCTCTTCTCGTGACCCAAGACGAATTAAGTTTTGTTCGTCATTCCGGCGTTATTGCCGCTCCTGTTGTAGGGGCCGCATACATGCGGCCCTGCCTTTTCTTCACGATGCGGGTCGCATATATGCGACCCCTACACGCGTATTGACGTCCCGACCATGGGGGGAGAGGTTCGGTCTGACCCTCAAGGGTCTGTTGAAAAACCCGGTGTTGGAAGCGGGCGTTTTGGCGGCTCACGCGGCGGCGGGGAGGCAGCCCAATTGGCGCGTGAGGGCGCCATGTGCGCGCAGCCGGCGTCTCCGGGCGGCACAGGCCGTCCAGAGGGCGAATATACGCGCCGCAAAAGCGGCGGCCAGCCGCTTGAGGTTCACCGCTATCGCCGTCAGGTAGGACTGGATCCGCATGTTCGCAAGGCCCCGGCGCACCGCCCGCCCCAGTCCGTGCCGGCTCTTCGCCTCGCCGTGGTAGCCCTCCGAGCGCCAACGGTGGCGGCCATAGAGACGCTTCTCCTCCTCCCCCCAGCGCGCATGCCGCCGACGCGCGCGCAACAGCGCCGGATACGCGTGCGGAATCAACACCGTCCTGCTCGTGCGCGACTTCGACAGACAATCGGGCCTGAGCGCGCAGCCCGCGCAATCCCGCGTCTTCGATACATAGGAGCGCCCCCGCTCCGTCGCCTGCCGGGGGCGCAGCGTCTTGCCTCCCGGACACTTCACCACCTCGTTGCGCGCGTCGTAGTGGAACAACTGCAGCGGAACACGGCTCTGGCTGGGTTCCTTCTTCGCTGGTATCAGCGCTTCCACGCCCCGCCGCTCCAATTCGCCGTAAACCTTCGAGTACGCGTACCCCGAATCCGCCGTCACCATCTCCGGCGTGCGGCCCGACAACTCGCTTACCGCCTCTATATGGGACGCCATCATCTCACGCTCGTTCCGCGTCCCCTCCGTCACCGACACGTCGAGAACAACACCCCGCTCATCGTCCACCGCCGCGTGCTGCTTGTAGCTCGGCTCGAACCCCGCCCGCGCGCTCTTGCGCGCAAGCCGCGCGTCCGGGTCCGTCCGGCTCACCGGACCCCCGCCACCGCGGCCTCCTCCCTTCTTCCCGACCTCATCATCGACGGGATTCTCCTGAATCACCTTCTCCGCGTGGTGCGCCGCCAGGCTCTCCCAGCTCACGTCCGCGCGTATCAACGAGGCGTCCACGTGCACCACTTCCCCCTTCGCCACATTCGCCTCCAGGCAAGCCTGCACCGTGCGACGGAATATCTCCTTGAACCGTGCCTCCCCCCAGCGCTGACGTATCCGCGTCAGGCTCGAATGATGCGGCAACTCCTCGTGCAGCCCGTACCCGATGAACCACCGGATCGCCAGGTGCGCACGCGCCTCGCGAAGCAGGCGACGGTCGTGAACGTAGCCCAGCAACATACCCGCCAGCATCAAGCGGAGCGCCACCTCCGGGTCGATCCCCGGACGACCGTTATCCGCGCAATAGCAATCCGCCACCTCCTCCCGTAGCCAGCTCAAATCCAGTACGTGGTCCACGCGCATCAGGACGTGATCCTCGGGGATCAGCCGTTCCAGCGAACCGGCCACGAACAAATCCATCTGCTCGCGCCTCTTGCTGCCTATCATCGAGGGAACTCCCATCTCGGGCGAGATAGTGTCATTACACCCAATCACAATGCCGGGGCTTTTTCAACAGCCCCCTCAAGAGGGGAGTGATGTCTCTTCCCTTCTCCGTCGGCTCCATACGCTAAATCAAGTAACCAGGTCTCTTTCAACGACACCAAGCGCTGCGTCTGCGCAATACGCGTCGAAACCGGGGGCGTCCTCATCCGTAGCCGGGAACGGCCGGCTTCGCCGTGCGGTTGCCACCCGCGCTTTCTCCACTATAGGATGAGCGCACCAGACAAAAACCGCGCGCCGCTTCATCCGGCGCAACATATTCGGAGACAAGACATGAAAGAAGGCATGAGGCCCGGAGACCGCCTGCCCTATTCGGCCATTATCGACAGAAAGCCGCTCAAACTGCCCGAAGGCGCGCGCCTGGTGCTCTGGCCGGTACTGGCGCTGGAAGTGTGGGACATCGTGCGGCCCATGGCGCGCATGGTGATACCCCCGCCGCAGGGGGTGCCGATGCTCCCCGATCATCCCAACTGGAGCTGGCACGAGTACGGCATGCGGGTCGGTATATGGCGCATCAAGCGCATGCTCGACGACTTGGGCGTGCGGCCGACGGTGACGCTGAACGCCCGCACCTGCCTGGAATATCCGCGCGTCGCAGACGCCTGCCTGGAGGCGGGCTGGGAATTCAACGCCCACTCCTACGAGCAGGTGCCGATGCACAAGCTCGACGACGAGCGCGAGACGATTGAGCGGTGCATGGGCATTATCGCGGAATTCTGCGGCAAAAGGCCGCGCGGATGGTTCGGTCCGGGGCTGACGCAGACCTACCGGACGCTGGATTTTCTCGCAGAAGCCGGGGTCGAATACATCGGCGACTGGGTGCTCGACGACCAGCCGGTGCACGTGAAGACGACGGCAGGCAAATCGGTCGTGGCGCTGCCCTACAACTACGAGCTCCACGACATCGTGAGCATGGCGATCCAGTACCATGAGTCCCGGGTCTTCCGCGACAGGGCGATTGATTACTTCGAGACCGTGTATGCCGAAAGCCACGAATCCACAAAGGTGATGTCGATCGCCATGCATCCATATCTCTCGGGTTCGCCGCACCGGATAAAATACGTGCGCGAAACCTTCGAGCATATTCTCTCCAAACCGGGGGTGGTGTGCTGGGACGGCGAGCAGATACTCGACTGGTTCCTGACCGAACGCCCGGCGCCGAAACCCCGGAAGAAGCGCGCCAAGACGTAAAAAGGTTTGATAGGGAATGACGAACCAAACTTCACCGCTTCTTCAGGACAGGTCGCGACTTCGGACAGGCACAGGGGCCTGTCACTACGGTCTCAAGGGCAATAGTTCGGCGCGACTCACATGACGACATCGAAGAAGGTTTTCTGACTGCGAAACGCCGCAGGGCGGAGCCGGGAAACTGCTAGCGTTGATATTTGATGAACGGGGTGAGATTCGCCACGCGGTCATAGAGGACCCGGGCCGTCTCGTTGAAATCCTGCGTGAGCCAGTAAACAGACGGCGCGCCTCTCTCATCCGCAGCCTCATATACCGCTTCGATGAGGGCGCGGCCGACGCCTTTGCCGCGAAATGCGGGCGCGGTATAGAGGTCCTGGAGATAGCAGACATCCTCGACCCGCCAGTTGTGGGGGTGAAAAATGTAATGGACCAGGCCTGCCGCCTGCCCGTCGGTGAGCGCGATGAGTCCGTTCTGCTGCGGGCGGGCCGGGTCCAGAAGGCGGGCGAAGGTCGTCCGGTAGACCTCTTCGGTTACGCTGGACTCGTAGAACTCCAGGTAGGCGGTCCACAGACGGCGCCAGTCGGATTCGTCTTCGGCGGAGATGGGGCGAATGGTGGGCGTCATGAAAACCTCTCGTTTTGGTTTGGGCTATACGGCGGCAGGGGATTGTACGTTTCGGGCGGTGGCAGTCAAGCGGCTGGAAATTCGCCGGAGCGCCGAAGCGCTTCAGGTGATGCGGGAGCGGCTGCCGCCCTGAAAGCATATTTCCCCGCAACTGGCGTCATTGGGCATTCGTCGGAACGGGCGATTCGGCTCCGGGCGGAAACCGCAATCGCTCCTTCTTCAGCCATGAGGATACTTCCCTCCCGCGGTCGTCCATTCCTCAGTAGGAATGGAATTCCCTCCCTGGCCGGAATCGACCTCGCTCCTCACTCGCGTCAATCGCTCCCTCACCGGTCGCGTCGAACACTCCTTCATCAGTCGCGTTCGATCCCGCACGAGCAGACAGGAATTTCTGAAAAATTCGATAAAATTAGATAATTTCACGGGGTTTATCGCCTAATAAACGAAAATAAATTTGCTCTGGAACAGGCGTAAAAGTAGCGGCGCAGGGGAATTCTGCCATGACCCGTGACCTGCTCGTTAACGGCAAATGCGGGGAGTTACGGGGCCGGAATGCGTGTTAATGCGTGCGCGAAACTGCCGGGGTTCCTCCTGAACACATGTAATAACAATAACTTGTGGCCTACGAGGGCTCCGGAAGCCGCCAGATGCGAGGCGAGGCGAGTTCGACGCTGTTCCCCGCCGGGTCCCTGAAGTAGATGGAGCGCCCGCCGCCGGGCCAGTCGACCTCCTTCTCGACCCCCACGCCTTGCTCGACCAGCCGCTCCCGCCAGGCGGGCAACTCGGCCTCGCGTATGGAGAACGTCACATGCCCCGGCCCCGCAGCACCATGCGACGGCACGCCGAGTTTCAAGTCGGGCCGGGCGGTCGCTTCGGGGTTAAAGACGAGGAAGACGGCATGCGGCCCGCTGTAAAAGAAAACGTGGCGTCCCGGCGCTTTCTGGAAGGCTTCGAGGCCTAAAACGGAGCGGTAGAAGGCCTCCGCCGCTTCGAGATCCTCAGCGTAAATGCATGTTTCCAGGACGCCTGCGACATTAAGGCTCAACTCATCGGCCCTTCCATTCGGGCTTTCTCTTCTCCAGGAAGGCGCGCAGGCCCTCCGCCTTGTCCTCTGTTTCGCAGAGCGCGCCCTGGGCGAATTTCTCGAGAGCAAGGCCCGCCGTCATGCTGCCCTCCATGCCGTAGTGCACCATGGCCTTCATGAACTGGGGTACGAAAGGCGCGTAGGCTGCGAGTTTTTCGGCCATCTTCCTCACCGTGGGCATGAGCTCCTCCGCCTCGACCAGCCGGGTGATGAGGCCGATCTCGAGCGCGCGTTTTGCGTCGAAGGTCTCCCCCATCAGGAGCATCTCCATCGCCCAGGCGCGCCCGATGAGACGGGGCAGACGCTGCGTGGCGCCCCCGCCCGGGATAATGCCGATTTTCCCCTCTGGCGTGGCGAATTTCGAGGCAGGAGTCGCGATACGCAAATCACAGCCGAGAGCCACCTCCAAACCCCCGCCCATGCAAAAGCCGTTGATGGCCGCGATCGTCGCCTTGGGCGTTCTCTCCAGGCGCTCCGCCACGCCTTGGACCAGCGGGGTGAGCGCAATGGCGAGGTTTCGGTGTTCGACTTCCTGTAAGTCCGAGCCTGAGGCGAACGCCTTCTCGCCCGCTCCGGTGATGGCGATAACCCGGACGGCTTCATTATCCGCCGCTTCGGCGATGGCGGCGTGGAGATCGTCCAGCGTGGCCAGGGATATGGCATTATGTCGATTCGGGCGGTTGATGGTGATGAGGGCGAGGGGCCCTTCGACTTCATATAATAGGTTTTCGTATGGCATGGTCGTCCTTTCTCCTAGGTGACTGTGCCGGTCATTGTATGGCTCTTTTAGCGGGAAGGAAAAGGATGTCTCCGAAAAAGGTGAGGGAGGTTACGACGTGCGCGCCACGGAGATACGGGCGGTATCGCTATTTTCTGGAGGTACGGATTGCGGAGGAGCCCACACGAACACTCACCGTTATCCTCAAGAACCCGTCCACAGCGTCTGCGGAGAGGAGCGATCCAACCGTGGGGAAAGTGGAGGCCTGGGCGCGCAAGAACAAATTCGGGCGGATCCGGTACGTAAACCTGTTCGCGCTTCGCTCTCCTTATCCCGAAGAACTGAACGCACATTCCTACCGGGTGATGGTGGGGAGAGAGAACGATGCCTGGATAAGGAGGAGCCTCAACGGCGCGGACGTGGTGCTGGCCGCCTGGGGGAATCCCAACGGTGTCGACACCGAGAAATACGAGAGAAGAATCGCCAAGGTCTCGCAGTTGCTCGAAGGAGTCCGAATCCGCGCCCTGGGAACTCCGACCATGCTCGGCTACCCTCGGCACGGCCTCATGTGGAACGGGGAGCTTGTATTGCGCGAATGGCCACCCGGTCTTTAATTCTCTCTCACAATCTTGTTTTTCAGGACGCCGATTCCTTCGATTTCAAGCTCGATTACGTCGCCCGGCTTTATCCATTTATCAAGATCCGCCCCGCAGCCGGTGGCCACGGTGCCCGAGCCGAACATTTCCCCCGGAACCAGTTCTTCTTCCATCGAGGCGTATTCGATCATCTTGTTCCATGAATAGTAGGCGTCGCCCGCGTTACCCCGGCTCCACTCCTCGCCGTTGACGCGGGCGATCATCACTGCGTCGGTGGGGTCGAACTCATCCGCCGTAACGACACACGGACCGATCGCCGTGCCGAAATCCTTGCCCTTGTGGGGTCCCAGCCAGTTTTTCATCTCATTGATCTGGATGTCGCGCGCGCTGAAATCATTCAGCACACTGAAGCCGAAAACGTGATCCATGGCGTTTTCCTGTGTGATGTCCTTGCCGCGCTTTCCGATGAACATGGCGAGTTCGAGTTCATAGTCGAGTTTTTTGGTGTAGTGCGGCCATTTGAGTTCGTCATCCGGGCCGATGATGGTCAAACGGTTTCCCTTGTAGCAAGAAGGAAGCTCGTACCAGATGGGGTCGATGGTGGTGTTCCGGCGACGCGCGCCCGCTGCCTTGTGTCCCTCGTGGATCAGAAAATCGCGAAACGTGACGGGTTGGGGCACCGGAGGGCGCAAACGCGCCTCATCGAGGGAGAAGGCGAGTTGCTCCCCATCCGGTCCGCGTCTCGAAGTGTCGGCCAGAATAAATTCCTGCGCCGCCCGGGCAGCCTGTAGGGATGGTTCTCCGCCAGCCATCAGTTCGCACATATCCTGAGGAAGCCTGAAGTCCGCGTATTCTCGAAAGCGCGGTTCTGCGCCTTCTTCCTGGAGGAGCGCAGCGTAGCCGTGGGCGAGGTCCAGGGCGATAGGGCCGTCTGCGCCCTCCACCAGAGCGCCGACGCGCGGGACGTTTCCGAGAGGGGTGGCGATTTCGAACGTAACGAATTTCATTGCTGTCTCCATGAATGAGGCAGGTGATACGGGAGTTCCGAGATTGTTTGGAAAATAGCACAAATCCCCTGGCGTGAGGAGGTGAAGCGTACCGGAGAACGAAGGCCAAATACCCTGAATACTGGAAGTTGTAAAAAATTCCTCCGGGGCTTGACTTCGACCATGGCTGTGGGTAGTTTTAAGCGTTTTTCGGGGCAGGACATCAAGCCATGCCCCTGAAAACCATACGATTTCATACGCCATTCCCCGACGGTTTTTCGTGGAAGCGCCCGAATCTCCTCGGGATGGGTCTGTGCCCTATAAGGCATGATGCAGAGGAAACGATGGTCCGCCTTTTCCGCTTGAAACGATTCGCTCTCGGCCTGACGCCAATTCTAATGCTTCTGGCCGCGCCGTCTATCTCTTGGGCGGCGAGCGCTCCCACGAGCGGCTTCGGCGCTTGGCTCGCGAGCTTCAACGTGGGAAGCGGCGCCCTCGTCATCAACCCGGTCGTCATCCTGATTCAGTGGACCAACTTCCTGATCCTGTTGGTTGTCCTCAACAAAATACTGATTAAACCCCTGTTGAACCACATGGAATCGCGCGATTCGCAGATCACCGGCGATCTCGAGACCGCCGAGCGTGACAGGAGCGAGGCGGCAGGCTACATCAGCCAGTACGAGGACGCTCTGGCGGAAATTCAGCGCGAGAATACAGAAGCTCTCATTGCGCTCCAGCAGGAGATGACCGAAACGACTCGTAAGCGACTCGACGATATTCGCGAGAGAACAGGCCGCGAGATTGAGGAAACGCGTCAGTCCATCGCTGCGCAGGCGAAACAGGCGGCTTCCGAGCTCGAGAGTAGCGCCAGCCGGCTGGCGGGTGATATCGCCACGAGGCTTGCGGGCCGCAGCATCGCATAGAGGATTCGACAAGCCGTGCTTTCAGAGAAAAAATTCAGCAGCCTTTTGGGCCTTCTTGTTCTGGTGGCGGCCCTGCTTTCTTCGGAATGGGTCCTGGCCGCGGAGGCCGGAGCTCACGCCAAGGCGTTCAGCTTCACCGAGGAACTCTTCAAGATCGTCAACACACTCATCGTCGTGGGCATTCTCTACAAGGTCGCGTATCACCCCATCAGGAACTTCCTCAAGGACAGAAGAGAGGGGATACGCAAGGCGCTCGAGGAATCCCGGGCGGCCCGCGAAGAGGCGGAAAAAGAGCTTGCCGAGCAACGTTCCAAGGTGGCCGATCTGGAAGCCGAACTCGTGCGCGTTCGCGAACAGGGTAAGAAAGAGCGCGCCGCGATGCAGGAGAGACTGGAAGAAGAACAGGAGAATCAGGCGCAGCGCCTGCTCGAGCAGACGAGAACGACCATCGAGCTCGAGGCTTCCAAGGCGCGCGCGGATCTACAGAATCAGGCGGCGAGTCTGGCGTTGAACCTGGCAGAAGAGATGCTCAAAAAAGAGTTGGGCGAGGCGGATCAAGAAAGATTCGTCGAAAACTATCTCGCCAAGCTCAATGATAGAAACGGAGGATCGCTGTGATTGGTGGCGAGGCGGCGCGCCGCTATGCGCGTGCGTTGGTGGACATTGCCGAGAGCCGTAGCGTTCTGGATGAAACCGGAGAAGCGCTGTCGGAGATAGCGGGCGAGTTCCAGGGAAATCTGGAGTTGCGGCGCGTTTTGCTCAATCCACGATTTGCGCGCGCTGAGCGGGTGAAGATACTCGATGAGATTATGGCCGCATCGGGCGCAGACGAGTTGTTGCGCAACTTCGTGCGTGTGGTGGCCGAGAAAGACCGCATCGGCGAACTCTCCGATATGGCGCACAGTTACCAGCAACTTGCGGATGAGAGACGCGGCCGGGTTCGCGCACAAGTGAAGGCGGCTTACGACCTGGATGCAGAGGCCATCGAGGGTCTCCGCGAAAAGCTCTCCGAGATTACGGGCCGTGAGGTACTCATGGGAGTGGAGACGGACGAGACACTGATTGGCGGGCTGGTCTGTCGCGTTGGCGGCGTCATTATGGACGGCAGCATCAAGAACCAGCTACGCAATTTAAGGAAAACGTTGATTACGAGTTGATACTCCAAGAACAAGTTGAAGGATCAAGGGGGCAATCCATGCAGATTCGCGCCGAAGAAATCAGCCAGATCATTCAGAAACAAATCGAGGGTTTCGACGCCTCGGTCGAACTCGCCGAGACTGGCAGCGTCATTTCGGTGGGCGACGGCATCGCCCGTATCTATGGTCTCGAGAAGTGCATGGCCGGTGAGTTGCTGGCCTTCCCCGGTGATTTGTTTGGGATGGCGCTCAACCTCGAAACCGACAACGTCGGCGCCGTGCTCTTAGGTGATGACCGCGCCATCAAGGAGGGTGACGAGGTCCGGCGCACGGGCCGAATTGTCGAGGTGCCCGTCGGCAAGGCGCTGGCCGGACGCGTCGTGAACGCGCTGGGCCAGCCCATCGACGGAAAAGGCCCCATCGAGACCGATGATACCCAAAACCTTGAGGTTATCGCCCCCGGCGTGGTGGAGCGCCAGCCCGTGAAAGAACCTTTGCAGACGGGCATCAAGGCGATCGACGGCATGGTGCCGATTGGCCGCGGCCAACGCGAACTCATCATCGGCGACAGGCAGACCGGCAAGACCGCTATCGCGATCGACGCCATCATCAACCAGAAGAACACCGACGTGTATTGCATCTACGTCTGCACCGGCCAAAAGCGTTCCACGCTTGCGCAGGTGGTGAGCACGCTTGAGGAATACGGCGCGATGGACTACACCGTCGTCGTGGCGGCCACGGCGTCAGACCCGGCGCCCCTGCAGTACATCTCCCCGTATGCAGGGTGCGCTATCGGCGAATATTTCCGCGACAACGGCATGCACGCGCTGATCATCTATGACGACCTTTCGAAACAGGCGGCGGCCTATCGCCAGCTTTCTCTCATGCTCAGGCGCCCGCCGGGCCGCGAGGCCTATCCTGGAGATGTCTTCTACCTGCATTCGCGCCTACTGGAGCGCGCGGCCAAGCTGAACGACGATTTGGGCGGCGGTTCGCTCACGGCCCTGCCCATCATCGAGACGCAGGCGGGTGACGTGTCGGCCTATATTCCGACGAACGTGATCTCCATCACCGACGGGCAGATATATCTCGAATCCGCCCTGTTCCACTCGGGTATCCGGCCTGCCATCAACGTGGGTCTTTCCGTCTCCCGTGTGGGAGGCGCCGCACAGAACAGGGCGATGAAAAAGGTGGCCGGCACCTTGCGCCTCGATTTGGCGCAGTACCGCGAGATGGCGGCTTTCGCACAGTTCGGCTCCGAGCTCGATGCGGCCACGCAGGCGCAGCTCGCACGGGGTTCTCGCCTGACGGAACTGCTCAAGCAACCCCAGTATGCGCCCGAGATAGTACACCGCCAGACCATGTCAATATTCCTGGGCACGCAGGGCTATCTCGATAATGTGGATATCGAAGACATTCAAAAAGTGAACAACGACTTCCTGACTTATATGGAGACGAGTCACTCGCAGCTGGTGAGCGATCTGATCGAAAAGCGCGAGTTGACCGACGAGATCACCGAGGGCATGCGGGCCGCGTGCGAGGAATTCATGAAGACGCTCCAGACGGCGGAGCCCGAAGCGGCGGCTGCCGCGGCGGAGTAGGTGAAAAATGGCCTCTACCAGAGATTACAAGCGCCGCATACGCAGCGTAAAGAACACCCAGCAGATCACGAGAGCGATGAAGCTCGTGGCTGCTTCGAAGGTGCGGAGAGCGCAGGAGCGCATCGAGAGCGCCCGGCCCTACAGCGAGAAAATTGAGGAGCTGGTGAATTCGCTGGCCGCGAAAGTCTCAGCGGACACGCACCCCCTTCTACGCGACGACATGAAGGACGACAGGGTGCTTCTGCTCGTCATCACCTCGGACAAGGGCCTTTGCGGCGGCTACAACACCAATTTACTTCGCCAGGCATTTCAGTTCCTGAGAAAGCGCGAGGAAGAGGGCAAAGAGACAGAGATAATCGTCGTGGGCCGCAAGGGCCGCGATTTCCTCGCGCGACGGGAATATGCGTTCAAAGAGGAGTTCACCGAAGTCTACGGGAAGATTGACTTCGCTCTCGCCACACAATTGGCCGAAATTTTGACCAAGGCGTACCTTGAAGAGGGCTTCGATGAGGTCCACATCATCACCACGGAATTTCGCACGATTTTGAGCCAGAACCCTAGGCTCTCGCGTCTTCTGCCCTTGGCCCCCCCGGTGCCCGAGTCTATCAACGAGCAAGGTGAACCCGTGGCGGCGGAATACATTTACGAGCCCTCGATGGAGGGCGTGCTGGACAGCATCTTGCCGAGACACGTGCGGGTGCAGATCTACAAATCGCTCCTCGATGCGGAGGCGAGCGAGTTCGGCGCCCGAATGACGGCAATGGACAACGCGTCCAGAAACGCCGAGGAAATGATCGGGACACTGACATTGCAGATGAACCGCGTGCGCCAGGCTTCGATCACCACGGAGTTGCTCGAAGTGGTGGCCGGGGCCGATGCGTTGGCGTAGAGGATTACGGATCAGAGAAAACATCTCCGAATAGAGCTACTCGATGAGTCGGCCGAGCGGGGAATTTGATGACGAAGGAGCCCAGGATGAACGAAGGACGTGTAACACAGGTTATCGGACCCGTTATCGATGTCGAGTTTGACGCAGGCAACCTGCCGGAACTCAGGAATGCGCTCGTCGTCAAGAAGGATCCCTCCCTTCTCGCCGAGGGGGAAAAAGACGAGGTCGTCGTGGAGGTGGCGCTCCATCTGGGTGAATCCACCGTACGCACGGTTTCCATGGAGCCGACCGAAGGACTGATTCGCGGACTGACTGCCGTGGATACGGGGTCACCTATCACGATGCCCGTTGGCAAGGCGTCGCTGGGACGCATCCTGAACGTCATCGGTGAGCCGGTGGACGGGAAAGGGCCTGTGGAAACGACGGAGCGCATGCCGATCCATCGCCCCGCTCCCACCCTGGAGGATCAGAGCACCTCCACGGAGATGCTCGAAACGGGCCTCAAGGTCGTCGACCTCTTGGAGCCTTACACCCGTGGCGGCAAGACAGGTCTTTTCGGCGGCGCCGGTGTGGGCAAGACGGTTCTGATCATGGAGCTCATCCACAACATTTCCACGGAGCACTCGGGCACGTCTGTGTTCTCCGGCGTGGGCGAGCGCACCCGTGAGGGCAACGATCTCTATCTCGAGATGGAGGAATCGGGCGTTCTGGAGAGTGTCGGCCTGGTGTACGGCCAGATGACGGAGCCTCCCGGAGCGCGACTGCGGGTGGGACTCTCGGGCCTGACGCTTGCGGAATACTTTCGCGACGTGGAAGGCCAGGACGTGCTCTTGTTCATCGACAACATCTTCCGCTTCACGCAGGCGGGTTCCGAGGTGTCCGCTTTGCTGGGCCGCATGCCCAGCGCGGTGGGCTATCAGCCCAACCTCGCGACGGAGATGGGCGACCTTCAGGAGCGCATCACTTCGACGAACAAAGGTTCGATCACCTCGGTGCAGGCCATCTACGTGCCTGCGGATGACTTGACCGACCCCGCGCCCGCTACCGCGTTCGCGCACTTGGACGCCACGACGGTTCTTTCGCGTCAGATCGCCGAGCTCGGCATCTACCCGGCGGTGGACCCGCTCGATTCCACGAGCCGGATTCTCGACCCGAGGATACTGGGCGAGACGCACTACGGGGTGGCGCGGCAGGTGCAGCAGATTCTTCAGCGCTACAAGGACCTTCAGGACATCATTGCGATTCTGGGAATGGACGAACTCTCCGAAGACGACAAGATTATCGTGGCGCGCGCGCGCAAGATTCAGCGCTTCCTGAGCCAGCCCTTCCACGTGGCCGAGCAGTTCACGGGCACGCCGGGTGTATACGTGCGGCTCGAGGACACCATCAAAGACTTCCAGGAACTCGCCGACGGCAACGTGGACCACCTGCCCGAGCAGGCCTTCTACATGGTGGGCAATCTGGATTCCGCCAAAGAGAAGGCCAAGAGCCTGGGCGTCGAGGTATAAGAGAATGGTTGAAGGCAAGATGATGCTCGACATCGTAACGCCCGAGCGGAAGCTCGTCTCCACCGAGGTGGACGAGGTGACGGCTCCGGGGTTTTACGGCGAGTTCGGCGTATTGCCCCAGCACACGCCCTACCTGTGCCAGCTCGGCGTCGGCGTGCTCAGCTACCGTACGGGCAGCGCGCGGTATTTCATCTCGATCATCGAGGGATACGCCGAGGTAGGACCGGACAAGATAACCATCCTGGCGGAGAGCGCCGAGCGGGCCGAAGACATCGACGCTGCGCGCGCGCAGGAATCGCGCCAGCGCGCGCAGGAGCGCATGGGGGGCCAGAAGAGCGAGGAAGAACTCGATTTCGATCGCGCCGAGTTGTCCTTGAAGCGCGCCATCACCCGCATTTCCGTAGCGAACCAAAGCGGCCTCAACAACTAACGGGCATTTCGCATGGGGGCTGTTGTTTACCTGAAAGGGTGAATGACAGCCCTCTTTTTTTGCCGTATACATGAGGCCGAAAATCTTGTGTCGATTGGATTGATCGCTAAGAGTGAGCAATCAAAATATGCCGTCTGAAAATGGAAGTTTCGTTTCCAGGAGATGATGTCATGAAAATTTTGTCCCTCGCTATTTTTACGGTCGTGATTTCGCTCGCTCTGGCGGCGCCCTCTCATCCGGCGGGGGATCCCAAACCCGAGATGGCCGGGCAGAATTATGCGCAAGGAGAGGAAAAAGCGCGGCAGGGAAATTGGGCGGAAGCTGCGGCCCTGTTCCAGAAGGTGATCGAGGAAGACGATCAGCATTACAAGGCCTTCAACATGCTGGGCTATTCTTTGAGGAAGTTGGGCAAGGCGAAAGAGGCCATTGCCGCTTACAACAAGGCGCTTTCCATCAAGCCCGACTACGCGCCCGCTCTCGAATACAGGGGCGTCGCCCACGTCATGGCCGGAAACAAGGCGGCCGCGCTGGCGGATTTACAAAAGTTGAAAACCCTGGGTTCTCCCCTCGCAGAAGACCTTGACAAGCAGATCGCGGCCATGCCGGCCAACTGATTCTCCTGATCATAAATCCGCCCTGCAGGATGAGACCCGCGGGGCGGTTTTTATATGCGCATGAACTTCATGGGGAATTTCTGGAGGGCGCGCGCACCGGTCTTGGTGACTTCCACGAGGTTTCCCACCTGAAGGCCGCGCCTGCCGTCCGCCGTGCAGACGTTGGGCTGAATCACCATGAGCATTCCCTCCTTGAAGGTGATTTCGTTCTGGGGCCGCTTGAGGATGGTGGCGCCTACATCCACGCGGGGGTTTTCGATGAGCAGCCCCCAGCCGTGGAAGGTGGTGTCGAAGGTGGTGAATCCTTCCTCCTCGATGATGGAGCCGGCGCGCTTGATGTCCTCGTGCGTGTTGCCCGGCTTCAAGGCCTCGAGGATGCGCTCATAAGCCTCCACGCTCACCTCGTAGAGTTTCCGGTAGATGGGCGTCGGCTCAACGCCTACGGAGATGGGCCGGTGCGCCTGGCCGGGGTGCATCTCGTAATCGGCGGAAAGCTCCGTGAGCACGATATCGCCTTTTCTGATCTTGCGGTGCGAGGGGAACTGGTTCGGGAAGATTAGCTGCGGTCTCGCCATGGAGGTCGAACCCACGAAAATGAGCTGCGGGCTCCCGCCTTTGGGCACGTATGCGCCGGAGATGGTGGCGGCGAGTTCGAACTCGCTCATGCCTGTCTTTGCTTTTTTATCTAGTGCCTCGAATGCCATGTCCGTGAGCGCCGCCCCGCGCCGGAACCACTTGAGTTCCTCACGGCTCTTGATGAGCCGCACTTCGGCAAGGATGTCCGAGGCGTCGGTGAAGTTCGCACCTTTGAGGGTCTTTCGCCAGTGATCCACTACGCTGAATGGCATGGAGACGGGCAGAATGCCGCGAAAGCCGACAAGGCCGATGGTTCCTTTCGCAAGGCCCAGTTCGCGGATGCGTCCCTCGACCTTGAGCCCCGGCTCGTAGTCCACGGCCTCTGTTTTCGCGATGACGCTCATCTTCTTGGCGTAGGGGAGATAGAGCCTGTTCGACATGAAAAGGGCGGGCGCACCCTTGAGCGGAAATACGAAGAAACTGCTCACCGGGTCCTTGTAGTTCGTGACGTATTTCAGGTTGGCCTGGTTGCCGCCCTGCATTCCCGAATCCCCGTAGAAGATGAGGACGTCGATTCCCCGCGCGCGCATCCTTTTTCTGATCTCGCGGTAGCGTCGCGCGTATTCGGTTTTCGGGTAGCGGGGAAAATCTTTTGCAGAAGCCATTGTAGTGTCTCCCTGGTGTTCTATGCCTTCAGCGCGGGCATAAGTTCGTCGGAGATGAGCCGCGCGCTCTCAAGCGCCGAGGAGGCAGGCATGCCTATCCAGTGCGTGCGGAAGATGAAGTGGTTCACGCCCATGTCCTTGTAGGGCTTGAGCTCCTCGTAGCAATCCTCCGGCGAGCCGATGACGAAGCGATCCTTGAGCAGGTCTTCAAAGGGCTGATCGAAGGTCTCATCCCCGGGCAGGGCCTTGTCCTGCCCCCAGCGGGCGTAGTCCCTGTATTTCTGGCCAAGGTAGGGGCCGGCGAGTTCGAGCGCCGTTTTCCTGTCCTTGGCGCAGAAGACCTCCTTCATGCAGGGGAGCTCCTCGGGCATGGGTTTACCCGCCTCGGCCAGGCCTTCGCGGTAGACGTCCATCTGGCGAGCGATGGTAGCCGTGGTGGCGTGGGGGTTGATGAAGAGCGTATCGCCCATGTGCGCGGCGCGCTTCACGGCCGGGTCGTTGTTCGCTGCGAACCAGATGGGCGGATGGGGTTTCTGCACGGGGCGCATGTTCATGCGCACGTTATCGAGTGTGCAGTATTCGCTCTCGAACGACACGGATTCTTCCGTCCAAAGACGCTTCACCAGTTCGAGGCAGTCAATGAAGCGCTTCACCCGCTCTCCCCGCCGGACGCCGAAGGCGTCGAACTCCACGTCGCGGTATCCCAGGCCTACGCCGAACGCCATATTGCCCTCGGCGATGACGTCCATGGTGGCGACTGTCTCCGCCACGTAGACCGGATTATGCAGATTGATGAGCAACACGCCGATGCCGAGCATCATGTCGCCCGCCTCGGCTTTTAAGCGTGCGAGAAATGGCAGGTTTTGCAAGTGCTGCACGTTGCCCTCGCTCAGGTAGTGCTGGCCGGTGAAAAAAGAATCCCAGCCCTTGTCGCGCGTCAGGCGAACCAGATCGATTTGAGAGCGGAACGCATCGACCAGATTGGCGTCCAGGGTTTGTTGCGCGGACAAAAAGATGCCGAATTTCATATTTAAACCTCAGGAAAAGCGTTTTATCCGTGATGGTGTAAAAAAACCGCGGGGGGCGCCTATCCGCCCCCCGCGGCGTGTGAAGCGAAAAACACCCGCTTTAGTTCATGCCGAGCACTTCGATCTCCCAGGGGAGAAGCGTCTCGTCGTGGCGCGGAGTCCACTTGAGATTCGCCCGGTGGCCGAGTACGTCGTGGATCTTCACGACGATCTTGTGCGTGGCCAGTTCTTTCATCTTGTCGGTTACGGCCTCGAACGCCATCTGCTGTTCTTTCTCGTCGATGGTGGAGTTGGCCTTGTCGATCATCGCATCCAGCTCCTTGAAGCACATGCCGCTCCAGGCGCCTTTGCAGCCCGACGTTCCGCGAAGCACGCCGGAGGAATCGCCCCCGCCGTTGCCGAAGCCCATGTAGTAAGCCGCAGCGCCTTTTTTCTTGCCCGCTTTGTAAGCGCGGTGGTTTTTCTTGAAGAGCGGGAATCGCTGGGAGTTGCACTTGGCGTCCACACCGACTTTCTTGATCATGCCGGCGATGGCCTCACACGTGGCCTTGTCGCCCGGGTAGCGGCCGTTCGTGGCGATGATCTCCATCTTGAAGCCCTTTTCGTGTCCGGTTTCCTTCAAGAGGGCCTTTGCCTTGGCCGGGTCGTAGCCGTACCATTTTTTCTTCGGGTTGTAGCCCGAATAGTTCCAGGGGTGGAGCATTTGACCGAAGAGGTCGGCGCGTCCGCCCAGGATGGTCGTGCGAATTGCTTCCGCGTCGATGGCGTAGTTGATCGCCCTGCGCACCTTCACGTTGGCCATCGGGCCGCCGTGTCCCGTGAAAAATCCCATGTGCATGATGCGCACGGCGGGGACGACGGCGATTTTCGTTTTCGGGTTTTTCTCGACCTGAGGGATGAACTGCGGCATGATGCCCCAGGCCACGTCGATCTCGCCTACCAGTAGCGCCTTGGCGCGCGTGGCAGTCTCTCTAATGCCCCGGAGTACGATGCGCTGCGGTCGTTTCGGGAAGTTCTTGTTGTTCCACCAGTTCGGGTTCGCCTCGAACTCCAACCTCTGGCCCTTCTTAAAAGATTTCAGGATGTAGGGACCCGTGCCGTAGGTGTTGCGCGTAAGGTGGGCGAGTTCCATTTTTTTGGTCTTCAGGCTGATGGGGCCGGCCCAGCGGGTCAGGCGGTTCCACATGCCACTGTCATATTGTTTGTTGTGGTAGATGAAGGTGTTGTCGTCGACAACTTCGATCTTATCGAGGTTTTTGAAGTATGTTCTCTGGCGCGCGGACTTCATGATACGGCTGAAGGTGTATTTGACATTCTCGGCGGTCAGACGCGTGCCGTCCGAGAATTTCACGCCCTTTCTCAGACTAAACTTTGCTTGCGTTGGAGTGACTTTCACCCACTTGGTGGCGAGCCAGGGCTTTTTCTCACCCGTTCCGGTCTCGGCGTGAATCAGGGTGTCATAGCTCCAACGCCAGACCATCGCGCCGATGAAACTAGAAACGCGGTGTGGGTCCATTGTGTTGGGCAGGTTCGAGAGAGAGATAGTGACGGTGCTTTTCGCGTGTGCCGTCGTGAGCGCTCCTAGCACCAGCATGGCGAAAGCGGCCAGAATTACGAGAAACTTGCGCATCGTCTTTCCTCCTTTAGAGGGACAGGTTGCGAAAATCTACTCCTGCTAGATGAAAAATCACTATTGTAATCACTTAAACAATTTGTGATTTTTCTCGCCTAAATATTGTCATATGTCTAAATTTATCATGGATTCGAACGAAGCGTCAAAGCAAGGAAACGACTTGTCGACGCCTGGATTCCTGGTGAAGGCGGGGTGCCTCGTCGTGAAAGCTGGAAGATTGTGTCGTGGTTTCGGAATTTCGGGGAGTTCTATCCTTGGTCGTAGTTAAAGTGAGGACAAATCAACATCGCCGCTGTGGGGGCTCGAACATCCACGAGATCGACAGATCTGATGATGTCGAGCCGCCCACAACGGCGAGATGCAGCGAAGAAAGCCCGGCTTAGTTCATGCCGAGCACACCGATCTCCCAGGGGAGGAGTGTTTCGTCGTGGCGCGGGATCCATTTCAGGTTCGAGCCATGGCCGAGCACGTCGTGGATCTTCACGACGATCTTGTGCGTAACCAGTTTTTTCATCAAGTCGGTTACGCCTTCGAATGCCATCTGCTGTTTTTTCGGGTCGACGGTGGCCGTGGCCGCGTCGATCGCCTTATCCAGCTCCGGGTAGCACATGCCGCTCCAGGGGCCCTTGCAGCTCGACGTTCCGCGAAGCACGGAAGTGGAGTCGCCCTGGCCGTTGCCGAAGCCCATGTAGTAGGCGGCGGCGCCTTTTCTCTTGCCGGCCTTGTAGGCGCGGTGCAGCTTCTTGAAGAGTGGGAAGCGCTGGGAGTTACACAGGGCGTCCACGCCGACTTTCTTGACCATGCCGGCGATGGCCTCACAAGTAGCCTTGTCGCCCGGGTAGCGGCCGTTCGTGGCGATGATCTCCATCTTGAAGCCCTTGCCGTAGCCGGCTTCCTTCAAGAGGGCTTTCGCCTTGGCCGGGTCGTAGCCGTACCATTTTTTCTTCGGGTTATAGCCCGAGTAGTTCCAGGGATGGAGCATCTGACCGAACAGGTCGGCGCGCCCGCCCAGGATGGTCGTGCGAATCGCTTCTGCGTTGATGGCGTAGTTGATCGCTTTGCGTACCTTCACGTTGGCCATCGGGCCGCCGTGTTTCGTGAAGAAGCCCATGTGCATGATGCGCACGGCGGGGACGACGGCGACTTTCGTCTTCGGGTTTTTCTCGAGTTGGGGGATGAACTGCGGCATGATGCCCCAGGCCACGTCGATCTCGCCCGCCTGAAGCGCCTTGGCGCGCGTGGCAGTCTCGCGGATGCGGCGGAGAACGATGCGCTGCGGCCGTTTCGGGAAGTTCTTGTTGTTCCACCAGTTCGGGTTCGCATCGAACACCATCTTCTGGCCCTTGGTCCAGGATTTCAGAATGTAGGGACCCGTGCCATAGGTGTTGCGAGAGATGTGGGCGAGTTCCATGCCCTTGGTCTTCAGGCTGATGGGGCCGGCCCAGCGGGTCAGACGGTTCCACATGCCGCCGTCGGGTTCACTGTTGTGATAGATGAAGGTGTGATCGTCGATGACTTCGATTTTCTCGATGTTCTTGAAGTACTGCCTTTGCCGCGCGGACTTCATAATACGGCTGATGGTGTACTTGAAGCTCTCCGCCGTGAAGGGCGAGCCATCCGAGAACTTGACGCCCTTTCTCAGGCTGAACTTCCATTTCAGGGGAGAGAGTTGCACCCACTTCGTGGCGAGCCAGGGCTTTTTCGCGCCCGTTCCGGTCTCGGCATGAAGAAGGGTGTCGTAGCTCCAACGCCAGACCATCGCGCCGACGAAGTTCGAGACGCGGTGCGGGTCCATTGTCGGTGGTTCGCCCGAGAGGGCGATGGTGACGGTGCTTTTTGCATGCGCCGTCAGGGGCGCGCCCACCGCCAGAATGGCGAAGACGGCCAGGATTACGAGAAACTTCCGCATCGTTTTTCCTCCTTTAGGAAAAGTAAAGGGTCCAAAAACTTCACTTCTGTGAAGATGTAACTCCTTTTGATTGTTAATTTTTATGTAACCGAATGATGATTTTTATCATGGTTGCGAATCAAGCGTCAAAGCTTGGGCGGGTGCTCCGCCACAAAGTTTCCTTGTGAGCGCGCGGGCGTTGCGTGTATGGTTCCGGCACACACAATTCATGATTACAAATGAATCAAAGGAGGCTTTTCATGGCGGCGGAGAACATCATCGGCTCGTGGTTTCGTTATTTTCCAGAACACTATCTGTGGTCGCAGTTGATGAGCGGACAAATCAACATCTCCCCGATGGGGGGCTCGAACTTTCACGAACTCGATCAGATCGGCAAACGTTTGAGCGGACGCGCCGGCGACGCCGAAGCATGGCACGACGCCTGGGGCTGGATGTCGGACAAAACGCTGGCTCGCGCGGAGGATGAGGAGCGAAAGGGCCACACGCGCACCGCCATGTCGGCCTACGTGCGAAGCGCGATTTACCGCTACGCGAGCGAGCGTTTCGTCCATCCCGATGATCCGAGGAAATCGGAATCCTATAGCAAACTCCTGCCCCATTACGAAAAAGGGATGAAATACCGCGTGCCCGGCTTCGAGCGCGTGGAAGTTCCTTATGAAGAAGGCCCGCTGGCGGCCTACCTGCTTCCGCCGAAAAACCCGACGGGCAATGATCCTTACGTCGCCTTTTTCGACGGGCTGGACGGCTCGAAGGAGATCACCGTACTGTGGGGCGCGCTTGCCTTGATCGAACGCGGCGTCGGAGTGCTCTGCGTGGACGGGCCGGGGCAAGGCGAGACGCTCAGGCTGCGCAAGATACCGAGCCGATTCGATTACGAGGTGGCAGGTTCCGCTGCGTTCGATTTTCTGGATGCGCGTCCCGAGGTGGATTCTACACGCATCGGACTTATGGCCATGAGCATGGGTGGATATTACGCGCCGCGCATCGCCGCCTTCGAGCACCGCTACGCGGCGTGCCTCACATGGGGGGCGCATTTCGACTATCACGAGGTCTGGGAGCACAGGAGAAAGGTGCTGGAAAGCGGCGGCACTATCTCCTCTTCCGCCATCTGGCAACTGCCCTGGGTGCTGGGCACGCCGGACATGGATACCGCGATGGAAAAGTGCAGGGCCTATACCCTGGAGGGCGTCTCTGAGAAGATACGCATGCCCATCTGCATCACCCACGGGCAGGATGACAACATCGTGCCTGTCGATATGGCCCACAGGCTCTATGAGGCGTGCGGCTCGAAGGAAAAAGAACTCAAAATTTTCACCGTCGAGGACGGCGGCAGCCAGCATTGCGTATTCGACAACCTCCCGATGTGCGGCGAGTGGATCGCGGACTGGTGGATGGACAGGTTCGGTACGGCGTAGGACTGCTTTTTCAGGCGGGGGTTTCCTGACACGGAGGCCTCCGCCTTTATCTTGTTCCCATAAGGAGAAGAAAATGGCGGAAGAAACCAGAGAAGAAAAGGTAAAGCGCATTACGGAGAAGATTCATGGCGACAGGGGGTTCGTGTATGACGTGCTCGGCTTCGGCGCGCAACTGGACCCGGATTATTTTGAGATCTATTCGCAGATGCACTGGGGGTTTTTCAAGGAAGAGCCGCGCCATCTGGAGCCTAAGACGCGTGAACTCATCGAAATCGGCCTGCTCGCCTTCAAGGGCATGAAGCATGAGGTCTACACCCATACCAAAAAGGCGCTGCGCCTGGGCGCGACGATGGAAGAGGCGCTCGAGGCGTTCGAGGTAGCGAGCATCGGCGGCGGGGCGCCCGTGTTGATGGAAGGCCTCTACGCGCTCAAGCGCATCGCCGACGAGCAGGCCGAAGAGGAAAAGGCGAAATCCGGCTGAGCGCTGGCCCGACGGGCTGATTTGTGAGAATCTTAAAAACTCCGGATGAAAAACTTAATCCTCCCGCGCAAGGAGAACATCTATTGTCTGAAGAAAAAGCGCCTCTGGGCGATGAGCGCATGCAGACGATGTACCGCGATATGCTGCGCATACGCCGCTTCGAGGAGACGGCGTTCGAGTTGTTCGAACAAGGCGAAGTGGTGGGCGGCATCCACGTGAGCATCGGGCAGGAGGGCTGCTCGGTCGGCGCGTGCAGTACGCTCCGAGAAGACGATGCGATTCTCACCACTCACCGGGGCCACGGCCATTCCATCGCCAAGGGAACGCGCCTGCCCGAGATGATGGCGGAGCTTCTGGGCAAGGCGACGGGGCTTTGCCACGCCAAGGGCGGCTCCATGCACATTGCCGACGTGTCGAAGGGCCACTACGGGGCGCATTCCATCGTGGGCTCGAACATGCCCATGGGAGTGGGCATCGGCCTCGCCTTTCATTTCGATGGCAAGGGCCAGGTGGCGGTCATCTTTTTCGGCGACGGCGCAGCGAACGAGGGCAGCTTTCACGAGTCGATGAACCTGGCCGCGATATGGAAACTCCCCGTCATCTTCTTTTGCGAGAACAATCATTTCGCCTCGAGCACCCGGGTGGGGTACGCCACTTCGGTGGCGGACATCAGCGCGCGGGCGGCGGGCTACGACATACCCGGCGTGACGGTGGACGGCATGGACGTGCTTGCTGTCAATGAGGTGATGGTCGAGGCCGTGGATCGCGCGAGGAGGGGCCTGGGCCCCAGCCTCGTCGAGGCGAAGACTTACCGGTATTTCGGCCATTCGAGAAAAGACCCGCAGTTCGGACCGTACCGCACGGAGGAGGAGTGGAAGGAGTGGAAGGCGAAAGACCCCCTCCTCGTGGCGGAGAAGATACTCGGCGTGAGCGAGGCGCAGAAAAAAGCGCACGATGAAGCGGTGGAAAATGAGTTGCAGGATGCGCTCTCCTTCGCGCGGCAAAGTCCCGAACCCGAACCCGACGATGTGTATGAGGATTTATATGCCTGATGTGAAGACGCGAACCATTTCATACTCTACTGCGATTAACGAGGCGCTCCATGAGGAGATGGCGCGCGACGAAAAAGTGTTCCTGATGGGGGAAGATGTCGCGCTCTCCGCCATATCGCCCGCCACGGCGGGTCTGGGCGACAGGTTCGGCCACGAGCGGGTTCGCAACACGCCCATCAGCGAACTCGGTTTCACCGGAGCGGCCGTCGGCGCCGCGATGGCGGGCTATCGGCCCGTGCTCGACATGCGGCGCATCGATTTCATGATGCTGGCCATCGACCCCATCGCGAACCAGGCGGCCAAGCTGCGCTACATGCTCGGTGGCCAGGTGAGCATACCGCTGGTCATCCGGGCGCCAGAGGGCGGCGGTTCCCAGAACGGCCCGACGCACAGCCAGTGCCTCGAGGCCTGGTTCATCCAGGTGCCGGGCCTGCGCGTCATCGTGCCGAGCGACCCCGCCGACGCAAAAGGGCTATTGAAATCAGCGATCCGGGAGGACAACCCCGTGCTCTTCGTGGAATACCGCGCGCTCTATTCCCTGGAAGGCCCCGTGCCGGAGGGCGACCATACCGAGCCCATCGGGAAGGCAGCGGTCAAAAGAGAAGGAAGCGACATCACCTTGATCGGCATCGGAAGCCAGGCGCGCAGTTGTCTCGAAGCAGCGGAGTTGCTCGCGGGCGAGGGGGTCGACGCCGAGGTGGTGGACCCCAGGACCATCAATCCCCTGGATGTGGAGGGGCTTGCGGATTCAGTGCGTAAAACAGGTCGTTGCATCGTAGCCGAAGAAGGGCACAAGAGCGGCGGGGTGGGCGCCGAGATCGCGGCCTCGATGCAGGAGGCGGCATTCGGCGCACTCAAGACTCCCATCGTCCGCGTGGCTGCCCTCGACGTGCCCGTGCCCGTTCACACGAAACTCGAAGCCATCGTCCTGCCAAACACGGAGAAAATCGTGGCGGCGGCGAAAAAAGTCCTTTCATAGAGGAATTCTTCTTGGCCAGGTCGACTTCCAGGTTATCCCGAAAACGCCTGGGCGAAATGTACCGCACCATGCTCCGGATCCGCCGTTTCGAGGAGACGGCGGATGATCTCTATATGGCGGGCAAGGTGGTGGGCGGGGTGCACGTGAGCATCGGCCAGGAGGCGTGTTCCGCCGGCGTATGCGCGGCCTTGCGGGAGGATGACGCCGTGCTCACCACCCACCGGGGGCATGGACACTCCATCGCCAAGGGAACGCGCCTGCCCGAGATGCTGGCCGAACTGATGGGCAAGGTGACCGGCCTTTGCCGCTCCAAGGGCGGCTCGATGCACATTGCCGACGTGTCGAAGGGCCACTACGGGGCGCATTCCATCGTGGGGGCGAACATGCCGATGGCGGCGGGCATCGGCCTCGCGTATCAACTCGAGGGAAAAGGCCAGGTGGCGGTGGTCTTCTTCGGCGACGGGGCTTCGAACAACGGAGCGTTTCACGAGGCGATGAACCTGTGCGCCATCTGGAAGCTGCCGGTGGTCTTTTTCTGCGAGAACAACCAGTACGCCGTCAGCGTGCCGGCGGAGTATTCCACATCGGTGGAGGACATCAGCGTGCGCTCGAAGGGCTACGACGCTCCCGGCCTGACGGTGGACGGCATGGACGTGGCGGCGGTGTATGAGGCGAGCCGCGAGGCCGTGGCGCACGCGCGGCGCGGTCTGGGGCCGAGCCTCGTCGAGGCGAAGACCTACCGGTTTTTCGGCCACTCGCGCGGCGATCCGCACTACGGCATGTACCGGACGAAAGAGGAATGGGAGGGCTGGAAAGGGAGAGACCCCCTCATCGTGTGCGAGAAGATGCTCAAAATGACGGCGAAGCAGAAGAAGGCGCATGCCGACGCGGTGGAGGCGGAGATACGCGAAGCCATCGAGTTTGCGGAGAGTAGTCCCGAGCCCGAGGAAAGCGTGGCGCTCGAGGACATCTTCGCCTGAGAGGGAACGCGGGATGCCTGAACTCACATACGTCGAAGCCCTGAACGAGGCGCTCCATGAAGAGATGGCGCGCGATGAGAAGGTATTCCTCATGGGCGAGGACGTGGCGTTCGATTATTTCGGCGTGTGCTCGGGGCTGGCCGATCGCTTCGGCCGGGACCGGGTGCGCGATACGCCCATCTGCGAACTTGGCTTCACGGGCGCAGGCGTGGGCGCGGCGATGGCGGGCTTTCGCCCCATCGTGGATTTGCGATTCATGGATTTCACCACCTACGCGCTCGACCCCATCGTGAACCAGGCGGCGAAGCTGCGCTACATGCTGGGTGGGCAGCTCTCGGTTCCCATGGTGGCGCGGATACCCAGCGGCGCGGGTCTTCAATACGGGGCGACGCACGGGCAATCGCTCGAAGCGTGGTTCATGCAGGTGCCGGGCCTGAAAGTCCTCTACCCAAGCTGTCCATCCGACGCCAAGGGTCTGCTCAAGGCCGCCGTTCGGGATGACAATCCGGTCATGTTCATCGAACACAGGCTGCTTTACGCGCAAAAGACGAAGCAAAACGTTCCCGAAGGCGATTACACCACACCCATCGGTGTGGCTGAAGTGAAGCGCGCGGGCGCGGACGCCACCATCGTGGGAATCGGCTATCAGATGGGCCATTGCCTGGAGGCGGCGGAGGCTCTGGCGGGAGAGGGAATCGAGTGCGAGGTCATCGACCCGCGCTCGCTCACGCCCCTGGACGTGGAGACCATCACGGCCTCCGTGCGCAAGACGAGCCGCTGCGTCATCGTTGAAGAAGGTCACCTGAGGAGCGGCGTGGGGGCCGAGATTTCAGCCGCCATACAGGAGGCGGTCTTCGAGTACCTCGACGCGCCCATCGGCCGCGTGGCCGCGCTCATGGCGCCGATTCCCGTTCAGACGAAACTCGAGAAATTTGTGCTCCCCAGCACGGAGAAAGTCATCGCGGCCGTCCGCAAGGCGCTGGGTGTCTCCGCCTGATCCTCAGTCCTGAGCGACGATGGGGTTTCGCAAGACCCCCACATGCTCGACCTCGCATTCCACAACGTCTCCCGGCTTGAGGAGGAAGGGTTCCGGGTCTTCCTGCTCCAGGGCCACGCCGCAGAACGTGCCCGATGAGATGATGTCTCCCGGCTCCAGCGACATCTGGCTGTAGAAGGCGATTAGCTCGGGTATCTTGAAGATCATGTCGGTCAGCAGTTCATCCTGGCGCGTCTTGCCGTTCACCCGGCACTGCACGTGGAGCGATTCGGGGTTCGGCACCTCGTCCGCCGTGACGATGTAGGGGCCGATGGGATTTGTGGTGTCGAAGTTCTTGCCAAGGAACACGCCGCCCAGAGCGGCGGAGCGTTGCACCTCGCGCGCCGTGATATCGTTGTAGACCGTGTAGCCCATAATGACGTCGAAGGCGTTTTCGGGCTTCACGTCCTTACAGTGTTTGCCGATGATGAATCCGACTTCCACCTCATAATCCAGCATCTTTGTCTGCTTGGGATAGAGCACGGGCTCTTCGTGGCCGACGAGCGAAGTGTCGAAGCGCGGCGCGCCCGGCACGTTATCGGGGACTGCATGGCCCGTGTTTGCGACGTGCTTGTTCGAGTTGAGTCCGGTGTGGAAGAACTTGCCGGGATGGGGGATCGGCGCCCTCAAGCGAACGTGCCTGTCCTTCAGGGCGGCGAGTTCGCCATCCGGCCCCGCAGGTTCTCCGCCGGCGGCGATAATGGCCTCCGCATTTCCGAGCGCCGCGCCCGCCGCCGCCATGGCCGGTTCTCCGCCGCAGAGAAAATCGCGCATATCCCGTGGAATCCGCGCGTTCGCCATGGCGTAGGGACGTCCTTCCCCCTCTTTTTCCACGAGATAGCTCGCATAGGCGAGCCGCAGGTCGAGCATCCTCCCGTCATTCAGGACGGCGCCCAAGCGGTCTCCGGTGGCGCCAGGCGATAGGTTCTGGTAGGTGGCGAGTTTCATGGACGTCTCCTTTCGGTGATGGAAGCTAAGAATCGCGCATGTATGGGGGGACGCGCATCGCAATTTCCGCATCCTACAGAACGAAAGCGCGCGTTGTCCATGAAGTGGTGAGCTGCACGGCGTATGGAGAATTGGAAGGTTTTTGGTTTTGCACAAGCGTGACGGCTCTTGACGAGCCGGGGAAAGAAAGAGATAACTGGAGAATCACATAAAAGCGTTGTATTTGTTTATCGTTTTTCGGTAAGGGTTTCATCATGCGTACTTATATCATCAGACGCTGCCTGCAAAGTTTCATTGTGTTCGGTGCGATATTGATCATCGTGTTCTCGATGCTCCAGATTACCGGGAACCCCGCAGCCGTCCTCATGCCGCTCGATTCCACGGAAGAGGACATCCAGGCCTTCAGCAAGGAGATGGGCTTCGATCAGCCCATACCGATCCAGTTCGCCAAGTTCATCCTTGGCTCGGACCTGGTGGACAATTTGCTCGGCTCCGAAAGAGAGAAAGAGAAAATCGATGAACTCGAGCGCGACCCCGACGCGCCCAAGATCGTCAGGACCAAGGGCGTGATTCGAGGCGATTTCGGTTTCTCCTACCGCCACGAGATACCGGCGATGGGCCTCGTGCTCGAGCATTTCCCGAACACGGTTCTCTTGGCCCTGGTGGCGGTCCTGATCGCCGTGGTGATCTCCATACCCGCCGGGGTCTTGTCGGCGACTTTCCGCAACACGTGGATCGACTACACCAGCTCGGTCGGTGCGATGTTCGGCCAGTCGATGCCGAACTTCTGGCTCGGTCTTGTGCTCATCATCGTCTTCGCCGTTTATCTGGGCTGGCTGCCCACGTCGGGTTACGATGCCTGGTATTACATCATCCTGCCGTCGATCACGGCGGGTCTTTACGCCACCGCGCGCATTACGCGTCTGGTGCGCTCCCAGATGCTCGACGTGCTGGGCATGGACTACGTGCGTACGGCGCGCTCGAAGGGAATCGTGGAGTGGCTCGTGGTAGTGCGCCACGCGCTCAAGAACGCGTCGATTCCCGTCGTCACCCTGGTGGGTTTCGAACTGGGCATTCTGTTGGGCGGCACGGTGGTGACCGAAGCCGTTTTCGCGTGGCCGGGCGTGGGATTTCTGGTGGTGGACGCCATCAATAACCAGGACTACCCCATCGTCCAGGCGGCGGTGGCGTTGCTTGCGTTCGTGTTCGTTTTCGTGAATCTCGTGGTCGACATCTTGTACGCATGGCTCGACCCGAGGATTTCCTATAGCTAGAGGATAAGGACACGCGATGGTTGTCGACGACAGGGCGGCGACGCTCGACATCGAAATTGATGAGGACATGGAACGCGGGCCGAGCGATTTTCAGCTGGCCATTCAGGAACTCAAGCGCAGGCCGCCGGCGATCTTTGGTGCGTTTTTCGTCTCTCTCGTTATCATATTCGCCCTCGTGCCGGATTTGTTCTCTCCGCTGGACCCGCTCTCGCAGGACCTGGGGCGCTATCTCAAGGCGCCCGGCTTTGTGGACAAGGCGGGAGATACCTACTGGCTCGGCACCGACCAGCAGGGCCGCGATATCTTAAGCCGCATCATCTGGGGCTCGCGCATATCGCTCATCGTCGGCATCGCCGCCGTCATCGTGAGCGGACTCATCGGCATCACGGTCGGCATATTCGCGGGCTATTTCGGCGGCTGGGTGGATACCGTCATCAGCCGCATCATCGATACGGCCCTGGCCGTTCCCTTCATCCTGCTGGCCATCAGCCTGGTGGCGATACTGGGGCCGAGCCTGCAGAACATCGTCCTGGTCATTGCGCTCAGGACCTGGCTCGTCTACGCGCGGGTGGTGCGCGCGGAGGTTCTCTCCATCAAGGAGAACGAGTTTGTTACCGGCGCGAAGGCGACCGGCTGCGGCACGATACGGATCCTGTTCATCTACCTCTTCCCGAACGTGGCTTCCACGACCATCGTCATCGCCACCCTGTACCTGGGCCGGATGATCATCATCGAATCCGCACTCTCCTTCCTGGGGCTGGGCGTGCCGCCTCCCACGCCGACGTGGGGCGGAATGCTCGCCGACGGCAGGAGCTTCCTCGACACGGCCTGGTGGATAGCGCTCTTCCCGGGCCTCATCCTCATGCTCACGGTCCTGAGTGTGAACCTTCTGGGCGACTGGCTGCGCGACGTGCTCGACCCGAGAATGAAGCGCCTGGCCGATTAGCGCCCACCGCGGGAGGAACCTCTCCATGTCGAACCCCGAACTTCCCTCGAGCGTTCTCGTGCGCGATGTCGTCATGCGCGACGGCATCCAGAACCTGAAACAGGTGCTGCCCACGGAACTTAAAATCGAGATTATCGAAGGGCTCGCCGACGCCGGTATCCGCCGCATCGAGGCCACGAGCTTCATGAACCCAAAGGCGGTTCCCGCCACGGCTGACGCGGATGAGGTGATGCGCCGCATCAAGAGAAAGCCGGGCGTGCTGTATGAGTGCCTGGTCGCCAACGAGCGCGGCGCGCGCCGGGCGGTGGACGCAGGGAGCGACGGGGTTCAGCAGGTCATCTCCATCACGGACGTGCATAACCGCGCGAACGTGAACCGCTCCGTGAAGCAGAGCCTGGATGAGATGGCCAAAATCTCTAAAATCGTGAAGGGTGCGGGCATCCCCTTCAGCGGGGCGATAAGCCTCTCGACGGGGTGTCCCTACACCGGGCGCGTAGCCGAAGAGGTGGTCTACGACATCGCCGAGAAATACGACGGGCTGGGTGTGGACGAGTTTTTCCTGTGCGATTCGATGGGCATGGGCGACCCCGCGCGGATGGGCCGCATGGTGAGCGAACTTAAAGCTCGCTGGCCGGAGAAGGGTCTCGTCGTGCACCTGCACAACACGCGGGGCATGGGGCTCGCCAACGCTCTGGCTTCGATGCAGGCGGGAGCGGACGTGCTGGACGGTTCCCTGGGCGGCATCGGGGGCTGTCCCTTCGCGCCGAACGCCTCGGGCAACATATCGACCGAGGACCTGGCCCACATGTTATGGCTGATGGAGGTGGAAACGGGGGTGGACGTGGATGCACTTATCCATCTCGCGGAAAAGCTGGCCGACGCCATGGAAGCGCCCATGTACGGGACGGTGCTCAAGGCGGGGAAGAGCTTTAAGAAGACGCCTACGCCCGAGTGGCTCCTGGTGGATGAGGACGCCCGCACCACCCAGGCGGTGGATGAGTTGGCCGTGCGGTTCTAGCTAGGCGGGATGAGGGTTTTACAGGGGCGTCATTCAAGGGGGGAGTGATTCTTCTCTCTCCCCGGTAGGTAAGATACGCTCGGTCTCGAAACCAGAACTTTTCAACAAACGCTTCCCGGTCGCGATTGACCCGCCATCACCCCAGGTCGATTCCCTCACGCTTTAGTTTTTCTTCCGTGTAGCCGAGGCGATCCACCAAGACCTCGCGGTTGCTGTTTCCCAGGGGCTCGCCCGCATGGCGCACCTTGCCGGGCGTGCGCGAGAGCTTGCCGAAGGCCTCCTGCATCCGCACCGGGCCGCCGAGTTCCGCATCTTGCACCTCGGTGATGTTCCCCCGCGCGACCACTTGTTCGTTCTCCACCACCATCTTCACGTTGTTGATGGGGGTGGCCGCGCCGTCGAACTCGGTCAAGCGTTCCATCACCTCATCGAGCGTCAGGGTATTCAGGGTCTTCTGGAGTTCATCCTCGATGGCGTCCGCGTTCTTCATACGCTCACGGTTGTCGGCGAACCTGGGGTCAGCTATCAGATCCTCGCGTCCCAGGCCCTTGCAGATGTTCTCGAAGATGGACTGGTTCGAACCCGCGATGAGCACCCATTGGCCGTCTTTGGTCTCGAAGTTGTTCCGGGGCACCGCGAACTCGAGGCGCGAGCCGCTTCTGCCCTGGATGAAGCCGAGTTGATCGTAATAGATCACCTGGGGACCCAGCATGGTGAGCAACTGCTCGTAGATCGCCAGATCTATCTGCTGGCCCGCGCCGCCCCTCCGCTCGCGCTCGAGTAGGGCGGTCATCACCAGAAACGCCGCGCCGATGCCCGTGGAGCAATCGCCCAGCCCCCAGGAGGGACTGAGGGGTGGGCCGTCGGGGTAGCCGTTGATGTGGCTGAAGCCCGCGAAGGCCTCGGCCAGGGAGCCGAATCCGGGGCGGTTTTTGTACGGCCCCGTTCTGCCGAATCCCGTGATGGAGAGCATGATGACGGCGGGGTTCACCTCTTTTAATTTCTCGTAGTCGAGCCCCCATTTTTCGAGTACACCGGTGCGGTAGTTCTCCACCACGACGTCGGCCCCGGCCACGAGTTTCTTGACCGCCTCGACGCCGAAGGGGGTTCTCAAGTCGAGCGTGACGCTCTTCTTGTTGCGGTTGATCATCTTGTAGTAGAGGCCCACGCCGTTTTTGTTGTGGCCCCAAAGGCGCATGGGATCGCCGCCCCTGGGATTTTCGATCTTGACGACGCCCGCACCGTAGTCGGCGAGATACATGGTGCAGAGCGGCCCCGCCAGATAGTTCGACATATCCACGACCCGCACGCCTTCCAAAGGCATGCGCGTGGTTTGCTCATCGTTCATGGGTTTTCCTCACGAGAAAATGTTCGCTTGCGTGTTCAGGAAACGGGGAGAATGCTATCATCCGGCGAAGCCTTTTGAAATCAACCGAAGACTTTACGGGGAGAAAGCGATGGGCTACCGGGGGATGCACGTCGTGGACGCCGACGCGCACTATCTCGAGGAAATCCGCGATTTCGCCAAGTACCTGAAGGGTCCCTCCGTCGAGCGCTTCGCCGACTGGAGCGGGCAGTACCACATGCCCGCCCTCGTGGGGGATCAGTACGACGTCATGCTTCACGGCCGTACCGTGCGGGGCGCCGAGGCCGGTAAGGGCGATCAGGACGAGATGCTCGGCATGTCGAGTCCCGCCGACATCCCCGTCGTGATGGAGCGCTTCGGCATCGATACCATCGTCATGATTCCCACCTACATGCTCATGGTCGAGTTCGTGCGCAATGCGAACCACGCAATGGACATCTGCAACGGCTACATCGACTACATGCTGGACGGCGTGTGCGCGCCAGAGGAGGGAATCTACACGCTGGTAGTGGCCGCAGGCCGCGACCCAGAACGCGCCGCGAAGATGATAGACCGCGTGGCGGGCAATCCGGCAGTCTGCGGGGTGGAGATGCTCGGCAGCGTCGAGCTTCCCCTGGGCGCCGAGGCGTACAATCCCATCTACGAGGCGGCGCAGCACCACGGGCTTCCCATCGTCTTGCACGCGAACTTCCTGGGGCCCGACCTTTCGAGCTTCGCCAAGTTTCCCTCCTTCGTCGAGAGCCACGCGCTGGACATGACCTGGTGCAACCAGGTGCAACTGGTGAGCATGGTGATGGAGGGAGTGCCCGAGCGGTACCCGGACCTCAAGATCGTCTTTCAGGAAAGCGGCATCACCTGGGTGGCGGGCCTCATGTACCGTCTGGACACCGAATACATGCGCCGCCGGGTGGAAGCACCCCTGCTCAGGAAGCTGCCGAGCGAATACATCAAGGATTTCTACTTCGGCACCCAGCCGATGGAGGAGATGCCGAGAAAACAGCTCAGGATGTTCTTCGAGATGCTCGATGCGGAGAACACTTTCCTGTTCGCGAGCGACTGGCCCCATTTCGATTACGACGAACCCTCGGCCATTGCAGACCTCCCGTTCTTAAGCGAGGCGGGCCGCCGCAAGATCATGGGCGAGAACGCCTTGGGCGTCTTCCGCTTCACGGAAAAGACGGTGAACCTGGAGGTGAGCGCGTAGTGGCGAGGCGGCTCTGGGCGGCGCGCGCGTCCGAGATAGGCCCCGGCGAGCGGATTCGCCTGGAGCTGGGCGGCCTGAAACTCGGCATCTTCCGGTTGAGCGACGGATTTTTCGCCCTGGAGGACAAATGCCCCCACCAGCAGGGCCCCGTCTGCTCAGGAAACCTATTTCGTGAGATCACGGCCACTGTGGGGGAGGACGGCAAGGTGCAAGAGCACTACGCGCGCGATGAGGCGGACGTGGTCGCGTGCCCCATGCACGGCTGGGAGTTCGAAGTAAGAACGGGGGAATGTCTCGCCAACCGCAGGCGGAAGGTCCAGTGCTTTCCCGTGGAAGTCGACGGCGAGGACCTCTACGTCCTCCTGCCGGGAGGGTGAGGGTGGCTACTTCGACGATTCTCCCTTCTTGACAATCCCGCCGGTAACGCCTCTATAATTTCAAGCATACTCACAAGTACGATTCGGACAGGCGAGAGGGGGATGCCTCCTCTTTTTCGGCTCACCTTTTCTGGAGGGGATACGATGTCCATGCCCACCTACGGTTACGACCATCTGCACTTTCGAAGCGAGGACCCCCACGCCGCCAGAAAGTTCTGGGAGGATATGTTCGGCGCGAAAGTGATGGAAGAGGGCGACCTGGGCGGCTCGCCCATTTTCAGGTTCGATCTGAACGGCATGAGCTTTCTTGTCTCGGGCCGGGCGGAGGGTGAGAACCCCGTCCACACGACGAGCGACCCGCGCTACGGGCTGGACCATTTCGGACTCGTCGTCGACGACATGGACAGGGCCGAGGCCGACCTTCGCGCGAAGGGGGCCGACTTCATCTGCGACCCGTGGGAGATCGGCCCGGGCACGAAGATCGCCTTCATCAGAGGGCCGGACGACATCAGCATCGAGCTCGTCTCGCGGAGCTAGGCGGTTCGCATGGCACGCCTGGGCGTTGTGTTCAAAATTGACAGCGCGGGGAAATCCTGCTAGCGTTTTTTCATAGCTACAGTACCAGTTGAGGTTGGTTGAGGATTTATCGAACGCCGGAGAGTGGGAATCGCGAACCGGTGGTATCGTCGCCTCCAGGGGATTGTTGCCCCGTTTCGCCTCCTGCCGTTAACACGCTTCCCATCTCTTCGTCTGAAATCCGAGTGAACCGAGAGGCCCTGCCCAGGGTTTCTTGATGGACGTTATGGACTGGTTCTGCCCCCGATGGCGGATCGCCCGTGCCACGGGGAGCGCAAGTTCTCTTGGGCGACGATGGAGGGTTGACCATGAAAGAACTCGGATTGAGTCGTCGGAAACTCCTTCGCAATGCCGCGCTTGGAACGGCCGCCATGGCATTGCCCGTCTCGCAGGCGACGCCCTCGGCGGCGATGGTGAAAAAGCTCAACTTCTACAGCTGGACCTACGGGATCAGCTTCGTGAAGCAGCGTATCGCCGAGTTCGAGAAGCTCGCCAAGGTCAAGATCAACTACGGGAACACGCCGGGCAGCAAGTACCACGACGCCCTGGTCGTCAAGTTCTCGGGGAAAACCCCTCTCGACGTCATCTACATGATCGACGGGCACCTCGCCGAGTTCGTCGAGGCGGGCTGGCTCTACCCCATCGATGAGTTCCCGCGCGTTGACGAATATAGAAAAGAGTTCATCGGCCCGACCGCCGATGCGCTCACCTATAACGGTAAGCTCTACGGCCTGCCCTACTATGTGGGCCACATGGCGTTCCTCTACAACGAGGAGCATCTGGAGAAGGCGGGCATCGGCGCTCCTCCCAAGACCTGGGACGAGGTGGTCCAGCAGAGCCTCCAGATCAAGAGCAAGGGGATTCAGGAGTATCCTTTCCTCCAGTTCCTGAAAGCCGATTTCTGGATGGGCGAGTTGCTCTTCACCATGATGTACAGCCGGGGCGGGCGGTTCGTCGACGAGAAGTACAACGTCATGAACTACGACAAGGAAGGTTCCGCGGCGGCGCAGTCGATCCAGTGGATCATCGACGCGGCCAAGAAGCACAAGATCACGCAGCCCGGCTTCCTGGAGCTCAACGAAGTCGCCGCGCTCAAGGCCTTCAGCAGCGGCACGGGCAGCTTCGCCATCCTGCCGAACTACCGGCTGCGGGCGGCGAACGAGCCCAAATCCTCCAAGGTGGCCGGCAAGGTCAAGATGGCCCTCATTCCCACCGCCAACAACGCCAAGCCCAACGTGTGCGGCTGGACGAGGGCCTACAGCATGACCGCCTCGGCCGCGAAGGACCCCGCGCGCAAGGCGATGGCCTGGAAGATGGTCGACTTCCTGGGCGGCAAGGACAAGTCGGGCACCTACCGCACCGCGAAGAAGTGGTTCACCGAGTTCGGCCTGGGCTTCGGCCATGCGCCGCTGTTCAAGGACCCCGACATCATCGCGGCCGCGAACAATTGGGGCGAGGCGAAACTGTTCGAGAGCCAGATGGCGCTCAGTAAGCCCAAGGACGGGCAGAAGGCCGTCTGGTACGCCGAGTGGGATCAGTACATGCGTCCGCGCGTCCACAAGGCAATCCTGGGCCAGGCCGACATCGTCGGCACGCTCAAGACCCTGACCAAGCAGTGGAACAGACTGAAGAGGCGTTACGGTTAGACGCAAGTGGTTGCCTCCCCCGGCGGTGGACCGCCGGGGGAGGCGCGATGGAGGTTTTCCTTGGCGAATATCCTGTCCGTCGAAGGAGCTAAACCCGCCGCGCAGGCGGGCCTGAAGGGCTGGTTCGCCCGGCGCACGCAGACCGAAGGCGGCATTGCGATGTTCTTCGTGGGGCCGGCGCTGCTGCTGATGGTGCTGCTCAACATCTATCCCATCCTGCATTCGTTCTACGTCAGCGTCCACGTCTATAACCTGAAGCGGCCCCACAGAAACCCCTTCGTGGGTTTCGAGAACTACGTCATGTTCCTGGAGAGTGAGGATTTCTACAACGCGTTCATTAACACGATAGTCTTCGTCGTGGTGTCGGTGATCGCCGTGGCTCTGCTCGGACTCATCTTCTCCCTGGCGCTCAATGAACTGGGCGCCGGCGTGCGCAGGTGGGTGGTGCCGCTCATTCTCGTCCCCTGGGCGGTGCCCTACGTGGCGAACGGTCTCATCTGGGAGTGGATCTACCATTCCGACTACGGGATATTGAACGGGCTTCTGGTTGCCCTTGGCGTCATCGACAAGTACCAGACATGGCTCAGCAACCCCGACCGCGCGCTCTATACCCTCGTGAACGCCTTCGTCTGGAAGGAGGTTCCCCTGGCCACCGTCTTGTTCCTGACGGCGCTCCAGGCGATACCCGAAGACCTCTACAGCGCGGCCAAGATCGACCAGGCGGGCGCTTCGAGGCGTTTCTGGCACATCACCCTGCCCGCGCTCAAGCTGGCCTTTCTGCTGGTGCTGGTCTACACCTCGATAATTTCCATCAAGACATTCGACCTGGTCTATATCCTGACAGAGGGAGGCCCGGGCGACGCGACTGCGCTCGTCTCCTGGTACACCTACGTGGAGACCTTCCGGAATCTGCAGTTCGGCTCCGGCGCGTCGATTTCCTACGTAATTGCCATCGCCACCTTCATCCTGGCGATCGGCTATATCAAGATCCTCTACAGGCCGCAGGAGAGTTGATTATGGCTGCCCCGAGCGTTCCCGACATCAAGGAGATTCAAAGATACCGCCAGGCCGCCATCGTGGGGCGCATCGGGCTGTATTTGATCGTCGCCGTCATGCTCTTCTACGCCATCTCGCCTTTCTACTGGATGCTCAATTCGAGTCTCCAGTTCGAAAAGGACGTGGTGTCGGTTCCGCCCAACTGGGTTCCGCCCGCGCTCAACATCGGCAACTTCGAGGAAATTATTCTCAGAAAACCCGCCGATACGAGCGTCGCCTTCGACAAGAAGATGGCCGGATACTCCACGTTCCCCACGGCCGACGTGCTGCCCTCGATGTGGAACAGTTTCGTCGTGGCGTTTGGCGTCACCATCATCAACGTCATCCTGGGCTGCCTGGCGGCGTACGGCTTCGCGCGTCTTTACTTCAAGGGGAAACAGTCCCTTTTCTACATCGTGCTGGCGTCGCGCATCGTGCCCGAAGTGTCGCTGATCGTCCCCTTTTACCTGATGATCCGCGGGCTAGGTTTGCTGGATACCTATATGGGGCTCATCGTGGCCTATATTCCGATTTCGCTTCCCCTGGCGATCTTCGTGCTGGTCGCTTATTTCGAGACCGTCCCGCAGGAAATAGAAAGCGCCGCGCGCGTGGACGGCTGCAACCGCTTCCAGACGCTCTGGCGGGTGATTCTGCCGCTTTCGACGCCTGCGATCGTCACCGCCGGGGTGTTCGTGTTCCTCACGAGCTGGAACGAGTTCCTCTTCCCGCTCGTTCTGACCCAGACGATGAATACCCGGCCCATCACGGTGACGCTGCTTGATTTCGTCTCCGAGTTTTCGGTGAGCTACGCGCGGATGAACGCCGCCGGCGTCGCCTGCGTCGTGATTCCCGTCGCCCTGGCCCTCATGTTCCAGCGCTATTTCGTGCGCGGGCTGACGGCGGGGGCGGTGAAGGGCTAGCCGGTTTTCCATAGGAGCGCGTGAGAATGGCGAAAGTCGTGTTGGAGAATCTGAGCAAGAACTACGGCGATGTGGTCGCGGTCGACAACGTGGACCTCGAAATCGAAGACGGCAGGTTCGTCGTCCTTCTGGGTCCTTCGGGGTGCGGGAAGACCACCATTCTGAACGTGGTAGCGGGTCTACTCGACCCCACCGAGGGCGCGATTCTCATCGACGGGGTGGACGTTCGTCACATCCCGGCCCACAAACGCAACATGGCCATGGTGTTCCAGAGCTACGCCCTCTATCCCCACCTCCGGGTGCGGGACAATCTGGCCTTTCCGCTTCGGATGATGAAGATGTCCAAGGCGGAAGTCGAGGAGAAGGTCCGCTGGGCGGCCGAGGCGCTCGATATCGAGGAGCTTCTGGCCCGCAGACCCCGCGAATTATCCGGCGGGCAGCGCCAGCGGGTGGCGCTGGGCCGGGCCATCGTCCGCGAACCCTGGGCATTCCTGATGGATGAGCCGCTCTCGAACCTCGACGCGGCGCTCAGGGTCGAGATGCGCGCCGAGCTCAAAAAGCTACACCGCCGTCTCGAGACCACCATGATCTACGTGACCCACGATCAGGTGGAGGCGCTCAACATGGCGGACGAGATAGCGCTCTTAAAAGACGGCTTGCTCCAGCAATACGCTTCTCCCTATTCCGTCTATCACGAACCGGCGAACACGTTCGTGGCGCAGTTCGTGGGCACGCCGCCGATGAACCTCATCCCCGGCGCCCTGGAGCAGGAAAACGGGAGGCTGAGTTTCCGCTACGGGAACTTCGCCGTGGAGCCTTCACCGGAACTCCGCAAGCGCCTAGAGGAGAAGGAGAGGGAGCAGGTGATTCTGGGGATTCGCCCCGAGGACGTCGTCGTGACGGCCGCTGGAGGCGATGGGGACGGTCACCTGAGCAAGGTTCTGCTCCTGGAGCCTTACGGGGCGGATCAGGTGCTGGAACTCGCCTTCGAGGACGTATCGATTATGGCGCGCACCGACTCGACTTTCAGAGTCGATATGGGGGATGAGACCCGCGTTGGGATGCGCGAGGACAAACTTTTCTTCTTTGACGCCGACACCCAACTGGCAATCTGAGGCCCCGACGCTTCACGGCCCTACGTGTAGACCTCCTGTATCCCGAAGTAATCCGGGTTGAAGTTCTCGACTATCTCGCTCACCTTGTTCACGCAAGCCTCGAAATACCGGCGGCCTTTCTCCGGCGTGGCCCGGCGCGGGTCTCCGTAGACGCCGTTGTGCACGCGGCTGTCGGGCAAACGCACGACCGACGTCACCCCGTGCTGAAAGGAGAGGACCAGTTCGGGCTTGTACTCCCAGTCTCCGAGTCTGTCGACGTGCACCATGTCCGGGCGGATGTGCATCATGAAGGACGTCTCGAACTCGTTCGCGTGGGTGCCCTCGCGGAAGTTGTCGCCGATGGCGTCGCAGGTTTCCTTGTCCACCATGAAGTAGCTTCCGGCGACGATGAGTTTGTCTCCGTCCCGGCCGTAGCGGTCCATGAGCCTGAACATCATGGTCTGCAGCAGGGGCAGGTTGGGGTTGTGGCCGTTCAGAAAGAGAATCCGCTTGAAGCCGTTGCGCACGAGGCTTTCGGTGATCTCGGCGACGCACGTCATGAAGGTATCGGCAGTGAAGCTGATGGTGCCGGGGAAATTATCCCACACTTCCGAGTAGCCGTAGGGAAGCGGCGGGGCGACGAGGCAGCCCGTCCGGTCGCCGACGGCCTTTGCGACTTCAAACGAACTCGATATATCCACCTGAACCGGCAGGTGGGGGCCGTGCTGTTCGGTCGAGCCCACGGGCTGGATGATGACGGGGTTTTCGGGAAGCATGTCGCGAATTTCCATCCAGGTCAGGTCGCTTAGCATCATGGCGTCGTTTCCTCCCTTGGGTTACGGACTCAGCCGGAGACGGCCTCGGCGGGTTCTCCCTCATACATTTTGAACAGCGCCAGATCGAAGCCGTCCGGATCGTAGAAAATGGCGGCTCGCCAGTAGCGGCCTGGGCCTCGCCACGTCACCTGGGGCGGGGTGGCGAACCGCACGCCCTTGGCCACGAGTTCCTCATAGGCGGCGTCCATGTCTTCGGGCTCGAAGGCGATGTGGCTGCTTCCCACGTCGTTCAGGGCCGGCGGATTGTCGTAGGACTTCCCCTCCTGTTCCAGGAACTGGATGAGCTCCACGACAGCGCCTCCCGCCTGGAGCATGACGATCCGAAGCCTGCTGTCGGGCGTGGTCGAGGCGTACTGGATCCCCTCCTCATCGGAGGAGATGTCCTCCACCACTTCGAAGCCCAGGGTGTCGCGGTAAAACGCGATGGACTTTTCGATGTCCGAAACCGTTCTGCTGGAATGGTGCATGGGACCTATCATGACGATCTCCCCCCATTGGTCTTGAGAAAACCTTGCGGGCCTACCGTCTTTCGGGATGGCGCCCGTACCGGAAATTTCATGTACGAGATATGTCGGCAATATAGCACAAAACAATTTTGGGAGCACGAAACGACCGGTGGAAGGGGGTTGTTGATATAGCCGCTGAGAGGGAAACCCCATAAAGTCAACCCCCCCTACCCCCCCTTGTCAGGGGGGCAAGAAAAAGCAACCCCCCATCGAACGGGCAAGAGCAAAGCCCCTCTGCCAGGCGGGGGCGTATCGCCTTTTTATACCCCCCTGACAAGGGGCTGTTAAAAAACCCCCGGCATTGTGATTGGGTGTAATGACACTATCTCGCCCGAGATGGGAGTTCCCTCGATGATAGGCAGCAAGAGGCGCGAGCAGATGGATTTGTTCGTGGCCGGTTCGCTGGATCGGCTGATCCCCGAGGATCACGTCCTGATGCGCGTGGACCGCGTACTGGATTTGAGTTGGCTTCGTGAGGAGGTGGCGGATTGCTATTGCGCGGACAATGGTCGACCGGGGATCGACCCGGAGGTGGCGCTCCGCTTGATGCTTGCGGGTATGTTGCTGGGCTACGTACACGACCGGCGTCTGCTTCGCGAGGCGCGTGCGCACCTGGCGATCCGGTGGTTCATCGGATACGGGTTGCACGAGGAGTTGCCGCATCATTCGAGCCTGACGCGGATTCGTCAGCGGTGGGGGGAGGCTCGGTTCAAGGAGATATTCCGCCGGACGGTGCAGGCTTGTCTGGAGGCGAATGTGGCGAAGGGGGAAGTGGTGCACGTGGACGCCTCGTTGATACGCGCGGACGTGAGCTGGGAGAGCCTGGCGGCGCACCACGCGGAGAAGGTGATTCAGGAGAATCCCGTCGATGATGAGGTCGGGAAGAAGGGAGGAGGCCGCGGTGGCGGGGGTCCGGTGAGCCGGACGGACCCGGACGCGCGGCTTGCGCGCAAGAGCGCGCGGGCGGGGTTCGAGCCGAGCTACAAGCAGCACGCGGCGGTGGACGATGAGCGGGGTGTTGTTCTCGACGTGTCGGTGACGGAGGGGACGCGGAACGAGCGTGAGATGATGGCGTCCCATATAGAGGCGGTAAGCGAGTTGTCGGGCCGCGCGCCGGAGATGGTGACGGCGGATTCGGGCTACGCGTACTCGAAGGTTTACGGCGAATTGGAGCGGCGGGGCGTGGAAGCGCTGATACCAGCGAAGAAGGAACCCAGCCAGAGCCGTGTTCCGCTGCAGTTGTTCCACTACGATGCGCGCAACGAGGTGGTGAAGTGTCCGGGAGGCAAGACGCTGCGCCCCCGGCAGGCGACGGAGCGGGGGCGCTCCTATGTATCGAAGACGCGGGATTGCGCGGGCTGCGCGCTCAGGCCCGATTGTCTGTCGAAGTCGCGCACGAGCAGGACGGTGTTGATTCCGCACGCGTATCCGGCGCTGTTGCGCGCGCGTCGTCGCCATTTGCGATGGGGGGAGGAGGAGAAGCGGCTCTACGACCGCCACCGTTGGCGCTCGGAGGGTTATCACGGGGAAGCGAAGAGTTGGCACGGACTGGCGCGGGCGGTGCGCCGCGGTCTGGACAACATGAAGATCCAGTCCTACCTGACGGCGACTGCGGTGAACCTCAAGCGGCTGGCCGCCGCTTTTGCGGCGCGTATATTCGCCCTCTGGACAGCCTGTGCCGCCCGGAGATGCCGTCTGCGTGTTCATCGCGCCCTCGCGCGCCGATTGGGATCCCTCCCTGCCGCCGCGTGAACCGCTGTTCCACCCGCTTCCAAAACGGGGTTTTTCAACAGACCCGACAAGGGGGGGTAGGGGGGGTTGCTCTTCCAGTCGAGAGGGGCGTCTCCTCTACCCCCTAAAAAGGGGTCTTTTTCAACAACCCCTGAAGGAGGAGTCGCGGCACATGATGGCGAGGTGAATTGTGTAAAGAAAACTTCCCGAAACCCCTTCAACTCCCCCTGAAGTTCGGTTTGCGCTTCTCGTGAAAGGCCTCCACGCCCTCTTTGAAATCATCCGACTGGCGAAGCCGCGAGTAGCAATGCCCTTCGAGCTGGATGCCCAGGGACAAGAAGGTGTCTTCCGTTTCGTTGAGCAGGCGCTTAGCCGTTCGCTGCGCGAGCGGGGCGAACTGGCAAAGCTCCGCCACGAGGGAGTCCGTGGCCGCCTCCAGTTCTTCGTCCGGCACGACCTCGGTGACGATGCCCCACTCATACGCCTGGCTGCCGCCGATTCGCTTCGAACGCATGACGATGTGCTTCGTCCGCGTGATGCCGATCATCTTCTGTAAGCGCGCCGAACCGCCCGAACCCGGAATCTGCCCCAGACGCTGTTCGGGCAGGGCGTAGAGTGCCGTATCGGATGCGACGCGGAAATCGCAAGCCAGCGAGATCTCGAAGCCCACGCCGAAGCAATAGCCGCGATTTGCGGCGATGGTCGGCTTAACGCACCGCGTGGGCGCGGCGATGTTGTCGGCCAGGTTCGATACGTGCTCGGGAGAGGCCTCCATGAAGCCGCGAATGAACCCGCCCGAGGAGAAATTGGGCCCCACCGCGCGCAGCACGATGACGCGCACGCGCTCATCAAGATCCAGATTCTCGAAGGCGGCGCGCAACTCCTCACGCTGGCCCATGCTGATCGTGTTCATCTCGCCGCGGTCGAGAATGATGTCGCCGCGCTGTTGCCCGGCGTCTATCTCGACCGTGAAGCCGTCGAAACTCGCGCCGTGTAGGTCTTCGCCGTGTGCCATCGTCTGGGTTCTCCTCTGTCTCGGTTATGCCGTTCTATTCAACGGGCGCCAATTCCAGCAGCGCTTTCTTGTCGATCTTGTCACTCGCGACGCGGGGGAATTCACCGAGTTCGATGAACCGCGCCGGTATCTTGTAGGTGGCGAGACCGCTCGTTCTGAGCGCATCTGCCAGAGATAGCGCATCCAGTCTTTTTCCCTCATGGGGCTGGATGAACGCCCATGGCACCTCTCCGTATTCGGAATCGGGCGCGGCGACCACGGCGCACTCGAAGACGTCGGGATGTTTGGCGATCTCGCGCTCGACCTCGACAGGCAGTATTTTCTGCCCGCTGCGGTTGATGACCTCCTTGCTGCGGCCCAGCAATCTCAAGCGGCCGTCTTCGTCAATGGTGCCGATGTCACCGGTCGCGTTCCACCCATCCGACCAGACTGCCCTCGTCCCTTCCGGGTCTTTCCAGTAACCCGATGACGCGTAAGGGGCCGAGAGTTTGAAGTGGCCGACGCTCCCCTGTGGCAGTGCGTTTCCCTCCTCATCCTCGATTCGCCAGCGGCATCCCCGATGCGGCAAGCCGACGCTGCCGTTGAGCCTGAGCACGGCAGGCTCGTTGAAGTCCGCGTGCGCGAAGCCGGGGGTTTCCATGCTGCCCGCCGCGACCACGACGCGGCAATCGGTGAGACTTTCCACATGTCGCGCCGCGGCCAGGTCCGCAGCAGCCGTGCCGACCCGAATGGCACGCAGAGAGCTGAGATCGTAGGAGCTTAAGTTTTCCTGCGCCATCCGAGTGAGGATGACGGGCACGGTCGTCGCCACGGTGATCTTCGCACTCTCGATGAGCGCCAGCAAAGCGCGCGCGTTATAGGTTTCGGGGAACGTGAAGGCGCACGGCGTCATGCCCGACGTCACCCAGACCAGCAGCCCCGCGCCCCCCGCCATCGGCGCGAAAACGCCGATGTTGTCGTCCTCGCTGATACACAATCGCGCGCCGTTTGCGTGGGCGAGGCACATCTGCGCCCCTTCGGGCCATTCGCAAAGCTTCGAAAATCCGCTGGAGCCGCTCGAGACCGTGATGAGGGAAATCTCATCGAAGCGGAAACGCCGGGAGGCGATTTCTTTCAGTGAACCGGGGTCTTGCGGTGGATTGGTCAACTCGTCCCAGGACAGCCACCCGGCGGGAGTTGCGTCCGAGAGATCGACGAGAAGCGTGTGCGAGGCTCCAGCGAACGTCTCATCCAGCCAGGATTCTCCTTCATCATCCATGGTTTCCGGTGAGGCGAATATGACGCTCGGCGCAAGTTCCCGGCATGCGTAGCCCAGTTCCTGGCACCGCCACTGGATGGGGGCGAAACAGCCGATGACGCCCGCTTTCTTGAATGCGATGCGCAAGACGATCTCGCGGTTCGAAGATGACATCTGCACGAGGGCGCGGGCGTCGCGATCGATTCCTCTGGCGAACAGGTTCGCGGCGATGCGGTCGGTGAGTTCATCCAGACCTCGCCAGGTAATCTCCTCTTGCGAATCGCGGCAGGCGATTTTCCCAGGGAATTCCCGCGCATAGACGGCGTAGCGCTCCACCATCGTCTCGCGCGTCCAGTAACCGGCGGCGATATAGGCCTCGATTTTTTCCTGGTCAAGAAAAGAAGGTTTCATGCTTGATTCCGGGATTAGCGGCCCTTGTACTCGGGGGCGCGTTTTTCGGCGTAGGCTTTCAGGGCCTCGCGGCTGTCCTCGGTCGCCATGCAGATGGCGTAGAGTTTTCGCTCGAAGTCGATGCCCGCCAGAAGCTCGGTTTCCGTGGAGCGCAATACGGCGTCGCGCCCGGCGACGAAGGCCATGGGGGATTGCGCCCCAAGGGTGCGCGCCAGCTCCTTCGCACGGGGCATTAACTCGGCAAGCGGCATGACTTCGGTGACCAGGCCGATTTCGCGGGCGGTTTCGGCGTCGACGCGCTGTCCCGTCAGGATCATCTGCATGGCCCAGCCCAGCCCGACGAACCGGTAGAGACGCTGCGTGCCGCCCGAACCGGGAATCTGGCCCAGGTTGATCTCCGGCTGCGCGAGCTGGGCGTTCTCGCTCGCGATGCGGATTGTGCACCCCATGGCGAATTCCAGCCCCGCGCCGAAGCAGTAGCCGTTGATCGCGGCCACGGTCGGCTTGCCGAGGCGTTCGATGGCGGTCGGCAGTTCCTTTCGCAGCGTGGCCGAGGGGCCCATCTCCGAGACCAGCGTGCGTCGTTCGAGTTCGGGGATGTTGGTGCCGGCGCAAAACGACTTGTCCCCGTGCCCGGTGAAGACGATAGCCTTCACCGCGTCGTCGGTTTCGGCGCGGCGGGCGCAGTCGAGCAGGTCGATCCGCATTTGCTGGGTCATGGCGTTTCGCCGCTCCGGCCAGTGCAATGTGACGATCAGCAACTCACCGTCCATTTCGGTGCGCAGGTTCTCGTAGTTCATGTCGGCTCCACCCCCATGTTGTGTGTGTTTTCTCCTCGACACCGCCTGTTTACCCATTGTAATCACTATCCGCGCCGTTTACGTCAACCGGCGTTTGGCCTGTTTCGCAAATACGCCGTCATTGCCATGAGTTTTTTCTACTTTACGCTCTCGAAGGTCCGGCCTTTGTCCAGCGCGTAGATGCGGTCGTCCATGCGTCCACGATTCCGGGTTGTGAGGAATTCGCAATGTTGTTCGTGTGGTACGGCTTGTCAAGCATACGAACGGAGCGTCAATGAAAAGCGCCGGAAGAAAGGGCGTTCACCGCGGCGTCCCGACCCTCATGCGAGAGTGCCGGGACGCCGCAGCGGGGTATGGTCGAAAGTATGCGTTCGGTCCCGTTACGCACCCAGCTTCAGCTTGAGCCAGTCGAAAATCTCGTGCGCGTAGGGGGGCACGTTGTCCATCTGGCAGTGCTGGGCGCCGGTTTCGGTTCCCTTGACGACCCGGAAGGTCTTGTCCTTCGAGCCCGAGGCGTTGAAGAGATTTTTCGCGTCGGCGAGGGGTATCTGCTGGTCACCCTCTCCGTGGATCAGCAAAAACGGGCAGCGCATGTTCTGCACCACGCCGTCGAGCTTGAAGTCCGCGAGCAAGTCGAGACACTCCTCGGTGGAGTCCGAGTTGAAAATCCACGTCAGGTGATGGCCGGGAACCGAGAGGGCCGTCTTGTAGGCGGCGGCGATTCTGTCCTGCCACACCCGCTGGTAGTCCCAGATCGCCCCCCACGCCACGCACGCCTTGAAGCGGTGCTCCATGCTCGCGTTTCTGGGCGCGTAGTAGCCGCCCAGGCTGATCGCCATGACGCCGGCGCGCTTCGCGTCCACGTCGTTTCTGCTTTCGAGATAATCGAGGGCCGCAGCGCCCGCGGTTTCATGGTCGTGGCGCAGGTAGAGCTTCCTGAAGCGGATGGCTTCTCCGTTTCCGGGCGCATCCACGGCGAGTACGCTCATCCCCCGGCGAACGAGGTCTTCCGCGCCCAGGATGTATTGAATCTCCTTCGAAACGTCGAAACCGTCGAAGGATACCACCACGGGCGGTTTTCTTTTTCTCGTGTTCTGCGCGTGAATGAGGATTCCGGGCAGCGTCTTTTTACCCTCGAAGGGGATTTCCACGTGCTCGATGCGCGGAGCGTCCGTGAGCGCGGCGAAGCGCTTGAAGCTGTCGAGTGATTTGCGGTACGCGGCGTTCGCCGCCTTGTCCTTGGGCGTCCGGAAGCGCTCGCCGAGCTGGTAGTAGAAACACGCGCGCTTAAAGAATGCGGCGGCGGAGAGATTGTTCTTTTTCCGAGCGGCGGCCATGCCGAGGGAGCGCATCCTGTCGGCCTCACTCACCCATTCGTCGAACCAGGCGTCGTCGTCGCCAATCTTGCCCTTTAACTTGCGGCAGACCCTGTCGACCTCGCCCATCGTGGACGAACCCCAATAGGATGTGGAATAGGCGATGCCTACGCCTGCGGACCAGCGGTAGTCATCGGGAAAATACGCGAACCACGGTTCCTTGCGGACGGCTTGTGCGGCTTTTGCCATGAGGCGTTCTCCTTACGCGAAATTGAATTTTATCGTGCAAATATCATTGAGGGATGGCGCGGAAATATCGAGAAAAACGGATATTTCAATCCGTGAGTTCTTCGAAATTCAGGCTTCCTCGTTTCATTGTTCCAGTAGGGAAATTTATATCACAGCATCATTTTCACGTCATCGGTGGTGGGTGTTCAGTGGTAGGGACAGGTCGCGACCTGTCCCTACAAAGACCGGCCCAGCGCCTTTTTGAGTTCCTCTTCATGGCCGAGGCCGAGTATCCATGCCTCTTCCGTTTCGATGATGCGGCGCTCGGCGGCGTTGAGATGAGAAGCGCCTTGGAATAAGGGGCCCAGCCCGCCCAGGGCGTCGAGCCTTGCGAATGCCTCCGCGTTCACGCGAACCTGTGCGGCGTCAGTTATTTCGGCCTCACTCTTTCGCTCTTCAATTTCTTTCCTGAGGAGGGAAGGGTAGATTTCGGCGATTACGGCGGGCGCTTCGGGCGCGCGCAATCCGGTATCGAAGGGCCAGACGGCGAGGCGGCCTTTCAGGCGCGGGTGCTCTATGAGTCGCTTGATAGCAGGCAGGCCCAGGAGCACCTGCGAACCGACGGACCCGGCGTAGGCCAGTTGCCAGACGGTCTTGGCGCCCCTGGCCTGGGAGTCGGCGATGCGCCGCTCGGGAGGATGCGCCTCCCGGCCCGTGCGGCGCGATTCGCGTGTCGGCACCTCGGGGTATCCCCAGCTTTCCGGTCGACCCCAGAAGGGGCCGATTCCCGGATAGGTGCGGTTGATCGCCTCCGCGACTTCGAAGCGGTTGTTCGCGTTGTTCTCGGCGTCTTCGATGCGGGCCGCCAGCCAGCCCCGGAGCGTGCGGGCCGAGGCCTCGCCCGTCAGGTGCGCCGCCACCCCGGCCGGGTAGCCGAAGGGAAAGTCGAAACCGATCAACACGCGGCGGGCGGCGTCTAGTTCCATTGCGATGATATCTGCCAAACGCTCCACCGCGTCGTGGCGGGTGCGGGCGTACGCGGGTTCGTCCACGACGCCGTCGCGCGCGGCGGCCCACCAGATGGCGTCTTTCGTCGGACGGGCCGGACTCGGCTTCGAGCGCGCCGACCAGTCGACGATGACGTGGGTTTGGAAGGTAGTCATGGGCTCTCAGGTAAGGGGACAGGTCGCGACCTGTCCCTACACAGGCAAACAGGAAGGCAGGACAGGCACGGGGGCCTGTCCCTACGATCCCGTCTACCCGCAGAGTTTCTCCTGGAGCCAGTCGAACATGTAGGCCGTGCCGATGGCGTAGTTGTCGCGCTGGCAGTGCTGGGAGCCGCCTTCCTTCACGGTGAAGACCTTGAGCGTCTTGTCCTTCGAGCCCACGGCGTTGTAGAGCGCCTTGGCGTCTCGGAGCGGAATCTGCTTGTCGTCCGCCCCGTGCGTGACGAGGAAGGGACACCGCATCTTCTGCACGACGCCGTCGAGCCGGAAGCCGTCCAGCTTGGCGAGGGCGTCGTCGAGCGAGTCTGCGTTCAGTATCCACTGGATGTGATGGCCCGGTACGGAGAGTTCCGCCTTGAAGGAGGCGTCGATGCGCTTTTTCCAGGTGGCGTAGTAGTCCCAGATCGCCCCCCAGGCGAGACACGCCTTGTAGCGCGGCTCCATGCTGGCGATGCGCGGCGCGTAGTAGCCGCCCAGGCTGACGGCCATGACGCCGGCGTTCCTGGCGTCCACGTCGTTTCTGGTTTCGAGATAATCGAGCGCGGCCGAGCCGGCGACTTCATAGTCGTGACGCAGGTAGATGTTGCGCAGGCGGATGGCCTCGCCCGTGCCGGGGCCGTCCATCACCAGACAGCTCATGCCGCGGCGGATGAGGTCTTCCACGCCGCGCGTGAACTGGAGTTCCTTGGTGACGTCGAGCCCGTCGAAGAAGACGACGACGGGGGGTTTTCTCTTCCTCGTATTTTCGGCGTGCACGAGATAGCCGGGCAGCTTTTTTCGGCCCTCGAAGGGAACCTCCACGGCCTCGATTCTGGGCCTGTCCGTCAGGCGGGTGAAGCGGCGGAAGGTGTCGAGCGATTTCTTGAACGTGGCGACCGCGCGCTTGTCCTTGGGCGTCCGGAAGCGTTCGCCCATCTGGTAGTAGCAGGTGGCGCGCTTGTAGTGGGTGGCGGCGGAGAGGTTCTTTTTCTTACGCTCGGCGGCGCGGCCCAAATCCCGCACGGTGTCGCCCATGCGGTCCCACTCGCGGAACCAAAGGTTGTCGTCGCCGAGCTTCTTGTAGAGGCGGCGGCAGACCTTGTCGACCTCGCCGATTTCGGTCCCGCCCCACTGCGCGCTCGACACCATGCCGCAGATGGCGGCCGACCAGCGGTAGTCCTCGGGAAAATACGTGTACCAGTTCGTGTTCGCGGGTGCTTCGGGCATGAATGGCCTCCTTGCGTCGCATCCGGGACGCGCCGGAGCGCATGTGCGCCCGGGTCCGAGTCGCGCGAATGCGGGTCTTCGGGTTGAATGTAAGTGCCGGGGATCATATCTTTGTTCCACGCTGATAATCAAACCGATGAGCCGATCGCCGGCGTCTCGAGGATGGGGAGTGTGCGATGAGCGAGAGGAAAGACTTCGATAAAGTACTGGACTATATCGATGCGAACGCGGATAGCATCGTGGCCGACCTGCAGGAACTCTGCCGCCAGCCGAGCATCTCGACCACGAACGTGGGGATAAGAGAGATGGCGGCCCTGCTAGAAGCCCGCGTGGCGCGTTCGGGCCTTAAGACGACGCTCCATGAGACGGGCGGCAACCCGATTCTCACCGCGCGCCTCAAAGGCGGCGGAGACAAGACGCTTCTTTTCTACAACCACTACGACGTGCAGCCGGCGGAGCCGCTCTCGGAATGGGATACCCCGCCGTTTGACGCCCAAGTGGTGGACGGCGCCGTCATCGCGCGCGGTTCGACGGACAACAAGGGCAACATCATGAGCCGTCTGGCGGCGTTCGAGGCGTTCCTCGCGGTGCGCGGCGAGCTTCCCTGCACGGTCAAGTACATCATCGAGGGCGAGGAAGAAGTGGGAAGTCCCTCGCTCGAGCCTTTCGTGAAGGAAAACGCCGATCTGCTCGCGGCGGACGGCTGCGTGTGGGAGGACAACACCACGCGGGTGGACACGCCGGTGCTCTCGCTCGGCAACAAGGGGCTTTGCTACATGGAGCTCACCTGCCGGACGGCGAACGTGGATTTCCACAGCTCGAACGCCCAGATATACGAGAACGCGGCTTGGCGGATGACGTGGGCGCTCTCGACCATGAAGGACAGGCAAGAGAACGTGCTGGTGGAAGGATTCTACGACGACGTGCTGCCGATCACCGAAATCGAGGACGAACTCATCCGCCGCGTCCTGCCCTACAACGGGGCGGAGCGCATCGAGAAGTTCGAGCTTCGCAAGTTCCTCCTCGATATGAAGGACGAGGATCTGCCGCGCCGCCATCTCGCGAACCCGACCTTCAACATCGCGGGCTTTGACGGCGGCTACACCGGCGAGGGGGTGAAGACCATCGTCTCCGCCCGCGCTCGGGCCAAGATAGACTGCCGCCTCGTGCCGGACCAGGACCCTTACAAGATAAGAGACTGCGTGCGCGCGCATCTGGACAAGCACGGCTTCGAGGACATCGGCGTGGAGCTTCTGTTCACCTCCTACCCGGCGAAGAGCGACCCCGAGGCCGATATCGTCAAGGCGTGTAACGCGGCGGCGCAGAGGCTCTACGGGGAGGACGCCATCATCAACCCGTTCGGCAACGGCAGCACGCCGACGTATATTGTTTTGAAGCACCTCGGCATTCCGCTTTCCTCCACCGGGGTGGGCCGCATTACCTCGCGCACGCACAGCGCGAACGAGAACCTGAAAATCGCGGACCTGATAGACGGGGCCAAGTGGATGGCCGCCATCTGCGAGGAGTTCAGCGGACTGTAAGGAGTTTGTGGGGGCCGCTCATCGAGCGCCCGTTTTTGGAGAGATGGAATCACGCATACAGGAGAAGAAGATGCACGTTTTCGATCTGGAGAAAGAAAAGGAATTCAGCAAGGAAAAACACGTGGAGAAGATTCTGGGCCGCTTCGAGGAGGGCGACGTGACGGTGGCCTGCTGGGAGCCCGGGCAGGTGAGTCCCTACCATTGCCACCCCCACGCGACGGAGATTTATTTCTGCTACAAGGGCGGCGGCAGGATGAAGACCCCCACCGGCGAGGTGGACGTGATCCCCGGTTCCTTCATCGTGCATCCTCCGGGCGAGGTGCATGAATACACCAACGGCTCCGAGCGCACGCTGCTCTACCGGGTGCGCTACGGCGGCGACAAGCTCTCGCGTCACCTGGAATGGCCCACCAATCCCAACTGGAAGGCCCGGCCCGAGGACGAAGAGTATTTCAAAGACGCGTAGGCATTCGCACACCGTAGGGGCGGACCTGTGTGTCCGCCCCATGGTTCGCGAACCGTCCCTGCTGCCGGGTGTGATTTTTAACGTCATTCCGACAATCAATGCCGACCGGGGAGAGAAGAGATTCACTCTCCCTTGAGGGTCATTGCAACTGACTAAAGAGGAAGAACCACTCCCCCCTTGAGGGGGAGTCGAAGAGTTGAGGGCGTAAGCCCGAAAGCGATTCGGTGGGGGGTATAGTTCGGACTGGAAATAAAACGCATTTTACCCCCCACCGATTCAACCTTCGCACAAACCGCTCTGCTTCATCGTCGGCTTTCCCCTCGGGAAGCCGACCCTCAAGGGGGGAGTTGATTTGATATTCCATTTGATGGAAGGAGAACTCCTTAGGGGGCGCATGCTAATTTTTCAACAGCCCCTCCTCACTCGCGTTTGACCCCCACTAGGAGCGCGTCCGTGAGCGGTACGATGGATTTCGATGAGAATGCCTCGCGCCGCGCCGAGGCCATATACCGGACTCGGGACATGGTGGAGGCCAGACGGCGGACGATAGAAGCGTTGCGTCTCATCCCCGGCGCGCGCGCTCTGGACGTGGGTTCCGGCCCCGGCCTGTTCGCCGATGAGATGGCGCAGATGGTCGGCCCGACGGGACTTGTGCGCGGCGTGGACCTCAGCGAGTCGATGATCGAGATCGCCAGGGCGCGCTGCGCCGATAAGCCCTGGGTTGATTTTCAGATCGCCGACGCCGTATCACTCCCGTTCGAAGACGGGTATTTCGACGCCTGCGTGAGCGTGCAGACACTCGAGTTCGTGGCGGACGTGGATGCGGCCTTGCGCGAGATTCACCGCGCCATGAAGCCCGGCGGACGAATCGCGGTCAGCGACGCCGACTGGGGCTCCACGACGTGGCGCTGCAAGGATGCGGCGCGCTGCGAGCGGGTGTTGGCCGGCTGGCTGGAGGGCTTCGCCCATCTGAGACTGCCGCTCACGCTCAAGTCCAGGATAGAGGCGGCGGGCTTCGTCGATGCGTCCGCCCACGCGATCCCCGTTCTCGACACCGCCTACGGGCCAGAGTGCTTCAGCTTTCACTTCATCCGCATGTTTCAGGGCGTCTTGCCGGAGCGCACCGGCCTCACGCAGGAAGAGGTGGACGCCTGGGCGGAGGACTTGCGCGAACAAGGCGAGGCGGGCGCTTATTTCTTCGCGCATAACAGGTATCTATTCACGGCGGATAAGCCGCACTGAGAAAAGACTAGCCTTCTTTCGATTTTATCTTCTTGTACACCACGGGGACGAGTGAGAGCACGGCGAGTCCCACGAGCGCGATGATGACCTGGGGCGTCAGTATCCCCTTGGCGGAAAACTCGCCCCCCGCCTCGAAAATGCTGCCGAGCCCGGCGCCCACCGATGCGAAGACGAACGAGCCGGGAATTATCCCCAGGAACGTGCCGATGAAGTAGACGCTCAGGGATACCCCCAGGAAGGCGGGCACCAGGTTCACCACGAAAAAGGGAAAAATCGGCACGAGCCGCAAGACGAGCAGGTAGCTCAGCGCGTTTTCCTGAAAGCCTTCTTCCATCTTCTGGAGCCAGGGGCCGGCCTTCGCGCGCAGGGGGTCTCCGAGCGAGGTCTTTGCCGCGATGAAGAGGACAGTCGCCCCCGCCGTCGCGCCCACGACGATGTAGAGCGCGCCCCAGACGGTCCCGAACAGGAAGCCTCCCGTGATGCTCATCACCAACCCGCCGGGGAGGGAAAAAATCGTCACCGCCGCGTAGGTGAGCATGTAGGCGACGATGGCGAGCGCGCCGTTCGCGCGCACCCACTCTTTGAGTGCGCCCTGGTTTTCCTTCAACGCCTCGAAGGAGAGGTAGCGGCCCAGTCCCGAATAGAAGAAAAGCACCAGGACGACGACCAGTACCAGCGGAATGATGAAGTTCTTGTACGATAGTCTTTTTTCGGTTTCGCTCATTTTCGGATGGCTGCTTTCATGTTTTTAGGTGGCGACAATGGAGGAAGCGGCTGTCTTGCATAAGAGCGGCCAGGTGCAAGACTGCGCCACATTTTGCTTCTATCATATTTCACGTGCGGGTCAAATCGTCCCGCCTTTTTGGAAGGGGTGGCGATATTTGCGCTTTTGGGTGAAAATATCCTTTTATATCGAATAGGGAAGAGTCGATGAATCCGAGGTTGAGGCCGTATCAGACATACGGAATCGCCGTGCTTCGCGTCTCTCTGGGCGTCTATTACATTTTGCACGGCTATTACGGCTTTCTGGTGATCGGCGTGGAGCGCCTCGCCGCCCTGAACGCATCGATGGGAATCCCTCTGCCCACCGTCGGTGCGTGGGCCGTCGTACTGGGCCACCTGGTCGGCGGGGCGCTTCTGCTGCTCGGGTTCTACACCCGCCTCGGCGCCTTGATGAACGCATTCATCATGGCGGGCGCCGCTGCGCTGGTGCATTTCGACCAGGGTTTCTTCATGCACGGGGTCGTCACGAACCCCCAGACCGGCGCCGCCGTCGCCGGCGGATACGAATACTCGCTCTTCCTCCTCCTCGCCACAATCGCGGTTCTCCTCCTGGGGAGCGGCCCGCTTTCCCTGGACTCCCGAACGAGAAGCAGAATGCGTATGGGTGAGTAGGGGGGCTTTCGAGCGGGGAGCGAGGGATTGAGGATCGAATTTTCTCGTACTCACAGTTCCATGTATGCAGTCCCTACAAAGGGCATTTCCTCCTTCTCCAGTTGGGACTGACACCGGAATGACGAACAAAACCGCACCACGTCATCAGGACAGGTCACGGCCCCGGACAGGCACGGAGGCCTGTCCCTACGTAAAACAGAGCCATTCAAAATCGCTTACATTTCCTCCTCCAGGTGCGCGCAAGGCGCCGTTGCGATAGAGTTCCCCACTGGTTCATGGGATGGCCGCCGCCGAATAACGAATCTCCCAACCCCCAGGTAACCCGCCGGAATACGTTCAGACCTTGCCCTTCCACGGGACGAACGCCCGTTCCATGCGCCGCATGATGAGATCGAAAATAAAAGCGATCGCGCCGATCACCACGATCCCGAGAAACACAATATCTGTCGCCAGGAAACGGGCGGCGTTCAGCACCATCACTCCTATTCCCGCTTTGGCTGCGACCATCTCCGCCGCGACCAGCGTCGTCCAGCCGAAGGCTATCGCGACCCGCATGCCTGTGAGGATTTCCGGCAGCGCCGCCTTGATCACTACATGGCGGATCACCTGCCGGCTGGTAGCGCCCATCGAATAGGCAGCGTGGATCTGCTCGACCGACACCGAGCGCACCCCGGCGCGCGCGTTGATGGCGATGGGCGCAAAGCAGGCCAGGAAGATCAGGAAGAACTTGCCGGACTCGCCGATGCCGAACCAGATGATGGTCAGCGGAAGATATGCGAGCGGCGGAATCGGGCGGTAGAACTCGATCGGCGGGTCGAAGACGCCGCGCGCGTAACGGCTCATCCCCATGGCGACGCCTATGGGCACCGCGGTGATCACGGCCAGGAAAAAGGAGCCGAATACGCGGTAGAGACTCCAGAGAATGTGTTCGTGCAGGGCATGTTCACTGAAGCCGAAGCACTTGGCCGTCACCTCGGCGCGGGCGCCGAACGCAGCCAGCAACTGCTCGAGATAGTAACCCGTACACGCAATCTTGTTGAATTTCGAGATGACCATCTCGGGTGACGGCAGGAACAGAGGCCGGATTAGCTCGAGCCGGGTCGTGACCCACCAGCCGCCCAGGATCAGCACGATGGTTGCGACGCTGATCGCCGTGCTGTTGCCCCGTCCCGGCACCCCGTACTGGTCCACGGCCTCCGATTTTCGGCGCGAGAAGATGCCGATCTTCATAACGGCTGCTCTTGAACCTCTTCACCATAAATGATGGAGAGGATCTCTTCGCGCATGGCGATGAATTCCGGCGATGATTTGACCTGCCGCGCGTCGCCCGTGTCGAAATACCGGTGACTGAAATTCAACTCGTATTCGTGCGTGATGCGGCCCGGTCTTGGCGACATCACGATGAGCCGGGTCGCCATGAACAGCGCTTCTTCCACGCTGTGGGTGATGAAAAAGACGATCTTGCGCGTCTTCCGCCAGACGTCGAGGATCAATTCCTGCATGTTTTCCCGCGTGAAGGCGTCGAGCGCACCCAGCGGTTCGTCCATGAGCAGCATGTCCGGATCGCAGGTCAAGGCCCGCGCCAGTCCCACCCGCTGCTGCATGCCTCCGGATAGCTGGTAGATGGGATAGTCTTCAAAGTCCGACAGGCCCACCAAAGCCAGATTCTCCCGGGCTTCGGCCCTGCGGTCGGCGCTTGCAACGCCCTGAAGCTTGAGGCCGAACTCGGTGTTCTCGATGACGTTGAGCCACGGCAGGAGAGCGTGTTTCTGGAATACGACGCCCCGGTCCCGGCCCGGACCGTTCACCGGTTCGCCCTTACTCAGAATTTCGCCGGACGTGGGCGGCAGAAAACCGGCGATGACGTTGAGCAGGGTCGTCTTTCCGCAGCCGGAAGCGCCGAGCGCGACCACGAACTCGTTGTCGCGGAACTCAAGGTTCACGTCTTCGAGCGCCTGGACGCTGCCCAGCCCCTGCAGGGAAGGAAAGGTCATGCCAACTTTGTTGAGGCTGATGACCGGGGTCATTGGCTTGCTCCGATCCGGGGTCGGCGCCGGGGATCGCGCGCAGACCGACCCATCATATTGTCTTCGCGTATCGTCCGGGTCCGATATTTGCCGTCCCGCAGCGTCTAGCAGCCGCCTTCGAGCGCCATTTTCGCGAATTTCGGCGTCGCCGAATCCGCGTAGCTCTTGAGCACCTTGTCGAGCTTGCCCTGGGACTTCAGGAATGCCGAGGTCGCTCTCAGCGCTTTCTGTACGCCTCCGCCGAGCCAGGTCGCAGAGATCTGCTCCTTCAGCGTCGGATAGCCGTACAGGGCCAGCACGCCGCCGACCTGGGCCTCGTTGCCGGACACCGAAGCGGCGATCGCTTTCGCGTTCGCGGTGCCCGGTCCGTATTTGGCCGGGTTGGCGCGATAGTCCGCATCGGCCGACGCCACCATCTTCACCCACTGGCAGGCGAATTTTGGGTTTTTCTTCGTGAAACTCTTGCTCGCGACCATCGCATCGAAGGTCGCCTTGCCCCAGTTGCTGAGATCGCCGGAGGTTATCAGCACGCGTCCTTTCCGCTTCATGCGTCCGAGCGCCGGATCCCAAACGAAACCGCCGTTGATGTCGCCGCGCTCCCATGCCGCGACCATGTCCGGCGGCGACATGTCGATGACCTTGAGCGCCCGGGGAGAAATGTTGAACTGCTCCAGAGCGAACATCATGTGGAAGTGGGTGGTGGAGCCGAAGGGCACCGCTATCGTCTTGCCCTTGAGGTCCTGAGGCGCCGTGACCGATTTGTCCACGACGAGCGCTTCGGCGTCGTTGATGTTGTCGTAAACGTAGATGACCTGGAGATCGACGCCACGGCTGTAGCCCGCCGCCGTCGGCGAGGAACCGTTGAGCGAGATGTCCACCGAACCCGACGCCATCGCGTTGATCACCTCGGTGCCGGATGTGAATTTCACGAACTCGATGCTCTTGCCGCCAAGGCCCTTCGCCCTGAGTTTCTTCATGTTCGTCTTCCACGGCCCGTAGAGGAGCTGATAGCCGATCGTGACGTCGGCCGCATGTGCGCTGCCTGCGATGCCGAACAAAGCGATGGCTAGCGCCAGAATGGTTTTGCGCAGATGTAATTTCATGGTTTGGGTCTCCTATATCCGTTCAAGATTGGTCGCGGACTAATCCCGGGATCATATCAAGTTCCGTTGTATTTCTCCAAACCGGGTATGGAGCCCCAAAAGACGTATAAGCACGGTTGAAGACGGGGGGAAACATAAGGCACCTCCTGCCGGGGCTGTTGAAACAGTCCCTTCGCTTGGGATTGACTTGGGATAAAAGTTCTTCAGCCCGGTCGGAACGACTAAGCGGGCGCCGGAGTCTTAAGCAGAAACTAAAGTAGAACCATGATTATGTGACCAGATAAATTGTTGCCCGGGTTCGACAGGCCACCCTATCCAGTATTCGGCCAGTTCTTCTTCCAGTAGGGTTTCACAGACCCAGACATGAACCTCCTTGACAACTCTCGCTTCATCCAGAACAAACGCGAAAATGGCGAGAGCGCCCGTGCTTTCCGGATCGAGCAGCGCCGAGGGGCTGCCGCCAAAATCTGTCAGACGCGCCTCATCCGTCGTCCCGCCACGGAGCTTGTCGTTGTACCAGACGGCGCGGCCAGTCCGCAGGTTATCATGGGAGTCGATATAGAGAGGGAAACGAACATCTGGATTTTCCACTTTCGGCTTGAAGAGCGAGGGAAACATGCCAAAAAGGAATTTACGGTCGATTCGTGCCCCCGCATCGCCTTTATCCACGGCCAGCGTATCGTTGCCGGTGAGTCGCTTCACGTACCAGAAGATTTCAGGCCGTCTGAAATCCATGATCCAGTCCGAGATATTATTCACTGTCATCAAGAAAGTTCCTTATTTCAAGTCTGTTCGATCATCCGTGTAAACGGTTTATAAATTGAAAAAAGATACTATCAAAAGAAAGTTTTCCATACGCTGTTATGTCTAATCTAGGCTTTTCGGATATGCGCAACACCCTCTCGATAATACTTTGAACCCTTTTGGCGCACAATCATTTAGGGGGTTGTTGAAAAAGCCTGCGATGCCGGTATAACGGCGATGGGTTACCGCTTTGCCGGAGGGTGTGTAGGTCAGACATATATGTCTGACATATTATGCGGCCCATGGTCGGCAGGCGTAAAATGCAGGGTCGCATAATATGCGACCCCTACAACTTCACATCCGTCGAGCTGAATCAAGAAAGCAGGACTTTTCTAACAGCCCCTTAAGGGGTAGCACTATAGATTGTCGGAGAGAGTTTAACGTGTTGTTCCAGTGGTGGTTTCAATCGATATGCTCGCGCTTGACGCCTGAAATCATAGAGTCTAACGATCCTATATATATCAGGATGCGTTTCTGAAACGGACAACTCGTTTCTGGTGATGAAAAAAGGTGTTGTTCTGGGGCCGTTCGTGGTCTTGATTTCCAGCCAGCGTTCTCGCTCTGCTTGGTTGCCTGTCCCCAAAAAGGACAGGATGTCGTAACCGTAACCATCTCCCTTATCGCGGGCGACCCAACTAACACTATCGGACAGGTCTTTCCTGCCAAGTTCATATAAACGACGCTTCTCGGTCTCGAATACGAATTCTTCGCCGTCTTTTCCGAGTTTTCGATTTCGGGCATCTCGTTCCGCTGGTGGTTCAAACCTATGAACGATACGGCGTATATCCTCTGATAAATTCTGTTCCGATACTTCGCGCGACGGGGGCGCCTCGTCAAACTCCAGACTCGATTCGCTCAAGGGTTCCCCGGATGGGCGTTTGGGGGAGACATCTTCCCCTGTTAAAGAAGAATACAATTCGTGATTTCTATGAAGGTGGGTTTCGACGATTTCAAACAACGCTCTCTGGTAATGTCTGTAGGGTTGGTAACCATTTATGTAAGGAAGGCCGAGTACGTCCATCACCGCACTGATATTCATATGCTTTCGTTCAATCGAACCATCTGAACGATTAATAGTTTCCCTCAGAACTCGCCGGTGTACGCTTTTGTTATAAGACAGTCCGGCCAGTTCATGCCGAAGCATATCAAAGTAGTCGTCAACGATGGCGTGGATCTCGCCATCGGACCAATTTTGCCGGGTCATTTAAGTTCAGCCCTCGTGATTTAGCTGATTTAAGCAGTGTTTCCTAAGGCGAGTGGAAAGTCAAAGCAATTTACGAGGATACGTTACGCAGGAATCAAAATGTAAGTGACCACAACACTCGCTTTACACTTGCCTCGTTGACTCCCCCTCAAAGGGCTGTTGATAAAGTCCTCCTCGCCTCATCCTGAGTAGCGGCGAAGCCGCGTATCGAAGGTCAATTCCGACTAATGAAGGAGGTATTGCATTCTCGCCCCGCTGCGCATGATGAGTCGAAAGCGGGCGATTTGTTCGTGGCTCTATATTGTGAAGCGGCTTACGCCGCGTCCCAAGGGTTCACGACCTCGATGTCGAGGCCGTCGAAAACCCGGACGTTTTTCGTCGCAATCGCGAGTTCGTGCGCCACCGCCGTCCCCGCGATGAACGCATCCCCCATATTCAGAACGCGGCCCGCGCGATGCGCGCGCGCCCTCAGGGCTGCGGCCCGGGCGGCTTCGGGTCGGCCCAGGGGCAGCACCCTGTCCGCATATTCCGATACGAACGCGGAGAACGCAGCGCGTATTCCCTCCTCCGGGTGCATGCGGGGCTTCGTTGCGATAGAGTTCTGCGCTGGTTCACGGGATGGCCGCCACTGATAATTCACAATCCAACCGACAGGAAACATTGATGAGCTTGCGCAGGTGGAAGGACAGGATGGTGGCGCGTCTGCTGACGCGTTATCCAGGTCTGGTGAAAAGATGGGCGGGGGCGAAGGATTTCTCCGCCGAGATGGCCGGCTGGCGCGCGGGGCCCGAGTTCACACCGTGGACGCCGCTCCCGAGGCCCGTGCGCGAGTGCACAGTCGCGCTGGTGACGACGGGCGGGGTGCATCTCAAGACGCAAGACCCCTTCGACATGGAAAACCCAGACGGCGACCCGACGTTCCGCGAGATTCCGGGCGACGCCGCGCGCGATGCGATGACGATAACGCACGATTACTACGACCACCGGGGGGCGGATGCGGACCTGAACGTCGTGTTCCCGCACGAGCGGCTGGCCGAGCTGGCGGCGGAGGGCGCGATAGGCGGGGTCTCGCCCGCCCACATGAGCTTCATGGGCCACATCGATGCGGAACTCGTGGAGCGGCTCGTGGCGGAGACGGCGCCTGCCGCGGCGCGGCGGCTGCGCGAGGCGGGGGCGGAGGTCGCGCTGCTGGCGCCCGCCTGAGGGCTATGCAATCGCTCGGTCGGGCTGATTCAAAACGCGGTGGAACGGGAGGGCATCGCCACCGTATCGGTGAGCATCGTCAAGGAGATAACGGCCGGGCTTCGCCCGCCGCGGGCGGTGTTCGTGCCCTGGCCGCTGGGGCACCCTTTCGGCCGCGCGGAAAATATTGAACAGCAGCGCACCGTGCTGTATGATATGATCGAGTTGCTCGAGAGCGCCGGGGAGCCGGGAACGCTGATCGAGCGGGACCATCCCTGGTGAGTTATGCGGAGCTTGCAGAGGCGCAGCGGAAGGAACGAAACGGCCCTGAAAGCTGCTGAAACCGGCCGGGACGGCGCCTTCCGGACGAGCATCACAGAGACTGAGGGAAGCGCCCGGCGGTAATGGAAATTGTCGATATAATAAAAATAGTAATTCCTGAAAATATCGATAAATTCGGATAAATTCACGGGGTTTTCCGGTAAAAAACTGAAAGGTTAAGTGTCTGAATAATAGCGCATTACATCGATTTCCGCAAGTGGAGGAGGTCGTCATGGACACAGTCGCCGCTCCCATCACCCGCCTCGCAGAAGAGCTTGCCGACATCTACGATAACGGCGAACGCGGCCGAGATTTCATTCGCGCAGCCGAACCAGCTCTCAAACGCTTGTTAGACGCGGGTTCTTTTCTCCCGCCTGAAGCGCTCGAGCCCTCTGATAATGGATATGCGCGTCATCTGCTGTATCGTGACTCTGAGGAGCGCTTCGTCGTAGCGGCCATGGTGTGGCAGCCGGGGCAGGGCACACCGATTCACGATCATGACGGCGCCTGGGGCATGCTCGGCATGGTGGAGGGTGGTCTGGAAGTAGTTAATTATTTTTCGGATGCGGGGATTGCCGAAGGTGAAATCGCGCTTCGGAACGATGCGCCGCACAATCCTTCGGCAGGTGCGCAGAACGCGGTTTGCGGCTGCGCTGACATCCATACGGTGCGCAATCGGCGTGACGATGTGGCGGTCTCTATTCATGTGTATCCGCGCGATTTGGAAGCGTGTCATTTCTTCGAGCCCATCGAAGGTGAAAAAAATCGCTTCCACGCGCGCCGCGTCTCGATTTCCTATACGGATGATTCTTCCTGAGCGATTTCCGATCTACGACCAAAAAGCCATAGAATAAGATGGAATATCGAGGAACAAGGTATTTTACTCGTGCTCTATGAGGCCTGAAAGCAGGTGGTTTGCCGATTGGGCGTTGTGTGGTTTATCGGCCAAGTCTTCAACAGGAGAATGAAGCATCTTTTTCCCGGTTTGATAATATTCCCTGCAAATATTCACTTTCTCATTCCAAGAGGTTCATATGCGCAGTAAAGGTGGTTGGTATGCTGGTTTCGAGACGGTATCGAATTTTAAAATGTTTTTCCGGGACTGGAGGCCAGCGAAGAAAAATTTACTCTTGCCCGTCATCGCTTTGCATGGTTCGCTGATTCAGGGCGGCATGTGGAACGCTACAGCGGAGGGCGCGGGCTCGTTACGCATGATATGCCCGGATCAAAGAGGATTCGGGAGAACGGATGACCCGGGTGCGGGTGACGCCGCAGCTGATTTCGCAAGAGATGTAATTGGCTTGGCCGACGCGCTTTTGCTGGACCGCTTCGTGGTGATGGGGCATTCCTTCGCCGCTTCAATCGCTCTGGCCGTCGCTGCGAAACGCCCGGATCGCGTTGCCGCGACTGTGTTGGTTGACCCGACAATGCGTGATGCTTCGGGAGCCAACGCGAACATGGAGGCAGCGCAGAGCCCCCCGATGGAATTCAAGGATATCGCCCAAGCACAGAAATTCATCACAGAGAGCGAAGAAGGAAACTGGCCACCCGCCAGGACGAAACGATTCTTAAGCGATGTTTTGGTACGCGATGGCGCAGACGGCGTTAGTAGAGTTCCTTATGAGAAAAGCAGAATCCTGAGGTTGCGGGAATTTCAAGCCTCCTCCGAGAGCGATTACGATCCCGTTTTCTGGGCGAAGAGAACGATATGCCCTTCTCTGGTGTTTCGTGGAGGGGAGAGTAAGCGATTTAGCGAGAATTCGGAAAACTTGTTGATGAGTGCGTTACCCATGAAGTCGAGAGTGGTCGTATGTGAAAAAGCAGGACATTTTCCGAGTGTTACCGAGCCGACCACCGTGCAGCGAGAGCTCAAGTCGTTTCTGGCAGATCTGAAATGAACAAACGTAACGGAAGCAATCTGCATATTGAGACCGAACTCAGTAGAGATTTAGGGCTCACATCGGCGCTCTCTATCGGCGTCGGTACTATGATAGCAGCAGGTATTTTTACGTTATCCGGCCTGGCTGTCAGGGATGTCGGATCATCGGCCGTCATCGCTTTCCTTATAGCCGCGCTTGTCGCTGGGTTCACGGCGCTCACCTATTGTGAATTCACATCTTTGTATCCGGAATCCGGAGAAGGTTATCTCTATGCGAGAAGAACGTTTCCGCCGCCACTTGCCTATCTTGTTGGATGGACATTGGTGCTTGGCTACACTTCTTCATGCGCTTTCTATATCAGCAGCCTTTCTTCTTATTTTAATGAATTCGTCTGGCATTCTCCTTATGAGCAAATATCGGGAATCATAGGCCTGGTCTGTCTCGTGTTGCTTAACATCAAGGGAACGAAGGAATCGGCTCGTTTTCAAATATTCATTACCGCCGGGAAGGTCATCCTTTTGTTTTGGTTTGTATATGGCGGGCTAGGAAATTTGGACACAAAAGCCCTTGTCGAGAGAATGAGCATGGATATACCAAGGATTGGCGCGACGGCCGGTTTGGTTTTTATTACTTTTTTTGGGTTTTCGGCCATAGCGGCATCAGCTGGGGAAGTCACGAATCCCACAAAGACAATTCCTCGCGCGATTTTTCTTTCCATGATGATCGTAACGATTCTTTATACATTGGTGGTCTTCGTAATCGTTACCGCCAACCTTACGGAATATACGGAAGCAGCGATGGGTAATGCGGCGCGTCTTTTCCTGGGACCCATCGGCGGAATGGTGATTGTCGTAGGCGCGCTTTTCTCAATGATTTCCGCATCTAACGCATCGATTTTAGCGGGTTCACGAGTCGTTTTGTCCATGGCGCAGCTAGGACACTTGCCCTCTGGAATCGCCGCGATCAACTCACAGACACGCACTCCCATTATTTCGCTTATTTTGGTGGGAGGAACAATTGTTGTCTTTGCGCAAAGTTTTCACCTGGAGAAGTTGGCACACTTTGCGGACACCATTCTTCTGTTGGCATTGATTTTAGTAAATGCTGCACTCATCTATCATCGAAAGAAATTTCCAAATCTCCCCAGGCCTTTTCGTGTTCCCTTTGTACCGTTGTTGCCGCTTTTGGGGATTGTCGCAAATATATATTTGCTCTCACTCATATTGCGGCATCCTGAACCAGTTGTAATGGCAGTGCTTTGGCTGATTGTGGGAATGCTTGGGTTTCTGGCTTGGAAAGGTTCCCAGACTGAGGAGGAATTCTTGCCTGGTGAGCCATCCCGCGTAGCGCAAGTAAGCATGGAAGGACAAGAGAGTAATTTTCGCGTGTTGGTTCCTATCGCAAACCCGACAAACGTGATTCCTCTAATTGATCTGGCCTCAGCGATTGCCAAAGAAAATGACGGCGAAATTATCGTAATGCGGGTTGTATCTTTGCCAGAGCAGGCTCCGACAAGTCGCGAGACTTCATACGTTGAAAGAGAAAGACGAATTTTGGAGCAGGCTCATGTTCACGCCAATTCAAAGGGTGTCAAAATCAGTTCCCTGGTAAGGATTGGACGTAATCCGGCGCGTGCCATCCTGGAGACGGCAAGAGAGCGGCATTGTGATCTGGTCATACTTGGCTGGAAAGGCTATACCTCTACCGCCAATCGCATATTAGGTGAAATTGTGGATGATGTCGTAAATCTTGCCAGGGCGGATATTATGCTGGTGAAACTTGTAGGTGAAATGAGATTTAATAATATTCTTTTACCGACAACCGGAGGAATACATGCGCGCTTGGCAGAACGATATACAGCCCCGATTGCAAGTGCTTACAATGCGAGGCTTGTTGTATCGACTATTGTTTCTCCAGAAGCAGATGGAACTCAAAAACATTCTGTGGAACAAGCTCTGAGCGAGGCGGTAGGCAGAATAAACGATGAGAGCAGTGTGCATGTGGAGAGTCGAATCATCACGCATAAATCCGTTTCCGTAGGCATTATCCAAGCGTCGGAAGAATATGACGCCATTGCAATGGGAGCTGCTGGCGAGAGTTTCTATAAACAGATACTTTTTGGTTCTATTCCTGAAAACGTTGCAAAACATACGGACAAAACAGTGATTGTGTATAAACAGTATTCACCCGTGAAAGCATTGGTGGGGCGGGTGATGGAAAACTGATCAAATCACCTTGGTAATTTATATGTAAATACTTGGGTATTTCAGGCAAGAACAAATCAAATTTTGTCATCGAGGTAGTTCATTTGTCTAAAATCGTATCGAGTTCCATAGATGCTGTTTCGGATATTCCCAAAGGCGCATCGATTCTTATCGGTGGGTTTGGCATATGCGGGATGGCGCATAATTTATGTAAAGCACTCAGTGAGCGAAATGATGTTGGCGATTTCCATTTGGTTTCGAATGCAGGCGGAATGGACGGTTGGGGTGTAGGCCTGATGTTTGAAAATCGGCAGGTCCGTTCCATCATCGCTAGTCGTGTGGGCCCGGCTTGTAAATCTTATGAAGAACAAGCCTTGCAAAGGGAAATTGAAGTCGAACTATCCCCTCAAGGAACATTCACGGAACGAATTCGAGCAGGCGGGGCCGGCATCGGTGGTTTTTTCACGCCAACGGGAGCAGGCACCGTCGTAGCTGAAGGGAAAGAGACGAGATTCATTGAGGGGGAAGAATACATTTTTGAAGAGCCCATTCGGGCGGATTATGCTTTCATCAAGGCCTGGAAGGGAGACGAGCGCGGGAATCTGATATACCGGATGAGCGCGCAGAACTTTAATCCCGTCATGGCCACTGCCGCCGAGGTGACTATCGTCGAAGTAGAAGAGATTGTGCCTGTCGGTGAAATTGCCCCGGAAAATGTGCATACGCCCGGGATTTTTGTGCAACGCGTGGTTTTAGGTAAGGATATTGAGAAACCCATCGAAATCAAGACGAATCGGCCCCGAAACGGCCTAGGGGGGAGTTGATTTGCCTTTGAGCAGACATGATATTGCCAAGCGTGCCGCAATGGAGGTTCCCCGGGGGGGATATGTCAACCTCGGGCTGGGCATACCTACCTTGGTGAGCAATTATATACCTGAGGAATTTGGCGTCACCATACATTCAGAAAACGGAGTGTTGGGTGTAGGACCATTTCCATACGAAGGAGATGAAGACCCCGATCTGTTGAATGCCAGCAAAGAAACCGTGACGATTATGCCGGGTGGTTCGTATTTTGATAGCGCCACGTCATTTTCTATGGTCAGGGGCGGGCATATAGACGTCACCATACTAGGCGCAATGGAAGTTGCTGGTAACGGTGATCTGGCGAATTGGGCCATACCTGGCAAGATGATATCAGGCATGGGTGGTGCGATGGATCTCGTCGTGGGTGCCCGAAAAGTGATCCTCACGATGGAGCATGTCTCCAAACGTGGGGCGCCGAAGATTGTAAAGACATGCTCTTTGCCTTTAACCGGAAAAGGCGTAGTAGATGTCATCATTACTGATATTGCGTTTATTTCTGTAGAGCGGGAAGGCCTTTTGCTTCGGGAGATTGCTCCTGGCGTGAGTGAAAGGGAAGTATTGGAAAAAACCGAGGCGCCATTGCGGATTGCTTCGGATTTGCGCGAGATGTTTGCGAATGCTTGAGTTTCGAAGATGATCGATCTTGAAAAATATACCCAAGAATACTGGGGGTTGATGCGTCAACACGCCTATCGGCTCACAGGCAATATATTGGATGCGGATGATATCGTCCAAGATACCATGTTGCGAGCGATTGAGATGGGCCCGGCCCTCGATAATATCGAAGATCATCCTGAATGGTTGTATACGGCGTGTACTGAAGCGGCGCTTTCTCGATTGCGAGAAAAAAAACCGTTGGAGTTAAATGAGTTCGACCTCCCCGATTTGATACAAACGACGGGTTCAAGTGCGAATGGCGTGACTAAATCGATGGAGGCGGGTGCAGTATGGCCAAGCGTTGCGCTCGAATTTTTATTTCCCCTCCAATACATGACGTCCGAACAGCGCGCTGTTGCCGTGCTCAGGGACGGGGTAGAGGATGGTGACCGGGTTGCAGCATCTGCAATAGGAGTACAGATTCAGGAGGTATTCAAAATTGCTGATAATGCGGATAAAAAACGAGCGCAAATTGATAAGTACTGGGGAAAGGATCTTTTCTTCGCATCTACCAATGAAAAAGAAAAACCAGCGCGAGTTTACGAGCGATTTGTTGAAGCACTCGGTTTTCGAGACAAGGTATTGTTACAAGGGCTCATGTCACCGGATGTAGAGCTTATCGTCAGAGGCGAGCGAAGAACTGGTGACGATTTTGTAGCCGTGGCCTGTACGGAGCTTCTCGGCCAAATGGGAGAAAAGCTAACATTCAGTCCTGTTTGGTTCAACGGATGCCGGGGTATTCTTATATGGACTTGGCGTACAAGAAGAAACGAATGGCTGCGGTGTGGCGCCATTACAGTTCTAAATGATGTTTTGAATATCAAAGCGATGAAGTGGTATTTGGATGGTCACTTACTGCGAGCCATTCAGACCGAAGTTCCTCAAATTTCATAAAACTTCATATCAACATAATAAAAAACTTTAGCACTCAAGGGCTATGAGAATATTTGAGCAACGGAAGATGCTCATCTCAATTGTGACTTCAAGAGTTATATCGTGTTTTCTATGTTCCGTTCCCTTTTCCAAGTGCTTCGCAAATGTGATGCGGGCCCACTGGAATCTCGAAAGTACGGGTCCCAACCGCATCGGCGATGGCGTTCATGATGGCAGCGGGGGTTGCGAGTATGGGCGGTTCGCCTACTCCTCTCATGCCGTATGGTGTATCCTCCGCCTTGTTCTCAACCATTATGGTCTTCAACTCAGGAACGTCCAGACTGGTGGGCAGAAGGTATTCATGGAGAGTTCCGCCATAGATATTGCCTGCCTCGTCTCGAGGCTGTTCTTCCATCAACGCCAAACCGATTCCCTGAAGCATCCCGCCTTCCATTTGGCCGACGATGGAAGTCGGGTTCATGGCGAAGCCTACATCTTGGGAACAAACCAGCCTCAAAACTTTCACCTCACCCGAATCCAGATTCACGGCTACCTCCGCGATTTGTGCCGCATAGATGGGGCAAAAAGCCGGTGCCTTAGTTTCCCCTTGCCCCATTATATAGCCTGTAATTCCTGGCGCAGCTTTTGCTACTTCACTTAATGACATGGAGCGTTCGGGTGTAGATATCGAAGAAACGCACCCTCCTTCGATTTTCAGATCGTCCGGGGCAGCTTCTAGTTTTTCGGCGGCAACAACTCGAATTTTTTCTTTTAGATCGTCTACGGCAACGATTACGGCGGCGCCCATCGAGCGGGTCAGCATGCTGCCCGCCGCGTGGATGGATTCGGGGGCGGTGTCGGTATCGCCGCTGTCAAAAGATACCTGCTCAAAGCCGATATCCATCATTTCCGCAGCAATTTGGCACATTGAGGTTGTTGCACCCGTAAGGTTTACGGCACCGCTGAGGAGTTGGATGCTGCCGTCTGCGTTTAAGCGAGCCGTACACGCGGAAGCACCACCACTTCCGCGCCAAAAGCTGACGGCTAAACCACGACCGAACTTCCAGCCAGGTCCCTCCAAGTCCACATTCGTTTCAATGGACTCGCCCCAGCTTCCTTCTTTGGCGGTGCTTTCCAAGACTTTGAGCATGCCGTCGTCTTCTTGCGTGCCAAATAATCCGGTATCGCCTTTTCGAATGGCGTTTTTTCGCCTGATTTCAAGGGGATCGATGTCTAGGTCGCGCGCGATGATATCGAGATGCACCTCTGTTGCGAAGAAGCACTGGGGTCCACATGGTCCTCTAACCGAGCCGCATATTGGTCCGTTTGTGTAGACGCTCGCCATTTTCACCGAAGAATGCGGGATGTTGTAGCAGCTAGTGAACATCGGAATGCGGGAACTCGCTTGGGTCGGAGCGCCGGGACCATAAGCGCCATGGTCGACGATGACGTCTGTTTCACGGGCTATAATATTACCATCAGAGGTTATCCCGGTTTTTAGATGTATTCGTAATCCTTGCCTGGGACCGACGCCGTTATGGTCGTCTTCTCGCGTCATCTCGTGGCGTACTGCGCGCCCGCTTTTGAGTGCCAGCAATGCGATGATGTGCTCAACAAACGAATGTATCTTACCTCCAAATCCACCGCCGATTTCTGTGGGGATAACTTTCACTTTCGCTAGTGAAATCCCCAAAGCCGCAGCAACTTGTCCGCGGATGACGAAGGGTGCTTGCGTTGTTGTCCAAATGGTGATTTTTCCATCGGCACCGGGCTCCGCCGAACAGGCATGAGGTTCGATATAACCAGAGTGGGCGTATGGAGTCTGAAAAGTGTGTTCGAATATGTGGTCTGCTTTTCCCATAGCGGTACTTACATCGCCCATGGACATTTCATAACGACCAATTACATTCCCTGCTCCGTTGGGCCCTAAGCCTACCTTTTCCCAATCCTCATGAACGAGTGGACCCTTGCCGTCACGCGCTTCCAAAGGGTCTACCACAGGCTGAAGGACTTCATAGTTCACCTGTATAGAATCTAGTGCCGCCTGAGCAGCATCTATTGATTCCGCTGCAACAGCTGCTACAGGGTCTCCGATGTATCGAACATAACCATCGCGAGCCAGCCAGCACATATCTTTGATTTCAAGTCCGAAATGATGTGGGGGGCAATCATTACCAATCAATACAGTTTGCACACCAGGTATGTTTTTCGCTTCTTCCGTGTCCATGGAAACGATACGAGCATGTGGGTGTGGGCTTCTGAGGACCAAACTAACCAGCGGCTGAGTAGTAGCGATATCGGCGGCGAACTTAGCCGTACCTACAGCTTTGTCCGGCAGATCGTATCTGGGGATACTTTTCCCAGCTACCTTAAATTCATTCATATTGCCCTCAAATGTGTGGCGTATGTAGATGTCTGTTCTGGTTCGATGTCGAGCATAATAGGATTCCAATCCCCCAAGGGGATGAAATGATATCTCGATTGCGGATAGGTTCCCAAAACTCTAGTCTAAGTATATCTTGTGTTAGCAACAAGTTCTTCACAGACACGGTATTACCTGGTGGAATGATGTGAAGGAGATCAATCATGTCAAATCCGATCCCATTGGGTGTTCTCGGTTATCCGGCAGGCCATATTTTATCTCCTGTGTTGCATAACAAAGCAGCTGAAGTGTTGGGTTTGAATTATCACTATCTTGCCTATGAGGTGCACCCGGATAATTTGGAAGATGCCGTGCGGGGAGCCCAGGCGATGGGATTTCGTGGACTCACAATCACGATTCCGCACAAGGTGGCTGTTGCCAAACTCATGGATGAACTGAGTGAAGATGCCCGGTTTATGGGTGCAGTCAACACAATAGTTTTTGAAGAAAATGGAAATCTAATCGGCCATAATACGGATGGTATTGGATGGCTCCGATATATGGAGGAAACAACGGGAGAACATCCCAAGGGAAAGAAATGTCTTGTTTTGGGGGCGGGAGGGGCCGCGAGAGCCATTGCCGTCAAAATTGCCCAGTGTGGGGCGGCTCATCTTGCTATTAGAAATCGAACTTCTGAAAAAGCTGTGGAGTTGGCACATTTTGTAAAAAAAAGCGTGCCTTACGCTAATGCGGATGGTGGCGGCTTGGATGATCTGAATTCGGCGGCTGATGGTTGTGAGATCATCGTGAATACAACAATCCTTGGTATGTGGGGAGATGCCGAACGTATGGCAACCACACCGATTCCCGATAGCGCTATTCCTAACAATTGTATTTGTTCGGATGCGGTCTATATTCCTCCTGATACGGAGTTTCTAAAAGCAGCCAGACGTTCTGGCGCTCAAGTTGTTCGCGGAACGGGTTGGTTGGTATATCAAGCTGCGGCTGCTTGGGAAATGTGGACGGGAGTGGATATGCCTACGAATGTCGTGATGAAAGTTTTACACGAAGCATTGGAATTGCGCCTCGATTCCAAGGATTAACTGTCGAACGTTTTTCGTTTTTTTACTCGTTCCTCACATGGGGTAGTCGCTTCATTACCTAACCATAAGTCCCATGCACCGTGATGGCCGATGTCCACTCCTTCTTTTTGAGCTTTTTTTTGTAGCGCGATTTGCAATTCATCCATAAACGCACTGTCCATGAGCTCAAGGTGCTCCCCGATGTGGCGATGCAGGATCCTGTAAACTAGCTTCATGTCCTCTATGGATGTCTCGAATGAATATGTATCGCCTTGTAATGAAAAAGCCATTTTTCTTTCCTGTTGAAATAAAGGATTTGGAAAAACCATGGAAAAACACAATCCGATTCTACCGGATTATTATTGACAGTTAAATCACTCTACAGACATCCTGCCAGAAGGGGCCGGGGGCCCGGAATTGCGCATGGGGCCGGGCCCCCGGCAGGGGGGGTGGTGCTCGTGAAAATCAGTTCAAACAGACTTGCTTGAAGTCTTTTAAATGGTCTAGCACGTGCCCTGTTCCACGGACGACTGTGGTTAGTGGGTCTTTTACTCTGTATATAGGAAGGCCTGTCTCGTCATGTAGCCTGGTCCCGAGTCCTTTTAAGAGTGAGCCTCCGCCGGCTAAAACGATTCCTCTCCGGTAAATGTCAGAAGCAAGTTCAGGACTTGTTTTGGACAGCGCTTTTCGAATGGATTCAACGATGGCTTTCACGGGGCCGTCGAGAGCTATTCGCACCGATTCATCGGATATCTTGATGGTGCGGGGCATACCGGTGGAAACATCAGCTCCTGAAATTTCCATTTCAAGTGGCTCTGAAAGTGGAGCTGCTGCCCCAATCTCCATTTTGACGCGTTCGGCTTCGAAGGAACCAATTGATAAACCGTGGTGCCTTTTAATATGGCGTTGGATGCATTCGTCCATCGCATCTCCCGCCATGCGTAAAGATTCTGAATATGCAACGGCGTATTGGGAGATAACGGCCATTTCGGTCGTTCCACCCCCGATATCAACAATCATGGAGCCGGCGATTTCGTGAATTGGCAGTTTACTTCCAATGGCCGCAGCCATGGGTTCTTCAATCAGGTAGACTTTGCCGGCTCCACATTGGGTGGCGGAATCTATTACGGCTTTCATTTCGACACTGGTGATACCTGAGGGAACGCAGACCATCATAGTAGGTCGACTGAAAGACCTTTTGGGTACAATTGATCCAACAAAATGGCGTATCATGGCTTTTGTTACATCAAAATCGGCGATTACCCCATCTTTCATGGGGCGAATTGTCCGAATTGAATCCGGTGTTCGGCCGTACATTTCCTTGGCTTTCTTCCCAACCGCGAGAACGGCCCCTCCGTTTTTGGAGTTCAAAGCGACAACGGAGGGTTCATCTAGAACAATTCCGGCATTTTTTGTGTAAACTAAAGTGTTTGCCGTTCCTAGGTCCATTGCGATATTGGGCCCCATCCAGGACCTGAGGCGCTTTAAAAAATGTACTTTCATGATCCCTCCCCCCCCATAAAACAAAGTTGATTTACTGCGCCCCCTTTTTGAGCGAAACCTAATGCTTCAAGAGATGACTTGATTAGATTTTTTGAATTTTGAGCAGTTTCAGGGAAACAGGCGGCACCTATTGAAATTGTGATTTCGAACTCTTTTCCACTGAGATAGCAGGGGGTGTGATTAACCACATGAATGATTCGTTCTGCTACGGCTTCAGCATATTCTTGGGAGGAGTCCTGCAATAACAACAGAAATCGTGGTCCCTCATGCCTCACCAAGATGTCATTTCCCGTCGCGAATTGTTTAAGTGAATTTGAAAGCTGGAGAATGACTTCTTCCTCAGATGTATCCTTAATTTCAGATGAATCGTCGGGAGCGATACTGAGCAACGCAAGTTGGCGCCCCTTCATTTCCGCGTCGCAGATAATTTCATGAAGGCGAGAATGTAGATATTGCACATTCTGCTCACCGGTGAGAGGATCGATCTCTAAGCGTGCTTGCCAGCGTGATTCGTTTTTCCGATTTGCGATTGCATCCGCCACAAGAGCCGCAATGATTTCTCCGCGTTGGATTGAAGAAGCATCAAATTGCGCTCGGCGTTTGCTTGTGAACCCTAGGCAACCGAGGGTTTCACCTCTTGAGATTAGCGGAAGACACACGGCGGAACGCGCTTCAAGCTGAGGCTCGTCATGATGGAAGAGAGGCCTGGTTCCTTTTTTCCCTTTCAGGTCCGGGAGTCTTAAGCTTTCTTTTTTGCTTAAGACGTATCCCGCCAGACTTGCGCGTTCACTGATGGCAACTTCACCCAGGAATAGTTCTCCAAACCCGGAGGTTCGGACAAGGCGGGGGAGGCCTACTTCCTCGTCGATGAGGACGAGGAAGCAGGCGTCGAAGGGAAGCAACTCGCGTGGTACCTGGCATACCGCATTCAACAATTGACCCTCGTTCTCGCTTACGCGAAGCGAATTCAGGTATTTGCTGAAGGCGAGAATGTTCATGGAGCGTCGCTCCAGTTGAACGGTCGTCAGGGCACCGTCTGCAAGATAGGCGAATTGCTGGGCGAACCCCGCGAGAATTTTCTGGTCTCTGGACGTGAAACACCAGCTTTTTTTACTGTCGATGGCGAGCGCCCCTTTGTTGATGGAAGAAGGCAGGGGAGTCGCCATGAAGGACTTGATATCCTCGTTTCTGCTGTAATAGCCGAGAACGAGGGTGTCTTTGTCGAACTGATTGACGCTTAACGGCTCGTTATTCTCCAATACCCAGCCCATGAAACCCTGCCCCATATCGACCGAGGCATCAGCGAGAATATACGGGCTCAAGCTGTGGTACGTGGTGAGCTGATACGTCTTACGGCGTTTGTTTTCAAGGAATAAGCAGGCGGAGTAGGCTTCCGTTACGTTGCTGACGAGCGTGATGAGGGAGAATAAATCTCTTTCCAGATTCGTCATTTCAAGCACCCATCGGGACGGATTGGAACGCTGCCGAATATACCAAGCGCACGGAATATATTTCAAGTAATATTTTCACTAACTGCTATAACATATTGAATTTACTTTATTTATAAATAATATAAATTTTCTTGTTTTCGCCATGCTTAAAGCGATTCTTGCAGATATAATGATAACTTATTGATATTGCATATGTTATGAGAATATAAATTTATTTTTCGGTGGATTTTTCTGGGGAGAGAATCACAGCGTCCATATATTGTGCGATATTTTTTTATTTCAGACTACATATTGTGGAATTTTCAGGCGCCCGGGACGAACGCCCTTCGGGATTCCCCCCCCCCCGCAGTTCCCCGCATTTGCCGCTGCGCGCATTCCCGGGGAGCCGTGCTATCCTCGCGATGTTTCTTCGGCGGGAGATTTATGCCCGCACGAATCCCCGCAATTCCCCGCAACTGCCCGCGGAAATTTACGGAAATACCCCGTCAATTTATCGAATTTTATCTGAATTTATCGATATTTACAGAAATTCAAGGGGCGGGGGAGCGCCGGTTCCCCGCCTAGTGCTCATACGCCTGGGTGGCGCTCACGGGAATCATGCAGACGAACTCCATGGTCTCGTCCGAATCATTGTGGAAGGTGTGGTTCTCGCCCGGCGCCACGAATATGGCAGAGCCCGGCGCGATGGCCTGCGTCTCGCCCTCGACGATCACCCGCCCCTCGCCCTTCAGCATGAACACCTGGTGCTCCCAGGAGTGTGCGTGGTCCGGCGTCTGCCCGCCCGCTTCAATCTCGATGACCCGCATCGCCATATCGGTCTCGCCGTCGCGCTCGCTGAGCAGCCAGCGGATGCCCGCGCCCTTGGCCGCCTTCTCCGATTTGAGTTCCGCATCCTTGTAGTTCATCACCTTCATGGCGTCACGCCTCCCCTGGTTTGATTCAGCTGCATGCCTTATGAACCGGACTCGCGAATCATACCATATCCGAGCCTGAGCGTGTCAAAACGACTCCCCCTTTGAGATAAATCACGACCGATGAGGGAGTGATTGACGCGATCAATGAGGGAGGGTTGGCGGCGAGGAGGAATGGGAAGGCTGTTTTCCCGCGTCCCCTTCGACAGGCTCAGGGCAGGCTCTTGATACGGCGCGCAAGTGCGCCTACTCGGGATGAGGAGGAGGATTGCCGGGAGGGGAGGTGTGTGATTCTCTTCTCTCTCGTCGATTGGCAACGCCGTTCAGGGGCGAAGCCCGCAGCCGCGCCGGTGGGGGGTGAAACACGAATGATGAATGAGTGTTTGACTTGGGCGAAGAAAAAGGGATTGCCGGAATCCGGTTTCTTTCATGTCCGCGTTCGTTGGATTTGCGTAGGGACAACCCCCCGTGGTTGTCCGGCCTTCTCCGCCCACGGGTTTTTTACGCCGTCATTCCGGCGCACGCCGGAATCCATTTTGACTTTGCCTTTTCGTCTCTTTCACGTCCTCACCCCGCACGGCGTTTTGTTCGTAATGCTGGTGTCTGTAGCGGATAGGCCTCAGAGCCTGTCCGAGGCCTCCGCGCCTGTCTGAAGTCGCTCGTCCTCTTCAATGGCGATTTCCACCGCGCGCTTGGCACATTCGGGAAGGTGTTTGGATTTTTTGCGCAGGTCGAAGGATTCGGTGACCTTTTCCTGATTCTGTTTGGATTTCTTCGGGGAAGATGGGGAGGTTATGTGCCTTCATGGTGTTTGTTCGATTTTCCCGTAGGGGCGTCGGTATCCCCGAGGAGGGGAATACCGAGAGTGTCCGCCCTTTCGCATTCCATTGATACGGGATTTTCCGTGGTGGGCGCATACTTGCGCCCGCAGATGGGGATTTTTTTCTTGCCCCCCTGACAAGGGGGGTAGGGGGTCAAACGCGAGCGAAGAGCGAGTGTTTGCAGCTTTTCCAGTCGAGAGATGCGCCCGGCTCTACCCCCTGAAAACGAGCTTTTTTCAACAACCCCGTGAAGAGGAATACCGAACGAGCCGCCCGGCCGCAAGGTGACGATCTTGTAGGGGTGTTGAATTGCGTAGGGGCGGACCCCCGTGTCCACCCTTTCGTGTTCCATCGATTCGGGATTTACCCGGAAGGCCCGCAAATGGGGCTGTTGAAAAAACCCCGACAAGCGATTTTGGGTTGCACGAACGTTTTAGAAGTTCACTCCCCCCTTGAAGGTCGGTCTCCCTCGGGGAAGACCGACGATGAAGCCGAGCGGTATTTGCGAAGACTGAATCGGTGGGGGGTAAAATGTGTTTTATTGCCATTCCGAATCATACCCCCCACCAGTTCACTTTCGGGCTTACGCCCTCAGCTCAATGACTCCCCCTCAAGGGGGGAGTGAATTGCTCTCTCGTTGGAAGAGTCAATCTTCGTTCATCAAGGACTTTTTCAACAGCCCCGACAAGGGGGGTTGGGGGGTTGGTTTTCCTGAGGAGGTGAAGACCGAACGAGCCGCCCTGTCGTTTCGCCTGCACGTCTCAGGTTTGACGGAATCTTCCCTCGCTTCATACTATCGCGGATGTTCGTCGCCCGTCCTTGAGCCGCCCGTTTACAGTTTGAACCCGATAGAAGGAGCGAGCCGTTGGCTATCATGAATTACCTTAATGAATTTTCTCCATTGATTTCGGTAATCGCGACATTAGGACTGATCGGAGTTACCGGAGGGTTATGGTATGCGACCGCGAAGATGGCCCGTTCATCAAACGACCTTGTGAAGGAGAGTAAAATTCTTCGGGAAGGTAACAAGAAACCCCTTGTTGAGGCGAAGCTCAGGGCATATCCGGATCAGGGAGAATTTATCGAACTCGTACTCAGTAATTTAGGTCCGGGAGTTGCGTTAAATGTGAAGTTCCGGTTAGAAGGCGACGAGGAAGATTTCAAACGTCACGAAATGCTCGATGTTAAGGGAAATGCAAGTCCCATCAATTTCATGTCATCGGGCGAGTTCGAAACTTACCCATTAGGCGCGTGTAGAACCCTCGCTCAAGAGCCTCCCATGAAACCCTTTTTAGTTGTTATTGAATATGAGGACATAGAACGCAAATCTTATATAAAGGACGTCACATTGGACGTGTCGCAATTCGATGGGGTCGAGTGGCACGTTAGTTCCGTGGCTTGGCGGCAAATGAGCGCGCTAGAACAAATTGAAAAACATTTTGCGAGAATGGAGTAAGTAATAATCGAGTATTCGGGGAAAATTTGTGATTCGAAAAACCGACAACATCTCGGCCTTACAACTGCTCCTCACGCTCAGTCTTAATAAGGCTTCGTGCTCTTCCCGCCATGAACGCTCGGTTCGGCGCACCACTGGCGACGTATAACATCGAACTCATCCGCGATATCCTTTGGAACACCGAGTAACTCCACGAGCAGGGCCTCGTCGAGAGCCTGCCGGGCGGGGTCGTGGTAGCTCTCGTTGGCGGGCAAAAATTCCACACAGCGGAATCGTTCGAACAACATTTCAGCTTTATGGAGAGTCGGTTCGTCGAATTCTCGCGGGTCAATTATCAGAAATGACGGCAGTGTGGTGATCGTCATTATCGTTCGCCCAAGCTGTTGTCTGGTTCCTTCCCACCAATAACTCATCAGACCAAGCGTCGAGTTCAGCCACAGCATTACGGGGATTTCGTGCGCAGCATCCTCCAGGACGAAGTTCGGCCATGCCCTGCCGCCCAAGGTTTTTTCCGGAGTCAGACAGGCCGCCAGACTTTGCGAATTCAACTGGAAATCAAGTGTAAGATGAAGACGAGACGCAAAGCGATTCCAAGCATCTGCTGCTTGGGATTGTCGATCTTCCCGTACAACCAACTCACAATCCTCATGCACGACGAAAGAGCGCTCACGCTCTGCGGCATGGCTCCAAAGCGCGGGGTAGGTTGGAACTTGCCCGGGACGTAAAGGAACTTTATCAAATGCCCCGCGTGGAGGCGCGCCTGTAAGGTCTCGATGCAGTAGTCCTCGGCTTCCTAACTCATCAAATGCAATGATAGGTAAACTCACTTGCGTTTTTGTCCGTGGGGCCACAATAGATCCACTCACTAGCAACAACATGAACTCGGCAAGTGCAGGTTCCACAATACCCACGCAGCCATGGCTGAATCGCTCGTGGTTGACGTAACTACCGTTGCTATCCTCATTTCCAATTGCTATGCGTCCGGCGCTTGGTCGGCGTTCTGTCTCGGCTACGAATTTTGCCAACTCGACTGCCTCGACGTGATGCGCCGGACGACGCCTGAGATTCACGAACTGAAATGTAGGGTTACGGTTCTTATTTTTCTTCTTAGTAGCGATAACCAACACTTCCGCCATCCCGGTATCAGCGGAAAATGCCCGGTTGGTCGCTCCATCGTTGGTGATGGCGGCGATAGTTATATCTTCGTAACGAGCGGCCAGCAGGTTACGCGCATTGCTCCAGGATTTTCCCTGAGCGAAAGTCGCAGGCAAGACCAAAGCGATAATGCCTCCCGGCTATAGCTTGACGTGCGCCAGATCGATGAAATTCGACGCCAGTCCGGCGTTGCCGTGCCCGAATGGTTCCGAAAGGCTTCTACGAATTTGCACCAGCCGGGAACTCATGGCTTGCTGCTCATCTTCGGAAGTGCTGAAACCAGCAAAGGAGGGAACCGGAACTTCCGCCGTTTCGTGGTTGGTCGGACGCGTGAAAGGTGGATTCATAATCACAATATCGAACAACTCATGCGAAACGCCTAGAGTCTCATCCGTTTTCCTATTCTTGCTACCTGTGATCCTCTTTTCGCCCAAACTAAGGAGAGGAGTTATAGAAACCTGATCGATGAGTTCCAGTGAACCAATATGAGGATGTTTATTCTCATCGTAGCCATAGGGCATCGTAACGATTCTGGTGGTCCCAAAGACGATTCCGGGGTGCGCGTTCGACAAGGTGGACGCCGCCAGATGCGTGGCGGCGGGCATGATGTCGAAAGCGTAAAGAGATTCTTCAATCATGGCGGAATGAATCTCGGCATCGTCGCTTCCCGTTCGGCGGTGGCGGGTCAAAATGGCGTGATATAGTGCGCCTATGAGGGTTCCGGTTCCACAGGCAAGATCGGCAACCCTCAAATCTTTCACAACATCTGCATTTTCCCAGTCGATTTGCAGTCGGGAGACGGCAAGCTCGGCGAGCAAGGTGGCGGAAACCGGTAGCGTGTAGAAGGTGGCGAGGAATTTCCTGTCGGCAATAAGCTTCTGGAACATGCGCCCCGAAAGATCGTTCAGACTCGTAGCGCCCATATTCGCTAGCTTGGACGCCGTCCTGTAAAGAAGGTTCAATACCTCATTCGCTTGAGCAGTGGGCATGTTACTTAGTAAATCCGACGCAATCTTGAAGATCGGCCAGTAGTTGACATTTTCGATGATCCACTTCCAGCAGCGAACCACTTCCGTATTGACGAATCCCGTCGAACCTTCTAGTTCGCCAACAAGAGTGATCCCTTGTTGACCCTCGATGCGGGTATGAAAAACGGCGGCGTTGGCGATGATGGCGACCGCCATGCGGTTGGTCTGCTCACCCGAAGATTGGTGCAAAAGTTCGGCGATTTTTTCCTGTACGCTTTCATCCGTTTCCTTCAAAATGTTAGCAGCCTGGGTAACTCCTTCTTCCAGAATGGCAGTGGTTCTTGAAATGAGAGATTCGGACAGGCTCACCGACTCTAGGCAATTCGCCAAGTTGTCAATGTTGCCCTTGAGCCAGCCTGTCTCAGGCCACCTTTGCATGTCCCCGTCTTTTGTTTCGGAAAGAATGCAATATGTGAAGGATACTTGCCTGATAGCATCTTCGATTCTGCTCTGTTCAATAGTCCGCAGTTCGTTTGGAATGCGAAGCGCGATGACGTTCTCTATCATTCTGCCATCGCTTGCCAATCTCTTGCCTATGCGGGATATGGCATCATCCTCGACCGAGGCGGCAGGCATGAACTCCGATTCAAGTGCCACCGGAGAGGTTCCCTGAAGCGAGAGAATGAAATCGGGCTGCTTGCCCGCCGAGCCTTGCAGGACGTGGGTTTGCTCGACGCCGATGGCGTCCACCCAAAGCGGATGCTTCCCGCGCAGCACGTCTCCCAAAACGGAATTGAAAACCTGCTCCGTCGTAGACGCCCTTTCCATTCAAGCGAACTCCTTCAATTGCCTAATAACACAAAACCTCTCCAAATTCCCTAACTATGTCTTGTAGTGGAAATGCTATACGAGAAAATACCCCCTCGTTCACCCCCCGGCAAGATAATTCACGACCAATCCGCCATGCCGACTGAGCAGCGCGCCCGTCCACTGTTCTTTTGCGCCGTCATTCCGGTGTCGATATCGACCGAGTAGGGAAGGATAGACCGAATCCATAGTCTTTTCTTTATGTCCGAATTATGATTTCGCGTAGAAGTGTCGTTCTTCCCATCCTCGGGGAAGAACTCCCCCCCTACCTTCTCAGCTTCGGGTCGAGCGCATCGCGCAGCCCGTCGCCCAGCAGGTTGAAGGAGAGCACCACCGCCATGAGGGCGAAGCCGGGTATGGCGAGCAGGTGCGGCGCCAGGGCCATGTAGGAGCGGGCGTCGGCGAGCATGGTCCCCCATTCGGGCGTGGGCGGGGGCACGCCGATGCCCAGGAAGCTCAGGCCCGCCGCCACGCGGATGGAAGTCGCGATGAGGAAGGTGGACTGCACGACGACGGGGCCGAGCGTCCCCGGAAAGATGTGCAGGAACAACACGCGGCGGCTCGAGCCGCCAATCGCCTGGGCCGCTTCCACGAATTCGGTTTCCTTTAAGACGAGGACCGAACTGCGGACCAGCCGGGCGTAGGTCGGGATGGCGAAAATGCCCACCGCCAGCATGATGTTCTCCATCCCCGTGCCGATGATGGCGATGAGCAGAATGGAGAGCAGGATGCGCGGGAAGGTGAGCGAGACGTCCACGATCCGCATGATGAGGTTGTCGAGCCATCCCCCCATGTATCCGCCGACAAGCCCCAGCAGCACGCCACCGAACGCCGCGATGAGCACGGAGAAAACCCCGATCAGGAGCGAGGTGCGCGCGCCGTAAATGATGCGGCTGAACACGTCACGCCCGAAATGGTCCGTCCCGAAGGGATGCTCGAGGGAGGGTTTTTTCAACGCCGCCTGGAAGTCCGCTTTGATGGGGTCGTAAGGGGCAACGACGGGCGCCAGCAGTGAGACAGCGACGAACAGAAAGACAAAAACGCAGCCCGCCACGGCGACGCGGTGCCGGAGGAGACGGCGCAGAGTATCCTCCCACATGCCGCGAATCGGCGCGCTTTCCAGTTCCTGCATACCGGTTGCGACTTCGGTGGCCTGGCTCATTCTCCCGACCCCCCGTAGCGGACGCGCGGGTTGAAGATCGCGTAGAGGAGGTCCACCGTCAGGTTCACCACGGCGAACGTGAGCGCGAAGAAGAGCAGCGAACCCTGCACCGCGGCGTAATCGCGCAGCTTGATAGCCTCGACGATGTAGCGGCCCAGGCCCGGCCATGCGAACACCGATTCGGTGATGACCGACCCGCCCAGCAGGTATCCCGACTGGAGGCCGATTACGGTGATGACGGGCAGCATGGCGTTTTTAAGCGCGTGGACGTAATGGACCTTGCCGCTCGCCAGGCCCTTCGAGCGCGCCGTGGTGATGTATTCGCTGCCGGTGATTTCGAGCATGGTGTTGCGCGTCATGCGCGCAATGAGGCCGGCCCCCGTCAGGCCGAGCGTGACCACCGGCATGATCAGGTGCGCCCACGTACCCCTTCCTCCCGCCGGCAGCCACCCGAGGTATACGGAAAAAAACGCCATCAGAAGAAGGCCGAACCAGAATGAAGGCATAGATATCCCCAGGAGCGCGCCCGCCATGCTGCCGTAGTCGAACTTGGAATAAGGGTTCGTCGCCGAGATCACCCCGGCCAGCAGGCCCACAATGGTGGCGAGGAGCACCGCCCAGAAAGCGAGTTGAAGCGTGTTCAGGAAGCGGGACCAGACTTCGCCCAGCACGGGCCTGTCAGAGAGGATCGAGCGGCCCAGGTCACCTTGTAAGGCGCGCTTCATGAACATGCCGTACTGGACGTGGAGGGGCTGGTCCAGCCCGTATATCCGGCGTATTTCCGCTATGTATTCCTCATCCGCGAATTCACCGGCCAGGGCTTCGGCCGGGTCTCCCGGAACGAGGCGGATGGAGAGGAAGATGACGAGCGAGACGCCGATGAGAACGGGGATGAGCAGGACCACTCTCCTCGCGATGTATTCGACCATGAACGCGCCTTCCCGCCCGCAAGAGAACCAAATCACTTTGAAAGAGGGTTCGATGCTATCACAACCGGACCGAATGCACGATCCGATCAGCCTTGTTCGGATCCTCCTCACCTCATCCTGAGTAGCGGTGAAGCCGCGTATCGAAGGTCATTTCGACTCATGAAGGAGGTATTTGCATTCGCGCTCGCCGGGAGGATGGTCTCCCCCGTCCCTCGATACGGCCCTTCGGGCCCACTCGGGATGAGGGCGGTGTTGTCGGGGGTTCTATCTCGTAGGGACAGGCCTCCGTGGTTGTCCTGCCCTCTGTGGTTGTCCTTTGCAGGATGGTTGCCATAAGGACAGGCACGGAGGCCTGTCCCTACGAATTACCCCTTGCAGAACGCCAACCAACCACTCCCCCCTTGAGGGGGAGTCGAAGAGCTAAGGGCGAAAGCCCGCAAGCGATTCGGTGGGGGGTATGATTCGGAGTGGCGATAAAACGCGATTCACCCCCCACCGAATCAGCCTTCGCAAAAAACGCTCGGCTTCTGCGACTCCCCCTCAAGGGCCTGTTGAAAAACCCCCGGTATTATGATTGGGTGTAAGGACACTATCTCGCCCGAGATGGGAGTTCCCTCGATGATAGGCAGGAAGAGGCGCGAGCAGATGGATTTGTTCGTGGCCGGTTCGCTGGATCGGCTGATCCCCGAGGATCACGTTCTGTACCGCGTGCATGAGGTGCTGGATTTGAGTTGGCTTCGGGAGGAGGTGGCGGATTGCTATTGCGCGGACAACGGTCGTCCGGGTATCGACCCGGAGGTGGCGGTTCGCCTGATGCTGGCGGGTCTTCTGCTGGGCTACGTTCACGACCGTCGCCTGCTTCGTGAAGCGAAGGCGCATCTGGCGATCCGGTGGTTCATCGGATACGGGCTGCACGAGGAGTTGCCGGACCATTCGAGCCTGACGCGGATTCGTCAGCGTTGGGGGGAGGCTCGGTTCCGGGCGATATTCCGCCGGACGGTGCAGGCGTGCCTGGAGGCGAATGTGGCGAAGGGGGAGGTGGTTCACGTGGACGCCTCGTTGATACGCGCGGACGTGAGCTGGGATAGTCTGGCGGCGCATCATGCGGAGAAGGTGATTCGGGAGAACCCCGTGGAGGAGAAGAGCGGGAAGAAGGGCGGAGGCCGCGGCGGCGGGGGACCGGTGAGCCGGACAGACCCCGACGCGCGGCTCGCGCGCAAGAGCGCGCGGGCGAGGTTCGAGCCGAGCTACAAGCACCACGCGGCGGTGGACGATGAGCGGGGCGTGGTTCTCGACGTGACGGTGACGGAGGGGACGTTGAACGAGCGTGAGATGATGGCGTCCCATATAGAGGCGGTAAGCGAGTTGTCGGGCCGCGCGCCCTCGGTGGTGACGGCGGATTCGGGGTATGCGTACTCGAAGGTCTACGCGGCGTTGGAGCCTCTGGGCGTGGCGGGGGTGATACCGGCGAAGAAAGAACCCACGCAGAGCCGTGTTCCGTTGCGGCTGTTCCGCTACGACGCGCGCCACGACTTGGTGAAGTGTCCGCGCGGCAAGAAGCTTCGCCCCCGGCGGAGCGAGGAGCGGGGGCGCTACTATGGTTCGAGGACGCGTGATTGCGCGGGCTGCGCGCTCCGGGCGGATTGTCTGCCGCAGGCGCGGTCGAGCAAGGAGGTTTTGATTCCCAACGCGTATCTGGCGCTGTTGCGCGCGCGCCGGCGGCATGCGCGTTGGGGGGAGGAGGAGCGCCGGCTGTGGCGCCGGCACATGGGGCGCTCGGAGGGTTATCACGGGGAAGCGAAGAGTTGGCACGGACTGGGGCGGGCGGTGCGTCGGGGCCTTGCGAACATGAAGATTCAGTCCTACCTGACGGCGACTGCGGTGAACCTCAAGCGGCTGGCCGCCGCTTTTGCGGCGCGTATATTCGCCCTCTGGAGGGCCTACGCCGCCCGGAGACGCCGTCTGCGCGTTCATCGCGCCCTCGCGCGCTGATTGGGATCCCTCCCCGCCGCCGCGTGAACCGCCAGAACACCCGCTTCAAAAAAGGGGTTTTTCAACAGACCCCTCAAGGGGGGAGTGGTTGGTTAGTTCTCTACAAGGGGAAGAGTGAAATTCAGCACGCTCCTTCTGTGGCCCTCCCCCAACACCCCCGCAAAGAGGCCGCATCATATTGCATGTTCGCCGTGTAAAACCTAAAATGGAGGCCAAGCTTACAAACTGGTGAACCAAGAGTGTTGCTTCAGAGGTCGGCGCGCATTTAAGCGCCGGAACTTTTTCTCTGATATTCCTATTCAAGGAGGGATGTACATGCTGAGCACAAGCACCAGAAAATTCGTCGGCGCCGCAGTGCTGTTCATTGCGGCCATCGCCCTTACGTGGGGGATTTCATCGGCGGCGTCCAAGGTCGTCTTCGTCCACGGGGCGGAGCCCAAGAGTCTCGACAACGCCCTTCACCCGGCCGGTTCCGCGGACCTGAACGTCCAGACGAGCCTGTACGACTCGCTGACCTTTCACCGCCTGGACGGCAAAGTCGAGGGCCGGCTCGCCACTTCATGGGAGTTCAAGAACCCCACCACGCTTGAGTTCAAGCTGCGCAAGGGGGTGAAGTTCCACGACGGCACGCCCTTCAACGCCGCGGCCGTGAAGTTCAATCTCGACCGCACGCGAAGCCACAAGCGCGCCCGTCTGAGGAAATGGATCGCCATGATCAAGGACGTCAGCGTCATCGACGACCACACGGTCCAGATCGGGCTCAAGTATCCCTTCGCCCCCATCCTCCTGAACCTGGGCACGCCGGTCGCCGCCATCGGCAGCCCCACCGCCATCAAGAAGCACGGGAAGAATTTCCGCCGCAACCCGGTCGGAACCGGTCCGTTCATCTTTGAGAAATGGGTGGCGGGAGAATACATCCGCTTCAAGGCCAACCCTGATTACTGGGACGGAAAACCAAAAATCGACGTTCTCGAATTCCGGCTGGTCCCCGAAGCCACGACGCGTGTATTGCAGCTTCGCTCCGGCCAGGCCCAGTTGGCCATGTTCCTGCCCCCGGCGCAGTTGGGCGAAGTGGACAAGGACCCCAAGCTGGACTTGGTGAAAGCGCCCCTGTTCCGGGTGATCTTCATCGGAATGAGCATGCTGCACAAACCATTCGACAACCCGATCGTCCGCCAGGCGATGAACTACGCCATCGACACGAAGACCATCATCGAGAAGGTGATGCTCGGCGTGGGGCGGCCCATCCGCGGACCCTTCGGGCCGACCGTCTGGGGCTATGACCCCGAGTTCGAAAAAATGGGCTACTCCTACAATCCCGCAAAGGCCAAGGAGCTGTTGGCGAAAGCGGGCTATCCCAACGGGTTCAAGACAGAGTTCTGGCATCCCACGGGCAGGTACACGGCCGATAAGGTCGCGGCCGAAGCCATTCAGGCGCAGCTGGCGAACGTGGGCATCCAGGCGAAGCTCCGCACGGGCTCCTGGGGCCTCGTCGCTCCGTCCGTACGGAAGGGCAAAGCGCCCATGTTCCTCTACGGCTGGGGCGTATCCACGGGCGACCCGGACATGGTGATGTACAACAAGTTCCACTCCGCCACCCATGGCCGCTCGGGGAACTACACGCGTTACAAGAACCCCGAACTCGAGAAGATCGTCGACAAGGCGCGCCAGGTCAACGACCCGGTCAAGCGCAAGGCGATGTACAAGAAGGCGGCGAAGATGGTTATCGACAATCCGCCCTGGGTCTTCTTCAAGCAGGAAGTCATGCTGGTCGGAAAATCCAAGAAGCTCAAAGGTGTGATCGTCCACCCCGGCGAGCGGCTTTACTGGCGCAAGGCGTATCTCGAAAAGTAGAAACGTAAGCCCACGGCAGCCCCTTGTCCGTCCTCATCGGGCGAGGGGCTGCTTTGCGTCTGTTTCCCCTGACACGACTCGAACCTCCGAAAACGCCTGCGAGCAGGCCGGCCCGGAACGGGAGGATCGCCATGCCGGATTCCGAAAGACTGCAGAACATGCTCGATAAATTCGAGATACAGGAAGTCGTCGCCGCCGCGTGCTACTCGCGCGACAAGGGCGACTGGAAGACGCTACGTGATTGCTACCATCCCGATGGATGCGTGACGGTGAGCTGGCACTCCGGCCCGGTGGATGAATTCATCGAACGCTCCGTGAAGATGATGGCCTCGCGCGACGTGCAGGAGTTCACCAAGCACGTCAACGCGAACCCGAGGGTGCGGCTGAACGGGGAGCGCGCGATCATCGAGTACGACGTCATTCTTCACAACCGGCGTCTCCTGGACGGCTACGCGTTCGATTTCCACACCTGGAGCTGCTACCTCGACCAGGTGGAAAAGCGTGACGGCAGGTGGCGGATTTTCAACCGAACGGCCATCTACGAGAAGGATCGCATGGACGCGCACAACCCCCGGGAAATACCGGAATCCTTCTACGAGGACATGAACCTCGAGCAATATCCCCTGAACATCCGCTACCACTGCTGGCGGAACGCGCGGACGGGACAGACGCCGCCCGAGGGAATCACCATCGCCAGGACCGAGAAAGAGACCGAAGTGCGCGCGGCGGCCGAGAGCTGGCTCGCCGGCGGGTAGAGGCCGAGCGTTTCGTAAAGGGGGAATTCAGTTCCTCTGGGAATTGTCAGAAGGATATGGAATTTCCGTAGGGACAGGTCGCGACCTGTCCCTGCGCAGGATTGCTTACGGATATGCCGGGTGGTCCTCCCTCCCTCACGCCAGCATTAGCCGCTCGCCTTTGGGTTCGGGTACGGGGTCGCCGCTCTCTTGCGCCGTATCAATCCAGAGTTCCATCGCCTGATTGATGTGTTTGAGAGCGTCTTCCTGCGTGTCCCCGTGCGCCATGCAGCCGGGAAGCTCCGGGACCTCGGCCACGAAAGCGCCGTCCGCGTTGCTCCAATAGAGAATGATCTCGTACTTGAACATCATTCGTCCTCCAGTTCGTATTTCAGGAGCACCATACGGACCTGCCGTACCTGATAGGGTTTCGCATGGGCGCCGTCGCGTTGGAGATTGATTCTCTCGGCGACGCCCTATCTGCTGAAAATATGGTGGCTCCCGCGTATTTGTTCGGTGAATCCCAGATTTCGAAGCAGGCCGCGCAAGTCGTCAAAGCGGATACTTGCATCCGAGCGACCACCTAGAATCCTGTCAAAAAGAGGTTGACCTCGGCTCATGCGTAATCCCCGTCGAACATCCGCCACCACTCTCCAAAATACCTTTTCGCTTTCACCCTGTCATCCGGCTCTGAATTCCCCTCACGAATAAAACCGCCTCACCAGGTCGTCCAGGCTGAAGTCGTCCGCGCGGATGGCGTCGAGGAGTTCGGCTTCTTTTGCGAGCACGCTGTCGGCTGCGCCGGGGATATCCGCCGCGATTTCTTTGGGCACGACCACCGCGCCGCCCCCGTCCGCGTGGATCAGGTCGCCCGGCGCCACGGCCATCCCGCCGACGGCCACCGGCGTGTTCACCGCCACCACGCGCACGTCGCCGCGCGATACCGTCATGCCCGCGCACCAGGTCTTGAAGCCCGCCTTGCGCATCTCCTCGATATCGCGCACCACCCCGTTCGTCACCACGCCCTCCGCTCCCAGGCGCGAGAAGAGGTTCGACATGATCTCCCCCCAAAGACACGCCGAGAGCGGCTTGGGGCCGACGTCCTGCTGCACGAGGACGCAGGGCTTGGGCGCGGCGGCCACGGCCTCATAGAGCGCGATTCTTGAAGTGTGCGCCCGCTCCTCGCCCGGCGCGTACTCGCTGGTCGTGAACGTCACGGCGTAGCCCAGCGCCACGCCCATATCGGGGAACATGCACTTAATACTCGCGTCGGTGTGGCCCAGCGTCCTCGGGCGCACACCGAAGGATTCCACCGCGTTCGACACCGTGGGCGTGTCGATTTCTCTCAGCTTCGCGAGCGTTTCAGCAGATAGCGTCATCTATCGTCTCCTTGATTGATAAGAGGCGGCCCGGCCACGCCGCGCGCCTCTCTCGTAAGTCAAAAGAATAAAAATTCTCAGGAGGCTGGATTATACGATCGCGCGTGCGATGCGAATAGCGGCGCACCTTGAACGTTAATATGAGTCGGCCCGTCATTGACTGGCATAACAAATTTGTTATATTCTATGCGGAGACCCGGAGAAATATCCTTATAAAATATCAACGACAAACTACGAGGAGAAAGGATGAATCATTTCCGTGCAACGCAAGAAACTGGAGATAGAGAAGCCCCTCGTTTGGGAGGGAAACAGCAAGAAAGAGTTGTTGAAATTCCCGCGCGAGGTTCAGAGAGACTTCGGCTACGCCCTTTACCGGGCCCAGTGCGGTAATAAGCACCCCTCCGCCAAGCCGCTTAAGGGTTTCAGGGGAGCCAGAGTTTTAGAGATAGTTGAAAATTATGACCAGGACGCATATCGAGTCGTATACACAATAAAGTTTGCAGACGCCGTATATGTCCTCCACGTTTTTCAAAAGAAATCGAAAAGGGGAATCCGGACGCCACGGCGGGATATGGAGATCATCGAGGTCAATTTCAAGCGACTGATGGAACGAATAAAAAGGTAGAGAAAACACCAGAAAACGAGGAGAACGGAATGGATGAAAAAATCATCACGGAAGGCGTAATAAACGTATTCGAGGATTTGGGACTTCCCGATGCCAATGAATTGTTCCTCAAGGCAAAACTTCTCTCGGAGATTATGGATACCATCGAATCGAGAGGGCTCAAGCAAAAAGACCTCATAGAGTATCTGGGTATCAAGCAACCGGAAGCCTCGTATCTCATGAACGGGAAGCTCTCCCGCTTCTCCCGCGAGCGGCTCATCGACTACATGGTCAAGCTGGGGATGACGGTGGAGTTGCGGGTGAAGAAGCCGAAGAAAAACGCTCCCCTCAAACCCGGCGCGCTCATATACACGGGGGTTTCGTAGGGGGTCTGCCTACGTAGGATTGTTTTGTAGGGACAGGTCGCGACCTGTCCTGAAATTCTCCTTCCTTACAGAGCGCCAACCAACCACTCCCCCCTTGAGGGGGAGTCGATGAAGCCGAGCGGTATTTGCGAAGGCTGAATCGGAGGGGGGCAAAATGCGTTTTCTTGCCATTCCAAATCATACCCCCCACCAGTTCACTTTCGGGCTTACGCCCTCAGTTCACTGACTCCCCCTCAAGGGGGGAGTGGTTCTTCTCTCTCGTCTCTCGTTTGGAAAATTCTTCTGGATTCCGTCGAACCCTCCCTCCTCGGTCGGGTCCGACACCGGAATGACGAGCAGAACCGCACCGCCTCGCAGGGGGCCGTTCTTTTTAGGACAAGTCGCGACTTGTGGGACGGCCCCGAGAAGGGGTTCTTCCCTGCTACACCCCTACCCCCGCACGCTCTCCCGCCAGTCGCGCATGGCGGCGCGCGTGGTGTCGAAGGCGAGCTCGTCGAAGTCTATCGCATCGGGCGCGACGAGCTTCACCTCGGTGGTCTCCGACAGGGCGCGGGGGGCGCCCGCCGTCACGGCGCCCGTGTAGACGATGAGCACGGTGGCGTTTCCCTCGAACGAGTACACCCCCAGTAGCGAATCCACCGCCACCTCGATGCCCGCTTCCTCAAACGCCTCGCGCGCGGCGGCTTCAGATACCACCTCGCCCCGGTTCACGAAACCGCCCGGGAATGTCCAGAGCCCCTTGCCGGGGTTGTGGGCGCGCCGCACGAGCACGGCCTCCCCGTCGATGGTTGCCACGACGCCCGCCGCCACCTTGGGGTCGAGGAAATGGACGTGGTTGCAGGACGCCGCGCTGCAGCAAAGCTGCATGGTGCCGTCTCCCTCCGTCCAGGAGCGATAGACGAGCGGACTCCCGCAGGCGACGCAGAACTTCACCCCGCCTCCCAGATGGGGGTGGGCCTGAGGTGCGTCCGCGCTCATGTCAGAAATTGTTCGGCTCCGGGCTGGCAGAAAGGGTTGGTGGATTTCTCGTGGCCGATAGTGGTCTCGGGCCCATGGCCCGGATGCACGACCGTATCGTCAGGCAAGGTGAGCAGTTGCGCCCGGATGCTGCCCAGCAGCACGTTCGCGTCGCCCATGTAGAGGTCAGTCCGCCCGATAGAGCCTGCGAAAAGCGCGTCGCCCACGATGGCGTGCCCCGGCTCGTTCTCATTCCCAGACCGGTAGAGCGTGACGTTGCCCGGCGCGTGCCCGTCGGTGAGCCTGATCTCGAATTCCAGGTTTCCCACGGAATTCGACTCACCCGGCACGAGGTGCGCGTCCACCTCGGGAACCGGCGGTTCCGGAAACCCGTAGCCGCGCGCCGCGTTCGGCATGTTTTGCAGGTTGAAGAGTTCCGCCTCGTGGAGCCAGTAGGGAATCTTGAGTTTTTCCTTCGCCTCCGCGACGCCCTCGGCGTGGTCGAGATGCGCATGGGTGCCGATAATCTTGGTCAGTGTAAGGCCGTGCCCGCGCGCAACCGAAATGACGCGCTCCACCTCCGCGCCCGGGTCGACGTAGGCGCCTTCTTTCGTCTCCTCGCAGCCCACGACGTAGCTGTTCATCTGGAATGGGCCGACGGGTATCCGTTCGAGGATCAAGGATAGTCCTTTCTCAGGAAAAAGTGAGGGAGTGTTCACCTCTTAGGAATCGGAAGGGAAAATGACGATTTCGATCCTGCGGTTCGTCCGCCGGCCCTCGCGCGTATCATTGTCGGCGATCGGGCGGTACTCGCCCATTCCCGCTCCCGATACCCGGCGCGGGTCGAGGTTTCCCACCTCGACGAAGTAGCGCAGCACCCGCGTGGCCCTCGCGGCGGAAAGCTCCCAGTTCGTCTCCCAGCGCTCCGCCAGACGGTCGGATATCTGCACGTTGTCTGTATGGCCCTGCACCTGGACCTCGCGGTTCGAGTAGCGGCGCAGGAGGCTCGAGAATTTCACGAGCAGGGCCTTGCTTTCGGATCGGATCTTCGCGCTTCCCGACCGGAACAGGATGGCGCTCGCGATGCTGATGATCACTCGGTCGCCCACGCGGCGCACCTCCACGATTCCACGGCGGCGCTCTCTTTGCAATTGGGCTTTCATGTCCTTTTCGAGCTGGATCTGGAAGCGAATCCGGTCCTCGAAGCGCAGGAGTTTCTTTTGCGCGGCGACGAGGTTCTTTTGAAGTTCCCGGACACGCGCGCGCGAGTTCTCATAGGCGCGCTCGAAACGCCGGGATTTCTTGGCGCTCTCGGATTGCTGCGACTGCTGTGCGGTCATCCGCGCGCGCAGGTCGGCCACGCGCGTTTCCGTCTGCTGGCTGTGTCGCCGGGCCATGGTGAGGGACTGGCTGAGTTCCTGGTTTTCCAGGTCTTTTTGTTTGATTCGTCCTTCGAGTTCCTCGATCTGGCCGCGAAGTTCACTAACCCGGCTCTCGGTCTTTGCGATTTCGCCCCTGAGGCCCGCGGCTTCATCCGTTTTTCGCTCATAGTCTTCGATGCCCACGCATCCGGTGAGCAGGGCGGCGACGAGGAATAAAATAGCGAGGCGATTCGTCTGCATTTAGTTTCCTCCTCCAGACATGAAGCGGTTGGCATCGGCGACGTCGAGCTTGCTGCCGACGATGAAGGGAATGCGCTGGTGCAGCTTTTCGGGCTGTATCTCCAACACCCTGCGGCAGCCGTCGCTCGCTGCGCCCCCGGCTTGCTCAGCGATGAAGGACATGGGGTTGCACTCGTAGAGAAGGCGCAGCTTGCCGTTCGGGTTTTTCTTGTCGCCGGGATAAAGGAAGATGCCGCCCTTCAAGAGGTTTCTGTGGAAATCGGCCACCAGCGAGCCGATGTAGCGCCCCGAATAGGGGCGGTCCGTTTCGGCGTCTTCCTCTTTCAGGTATTCGACGTAGCGGGCGGTGGAATCGTCCCATTTCGAGGAATTGCCCTCGTTGATGCTGTATATCTTCCCCCGCTCGGGAATCCGGATGTTGGGATGGGAGAGGAAGAATTCGCCCACCGAAGGGTCGAGCGTGAAGCCGTCGACGCCATTGCCCGTGGTGTAGACCAGCATGGTGGATGAGCCGTAGATGACGTAGCCCGCGCAAATCTGCGCCAAACCCGTTTGGAGAAAGTCGTCGATCTCCGTAGGTCCGCCGTCTTCCTTGCGGCGCAGGATCGAGAAAATCGAGCCGATGCTCACGTTCACGTCGATGTTCGAGGAGCCGTCCAGCGGATCGTAGAGCACGACGTATTCGCCACCCTCGATGTATTCGCCGGGGACGGCATAGACCTCCTCCATCTCCTCGCTCGCCAGGGCGGCCACCGATCCCGTGTGGTCGAGGGCTTTTCGCAGCACGTCGTTAGCGTATTCGTCGAGTTTCTGGACTTCCTCGCCCTGCACGTTGACCTCGCCGGTCAACCCGAGGATGTCCACGAGGCCCGCCTTGTTCACTTCGGCGTTGATGATCTTTGCGGCCAGGGTGATCTGCGTGACGAGGCGGGTGAACAGCCCGCGTGCGCCCGGGTGGTTCCTCTCCTCCTCGCGGATGTGGCGCTCGAGCGTCATTCCCCTGAATTTCGTGGTGTCGACGGTAGCGGCTTCCTGCTGCATCCTCTCTCTTGCTCCTTGGTGGGCGGTTGCTTGTTCGGCTACGCGGCGACTTCTCCTTCCATCGCGTCCTCATACGCTCCCGTGCGCGCGGCGCCGTTGCACTTGCAGCGATGCAGGAAGAGTCTCTGGGCGAGGGGTACGTTCGCCGCCTCGCCACCCCAACCCTTGAGCGCGGGCGCCTGCAGGGCGCGGCCGTAGGAGAAGCTGAGCTCCCAGGGGTGGGGGCCCATTGCGTTCATCGCGTTTAAGTGCGCGGTGGCGACGGCGTCGCTCTGTCCGCCCGAGAGGAAGCAGATGCCAGGCACGGCGGCGGGCACGTTTCTCGTGAGAGAGCGAACCGTGGCCTCGGCCACTTCCTGCACGCCCGCCTGGGTCGGGCATTGCTTACCCGATATCACCATGTTGGGTTTGAGGATCATGCCCTCAAGCGAGACGCGGTGTAAGTGCAGGGCGTGGAAGACGCTCTCGAGCGCCTCGTTCGTCACCTCTTCGCAGACCTCGATGGTATTGTCCGCGTCCATGAGCACCTCGGGCTCCACGATGGGCACGAGGCCCGCCTCCTGTGAGAGCGCCGCATAGCGCGCGAGGCCGTGCGCGTTGGCGTCGATACAATAGGCAGAGGGGATTCCCTCGCCGATGGTGATGACGGCGCGCCACTTTGTGAACGTGGCGCCGAGTGTGACGTATTCCGCCAGACGCTCGCGCAGGCCGTCGAGACCCTCGGTGACTTTCTCACCCGGGGCGAATGCCAGGTCCTTCGCGCCCATGTCGACCTTGATGCCCGGCAGGATGCCGCGCGAGGCGAGCAGCGCGCCGAAGTTCGTTCCGTCCGCAGCGCTCTGGCGCAGCGTCTCGTCAAAGAGAATGACGCCGCTGACGTAATCCTCGATTCCCTCCGTCGTGAAGAGAAGCTCGCGATATGCGCGCCGGTTATCCTCGGTGGATTCGACGCCGATGCTGTCGAGGCGCTTTTGAATCGTGCCCGTGCTCTCGTCCGCCGCGAGGATGCCTTTACCGGGCGCCACCATCTGATTGGCGATTTTCGCCAGGTCGTTCGTGCTCATGATTTTGCTCCTGCAAGGATTGCCGATGAGGTAAAAGTTCAAAGGAAATTCCCCGTCTCCGGGGTTTCCCGCTTTCGCCGCTTAAGGCTTCTGGACGCGTTGGCGGGATCCCGAAATCCGGCTTTGAGATAGCCCGCTCGCCGTTCGATCGTCTGGGCTGGAACACAACAACCCATCGCGCGTGGAGAATAACAAAACCATGCCGAAGAAGAAACCGCCGCGTGGGTGGAAAACATATTCACATCGTGGTCGAATGGAGCCTCCCCGCCCGGGCGAAGAGGTTCTGGATGCTCCGTTTTCCGCGTGCTTGTCCATGAGCGCGCAAACCACAGGCTCAATCCCTTTCTGGCGGATGCCCGCGTTCTATTTCCTGCATTTCTTCGCCGTGGGCGCCATGCTCCCGTTCCTGAATATCTTTTATCACTCCGTGGGCGTGAGCGGGTTTCAACTCGGCCTGCTGAACGCCGCGCCGCGTCTTTCGAGCGCGCTCGCCCCGCCTCTGTTCGGAGCACTTGCCGATAAATTCCGCCTGGGCCGTAGCGTGGCCTTCACATGCGCCATTGCGAGCTCTCTCCTGGCGCTTCTCCTGTGGGGGGCGAGCGGTTTTGTCGCCCTGCTCACATTGATCGCGCTCTTCTCCGCCTTGAGAGCGCCACTCGTGCCGATAGCCGAGAATCTCTGCCTGCGCGAAATTGAGGCCACGGGCGCGCAATACGGGCGGGTGCGCCTCTGGGGGTCGCTCGGCTTCATCGTCGCGGCCATGGGCGCAGGCCGTCTGGTCGAGACCACCGGGGTCGCCTCCATCTTTCCGTTTGTGGCGTGCGTGGGCGCCCTGCTCGTTTTCGTGATTTTTTTTCTACCGAGGGAGACGGGCCGCGCGCGCCCGCGCTTCCGGGCCGACCTGAGCCTGTTGCTCCGCAGCCGCCCGCTCGCCGTCTTCCTGCTCACGACGACGTTTGCCTCGATATCCGCAGGGCCTTTTGGGATTTATTTCAGCATCAGGCTGAAAGAATTGGGTATGTCGGCGGACCTGATCGCACTGGCGTGGACGGTGGGCGTGGTGAGCGAGATTGTCTTTCTCATCTACGCGAAGGCCATACAGACGAGGTTCGGTCTCAAGTGGATGATTGTCGCCGGCATGATCGCCGCAGGCCTGAGGTGGGAGTTCGTCGCCCTCACGACGGATGCGGTTTTGCTCATCCTCATCCAGCTCTTACACGGCGTCGCCTTCGGCGTCTTTCACGCAGGCGCGATTCAGTACGTCGACCGCCTGAGCAGCGCTGCGACCAAGAACACCGCCCAGTCCCTCTACAGCGCAGCCACCTGGGGGGTCGGCTCCACGCTCGGCGCGCTGCTGGCGGGCTGGCTGCTTCCGATCTGGGGGTTCGTGACGCTGCTCCACGTCGGTGCAGGGGTGGCCTTGTGCGCGGGGCTCGCCTTCGCCGTCTTTGGCGAGAACGTGAAGTAAAGTCGCGCGCTCCCTTATCGAAGGCGCGAGGCGAATTCATACCACAGGGAGACACCGCATCGCCCCGAATTATGTGGACGAAACGCCGCGGTTGGGGTAACCTGTCAGTATTGCGAAACAAGGCTTTCAATTACTAACGACCCACGAGGATAATCTCATGAAACAGACCCGTTTCCTGGTGCGCCTCACCCTGGCGGCCTTCGCCGCTCTCGCGCTGGTTTTGAGCGCATCGACACCGGCTTGCGCAGCCGACAAGATCGTCGACAAAATCCACTTCCTCATCCCGGGCGGCGCGGGCGGCGGCTGGGACAGCACTGCTCGTGGAACCGGAGAGGCGTTGACGAAGTCCGGCATCGTCAGGACCGCGTCCTACGAGAACATGTCCGGCGGGGGCGGTGGCAAGGCTATCGGCTTCCTGATCGAGAACGCCGCGTCCAATCACGGCACCTTGATGGTCAACTCCACGCCCATCATCATACGCTCCCTGGTGGGTCGCTTCCCCCATAATTTTCGCGATCTGACAATGGTCGCAGGCACCATCGGCGACTACGCGGCCATCATCACGGGCAAGAACAGCCCCTACAAGAACTTCTCGGACGTGGTGGTGGCCTACAAGAAAAACCCGCGCAAGGTATCCGTCGGCGGCGGTTCGGTGCCCGGCGGATTGGACCATCTGGTTGCCGCCATGGCGTTCCAGGCGGCCGGGGCGAACCCGACCAGGGTCAAGTACATTCCCTATGACGCCGGGGGCAAGCTGAATGCGGCGATCCTCTCCGGCGAGGTAGCCGCCGGCTCCACCGGGTTCTCCGAGGCCGTGGCGCTTGCGAAGGCCGGCGAGATGCGCATTCTGGCGGTGTCCTCGAACAAGCGCGTACCGGCGTACAAGGATGCTCCTACATTCAAGGAGCAGGGTTACGACGTCACCTTCGTGAACTGGCGCGGCTTCTTTGGCGCCCCGGGACTGCCGGCCGACAAGGCGGACCTGTACCGCAAGGCCCTCGCCGCGATGTATGCGACACCGGCGTGGAAAGCTGTGCGCGACCGTAACGGCTGGGTCGACATTCACAATTCCGGCAAGGACTTCGTCGCGTTCCTGGAAAACCAGGAGAAGGTGATCAAGGCCCTGATGCAGAAGCTCGGCTTCCTGAGGTAGCGAACGACTAATGCGGGGCGTTCGCCGGCGGCGTCCCGTATTTTCATCTCATTCGTGTGCGTAGCGGGGAGGAATGGATTCATGACTCTCGAACGCGCCATCGCCCTGATATTCGTCGTCGTTTGCGTGGCCTATGGCTACACGGCCTTCGTAGTCATGGAAGCTTCACTGTTGCCGTTCGAACGCAATATGACCTTCCTTCCCAACGTGCTGCCGAAATGGCTGAGCGTTCTCGGCGTGATTGTAGGGCTGGCTGTTCTGGTTCAATCGGGCGCCGGAGCCGAAAACGACGCTGATGACATCGATGTCGGCAACCTCCGGCAGTACAAGCTCGGCCAGGCGGTCACGTTGCTGGTGCTCATGATCGCCTACGCGCTTCTGCTCCGGCCGGTCGGCTTCGTTACCACGACTACCCTGTTTCTGACCCTGGGCGCCGTCATTCTCGGCGAGCGACGCTTCGGGCTGCTGGTTCCGGTGTCCGTACTGGCGGCGTTCCTGATCTGGTACCTGGTGCAGGAAGTGCTCGGCATCTTCCTCCGCCCCTGGCCCTGGTTCCTGTAGGGGGGACGACCCGATGATTGAAGGACTCCTCGCCGGCCTGTCGACCGCCTTCAGCATTCAAAACCTCCTCATGGTTATCGGCGGCTGCCTGATCGGCACCTTCATCGGCATGCTGCCGGGTCTGGGGCCCATGTCGATTATCGCCATCATGATCCCCATCGCCATTCAGATCGGTGATCCGGCAGCGGCGCTGATTCTGCTGGCGGGCGTGTATTACGGCGCCATATTCGGCGGTTCCACTTCGTCTATTCTGATCAACGCTCCCGGAGTCGCCGGCACCGTCGCCACCGCCTTCGACGGCTATCCCATGGCGCGCCAGGGGCAAGCGGGCAAGGCGTTGACCATCGCCGCCATCTCATCGTTTTCAGGTGGTACGGTCGGCGCCATCCTGCTGATGGGGTTCGCACCCGGCTTGGCGTCCGTCGCGCTGCTGTTCCACTCCGCCGAGTATTTCGCGCTCATGGTCGTGGGCCTTGCCGCCATCGCCGCCTTTGCGGGCGCCGGCCAGGTCGCCAAGGCTTTGATGATGACCGTCCTCGGCGTGATGCTGGCGACCGTCGGCGAAAGCGCGTTGTTCAACGCGCCGCGCTTCACCTTCGGCATTCAGGACCTGCAGAGCGGCATCAGCTTCATCACCCTCGCCATGGCCCTGTTCGCCCTGCCGGAGGCGTTGTACCTGGTGCTCAACCCGAAGCGATCGGAGCGGGGCGAAGACGGCGAAAGCACGATTGCAAACCTGCGCATCACGCGCGAGGAAGCAAAGGAGATTGCCCCCGTCATCGGCCGCCAATCGCTTCAGGGTTTCTTTATCGGGGTCATGCCGGGCGCCGGAGCAACCATCGCTTCGTTCCTAGGCTACGCGGTGGAGCGCAACATCGCCAAGGGAGAGGACCAGGCCAAGTTCGGAAAGGGATCGGTGAAGGGGCTGGCGGCGCCGGAAACCGCGAACAACGCGGCCTGCACGGGATCGTTCGTGCCGCTGCTCACGCTGGGGATTCCGGGGTCCGGCACCACCGCCATCCTGCTGGGCGCCCTGATCGCGCTTAACGTGGCCCCGGGACCGCGTCTGATGGTGGACAATCCCACCATCTTCTGGGCGGTGATCATTTCCATGTACATCGGCAACGTGGTGCTGCTGATCCTCAACCTGCCGCTGATCCCCTATATCGCCAAACTCCTGGAAATCCCCCGCAACTACCTGATTCCCTTCATCCTGTTCTTCACCATGATGGGCAGCTATATCGGCCAGAACAACGCCACCGAACTGCTGCTGCTGACCGGCATGGGAATCGTTGCGACGGTCATGCGCATGACCGGCTACCCGCTGGCGCCGATGCTGATCGGGTTCATTCTCGGGCCGCTGCTGGAGGACAACTTCGCCCGCGCCATGAACCTAACCGACGGCATCAGCTTCATGTGGGAGCGGCCGATGACCGCGTCGCTGCTGGTCTTCGCCATCGTGTTGATCTTCCTGCCTTCCATCCGCGCGGGCCTTGGGCAAATCAAGGGCGATGAGGCCGCCCGGGGTGACTGACGGGCGCGGTTCCGCAAGAAAAGGTCGGTGAACTACGAAACAAGGTTACACACCCTGCGGGAGGAGCGCATCGGCGGACCGGCTTATTTCGACTTGCTCCGGAATCCATCCGCTTCTACGTCCACCATAAACGTCGACAAGGCGCCTGTGGAACGCGCCGGGCAGGGCTTCGACGCCGCAGGCCTCGTGCTTTGCGCGGGACTTCCCTTCGCCGTCTTCGGCGAGAACGTGAAGTGAAGCCGCTCGCCTTCGCTGGACGACTCCTCTCATCGTGTGGGACTATGCCGCGCGCTCCCTTATCGAAGGCGCGAGGTGAAACGAGGGAGGCAAGGGAGTAATAATGGCGGAGAAGACCCTGTATCTGGCGAGTCCTTACGGTTTTTCCTTACAGCAGCGCGAGGGGCCCCTAAAGGAGCTTACGGCGGCGCTCGAGGCGCTGGGCGCCGAAGTGTGGGAACCGTTCACGCGCAACAACCAGCCCGAGATGCTTGCGCAGCCCGGCTGGGCGTACCGCGTGGGTCAGAACGACATGCACGACGTGCGCGATGCGGCGGGTTTTTTCGGCGTGGTCAACGGCTGTCCGCCCGATGAGGGCGTGATGGTCGAACTCGGCATGGCGGTCGCCTGGGGAAAGCCCATCTTCTTGTTCCGCGACGACTTCAGGCGCTCTACCGATTGCGAAGCCTATCCGCTGAACCTCATGATCTTCACCGGCCTGCCCGAGGTCGGCTGGGAGGCCTACTTCTACACTTCGCTCGATGAGATCGCAGCCCCCGAAAAAGCCCTCGCCCGCTGGCTCAGGGACGAGCTCCTGCCTTGAGGGGGGCGCTACCCGAATCGAAATAAACATTCAACTCATGAATTTCCGGTCGGGTTCTCATGCTATCTGGCGCGTTATTTGACAGGTTATTTGGCAACGCATGTGATCTCGTAAATATCTGTTTTATATTAGTTATGAATATTTTTCGAAAACATCACGTCTAATTTCCCGTTATTTGACGCACTATTTGACACGCTATTTCGCAGGAAATTCAAGACTGTCAGAAGGCTTACCAGAAGTAAAAAGTCTCACCCCTTCCGTATTACAACGCGCACGCGGCCCTCTTCATCCGGCGTCGCGCTCTCGATGGCGTGGCCCTCGGCGGCGGCGCTATTGGGGACGCTGGTGGCGGCCTCGCCCGCGTCGAGCCATACTTCGAGCGTATCGCCCGGCGCCATCGCCTCAAGCGCGAGCTTGGTCCGCACCCAGTTCATGGGGCAGGTCTCACCCGTGAGATCGATGGTTTTGGCGTGGCTCATTTTCGGCTCCTCATGAGGTTCGTCCGATGTCCGATATTGCCATTTTTTTGACCGGAACGGGAACCGGCGTGGGCAAGACGGTGGCGGGCTGCGTCATAGCGGCGCACTGGGCGGCCGAGGGCAAAAGCCCCAGGGTCATGAAGCCCGCCGAATCTGCCTGTGCGCTCGAAGGCGGCCACCTCGTTCCACGCGATGCTCTGGCCCTCAAGACGGCGGCGGGCGATCCACGGCCGCTTGAGGAGATTTGTCCCTACCGATTCGCAATTCCCCTCACTCCCGCTCATGCGGCTGAGCGCGAAGGCGAGGCGCCGGATCTGGAGCGCATCGTCGCGCAGATGGAAGCGCTCAAAGAAGAAGGAAACCCCCTGCTCGTCGAGGGCGCGGGTGGCCTTCTTGCCCCTTTGGCCGAAGGCGTCTTGATGAGCGATTTGGCCCTGGCTGCGAGTCTGCCCCTTGTGCTCGTCGCTCCGCTGGGGCTCGGGACCATCAACCACACCCTTTTGAGCGTTCGGGAGGCGAAAAGGCAGGGTCTTCGGGTTCTGGGCGTCATCCTCTCCGACACGACGGGGGAGGCCACGCCTGCGGCGGCGCGCAACCCGGCGGCGGTCGACGAACTTTGCGGGGCGGACGCGCCGCTACTGGGCGTGATTCCCCATCTGGCGGGGGTGGATGAAATTATCGCGCGTGCAGTACCGGGAACCGATGTCGCAGGCACGCTCCTGCGCCTGGCGGAGGGTTTGAAGCTGGACGCGCTCGGGTAACGGGGCGAATCGCTACTTCGCGAGGACACGCTTGCGCAGGGATTCCACCTCCTCGGGCGTGCCCAGGGCGTAAAGGTGGTCTCCCGCCTGGATTTCGAAATCAGGCCCCGGGTTGAAGCGCATCTCCCCGCTGTTGTGGCGGATGGAGAGCAGGTACACGCCGGTCTCCTGGCTGATCTTCGATTCCCGGAGCGCCATGCCGATGAGGTTCGAACCCTCGGGCACGGTCACCTCGTCGAAGTCCAGGTCCGTCGTCGCGTGGCCGGTCACCTCGTCGAGAAAACTGGCGAGTTTGGGTCTCAGAACGGACTGCGCCATGCGCATGCCGCCCATGATGTATGGGGAAACCACGTGGTCCGCGCCCGCCGCCTCCATCTTGCCGATGGAACTCTCGAGCGCCGCGCGGCTCAGGATGAAGAGGTCCGGGTTCAACGCCCGCGCCGTCAAGGTGACGAACACGTTTTCCGCGTCCGTCGCGAGAGCGCAGACGAGGCTCTTCGCCTTCTCCACGTGCGCTTCGGCGAGTGTCTCGTCGAGCGTGGCGTCACCGAGGATCACGAGCTGCCCCTCCTGATCGAGATGCGAGATGATGGACTCGTCGCTCTCGATGATGACGTGGGGCAGCGACTCTCTGGCGTATTCCGCCGCGACGGTGGAGCCGATGCGCCCGTACCCGCAGATGATGTGATGGTTTTCGAGTCTGTCGAGTTCTTTCACCAGTTTTCGCCTCCCGAAAATCTGTCGTATCCGCTCTTCGAACCTCACCTCGGCGATGATCGCGATTCCGTAGAAAAGGGTCCCCACGCCCAGTATCATGAGCGCCACGGTGAACATGCGCCCCGTCGTGCTCATCTCGCGCACTTCGTTGAAGCCGACGGTCGTGACGGTGATCATCGTCATATAGAAAGACTCGACGAGCGACCATCCCTCCAGCAGGGTATAGCCTGCGGTGCCGAGGATGATAACGCCGACCAGACATGCGGCGATGTAGCCTATACGCAAGGTTTTCCGCGCCTTCTATGAATAATCCGTTCTCGTTTCAACCTGTTCGGGCATGGATTTTAACCGCAGAGGGGACGCGATGGCGAGGCGGGCCGGGCGAGTGGTTACTGCTTATCTTCTCTCGGCCAGTTCGAACAGCGCGCTCCCGAGTCTCTCCCTCGCTTCGGCGCGGATGGGTTCCGTCGCGTCGGTAAACTCTGCGCGCGCCTCCTCCGCCAGGTCCACGAAAGAGACGCCTTCTTCCTCTAGCTTCCGGCGAATCGCTATCTCCCCCGCCTGAGCGGCCTCTCTCTGGTGGTCGATGGCCTCGCCGATGCACGCTCGCACCGCCTCTTGGAACTCAGCCGGCCAGGCGTCGAAACTCTCCCGGTGGGCGAGCAGGGCGCGCGCGCCGTAGAAATGGCCACTCATCGTGATGCGCCTTTGGTGGTCCGTAACGCCGTAGGTCACGGTGTTCGAAAGCGGATTTTCCTGCGCGTTCACCTCGCCCGATTCGATCATGGCGATTCCTTCCTTGAGCTCCACGGGCACGGCTTCGGCGCCCAGGAGTTCGAAGGTCCTCACGTGCGTCTCGTTGGGTTGTAAGCGGACACGAAGACCACGGCAATCCTCGGGCGTTCTCACGTCGCGGACGCTGTTCGAGAGATGGCGAAATCCGTTGTCCCAAAAGCCCAGGTTCTTGTAGCCGGTCTGCGCCTCGATCCGCTCGGTGAGATGCGCGCCGAGCGCGCCGTCGAGCGCGCCGTAGGCGTGGGCGGAATCTTGGAACAAAAAGGGCAGGTCGACGATTTCCAGTTCGGGAACCCTGTCGGCGAGATAACTCGTCGAGAAATAGCACATGCCGAGCATTCCGCATTCCACCATGGCGAGCAGGTCGGGCGCGCCGTAGCCGAAATCCATCACGTTCCAGAAGATGTCCGTCTTGACGCCGTCGCCCAACCGCTCGGCCATCTTCTCCTTGAAGAGAACCATCGCGCGGCTGTGGGAAGTATCGGGCGGGGAATAGCCCCCGATGCGGATGTGGACCGGTTCGGACATCTAGAATCGCTCCTTTTCGAGGATTGAGGGATGAAGCGCACTTGAAAAGCGCGAGCGTATCACATATATCCTCCATCGCCGATTGGAATACGGGTGCTTTCAGTACTGTCATGCAAGTCCTCGAAACACTCCCCGGGGTCTTGACGCATTCGCCGCGCTGGGGCATCTTCCATCCTCTGATTTGTCCTTCGAAGCCGAGGAGATAGAAAAAATGTCTTCACTTCAAGCGCAACTTTTTGTTAAAACCGCTTCCGTCACGCTGAACCTCTTGACGAAAGACTTGCAGAAGAAGTTCGAACCCAAGAAGGGAGATCGGTTCAACGTAGAGGGCATCACCTACGAGATAGGCCCGCCGAAATTCGTGGATGCCGACAGGGCGATTCGTTTCGAGATCAGTTCGAAAATACCCGGCGAGGAATTGCCCGAGTCCTACGATCACGCCAAGTACTTCAAGCAGATCGAGAAGCGCAACGACTCGGCGAAAAAACCCGTTTCCGCCGACATGGAGAATATCGTCCGCGAGACGCGCGATCAGGAGAGAAAAGAAAGAGATTACGTAAAGCTCACCTACCAGTACGTGGAGAATGAACTCTACGACGATCAGGATATCCTCAAGGACATCGAGGATATATCAAAAGGCTCGAGCGGCAAGGAAGCGCCGCCCAAGGTGCCGGGCGTAACTACCCTGGCGGGCCGCTTGATACTCGAACGTGTGCAATCCTCCCTGTATGAGGTGGCGAAAGACAATATCGAGTCGCTCATCGACGCGAACGCGAAAGTACGCGCGGAACTGAAAAAAAGCGCAAAGAAGAAGTAGGCCCGCGTCATGGCCCTGCGCCTCGCGGGTTTGACGGCGTATACGCCGCTCGAAAGGATAGCCGACGCCCTCCTCGTTATCGAGGAGGGCGTTTTTTCGTATGTGGGGCCGCGAGGCGCATATCCTATGCCCCCCGGTACGCGTGTGCTCGAATTGAAGGGTGCACTGGCGTGTCCCGGCTTTGTGGATATTCAGGTGAACGGCCTGGGCGCGGATGCGCTCTTGACGGCCGACGCCGACGGCGTACGGCGAATCGCCCGGGAGTTGGCGAGGCGCGGAACGGCCGCTTTTTTGCCCACCCTCACTACGGCTTCTCAGGATGATTTGATACGCGCCGCCCGTGCGGTAAGCGAAGCGTGTGTGCTTCAACTAGAAGAAGGCGGCGCCGAAGCGCGCATCCTGGGCGTTCATCTGGAAGGCCCGTATCTGGAACCTGAGATGAGGGGGGCGCATCCGCAGGAGCACATCCGCGCACCCTCGAGAGAAGAGGTCGAGGCGATCGCGAAGGCTGCGGGAGGCTGGGGTGTGGACGGCGCGCCGGGGCTGGCCATGGTCACCCTCTCACCGGGGGCGCCCGGCGCCGCGGACTTCGCACGCTGGCTTGCGGCGCATGGCGTCGTTCCCGCCATGGGGCATACGCAGGCGTCGGCCGCCTGTGTGGAGGCGTTTATGGAGGCTGGCGGGGCGTTCGCGGTCCATGCGTTCAATCGCTACGGGTATCCGGAGACTTCCGCGCACAGGGGCGCCTCACCCATGGATTTCGTCCGAACCGACGCGAGGCTCTCCGCCGGCCTGATAGCGGATGGAGTACACGTGGCGCAGCTATCGCTCGCATCTTTCGTACGCGCCAGGGGCTGGGAGCGGACGGTCCTCACTTCGGACCTGGTGGCTGATGGTGGATTGAGGCCCCGAACCGGCGAAGGGGAGACCAGCGATAAAACGCCGGGCGACGCGGTGGTCCGAGGGGGTGTGCTGAGCGGCAGCCGACTCGCGCTCTCGGGGATGCTCCCCAGGCTTAGACAATGGAGCGGTCTCGATGCCGCCCGCGCTCTGGCGACGGCAACGCGAAACCCCGCACGCGTCCTTGGCCTGGAATCCGATTGGGGCCGTCTCGACCCTGGTCTGCGCGCGGATTTTTGCGTTCTCGATCCCGATTCCCTGGAGCTTACCGCTGCGATGATTAACGGGAAATGGGCCTCTGTCGCGCCGCCGATTGCAGGCTGATGAAGATTCGCCCATAATTCGCTTTATTGCTATGCTGCACGGTCGAGCCAGATCCGCCCCGGGCAGTCCATGATGTATGACGTCATATTTCACCATGCCATGATATTCGACGGCTTGGGCCACCCCCCTTATGAGGGTGCGCTCGCCGTGCGCGGGGACACCATCGTGGAGGTCGGTCCCCGGGTGAGCGGCTCCGCCCGCCGCGAAGTCGACGCGCGGGGTCTAGCTTTGAGTCCCGGGTTCGTCGACATTCACGGTCATTCGGATTATTACCTCCTCATCAATCCCGAGGCGCACGCGAAGGTCCGTCAGGGAGTGACGACCGACGTCGGGGGCAACTGCGGCTACGCCGCCTCCCCGATTCGCGGGGCCGAGTTCGAAGAGCGCAGAAAATGGTATTGCGAGCAATTCGACTTGGATCTCCCGTTCCAGAGCGTAGGCGAGCACCTCCATCACGTGGACGAGGTAGGCGTTTCGATCAACTACGCCCACCTGGTGGGACACAACACGATACGCGCGAGCGTGATGGGGGGCGAGGCGCGCCCGGCCCGCGCGGATGAACTCGCCGCAATGGAGGAGATGCTCTCGGCAGGCATGAAGCAGGGAGCATTCGGCCTGTCCACCGGATTGGTCTATGCGCCGGCCTGTTTTGCGGATAAAAACGAACTCACGGCCCTTTGTCGGGTCTCGGCGCGGAGGGGGGGGCTTCTGGCCACCCATATGCGCAGCGAGGGAGACGCTCTGCTCGAGGCGATGGATGAAGTGATGGGCGCGGCCGCGTTGGCGGGGCTGCCGCTTCAGATCAGCCACTTGAAAACGGCGGGCGAACGCAATTGGGATAAACTCGACGAGGCTTTCGCCCGCATCGAGCGCGCGCGGGCAAGGGGAGAGGACGTGACCTGCGACCGCTATCCCTATACGGCCTCGAACACCCACCTGAGCGCGCTGTTGCCCGATTGGGCGCATGACGGCGTTCTCGATGAAAAGGTGGAGCGTCTCGCGAACGCAGAATCCAGAACGAAGATAAGGGGCGAAATCATGACTGCGCACCCCGAGTCCTCTTATTTGGAGAACATTTTGATCAGCCGGGTGTTCACGGAGGCGAACCGGCCCTGCGAGGGTCTCACCCTCGCGGGTCTGGGTGAGACCCGGAATATGGCTCCTGTGGATGCGATGCTCGATTTACTGATCGATGAGAGGATGAACGTCGAGATTCTCATTTTCATGATGAGCGCGGAGAACATGCGCCGCATTCTGGGCAAACCCTACGTCATGGTGGGTTCGGACGCGGGCGCGCTCACGCACGAGCCGCCCCTGGGCGCAGGCAGGCCGCATCCGAGAAATTTCGGCACCTTCCCATTCGTCCTGGGCGCGCTGGCGCGAGACGAAGGGCTCTTCCCGATGGCCGAGGCGCTCCGGAAGATGACCTCCGCTCCCTGCGAGCGGCTGGGCATAGCGGATCGGGGGCGTCTCGCGGTCGGGATGAAAGCCGATCTCGTTTTATTCGACCCCGACGAGATACGTGACGAGTGCACCTATGAGCGTCCCATTGCATACCCCCCGGGTGTAGAGATGGTTCTCGTGAATGGTGAGGTCGTCGTGGAGAGTGGAAGCCATACCGGAGCGCGTCCCGGCAGAGCGCTTCGCAAACACTCGTGACGGGAGATGGCGAATGCTTGAAATGGCTACCTGGAAGCTGGTGTTCGGCGCGGTGGGTGTGCTCGCCCTTTCGGGTATCCCCGTCGTTATATGGATGCGCCGCCGCACTGTGAGGCGCGCAAAGGGTTCTGCTCATGCGTGGGGCGGAGTTTTGGAGGGCAGGTCCCGGGCCGACTCGCCTGACGGCTGGGAGGATGTATCCTCGCGCTTCATCGACGATTTCATTCCAGACGTCGATGATGATCAACAACAAGCGGCGCAGAGCGAAAGCGTTCGCGAGGTGACCGCCGATACCCCGGGATCGCTGGATCACGTGGAAGAAGGCGTGCGGGTCATCGAGGAGGGAAGTCGCCAGGTAGTTGCCGAAGATGAGGTTTCGCCTCCAGAAGCAGTAGGCGAAGCTGCGCCTGAAAATGACGAGGAGCCCGCGCATTCAACAGATAAGGCGCCCGCCTCGGAGCCGGACGCTCCCTGGTGGGAGGGTTTGACCCCTGCCGAGGATGCGGAACATCGTAGCGTGTCGGACGAATTGACGAAGGCTTCCCTGGACGAATCGCCTGTTTCTCCGGCGCAAGTCGACCACGAAACGCGATTCGAGGGTGTGCTCACCGATGAGGAGATTCTGGAGGCCGCCGAAGTCAGCCAGGGCGTAGACGCCCCGCTGCGCATGCGGATTCCAGCCGTTAGCAAGGTTCGCGAAGACGAGGGAACCGGTGTTGATGCGCCTGATGATGAGGAAGAAGGCGAGGAGGAGGTTATTCACCTCACGCGTGAGAGCGAAGGCGCGGCGGATACGCCTGCAGAACCTGCGCGTGAGGCTCGAGTTGATGACGAGGTCGCGGAAGCCGCACAAGAATCGCAGCCGGAACCGCCACCCGTAGAGCACGATGACGCGCCGCCGTCTCAGCCTGAGGAGCCGGTTCTCGCGGAAGGTGAACCCGTTGAGGCTTCTCCCGATTCACAAGAACTTGAACCCGAACAGGCGCCTTCGACCACTGAGCCGGAAGAAGGTTCTGCGCCGGCGACCGTAGCCGAAGAAGATGTCATTTCTCTCATTCAGCGTGAACGCGCCGAGGATGACGACAGTTCGCAAAGCGCCGCCTTGCGCGAAGACCCCGAGGCAATAGAAGACGCCGAGGAGCTTGATTTTCCTGTGGACGATGATGCGGGACAACTAGCTCCCGGGGCAGCGTTGCCGCCTGCCGCCTCGCATGAGGCTCCGGCGAACTCGCCCTCGGAATTGATACGTGAACTGGTGGCGGATATTTGTCCGGAAGATCTGCTTCTGGCGGAAAACATACAGCAGAAACTTCCCGCCTGGACGCCGGGTGTGGTGAAAGCCGCCGGTATCGATCTTGGCCAGCGCGAGAGGGCCCGGCAAACGCCCGCGGCCGAGGAATATCTGCGCCTGGCCATTCTCGAAATATTTCTGGGGCATATCGAAGAAGCAACGGGCCATCTCAAGGAATCGCTGCGGCGCACGAGTCGACTCGCGCCCGTTCTCAACGCGCTGGCCGTAGCTTCCTACCTGCGGGAAAAAGTAGAGCCCGCGATTTCCTACTCCCGCGAAGCTTTCCGCGAAGCGGGTCGGGACGTTCCGATACAGGCGGTGGTTTCCATGAACCTGGGGTATTTCTATCAGCATAAGGGCGATGTCGGGAAGGCGGCCGAATCCTACGAGAATGCGCTCTCCTATATCGGGCCGCAGGGGGAACTCCATCAACTCTCCACATTGCGCCTGCGGGTCGGTCGGTTGTTCCGTCGACTAGGGGATAAGGAAAAAGCCAGGGATCATCTTTCAGAAGCAGCGCATCTGTTTCACAGGTCGGGAGATAGACGCGACGAGGCGCGGGCGCACACCGCGCTGGCCTCCGTCTTGACGGAGACGGGTGAGTACGAAGCGGCGGAGGTGAGTCTGGATGAGGCCCTCAACCTCTGCCAGAAAATCGGGGACAAGGCGGGTGAAGCCCTGGTGTACGGCCAGATGGGGGTGAGCTTTGCCGCGCAGGAACAGTTCACGCGAGCGCTTCGGTATTACGAGAACGCTTTGCGCCTGAATCGCGGACTCGAAAACAGAAAAGGCGAGGCGGCGAACCTGAGCGGCATGGGGAACATTCACTACGCGCGGGGCGATTTGCCCGAAGCGCGCGAAGCGTATGAAGCCGCTCTGGAGATCAACCGCGAACATGGGAGCGTCCTTGCTCAGGGAGTGGCGCTCGGGAGCCTGGGCCGGGTGCAATTTGAGGGAAGGGAATGGGAGGCCTCGCGTGAATGCTTAACGGAAGCGCACCGCATCTTTCAGGATATCGGCGCGTCGGAAGCGCTGGAGAGCGTCATGGAGATGCTCCGAGGGCTGGACAAGCTCACCGATGCGTGATGACGGTAATTAAGTCGATTCCTCGCCCAGCGCGTATTTCTCCAGCAGCCTGCCGTAGACGCGGGCTGCTTTCATTAGCGAATCGATATCGATGAATTCATCGGGCGTATGGGCTTGTTCGATGTTTCCGGGCCCCAAAAGAAAACAGTTTCGGCTTCCGGTCTGGGCCGCGGCCATCCCCGCGTCCGAATAATAGCTTACCCCCGAAGGCTCGGGTCTGGCTCCCAGGATTTCTTCTAAAGCCTTCATGATGAGTCTCGCCTCTGCGCTGTCGGTGTCCGCCGTCACGGGCGGGCGGTCCGCGATGGTGGCGCGCAGGGAGAATTCGACCCCGCTCACCCGGTTGCAAGCCTGGGCGGCTTTCTCGTGGATGATTTGCTGGATGTCGGCCGTCTGCAGGGGAGGGACGAAGCGCGCGTCTATCTGCAGCGCGCATTTTTCCGACACCACGTTGGTCTTGTGGCCTCCTTCGATGATGCTGGTAACCATGGTGCATCTTCCCAGCAGGGGGTCTTCGTAAGGGAGTTTCGCAACCGATTCCTGTAGCGCCACCACGGCGTGGGATGCGGCATGAATGGCGTCTGCGCCCATGTGAGGCGCCGCGGCGTGGGCGCTCTTTCCGCTGAAGATGAGTTCGAACCACATGGCGCCTTTTTGCGCCGTAACCAGGGTGAGTTCGGTCGGCTCGCAGGAGATTACGATGTCATCCGCATTGATGTGTCCGTTTGCGATGGCCGCCTCTGTGCCGGTCATGCAGCCGCTTTCCTCATCCACCACCATGCAGCAGCGAACCGTGCCTTTGACTTTTGCACCGCCGTCGATTCGGCGCTTGAGATTCTCCATAGCCGCGAGACTGGCGGCGATGCCGCCCTTCATGTCGCAGCTTCCGCGCCCCCAGATTTTCCCTTCTTCTTCGGCGGCGCGAAACGGCTCACGCGACCATCCTTCACCCGCCGGCACGGTATCCATATGATTGAGAAAAACGAGTGCCGGGCCGCCGCTCGTGCCAGTGATTTCGGCGGTCACGTTATCGCGTCTCTCGGCGACGCGCTCGCGCGCCACCTCGAGACCGATGCCCCGGAAAAACGCCTCCATCCGGTCCGCCATCGCGAACTCGTCGCCCGTGGGGTTTTCGCTGCAGATTGCGATCAATTCCTTGGTGAGTGAGACGGCTTGCGCCTCGATGGTCGCATCCACGTATTGCCTCCTGATGTTTGAAAGTCGCGAAAGCATGATGCCGCATTCCGGGGGAATTGGGTATGGCCGCCTCAGTCGGTATCGTGGAAAAGCCTCATCAGGGAAGCGAAATTCCGCCCCGGCGTGATGTTCCCGAGGCATACGGCATCTTTTGCGCCTGTGACGCTCGGCAGGTTGTTCGCCCCTCCGGTGAGCGTGCCCCACGCCAGCAAGGCGAAACAGACGGCCTCGACGGCATCGGGAGAAACGCCTCGCGCATCGCTTACGACAAGGGGAAGGTCACCTAGGCTGCGCATGAGAGTCTTGTTGTGGACGCCGCCGCCGCCGACCACCACCTCGGCGAGCGGAGGGTCCTTTGGGAAGAAATCCCGAATCGCATCCTCGACGCACGAGGCGGAAAAGGCGGTGAGCGTGGCGATGGCATCTTTCAGATCACCTCCTCGCGAGGTCATGCGCTCGATGGTCTCATCCACGAACGCTTCGCCGAACAATTCCCTTCCCGTGCTTTTGGGTGGTTTTCTCTTGGGGTAGGGGTGTCGGCGTAACTCGGCCAGGGTATCGGGGCATACGCGGCCCGCCGCCGCCAGGTCGCCGCCCGTGTCGTGGGTTTTCTCCCCTTTCGTGATCCGCTGGGCGAGAGCGTCTAGCGTCATGTTCGCCGGTCCGCAATCGAAGCCGAAGACACCCTCCTCTCCCAAAGGAGGGAGATAGGTGATGTTTGATATGCCGCCCAGGTTCAGGAAGGCGGAGGCGGCGTTTTCACGACTAAAGAGAATCCGGTGTGCCCAGGGAGTCAGGGGCGCGCCGGAACCACCCGCGGCGATATCTCCGGAACGAAAATCGCTGATGCATGTGATTCCCGTGCGCGCGACGATAAAAGCAGGGTCGCCTATCTGAAAAGTGGAGGGGAGCAGCGGCCCGCGCTCCCCCTCCATGCCCTCCGGCAGATGGCGCACCGTCTGGCCATGGCTTCCGATAAAATCTATTTTTTCAAGTTCGGTATTGGACTGTGACGCTACTTCGAGCGCGGCTGCGGCGAATGCCTCGCCCACCTCCCGGCGCAGGGAGCATAACTCGTCTGTGCGCGCGCCCTTCTCGCCTGCGGCGAGAAGCAGCCTCTCTCTTAGATTCCTCGGGTAGGGAGCAGCGTGAAATCCCAGGGTTTCGGCTTGGGTGTGCGCGCCCGGGAGAATCCGCACCAAGGCGGCGTCCACGCCATCGGCGGAGGTTCCCGACATGAGGCCGATGGCCAGAAGGGGACGCGCGTTGTTCATGAGGGAGGTGTTCTCCCCCGTTTCGAGCGATTCGCCTCGCCGTAGATCCTTTTATATTCGTGGTAATAGCCCAACACTCTTTTGACGTAGTTTTTCGTTTCCTGGTAGGGGATCTCCTCGATGAAAATTTCTATCGGCTTGTAGCGTCCGGCCTTCCACCATCGCTTGACGGGTAAGCGGCCCGCGTTGTAGCTCGCTATCGCAGGAACGAGCGCGCCGCCAAACTCGCGGATGAGCGCGCCCAGATGCCTCGCGCCCAGACGAGTGTTGATCTTCGGGTCGAAGAGGTCTCTCACGGACTTGATGCGGATTTTGTGTTTTCTCGCGAGCCTGCGCCCGGTCGCGGGCATAAGCTGCATCAGCCCCCGGGCGCCGGCGGGAGAGAGGGCGCGAGGGTCGAACGCGCTTTCCGCCCGGATGACGGCATTCACCAGGTATGGATTCGCCCCTCCGGGTTCTTTCCGCTTGACGACGAGCGGATAGACGGTTTCCCAGAATTCCCTCGGCAGGTCGCTTCCGCCCGCGCGCACCGCATCCCAGAAGGATTTGTTGATCAGGTAAATCGCGCGATGGCTCTGGCCTGCCGCAGTGAAGGCGCGCGCCGCATGGTAGCGCGAATAAGGAGAAGCGCCGAGGCGGCGGTACTCAATGGCGGCGAGTTCATGAAAACCCATGGAAGAGAGCAGCCTTGCCATCTCACGAACCGAAGCGCTTTTCGGCGGGGGCCGCAGCCACTTACGGAAGCCCGCTTCTCCCGAAGGTGGCGGCTTGTGCGCGTCCGGAACTCCCTCACGCGCGAGGCGAGCTATTGCGCGCAAGGCCAGTTGCCCATAATAGCGGTGGCGATGTTGCCGTGCGCAGGCGCGGTAATGGGTGAGGGCGCTCTTTTTGTCACCCGTTTTTTCCGCCGAGACACCGGCCCAGTAAGTGGCGGAGGAGATCAGCCAGTGTTCTGGATGGGCGGTCCTCATCCTCGAGAATCCCTTCTGCGCCCGGCTGTAGTCTTTCAACTGGAAGCGGAGCCAGGCGAGTTGGAACAGGGCCTTGGGCGCCAGAGGGGAGCGCGGGTGATTGGAAATTACCTCTTTGTAATAGCGTGAGGACCTTTTGAAATCGCCGTCGTCCTCGTATACGCGTGCCAGGAGGTAGCGTGACTTAGCCGCCCATTTGCCTTTTCGCGTTTCTTTGAGCAGTCGTCGCGCCTGCTTCTCGAAGGCAGGCTGAATTCTTTTACGCAGGTGGTTTCTGGCAAGGAAATAACGCGCCTCCGCGCGTTGGGTGCTGCCGGCGGCGTAATGTCTGATAGCGTGTCTGAGGGCCGGGTCCGCCTGTTTCGTTTGGCGCAGGGAGAAGAGCGCGAGCGCTTCGTTGAGGACGATGCCCCTGTGATAGGGAGCCTTGGGAAACAGGCGCTTCAACTCCCGCAATCCTCTCAATGCCTTTTCGAAGCGATAGCGTTTTCTGAGGAGCCGGGCGCGTTCATAGTGGGCCTTGGGTCCCGGCTTCTTGAGCGGTGGGGAGAGGGCGGCCCCGATTCTAAGCGATTGCCTCAACGCACTTCGCGCGCTTGGGTGCTCTGGATGCCGTCGCCATAACTTCCGATATGCGAGCGCGGCTTGCCGGTTTCGCCGCGCGGAGCGGAGCGCCTTGGCGCGCCTGAGCAGAAAGTTGGGCGCCTCGTAGCTCTTCGGGAACAGGAGCAGGTAGCGCATGGCGAACTTCGCTGCGCTCAGGGGTCGCTTCTCTTCACCGTGGATGCGTATCAACTCCTCATAGACGAAAGGAGGCTCGGGTACTTTCTTTCCTTTCTTGACCAGTTTCTCGAGCGCGCGCCGGGCGATGGCGTTATCTTTCGCACCGATGGCGGCTTTGGCCAGAAACAAAAGCGAGTAATTCTCGAGCGCGGGAACCTGTTTGAGCGATTTCTGGAACGCCTTGATCGCCGGGCGAAACTGCTCGAGTTTCAAGTGGGCGTGTCCCAGCAGAAAAGCACGCCTGCCTCCCAAATCCGTTTTTTCCCAGCGAAGATTGCGTATGAGTTCCTTGTATCGTTCCTGCGCCAGGAGATTATTTATCCGGGCGGACAGAGGTGGGTGTGCAGCTTTGTTTTTGAGCGGTGGTTTTGTATCGCGCACGGAGCGCTCTTTCGTCGCAGAGGAAGCGTTCGTCGGGAGCAGAAACATCCCGAGGAAGGCGATTATGCAGAGGCGATACTTCACGTTAGTTTTCCCCTCCGTGTTCTTCTTTTCCCCGACGCGCGAATTCGTCCAGAACGGCTAGGCGCGCTCCTTCATCGAGGAGAAAATCCGCGCCCGTCATCGCCAGCGCCTTGGCGCCTGTGAGCAGAACGCGCCTGCCCTCCGCTCCCCCCGACACTTCGGCGAACTCAGGCGTATGCGCGGAAACGCCTTGGGAAACCATCTGGATTTGCGGATGTATGGTGGGCGTCTGCTGGCTCACGTTTCCCACGTCCGAAGAACCCATCCGAAGGGGCGGCGGCGAGTCGGGCTCAAAAACGCCGAGTCGGTTCAGGTTTTTCAGGAACAATGACGCCAGTGGAGGGTTGACCCGCATGGGGGCGTAGGTGATGGGGTTTTTCTCCGTTTCCAGTTCCGCCCCCGTGGCCAGGGCCGCGCCCTCCGCGCAGGCGATGACCCGCGGCACCAGCGCATCGAGCCCCTCCAACGTTTCGCTCCTCACGAAAAACCATGCGGAGGCTTTATCGGGGATGATGTTGGGCGCCTCCCCGCCATCGGTGATGACGCCGTGTACGCGAACACCCGGGGGGAGCTGCTGCCGAAGCAGGGATATGGCGCCAAACGTGGCGATGAGAGCGTCGAGCGCATTGACGCCTTGCTCAGGCGCCGCGGATGCGTGAGAGGCGCGTCCCTTGAAATGAAAGCGGAGTTCGCTTAGCGCGAGAAGATTAATATCTGCCCTGGTCTCGTCCGATGGGTGGATCATCATGGCGGCGTCCACTTCCCGAAACATGCCGGCTTGCGCCATCAGGACCTTGCCGCCTCCGCCTTCTTCTCCGGGCGTGCCGAAAACGGTGACGCTTCCGTATTCGGGGCTGAGCGCAGCTATGAGCGCAACGCCGGCGGCCACGCCGGCGACCCCGATGATGTTATGCCCGCAAGCGTGCCCGAGGCCGGGCAGCGCATCATATTCCGAGAGAAACGATACGGATGGCTTTTCTCCGTCCAGGGCGGGCCTGTCGGCGCGGAAGGCAGTGGGCAGGTTCGCTACGCCCCTGGTAAGTGCGAATCCGTTGTTCTCCAAATAGGCGCACAGGCGATCGGCCGAGCGGTGTTCTTCGAGGCTCAGTTCCGGGTCTGCGTGAATCGCGAGAGAAAGTGCCCACAGCGCATCCGCCTCATCGTCGATCAGCTTCGATATGGCGGTCTTTGCCTCGTTAATATCCACTCAGGCTACCCCTCCAGGGGCGGGCGGGAGGTTCATTATCACCAGCCTTTCGAGGAGATGTCAACGAATCGCATCGGCACGTTTCGATTGACGAGGACCGATGAAAGGGGCGATACTGCAAACTCCGCCCAGAAGGAGAACAGACTTGCTCCCGTTTTTGGCCGCGGCCGCGTTGCCGACGGGCGATTCCGCACCGATTGCATCGCTTCAAGAAGAAATGGATGTGATAAGCCTCGCCACCCAATCGGGTGGCATGGTGTTTTTCGTTCTGCTGGTGCTCGTGTTTTTCTCGCTCTCTTCCTGGGCCATCATCATCTGGAAGTTCTGGGAGCTTCGGGGAGCGAGGCGGCGCTCGGCGATATTCGTCGATGCGTTTTGGCGCTCCAAGCGTCTCGACAGGCTGTTCGCGGAACTCGATCAGTACGAAAGTAGTCCGGTGGGCGAGGTGTTCGCCGCGGGCTATCAGGAAGCCGAGCAGGTGCTGAAAACGCGCGCTCGGGAGGGGGATGAGGATTCGGCTGTCCTCACCTCGGAAATGACGGGTGTGGAGAGCGTCGAGCGCGCGCTGAGGCGCGCAGCGAACGAGCAGGTGAGCAGGCTCGAGCGCATGCTGACCTTTCTGGCCACTACGGCGAGCGCCACGCCGTTCATCGGACTCTTCGGCACAGTCTGGGGCATCATGAATTCGTTTCGCGAGATTGGCGCTCGGGGCTCCGCCGGGCTCGCCGTCGTCGCGCCGGGCATCAGCGAGGCGCTTATCGCCACGGCGCTCGGGCTTTTGGCGGCCATTCCCGCCGTGATTGCCTACAATCACTATCAGGGCCGCGTGAAGGTGATCGCGGATGAAATCGAGAACTTTACGGCGGATTTCCTCAACCTGGTCGGCCGCCATTTCATGCGTTTATGACGCGGGGAGCTCACCTTGGCCGTTAAGCTGAACCGTGGTTCGAGCATCTCGGACATCAACGTCACCCCGCTCGTGGACGTGATGCTGGTGTTGCTGGTGATTTTCATGGTTACGGCGCCCCTGCTGGAGACGCAGAACCAGGCCGTGAACGTGGATTTGCCGCAGGTGCAGGCGGCGAAGTCGAACGTGGCCGAGGATGCCGTCGTCATCACGTTGGACAAAAAACGCGACATGTATATAAATGATAATCCGCTGGTCGCCTCCGAATTAAAGGAGAAACTCACGGTGCTCTTCAAGGACAGGAGGCGCAAGGAAATCTTTCTCAGGGCGGACCGCGTGGTTCCTTACGGCGAAGTGGTGAAGGTCATGGCCATCATTCGCGCGGCGGGCATCAACCGCCTCAATATGGTGACCGACCCCCTGGAATCCTCTCAGGGCGGGCGGCGCAGACGTTAAAAGTCAGTGGCCCCATGAATGAACTACCCGAGTTCTCGCAAGATACCAATTCTTCCGGCGCACGTTCACGCCGCTCGGGCGCAGGCCTTCGGGGGGTGAACGGCAAGAGGGACGGGTTGCTCTGCGATCGACGGTTTCTCTGGGCGCTGGGGATTTCCGTTTTTCTGCATACTACATTATTCGCTTGGGTGAGCATGGCGCCCTCTCAGCCGCAATACCGGTTTTTCGGCAGCGGTACGGCCGTCAGCCTGGTGGGAGCGGATGAAATTCCGGGTGGTTCGGCTCTGGGAAAATCCGGCGATCGGCCAGAAGACATGGAAGCGCCCGCTCCAAAAAAAGGGCCGGACGAGGGGGCGAGGAAGATAGCGGCGCCCAAGAAAAAACCCGCGCCCGCCAAGGTGAAGAAGAAAAAGGTCGTCAAGAAGAAAACTCCTTCCAAGGAAGTCCGGCGCATCAAGGCAAAGAAAGATAAAAGAAACAAAAAGATCGTTCGGAAAAAGAAAAAGCGCGACCCTGTGCGCGAAGCGCGACTCAAGCGGATACGAGAGCGCCGTGCGCGGGCCAGGCGTTGGCGCAATCGATTCAAGAAAAACGAAAAAATCAATCCGGCTAAAGCGAAAAAACGCCCCCGCGATGATTGGAAGGGCGATGAGCGCCTGGCGAAAGCGGACGTAGCTCCCAAGCGCCGGGCGCCTTCAAAGGGATATGCCGGCGAGGGGGGAGGCGACGGCCAGGGCGGCGGCAGCCGAGGTGGCGGCGCAGGCGGCGTCGCGCGAACGGACAAGGCAAGATATTATGGGCTTCTGGCGGAGCGAATTCGGGGTTTGTGGACGGTGCCGCCCGGCATCACCGATCTGAGCCGGCTCAAGACCATCGTCACGATAGACATAAGCCGGGAAGGAAATTATCGCAATTTGCGAATCATGGAATACAGCGGGAGTCACGTTTACGATCAGGCGGCGCTGCGCGCCGTGGAGCGGGCCGTCAAGCCTTCCCCGCCCAGACCGCCCGATTCGATAAAGGAAAAATGGCTTTTGCTCGGTTTCCGGTTCTGTGGAAGTGGTTTTTGCCGTTGATGCGAGAACAAATTCAAGTTGGATCAGACAAACGGGAGGTTCGTATGCTTCGTTGGGCGATTTTACTCATCACCTTGTTGCTCGCTTGGCCGCAAGCCGCGGACGCCCAGCGCGAGATAATCGACTTTTACTCCCCGACCGCCAGAAAGACACGATTGGCTATCCCTGAGTTCCGCCCCCTTGGTTCTGAGCGCGACCCGTTGGGTCTGAAGATCGCGCAAGTCATCGAATCCGACCTCAAGCGCAGTGGCTTGTTCTTTATTCCTAACCGCAAGGGTTACCTGGAGAATCCCCTGAGCGCTGGTATTCGAAAGGACGAGCAGCGTTTCTCCGACTGGAGCAAGGTGGTCAAGGTGGAATACCTCATCAAGGGCGGCTACACTGTTTCCGGAAAAACCATTACGGCAGAAGTCTACCTGTACGATACGCTTCGTTCGGCCCAGGAACTCGGCAAGCGCTACCGCTACTCAAAGAGCGGCTGGCGTTTACTGGCCCACCGGTTCGCCAACGCGGTGATCGAGCGCTTCACGGGCGAAAAGGGAGTGTTCGACACGCAAATCGCATTCGTCTCGAGGCGCTCGCTCAAGGATCGCGGAAAGATCTACATCATGGACTGGGACGGGGCCGAACTGAGGCGCGTGACGCGCAACGGCATGGGGAACAACACGCCCGCCTGGTCTCCGGACGGAAGATGGATGGCCTATTCTTCGTTCAAATCCAGGCCGCCCGGCGTTTTCTTGCTGCCCACGAACGGCGCGCGCGAGTTCAAGGTGAGTTCTTCTCGCGCGCAGGCTATCGGAGGCGCCTTTTCTCCGAATTCGCGCTACTTCGCGTTCGCCGAGTTCGTGGGGCGAAACTATGAGATTTTCCGCTACGATTTGCGCACCCGCGTGAAGAGGAGGCTCACGCGAAGCTTCGGGATCGACGTGTCTCCCACGTTTTCGCCGGACGGTAAAAAAATCGCCTTCACGTCGAGCCGATCGGGGAATCCCCATATTTACGTCATGAACGTGGACGGCTCCAGCCCGAAGCGCATCACTTTCAAGGGAAAATACAATACCGAACCTGAATGGAGCCCCCGGGGGGATAGAATCGCCCTCACGAGCCGCATCAAACGGGGGAAGGAGATCGACATCGCCACCATGAACGTCGACGGCACCGGTCTTCGCCGCCTCACGGGCAGCCAGGGTCGAAACGAATCTCCCACCTGGTCTCCCGATGGTCGGCACATCGCCTTTTCCTCCGACCGGACCGGCAGGAAACATGTATACGTGATGACCTCCGCAGGCACGCAACTCAAGCAACTTCAGCCAGGACAGGAACCCGCCTGGTCACCCACCTCGAGATGAAATCTCGTAAATCGGGCAATATCTATCGAAAAAACAAGAAATAGACTTGCCCATCACGCATTCGGCCATTATACTTTGCTTGCAAATGTCTGTGGATGAATGAAGAGGGGAAGAGTTTCCGCTCCGTGTAGTATCACGCTTCTCACTCTGAACATATACGAACGAGAGACTCCGAGGGGGATGTCTGCATGTTGTTATCGGGCCGCATTAAATCTTTTCAATCATTGTTGATGACTGCGATGCTCGTATTCGCAGTGGGTTGTGTGAAACAAACGGTGGAAACCGAAGAACTACCGCCGCCCAAACCGCCGGCTCCCATGGTGAGAAAAAAGCAGCCTCCTAAACCCGTGATGAAAAAAGAAATGGACGTAACGGAGATGGAGCGTCGTCGCAAGCGCGCCGCTTTCAAGCGCTCGTTGGCCGAGTTTGAAAACGATCTGGTGTATTTCGATTTCGATAAATCGGAAGTCCGCCCCGACATGCGCGCGGTCCTGGACGCCAAGGCCCGCTTCCTGCAGGAGTTTCCCAGCATTCGCGTGCAGATCGAGGGACATTGCGATGAGCGCGGAACGGTGGAATACAACATCGCGCTCGGGCACAGGCGTTCACAAAGTTCCAGAGATTATCTCGTCTCGCTCGGTGTGAAGCCTTCCCGGGTTGATACGGTGAGCTATGGCGAGGAGCGTCCGGCCGACTCGCGTTCCAACGAAGCGGGATGGGCCAAGAACCGGCGGGCGAAGTTCAACGTCATCGGCGGCATTCCGGCGGGCATGAATTAGTCGCTCGGCTGTCCTGCGCATAAGAAAAGGGCTCCCCGTCGGCACATGCCGCCGGGGAGTTTTTCTTTATGAAAACCTTCAGGATTTCCAGACTTAAAGCGTTTTCGTTGGTTGTGCTGTCTTTTGTTTTGCTTGGTTGCCCCGAGGCGGATTCCCCTGTGGGCGGCCCGAGTAAAGTCATCCCGGCAACTCCTCCCGCGCCGCCCGCTCAGGTCGCTGCGCAGAATCAATCGGTGGATGTTGCGGCTATCGAGAAAAATCTGCGAGGCCTCAGGCACGGGATGCGAAATCAGGAGCAGCGCATCGAGGAAGCGCGCGAAGTGATCCAGGGGATTACGGATGAGGTAGAGCGCGCACGGAAAGATTCTGAGGAATCTCTCGAAAAAGCCGGGAAGACCATCGCGAAACTTCAGGAACGGATCGAAAAGCTCGAAAACGAGATGAAACAGTTGCGCTCGAAGGCTCCTTTGGTGGCTGCGCAGAAAAAGGAGGAAGTTGTCGTCACGCCGGTGGGTTCGCCGTCCCGGATGTTGCCTGTAGGCGCTCCTCCCGCCAACATGCTGATTGCATCTGCAGGCTTACCGCAAAACCGGGAGACTGGAGACGTGGGCGTGCCTGCCCCGGACAAGCGCGTCTCCGTAATACCCCCGGAGCCGGTGGTTCAAACACCCGAGCCTCCACCCGCGCCGAAGCTTCCCGACCCGGAAGAGGACTATACCCAGGCCATTCGCGTCTTGCGCGATGAGAAAAATTTCGTGAAGTCGCGCGATCTGCTGAATAAGTTCATCTCAAAATACCCCACGCATGAATTGGCGGATGATGCGCAGTACTGGATAGGGCAGTCCTATTTTCAGGAGAAGAGTTTTGAGCGGGCTATCCTGGCGTTCAACAAAGTGCAGGTCGATTACGCCAACGGAGACAAGGCGCCGGAGGCCCTGCTTCTGGAAGCGCTGTCGTTTTTGAACATAGACGATCGCGCGAGCGCCCGGGAGTTGCTTGGCCAGGTGATTGCCAAATATCCCGATTCGAGCGCGGCGTCCACCGCGAAAAAGCGCCTCGAATCGCTCTGACCGCCTTCGCGGGTTTTGTGTGTCTGTAAAATGAACGAACTGAAAATTCCTTCCGAAGAAAAGAAGCGTGCGCAGACCTTGGCGCGTGAGCTTCACTACCACAACATTCGCTACCATGTGCAAGATGCCCCGGTGATTTCCGATGCGGGATACGACCGGATGATGCGTGAGCTTCTTGAATTGGAAGATAAATATCCCTCCCTCGCCTCGCCGGATTCTCCTACGATGCGCGTCGGCGCCCCCCCGCTCGATTCGTTCGACGCCTTTCATCACGACCCGCCGATGCGAAGCCTGGAGAACGCCGCTACGGAAGAAGAGGTATTGGCCTTCGAGGAGCGTGCGAAGCGGTTTCTCCTGCAAACCTACGACAGGGATATCGAGGCGTTCGACTTTACGTGTGAGCCGAAGCTCGACGGTCTGGCGGTGGAGGTGATTTACGATAACGGCTCTCTTCACTCCGGTGGAACGCGGGGAAACGGGATCAGCGGAGAGGACATCACGCAAAATCTTAAAACGGTGCGGGGCATACCGCTTCGCCTTCTCACTCCCGAGGGAGGTCCCGAGCCTCCCGGGTATCTTGCCGTGCGCGGAGAGGTTTTCATGAATCTCGATGGATTCGAGAGACTGAACCGCGAACGCCTCGAAATGGAGGAGCCCCCCTTCGCCAATCCGCGCAATGCGGCGGCGGGTTCGCTGCGGCAGCTCGACTCGAGAATCACCGCCACGCGTCCCCTGGACGTGGCATTCTACGCCGTCGGACGGGTGGAGGGTTTTTCGTTTCACAGCCAATCGCATTTGCTGGAATCTCTTCCGATATGGGGGCTGCCCGTGAGTCCGGTGTGGCGAAAGTGCGCAAATCTGTGCGAGGCGGTGGGTTTTTACGAGGAATTACTGACCGGGCGTGAAGATGCGCCCTATGAGCAGGACGGCGTTGTGCTCAAGGTGGATTCCATGGAGTTGCAAAACGAACTGGGCTCGACCTCACGCGCACCCCGTTGGGCGATTGCCTATAAGTTTCCCCCGAAGCAGGAAACCACGCAGGTCGAGAACATTATTTTCCAGGTGGGGCGCACGGGCGCCATCACGCCCGTAGCCCTCATGAAGCCGGTGCGCGTGGGCGGCGTGGAGGTCACGCGCGCCACGCTGCACAACGAAGACGAGATGAGGCGAAAAGACGTTCGCAAGGGGGATCATGTGCTCATCCAGCGCGCGGGCGACGTTATCCCCGAAGTGGTGGCGGTCATCGCGGAGAAACGACCTCCCGATGCGGAGGCCGTCCCCATGCCCGAGGAATGCCCTATTTGCGCAACGCCCGCCGAACGTCCCGAGGGAGAAGCGGTGGTTCGCTGCCCCAATCCGATTTGTCCCGCAGTGGTGCGCGAGGGTCTCAGGCACTTTGCTTCGAGACGCGCATTGGACGTCGATGGACTGGGGGAGAAACTCGTGAACCAGTTGGTGGATTCGGGCCTTGTGCGCGAGCCTGCGGATTTTTTCGTTCTTTCGAAAGAGCAGCTCGCATCCCTGGAGCGCATGGGGGAGAAGTCGGCGGAGAATTTGATCGAGGCGCTCGATAGGGCGAAAAAGCCGACGTTGGCGCGTTTCATTTATTCACTGGGCATCCGCCACGTGGGGGAGCACATCGCGGAAGTGTTGGCCGAGAGGTTCGGCAGCGTCGGGGAGTTGTCCCGTGCGGATACGGAAACGCTCATCTCGGTTCATGAGGTGGGTCCCCAGGTGGCGGAGAGAATCGTGTGGTTTTTTTCGGATGTCAGGACCAAACAGACGGTCGAAAACCTCCTCTCCGCAGGCGTGGAACCGCAAGCTCCCATCAAAGCGACGGAAGGCGACGCCGGCGGGGCGGCTTTCTCGGGACTTTCGTTCGTGCTCACAGGAACGCTTTCGGGAAGGTCGCGTAGCGATGCGAAAGCGGCCATCGAGGCGCTCGGGGGACGGGTGAGTTCTTCCGTGAGCAAGAACACGAGTTTTCTCGTCACGGGCGAGCGTCCGGGTTCGAAGCTGAATAATGCGGAATCCCTCGGCGTTGAGATCCTCGACGAAGATGCGTTCGAGCAGATGCTCGCACGAAAAGAAGGGTCTTGACCTGCGTTTGCTCCTTTTTCTATGATCTAAGGCATATGTCACGTAACCACATGAACCGACACATCTTTATTCTCATGGTAACCTTCTCATGAGCCGGGTTCGCAAGGCTGTTTTTCCCGTGGCGGGGCTCGGTACGCGGTTTTTACCCGCCACAAAGGTGATCCCGAAAGAGATGCTTCCCATCGTGGACATTCCGCAAATCCAGTTCGGCGTGCAGGAGGCCCTGGATGCCGGCATCGAGGAGATCGTTTTCATCACCGGACGCGGAAAGGTCTCTATGGTGGACTACTTCGACGTCGCCTTCGAGGTGGAATCCTATTTGCGCGACAGGGGTGAGGAGCGATTATTGGCCGTGGTAGAGGAAATCTCGCAAAAGGCACGCATAACGTCCATCCGCCAAAAGCGTCCTTTGGGGCTGGGCCATGCGATATGGTGTGCGAAGCCGGCCGTGGGAGATGAGCCCTTCGCCGTTATATTGTCCGATGACGTTATCCGGAGCAAAGAGCCCGCCATCGGCCAGTTGGTCCGTGTATTCGAGGCGCATGGCGGTGGTGTGGTCGCGGGTCTTCGGGTAGAAAAACACGCGCTTTCCAAATACGGTGTCATCGAACCTTCCGGTGAGCCGTCGCCTGCCCCTGGCGTCACGCCGCTCAAGGGTATGGTGGAAAAGCCGGAACCGGAAGATGCGCCCTCAGATGTCGCCATTATCGGTCGCTACGTTTTGCCGCCCGAGGTTTTCGCAATCCTCGAACGTGTAAGGCCGGATGCGAAAGGAGAAATTCAGCTTACCGACGGGTTGCGGGGGCTATTGAAGCGTACCAGTCTTTTCGCCTATGAGTTTGAGGGAAAGCGCTTTGATGCAGGTGACAAACTTGGTTTTTTGGAGGCGACGGTCGAGTTCGCCCTGGAGCGTGAGGATATCGGCCCCGCATTTCGGAATTATTTAAGGAGATTGACAGCCTCATGGTAGCGGAAGAATCTGCGCCAGACCCCGAACCTCCGGGGCGGATACATCTTCAACATTTTCAGCCGGGAGGCATTGAATGATGGATGCCGACCTGCTCTTCCGGTTTATCGCCTTCGTTTTCCTCATGATTTGCTCCGCCGGATTCTCGGCCAGTGAGACGGCGCTTTTCTCCCTTCCGCGTCCCCGGGTGCGCGCCATGCGCCGGGAAGGCGGTATGGGCGAACGGATATCCGATCTTCTGGACAGGCCCAGGCGATTGATCACCTCTATATTGATGGGCAACGAGATTGTGAACATCGCTTCTTCCGCGTTGTTCACGGGCGTCGTGGTGGCTTATCTGGAGCCCGGGAAGAGGTGGCTCGCGCCCGTGTTCATGACGCCGCTGCTCATGGTATTCGGCGAAATCACGCCCAAATCCCTCGCGGCGCGGTATCCGGAGCGGTTTTCGCGTTTGCTGGCGTATCCCATATCCGTTTTCGCGCGGGTCATATCGCCTTTGCGGTGGGTCTTTCTGCAGGTGGCGAACGGCGTGCTCTCCATCCTGCGCGCGCCTTCGCACGATCCGCAGAGCATCTTGATGGAAGACGAGTTTCTGCATCTCGTGGACGCGGGCCATGCCGAAGGCGAACTCGAAGAGGGCGAGCGCGAACTCATTCACAATGTTTTCGGTTTTCACGACAGGACCGTATCCGATGTGGCCGTGCCCCGCACGGATCTGGAATGTTGGGAGATGAGCCTGCCTATCGCCGAAGTAATCGATCGCGTTCGCACTGCCACGCATTCGCGCATTCCGATATTCCGGCAAGACAGAGATCAAATAGTGGGCATCTTGTACGTCAAGGATTTTCTTCGCCAGGCGGGGCGAAAGAATTTTGGCCCAGAGGAGCGTCTGACGAAACAGATGCTGCGCGACCCCCTCATCGTTCCGGGCGGGATGAAGCTCGACCACCTGTTCCGGCGGTTTCGGCATGAGCGTACCCACGTCGCTATCGTTCAGGACGAGTTCGGCGGCACCCATGGCTTGGTGTCAATGACGGATCTGCTCGAGGAAATTTTTGGCGAAATCAAGGATGAGCACGAAGAGGTCGAAGAAGCCTGGATTACGGAAGAAGGTGAAGATTCATATCTGTGCCAGGGTCGTGTTCCCTTGGCCGAATTCTCGGCGGTGAGCGGCTGGGAACTGCCCGACTATGAGGCGGCGAATACGGTAGGCGGCGCTGTCTTCACGCTACTGGGTCATGTGCCTTCGGTGAGCGAGCGGGTTCGGTTGGGGAACGTGGAATTCACGGTGCTAGAGACGAGTGGTTCTCGTGTTCTCCAGGTGCGCGCGCGAAGACGGGAGGATGGCTGAAGTGGATATTTTTTCCGTCATCGTCGTCGGCTTCTTCCTCCTCTTGGCGGAGGCGTTGTTCTCGGGCGCGGAGATCGCCATCGTTTCGGCGGATCGCGCTCGCCTGCGGGCCAAGGCGGAGGGAGGGAACAAAGGCGCGGAGATCGCCTTGCAACTACTTGAAAAACCCGAATGGCTCATGGGCACGATTCTCACCTGTCATAACGCGAGTTTCGTGACGAACGTTTCCCTGGCCACCATAGCGTCTATCAATTTCGTCGGGCCCGCATACGGCGAAGTGCTTTCGGTCGCCCTCGTGATTCCGCTCCTCGTGGTGTTCGGAGAGGTAGTCCCCAAGGGCTATTGTCAGGCCCGCGCCGACGTGCTCGCCCCTTTGCTGGCGCGCGTCGTCTGGGGCGCCAGGCTAATCGTATATCCCTTGGTCTGGCTCATCAGTTCGCTCATCGGCGTCTTTCTGGGGCTGAGAAAACGAAATGGGGAGAGCACCCCTTTCGTCACGCGGCAGGAACTCGAATCGCTGGTGGAGGAGCAAAGCGACGGAGACGTACAGGTCCTCGAGCGCCAGATGATCGGCCGCATCTTCACTTTCGGCGAGCTGGACATGGAAAATGTGCTCGTGCCGATCGTGGATCTATCGGCGGTGGATGAAGACGGTACGGTGGAGGAGGTGATACAGCGGATCGAGGACGACGGCCACTCCAGGATTCTTGTCTACAGAGAGAACCTGCACCACATCGTCGGCGTTGTTCATGCGAGAGACATACTTGGGCTGGGTCCAGACGCTGCGGGATGCCTCAAGGAAAAGGAGGATCTCATCCGAAGCGTCTACTTTGTTCCAGAAACCAAACCAGCCGATAGTCTTCTCGATGAGTTGATGAGCCGAAAGGACAAAATGGCCGTGGTGGTGGATGAATACGGGGCCTGCACCGGTATCGTAACCATGGAGGATTTGGTGGAGGAGATCGTGGGTGACATAGCCGATGAATACGATGTCGACGAGGTCCGTCTGTTCCACAAGTTGGGTGGGGATCAGTATATGGTCGATGCACGCATGGAGGTCGAGGACGTGCGTGAGACGCTTGAGTTGCCCGTGCCCGATGGAGACTACGAGACGTTGTCGGGTTATCTCCTGGAGCGGTTCGAACGAATTCCAAAAGAGGGGGAGAGCATATCCCTGGAGGGCTGGACTCTCACTGTGCAATCGGCGAACGAGCGGCAGATAGAGACCGTTCGGCTGGAGCGAAACGGCTAAATAGTGATTTTTGGTTGCGGCTCCGTGATGCGCTCTTTCGGTCAGAGTCCCTGTCGGTAACTAGACTGACGGATCGATTTTCCGCATGACTTCGGGCGGCTCGACGCCCAGCCAGCCGCCGATCATCTCGAGCGTATCCCACTGGCTGGTTTCATAGGGGATGCCGTTTTTCTCCGCGTCCGCCTTTTTGCGCGCCTCGCGCTCTCCCGGAAGCAGCATCTCCGGCCCCCCGCAGCTTTGTATGTCCCGCACCGCCTCGGCCAGGCGCTTATTCGCGTCCTCTAGCGGATAGAGCGCATCCAGCCGCCAGGCCTCTATCGTCTGAGTGATGCGGGCGTCGGGTTGGACGCGCAGCGTCGGAATGTGTTGTGTCGAGCCGCCGCCGATTACGCCGTCCAGGTCCACCAACACGGCGAGGCCGGAACCCTTGTAGCCGAACTGCGTCCCCCCAAGGGGCAGAACGGAGCCTTTGATCAATTCGCCATACGCCACATACCCGGAAATGACCTCTCCGTTTTCGTCAAGGAAGTAATCCTCCGGAATTGCCTCTCCCGCGCGGCTGGCGCGAATAGCGGGGCTCACGGCGCGTTGCGTGGTGGCCACGTCGATGACAATGGCCTGATCCCCGGCAGGCACTCCCCAGGCGATGGGGTTTGTTCCCAGGCGGATTTTGTTTCCCCCGAAAGGCATCATCCATGCGCCGGAGGTGCATGTAACGCGGCCGGCCAGACCTCGTTCTATGAGCGCCTCGACATACACGCACGCCGCTCCGAAGTGATTCGCGTTGTGCACATAGACTTTTCCGATTCCGTATTCTTCCGCCAAATCACCTGCGAGGCGCGTTGCATCCATCGCCGCCGCCGGGCCGATGCCGGCTTGCGCATCCATCGTGGCGGCGGCCCAGTTTTTATTTCTCTTGACGCTTGGCGTGGCTTTCGGGTCGATAGCGTCTTTTCGAATGCGCTCGACGAGTTCGCGCAAGCCGGTCCCGCCCGCCACGCCATGGCTCGATATTCCGCGCATATCAGCAGCTGCGAGGATTTCCGCCGTCACCCCGGCGCGCTCCTCGCAAGCTCCGAGGGCAGTGATGATTTTCGTGGCGAAACGAATGAGCGCTTCTTCGGAAATACGCATCTTTTCAGTCATGAAATTGGATTCCTATGGAAGAACGGTATCTTGTGATTGATGAACGGGGAAATCAACGACGAAGGATGCGCCGCCCTTGGGAGGCGTCGTGATTTTAAGATGTCCGCCCAGGATGAGGGCGGTGAGGTGGCTTCGGTAGAGACCGATTCCAATACCCCGAAACGAGCCCAGTTTCTCCAGGTCCTTCGCCATCCAATCGGTAAATGACTCGAAGCGAGAGGAAGGGATTTCGGCGTTGTTGTTGGTGGTCGATAAAACGATCCGGTCGTCTTGCCTCGCGAGAAGCGCGTGGATGATGCCGCCTTCGGGCGCGATGTGTATGGCCGCATCAAGCAGATCGTCGATGAGATAAGTGAGCCTCGTCCTGTCGCCGGATATATCGAGCCGGGACGGCATTTCGGGCAAAAACCGGAAAGACGGGAAATTCCACAGCCGCTTGCCGATGCGTTCGCTGAGCAAATGCGCGAGATTTATCTCGGTGATTTCCAGGGTTACTTGCTGCGTTTCGATGTCGGCGGCGTCAGAAAGCGTTTCGATGAGGCGGTTCAAGCGGTGGATATTCTCGGATAAATCCTGAATCTCCTCACGCGCTTTCCAGGGGTCAGACTCTTCGGCGAGGGCGAGAAACTTTCTGTTGAGATGAGAGGCGGGCGTTTGTAGTTCATGTGCGGCGAGACGCAAGAACAAAGCCGCGAGTTGCTCATCTGAAGGTTGCTTCTCTTTTTCGTCTTTCATGTGGTTTTCCGGCTTTTTCAGTGTGATGATTGGTTGAGCGTGGCGACGGATTCCAGTATGAATTCCGCTGTCCCGCTCGTCATCGGGTGCAAGGTGGATACCTCTGTTAACGGAACCCACTTGGCTTCTGATATGTCGCTTGCCGCCTGTAGCGTACCCCCGGTGGGTTTGCATACAAAATCTATGAGTACGTAATGAAATTGCACGCGTCCCCAATCGTCCCGGGTGACGCGGTTCAATACCCGGCCCTCGGAGAGGATTTCCACATCCAGCCCGGTCTCTTCCTTGACCTCTCGCATACAAGCTTCCTCGAGGTCTTCTCCCAGGTGGACGCCGCCGCCCGGTATGCTCCAGGCGCCCATTTTTGGGGGTTGTCCCCGTCGGACGATGAGGACGTTTTCGTTATCGAGGATGATGGCTCCTACGCCGACAATCGGGCGAAGCGGATATTCACGACCCAACCCCTCGGCTCCTTAGTTGAAAGATGATAGAAAAACACTCGGTTTTTTGGATTGTAACGGTTTTATCTGGCCTATCGACTCCAAGATAGCATGTTTTACGCCCCAAAGGTTACGCCAAGCCGGTCGGATTTCGGAAAATGAAGGTATTCGCCGTCATTCATTCCGTTGACACGCCGGGATGCGGGCCGTATCATTTTTTCGGTTTTTGAAGCCTGCCCTTTTGAGCTTCCCTGAATCGAGGGCGCTTTTATCCCCCCATCAGCCAAGAGGTATGCGTGGCGACCAGGGACGTCCGCGCCGGGGAGTCGCGTATGCCGCCCGAAGTCATATTCGCGCTTATGTCGTTGTGCTTTCTCGGCGTCAATGACTTTCTCTATAAGTGGGGCCAGCAATGGGATATGCGAAGCGGGCCCTTCATGTTTCTGCAAAATATGGCGTATCTGCCAAACGCATTCGGTCTGGCCTACTATCGGGATGAGTTGCTCTGGAATCCGGGCCTCGCCTTTGGATTCATCAACGGGATATTGGCGTTCACCGCGTTTTTGTTCGTTTTGCTCGCATTGAGGCGGGGCGAGGCGGTGGCGCTGGTACCGATCGTCCGCCTGAATTTCGCGGTGACTGCCGCCCTTACGATTTTTTTCTTGGGTGAGAGTGTCAATCTCATCAAGGGCCTCGCTCTGGTTCTGGCGGCTCTCGCCGTGACGGCGGGCGGCAGCGGTGTGACGGCGTCCGTCGGAGATAAGCGCTCCGTCGGCTTGGCGATTGGCGCCATGTGCATGTTCGGCGTAATCGGCCTTTTCTATAAGGTGGGACTCGGTATGGGGGCCAAACCCGCCATGATGACGGCCATGCAAAGCGTTGGCGTCTTCTGCATGGCAGTGCCCTTCGTACTCATTCAAAAAGACCCGTTGCCCAGGCGCGGTGTGCCGCTTTGGCTCCCCTTCGTGTGCGGCGTGCTCACCTCTTCGAGTTATGTGGCCATCGCCGTGGGGTTCACCTATGGCGAGGCGGTCGTCGTGGCGCCCATTGCTCAGTTGAGTTTCGTGTTGACCGGAGTGCTCGCCATCATTTTTTTGAAAGAAAGGTTAACGCTGAGGAAAGGGGTGGGAGTCGTATTCGCCGCGGTGTCCGTGATTCTATTTTCCAGGGGGTAATTTCTTACACCACGCCCTCGTTTCGGAGGCGCTCGATTTCCGGGGGCGCCATATTCAACCATTCGTCGAGTATTTTTTCGGTGTGTTCTCCCAGGGCTGGGCCCGTCCAGGCGATGTCGAGAGGCGTCTCCGACATTCTCGGAAAAGCGCCCTGCATGGGTACGGAGCCGAAATCCGCGTCCGGTACGTGGCGAACCAGGTTTCTCGCCTGAAAATGAGGGTCTGAGAGGATGTCTTCGATGTCGTAGACGGGGCTCGCCGTTACGCCGCCCGCGTTGAATCTCTCCATGTTCTCGTCACAGCTATGCATTGCGATGGCGTCGGCCACGATTTTATCGAGCGCATCCTGATTCTCGACGCGCGTCTCGTTGTTCATGAACCGCTCGTCGGTGATGAGATCTTCACGCCCCAGGGATCGGGCCAGGCGCTCATACATCGGCTGGGTGGAGGCGGAAATCGCCACCCACTTATCGTCACTCGTGGGGTAAATGTTTCTGGGCGCCGAGTTTTCTGAACGGTTTCCAAGGCGGGGGCGTTTTTCCCCCTCGATTAGATAGCGGGCCGCTTGTGGACCCAGCATTGTGAAAAGCGGCTCGTAAAGCGCCAGATCGATGACCTGTCCCTTACCGCCCCCCAAAGCGTCGCGGTGGTAGAGCGCGAACATGGTGGAGGCGACGCCTTGGAGCGCGGCCGTCATGTCGGCCAACGGCTGGGGAGGAGCCAGGGGCGGGGAATCGGGAAATCCGTTCATGTCGGCGAAGCCGGACATCGCCTCCACAAGAGTGCCGAATCCCGGCCTGTCACGATAAGGGCCGTCCTGCCCCCATCCGGATATCCGGACGACGATGAGTTTTGGGTTCACCTTCCACAGATCCTCCGGCCCAAGCCCCCAGCTTTCAAGTTTGCCGACGAAAAAATTCTCTGCGAGAACGTCCGCCTTGACCGCCAGCTTCCGAATGAGTTCTTGTCCTCGTGGTTTGGTGAGGTTCACTGTGATGGATCGTTTTCCCCGGCCATAGACTTTCCACCAATAGGGATTCCATGCGCGCAGCGTATCGCCGTTGCCCGGGGCTTCGACTTTAACGACATTGGCGCCGGCGTCGGCCAGCTGCATGCCGTACATCCCGCCCGAGACGAGGCGGGTCATGTCCAGTACTTTGACGCCCTCAAGGGGTCTGCTCACGGATTTTCCTCCGTCTGTTCTAAAGGAATCGCCTTTTTCTACTACTTTCAGGATCAATCTTTCAACGTGATCCATAAAGCGGCGTGATCACTCGGCGGCCTCGGGTTGCCTTTCACCCAGTCGACCTGCGCGTCAAGTATCCTGCCATGCGCACGTCGATTGATGAACGCATGATCCAGCCGGAAACCTCCACCACCACCGGGCGCGCGCCAGGTGTAGGCGCGTTTTTGGCCATGTACGCTGCGGTAGGCATCCGCCCAGCCCGTCTTTGACATGGTGGTCATAAAATCGTCTTCGTGCCTGTTGAAGCATTTCACACTTTCATCCTCCCCAATTCGCCCGGTGTTGAAATCACCCGCCAATACGGCGTCACCCCCGTACCAGCGGTGCGCCAAATCGCAAAGCGCGTCCAGGAAGGGATATTTGATGCCGCTAACGCGGTTGGGCACGTGAACGGCGGCTATGACGATGGGCTTGGGTGCACGAACATGGGCGAGCAGGCGGCGTTCTTCGGGTTCGGGAGGTCTTCTCCAGTGAATGCGCTTGAGCGGCCAGCGCGATGCGAGAAGCAGGGCGTTTTTAACTAGTCGGCTTTCGGACGCCGTGCTCAGTTGGTGGGATAACCCAAGTTCCTCGATACGGGAGGCGACCTCCCGGCTGGGAGGTGTGCCCCGAAATTCCGTCAGAATAATGAGGTCAGGCATTCCGCTACGAATATACTCTACGATAGCAGGTACCCGGCGTCCGCCGCCGTGCAGGATGTTCCAGATGAGAATTTTCATGGCGAAGTTGAGTGTAGCGGTAGTAAGATGGATAGTGCCAACCATCCTGTGGTTGGGAATGAAAAGTAAGGTTCACAAAATGTCGATGCGCCGCCCGTCTAGCGGCCCGGCGGGGAGGGAATTTGTTTGAAACGGATATGTGTATTCGCCGGTTCGTCTAAAGGGGTTCGGCCTGAGTATCGGGAGGCGGCGCGAGTCTTGGGACATGCTTTGTGCGAGCGCGGAATCGGCGTGGTGTATGGCGCGGGGGGTATCGGACTCATGGGCGTTCTGGCCGACGCCGTGCTCGAAAGCGGAGGAGAGATTATCGGCGTGATACCCGATAAGTTGATGGACATGGAAGTCGCCCATGAGGGGATCACCGAGCTTCGCGTCGTGCGCACGATGCACGAGAGAAAAGCGTTGATGGCGGAATTGTCCGATGGCTTCATCACGTTGCCGGGTGGGCTCGGCACGCTGGAGGAAACCATGGAGATGATCACCTGGCTTCAGCTCGGGTATCACGAAAAGCCCGTCGGTCTGCTCAACGTGCGCGGCTATTATGATCCTTTGCTGGGGTTTTTACGCCATACGCGCGAGGAGGGTTTCATCACGCAGAAAAGTTTAAATCTATTCTCGGTCGACGATACGCCCGAGGGGCTGGTGCAACGAATGCTCACTCCCAGGTGAGCGCGGCGAGGTAGCCTACGCCCTCATCCAGCATTATCTTTGCTTCGAATCCCTGCGCTTGCTTGTGCGCCTGGATGGTTTTGAGATGGGCATACCCTTCCCAGAGGACATGGCGAAATGTCCACTCCAGGTTGTAGTGAAAAACGTTGTCTTTCTTCTCGTCTCGCCAGAAGCCGTCGGGGTGGATTTTGAGGACCACGTTTTCAAGCCAGTCGATATACTTATCACCCGAAGGCCATTCGTAGCTTCGAGGGACTTCTCTAATTTTGGTTTTTCCCCGTAGGGATTCGAGAGTTTCGTTTTTCAGAATATCCAATGCCAATTGGCACCCGTCTTCATAAGCTGCGAGCAAATCGCCCATCTCATGAAATCGTTCGGAATCGAGGAGACGATCCGCACCCCCCGTGTCGTATAGGGATTTCGGCCTCGGCAATTCCTCTCCAAACAGGGATTTCCCCCAGACCTGCAAAAACCACCTGTAGTTCACATAACCCATGTGGCTGACCTGCTCTCGAATCGACCATAGTCCCCAGCTTTTGCCGGGCTGTTTTTTATCGAGTTGTTCTTGGTTAAGGCCCTCCACCTCCTGGGCGTACATTTCGGGCAGAAGGGCGTATTCGGGAAAAATATCCGTAGCGGACCTTGAATCTTTCTGCGGCATTTTGGGCATCCTTCAATGGAATTAGGAGTTCAAAATATATCACGCGGCATTCAGTATTGCGCAGTGTGCCGATTTCGGGCGGAGGTTTCTCGTGTCATAATAAGAATCTATCGCTACATTTTATATCTCGCTCCTTTGAGTCGCCCTTGATCGAGTCACTCCCTCCGATTTTTTTGTCCTTTTTATCCGGTATCTTTTTGGCCGCCACGCAAACGATCTATCGGGGCGCCCTTCAGTGGATGGGGCCGAAGGCGATCACCTTCGTGAGCAATTTGACGCTGGTGACCTACGCCTCGACCATTTACGTGCTGGGCGCAGGTCTTGAAAAATGGCCCCTGGAGGGGATTTTGTGGTTTGTGCTGGCGGGACTTTGTTCTCATTTCTTATCGAGAAACCTGAATTTTATCTCGGCGACACTCATCGGTATGGCGCGTTCCCAGATCCTATCGCAGGTCCATCCCATCTGGAGCGCCGTTCTGGCCATGCTCATTTTCGGCGAGACGATGAACTTCCCGATTGCCCTGGGTACTTTCGCCATCGTGCTGGGCGCGATACTCCTTGTTCAGGAAAGAGGGGCTGGGGGCAAGCGCGCTCCTTTTTTATATTATTTCCTGCCGATTCTGGCGGCCTTTTTCTTCTCCTTCGCCCCGCCTTTGCGAAAGCTCGCGTTTCAGACGATTCCCTCGCCCGCTTTCGGTATTGCCACCACGGCGTTCGCGGGCGCGTTTCTTCAACTCGGCTCCATACCGTTTGTCAAAAATCATGAGCTCAACCCAATAACATGGAATAAAAAGAGCCTATGGCTGGTTCTCATCGGAGGGCTATTCAACATTATTTCGGCGTACTGCTTTTGGCTCGCCATCAAAAACGGAAAGCTCATAGAGGTGATCCCGATAAACCGCCTCTCCATTTTATTCTTAATCTTGTTTTCCTGGATTTTTTTTCAGAAGCTCGAGCGCATCAATTTGCGCGTGATCGCCGGGGGATTACTTGCCGTGGAGGGCGCCGTGCTGATCATATTGGGCAGCTAGAAGTTCTTGTGAGTTGAGCTGGTAGTGAGGGAAGCTATTGTACGGAGCGAGTCCTCGCATGTTGGGGCGGAGCTTGAATCTTCTGTTCTCTTCGTCCACGGACGCGCTTTTGTGGTGGATTGAGGTGCTGATATGGGAAACTTGATTGTGGAGGCGCCGCCCGAGTTTCGCGCATTGTTGGGCGCCTTATTGTTCGCTTGCAACCAAATACTCGTTCGCAGATTACTCGAACGCGCCTCGGCGCTCACGATCATCTTTTGGGTGAATGGCTGGATGGCGCTTCTCGCCGTCGTTTTTTCTCCTCTTTCCGATAACTATGATGGAGACTGGGCGACCGCTCTCGTTTTTTACGTCATAACCGGGGTAACGGGGAATCTCGTGGCGCGCTACAGCGCTCTTCGCTCGAGTGAGGACATCGGCGTGAGCAGGACGAGCGCGCTTGTGGCGGCGACTCCCATCGGATCGGCATTGATGGGTGTCGTGATTTTGGGCGAACGCCCCGATGTCGGCGTCTGGCTGGGTATCTTGCTTATCGTCCTCGGGATGATCTGGCTCACCGGCGAACGGATATCGGGAGAGTATTCGCTCAAGCGTTATACGTTCGCCTTCATCGCAATGGCGGCTTTTAGCGTTACGCCTTATTTCCGAAAAGCGGGGCTGGCCGCCATGAACGCGCCATGGATGGGCATAATAGTGGCCACGCTCATCGCCAACGTGGGCTTGCTGATGTCCTCGCGCTTCGCCTCGCAGGATCAGAAGTTTCAGTGGAGCATGCGGACTGCGGGGGCATGCGTCCCTGCAGGCTTGTTCGGGCTATTCTCTGCTGTGATGTTCTGGACCTCATTGCGCGATGGGCAGCTTGCGGTGATTTCCCCGCTCGTTCGCATGACGCCGATATTCGTTCTTTTGCTCTCGGTTGTGCTGCTTCGCGACCTGGAAGTCATCACAAAACGTCTGGTGGTCGGCACACTCATCGTCGTGGCGGGAGCTGTTTTGGTGACGTCGGGCGGTTGACGTACCTCGTGAGAGAAAATCTGATATTCGTTTGACCGGGGTCATACGTCTCTGCGAGAATGAACGCGTCTTCATCATTTCAAAGATGTGTTTTCCGCATCAAATTTCTTGAGATGCGATGCGGGGAGCCCTACCAAAAAATCGTGGGGGTGCGATGAAAATACTCAAGATCATTCCCGAGAAGTGTACGGGCTGCATGCGATGCGAACTCGCGTGCTCATACGAGCAGACGGGGACGTTTCAGCCCTCGAAGGCTGTAATCCGCGTTTCTTCCTTCGAGGGGCACACGAGCTATGCGCCCTATACCTGTCCGCAGTGCGACGAGGCATGGTGCCTGACGGCGTGTCCGGTCGAGGCAATTGGTATCTCACCGGCCGGGGCGAAGGATGTGGCGGATGACATTTGCGTGGGTTGTAAACTTTGCACCATCGCGTGCCCTTATGGAACGATGTTTTACGACATCGACACCCACAAGGCGTTCAAGTGCGACCTGTGCGGGGGGAATCCCGCGTGCGCGTCCGTGTGTCCAACCGACGCCATCGTCTACGAAGAGGCCGATAAAACCGACTGGGTCGGGCCCTTTGCCGCGGAGCGGGCGAAATCGCCTGCCGGACCGCTTGCGGGGGTGCTCTGATTATGGCCAGACATGTCATCGTTGGCGGCGGAACCGCCGGCTGGAACGCTATCACCACACTCAGGGAACTGGACAAAGGCGATTCCGAGATTGTTCTCGTCGCGGACGAGACGCCGTATTCACGGATGGTACTGCCCTATTTTCTGGCGAGAGACATCGCGGAATCTCACGTCTACATCGCCTCTCCTCCCAAGCTGGCCGCGTTGAATGTGGATGCGAGGCTTGGCGCGCGCGCCGAAAGAATCGACGCGTCCGCCAACAAGCTAATCCTCGAGGGAGGCGATGAGATTGATTACGACAATCTCTTGATCGCCACGGGGTCTTCTCCCGTGAAAGCGCCCGTACCCGGCGCGGACGGGAAAAACGTGCACAGCTTCTGGACGTTTCCCCAGGCGCGCTCCGTGGCGTCCGGCGTGGGCGAGGGAGCCCGCGTCGCGATGATCGGGGCGGGATTTATCGCATTTACGATTCTGAACGCCCTGGTGAATCAGGGTGTGAAGCTCACCGTCGTGGAACTCGAATCGCGCATCCTGCCGCGCATGATAGACGATACGGGCGCCAGGATCGTTCAAAGTTGGCTGAACGAGCGAGGTGTGGAAGTGAGAACATCGACGCAAGTGATCTCCATAGAGGACGAAGGAGACTCTAAACTCCTCAAATTCAAGGAAGGTCCCGATCTGGAGGTCGATTTGGTTATCATGGCCACGGGCATCAAGCCCAACATCGATTGGGTGTCTGGCAGCGGCCTCGATACCAACCAGGGAATTCTTGTGGACGAGCATTGCCGCACGAATGTGGCGAACATCTACGCGGCGGGAGATATCGCGGAAGGCCCCGACGTGGTGACGGGCGATAAGGTTGTACACGCTATCGAACCGACCGCCATGCAGCATGGCCGAGTGGCGGCGGCCAACATGGCGGGCCAGGAGGTTGCGTACAAGGGCAGCCTGCTCATGAACATCGTGGACGTTCTCGATATGGAGATCGCCAGCTTCGGCGCATGGGATGATCCGGACGCCGAAGTATTTGAAGCTGTACGGGCTGAGCGCCCCGCCTACAGAAAGCTACTGTTTCACGGCGGGAAACTGACCGGTGCCATTATCCTGGGGAAAACCCGGGAAATCTGGACGACGAACGATGTGGGAATGCTCAAGGGCCTCGTGTACACGGGAGTGGACATCTCCGAGTGGAAAGACCATTTACGCAAGAACCCGTTTGACGTCAAACGCGCGTTTTTGGCCTCGGGTGCCGCGGGCGGATTGCTGCCGGAAACCGTTTTGGGACGCCCTTCGGCGTCGTCGAATGAAATCACCATCGCTTCATGAACAAGGGGGTCGATGCCTTGACTGATTACGCATATGCAGGAGAAATCCTCCGGGTCGATCTCTCGAGCGGGAAGACCTGGGCGGAGAAATTCGAAGTCGCCGACCGCAGAAAATGGGTGGGCGGCGCGGGTTTGGGCGCCAAGATTTTGTGGGAGGAAGTACCGCCCGAGGTGGGTTGGGATCATCCCGAGAACCGCCTCGTGCTGGCCACGGGCCCTCTGGCGGGTCTGCCGGTTTGGGGGACGGGAGGACTTACCGTGGTGACGCGGGGCGCGATGACCAACGGTGCGACCAACACCCAGGCGAACGGTTTTTTCGGCGCGAACATCAAGTATTGCGGCTATGACGCCATCGTGTTTCAGGGAGAATCGCCCGATTGGGTATATCTCCATATACGGGATGACGGGGTGGAGCTTCGCGACGCCTCCGAGTTGTTGGGCAAGGACACCTGGGAGACGCAGCAATCGCTTGAAAAGACGCTGAATCTGAGCGGTCATAACCTGAGCGTGTACAGCATTGGGCCCGCGGGTGAGAATCTCGTGCGATTTGCCGCCATCCAGGGCGATTATGGCCACGTGGCGAGCAAGAACGGTTGCGGGACCGTCATGGGCAAGAAAAAGGTGAAGGCGGTGGCTATCGAGCGCGGAACTAAGGGAGTCGCCGCCGCCCATCCCAAAGCGCTCTTCGCGGCAGCAGACGATATTGCTCACAGCCTTCAGACCGATCCCTCCACTAAGGGGTTGTATCTGTACGGCACCTTGGGCGGCGTCCGAAACTTGCAAGGCATGGGGGCGCTCCCGATTCGCAACTACACGACGAACGTGTGGCCTGAGGAAATCGAAACGAAGCAATGGGAGGCCAACGGCCTGCGCGAGGGTTTCGACCACCGGGGTCATCAGTGCAGCGCGTGCGGCATGCACCATTGCCATATGCAGGTCATCTCCTCCGGTCCTTACAAGGGACAGGTAGTGGATGAACCCGAGTATGAGGGCTGGTCGGGCGCGGGCTGGACGATTGGCGCCACGGACCCGCAGCAGGTCACCTGGATGAACACCCAGCTCGATCGCGCCTGCGTGGACGTGAACGAGTTCGGCTGGCTCTGCGGCTGGGTGATGGAGTGCCAGCAAAAGGGCTATATCACGGATCAGGACTTGGGCTTCCGCCTCGAGTGGGGCGATATTGACGGGGCCAACAGATTGCTCGAAATGATATGCAAGCGTGAGGGCATAGGCGATCTTTTGGCAGAGGGAACGAAGCTTGCGGCGGAGAAACTCGGTGGAGAGGCTCAGGATTGCGCCATATACACGGAAGTCGGCAATTCTCCCAGAGGGCACGATCACCGCTCCCGGTGGGAGGAGATGATCGATACCTGCACGGGTTCGGGTGGAACGATGGATACGGCTCCCCCGGTGTTTCCGACGGATTACGGCCAGCCAGCTCGTGTGCACCCCCAGGACGCGGAGGCGGTGCCCAAGCACGTGGGCGGTCTCAGGGGACGTCGCGCGTATGAGGATTCCCTTGGGGCATGCGTGTTCACTACGCGCGCGCCGATGGACGTATTGTGCCGTTCCATTCAGGCGGCTACCGGATGGGACGTGGACAAGGATGAAGCGATGCAGACTGGCCGTCGCATCAACGCCTTGATGCGTGCGTTTAATTTGCGTTGCGGCATCGGGCCAGAGGTCGAGAAACCATCCAAGCGATACGGTTCCACACCGGTAGATGGTCCGATCGCGGGCGTTTCGATCATGGATCAATGGGATAAAATGCTCGATATATGGTACGAGACGGCCGGCTACGACAGGGAGACGGGCCGTCCCAAGCCCGAGTTGTTACGTGAACTCGATCTGGAAGATGTCGCCGAGGCGCTATGGGGTGCGAACGTATAGCTCACCTTGGAGACAGGAGATGACGCCTTGAGCGAAACGAAAAGCGTCAAAGGTATATGCGTCCGACTTGAGTTCATCTCCTGGGCGTCGACTTTCGTGGGTGGAGACGGTAACGAGCGCAAGTTTTTCGATGTGAAAGTTCCGGAAGGTGCCACGCTTCGAGACGTCCTCAAAAAGATGAGCCGACGCTACAGACCCCTGGATGAGGCGCTTTGGCATAACGGCACTGGCGAGTTGGCCGAGCATCTCGAGATTGCCGTAAACGATGCGCTCATGGGGATTCACCACACGCTCGATTCCGAGATGAAAGAGGGCGACCTCGTCCTCTTGATGGGGCAATACATGGGGGGATGAGAGGGCAGCGGAATCTGATAACGGCTCTGTTTTCCTGAAAATCTTCTCATCAAAACGGATGATTCGGGTCGAGCATTCCTAAAAATTCAGCGCAGCGTTTCGCCTCGGCAGATTCTCCAATGGCGGCGGCGCATTGCGCCAAGCCGTGAATGGCGCGTAAAAACGGCTGATTGGCGGGGATTCCCCAGGGGATACGCCCGTCACCGCGCCAGCCCGAGGCGCGGGCCTTGTCCAGCCCCCTGTGGTAGGCGACCCGAAAATAGGCGTATGCGGTAATCGTCTCTTCGTTTGCAATCGCGATTCGCCCCATGGCCACCCAGCCGGATAGGGCGTCCGGGTGGCTCGCCACGAGGCTTTGCAGATTCTCCATGGATGGCCCGCGGTTTTCTTCGCTCGATATAATTTCATCGTACAGTGAGTCCAACGCGCCGAATTCTTCCGGTTCGGGTGGAAGTGATGTCATAGGAACACCACCAGAAGAGATGTCGAGCAAATCATCGGGTTCATTCGCCATGATAAATTCCTTTTCATGAGATTATTGAATGCCATTATAGCTTCTGCAGCATGATGGCACATATGCCTTTTTGATATTGACGTCCCGAAGTCGGTTTGTTAGCTTCGACCCGGTCGAGAAATTCTGTACTATACCCCACGCCTGAAAAACTTGGAGGTTTCATCGATGTCGTCGGCACTTGCGCTGAGAGATCCCGATATTTTCGCCGCCATGGAAGATGAAAAAGAACGTCAGGCCGATGAACTCGAACTCATCGCTTCGGAGAACTACGTGAGCGAAGCGGTGATGGAAGCGGTAGGCGGCGTGATGACGAACAAGTATGCGGAGGGATTTCCGGGAAGGCGCTACTATGGTGGTTGTCAGTTTGTGGATGTAGCCGAGTCACTCGCCATCGAACGGGCGAAGTCTCTTTTCGGCATGGGTCACGCCTCCGTGCAGCCGCATAGCGGCGCCCAGGCGAACGCCGCGGTGTATTACGGATTGCTGGAGCCGGGCAATACGATCCTGGGGATGAACCTCTCGCATGGGGGACACCTCACCCACGGCCATCCCGTCACATTCTCGGGTCGTTGGTTCAAGGTCGTGGCCTATGGGGTCGACCCCGAAAACCATGTCATCGATTTCGACGAAGTGGAAAGCCAGGCGAAAGAACATCGACCCAAAATCATCGTCGTGGGTGCGAGCGCGTACCCACGAACCATCGACTATGCGCGCTTCAGGGAGATTGCAGATGAGGTAGGTGCCGTGGTGATGGCGGATATCGCCCATGTCGCGGGGCTCATCGCCGGCGGCGCGCATCCAAATCCGGCGGGGCACGCGCAGATTGTCACGACCACGACGCACAAGACGCTCAGGGGCCCTCGCGGCGGCATGATTCTCTGCGACGAAGACTACGCGGCCGAGATGAACAAAGCTGTCTTTCCCGGTCTTCAAGGCGGTCCTTTAATGCATGTCGTCGCCGCCAAGGCGGTCGCGTTCAAGGAGGCGAGCACACCCGAATTCAAGGAATATTCGGCGCAGATTGTGAAAAACGCCAAGGCGCTCGCGGACGCGCTTCTTAAGCGCGGCATCCATCTCGTCTCGGGCGGTACGGATAACCACCTGATTCTCCTGGATCTGCGTGAATCCGGTTTCAGCGGCAAAAAGGCGGAAGCCGCACTGGGGCAAGCGGGAATTACGGTGAACAAGAACGCAATTCCTTTCGATACCAGAAAGCCGGCGTTCACGAGCGGAATACGCGTAGGGACGCCCGCATTGACCTCGCGCCACATGAAAGAAGCCGAGATGAAAGTCGTGGGAGGCTGGATAGCCGACGTGCTGGCCGACATTAAGGATGAAGCCCGCATCGCCTCGGTGAGGGAAGACGTCAGGTCTCTATGCGAGAAATTTCCGATGGGTCCGGATGGAGCCAGGCCGGAGTAATCAGGCATTCCACGCTAGAGAGGCGGCTTTTCGACTTTCACCACACCATTTTTTTCCAACTGATGCACAAACGCCAGCGTATGGTGATCCGCAAAAGGCGCGCCCATGATTTGCGCACCAAGCGGCAGGCCCTCCTTGCTCATGCCTGAGGGAAACGCCGTGGACGGCCCGCCAAGGAAATTCCAAAGTCTCGTCAAAGAGATCATGAGTGTTCGAATTTCGACTTCTTTGCCCCGAACCGTTCCGGTGGATTGAGAACGCAAAGCGGCGGGAATCGGCGTGGCTGCGGAAAGAACGAGGTCTACCTCACCGTACACTTCCTTGCATATGCGTTTCGTCCACTGTTCTCTGAATCGAAGCGCCTGGATATATGATGTGGCGGGAATGAAAAAGCCGGGTCTGATTCTCTCAAGGACCGCAGGGTCAAAATCTTGCGCATGGTTTCGTATGTTGTTCTCGTGTACGGCCGCAGCTTCGGATACCATCAGCACGGCAGCCGCATGAAACGCGGTTTCGACGTCGGGTATTTCGACATCGACAACCTCGGCCCCTAGTTCCCGAATCGCCTTGGCAAGATTGTTCACCGCATCCGCCACTGGCGGTTCAGAGCGTTGTTCATAGTAATCACGCGCAAGACCGATGCGAAATTCTTTAAGTGGTTTATTCAGAGCGTCCATGAAATCGGGCGTATCGCCGGCGATGGATGAAGCGTCGTCCGGGTCGTGTCCTGCAATGGCGGACATCATGATCGCGCAATCCTGAGCAGATCTGGCCAATGGCCCGAAAGAATCAAGCGACCACGATAGCGGCGCGCAGTTTGATTTCGTGACGAGGCCATGCGTGGGCTTGTGCCCGATGACCCCGCATAAGGATGCAGGAATCCGAATCGACCCACCCGTATCGGAACCAATGGCGATGGAAACCTGTCCCGTTGCCACGCTGTTTCCTGAACCGCCGCTTGAGCCTCCTGTGACCCGCTCGGTATCCCAGGGATTTTTCTGATCGCCGTAATGGGGGTTGTGTCCGGTGGGGCCAAAAGCGTATTCATGCAAGTTGAGTTTCCCGAGAATCACGCCCCCTGCCTGTCGTATCTTCCGAGTTAGCAGGGCATCCTCGTCCGCAATTTTATCTTTGTCGATAATGCTGCCCGCCGTGGTGGGCAGGCCTTTCATGTCAATCAAGTCTTTCAGGCCTATCGGCGCACCGGCCATGGGCCCCGGGTCGTCGCCCCGGGCGATGGCAGCGTCCACTTCTTGCGCCGACTTTAGGGCGCCCTCTGGATCAAGCTTGATCCAGGAGTTTAAACCTGCGCCGATTTTCCTCGAATGTTCCAGATACACCTCGGTGACTGCGGCAGCGCTGATTGTTCTTTCTTTGATTTGTGCGACGATTTCCGCAGCTGTGAGGTTCGTGAGGTTGTTCGTCAATTTATTTCTCCCTCGCGAGGGAGCGCAGGATTCCGGCGTGCCCTCCAGGCTCTGTTTTTGGCGCAAGGTGTTCCCGTAATTGAGAATGTCCTTTCTCCATATTTTCCATTGTGGCGATAATGACGGCGCGTCGTTCGGTATCGAGGGAGTCTGTAAATACATCCTCACATCGAGATTTTAACGAATCGTCTGAAATCGGCATTTTTTCTCCTGAAAATCGTGGCTTATGGCAACATTTGATGATGTGGTGATTTGTTCGTGAATGGACACATGATGCGATTTCTCAAATGGCATTGCAATCGAAAGAGCTGAATATCATCGATATTAGTTTGAGAGTATTAGGAAGGTTTTCATTTTATTCATGGTTGCCTACATGCAAGTCAAAAGGCAAAATAGAGAGTGTATTAGTTTTACTTCGCCCTCCAGGGGAATTCGTGAGTAAATTCATCAGGCTCATCTTAATCATCTCGTTTTTGCCTGTATGGGTAAATGGATGTGTGCCTGCGGCGGTTATAGTCGCCCAGAAGGGTATAAAGAGCGCCTTTGAGGATCGCTCTCTCAACCAGCAGCTTGAAGATGCGAAAATACATGCGAATTTGCTGCAAGAGTATTTGCGCGTGGATAGTGGTTTGCCTGTCGATGTGAATACGGACGTGTGGGAAGGTAGGGTTTTGCTGACCGGCGTGGTGGATGTGGAGAGAAAAATAGAGGCTGTTTTAAGTATTGCGCGGGGCGACCCTAGAATCAAAGCAATTTATAATCACATTGTTCTCGGCTCCTCGGCCGAGGTCGAACGCAACCGCGAGGCGGCGAAGACGAAACCAGCCGTGGAGCGCGACATCGTCAAGGTTAGCCGAATTGCCAGCGATGCTTGGATAGAAGCGAAGCTCAAGGGCCAATTTTTAGCGACCCAGGGTGTTAATTCCGTGAATTACCGCTGGCAGTCCGTGCGTAACAAGCTCTATATCATCGGTCAGGCCAGAACGGAGTCCGAAAAAAAACTGGTTCTTCAGATTATTCGCGGGACAAAGGGTGTGATTCATATCGAAGAATATATTCAAGTAAAACCGATTCAAAAGTAAAGTTTCTGAAGAATTCTCCTTTCAAGTGGTTCTCGAATAGATGATACGTTTGAGTGTTTTGGATCAATCTCCCATTCGCTCGGGAGGAACGGCGGCTGACGCCATCAACGAGACCGTCCAGTTGGCGCTAGCCGCTGAGCGCCTGGGCTATCATCGTTACTGGTTGGCGGAACATCACAGCCACGGGGCGTTCGCGGGCACATCGCCCGAAGTTTTAATCGGCCGGATCGCCGCAACAACAGAGACAATTCGCGTGGGATCTGGTGGGGTCATGCTCAGTCACTACAGCGCGCTCAAGGTAGCCGAATCATTCCGGGTGCTGGAGACTCTCTATCCGGGTCGCATCGATTTGGGTTTGGGCCGCGCCCCGGGGGCCGACAGGCTCACATCTGCGGCTTTGGCGCCAGAGCAGAGTGGTTTTCGCTACGATGATTTCCCGCAAAAAGTTTCCGACCTTAGGGGTTGGGTTGAAGGGTCGTTGCCTGAAGAACATCCCTTCGCCCGAATAAGCGCCATGCCTACAGGCATGACGGCGCCCGAAATGTGGCTCCTCGGAACTTCGGATCAAAGCGCGATTCTCGCTGCTCATTTTGGTTGTGCTTTTTCTTTCGCGCATTTCATAAACACCTATGGCAGCGTCCAGGTGATGGATATGTACCGTAGGGAATTTCGTCCATCGGTCAAATGCAAGGAGCCCGCGGGAAGTCTTGCGGTTTTTGTGATCTGCGCAACCACTGAAGAAGAAGCGCTCTACCATGCGTCCAGCAGGCCTCTGGTAATGCTCAGAAGCCGCCGTGGCGAGGGGGGCGGTGTGCCTACACCCGAGGAGGCGCTCGCCTACCCGTGGACGAACATGGAGCGCGCTTTTGCTGAAGATATCGACAGCAGAACCATCGCGGGGGATCCGGAACAAGTTAAGAAAAGGCTCGAAACCTTGGCATCCGAGCACAAAGTCTCGGAGCTCGTTATCGTGAACGTGATGCACAGTTTCGAGGCCAGGGTGAAATCCTATGAGCTTTTGGCTGAGATTTTCGAACTGAAAGGAAACCCGTAATGGTTTAGACCCGAATGGATGGTTCTGATACTCTTCGCCGTCGACCTTGAGGTTCACATCTGGTGCATTTATGAGTGACGATGTGTTTTGCGTCCACCAATATTTCAAAGGAGTAATTCATGGCGCTTTCCGCTGTATTAACGACCAGCCGGGGTGAGATACGGCTTGATTTACATGAGGATAAAACCCCGGTGACGGTGGCCAGCTTTGTGAATCTCGCCAAACGGGGTTTCTACGATGGCCTTATTTTTCACCGTGTGATCTCTGATTTCATGATTCAGGGCGGCTGCCCTTTGGGCGCTGGAACGGGTGGACCCGGCTATCAGTTCGAGGATGAATGCTCCCCCGATCTTCCCCATGACGGTCCCGGTGTTCTTTCGATGGCGAATGCAGGCCCAGGTACGAATGGATCTCAGTTTTTCATCACCCATGTGCCGACCGCCTGGCTTGATGGAAATCATACTGTTTTTGGACGTGTCACTTCGGGTCAAGACGTGGTGGATGCGATTGAGCAGGGTGATGGAATTGAGAAAATCGAGATCGAGGGTGACACCTCCGAGTTGCTTGCAGCGCAAAAAGACAGAATTGCAGAATGGAACAAGGTGCTGGACAGTTAGAGATTAAGCGTGTTTTCTGGCCTTTAGTTCCGTTTTACGCAACCGAAAGATTTCGGGTGTTACTTCCAGGCATTCGCCCTCGCGCAGAAATTCGAGCGCTTCTTCCAGGCTGAACCGCTTGGGCGGTATGAGTTGAGCCGATATGTCGGCATGAGCGGCCCGAATGTTGGTGAGTTTCTTCTCTTTCGAAATGTTCACGAACATGTCCTGTTCTCGGCTGTTTTCTCCTATGATCATTCCTTCATAGACTTCTTCCGTCGGCGCGACGAAGAGGGTTCCGCGCTCTTGAATGTTTTCCACTGCATATGATGTGGTTTTGCCCGCGCGGTCAGAAATCAAGGCGCCCGTCGATCTGCCCGGAAGATCGCCCGCCCATTCACTCCATCCGGCGAAAATGTGAGTGAGAATTCCCGTTCCCCGTGTCTGGGTGAGGAAATCGTTACGATATCCGATGAGACCCCGGCTGGGAATGTTAAACTCGAGCCGCGCGCGTCCTTTGCCATGGTTGATCATTTTGGTCATTTTCCCTTTGCGTGCGCCCAAGCCCTGTGTGATGGCCCCGATGAATTCTTCCGGAATATCCACCACCACGTTTTCCATGGGCTCCATGATTTTGCCGTCTTGTTTGCGCGTAATGACTTCAGGTCGGCCGACGGTGAGTTCGTATTTCTCGCGCCTGAGTTGCTCGATCAGTACGGCGAGTTGCAAAGAACCACGTCCGGACACGCGCAAGGCATCCGCAGAACTGGTTTCCTCGACTTTGATGGCCACATTGTTTCTGGCTTCTCTCAGGAGCCTTTCTCGAATCTGGCGCGAGGTGAGGTATTTACCGCTACGACCCGCCAGAGGAGTATCGTTAATTCTGAAATTCATGGCGATGGTGGGTTCATCTACGGTAATGGCGGGCAACGCAACTGGGTTGTCTACATCCGCAATGGTGTCTCCAATTTCAACGTGCTCCAAACCGGCCACGGCCACGATATCGCCTCCATGCGCTTCTTCTATCTGGTAGCGGCTCAATCCTTCATAGCCGAACAATGAGGCGATCTCCCCTTTATTCTGGTTCCCATTTGGCCCCAAAACCAAGGCCTGGGTCTTTGTATTTAGTTGCCCATTCCAAATTCGGCCAATGGAAAGACGGCCCACGTAATTGTCGTATTCGAGGCGGGAGACGAGCATCTGAAGTGGTTTGTCTGCGTCATATGAGGGTGGTGGTATCGTGTTCTGAAGTGTATTGAACAAGGATTCCAATGTGGGAGAAAGGGTATCGGGCTCGAGACCGGCCTTACCCTCTCGGGCGATGGCGTAGAGTACGGGAAAATCAAGCTGGGTTTCCCCGGCATCCAGATCGATGAACAGATCATAGATTTCGTCAAGAACTTGTTCTGGTCTTGCATCTGGGCGGTCGATTTTATTGATAACCACTACGAAGGGGAGCTTCCGCTCCAGGGCCTTGTTGACCACGAACCGCGTTTGCGGCAGAGGGCCTTCCGAAGCGTCGACCAAAAGCATCACACCATCCACCATGGAGAGAACGCGCTCCACCTCGCCACCGAAATCTGCATGCCCCGGTGTATCCACGATGTTGTAGCGAATTCCCTTGAAATCGATGGCGCAGTTTTTCGCCATGATGGTGATTCCCTTCTCCCGCTCGAGATCCATCGAATCAAGAACGCGCTCGGCCACGTCTTGCCCTTCGCGGAAGATCCCGCTTTGCCAGAGCATGGAATCCACAAGAGTGGTTTTGCCGTGATCAACGTGAGCAATGATGGCGAGATTTCTCAGGTCGGTTCGTTCCATGATAGCCATTTGATTCTCTCTTCAAGTTTCGCAATATCCAGTAAGCGCCCAAAGCGCGGGGATAATGGAGTAATTGGAAGATAATAACAAGAGAAGAAAGGTTCTAATTTTAATTGTAGGATGCTGGAAATTCATAAATAGGATATTATGACCTGATGGATTCCTGATTTTCCTGTTTACACTTCAATGGGGGAAACTCGCCGTGAAATTTTCTTTTTTCATGATGCCGATTCACCACCCCTCTGAAAATCCATCGCTTGCCTACCAGCGTGACATATCGCTCATCGAATATGCCGACGAACTCGACTTTGATGAATTCTATATCGGGGAACACCATTCCGGTGGTTGGGAGACGATACCGGCACCGGAGATGGCTCTTGCCATGGCTGCGGCCAAGGCGAAGCGAATTCGTTTGGGCACTTCCGTGATCAGTGTTCCTTTCCATCATCCGTTTCATTTGGCGGAGCGAATGGCGTTTCTGGACCAACTAACCAGAGGACGCGTCATTTTCGGTGTGGGACCGAGCAATTTGGTGAGTGACATCAAGTTGTTTGACATCCCACCGGGCGATCTGCGTCCGATGCTGAACGAATCGGTGGATATCATGGTCAAACTCCTGGAATCTCCTGAACCTTTTGATTACGAGGGCCGGTTCTGGAAGTTGAGAAATGTGTGTCTCCAGGTGCGCTCCTACCAAAAGCCCAGAATGCCGTTCGCCATCGCATCGGCGGGAAGCCGTGGGGCAATCGATATGGCTGCTCGATATGAAATGATTTTGCTTTCCTTCGGTGGCAAGAAAATCATGGAAAACCTTCCGCTCTCTGAGCAATGGCCCTACATGGAGGAATGTGCGCGAAAATACGGCACGCAAGTATCGCGCGAGAACTGGAGAATCACCACGTACGTACATCTTGCCGAGAGCCGAGAGAAAGCCTGGGCCGATATCGAAAAGTATGCCCTCCGAGATATGAATTACTTTATGGATATTGGCTTGAAGCCTGCTTATGAGGCATACCCCGACCAGCCGCGCTCTGAAATCACACCAAAAACAGCCGCAGAGCAAAGATACTGGATAGTTGGCACACCTGAAGACGCGATTGAGACAATCGAGAAAATACAGGAGGAATCAGGAGGATTCGGTGGACTCATGCTTACGACTCATGAGTGGGTGAACGATCAGAAAATAAGAAACTCACTCGAATTGTTTGCGCGATATGTGATGCCACATTTCCGGGGGCATGCAAAGGATTTCCAAAACGAGTGGCGAAGACTACAAAAGGATGTTGCGCAAGGCGAGATGCCTTCTCCCGGGGGAACTCCTTCATGGGAGACACCTGGGTTCGAAGCACACAGGAGCAATTTGTTCACCTATACACCGGAGAGCGGGAATTTTCCGAAAGAGAACTGATGAGAGAAACGAAAATGGGGTAGGAACTTTGCTCTCAATATAGTCGTACAGACGGCATGTTCTCTTAGATTGCATATGGAAGAATTTATAAATGCAATGTCAAAATGGAGGTGTTGAGTATGGGCGTTACGTATTTCCACGAGGTGGAGGACGCCAACGAACCTTTACTTATACTGGCGTTTTCTGGATGGAATGATGCGGCCGAGTCTGCAACGGCAGCCGCACGCTATCTGGTTCAACATTTTCAGGGAAAACGAGTAGCGCAAATCCAGCCAGATGAATTTTTCCAATTTGCGGATCAGAGGCCTACAGTTAAGCTCAGCGAATCCGGTGAGCGACGAATTACTTGGCCCCAGAACGAATTTTTCTATTGTCGAGCACCTGGTTTAGCACGGGATCTCATTGTTGGGATCGGTACCGAGCCCCATTTGAAATGGAAACACTTTAGCCGCGATGTTCTTGCGATAGGCAACCACTACAATGCGCAAATGATTGTGACGATGGGGGCGTTGCTTGCGGGAGATCTTCATACCCAGCCCAGTCATTTGATGGCCATTGCGACCGATCCGCTATTGGTAAAACCCTCAGGGGTGGATATTACGCGCTATGAAGGTCCTACTGGAATCGTGGGAGTCATTCATACGCTCATGCAGGATGAGGGTTTTCCGGCAGTGAGTTTGTGGGTGAATGTGCCACACTACATTGCATCCCTATCCAACCCAAAAGCAACACGGGCTCTGTTGGACAAATTGAGCAATTTGGGTGGATTTAAAATATCCTTGGATGATTTCGAGATCGCCATCGATACATTTGATGGACAGGTTGAGCAAATTATCGCCAAAGATCCTCGCATTGCCAAATATGTGGAGGATATTCAAAAAGGCCAGATTCCTGATGAGATCCCAGGGGTAGATTTTGAAGATACGTTCGAAGGAGAACCCGAGGAAGAGGAAGGAAAGTTGCCTCCCGGCGCCGAGGTAGCAGATGAGATTGAGCGCTTGCTCCGAAGAAAATCCAATGGACCGGAATCAAATTGAGTAATTGACGTCTGTATCTTTGCTATCATGTAAATCAATTTCATCATTTCGAAAACTTAAGTCTTTCAGGAGCGGAGGTTTGTGATGTCGGAACGTTTTTACCAAGAGATGTTCGGTGGACCTGATGATGATGGTGATCTCATAGGCGTCGACATGCCTAGAGTAGATGGTCCACCCAAAGCGGATGGTTCTCCCGTATTCTCTGCAGACCATAAATTAATCAATCCGCTCTATGTTGTTCCTGTGACGGCTCCCATTGCCTGTGGAACGCTGGAGCGAGTGGATACTGCCGAGGCGGAAAATGCGCCGGGTGTCGCCTGTGTCCTTACGGCAAATGACATTCCTGGCCAGAAACTCTACGGGATGTTGATTCCCGATCAGCCGGTTTTGGTGGAAGAGCACATCTTTTCACTTCAAGATGTCGTAGCCATTGTGGCGGCGGACACGCTGGAGCAGGCGGAGTTCGCAGCCGGTTTGGTGCACATGAAAACAAAAGCGCTTCCGGCCGTTTTTGAAACCCAAGACGCCTTGAAAGATGATGCCCCCATCGTTCAGCCTGATCATCCGGTGGCAAAAGGAAATGTGCTGACCCACTTGAAGATCCGCAAGGGAGACGTAGAAAAAGGTTTCGCCGAGGCGGATGTAATTCTGGAAAATACATACGAAACCCAGTTCATCGATCATGCTTACCTCGAACCCGATGCGGGCTATGTGGTTCCCAATCCCGATGGTTCCATCACCTGCACAGGGCCAACCCAGTGCCCGCATATGGTGAGGCGTGTCATCGCTCCGGTGTTGGGATTAGGACAAAACGAGATTCAGTTCATATCTACCCCGCCGGGTGGGGGATTTGGAGGAAAAGAAGAAACCTCCATCGAGATCGCCATGCGGGCGGGCTTGGTAGCGCTCAAGACAAGTCGTCCGACCATCTACAACTACACGAGGGAAGAATCTCTGGGCGGCAAGGCGAAACGAGTGCCTGCGGTGATCCAACATAAAATCGGCGCCAAGAAAGACGGCAAGATTACCGCTATGCGCATCCATATATATCTCAACAAAGGTCCGTACGCCGCGGTAGGTCCAGGCATCATCAAAAAGCTCATCATCCATTCCTCCGGCGCTTATGAATGCGACAACGTTTGGGCCGATGGCTACCTCGTGCTCACGAACAACATCAATACCTGCGCCATGCGCGGTTTGGGCGTTCCTCAGGTTCACTTCGCGATTGAGAGTCAGATGGACGAACTGGCCCTCTCGCTAGAAATGGATCCCTTCGAACTGAGGCGATTGAACGGTTATAAGCTCGGTTCATCCACCGCAACACGCCAGGTGCTGGACCAAAGTGTGGGTTACATGGATTGTCTCGATGAAGCGGAAAATGCGCTCGGTCCGCACCCGCGAGTAAACGCGAACGGCGATGGCCTGTTGTATGGCCGTGGTATGGCGGGATTTTGGTATTCCACGGGCGCCGCATCGCCCTCGGATTCCTGTGGCGCTCAGGTACATGTCACTGACGATGGAAAAGTTCAGGTAGGGGTTGGAATCATTGAACTCGGGCAGGGTTCGCACACGGTGCTCGCCCAGATTGCGGCGGAAGCGATGGGCGTGCGCTTTGAGGATGTGCGCATCATGCAGGTGGATACAGATGCCGTTCCAGAAAGTGGTTTTACGGCGGGCTCACGCTCCACAACGATTCCCGGCAATGCAATATGCGAGGCTATCGCGGAGGTTCGGGGAATCCTGGCCCCTGTAGCGGCGGAAATGCTCGAAGGGCCGGCCGAAGATATAGCTTTCAAGAATGGGAGAGTTTTCATCAAAAGCGCGCCTGAGCGTTCAATCTCTTTTGGTGAAGTGGTCTCACAGGCGCTTCTGGTCGGCAAGCAGATTACCGGCCAGGGCTGGTTCAGTACAGGGCCATTGACGTTTAACCCCGAAACCGGGGAAGGCGAGCCGTTCATGGTGTATAGCTATGGCGTACAAGTAGCGGACGTAGCGGTTGACCCGAGTACGGGAGAGGTTTGGGTGCGGCGAATGGTTGCGGCCCATGATGTGGGACGGGCCATCAACCCCCAAGGGGTGACTGGGCAGATAGAAGGGGGTATCGAAATGGGGCTTGGGCAAGCCTTAATCGAGGAAATTGACGTGCATGACGGTCGCGTACTTACGCCGGATCTGGCGCGGTATGAGATTCCTGTTTCAATGGATACACCCGAGTTCACCACCATTATCGTGGAAGCGGCTAATGCAACAGGACCCTATGGCGCCAAGGGTGTGGGAGAAAGTTCTTTGGTGCCCACTTTGGCCGCGATTTCCAATGCTGTGCGGGATGCAGTCGGTCATCGATTCACCAAGTTGCCTATCACTCCCGAGAGTGTCGCCATGGCCATTCATAGAGAAGGTGTCAGAGTAGGGTAATCATACAGAAATCAAAAAGCCGGGCGGACTGCAATGCCCGGTTTTGTTTTGCTTTCAAAGCAAAAGAGAACATTATTTCCGGCCACAAGTGAGGTGAGCATAATGCGGGCGTTCGTGATGGCGGCTGGTTATGGCAAAAGGCTGGGAGCATTGGGAGAGGAGATCCCCAAACCACTATTGCCTTTGGGCGGTGTGCCGCTAATTTGCTTTGCGCTCGAAAAATTGGCTTCTACCGGTGTCAAGGAGGCAGCGGTCAATTTACACCATGGCGCTGAGAAAATTCGCTCCACATTGTACGATTATGCGCACAGGGTCCATATCCGTTATTTTCATGAACCTGAGATTTTAGGCACTGCCGGAGGGCTCAAGAACGCGGAGGCGTTTTTGACCGAAAAGGACGAGCCTTTTTTCGTCATAAACGCGGATGCCCCGTGTGGTGCTGATTTAAAAGCTGCGCTGGCCCATCATCAAAAAGGAGATTTCCTCGCCACGCTCATCCTTAGGCGGTCACCCGAGGCTAAAAAATATGGGGTGCTCGAGTATGATGAGGCGGGGCGTTTGCGAAAATTTTTGAACGTTAGCGCGCCAGGGATGCCACAAGGCGCGCTGGACCAAGCGATGTTCACCGGCTTGAGCATCATGTCTCCTGAAATGTTGAGTCATATCCCTGCGGGAGTGGCGTCGGATATTTCAACGCAGATTTATCCCCGGTTGATGGAAAAAGGAGCTCGAATCGGAGCGGTTTTGAGTGATTCCTATTGGATGGATGTCGGCACTCCGTCACGATATTTGCAGGCGAACATGGACGTCATGTCCGGCTCATTGGCGCCGGATTTCTGTTGGCCGCCAAAGGGGTTTTTGCTGATTGAAGGCCCATCCATGAAGTGGGGGCAGGGCAGCATTGAGCCTCCCGTTTATTTAGGACCCGATGTTGTGATCAAAAAAGATGCGAAGGCGGGCCCCTTCACTACAATCATGGCGGGTGCTACTCTTGGAAATAACGCCGTAGCGCGACAATCCATAATCTTTCCGGGTGGTATTATTGATGAAAATTCTATTTTGGATAGATGCATCATAGGGCCGGATGCGTTGGCCTCGTCTGGAGGCGGGGTAGTTAGTGAGATGGTTTTTCTCCGGGATAGAGAGCAGGCGAAACTATGTGACTCATAAAACGGTACAATTTTGCATCTCGTGAAGGAGTAGATGTTGAAAGAGCCGACCACAAGAACATCTTTAGCCGCAGGACGCTCCCCTGTATTCGCTACGGGAGGCTTGGTGGCGACCAGCCAGCCATTGGCTGCCGAGGCGGGTATCCAAATCCTAAGAGAGGGCGGAAACGCAATGGACGCGGCAATCGCAACAGCCGCTGCGTTGAATGTCGTAGAACCGCAATCTACGGGTGTAGGCGGGGATATGTTCATGCTGTATTGGGATGCAGATGCGAAGAAGCTCCTGGGCCTGGACGGCAGCGGAAAGAGTCCGGCCAAGGCTACGTTCTCGCGCTACCAGGAATTTTCTTCCATGCCGGAGACGGGTATTTATTCATGTACCCTCCCGGGTGCTGTGGATGGCTGGTTCTCCGCCCACGAACGGTGCGGCAGCGGCAAGAAAACAATGCCGGAGCTCCTACAACCGGCGATTCAATATGCAGAAAATGGGTTTCCGCTGTCCCCCATCATTGGCCGTGCATGGGCCAATCAGACGGAAAAGCTGAAAAAATGTGAATACTCGAGTCGGTTCTATCTACCTGCGGGGCGTCCACCGAAAGTTGGAGAAAGATTCCGAAACCCGAAGCTGGGAGATTCCTTGCGGATGATTGCCGATGGTGGACGTGAGGTATTTTATGAAGGCCCGATAGCCGAGGAGATCGTTCGCTACACCAAGGAAATCGGGGGTTTGTTCGAATTGGAGGACTTTGCCGTCACGAAATGTGAATGGGTGGAGCCGATTCGCGCAAACTATCGCGGATATGAACTTTGTGAGATTCCGCCCTCAGGGCAGGGTGTAACGGCGCTGATATGTCTGAATCTCATCGACGCATACCCTTTGGCGGAGATGAGTTACGGCTCGGTCGACCATCTCCACATCGTGATTGAAGCGATGAAACTGGCCTTTGAGGACAGAGATCGCTATGTAGCGGATATGGCAAAGGCGGATGTGCCACTAGATGGGCTTCTATCCCTGGGATATGCCGATGAGAGGCGAAAGCTCATTGATGAAGCGAAAGCCGGCAGTCCCGGGCCAGGAACCCCAAAAAACTGGAACGACACGATTTACCTCACTGTGGCGGACTCTCAGGGCAATATGTGCTCATTCATCAACAGCTTGTTTCATCATTTCGGCTCAGGTATCACCGGGGGAGAGACGGGCATCATGCTTCAGAACAGGGGTAGCGGCTTTGTGCGGGAAGAAGGCCACCCGAACTGCATCGCGCCCGGGAAGCGGCCCTTGCACACTATCATTCCCGGTTTTGTGATGAAAGATGAAGAACCTTGGGTGAGTTTCGGCGTCATGGGAGGCGACATGCAGCCGCAAGGCCATGTGCAGGTGCTCTCGAATATGGTGGATTTCGGCATGGACATCCAGGAGGCTATCGAGGCGCCACGTTTCCGCGTTTTGGGCGGTCGTGCGGTGGCGATTGAGAGCGGGGTGCCGGAAGCCGTGCTCCAGGAGTTGGAATTGCGTGGCCACGACGTCCGTCGCGCCGGCGGCTATGAGGGTTTTGGCGGCGGACAGGGAATTGTGCGGCTCGATGATGATGTATTCATGGGTGGTTCGGATCATCGAAGAGATGGATGTGCGGCTGGTTTCTAGCCAATCTATGCAATCGTATTGAAGTGGTGGTTGGCAACGTCGAGAGGCTTTTCACCATGAAACGTATTCTGGTGTTGATTTTAATTACGGGCACTTTTCTGACTGCTCGGCCTGCGGGGGCTGCATCCGATTGTCCGCTCAAGGGTCATCCCGTGGGCGATGGCCGCTGGACCCGGCGGCAATCCCTTCCATTGGATACGCGGGACGTTCGCATCCGGTTCGAAAACGGCGCGACCGCACGCCTGCAGGCGGTTCGTCTGCGGCATGAAGAGTTTGAATTCCGGCTACACTGGCGCGATAAATCTGAGTGGTTCTTGCCCGTCGACTCTGGCGCTCTCGGTGAAAAGCTGGGCGCCGCCGTTATTCTCAACGCCGGTTATTATGATGAAAACGGGCGTCCCATGGGATATTTCCGTTCTGGCGGAAAAGTGTTCAACAGCCGCGTGTTGTATCGGGGCCGCAAGACCTTCCTGCATTACGGAGCGCTGTTCACGGTGGGGAGGAAAGACGGGGTGCCGAAAATCGTTTCACGCGAGAAATTCAAGGTTTCGCGCGTCAGCGAAGCGTTTCAGGCCGGGCCTCTGCTCGTGGAGGATTACAAGCCCGTTCAGGGGCTTTCCCGGTACCGGGAGTATTTGCGCGCCACGAGGAGGACGGTGGTCGGCTTGGACGCCAAGGGCCGGCTCGTCGTTCTGGTGAGCGAGGCCGAGACGCGCGGCATCTCCTGGTGCGAGCTTCAGGAGTTTCTCGTGCTGCCCGAATCGAAGGGAGGCCTCGGCATTCGCGACGCCATGAACTTGGACGGCGGCTCGAGTTCGCAGTTGTGGGTAAAGGGCGGGATTGAGATTCCGGGGCGGCCCGCGCCGACCTATCTCGTCGCTGCGCCTCGGAGTCGATGAGACGGCCACTGCGCGCAAATGCGGGCAAATGCGCGGGAGCCGGAAAACTTTTTTTGGTCTGGATCTTATTGCGCGGCGCTCAGGTAAATTAGGTAAAAAATTGTATTTCAATAAGTTGCAGTTGATGTCCTTTTCATCAATTTATCGAAAAACCTCGTGAATTTATCGATATTTCTCGTATTATTCGGATGAGGCGCGAAAAATGCGAGAGCGTTTAACCAGACTGATGAAGGAGGGTTCGACGCGAGCGGGGAGCGATTTCTGCGCGCCGGTTGCGGAAAGAGGAATCGCCGACCGATTGCCGGGACTGGGGAAGAAGCGATTGCTCTTTGCGCGCCCCCGAAGAAGGACATATCGCATAGCCTGAAGCCGAATCGCCTGTTGTGTTTTGCCGCATCGTCCGAGCGCATGGGAACGCCCTCCTCGCGGCGCATCTTCCCGCATCCATGCAATAACGCAGTGACCGCAAATGCGGGCAATTGCAGGTGGAACCGACCAGGATGCGGGGTGGATTGCGCCGGCCTGAAAATGTTCGATATCCTCAGGCGGCAGGATGATCGATTTTTAACCCGCCCGGATCGCGGGTATGACCGTGGAGACACCACATGCGTGACATGGAAGGAAAAATCGCCCTGGTGGCGGCGGGGAGCAAGGGCCTGGGCCGCGCCTCGGCGCTCAAGATGGCGTTGCGCGGCGCCAGCGTGGCCATTTGCGCAAGGGATGAGGCCGCCTGCGCTGAAGCCGGATCGGACATCGCGCGCGAGGCCGGCGTGGAAACCTGGTCTTGCGCGGCGGACGTGAGCACGACGGAGGGCGTGCGTAAGTTTGTTCACGGCGCGGCGGAGCATTTCGGCGGCGTGGATGTTCTGGTCTCGAACGCGGGCGGCCCGCCCCGCGGCGTCTTTGAGGATTTCGAGGATGACGCCTGGTTCGAGGCCTTCGAGCTGAACGTCATGAGCGCGGTGCGCCTCGTCCGCGAGACGCTTCCGCACATGAGGGGGCGCGGCGGCGGGAGAATCCTCTTCATCCTTTCCAGTTCGGTGCGCGAACCCATCGACGACCTTCTGCTCTCGAACGTCATGCGGCCCGCTGTGGCCGGTCTGGCGAAATCCCTCTCCCGCGCACTGGGTACGGAGGACATTCTCGTGAACGTGGTCATCCCCGGCGTCATCAACACCGAGCGCGCGATGCAGGGTCGCGAATCCCTGGCGAAGCGCCTGGGCGTTACTCTTGAGGAATCGGTCGCCCGCGTGGAGCGCGAGGTGCCGCTGGGTCGTTTGGGGGAACCGGAGGAGTTCGGCGCGATGGTGGCGTTTCTCGCCTCGCCCGAGGCGAGTTACATCTCCGGCGGCGTGTTCGCCGTCGACGGCGGAAGGTTGCGGGCGATTTGAGATCAATCTCGACCGATGAGGGAGAGATTGTGGACCAATGGGAGTGTTCCCTGCGGTTAAGAAATCGTGGCGTGATCGCCCCGAATTTAATCGTGCATTTCACTAAAATAGATATTTTCAGCAAATGATGAAATATACTGAAACACTGAAAAGGCAGAGTTCATGGCTGCCAAAGAGGGCTAGGTTTCGAGCAATTTGCCTTGGCGCGAATATGGCCTTACACTCGAATCTTCTCATTTGAAACGGATATACACGCGCGAGTCATTCCCCGAGTTGTCGGGGATGGCGTTTGAGCGCCGGGAAGGGGATGCTTGACGTTCCCAGTCGGCCCGCTCTTTCCGTGCGGGTGCAAGCAGCCGCGTTGTCCAATTTGATAACCGCGGTTCGCCAAGGGGAAAGGCGATTTCATGCTTTTTCTCACCGAAGAAGACGTATACGCCGCCTTGGAGGGCCTCGATGTGTACAAAGAGGCCATCGAGGTCATCGAAGAGATTTTCCGCCATCAGGCGACGGGTGAAGCGACCCGATTCAAGAGGATCACCCTGGAGCATCCCGACCGTCCCGGTCATCTATGGCACAACATCCGGATATTGCCCGGTATGGTCCCGGGCGTCGGCGCGGCAGGCGTTCGCGTGTACTCCGGCCACCAGGGCTCGAACCGCTCGGAGATCATCTGTCTGTTCGACTGGAACGACATGGGCATGTCCGCCGTCATCTCGGACTATTACCTCCATACCATCCGCACATCGGCACCTTACGGCGCCGCTGTGAAGCACCTCGCGAGGCCCGACGCCAGGAAAATCGGCATCATCGGCACCGGCCGCTTGGCGCGCGGCCAGATACGGGCCGCCTGTGCGGTTCGGGACATCGCCCAGATCAAGGCTTACAGCCGAAGCGCCGAGAACCGCAGAAAGTTCTGTGAGGAAATGGAGTCGGCACTCGGGGTCGAGGCGGTGCCCGTTGAAACGGGCAGAGAAGCCGTCGAGGGAGCCGACATCATGATCACGTCAACTTCGGGGAATACCATCGTCTTCAAGGGAGAATGGCTCGAACCCGGCGTGCTGTTCATGTCTGTAGCGCCGGGAGAGATAGACGAAGAGACGGTGCTGCGCTCGACGCGCGTGATTCTTGCGGCGACGGACCAGGTTCTATACGACAAGCCGCCCCGAAAGCCGTTTCCGGCGCTTCTGGAGAGCGGGAAGTTCAGGGAGGAGGACGTGGCGGCGGAGTTCTGCGACGTGGTCGCGGGCAAGAAGCCCGGCCGCGTTTGGGACGACGACATCATCCTCTACGAGTCGCCCGGTATGGGGATTTTCGACGTGGGCGTGGCGAACTGGGTCTACGGCCTGGCGAAAAGCAAGCGTATCGGCACGGAGCTGGCATTCGGGGAAGAGCGCGAGTGAGCCGGGGACGCAAGACGGTTTTTTTGCGGTTCGATGATTTAAGCACACCTCGTTGAATTACCTGTATCCCGGTGACATCCGGGAGGGGCCGGATGGACCGGACGACAAGACAATCGGAGGGGGGATCGGTCATGAAACAAAAGAAATGCGCAGCGGTACTTGTTATCGCGGCGGCTATGTTTCTGCTGCCGTCCGTAAGCCTGGGCGCGGGGAAATTCCGCATCGGACACACCAAGCTCATCATGGGGTCGCCGGCGGTGGTGGCCGACAGGCTGGGCTACTTCGACCGGACGCTGGGCAAGGGTAAATACGTGGTCAAGACTTTCAAGATGGGCAAGCTGATGATGCAGGCGTTGCTCTCTAACTCGCTGGACGTAGGTGGTGCGGCCTCACGGCCCTTCGTCACCTCTACGTCGAAGTCGAAGAAGATCACGGGGCTGAGAATCTCGAACTACTACTGCCGCTCCGCGCACTTGATGGTTCGGCCGGACTCCAAAATTCGCTCCGTAGCGGATCTGAAAGGCAAGCGCCTGGGGATCGGAAAAGCTTCGGGAACGAACTTCATTTTCCGGAATTTCATCGCTCCGGCCCACGGGCTGAAGAAGGGCGATTGGACGGTGATCAACACCCTGGCCACGGATCGGGTCGCGGCGCTGCGATCCGGCAACGTGGCGATGATTATGGTGGCGAATCCCGCCGCCACGATCGCGCACGAGAAAGGATACGCGCGCACCCTGGAGAATTACTGCAAATACGCCAAGGTCTACTGGCTCGTCTTGACGCGGAAAAAGGCGGTTGAGGAGCAGTCCGACCGGGTCGTCAAGTTCTTGCGGGGGTGGCTCAGGGCGGTTCGGCTTCAAAAGGAGAATCCGGCGCTCTACGCGCGCACATATTGGCAGCATCTCCAATCGAAGGGATCGAAGCTCTCCCTCGAACTGGTGCGCAAGAACGTGGACGACCTGGAGTTCCCGCCGCCGTTGGTGGATGAGAACGAGCGGAAGTGGCTGGTCGGCGTGGCGAAGGTCCTGAAGAAAGAGAAGAAGCTGTCGCGCACGCGTACCTACCGGGATGGGGACGGATTCGATTTGGCTCCACTGAGAAATGCCTTAAAGGCCGAGGGCATGATGTAGCCGCTACACTAGGTGAAGCGGTACCGTACACACCGGATCGGAAGAACGCCTTTCGCCTTGATTAGCCGGTCGAGTTGCCTGCGGTTTACGGTCGCCGGACGAACAGCCCGAATACGTGGCTTCTCGGCCTTAACGCAAGAGGGAAGAGCCATTGAGCGGCTGGCGGATCGGCGTGGACGTCGGAGGCACCTTTACGGACATCGCTCTCGTGGAGGAGACGACGGGCCGTGTCGGCGTCTACAAGGTTCCCACGTCCGCCGGCGAGCCGGTTTCAGGCGTCTTGGAAGGCGTGCGGGAAGGGCTCCGGGGCGAAGGCCTGGACCCTGCGGACGTCGTCTACTTCGGCGCAGGCTCCACGCTTGCGGTCAACACCATCATCCAGCGCACGGGAGTTCCTACCGGGCTATTGATAACGGAAGGTTTCCGGGACGTCCTGGAGATCCGCCGGACCCGGCTTCCCGACGCGCCCAGCTTTGAAGCGGCCAGACCCGTGCCGCTGGCCCGCCGGGCGCATGTCCATGAGGTGAGAGAGCGCCTCGGTGCGGACGGTAGCGTCCTGCGTCCGCTCGATACGGATTCCGTTGTGCGGGGAGTCGAGGAACTCTTAGGCGCGGGCGTCTCGGCCGTGGCCGTCAGTTTTCTGCATTCCTACGTCAATCCGGTCCATGAACAAGAAGTCCGGGCGGTCATCGCCGAGCGCTGGCCGGATTTGTTCGTCTGCGCGTCGTGGGAGACGTGGCCCCAGCAGCGCGAATACGAGCGGACGCTGGTGTGCGTGATGAACGCCTACGTCGGTTCCACCATGCGCTCCTATTACGGAAAGCTCGAGGAAGGCCTGCGGGCGATGGGAATCGGCTGTCCGATCCTGATCACCCAGTCCAACGGCGGGACGGTCTCCATCAATGAGGCGGCGCGGATACCCGTGCGCACGATGCTCTCGGGGCCGGCTTCTGGGGTGATGGCAGCTGCGAAGTCCGCACGTGAATACGGCGAGGCGAAGCTCTTCACCCTGGATATGGGAGGCACCAGCGCGGACATGTCCCTCATCGACGGCCAGCCCCGCGTCAGCGTGGAGAGCACGATAGGGGATTTCCCGCTTTTTCTTCCCGCCGTCGCCATCGAGACCATCGGCGCCGGAGGCGGATCGATTGCGTGGGTCGACCCTCACGGTGTCTTGAAGGTGGGGCCACGTTCGGCGGGGGCCGAACCGGGGCCTGCGTGCTACGGCCGCGGCGGCCGGGAGCCTACCGTTACGGACGCCTATCTCGTAACGGGTATCCTGGGCGAGAACGACCTGCTGGGCGGCCGGATGACGCTTTCCCGGGAACGAGCCGAAGACGCCATCGGCGGGCTGGGCGAAGCCCTGGGCGTGGGGACGGTCCGGGCGGCCGAAGCCGTCCTGCGGGTCGCAACGGCGAATATGGTCGCCTCGTTTCTGCCGATGATCGCGCGCTACGGCGTCGACCACCGCGAGTTCAGCCTCCAGGCCTTCGGGGGCGCCGGGCCCACGCATGCTTTCCTGCTGGCGGCCGAGGCGGGCATCCGGAAGCTCGTCATCCCTCCTGCGCCGGGGGCGATGTGCGCTGTGGGAGCGGCCGTGTCGGACGTCCAGATGGATTTTGTCCGCAGCGTCCGCACTGAATTGTCGGATGAGGAGGGAATGGAAGAGATGTTCGCGGAGATGGAGAAAACCGCACGGCGTTGGCTCTATGAGCAGGGTTTGGAGACCGACTCAGCGGAGTTCGAGCGGAGCGCGGATATGCGCTACAGGGGACAATCGTTCGAGATCATGGTTGGACTTAACCGTAACGGGGATTCTCAAGAAGCCTTCCACCGCAGATATGAAGAGACCTTCGGCTACCGCGACACCGAGAGCGCGATCGAGGTGCTGCAGATCCGCATGCTCGCCAGGGCGCCGAATCGGATGGTAGGCGCTGCCTCCGCCTCCCGGACTGGCGAATCGGACGGGTTGGCGCCCGTGGAGACCCGCGAGGTGACGTATCAGGGGAGCAGGCTCGCCGTTCCCGTCTACCAAAGAGCCCGAATCCCCAGCGGTCTTAGGCTCTCGGGGCCTGCCGTACTTCTTCAGTACGACACGACCGTTTTCGTCACGCCCGGGTTCGATTTCCGGGTCGATGAGTCGGGCAACCTTCACGCGGAGGCGACAGGATGAACGAAAACCCGGCGCCCCGAACGAACTCCGACCCCGTCCTCCTGGAAATACTTCGGTGCCAGTTTCAGGGGGTCGTGGAGGAGATGGGTGAATTGCTGACCCGCTGCGGCCATACCGTATTCGTCAAGGAAACCCAGGATTTCATCGTCGCCCTGGTGACGCCCAAAGGAGAGGTGGCGGCCTGCTCCGTGGATATCGGGCTCTGGATAGGGGTCGGCCAGAATTTCAAGGCCGTGATCGACGCCGGGGGACCTTATCGTCCCGGCGACGTCTGGTTCACCAACGACCCGGAACAAAGCAGGGGCCTGGTCACCCATCTGCTCGACGTATTCTGCTGGCGTCCCATCTACCACGACGGCGAACTCGTCTGCTTCGCGGTCGCCTTCATCCATTGCACGGACGTTGGCGGGCTCGCGCCCGGGTCCATCGCGCCTTCCGCCGTCGACCAGCATCAGGAAGGCGTGGTCATTCCTGTGACCCGGCTCGTCGCCGAAGACGGAATGAGGGAAGACATTTTGCGGATCTTCCTTCGGAACTGCCGGGTTCCGGACAAGAACCGGGGCGACGTACTGGCGATGCTCGGCGCGCTCAAGCGCGCGGAATTGCGCGTAACAGGTCTGGCCGGGAAGTACGGCGCGGTAGTGTTGAGGACGGCGCTCGACGACGTTCTGGATTACGCCGAGGCCCAGGCCCGCTCCCTGATACGAGAGGTTCCAGACGGAGACTACGAGTTCTGGGACTATCTCGAGGGGGATCTGATGCCCGAGGGCCGCCACGTCCGGATCCGCCTGACGCTGAGGATTCGGGGTGAGGAGATGATCCTCGACTTCGAGGGCACGGACCCGCAGGTGGCGGCGGCGTTCAACATTCCCTCCTACAGCACGGATGGTCACTACCTCCTGGTCATGGGCGTGGTCAACTTCATGCGGAGCGTCAAGCCGGACCTTGTGTACAACTCCGGGCTGGTCCGGCCCGTCGGAGTGAACGCGCCGCGGGGGTCGCTCCTCAATCCCGAGCCCGGTGCGCCCTGCGGAGCCCGGCAGGCCACGTTTTTCAAAGTGGCCGATATCGTTCTCGGCGCCTTGGCGCGCGCCTGGAGGGAGCGGATGCCCGCCGCGGGCTGTGGTCAGGGTTCCATCATGCTGGTGTCGGCGCCGGATTTTTCCACCGGGACGAACCTGGTGAGCACAGTCCAGCCCCTCGTGGGCGGGTCGGGGGCGCGGCCCTTCGACGACGGTACGGAAGGAGTCGATTTCACCACGGGCTTCTACCGGAACATCCCCACCGAGGTGCTGGAGTCGGAGATACCCGTCCTGGTCGAGCGCTACGGGCTCAAACCCGATTCCGGAGGAGCGGGGCGCTTGCGCGGCGGGAGTGGCCTGGACTATTCCCTTCGAATTCTTGTGCCCGGCGGGGTTGTGACGGCCCGGGGGCTGGAGCGGTTTCATTTTCAACCCTGGGGAAGGGAAGACGGCCTGCCGGGCGATACCGGGCGGGCGTTCCTGCAAGCCCCGGGCGAGGACCCGCGGCCGATTGAAAAGATAAACGTGCTCGATGTCCCGGCGGGCGGAATCGTCCACGTCCACTCGGCGGGTGGCGGCGGTTTCGGCCCGCCCTGGGAACGCGACCCCGCGCTGGTGCTGCGGGACGTCGAGGACGGGCTGGTCTCCGAAGAGTGCGCCGGGGAGGTCTATGGCGTGGTTATACGGGAGGGACGCATCCTGGAAAAAGAAACCGCCGATCGTCGGCGAGCGCTCAGCGCCGAGGGCGGAGGCTCGCCCGCTCCGTTTTCTTTCGGTGCCGCCCGGGAGGCGTTCGAGCGACTTTGGCCGGATGAGTCGCAAGTGGCGATCAACCGGGCTACGGAGGGCATCCCCGCCGCCATACGGCAGCATGTCCGCTTCGAGGCGATGAGAGTCGTGGAGGCGAATCGCGCGGGAGCGGAGCCGGTCGATGAGCAATGGCTAAAGGCCAGGGTGAGCAAGATCATCGAAGGGATGAGCCCGCAGTCGACGCATTCCGCCTGAAGAGGAAATCTCACACTCCCCGCCCCATTGACACCTGCCTCCCCCCCGCATCATATTGAGGGGTTATCGCTTCGTCAGTCGCCCGCATTACCCATAGAGTTGTCACGAGGAAATGAGTACCCAAATCGAAACGCCCCCCGCCGTATCCCTGATGGAAGATATCCGCATCGAGGGCGCGCGGGAACACAACCTGAAAGACATCTCCCTCAAGCTCCCGAGGGAGCGCTTCATCGTCGTCACGGGCCCCAGCGGTTCGGGCAAGTCCTCTCTCGCGTTCGACACCATCTACGCGGAAGGCCACCGCCGCTACGTGGAGAGCCTCTCCACCTACGCGCGGCAGTTCCTGGAGCGCGTGGACAAGCCCGACGTGGACTACATCGAGGGCATCAGCCCCGCCATCGCCATCGAGCAGTACAACCCGGTGAACCATTCGCGCTCCACGGTGGGTACGGCGTCTGAGATTTACGACTATCTGAGGCTGCTCTTCGCGAAGGCCGGAAAAATCCATTGCCCCGACTGCGGGAGTGAGGTCGCGCCCGCCACGGTCGACGGCACGGTGGCGCTCTTGCTGAACACCCATGAGGGTTCGAGGGGGTTCGTTCTCTTCCCGATGGGGGAGGTTGATTCGGATGATTTGCAGGGGGAACTCGAATCCCTGATGGGGCAGGGCTACGTCCGGGTAATGGTGGACGATGAGATCGTGAACATCGGCCCTCCGCTTTTCGAGAGGCTGAAAGAAGAGGCTGAGCCGCCTCCCAAACCGAAGAAGCGGGGCCGTCCTCGCAAAAAAGAGCCTCGTGAAGAGAGGCCCGCCGTGCGGAATCATCATGCAATTCGCGTAGTGGTGGATCGCCTCAAGTTCTCCTCCAGAAACCGCGCGCGCCTGGGCGAATCGCTGGAGACCGCGTTTCGGGAAGGTGGCGGCGTCGCCGAGGTGCAGTTCGTGGACGGGCCGAGGCTTCGCTTCAGCCAGCGGCTCGAGTGCTGCGGCCACACCTTCGAAGAACCCGTTCCGCACACGTTCAGCTTCAACAATCCAAACGGCGCCTGTCAGGAGTGCGGCGGGTTCGGGAACACGCTCAGCTTCGATGAGTCCCTCATCATCCCCGAACCCAGGAAAACGCTCGCCCAGGGTGCGGTGGAGCCCTGGGCGCGGCCGCGCTACCGCCGTTATTTCGGCGAGCAGTTACAGGACGCCGTCAAGTCCGAGGGCCTCGACATCCACACCCCCTGGGCGGAGATGCCCGAAGACCAGAAGAAGATGGTGTTCGAGGGGGCTGGGTCGTTTCTGGGCGTGTACCGTTTCTTCGAGAGGCTCAAGCGCAGGAAATACAAGGTCTGGGTGCGCGTGATGATCAGGCGCTACCAGAGCCTGCAGAAATGCGCCTCCTGCGGGGGAACGCGCCTGCGCCCCGAGGCGCTCTGGATCAAGCTGGGCGATCGCACCATCGCCGATATTTGCGCCATGCCGGTGAGCGAGTTGCGCGAATACTTCGAGGCCCCGCCGCTCACGCCCGATCAGCATGCGCGCGCGAGCGACGTCTTGAAACAGGTGCGCGAGCGTCTCGATTTTCTGCACAAGGTGGGTCTCGAATATCTTACCCTGGACAGGGAGACCAGAACCCTGAGCGGGGGCGAGCACCAGCGGATCAATCTGGCGAACCAGTTGGGCGCGCACCTCACGGGCACGCTCTACATTCTGGACGAGCCGACCATCGGCCTGCACCCCAGGGACAACGCCCGCTTGGTGAGCATCCTGAAAGACCTGGTCGATCGGGGGAACACGCTGCTCGTGGTCGAGCACGACCGCGACGTCATCGACGAGGCGGACCACGTGGTGGACCTGGGTCCCGGCGCGGGCGAGCGCGGGGGCGAGGTGGTTTTCTCAGGACCCAGAGAAGAGCTCGACCTGTGTGAACGGTCGGCGACGGCGAAGTTCCTGAGCGGCGAGCGAGAGATCAGTCCGCGCAAGATCAAGCGCGGGGAGAACGGGAGCTGCTCCTACCTCTCCCTGCTGGGCGCACAGGCGAACAATCTGAAAAAGGTGGACCTCCACGTTCCCCTGGGCCGTCTGGTGGCGGTCACCGGCGTCTCCGGCTCGGGGAAGAGCACACTGGTGCACGACACGCTCTATCCGGCGCTGGCGCGTATTCTCCACGACGGCAAAGGCGCCATCGGCCGCTTCGAGCGGATAGAGGGCTTCGAGGAGCTCGATTCGGTCGTCCTGCTCGACCAGAGCCCTATCGGCAAGAGCCCCCGCAGCAACCCCATCACCTACCTCAAGGCCTACGACGCGATCCGCCGCCTGTTCGCGGACACGCCGCTGGCGCGGAACATGGGCTATAGCCCCGGACATTTTTCGTTCAACACCACCGGGGGGCGGTGCGAGTCCTGCACCGGGAGCGGCATCCAGAAGATTGAGATGCACTTCATGGCCGACATCTTCATCCGCTGTCCCGATTGCGAGGGCAAACGCTTCAAGCCCCAGGCCATGGAAATCCAGTACAAGGGCAAGAACATCCACGACGTGCTGAACCTCACGGTGGACGAGGCGAGCCTCTTTTTCGATCACGTGCCCTCGGTGCTGAACAAGCTGCTCATCTTGAGGGACGTAGGACTCAACTACCTCCGGATCGGCCAGCCCGTGAACACGCTCTCAGGCGGCGAGGCGCAGCGCCTGAAGATAGCGGGCCAGCTGGCCGCCAAGCCGCCGAGAGACGTCATGTACCTATTGGATGAGCCGACCACGGGTCTGCACTTTCAGGACGTGGAGCGTCTGCTGAACGTGCTGACGCGCCTCGTGGGGCTGGGGAACACGGTGGTCGTCGTCGAGCATAATCTGGACGTCATCCGAAACGCCGAGTGGGTGATCGACTTAGGGCCCGAGGGAGGCGACAGGGGCGGTCGCATCGTCGCCGAGGGCACGCCCGAGGAGGTGGCGCAGAATCCCCGCTCGCACACGGGCGGGTTCTTGAGGAAGTATTTCGAAGAGGCGGTGGTGGGCTGATCAACTTCCTGCGGCGCGTCACGCTTCGGCGCCTTGCGCTGGCCGCTTCGTTTCTCTTGCTCCTTTTGTTCGTGGCATCGCGTTTTTCTCCGAGCCTTCGCCACCCGGTGGATTCCCTCCTGATGGCGCAGGGGCTTATCGACGTGCGGAGTGGCGGCTGGCTCTCGCATCTCACGAAAAAGCCGGCAAGAACAGAGATTTCATTCGGTGGCATTTTCGCGGATTCCTATTCGCCGGGTGATTTCCTGGGCTGGGGCGATACGCCCGCGCGCGGATGCGTCGTCCTCGTCCACGGAATGACCACGATGGGCAAGGCGGATCATCGGCTGGTGGCGTTCGCGGAGTCGCTTGCGAGGTTAGGTTTCACGGCGCTCGTCCCCGATTTGCCCGGCATGAAACAGTTTCGCCCCGAGGAGGCGGACATTGCGCGCATCGCGAAGTCATTCTCGTGGATGACGCGGCGCGGCGCGGGTTCGTTCGACAGGTGCAGTATCCTTGCGTTTTCCTTCGCCGCCGGCCCTGCCCTTCGCGCGGCGGCAAGTCCTGCGGTGGGCCAGAAGATGGGCGCGTTCATCGGCGTGGGTGCCTATTACGATCTTAAAAACGTGCTGAGACACCTCACCACGAGCGGCGGACAGAACCGGCCCGCCTTCCCCGGCGGGCTGCCCATCCGCCACGGAAAATGGCTCTTCCTGCGCTACAACTTGGAACTCCTGGGTCTGGAGGGCCACCGGGATCGGGTCGAGGCGGTCGTTTCGAGAAAGCGGAAAGACGAAGCGGCGGATATCGGTGATTTGCTCGCCGGCTTGCCCGAGGGTGCGCGCGCCATCATCGCCTTGATGGAGAACAACTCGCCCGAGCGCTTCGAGGCGCTTTATGCGCGGGGAGGAGCCGCACAGCGCGCACGTTTGCAGGGTTGGGGGATGCGCGACGTCGTTCCCGGGGTGAGGGGGGAAGGAATTTTTTCTGCACGGGCGTGAGGATCCCTTCATTCCGGCGTCCGAGAGCATCCTGCTGGCGAATCGTGCGCGGGAGACCTCAGGCGATGCGGCGTCGTCCTTCGTCTTCGGTGGTTTTCGTCACGTGGGCATCAAGGCGGACGTTTTTTCTCCAGCCCGGATTCTGGATGGCGCGCGTTTTTTGGGTTTTATATCCGCCGTCCTGAGCGCGATGGAAGAGAGGTGAGGAGTGGTGCGCGCCCGCCCTGTCCGCATGGCGCGGCGGTGGAGCGATGTAGTAGGCTACGGGCGATCTCACCTTATCTGAAGAGGGCGTCGGCATGACCGATCAGAATACCATCACCCGGGTGGCGAACGCGCAGTGGATGGGGGATTTGCGCGCCCGTATACAGGCCCGCGATTGCCCCGAGTTCTCGAGCGACGAACCCGTGGAGCGCGGCGGCCTGTTCGAGCATCCCACCCCCGCCGAGTATATGCTCGGCGCGCTGACGGGCTGCGGCGCGGCGCACGTGGAGTTGTTCGCAAACGAAGTCGGAATGCCGATCGATGATTGCGCGATCGAGGGTCGCCTCACCATGGAGCGCTTCTCTCCCGGCGACCCGCACGCGGAGAACGGGGGCGTCACCGGCGTGGAGCTCGATATCGAGGTCACCTCGGCGGGCTCTGCGGAGGAACTCGAGGAAGTGAAGGAGAAGTTTCGCGCGGGCTGCATCCTGTATCTGTTCATGAGTACGGCGACGCGCGTGGATGACAACTGGACGCTGAAGCGGCCCGGATAGCGGCCGTTCGGAAAATCTTTACGAACACCAGAAAGCGGTTATGAACCTATCTACCCATGTCGTGGGCCTGCTGTTCGCCACCTCGGCGCTTCTGAGCTGGACGAGCCTGTCCTTTTGCGTACGACTGGCGATGAAGAACGCGCCGCTCCTGAGGACGACGGCATGCATGTCGACCTTGAACGGCGTCTTCGTCGCCGTTCTGATCTACTTCACCCTGCCGGTTTCGGCCTTTCAGCCCGGGACGACGAGAACTTGGATCCTGCTGCCGGTCACCGCCTTTTTCATGATCACCATATCGCGGCTCACCTACTACTACGCCATCAGGCGCATCGGGCCGAGCCGCACCATTCCCATTGCGGCGAGCACGCCCGCCGTAACCGCGCTTCTGGCCACGATATTCCTGGGCGAGCCGTTCACGTTTCTCATCTTCCTGGGGCTTTTGTGCCTCATCCTGGGACTCAACATGGTGGTGCGCTCCGCACCTGCGCAGCCGAACCTCGAGATGGGCCACACGCGAAAGGACGTCGTCAAGGGATATATCTCGGCGGGCCTGACCACCCTGAACTGGAGCGTCTCGGGCGTCATGGTGCGGACCATCACGCTCGACATGAACGCGCTGGCCGCATCGGCGCTGCTCATCTGGATAGGACTTGCCTTCGCCTGGGTGCTGGCGGTCGGTTTCGCTCACAGGGAGACGGCGGAGAAAATCCCCCGGGCGAGCTGGAAGTGGATGCTCATCGCCGCCATCTGCCAGACGATAGCGGTGCCCTCGTTCAGCAACGCCATGGCGCGTACCTACGCGGTGGGCGTCACCTCCATCACGTCGGTTCAGCCGCTTCTGGTGATCATGGTTTCGCACCTGTTCCTGCGGGAGAGCGAGAACATCACGGGCAAGCTCGTCCTCGGCGCGGTGATGACGGTGGTGGGAACGGTCCTGATACTGATCCGCCTCTAGGGTTTCTTGATCCGCTCCACGCTCTTTCGCGAGAAGACGGCCTCATGCCCGAAGCGCTCTCGTATCTCATCGAGGCTCTCCACCAGGCGCTCCTCCTTCTCCCTGTCCCGATCCTCGAACAGCAGCGGCTGCGCGCGGTCTTCATCCAGTCCTGAGAGATAGACCCCCAGCAGGCGGAATTTCCGGTTCCGGCCCTCTTTCGCGCAGGTGCGCCGCAGGAGATCGAGCGCGGGTTCGATGATTTCCTTATCGAGATGGGTGGGTTTATCGAGCGTGAACGAGCGCGTGAGCGTCGTGAAATCGGAAAACCGGATTTTGAGGGTGATGTGCCTGGCGCTGAGACCCTTGCGGCGCACGCGCGCGCTGGCCTCCTCGGCCAGGCCCGTGAGTATGGCTTCGAGCTTCGCGCGGTCGGCGGTATCTTCCGAGAAGGTGGTCTCCTTGCCGATGCTCTTGGGCCGACTGTCGAGTTCGAGTTCGGAATCATCCAGCCCCCGCGCCTTGCGGTAGAGTTCGGGTCCGAGGTTCTTGAACTGTGCTTCTAAAAATGGCAACGATTGGTTGCCGAGATCGCCGATGGTCGTGATGCCCAGGCGGTTCAGTTTCTGGACCATCACCTTGCCCACGCCGGGGATTTTGCTCACCTTGAGGGGACGCAGAAAGGCCGCCTCACCGCCCGGGTAGATGCGCAGTATGCCTGCGGGTTTCGAGAGGCCGGACGCGATTTTAGACACCAGGCGGCTCGACGCCAGCCCGATGGATGCCGAACAGTTCGTCTCGCGCAAAACAGCTTCCCGAATCCTGGCCGCCGTTAGAAGTGGGGGGCCGTGCAGGCGTTCGGTGCCGCTCAATTCGAGATACGCCTCATCCACGGAAACGGCCTGCACCGCGGGCGTGAAGTCCCCGAGTATACGCATCACACGCCTGGAGGCTTCGCCGTATTTTTTGTGATTCGCCTGGATGTAGACGGCTTGGGGGCACAACTCGCGGGCGCGTGTCATGGGCATGGCCGAGTGGACGCCGAAGGCTCTCGCCTCATAGGAAGCGGCTGAGACAACGCCGCGCCGCCCCACGCTGCCGCCCACGATTACCGGCTGGTTATCGAGGTCGGGCCGGTCCATGCGCTCCACGGACACGAAAAAGGCGTCCATGTCCACGTGCGCGATGAGCCTGCTCTCGCGCTGCGACTCCTGCGCCGGCTCTTCTGGGCGTTGCGTCATGCCCGTTTCTCTCACGTGAAACGCGGCGGCGTCAATACTTTCGGAGCACCCCCACGACGACGCCCTGGATATGGAGGTCCGCTTCATTCACCATGATGGGCGCCATCGTCTCATTCGCAGGCTGGAGCCTGATTTGCGCGCCCTCTCTGTAGAACCGCTTGAGCGTAGCGGAATCTCCGTTCACGAGCGCCACAACGGTCTCTCCGTTCAGCGCATTGTTCCGGCTCTCCACGATCACGTAGTCCCCGTCCTGTATGTGATCCTCGATCATCGAGTCGCCCTTCACTTTCAGGACGTAGAGGCTGCCGTCCCCCGACGACCAGGGGAGGGGGATGGTTTCGGTGTCCTCTATCGCCTCGAGCGGCATGCCCGCCGCGATCATGCCGCGCAGGGGAAGCTCCACCCGCGTCGGTTCGGCGCTTGCGGCGATGGTGTCCGAACCCGGGACGAGTTCGATGGCCCGGCTTCTGTTCCAGCTTCTCTTGATGAGGCCTTTTTCCGCGATGTTCTGTAAGTGCTTGTGCACCGTAGCGGGCGAGGTGAGGTGGAAATGCTTTCCGATCTCCACGATCGAAGGCGCGTAGCCGTTCGCCCCGATGAACTCCTTGATGAATTCGTAAATTTCTCGTTGCCTGCGCGTGAGGAACATGAAAGACCTCCCTTTCAGAATCGTTGGGTCGGACCCGAAGCTTTCTTTCGGATCCACGATGTAAGAATCTCCAGATGAGCGGTATGGGGGAACATATCGAATACGTAAGCGGACTTCGCGTGATAGCCGCTTGAAGCGAGTTCACGGGCGTCGCGCGCGAAGGTGGCCGGGTTGCAGGAGACGTAGACGACTTGGCTGGGCGCGAGCGCCTCAATCAGGGGCATGGCTTCGAGCGCGCCTTTTCGAGGCGGGTCGAGAACGACGACGCCGGGCTTCTCGCCGTCGAGTTTCGAGACGACCTCTTCTTTCGTGAGCTTGTGAGCGCTCCGGCGCAGAAAGTCCGCGTTGCCGATCCGGTTTTTCTCTCGGTTGATCCCGGCGTCGGCCACGGCGTAGGGATTTTCTTCGACGCCCAGAACGCGTTTGGCTCTTAACGCCAGCGGAAAGGAGAAATTCCCCGCCCCGCAGTATAGATCCAGAACAAGAGCCTCATCGTTCAACCCGCAATTTTCGACCACGCTTTGCACGAGAACTTGGTTGAGCGCCCGGTTGGGCTGAATGAAGGACTCGGGCGAAACTTCCAAACATAAATTCGGATTCTTCGCGTCTGGTTGGTATCGCGCCTGCCACCGGGGTGGTTCGCCGGGCTTTCGTCTGCCGGCTGTGGCAAGCGGAAAGTCGTTTTCATCAGCGAAATTCTTCCAAACGCTCAGCGTCCTGTGGTCGATTTTCCGGTTTCCACGATCCCGGTGTCCCGGCGGATGGAGAAAGAGGCCTACGGCTGCCTCGTCCTCTGCTTCCAGTGCGGTGATTTCCACGGCTTCGACTCTCCTCGTCCTGGGCTCCGCCTGGAGCAAATGCCTGATCTGCTGAAGAGCGCTGGAGATTGGTTGCTCCACCAGCAGGCAATCCTCCACGCCGACCAGACGCCGCGCGCCCGTTGCGAAAAAGCCTATCTCCGAACCCCGCACCTGAAAACGCGCGCGCATGCGGTAGCGGCTCTCGTTGCCGGGAAGCGTTACGGTTTGGGTAGGGACGCCAAGGTCTATCTTGCCGATGCGGCCGAGAGTATCGAGAAAAATCCGTTTCTTGGCCTTTATCTGGGCCGGAAGCGTGATGTGCTGCAGGGTGCATCCCCCGCAATCGCTCCAATGCGCGCACGGGGGAGTCATTCGTTCCGGCCCCGCCCGGATGATTTTCACGAGTTCGCCGAGTAGATACTTTCCTTTCTCTTTGACGATACGGCAGCGAACAATATCTCCGGGAGCGGTTTTGGGAATGAATATGGCGCGACCATCGAGACGGGCGACGCCCGCGCCGCCCGTGGCGATGCTTTCCACGCGAGTTTCAAAGACAGCCTCGTTTTGTTGGAAAACAGTGGCATCCACGGCCATCGGGTCCTCATAGCAAAGAATTATCGAAAACAACACATCTTTAATACAAACAAATTACGAATAATATTGCAAGTCTTTTCTCGTTTTTACTTTTCGGAAGATTTCAGGCGATAATCCCTGCAATTTCAGGTCAACAGAGATGTTTCAGGAATTAAATATTTGATTTAATAACCCGCCGACACACCAAACTCTTACATCGGCAAAAATGAGGGCAGAATCATGGAAGTCACCGCAATTCGCCTCTTCTATGACAACATCCACGATTTCAAGACGACCGCTTTACACGTCGAGTCGGAGATAAAACGCTACGGCATAAGTAGTGACAGCGATGACGCCGTGCCGGATACTGGAGGTCGCACGCACCATGACATGTGGGTGTCTATGAAGACGGTTTCCCACTTCAACCTCGGAACCGCCTTGGAGTTGATGCTAAAGTTGCTACTCTCCCTCAACAACAAACCCTTGCCGAATCACCACATCCTCACCAAACTACACGATGAAGTCCCAGATAAATACCAGAAGCAACTTGAGTCTACTTATCAGGCAAGCAAGGGTGTTCTCCCGGACGGCTTCGAACTGATAGCGTTCTTCAATGCGGCGTCACCTACAACCGCGCCTACTCCCCCGCTAAACCGAGATATTTCGAGTCTCAGGGGGTTCTTCGAGTATTTCGACGAGGACGTAATACTGTGGCAGAAGCGTTATTCGTGGGAACTCGTCGAGAAGGGAAAGTGGCGTCATTACATCAGTGACATCTCGGTGTTCGTTGAACTCATCAACCGCGTAATGTGCGGTATCGAGAAGCGATAACCTTCTTGGGCGCAGCCGAGAACAGATGTACCAACACGGCGCATCAATGGCCATTTTGTAGTCAAGTATATAAATTCTTTATCTTTCGGATGGCATCCAGTTTTATCGGGAGGTCCGGCTTCTTAAGGAGGAGATGAAAATGGCAACTGTTCGGTATGAGAAGGAAAACGCTCTGGGTCGCGTCACGCTCGCTCGTGGAACCGAGGCGAATCGCCTGACGTTCGAGATGATGGAGGAACTCACACAAGCCCTGCTTCAGGCGGGTGAGGAGTGCGATGTCGTTCTACTGAGTGGAGAGGGCGCGGATTTTTGCGCCGGGAGAGAGAGCGTGCGCGGCGGCGCTGGGCTGCCGCCCGTGAACGCGATAAGAGAACGCTTCCGGGCAATCGTGAAGATGAACGACGCCCTGGAGTTCTCTCCCGCCGTGACGGTGGCGGCCTTGAGAGGCCGCGCCTACGGTCCGGGGGCGGGCCTCATCAGCCGGGCGGATATCGTTTTGGCTTCAGGCACCGCGCGGATCGCCTTTCCCGAGATCAAGGAGGGCTTTCCCCCCACGGTGGTCATCAGCCACCTGGCGAGAAAGCTGGACAGGCGCCACGGCTTCGAGATGGTTATCACGGGCCGGGAGATAGACGCCGAAGAGGGCAGGCGCATCGGCATGGTGAATCATGTGGTTGCGGATGCGGTCTTGGATGAGCAAGCCGAGCGCTTGTGCGTGGAACTGGCCGCTCTTGGCGGCGATTCACTTAAGCCCACAAAGAGTTTCTACCGATTCGCCGAGACGGCCAGACCCGAGGCGAACGCGGATCACGCGGTGAACCTCATCGCCAACGCGATACACTCAAAAGGAAACGTCGGATAGCCCAACAGCCTTTGACGAATTACTTGCGCGGGCCTAATCTCGACGGACGAATCATTATTGGTGAGGAACGGGGCGCGAGCGATCGGGCTTGTTTCATCGTTTTTTAAGGAGAACGGATTGATGGCGACCATGACGGCTGGACACGCGGTGGCGGATGCGTTGGCGAAACTGGGGGTGAGGCATGTGATCGGCATGGCGGGTTCGTGCATGATCGAGATTTTGGACGGCATGTATGGCCGAGACGACATTTCTTTCCTCACGGTGCGCCACGAGCAAAGCGCTGCCCTCATGGCCGACGCCTACGCCCGGCTCACGGGAGAGGTGGGCGTGTGCATGGCGACCAACGGCCCCGGAGCCACGAACCTCGTCACCGGCGTGGCGCACTCGATGATGGCGCAAAGCCCGGTGCTGGTCATCACCGGTGCTCCCATGATGAAGGATACTTTCCGCGAATCCACCCAGGAACTCGACCAGATCGCCATGTTCGCCCCCATGGTGAAGTGGTCGGTTCAGGTGAGAAAACCCGAGCGCGCGTTCGACGTCATCAACGAGGCCTACCATGTGGCGACCTCGGGCGTGCCCGGTCCCGTGCACGTCGACCTGCCGCGCGACGTTCTGAACGAGATGGCGGAGTATTCAAACAACGGCGCACCGGCGCATCAGGTGCGGGCGCGGCTTGCTCCCGACCCCGAAGCGGTGGCGCGGGCGGCGGCGCTGCTTAAATCAGCCGAGCGCCCCTTGCTCATCGGCGGCGGCGGAGTGCTCTGGGACGAGGCGAGCGACGATCTGATAGCGCTTGCCGAAGCGCTCGATGCGCCCATCATGACCTCCACGGGCAGGGACGACTTGGTTCCGAACGGGCATCCCCTGTTTCTGGGTTCCATCGGGCGGGGAACGCTCCCCGAGGCGCACGCGCTTTTTGAGAAGGCGGACGTCGTGTTCGCCGTCGGCACGAGGCTCGCGCACTCGACCACGTTCTTGCGGCCCGGTTTCTTCGGGAGCGCCAAGCTAATCCACGCAGCCGTGGACCCGCACAACATCGGCCGTAACTTCGCCACCGAGGTGGGCATGAACGCGGAAGCGGGACTTGCGCTCCAGGCCGTGCTCGGCGGGCTGGGTGAAGGGGTCGCGCGTCCCGCGTGGCGGTCGGCGGCCGCGGCGGTGCGCGACGCGCAGGAAAAACACCGCGAACGGGCTCTCGAGTACGGCGGAAAGCCCATCGACCCCAGGCGCGCGCAGATGGCCCTCGCCAGGGTACTGCCCGAGAACACCATCATCACGAACGACGCGGGCAGCGCCGCGGGCTATGTGTATGAATATCAACGCTTCGATCAAGCCAGGAGTTTCGTTGCTCCGCAGGACTTGGCGGCCATCGGCATCGGCTATCCCCTGGGACTGGGAGCCAAGCTGGCGCGTCCGCACCAGAAGGTCGTCACCATCAGCGGCGACGGCGCGTTCCTGTGCAACGGCGCCGAACTCGAGACCGCGATGCGCGAGAACCTGCCGACGGTCTGCGTCATCCTGAACAATTTCAACCTAGGCTCCGAGCGCGCCTATCAGAAGCATTTTTATGAGGGGCGCTATATCGCCGACGCCATCGGCAACCCGAGGTTCGACGAATACGCGCGCGTCTTCGGCGCGGCGGGCTACCGGGTGGAGGATCCCGAAGATCTGGAAGACGTCTATGCCCAGGCCCTCAAAGAGGAAGGCCCCGCCGTGGTGGACGTGATCATCGATCAGGACGTCTTCCCCGAACCCAGGCGCAAGGACGCCGTGAAGAATTAGGGGTCAGTTCCGACTGATGAAGGAGGGACTGCTTTAGACGAGACCGATGAGGGAGCGTCCAATGCGCCCGAGCCCGGCGCCGGCTTTTTCAACAACCCCCGTAGGGACAAGTCGCGACCTGTCCCCGAGCCTCCTTGAGAATTTCCCGTTCGAGGCATTTTTACCGTTGGGGCGGTTCGCGAACCGTCCCTACCGTTTCTTTGCTTCCGCGCACCGCATCATGATGTCTACGCCCTATGTTCCAGCAAACGCATCCGTCCACGAAAACCTTCCGTAACGCTCACGAATAGCGATTCGGGAAAATCAGGCGGCAGATCGTTCTCCACGCTTGAGATCGCCGCTTCTCCTCGTTCGAGAAGCTCTTTGAAAATCTCCCGTACGACGCTTTCTCCCATGTTGCAGGCCGCAGCCGTTTGCAGAAAATGGCGTGGGACAATTTCACTTACGACGTAATGGCGGTTCTTGCCGACCGCCATTGCCATCTTCATATCGCGTTGCCGGAGTTGGTGAGCATCCAAGTTCGGTTGAATAGACATCACGTCATAAAAGGGTGTCAATGAAAAACCGCCGCGGGGATGAAGGAAGAGGCTGAAGTTCTTGGCGTGTCCGTCGGTAGCGGCGAGAAGCCAGAAGACGACGGCAGCCTTCAAGATCATCTTGCGCTCGCGCGTTGGTTCGTCGCTGCTCATGAACAAATCGAGAAGTTCGGTAAGCCCTGGTCCGCCTTCGCTCTCGTATTTTTTCGCCGAGGGCACCGAAAGCGCTTGGCAGCAGTCTTCCTGCGGAAGGCGAAGGAGGCGTCCGTCCCTCGCCCAGAGTCGGTCGAAACGCTCCACGACCAGCGTTATCTTCTCACCGAACGTCTCCATACGAGTATTGGCCGCAGGCAGGCCGAGGGTGGAGATGAGCCGCATGCAAAGATGCTCGTTCTCGACGGAAAGAGAGAGGTCTATACCGTTGCCGAGCCGCCCGATTTGCGGTTTGAGGATGTGGGTCGTCGCAGTTGTGCCTTGTGGGAGGTGCCACTTGTTTTTCCAGTACAGGAGGGCGGTCTTTTCCTGCGCGCCGGCGAGTGAAATGCGGAACGCTTCATGTGCGCCGACGCCGAGCGGATTGTTCGCCAGATTGCCAAGAATTTCTTCAATCTCATCATCACTAATGGCGTGTCCCTGCACCGAGCTTACTGTTCCGGGGTCTTCTCCTTCCGGAAGGAACTGCATGGCGCCGACGCAGTCACGGCCGACTGCGCTTAACAGATTGAAGGTATCCGACCCATTCGCTTGGGTCCGCGCAGCCAACTTGTCACGGATGTCGAGAATGTCCGGGAGCAGATTGTCGAACACGGCTTCGACCAGCGGGCCAATATAGCGGTCTTCACGCAGCGGCAAGGAGCGTGAAACCGGAAAACTGTGATTCCATGCGAGCCAACTCTCATCGTAGCGGAAATCAATGGCCCCGCTCGCCGCCTTGCGCAACTGACCGACGAGGCGGCTGTTCAGATAGACGGCCAGTGGAGTATGAGTGCGCTTTCTTGCTGTCAGAACAGCACCTCGATCTCATCACCTGTGCTTCGGCTTCGCGGACGTACGACCAGTTCCAGATCCAAAGCGGCAAGAGACGCCATCAGGGTATGAAGTCGGCTTGCCGACGAGCCGCCCTCCAGGTTGGAGATGGTGGCTTGGCGCATGTGGATTTTTTCACCGAGTCCTGCCTGCGTGAAGCCGCGCTGTTTGCGGACCCGGCGTAGGACGGCTCCTAACTGTTTTTCTGATCGGGTAACATGCTCACTCATCTTCAATCCCTCCTCAAGTGTCAATATACGTTAAGGCGTATAAGGTGTCAATATACGCTCATTCGTATATTTTATTTTTATACGGTGGGGAGTATATTAAAAAATTATACGATATAACGTATAATTTTTCTTAGTTACGGTCAATTTCGAGAAGAAGAGTCTACCCTCTCCCCCGAAACACCCACGCGCTGGCTGCGTAGAACCCACCGCCCAGGATAGCTGCGCCCAGAACGAACCAGCTGAGCGCCTCGAACCCGCCCCACTGAATGGCGAACCCGCCCAGGGAGGCTCCCAGGAAGAGGCCGACCTGGTTGCTCGTCGAATAGAAGCCGATGATGGCGCCGCGCGCCTGCGGGGCGATCGATATCAGGTCGTCCATGACGGCGGGTCTGCTGAGATGGCTGAAGAATGAGAAGAGAAAGCCCGCCGCAATCGTGAACGTAAGAAAGCCCAGCCCCGAGAAGTGAAACGCCAGAAGCTCTCCCTGGAGCAGAACCAGGGCGGTGATGATGAGAAAGCGACGCCTCACCCCCGCGAGCGTGCCGCCCAGGAGTCCGCCGATGAGCGCGCCCAGGGACATCGCCGTTATCAGGCTCCCTACGGTGGAGAGGGAAATTTCGAAGGTGCGCATCAGGAAAACGGCGACATATGTCAGGAAGGCGGACGTCATGAGCCGCTCGGTGACGTTGCCGCTCATCAGCAGCCACGAGGCGCCCTGGCGCATCCAGGTGAAGCTCGCCAGATAGGAAGCGGGCGCGTCGGTCTGCCTTCCGGAGGGCAGCGAGCGGAACGTGTAGAGGGAAAGCGCGAGGCCGAGCGTGCCCGAAATCCAAAGGGCGTTTCGCCAGCCTAGGTAATCCGTCAGAAAGGCCACGCTCGGGACCCCGACGAGCAGACCCATGGCCACGCCCGCGGTTGCGAACCCGATGGCGAGGCCCCGCGCGCGGCCCGTGAAGTTGTCCCCGATAGCCGCCACCGCCGTGGGCGGAACGAGCGCGCCGCTCAGCCCCGCGATGGAGCGCCAGATCGCCACCGCGAGATACCCGTCCGCGAACGAGGTGGCGATGCTGGAGAGCGAGAGACCCGTCATCCCGACGAGAATGACGTACTTTCTGCCGTAGCGATCCGATATGGGCGCCAGCAGGGGCGCGCCTATTCCCCAGGGAATGAAGGTAATGGCCGCCAACTGGCCCATGGCCGAGAGGGAGAGGCCCAGGTCGCGGCCCATGACGTCTAGCATGGGTCCCAGGATGAAGGCCGTGGTGTAGGCGGTGAATATGGTGAGAAAACACGCGAGGATAATCGGCCGGCCTTGCCTGATGCCGGCATTATCCTTGCTTGTCGTGAAATCCATGCGCGCTCCTGGGCTCGGGATGGCCGATTCAGGCTTATCCTTCATACCGGGCCATCCCGCAAGCCCGGAGGCAGACTTGCGATTCTTCCCGTTCAGCCTCGGTCCCTGCTCAGCAGTTCTTCCAGACGGGTTTTCTTTTTTCCATGAACGCGTTCTTTCCTTCACGGTAGTCTTCGGTCTGGTAGAAGCGGTTCATGATGGGCCGACACAGGCGATAGCCCTCGTACATCGACACGTTCGCGGCCACGGCGATCTCCTCCTTGGTGTGCTGCACCGTCATGGGCGAGCACTCGATGATCTGCTCGGCCATGGCCGTCGCGGTCTCCAGGAGTTCCCCGTTCTTGGCGATCTTCACCACGAGGCCCAGGCGGTAGGCTTCCTCGGCGTCGATGAGTTCGCCCGAGAACATGTACCATCTTGCGAGGCCGGGAATCGCCGCGGGAAGGCGCATGGCCCCGCCGATGCTGATGATGCCGATCTTGGGCTGTGAATAGCCGACCTTGGCGTCTTCCGAAACCACGCGGACGTCCGCTCCGAGGAACAGGCTCATTCCCCCGCCGATGGCGTAGCCCTGCGCCGCGCAGATGACGGGCTTCTTGATCCAGTCCAGGTCGCAGTAGAGGATCCCTTTGGGGCGGACGGCGCCCATCTTGAGTTCGTCTTCTTCCAGGTTCTGATCCCACCCGGAGCAAAACGATTTCCCCTCGCCCGCGAGAATCGCCACCCACACCTCCTTGTCGTCGTTCACGTCTTCCCAGCACTGGAGGAGTTCCATCACCGTGGCGAAGCTCAAGGGGTTGAGCTTGTCGGGCCGGTTCAGGGTGACGTAGGCGATCTTGTTTTCCTTGCGGTATTTCACGGTTTTGAGTCCGAACTCTTGCGTCAGGTCCATTGGCGTCTCTCCTTTTGAAAGATGGTCGCTCCGATGAATCGACGATGAAAGAGGCCGGCTTCTAGTTCACCCGTCGCGCTCTGCCGGCCCAGTGTTTTTCGCGTATCTCGCGTCTTAGCACTTTCCCCTGCGCGTTCTTAGGAATTTCACTCAAAAATTCGACTTGTTTCGGCTTCTTGTAGCCCGCAATTTCTTTTTCCGTGAATGCGATGATGTCTGAAGGCTCGGGCGACTCTCCCGGACGCAGCACCACCATGGCCTTGACGGCCTCGCCCCACCGTGCGTCGGGCACGCCTATCACCAGCGCTTCCAGGACGGCGGGGTGGCGGCACAGGGCGCGCTCGACTTCCGAGGGATAGACGTTGAACCCGCCCGTGATGATCATCTCCTTCTTGCGGTCGACGATGTAGAGATACCCCGCCTCATCCGCCACCGCGAGGTCTCCGGTGTGCACCCAGCCGTTTCGCATGGTCTCAGCCGTGGCTTCGGGGTTTTTCCAGTAACTCGCCATGGCGTAGTCTCCCCGGACGCAGATTTCTCCCATCTCGCCCGTGGCGACGGGGAGGTCCTCATCGTCCAGGAGTTCGAGTTCCACGCCCGCCGCAACCCTGCCGCACGAGGCGAGGCGCTTGCGCTCCCCGGGCGTTCCATCAACCACGTGATCCCACGGATCGAGAATCGCGATGGGCTGCCGCGCCTCGGTAAGCCCGTAGGTTTGCCGGAAGATGGGGCCGACGTGTTCGATGGCGAGCCTTAAGTTCTCCTCCGAGATTGGCGCGGCCCCATAGGTGATCGTGTGCAGGCTCGAGAGGTCTGCGTTCGTGAGCTTTCCGCATTCGATGAGACGTTGCACCATCGTGGATACGAGATAGGTGGTCGTGGTTCTCTCTTTTTCCGCCATTTCGAGAAACAACTCCGGCTCGAAAGCAGGCATGATGACGCTCCGCGCGCCTCTGAGGAATGTGGGTTCGATAAAGTTGAAAGAGGCGTGCGTCATGGGACCGGCGTGGAGCATGGAGTCGAGCGCGCCCATCCGGTAGTCGAGGTTTCTGAAAAACTTCGCCAGCCACGCGACGTGCGTGCGGTGTGTGTTGACGACCGCCTTGGGCTCCCCGGTCGTGCCCGAGGTGTAGTGAAGGTGAAACAGCGAATCCGGCCCGAGAACGACACCAGGCTCCGCTGAGGAACTTTTCTGCAGCCATTTCTCGTACGGGATAACGCCCGCGCTTTCCCACCCCACGGCGATGATGCCGCGCAGACCCGGACATTCGTCTCTGATGCCTTCGGCGTATTCCTTGTGGACCTCATCCAGAATGAGGAACACGGATTCCGAGTCGTTCAGCATGTGGACGTGTTCTTTGCGGACGTTGCGTCCGTGGAGGTTCAGCGAAGCCCCGCCCGCCATCGCGACGCCAAAGTTAATCTCGATGATCTCGGCGCGGTTTCGCATCAGCTTGGCGACGCGATCGCCGGGTTCGAGGCCGAGTGCCAAGAGGGCGTTCGCGGCCCGCTTGCTGCGGTCGTAGACGTCAAAGAAGCTCAGGCGGCGATCCCCGTCTACAACCGCTTCACGAGGGCCGTATCGCTTCGTCGCCCAGGCGATGTTCGCGCCCGGGTGAATGGCTGAGGTATCGTCTTGATTCATGGGCGAAAATTATAGAGTCGCCCGAGTTGAAATGCTACGCGCTCACCGGGTTTTTCGATGCGGCGAGCAGGGCGAGAACGGGCCGGAGGTCGGCGCAGTCCTCGAGCTCCGAGAGTTCCTCGTAAGCGTGCTCCACGGACTCGGGTTCGAGCTTGACTGCTGCTGCCTCGGCGCAGGAGAAGAATTTCTCCATCCGCTCCTCTTCTGTCATGGTCCATTCCGGAGAACCCTTGATCTTGTCGTGCGTGACGTCGGCCTCTCTCCCGTCCTTGAGCTTGACGTGGATGCGCACGGGCACGAGCAGCAGACTGCCTTCCTCCCAGATGTTGACCCTGGTTTTCTGCGCGAGTTCGATCACCTCGGCACCCGATACGATGAGGTCCGGATCGAAGTGCGCGATGCGCGGCAATCCCTTGAGCAAAGAGAACGCCGTCGTCCACTGCGCGCTGAACTGCGCGTCCACCTGGGGATTTTCCCTGATCTGGAAGGGCTGTCCGATCATTGAGTGGCCGATGGGCGTCGCCCATACCTCGACGCTTTCGACGTCTTTCGCACCGAAGGAACCGAGCCGCTCACGCGCCTCGAGAGCCACGCTGATGTGGGGATGGGACACCCGGCAACTCGGGTAGGGCTTCATGCCGATCCGGCTGACGTGGAAGGTTTCACCCAGTTCTCTCGTGAGCGCGTCCGGGTCGCCCTCTCCGCCGCCGAATAGTTCGATAAAGCCGTCCGCTCCCTCTACGATTCGCCTGGGGCCGGTGGCGCCTGTTTGCGCCAGGACGGCCGAATGCACGCCGGCCCGCGCGCTGAAGGCTGGCTGCAGTCGCTTGGCGACCGTGCCGTCGAGCAATGCCTGGCGGTTGCCGTGTGATTGCGCATAGCCGAAGCCCGCCGCGTTAGCGAGGCCTTCTTCGTCGAGTCCCAAAGCACGTGCGGCGGCCATGGAGGCCGAAACGGCGCCGAATACCGTGGTGGGCAGCCAGCCCGGATGAATGTTCTGATGAACGACGGCGTTCAGCCTCAATGTCACGTCCGCAGCCCCGGCGAGAGCGGCGATGACTTCACGGCCCGGCATCGCGCGCCCGAGGCTTTCGCCGGCGGCGAGGAGGGCGGGAAGAATCGTCACGAAGATGTGGTTCTGGGTGACGTCTTCGGTGTCGTCGAAATCGTTCGAGTGAATCATGGCGGCGTTCAGCCAGGCCGCTGTCGGCGCAGGTATTTTGCCTCCGAAAACGAGCACCGTGGCTTCAGGCGCGCCGCCCCAGCGTATATGACGCTCAATGATTTCGGGGTTCAGAGGTGCAGCCGAGCCGGCCAGAGAGCAGGCGAGCGCATCGACGATGAGGTTTCTGGCGGCGCATACGGCCTCTTCGGGCAGATCCTCGAAGCGGAGGTTCGCGTAATGCGCGATGATTTTCTGCATGGGGTCCATCTTCGTCTCCGTTTCCCTTGCGCCCTGGGGGCGAGAGTTGCGTCCTTACTCGCGGCCCGGCTGGAAGATGGCCACCAGCCTCACGTCTTCCTCGCTCACGCAGTTGTTGCAGTGGCGCGTGCCCTTTGGCATGAAGATGAATTGCCCGGGGCCGTAGTTGATCTCGCCGTCATCGAGGTCGTATCTTCCCCTGCCGCTCACGCAGAATATGACCTCATCCTCTTCGTGATGATGCCAGTCGTGCGTCTGTCCCGGCTGAATGAGCGAGTAATAGACGGTGAGGTCGGTGCCCTCGCCCTGTTTCGATATGATGGCCTTGTGGCTCGCGCCGCCCGCCATGCCTTCTGATTCACGCTCATCGGGACGGATGAGCCGGGCTTTTCTTTCTCTCGTCGTCATGTGAGTTTCTCCTCGGGAGCTACGGTGTTTGCTTTCTCGAGGCGTGCGCTTCACGTGCCCCTCGAGTCGGGATGATTGTTCGCCGATAAGTGAAGAATAATCCGCTAGACGGAAAAGTCAAAGCGCAACGGGCGGATCGTGCTTACCACTGCCCGGAGGCGTGGACACATCTCTTGAAGGCGGTGCGCGGCGGGTGCTACTCTTACAAACGACCAGCCTTCCGGGGTCTGGCCGGCCGCCGGGTTTCACGTCGATGCCGAGGGTGATTTCAATGATAGTGTGTTTCGGGCGAATCTGTGTTGTTTTGTTCCTGGCGATGGCGCTTCTGGGGTCTGGAAGCGCATTCGCGGTGACTGTAGATGCGGATGGCCCCGTCGAGAAGAGGCCCGAGGGTTTCGATACGCCCGAACTCAGCCGCTCTCGTTTTCTCGGATGGATCCGTCGGGACCTCAGCAGGCGCATCCCCGGAGAGGAGACCCTGATCAAGCAATATCTCGATGAGTGGGAATTCCAGTTCGAAACGCTCACCATCAACAACCGGATATTCGCGATCAACATCGACGTGGACAACAAGTATCCATACGACATCACGCTGCTCGATGAGGATTGCGATGGAATCTACGAGACCAAGGTGGAGGAAAAACCGGGTCAGCAACGTGTGGACATGGCGATTCCCGAATGCGTGTTCCGGGTTTCGTCGGAATCTGCACGCTGAGGGAAGTCCGCTGGTTTCATGAGCGCGGGCGAAATGATCAGGAATCGAAGTCATGCGGCTTAAAATGGTGTTTTCCAGTTTTCTTGTCGTTTTCATCGCTCATGCGTACTCGGTGAAGGCGGAGTCGGCCTTCTCGGGGCTTCGCAGGGTCGAGGTCAAAGACATCCTCGTCGATCAGAGGAACGACCAGCCCGTCCTGCTGCTGCAGGAGAAAAAAGGGGGCAAGCTGCTGCCCATCTGGATCGGCCCGGCGGAGGCGCGGGCGATTTACATGGAGCTCGAAGGAGCAAAGCCGCACCGGCCGATGACGCACGACTTGATGCGCAGCTTGCTGAATACTCTTAAGGCGGAAGTTCTCCGAGTAGTCATTACGGAGATTAAAGGGGGTACCTATTTCGCTTTCATCGATATGAAGGCCGGGGGTCGGCGTTTTTCTGTCGACAGCCGTCCCTCGGACGCCGTCGCGCTGGCGTTGCGGATGAAATCTCAGATATACGTGAAGCCCGTCGTGATGGAGCACGGCTTCCGTTTGAGGCGCGAATATATGCACCCCGATAAGCTGGGGCTCGTTCTCCAGAAGCTCACGCCGGCGTTGGCGCGCTTCTTCGGGGGCGGAGAGGCGAGCGGGCTCTTGGTCTCCTCGGTTCAGGAAGATGCTCCGGCGGCGCGCGCGGGACTCAGGCGTGGAGACATCATATTCGAGGCGGGAGGAAAGAAGATTGAGACGGTGGATTTCTTCGAGAAAGTTTTTCTGGAGAATCCACTTGAGATAGAGGTTTCCATACGAAGGGGACCGGCCGGGAAAAAATGGCGCCTGAAGCTGGGGCAGGGGAAATAAGACGATGGCTGAATACTCACCGGGTGCGGAAGACGGCCTCATCGTCGTCGATTTGCAAGTGGATTTTTGTCCGGGAGGTGCGCTCGCTGTTGCCGGGGGAGATGAAATCGTCTCGCCGGTGAACGGACTTTTACAGATACCGGGCTGGATGAAGGTGGCGACACGAGACTGGCATCCCGCCGATCATACCTCGTTTCAGGCGCAGGGCGGAATCTGGCCCGTTCACTGCGTGGCCGATACGCCGGGCGCCGCTTTTCATCCTCTCTTGAACGCCGGGAATGTGGAGATAGTGGTATCTAAGGCCACGACCAAGGACGCCGAAGCCTATTCGGGGTTTGACGGCACATCACTGGCTGATGATTTGAGAGCCGCAAGCATAAGGCGTCTTTTCGTTTGCGGTCTGGCGACGGATTATTGCGTGAAGGCTACGGCGATCGACGCCAGAGGGGAGGGGTTCGAGGTCGTTGTTATAGAAGACGCTATCCGCGCGGTAAACGTCGAGCCCAAAGACGGTATAAACGCCATTGAGGAGATGCGTGCGGCGAACTGCGCCTTCGCTCTCGCCTCAGAGGTTCGTTCGGCTTAAAACTATTCAAGGAGGTCGTCGTGGCTTTGGTGCGTGTGCAGGTTCCTGCGAGTACGACGAATCTCGGTCCGGGGTTCGACGCTTTGGGCGTCGCGCTCAGGATATATAACCGCATTGAACTCGACAGCCTCCCCTGGGGCGTAGCCCTCGAGGTGGAAGGAGAGGGCCGCGACGTTATCCCCAAGGATGAATCGAACGTCTGTGTGCAGGCCGTCAAGCGCGTTTTCGATCGGGTGGGTCGGCCCTTCAGCGGATTGTGGATGAAACAGCGCAACCACATACCGCTGGCGCGCGGGCTAGGGAGCAGTTCGGCCGCCATCGTGGGCGGAATCGTGGGGGCGAACATTTTGCTCGGTAGCCCGTTGAACATGGACGAACTCGTACAAATCGCCGTGGAGATGGAAGGACACCCCGACAACGTCGTGCCGGCGCTCATAGGGGGTTTTTGCATCTCGGCGACTACCACGGAAGGCAAAACCATTTATACGCGTATGCCAGTGGTGGAGGATTACCGCTGGGTAATCGTGATCCCCGATTTCGAGGTGAGCACGCATGCGGCGAGACAGAAATTGCCCGGGGAGGTTTCGCTGGCCGATGCGATCTTCAACGTCCAGAGGGTGGGGGCGCTCATGGCGGCGTTCGCCACCGGGCGTGACGAGTTGTTTCGCGACGCTATGCAGGACCGGCTGCACCAGCCTTACCGCGCGGAATTGATGGGTCCTCTGGATGAGGTCTTTGAATCCGCCTACGAAGCCGGTGCGCTGGGCGCATGTATCAGCGGTGCGGGGCCCTGCATCCTGGCTATTTGCCGTAAAAGCCCGGGCAGGGTGGGCAACGCGATGCGCGAGGTGTATCAATCGCACGGTATCGGATGCCGGATGCACGTGCTCAGAATCGATCCGCGCGGCGCGCATGCAGTCGATTCAAACTCTGTTTTCGGGCCGGGGGCCTTACCGCTCGCTCAAGCCTCAAGATGAAGCGGGGCGAGAATCTTTCGACCTCCACTTACGCCACAGGTATTTCCCGCTCCACAAGAGGGCCACTGCTCCCAGGACGAGAATGAAGACGGCCTTGCCCGTTCCCACCATCCTGCGAAAATCGTCGATGTGATCCCCGAAATACCAAGCCGCTGCGAGTAGCAGCGGCACGCTCAGGAGCGCCGCGGCCAGGTCCATGCTGAAGAATATGCGAAGCGGAAGTCGCGTGATCCCCGCCGCGAGAAACAGCGGTGCGCGCAGACCCGCGACGAAGCGGCCGAAGAAGATGGCCTTTCTCCCGTGGCGATCGAAAAAGCGGTGGACTTTCTCCATGCGCTCAGGCGTCATGACGCGGCGGAGCATGCGGTGATCGAGCGCCTTTGGTCCCATCCAGTAGCCGAAGCCGTAGATCATCAGGTCGCCGAGCATGATGCCCAGCATGTTCACGGCGAGTGCAGGCCAGAAACTCATGGTGCCCAGGTGCACGAGATAGCCTGAGGTGATAATGGGAATGTCTTCAGGAACGGGCAGCCCCAGGCCGCAGAGCAACAGGACGAGAAACACCCCGCCATAGGCGAATTCCACCAGATACTCCTGGAGAAACCCGTACATCTCGATACTCCGGCTTAACGGCAGGGCTTTTGCTTTAAGAGCCGCCTGCGTCGTTTTCAAAGTGGGCGGAATGTCCGCTCAACGAATACTTATTTGGGGCCGACGCACTCCAGCATGTTTCCGTCGGGGTCCTGGAAGAAGATGATGAACCGGCCCGGTACGACCTCGGTGATTTCGCCCATCATTTTCACGCCCGCCGCCGCCAGGGCGTCGTGCGCTTCCTGGACGCTCTCGACGGTGAACGTCAGGTAGCGGTATCCGGTAGAGGCGTCCACGATGCCTCCGCCCGAGGGAGGATTCGAATCCGCCTGGACGACCTTGAGCTGCACCTCGCCTGCTTGGAACGCCTTGAACTCGAACCGTCCCGATGCGCAACCAGCCCGGGAAGCTTTATCCGCCGTAATCTCGACTTCACGTACGATCGGAAGGCCCAATATGCCGCCGTAAAATTTTTCGGCAACGTCGAGGTCTTTCACCACGATACCGATGTCGATGGATTCTTTCGCCATTTTAATCAGAGACATTTTATGCTCCTGTCGATTTGAGGGACATTCTTGTGATTTCCGCGATTGATCTGTAAAGGGTTTCGAAACGGAGGGAGAATACCATTCTCCCCGTACGGGGGAAACTCCCCGAAGAATGAGTTTCAAACGTTCGGCTTCCGAGATACTCACCCTGTTCGAATCTTGCTAGAATCGGCGGACATCACGCTTCAAGAACGGAATCACTTTTCAGCTTCGAAAGGTGCATGAGCGGTTTTTGCCCGATGCGATATGCAGGGGCGTCTATCATGGAGGGAGTCGAATGCGTCTGGAAGGAAAAACAGCGGTCGTCACTGGAGGCGGCGGCGGAATCGGCCGGGGAATCATCCGTGCTTTCGCCCGCGAGGGAGCTCGAATTTGTGTGGTCGACGTCAATGAGGAAGTGACTCAGCAGGGGCTCAATGACGCGGGCGAAGGGGAACATTTCGCACTGGCGGCGGACGTGACGAGCGAAGCGGACGCCGAAAACGTCATAAGTACTGCCATCGAGCGCATGGGGCATATCGACATACTCGTGAATTGCCACGGCAGGGCGTCGGCGCTCATGGGAAACCCGATTGATAACATCACGCTCGAGGAGTGGAACGCCGTTTTCAATGTGAACGCAACTGGCGTGTTCCTGATGTGCCGGGCCATCGCCGCCCATATGCGCGAGCGGAAGTACGGGAAAATCATCAATCTGGCTTCTCTCGCCGCAAGGCGCGCAAACGAGAACGTGCCGCACTATTGTGCATCCAAGGCGGCATGCATGAACTTCACCATGAGCCTCGCCAAGGAGATGGCTTCCTACAACGTGAACGTGAATGCCATCAATCCGGGCCTGTTGTGGACGAACCTTTGGGAGAAAGGCCACGGCGTCATCATCGGGGCGGAGACAGACAGACCCCCCCGGCGGGTGTTCGATGAGTTCGTCGAAGCAGCAGTTCCTCTGGGCCGCGAGCAGACGCCGGACGATGTGGGTCATATGGCGGTCTATCTAGCGAGCGATGAGAGTCAAAACGTCACAGGACAGGGTTTGCTCCTAGCGGGTGGCGCCTGGATGGTCTAGTGGATATCTTTTCACCTCGAGTCATGCCCGGATTATTTTTATCCGGGGCAATGAGCCGCGGCTTTATGTAAGGGAATTGCGAATGCGTCTGGAAGGGAAAAAGGCGGTTGTAACGGGCGGCGGCGGTGGAATCGGCCGGGCCATCGTCCGCGCTTTTTGCCGGGAGGGGGCCCAAATTTGCGTTGTCGACTTGAGCGACGAGGCAACCCGAAGAGGACTCGACGACGCGGGCGAGGGGGCGCATTTCGCCCTAGCGGCGGACGTGGCGAGAGAGGCTGAGGCCGAGAACATTGTGCGGACGGCCATTGATCGGATGGGCCATATCGACATTCTGGTGAACTGCCACGGCAGGGGAGCCGCGCTCGTGGCAAACCCTATCGACCGGATAACGCTCGAGGAGTGGAACGCTGTTTTTGAGGTCAACGCGACGGGCGTGTTCCTGATGTGCCGGGCGTTAGCTCCGCACATGCGTGAGCGCAGATACGGTAAGATCATCAACCTGGCCTCGCTCGCCGCAAGGCGCGCGAACGCGAACATTCCGCATTATTCAGCGTCCAAGGCGGCGTGCATGAACTTCACCATGAGCCTCGCCAGGGAGATGGCTCCCTACAACGTGAACGTGAACGCGATCAACCCGGGCCTTTTGTGGACGAACATCTGGGAAAAGGACCTCGGCGTCATCATCGGCGCGGCGACGGGCAGGCCCGCGAGGCAGGTATTCGACGAATACGTCGCGGCGACGGTTCCGCTGGGACGTGAGCAGACGACGGACGACGTGGGTCACATGGCGGTCTATCTCGCGAGCGATGAGAGTCGAAACGTCACGGGACAGGGTATGGTCCTCGACGGCGGAGCCTGGATGGTATAGCGGAGGGTAAAATGAAAGCAGTCGTATTGAAAGAGTTCGGTGGCGTGGAGAATTTCGAGGACGCGGATTGGCCCGAGAGAGAACCCGATGCAGATCAGGTGAAGATCCGGGCGAAGGCGGTTTCCGTGAACCCGACCGATTTCAAGGCCAGACGAGGCGGCAACCAGGGCGCGGTTCCCATCATCCTGGGCAGGGATACTGCGGGTGTGGTCGAATCAGTGGGCGAGAATGTGACGGAGTTCACTCCCGGTGATGAGGTGATGGCCTATTTGCCGAGGTTCGGCGACAGCGGAGGAGATGGATACGCGCAGTTCGTCTGCATCCACCAGGCGTTCGTCGTGAAAAAGCCTCAAAACGCCACTTTCGAGCAGGCGGCCGCTCTGCCGCTCGTGTCGCTGACCGCCCATGAGGCGGTGATCATGAAGCCGCGGGTGGAGCCGGGAGAAGCGGTTTTCGTGGCGGGCGGTTCAGGCGGCGTGGGAACCATGGGGCTTCAGATGCTGGCGCACATCGGCGCATCACCCATCGTCGTGACGGCGGGAAGCGATGAGAGCGCAAGATACATCGAGGGTTTGATCGCTCCCGTCCCTGTTGCCGTTTTGAAATATTTGGGGCTATCGCTCGATGAACTGGCCCGGCGGGCGGTGGAGATGAACGGAGGCCGTCTATTTCCCGCCACGTTTGATTTCGTGGGCCGTGAAATGAAGAAACTCTGCTGCGAAGTGGTTGATTACTGGGGGAGAATCTCCTCCATTGCGCCCGAGCCTGGCGCGCCAATCGACGAGTTTTTCTCATCCCAGGAAGGCCCCTTGTTCACAAAATCGGCTTCGTTTCACGGCACCTTCCTGCGCGCCCCCGTGCGCGGTGGCGGTCCCGCCTACTACGGCGTCTACAAGAAGGCGCTCGAGGAGATTCGCGACTGGGTGGAGGCGGGCGAGATCAAGGCGCCCGAACTCACCGATATGGGGGCCATGAACGCCGGGAACATCGCCGCCGCCCACACGCTCCTGGAAGGTGGCCACGTGCGCGGCAAGCTGGTCTTGCGCGTGGACGAATAGAGTTGCTTCGAAAGGAACGGGATGACGCTGATAGAGCCTCGCATGAGGTATGAGAAAAAATTTACGGAAGTTCTCGGCAGGAAGATGGCCTACGTGGAGGCGGGCGAGGGGGATCCCATCGTCTTTTTTCACGGCAACATCACTTCCTCCTACATGTGGCGCAACGTGATCCCCCACGTCGAGGGGCTGGGCCGCTGCATCGCGATAGACAACATCGGCCAGGGCGATTCCGAAAAACTCTCAGGCTCCATGTACCGTCTGGTCGATCACCAGCCGTTCACGAACGCGCTGATGGATGCGCTGGGGGTCACGGAGAACGTCACCATCGTGACGCACGACTGGGGCGCGCAACTTGGCTTCACGTGGGCGTCAGGGAGACAGGATAGACTCAAGGGCGTCGTGATCTGCCAGGGCGTCCTCGGCAATTTCGAGTGGAGCCATTGGCCTCCGGATGTACAGGCGCTTTTCAAGAGGTTCAGGAGCGAGGAGGGCGAGGAACTCGTCCTGGAGCAGAACTTCTTCGTGGAGAAGATTCTGCCCGCCATGGTCATCCGTGAAGTTTCTCGGGATATCCATGACGAGTACCGGAGGCCCTACCGGAATCCCGGCGAGGACAGAAGGCCCACACTCACCTGGCCGCGCGAAATTCCCATCGAGGGCGAACCCGCGGATGTTCTTGAAATCATTGAGCGAAACAACGCCTGGCTTGAAAACCATCCCGCCCCGAAACTTTTTATCAACTCGGATCCCGGCGCCGTGCTCGTGGGAGAACACCGGAGCATGGTTCGCAGTTGGCCGAACGTGGAGGAAGTGACGGTGGCCGGGCTTCACTACTGCCATGAGGATTCGCCCGATGAGATGGGCCGGGCGATTGCGCAGTGGTATGCGTCTCTCGATTGATTTTTCGTCCTCAAGGAATAGGATGCCCTGAGCCGCCGTGTGGGTTGCGATGAAACCGAAAATCGGTAGACGGAAATTTCTCAAGCGCGCAGGCCTGGTAGGCCTCGGCGCACTGGGGCTGGCGGGAGGATGCGCGAAGATGGGTCTGGGCATCGAGGCGCCGGCTGCGCCCTCTCCGGAAGCGCAAGGCCTCGTATCGCGCGAGGCGGAATCCCTCTACTTGCCGCATGGCGAGCCGGGGAGGTGGTTCAACCCCTGGTGGCCGAATCCGGGCTCAAGGGCCAATCTGCTCAAGTGGAAGTTCCTGTATCGAAACGAGTTCGAGGAGATCAAGAACGCCCACGCACCCGAGGTGCCCGTCGTTGTTAACGATGGCGCTTACCTGTCGAAGGCGGACGAGAAACCCTCCATCACGTCGATCGGCCATTGCGGCTTCATCATCCAGGATGGGCCGAACGTCATCCTGGCGGACCCGCACTTTGGCGAACGTGCTTTTTGGTATCGACGCCATCAACCCCCCGGCGTTCCTGCGGCCTCGGTGCCAAAAGGCGCCATCGCGCTGGTCTCCCACAACCATTACGATCATCTCGACGAGTGGACGATAGAGAACCTGCCCGAAGACGTCACGTGGTTCGTACCGGTGGGGCTGGGCGCCTTTGTGGAATCACTCGGCAGGCGCGCCGTGGAGCTCGACTGGTGGCGAAGCGCTGAGCAAGGCGGTGTGCGCGTCACATGCCTGCCCGCGCAGCACTGGTCGAATCGCTTCGGCATGGCGCGGGACTCCACGCTCTGGTGCGCCTGGTTGGTCGAAACCGGCGCGCGAAAGTATTTTCACGGTGGGGACAGCGGCTATTTTCAAGGGTTTAGGGAGTTCGGCCGCAAGTTCGGCGCCATCGACGTGGCCATGCTCTCGGTCGGCGCGTACGAGCCCCGGTGGATGATGCGCTACCCGCACATGAACCCCGCCGAGGGGCTCCGGGCGTTTCAGGATATGGGCGCGCGCTGGATGATTCCCATGCACTGGGGTACGTTCGACCTGACGGACGAGCCGCTCGACCATCCGCCCCGCGTGCTCAGGGAGCACATGGCCGAGACGGGCGCGGACGCCTCGCGCGTCAGGATCATGGCGGTTGGCGAGCGGTGGCGTATCCTGTAAACTATTGACTTTACTTATGATACAAGGGGAGAGAACATGAAGAAACCGAGAAATGACGCGGAAGACGAAGAGACAGCGCGCAACAACCTGAACCGCCTCTTCGGTCGGCTCGCCTTCGAGAAGGGCAACGCCTATGGTCGCGGGGATGACGAGGAAGACCCCATCGCGCGTCTCAAGGATGACCCGCTCGTCAACAGAAAGCGTGTGAAATCAAAGAGATCGCCGGACGACGCCAAACCGCCCGAGGCCTATCCGGGCCCTTAGGTCGCGCAACGGGCAGGCGGACGCCCCGAGCGGGGACGCAACTCGCAGCATTTGCGCGCATTTGCTGTCATCGCTGGTGTAGCGGGCCATGGCAGAATTCCCCTGCGCCCGGAAGTCGCGGCGTCTATCCCGAAGAATTAATTTATCGTTTATTTGTTGAAAAACCCCGTGAATTTATCTAATTTTATCGAAATTTCCGGATATTATTTTTTGCATTTTGAATGCCTGCGTGTTCACCCGGCTCAGGTGGTACGCGCTCGTTCCGCCGCCTGATAACCGAAGGCCGTCGGGCGGCCTACCGAGCATATCCCATCGCCCCGATAATTCTATTACGGCAAATGCGGCGAAATGCGTTGGCGAGGCCGGGGCCGTACCCGACCGGAAAAGGTCGAACTTCCCCGTTGCGTGAGTGTGCGTTTCTTTTCCGGGAGCGATTCGAAAACTCCTCTCTCCCCTCATTTTCATTTCATCTGATTGCCGCGGTTTGAACGGTGGTGCTATCTTCAGGCCCGACACAATCGTTTTTACGCGAGGTATGAACGGGAAACCGTATCCATGAATGTGCTCACCTGGAGTCCCGGCGTGCGCCGGAGGCCTGAGCCATGCTCCGCATTCTGATCATCAACATGGTTATTACCCTGGTGTGCGCCATCCTCGCCGTGTGGGTGATATTCGAATTCGATTTGCTCCTCGTCAGAGGTCCCGAGTTCATGCCGAGGCGGGAAGCGGAGCCGAAACGGGTTCGTGCCGCCGGCTCGGCGGCGAAGCGCGCAAGTACTCCCGGGGCCATCGCCGCCCATGATCTCACGGGCCGCCGATTCGGGCGCTCGCCCCTTCCGCTTTCGCTGCCGATCGATTGCGAACCCGGTGAGGATTGTTGGGTCTTGAACTACGTCGACGCAGACCCCGGGCCGGGACGCGCCGATTTCGCCTGCGGGCGGATGACCTACGACGGGCACAAGGGCACGGACATCGCCTTGGCCCACACAGGAAGACTGCACGAGCGTGTCGAGGTGCGCGCCGCCGCTTCCGGCAGGGTGATTGGTGCGCGCGACGGAATGCGCGACGCGAGTGTGCGGCAGCTTGGAAGCGCCGCACTGGAATGAAAGACTGCGGCAACGGCGTGCGCCTCGACCACGGCGGCGGCTGGCGCACACAGTATTGCCACATGAAGCGCGGCAGCATTTCCGTCAGGAGAGGGGATCGCGTTCGTACTGGCGAACGCCTGGGCGCGGTCGGCCTCTCGGGCCGCACGGAATTCCCGCACCTGCACATATCGGTCGAGAAAAACGGGAAGGTGGTCGACCCCTTCGTCGGAGTCGATGGCGGTGTTGAATGTGACTTAGGACGAGCGCCTCTCTGGAGGCGCGACGCTCTGGAGAAACTGCGCTATATCTCGGCGGTTCCCTACCACGCAGGCTTTGCGGATCACCTGCCCACGACGGAGGAGGTCCGCACAGGTGCCCTGAGTGCGAGGTCGCTTCGGGCCACGGCGCCCGCACTCGTCTTCTGGGCCGAGGTGGCGGGTTTAAGACCGGGCGACTTTCTCTCCATCCGTCTCCTGGGGCCCGACGGCTCGGTGCTCGCGAGAAAAGAAGAATCCATGCGTAAACACCGCATCCGGGTCTGGCGGGCGATCGGTAAGCGCGCAAAGGACACCTGGCCGACTGGCGATTATCGAGGCGAGGTGCGCATCCGGCGCGAAACGAAGGCCGGCCCGCGCGAGGCGCTGCGGGGCGTGAGATTGCGGGTGTTTGGGGATTGACCCCCATCGAATCAGCTTCTACCTGTAGGGACAGGTCGCGACCTGTCCATGTAATTCAAAAGTACTTGACGCTCAATATGTAATTCTATATCATTACCTGATAGGTAATGATATGCATTCGTTCTCTTGGGGTCGCCCGAAAGCCGGCGAAGTGGAAATTACTTTCAGAACCAGAAAACTTGCAAGGACATTCAACTCGGAGAGCGAACTCCAAAAGGCGTATGGCAAACGCATGGCGGAGAGGCTTATGTCGCGCCTGGCGGTTTTGAACAGCGCCCGGACGCTGGCGGACGTACCGTCGACGCCGCCGGAGCGGTGTCATCCCCTTAGAGGCGAGCGCGAAGGGCAATACACCGTCGATCTCGTTCATCCCCAAAGACTCGTCTTTAAGCCGAACCACGAGCAGGTTCCCAGAAAGGATGACGGCGGGATCGACCTGGAAAAGATCACTTCGATCATCATCATCGAAGTGGTCGACTATCATTGAGGAGGTTCAAATCATGATCGGACCAGCCAATGCGTACCAACCGGACTACGCAGTCGCGCCCGGAACGATACTTGCGGAACGCCTGGAAGCGCATGACATGTCGTATGCGGATTTCGCCCGCCGGTGTGGCCGCTCACCCAAACTCATCAGCGAGATAGTCGCGGGAAAGGCTCCTGTGGAACCGGAGACGGCCCTTCAATTCGAGAAGGTAACGGGAGTCGCCGCCCATATCTGGCTTGGGTTGGAGTCCGACTACAAGCTTCACCGTGCGCAGGAAGTCGAAAGAAGGCAAGCGGAAAAATCCACATCGTGGGCGAAGCGCTTTCCCGTGAACTTTCTGGTCAAGCGCGGGGTGATGGATAAACCGTCATCGGCCGCTGATGCAGTATCGGGCCTGCTCGCCTTTTTCGGCGTCGGCTCGGTCGAAGCCTGGACCGTCAAATATGGAGCGGCGAGCGTCAACTACCGGCACTCTCCGAGCTTCGAGAGCGACGAATACGCTCTGGCGACCTGGAGGAGACTGAGCGAGCTTGAAGCCGAAAAGCAAACTTGCGCTGATTTTAACGCGGCTCGCTTCAAAAAATCTCTCGGGGAAATTCGTAAGCTCTCGCGCGAGCCGTTCGGCGAAGCGATCCGCAAGGCGGGTGATCTCTGTAACGAATCGGGTATCGTCCTGGCCTTGGTTCCTCCCTTGCCGAAGGCCGCCATCAGCGGCGCCGCATGGTGGCTGGCGAGCCAGAAGGCGGTGATCGTCTTGAGCGCGCGCCACAAGACGGACGATCATCTCTGGTACTCCTTGTTCCACGAAGCCGCGCATATCCTGTTGCACAGCAAGAAAGATGTTTTCATCGATTCGAAAGAAAACGGCGCCGATGAGCGAGAAGCAGAAGCGAACCGATGGGCTGCGGATTTCCTGATCCCGAGCGAGGCCTGGGAGATATTTGTCGAAGCCGGCCCGAAAAGTGTCCGAATTGTTTCCCGATTCGCGGAGGAGCAGGGCATCGCCCCGGGGGTCGTGGTCGGCAGGCTTCAGTATGAAGGCCGTCTGCCCTGGGGGCATCCTCTGAATAAGCTCAAGCGGCGACTCGAATGGGTCAAGGCTGGTAGCTGATCGAAGGTGGTAATGGACGCGAAAGAGATATAATTCTCTGGCCGGACTATGCGTTAGGCTTCCAGCAGATGAAAACTCGAAAATGAGCAATGAAAAAGAGGGGACGATGGAAAAATCGTATGATCCGAAGGATGAATGGAAACTTGAGCCTGGGCTTTTGCAAGAAGTTAAGCGATATGTAGAGGCCGGAAAAAAACGTGGACATGCTTCGCTTGGAGCTATCCCGAAAGATGATCCGAAACTAGGCGAAGAACCTGGCCACCATAGAGAAGTTCAGGAACGCGATTGGGTGAATAATTTCGCCGAATTACTATCGGCTAAGTTTGGAAGGGAGATAACAGAGATTCAATCAAACCCTGATGATCCGCCGGATTGCTTTGCCGAAGAGGAAGGAAAAAAGATAGGAATCGAAGTTACTGAACTGGTCAAAGGAGAGATCCTCCACCGAATCGCCCAAAATCGCTACGGGAAAAAAGACTACTCGCCCTCGGAAAAGTTCGCAGATGAACATTGGGTTCACGACGACTTTGTTCAAAGAGTTCAAGAGTTATTAGACAAGAAAGTTGAAAGGGCTAGAAAGACGGGTAAAATTATTGATGTGCTTCTCATATACACTTATGAAAATGATTTGTATCCGGAGCGTTTGAAGGAGTGGTTGTCGAATGAAATATTTTCAGCGGCGAACATAAGTGAAGTGTTTTTTCTTCGGTCTGATTGGCCGGAAAATGGAGACCATTCTCCTCTTTTTAAGATGAATATTGAATAGAAAAACTTTACTCTAAATTGATGGTACACAATTCCCTTAAAGGGAGAGTGGCAAGCCTCTCGCCTTGTATTAAGGATTTCCTTTCGCCGCCAGTTCAACTCTCCATCGTTCATTTTCAGAAGGAACCACCCACATGAAAGTCCTCATCAAGAGTCCCTGGGGGTCGGATGAATCGACCAAGGCGTCGTTCGCATTTTTGCACGCGAACGCTTTTGCGGAGGCGGGCCACGAGGTGCGGCTGTTTCTGCTCGGCGAGGCAGCCAACCTGATGAAGGACGATGTGATGAACGCAATTACGCCCGTCGGTTGGCCGCCACTGAGAGAGACGTTCGCGCAGACCATCGAACACGCGATTCCCGTCAACATATGAACGGCGTGCGCGCGGGCCCGTGCGGTCCAGGACGATGACTTGGAAGGCAAGAACGCGCGTTTCGTGACGCCGCCGGACCTCGTGGCCCTCGTCGAGTGGGCCGACAAGGTCCTGAGTGAGTAGCCAAACGCGACCGGGGAGGGGTTGTTGAAAAAGCCGGCCCTGGGAGTGGTCGGTATGACCGCGCAGGACCAACCCCCCCTACCCCCCCTTGTCAGAGGGGCAAGAAAAAGCAAAGTTCCCTCTGCCCGGCGGGAATGCATCGCCTTTTTTACCCCCCTGACAAGGGGGGGTAGGGGGGGTTGCTTTTATGGGGTTTCCCCCTCAAGGGGGGAGTGATTTTTCTCCCTCATCGTTCGAGAGCGCCCTTCGATACGCGGTTTAGCCGCTACTCAGTGTGAGGTGAAACCCGATCGGTGAGGGAGGGTTTACGCGTTGTGCAGGGGAAAGGACTGCGGAATCCAGGGAGTTCTACATTTGCCATTCGCTTTTACTCTTATTCCCGCTTGAGCCGGGAAGGGATTTCGCCGACATGATTTGCGTCAGACGTGCAAGACGACGAGGTCATCCTCCACCGTTACCCGGAATGTTTCCACGGAAGGGTCTTCCTCCACGTCCTCCGGCCGCTCGACCGTCACTTTATACGACCTTACGCGGGTGCGGTGCGGGTTGAAAACGGAGCGACCCGTGAGGATGTCGAACTCCCAGCAATGCCAGGGACAGACGATTATCTCGCCGTCTTTCACGTATTGGATCTGACGGGGGGCGTCCGCGTCCATGGTCCCGCGCACGGGCCCGATACACAAAGGGGCGCCCTGGTGGGGGCAGATGTTTCTCAGCGCGAAAAAATTGCCCTTGACGTTGAACACCCCGATGGAGCGATTTTCGAATTCGACGATTTTCCGTTCGCCGGGAGGTAAATCCGACACCTTGGATACGATATGCTTTCCCATCAGGCTGCCCCGTTTTCTCCCGACACGAGCATCCTGATCTTCGGGTAGGTATCAAGCGCATTTTTATAAAAGATGCTCTTGCGCAGTTCCGGGTCTATGTTGGGGAAGACGTACCGCGGATCGTCGAAGTCCCAATGCGGGTAATCCGATGAAAACTGAAGCGTGTCTTCCGCATAAATCATTTTCAGCATCTGTTCGTTGAATTCAGGCCTGGGCGGCTCCTCGACGGGCTGGCTCGTAAAGCGGACGTGCTTGCGAATGACTTCGCTGGGCGGCTCCTTGACCCAGGGAACTTCCAGCCGCAGGGATCTCCATTCCTTGTCCAGGCGCCACATGAGACCCGCGACCCATGCGTAACCCATTTCCTGGACGATGAATTTCAGGTTCGGGAAACGCTCGAACACCCCCTCGCATACCATGCTCGTCACGTGCATCCACCCGATCTGGGGCAAGCCGCTGTGCAACTCGATGAAATAAGAGGGCATCCCTACGGCCAGCATCGGCGGATTGGCGCCGGCGGTTTCAGAGCCGCCGTGAATCGCGACGGGCAGATTGTGGCGGGAGGCCGCCTCGTATATCGGCCACATGTATCGCTGGCCCAGGGGAATGTCCATCGGGCATATCTGCACGGAGACGATATCCGGATGATCGGCCAGTCGATCGATTTCCTCCGCCGCAAGATTCGGGTCGCGGGGACTCACCCAGATGCATGCCTTGAAGCGGTGGTCGGTGGAAGCCCATTCGGTAAGAACAAAATCGTTGTAGGCTGAGGCGTAGGCGGCGCTCAGGTCCGCATCCGGAATTCCCGAGACGCCCGTGGCGTCCTGCCCGACGATGATGGCGTAATTGATGTCGTGCTCGTCCAGAAGCTGAGTGGCGAGGAAATGGATGTCGGAGCCGATGGGCCCGCCATCGGGCGGCCTGGCGTCCACTCGCCCGGAACCCCCCGGATGAGGATGGAAGAATGCGCGCCGGGGTACGGCGAACGTGTTGCGGGGATTCGCCTCGTCTTTGACGAGAGCGCCCTTCATGCCGAGACGGGCCTGCCACTTTTCGGGGAGGTAGGGTTTCAGGGATTGCACCCCCTTCGGCATCCGGGGATGTATGTCGCAATCGATGATGTTCAGCTTTTTTCCGGTTGAGGCGTCAATGACGTCCGTGGCTACGGCTTGATCGACTGGGTTCATGAGGAGGCCTCCAACTCATAGGTGAGATTGGGGTTTCGCATGGCGCCTGCTATATGGCGTTCGATACGAAGTGATTCAAATCTTAAGTTCTATGGACCCTCCTGGCAAGATGTCCAGGATCGTTTCATGCGAGACACGAGCTGATTTACGCGTAGTTGACATACTCCTCCTGAGCGAGGGATAGTTGATACATCATCTGAAATTATTATGAAACGGATAGCGCAATTCCCCAGGACGAAGCGGATGGGAGGGAACGGCTTTGGGTATCGCTGTGCTTACTCGGTATGCCGCCCGAAGGCGGAGGAGATGAAGAATGGAGCCTCGTGACCACGTAGCAAAGGCGCAAAGAATCGAATCCTCCCTTCGGAAACTGGACCCCGGTAACGACCCCGAGATGATAATCGAGACGTGCATGCTCGCCGCCACGCACTATTTTAACGCGGCGCTCCACGTGGAAGGCATAACGAACCAGTTGATGGACCACGCCCATACCTTCCGACCCACTTTGGATGGATACATCAAGAAGCCCAGCGCGAAGCTTCAGGCTGCGATGGAACCGCTGAAATTCATCGAGCAGCTCCGCCCCAGACATTGCCGGGACAGTGAGCCGATCAGTGGAGCGGTCATGGACGAATGCCTACAAAGTCTGGAGGAGGCGAAATTCGGGTTTCTGGAAATCGTCGGAGGCGCGGCCCGGTCTGCGGTCTGGAGGGTGGTTTAACCGGAAATTCTGGAGATGCGCTATGAAAATTGAAGAGCACATGGCCAAAGCCGACCGGTTTGCGCAATCGGTGAAAAAACTCGACCCCGAACAGGATTTCGAGGCGGTGATGTGGGCCCGCATGCACATCTGTTCGAACTGGATGAATGCCGCCCTCCATGCGAAAGGGGTTCTTCCCGAAACTGATGATGTCGCCCATACCTGGTATCTTTTTGAGTACGGGGACCATGATTACCTGGAGGCAAATATAGACGAGGAGACTCGGTGCGCCCTGACCGAATTGGCCGTATTCGAGAGCCTCAGAACAACCCACGTGCGTGGACCCGGCACTTACGGCTCCGAGGTATGCAGACTTTCCGAAAGAGCCTACAACCACCTCAAGGAATTTACGGAGAAAGCGATTGCCGCAATAAGTCCGAGCGCTTAGGCAAGGCTCGAAGCGTTGGTTACGATCGTCTCATTCAAGGATGTAAATCATCCGCTCTGATGAGGGAGGGTAATTTGATGCTCAATAAGACTTGTCGCCAGCATTCAGCAATGGTTGTCGCCTGCGTCGTTATGTTTATCTTTGTGCTGGTCGCTCCCCCAAAAGTCGAAGCTGCCAAAAAAGCGGTCAAACTGGGGGCGGCCACCGTCGCCAGCACACTCTATGTGATGGCGGGCGCTCTTGCGGACGTCTTCAATCGCAAGAACAAGGACTATTCCCTGAACGTCACCTTGGGAGGCGGTAAATCCAACCCCCAGCTGGTGGGGGTGGGCAAGTCCGACATTGCCTACAGCTACACGTACTACGTGGGAAACGCCATCGCAGGGAAAAAGCCATACAAAAAAAAGCATCCGAACCTCAGGGCCATGGTATGGCTCTACACGTCTGCCGTACATTTCATGGCGGCGCCGGAGTTGGCCGGTAAAGGAATCAAATCGTTCGAGGATTTCGTACAAAAGAAGCCCAAGGCCGGGATAACAATCGGAAAGAAAGGGACGGGAACCTACAACATTGCAACCTATCTTCTGAAGGAGTACGGAACTTCGACCGCGGCGCTGAAAAAAGCCGGAGTGTCAGTCCGACTCGGCGGAGGCCGCGCCATGATGCGCTTCTATCAGGACAAGCACGTGGATTTCGTTTTGTTTCACACCGGCCCCGGAAACGGGTTGATCAAACAAGCGGCTTTGCGCCGCTCCATCAATTTCACCGGAGTCACGCCGGGCATGCGCCAGAGGCTGGAAAAATTCGGTTTGGTGGAATCGATTGTGGACGCGAATACTTACCCCGGTCAAAAGAAGCCCCTCGACACCTATGGACTCCGGACGATTATTTTCACGAGAAAGGATCAATCGCCCGACCTGATCTATAAGGTGACCAAAACCGTATTTGAAAATAAGGATTATCTGAAGGGCGCCCACAGACTATACGGCTTCCTGGAGCCCAAGCGTTCCGTGAAGAACATGAAAGGCGTTCCCATGCACCCGGGCGCAGCACGTTATTACAAGGAAGTGGGAGCGATGTAACCTGAGAAGTCACGGGTTCATGACGCTAAAGGAATGACCGGGCGCCAGGAGTTCATCAATTTTCTTGGCGCCCGTTTTTAAATAATTCCGGAAGGCGCTCTTCATGGTTGGTCAAGACGCAAATTTTCCTCCCAGGGGGTTCATCGGCTATCTTGTCATGCTGATTGCGATCGGCATGTCCCTCACTGAGGTTTATCTTGCCGTTACCGGCGGGATGGACGCGATTTTCGAGCGGCCGATGTTTTATATGGCCGCCGCCGCCATCATCTTTCTCACTCCCTCGTCAACAAAAGCCGGGGTCTTGTCGCCAAAGTGGCGCAAGGCGAACACCGCCTTTCTCGGCGTCGTCGCGGTAGTTTCCGTAGCGTGGCTGCTCTGGGAGTTTGACAGGCTCCTCGAACGCACCCGCTACATTGATGACGTCCTGTCCCTGGATATTTTCTTTGGAGTCGTCTGCATCGTTTTGGTTCTCGAAGCCACGCGCCGGGCAATCAATCTGACCTTGCCCCTGATTGCGCTTTTCTTTCTTGCATACACCTACTTCGGTCTTTGGATGCCGTGGGAATTCAAGCACGGCGGCATCGGGTTTCTGGACATCATCGATCATTTCTACATGACCGACGGGGGCCTATGGTCTGCCCCGATGTATGTTTTCGTCAATTACATGTTCCTGTTCATCCTGTTCGGGGCCGTGCTCGATGCTTCGGGTGCCGGAAAAATATACATCGACTTCGCGTTCCTGCTGACCGGCCGGATGCGGGGCGGGCCCGCCAAGGCGGCCGTGGTGGCCAGCGCCCTCTCGGGAACCATATCGGGAAGCGCCACCGCCAACATCGTCACCACGGGCACCTTCACCATCCCCTTGATGAAAAAGATGGGGTATCGTCCTCACGTCGCGGGAGCTGTCGAGACCGCGGCTTCCACCGGAGGCCAGATCATGCCTCCCATCATGGGAACGGCGGCTTTTTTGCTGGCCGAATTCACCGGAACCTCTTATTTCACCATCATCAAGATTTCGGTTATTCCCGCATTACTCTATTTCATGTCCGTCTTTGTGTTCGTGCATTTGGAGGCGGCGAAAAACGACATCCGCGGCCTGCGTTGGGAGGATCTTCCCGACGTTTTCAATACGCTCGGCCGTGCGTTTATTTTTCTCATCCCGCCGGCCGTTTTGATTTATTTCATGGTAGCCGGTAGGTCGGTGCAATATGCGGGCGTATCCGGAATCATCGCCACGATTATTTCTATGGCGTTGCTTGGAATGATCGATTATCTCTATCAAGGATTGCGGAAACGCAGTTTTTCCGCAGGGCTTGCCCTCGATTATTTGCGAAGCGGTTCGAGCAAACTCATCCGGGCGCTGGTTCGAGGGGCGCAGCAGTGCGCTCCGATAGCCGCCGCCTGTGCGACTGCGGGCATCATCATCGGGGCCACGACGATTACGGGATTGGGGCTCAAGTTCTCTTCAATCGTCGTTTCAGCCTCGGGGGGGAGTCTCTTCCTCGGGATCATTCTGGTCGGGGTGGCCTCCTTCGTTCTGGGAATGGGACTACCGAGCAGTTCCGCTTACATCGTTCTGGCGGCCATGGCCGCCCCCGCTCTCATCGAGCTTGGCGGTATGAGCGCCGTCACCGCCCATATGATCATCTTCTGGTTCAGCCTGGATAGTTGTTACACGCCTCCTGTTTGCATCCCTGCATATACTGCCGCCGCCATCGCCGAAGCGGATCCGATGAAGACAGGCTGGACTTCCTTCAGAGCGGCGAAGGGCCTCTATGTGATCCCGTTTCTTTTTGCCTATTCCCCCGCCATTTTATTGAACGGCAGTGTGGCTGAAATCATACTGGTTTCTCTGACAACCGGAATTGCGCTCGTCGCTGGAATGGCCGGCCTGAGTGGATATCTCCTCGGGAGAACGACCTGGGTCGAGAGAGGAGGCCTACTTCTGGGAGGATTCATGATGCTTTGGCCCACGCTTACATCCAAAAGCGCAGGATTCGTCTTGTTGACGATCCTCGTCATTTTCCAGGTCACGCGCCACGGTGCGTGGTTTTTGCGGGCGCACACGGCAGAGGAAAGTCTCCCGAAAAGTGGTTGATGCAAAAGATTCATGAGGATTTAGCGTTTCCATCTTCTGAGCGAACGATAAAGAGGAGAAGATGAAAACGTTTCGAACCGGATCTTGCTTTGGAATTTGTGTATTTTTTCTTATGCATCCGCCAGAATGACGAAAACCCAGGCATCGTTTCTTCATTGAATGTAGGGACAGGTCGCGACCTGTCCCTACAGGCTTTGCCACTGACATAAAACTTGAACCAAGCCCGAAACGCGGTTAATCTGTTTCCGACTCGACAATCAGGCGCATTCGTACCGTAGGGAGACGTGTATGAATTCGGGAGCGGAGCCGCTCGCCTCGGCGCAGGGCGAGGGGCCTTTTTCGGGATACGATCTCGATTCGCGATTTTACGACGAGATGTTCGACGCAAAGGGCGCGCCGCGCGAGGCGAGCGCGCGGCTGAATACCGCGCTCGCCGAACTCACGCCTGGGGATCTCGAAAAACTCCAGGAGGGCGTCTACCGCCGCTTTCTCTACGAGGGCATCACCTTCACGGTGCTCGACGCCGAGGAAGCCACCGAACGCATCATCCCCATCGACTGCGTGCCGCGCCTGCTCACGGCGGCGGAGTGGGACCACGTCGAACGCGGCTTGAAGCAGCGCCTGATGGCGCTCAACATGTTCCTGAAAGACGTCTACCACGAGGGCCGGTGCCTGCGCGACGGGGTCGTGCCCGTCGACGTCGTGCTCGGCTGTCCGCAATACCGCATGGAGATGCGCGGGCTGAAAGTGCCCCACGACGTCTACGTCGCCGTGTGCGGGACCGACATCGTCCGCACCCACGAGGGGTTCGCCGTCCTGGAGGACAACCTGCGCGTCCCCTCGGGCGTCTCCTACATGCTTGCCTGCCGGGGCGCCATCAAGGACGTGCTCCCAAGGCTCTACCGCGAGCACCGGGTGCGCGAGGTGGCCGATTACGCCGAGCATCTCTATTCCACGCTCGTCTCTCTGGGCCACTCGCCGAGGGAGCCGAACGTGGCCGTGCTTACGCCCGGCATGTATAACTCCGCATATTACGAGCACGCCTTTCTCGCCGGCGAGATGGGCGTCGACCTGGTCGAGGGCCAGGACTTGCTTGTGCGCGACGCGGCCCTTTACGCGCGCACGACGTCGGGTCTTCACCGCATCGACGTGCTCTACCGCCGCGTGGACGATGATTTTCTCGACCCGCTGACGTTCCGGGGCGATTCGTTCCTGGGCGCGGCGGGGCTGTTCCACGCCTATCGCGCGGGGAACTTGGTGCTCGCCAACGCGCCCGGCACCGGCGTGGCGGACGACAAGAGCGTCTACGCCTACGTTCCTGCGATCATCCGCTATTTCCTCGGTGAGGAGCCGATACTCGCCAACGTCGAGACGCACCTTTGCCGCGAACCCGAGGGGCTGGCCTACACGCTGGAGCATCTGGGCGAACTGGTGGTGAAAGAAGTAGGCGGCTCGGGCGGCTACGGGATGCTGGTCGGCCCTCATTCTTCGGCGGCCGAGCGCGCGGAATTCGCCGAGCGGCTGCGTGAGGATCCGGCGAACTTCATCGCGCAGCCCACGCTCGCGCTCTCGCGCTCGCCTTGTTTTGTCGAGGGGGGCATCGAGCCGCGCCATGTGGATATTCGCCCCTTCGTGCTCCAGGGGCGCGAGGAGCAGCACGTGGTTCCGGGCGGGCTGTGCCGCGTCGCGCTCAGGCGCGGCAGCCTCGTCGTGAACTCGAGCCAGGGCGGGGGCTGCAAGGACATCTGGGTGCTGGAGTCGTAGGGGTCGATTCTGACTGATGAAGGAGGTTGATTCCGACCGGGGAGGGAGAAATCGTCCCGTGGCCTCCCCCGCATGTTATTTTGATTGTCAATCCGGGTGTAGGTTGGACATATCTGCGACCCCTACGGTCGAACGGCTCGGTTGACCCGCGATGCCGTTATTCAGGCATACTCCGGAATGGCGTCCAAAACGGAAAACGGTAATCCACGGTTCAATCCCTGCCCGTTCGGCCGGGATTGACCGCTACGGAAAAAATCTGGTTTCGGCAAAGGCGGTTGTTATAAAATGAGGTCGGGGCCCCCGCGGCCTCACGCCGCTTCTCATGTGTTCTCCCCTGCGGGAATCACTGGATGATGAAGGAGAGAGATCATGCTGGCACGCGTCGCCGCAGATTTCTACTGGATGGGCCGCTACGTCGAGCGCGTCGAGCAGACCGCGCGTCTTCTCGAATACCAGCTCAACCGCCTCGTCGATCGCCCCGCCGATGAACTGGCCGTCGGTTGGGCGGCGATATACCGGGCGCTGGGCCAGCCCCCGCCCGGCGCGGCGTCGGGCGCCGAGGAGGCCGAGGCGTACCTCATTCCCGACGCCTACACCCTGGCGGGCAGCCTCGTGGAGGAGGGCGCGCACCCCGATTCCATACTCTCGTGCTGGCGCCTGGCGCGCGAGAACGCCCAGCGCGTGCGTGCGCAGCTTCCGCTTGCGATTTGGACGCGCCTGAACCAGGGCTATCTCTGGATGCGCGAGGTGAATTTCGCCAGGGAGTGGGAGCAGGCGCCTGCGCGGCTCGCGCTCGATATCATCGACCGCATGCGGCTGTTCGCCGGCGTGGTGCACTCGACGATGCCGCGCGACGACGCCTGGCGCTTTCTGGAACTGGGCCGATTCATCGAGCGGGCGCAGCACCAGGCCGCGCTCTTGGGGGCTTGGGTCGAATTCGCGCATCCGAGAGGGGGCGTCGCCGCGCTTTCGTGGGCGGATTTGCTTCATATATGCCGCGCGTATGAAATCTATTGCCGCCGCCACTCGATGAAGATTCTCGAGGAAGAAGTGCTCGGCTTCCTCACGCGCAACCCCGAGCTTCCCCGCTCGCTCCGTTTCTCGCTGCAGCGCATCGAGGAGATGCTCACCGGCATCGACCCGCTGGGCGCGCGCTATCCGCTCGAGCCGCCGCACCGGATGGCGCTTCGGCTCACGGCGGCCATCGAAATGGATACGGCGGATTCCGGCGAGGTGGATGCGGGCGCGTTCTTCCGCGCGATAGGGGGCGACGTCCGCGAACTCCACGAAATGGCGATGGCGGCTTACGTCCACCGCTCACTGGCCGAGGAGATACCGGCGTGATAGTGAGCTACACGGTCGAGCACGCCATGCGCTTCGATTACGAGACGCCCGTACAGGCCTCGGTGATGACGCTTTTCCTGTCCCCCCTCCGGGAACGCGCCCAGACCGTACATGAGTTCTCGCTGCGCACCGACCCCGAAGGCCGTCTCTTCGAGTTCACCGACCCGTTCGGCAACACCGGACATTTTCTGGATCGCCCCCGTCCGCATGCGCGCTTCGAGGTGCGCTCGCGCTCGCGCGTGGAGGTGGGGCCGCTGGGAACAGCCCCCGAGAGGCTCGAACCCGGCGCGTCGGAGGCGCTTCGCGACGCGGTCCGCACGCCGGAACTCTGGCCGCTGACGCACCCGAGCCTTTTCGCTCGCCCGAGTCCCGCGCTCGAGAAGTTCGTGGCGGCGCACGGCATCGCTCCGGGGGACGACCTCCTCGTGAGCGCGCGCGAGCTTTGCGCCAAACTCCACGACGTTTTCGAGTACATTCCGGGCCACACCCAGGTGGATTCCCCCATTGAGGACATTATCGAGACCGGGCGGGGCGTCTGCCAGGACTACGCCCACGTGATGGCCACCATCGTGCGCGGCTGGGGGGTTCCGTGCCGCTACGTGTCGGGCTATCTCGGGCCCGAAGCCGAAGGCGCCGCCACGGGTGAGAGCCACGCCTGGGTGGAGTGCTGGTTTCCGGGCGTGGGGTGGACGGGCTTCGACCCGACGAACAACATCGAGGGAGACGAGCGCCACATCCGCGTGGCGGTGGGCCGCGATTATGCGGACGTGCCCCCGAGCCGGGGCGTGTTCCGCGGAAACGGCGGCTCGGAGCTCACCTCCGAGGTGAAGATAGAGCGCCATACGGAAATTGCGGCTTGAAATCGTTGCGCTTGGGACGGCTCTTGACGCGCTCAGACCACCGGGCTATGGAGTCGTTCATCACGAGGATCTGCACGAATCATCCAACATCGAGCAGGAGAGGACGAAATGAGAGCATCATGGAAGAAACTGGCTGTCATCACGGCCGCGTTGGCTGTATGCGCCGTTCTGGGCGCGGCGGGAGTGAGCGACGCCCAGGAGGCGAAGCCCACCGGCTGGTACGTGGGGGCGAGCGTCGGGTTCAACAAGGTTTCGACCGCCGAGCAGGCGGGCCATAACCGGGACAACATCTGCTACCCTGAAGACGACTGCAGCCACCTCGCCGGCGGCGCGCCCGAGGGCTACCGTTGGTACTACGACCTGGATGCGGACGACGGCGCTACCTTCGAGATTTCCGTCGGCCGCACCTTCGGCGATTTTCGCATGGAACTGGGGCTGGCCCAGCGGAAAAATGACGTCGAGCAGAAATACACTGACATCACCTATCTGGACGGCTCGCGCATCATGGCCCGCCCGGTGAGCAACTACGTGAGCAGAACTTCGGGCGGCGTCGACGATCTGACGACGCGTACCCTCTCGCTGAACGCCTATTATGATTTCTCCATTGCGAACAGCCGCTTCACGCCCTACGTGGGCGCGGGCGTGGGCGTTTCCTTCGTCGAGCTATCCGGCGTGTATTTCGAGTCTTGGTACTCGTGCAAGGACCCTACGATGGACTGCGACATGCCGGAGCAGTACAACGGCCGCCAGAACGAGAACCTGACCGATACCGTCTTGTCCGCGCATCTGCACGCAGGTCTTGATTACCGCATGAGCGATAAGATGCTCGTGGGCCTCAAGCTCACCTACTCCATGGTGGGCGACATGGAGGACGTCAAAGGCGGCTACGACTTCCACCCGGTCCCCGGTCTCTCCAACTTCACCACGATCAGCGGCATGAACCACTTCTCCGTGATGTTCGGCGTGAAATACTTCTTCGGCGAGTGATGGCGGGGGTAGATGTCGTTTCTTGCGGGAAGAGGAGGATGCGAATGGAGGAAAAAGAGGGAATGGCGTCTCTAGAGTTGGGCAAGCTGGAAAGTGTGGATGTCCGGAGAGCATGGTCCCATGAGGCGCATGATTTTACACCGTGGCTCTCGCAAAATCTGGACCGATTGTCCTCTGTGTTGGGCGTCGAATTGGAGCTGGTGGACACGGAGTTGCATGTCGGCGCGTATAGGGCTGACATTGTGGCCCGCGTCGTATCAGACGATGACCTCGGGCAGATAAACAATATGGTGGTTATCGAAAATCAGTTGGCTGGCGCCGACCTGCAACACTTGGGGCAGATACTCGCTTATTTGTCCGGTCTCAAGGCTCGAATCGCGGTGTGGATTGCAGTGAAATTCGGGGAGGAGCACCTTTCTGCGATTCGCTGGCTGAACGAGCATACGACGGATCCGTTTGCATTCTTTGCGGTGAAGGTGGATGTTGTCCGCATCGGGAATTCACAGCTCGCACCCGTTTTTAACGTATTGGAGCGTCCAAACGAGTGGAATCGCCAGGTGGAGAGAGCCGCCGGGTTGAGCGAACTCGGTGAATTTCGTCGCGATTTCTGGGCGCACTTCGCCGCACGGCATCCTGATGCGCTTGGGTTGCGGCCAGGGTACGCGAACAGCAATGTCTGGCACAGGGACGAGAGAAACAATATCTGGGTAACCCAGTTTTTGGCTCAGGATCGCGTCGGAGTGTACATTATTGGCAATCATCATGAGATGAAAGAACAAATCTGGACTCGGCTCGAACCGCATCTGGATGCGCTTCAAGAAGCGATGAATGGCGAACATTTCTTCCACTCGGAGAAACATTGCTGTATTACGGAATTGAAAATCAATTCACGAGACCGGGACAACTGGGACGAAATGGTGGACTGGCTCGAAGACCGGCGGAAGACGTATGAGCAGGTTTTTCAGAGTGGTTCCGCCTAGGCGGATTCGACGCCCCCACACCCCAACCCCGCGTTGACATCACCCTTTTCAGCCTACAGAATGCGGTCGTGCGTCACTGGCTGAATCGATTCTCCGATGAGACGAAAAAGTAGAAGGTGAACCATGAACCGCGACTTCATGCGCTCGCGCGTCTCGAAAGGCCCTCTGGGCGATATCCTCGAAAAGGTCGAAGCGGGCCTGCGCCTCTCCTTCGAGGAGGGCGTGCGCCTCTACGAAGCCGAGGACATCAACGCCGTCGGCTTCCTGGCGAACGTCGTGCGCGAGCGCCTGCACGGCGACCGCACCTATTACAACGTGAACAGCCACATCAACTACTCGAACATCTGCGTGCTGTGGAAGGCGTGCAAGTTCTGCGCGTTCGGCAAGAAGGAAGGCCAGCAGGACGCCTATGCGTATTCGCTGGAGGAAATCTTCAAGATGGCGGAGACGCTGGGCCGGGGTCGCACCGAGTTCCACATGGTGGGCGGCCTGCATCCTGACCTCCCCTTCGACTACTACCTGGAGATGATCCAGGGCATCAAGGAAATCCACCCGCAACTGCACTTGAAAGTCTTCACGGCGACGGAGATTCGCTGGCTCGCCGACCACGTAGCGAAGATGAGCGTGGAGGAGACGCTGGATCACCTGGTGCGATCGGGGCTCGGTTCGCTCACGGGCGGCGGGGCGGAGATTTTCGCCGAACCCACGCGTTCTAAAATCTGCAAGGGTAAGCACTCGGGCGAGGACTGGCTCGAAATTCACCGCATCGCCCACAACAAGGGCATCCGCAGCACGTGCACCATGCTCTACGGCCACGTCGAATCGAACGAGGACCGCGTGGACCACATGCTCAAGCTCCGGGATTTGCAGGACGAAACCGGCGGGTTCACCACCTTCATCCCGCTCGCGTTCCATCCCGAGAACACACAGATGGACGACATCCCCTCCACGGGCGGGATGCTCGACATCAGGAACTACGCCGTCGGGCGGCTTCTGCTCGACAACATTCCCCACATCAAGGCGTACTGGATCATGGTTGGGCAGCCCATCGCGCAAATCTCGCAGCGCTTCGGCGTGGACGATCTGGACGGCACCGTCGTCCAGGAGAAGATCTACCACATGGCGGGCGCGAAGACGCCGCACGAACTCACCGTGAACGACATCCGCCGCCTCATCCGCGAGGTGGGGCGCGAGCCCATCGAGCGCGACACGCTCTACCGGGAAGTCACGCGCCAGGGAGATCAATGGGCAGTTCACGCCTGAGCACCACCATGAAACTCGGCACCGTTCCCTTCCTGAATGCCAGACCCCTTACGATTGCGCTGGAGGGAAACCCGGCGGTGGAACTCATCGTCGAACCCCCATCGAAGCTGGCAGAAATGCTTGAGAGTGGCGAACTGGACGGCGCGCTCGTCTCCTCGTTCGCTCTTTTCGGGATGCGCGGCGCGCGCTTTGCGCCCGGCGTGGGCATCGCGAGCAAAGGCCCCGTGGAGAGTATCCGCCTCTATTGCCGGAGGCCTGCCGATTCACTGCGCCGCGTGGGGCTGGACAGCTGGTCGCTCGCTGCGACGAACATGGCGCGCGTCTATCTGAAACACCGCTGGGGTGTGGAGCCCGAGTTCGTCGCAATCGACCCCTTGAGGCCGCCGCGTGAGGACGAGTCGCTGGACGCCTTTTTGCTCATCGGAGACAACGCGCTCAGGGAGCCGCCGGGCGATCACTACGTACTCGACTTAGGCGAAGAGTGGCAGAATTATGTCGGGCTGCCCTTCGTCTATGCGCTCTGGGTGTTCCGTCAGGGAGCGGGAGACGCGGAAGCCGCAACGCTTTTGCAGAACGCGAAAAAAGAGGGCGTCGGGCGGATTGAGGAAATCGTGAACGGCGCGCTTCCCCCCCGCGTCGACAGGAACACGGCGTGGTGTTATCTCACCGAGTGCATCCGCTACGACGTGGGCGATGAGGAAATCGAAGGCTTGAGGCGTTATTATGATCTTCTCGTCGAGGACGGCTTGGCGTCTGAAGGCTGGGAGCCCCGCTTTGTCGATGAGCCGGTAGCCCGCGCCGAGGTGGTGGAAAACTCAGCCGCTAAGGAGGACGACATGAGCGACGACCTTTGCTTCACGAGCATTTACGACCTGGCGGGGATGATCCGCAAAAAGGAAATCTCCCCCGTCGAGGTGACGGAAGCGCACTTGCGGCGTATCGAAGCAGTGAACCCCAAGCTGTTCGCCTATCAGACGGTGACGGCCGAACGCGCCATGGAGGCGGCGAAGGCCGCTGAGGCCGAGATAGCCGGTGGCCAGTGGCGCGGCCCCATGCACGGTATTCCTTACGGGGCCAAGGACATCGTCGAGACGGCGGGCGTGCTCACAACGCATGGCTCTTCCTTTCACCGGGACAACGTGCCGCGTGAGGACGCGGAGATTATCAGGCGTCTCAAGAACGCGGGCGCCGTCATGCTCGGCAAGACGGTCACGCACGAGTTCGCCGCCGCGGCGGTGAGCATCAACCCGCACTACGGCACGGTGCGAAACCCCTGGGATACGGAGCGCATCGTCGGTGGCTCGAGCGGCGGTTCGGGCGCGGCGTGTGCGGCGGGGCTTGCGCCTGCCGCCATCGGTACGGATACGGGCGGCTCCATCAGAAACCCCGCCTCCCTGTGCGGGGGCGTGGGCTTCAAGGCGACCCACGGGCGGGTGAGTATCCGGGGCATCTGCCCAAACGCTCTGAGTCTCGACCATGCGGGGCCCATGACGCGCACGGCGCGCGATGCGGGCCTCATGCTTCAGGCGGTGGCCGGCTATGACGCCCGGGATTCGAAGACCCAGAACATTCCCGTTCCCGACTACACCGCCAGCATCGAGGACGGCGTGCGCGGCAGCCGCATTCTCGTGTGTCCTGATTTTCACGGGCATGCCGAGGTGGATTCGGAGGTCACGGCGGCGTTCGAGGCGGCGGTGGAGGTGTTCCGCGCCCTGGGTGCTGTGGTGGAAGAGGTATCCTTCGCGCACCACCAGAGGCTCATGGATTTCTTCCCCCTCATCTCGGGCCCTGAGTTCAGCGAGTTCCACAGGCCGTTTTTCGAAGAGAATCCGGATGGCTATGGCGAGGACGTGCGCGAGCGCATTGAGTGGTCGTTCCAGATCGCGCCGGATGATTACGTGCGCGCGATGAGAGAACGCGTTCTCGCGCAGCGCGAGGTCGCCGCGTTCTTCGAGGGCGCGGACGCCCTCATCCAGCCCGCCATGCCCTGCGTCGCCCCGCGGATCGAGACGCTCACCGTCCGCATGAACGGGCGGGACGTATCCTACAAGAACATCCACAGGCCGTTTCTGGCGCCGCACAACGCCACGGGCTTCCCGGCGCTCGTCACGCCGATGGGCCGGAATTCGGAGGGCATGCCGACCTCTCTCCAGATCGCGAGCGGCCCCTGGCGCGAGACCGACGTCCTGCGCGTGGCCCACGCCTATGAAGAAGCGACGCCCGAACTCAGGAACGAACGGCCCCCCGTGGGGGCGTGAACTTTTCATCGTCTAAAGAACTACAGAGTCGGGCAAAAGGCCAATTTGGCGAAACGAAAGGAGAACGACCTTGCCGAAAGCGCGCGTGAACGGAATCGACATATATTACATCGAACGAGGCGAGGGAACGCCGCTGCTTGCGGTGCACGGGTTCCAGAACTCGCATTTCTCCTTCACGCCGCTCATGGACTGGCTCTCCGAACGCTTCCATGTGTACGCGCTCGATTTGCGCGGCCACGGCGATTCGGACAAGCCGCACGGCCCCTACACCATCCAGAACTTCGCCGATGACGTCGTGGGCTTTCTGGACGCCCTCGGCATCGAGCGCACGGATTACCTGGGCCACAGCATGGGCGGGCGCACGGGCACCATGGTGGGTATTCAGCATTCCGAGCGCCTGTGCCGCCTCATGCTCTCCGCCTCATCCGCAGGCCCGCCTTCGGGCGCGTACCGGCAGATGTTCGAAGAACACTTGAAGATGGCCGAAACCGAAGGGATGGAGACGCTGCACGAATTCAAGTTGCGGCGGGATGAAGTTCCCGAGGGCCTGCGCGAAGGCCCCCTGGCAGAGGAGTACAGGGAGAATTTCCTCAAGAACACGCCGCAGACCTTCGCCGATACCGCGAACGCGCTGTTCACGATGCCGGTTTTACGGGACGAGCTGCACAAAATCTCCGTCCCCACCTGGGTGTGCCACGGGGAGAACGACGCGGGCCCCATTGATTTCAGCGAGGTGTATGCGAAGCACGTGCCCGATTGCACGACTTCCATCATCCCCGATGCGGGCCACAGCTCCTTCTGGGATCAGCCCGAAGCCTTCATCGCGCAGATGGAGAAATTCCTGGAGAAAAACCCCCTCTGAATCGTCTGCTCGGGTTGCGCCGCCGCCGGGAATCTTCGCTATGCCGGGGTGCGGGGGCCGATTCGGGGTCGTTGAAAAAGTCCACCTCGCTCGGAATTGGCCAGCGCCGTCATTCCGGCGAAAGCCGGAATCCATTGTAAAGCAGAATGACAATACGCCGGTTTTTCATCTCCTCGCCATTGACGTAAATCAATCAGAAAATAAAAAACAAAAGCAAAACAAATGGATTCCGGCTTTCGCCGGAATGACGATCAAAACCACATCGCCTTGTTGGGATAGGTCGCGACCTTTCCTATCGGACCCTCTCTCCCCGGTAGGCACCATCCGCCGAATCACGTAATCAGGACTTCTTTAACATCCCCATTCTCCCCGCCGGTTCCATCTGTTGACCTGATTGCGGCTCTCCCGCATTATTCCCAGGGCTTGAGCGAACCTTGAGGAAATCCATGACCACGGCGACGACGGCGTTCTACGAGGCGATTGAAAAGGCGGCGGCGGGCGAGCGCCTCTCTTATGAGGAAGGCCTCGCCCTGCTCGAAGGCGACGATCTCGTCGCCCTGGGCGCCGCGGCGGACGACGTGCGCGCGCGGCTGCACCCCGAGGGCTACGCCACCTATTGCGTGGACAGGAACATCAATTACACGAACGTGTGCGACGTCTACTGCACCTTCTGCGCGTTCTACCGTCCACCGGGCGATCACCCCGAAGCCTACATCCGCACGCGCGATGAGATTCGGCAGAAACTCGAAGAACTCTACGCCGTGGGAGGCCGCCAGATCCTGCTCCAGGGCGGGCACCATCCGGACCTCCGAATCGAATGGTACGAGGAGCTCTTCTCCTGGATGAAGGGGGAATTCCCCGATCTCCACCTCCATGGTTTAAGTCCGCCCGAGATTCACCACATCGCCCGGCTGGAGGACATGCCGTATGAAGTGGTGCTCACGCGCCTGAATGCTGCGGGCTTGGATTCCGTGCCCGGCGGCGGCGGCGAGATTCTCGTCGACCGCGTGCGGGAGAAGATTTCGCGGCTCAAAGTCGATACGGAGGGCTGGCTCGAGGTCATGCGCGTCGCCCACAACCTGGGCATCCGCTCCAGCGCCACGATGATGTTCGGCCACGTGGAAACCGATGCCGAGCGGGTCGAACACTTACACCGCCTGCGCGAGCTTCAGGACGAGACGGGCGGCTTCACGGCCTACATCTGCTGGACGTTCCAGAACGACGGCGCCGCGCCGCTCAAGGCGCAGACGGTGGGCAGCAGCGAATATCTCAGGATGCTGGCCATCAGCCGCCTGTATCTGGACAACATCGCGAACTTCCAGTCCTCCTGGGTGACGCAGGGGATGAAGATAGGCGAGATATCCCTGCACTACGGCTGCAACGACATGGGTTCCACCATGCTGGAGGAAAACGTGGTGAGCGCCGCCGGCACCACCTACGCCCTGAACGAGGACGACCTCCACCGCATGGCGCGAAACGCCGGCTTCACGCCCAGGCGGCGCAATTTCTTCTACAAATTGATCTAGTAACGCCTCTCCCGTGACGATGGAATCGCCCCGAACGCCCCAAAAGCAGAAGATGGAGCTCTGGCTGGCGGACCTGGTCTGTCCGGTGGATGGGCCGCCCATCCGGCGCGGCGCTATCCTGACGTCCTCGGGCCGCGTTCTGGCGGTGGGGGAGGAGGCCTTCGTGCGCCCCGCCGAACCCGTGGCCGAGGAGCGCGACTTCGGGCGCGCTATACTGATTCCCGGCCTCGTCAACGCGCACACGCACCTGGAACTCTCGGGCCTCAAGCGAAAGCCCGGCCCGATGGAGGATTGGATAGTCTCTCTCGTGCGCGAGATGAGGGGCTGGCCCGCGCATCTGTTTCTGGCCTCGGCGCAGATCGGCGCCGCCGCGAGTCTGGCGGCGGGCGTCACCTGCGTGGGCGACGTTTCGATCTCTGGCGAGAGCGCCACGGCGATAGCGGGCTCAGGGATGCGCGGCGTGGTGTTCCACGAGGTGCTGGGGCTGGATCCGGCGCGGGCCGATGAGGTTCTGGCGGAAAAAATGAAGGCCTGCGACCTGTTCCCGGAATACAAAGGCCTCATATCGAACGCCGTTAGGCACGGCCTGAGCCCCCATGCGCCCTATAGCGCCTCGCTCGCTCTTTACCGCGCGGTGCGCGATGAAGCGCAAGCGAGAGGCTGGCCCGTGGCGACGCACCTGGGCGAGAGCGCGCACGAGGTCGAATTCTTACAAGACGGCGGCGGCGCGCTCGCGAGAGTCCACCATGAGCTGAACGGTAAGCTTCACGGCTACAAACCCTCGGGCCTGCGCCCCGTCGCCCATCTCGACCTCACCGGCGCGCTCGAAGGCTTAACCCTTGCCGTACACGCGAACCAGACCAACGCGGAAGACTGGGTGCACCTCAGGAAGAACGGGGTGCGTGTTTGCCTTTGCCCGCGCTCGGCGCATTTTTTCGGCCACCCCTTCGCCGATGCGGCGCGCATGCGCGAGGCGGGCGTGGAACTTTGCCTCGGAACCGACAGCCTGGCGAGCAGCCCCTCCCTCTCGCTTCTGGACGAGGCCTGCGCCCTTCGCGAGGCGGACGTGGAGATAAGCGATAGCGAACTGCTCGATTTGTGCACGCGCGCGGGCGCCGAGGCGCTCGGCTTCGACAACCTGGGGGTTCTCAAACCCGGCGGCGCGGCGGATTTCTGCGTCGTCTGTCCGCCTCGCGGCGCGGGTGGTTTGCATCTGGGCGACGTGTTCGATGAGGGTGCGTTCGTCGTCTGCACCGTCACGAACGGGGAAGTCCGCTATGAGGCGCCGAGCGGTTGATGCTGTTTCGCAGCATTCGCGCACGGACGCGGAATGCGCGCCGGCATCCTGTGTGGTATAAACCCGAAAAATTTTGTGCTCAACGCATCTTTTCACATACGAGCCGAGAGGCCTCTCAGGGAGAATGAGTATCCATGGCGAAAAAATTACCGAATTTCGATAATTCCAACTGGAAGACCCGCAAGGCCCGCTACGACGTGGCCGAGGCGAGCATCGGCCGCGTCCTGACCGTCCGCATGGCGCCGGGGGACGATCTGTTCGGCACGACGCTCAAGATATGCCAGGAGAAGAATGTGAAGGCGGGCGTCATCCTGAGCGTGGCGGCGAGCCTGCAGAAGGCGGTGCTCAGAAACGTCTGGCAGTTCCCCGACCCGTTCCCGATCAACGACGAGTGCCGCATCTTCACGCCCATAGGCGGCCCGCTCGAACTCCTGCAGATGAGCGGCAACATCACGCAGACCGAGGCGGGCGAGCCCTACCTCCACGCCCACGTCACCATCTCGATGGGCCGGCCCGAGGCGACGTGCTTCGGCGGCCACCTGGTGGAGGGTTGCACCATTTTCAGCACGTGCGAGATGGTCATCGCCGAGTTGGCGGACATCTCCTTCATGCGTCTCATGGACAAGCACACCCGCGTGGGCGAGGTCTTCGGCATCGAGACGAACGGGAAATCGGACGCCGCGATCAAACAGGCAATGGCGAAGCGCAAGGCGCGCCCCAAGCCCAAGGGCGTGCGGTAGATTGTAAGAGAATCACTTTGAAGCAAGTTTCAAGGGGCCGCTCCTGCGGGGGCGGCCTCTTTGCTTTTGGAGTGAGCCGCACTGGAGGAGGTTGTTGAAAAAGCCTTTGTCGGGGGACATCGCCTCTAGCGGGAAGGCCGCTTCCGCACGAACCTCCGACTCTCCTCGTCAGAAGCAACCCCCCCTTGTCAGGGGTCAATTCCGACCGAGGAGGGAGGAATTGCAAACCGATGCGTTTCCCGCCAATGGCTTATGCAAACGCTCGTTCCTCACTCGCGTTTGACCCCTGACAAGGGGCTGTTAAAAAACCCCCTGGAAGCGATTTTGAGTTTCGCGGATGCTTTTGAATTTCACTCCCCCCTTGAGGGGCCTGTTGAAAAACCCCCGGTATTATGATTGGGTGTAAGGACACTATCTCGCCCGAGATGGGAGTTCCCTCGATGATAGGCAGGAAGAGGCGCGAGCAGATGGATTTGTTCGTGGCCGGTTCGCTGGATCGGCTGATCCCCGAGGATCACGTTCTGTACCGCGTGCATGAGGTGCTGGATTTGAGTTGGCTTCGGGAGGAGGTGGCGGATTGCTATTGCGCGGACAACGGTCGTCCGGGTATCGACCCGGAGGTGGCGGTTCGCCTGATGCTGGCGGGTCTTCTGCTGGGCTACGTTCACGACCGTCGCCTGCTTCGTGAAGCGAAGGCGCATCTGGCGATCCGGTGGTTCATCGGATACGGGCTGCACGAGGAGTTGCCGGACCATTCGAGCCTGACGCGGATTCGTCAGCGTTGGGGGGAGGCTCGGTTCCGGGCGATATTCCGCCGGACGGTGCAGGCGTGCCTGGAGGCGAATGTGGCGAAGGGGGAGGTGGTTCACGTGGACGCCTCGTTGATACGCGCGGACGTGAGCTGGGATAGTCTGGCGGCGCATCATGCGGAGAAGGTGATTCGGGAGAACCCCGTGGAGGAGAAGAGCGGGAAGAAGGGCGGAGGCCGCGGCGGCGGGGGACCGGTGAGCCGGACAGACCCCGACGCGCGGCTCGCGCGCAAGAGCGCGCGGGCGAGGTTCGAGCCGAGCTACAAGCACCACGCGGCGGTGGACGATGAGCGGGGCGTGGTTCTCGACGTGACGGTGACGGAGGGGACGTTGAACGAGCGTGAGATGATGGCGTCCCATATAGAGGCGGTAAGCGAGTTGTCGGGCCGCGCGCCCTCGGTGGTGACGGCGGATTCGGGGTATGCGTACTCGAAGGTCTACGCGGCGTTGGAGCCTCTGGGCGTGGCGGGGGTGATACCGGCGAAGAAAGAACCCACGCAGAGCCGTGTTCCGTTGCGGCTGTTCCGCTACGACGCGCGCCACGACTTGGTGAAGTGTCCGCGCGGCAAGAAGCTTCGCCCCCGGCGGAGCGAGGAGCGGGGGCGCTACTATGGTTCGAGGACGCGTGATTGCGCGGGCTGCGCGCTCCGGGCGGATTGTCTGCCGCAGGCGCGGTCGAGCAAGGAGGTTTTGATTCCCAACGCGTATCTGGCGCTGTTGCGCGCGCGCCGGCGGCATGCGCGTTGGGGGGAGGAGGAGCGCCGGCTGTGGCGCCGGCACATGGGGCGCTCGGAGGGTTATCACGGGGAAGCGAAGAGTTGGCACGGACTGGGGCGGGCGGTGCGTCGGGGCCTTGCGAACATGAAGATTCAGTCCTACCTGACGGCGACTGCGGTGAACCTCAAGCGGCTGGCCGCCGCTTTTGCGGCGCGTATATTCGCCCTCTGGAGGGCCTACGCCGCCCGGAGACGCCGTCTGCGCGTTCATCGCGCCCTCGCGCGCTGATTGGGATCCCTCCCCGCCGCCGCGTGAACCGCCAGAACACCCGCTTCAAAAAAGGGGTTTTTCAACAGACCCTTGAGGGGGAGTCAGTGAACTGAGGGCGCAAGCCCGAAAGTGAACAGGTGGGGGGTATAATTCGGAATGGCAATAAAACGCATTTTACCCCCCACCGAATCGGCCTTCGCACAAACCGCTCGGCCTCTTCGACTCCCCCTCAAGGGGGGAGTGAATTGCTCTCTCGTTAGTTGGAAAAACCTGCAAACGCTCGCTCCTCACTCGCGGTTGACCCTCAAGAGGGGAGTGAAATTCAGCGCTCCTTCTGTAGGCTATTTCAGCAACCCTGCAACCCTACAACCAGCGGCGCACGCTCTGGCAGTATTCGCCGTAATCCTCGCCGAATTTTTCCGTGAGGTAATCCTCCTCGCGCGTGATAATCACGGCCTGGATCGTGGCGAGGAGCGGCGCGCCCAGAACGAATATCCACAAGTTGTTGAGGAAAACTCCGAGTCCGAGATACAGGCACATGTAGCCGAGATAGATAGGATTCCGCGAGAAGCGGTAGGGGCCCTCCGTGATGAGGACGTGCGCGGGCTTGTTCGTCTCATGGTTCGTGCGGGCGTTCCTGTAGCAGACGAGGGAGGTCGAATTCAGGACGGCGCCGATGAACACCATCCCCGCCCCGAGCGTGAAGCGGACGCCTTCGGGGAAGACGTTCGTGGGGAACAGGGTGTCGAAGCCCACGCCCATGATGAAGTACATCGCGAAATACCAGCCCGGCTTGATGGGGATTTCGGGGCGGTCCTCAGGCTCCTCCCCCTGGGGTTCGGGGCTCTTGTCCTTCCAGGGCATGAGCTTGTTCGGGTCGTCGAAATCCGTGAATCGCTTGAACCAGTCTTTCATGCGCTAAGTCTCTAGGAGTCGCTCTTGTTGCGGGAAGCCTTGTAGCGCTGGTTCATGCTCTGGGCGACTCCCGCCATGACGGCGGCGGTCAGGTCGAATGCGGCATCGAGCGTCTCTTCGGTGAGGCCCGCTTTCCCGGCGTCCGCCAGGCGGCGGTCCACTCACGGCTGGCAGTTGCGCACGATGGCGATGGCCAGACCCATCAGGATTTTCTCGCGGTCGGTGAGCAGGTCCACTTTATGGGCGTCGCGGTAGAACTGGCGAAAATCGGCGCGCTCCGTCATTTTTTCTCCTCTCGGGTGGCGAACGGTGGAATCGGTGGATTATAAGGGGGCGTATGCGCATTCTCAATCATTCGCGGGCTTCTGGCGCCTTTCATAATAAAGGATGAACAAATGGATTTGGGACTTCACGGAAAAGCCGCCATCGTAACCGGCGGAAACTCTGGCCTCGGTCTCGCGGTCGCCAGGGAACTCGCGGGGGAAGGCTGCGACGTGTGCATCTGTGCGCGGAATGAGGAGCGTCTGGCGGCGGCCAAGCAGGAGATCCAGTCGGTCTCGGAAGGTGTGGTGAGCGCGGTGCGCTGCGACGTGAGCAAGGCGGAAGAAATCGCCGCCGTGGTGGAGGAGACGGTCGCCCTTTTCGGCACCGTGCACATTCTCGTGAGCAACGCGGGCGTGAGCACCACCAAGGATTTCCTGGACGTGGAGCGCGCGGACTGGGATTACTCCATGAGCAGCATTCTCTTCGCGGCTTCGGAGTTCAGCCGCCTGGTGATCCCCTACATGCAGAAGCAGGAGTGGGGCCGCATCATCATGACGGGCTCCACGAGCAGCCGCCAGCCCCGGCCCCGCCGCGTGGTCTCGAACGCCTCCAAGGCGGCGCTCTTGAACTTCACGAAATCACTCGCGGGCGAATTTGTGCGCGACGGCATACTGGTGAACATCGTGAACCCGGGGCGCTTCAACACCCACTGGCCCGAGCGCGTCGCGAAGATGGCGGCGGAGAGCGGACGGACCGAAGAGGAAGTCTACGCCGAGATAACGAAGGACATCGCCATCGGCCGCCTGGGCGAGGCGGAGGAGTTCGCGGCGGCGGTGGCCTTCCTCGCCAGCGAGCGGGCGAGCTACATCACGGGTGCCGCGCTCCAGGTCGACGGGGGCGAGATGTTTTCGATCTGATGGCTCGTGGATAAGATGTGGACAAGGTGTGAATTGATGACTCCCTCCAGGAAAAGCCAATCCACTCCCCCCTTGAGAGTTCTTGCTGTCCGACGAGAGAGCAATTCACTCCCCCCTTGAGGGGGAGTCGAAGAGATAAGGGCGCAAGCCCGCAAGCGAGTCGGTGGGGGGAGTGAACTTCAAAGGCGTTCGCGCAATGCAAATTCGCTTGCCGGAGGTTTTTCAACAACCCTGACAAGGAGGGGGTAGGGGGGTGCTTTCAAAAGGCTAGGGCGAAACCCGCCGCCGCCCTCATTCCGAGCAAGCATCTCGAATCCTCATCCTGAGTAGGCGCGCAAGCGCCGTATCGAAGGATGGGGGCACATCTCTCCGGCGCGGCAGTAAACTTCGCCCTTCGATACGCGGCTTCGCCGCTACTCAGGGTGAGGCGGAGTGGCGGTCTACCCGACCAAAAGATGAGGAGACCTCGCCGGGGAAGTTTGAGATTCGTTACGTCAACGCCGCGGCGAACTGAAACCCCGCCCAGACGGCGAGTAGACACCCTATAACCGAGAGCGCCACGTAGAGTCCCGCCAGGAGCCAGTCGCCCTCCTGGAACATGAGGAGGGTTTCGAGGCTGAAGGCGGAGAACGTGGTGAACCCGCCCAGCAGTCCGATCATCGTGAACAGGCGGACTTCTTCGCTGAACAATTCCTTGGCGACGAGCAACTCGTAGGTGCACCCGATGACGAACGAGCCGAAAATGTTGGCCGCCAGGGTGCCGAAGGGCCAGCCTGCGCCCAGCGATCGTTGCACGAAGAGCGCCAGTCCGTAGCGCAGCGCGCTGCCGATTGCGCCGCCTCCCGCCACCAAAAGCCAGTTCAACAGAAGCTCCTTTCCGCCGGGTTGAATCTGCACCACCAAAGTCTCCCGAAAAATGACACCATTGCGCATACGGCGCAAGAGTTTCTCCGTCCCCGCTTTTCGGGTGCGCGCTCGTTCTCTAAAATGAACGTATGGATGAGACGAGCGAAAAACCCAAGCCGAACGACTGGAAAGCGCAAATCGAGCAAGAGTTGCGCGAACTCACGGAAGCCAACCTGCGCCGGGGTCTTCGCACCGTCGAGGGGATGCAGGGCCCCACAATGCGCCACGGGGGCAGGACCCTCATCAACCTCTCGAGCAACAACTATCTGGGCCTCGCCAATTATTCCGCCATCATCGAGGCGTCCGTGGAGGCGGCAAGGGCCGCAGGCGCGAGCGGGGCCGCCTCCCCGCTCATCTCGGGCCACATGGCCGCCCACGAGGAGTTGGCGCGCGCATTGGCCGCCTTCAAGCGAAAGGACGCCGCGCTCGTTTTCGGTTCGGGGTTTCTGGCGAACGTGGGATTGATCACCGCCCTGGCCGGTGAGGGAGACGCCGTTTTCAGCGACGCGCTCAACCACGCAAGCATCGTGGACGGCTGCCGGCTGTCGAGGGCGCGTGTCCACGTTTACCCCCACGCGAATCTCAACCGCCTGGAAGACGCCTTGAGAAATGATTCCCGGGCGCGCCGCAAGCTCATCGTGACGGACGGCGTCTTCAGCATGGACGGCGATCTGGCGCCGCTGTCCGGAATCTGCGACCTCGCGGATAAATATGGCGCGATTCTCGTGGTGGACGACGCGCACGGCACGGGCGTCATCGGGGAGGGCGGCAGGGGGAGCGGCGCTTATTTCGGTGTGGAGGAGTGCGTTTCGGTCTCCATGGGCACGCTGGGCAAGGCACTGGCCTCTTACGGCGCGTTCGCGTGTGCGGATACCGAAGTAATCGATTACCTCGTCAACAAGGCGCGGCCCTATATCTACTCGACGAGTTTGCCGCCCGCCGTGGCCGCCGCCTCCCGCGCCGCCGTCCGGGTCGTGGAAAGCGACGAGGGTGAGCGCCGCCGGGAGAATCTGGCGAACCTGTGCGCGCGCTTTCGCGCCGGGCTTCGCTACATTGGGGTGCGCGTGAGTGAGCCACCGCCGGGGGCAGAGATTCCGATTTTCCCCATCATCATCAAGGATACGGAAAAAACGCTCGCGCTCGCGGAGTATCTGATGGAGGCGGGCGTCTACCTGCTCGCCATCCGCCCGCCCACGGTGCCCGAGGGCACCAGCAGGCTCAGGGCCACCCTCATGGCGACGCACACCGAAGCGCAGATCGACCGGACGCTCGACGCCCTGGTATCGGGACTCAAGAAGCTCGCTATCCTCCCCGGCCCCGACTGACGGAGCCGTTGAAAAATCCGGTTTCGGGAATAGGCGCCTTTGAGGCAATTCCTCCATTCTTAGTCGGAACTAACCTCATCGGTCGCGTCAAACCCTCGTCCCGTCTGGCGGCGGATTTCCCCCAACACCCCTCCTCGACTGGAAAAGCAACCCCCCCTACCCCCCCTTGTCAGGGGGGCAAGAAAAAGCAAAGCTCCCTCTGCCCGGCGGGGGCGCATCGCCTTTTTTACCCCCCTGACAAGGGTCTGTTGAAAAACCCGGTGTTGGAAGCGGGCGTTTTGGCGGCTCACGCGGCGGCGGAGAGGCAGCCCAATCGGCGCGTGAGGGCGCCATGTGTGCGCAGACGGCGTCTCCAGGCGGCACAGACCCTCCAGAGGGCGAATAAACGCGCCGCAAAAGCGGCGGCCAGCCGCTTGAGGTTCACCGCTATCGCCGTCAGGTAGGACTGGATCCTCATGTTCGCAAGGCCCCGGCGCACCGCCCGCCCCAGTCCGTGCCAACTCTTCGCTTCGCCGTGGTAGCCCTCCGAGCGCCAACGGTGGCGGTCGTAGAGCCGCTTCTCCTCCTCCCCCCATCGCAAATGGCGACGACGCGCGCGCAACAGCGCCGGATACGCGTTGGGAATCAACACCGCCTTGCTCGTTTGCGACTTCGACAGACAATCGGACCTGAGCGCGCAGCCCGCGCAATCCCGCGTCTTCGATACATAGGAGCGCCCCCGCTCCGTCGCCTGCCGGGGACGCAGCGTCTTGCCTCCCGGACACTTCACCACCTCGTTGCGCGCATCGTAGTGGAACAACTGCAGCGGAACACGGCTCTGGCTGGGTTCCTTCTTCGCTGGTATCAGCGCTTCCACGCCCCGCCGCTCCAATTCGCCATAAACCTTCGAGTACGCGTAGCCCGAATCCGCCGTCACCATCTCCGGCGCGCGGCCCGACAACTCGCTTACCGCCTCTATATGGGACGCCATCATCTCACGCTCGTTCCGCGTCCCCTCCGTCACCGACACGTCGAGAACAACACCCCGCTCATCGTCCACCGCCGCGTGCTGCTTGTAGCTCGGCTCGAACCCCGCCCGCGCGCTCTTGCGCGCAAGCCGCGCGTCCGGGTCCGTCCGGCTCACCCGACCCCCGCCACCGCGGCCTCCTCCCTTCTTCTCCCCCTCATCATCGACGGGATTCTCCCGAATCACCTTCTCCGCGTGGTGCGCCGCCAGACTCTCCCAGCTCACGTCCGCGCGTATCAACGAGGCGTCCACGTGTACCACTTCCCCCTTCGCCACATTCGCCTCCAGGCAAGCCTGCACCGTGCGACGGAATATCTCCTTGAACCGAGCCTCCCCCCACCGCTGACGAATCCGCGTCAGGCTCGAATGATGCGGCAAATCCTCGTGCAGCCCGTACCCGATGAACCACCGGATCGCCAGGTGCGCACGCGCCTCGCGAAGCAGACGCCGGTCGTGTACGTAGCCCAGCAACATACCCGCCAGCATCAGGCGCAACGCCACCTCCGGGTCGATCCCCGGTCGACCGTTATCCGCGCAATAGCAATCCGCCACCTCCGCGCGAAGCCAACTCAAATCCAGTACGCGGTCCACGCGCATCAGGACGTGATCCTCGGGGATCAACCGTTCCAGCGAACCGGCCACGAACAAATCCATCTGCTCGCGCCCCTTGCTGCCTATCATCTCGGGAACTCCCATCTCGGGCGAGATAGTGTCATTACACCCAATCACAATGCCGGGGGTTTTTCAACAGCCCCGACAAGGGGGGGTAGGGGGGGTTGACTTCATGGGGTTTTCTTTCAAAGGGGGTTGCCTTTACCCTCTCAGGGGTTTTTTTAACAAGCCCGCATTGGTCGCGATTGACACTCGATACGGCGCGCAAGCACGCCTACTCGGGATGAGGGAGGGGCGGGGGTTTTTCAACAACCCCCTGACTCCCGGCCTAGTCGATTTCCACGATCACGTTGCCCACCGCCTCACCCGCTTCCACGGCTTCGTGTGCGTTTGCGAGTTCATCGAGCGGGAAACGCTCCGCGATATGGTGTGTAAGCGCGCCGTCATCAAGAGCGCGGGTGATGTCCCCCGCCGCGTGGAGCAAAGCCTCCGGCGGGCAGCAGTGGACCATAACGAGTCTGACGGTGATGTTGTTCAGCATGAGTTCGTAGTGGGGAAAGGGAGGGGTGCGGTCCCCCATCGAGGAATAAGAGGCGATGACGCCGCCGACCTTCAGGATTTTGTAGTTCGTCTCCCAGTTCACCCCTAAATTCACGTCCACCACGCGGTCCACGCCCGCGCCGTCCGTGATCGCAAGTACCCTTTCGGCAACGTCTTCTTCGAGGTAGTTGATGATGTGCTCAGCGGAAGACGCACGCTCCGCCTTGGCGTCCGAGCTCACCGTGGCGATCACGCGCGCTCCCGCCCACCTGGCCAGTTGCACGGCGTAGACGCCCACGCGGCCCGCGCCGCCCGTCACCAGCACCGCCTTGCCCGCAATGGGGCCGTCCGCGTACAGGCATCGATGCGCCGTCATGGCGGGAATGCCGAGGCACGCCCCTTCTGCGAAGGTGGTTCCCTCCGGCAGGCGGACGAGAAACTTCTCGGGCAGGCAGACGTATTGCGCCGAGGTGCCGAACGCGCGTTTGTAGCGCGCGTTGTAGACCCATACGCGGTCGCCGATTTCATGCCCGCTCGCGCCAGGGCCGAGTTTGTCCACGACGCCCGCACCGTCGTTGTGGGGGATTGTCCTCGGGAAATCGGGAAAGTGCTCGAAATAGCCCCAGTCCTCGGACCCATGGCCGCCGCGGCGCTTGCAGTCCGTGGGATTCACGCCCGACGCGTGGAGCCGCACCCTGATTTCGCCTGCGCCGGGTTCGGGCGTCGCCATCTCGCCGGTTTCGATGACCTCGCGCGCCCCGCCCTTGCGCTCGTACCAGCCTGCCCGCATCACTTGCGCTCTCCTTTGCCCGCCTTACCCGTGGGTGACCGAAACGCCCAGGTAGACGACGATGAGGGCGAGGATGAGGTTAATGAGGAGCCAGGTCTTGCGCTGCGCCTTCATGCCCCCGAAGCCCTTCGGGATGGTGAGCGCGACGCCTATGAAGATGATGACGAGCGCCAGGACGATCTTTACGATCAGCGACCCCGGAATGGCGAGGCCGCTCCGCACGAGGCGGGTGAGGTGGTGAAACCCCGTCAGTATCAGGATCAGGAACGAACCGTGGAGAATCGGGATGAACCGTTTCTGGATTTTCGCCATGAACGGCCCCCGCTCCGCTTCGGGCAGGTCCGCCGCCGTGGGTATGACCACGAAACGGAGAAAGGCCACGCCGCCGACCGCCAGAATCGCGCTCAGCACATGAAGGGTCGTGATGATGATGTTTCCCGTGCTGTATCCCATAAGACGCACTCCCGTGGATGATGAGTAAATATTTGCTTAAGCCGTGTCCTCTCCCAGCAGAACGAGGACGCCGGAATACTGGTGGAGGTGATCGATTTTCCCGATGGGCGCGATCTCGGAACCTGTAAAAAACCCCGCGACGGGCAGACCGCGCATCTTCTCACGGATCGCCATGGCGTCCACCTCCATCTCCCCGTAGAGGGAACTGCCACGGCCCGCGCAGTTGAAATAAAGGCCGAAAGCGCGCGCGTCCACTTCTTCTGTGGCGGCGAAGCGCCGGGATCCTTTTTCCAGCATTGTGCGGAGGTCCTCACGCGCGCGCGACCCGTCCCGTTTGGCGAAGGTGATGGCCTGGCCGGTTTTGACCGGTGTCGGCAGCGCGATGATTCCCTTCTCTTCATCTGCGCCCACGATGGGCCGCACGATGTACTCGCCGTGGTCGAGCATCACCTTGTCCGGATCCCCCGGAATGCCGATGAACAGGTTCATGGCGGCGAACTGGATGTTCTCCATCCACTCGGGACCCGCCGCCTCGGCGAAGGCGTCATACGCGCGTTCGCCCGAAATTTCCCAGACGACGTTCTCCTCCGCCCGGGTGATGAGCCTGGGCTCGCCCACGGGCAGATAGGCCTGCGATATCCCGATGAACCGCCTGGGCGCGCCCGCGAATACGACGCCCGAGACGGCGTTTGTCTGCATCTGACCGTCCATGAACTGAAATGTTCTCCCCGCCGACCCGTCCTCCGCGGCGCCGCCGCCCACGATGATGGCCTCCTCACCCAACTCCTCGTGGATTCCCTCGAAAAGCGCGTCGGCCTGGAGGTGATAGCTGTCGGGCATGACGACGACCAGGGGTGGATTCTCGTGAGAGAGCGCGTCTCCCAGCTCTTTTTTCGCCGCCCGGCCGATGGCGCGTCCGCATTCCAGTGGCGCGTCGCCAAGGCCTTCGACCAGAAATGGCGCTGCGGGCGGGGCGTCGCCGACCACCAGAACCGAGATTCCCGGCGTCCGTTCGATTTCGCCCTGCGCCGTCAAGACGCCGAAGCCCGTGCAGCCGACGACCCTTGCGCCGCTCGTCCCCTCGGCGACTGCGGCGACCACCTCGGGCCATCTGCTCAGGTGGCCCGGCGTCGTGAACAGGAAAATGAGGGAGGCGGCGTCGAGCTTCGCCTCCGCCATGGCCTCTTCTATCGCTTCGCGCGCGGCAACGGCGGAATCGGGATTGGAGGAGAGGCCGCTCCCCGCGCGCGTCATGGAGTTTCCTCGCGCGTAAGGGCGCCCGGCGGCCCGTTCGTGAGGAGTCTCGGTTCGCTCACCGCCTGCACGTCATCGGCAGTGAGGCCTTCGGCCACTTCCCTGAGGAAGGGGCCTTCCGGCGTGAACTCGATGAACGCGATGTCGGTGAACAGCTTGGTGACCACCCGCCGCGCGGTCAGGGGATAGGTGCAATCTTCCAGGAGCTTCAGGCCGCCGTCCTTCATGGTGTGGGTCATGATGGCGTAGACCTCGCGTGCGCCCGCCGCCAGGTCCATTGCGCCGCCGATGCCGCCTTTGCCCAGTCCCGGCACCGTCCAGTTGGCGAGGTCGCCCTGGGCCGAGACCTGCAGCGCGCCCATGATGGCGATGTCGATGTGGCCGCCGCGTATCATGGCGAAGGCGTCGGCGTGTCCGAACACGGACGCCCCCGGTAGCGTGGTGATGGGTTCACGCGAAGCGTTGATGTAGTCCTTGTCCTCTTCGCCGGGCTCGGGCCTCGGGCCCGCGCCGATGATTCCGTTCTCGGCCATGAACAGCACGCCGCGCCCGGTTTCCACGTAATTGCCTACCAGCGTGGGGATGCCGATGCCTAAGTTCACCACCGCGCCGTCGGGCAGTTCCGCCGCCACGCGCCGGGCGATGTCGACCGGCTTGAGGGCGCAGTTCTCAAGTTTCTGATCGGAGGCCAAGGTCTTCTCCTCTTACGACTCTTTGCACGTATATCGAAGGCGTGTGTACGCTTTCGGGCGCGATGACGCCGGGGTCCACGATTTCCTCCACCTCGACGATGGTGAGCGGCGCCGCCGTCGCCATGACGGGGTTGAAGTTCGCCGCCGTGCCCCGGTAGGTGAGGTTTCCCGCGCTGTCGGCCCGATGCGCCTTGATGACGGCCACGTCGCCGGGTAGGGGATGTTCGAGCACGGTTTCGCGCCCGTTGATCGTGCGTGTCTCCTTGCCCTCGGCTGCCTGCGTGCCGACGCCGGTGGGCGTGTAGAAGGCGGCGATGCCTGCGCCCGCCGCCCGGATTCTCTCGGCCATAGTCCCCTGGGGGAGCTGTTCGAGTTCGATTTTTCCCTCGAGAAAGAGTTCTCTGAACACGAACGCGCTCCTGTGGAAGGCGTAGCTGCAGATGATTTTCCGCACCTTCCCCTGTCTGAGCAGAACGGCGAGGCCGCGCTCGCCGAAGCCCGCGTGGTTGGTGACGACGGTCAGATCACGCGCGGGATGATCCGCCATGGCGACCAGGAGATTTTCCGGGATGCCCGCGCCGCCGAACCCGCCCAGCAGAATGGTGGCGCCGTCGGGAATATCGGCGATGGCGGCTTTGGATGATGGATACACCTTATCGGAGGTCAATTCGTCGTTCTCTTTGTTGAGGGAAAATCCATACAGCTTGGTTCCGTGCGAATTTCAATCTATTTATGAGGCATCGACCCGAAAAAATCCAGGCGGACCCAAGGCTTGCCTCAGGCCTTTCAGTGCCATAGAGTGCGGATTCATTTTTGCAGGGCGCGTTTTCATTTTTTCGAGGAGTGCGTTGTGGCGAGGCAGCCCAGGCGAGTGCCGGAAACGGAAACGAAGAACATGGCGGGCCTCTATCTCTATTTCTCGGTCTTTCTCTCGGGCGGCTCGATTCTCGTTATGGAGATCGCGGCGGGGCGCGTGCTCGCCCCCCATTTCGGCAACACGCTCTACACGTGGACCTCGATGATCGGCATCATCCTGGCCGCGCTGAGCCTTGGTTATTCCATCGGTGGGCGGCTCGCGGACCGCAAGCCGTCTACGAAACTGTTCTTCCTGCTCATGCTGGGCGGCGCGGGCCTCGTTGCCCTGGTGCCGGCCCTGCGGGGGATTCTGCTGCCCACGATGGAAGAGAGCCTGGGCCTGCGCTCCGGGCCGGTGTTCGCCGGTCTTCTGCTCTTCGCCGCACCGGGTTGCGTGCTCGCCACGCTCACGCCCTTCGCGGTAAAGCTCGCGGCGCGGGGAGTGGGAAGCCTGGGAGCAGTGACGGGAAACCTCTTTACCTGGTCCACGGTCGGGAGCATCCTCGGCACGTTCGCGACGGGTTTCGTCTTCATTCCCTTTTTCGGGCTGAACGGCATCTTCCTGACGACGGCGGGGGCGCTGGCGCTGACGGCGCTCTTCGGGCTCTACCTCAGCGGCGACCTCGCCAGTTTGTTCTCGAAGCGAAACGCGCGGGCGAACCTGCTTCTCGGAGCGTTCGTGCTCGCCTCGATGGGGACGGGCGCCGCGTGGCTGGGCGTCATCCCCGGCGTGGATAAAGATACTATTTGGGTGCGCGAGAACATGTACCACATGATTCGCGTGTTCGAGAGGGCCGGGGACGACGGCGGGCGGGTGCGCGAGATGTACCTGGATCATCAGCCCGAGGGGGCGATGGTCCTGGGCGACGACAAAAAATTTTACTACGAATACACCCGCTTTCTGGAGTTGGGGCCGCTGTTCGCACCCCACATGAAGCGCGCGATCTTCATCGGCGGCGGCGCTTTCACGATGCCGAAGGCCCTGCAACTCATGAAGCCGGAGATGTCCATCGCCGTGGCCGAACTCGACGAGGAAGTCGTCGACGCGGGGAGTAAATTTTTCAGGCTGGCGAAATTCCCGAAGCTGAAGGCCCTGGTGGGAGACGGCAGGCGCATTCTCCGCTCATCCGGTGAAAAATTCGATCTTATCGTAGGCGACGCATACCGGGGTTTAAGGAACATACCGCCGCATCTGGTCACGAAAGAGTTTTTCGAGGAAGCGCGCGAACGACTGGCGTCCGGCGGCGTGTTCATGCTGAACCTGATCGGCTACCGCGCGGGCGCCGGCGGCGCAATATACGCATCCGTCTACCGGACGATGAAAAGCGTGTTTCCGGAAATATACATCTACAGTACCGACCCTGCGAATCCCTATGTAGCGCAGAACATCCTTATTTTCGGGTTCCGGGACGAGGACGCAGGTCGTTTTCGTCGCGTAAGCGAGGCGATGCGCCGCGATTCCAAGTTCGAGTTCGCCGCGCGCGCGCGCGTGGCGCCCCCGGGCTCGCGCCTTTACGGCCCGGTATTGACGGACGACTATAATCCTGTGGAATATCTCATCGAAAAAGGACTTTAATTCTTCGCGGCGGGGATGAGCGTTACGTACCTGCCGCGCACGGAGTCATGAAGGAGAAGCAATGGCGAAGCACAGCATCGGTTTAATCCCCGCGGACGGCATCGGGCCCGAGGTCATCACACAGGCGGTGCGCGTCCTGCGGGCGCTGGCGAAGAGCGAGCGCGGCCTCGATTTTTCTTTCACGAAATACCCCTGGGGGAGCGATTTCTATCACGAGACGGGCCGTATGTGCCCCGAAAATTTCCTGAACCGCGTAAGGAAGCACGACGCGATTCTGCTCGGCGCGGTGGGCAGGCCCGACATTCCCGATCACATCACCCTCAACCAGCTTCTGCTACCGCTGCGCCGGGGTTTCGATTTGTACGTCAACATGCGCCCCATCGTCTTGTACGAGGGGCTGGAATCGCCGCTGCGCGGTTACGAGCCGGGCGACATCGACATGCTCTTCTTCCGCGAGAACACCGAGGGAGAATACAGCCCCATCGGCGGCAGGCACTACGAGGGACACCCGGGAGAGCTGGCCGCCCAGATCACGCTCTTCACGCGCATGGGCTGTGAGCGCATTATCGAAGCGGCGTTCGAGGCGGCGCTCAAGCGGAAAAAGCACGTGACCAATATCACCAAGTCGAACGCGCAGGGCCATACGCTGGTGATGTGGGATGAGATTTTCGAGGAAGTCGCCGCAAGACCCCGCTACAGGAAAGTCGAGACGGCGAAATATCTCGTAGACGCCGCCGCCTTGGAGTTCGTGCGAAGGCCCGAGCATTTCGACGTCGTGGTGTCCACGAACCTCTTCGGCGACATCCTGACGGACCTGGGCGCCGCCATCGTCGGTGGGCTGGGAGTCGCCGCGAGCGCGAACACGAATCCCAAGGGCGACGCGCCCGGCCTGTTCGAGCCCGTGCACGGCTCCGCGCCCGACATCATGGGCAAGGGGATCGCCAACCCGGTGGCCGCGCTTATCTCCGCTGCCTTGATGCTCGATTATCTGGGCGAGGAGCGCGCGGCGAAGCGGCTCGACGGCGCGGTTCGCGCGCATCTGGCCGGGGGCAACCGCACGGCGGACTTAGGCGGCACAGGGACGACGCGATCCGTCGCCACCGACGTCATCAAGAGACTCTAGCCTGAAGGAGCGGTTCGATGTCCATCGTCACGCGAAGGGGAGACGATGGGAACACCGATTTATGGTTCGCGGACAGGGTTCCCAAGTATCATCCCCAGGTGCAGGCCTACGGCGCGCTCGACGAGGCGAAGGCCGCGCTCGGCCTCGCCCGCTCGACGGCGCCTGAATGGCTGAAGCCCGAAATCCTCAAAATCCAGAAAGACCTCTACCTCGTGAGCAGCGACCTGGCGACACTGCGGGGCAAACTCGGCAGGCTCAAGGAGCGCGTGGGTGCGGAGCAGGTCGCATGGGCCGACGCGCAGGTGGCGCGCTATGAAAAAGAGATCCAAATCACCGACTGGGTCATCTCGGGCGATTCGCCCTGCGGCGCCGCGCTGGATATGGCGCTCACCATCATCCGCCGGGGCGAGAGATGGTCGGTCAAGCTGCGGGACGAGGGCTACATCGACAACCCCGACCTGCTCGTCTACCTGAACCGCGTCTCGGACCTCCTCTTCCTCATGGCCCGCGCCGTGGACCGGGGGGTGGAAGTGCCCGAGTAGGGGGTTGTTGAAAAGACCCGTGGAGCGATTTTAATTGCGCGCACGCTTTTGAAGTTCACTCCCCCCTTGAGGGTCGGTCTCCCTCGGGGAAGACCGACGATGAAGCCGAGCGGTTTTTTCGAAGGCTGAATCGGTGGGGGGTAAAATGCGTTTTATTGCCATTCCGAATTATACCCCCCACCAGTTCACTTTCGGGCTTACGCCCTCAGTTCACTGACTCCCCCTCAAGGGGGGAGTGGTTCTCTTCTCTCTCGTTTGTTGGCGATGATGTTCAAGGGCGAAGTCCGCAACTGCACTGGCGGGGGGTAAATTCCGAGTTTGAAAAACTTTTTCAACAGCCCCCCGAGTGGTGGTTCACGCCATTCGCCAGGAACGTCCAGGGAAAACTTACGTCAGGTAGTAGTCTGATATGGCCTCGAGAGCCACTTTGATGGCCGCCGCGAGCGGCACGGCGAGCAGGATCCCCGCGAACCCCATCAACTCCCCCCCTATCATGATGGAGGCGAGCACCACCACGGGATGAAGCCCGATGCGGTTGCCCAGGATGCGGGGAATGAGGGTCATGCCCGCTATGGGCGAGATGATCCCGAACACGGCCAGCGTCGCCAGCGGGTGGAGCCAGTCCTGATGGCCGAGTGCGGAGAGCAGCAGGGCGATCGGCAGGGCGATAATCCATTCCACGTAGGGAAACATGCAGGCGATACCCGTAAAAATGCCCATCACCAACCACAGCGGCATGTCCACGATGAAGAAGCCCAGCACGTAAAAGGCGGAGAGGATGAGGGCGATCAGCAACTGCCCCTTGATGAACGAACCGAGCAGTTCGTCGAGCCGGAAGACCCTTTTCTCCACCTCAGAGCGGTAGTCGCGGTGCACGTAGGCGAAAAACCCCTTCCATAGCTCTTTCCAGTCCCTCAGGACATAGAAGGTCATCACGGGGATGAGAATGAGATAGATCATGCCGATGGCGATGGAGAAAATGCCGCTGGTTGTTCTCAGCAGAAACCTGAGCGCGGTAACGGAAACTGGCTCAGCAAGGAAAGGTTTTCGGTGAAGTATTTCTGGAGTTCGGCCGTCTGGGGGAGGTCGAATTTATCGAGCATGGCGATGAGCCAGGATTGCGTGAGCTTAATGTAGTCGGGAAGCTTCTTGGCGAACGCCGTCACTTGCTCTCGCACCACGGGCGCGATGCTCGCCCACAAGATCAAAAGGACCAAGCCCAAACCCAGCAGGGGGATCAGGACGGCGAGGGGCCTCGGTATTTTCCATCTCTCCAGCTTATCGACCAGGGGCTGGAGCAGATAGGCGAGGATGAAGGAAGCCGCGAGGGGCACCAGAGCCGCGCGGGCGCTCACCAAAAGCCAGATGCCGGCGATGAATATGAGAATGAGCCAGATTCGCTTCCACGTGAGGATTTGGGGTTGATTGTCCATGTCGGTCAGCCTGGCCTCAGTTTCGCGCTGCTGGGGTTGATTTCTCCGCTTGGCCTTCGTCCGGTTTCTCGTAAATCATACGGGTGCCTACGAAGAAAAGATAATGAACCCCCGAGGCGAGCGTCAGCCCGCAGGTGATCAGGTAGGTGGACAACAGCACGATGTTCGTCTCTGCGCTCAGCGCCGCCGCCAGAAGAGCGGCCCCCGCGGTGACCATCTGGGCGGTCGTCGTGGTTTTTCCCAGCATGGAAGGAGACGGCGTCTGGAAGCCCACACTCATGAACAACATCAGGCAGCCGATGGACAGCAACAAATCCCGGCTCACCACGGAGACGGCCAGCCAGATCGGGATTTGTCCTGAAATCCCCATCATCATGTATGCGGTGAACATGAGCAGTTTGTCCGCAATCGGGTCGAGCATGGCGCCCAACTCCGTCATTTCGCCGCGCCGTCTCGCGATATAGCCGTCAACGCCGTCCGCCACGCCCGCGATGATGAAGACGGCCAGAGCGATTCCCGGCTTCTTGTAGGCGAGACACATCACGAATACGGGGATTAGGAAAACCCGGACCAGCGTGATCTTGGTCGCCAGCGTCAATTTGTATGAAGCAGGTGCGCTCATCGTTTAAGCGGCCTTTTTACTTTTCTCTCGCGTATTGACGCATCATAACACACGAACCCCGTGGTTTTCTTTGCCTGAATCGTCCATCAAGCGCCTGCATCATGAGGAGCCGGTTTTCCCGGGTGCTTTCGTTTTCTGTTTTGCTGATTGTCCGCGCGGTGTTCGCTTCGGGTTCGCCCTGGCCTTGGCCCAGCCCACTCTGGATGGCGGACGCTTCGCCGCTTCGGTGCGGATATTCGTCATCAGTTTCAGTTTTTCGACCTCATCGTTGTTGAGGGTCCTCACTTTGGCGGCGGGAAGGCCCCTGGCCGTAACCCCCCCGTATGCGCGCCGGACGAGCTTTATGACAGGGTGCCCCACGGCCTCGCACATTTTCTTGACCTGGTGCTGCCTGCCCTCGTGGAGTTCGATTCTGAGCCATGTGTTCTTCTCCGTCTTTGCGCGGATGGTCCGCACGAGCGCTTCCTGGGGTTTCCTGCCACGCCTGCGCATCCATGATCCGTCCGCCATCCGGGCGAGGGCGGCCTCGGTGGGCGCTCCCTTCACCTTCGCCTCATAGACGCGGGGTATCCCGTATCTCGGGTGGGCGAGTCGGTTCGCCATCTCGCCATCGTTGGTGAGGAGTAACACTCCTTCCACGTCGAAATCGAGTCTGCCCACGGGGAACACGCGTCTTAAGCCCTGGGGCAGCAGGTCTGCCACAGTAGGCCTGTCCTTGCCCTCCTCGTCCCGCATGGTGGTGAGCACGTTCTTCGGTTTGTTCAGCACCAGATAGATGGGAGCCTCCTTTTTCGTAATGAGCTTTCCGTTCACCTTGATGGAATCGGTCAGCGGGTCCGCCTTGGCGCCTAAGGTGACCACGCGCGCTCCATTCACCCGAACGCAGCCCTCCTCGATCAGGCGTTCCGCTTCACGGCGCGAGGCGAGGCCCGCCTGGGCGATAATTTTCTGAAGCCGGATAGCGGTCATCTCTGGTATTACTCCCTCGGGTTTCTCACAAAATTGCGAGACACGCGATTATAGCCATTCGGGGCCGAACAGGGTAACCTGTCGCGCAAAGCTCATGAAGGACAGGGCGACATCTCATACTCTTTGCGAAGGAGGTACGTTTTGCCGTCTTCACAAACCATCATCAGCATGACGCCGGCGCACGTTTGCGTGCCGCTGGACCGGCCGCTCAAGGTGGCCACTTTCGAGGTGCATGCCGTCGACACCTGCTGCGTCACCCTCCGGACGAAAGAGGGCTTGAAGGGCCACGGCTGGTGCTTCGCCTTCGGACCCGAGCGCACCCGCGCGATGATAGCGATGGTGCGCGATCTGTTCGCCAACCTGCTCGGCAAGGACCCCGCCGACGCCGAGGCGAACTGGGAGGCCATGCGCAAGGCGGTGAGCTTCGTGGGCCGTGACGGCATCAGCGCCCTGGCGATGTCAGCACTCGATACCGCCTGCTGGGACCTGGCGGCCAAGGCGGCGGGCCAGCCGCTGTGGCGCTACCTCGGTGGCGAGAAGCGCGAGATTCCCTGCTACGCGAGCGAGGGCCTCTGGCTCAACCTCACGATAGACGAACTCATGGAGGAGGCTGCAGCGCTCAAGGCGCGCGGCTTCAAGGCCATGAAGCTCCGCGTGGGCGGCAGGGTGGATGACGACGTCGAGCGAATCCGCGCCGTGCGTGAGGCGATAGGCGGCGATGTTGCGCTCATGGTGGACGCCAACCAGGCCTGGGACGTGGAAACTGCGAAACAGGCGTGCAAGGCGTTCGAGCCGTTCGACCTCTACTGGGTGGAGGAACCTGTCGATCACGAAGACATCAGGGGGTGCGCCGAGGTAGCCAAGACCAGCAACATTCCCATCTGCACCGGGGAGACGAACTACAACCCGCGCGGGATGCGCCACCTGCTCGTCGCGGGCGCGGCCGATATTCTGATGCCCGATCTCGAGCGCTGCTCCGGCGTTACGGGCTGGCGCCGTGCGGCGGCGATCGCGAAAGAGTTCGGAAAGCCGGTGACACCGCACTTGTTCCACGAGGTTTCGGCGCATCTTCTGAGTGCGGAGGAGCACGGCGTCTGGTGCGAGAACATGCCCTGGTGGGAGTGCATCATCGAGGAGCCGATGGAGTTCAGGGACGGGAATCTGGTTCTTACTGACAAACCCGGCCTCGGGCTGGAGTGGAAAGAAGAGGCGCTCCGGGAGTACGCGCCGCCCGCGGGAGGTTCTTTGTAATGGGGAGGACGCTCCTGCGCGATAGCAGCATCCTCACGCTCGACCCCGTACTCGGCGAGGTCGAAGGCGGGGACCTGCTCATCGAGGACGATGAGATACGGGAACTCGGCCGGAACATTCATGCCCCCGAGGCCGAAAGCGTCGATGCGAGCGATTTCATCGTCATGCCCGGTTTCGTGAACACGCATCAGCATACCTGGCAGACGGGCATACGCGGTGTCGCGGGCGACTGGTCGCTGGTGGAGTACATCCGGCAGATGCACGAGGGTTTCGGGCCCGGGTTTCAGCCCGAAGATGTTTATCTTGCGAATCTGGTGGGTGCGCTGAATCAACTCAACGGCGGCGTCACGACGCTCTTCGACTGGTGTCACAACAACCCCACGCCCGAGCACACCGACGCAGGCTTAGACGGCCTGGAGGAAGCGGGCATCCGCGCGGTCTTCGGTCACGGAACGCCCAAGCCCAAGATTGCAGAGGGCGAGACGCCGCTCAGCCACAGGCCGCATCCACCAGATGAGGTCAGGCGTTTGCGATCTGGGCGGCTGGCTTCGGACGGCGGGCTCATCAAACTGGCCCTGGCCACGAGAGGGCCCGATCTCTCCACGCTCGAAATGTGCGTGCACGACATCTGTCTGGCCCGTGAATACGACTTGCTCTGGAGCGCGCACATCGGCGGCGGGTTCTACCGGGTGACGCCCGACGGCGTACGGGAACTGGCGCGCAAGGGACTTCTGGGGCCCGATTTCAACGCCGTGCACGCGAACCAGTTGAGCGAGGAGGAGTTGCGGATACTCGTCGACTCGGGCTGCTCGGTCACCTCTTGTCCGGAGGTGGAGATGCAGATGGGCCACGGCGAGCCCGTCATCGGTCGCGTTCTGGCCCTGGGCGGCAGGCCGACGCTCGGGATCGACGTGGAATCGAACATCAGCGGCGACATGTTCACCATGATGCGGATGGGACTTCAGTTCGCGCGCGCGCAGGAAAACCAGAATATACTCAACGGGCGAACCTCGCCGGCGCAGGTCGCGGTTCCCGCGAAGCGCGCGCTGGAGTGGGCGACGATAGACGGCGCCAACGCACTGGGGCTGGGATACAAGGCGGGCACGCTCAAGCCCGGCAAGCAGGCGGACCTCATCCTGATCAGAAAGACCGACCTGAACCTCTATCCCGTGAACGTCCCGCTGGAGACGGTTGTTTTCCAGGCGTCTTTCGCCAACGTGGATACGGTCTACGTAGCCGGAAAGGCCGTGAAGAAAAACGGAAAACTGCTCTACCCCCGCCTTAGAGAGAAGATGGAGGCGTTGGCGGAATCCGGCAGGAGATTGCTACACTAGCGAGTTCATCGGCATATACAGATATTCATACATTATCAATTATGGAGATTGAGAAATGAGACTCGCGCTTTATTCCGACATTCATGCCCAACTCGCACCTCTGGACGCCGTTCTGGCGGAAGTAGACAAGCACGACGTCCACTGGGAGATAGTGCCCGGAGATCACGTCATGGGCGGGCCGGAGCCGGGCGAAGTGGTCGATCGCCTGCGTTCCAGGAAAAACTGCCTGCCCATACTGGGGAATTTCGATCGCTGGGTCATCGACCATGTCGACGAGGGGGAAAACGATTTTCCCGCGCGAAATGATAGTTCCCGCCTGACGCGCGAGCACCTGAGCGAAGATCAACTCGACTGGCTCCGTGGGCTGCCCCGCGAAATGACGCTTACGCCCGAACCCGGCCACGACCTCCGCATTTTTCATGGTTCGCCGGGAAACGACGAAGGCGCGCTCCCGCTCAGGCTTACCGACGACGAGATACTCGAACGCCTCGCGGGCGAGAAGTCAGAAGTTGTGGCCTTCGGGCAGTGTCACGGCCCTTATATCCGCCAGGTAGGGGACCAGACCCTCGTGTGCGCCGCGTCAGCCGCCGTGAGCTGGGACGGGGACAACCGCCCCGCCTACGTCCTGCTCGAATACCATGGAGGCGGGAAATGGGAAGGGGAAATCCACCGCGTCGAGTATGATTTCGAGGAACAGGCGCGAAAGAACGAGGATAGTTGGGACCCGGGCGGGGATAAACAAGCCCACACGATTCGCACGGGCGAGTTCTGGAACCCCGCCCACATGCCCCACTAAGAGGTTGCAACCCCGCCTCTACGACGATCGCCGCGAGGCGGGGTATTGTTTTTTGAAGAATCCGGGTTTTGGAAGGCGAATTTTTCGTGTCGCAAGCCGACCCGGTCGATAATTACTTGATATATGGCCGATACATGCTAGCATAATACTGATACAGGCATGGCGAATCGTGAAAAATAGAACTAAATTGAATTTTGGAAGAAAAGAGAACCGACGAGGAACGAATCGAATACAGACGTCAAGCGCAGGAGGGCCAGAAAATGAACGCATCTTCTTCAGAAAATCCCGCTGAGACGGGGACGGCGAAAACCCAAAACGGCAGCCCGAACGGCCAGAATCTGTTGTCTATCGATCCGCCGCGCTACAAACCGATTGTGGTTCAGCAGATAGACAAAGTTCCCGAGTTGCAGAGCCTGCCCGACGATATCCGCTTCAGCATGAAGGTGGTGGGGCATGTGCTGCCTTTCCGCACGAATCGCTACATGGTGGAGAATCTCATCGATTGGGACAACGTGCCTGAAGACCCCTTGTTCCAGCTCTCCTTTCCCCAGGAGGGAATGATCTCGAAAGAGGATTTTGATTCCGTGGCGGACCTGCTGAGGCGCGAAGCGCCCAAGGAGCAGCTCAATGCCGCCATCCACGAGATCAGGGCCGGCCTGAACCCCCACCCCGCCGGGCAGCAGACGCTGAACGTGCCCACCATCGACGATGAGCATGTGGAAGGCATGCAGCACAAATACCACGAAACGGTGCTCTTCTTCCCGGGACAGGGACAGACCTGCCACGCCTACTGCACCTTCTGTTTCCGCTGGGCGCAGTTCGTGGGGGACAAGGAGCTTCGCTTCATCTCCACGGACGCGGACATCCTGCACAGGTATCTCGCCGATCATAAAGAGGTGACGGACGTCCTCTTCACCGGCGGCGATCCCTTGATCATGAAGACCAAGGCGCTCCAAGGCTACATGGAGCCCCTGCTGGATGATTCGCGTTTCGCGCACATCCGCGACATCCGCATCGGCTCGAAGGCGCTGACTTTCTGGCCGTATCGCTTCACCACGGACGCCGATGCGGACGATCTGATGCGTCTATTCGAGAAGATGGTGGAAGGCGGCAAGCACATCGCTATCATGGCGCACTTCAACCACGAGCGTGAGGTCCAGACCCCGATGGCGCGCGAAGCCATCAGAAGGGTGCGGGATACGGGCGCCGTCATCAGGACGCAGGCGCCGCTTCTCAAGCATATCAACGACGACGCGGACATGTGGGCGCGCATGTGGAAAGAGCAGGTGCGGCTCGGGCTGATACCCTATTACATGTTCGTGGAAAGGGACACGGGCGCCAAGCGCTATTTCGAACTGCCCCTGGTGGAGGCGCATGCGATCTACAGGAAAGCGTACTCCCAGGTGTCCGGTCTGGCGCGCACCGCGCGGGGTCCCTCGATGAGCGCGGCCCCCGGCAAGGTGCAGGTGTTGGGCATCGAAGAGGTTCGCGGCGAGCGCATCATCGCGCTTCAGTTCCTTCAGGCGAGAAACCCCGAGTGGCTGGGCCGCGTCTTCTTCGCCGAATACGACGAGAACGCCACCTGGCTCACCGGCCTCAAGCCGGCCTTCGGAGAGAAGGAGTTCTTCTACGAGGCGGACTTCGAGGCGATGAAACAGCGCCTGGCGAGCTAGGGGACGCTTAAGCTGCGCGCGGCGAAGATCACTTCTTCGCCATTCGCAGCACCTCGTCGTATTCCTTTTTGGTCACGGGCTGTACGCTCAGGCGCTGCCCTTTCTGGGTGACGCGCATCTCCGCCAGCTTGGGATTTTCCTTGAGTTCGCTCAGCGAGACGGGCCGGGGGAGCTTTTCCGTCGCCTGCAAATCCACCATCTGCCAGCGCGGGGCGTCGGCAGGGGCCTTCGGGTCGTAGTATTTGGATTTCTTGTCGTATTGGGTATGATCGGGATACGACTCCCGCGCCACCCGCGCAGTTCCCGCCACGTGGGGCGGTTTCGCGTTCGAATGGTAGAAGAGAACGAGGTCGCCCACCTTCATCTCCATCATGAAATTTCTGGCCTGATAGTTTCGAATGCCGTCCCAGCAGGCGGTCTGCTCGGGTTCGGCCATCAGGTCGTCGAACGAGTATGCGTCCGGTTCGCTCTTCATGAGCCAGTATTTTCGGGCCATCGAAAGCGTATCTCCGTTAGTCGGCGTGAATGAGATTAGGGTTCCGGGAAGATTACCACGTCGTTAATAGCGAGAAAATATGAACGAGTGATGCGCTTATGATTGAGGCTTTACCTCACCCGCGATTTGAAGGTCGGCGAGTTTCAGGGTGCGCGAGATGAAATCGTTGCACGGCGTCTCGACGCCCACCTCCGCCCCGATGCGAGAGACCGCGCCACACAAGGCGTCTATCTCGAGGCGCCTGCCGGCTTCCAGGTCATGACACAGGCTGCCCTTGCTGGCCGGGTTTTGCTCGTCGATGAAGCGATAGCGGCCCTCATCCGCGCCGTCGGGGAGGTTCACGCCCTTCGCCCGGCCCACCTGAAATACCTCGCGCATCGTCTCGCGCATCATGTTTCGCGTACCCTCATAGGCCATGTTCTCGCCGATGGTGGAGCGCGTGAGCGCCGTCATGCCGCCGACCGCGCAGATGAAAATGAACTTCGTCCAAAGCTCCGCCTCGATGTCTTCCGAGTATTCCGCGTTTATCTCTGCATCTTTCAGTTCGCTCAGTATCTCATGGCCCCGCTCGCTTTCGCCGCCGCCAAATTCGCCGAAAACCATTCGCCTCGGGCCCCCGATTTGGCGGATGAGGCCCGGCCCTGCGATGGAGGTGAATATGTAGGCGGCGCCTCCCATCACCCGCGCAGCACCATAGACGGCCGCCAGTTTCTCCTCATTGTCCACGCCGTTTTGCAGGTTGATGATTACGGTGTCCGGGCCGACCATGGGCGCGATGGCGGGAATGGCGACGGAGTTTGCGGTCGTTTTCACGCAGTAGAGAATGACGTCGCAAACGCCCGCCTCCGCAGGCGAATCCGTAAACATTCCTTCTCGCACGCTGAATGCCCCAGGCAAGACGCTCTCCACGCGAAGACCGTCTTTTCGTATGGCTTCCAGGTGCGCGCCGCGCGCGATGAAGGCGACGTCCTTTCCGCCCCTCGCCAGCATGGCGCCGAAATACCCGCCCACGCCTCCCGTCGCCATGATTCCAAAGCGCATCATAAATCCCTGTCAAAGAGGCTCGGCTTGCGCCGCGCAAGGCAAATGAAAAGGAGGAAAGCCTGGGCCTTCCTCCTTTTGGTTGTAGCAGAGTTTAGGGTATTTCGTCAGGAAGAGGTCTCCGTATTCTATTCGAGGTCATTATCCGCCTGGCCGTTTACATGGCCGTTCGACGGCGATGCCTCCGCTTGCGTCGGAGCGTCATCCTGCTTGGCGTCCTCGTCCGCATGGCCGTTTGCGTGGCCATTGGTGTGACCATTCGTATGTCCGTTCGAATGGCCGTTTGCATGACCGTTCGATGGCGGCGTCTCGGCCTCGGCTTCGAGCGCCACTATCTCTTCTTGGCCTTCCGCCGGGCCTAAGTCGAGCTTCTCGGTCATTTCGAATTCCTCGGGTTTCGGCATATCCGAAAGGTTCTTGAAGCCGAAATGCTCCAGGAACAGGGGCGTGGTGCCATAGACGATGGGCCGGCCCACGACGTCCCGACGCCCGAGAATGCGGGTGAGGCCGCGCTCGAGCAGGGTGTGCAGCACGCCGCCGCAATCCACCCGCCGAATCTCCTCGATCTCCGCTTTGGTGATGGGCTGCTTGTAGGCCAGGATGGCCAGTGTTTCGAGCGCCGCCTGGGACAGTTTGGTTTTTTTCTCCGTTTTGGAGAACCGCTTCACCCAGGGAGAGAACTCCGCCCGCGTGCACAGGCGGAAACCCTCGGCCACTTCGATGATCTGCAGGGTTTTGTCCCCGTATTCCTCGACAAGTTCGCCCAGGAATTTTCGGACGACCTTGACGTCCACGTTGGAAACGCCTTTGAACAGAAAAGATATGTCCCGCGGCCTGAGCGGCTCGCTCGCGACGAATAGAATGGATTCCACGATCTTTTTCGCCTCGCCCAGGTCCATGATGAGGGGCGCGTCCTTGTCGACCTCTCCGGCTTCCTCTTCATCGGGCGCATCTTCGGCCATCTCCATATGTTCCTGCGCCTCATCGATCTCGAAGAGCGTCTCCTCGCGAGGTTCCTCCATGGCCTCCATCTGATGCTCCGCCAGAGCCTTGGCCGCGGCGTCGGGGGCCGATATTTCATCTTCTGCGAGTTCGAAGGGAGTTTCCGGTTCCATGCGCTCTGTTTTCTCTTTTTCTGGTTGGGGGTTATTCATCACGCACCGCCTTTGAAATTCGGATTTCACCGAAATTGGACGCCTGTTGCGCCACGACGAGATTTCCCTTGATGAGTTCCAGGAGCGCCAGGAATATCGCCACCACTTCCAGCGCGCGCTTCGTCTGGAACAATGAGTGGAAAAAGACGCCCTCTTTGCCTGCGTCTTCGAGAGTGTCCAGCAGTCTGGTTCTCATGTCGGCAACTTCGAGCTCATCGATGTCCACGAGGTGGATACCCTCTTCCCCGATGGATTCGATGAGGTGTTGCATGGCGCTGATGAGGTCAAATACCGTCACTTGCAGCTTCGGCGCTTCTTCTTCCTCTTCATCTTCCAGCAGGAGGGGGTCGGCCCCCCGCGTATAGAGCCAGGATTGCTCCTCCTCCGCATGGCGGAACACCTGGCTGATTTTCTTGAATTTCTGGTATTCGATGAGCTGGCGCTGGAGTTCCTGGCGCAGGATTTCGGGGTCTTCCTCTTCCGCGTCGTCCTCGGTCCGGGGCAGAAGGGTTCTGCTCTTGAGGTAGACCAGATAAGAGGCCATGACGAGATATTCCGACGCCAGGTTGATGTTCAGTTTATTGAGCAGTTCCACGTATTTGAGGTATTGATCCGTAATAAAAGCGACCGGAATGTCGTGGATGTCCAGCTTGTGCTCGCGCACCAGATGGAGCAGGAGTTCGAGCGGGCCTTCGAAGACGTCGATTTTTATGTTGAATCGCTCGGAAACATCCGAAGCTTCAGAGGCGGTCTCTTGGCCCTCGGGGTGACCCGCATCGGGCGCAGCCACAGTCTCCAGGACCTCCCAGTTCTCGGGGTTTCCCGCGGACTTATCGCTGCCCCAGGGCAGATTGGCGAAGTCCGTCGCCTCTGAAGGCGCAGCCGCACCCTCTGTATTCGGCGTATCTTGCTGGGGATTCATGCTCACCCCGGATGGGCGGACTGAGCGGTCTTTACCGGGCAATTTCACGAGCCCACAGGCGGGGAGGCTCTAAATCACCCTGGAACTACTATCAAGCCTAGGAAAGATAGGTGTTCTTGTCAAATGGAAAAAATTGGGTTTTTCAAGAGATTCAACCCCTTATACTTGAACTTCACGGCTTATCGGCACGTCCGCCTTGAGGGGCGCGCGCCACTGGGGGATAATCGGAGAAGTGTTCATCTCGATGAGGAGAAATCGATGGCAGGCAAGCTGATGTCCCTCACGCAAGCGGCGGCCCTCGTGCAGGATGGGGATATGCTCGCCATGGGCGGAAACTCGCTCACGAGAATTCCCGCCGCCTACGTCCGCGAAATCGCCCGCCAAGGGCGGGAAAGTTTGCGTCTCGTGAAGACGGCCGGCGCCTACGACGTCGATTTGCTATGCGCGGCGGGGGCCGTGACGCAGACGCAGACGGGCTACGTGGGTTTCGAGAACCTCTTCGGCCTGGCGCCCTCCTACCGCCGCAGCGTGGAGGAAGGCCGTGTGCAAGCGGTCGAACACGCCTGCTCCACGGTCATCGCAGGTCTCAGGGCCTCCGCGTATGGTCTTCCGAGCCAGCCCGTGGCGGGTCTGGACGGGAGCGACGTGGCGGCGATTACGGGTTTCCGGCAGGTGAAAGACCCCTACACGGGCGAGTCGACCTACATGGTTCCCCGGATCAGGCCCCGGTTCGCCGTACTCCACGTGACGTACGCAGATTCCGAGGGAAACGCGCGGATAGATGGCGGCGCGTTCGAGGACGTGCTGATGTCCCGTGCGGCCGAGTCGGTGATTCTCACGGCGGAGCGCATCGAGGAGACTGCGTTTTTCGTCGAAAAACCAGACAGAACGGCGGTTCCCGCCTTCATGGTGCAGGCGGTCGTGCACGCGCCGGGAGGCGCGCGGCCCGGGGGATGCCATCCGTTCTACGATATCGACGAGGACGCCGTGGGCGCGTATCTCGATTCGGCATCCGGTGTGGAATCCCTGCGCGCTCATCTGGATTCATGGGAGGAGCGCGACCATGCGGGCAGCGCGGCGGCCTCGGGGAGCGTTGCATGAGCGTCGCCTTGCGCGAAGGCGTGTCCGAAGAAGTACGTGCCGCCGCGGACAGGATGGCGGTTTTCCTTTCGAGGTTCATTCGCGATGGGGAACTCGTGTTCCACGGGGTGGCCTCGCCGCTGCCGATGGCGGCGATCGTCATGGCGCGGAATACCCATGCGCCGAACCTGACCTATCTGAACATTCCAGGCGGCGTGGACCCCCGGCCTTCCTATCTTCCCGGTTCCACGGTTGCAAGACAGCTCATGGAGGGGGCGCTTTCGTATTTCACCCTCACGGAAATTTTCGATCTCTCCGCACGCGGCAAGCTCGACCTGGCGTTTCTGGGCGGCGCGCAAATCGACGCGCACGGTGACATGAACCTCTCCTTCATCGGGGACCCGGCGGCGCCCAAGGTGCGCCTTCCGGGCGGCGCGGGCAGCGCGCATATTCTGCCCACGGCGGTGCGCACCGTGCTCTGGCGGACGGTTCACGACGCGAGGAGCTTTCCTGAGCGTTGCGACTTCATAACCGCATCGGGCAACGTGGAAGCGGTAGTGACCCCTCTTTGCATTTTTGAAAAGGTGGATGGTCGCCTGAGAGTCAAGTCGATTCACCAGGGGGTGACGGCGGACGTATTGCGCGCCGCCACGGGGTTCGACCTGGGCGATCTGGAATCTCTGCCCACCACACCTGAACCTACGGATGCCGAACGCGCCGCACTCGCCGCCGCAGACCCCGAAGGTGTTCGCCTGCGCGAATTCATCTGAAGCGGAAATCTCCTTTCATGACGCAGAAAAAATTCGACGCCGTGGGAATCGGCCTGAACTCGGCCGATCAGTTCTGCGTGGTGCGTGGATACCCGAAAGTGAACACCAAGAGCGGGGTTCTGGAGACGGTGCGTGCGGGCGGCGGTCAGGCGGCGACGGCCATGGCGGCGCTGGCGCGCCTGGGCATGCGCACGGCCTATATCGGCGCGGTGGGCGACGACGAGGCGGGCGCGTTTTCTCTTGCGAGTCTGGAGGCCGAGGGCGTGAACGTGGAAGGCGTCGTTACGCAGAAAGGACGCGCGAGCCAGTTCGCCCTCATCATCGTGCAGCAGGAAGGCGACGGGGAGGAGAAAGGCTCGCGGACGATTCTGTGGCGGCGCGAGGTCTCCCTGGCTCCTGAAGACGTGCGCGAGGATATCGTTCGCGCGGGCAGCACGCTGCATCTCGATGGCCATCACGTCGAGGCGGAAATCGCAGCCGCCCGGTGGGCGTGCGAGGAGGGCGCGCCCGTGTTTCTGGATGCCGAGCGTGCGCCCGAGGGCATCGAGGATCTCATCGGACTCACGGATTACCTGATCGCGGCGGAGGATTTTCCCGCTCTGCTCACCGGCGTTTCCGATCACCGCGATGCTTTGCGCCTGCTTCACGCGATGGGGCCCAAGGTGGCGGGCGTCACCCTGGGCGCGCGTGGCGCGCTCGCATACGACGGGGCGCGGTTTTATGAATCACCCGGCTTTCAGGTGGACGTTCTCGACACCACGGGCGCGGGCGATGCGTTTCATGGCGCGTTCTTGTACGGCGTATTGCGAAAGATGGGCCTTGAGGATACGTTGCGCTTCGCAAACGCGGTCGCCGCGATGAACTGCACCGCCCTCGGAGGAAGGGCCGCACTTCCTCGGCTGAGCGAGGTGGAAGCATTTCTGCAGGCGAATTCACCACGGGAAAACCCATGAAGCGCATATCCAAAAATACTTGCTCCGCTCTCACGTCGATTTGTCTCTCCTTGATTCTGGGCGGTTGCGATCTCCTGCCCGAGCTCGGCCCGCCGGAAGAATCCGTCTCGGGCACCATTCGGATGAGCGGGAAGCTGCCCGTAAAGGCATGGCGCACGCGCACGCTCTTCATCATCCTGGAGCGCGAGGGAGGCGGTCCGCCGCTGGCCGTGCAGCGCCTGGTGGAGACGCGGTTTCCTTACCAATACGTAATCACGAAAGACGACATGATGATTCGCGGGCGGAAATTCTCAGGCCGCGTCCGCGTGCGCGCCCGCCTGGATTCGGACGGCGTTCCGGGGCCGCTGGTCCAGGGCGATTACGAGGGGCGGGCCTCAGGCCTGGTTGCCGTGGGCGCGAAGAACGTAGACGTGGTGATCGATCGAATCGGCACGGCTCCTCCCCCGAAAGTGGTGAAAAAATCTCCCCGAAAACCCGCTCCACCTCCAAAGGCAGCGCCACCGGCGGGAGTAGGGAAAACGATTCGCGGCGTGGTTCGCGTCGCCCCCAAACTTAAGGAAAAGGCGAAGGGTAAGGCGGCGATTTTCATCATCGCGCGCGGGAAGCAACCCGGCCCGCCCCTGGCGGTCATGCGGATTCTGAGTCCCACCTTTCCCCTCGAATTCACGATGAGCGAGCAAAACGTGATGCTCCAGGGGGCGGCGTTCGCAGGCGAGGTCAGCCTCATCGCCAAACTCGATGGGGACGGAAAGGTCGGGACGCAGCCGGGCGATATTTTCGGCGGCGCTCGCGGGCCGGTCCAGGTGGGTGCGCAAGGCGTGGAGATCGTTCTCTCACAAGAGGCAAAAGGCGCAGCCGCGTCACAGCCCGCACAGAAGCAAGAGGCGGGAGAGGTGATTTCGGGCACAATCGAGGTTGTCCCTGCGTTACGGACAATGGCCGAAGGAAAGCCCGTCTTGTTCCTGATCGCGCGCAAGGGCGGAGGAGGTCCCCCGCTGGCTGTCGTGCGGGTGGCGAACCCCCGATTCCCCCTCAAGTTCGAGATATCGAAACGAAACGTGATGATCCCCGGCGTGCCGTTCGAGGGAATGGTTTCGCTCTCGGCGCGCCTCGACGCGGACGGCTCGGCGGGACCCGCTGGTGCAGGCGATCTCGAGGGCCGTACGGCGCGCCCCGTTCGGGTGGGGGAGAAGAACGTGCGCATCGTGATCGACAAGGCGTTTTAAAACGGCGCGGCCGGAACGCAGACGCTGACCGGCATGCGCGTCGTCTCGATTGCGCTGCGCAACAATCGAGTCATGACCCCGCGCTCTGGCGCGGCGGCGGCAAAGTGTGCATAATCGGCCCTCGAAAAATCCAAGAATCTATTTCTGAGCGAAATTAGGTTTATCCTCATTCACGTACCGATAAGGAGAAGTCCAGGTGATCATCGACCCTCATGCCCACATCGCTCCCGAGAGTTTCATCGAAGACGTACGCCAGGGCCGTTTCGGCGACGCCGTCACCATCGAAGCGGGCGACCCGTGGGAACTGCTCGTCACGAAAAACACCGTTCTCGGCGAGGAGCGGATTCACAAGAACCCGTTGCCGAAAGAAACCTATGACGTCGAGATGCGCCTGAGCGACATGGACAACAACCAGAACGTGGACATACAGATACTCTCCGTCGTTCCGCCGATGACGCACTACGCGCTCGACGCAGGCCTGAACAGGGAACTCTCCGTATCGCTGAACGATGCGCTGACCGCGCTCACGAAAGAACACCCCGAGCGCTTCCTGTGCATGGCGCAGATTCCGCTCCAGGACCCCGAAGCCGCGGCGGCCGAACTCGACCGCGCGGTGAAAAACGGCCACCTGGGTTGTCAGATCGGCTCGAACATCGCGGGGAAAAACCTGGACGACCCCGCACTCGACGTCGTCTGGGCCAAGGCCTGCGAGCACGACGTGCCGATCTTCATCCATCCGGTGGACGTCATGGGCATCAATGACAGGCTCAAGGACTATTACCTGAGAAACTTCATCGGCAACCCGCTTGACACGACGATATCCATCGCCTGCCTTATCTTCGGCGGCGTGTTCGACCGCTTCCCGAACATCAAGTTCCTGGTCTCGCACGTGGGCGGCTTCGTGCCCTGGATCCGGGGCCGCTGGCAGCACGGCTACGGCGAGCGCAGAGAGCCCAAGGTGCACGGAGCGAAAGATCCCGAACAGTATTTCGGCAAAATTTACTACGACACCATCATCCACAACGCGGATTCGTTCGAGTTCGCCGTGAAAACGCTCGGCGTGGACAAGATTCTCTACGGCACGGACTATCCCTTCGACATGGGCTATCTGGCCGGGGCGAAGGAGATTCCCGGGCTTTCGCGCTTCTCGGCGGATGAGCAGGAACAGATGCTCTACGGGAACGTGAAGAAACTCTACAAGCTGGACGTGTAGAACCAGCGACGGAGAATACGACTCGACACACTTGCGGTGAGGGGTCCCCGGAAGGGCCTCCTCCCTTCATAGATAGAGAAAAAGATGACGGCGATCGATCCACATACCCATATCTATCCCGGGCAGTTCATTGCGGACGTGCGCGCAGGCCGCTTCGGCCGCACGGCGTCGATTGAGACCGACGAACACGGCGAGTGGCTCATCACGCGCGGAAAGGTCTTGGGGCGCGATTCGGAACTCAGGAACAAGCTCACGCCCCTTTATTATGAACTCGAGCCGCGCTTCGCCGACATGGAGCGGATGGGCGTCGCGCATCAGGTGCTCTCCATCGGCCCCGCCATGACGCTCTACACACTGGAGGCGGAGGCGAACAAGGAGTTGGCCGCCTCGCTGAACGACGGCCTGAGCGCGCTGGCGAGGGAGTACCCCGATAAGTTCTCCTGCATGGCCACGGCGCCCCTCCAGGACCCGGAAGCGGCGGCGGCGGAACTCGAGCGGGCGGGCGCGAACGGTCACCTCGGCGTGATGATCGCCTCGAACGTGGCGGGGAGGAATCTCGACGATCCGGGGCTGGACGTATTCTGGGCCAAGGCCCAAGCGCTGGATATGCCCGTGTTCGTGCACCCCACGAACGTGCTGGGCGGCGGTGATCGTCTCCAGGATTTCTACTTGAGAAACTTCATCGGAAACCCGCTCGATACCACCATAGCGGTGGCGTGCCTCATCTTCGGCGGCGTGATGGACAGGTTCCCGGAACTGAAATTCTATCTTTCCCACGTGGGCGGTTTCACGCCCTGGATCAGAGGCCGCTGGCAGCACGGCTACGGCGAGCGCAGGGAACCCAAGGTGCACGGAGCGAAGGACCCCGAGGAGTATTTCGGTCGTTTCTACTACGACACCATCATCCACAACGCGGATTGCTTCGAATTCGCTGCGAAGACGCTGGGTGCGGAGCGGATTCTCTACGGCACGGATTATCCGGCGGACATGGGCTATCACCAGCCCGCGCGGGATATTCCGGGTCTGAACCGCCTTTCGGAAGCGGAGCAGGAGATGATTCTCACGACCAATGCCAGACGTGTCTACGGACTTAATATATAGGGACTGGACAAAGCGTCTTTGCGGTGTAAAATTCAGATAAGTATTTCAGATCAAGTCGATTCAACTGCATAGGGGAAGTTCCGATGGAGGAAACCACCTTCCGCGTGGGCGACAGGGTGCGCATCAAGGAGATGTACCCCGACGGCCACCACCGGACGACGTATTTCGTGAAGGGTAAGACGGGCGTCGTCAACCGTTATTTCGGCAAATACAAAAACCCGGAAAACCTCGCCTACGGCGGCGACGGCCTGCCGCTCAGGGAACTCTACTGGGTGGAGTTCGAAATCAACGATCTCTGGGATCACGAGGCGGGGAAAAAACAGGACAAACTCTATATCGAGATTTATGAACATTGGCTGGAGCCGGTCTAGGCGAATCCACCGGCTCCCCCGTGAGCGAGGAGCACACCATGGCGCACTCACACGATCACCACAACGGCGGACATGTTCACCACCACGGCGACCATCCCCACACGTACAGCCAGGACCCCGGGGCGCACAACGCGCGTATGCAGTCCGACGACGCCTACCGCGAAGGAGCCGTGACCCAGGTCGAACACGATCTGGACTACTACCAGGTGCGGATGATGGCGCTGATGAACGTCCTCAGAGAGAAGGGCCTTCTCACGACCGACGAGATGAGGCGCGCGGTGGAGGAGATTTACGGCCAGAGCCCCGCCATCGGTTCGCGCATCATCGCGCGCGCCTGGGTGGATGAGGGCTTCAAGGAAAGGCTCCTCACGGACGCGGACGCCGCCTGCGGCGAAATGGGGGTTGACACCACGGGCATCAACCGCGTGGTGGCCCTCGAGAATACCGACACGACCCGCTACATGGTGGTGTGCACGCTGTGTTCGTGCTACCCGAGGCAAATCCTCGGTCAGCCCCCCACCTGGTACAAGAGTTTCCCCTATCGCTCGAAGGCCGTGTCGGACCCGAGGGGAACCTTGAAGGACATGGGCTTCGATGCGCCCGATGACGTGGAGCTCATCGTCATCGACTCGAATGCGGATTGCCGCTATCTCATCATCCCCCAGCGTCCGGCGGGAACCGAGGACTGGAACGAAGCGCAACTCTTCCAGCTCGTGACGCGCGATTCGATGATCGGCGTGGGCGATCCCCTGACGCCGGAGCAACTCGAAGAAGCGATGCAGGCGTCGGAGCAGGCCACCTGATCTTAGTTTCGATCTTTACATGCGGCGGGGGCGGAAACCCCCGCCGCTTTTTTTCGGGATGAGAAAGAATGCCGACGCCCCGCGTAATAGCGATTCAGTTCGATGGTCTTCGCGCGGACGCCCTGAGTGCGGAGAGAACACCGAATCTCCTCGCCGCGGCGGAGCGAGGCGCGTGGTTCCAGAATCACCGCAGCACGTTTCCCACCTCGACGAGGGTTTGCGTATCGAGCCTCGCCACCGGCGTCTATCCCCGAATGCACGGCCTGCCGGGGAATTCACTCTTCTCACCCGAGTTGGGCGAATCCATCACCACGGGCCGCTACGAGCACCTCCTCGCCTGGGAGCGGGCCATGGGCGGGCGTCTGCTCTTGCAGGACACCTTTTTCGAGCGGGCGGGAGGCGGCGTCATCATCAGCGCCGCGTCGAGCGGCTCGGCCTGGATCTGGAACGCGGGACGGCCTGCGTGCCTGATTCATCCAGAGGCGACGCATCCCGCTGAAGATATTGGAAGAATCGAGGAGACGGGAAAAATCCCCGCGGCAGGGGAACCGGATCTTGCGCGCTGCGCGTGGGCGCTCGACGTGACGCTCGATTACGTGATCCCCGAACTCGAACCCGCCGTGCTCGTGGTACATCTGAGTGAGCCGGACAGCACGCAACACTACCGGGGCGCCGCAGGTGCAGTCCATCGTCAGGCGCTCGAAGGGGTGGATCGACTGTTCGGCGCGTTCTGGGAAAGGTTTCGAGCGGCACACGATGATTGGGCGCAGACGAACCTTCTCCTGTTCTCCGACCACGGCGTCGTTGCGACGGCGGGCATGATCGACCTGGAAGCGGAACTCAATGATATCCCGGGTCGCGGGGAGAGGTGGGAGGTGGCGCACAGCGAGGGCGCGGCGCTTTTCTATGCGCAGTCGGAAAAAACACTTTTGGAGCTTTTAGAGCTTTTGCGGACGAAAGACTGGGCGGGGCCGCTCTTTTCAAAAGACGGGGATGGCGCCGAGGGAAGTTTGCCGGGAACGATGTCCTTGAGCCTGGCGGGTTGCGGCGGACCACGCGCGCCCGATTTGCTCATGGGCTTTCAGTGGGGCGATGGATTCTTGCAGGGCGCACAAAGCGCGGGCGCGCTCCCCGGCTGGGGGTATTCATCGGTCAACAACAAGGGAAGCGGGGGAACGCACGGCTCGTGCAGCCCGTATGAGTTAGGCAATTTCCTGATTGCGCAAGGCCCCGCTTTTCCGGCGGGTGTGCGGGTGGATGCGCCGACGGGAAACATCGACCTGGCCCCCACCATACTTTCCTTAGCTGGGCAGGAGACGCCCGGCGGTCTCGATGGGGAGACGCTTACGAACGCTTCCAGAGCGAGAGGAGAAAAGCGGGTCTACCGGGTGGAGTCCAAAGATTTCGCGCAGACGCTCTCGCGCACGGAGGTGAACGGGCGGTTTTATCTCAATTACGCAAGGTTGGAGAAAGGGCAATTTTTCTTCGATGGTGGGCTAGGGCACACCGTGCGCTCGCCTAACGCTCGGCGTCCGTATACGCGGCGCGTTCCTCGTCCTTGAAGTCATCCAGCAGATTGTGACCGCCCTCTTTGGCCTGCCGGACGGTGAAGATGGGCGGCGGCACGTCCGGACGCCATTTGGTGGTTTCCGGCGGTTCGGGCCACTCATACGGCAGGTGCCGATAGGCGTTGGGCGCTTGCGCTTCTTCCAGCAGCGCCGCCATGTCCTCGCAAATTTTGCGCTGTCCCTCGTAATCGCCCGCGACGCCCAGTTGCCGCCCGAAGGGGTACTGGACGAACACCGCCCTGGGTACGCAGACTCGCTCGGTGGTCTCGGGCACGTTGGAGATGATGACGGTGGCGATCCCCGCCTTTTCGATTTCGCGCTGAAGCAGTCCGCCGGACCGGTTGCACAAGGGTCAGACCGGATAGAGGAAGGCCGCATCCACGCCCTCCGCTTTCATCTTCTCGATCATCAGGGGCGCGGTGCGCTTCACCAGCGGGTTGAAGTTCGGGATGTAGCCCATGATGGAATAGAGCGTATCGGCCAGCGCGCCGATTCTTCCCTCCTGCTCGAAATCCGTGAAGATATCGACCGGCCAGGACACGTTTCTGTCCTCGGCCATGAAGGAGGTATCGACGTGTAAGTGCGAATACGCCACGTCGTCCTGGCCCGCCGTCTTGGGAATCTCCCGGTGGGTGGGGTCGCCCCACGTGCCCTCGCGGCGCTCTCTTTCATAATCGAAAGAAACGTCGTTCTTCATGAAGATGCCGGCCGTAGATACCAGGGTGACCTTGCACTCTGCCAGTGGTTTTTCCAGCGGCGTCCAGGGCGTTTTGGCCGGGTCCGCGTGGCGCTGCGCCAGGACGCGATCGCGCGAGGTGGGGTGAAAATAAAATCCATCGACTTTTTCGATCGGCATGTTCATCCTCGAATTCCGGGTTTCATGATTCAGGCTGGAGACGCTCCTCTCTTATCTCTTTTCGTCCAGCCGAGCAACACGACAAAGAAGCCGCAGAGAAAAAACATGAGCGCGAAGGCCGAAAGTCCCCAAAGGTAGGAGCCGTGCAGGTCGAAGAGGAAGCCCGTGGTCCATGGCCCTGCCGAACCCCAGAGGGCGAAGCCCATCATCGCTACGCCGTTCACGCGCCCGAAGCCGGGGCCTTCGAAATAATCCGCCAGGATGGCTGAGCCGGTAGGCCGCATGAGCCCCAGGGCTAGACCATTGGCGATCGTGCCCAGGTAGAAGCGGATTTGGGGGTCGCCCTTCTCGTAGTTCGCCAGAACGAGGACGGAGGCGATCCCGAGCGCCACGCCGATGAGGAACGTCGGCACCCGGCCCAGGCGGTCCGAGACCGGGCTGATAAGGTTCGCTCCCACCTGGCATAAGCCCCAGATGGCGAACAGAACGCTCGCGGTTTCGAGCGAGAAGCCCTGGTCGGTGGCGTGAGGCACCAGATGAACAAGCATGCCCGCGAAGGTGTACGCCATGGGCAGAAACGAACCCATGAAGAAGAAAAACGGCAGATTTAATAAGGAGACGCGCTTATCATCGGATGATGAAGGCGCTGGTTTCGGTGTTTGCTCCTCCGGCAGTTCCAGGATGAAAGGGGCGTCGGCGATGGTGCCTTTGTCGGATGGGTGGTCCCTGTGAAAAATGATGCAGACGGGGAGCACGATGAGCAGAGTCACTCCCGCAAGCGCCAAATAGCTCATTCGCCAGCCCAGGGCCGAGATGAGGTAGGGCGTCGCGATGTTCAGGCAGAAGGCCCCCCCCTGGCAGGTGTTGGAAATGCCCAGGGCGAGTCCTCTTTTTTTCACGAACCAGTTCGAGAGCGTGGGCACCTGGGCAATCCAAGTGCTCGCGGCGAAGCCTGCGCACAGGCCGATGTACATCAGATAAAAATGCCAGAGCGAGGAGATTTGGCTTCCGATGAGAAGCGAGAGGCCGAATACCACGACCCCCGCCGACATCGACGCCCGTATGCTCCAGCGATCGGAAAAGATGCCCGCCAGCGGCGAGATGATCGCCTGGGCCACCATGCCGATGGAAAAAGCCGCCGCCGTCGCCCCCCGGCTCCAGCCCAGCTCGCCCGAGATTTCCTTGAAGAAGGGCCCGATGGTGGCGCGAATGGCGATGAGCGAAATCATGACGAGAAAGACCACGGCCAGAACCACCCAGCCGTACCAGAGGCGCGATTCGTCCCGCATGACGTTCATGGTCCTAAGCGCGCTCTTCGCGCGGCATGCCAGAGAGGCTCACGACGAAAACCGCGCCAACGATGAACATGCAGCCCACGAGGAGAAAACCCGAGTAGTAGTTCCCGCTGGCGTCGAAGAGCATGCCCGTCACGAGCGGGCCGAGCGCGCCAATGAGGGAGAAGACCATCATTGCGCATCCGTTTACGAGACCGAACCCCGGCCCCGCGAAATGGTCCGCCAATAGAGAGGACGCCGTGGGCCGGACGAAGCCCAGTGCGAAGCCCACTCCCATCGCGCCCGCGTATATCAGCCACTCGGGCGATGCGCGCGTGAAGGCGGCCAGGAGATAACTCGCGGCCACGCCGCACACCACGCCCACCATGTAGGTGGGGAGCCTCCCGATGCGATCCGAAATCGCGCTCAACCCGTTTCCTACGACGAGGGCCGCCCCATACAGGGCGAAGAGCGCGGCGCCCCCCGAGGGAGAGAAGCCCTGGTCCGTCGCGTGGGGTATCAGGTGCACCAGAACGGCGGTGAAGACATACGCGATGCTGCCGTAAATGCCTCCGATCAGCATGAACCTGCGGGTGAAGAAAAAAGTAAAGGATACAGTTTCCGATTCCTTATCCGCAGGAATGATGACGGCGGCCCTGGCGCGGGCGCGGGAGAACTCCTCAGACGTGAGAAAAGGCGCGTCGGGAGCGGTTCGTTTCTCTCTGGGGTGGTCGCGCAGCGTCGTCACGGCGAAGGGCAGCACGAGTAGGAGTACGATTCCCGCCAGTGCGAGATAGCTACCCCGCCAGCCGAGTGCCGCGATGAGCAGAGGCGTGAAGATGTTCACGATGGGCGCGAAGCCCTGGGCTGCGTGCGAGAAACCCATGGCGAGGCCGCGCTTCAAGACGAACCAGTTCGAGAGCAGTTGCACCTGCGGCAGGTTGGCCGTGAAGGCGAAGCCGACCGATAGCAGAAAATACATGGCGTAGAATTGCCAGAGCGCACCGATGTAGGCGCCGATGATGAGCGCCGCTCCGTTTACGAGGATGCCTGCGCCAATCACCCAGCGCATGTTGAAGCGCTCGAGCACCCAGCCCGCGAAGGGGGCGACCATCGCCTGGCCGAGCATGCCCATGGTGAAGGCGGCGGCTGTCTCTGCGCGGTTCCAGCCGAATTCGCCGGAAATGTCCTTGAAGAAAACGCCGATAGAATTTCTGATGCCGATGGTCACCGTCAGGATCATGAAGACACTGAGGAGGATCACCCACCCGTACCACAGGCGCAGTTCTTTGCTCATCTGGTAACGCGATGCGATCAAGACGATGATTGGTCTTTGAGCGGTTGCCCCACCCAAAACGAATAGCCGGAGTAGAATTTCTCCACCCGTTTGATGGCGTGATCCGAGATGCGGACGCCCTCGACCGCGACGTCCGTAACGCCGGGGTGCTGCATCAGCTTCTGGCGCACGCCCAGGGCGTAGGTGACGCTCTTGAGCATGCAGCCGCGGCACGCGCCCTCGAAGCGCAGCGATACTTCGCCTTTTTCGCTCACTTTATCGAGCGAGATGCCGCCGCCGTGAATCTTGAGAAGCGGGCGAATCTGCGTCTCGATGATGTCCTGGACGTCGGTGACGAGGGCTTCGTGCTCGTTCATCGGGCTGCTCCGCTCCATAACTCTTGTTTCTTGGCCTCCACGTCCACGCCGAAGATGCGCGCCTGGTTCAGGCCCAGGATGTTGCGCTTATCCTCTTCGGTGATCTGCGGATAGCCGTAGTCGTCCTGCATGGATTCCGGGATTTCCATCTCCCATATCCACTCGATAACGGGCTTTGCGTTTCCCAGAAGCGCCATCTCAGAACCCCAGAGCACTCTCTCGGAGCCCACGTCGCGCAACAATCTGCCCATCCACTCGGTGAAGGTTCTGGGCGCGACCATGGGCGTATGGCCGATGCCTGAGAGCACGAGAAAGACGTTCTCGTAGCGGTTCGCCATCCAGACGACTTCCTCGAAGTAGGGCACCGCCAGGTGGTGGATGCCGAAGAGCAGATCGGGAAAATCAAGGGCCGCGCCCTCGATGTCGAGCGGTGAGAGGTCGCGCAGCTTCGCCCGTGTGATGGGGTTTCCCTTGTGGAACTGGAATACCTCGATGCCCAGTTCGCGCCCTTTTTCATAGAGGGGGTAGGCGATTTCGGGGTCGTCGCACGCCCAGGATTTTCCGTCCACGTGGGCGTTGTAGATTTTCATGGATTTCGCCCCCCACTCCTTCACCTGGCGCTCCATCTCCTCACACGCTGCGGCCACGCTCGGATACATGGGGTCCACGGCCCCACAGAACAGGCAGCGCTCGGGAAACGCTTGAGCGAACGCATACTGCGCCTTCACGGGCGCAAAGCCGTCTTTATACAGGTCGAACAAGGGCACGGCCTGGGCCATCGCCATGTCGGTGCCCGAATCCTCGAAAACGAGGCGGCCCATGTCCTCCACGCTCCAGCGGCGCTTGAAGCCCTCCACCGGGTGCCAGTTCGCGTAGACGTCGGTGGGCGCGGTTCGTCTACGGCGGAGCACCTTGCTCACGTGGTAGTGGCGGTCGTATTCGCTTTGCTCCGAGACGAGGTTCTCATCCGAGTAGTCGTACATGTGCACCACGTTGTCGAATACGAATACGTCGTCGCGAATCATGACGCCAATCTCCTGGTAGGGGATAGAATCACCATCGCCAGATTATACATACAGCGCGCGGTCATGTCAGACGGGAGAGAGATTTCAGGTTAGCTTTGGTTGGGCTTTTAGGCGCAAGAGTCGTGAAATACCGCCGCTATTGGACTTAGATATAAAGTGCGCGTAGAAAAGTCCCTGGTTTTTCCACGCGCCAAAGGAGCAGGACATGGACTGGGTGACGCTCGCCGTCATTGCGGCTCTCGCGCAGGTGCTCAGAAACGCGGCGATGAAATCCATCGGCCACAAGCTGGACGAGTACATCAACGTGCTGGGGCGGTTCGCTTTCCTGCTCCCCTTCGCGGCCGTGGCGGTGTGGATGAGGGGGGTGCCCGAGATACAGCCCGGCTTCTGGTGGTTTTGCGTCCTCTTCGGCTTCCTGCAAACCTCGGCCACGCTCGCGCTCTCGAAGGCGCTCCTGTACGGCTCGATGGGCGTGGTGACCTCGCTGTGGAAGCTCGCGACCATCTGGCTGGTGGTGCTCGCTTTCATCACGCTGGGCGAGGCGCCCTCGGCCTGGGGGCTCGTGGGTATCTTTGTCACCCTGGCGGGCGTCTACGGGCTGAACGTCTCGCGCGCGCGAATCGGCTGGTTCGAGCCTGTCCGCGCCATATTCACCGACAAGGGAATGCGCTACACCGTGCTCGCCTCGCTTTTCTACGCGCCCTCGGTGATTACCTTCAAGCAGGCGGCGGTGCTCTCAGACGCCACTTTCGGCACGCTCATTACCTATGCGGCGGCATCGCTCGTCGTGTTGCCGCTGACCCTGTGGAAATCCGCCGAGCACTTCAAGAGCGCGCCCAGGCTCTGGAAAGGCTTCGTATCCCTGGGGCTTTTCGCTTTCATCACGAGCTTGGCCCAGGCGGAGGCCTACCGTCTCACGCTCACCTCATACGTGGAATCGGTGAAACAGGTGGAGATACTCCTGGCCATCGGCATCGGCTACGTCTTCTTCAAGGAGCGCGACCGCGTGCGCGAAACGCTGCTGGGAGGCGTGGTGATTCTGGCCGGAATCGTTCTTCTGATTTTGGCGGGGTGAGATTCGAGCGAGAAGCGAGAATTTCCCGACTGAAGAAGGAGAAATTCAGCCTTCGTTCCAGGGACTCGGTTTCTGCGACAACTCCTCCTTCTTCAGTTGAAGTAGACCCTCAAGGGGTTGTTGAAAAAGCCCCCCCTTGTCGGGTCTGTTGAAAAACCCGGTGTTGGAAGCGGGCGTTTTGGCGGCTCACGCGGCGGCGGAGAGGCAGTCCAATCGGCGCGTGAGGGCGCCATGTGTGCGCAGACGGCGTCTCCAGGCGGCACAGGCCGTCCAGAGGGCGAATAAACGCGCCGCAAAAGCGGCGGCCAGCCGCTTGAGGTTCACCGCTATCGCCGTCAGGTAGGACTGGATCCTCATGTTCGCAAGGCCCCGGCGCACCGCCCGCCCCAGTCCGTGCCGGCTCTTCGCCTCGCCGTGGTAGCCCTCCGAGCGCCAACGGTGGCGGTCGTAGAGCCGCTTCTCCTCCTCCCCCCATCGCAAATGGCGACGACGCGCGCGCAACAGCGCCGGATACGCGTTGGGAATCAACACCGCCTTGCTCGTTTGCGACTTCGACAGACAATCGGACCTGAGCGCGCAGCCCGCGCAATCCCGCGTCTTCGATACATAGGAGCGCCCCCGCTCCGTCGCCTGCCGGGGACGCAGCGTCTTGCCTCCCGGACACTTCACCACCTCGTTGCGCGCATCGTAGTGGAACAACTGCAGCGGAACACGGCTCTGGCTGGGTTCCTTCTTCGCTGGTATCAGCGCTTCCACGCCCCGCCGCTCCAATTCGCCATAAACCTTCGAGTACGCGTAGCCCGAATCCGCCGTCACCATCTCCGGCGCGCGGCCCGACAACTCGCTTACCGCCTCTATATGGGACGCCATCATCTCACGCTCGTTCCGCGTCCCCTCCGTCACCGACACGTCGAGAACAACACCCCGCTCATCGTCCACCGCCGCGTGCTGCTTGTAGCTCGGCTCGAACCCCGCCCGCGCGCTCTTGCGCGCAAGCCGCGCGTCCGGGTCCGTCCGGCTCACCCGACCCCCGCCACCGCGGCCTCCTCCCTTCTTCTCCCCCTCATCATCGACGGGATTCTCCCGAATCACCTTCTCCGCGTGGTGCGCCGCCAGACTCTCCCAGCTCACGTCCGCGCGTATCAACGAGGCGTCCACGTGCACCACTTCCCCCTTCGCCACATTCGCCTCCAGGCAAGCCTGCACCGTGCGACGGAATATCTCCTTGAACCGAGCCTCCCCCCACCGCTGACGAATCCGCGTCAGGCTCGAATGATGCGGCAAATCCTCGTGCAGCCCGTACCCGATGAACCACCGGATCGCCAGGTGCGCACGCGCCTCGCGAAGCAGACGCCGGTCGTGTACGTAGCCCAGCAACATACCCGCCAGCATCAGGCGCAACGCCACCTCCGGGTCGATCCCCGGTCGACCGTTATCCGCGCAATAGCAATCCGCCACCTCCGCGCGAAGCCAACTCAAATCCAGTACGTGGTCCACGCGCATCAGGACGTGATCCTCGGGGATCAACCGTTCCAGCGAACCGGCCACGAACAAATCCATCTGCTCGCGCCCCTTGCTGCCTATCATCGAGGGAACTCCCATCTCGGGCGAGATAGTGTCCTTACACCCAATCACAATGCCGGGGGTTTTTCAACAGCCCCTTGTCAGGGGGGTAAAAGCGATTCGCCCCGCCGAGGAGGTTATTCAACAACCTCCAAGGGGGGAGTGATTTTGAGGCGGCGCTTTGGGTTTCCTTCCTCATTGGTCGGTTTTTCTGTTCTGCTTCCGGTGGGTGTGTTTCCCGTAGGGACAGGTCGCGACCTGTCCCTACAATCGGTTATTCCAATTGTGGAAATCCTCACAGAACCTCCTCGTCTTCCAACAGCACCTTTGCCTTCGCCTCGTCATCCGCAGTGAGGGCGACGTTCGCGTAGCCGGCGTGGCGGTTCAGGATGTGCATGCTCTGGATGTTCACGCCCGCGACCTTGAATTTCTCCGCCACCTTGGCGAGCGCGCCGGGTTCGTCGCGCAGCCTGATGATCGTCGCCTCGTCGCTGATGGCCCGGAAACCCGCGTTCATGAGTACGCGCAGGGCGCGGTCGGGCTCGTCGGTGGTCAGGATGACGACGCCCTTCTCGCCGGCGACCTCGGTGTTTATCGCCTCGATGTTGATGTCCTCATCGGCCAGCGCCTTGCTGATATCCGCGATGACGCCGACCTCGTCGCGCACCGTGATGATGATTCGATTCATCCAGAATCCTCCTCAGGCCGTTTGCCTGTGTTTTTGCTTCACGCAGTCGTCGACGAACTCGTTCACCATCTCGCGCGTGACGTGCGGCATGGTGATGATGTGGGCGATGTCTCCCAGCGGCGCGATTTGCCACTTGCGCATCACCTCGGCCGGGGGTCTCGGGAAGACGACCGTCACCGAGTTCTTGTGACGCCAGGCTGGAACCCCGAACTCGCCAAAGCGTTCGACCGCATATTCGGCGACCGCCAGCATCTCAGACACGAGTTCCCGGAACCCGTCCATCCCCAAGCGCTCGAAGGCGTACCACAGCATGAGCGGCGTCAGCCCGCTGCGCGAGCCGGGCAGGGTGGTGTCGAGCACGCCCACGTATTCTATCGAGCGCGCGATGCGCGCCACGTAATCGCGCTTCGTCAGCACGACGCCGCAGGGCAGCGGACAGCCGATGAGCTTGTGGCCGCTGATGGATACGCTGTCGAAACCGGCGTCGAACCCGTAGGGCTGCGGGTCGTCGACGAAGGGCAGGATCATGCCGCTTAAGGCGGCGTCCGCGTGTATGTAGGCGTTCGTGATAGCCAGATCGTCCAGGATGGCGCGCACCTTGCTCACGTCGTCAATGGCGCCTTTCATTGTGGAGCCGATGTTCGCCATGAAGATGACCGGCGCATCGCGGTGGATGCGTATGGTTTCGCGGAGGTCCTCGTAGTCGATCTCCCCGTTATCGCTGCTCTTGATCATGATGTTGCGCACGTTCAGTACGCGCAGAATCTTGAGGACGCTGTAGTGCGTGTCCTGAGAGAAGTACACCACCCCGTCCGGGAACAGTTCGCGCCCCATGTAGATGCCGTACATGTTGCCTTCGGTTCCGCCGGAGGTGACGTAGCCCCAGGCCTTTTCCTGCTCCAGATGCATCATAGAGGCGAACCGGGCGATAACCTCGCGCTCCATCTCGTGCGTGTTGCTGCGGAAATTGCTGTCGTGAAAGGGATCGCCGACGTTGTTTAAGCTGTATTCCATGAATGGCAGTAAATCCGAGTAGTCGTAATCCTGGTTGCAGGGATAGCCCACCTGCCGCCTGCCCAGTTCTTCGAAGTCGCGTCTCAAGGCGTCGAGGTGCGCCTTGATGAGTGGATTCGGTTCATTCATGGCTCTAATCCTCATGCCCGCGCGCGGGAGGACGCCTCGGGTTATCGTTCAGGTGCGCCATTCTCCCGGGCGGATGATGGCGGCAAGATAAAATACCCTATTTTCGAGGGCGAGAAAACGCCAAAATGTTCGCGCGCGAGCAACAATATTGAATAGAGGTTGCATGGTGTTCGGGCCGGTCTTCGGATTATGGCGCATGGCGGTGGGAATTGTTGACACCAAGGGATGCCAGCCGTAAGATGCGCTCGATTTGATATCCCAAGTGGCATAAGAAAAAGTGCGTGTTCGAACGCCGTGGGGGCGGGAAATGCCGGAAGAATATATACCCATATTGATTCTGATAGCGCTGGCGGTCGGGTTCGCCGTCGTGAACCTGGGCGTGACCTTCCTGCTGGGCAGGCGAAAGTCAACGGTGGAGAAGGATTTCGCCTATGAGTGCGGCATCGTGCCCGAATCGAACGCGCGGGGACGCTTCAGCGTGAAATTCTTTCTGGTGGCGATATTGTTCATCGTTTTCGACGTGGAGACCATCTTCCTGTTTCCCTGGGCGGTGAACCTGAAAAGCCTGGGCGTATACGGGTTTCTCGCGATTCTGCCTTTCATGGCTTTGCTGGTGGCCAGTCTGATATACGAGTGGCGCCGGGGAGCGCTCGAATGGGACTAGAACAGCAACTCGAAGGCCAGGTGGTGCTGGGCCGCGCGACCGACGTCATCAAATGGGCGCGTAAAAACAGCCTGTGGCCCGCGCTTTTCGGGCTGGCGTGCTGCGCCATTGAGATGATGTCGACCTCGGCGGCGAAATACGACATCTCGCGCTTCGGCGCCGAGGTGTTCCGCGCATCGCCGCGCCAGGCGGATTTGATGATCGTGGCGGGCCGGGTATCGCGCAAGATGGCACCCGTGCTCCGGCAGATATACGATCAGATGCCCGAGCCGAAATGGGTGATCTCCATGGGTGCGTGCGCGTCCACGGGCGGGATATTCAACAACTACGCGCTCGTGCAGGGCGTGGACGAGGTCGTGCCCGTCGATATCTACGTGCCGGGCTGTCCGCCGCGTCCCGAAACGCTCATCGACGGGATCATGAAGCTGCAGGCGAAGATTGCGGATGAAACGCTCTACCGAGAGGATTCCGGCGTCACCTCGCTTTAGATGATGTGAGAAGGCTCCCCACGCCATGTGAGTAGTGATGGTCGACGCAGGGGCGGGGTGAGCGCTTTTTCGTGAAGTAAAACAAACCTTTGTGGAATGAGGGGTTGAGCCGTTGAGTGAAGAGGAGCGGGAGCAGGAGGAGGTCGAAGAGCCGGCCGAGGAGCCGATCGAGAAGAAAGACCCCGACCTCGTTTTGCTGCAGGCGAAAATCGGGGCCGGCTTTCTTGGAGCGACGGAACATCGCGGCCAGATTTCCGCGCAGGTCGCGCCGGACGCACTGCTCGATGCGGCGCGTTTTTTGCGTGATGAGAGAGGCTACAAGCTGCTGAGTTTCGTCTGCGGGGTGGATTGTCTGGAACTGCCGGTTTCCTACCGGTTCAAGGTGACGTATTCGCTCCTGAATCCCGAGAGACCGCGGCGTCTGCGCTTGGAAACCCCCTGCGCGGACGATCTCGAACCGGCGGTGCCCAGCGTCTGCGGGATTTGGCCGGGCGCGAGGCTCCATGAGAGCGAGGCGTACGACCTGTTGGGAATCACCTTCGAGGGGCACCCCGAGCTCGAACGCATTCTCACGCCCGAGGGCTTCGAGGGACACCCCCACCGCAAGGATTTCGATATATCTTCCGAGCCGGTGGCGTTCACGTTCAGGGATACGCCCGCCGGCAAGCCCAAGGCGGCGGAATAAGGATCACGGGAGCCATTGATGGCCACGCAAGCGCAAAGCACGGACCCACTCGACAGCGACATGCTCGGTCCCATCCAGACCGAGACCATGACTCTCAACATGGGGCCGCAGCACCCGAGCACCCACGGTGTTCTGCGCGTTGTGCTCGAACTCGACGGCGAGACGGTGCTTTCGTGCAAGCCCATCATCGGCTACCTGCATACCGGCATCGAGAAGAACATGGAGGGGAGAACCTACAACAAGGCCCTCCCCATGACCGACCGCATGGATTACCTGGCGCCCATGTCGAACAACTTGGGCTTCGTTCTGGCCGTGGAGAAGCTCCTGGATATGGAGGTTCCCCGCCGGTGCAAGTATCTGCGCGTGCTGCTTGCGGAGATGACGCGGCTGAACAGCCACCTGGTCTGGCTGGGTACCCACGCGCTCGACCTGGGCGCGATGACGGTCTTTCTCTATTGCTTCAGAGAGCGCGAGCAGCTCTTGAAGATTTTCGAGAAAGTCGCCGGCGTCCGCATGATGACAAGCTATTTCCGCGTGGGCGGCGTCGCGCGCGAGCCCTACCCGACGTTTTACGATGATTGTCGCAATTTCCTGGAACCCTTCTCAGACCGCGTGGACGAGTATGAGGAACTGCTCACGAACAACCCCATCTACAGGAGGCGCGCAGAGGGCGTTTGCGCCATGACGGCCGATGAGGCCTATGCGCTCGGCATCACGGGGCCGCTGCTCAGAGCCTGCGGCGTTCCCTACGACATCCGAAAGAACGAGCCCTACTCGGGCTATGAGGAGTTCGACTTCGAGGTTCCCGTAGGCGAGCGGGGCGATATTCTGGACAGGTACCTGGTGCGGATAGCGGAGATGCGCGAGTCCCGGCGCATCGCCATGCAGGCGTGGGAAGGTATGCCCGAGGGGCCCCTCATGGCGGACAACCCCAAGGTGGTGCCGCCGCCCAAAGAGCAACTGGCCCACGACATGGAGGCGCTTATCCACCACTTCAAGATATTCACCGAAGGCTACAGCGTGCCCGAGGGCGAGGTGTACCAGGCCATCGAGTCTCCCCGGGGAGAGCTTGGCTATTACATGATCAGCGATGGCAGTCCGGGTCCTTATAAGGTAAAAGTGCGCGCGCCGAGTTTCGCGAACCTGCACTCGCTCGCCGAGATCACCCGCGGCGGGCTGATGGGCGACGTCGTTGCCGCCATCGGCAGCATCGACATCGTACTGGGCGAGATTGATCGCTAAAGAGAAACAGAGGGCGGTATTGTTTTGGCGTTGATACGGTTTCCCCATTCCGAGCAGGAAGAACGCTTCGAGTTCTCGCCCGAGAACCGCGCGGAACTAGAGCGCATCATCGCCAAGTATCCGGTGAAGCGCTCGGCCCTCATCCCCGCGCTCCAGCTGGCCCAGGAGCAGGAGGGCTTCATCACGAGCGCTGTGATGCAGCACGTGGCCGAGATTTTCGAGGTCTCCCCCATGGAGGTGTGGGGCGTGGTGAGCTTCTATACCATGCTCAAGACCCAGCCCATCGGCGAGTACCACGTACAGGTGTGCAACAACCTCTCGTGCGCCCTCATGGGAGCGGGCAGATTGTTGCGCGAGATCGAAAACCGCCTGGATTGCCGCACCGGACATACGCGCGAGGACGGGAAGTTCTCGATCGAGGCGGTCGAGTGCCTGGGCGCGTGCGGCGGCGCTCCGTGCGTGCAGGTGAATGAAGACTACTTCGAGCGCGTAACACCCGAGATTATGAACGACATCCTGAGCGCGCTGGAAAAAGGCGAGACAGTCTCGCCCATCGGGGCGGACGAGGTGGTATCGCCCGCTCTGGCAGGCGCCGAAGAAACAGATGGCGAAGGCCAGGGCCGAGGAGTCTGAAGATGGCGTTGGTTCTGGAAAAAATCGTGACGAGCCGGTTCGACAACCCCGATGCGCCTCAAATCGCGGGTTATGAAGCCACGGGCGGCTATGAGGCGTTACGGAAGCTCCTGGGCGGTGTCGAACCAGCGGACGTCATCGAGCTCGTAAAATCCTCGGGCCTGCGCGGGCGCGGCGGCGCGGGATTCCCATGCGGCCTCAAGTGGAGCTTCGTGCCCCAGGTAGACGGACCGAAATACCTGGCCGTCAACGCGGACGAGGGAGAGCCCGGCACGTTCAAGGATCGCGAACTCATGCTGCGCGACCCGCACCAGCTTATCGAGGGCATCCTCATCGCGTGTTACGCCGTGGGCATCGAAAAGGCCTACATCTACATTCGTGGCGAGTTCGTCGCGCCCTGGCGCGCGGTCGAGAAAGCCCTGGCCGAGGCATACGAGAAGGGATACGTCGGCCAGAACATCATGGGCAGCGGTTTTTCGTGCGATATCTACACCCACCGCGGCGCGGGCGCCTACATCTGCGGCGAGGAGACGGGTCTTCTGGAGTCGCTCGAGGGCAAGCGCGGACACCCGCGCTTAAAGCCGCCGTTTCCGGCGGTGATCGGTCTTTATGCGCGGCCCACGGTCATCAACAACGTGGAGACGCTCGCGAATCTCCCCCACATCGTGAACAAGGGGGCGGAGTGGTTCGCTGGCATCGGAATCGACGAGAAGAACTCGGGCACCCGCATGTACTGCGTCTCGGGCCACGTGGCGAAGCCGGGCCTGTATGAGTTGCCGCTCGGCCTGACGTGCGAGGAGATGATTCACGATCACTGCGGCGGCATGCGGAACGGGGCTGCTCTTAAAGCGGTGATACCCGGCGGCGCGAGCGCGCCCGTCCTCACGGCGAAGGAAGTATACGAAGACAAGGTGACGATGGATTTCGATTCCCTCGCGAAGGCCGGCAGCATGGGCGGAAGCGGCGGGGTGATCGTCATGGACGAGACCACGTGCATGGTGCAGGCCGCGGGCAGGCTCGCCGCCTTTTTCGAGCACGAATCGTGCGGACAGTGCTCGGTCTGCCGGGAGGGAACCGGCTGGGTGTCCGAGATTCTGGCGCGCATGGAGCGGGGCGAAGGCGTGCCCGACGATCTGGATACGCTCGCGTCGATAGACCCCAACATGCGGGGCAACACCATCTGCGTGTTGTCTGATGCATGCGCCATGATGTTCGGCGCGTTCCTGACGAAATTTCACGATGAATTCGAAGCGCACATCTCTCTGGGCCGCTGTCCGCTGGACAGTCCGTATCCCGCCGCGATGTGATGGGGGAGAGGCGATAGATGTCGAATGAGCAGGTAACATTCGTATTCAACGATCAGAGCGTCACGATGGACAAGGGCCTGCCCGTCCTGGAGGCCGCGCTCCGCATCGGCGCGCACGTTCCGCATTTTTGCTACCACAAGAACCTCTCCATCGTCGGCCAGTGCCGGGCCTGTCTCGTGGAAGTGCTCGACGCCGGAAACGGCAGGCCGATACCCAAGCTCCAGCCTTCCTGCGCCACGCCTGCGGCCGAGGGCATGGTGATCAGTTCCGTGACCCCGCGCGTCATCGAGGCGCAGGAAGGGGTTTTCGAATTTCTGCTCAAGAACCACCCGCTCGATTGCCCGGTGTGCGATCAGGGCGGCGAGTGCCCTCTGCAGGATCAGACGATGGCCTACGGCAAGGCTATCAGCAGGACGCACGAGTTCAGGCGCATTTATCCGCAAAAGGAGATCAGCGCCTTCATCAAGCCCGAAATGAACCGCTGCGTGCACTGCACCCGGTGCATCCGCTTCACCGAAGAGATAGACGGCGGAGCGGAATTCGGCTGGGCGCAGCGCGGCGACCGCACCGAGGTGGGCGTCTACGAGGATCTGCCCATGACGAGCGTCGTCTCGGGCAACGTCATCGACATCTGCCCCGTCGGCGCGCTCACGGACAACAAATACCGCTTCACCGCGCGCGTGTGGGAGATGCAGGAAACCCAGGGCCCCTGCACCCTTTGCAGCGTGGGCTGTCGCCAGGGCGTCTGGACGAAGGACGGCGAGATCAAGCGCGTCACGGCGGCCGAGAACGAAAGAGTCAACGACACCTGGATTTGCGACGTCGCGCGCTATGGCTGGAGCGGTGCGCACGGCGAGGGGCGCATCACCCAGCCGATGATCCGAAAAGACGGCGAACTGACGCCCGTCGGCTGGGCGGAGGCAATCGGCGAGGCGGCGAGGGGCTTGAGCGCGCTCATGGAGGGAGCGGGCGGCGGCGCAATCGCCGGCCTGGGCGGGGCCTCTTCCACGAACGAGACGGCGTATCAGTTCGGCGCCTTCATGCGCGCGGTTCTGGGAACCAACCACCTGGACAGCCGGATTCATCCGCGCGACATCGTGCAGTCGGACTTGCAAAGCGCCGCCTTTGGCGGCGTGGGCGGCGCGGGCTCCATCGAGGAGTTGGGGCGCTCGAAGGCCATCATCATCGTGGGCAGCGACCCGTTCACGCAGCATCCCATACTCGCGCTTCAGATCAGAAAAGCGCACCGGGCGGGCGCCGTCATCATCAACGTGAACCAAAGGCGCATCGACTTGCGCGTTCAGGGCAGGGTGCATCATCTGGTGCCGGTGCTGGGGGGCATTTCGCGGACGCTGCGCGCGCTGGCGACATACCTCGTGGACGGCGGCGCGAAGCCGGAAGGCGAAAAAGCGGAGGAATACGCCGCGCTCATCGGTTCCGTGGACCTGAGCCGCTTGTGCGAAGAGGCGGACGTGTCGCCCGATGACCTCATGGCCGCCGCCCGGGCGATTCTGGTGGCCGATGGCGGCGTGAGCATACTCTCAGGGCCCGGAGAGACCGGGAAAGTCGCCGTTTCCGAGGCGATCAATCTGGGGCTGTTGCTCCGCGCCAACATGCTCTTCGCCACCGTCGCGCCGAACTTACAGGGCGCAATCGATATGGGACTGCGCCCCGAAGCCCTGCCCGGCGGCGATTTGTCGGATGAAGCGGCGCGCGCCGCCTGCGAGGAAGCATGGGGGAGGCCGCCCGGCGACCAACCCGGCAAGAACGCGAACGGCATACTGGATGGCCTCATGAGCGGTGATCTGAAGGGACTCTACATCCTGGGCTGCGACCCGGTAGGCGAGCATCCCGACGGCGCGCGGGCGAGAGAGGCGCTGGAAAAGGCCGATTTCGTCGTCGCGCAGACATCCCACTTGAACGCCAGCACGGAATACGCGGACGTCGTGATCCCCGCGCCCACATTGTATGAGGAGACGGGCAGCGTCACGAACATGGAGCGCAGGGCGCAGTCTCTCCCGCGCGCGCTCAAGCCGATGATCGACAAGATGGTCCCCGAAGCGTGGCGGGCCTTCGCCGATATCGCCAAGGCGATGGAGCGGCCGTTGCGGGCGAATGCGCTGGACAAGATACGGATTCAGGCGCGCTCGCTCATCGGCGATTACGCGGACGCCTTCGGCCGGGTACCCGATGAGGGACTGCATTTAAGACGAGAGGGGCAGCGCGCCTATCAGCTAGCGCAGATTCCCGAGAAAGAGGCGCAGGAGCCGGGCTTGAGGATGCTGATGACGCCCGTCTTGTGGCTCTCGGGCGCTTATGCGGCCTCGGCTTATCATCTCGCCGACATGCCGGAAGCCTCTCTCGTCCTCTCGCCGAGCGATGCCGAGAACCTGGGTGTTGCGGACGGCGAACTCGTGGAATTCGAAGTGGGCGGAGAGGTCGTTCAGCTTCCCGCGCACGTCGACAAGAACGCGCCGGTGGGCGTCGCATTCGCGCCGGAGGGTTATCTGCGCGCGCATGGGGGCTCGGCCCTCAACGCCGTCGGCGCGACTGGCCGCCAGGGGGTGGAGATTCGGGTGCGCAAGGCGGAGAAACCCCAAGAGGTGGGCGCATAGATGATTTGGCTGCTCATCATTCTCGGAAAAGTGCTCGTGGGCTTCGGCGGACTTTTGCTGCTCGCCGCCTACATGACCTGGATGGAGCGGCGCGTGTTCGCGCTCATACAGGTGCGCGTGGGACCCAACCGCGTGGGGCCGTCGGGGCTACTGCAGCCCATCGCCGACGGGATCAAGCTCATGTTCAAGGAAACCATTATTCCTTCTCAGGCGGACAAGGTGATTTACGTTCTGGCGCCGGCCATTACGCTTATTCCGGCGCTGGTTGCCTTCGCCGTGGTGCCCTTCGGCGATTCCGTAACCGTGCTCGGCCAGAAGGTGGACCTGGTGGTGGCCGACGTGAACGTCGGCATCCTGTACATCTTCGCCATGGCGGGCATCGGCGTGTACGGCATCGTGCTCGGCTCATGGGCGTCGAACAGCAAGTATCCGCTCATCGGCGGGCTTCGCTCCGCCGCTCAATTGATCAGCTACGAACTCTCGCTCGGCATGTCGCTTCTGGGCGTGGTGATGATCTCGGGCACCCTGAGCTTAAAGGGAATCGTCGAGGCTCAGGCCGGGATGCCCTACATCGTCCTGCAGCCCCTGGGCTTTCTGCTCTTCGTCATCTGTATGCTGGCGGAGACGAACCGGGCACCGTTCGATTTGCCCGAGGCCGAAAGCGAGCTCACCGGCGGTTTTCATACCGAATACAGCAGCATGCACTTTGCGGTTTATTCCATCGCCGAGTACTGCAGCATGATTACGCTCTCGGCGGTGGGGGCGACGTTTTTCCTCGGCGGATGGCGCGGACCGCTGCTGCCGCCCGTCTTGTGGTTCCTGATCAAGGTGCTGGCGTTCATGTTCTTCTTCATGTGGCTGCGCGCCTCCACGCCGCGCCTGCGCTATGACCAACTGATGGGTCTCGGGTGGAAGGTGCTTCTGCCGCTGTCCATCCTGAACGTGATACTCACGGCCGCCGCCGTCGTTTTCCTGGGCTAGCGGGCCGCTCTAAGGGGGGAGGATTCATGTTAGGCGAGATTTGCAAGGGTTTGTGGCTGACGATCAAGCATTCCTTCAAAAACCGCGTGACCGTGCAGTACCCCGACGTCAAAGAGGAAATGCCCGTGGGCTACCGCGGCCTCCACAAGCTGCTGCGCTGGGAGGACGGCCTGGAGCGCTGCGTGGGGTGCAAGCTCTGCTCGGCGGCGTGTCCCGTGGATTGCATATATGTGGAATCGGAGGAGAACGACCCCGAGGCGCCGACTTCGAAGGGCGAGCGCTACGCCAGTATTTACGAGATCAACGAGCTTCGCTGCATCTTTTGCGGGTACTGCGAGGAAGCCTGCCCGGTCGGCGCGGTCGTGCTGGGCAACGAATATGAATTCTGCCAGGACGATCGCGGCAAGTTCCTCTACGAGAAGGGCGATTTGATCGTGGAGCGGACCGAGGATTATCCGGAGCTTCATGCCCGCTATGACGAGAAGAACCTGCTCACGTATGTCTAGGATTCGATTTGAAGCGGGCGCCCGCCCGCTGGAGGAAGGGCGGTAGTGGCCAGTTCCCTGTTTTTTTATTTCCTGGCGGTGGTGACGACGGTGGGCGCGATAGCCGTCGTCGCGTTTCCCAGCCCGCTCTACAGCGTACTCGCCCTGATCCTGACCTTCCTCGGCCTTGCCGGGCTGTATCTCTCTCTACACGCGCAGTTCGTCGCCATCGTTCAGGTGATCATCTACGCCAGCGCGATCATGATGCTCTTCCTGTTCGTGGTGATGCTGATCAACTTAGGACGCGAGGAGAAAAGGGAGCTGCGCCTGCCCGGCCAGAAGATGCTGGGCGCCATCGCGGGACTCGCCGTATTCAGCGTACTGCTCAAAATATTCCTCTCCACCTCCCTTATGACGGGCAAGAAGGGGAGCTTTCCGGTCGAGCGGGTGGATGAGCTGGGCAACACGCAGGTTATCGGAAACCTTTTGTTGACGGATTACGTCCTGCCGTTTCAGGCGATGGGCGTCTTGTTGTTCGTGGGCATCGTCGGCGCCGTGGTTCTGGCGCGCAGGCGAAGCCGCTAGGAGGGGTGGGACGTGGCGCCACTCGAGCATTACCTGATTCTGAGCGCGGTTCTCTTCTCCCTGGGGGTGGTGGGCGTCGTGGTGCGCAGAAACGCTATCGTCGTCATCTTGTGCATCGAGTTGATGATGAACGGGGCGAATCTGGCGTTCGTGGCCTATGGCCGCTTCCTGGATTCGATGGCGGGCCAGATGATCGTGTTTTTCGTGATGGCGGTGGCCGCGGCGGAGGCCGCCATCGGGCTGGCCATCGTGGTGCTGATCTACCGCAACCGCGAATCCACCGACCTGGACGAGATCAATCTACTGAAACTATAAGAGCAAGGAATTATGGATAGTCTGACCCTCATATTGGCGTTCCCCCTCATCGGCGTGCTGGTGAACCTGCTCTTCGGCTGGAAGCGCGGGGAGAAATTCGCCGGCTGGACCGCGACGCTGGTGATGGCGCTCGCGTTCGTGGCGTCTCTCGTGAGTTGGCTCCGCCTTCTGGGGATGCCCGAGAAGGGGCGGCTGATTCGCGTCGTCCTGTTCGAGTGGATTCCCGTGGGCGCTTTCGAGGTCAAGGCGAGCTTCTCGATGGATCCGCTCTCCGCCGTGATGGCGCTGGTCGTCACCGGCGTGGGGACGCTGATCCACATCTACTCGATGGGCTACATGCACGGCGATCGCGGCGTGGTGCGCTATTTCATCTACCTGAACCTCTTCTCACTCTCCATGCTCACGCTCGTTCTGGGCGACAACTTCGTGGTGATGTTCGTGGGCTGGGAGGCGGTGGGTCTTTGCAGCTACCTGCTCATCGGCTTCTGGTACGAGCGAAAGGCGGCGGCCGAGGCCGGCAAGAAAGCCTTCATCGTGAACCGGGTGGGTGATTTCTGTTTCCTGATTGCGCTTTTCTACATCTACAGCATAGTCGGCTCGCTGGATTACGCGACGGTGTTCGCAAAGGCTCCGGAGTTGCTCGCCCCCGAGAGCGCTGCTGCGACGATTATCTGCCTGCTGCTCTTCGCGGGCGCGACGGGCAAGAGCGCGCAGATTCCGCTTTACGTCTGGCTGCCCGACGCCATGGAAGGCCCCACCCCGGTAAGCGCCCTGATACACGCGGCGACGATGGTGACGGCGGGCGTCTACATGGTGGCGAGGGCGCACGTACTCTTCGAACTCTCCGCCACGGCGATGCTGGTGGTGGCCATTATCGGAGCGCTCACGCTGTTGATGGCGGCGTCCATCGCCCTGGTTCAGACAGACATCAAGAAGGTGCTCGCCTACAGCACGGTGAGCCAACTGGGCTATATGTTCCTGGCATGCGGCGTGGGCGCGTTCTCCGCGGCGATCTTCCACCTGATGACCCATGCGTTCTTCAAGGCGCTCCTGTTCCTGGGCGCGGGAAGCGTGATTCACGCGCTTGACGGCGAGCAGGACATCCGCAGGATGGGCGGACTCCACGCGGCCCTGCCGCGTACGAGCAACACCTTCCTGATCGGCGCGCTGGCCATCGCAGGCGTATTCCCCTTCGCCGGCTTTTTCAGCAAGGACGCGATTCTCTACTCGGCCATGACGGCCGAGCGCGGTGGGGTGCTCCTGTGGCTCGCCGGCGCGGCGGGCGCTCTGATGACGGCGTTTTATATGTTCAGGCTATTGTTCCGCGTATTCTTCGGCACCTGCAGCCTGAGCCTGGCGGAGCAGCAGAAAGTCCATGAATCCCCCACGAACATGACGCTTCCGCTTCAGGCGCTGGCGGCGCTCTCCATCGTCGGCGGCTGGGTGGGGATTCCCATTATCACGGGGGCGAACGTTTTCGGCGATTTCCTGGCGCCTGCTTTCGGCGGTCACGTAGAGGCGCACCATGAGGTGGTGTTTGAGATACTGATGATGTTGTTCTCGCTCGCCATCGCCTTTTTCGGCATTTACGCGGCCTACAATCTTTACGTCAAGAAAAACGACGGCGGCAGCGCCTATGCGGAACTCTGGCCGGGCATCCACCGCCTTTTGGTGAACAAGTATTACGTGGACGAGATTTACGACGCCTGCATCATACAACCGGTGAAGCGGGCGTCGATCTGGTGCTGGAAAGCGTTCGAGGACGGTTTGGTGGACGCGGCCGTGAGCGGGGCGGGCATTTTCGTCAGGTCCCTGGGGGGCGTCCTGAGGCGTCTCCAGACGGGCTACGTGAAGAGCTACGCCGTTTCGATGCTGGTCGGCGCGCTGGTGATTCTGCTGTATCTCACGGCGCGTTGATGATTCTTTTGATTCTTTGAGGAGCGTGAGGGGCGAGTGCCTGGAATAATCACCTCGATACTGTTTTTGCCCATGCTCGGGGGCCTGCTGCTCCTGTTCGCGCGCGAGGGCGCGCGGAAGGGAAGCGGAGGCGTCCGCGCGTTCGCGCTGGCGGTATCCCTGGTCACGTTCGCCCTCTCGGTGGTGATGTACGTGGGCTTCCGGCCCGATTACGCGGGCATGCAGTTCATCGAGGAAGCGGCGTGGATACCGAGGTTCGGGATTGCATACAAAGTGGGCGTGGACGGCATCAGCCTGCTGCTCGTGATGCTGACCACCATCCTGACGCCCGTCGCGATACTCTTCTCCTTCGAGGACGTGCGGAAAAAGACGCGGCTCTACTACATGTCCCTGCTGTTCCTGGAGACGGGGATGCTCGGCGTGTTCTTCGCGCTCGATTTCTTCCTGTTCTATGTCTTCTGGGAAGGAATGCTGATTCCGATGTACCTCATCATCGGGGTCTGGGGCGGAGACCGCCGGATATACGCGGCCGTGAAGTTCTTCCTCTACACCATGGCCGGAAGCGTGCTGATGCTCGTGGCGATCATCTGGCTGTACTTCGCGAGCGGGGTCGGCACGTTCGACATCCTGGCGCATTTCAGAGAACCCGTGGACGCCGCCCTCCAGCCGTGGCTGTTCGCCGCGTTCGCCATCTCCTTCGCCATCAAGGTGCCGATTTTTCCGTTTCACACCTGGCTGCCCGACGCCCACGTGGAAGCGCCCACGGCGGGAAGCGTCATCCTCGCCGGCGTTCTCCTGAAGATGGGCACGTACGGCTTCATGAGGCTGGCGATGCCGCTGTTCCCGACGGCGGCGCGCGAGTTCGCGTTTCTCATCATCTGCCTGGCGCTGGTGGGGATCATCTACGGGGCGCTCATGGCCATGGTGCAGACCGACGTGAAAAAACTCGTGGCCTACTCCTCGGTGAGTCACCTGGGCTTCGTGATGCTGGGGCTTTTCTCCTTCAACCTGCTGGGCGCTTCGGGAAGCGTTATCCAGATGGTGAACCACGGCATCAGCAGCGGAGCGCTCTTCCTGATAGTGGGCTTCATCTACTCGAGGCGGCACACGCGGCAAATCGAGGAATTCGGCGGCCTCCTTCGGGTGATGCCCGTATTTTCGACGTTTTTCATCATCACGGCGCTGAGCAGCATCGGCCTCCCGGGGCTGAACGGGTTCGTGGGCGAGTTCACGATTCTGCTGGGCGCGTTCGAGCGCAACGCCTGGTTCGCCGTAATCGCGGCCACCGGCGTGGTTCTCTCGGCGGTCTACATGCTCTGGATGCTGCAGCGCGTGCTGTTCGGCGAGGTGAACGTGCGGGCGAACCAGGGGCTGGCCGACATGAACAGGCGCGAGTGGCTCGTCATGCTGCCCATGGTGGCGCTGATGTTCTGGATAGGGCTGTACCCCAAGCCGTTGTTCAACCGCATCGAGCCGTCGGCCCAGGCCTGGCTCTCGCAGGTGAACCGCCGGGTGCTGCGCGTGGAGAAGGCGCCCGAGCGGAAACTGCAAAAGAGCGCGCTCGCTCATGCGCATAGAGTCGAGGTGAAATAGCTTTGGAAATCGTTCATCCCACAATCCATTGGGGGTACCTGCTCCCGGTGATCCTGCCGGTGTTCGGGGCGGTGGTTGTGTTGATGTGGGACGCTTTTCTCGCGAAAGGGGAGCGCTCCGTCATCATCATCATTTCGCTGGTGACGCTGGCCGCCGCCCTGGGGGTGACGCTCGGCGCGCGCGCCCTGCCGGGTCTGGCCGCGTCGTTCGGCGGCATGTACCTCTTCGACGGGTTCACGCAGTTTCTCTACGTCGTCATCCTGTTCGCGAGCATTTTCTCGGTGCTCATCGCCGCGGCCCAGCGGGAGCTGGACGATACGCCCGCGGGCGAGTATTTCGGCCTCATCCTCTTCGCCACCTCCGGCATGATGCTCATGGCGGCGACGCGGAACCTGCTGATGATATTCGTGGGCCTGGAAGTGTTCTCACTTTCGCTCTACGTCCTGGCGGGTTATCTGCGCGCGCGTCCCGAGGGGAACGAGGCGTCACTCAAATACTTCCTGCTCGGTTCGTTCGCCTCGGGCTTCCTGCTCTACGGCATGGCGCTCGTCTACGGCGCGACCGGCTCGGTCGACCTGATAGAGATAGCGACGCGGCTTCACGAGAATCCCGCCTCGCGCGGGGCGGTCTTCCTGATGGGCCTGGGCTTCATGGTGGTTGGGCTGGGCTTCAAGGTGGCCGCGGCGCCGTTTTACATGTGGACGCCCGACGTCTACGAGGGCGCGCCCACCGCGGTGACGGCTTTCATGTCCGTGGGGCCCAAGGCGGCGGCTTTCGCCGCGTTCTTCAGGGTATTTCTCTCCGCGGGCGACGCCGGCGGGAGCTTCGATTCGGTATTGTGGGTGATGGCCGTGCTCACGATGAGCCTAGCGAACCTGGTCGCGATCTGGCAGACCTGCGTGAAGCGGATGCTCGCCTATTCCAGCATCGCCCATGCCGGGTATCTCATGGTCGCGCTCGTGGCCTCGCGCACGAGCGCGGAGCTTGCGACGAGCGGGTTCCTCTACTACATGCTCGTCTACGTTTTCATGAACATGGGCGCTTTCTGCGTGCTCATTCTCATTTCGAACATGCGCGAGGACGGCGGCACGAAGCTCGACAATCTCGCAGGTCTGGCTTCTTTCCGGCCGGGTCTCGCGGCTGCGATGGCCGTGTTCATGGTGTCGCTCTCCGGCCTGCCGCCCACGGGAGGCTTCGTGGCGAAATTCCACGTGTTCAGCGCGGCGCTGAACGGCGGGTACGTCTGGCTGACCGTGATTGCGGTGCTCAACAGCGTGGTGGCCGTGTATTACTACCTGCGGATCGTCGTGGTGATGTATATGCGCGAGCCACAAGCACAAGGCGGAGTTGCGAGATCCGCTCCGCATCCAGGCTGGACCTACGCGGTCACGGCGCTCGTGCTCGCCGTCGCGAGCACCCTGCAACTGGGGATTTTCCCCTCCTCGGTGCTGGATTTCGCCCATCGCTCCACAGTCTTTTTTAATTGACCTCAGGGGTTGGTTTTTCGGTAGTCGCCATGATATAAGTTTTGGCGGTTCGTTCGATTTCAGGCTTTTGTTCCAGGGGTTTTCGAGGGAAATGACCGCCTTGCGGCAACGATGAAGGCGGCGCAATTTCATCGCCCTGGCGGTTTGCGAATTTTGTGGGGGCCACGCATGGATGCGATGGAGTTTCTAGGCGCTTTTTTCAGGGATTATCAGGCCATCAATCCCTACGTCCCCATTTTCCTGATCACGCTCATGGCGGCCGCTCTCGGCGCGAGCATTCTGATCATCGCGCTGGTCATCCGCCCGAACAACCCGGACCCCGAGAAAAATTCCCCGTATGAGTGCGGCATGCCCCCCCTGATGGAGGCGCACGAGCGCTTCTCCATCCGGTTCTACCTGCTGGGAATCCTGTTCCTGCTTTTCGACGTGGAGGCCTTGTTCCTCTTCCCCTGGGCGGTGCGCTACGATGCGCTCGGGCTATTCGGGTTTATCGAGATGATGCTGTTCATCGGCATCCTTTTGGTGGGTTATTTCTACGCTTGGAGAAAAGGAGCCTTGGAGTGGGCTTAGTCGAGGGCAAGTTCAGCGACAACTTCGTCACGTCGAAGGTCGACAGCCTGGTCGCCTGGGCGAGGAAGAGCGCGCTTTGGCCGATGACCTTCGGCCTGGCGTGCTGCGCCATCGAGATGATGGCCTCGGGCGCCGCGCGCTACGATTTCGACCGTTTCGGGGTGATCTTCCGGGCCACGCCGCGCCAGTCCGACGTGATCATCGTGGCGGGCACCGTCACCCACAAGATGGGGGACGCGATTCGCAAGGTCTACGACCAGATGCCCGAGCCGCGCTGGGTGATCGCGATGGGCAACTGCGCCACATGCGGCGGCCCGTATGCGAACTACGCGGTGATGCAGGGAGTGGATGAAATCATCCCGGTGGACGTCTACGTTCCGGGTTGCCCGCCCAGGCCCGAATCCTTGATGTGGGGCGTCATGCAGCTTCAGAAAAAAATTGAACAGGAAAAATACATCCGCCGGTAATAACCTGCGGCGCACAAGGGAAGAAGATGCCGGACGAAGTGGTGGAAGACAGCGAAGAGACGAACGGCGCGCCTGATTCCGATGAGGCCGCCGAGGCCGTGAAGACCCCTCCGGGCGAGGATTTGAAGGAGGTGGTGGAATCTGCGTTTCCGGGCGCGGTTCTGGAGCAGAGCGCCTACGAGGACGATGAGGACGAGACGACGTTCGTCGTGGGGCTCGATTCCATCGTCGCCATGTGCACGCATCTGCGCGACCACGGCGATACGCTCTTCAAGCTCCTCACCGACTTGACGGCGGCGCACTACCCGGAGGCCGAGTATCCCTTCGAGATGCTGTATCAGCTCTATAGCATCGAGCATAACCGCAGGCTTCGCCTCAAGGTGCGGATCAAGGAAGGCCAGGCGATGCCTACGGTTTCGGGCGTATGGAGCAGCGCGGACTGGATGGAGCGCGAGGTCTACGATTTATTCGGAATCGAATTCGAGGGTCATCCGGATCTCAGGCGGATACTTCTGCCCGACAATTGGGGCAGCCATCCGATGCGGAAAGACTATCCGCTCGAGGGTCGCGGAGAGCGGATTTACACCAAGCCGAAACGCAAGGAAATCGGCGATTAAAGCGGTATCGCTTTTGAGGGAATGAGGGAATGGTCGGCGTAGCGAACACGTCTCGTATCGAGCAGAGCACCCTGCACGGGACCGAAGAACTCGTCATCAACATGGGTCCGCAGCACCCGAGCACGCACGGGGTGCTCCGGGTGATCCTGAAGCTCGACGGCGAGACGGTGAACGATCTCGACTGCGACATCGGCTACCTGCACCGCGGCACGGAGAAGATTGGCGAGAACATCACCTACACGATGTTCATCCCCTATACGGACAGGCTCGACTACATCGCCGCCCCCTCGAACAATCTCGCTTGGGTGACGGCGGTGGAGAAATTCTTCGACTGGGAGATCCCCATGCGGGCGCAGTACATCCGCTCGATGGTGGGGGAGCTCTCCCGAATCGCCAGCCATCTGCTCTGGCTCGCCACGCACGCGCTCGACATCGGGGCGATGACGGTGTTCCTGTGGTGTTTCAGAGAGCGCGAGATGGTGCTCGACCTGTTTGAGACAGCTTTCGGCGGCCGCCTGACGGTGAACGCCTTCCGCCTGGGCGGTCTGCACGAGGACGTGCCGGACAAGTTCCTGCAGCTCACGCAGGAGTTCATCGACATCTTCCCGAGCCGGATCGACGACTACGAGACGCTGCTCACCAACAACCGCATCTGGCTGCAGAGGACGCGCGACGTGGGCATCATCTCCGCCGAGGACGCGATGGACTTAGGCCTCACGGGCCCGATCATCCGGGGAAGCGGCGTGCGCTGGGACTTGAGGCGCGCGAAGCCCTATGCGGCGTATCCCTATCTCGACTTCGTCGTGCCCGTGGGCGAGAACGGCGACATCTACGACCGTTATCTGGTGCGCATCGAGGAATTGCGTCAGAGCACCCATATCATCCAGCAGTGCCTGGCGCAGCTTCCCGGCGGGCCGGTGACCTGCAAGACGCCGCGCACCATCAAGCCCCCCGAGGGCGAGATATACCACAGCATCGAAAACCCCAAGGGCGAGTTCGGCTTCTACATCGTGAGCGATGGGACGACGACGCCCTACCGGGTCCGCATCCGTCCGCCCTCGTTCATCAACCTCGGCGGTCTCAAGAAGCTGTGCGTCGGGCAGTTGGTCGCGGACGTGGTGGCCATCATCGGAAGCATCGACATCGTGTTGGGCGAGTGTGATCGGTAAGGAGTAGCTTCGTTGGAAATGGCGCTTGAAGTCGCGGTCGCCGCGATAAAGATATTCATCGTAGTAAACGTGGTGCAACTCGTGGTGGCGTATTTGATCTACGTCGAGCGAAAGGTGATCGCCCACGTACAGATGCGCCTCGGGCCGATGCGCGTGGGCTGGCACGGCCTATTGCAGCCGATAGCGGATGGGCTGAAGCTGTTCCTCAAGGAAGACATCGTTCCCGACAAGGCGGACCGCGTCGTGTTCGTGCTGGCGCCCGTGATGGTGCTGGTGCCCGCTCTCGTCGTCTACGCGGTGCTGCCCTTCAGCGCGACGTTCTACATCACGCAAATCAACATCGGACTGTTCTTCGTTCTGGCGGTGAGTTCGCTCGGCGTGTTCGGCGTCGTGATGGCTGGCTGGGCCTCGAACAGCAAATACTCGCTTCTGGGCGCGCTCCGGAGCGCGGCGCAGATGCTGAGCTACGAGATTTTTCTGGGCTTCTCCGTCATCGGGCCGCTGATGCTGGCGGGCTCCTTGAACCTGCAGGAGATCGTGCACGCGCAGAGCGACGTGTGGTTCGTGTTCTATCAGCCGTTGGCCTTTATCGTCTTCTTCGTCGCCGCGCTGGCGGAGACGAACCGCGCGCCCTTCGACCTGCCCGAGGCGGAGACCGAGCTCGTGGCCGGCTTCCACACCGAATACAGCGGGATGAAGTTCGCGTTCTTCTTCCTGGCGGAATACGCCAGCATGATAGTCATATCCACGATAGGCATCGTGCTCTTTTTCGGCGGATGGGATGGGCCGGATTTCATTCCGCTCCCCGGCTTCGTCTGGTACGTCTTGAAGCTCTCCGCTTTCATGTTCGTGTTCATCTGGCTGCGGGCGACGCTGCCGCGCTACCGCTACGATCAACTCATGCGCGTGGGCTGGAAATTCATGTTCCCGCTCGTGATGTTCAACATATTCCTCACCGGTTTTCTGAAGTACCTGTTCTTGTAACTCGCGGGAGAGACGCAGGGTGGAACTTTATTTCTTTTATATGTTCTCAGGCGGGATGATCCTCACCTCCTTGCTGATGATCACGCGCGCGAACGTGATTCACGCGGCCCTGTTGCTGGTGCTGACGTTCTTCCAGCTGTCGGGCGTCTTCGTGCTGGCGGGGGCGGAGTTTCTCGCGGCGGTGCAGATTCTGCTCTACGCGGGCGGCATCATGGTGCTGTACCTGTTCTCGATCATGCTGATGAACGTGGAAGTGGCCGTGCGGATGCGGCAATGGCACCGCCAGGGCGTCGTGGTGTTCGTGGCGGCCGTCCTGCTGGGCCTGGAAATATGGGCCGTGCTGGGGGACGTGGAGTTCGCGGCGCCCAAGCAGTGGGAATGGTCGCTGGGCGCCACGCCGGGCAACGTCGAGGCCCTGGGCGCGGTCTTGTACACGAAATTCCTGTTCCCCTTCGAGGTGGCTTCCATCCTCCTGCTGGCCGCGATGATCGGCGCCATCGTTCTCGCGAAGCGCAGGATAGAGCGATAAAGGGGAGAGAGGACCCGCTATGATATCGATGACCCATTTTCTCGTCCTGGGCGCCATATTGTTCCTCATCGGCGCGATGGGTGTGCTGATGCGCCGCAACGCCATCATTATCCTGTTGTCCATCGAGTTGATGCTCAACGCCGTGAACGTGACCTTTGTGGGCTTCTCGCGCCATCTGGCGGATATGACGGGCCAGGTGTTCGCCATCTTCGTCATTACCGTGGCGGCGTGCGAGGCGGCCGTGGGACTCGCGATTCTCATCGCGCTCAACCGCGACCGCACGATGGTCAACGTGGACGAAGTCAACCTTTTGAAGTGGTAGGGGAATCATGATCGAACTGGCTTGGCTCATTCCCGTTTTTCCGGTGATCGGGGTTCTGATCAACGGATTGTTCGGAAGGCACGTGGGCGAGAAGGCGGGTCCCATCGCTTCCGTCATGGCGGGCCTGTCGCTTCTCGTGGTGCTGGGCATCGCCGGGCAGATGATCTTCGGCGCGGGCGGCAGCCACACCATACCGCTCTGGACGTGGGTGGAAGCTGGCAGCCTGAGCGTTTCCATGAGCTTCCTCATAGACCCGCTGAGCACCATCATGCTGCTCGTGGTGTCGGGCGTGGGCTTTCTGGTTCACGTCTACTCCGTGGGCTACATGCACGGCGACCCGGGCTATCCGCGCTTTTTCACCTATCTCAACCTGTTCATGCTCTCGATGTTCCTGCTGGTGCTGGGGGACAATTATCTCGTCATGTTCGTGGGCTGGGAGGGCGTGGGCCTTTGCAGCTATCTGCTCATCGGCTTCTGGTACGAGAAGCAATCCGCTTCCGACGCGGGCAAGAAGGCGTTCATCGTCAACCGCATCGGCGACGCGGGCTTCCTGCTCGGCATGTTCCTCATCTGGACGCTGACCGGCAGCCTCACCTACACGGAAGTGTTCAAGGCGGCGCCCGAGATGAGCGCGGCGGCGGCATCGGCCGTCGGCCTTCTGCTGTTCGTCGGGGCCATCGGCAAGAGCGCGCAGATTCCGCTCTACGTCTGGCTGCCCGACGCCATGGAAGGCCCGACCCCCGTCAGCGCCCTCATCCACGCCGCCACCATGGTGACGGCTGGCGTCTACATGGTCGCGCGCACGAGCCCCATCTACGTCATGGGGCCGGACGCGATGAGCGTCATTGCCATCGTCGGCGCGCTCACGGGCCTGTTTGCCGCGAGCATCGGCCTGGTGCAAAACGACATCAAGCGCGTGCTCGCCTACAGCACGGTGAGCCAGCTCGGCTTCATGTTCATGGCGCTGGGCGTGGGCGCCTTTACGGCCGCCATCTTCCACCTGATGACCCACGCCTTCTTCAAGGGCCTGCTCTTTCTGGGCAGCGGCAGCGTGATCCACGCACTGCACCATGCGCCCGAGGAACAGCAGCAGGACATGCGCTACATGGGCGGCTTGAAGGACAAGATGCCCATCACGTACTGGACGTTCCTGATCGGCGCAATCGCCATCGCGGGCGTGCCGCCGCTGGCGGGCTTCTGGAGCAAGGACGAGATTCTGGCGAACGCCTTCTTCACGGGACACTACACGGTCTGGATCATGGGCACGGTTGCGGCCTTCATGACGGCCTTCTACATGTTCCGGCTCATCTTCATGACGTTTCACGGCGAGATGCGCGTCGATCATCACGCCCGCGAGCATATTCACGAATCGCCCGCCACGATGACGGTACCGCTCGTCATACTGGCGGTTCTGAGCGTGATCGGCGGCGTGATTCCCGGCTTCCCGCCCGAGGGCGGGTGGATACACGGCTTCCTGGCGCCTTCGCTGGCGAAGATGCCGGCGGGTGGCCACGCCATGGACCAGGGCGTGCACCTGGTGAACGCGGCGGCCGGCGGCGGACACAGCGGGCCTGCGGTGGTGTTCCTGATCATCCTGGCCATCGCCGTCGCCGTGGGCGGCATCGCCCTGGCGTGGTACATGTACGTGAAGGACACGGAAGCGCCGAGGCGCTTGTACAGGAGCATGCCGGGCTTATATTACCTGCTGCTCGGCAAATACTATATCGACGAGATTTACCAGGCCTGCATCGTCGAGCCGACCTACAAGCTCATGCGCGGCCTGTGGGCCTTCGATGCGAAGGTGGTGGACGGCGCGGTGAACGGCAGTTCGCTCATCACTATGGTGTCGAGCCGCTTCTCGGGTATTTTCGATCTTCGGACGGTGGACGGGGCGGTGAACGGCACGGCGAGCTTCATCCGCTTCTTCTCCCAGGTATTCAAATACCTGCAATCCGGAATGGTTCAGAATTATCTTTTCGTGATGCTGTTGGGCATCTTCGTGATGCTGAGCGCGTACCTTTTCCGCTGATGCGATGAGGTTTTGGAGGAACTATGAGTAACATGCCGCTTCTTACGATGATCACCTTCCTGCCCGCGTTGGGCGCGGTGATCATCATGCTCTTTATGAAGAAAGAGCAGACGAAAGCCATCAAGGGTTTCGCCACGGCGGTGGCGGTCTTGGATTTCCTGATCTCACTCCCCCTCTGGTTCAAATTCGACAAGGCCGAAGCCGGCTTTCAGTTCGTGGAGAAGGTGAGTTGGATACCGACCATCGGCGTGAGCTATTTCGTCGGCATCGACGGAATCAGCGTGCTGCTCGTCCTTCTCACCACGCTCACGATGATCATAGGGGTCGTGTGCTCGTTCACCGCCATCGAGGAGCGCGAGAAAGAATACTACGTCTGCCTCCTGTTGCTGGCGACCGGCATGCTGGGCACCTTCATCGCGCTCGATATCTTCCTGTTCTACGTGTTCTTCGAGATTACCCTGGTGCCGATGTATTTCCTCATCGGCGTGTGGGGCGGACCGAGAAAACTCTACGCGGCGATCAAGTTCTTCCTCTATACGCTGTTTGGCAGCGTGTTGATGCTGTTGGGAATTCTGGCGCTCTATTTCGCCAACTTGAAGATGGGAACCGGGACCCTCACGTTCGACCTGGTCGAGTTGTACGGCGTGGGGCCGAAGATACCGCTTTCGCTCCAGATATGGATATTCTTGGCGTTCTTCATCGGTTTCGCCATCAAGGTACCCATGTTCCCCTTCCACACCTGGCTGCCGGACGCGCACGTGGAAGCGCCCACGGCGGGCAGTGTGATTCTGGCGGGCATCCTCCTGAAAATGGGAACCTACGGGTTCGTGCGCTTCGCCCTGCCGCTGCTGCCCCAGGCGAGCCATGTTTTCGTGCCCTTCATGATGTTGCTCTCCATCATCGGCATCATCTACGGGGCGCTGGTGGCCATGGCGCAGACCGACATCAAGAAACTGGTGGCCTATTCCTCCGTGAGCCACCTGGGCTTCGTGATGCTCGGCGTGTTCGCCTTAAACGAACAAGGCGTGCTCGGCGGACAGCTCCAGATGATCAACCACGGAATCAGCACGGGCGCCTTGTTCCTTCTGGTCGGCGTCGTTTACGAGAGGCGCCACACGCGCCTCATTTCCGAATATGGCGGCCTCTCGAAGGTCGTGCCTGTCTTTACGGTGCTCTTCGCCATCACGATGCTGAGCAGCATCGGTCTGCCGGGGCTGAACGGGTTCGTGGGCGAGTTCCTCATCCTCATCGGCGCGTTCAAGAAGAGCTACGTGTACGCCGGGTTCGCCGTCATCGGCATCGTCCTGGGGGCGGCCTACATGCTCTGGCTCTTCCAGCGGGTATTCTTCGGCAATCTGGATAACCCCAAGAACAAGGAACTCACCGACTGCAACGCGCGCGAGGTTCTCTATCTTCTGCCGCTGGTCATCCTGATGTTCTGGATCGGCCTGTACCCCAAGCCGTTCCTCGGAAGGATGGAGGCGAGCGTGAAGAAGGTCGTGAAGATGGTGAACGTGGCGGAGGTCCCGCAAAAGGCCGCGCTCGGCAAACTGACGAAGCTCGAGAAATGATGAACGAGATTTCGCTTGAATTGATGGAGTCTTTCTGATGGAAGTGGTGATTCCTGACATCGCCTTGTCCCTGGCGCTTCCCGAGATAGGGCTGGCCATACTCGTATGCGCCGTTCTGATTCTCGACCTGTTCGTGTCGCTCGAGAACAAGTCGCGCGTGGGCGTGGTGGCGTTCGTGGGGGTCGTGATTCTCGCGCTCGTCGCCTTCGGGCAATGGGGTGAGGGCGCGAGGACGACGTTCAACGGCTTCTACGTGGTCGACAACCTGAGCGTGTTCGTGAAGGTGTGCGTGCTGCTTTGCGCGGCCATCTCCATTCTGCTGCTGCTTCAATACGCAAAAGTCGAGAAGATCAACTTCGGCGAACTGTACGCCATGCTGCTCTTCTCGGTGTTCGGCATGCTCGTGATGGCGTCGGGCAACGATTTGATTTCGATCTACCTGGGACTCGAAACCATGAGCATCAGCATCTACGTGCTCGTGGCGTTCATGCGGCATGACCCCTTGAGCCGGGAGGCGGGCCTCAAGTATTTCCTCATGGGGGCTTTCGCCTCGGGCATTCTCCTGTACGGCATGGCGCTGACGTACGGGTTCGCCGGGACGACCTCGATTCGCGGTATAGCGGAAGCGTTCGCAGGGTCGGGCGGCGCCGCCATCGCGCAGAACCCCGTGATGATTTTCGGCCTCATTCTCCTGGTGGCGGGATTCGGCTTCAAGCTGGCGATGGCGCCGTTCCACATGTGGCTGCCGGACGCCTACACGGGCGCGCCGACGCCGATTACGGGCTTCATGTCCGTGGCCGTCAAGTTCGCGACCGTTGCCGCCCTGATGCGGATATTCTTCGTGGCGTTACCGGCCATGGCCGACAGGTGGAACACCCTGTTGTGGGCGCTCACCGCGTTCACGCTGGTGTGGGGGAACGTGGCGGCCATCGCCCAGACGAGCCTGAAGCGCATGCTGGCGTACTCGAGCATCGGACACGCGGGCTACGTGCTGATGGGCGTGGTGGCCACCATGAGCGTGGTGGACGGGAAGGTGACGTTCACCGACATCGGCATCAGCGCGGTGGCGTTTTACCTGCTCGCTTACCTGTTCACGAACCTGGGCGCCTTCGGGATGCTGATTCTCGTGTGCCGGGACGGCTACCGGGGCGACAACATCGAGGACTGGAAGGGAATCGGGCAGGCGCATCCCTGGGCGGGGATGGCCTTCGTGGTGTTCCTCCTCTCGCTCGGCGGCATTCCGCCGACGGCCGGCTTCGTCGGCAAACTCTACCTCTTCGCCGCGGCAGTGCAGAACGAATATTATTGGCTCGCCGTCATCGGGCTCGTGATGAGCGCGGTCTCGATGTACTACTACGGGCGCATCATCATGGTGATGTTCATGGAGAACAGGGGAGAGACGCAGGCGGTGATGAGTTTCTCGAGCGCGCCCTCTCTTTTCTTCGCGCTGGTGGTGCTGGTGGTGGCGACGCTGCTGCTTGGCATCTTCCCGGGCAGCTTCCTAGACGCGGCGAAAGGCACCGTCGCCGGATTTATCTAGCAATCTCACGCGACATATAAAGCAGTACGTTCTTCTCTCGTTCCTGAGCGGGGCGGGGGGTGGAAGCGCGTTTTTCTCCCGGCGGGTATCTTGCCGTCCGGCCCGAATGCGGTTGTTGAAAGCCCCTCATCGGTCGGAGTCGATCAACGTCGTCATTCCGGCGAAAGCCGGAATCCATTCTCAAGCGGAATGACAATACGCCGGCTTTTCATCTCCCCGTCATTGGCGTGAACTAATCAGAAAATAAAAAAAAGGAAAAACAAATGGATTCCGGCCCAAGGCCGGAATGACGAGCCAAGCCGTACGACCTCTTCCGGGACTTTTTCAACAACCCCGAAGAGCGAGTGTTTGCAGCTTTTCCAGTCGAGAAGGGCGTCCCTCTCCTATCTGAAAGGGATCTTTTTCAACAACCCAGTGAAGGAGCGTTTGCACCTCCCATCCTTCGATACGGCGCGCGAGCGCGCCTACTCAGGATGAGGGAGTGTGTTGTCGCGCGTCAAACCCTCATTCATCAGTCGTGTCGATTCCTCCTGCATCAGTCGGAATTGACCCCGCATTTACCATGAGCGTGAAATCCTGGAATCCGGTATGGCGCGACCATGCCGCCGTCGAGCCAGACCTGGAATCGCTCCGAATCCTTGCTCATGCTCCCTCCGTCTCTCTCGGCCCTGTCATGCGAGTCCCCCGCTACCGCCGCTCCCTGCGTCGTGCGGGGCCGACACGACCGTGAGGTTCAGGTTGCCCTGCTCGTCGCTGCGGGCGACCTGTCCGGGTAGCACGACGGTCGTCGAGTCCATCTGCTCGAGGATCGCGGGGCCTTCAAGATCGGCGCCCCGTGGGAGGCCCTCCCGGGCGTAGATCGGGCAATCGACGAATCCGCCGAGCTCTGCAAAATGCACCCGGCGCCTCCCTCGCTCCGCCGCGCGCAGGTCGCCGCCCGTCCCGGCGGCGCCCGCGACCGGGGGCGCCGTCACCCGGGCGAGGGCGGTGACGCGAAAGGTGACCAGTTGAACCGGCGCGTCCGGCGCGTAGCCGTACACTCTTTCGTGCTCGCGCCGGAAAGCGTCGACCAGCGCCGAGAGGTCGTGGTCTGCGAATTCCCGCTCCTGAACCGCCACCGTGATCTCGTGGCTCTGTCCGACGTAGCGCATGTCGATGGCGCGTTGCACCGTGCGCTCGCCGGGCGCCACCCCCTCCCGGTCGAACCATTCGAGGGCTTGCTGTTCGACCTCCGTGAAGGTGACGTTGATGCCGGCGGCGCCGGTTCCCTCGAGATCGGCGATCCGCGTCAGGCTGAAATCCGAGCGCACGTCGGCGACGAGGAGCCCGAGCGCGCACAGGAGACCCGGTCCGGGCGGCACCATGACCCGGGTCATGCCCAGCTCGCGGGCGAGCGCGGAGGCGAGGAGAGGCCCCGCCCCCCCGAACGCCACCAGGGTGAAGCGTCGCGGATCGAAACCCTTCTCCACCGAGATCACGCGTATCGCCTGAACCAGGTTCTCGTTGAGGATGGTGAGCACCGCTTCGGCCGCCTCCTCGGCACCGAGCCCCATCGGGGCCGCCACCTTGTCGGTGATTGCGCGGTGCGCGAGGTCGGGGCGGAGGCTCATGCGGCCGCCCAGCAGGGAATCTCCGGAAAGGCGGCCGAGCACGACGTTGGCGTCTGTCACGGTGGGCTCGGTTCCTCCGAGGCCGTAGCAGGCGGGGCCGGGCGCGGCGCCGGCGCTCCGGGGGCCCACGTGCACGAAGCCGCCCGTGTCCACGCGCGCGATGCTGCCCCCTCCGGCTCCCACCGAATGCACGTCGACCATGGGAAAGCGGATGGGATGCCCCCGCACCTCCCGCTCCTTTGCGACGAGCGGCCGGTTGCCTTCGATGAGGCAGACGTCGGTGCTCGTTCCCCCGACGTCGAAGGTGATGACGTCCGGACACTCGGCTCTTCCGGCGAGAAAGCCCGCGCCGGTGACTCCCGCCGCCGGTCCCGACATGAGGCAGCGGCCCGCCATCGCACCCGCATCCCGAAGCGAGGCGACGCCGCCGTGGGACTGGAGGATCTTCGGGCTCACGATGCCCAGGGCGCGGGACCGTTCCCCGAGGCGCTCGAGATAGCGGCTCACGACCGGGCCCAGCGATGCGTTCAGCACGGTGGTCGTGGTCCTCTCATACTCGCGGAACTCGGCCACGACTTCGTGGGATGCGCAGGTGAACGCACCGGGAAGGTGCTCGCGCACCGCGGCCGCGACGGCGGCCTCGTGGGCCGGATTGTGGTAGCTGTGCAGGAAGCAGACGGCCACCGCCTGCACGCCCTCGCGGCGGAAGTCGTCGAGGATTCCATCGAGCGCTTCGAGGTCCGGCGGCGCGTCGGAAGGCCCGAGGAGATAGGTGCGCTCCTCGATCTCGCGCCGGAGGTGGCGCGCGACGAGGGGCGGGGGCTTCGGCATCCGAATGTCGTAGTTGTGGGGTTGGCGCTGGCGGCGGATCTCCAGGATGTCGCGAAACCCTTCAGTGGTGATGAGGCCCGTGACCGCCGTGTCCCCCGTGATGAGCGCGTTGGTGGCGACCGTCGTTCCGTGGCCGAAGTAGCGGACGTTCCCGGCGCCGGTGGCTGCACGGTCCAATAGCTCCGGAATGCCGGCCGCAATCGCCCGGGACGGGTCGTCCGGGGTCGAGGGTGTCTTCAGAAACCACGTCTTGCCGTCCGACAGGCGGACGAGTGCGAAGTCGGTGAACGTCCCGCCGACGTCGACGCCGAGGACGTAACGCTCAGGCACCACGGTTCGAATCTTGGCGGGCCTCCCGCAAGGCCGCGGTCCGGGAGGCGTCGACGCTTCCGCGTACGAGCGCGACGCCGTAGCTCTGCTCCGCCGCGGGTGCGGTCACCTTGCCGGCGGCCACGTCGTTGCGCACCCTCTCCGGTTCGCGTTCCCACGGGTCGCCGAAGCCGGCGCCGGACGGGGTGTCGACCCGAACCGTCGTTCCCGCGTCCACCTCGAGCTCCGAGAACGAGCCCGGAAGCTTCGTCTCGCGGTTTCCGCCCGGGTCCAGAACGAAGACGCCGGGACACCCCGAACTTCCGCCAAACAGCCCGGACGCGCCTCGGGATTGGCGTAGTCCGCGGCCTGCGAGCCTCGCCCGCTCCGCCCAGATGGTGACTTCGCGTCGCGTCGCGAGGCCGCCGCGATGCCGTCCGGGGCCTCCCGAGTCGGCGATCAGCTCGTAGCGGCCGACGGTCAGCGGGAACTCCTGTTCCACGGATTCGATGGGCAGGTTGGCCGCGCCCGAAACGTGGACCCGGACCGCGTCTTTTCCGTCGAGCGCGGAAAGCGCGCCGGACGCTCCCGCGTAGGTCTCGTAGTCGACGAAGTACTCGTTCCGGCGCGGGTCGACGCCGCTGAAGATAAGCCCGTGGAGCGGACCGCAGCCGGCCATCACCCGGTCCGGCGCTGCGTCGGCGAGCGCGCCCAGCAGCAGGTCGCCGAGCACGTTGCCGGTCGCGCCCCGATCCCCGACGGCTGCGGGGGGGCGGCAGTTGAGGACCGTGCCTTCCGGCGCGGTGACGCTGATGGCGCGGAAGTACCCGGAGTTGGGCGGCAGCGCCGGGTCCGTCACCGCCTTGACCGCGTAGTAGACGCCGGACAGGGTGGCCGCGAGCGGCATGTTCCGGGCCCCTGCGATCTGTCCGTCGGTGCCCGTGAAGTCGAAGTGAATGCTATCGGCGCGAATGGTGATCTTGACGCGGAGGCGAACGATGCCGTCGGCCACGCCGTCGTTGTCGACCACTTCTTCGTTCTCGTAGGTTCCATCCGGCAGCCTCGCGATCTCGGCGCGCGTGCGCGACTCGGCGTAGTCGAGGAGCGCTCTCGCGCCCCGGTGCACGCTATCGGCTCCGAAGCGGGCAAAGCACTCCTGCACCCGGCGAACCCCGGTGGCGTTGGTCGCGATCTGGGCCCGCAGGTCGCCCTCGCGCTCGCGCGGGGTGCGCGAGTTGAGGAGCACGAACGCAAGCATGTCGGTGGACAGCTCCCCCTCGTCCAGCAGCTTGACGGGAGGGATTCGCAGCCCTTCCTGGAAGATGCTCGTGCAGTCGGCGCTCTCGCTCCCCGCCACCTTGCCGCCGATGTCGGAGTGGTGGGCGATGTTGGCGACGAACGCGACCGGCCGGCCATCGAAGAAGACGGGGCTTGCGAGCGTCAGGTCCGGCAGGTGCGAGCCGCCTCCCACGTACGGATCGTTCGTGAGGAAGCCGTCGCCGGGGCGAAAGCGGTCGAGGGGGTAACGCCGGGTGATGTTCTCCACGAGGCCGAGGAGCGAGCTCAGGTGAAGGGGGGCGATGGCGGTCAGGGCGAGGAGGTTGCCCGCGGTGTCGAAGATCGCGACCGAGCAGTCACGCCGCTCCTTGATGTTCGGGGAATACGCGGTCTTGACGAGGGTGGCCATCATTTCGTCGGCCGCGGCGGCGAAGCGGTGCGCGATGACCTCGGAGGTGATTCGGTCGCAGCCTGGATCCATGGGCACTCCCCGACGCGTTACTGTCAGAAGTGGTGTATGAGCTGAATTGAAGAAGGCGGCGCATCCTGCTGAAACAGGGATGTCCAAAGCCCGGTCATTCAGCACACAGGAGATGCTCCACCATGAGAGAAGATACGACGATTTCTTCCCGGAAGCCAGCCCTACGGGATGAGTTGAGCGCGCTGGTGCGCGAGGGGGCATTCAAGGAGGAGCGAAAGGGATGCTCGTCATTGCCAAGCGTGAGACACCGAAGAAGCAGCGAAATTTTTCATGTGAAAAAGGGCAGGATCGCTGGCTTGCTCAGAAGTGATGAAAAACAATTTAATGCAAATAATAATTTCTGAAAATATCGATAAAATTAGATAAATTCACGGGGTTTTTCGATAAAAAACTGAAAATTTATTTTGTGGGATAAGGCGCCGGGGCACTCAAACGCAGGGGAATTCTGCCACAGCCTGGGACTTCCGCAATCACGGCAAATGCGGGGAATTGCGGAGGTATTTTCTGTTGTCGCCATTATTTCAGGCTTCGGAAGCGTTCATCCGGGTTCCGGATTGACATATTGTCAGACCCGTACTGATTTCTTCCGAAAAATAGTCAAAGCGTGAGGCCATGCCAAGGAAGTGGGAAGGCGTTTTGCCGAAGCCTTACGCGCTGAGCAGGTATTTTATCTCGTTGTAATCATATAGGTTATGCGTATAAACGATTATTCGGCGGAGAATGCTCCATTCTGGCACGATTCGTGCATATTTTAAGGGTGTGAACCATTAGCCCTCAATGGGCGCCTTTTATAGAGGAGCCTTTTCTCCCCGGTGATCAGTTGAAGGGTCCCCCGATACTGTTTCACTGACATCTCGCCGAATGATTCGCCTTAGACACAGGCGGATTCCTTCCAAAATGGGGCATGTCCTCCGGGGCGTGCCCCTAGTCTTTATTTATCAAGTAGTTGTTCGAGCAAGGCGGGCGCTTCGAGGAGCGTTGGGAGGGTTAAATCGCTGGGAATCGAGGAGCATTCCGCCAGGTGGACCGACAACATGCCGGCCGTTTTGGCCGCCATCATGTCGTATTTCCCGTCACCGATGACGACGCATTTACCGGGCGATACGCCGATCGCCTCGGCGCCCGCGAACATGGGCCTCGGGTCAGGCTTCCAGTAGCCGATATCCCGGGTGATCAGGATTTCTAGCGAGATGTTTATTTTTTTCACCATTGTCAGAACGTGCCGCTCCGCGTTGTTCGTCACGACGCCGAAGGGAATTTTTCTGGTTCTCAAGTAGGCGAGCAATTCGTGCGCGCCATCGTTGGCTTCCGCCATGTCGGCGGCCTTAAGTTCATGTTTTTCAAGGATATCTGATATTTCATGCGCGCGTTTGGCAGAGAGCGTGGGGAGAAGATCCAGTATGGATACGTCCCCATCGACCAATCCCATCTCCTCTTTCATGGCGGGCCAGTCAAAGGCGGGTTTTGTGAGCGTACCGTCAAAATCAAGCAATACGCCCTCCAAGGCTCGTTTCATATTTGCTTCCTCACAGCACTTTTGAAATTTCATCGGAATCGAAACGCTTAAGCGGATAGGTTTTCCCGCCGCGCCCAATCATCACCCCAAATTCAGGCGCGCATAATCTGCCGATGCAGACACCCATTGCGCCGGTCGTCATGAGTGCTTCTCGCACGATTTCTTCTCCTTCCGCCGGAACCGCCAATAAAAGCGCTCCCGACGTAATGACACCTAAAGGGTTTAGATTCAATGCTTTGCAAATCTTTTCCCCTTCAACGGAGATGGGAATGCGGTCTTCTTCTACGAGTGCCCCCAAACCAGCAGCTTCCGCCATTTCATGGACGCCGGTGGCGAGCCCACCCTCGGTCGGGTCGTGCATGGCGTGTACCTGGCCCGTGCCGGCCGCCGCCAGAGCTTGCGCCACTACGCTGATACCGGGAGATTCTAGGTATCTTTTCGCGTTCTCCAGAATCTCGACATCCATAATGTTTTTCAGAAAATCATATTTTGCACCCGCCAGGATCGCCGTACCTTCAACAGGTATCGCCCGCGTAAGTAGAATTAAATCATCTGCTTGCGCGTCGGCACCACGAATCAGGTTCTCCCTGGAAACTTCACCCAGCATGTGGCCCGAAAGAATCGGAAATTCCAGTCCCGATGTAATCTCCGTATGACCGCCGCATAAGGTGATTTCCAAATCGGCGCAAGTATCTCCCACTTCTTTCCAAATACAGCTTACCATCGCCTCATCAGCGCGTCCTTCCGGCAGAAGCAGGGTCATCAGAAACCACAAAGGAGTAGCGCCCATGCAAGCGATATCGTTTGCGTTCACATGTACGGCATAGCGTCCGATATGATGCTCCACGAACGTGATGGGGTCTGATTTCGCGACGAGAAAGCGTTCTCCCATATCGATGACGGCCGCGTCTTCTCCAACCTGTGGACCCACTACGAGACGCGGGTGCGAACTCGTGTTCTTGAGGAGGGTATCCAGTACATCCGGCGGAAGCTTGCCTACTGGAAATGAAGGATGTTTTACCATTTCATAACCATAGGGAGGAGTCTTTATAACATCAAGAGCACAAGGCGTTTTCATGTTGACGCCCGGGTTGGAGCGTTTTAGAATCCCGACTTCCTGATAAAGGTATGGAAACACTTGCCTTTTCGGGAAATGAGCCGATAAGGTACAACCCTTGGTTGTCCGTTGATTGCTTCACATACTGCCACGGTAGCTCAGTCGGTAGAGCAGAGGACTGAAAATCCTCGTGTCGGCGGTTCAATTCCGTCCCGTGGCACCAGAAATTCTCCAGTTCGCGTCAATTTGTATCCGTAATGCCTTCCAAATCAATGCTTTTTCCGTTTAACTCAACCGTGCTCGCCAATGGAACCGCCGTCTGGATCATTTGCTCGGCATAGCAGCCTTGTTTCGCCAGTCGAATGATGTTCAGAATCTTTTCTTCTGTCTCGCTCGATTCCACCTTGAAGTGCGTGCGTACCCCTCGGCATCCTGAGTTCACGTCGCCTCTCAGGACGGAACCTTTCAGAAAATAATCGAATTCCACGCGGCAGGTGGCCTTCTCGAAGGTCGTTTTCGTCATATGGGCGTACCGCCCAAGCTGGGTCAACAGTCAGAACCCGACCCCCATGGCGATGTATGTGAGAGGCTGCGGATACCTGTCCTCTCCGCCGATGCGGGGCGGTTCGTCGCTGAGTACTTCAAAATGCCGGAAGCGTCCGATTTTGAGCTGCCCATCGTCCATCGTTTCCGTCTCTGCGAGCATTGTGATCTCATACCCGTCTTTTGGAAGTTCAGGCTTGTCGATCGGCCGCTCGCCGGGCGCGGTGCTCTCATGCCAAGGATAATTGATGCTTTCCACCATCTTGGAATGTCCTCCTGGGATTGGATGAAAATGATTGTTTATATGAGTATTACTCCCATTTCAACACACGCAGGTAGCCCTCTTGCGGAATCTGGACGAGCGGTTCCAGACGTTCCTCTTTTTTGTGCATCTGTATGGTTTTGAGATGCGCATACGCCTCCCAGAGCATGTGGCGGAACGTGTATTCCAGGTTGAAATGAAACAACTCCGCGTCCTCGGGGTCGATCCACACGCCGGTGCGGTGGGCTTTGAGGGTGACGCTTTCGCGCCATTCGCGGACATTCTCGCCGGTTCCGGGCCGTATCTTGCCGTGCGGAACACGCTCGGATATCTTCCTCTCATCGCAAATCGACTCGGTCGTCTCCGTTCCCAACACCTCCCAGGCGAGGGCGAACGAATCCCGCATTGCGCCGATAAGGTCTTGAATTTGCGGGCAAAACTCGTCTTTCATCATTCGCCCATCGAAGCGTTCGAGCAACTCCTTATCGCGCGGGAGCGCATCGCCGAAGAGAATCGCACCCCAGCGAACGAGCAGCCACCGGTAGGGCAGCGAAGCCACGTGGCTCACCTGATCCTGAATCGACCACAGACCCCAACTTTTCTCCTCTCTTGTTTTCCGCAACACATCCTCGGGGAGGCCGCGCGTTTCTTTATCATATAAATCAACTACTTGCGGGAATTCCGGGAAAAGATCGCGCGCCGCATTTCCTCGCATTTGCATGTTCTGGATTCCTCCGCACCGATATAGAATCAGTCGCATACCCGGCCTGAATCGGGCCTATAAATTATCAGAAAACATCGTGAATTTATCGAAAAACCCCGTGAATTTATCGATATTTACGGAAAATATGACTATTTGCATTAAATTGCATTTCATCATTTCTGAATAAGCCCGGCGATTCTCCCATTCGCTCTTCCTCGAAGACCTCCGGAAATCACCCTGTGATTGCGTCGCTACGCGCGAGACGCACCATACCGAATTCTGGTATTTCTCGCCCTCCGCACATTCAGGAAATACGCCCCTTCGCCATATTCCCGAGCGTCCGTCTCGAACGATTCCGTGCCACGCCACCAAAGCCAAGTTCTCATTGCTTGCCCGCGCTCGCGCCCATGCATTCAGGCAAGTAATCCCGAAACCCGACTCGGGAATTATATTCGAGAATGAATGTAAAGCGCAGCCTCCTTGTAGCTCTCTTTGGCCAGAGGAAAGATTGGTTATCCGTCATAAATGCGCTTCCACCCGATGTCACCGTCGTCTATCCTGATCATCGTCATTCCGGCAATTCCCGAGCCGGAGCAGATCTGTTTCCAATCCCCGTTACTGGAGGACTTCTTACGTCGGGGCGTGTTGAAACACCTTGATGATCCTCAGGCTGCGAGGCTTCCGCATACCGTTGTTACGGATGAGTGGTAGCGAGATCACGGCATGCCTCTCTCCCCGCGGAATCGTTGCGGTGATGATTTCGTCATGGAAATCCACGCCCGGGACGGCGGGGTTGGCGCCGCTTCCGGGCGCGAGGCGCACCCACACCCGGATGTCCTCGGGCGCTTCGACCGGAAGCGAGAGCCTCACCTGGAGCGCCTTGCCGCTGACGATGCTGTTTTGCAGGGGCCGGATGCTTACTCGATTCGTCAGAGTGGAAGTTTCGATTCGTCTTGCGACCTTGATGCGGCCGATTTTATCGACGGGCCGCCAGAGATTGAATACACTCGGGACCCCATTTTTTGGCAACACCCCAAAGCCTTCCCAGCGGGGCTTCGGCTTCGGCGGACCCCCGATTGGAACGGAGACTTTTGCCAGAAACGACGACGAGTCCTTGCCGCCGCGTATACCATCTTGACCGGCGGAGAAACTCAGCCAGGGGTGGGGGCGCCAGTCGACGCCGAGGCTGGCACCTTCCTTCCAATCGCCTGTTCCGTCTTCGGCCTGCCGGCGGTAGGCGGTCAGATTCGCGCGAACGGTCGTCGTCAACTTGAGATTCAAGCCGAGTTCCACCCCCTCGAGAGCGCGCTCCTCAAACCCGGGGTCTGTGGGACGCCAACTCGTGGCGGGCAGGAAATACGTAAACGACCCCGTTCCCCAGCGTCCTGAGTAGTCCACCCGGGACGTCAGAACCTGGTGTCCCCACTGCGCGTTGTTCAGAGAGAACGCGGACAACCCGACGACGTCCGCGTCCGACTCATCGGTAAGACGAAATCGATACCCCACGCCGAAACGCAAGTCGTCGCGGGAATCTCCCTCGGAGTCCCGCCACCGGGTGACGCCCTGCTGCAGGTACAACGAAAAACGGGTGCGGTGATCTTTTTCGGTAAACGCGAGCGGAATCACGATGTCGAGATCGTTCACAAAACCTGTCCCGTTCTTATAAGAGAGATCGCCGAAAAACTGGAAATCCTCCCCGAACGCTTCCTTTCCGAATACATTTGCGGAGTCCATGCCTTTTCTCAGCATCAGATTCAGGCCGCTATCGAGAAGGCAGTTCGTCCCGCTCGATAGAACGCCTTCGAAAGCCGTCATGCAATTGCCCGCGGTGCTCAGGGAGTCTTCCAGAAACCAATCGAAAGCATCGGCTTTCATGGGAGAAAAGACGAAAACGAGGGCTGTCGCGAACGTGAGAGTACGTGAAATTTTCAGAACGGCGCGGCTCGCCATAACGAGGAGAGAAAGAGAAAAACCGGATGAGATGCCATCCAGGCGCAATCGTGTTCGAATGTATCGCTCCGCTTTCATCATGCAGGAAGTTTGTGCTGCTACGTGAGATTCGAGGAAAACTTCTTTTTCAAGTTCGAATGCTCGGATGATTATACCGGCGACGTGACGATCACATTTGACGTATCGGAGCCGGGCGGCAATACAACGAAAAAAACTGTTTCATTCACCTGCAACTGAGATTGGGCGCGGTTCATCAATCCTTCCTTGAGGGTCAAACCCGACCGATGAGGTCAGTTCCGACTGAAAAAAGGAGGAACTGCGTTTGTGCTCGCTCCCAAGGCCGGGTTGTTGACCTCCCCAACCGAGAGTGTTCACCGTCATTCCGGTGTCAATTCCGACCAAGGCGGGAGGGAAGCCGGAATCCATTTTACGCCTTTTGCTTTTTGTCAGGGTTCCCACGCATCGGCGGGAGATGAAATGACGCCGTTCTTTCACCCGCATCCGCAAATGGATTCCGGCTTTTCGCCGGAATGACGGCAGTACCCAATACCGAGCGAGGGGGGGCTTTTTCAACAACCCTAAGAGAGGGGAGTGAGCTTTACAACCCACAAGTGAAGAGTCGTTATGAAGAACGCTCCTCCTCCGGGACTTTCGACATCGCCTTCTTATTCTCGGCAATCCACGCTTCGGCTTCTTCAGCGGTGTAGGCTCCGGTGACGGCTCTGCTGTTTTTCGACCAAACCATGACCGGAACCCGGTGCTTCGTTCCAGCATCTCGCGTAGTTCAAGAGTGAAATCCACCAGGAGACGATGGTAGAGTAGGCCATGATCGAGAGGGAGGCGCGTCTATGCCGAGAAGAGTCGCCATAATCGGTGCGGGAGTTTCAGGACTGGGGGCGGCCTGGACGCTGAACCGCCACCCCGACAGATTCGATTTCAGGCTCTTTGAGGCGCAGTCCCAGGTGGGCGGCAACGCCGTCACCGCCGACATGCCGCAAGACGACGGCGCCTCGATTCCCTTCGATATTTCCGTCACCGCCTGCATCCCCTCGGTATACCACCACATTCTTCTTCTGATGCGGCAATACGGGGTCGAGCTTGTCGATACCCGGTTCAGCTACAGTGTGAAGTATCGAGGCGGTGTTTATGCGCACGATTTTGACTCCGACATCAGGCGGCAGCTTCAACCGGAAATCGAGAAATTCCAGAAACTGTTAAAACGCCTCAAGTGGTTCGGCGCTCTCAGCCGCTCGCGCTCCAGGTTCCTGGCCGCCCTGAACCCGTTCAACTACGTGAGCATGGGCGCGGTTCTGAACCTGGGCAAATTTTCAGGCGATTTCATGTACAAGATCCTGAAGCCCATGTTCGTCAACTTCCTGATGGCCACGAATGTGTTCGATATGCCCGCGTCCCTGTTTTCGAGGTACCTGGAGTTCTTCGACATAGAATCAGCCACGCCCATGCAAACCTGGGGCGGCTGTACGCGCCGCATCTACGAGGAACTTTCAGCGGACTTCCAAGAGAAGATTTACCTCGAGCGGCCGGTCCGAAAGGTGTATAGAAGTTCATCCGAAGTCGTCGTGGAGGATGAAGAGGGGAAAACGGAGAAGTTCGATGACGTCGTTTTCGCGTGCAACGCGAACCAGACGCTGATGATGCTGGATGCGCCGACGCGCTTCGAGAACTGGCTCCTCTCCTCGATAAGGTATGAGAGCGAACTGCACAATCACACGATCGTTCATTCGGACGCTTCGGTGCTGCCGGAGAGCGACGTCAAGGCGCTCGAAACCCGGAGCAACCACATCGAGCAGTACAGCGTGCGGCCCGACAACTACGAGATTACCTACATCATGCACAACCAGCAGCCCTGGGCGAAGCGCTCGGACAAGCCGTGCCTGGTGACCTACAATCCCATCAGTCCTATTGATGAGAGGAAGATCGTCAAGAAGTGGTGGTTCCAGCACATCGTGCACGACGTGCCGCACGTGGCCTTGCTCATGCCGATGTTCCGCTTCGCTCAGGGCAGGAGGCGGACTTGGCACTGCGGTGCCCACACGCTCATCAACAGCCAGGAGACCTGTTTCGTGACAGGCCTCGCCGCGGCAAGACAATTGGGAGCGGACTATCCGTTTCAAGATATTGAGGCGAGGAAGTGGTTCAACTTCTACGGGCGCACGATGTACGGCCGGCGTTTCAAGAAGGCGTGAACCGGGGCTTTCTTTGCGCGGATGAGTTGGCGAAGATTGGCGCGGCAACCTTGGGCGAGGCCGCCGATAGCGTTGCGGTGGCCATCGTGCGCGAGCCGGTATTACAATCATCCCGAATTCCTTGCTGATAGAGAGCAGCCATGGTCTGGTCGCGTAGTGCAGCGATTAAGATTTTCGTGAACGGACGCGGGCAAGGAACAATTTTAAAATGGCAGGTCCGGTTTTGAGAAGAATTATCATCCGCAAACTGATAGGATATAATCATGGAAGGACGCGACACGTATTGCTTTCTGCATCTGCCGACTCTGCTGATGGCACTCAAACGGAGGAAACTATAATGCGCGCTCGTCTCGCCCGCACTGTATTCTTGCTTCTCGTAATCTGCACGTACGCTCTGGCTCATCTCTCCACCGTGCCGCATGCGGAGAGCGCGACGCCCGAGGAGAAGGGTCTCCAGATCGCGCGCGAAACCCGCGAGAAAGCCAAAGGTTTCGGGAATTTCACGGCCGAGCAGAGCATGGTGCTTCGCAACAAGCACGGCCAGGAGAGCCGGCGTCAGCTCCGCGTGAAGGTTCTCGAGACGGACGGAGGCGGCAACAAGAGCCTGTTCGTCTTCGATCGTCCGCGCGACGTGAGGGGCACTGCGCTGCTCGTTCACACCCATAAGAAGAAGAACGACGACCAATGGCTCTACCTGCCCGCTCTCAAGCGGGTAAAGCGCATCAGTTCGTCGAACCAGTCGGGCTCGTTCATGGGCAGTGAATTCGCCTATGAGGACATGGGTACGCAGGAGGTGGAGAAATATACCTACCGCTACTTGCGCGATGAGCCTTGCGGAAAGCTGACCTGCACGGTTGTCGAGCGCTTCCCGACGAGCAGGAGGTCGGGCTACAGGCGTCAAATCGTCTGGCAGGACAAGAGCGAGCTGCGCGCCTGGAAGGTGCAGTACTACGACCGGAAAAACTCACATTTAAAGACGCTCACACTGGGTAAATTCAAGAAGTATCTGGGTAAGTACTGGCAGGCCGGCGAAATGACGATGGTGAACCACCTGACGGGAAAGAGCACCGTTCTTAGCTGGAAGGATTACAAGTTCCGCACCAACCTCAAAGAGCGAGACTTCACCCGGACCGGGCTGAAACGGGTGCGCTGATGCCGCTGCGCGCCGCATTTTTCCGCGCGGTACTCGCCGCTGTCACGATATGGGCCGTACTCATCTTCGCCGGGGCGAGCCACGGGGCCGAAAGCATTGAGCACGAGTTTTCCGGCAGCCTGGACATCGATGGCCGGTGGTATCCCCAACTCCAAGCCCATCCCGAACAGCGCACACACGCGAGCGGTTTGGCCGTCGAACCGAAACTCCATTTCAGGGGCGAGGGCGACTGGAGTTTCACGCTCGCGCCGTTTTTCCGCTACGACGGCGCGGACTCGCGCCGAACCCACGCCGACCTGCGCGAAGCCTACCTTCTGGTGTTCGGTGAAGCCGGCGAGGGGGAATGGGAGCTACGGCTGGGCGTGGACCGCGTGTTCTGGGGCGTCACCGAGTCGCAGCACCTGGTCGACATCATCAACCAGACCGATCTCGTCGAACATCCGAACAAGGAAACAAAGCTGGGCCAGCCCATGGCCCACCTCACATTGTCGGCGGAGTGGGGCATCCTGGAGTTTTTCGCCCTCACCTATCACCGGGCGCGCACCTTCCCGGGCCTTCATGGCCGCCTGCGCTCCTCGATTCTCATAGACGATGAGCACGTCTCATACAAAAGCGCCGCCCAGGAGTGGCGCGTGGACCTCGCCGCCCGCTACAGCCACAGCTTCGGGCCGTTTGATTTGGGTGTCAGCGTATTCGACGGGACCAGCCGGGAGCCTTATATCATGCCGCACCTGGACTCTCTCGGCAGGCTGAGCCTGCGGCAGCACTATGAGAAAATTCGCCAGGTCAGCGTGGACGCCCAGCTCACAATCGAGTCGTGGCTGTTCAAGCTGGAAGCCCTTCAGCGCGAAGGCGCGCGAAACCTCCAGGGCGTGAAAGAGGACTTCGCCGCTTTCGTCGTCGGGGGTGAATACACCTTCAACTCCGTTTTCGGCTCGGCCGCCGACCTCGGCCTGCTAGCCGAATGGAATTACGACGAGCGGCGCGAGCGCTCGAACTCCGAGTTCCAGAACGACTTCTTCTTCGCCGTTCGCCTCGGGCTCAACGACGCCCAGAGCACGGAGCTTATCGCCGGCGTTCTGGCGGACGCGGACCACACCACGCGCACCATGAGCATCGAATTGAGACGGCGCCTTTCGGATCAGTGGTCCATGAAGCTGGAATCGATCATTCTCATGGACGTCGACGAAGAAGACATCATCCATGACACGAGGCGGGACAGCTTCGTGGCCCTGAACGTGACGTATAATTTCTAGATCAAATTCTTTTCGTCTGCGTAACCGATAGAGTCGGGGTTTTTTAAAAATCCCTCTCCGCCTCATCCTGAGTAGCGGTGAAGCCGCGTATCGAAGGATGCCCTCTCGCCCGGGGTGAGGTGTTCGGAGCCCCTCGCCCCTCGAAAGGCTCAGGACGGGCCCCTTTGGTACGCCGCCTTCGGCGGCTACTCAGGATGAGGAAAGAGGGGCAGGCGGTTTGCGAACTACCCCGTTAAGAGGGGAACAGGGGGGTTGGTTTAGTAGGGACAGGTCGCGACCCCGACCAGGCGCGGGGGCCTGTCCGGCTACGGCGGTGTCCCTCGATACGGCATTGGCGGGCCTACTCGAGATGAGGAAGTTTTTTGTTTTCCTCACCCTGAGTAGTCATGAGCCTGTAGAAGGACGCATCGAAGGACCGTCTTCAGCGGGGCGCATGTATACGCGGGGAACGCCGCGCCGGCCGTTGCCGGTCAGGAAGTGAGGGCGACTGCCCGGTGGTCACTTGCCGCCCGATCAGATGAGAAGATCGGGCGCTTCGACTTGATTCGGAGCTTGAGGCTCTTGCGAGGGGTGCAGGTCGGAAACGGGTTTATCTTGACCGGGTAGCTCGATGGCAGCACTTCAAGCTCGAAGTAGTAGGCGATCATCAAAAGATTGATCGTCATTTGATATTCCGCCACCCTCGGGCCGAGGCAGGTGTGCGTACCGAAACCGAATGCCCCGAACGCGCCGGGTTTCTTGTGCTCCTCGCGCCCGGAAAGATACCGGTCGATGTCGAACTTCTCCGGATCCGGATAGTTCTCCTCCATGTAGTGAACGGCAGTGGACGCCAGCACGACGCGGGCATCGATGGGTAGTTCATAGCCCTCCACGATGCAGCTGTTCATGACGGTTCTCAGCTGCAACGGTACGCTGGGATAGATCCGGAGGGTTTCTAGAATCAGCCGGTGGGCGGTGTCGATGTTCTCCTCCTTCAAGTCCTCAGGTCCCGGGTCTCCGTTCGCGAACAGCGCCTCGGCTTCCCTGCGCACACGCTGAAAGACATCCGGATGGGAGACCATCAAATAGAGCCCGAACGCGACGGCGGTGCCCATATACATGGCTGCGACGAACGGGATGATCATCATGAACCTGGTATCGGTATCCGGGAAGTACTGTGGGTCGCTGGTGTGCAGGCTGAGCAGGTCGTCGATCAGGTCGCGGGGTTGGTTTTCGCGCTGCGCAGGGGTGTGCGAGTTGCGGATCATGGAATAGACGTGGTCGATGCGCTGTCGGATGGCCTTCATCCGAGGCGTTCGCATGAAGAACTTCGGCAAAATCTTCTGGGCGTAGGTGATCAACATGCGGTTCTTGTATTTGTGGATGTCGTCCACGTATTCTGAAAAATCCATACTGAACAGGAGCCGGGATACCTGGCCGGACATCAGAGTGCGGGTTGCGTCCTTGGCGACGAGCACGTCGCCCACGTTCCACGAATCAAGCGCCAGCCGCATCTCTTCGAACAGGTCTCCGAGACGGTTGTTCAGGCGGCTCCGGGAGGAGGCCATCTGGAACGCCTTGCGCATGCGGAAATGTTCGGCCCCGTCCATGCCCGGCAGGCTTCTCGATGCGCCGAGTACCTTCTCCATACCCTCCATGGTTTCCTTTGAACGCAAGTGCATCCGACCGTTCCGGTTTACCCAGATGTTGGCATCGTTCCCGGCGATGATGAAAACTCTCTTCTTGGAAAGGGGAGACTTGATTGCGAAAACGGGACCATAGTCGCGGTAAAGATCGGCCAGCAGTTTGGACGTATTCCCTTGCCAAAGCGAATCTTTGCGGAGCATTTTCCACAAGCTTACGTTGGGAATGGGTTTTGTCGCTATCGCGATAGAGCGACTGACCGATGTCTCCACGACGGCGGCGGCGACGGAGCGGCTGATGCGGTCCAGCATGCCCAGCAGTTCGATTCGCTCGCGCGAAGCCTCGTAGTCTGCCGGCTGCAGAAGAAACCGGAACGCGTCGCAGGAATTGGCAAGTCCGATGATAATTGCGTCACGGGGGTCGGGTATGCCGTCTCCCAGGATCGTCTCGATGATTCGCCGACGTACGATTGCCCGAGACTCGCCGCTGGACATACCGTTGTCCGCTATAGCCGCGTTTCGCGAAAGAGACCAGAAGCCGCCGTTCGTATAGTCCAGGATCCCGTTTTTCGACAACCGTCCGAGAGCATGATGCAGGATATCGTCCGACGTAGCGGCGATTTTCTCGACCCAGTAATTTATGCTGCGTGGCTCCGGATCGGCGGCAATTGCCGCCAGCACGGGGTCGAGAATATCGTCTCCCACGGGTGTGGAATCGTCCAGCGCAAACGTCTCGTGCGCGGTGTCGAGACGGGACTCGAGGTCAAGGTCCGCCAGCACGGCGCCTGCCATAACGCACGAGAGATTCCAGCCCGCAACCTGTTCGAGATAGCCGCTCTCTTCGTTCAGCAAGAGAAGCAGGAGCTCGTCAATTAGTTTCATTGGACTACGTGCCCCAAAAATGGTGTAGGAGCATTATGCTCCACGTTGCTTCCAATACCAGGATTGCGTCGCTCGAACCACCACGGCAGGGAGCCGACGAAGTCATTATGGCCTAGTAAAACGATTGATATCAAGTATTTTGTCCCGTATCGGGTTCTCAGGATTGCCGTCAGCCGTATGAGGCCCCGTTTATCCGCCGTCAGGATCCGCCAGACGCTCGACCGCTTTTTTGTGAACAAGCCGCTCAAATGCGTCTTTCGGCGGCAATCTTATCGCGCGCTCGAGTAGATTGCGCGCCTTCGCGCGGTTCTTTTCGGCATCCAGGCTCAGAAGGCCGAGCGCGTACTCGTATAAGGCCACCTTGTCCCGAGGCGTCAATTCGAGCGCCCGTTCGAAATGGACGAGTGCTTTCTCTTCGTCCGCCCCGTAGAGCAGACCGGCGAAGAATCCGCCTGCGCCGACGGCGCCCGCATGCCAGGCGGCCAGGCTTACATGGGCGGCCGCCATATTCGGCTCCAGCCGAAGCGCCTCCTCGATGGCATCGCGCACTATACCGGCGTAGCCTTCCTTGAGCGCCTGAAGCGTCCCGACCACCTGCGCCTGGCGGCCCATGGCGTGGGCTAGTTGGAGATGGGCCTCGGGGTTGACCGCGTCGAGCTTTATGGCTTCTCGTGCGGACTCCTCGGCCCGCTCGAACAAGCCCGCCTTTTCGCCTTTCGGCGCAAGGTAGTAGCCGTATATCGCCAGTGAATCGGCGGCCAATGCATGGCCTTTGGATGTGCCGAGCGTCCGGGCGAGAGAGGCGGCCTCCATGAAGCGGCCCTCGGCGTATGCGGCGCGGGCTTCTTCTATCGACTGTGCGCATGCAGTTCCCGCCGGATCGAACGAGCACGAAATCATCAGGCACACGAGGATTATGATTTTACGCATACCGCGTATCCCGGGGATCGGCGGATTCCATGACCGTTTCGGTTGGAAAGGGGGTTTCTTGAGCATTGCGAGAGGCGTTCGTTTCGCCAAGAAGCCGCCTGCCCCTAATCCGGCTTGCGGGCGAGAATGAAATACATTGGGGTGAAAATGCCGAGGCGGCCCGTTTCGGCGAATACTTCGGCGGCGAGGTTCAGCAGGCTCGATACCCTGGTCGTCCCGCGCGGCACGATTCTCAGGAGTTCGAGAAACCATAGCGTGCTGTGCGTCAGCCGACGCCCGACGGCCGAGGAGCGGAAGCTAGCCAGGGACAGACCGGAGCCGACCAGCGGTTGATACCAGGGAATGCCGGGCGGCGCCTCGGCGGCGAGGTCGCACGATTCGAGCAACTCAAAACCTGCCTGACGCACTGCTTCTTCGATTTCCCGAGGCCGGGCGATAAACGGCAGGCCGCCGCTATGCTCCATATCGGCCTTGAGCTTCAGCATTTTGGCATCTTGCGCATCGAAAAGGTCGGTCATGCAGTATTCGTAAACCCCCAAAAGAGCGCCGGGCTTGAGTACACGAAACGCCTCGGCATAGACACCGGCCTTGTCCGGCGCGCAGCAGGTCGCCTCGATAGAATAGGCGGCGTCGAAGCTGCCCTCCTGCGCATCCAACTGCATGAAATCGCATTCGATAAAATCGGCCAGATGGCTCAAGCCCGCCGCTTTGGTCCGTTTCGCGGCCCGTTCAATGTGCATCGCATTGTTGGTGATACCGGTAATCCGGGCACCGGAAAAACGGGCAATTTCGATCAGAGGCCCGCCTACGCCGCAACCCAGGTCGACCGCCTCCATGCCGGGCTTAAGATTCAGCCTGTGAGTGATGTAATGCTCATGGCGCGCGAGCGAGGCGGCGAAGCTCTCTCCTTCGACACGCGGCGCGAAATGGAATGAGTGTCCCCATCCGTACTCGTAGAAATCGGTGACCAAGTCGTAATAGTTGTTCGCGAAGTTCAGGTAATCAGTCTTGCGCTCGTCCAGGCCGCCGCGCTCGGCGCCTCCGTAGCGCCGGTCGTACTCCTGCGCGCTAACTTCGACACGGTCACCGGATTTTGCGTCTTTCAGGATATCAGTGAGCTTGGGCATTATTACGATGCCTTTATCGTAAGTAACTATCGTTTTGCAAAAAAGTCGCCAGCCCCTAATCCGGCTTGCGGGCGAGTATGAAATACATCGGGCTGAAGATGCCGAGCCGACCGGCTTCGGCCATGGCGACGGCAGTACGGTTCAGCAGGCTCGAAACATGGGTCGTCCCGTGAGGCACGATTCTCAAGCGTTCGAGTAGCCATAGCATATTGTGGGTCAATCGGCGTCCGACTGCCGAGGCGCGGAAGGTGGTGAAGGAAAGGCCGGAGCCGACAAGCGGCTGGTACCAGGGGATGCCGGGCGGTGCGTCGGCCTCCATGTCGCGCGCTTCGAGCAGTTCGAAGCCGACCTGTCGCAGAGCGTCGTCGACTTCGTGTGGCCGGGCGATATTCGGCATGGCGTTGCCATATTCTACATCGGCTTTGATCTGCCGATGATCGGAATTTTCAGCGTCGAACCTATCGGTCATACACCATTCGTATGCCGCGAGAAATTTCCCGGGCTTGAGCAAGCGGAAAGCTTCGCCATATATAGCGACTTTATTGGGTGCACAGCAGGTCGACTCGACGGAGTAAATCGCGTCGAAGTAGTTGTCCGGCGCGTCGACATCCATGAAATCGCATTTCAGATATTCGGCCAGATGGCTCAGATGTTCGGCTTCAGTCAGCTCTGCGGCGCGCTTCAACTGGTATGCGTTGTTATTAACGCCGACGATTTTTGCGCCGGAAAAGCGGGCGATCTCGCACAATGGACCGCCGACGCCGCAACCCAGATCGGCTACCACCATACCGGGCCGTAGGCCCAGCCTGTGGGCGATGTAATGTTCATGGCGCGCGAGCGAAGCGGCGAAGCCCTCCCCATCGTAACGCGGCGCGAAGTGAAAGGACTTGCCCCAGCCATACTCAAATAAGTCTGTAACCAGATCGTAATAAGTGTTCTCGTAATTCTGGTAGTCGGCCTTGCGCTCATTCCGGCCGTCGCTCTCCATGTCGCTGAAGCGGCGCTCCCACTCCTGGATGCGCGAGGCGACGTCGTCGCCGGATTTCGCGTCTTTCAGTATCTCCGTGAGCTTGGGCTTCACCGCAAGTCCATACGGTCAAGGACCATCAACAGGGGCGGGAGGAGCAGGAGGTCCAGGAACAGCGCGAAGCCGAGCGTAAGCGCAACCAGGAGGCCGAGCATCCAACTGATCGCGAATCCCGACAAAGCGAACACCAGGAAGCCCAGCACCAGCATCATGGTCGTGGTGAACAGCGCAAAGCCTACCGAACGGAAGGAATAGCGCACCGCCTCGATCGATGAAAGACCCTCCTCGCGACGTCCCTTCAGATACTTGCTCATGAAATGAATCGTGTCGTCGACGACGGTGCCGAAGGCGATTGCGGTCACGAGGGACCCGGCGGGCCCCACCTCGACGTACAGATAACCCCAGACGCCGAAGGCCATGGCCGCGGGGATGAGGTTGGGCACGAGGCTGACGAGGCCTAAGCGCAGGCTCTTGAAAATCCCGATCAGGATCAGCGAAATGAGGATCATGCCCGTGAGCGTGCCCCATAACATGCTCAAGGTGTTCCGTAAGGCCAGGTGGGCGAAAATGAGGCTGTACCCCGATGCTTCGCTCGCGAGTTTGGGCGCGTTGGCGCGGAGCCAGTCCTGCCCACGCGCTTCGAGCGCGCGCAGTTCCTCGGACTTCAGTCTTTTGACCGTCACGGTCATGCGTGTTGCGGATTTGGCGATGTTGATGCGGTTGTTGAGGTCCATGCCAAAGGGAACCGAAAGCTCGTAGAGCAGCAGGTACTGCGCGGCGAGCCGGGAGTTTTCGGGCAGCCGGTGGAAGGCCGGCTTGTCGCCGTTCATGTTCTTGTTGAGGCGCTTCATGATGTCCGTAAATACCTGCACGTGCGCGACTTCCGGCTGGGCGCGGTACCACTTGGCGAATGCTTCGACTTTGCCCAGATACTTGGGATCGGTGATGCCGCCATCGCGCCCCGAGTTCAGGGAGTACTCCAGGGTTTCCACGCCGGTCAGGTTCTCGATGACGAAGTCCGTGTCGCGCCGGAATTCGTAACGCTCATCGAGGTGCTGCGTCCAGTTGTCCGTCAACTCGACGCGGGGCACGCCGGCCACGAGCGCGATCGCGACGGCGGCCACGGACCAGAGCAGGAGCGTGCGGCGCGCGACGACGAAGGCGCCGAGGCGATCGAAGAGGTTGGAACCCCCGGCGCGTACGGCAGGCGCGCGCAACGGCAGGACCGACATCAGCGCCGGCAGAAGCGTCATGGAATAGACGTAGGCGCAGAACATGCCGAACGCCACCAGGTTGCCGAGGATCCGGAATGGCGGAGAATCCGAGGCGTTCATGCTGAGGAAGCCGATAATCGTCGTGGCCGTCGTCAGGAACACCGGCCAGGCATTGTCGCGCAGCGATTCGGCAATTGCCGCGTCCCTGTCCAGGCCACTCCTCATACTTGAAATGATCGACTCGACGACGTGGACCGAGTGCGCGATGGCGAGCGTCATGATGATGAGGGGAACGCCGGAATTGGCGGCGTTGAGCACCAGGCCTATCCAGCCGATGACGCCCATGGTCGAGATGACGGTGAAGATGATCACGGCGATGAGAGACAGCGTGCCGAACAGAGAGCGCAGAAGGATGGCGGCGACGAAGACGATGACGAAGAATGCGGCGGGCGCGAGTATCCCCATATCGTCCTGGGCCGCTTCGGTTAGAACCTGGTTCACGAAGACGTTGCCGGTTACGTGATATTGGATATCGGGATGCTTCGCCCGGGCTTTGGCCAGGAGTCCGCGGATATGGTGGTAAATCCGGATTTCCGCGGCGTCCGAACGCTCGGGCAAGGCGAAACTGATGACCAGCCCGGCAACGCGTCCGTCGCGGGAGACGAGACGGTCCACGATGCTGCTCTCGCTTAACGCAATCTTCTTTATCCGCGCGATATCGTCGTCGCCGAGCGACCCCGCGTCGTCGACGAGGCGCTCGACGATCAAGTCGTCCTCTTCCGCCTCTGTGTGGTTATAGTTCGTAATCGAGTCGACCCGTGTGGCCCTGGGCACGCGCCAGGCGGCTTCGGTCAACTCCTCGACGGCGCCGAGCGCCTCCCGCGTGAACACCGACCCCCCCTTTGGGCGCGACGGCGATCACCGCCGCATTGGTCGCTGAATAGGTAGCCTCCATGGCGTCGAATGCCACGAGTTGGGGGTTGCCCACGTCCAGCATGTCGCGCCAGTCGTTGGAGATGACGATTGTGCGGAGGCCGACTGCCAGAATCAGCATGACCGCTACGCTCGCCGCGAGGACCAGCCATCTGCGGCGCAGCATGAACGTGATGTAGCGGTTCAGAGTTGCGGACATCTTTGCCTCTCTGTTCAGCGGCTCTTAGCCGCGGGAAACCCGCCGGTTCCATGGGCGGTTGTTTACTTGATACGAATCCCGATCACCGCAATGCGAGTTGCGCGGTGAAAGTCCATGACGCTCGGGCCGCCACAACAGTGAGCCAAGTGGGGCCATTATGGCCAAGCGGAACGATGGGTTCAAGTTTTTTTTGTTTTGTATCGAGCATCTGGGAGACCCGTAAATCTGCCGCGTCCTTGGCGTCTTAAAAAAAACTTGACAAAGGAAAGAGCGTCTTTGAGTATAGCAGAACGGGTTCCTTGAGGCGGGTTGGCCCCATTTCGAACAACACGGTCGGGCCTGTAAGGGTCTGTTGAAAAACCCGGTGTTGGAAGCGGGCGTTTTGGCGGCTCACGCGGCGGCGGGGAGGCAGCCCAATCGGCGCGTGAGGGCGCCATGTGCGCGCAGCCGGCGTCTCCGGGCGGCACAGGCCGTCCACAAGGCGAATATACGCGCCGCAAAAGCGGCGGCCAGCCGCTTGAGGTTCACCGCTATCGCCGTCAGGTAGGACTGGATCCGCATGTTCGCAAGGCCCCGGCGCACCGCCCGCCCCAGTCCGTGCCGGCTCTTCGCCTCGCCGTGGTAGCCCTCCGAGCGCCAACGGTGGCGGCCATAGAGACGCTTCTCCTCCTCCCCCCAGCGCGCATGCCGCCGACGCGCGCGCAACAGCGCCGGATACGCGTGCGGAATCAACACCGTCCTGCTCGTGCGCGACTTCGACAGACAATCGGGCCTGAGCGCGCAGCCCGCGCAATCCCGCGTCTTCGATACATAGGAGCGCCCCCGCTCCGTCGCCTGCCGGGGGCGCAGCGTCTTGCCTCCCGGACACTTCACCACCTCGTTGCGCGCGTCGTAGTGGAACAACTGCAGCGGAACACGGCTCTGGCTGGGTTCCTTCTTCGCTGGTATCAGCGCTTCCACGCCCCGCCGCTCCAATTCGCCGTAAACCTTCGAGTACGCGTACCCCGAATCCGCCGTCACCATCTCCGGCGTGCGGCCCGACAACTCGCTTACCGCCTCTATATGGGACGCCATCATCTCACGCTCGTTCCGCGTCCCCTCCGTCACTGACACGTCGAGAACAACACCCCGCTCATCGTCCACCGCCGCGTGCTGCTTGTAGCTCGGCTCGAACCCCGCCCGCGCGCTCTTGCGCGCAAGCCGCGCGTCCGGGTCCGTCCGGCTCACCGGACCCCCGCCACCGCGGCCTCCTCCCTTCTTCCCGACCTCATCATCGACGGGATTCTCCTGAATCACCTTCTCCGCGTGGTGCGCCGCCAGGCTCTCCCAGCTCACGTCCGCGCGTATCAACGAGGCGTCCACGTGCACCACTTCCCCCTTCGCCACATTCGCCTCCAGGCAAGCCTGCACCGTGCGACGGAATATCTCCTTGAACCGTGCCTCCCCCCAGCGCTGACGTATCCGCGTCAGGCTCGAATGATGCGGCAACTCCTCGTGCAGCCCGTACCCGATGAACCACCGGATCGCCAGGTGCGCACGCGCCTCGCGAAGCAGGCGACGGTCGTGAACGTAGCCCAGCAACATACCCGCCAGCATCAAGCGGAGCGCCACCTCCGGGTCGATCCCCGGACGACCGTTATCCGCGCAATAGCAATCCGCCACCTCCTCCCGTAGCCAGCTCAAATCCAGTACGTGGTCCACGCGCATCAGGACGTGATCCTCGGGGATCAGCCGTTCCAGCGAACCGGCCACGAACAAATCCATCTGCTCGCGCCTCTTGCTGCCTATCATCGAGGGAACTCCCATCTCGGGCGAGATAGTGTCATTACACCCAATCACAATGCCGGGGCTTTTTCAACAGCCCCTGTAAGGCTGGCTTACGACTGCTTTGATGATGTTCGAGGCGGGGAAGTCACAGAATCGCATCGTTCTTTGAGCGATTACATAGATATATTCGAGTCGACCTGAAAACGAGGAGCCGTCATGAGACTGATTTCACACCGTAATAACACTTGTAATCGAATAGTCGTCGTGGCGGCCGCCCTTGCCGTCTTCCTTCTGGCGGCGTTCGCACCCGATGCGCGCGCCGCAGATTCGGGCGCGGATTCGAGATGGTACTTCGGCTTGAACGTGCCCGTCATGTTCATCGACGACTCGGACAGCGTCGAGACCGGGGAAGCCGTAAGGGCAGGGGCCCCCCTGCCAGTCCCGTACAGGGCGAACGCCGTCACGGAATACGCTACGGGGTTCCGGGTCAGCGGCGTGGTGGGCCGTGAATTCGCCTCGGGCCTGCGCATCGACGGCGAACTGTTCTTCGCCAAGGCCGAGGTCGACAAGCTGATCTACAAAGGACGGACGACGACCGTTCCGGTACTAGGCACTATAGATGTACCGGGCGACCATTCCATCCCCGTGTCCGGCTCGGCGACCCAGGTGGGCGCCATGGTGAACCTCTGGTACGACTTCAATCCCGGCTCCAAATGGAGGCCCTACGTCGGCGGCGGCTTCGGCTTCGTCCGGGTCGACTGGGGCAACGTGAAGTATAACCGCAACGAGGTCGCGCAAGGGGCCGCGAACCAGCTTGCGCTCATCGGCGCATGCGCGCGGCTGATGCAGCCACCGGGCTGCGCTCTGCCTCCTCAGGTCGAACAAGGGGTAATCAGCCAGGCCACCCTGCCTCCGGGGACCGTGCCCGAGCTTTCCGAAACCGATACGGTGGCCGCCTTTCAATTCGGCGCGGGAGTGGGCTACCAGTATTCCGACGCCCTCACCATCCAGTTGGGCTACCGCATGCTGAAAGCCGGCGACCTGGAGTTCAGCGGCGGCAGCGCCATGGGTTCAAATGCCACGGCGACGACCGAAATGCTGGTTCATCTCTTCGAGATAGGTTTGCGCTATCGGTTCTAGGCGCCGTGTGGACCCTGAGCGTCCCTCCGGGACGAGGAACGGGGTTGGGCGCACCTCATGCGGTTGCCGGCCGGGCATGAGGCCGGCCGTACCCGCAGACGAAGCCGCGGCCGTTGAACCAGGAAATGGCGGATGCCGATGAAAACCGGCCAACAAGAGATCAAGGAACCACGCGCGCTTTATCCGTTTCCGGAAGGCTGGTACTTCGTCGCCACCCGAAAGACGATAGAAAAGAAGAAGCTGATCCAGAGAACCAGGATGGGCGAGCGAATCGTCGTCTGGTGCGACGATGAGGGGCGCATCTGCGTGGCCGAGGACCTCTGCCCGCACCTGGGCTCCGAACTCGGTCCCGAGGTCGGCGGTATGGTGCGAAACGGCTGCCTCGTCTGTCCCTTTCACGGGTTCGAATACGACGCCACCGGGCAATGCGTCAAGACGCCCTACGCGCCCGCGCCCCGGACCGCCAGGCTGAACGTGTTCGAGACGCGCGAGATTCTGGGCCTCGTATTCGCTTGGTGGGGGGTGGGCGGACGTCCGCCGCAATGGCGCCTGCCGGAGGAGCCGGGTGGTGACGACTGGAGCGACCTCGAAACCTGGAGCGTCAGGTTCACGGGGCATCCCCAGGAGACTACCGAGAACTCCGTCGACGACGGACACCTGCGCTACGTGCACGGCTTCGGCAGCGTGAACCGGGTCGGAACCATCGAGGTGGACGGCTCCTACCTCAAGAGTTGCTTCGACTTCACGCCAAGCCAGACTTTCGCCGGGATCAATATATACACATACGACGTTTCCACGATCACCCACGTGCACGGGCTGGGCTATTCGTTCGTCGAGGTCCAGGAGCACGGCATCGGCATGGAAACGCGCCTGTGGGTGCTTGCGACGCCGGTCGACGGCGACCTGCTCGAAATGGTGCTGGTCAGCCAGGTGAAGCGAATGCGCAAGCCGAAGCGTGCGATCATCGGCATGCGTTTCCTGCCCGTCGGCCTGCGCACCTGGCTCATGAACAAGATCATCATATCGGCCCAGAAACGCGACGTGTTGTCGGACGTCGTCATATGGGACCGGAAACAGTATATTCCCCGCCCCCGCCTGTGCAGCTCGGACGGGGAGATTGGAACCTTCCGGCGCTATTGCGAGCAATTCTATCCGGAGCATACGGATTGAGTCCGGAAGAGCGAGGCCGCCGGGTGAGACGTCCACGCCATCGCCCGCGCGGGTTTCGCCGCAGACGAAGAGGGAAGGGATACGCCACGCCATGGATATAGGCAAGCTATCGAAAGAACTCAAGGATGCCTACCAGGAGGGGAACGTCACCCGTCGCGTGCAGGAATTCGAGGACTGGATCGACCGGGCGACGGCGGAGACCGACGGCGCGAGCGGGTACGACCACACCGAAACGGTGAAGGCCTACTACGACCTCTGCAGCGGTTTCATGGTGTGGGGTTGGGGCGAATCCCTGCACTTCGCGCCCCTCACGCCGCATGAGAGCCTGGAGGACTCCAAAGTCCGGCATCAGCGGTGGATGATCGACAAGCTGGAACTGGAAGAGGGCATGACGGTGGTCGACGTCGGTTGCGGCATCGGCGGCCCGATGCGCCGCGTCGTCCGTGAGGCCGGCGTGCGGGTCGTCGGGATCAACATCAACAAAATCCAGTTGGAAAGGGCGAAGAGGCTGAACGCCGAGGCGGGGCTGGACAACATGATCGATTTCGAGGCGTGCAGCTTCATGGATATGAGCGCCATCGAGAACGAAACGTTCGACCGGGGCTACGCCATCGAGTCGACGTGCCATGCGCCGGACAAGCAACGCGCGTTCGCGGAGATATACCGCGTGCTGAAACCCGGCGCCCTGTTCTGGGGTCAGGAGATGTGCCTGACGGACAAGTACGACCCGAACGACAGCCGGCATCAGGCCATCAAGCGCGAACTCATGCGCGGCATCGCGCTGAAAGACGTCGCGACGTTCGGGGAAGTGAACCAGGCGCTCGAAGCGGCGGGATTCCACGTCATCGAGGGAATGGACCGGGACGTCCAGGAGGGACCGTCCACGCCATGGTATCAACCCATGGAGAGCCGGCACGGGACGTTGGGCAACGCCTTGCGCAGGCTACCGCAGGGCCGCAAAGCGTTCCTCGCGGGATCGAAGCTGGCCGAGGTGGTTCGGCTGTTTCCAAAAGGCTCCGCGGAAGTCGTCCGGCTCCTGGACCGGACGGCGGACGCCTATGTCGCGGGCGGCAAATCGGGTATCTTCACGCCGCTGTACTGTTTCCTGGCGCGCAAACCCCTTTAGCCCCGACTAGCGCCGCGCCCGCCGCTCCACGCTGGCGGCTACTCAGGGTGAGGTCGATTAAGTAGCCAAAAATGACGAGGGGTACGCGCTCGCTACCAGAACCGGGTTTTTCAACAACCCCTTGCCAGGGGGGCTTATTCACCATCCCCAAGGAGGGGGGGATTGCGCGCCCCTCCCCTGAAAGCGCACGTCGAGAATCGATCCCGCCCGTTCGGGAAAGGCTGGTTCCGACCAGACGATAAGATGAGATGCCCGGTAACGCCGACCCCTCGATTTCGTGGACAAACGATGCACGAGCATGTAGATTGACGGCTCTTTCAACGACTTTACTCTTTCGCGGTTCTCTTATCATTTGGAGTATGCCATGGCGGAAGCCAAAGACATGGGCGGCGCCGTAGTCGGCGGTTCTCTACCCTTTCTGGACGACCCCGAAAAGGCGGCGGGCGCCGCGGATTATCTCGACGACCTCCAGCTTCCGGGGATGCTGGTCGGCAAGGCGCTTCGCAGCGAACACGCGCACGCCGAGATAGTATCGGTCGATGCGAGCGAGGCGCTGCGCGTTCCGGGCGTCGTCTCCGTTCTCACGGGAGAGGACCTGCCGAACCATCCCTGCATCACCGCCCATAATAGGGCCATGCCCATCATCGCCCGCGACAGGGTGCGCTACATGGGCGAGGTGGTCGCCCTCGTCGCGGCGGAAACGCTCGAGGCGGCCGAGGCGGCGACGCGGCTCATCGAGGTCGAATACCGGCCCCTGCCCGTCATCTCCTGTCCGCGCGAGGCGATGAAAGAAGACGTAGAAATCATTTTCCCCGGCGGGAACGTGCTCAACCAGGCCAAGATACGAAAAGGGGACGTCGAGGAGGGCTTCGAGCAGGCCGACGTGATCATCGAGAACGAATACTCCACACCCTCCATCGATCACCTATATCTCGAAGTGGAGGCGGCTTGCGCGAGTCCGAACCCCGGCGGCGGAATACAAATCTGGGGCTCGACCCAGCAGCCCTTTCTGGTGAGACAGAATGTCGCCCGCATACTGGGCCTCAAGGGCGAGAGTTCGGTTCGTTTCGTCCAGACGACCACCGGCGGAGCTTTCGGCGGAAAGAGTGAAGCGAGTCTCGACGTGTGCCTGCGCGTAGCAGTCCTTGCCCGCGCCGCCGGCAGGCCCGTAAAGCTCGTGTATTCGCGCGAGGAAAGCATGATTGCCTCAACCAAGCGCCACGCCTCTTTCATCCGCTCCAAAACCGGGGCGACGAAGGACGGACGCCTGGTGGCCGTCGAGGTGGAAGTATGGCTGGACAAGGGGGCGTATGTGGCAAACGGGGGAGACAACCCGCCCGCCTTCAAGCGCGCAACCTACCATGCCGCAGGTCCCTACCAGGCGCCCAACGTGAAGGTGGACGTTCATTGCGTGCACACGAATCACCCCTACGGGGGACAGATGCGCGGGCCGGGATGTCCCCAGGTTCACTTCGCGGGCGAGCAGCAGATGGACGAACTCGCCAGTGTATTGGGAATGGACCCCATCGAGATCAGGCGTTTGAACGGGTTGCGGGTTGGTACCCGGACGGCCTGGAACCAGCACCTGCCCGAGAGCGTGGGATTTCTCGATACGCTGAAGGAAGTGGAGCAGGCCTCATCCTGGGGTAGTGCGGGCAATGGGGACCGAAGGGCCGAGGATGGCCGCTTGCGCGGGCGCGGCGTGGCGAGTTGTCTCTACGGGACGGGCAACGCCTACTCCCCGGCCGAGGCGCACGTCTTCCTCACGGCAGAAGGAAAGGTGCAGGTGGCCGCCGGGGTCGTGGATTTCGGCCAGGGCAGTAAGACGGTGCTTTGCCAGATCGCCGCCGAAACGCTGGACGTTCCCTATTCGGAGTTCCTGATGGATAGCGTGGATACCGCCATCGACCCGTTCGGCGGCACGAGTTCGAGTTCGCGCATCACCATGCAGGGCGGCAAGGCGGTCTACAACGCTTCACTCAAGGCGCGGGACGAGTTGCTGCGTTTGGGCGGGATTCTGTTGGAGGCGGACCCCGAAGACTTGGAATTGCGCGGCGGCGTGGTTCGCTCGCGGTCGCATGAGGAAACGAGTATTACGCTTGCCGAGATAGCTGGAGCTTTCGTCGCCGATGAACTCAAGCAGATCGGCGCTGCGGACAGCATTCCGCCGCCCGCCAAGACCGACAAGGAAACCGGCTTGGGCGAGCCGTATGAAATTTACGGGTTCGGCAGCCAGGTGGCCGAAGTGTTGGTGGACGAAGAGACGGGCGAGGTGGAGGTCACCGGCGTCTGGGCCGCGCACGACGTGGGCCGGGCCATCAGCCCAATGGGCGTGGAGCAGCAGATCGAGGGTGGCGTCTACATGGGCATCGGTTTTTGCATGATGGAGGAAGTCGTTCAGAGCGAGGGCATGATGCAGAACCCCGACATGCACGGCTATCTCGCGCCCACGGTGGAGGACGTACCGGACCGGGTGGCGTCCCTCATCGTGGAGGATGCATATTCGAACGGCCCTTACGGGGCCAAGGGAGTCGGGGAGCAAGTGACCGTTCCCACGGCGGCGGCCATCGCCAACGCGGTTTATAACGCCACGGGCGTACGGTTCCACGACCTGCCCCTGACGCCGGACAGGGTCGCCATGGCGCTTTTGAAGAAGAGGTCATGATTCTTCGCTCCAAAACTACTCCCTCAAGCCTGGTTTTTTCTCACTCCCCCCTTGAGGGAACCGTTGAAAAAATACTGATTCCGTGATTTGTCGAATGGAACCAACTGGGTAGGAGAGTCCGTAGGGACAGGTCGCGACCTTGTCCCTACATTCTTGTTTATCGACCGAGCAAAGGCATCGTCATTCCGGTGTCGGAGCCGATTGATGAATGAGGGTTCAACGGAATCCATTTGTTTTGCCTTTGTTTTTTATCTGATTGGTTCTCGCCAATAATGGGGAGATGAAAAGCCGACGTATTGTCATTCTGCTTTAGAATGGATTCCGGCTTTCACCGGAATTGACCCCTGACAAGGGGGGGTAAGGGGTTGGTTTTCAAGGCAGGGGGAGGACGAGCAGGGCGGGTTTTTCAACAAGCCCCTCAAGGGGGGAGTGAAATTCAGTGCGCTCCTTCTGTGGGGTTTTTCAAAAACCCCGTCTGCTACCCCTACAGTCCCTTCACTTCGCGCGGGTGAGACGAGCGCGCCCCGTCACTTCTTCCGGTCGAGAGCCATCAGCAAGGGCGGCAGAAGCAGGAAGTCGGTGAGGAGCCCAAAGATGATCGTGATCGAAACCATGAGACCGAGTGTCCAACTCCCCTCGTAGCCCGATAACGTGAACATCAGGAAGCCCGCCGACAAAACCACGGTCGTTGTCCATAGCGCATGTCCTACGGTGCGAAAGACGGCGCCTACGGCCTCGGGCGCGGTAAGGCCCTCGCGGCGGCTCTTCAGGTATTTGCTCAGAAAATGAATCGTGTCGTCCACGATAATGCCGAAAGCGATTATGGTCATCACGGAGGCTGCTAGACTCACGCGGCTTACCAGATAACCCCACAGGCCGAAGGTCATGGCGGCGGGAATGAAGTTGGGCACGAGGCTGATGAGGCCCAGGCGCACGTTTTTGAAAACCAGGATCAATATGAGCGAAATGAGGGTCATGCCGATGAACGTTCCGCGCAGCATGCTTTTCATGTTTCGTTGCGTGAGGTGAGCGAAGATCATGCTGATACCCGATGCTTCGGCTGCGAATTCGGGTATGTTGGCGCGCAGCCAGGTCTGCGCGCGCAGATCGAGCGCACGTAAGCCTCGAGCCGAGACGCCCTGGACCGTTACAGTCATTCGTGTTGCGGATTTCCCGACATCGATGCGGTCGTTGAGGTCGCTGCCGAACGGAAGGGAAAACTCATAAAGCAGCAGATATTGCGCGGAGAGCCTGGAATTCCCAGGCAGGCGATAAAAGGCCGGGTCGTCGCCATGCATGTTCTTGTTCAAGCGCTTCATGATATTCGTGAACGCCCGGACGTGGGTGACTTCGGGCTGTTTTCGGTACCAATCGGCGAAGGCCTCTACTTTTTTCAGGTATCCGGGGTCGGTAATGCCGCCTTCGCGCCCCGCTTTCAACGAGTATTCCAGCGAATTCAAGCCGGTCAGGTTTTTGATCACGAAATCCGTGTCGCGCCGGAACTGGTAACGATCATCGAACTGCTTCGTCCAATCTTCGCTCAGTTCATTCCGGGGAATACCGGTGAGCAAAAGGATCGTCAATATGGAGACGAACCAAAACAGGGGCGTGCGGCGCGCGACGACGAAAGCGCCGAAACGATCGAAAAAGCCGGACACTCCGTTGTGGCGACGAGGCGCGCGCAGCGGCAGGATTGAAAGCAGCGTGGGTAGAAGTGTGATGGAATAGAAAAAAACGGATAAAACCCCGAACGCCACCAGATTGCCCAGTTCCTGAAAAGGCGGTGAATCTGAGGTGTTCAGGCTCAGGAAACCGATCGCCGTCGTGAGCGAGGTGAGAAACACCGGCCAGATGTTGCTGCGAAGCGATTCCATGATCGCCCCGTTTCTGTCCAGACCTTTTCGCATGGCGATAAGAGTGGTCGAGACGATGTGGATTGAATGGGCAACGGCAATCACCATGACGATGATCGGGAGGCCGGCGGTGATGGGGCTGAACACCAGGCCTACCCACCCTGTGAATCCCATGGTGGTGTTGATGGAGAATATAATAACGAAAACGATAGCCAGGGTGCCGAGCAGCGAGCGCAGTAGAAGGGCCGTACCGATGATGACGACGAAAAACGCGATAAGCCCGATGTTCTCCATCGTACTCGCGGTGGCGTCGGCGACGGTGCGGTTCAAAACGACGTTGCCGGTCAGGTAGTACGTGATATCGGGATGGCTCGTGCGGGCCTTGCTCAGAACGGCGTTCAGATAATCGGTTATCTCGACTACCACATTTTCTTGTTTTTCAGGCAAGACGAAAGTGATCACCAGCCCGCCCACGCGTCCACCCTGAGAGACCAGACGACCGGAAAGATCGGCCGAATTCAGCGCGACCTCCCTGATGCGCGCGAGGTCGGTGTCGCTGAGCGCGCTCGCTTCATCGACGAGCGGCTCGACTATCAGATCATCCCCCTCCGCCCGGCTGTGGTTGTAGTTCGTGAGGGAGTCGACCCGGCTCGAATGCGGCGTCTTCCAGGCGGCTTCGGTCAACTCCTCGATGGCGCCGAGCGCCTCACGTGTGAACACCGAGCCCTCGCGAGTCGCAATGGCGATGAGCGCCGTATCGGATTTGGAGTAGGTATCCTGCAAAATGTCGAAAGCAGCGAGTTGGGGATTGTCTTTGCCCAATAAAATACGGTAGTCATCCGAGACGGTGATGTAGCGGGTTCCCGCCGTCATCAGCAGCATGAGCAGAGAAACCAGCCCGACGATCAGCCAACGGCGGCGCAGAACAACATCTAGGTAGTGGTCCACATGCAAAAGAGTCATCGCCTCAGTGTGAAAGGTTCGGTACCGCTTCACGGACACCGATTCCAGCGCTAAGCGTTCATTTCATGGTTATGTAATGCGTGTCTCTGAGCGAACATCGTTTACCATTCGCTCTGTTTCGTCGCGCGTACGTGGTCAGGCATCCTGTAGCTGATGCCTCCCCTGTCGTACTGCGCAGCGTCGAAAATCTGGGAGAACGCGTCTTCTCGAAAGAGTTTGGTGCCTCTCAACAATTGGAAGAGGCGTTCCCTGACCCGGTAGTAGCCCAGCACCAGGGTTCTGCTTCTCAATGTCTTCGGATATTGGTAGGTGTCGGCGAGTTCGTTGCCTATGAGCGCTCGTGAAAGGCGGTAGGCGTACTTTTCCAGAGATTTTATTTCTGCTTCGCTCGTCAGCCCCGACATTATCGGAATGGCCTTGAATACCGTATTCGCCACGGCCAGACAATCAGAGTCCGGCGGCGGCTCGCACATGGAGGCGATATTGCGAAGCTCCCTCGCCTCTTGCTCGTTGGTGAAGAGGATGGTTTCGGGAACTCCGAGCAGATAGCCGGCGTAGCGCCAGATACTGACGATGCTTTCTTTTTCCTCCTGCGTGAGCTTGCCGCCCAGCGCGATTGCGTGTTCGAACTGACGTATGGAAAAAGTGTACAAGGAAACTCCGCCCAGGTGCGCCGCGCTCAGAGGCGTTCCCCACGCTTCGTGATCCCAGGCGTCGGAATTCGCCATCAGATGCCTGATCCGGGCATGGACGAAGCGAATGCGCATGGATATCTTCCATCCGTCGCCGTCTCTATCCAGCCCACCGGGATAATAAATTTCGACCATGTGGCGGTTATTCTGCCTGAGGCGTCTGATGGCTCCGTCATCCAGTCCGGTCACGCGCCCGGTGATGAAGAAAGATTTGGCGACGAGCGTCCCGAAGCCTTCCACCGCGCTGCCGACGGCGTATGCGATGAGCATGTTGGTCATGTTTTCGAAGAAGGCGCGCATGCCCGGCTTGAAGGCCTCGAAGTCGACCCAGGGAGGCACGTCGGAATCGACTTTCTCGAAGAAGTCGCGCAAGACTTTCGGAGCTTCGCGCAGAACGCCGTGGTGCTGCTCTATACCGGCCTCGATGAATGCGTGCAGGTCGTAGGCAGGGAGGGAGGATATCTCCTCCATCACCCAGTTCGGCATCGCCTATGGTGGTGTGCCGGATGTAGTTGTCTACTGATTCTTGATCGAATTGATGATTGTTCTGATAACCTTCAACGTATGCGGATGGTATTTGCATTGCCAAAAGGCCCCCTTCTAAGCCTATGCAGTGCTTACGCGAATCTCCCGGTGAGACGAAGTATGAATTCATCCGTAAAAGACAAGTCCGTCTATTCATTGGGTCACACCGGAACTAAGCGATGAGTAGACACTATCCAAAAGTAGTCAAAATATCCTCGCAACCTTGATGGCTCCTGATAACTATTTGTTTCACCATTCTTTATGATATCAATATAATTACTTTAACATATTATCAAATTCATTTGGCTGCGCAAGAATTTTTTCAGACAACCCCGGATGGGTTGCCTGTCCACATTCACCCGCAATCTCCGGCGGAAACAACTCGCAATCTCGAATCACTTGCCTGATGGGCGAGGCTGAATGGCGACGTCACTTCTTCCGGTCGAGAGCCATCAGCAGGGTCGGCAGAAGCAGGAAATCGGCCAGGAGCGCGAATACGAGCGTGATCGCCACCATCAGGCCGAGCGTCCTGCTGCCGTGGAACCCCGATGTGGCGAACACCAGGAAGCTCAGTGACAATACCGCCGTCGTCGTCCATAGCGCCTGGCCCACAATTCGAAAGGCGGCGCGCACGGCTCCAGGCGCGGGGATGCCCATCCGGCGGGCTTTTTGATATCGGCTCATAAAGTGAATGGTATCGTCCACGATGATTCCGAACGCGATGGCGGTCATCAACGAGCCGGCAAAGTCCACCTGGCCGACCATATAGCCCCACAGGCCGAAGGTCATGGCGGCGGGGAGAAAGTTGGGCACGAGGCTGATGAGCCCCAGCCGAACGCTTTTGAAAACCAAGATCAGGAGTAAAGAGATAATCAGCATGGCGATGATCGTGCCGCGCAGCATGCCATGGATGTTTCTAATCGATAGATGCGCGAAGATCATGGTGATGCCGGATGCCTCGGCCGCGAATTCGGGTATGTTGGCGCGGAGCCAGGCTTTGGCGTGCTCGTCGAGTTCGCGCTGGTCCTTGGAGGATCGGTTGCGAACCATGACGCTCATTCGCGTCGTGGATTTGGCGACGTCGATGCGGTCGTTGAGGTCCATGCCGAAGGGAAGCGAGAACTCATACAGCAGAAGATACTGCGCGGCGAGCTTCGGATCCTCAGGGAGCCGGTAGTAGGCCGGGTCGTCTCCGTGCATGTTCTTGTTCAGACGCTTCATGATGTTCGTAAAAGCTTGGACGTGGCTCACTTCCGGCTGCTCCCGGTACCAATTGGCGAAGGTCTCGACTTTTTTCAGGTATTCAGGCTCGGTGATGCCGCCTTCGCGCCCCGCCTTGAGCGCGTATTCCAGGAAATTCATGCTGTTCAGGTTATCAAAGATGAAATCCGAATCGCGGCGGAACCGGTAGCGCTCGTCAAAATAGTGCGCCCATCTGTCGGTCAACTCGTTGCGTGGAATGCCTGTGATGAGAACAGCCGTCAGAACGGCGACGAAACAGAGCAGAAACACCCGGCGCTTGACCACGAAAGCGCCGAATCGGACGAAAAAAGGGGATTTGCCGGAGGGGATTCGGCGTGCGCGCAACGGCAGAACCGAAAGTACGGCCGGCAGCAGGGTCATCGAGTAGACGAAGGCCCACAGAACGCCGAGCGCCACGAGATTTCCCAGAATACGGGCTGGAGGCGAATCGGAGTAGTTCAGGCTCAGGAATCCGATCGCGGTCGTGATCGAAGTCAGGAACACCGGCCATGCGTTGCTCCGAAGCGATTCGGCAATCGCCGCATCCTTGTCCAACCCATGGTCCATGCCCAGCAGCGTGGTCGTGATGATGTGGATTGAGTGGGCGACGCATGTCGCCATGACAATGGTCGGTACGCCGGCATTTGTGGGGCTGAACACCGTACCGAGCCAGCCCGCAATCCCCATCGTGTTGAAGATGACGAACCCGATCACGACGATGATGGAAAACGTGCCGAGAAACGAGCGCAAAAGAAGTGTGCTGATGACGACAATCATGATGAACACGATTGGAGCCAGGAAGACGAAATCATTGTAAGTCGCCACGGAGAAGGTGCGGTTACTGATCACGTCACCGCTCAGGTAGTAGGCGATTTCCGGGTATCTGGCCCCGGCTTTCTTCAAGATAGCGTTCAGGTAATCGTTTATAGAGACCACCGCAGCGTCCATGTCGTCGGGCAGAACGAAAGTGACCGCCAGCCCGGCCACATGCCCCTCCCGGGAGACCAGACGACCGGGCAGATCGCGCGACTCGAGCGCGATTTTCCTGATTCGCGCGAGATCGGCATCGCTCAGCGAGCGCGCATCATCGACGAGCGGCTCGACGATCAACTCATCTCCCTTCGCCCAGCTATGGGTATAGTTCGTAAGTGAGTCGACCCGTCTGGAATGGGGTGTTCGCCACGCGGCTTCGGTTAATTCCTCGAGAGCGGCGAGCGCTTCTCGGGTGAACACCGAGCCCCCACGCGGAGCGATGGCGATGAACGCCATGTTGGATGTGGAAAAAATGTTCTCGAGAGCCTTGAAATCGGCGTACTGTGGATTTTCTTCGCTGAACAAGATGCGGTAGTCGTTCGTGACGCCGATGAAGAGCGCGCCGGTACCCGTGAGCAGCATGATCAGCGTGGCGATCGCGATAACCGGCCAACGATAGCGTAGAACGGCGTTGGTATAGCGGTCCAATAGTATGGAAATCATCGTCTTGGAATTTCCGTAGAGTATGGCGGCGGGTTCGTCAATTCAGGTCCACGGCGCCCTCGTCAAGACCGGGCTTCCTTCGGATGATGGGGAGAGACGCGGCAAGTGTTCTGCCTCATCTCTTTATGTGAAAATCGGGACACCTCTTCATTTGTAGTTTTACTTTCCGTCACAACGACACAAGAATACTATGAATGGATTCTGCTGCGCGAGGGTTTTTTCAGCCGATTCCCAAGTGGGTTTTCCTGACTTCCTCGTTCGCCCACAATTCCTGCGGCAAGGATTCATGGACGACTTTTCCGTTCGCGATGACGCAAACCCTGTCCACCGTCTTGACGGCGAAGGCGGCGTTCTGCTCCACGAGTACGACGGCGAGTCCTTCGGCCTTGAGCGACTGTATGGCGTTTCCGATGTCCTGGATGATCATCGGCGCGAGTCCCTCGGAGGGTTCATCCATGATGAGGCAGCTCGGGTTGGTCATCAGGGCGCGGCCCACGGCCAGCATCTGCTGCTCGCCTCCCGAGAGGGAACCCGCCCGCTGGTTGGCGCGCTCGCCGAGACGGGGGAAGAGTTCGTAGACTTCCTTGAAATCCCAGCGATAGCCCACGTCGTGCTCCTGTTGGGCCACCAGCAGGTTTTCGCGCACCGAGAGAGTCGGGAACACGCGCCTGCCCTGCGGGCACAAGCCGATTCCCATCTTGGAGATGTCGAAGCTGTTTGTGGTGGTGATGTCCTCTCCCCGGAAATGGATGGCGCCTTGCCTTGGCGGCACGAAACCCATGATCGAGTTGATCAGCGTTGTCTTGCCCATGCCGTTTCTGCCGAGAATGCCCAGCGTCTCCCCCTCATCGACGTGGATGCTCAAGCCCTGCAGGACGTAGGATTCGCCGTAGTAGGTGTGGATATCGTTCACGCTCAGAAGGGTCGACACGTCAATCCGCCTTTCCGAGATAGATTTCCTGCACCTTGGGGTCGTTGCGGATGTCGTCACTCGGCCCCTCGGCGAGAACCTCGCCGTAGTGCAGAACGCTGATGTGGGAGACGACCCCGAAAATGACGTCCAGATCGTGCTCGATGATGAGAATGGCGATCTCGGGGTCGAGCGATTTCAGGAAATTGGCCATCTCGTGGGATTCTCCCGTGGCCAGGCCGGCGGAAGGTTCGTCGAGAAGCAAAACCTTGGGTTCACTTGCCAGGGCGAGGACGATTTCGAGCTGGCGCTGCTCCCCATGGGAGAGGTTGCGGACCTCCTGATCCCTCAAATGCCAGAAGTTCACGTCACTCAGAAGCTTTTCGGCTTTTTCGTACACGTCCTTGTACTTGAAAAGCGGTTTCAGCATCATCATTTTCATCTTCCGCAAGCCCTGCACGGCGAGCAGAACGTTCTCGAGCACGGTGAGCTTGGGGAAAAGGCTGGTGATCTGGAAGGTGCGCGCCATGCCTAAGGCCACGCGTTTGTGGGTGGGCCACCCCGAGACATCCTGGCCGAAAAGACGGATGCGGCCCGAGGTAAGCGGGAGAACGCCCGTTATCAGATGAAACAGCGTGGTCTTCCCCGCTCCGTTCGGCCCCAGGATTCCCCGCCGTTCTCCGAGGTTCAGGCGTAGATTTACGTCCTCGACGGCGTGAAGGCCGCCGAAATGTTTCGTTACGCCATCCAGTTCCAGCCCTGGTTGCTGCTCGTTCGCCAAACCTGATAACTCCTACGGAAAGTCCACCGGCGCGAATCCGCCGCCCGGGCCGTGAAACCCGGACGGCGGGAACATGCGCCCTTACTTACAATGTTTGCACGGCGGGAACTTCTTGCTGTACACGGGGTCTTTCAGGAATTCCTTATCCGTCCACTTCCAGAACTGCCCCACGGCCGGGTAGGTCTTTATCACCATGTTCCACAGCGAGTTCGGCTTCACGCCCAGACCCATGCGGTCGCCCTTCACGCGAGACACCTTGCGGATGTAGCTGTTCTGCACCGGGTTTCCGTATGCATCCAGATACACCGGCCCTCTGATGGCGTTGATGCGAATGGTCTTGAACGCCTTCAGGAACGCATCGGTGTTCTCCGGCTTGTAGCCGATTTTCTTGAGAGTCAGGTCTATCCACTGGCCCGTGGTGTAGCAGGTCTCCGAGTAGTAGGAGGCCATCTTCCCGTAGCGCTGCTGATATTCCTTGACGAACGCCTTGTTCTTGTCCGTCGTGAGGGCGGCGCTGTACTGCGCGGCCGTCACGTAGCCGAGCGCCTCGTCGCCCATGCTGGGCAGGATGAACTCATCCGCGCTCGTCACACCGCCGAGCATGGGCATCTTGAATCCTGCTGCCCGGAACTGTTTCGGGAAGGCCAGGGACATGGGGCCGACCATCAGCGTAAAGATGGCGTCGGCGTCCTTGGGGATTTGCGGCAGGTAGGGGCCGAAGTCCTTCGTGCCGAGTTTCGCCCATATCTTCTTGACGACCTTGCCGCCGCGCGCCTCGAAGGCCTTCTGGAAGCCGCCCACGGTCTCGTAGCCGAACGCGTAGTCCGCGCCGATGGTGACCACGTTGCGGTAGCCCTGGTCGTATGCCCACTCTCCGAGCGGATGGCTGTTCTGGCTGCTCGTGAACCCGCTGCGCAGGAAGTGCTTGAAGAGCTTGCGCTGGGTGAGGTCGTCCGCCGCAGGCACGGGCGAGATATAGGGCACCTTGAAGCGGTCGCCCACCGGAGCGAGCGCGTATCCGGTGCTTGCGAGCAGGCCGCCGATGAACATGTGCACCTTGTCGCGCTTGATGAGTTTGAGCGCCTTGCGCACGTTCACGGCCGGTTTGCCGGTGGAGTCCTCGAGGATGAACTTGACGTCCAGGGGACCCATCTTGTTCTTCGTGTGCGCCATGTACATCTTGAAGCCGTTGCTCATGTCCTTGCCGATCTGGGCGAAGATGCCCGTCATCGGCGCGATGAACCCGATGCGCACCTCGGCCGCCTGGGCGCTGCCGAAGCTGGCGGAGAAGGTGAGGCCGAGCACTGCGATAATGGTGATAAATTTCCGTTTCATCTGTTTTCCTCCCTCATTTCGTCTCAACGAAGAGACGCGGTGCCGCGCCGTCCTCAACCCTCCGGGGTTTCCGACGGGGCGGCGGGTTTGCGGAACTTGCTGAACAATCCGAGTATTCCCTCGACGCCGTAGAGGCGCCCCAACATGATGGTGATAATGTAGATGGCGCCCAGAATCAGCGGCCAGCGCTCCACGTAGATGCTGATGAACTGCTGCAGAGAGCGGATGATGGCCGAGCCGATTACCGGGCCGATCAGCGTGGCGGGTCCGCCCAGCGCCACCATGAAGAGCGCCTCGGCCGAGGTGATGAGTTCGATGTCCGGCGGACTCACGAAGAGGTTGAACAGCGTCCACATCACGCCCGCCACGCCGCTGAATACGCCCGCGATGATGAACGCGAGATATTTGTGGAGCCAGATGTTGTAGCCGAGCATTTGCATGCGCTCCTCGCGCTCCCTGATGCCGACCAGCGTTTTTCCAAAAGGGCTTCTCACGAACAGGTACATCAGACCCAGGCAGATGAGGAACACGGTGAGCGTGAAGTAGAAGAACGGCATTTCCGATTCCAACGATATGCCGAACAAAGAAGGTCTTCCCAGCACGTTGATGCCGTTGTCTCCCTCCGTCACGGCGCTCCAGCGGTACGCTAGGCCCCAAACGACCATGGCGAGGGAGAGGGTGATCATCAAAAAATACACGCCCACCGCGCGTATTGCCAGAAAACCGAAGAACGCGGCGAAGGCCAGGGCCACGATCAGTGCGAAGATGAAGATATAGAAAAGGCCCAGTCCCAGCGAGTCCGCCCACTGGAAGGCGGCGAAGGTCCACGTCCAGTCTTCTTTCGTCATGATGATGGCCGTGGTGTAGGAGGCGACGCCGAAATAGGCGGCGTGTCCCAGAGAGGCCAGTCCGGTGAATCCCAGCAGGAGGTCCAGGCTCATGGCCAAGATGCCGAACACGAGGATCTCCGTCACCAGACTCTGCATGAAGAGATCGAGAAACGGCGTTATGACTCCGAGAGCGACGAAGACGCCCAGCACGATGAGCACTCTTCTTTTTTCCGCCAGGTTCTCCAGCAAGTCTTAACCCTTTCCGAACAGGCCGGTCGGCTTGATCGCCAGAATGATGGCCATGGGCGCGAAGAGCGCGAAATAGGAGAGTTCGGGAAACAGAGCGGTCCCGAAGTTCTCGATGAAACCGACTACGATGCTGCCGAGGACGGCGCCGCCCAGGCTGCCGAGTCCCCCGATGATCACCACGGCGAACGCGTAGGGGAGTATCTCGAAGTCGAGCCCCGGGTAGACGCCGAAGAACGCGCCGCCCACCACGCCACCCGTGGCGGCGAGCAGCGCCCCGATGGCGAATATTGACATTTGCACGACGTTTGTGTTGATGCCGATGCCGCGCGCCATCTCGGGGTCGTCCACCGCCGCGCGCATGATGGCGCCGAGACGGGTGCGTTCTATCCCGAGGAACAGGGCCGCGGCCACCACGACGGCGATGACGATCATGAAGCCGCGGTACTGGGGCAGCGAGAGGCCCCCGACAACGGCGCTGAAGTTGAGCGGCCAGGGTTGTTTGAGCATGAAGTTGTCACCGCCCCAGGTGTAGAGCGAGCCGTCTTGCAAGATGAATGCGAAGCCGATGGTCACCAGCACTTGCGCGAGCGTGTCCTGTCCGAGAAGGCGCAGGAAGAATCGCTCGATGAACATTCCGCACAGCGCCGCAATGGCGATGGCGACGACGATGGCGGCCATCATGCCCGGGAAATTTATCCTGTCGACCGGTTTGACGGGCACGTGCGGGAAGAAGAGCTCAAAGAATCTGAAGCCCCATATCAGGCTGCACAAGGCTTCCATTACGATGTATGCGAGGAGTAGCGCAAGTGCTGCGTGTTTGGGAGCGATGTATAGCGTGAGTCCCCGCCATGCGAAATAGAGTAGAGCCCACGAAGCGAGTTGGATGATACGAGGCATCAGGCTCAGAGAGCCGAAAATGATATTGTAGAATTCCAGAGCGAGGTAACCGGCGAAGAGGAAAAAAGCGGCGTGCGCAAGATTCACGATGCGCATCACGCCGAATATGAGCGAGAGTCCGCTCGCCAGTAGGAACAAAATTGCGGCGTATGAGAGCGAATTATAGCTTAGAACGAGAATGTTCGCGAAGCTGAGGGTGGTCATTCAGGTCTCGCTTTTATCCGCTGACGGCGCACCTTAAAAGCAAATCTCCCACTGCGCGTTACCGGGTCTTCAAGCCGCACAGAAACCCGGATGATATATGATCCTGAGGCTTTCATTATGTTCACGATTCCCGGTGTGGGTCAAGTTGACGTGAAACGGAGTTTTTCCTGTTTCCGCCTTTTTCGCTGGCGAAAATCCACGCGGAAAGATAGAGTTCGCAGTGTCAAGCTTTTCCATTATTACGACTGTGGGCGATGCGCGTTTCGTATCTGTTAGGGTGATGTTTCATTCCGGTTAAATTGTCATGAGCGCTGAGATGACGGACGAAAGAATTTTTAGGAACGCCAGGATCGGCTCAGGCGGCCCGTTCGTGGACTTGCGCGTCGCCGGGGGCCGGTTTTCGAGTATATCGTCGGGGCTTAAGAACGAGGCAGGGTGTGAGGAGATCGACTTGGGCGCCCGCGTCGTGCTGCCCGCGTTCGTGGAGAGCCACATTCATCTGGATAAGGCGTTTCTGGAAGAGCGTGAGCCCAATCTTTCCGGTACGCTCGAGGACGCCATATCCATCACGTTCGCCCTCAAGAAAAGCGTCACGGAACAAGACATCATGGAGCGCGCCGAGCGTGCGCTGCGCATGTGCATCCGGAATGGCGCCACCTGGTTTCGCGCGCAGGTGGAGGTCGACCCCATCGTCGGTCTCAAGGGAGTGGAAGTCGCCCTCGCGCTCAAGGAGAAATACGCAGGCCTTGCGGATTTTCAACTCGTCATTTTTCCGCAGGAAGGCATCGAGCAGCAGCCGGGCACGGAGGATTTGATGCGCGAGGCCATGCGGATGGGCGGGGACCTCATTGGCGGAATTCCGTATAACGACCTGGATCCAGAGCGGCACCTGGATATCGTCTTCGCAATGGCCGAGGCGTTCGGCTGCGGACTGGATTTTCATCTCGATTTCGCGGACGACCCCCGGGTGAGGAAAGTCGAATCCGTGGCCGCCCGCACGATGGCCGCAGGCTTGCAGGGCAGGGTGGCCGTCGGTCATCTCACCTCCCTGGGCGCGATGTCGCCGGATGAGGCCGCGACGGTCATCGAGAAGATTCTCGAGGCGGATATCTCCGTCCTGCCCCTGCCGGCGACGGATTTGTTCCTGGGCGGCAGGGGGGAGGCGCCGCCTCGCTTTAGAAGCCTGGCGCCCGTGAAGGACCTGCTGAGCGCAGGCGTCAACGTGGCCGTTTCATCGAACAACATCCGCAACGCCTTTACGCCCTCTGGGCGCGGCGATTTGCTGGAAATCGGTCTTCTCCTCGCCCACACGCTCCACATGAGCGGCGCATCGGACAGAGGTCTGGTGCCTAAGCTTTTCACGACGAACGCTGCCAGGGCCTTGGGGGTGGAGGAGGGCTACGGCTTGCGGCAAGGCTGCGCGGCCGATTTCGTGGTTCTTGATTCGGTGAATTACGACGACATTCTCATCGATCAGCCCGAGAAGCGATTCGTGGTGAAGGGCGGGCGAATTATCGTGGAGAACATTACGCAAACGACCTGGCGGGAGATGGAATAGATGGGTGTGATCACGGACGCGAATGCAGAGGCGCTCACCCGCATCACCGAAGCGGAACCCGTCCTGGTGGACGTGCGCCCGGCGGGCGAGGTGATACCGGGTCTGGAAGATGGCGTTCTTCTCCATGCCGGTCCCCCGATCGAGTGGGAGCGGATGTGCGGTCCCCTGCGCGGAGCGATAGCCGGAGCAGCCGTCCTGGAAGGCTGGGCGGAAGATTTGGCCTCGGGCGAGGCGCTTGCCGCCTCGGGCGAGGTCGCCTTCCATCCGAATCATCATTTCGACGCCGTCGGTCCCATGACGGGTATCACCACGCGCTCGATGCCGGTGATGGTCGTGGAGAACAATAAATTCGGAAACCGCGCCTATTGCACCCTGAACGAGGGTCTGGGAAAGGTGATGCGCTTCGGCGGAAACGACGAGGAGGTGCTGAACCGGCTTCGTTGGCTTGCGGAGCGTCTCGCGCCCGCGCTCTCGGACGCCCTGCAGGCCACGGGAGGGTTGCCGCTCAAGAGCATCATCGCGCGGGGACTTTCGATGGGGGATGAGATGCACCAGCGCAACGTGGCCTGTACGAGCCTCTTCATGCGAGAGGCGGCGCCTGCGCTGGCGCGTGTGGTGAGGGAAAGCAAGGCGCTGGAGGAGGCTTTGTCCTTCATTGGTGGAAATGATCAGTTCTTCCTGAACATCGTGATGGCTACCGGGAAGGCGGTGATGGACCCGGTGCGCGGTATCGAGGCGTCGAGCATCGTCACGGCGATGTGCCGCAACGGAACGGATTTCGGCATCCGGGTGAGCGCGACGGGGGATGAGTGGTTCACCGCGCCGGTGGAAATGCCCGAGGGGCTGTATTTCCCGGGCTTCGGTGAGGAAGACGCCAACCCGGACATGGGCGATTCCACGATCATCGAGACGATGGGGCTGGGGGGATTCGCCATGGCGGCGGCGCCGGCCGTCGTCGGGTTCGTGGGGGCGGGGAGCGCTGCGGATGCGCTGAATTATTCACGCGCCATGTACGAGATCACCCAGGGCCGAAACCCCGAGTGGACGATTCCCGCACTCGATTTTCAGGGGGTTCCTACAGGGATAGACATCACCAAGGTGGTGAAACTCGGCGTTACGCCCGTCATCAACACAGGAATCGCCCACAAGGAACCGGGTGTCGGCCAGGTGGGCGCGGGCGTGGTGCGCGCGCCGCTCGCCTGTTTCGAACAGGCGCTCGAAGCCTATGGCGAGAAGATGGGTGTGGCCTGAACCCGTTTAGTTCTCCAGGCGCTCGTATTCGATATGGGCGTCGATCAGATACGGCTTGCCGCTCGCCAGTCCTTTTTCCATGGCCTCTTTGAGTTCCGCCGGCGTTTTCGCCCGTGTGGCGTACACGCCCATGGATTGCGCCATCTGGATGAAGTCGAGTTCGGGCTCCTTGAAATCCATGGCGACGAATTGCCGGTGCTCCTGCGTTTTGCCGTCGAGCCGCAAGACTCTCTCTTTTAGAATCCGGTAGCTCTTGTTGTTGAGAATCACGAACACGGCGTCCAGGTCGTATTTCGCGGCGCTCCAGAGCGCCTGGATGGCGTACATGGCGGAACCGTCGCCGGAGAGGCAGACCACGGGCGTATCGGGCAGGGCTTTTTTCACTCCCAGCGCGCTGGGCAGGCCCAGGCCGATGCCGCCTCCCTTCATGCCGAAAAGTGAATCTATCTTCCCCGCTATCGCGCTTTTTAATCCGCCCCCGTGCCCCATGGTGAGGGATTCATCCACCAGCGCCGTTCCTTGAGGGATAGCCTCACCGAATGCGGCCTGGAAGGTCTCTTTCGTCAAAAGGCCGCCATCCTCACCTGCTTTTGGGGCGATCTCTTTTCTCGATGCCGCCAGTTCCTTTTCGATCCACACACGGCGCTCCGCGGCGCTTTGAAGGCCAGGTTCTCCCATTTTCTTCTCCACCGCCTCTGTGAGTTCGACGAGCGTGGTCTTGGGGTCTCCCAGCATGGCGACGTCGACGGGGAAGTTCTTGCCGATCTCCCAGGGGTCCAGGTCCAGATGAATGATTCGCGCGCTGCGCGGGGCCAGCGGACCTTCCGGCGGGAAGGAGAAGGTGTAGGTTTCCGTGCCGATGAAGAACACGACGTCAGCGTCCTCTATCTGGTCCAGCAGAGGCTCGATGGTGTTCAGTAGTTCTCCCGCATAGAGAGGATGAGTTAGGGAGACCGAGAGGGAATTTGGGCGGTTGTCGGAAAACACCTTCGCCCCGATGCGCTCCGCCAGCCGGGCGACTTCGTTCACCGCGCCCGAGCGGGTGACGCGCGAACCGGTGACGATGTAGGGGTTCTCGGCTTGGGCGAGCGTCTGCGCCGCGCGTTCGATGGATTCCGCAGGCGCGGGAAACGCGCTCGAAAGCCGCGTGGGGCGACCCGTGAGGCCTCCCGTCTCGGCGAGCATGACGTCGCCGGGCAGTGACAGGAAGACCGGACCCGTGGGCGGCGTGAGCGCGTATTTTATCGCCCGTCGGACGCTTTGCTCCAGATCCTCCACCCGACGCACCTCGTAGGACCATTTCGTGAGCGGCTCCGCCATGCGCGGCAGATCGTCCCAGAGCACGGGTTCCGAGAGTTGGCCGCGCTGGCCCTGGTTACCTGCCGTGACGATCAAGGGGGTGCCGGCACGTTTGATGTTGTAGAGCATACCCATGGCGTTGCCGAGACCCGGAGCGACGTGGAGGTTCACCACGCCCACACCGCCTGTGGCGTAGGCGTAGCCCTCGGCCGCGCCGATGGTGACGGATTCCTGAAGGCAGAGGATGTAATCGAGCCTGCTCTCGTTCACCAGCGCGTCCATGAGAGGCAGTTCGGTGGTCCCCGGGTTGCCGAACATGCAATAGACACCCTCGTCGATGAGTGTTTCCAGGAACAGATCCGAGCCGTTTCCGCTATTCATGCGCTTTCCCTCATGAGAATTTTTTTGGACTTAGAAGATGGATGCCGCCTCATTTTGACTCAAAACGAAGTTCGACGCCATTTGCAGGCACTTCTCCGTGCTGGGCGGCATCACCAGCGCGGCCCTGGCGTCGCGATGAAAACGCTGGAGCGGCTTGTCGTTCAGCAGGCCGGGTCCGCCTGCGATCTTGAGCGCCTTTTCCGTCATGGAAGCCGCCGCTTCGGAAGCGGTGTATTTCGCTTCATTGATGAAAGGAATGGCCTTGGCCGCGTCCCGGGTCTCCAGCACCCAGGCGGCTTTTTGGATCATGATGAGCGCGGTTTCGTAAGCAATTTTCATCTCCCCGATCTGGCGCTGAATCGCCGGATAGCTTGCGATGGGCACGTTGTCTGGCAGGAGTTTGCGCTTGAGCGCGTAGTCCACAACCCAGTCCAGCGCGGCAGCGCCCGCGCCCAGATAGACGGCGGAGTAGCCCAGGCCGAACCGGGGGACGAAATCGGGCTGGAGTATGCCCTCGCCCGTGCCAACGATGTTGCGCGCCGGAACCCTCACGTCCGCATAGGCGAGCGAGTGGCTGGCTGTGCCTCGCATAGCGAAGGCGTCCCAGCGGCTTGGGATGGTGATCCCGGCGAGGTTTTTATCCAGCACCGCCCAACGCAGGCCGGCTTGGAGTTCCTCCACTCCTTCGAGCAGACACCAGAGGACATAATAATTCGCCTCACCGGCCATGGAGCAAAAATACTTCTGGCCGTTGATGACGTATTCATCCCCCTCTTTGCGGGCGCGTGTTGTTATGGTGCGGTTCCACTGGGGGCTTGAGGCCGCCTCGCCCGCGTGGCTACCGAATATGGCGCCGTTTTGGGCCGCCTCGGCGAAGCGGTGTTTTTGCTCTTCATCGGAGAGTGTGAGGAGAAAGTATAGGATCGAGCTGTGCATGTGCAGCGTCATGGCGGTGTTCGTGCAGCCCTTGCTCAGTTCGTGAAACACCATGGCGTAGCAGACAGGGTCGCTCCAGAGCTCCCGCCCGCCGTAGGACTCGGGCAGCGTAAGGCGCGTGAATCCTTCCCGGATCAGGGCGGCGAAACTCTCGCGGGGAAAACGTTGTTCCTGATCGCATTGGTCCGCATGCGCAGCCAGTACGTTTTGGGCGAGTTCTCTGGCCTGTTCGATCAGGGTCTCGTTTTTCGGGTTTTGGCTTAGGTCCATGAAATCTCGTTCAAGCGTTCTAATATAATAATGATTGGTTACGTTTTTTCTTTCAGCAAACGACGCAGTATTTTCCCGCTGCCGGATTTCGGGATAGCGTCGATGAAGGCCACCGCGCGAATATGCTTGTAACCCGCGACATTTTCGTTCACGAATTCCATTAACGCTTCTTCGTCGATCTGGACGTCTTCTTTAGGAACCACGAAGGCAATGGGGATTTCGCCCGCCTCGGGATCCTCGCGGGGAACGACGGCGGCGTCCGCAACGTCGGGGTGTAGGTGCAGACAGGCTTCGAGTTCGGCGGGCGCAACGGCGAAGCCCTTGTACTTGATCATCTCCTTTTTCCTGTCCACCAGATAGACGTAGCCCTGCTCGTCCACCCGGCCGATGTCGCCCGTATGGAGCCAGCCGTCACGCAGCGCCTCGGCCGTGGCCTCGGGCGCGTTCCAGTAGCCTTTCATGATGTGGGGGCCCTTGATGATCAGCTCACCCGTCTCGCCCACGGGTAATTCCTTAGTCCCCGTTTCCACGTCCACGATTTTTTGTTCCTGATCGGAGACAGGAGGCCCTACGGACTCCTCCTGAACGAGAGCCTCCACCGGAGGGTTCAGGTGCGTGAGCGGCGAGGCTTCGGTCAGCCCGTAGCCCATGAATGTGAGTACGCCCGTCTTCTCCTGCACGATGCGTCTCACTTCGGACGGCAGGGGCGCCGCCCCGCTCATGATGTACCTCAGGGAAGAAAGGTCGTAGTCGCCCAGGTTCTCATGGTGCGCGATCGCCAGGAGCGCAGGCGGTACGCCAAAGAAAAGAGTGAGCTTGTGCTCCTGCACGAGATGCAGGGCGTCGGGCACGGTGAAGCGATTCATCAGTACTTGGGTGGCGCCTGCGAGAATCAGCGAACCCATGATCAGCGCGCCGTAGATGTGATAGAGGGGCAGGAACAAGAGACCCGAATCCCGGTCCGTTATGTGATGGTTCGCCACGCACTGGTGGTAGTTCGATACCAGGTTCCTGTGGGTCAGCATCACGCCTTTCGGGAGACCCGTCGTGCCGCTCGAATAGGGCAGGGCGATTAAATCCTGGGCAAAGTCGATTTCAGGCTCTGGCAGGCTCTCCGCTGAGTGCGAGCCTATCCATTCCTCAAAGCGTGCGTCTCCTCCTTCCTCATCCGTGACGATGATGGCTTCGAGTGTCGGCAACTCTTTTCGCACTTCTCGAACCACGGCGGCGCCCTCGGCCGTCGTGATCAGAATCTTCGCGCCCGAATCGCCCAGCTGGTACGCGGCTTCTGCTTCCTTGTAGGCGGGGTTCATCGGCGTGAAGACGGCGCCTATCTTCGATGCGCCGAAAGCGGCGATTTCGAATTCGGCTGAATTCGGCAGGAAAAGGCCGACGCGGTCCCCAATCCCCACGCCTTCGGCGAGCATGGCGCGAGCGCAGGCGTTCGAGAGCACGTCGAGTTCCCGGTAACTCATTTGGATATCCCCGTCCACCAGGGCGATTGCGTCCGGGCGGCGCGTGCATGCCGTCTTGAGCAGGCCGTGAAACGCGTAATCAGGATATTCGAGAGGGGGACGGAAATAAGGAGGAAGGTTGACGCTTTCACTCATCGGCGATGTTCCTCCATGGGTTATGATCCCAGGACGTTCGCGCTGCCCTCGAGCACGGTTTTAGCTGTGAGTTCCAGGCACTTTTCCGTGTTGGGCGGCATAATGAGGCCCGCTCTCGCTTCGCGGTGATAGCGCTGGAGCGGATTATGCCGGAACAGTCCCGGGCCGCCGGCGACTTTAATCGCTTTTTCCGTGATGAAGGCCGAAGCTTCCGCGCAAACGAATTTCGCCTCGTTGATGGCGCCGTACGCCTTGTCCGCACCGTGGGCGTTGATCATCCAGCCCGCTCTCTGGAGCATGAGAATAGCGCCCTCGAGCGCAATTTTCATCTCCCCTATCTGGCGTTGTATGGCGGGATAAGAGGCGATGGGCACGTTATCGGGCATGAGCTTTCGGGTTTGCGCGTAGTTGACCACCCAGTCGAAAGCGCCTCCCCCCGCGCCGAGGTAGACGGCGGAATAGCCGAAACCGAACTTGGGAAGAACGTCGGGGCGTATCGGGTCTCCGCCCCGGCCCACCAAGTCCTCCACCGGTATCTTCACGTCGTCGTAAATCATCGAGTGGCTCATCGTTCCGCGCATGGCGAAGGAGTTCCACTCCTGATCTATCTTGAAGCCGGGATTGTCCGAGGGCGCGATGAGCAGCCCAAGGCTTTTCGTGAGGTCTTCCTCGTCTTCAAGCTGCACCCAAAGCACGTAGTAATCCGCCTCGCCGGCCATGGAGCAGAAGTATTTTCTTCCGTTGATCCTGTAGACGTCGCCGTCCCGAATCGCCTTCGTCTCCATGCGCCACACGCCGTGAAGGCTCGAGGTGTTCTCGCTCGCATAACTCGCGATAATTTTTCCGCCACGTATGATTTCGCTGTACCTGCGCTTTTGCTCATCCGTTCCCAGGTAGGTGATGACGTGCGATATGGAGCTGTGCATGTGAAAGAGCATGGCCGTGTTCGTGCAGCCCTTGGAGAGCTCGTATAGGACCATCGAGTAGGTGGCCGTGTCCTCGTAGAGGTCCCTGCCACCCTGGTCTTTCGGAAGCGTCAGGGAGGTGAAGCCCTCCCTCGCCAGATCGTTGAAATTCTCGCGGGGAAAAATACCGTCCTGGTCGATTTTCTCGGCTCTCGGGGCCAGAATTTCCTTCGCGTAGATTTTCGCGCGTTCGAGCAAATCTTCATTTTCAGGGTTGATACGAAAATCCACCTGCTTCTTCCTTACCGTTCACGAAATGGAATCTATGCGCCGCCGATGTTCCAGCCCCGTCCTTCGTCGCCGTAGCCAACCGAGCCGTCTTCGGTGACGACCACGGTGTCCTCGAGTTTCACGAAGCCGACTTCGGGGTTTTTAATGTCGGTTTCGATGGACACCACCATCCCGGGTTCGAGTCCCCTGGTTTCGTAGGTGGCGGGGTAGGGCACGACGCCAGAGGAGGTGAGGTGCGGCGCTTCGTGCTGGATGATGCCCATGCCGTGCGCGAGGAAGACCATCTGATCGTCGTGTTCGCATCTGGCCTGCTCTTTGAGGGCGGCATCATAGATTTCCTGTCCAGTGACGCCCGGACGTACAACCGCGCGTGCGGCCGTTTGCACGGCTTGGATTTCACCGAGCAAATCCTCCATGAGCTGCGTGGGTTCGCCCAAAACGGCCATGCGGCAAAGATCGCCCAGGTATCCCTGCTTGTTCCCGCCCGAATCGAGCGAGAGGATGTTTCCTTCATCCCAAGTGGCGTTCGAGGGAGCGCGGTTAAAGCTCGGCCCCGTGCAGGTCAGGCAATACTCGAAGTCGAGTCCCCTTTGGGTCTCGAGTTTCTTCATCTCGTCCGCCACCTCGTACATGGTGGTGCCCGGAGGCGTGCTCTTCATGACGTCGAGCATGCACTCGACGATGGTTTCCGAAGCCTCCTTGAGCAAGGTGAGTTCGTGGGGCTGCTTCACGGCCCGGAGCTCCTCGAGCAGGTAGACGGCGTCGATGAATTTCGCGTCGGGCAATTCCTCCTGAAGCGCCTCGTATGAGTCCGCCGGAAGGAAGCATTTCTCAACCGCCACGGTGCCTTTCTCGTGGCCGAGCCTGCGGATGAAATCGGCCGCGTCCTTGCCTGCCTGATCGGTGTGCCACTGGTTGTTTCTCTTCTCGGGCACCCACAGGGGTTCGACTTCCTGCTGCCAGCCCTCCATGATGTTTCCGATGTAGAATGCTTTGTCGGGTGCGCCCTTCGGGAGGCCCACAATCGGCTGGTAGCGGCTTACGCCTATGGCGTCCTTGTGGGCGAAGAAAAAGAATTGATAGCCGCCGAGCAGGTACCGGACGTTTTCCTTTGAAGTGGCGAGAACGACGTCCGCTCCCTGATCATCCATCAAAGCGCTGAGCTTGTTGTCATCAAAGGGCAGGTTCATGGCGGTTTCCTCTCCAATATGTGATATCCCGGATTCGGTTTTCTGAATTTATGTCGAGAACGTGTCGCTACTCATCTCCCCGAATTCAATGAGACGGCGGGGAATGCGCTGTCTCGACGAATGCTCGAACAATGATTCATGAACAAAAAAAGGGTGTCATGCAGGGGGGAAAATTGCAAGCGAAGGGTTTTGAAAATAGAGGCGTTTCGGCTGGGTGAGCAAGAAAGAGACAGACTTGGAGAAGCTGGTATTTATTGCTCACTTATTTGGGCTCAACCACCCATGGCGATGCCGCCGTTCACATCCAGGCAGATGCCCGTGATGTATTCCGCTTCGTCCGAGGCCAGGAATAGCGCGGCGTTGGCTACATCGAAAGGCCTGCCCACGCGGCCGAGCGGAACCTGTTTGACTATCTCTTCTTGTCGGGCGGGGAGCCATTCGTCTGTGAGCGGCGTGGCCGTGGGGCCGGGCGCGATGGCGTTCACGGTGATACCGTACGGCCCAAGCGTCTTGGCGAGCGAGCGCGTGAGGCCGATGACGCCGGCTTTCGCCGATGTGTAGGGGATTCCGCCCGCGAAGCCGCCCGAACGCCATGCGGATGATGAGAGATTAACGATGCGGCCATAGCGCCTCTCCATCATGTGCTCCGAGACGGCTCGGGCGCAGAGGTATTCTCCCTTCAGGTTCACGTCGATCACCGCGTCCCAGTCATCTTCGGTGTATTCGAGATATCCCTTCTTGGGAGAGATGCCCGCGTTGTTGATGAGAATGTCGATTCGCCCAAATGCTTTCAGGCAGGACTCGGCCATCTCCCCCACGGCGGCGGAATTCGAAACGTCGGCCTCATGCCCGAGAATGCCGGGTGCGCGCACGGATAGCTCGTCCGAGAGAACCCGGACGGCACGGGCGTTTTTGTCGCAGATGAGTAAAGACGCGCCCTCAGCCGCGAAACGCCTGGCGATGGCCTCGCCCAGACCGCTGCCCGCTCCCGTGATGATGGCCGCCTTGTCCTTGAGCCGCATGCGGGTCTCCCGTTTAGAATTGAACGAAGCCGCCGTCCACGTTGATGGCCTGGCCAGTAATGCCGCCTGAGTCCTCACACGCCAGAAGAAGCGCAAGCGGAGCGCATTCTTCTGAATCGATGAAGCGCTTCATCGGCACCCTGTTCCTGAGCTCCTCCGACTGTTCCTCGAAAGTTTTGCCCGTTTCGTCGGCCCATTTCTGGATACTTTCCTCGAACATGCCGGTAGAGACGAAGGTGGGGCAGATGCAGTTCGCGGTGATGCCGAACGGGGCGACCTCGGCCGAAAGCGCCTTGGTGAGACCCAGAACGGCGTGTTTCGACGCCGCATAGGCGCTCCTGTAAGCCAGGCCGATTTTCCCCGAAACCGAGGCGACGTTAATGATTTTTCCGGATTTGCGCTCAAGCATCGAGGGCAGAACCTCGCGGATCGCCGTGAACGGCGCCTTCGCGTTGATTTGCATGGTGCGCTCCCACACCTCGTCGGGAAGCTCATGGACCGCCTCGAAGCTCACGATGCCCGCGTTGTTCACGAGAATGTCGATGGGCCCGAGCGCGTCGACCGTTTTGCGCAGCGAATCGAGAATGTCCTCGTCCTTCATGACATCGCAAGGACAGACGAGCGCCTTTCGCCCCATGGCCTCTATCTCCCCGGCGAGCGCTTCGAGTTTGTCCACGGAGCGGGCGGCCAGGGCGAGGTTCGCGCCCTCGCTGGCGTAAATGCGCGCAATGGCGCCGCCGATGCCGCCGGATGCGCCCGTGATGAATGCGACTTTGCCTTCGAGTTTCATGTCTTCTCCTTATCAGGGTAATCATTCCCCGGAATTCATGTGTACTTCGATGAAATGGCGTTTTTCCTCAGCAAACTTCACGGACAATGGCCTCGAATTCCTCGTTTCCCAGTTGCCGCTTGCGCCAGCGGATTTCGGTGCGGACCCTCTCGACCACGTCTTTTTCCTTTTCCTGAGGGAGGTCGAGACCCAACTCCCGCGCCTTGGTGCGTATGGCCCAGTTGCCCGAATAATGGCCCAGGAGATTGTGCATGCCGTTACCGAACATCTCGGGCTTCATGCACGAATACGCCCAGAAGCCCTCCTCCGTATCGGGCACGCAATAATGCACTTCGACCAAATGCGAGAACGCCGTTTTGCCGACGAAGGGCATGGTATCCGTCATGGGCCACTTCATGATGTCTGAGACGAGTCTCGAGAGTTCATACATTTTATCGAGTTTAATCCCGCAGTCGATGCCGTAATAAATCTGAATCACGGCGGCGACTTCCGCCAGGGGCGCAATGTGAGCGCGCTCGCCCAGCCCGTTTACGCAGGCGTCTATGAGGTCTGCTCCGCCTTCTAGTCCCGCATACAAAGCGGCGCATGCCATGCCGATGTCGTTGTGGGTGTGGAGGCCGATTTGCGTGCCGGGCAGCAGGCGCTTCATCTCGCGAACGACGTAAGTATATACCGGCGTGATCGCCATGCCGTTGATGTCGTCGAGCTTAATCATGTCCGCGCCTGAATCCACGAGTTTGCCGCATACTTCGGCGAGTCGTTCGATGGGTATTCGCGTGCAGTCCTGGATCAGGCAGCCCACTTTCCTGTCGGGGCCTGATTTCTCCCGGGCGTAGGCCACGGAGCCGCAGGCGCGCTCGATGGCCTGCTCAATGGTGATATTCGGGTCTCCGGCCATCGATTCGAACAGGCACATCTGGTTCGGCGAGAAGGAAAAGCAAAGGGTCGTGTAATCCGCGCCGTGCTCCACGTTCATGTCGACTTCCACCTTGGCGAGTTCGGGATTCAGCACCGCAGTGGGATGCACGAGAGCTTCCACGATGAGGTCCGGATGCCGCTTTTTCACTTCCTCGATTTCCAAAGGGTCATCATGGTGCATCTGCACCATGCTCACGCCGGCGTCGACGAGCGCATCGGCGATGCGGATTACCTCATCCCGCCTCAAAGACACGCCGGGCAGCTGCCTGCCTTCCCTCAGGGTGATGTCGCAAAGCTGGAAATTCTCCGGCAGCGTCATCTGCGAGCGGATTTCGTCTGAGAAACAATGCTGCGATATCCGCCAATTATCGGTGGTGGGCTCCAAGTTGCTGTTTACGGGGTAGCCTGGCATTACAACCTCCTTTTATGGAATTTCATCGCCTATTTCGGGATCGGCGAAAACGAGAACCTCAAAACAATCTCGGCTTTACGCATACTGGTATGACATACCAATGAATGGTTTTATCCAGTTCCTCAGGGATCGGGCAGAATCACCGGCTCCACATCCTTGAGAAGCGGCAAAACCTCGCGACCGAAAATCTGCACTTCTTCCAGGTAAGGCCAGCCGTGCATGATGAAATGCGTTACGCCGGCGTTAACGTATTCACGGAATTGGTCCGCCACCATCTGCGGTGTGCCCACGAACGTGGTGGCCCCGCCGGCTCTCACCTTGTTCACGCCCATCCAGATGGTGTCGGTGAGCCAGAGGGATTCTCTCGAGGCCATCTCGTTGATGCGCGACTGGCTCGTGGATTCACTCAGTCGAACGGAATCAGCCCAGGTAGCGGTATTGCCGATGTCGCTGTCATCCAGCCAGCGCTCCACCGTGCGCCTTGCTTCTTGTTTTGTCTCCCGTACGCAGACGCAGTGGCGAACTCCGAATTCGAGGGGGGCTTCGCGCTCGAACTCTTTTTCCAGTTTTTTGACCTCTTTGATTTCCTTCTCCACGGTTTCGGGTTCATAGGCGAAGAAGACGTGAACGTCACCGAAGCGCGCGGCGGTGCGTTTTCCTCCGGGAGAACTACCCGCCAAAAAGATGGTCGGATGGGGGTCCGAATAGCGTTTCGGCCAGACGTGTGCGTCTTCTACGTGGAAAAAGCGGCCTTCATAGTCGACAGGCCCTTCTTCCGCCCAAAGTTGGTGCACAAGGTCCAGAAATTCCTCGGTCACCTCGTATCTTTCGTCATGAGGGGCGTGGTAGCCGTAACGTCTGAGGTCTGCGGAGTTCGCGCCCGAGACGACGTTCAAGGATAAGCGGCCTTTCGTGAAGTAATCGAGCGTATTCGCCTGCTGGGCGGCATAGACCGGACCCACCAGACCGGGGCGGAAGGCAACCAGAAATTTGATTTTCTTCGTTTGGGTCGCCAGGGCGGACGCCGTTTGCCAGGCATCCAGGCAATGCGTACCCGTAGGCACCAGAATGTTGACGCAACCGGCGTCTTCGGCCGCTTGGGTGACCCGGGCCAGATAATCCAGCTCCGCGGGACGCTCGGGGACGACGGGATTGATTTGGTGGCCATCGCCCGCGTTGAAAGAACACAAAGCCCAATGAAATTGAACGGCCAAGTCGTCTCCAGCATGGTGAATGCGCGCCGGATTTTTCAAAAGCCTATAATTGGAAGGCTCGGTTTTAAGAGCGAATCCGGCGTTATGTTTTATATAATGAAACTATGTTGCATAATTTGGTTTCAAGGAAGATAATGGATTTGAAAACAGAAGTCAACGGATTTCGAATCGCTTGTAATGAATGCAGTTACTGAGCAATTGCGAAGTATTGAATTAGTGGATTGCGCGGGAGTTTGGGGATGAATCGATCGCTCATGAAAACAGCGCAGATATTCGACACCCTTATGGCGGAGAACAAACCGGTTGGCGTAAATGAATTCGCGCGCAAGCTCGATATGCCCAAAAGCACGGTTTCACGCTTTCTCTCCACCATGGAAGTCCTGGGTTTCGTGCGAAGAGAACCGGGAAGCGGGAAATTTCGCCTGGGCCTGAAACTCTTCGAGTTGGGTTGCAGGGCCATCGAGGACATGGATTTAAGAGAAATCGCGATTCCGCACATGGCGAAACTGAGAGACGCTATCAACGAGAATGTTCTTTTGACGGTGTTGGAGGGTGATCGGATCACTTATCTGGAGAAGTTGGAGAGTACGCAAGCGGTGGTCACCCAAATGAACGTAGGGGCGACGGCTCCCGCGCATTGCGTCTCAAGTGGCAAGGCGATGCTTGCGCATCATCCAGAACTGGCGGAACGCGTTCTGGCATCAGAATTAACGAGGTATTCGCCTCACACGATTGTCAATCCCCAAAGCATGCGTGAAGAACTCGAAGCGATTCGAGCAAGCGGATTTGCGCTCAACAAGGGGGAATTCAGAGAAGACGTGTGCGGCGTGGCCGCCCCGATATTCGATGCAAGGAGTCTGGCGGTAGGCGCCATCAGCACGGCCACCCCAGCTTCTCGTATGAGTGAAGCGAGGTGGGAGGAACACATCGAAGCCGTTTTGGAAGTGTCGCGCGCTATATCGAAGGTGCTCGGTGCTTCCGTGAATCAGTCATCAACGGCTCGTTAATTCCCCCCTGGGTGGATTTACCATCGTTTGGGATGATCGTCCGGAATGGGGCCGCTCAGGGCGCCGCGGCCCTTTTTTTGTCTGATGTAGACGGTCTTGTTGTGATCGTCGGGAATTTCTCCGTTTAGCGCTTTTTTCAGCCAATCCACGGCCCATGGGTTCAGGTCCAGGTTGCCGAGTCCCTGCATTCCCCACACCCTGTGGAACTCGTTTTCAAGCACCCACAATTCCTTGGGCGCCGTGATCTCGTCGAAAAAGCGGAGAGCATCTTCCAAATGGCTCAGCGGGTCGAATTCCCCGGTGGCCAATAGCGTCGGGCAGGTGATTTTCTCCCCGCAGCCCTTGAGCGTCATCTTCGAAGCCATCTCATCGAAGGCGTCTTCGTCCGTGTATCCGGCCATGTACATGAAGATTTGCTTGAAGCGCGGGGAGGCTTCACCGAATATCACGTGCTTGTCCGAAAAAGTGGCGCTGCCTCCTGCGCAAGCCTTGATCCTCTCGTCAATCGCTGCGGCGAGCGGCGCCCAGTAAGAACCCATGCTGATGCCGAAGACGCCGATTTTTTCCGGGTCGATTTCCTCGCGGGTGACCAGATAATCGACAACCGCCGAAACGGCGCGCTCATAATTGTTCTCGGTCACGCGGATTTTACGCATGTTGGATATCCCTTGTCCGGGGCCGTCGATGGCGCAGGCGTGCATGCCCCGCCGAATCATGTCGTTCTGCAGTATGTAGGGATAAAACTCTTTTGTCTGGTCCATGCCTGGAATGTAGATGATGCAGGGGGCTTTTCTCCCCTCCGGCAGTAGGTGGAGAATGATTTGAATCTCCTGGCCCTCGAAGGGGACTTCGACGCGCTCCACCGGGTAATCGGCCAAAGCCATGGCGCGGTCATAGCAGCGTATCAACCCGGCGTGGAGCTTGAGCTTCTGCGGGTGGTCGTCTTCAAAGATGACGTGTTGTCCTTTGCGGTATGATTCCGACGCCTGGATGTAGAGTTCGAGCGCCGTTTCCCGCATGCCTGCTTCTTCCGCCGCCCGGGCGATTTCTTCTTTGTGCTCTGCATCCTCGCCCTGGAGCTTGCTGATCATCTTGTAGTTCTTCACACCCTTGGGAAGCTCGAACTTGTCGTCTTCAAAGTTCTGGACCATACCGGCCGTCTTGGCGATGTAATCGAGAATCCACTGCTGGTTGTCACGGTGCCGAACGTGTTTCAATGACATATGATTATCCTCGCTTGTTCAGGTTGTATGATTTCCTATGTTTATCGGGATATCCAGAAGCTCAGCATCCGCTTTTTTCTTCCTGCTTGATAGTGAGAATTTCCGCTGATTTCAGGACCTCGTTGTCGGTTGCGCCCCCTGTAATGAGAACCCGCCCTCCTCCCAGCCAAGTGGCCGTATGAAGGCGTCTGGGAAATTTCATCTCCACACCCACTAGCCAGAAGCATCTTTTCTCGGGTTCATACACTTCTGCGCTGGCGAGGGTCCGCCCCTCGCCGCCCCAGCCGCCGACCAGCACGACTCTGCCGTCTGAGAGCAATGTGGCGGTATGTTGCTGGCGGTTGACGCGCAGTTTGCTTTCCAGCGATGTGAATTTCTCCGTCGCCGGGTCGTAGATTTCAGCGCGATCAAGCGTTTTTTCCTTGCCCAGGCCGCCTGCAATGAGAACTCTCCCGTCCTTGAGCCGTGTGGCGCTGTGGCGGCTTCTCTGCGTCGTCAGGCTTCGAACCAAGCGCGTTCTTCGCTGGGAGGGCTGGAAAAGCTCCGCATATCGCGCCCCTTTTCCTTCCGCTCCGCCGAGAATGAGGACATTGCCTCCAGATAGTGCAGTGGCGCTGTGCTGCTGGCGCGCCATGAGCATGGGTCTGCGCGCCGGGATAAAATGCCCCTTGTCGGTTGCGTATATTTCCAGATGGCGAATGGCGCGTTTCCCGTCGTTTCCGCCGGCGATGAGCACGTCTCCGGTGGGCAGCTTCGTCATCGTGTGGTCGTAGCGGCCATACTTCATCATGGAGCGAGAGCTGATCCCTCCGCCTCGTATGAGAAAAGAGTCTCTCAGCGCCTTCCCTCCATTCGTCCAGCCCCCGGAAATCAGCACCGTGTCTTTCAGGAGAATCGCCTTGTGCCAGCCTCGGGTCCTAAGGCCTTGAATCTTATAGGGTTTGAATTTCTCTAGGGCCGGGTCGAATATCTCGAAATCATCGAGGGGTGAAGTTTTCGTAAGACCCGCGGCGATGAGTATTTCGCCTGATTCGAGTTTGGTGGCCGTATGCCCGTGCCGTGGGGTGTTCAAGTTTCCCGTCGGGGAGAATTCCCCCTCGCCGCTGCAGGCGGACAGGACGATGCCGAGCAGAAAACAGAAAATCGTTCGCTTTCCCATCGATACTCCCTTGGCTATCCGTAATTCGCACGGCGGATTTAGAATAGCTCTCATGGCCCCGGAAACGCGCCTGTGATACATTTTCACTCATACCTCGAGTCCATTCCATACCGGGAGCCATTATGCGCGAGACTAGCGATATTCGAAACGTCGCAGTCATCGGGGGTGGATATGTGGGCCGGGGCGTGGCGTTGCAGTTCGCCTTGGCGGATTTTCGCGTTCAGATGTACAACCGAAGCCCTGAGAGCGCGGCCCGGGCGCGCGCTGAAATCGCTAAAAGCCTTGATATTCTTGTCGATGCGGAAGCGTTGGACAAAAAAGACGCGCTCGATATTTCAGAGCGCATCGCCCTCACGCAGGACTTTCACGAAGCCGTTCACGGCGGTGATTTCGTCGTCGAGGCGGTGAGTGAAATTTTGCCGCTCAAGCAGGAAGTTTTCGAGAGGATGGACGCGATAGCCCCGCCCGACGTGATTTTGGCGAGCGAGACCTCGGGCCTGGGGATGACGGATATATCCGCGCGAACGACTCACCCCGAGCGCTGCGTCGTCACGCACAATTACACCCCCCCGCATCTCATCCCCGTCGTGGAGGTGGCGGCCGGCCGCCGAACGAGTCCGGACACGACGAGAATCACGTGCGAGTTACTCGAAATAGCGGGAAAAGAGCCCATCGTGTGCGGGGAAGTGCCCGGACACATCGGGGTGAGGCTCACGACGGCGCTCAGGCGCGAGGCCTTTCATATCGTGGAAAAAGGCTATGCGCGCCCCGAGGACGTCGATATCGTATGGCGCTCGATAGCCCCTCTCTTTCCGGCCTTGGGGTTGTGTAAGCTCAACGATTTCTCGGGAATGGACGTTTTGCGCGACGTGCACCGGAATATCCAGCCCTCACTCGATCACCGCCCCGAGCCCTCACCCTTGATGGACGAGATGATCGAGAAGAACCTGCTTGGCATCAAGAGCGGCGAGGGGTTTTATGAATGGACGGCGGAATCGGCCCGGGAGGCGGCGCGGGCCCGGGATTCGGCATTGATTCGTATATACCGGAAAAACAAAGGGTTGGAGAAGACATAGGTGTAAAATTCAGGTTCGTGAACCTTCTTGCGAGGGAGCCGACATGGTTGATTACATTCTGGACGATGAACTGAAAGCCTGGCAGAGCAAGATTGCTGAATTCTCGAAAAACGAGTTGAGACCCTATGCGGCCGAGTGGGACCGCCAGAACGGCATCGATCCGACGAGTCCTTTTCCCCTGGATGCGCTCAAAAAGGCCTCGGCGGCGGGCATCCGGACGCTCACGACGCCCAAGGAGATGGGCGGGGAGGGTTTCGGCATATTCGCGCATGTGGTCTTACTGGAGGAGCTTTTTCAGGGTGAGGCGGGCTTCGCCTCCGTCATCCACCAGAACTGGAAGCTCGCCAAGATGCTCTGCCACTTCACCACCGAGGAGCAGCGCGCGGAGTTCCTGCCCCGCTATATGGATGTGGACACCTCCACCATGGCCATCGGCATGACGGAGCCCCAGGCGGGTACGGACAACATCATGCCGGCCACGAACATCGACGGCGGCGCGCGGCTCTCGGCCGTCAGGCAGGGCGATACCTGGATACTGAACGGCAAGAAGCACTTCATCGCCTGCGCGTCGATGAGCAACATCAATTTCATCGTGGCGAGAACCAACCCGAACGTTCCCGTGAACGAGGGAACCACCATGTTCATCATGACGGACGAGATACCCGGCTTCCGGCACGGAATCATCCACGGAAAGCTCGGCGCGCGCCTTTTGATGAACGGCGAACTCATCTTCGAGAATGCTGAAGTGCCTGAAAAATGGCGCCTTAGCGAGGTGGACGGCGGCCTGCCCTATATGGCCCGCGTCTTCTCGCGCCACTCGCCGACCACGGCCACCTTCGGCGTCGGCATCGCGCGCGCCGCCTTCGAGGACGCCCACGCCTACGCGAGGGAGCGCGTCCAAGGCGGAAAGCCCATCATCGAGCACGCGCGGATTCGCGAGATTCTCGCCGACATGTACGTGAACATCACCGTCGCGCGGGACACCGTCTGGCGCGCGGCCTGGCATGCGGATACGGCGGGAGACGACGAATACGACCACAAGGAGGGCATGCGCGCCGCCCTGTTCGCCTCAGAGATGGCGCCCCAGGTCTGCATCAAGGGGATGAACATCTTCGGCGGCAACGGCTATATGGACACCCACCCGGCCGAGCGCCACCTGCGCGACGCGATGATGTGCTACCACATCGACGGGCTGAACGACACCACGCGCTTGAAGCTCGGCGGACTCCTCGCGGGAGAGGCCTTCGCGGGCGCCATGTAGACCCTTCTCTCGCCGGGTGGGGGCGCACGCAACTCCCCGCATTTGCCGTTATCGCAATAGTCGCGGTTCATGGCAGAATTCCCCTGCGCCACACTTCCGCGGCGTCATTTCCTAAAGAATTTAATTGTCTGAAATTTAACGATAAACCCCGTGAATTTATCGATATTTATCGAATTTTTCAGATATAAAACCCGAGCGATGAGCGAGGGTTTGACCCGATCGAGGAGGAAGGGTTTCACGCAAGCGATGGGCGAGCGTTTGACTCGAGCGATGAGGGAGGGTTTCCTTATTCCCGAACGCGCCGTGCCGCCCCGCCATCATACGCGGAATCTTCCTCCAGCCCATGACCGCATTGCGGGCAAATGCGCGCGCCGAACGCTCGAATCCGACCTGAGAAGAAGGGGCTGCAACGCCCCCGGTAAGGGAAATCCTGCGGCGCGCCAACCCCTCAGAATACCTCCTTGCGATTCATCCCGGCGCACCGCAAATGCGGGGAAATGCGCACACTTGGATTTATTGACAAATCCATGCCGTGTGGGATGATGAACGATGCCCGATGCGGATGAAGGATTTTCGACGTTGTGAGGCGCATGATGGTCGAGTACGACAATTTTCGTATGTCACTCAAAAGGCTGGGCGAGCAGTATGAGAATTACCGGGAACTTGATGCAGCGCTTCCCGCATTGCTCCAGGAAGCCGTCGCCGAGTCAGTTATTCAGCGCTTCGAAACCTGCTACGACTGCCTCTGGAAAGTGCTCAAGAGATACCTGGTAGAGGAACTGGGCGTCGCGGACTCTCCGAACAGTCCCAAGCCCGTTTTCAGGCTTGCCTTCGAGAACGACTTGATACCCGCTCCTGTGGAGCGATGGCTGGGCTATGCGGACAGGCGCGTCGATACCGCCCACGCCTACAGTGGCGAGAAGGCGCGAGCCGCTTTGGAAATAGTGGGCGACTTCATTGAGGACGCAGCGGCCCTTTACCGAACCATGAGCGGGCGGAGTTGGGAATGAGCGTACGGGTCGACATCACCGAGGCGCAGCGTGCGCTCATTCTGGATTTGCTCGATAAGCATCTGCCGAACACCACTGCCTGGGTGTACGGTTCCCGTGCGAAGGGAGAGGCGCGTCCCAAATCCGATCTCGATATGGTCGTGTTCGCTGGTCACGCCCAAAGCCGCCGGGTTTACGATCTCAAGGAAGCCTTCGAGGAGAGCAACCTGCCGTTTCGTGTGGACGTTTTCATTTGGGATTCCATGCCCGAGCGCTTCCGCGAGCGCGTCCTGTCTGATCACGTCGTTCTCGTAGCGGGGGAATCGGCTCTTGAGAACAAGACTTGATTTTCTGTATCCCATGAGCAGACGCTGCGATATCTTAAGTCGTTCACCAGTGGGGATGACCCCGCGCGGTTTGGTAGAAGTCGTCTTGGCTCAGAGTCGCTGAAAAATGGATTCCGCATTCCCTCCCGCCTTGGTCGAAAATGACACCGGTATGACGATACCTTTTCTCGCTCGACAAACGTAATTGTAGCGGACAGGCTCCTGTGCCTGTCCAAGGTCGCGCCCTTCATGGCCGACCTCAGACATGCACGAGTTCCCTTTCAACGTAGGGACGTATTTCAGACCGCAACTCCTGGTCGGTCGCCAAATCCACAGGTCGTCCCAGTAGGTCCTCGATGTAAAACTGCGCGCCGAAGTAGCGGTGATAGCCGGGCGGCTCGTCGAAGCGCACCAGGACATCGAGGTCGCTGTCCTCCTCCGCCTCGTCTCGGGCGAAGGAGCCGAAAATGGCGAGTTCGGCGATGCCGAAGCGCTCCGCGAGGATCCCCTTGTGCGCCCGGAGAATCTTCAGGACTTCGTCGCGCTTCGTCGGGGCGTCCGTGGATTCAATAAAAAGAGTCCTGTGGTTCTTCCGTTTTTGCGTCATGATCTATCCCTTCCGAATCTCCGGTCGCGGCAGGCGGTCGCGCGCGCCCATAATACCGCGTCGTCCTCATATGTTATCGTATTCGAGAAGAAAGCCGTCCACAAGTTCGCCGAACGCGGCTTCTGTCTCGTAATAGTCGGTCAACTCGGCGAACGCCCGGAGCTCGAGCCCGCCGGGTCTTCGAGCCCGATGAAGCCCTCAAAAGAGCAGCCCCCGTATCGCGTAGACTTTTTCACGCGGGATGCCACCCACGAACGCGTCCTGTCCGATCATTTCGTTTTTGTGGCGGGAAGCGATTCGATTCCGCAGCGGATACAGAAGTCTCCCTTCACCTATCAAGATTGTCCCTCCTCGCTTCAATCGGAATTGGCTTCTTTCGGGGTTGTTAAAAAAGTCCTCTCCGCCTCGCCCTTCGATACGCGGCTTCGCCGCTACTCAGGGTGAGGGAAAGAGGTGTTAGCGAATTCCAGGGGATGCATACTGGGATGTTGCAAACCCCTCATATCGCGGATTCTGCGTTTGAAACCAAACGGGGAGAATGGTCCGGTAGGGACAGGCCCCCGTGCCTGTCCTGGGTCGCGACCTGTCCCTACGGAAGATGACTTTTCAAGAGAGTAACCCCCCTGTCCCCCCTTGTCAGGGGGGCCTTTCTTTCACCTCTCGTCGGGGGGTATCGCCTTTGCCCCCTGACAAGGGGGGTTGGGGGGTTGCTTTTCCAGTCGAGAGGGGTGTCATCTCTATCCCCTGAAAAGGGGACTTTACACCCCCTCATGCAGGCTGCGGCTCGTAACGCTCGACCTCGGTTTCATCCTCACGCTCGAGCGCCCGCGCGATGTCGTGGGCCGTCTGAAGGCGTATCCATGTCTCCGTCGTCGAGCCGAAGGCCTTGGCGAGGCGTATCGCCATCTCGGCGGACACCCGCGCGCGCCCGTTCACCAGGTTCGAGAGCGCCTGGCGGCTGACGCCGAGAACTTTCGCGCCCTCGGTCACGCTCAGGCCCAGCGGCTCCAGGCACGAGACGCGCACGACCTTGCCGGGATGCGGCGGATTCTTCATGGGCATGGGGCGTTCTCCTTTGTTCGGTGATAGTCGACTGTCAAGCGACACTTGGCAATCGTTCCCCTGCGCCGGTTAATCCCTTCTCATTGGATCGGGGAGAGAGACATTTCCCTTGCAGGTCGGTATGGCGCATATACGGCCGAGCTCGCGGTCACAGCCTTCGGACGCAAAGTTTCGGGAAACGGCGCGTTGGCTATATGAGCGCCGGGTTACTGGAAGTGAGCGTCGCCATCACGAACTTCGTAGTGGAGGATGAGAGGGAAGAATGATTGCTGATAAGGCACCGGTGTGTCCCGCCCGACCATGCCGCCCTTACAGAGAGGAAGGGGAGAGTCCGAATAGGGTGATTCGTTGATTTGATCGTTAAGCCCCCGCGGATCACGAGGGCCCGGATTCCCCCTCAGAATCGACGAACAGCCGGAAGTAGGCGAGGGCGGCGTAGGCCTTGGCCTCGATGTCGTCGCCCTCGATCGAGAGCTTGAAGTGGTTGATTCCCTTGTAGAGGATGGACATGCCCTTTTCCTCGAAGAGCCGCTCGATTCCCGGGAAGGCGCGCAGGCCGTCTCCCTTCTCCGGCAGGCACCATTTCATCTCTTCTAAGTAGTCGATGACGGGACGCCAGGCGTTGCGCCCCGACGTCAGCCAGTAGTCGAGGTTCGAGGGTTTTCTCGGCCTGTACATCTCGAGGCCCAGGCGCGGCCCCACGCCGCTTGCGGAGACGTTCAGCGCCAGCCGGAAGACGGGTGTCACATCGCGCATCTCTTCCAATACCTCCATCACCTTCCGGGCGGGGCCGTCCCATTTCAGGCGCTTCAGGAATGCCGGCACGTTGCGCTGCTTCAACCCGTCCACGATGAGGCGGACCGAGCGCGCGCCGCGCTCGGGGACGGCGCCAATCTGGTCCACCTCGCCGCTGCGTGGCAGGGCGGCGAAGGCCCGCTCCACGGCGAGCCGCTCCTCCTCGTCCGCCTCCCACCCGACCGCGCTCGCCATGGTGGCGGCGAGGTTATAGGGGGTTCGCGAACCGGCGACTTTTTCGTCCAGTTCGGACTGAGGCTGGAGCGCCAGGAACACGCCCGGGGGTGGGTGCAGGTTCCGGGGAACCTCCGCGATGTCGTATTCGAGCATCGACGCCCTGAACCAGCCGTCGAGAGACGGTTCGGAGGGAGGAGCCGCCCCGTTCATGAGGGAGTAGACGCGGGCGAGGGCCGCCTCCGCGGTGTCGGGTTTTGCGTCCTCGCCCAGGCGGACGAAATAGTCCATGGACGGACGCCCCGGCGCAACGGAGACGAAATAATCCGCGGCGGGCGCGGGGTCGCCCAGCCGGAACTCGAAGGCCGCGTAATTGAGTGTCAGCCAACTCGGCAGTTCGCCGACGCGCTCCACCAGGCGATCCCGCCACGGGTCGTCGAGCAAGACCGATGGAACGAAGCGGCGCAACCTTGGGAAGACGTCTCCGAAATTCTCAGACATCATCGAATCCTGTTGTTGAGCGGGATGCGCGCATTGGGGCTGAGGCGGCGACGAACAGGTTCGCTATCACGCCTTCATCTGCAAAGCCGAGTAAAACCACAAAACGGTATCCCGCACCAATCCCCTCTCGGGGTTTTCCGGCAAACCTGTCGAACAGATTATGGAGCTTTTTCAGTATACCGCATCAGGAGTTCTGGTTCAAGCTGTTCCATGCGTTGGCGAAGTCTAGCATCGTCTGCGACCCGGCCACGACGGCGCTCAGGTCCGCCTCGCTCAACTCGGCCGGCGGCAGGACCAGGTGAATGCTCATGATGTTGTCCTGGTGCACGCCTATCTTGAACCCTTCGGGAATGGTGACCCCCAGTTCCTTCTCGATGGCCGCCTTGGGGTCTGTCAGCAACTCGGTGCGGAACGCCTCGTTCACGCTCGCCTTTCTGATAATCTCCTCGCGTACTTCTTCAACTGTTTTCACTGCTTCGAGTTCTCCACATGATGTCCCTGGCCGGAAAGGGGGCGATGTACCTTCACCCTCCGATGCCGGGGCGCCGCAACGCTTTGTGCGGGGGAGAGTGATTGTTTCGCCATCCCTCCTCCCGGGCAATAGACGATGCCGCTAATGAAAAAAGTATATATGGGGAGTACTTTTCGTCAACAAAATTGCAACCATGCGTCGAATAAATACGCATTTTCCGCTACAAAACCCCTCGAAACCCCGTCAATTGCATGAAAATGCCGCAAACCTGCCGGTTTTCTCCCATGGATGTCCTTCGCGGGCCTTTTTTCTTGAGAGGGCAAAATGAAGTGTGCGAAACTTCCGATCTATTGCCAGGTCGAAGAACGCAGGTTTCCGCTCCACCGAAGGTCCGCTTACCAGCCGGGAAGGATGTGACATGAGGGATGAGGAGTCAGGACAGCACACGAATACGGACGTACGCTACGAAGCCGACGAAAAGCCGCCGCCCCTGCTTGCTTTCGGCCTGGGCTTGCAGCTCGCCGTCCTCTGCGTGGGCGGCATCGTGTTCACGCCATTTATCGTGGTGCGGGCCGCCGGAGGAACGGAGGATTATCTCTCTTGGGCCGTGTTCGCCGCCTTGGCGATCTGCGGCTTGACCACGATGCTCCAGGCGTACCGGATCGGTCACTTCGGCGCGGGCTACGTGCTCATCATGGGCACCTCGGGCGCTTTTATCGCGGTCTGTATCGCGGCGCTCGCCAGGGGGGGGCCGGGGATGCTCGCCACGCTGGTCCTCGCATCCTCGCTGTTTCAGTTCGTGCTCTCCGAACGCCTCTCGCTGTTCCGGCGGGTGCTGACGCCGACTGTCGCGGGAACCGTCATCATGCTGATAGCGGTGACGGTGATGCCCATCGTCTTCAAGATGTTGAGTGACGTGCCGAAGGGCGCTCCCGCGCTCGCCGCTCCGCTGAGCGCTTTTGCGACGGTGGTAGTCATCGTCGGCATCGCGCTCAAGGCGACGGGCGCGCTGCGTCTGTGGGCGCCGGTGATCGGCGTGGTCGCGGGTTCGCTCATGGGCCTCTATTTCGGCATCTACGATACGGCCCGCGTCGCTGGGGCTTCGTGGATCGGCCTTCCCCAGGGCGCGTGGCCAGGCCTGGACCTGAGCTTCGGGCCGGTTTTCTGGACGCTTCTTCCCGGGTTCGTGTTCGTGACCCTTATCGGCGCCATCGAAACCGTGGGCGACGGCGCGGCCATCCAGCGCGTATCCTGGCGTCGGCCCCGGGCGGTGGATTTCAAAGCGGTGCAGGGCGCGGTGGCCGCCGACGGGGTGGGCAACCTGCTCTCCGGCCTTTTGGCGACGGTGCCGAACACGACTTATTCGACGAGTGTGTCCGTCACCGAACTCACCGGCGTCGGCGCGCGCACCGTGGGGGTCGCCGCAGGACTGGTGTTTCTCTCCCTGGCGTTTATTCCCAAGCTGGTGGCCGTGGTGCTGGCGATACCGGCTCCGGTCGCCTCGGCCTACATCACCGTGTTGCTGGCGATGCTCTTCATCGTCGGCATGCGGATGGTCATTCAGGACGGAATCGACTACCGCAAGGGGCTGGTGGCGGGTATCGCGTTCTGGGCGGGCGTCGGCTTCCAGAACGGCGTCATTTACCCTGAGTATTTCTCCACGTTCGCGGGCGGCCTCCTGAACAACGGTATGACGGCCGGCGGCCTCGTCGCCATGATCATGACGCTGTTCGTGGAACTCACCGAACCGCGCCGCAGTCGGCTCGAGGTGGCGTTCGACCTCTCGGCCCTGGAAAAAATCAGGGAGTTTCTCGGTGAATTCGCCTCGGCCGGCGGCTGGGACGAAGCGATGGCGCACCGCTTGGACGCCGCGGGCGAGGAGACGCTGCTGACGCTTCTGCGCCAGGATGAAGCAGACGAGGGGTGCGAGCGCAGGCGCCTTCTCGTGGTGGCGCACAAAGAAGACGGCGGCGCGGTGTTGGAGTTCGTCGCAGCGGGCGGGGAGGAGAACTTACAGGACAAAATCGCGCTATTGGGCGAGCAGGCCGCAGGCGCGCCGCTCGAGCGCGAGGTCTCGCTCAGGCTGCTGCGCCACCTCGCTTCTTCGGTTCGCCACCAGCAATACCACGACACGGACATCGTGACCGTTCGCGTGGAAGCCGCAGGCGCGCCGCGCGGCGGGGGGAGTTGAGCAGCACTCTCGTACGCGCTTCGGCAGTGTCCCGGACGCATCGCGCGCAGGCGTAAACCGTCCGCCGTTCCGGGGTTGCTGTATAAGCCCCCGAAGCGGTGGGGGTGCGATGGTTTTGTAGGGACAGGCCTCCGTGCCTGTCCTGACGTAGGAGAACCACAGAGGGCCGGACAGGCACGGAGGCCTGTCCCTACGCCCCCCCCCGATTGGTTCCATTCGCCAACTCACGGAATCAGGGCTTTTTCAACAACCCCTTCCCGGGAAACCCTATCTCCTCCCCCGCGGGTGGTGGTCGAGGCCGCGATAGGCGTTGATGAAGGCGGTGATGCGCTTCTCGTCAAAGGCCTCAAGCGTGTCTATCTTCCCCCAGGCGGTGAGCGCGATCTTGTGCTTCATGGCGGGATAGGGAGCGAGAATGACGTACTTCGAGTAGCCGCGCACCAGGTTTTCGAGCTTTTTCACGAGTTCGGGACAATCGCTGCAGCCATACTGCACCAGAACGCCGCCGTCTTCCAGGTTGTGCACCTGGAAGCCCCTGTCGATCGGCTTCCGGTGGACGCCCCAGGGGACGATGGTCGGATAGTGCGGCCCCGAGGTGGGTGGGTCCGTGTTGTAGGAGATGGCGCCGCTCGTTCCGACGCGGATGTGGCGGTTGCCGAGGGAGGGCACGTCGCGCACCTTGTTCGCGCTTGCGCCTGTAAAGTAGTAAATGCCGATGACGACCGCCGCGATGACGATCACCCACACGAACGATGCGGTGCGCTTGTTCCTGGAGCCTTTGGCTTTGGCCTGACGCGAAGGGCCGCGTTTCGTGGAACCGGGGGATTTCCTTTTTCCTTTGGATTTTCTGGACAAGGCGGGACCTTTCTCGATGTTGCGGTGGTCGGCGGCGTCTGGATACCCCGAGGGGTCGCGCCTCAAGATACGTAATCGCGAGAGTCGGGACAAGCGGGCGTCGGGTGAAATTTTCGAGGTTTCATTCCCCTTCGGCGCAGATTTGATTCACGCGCACGCGCTCGTGAAGCCCGGGTTTTAGGGGAGTTGCAGGCCGCCGCACCGGATTCCACCGGTCATACGAGAACGAAAAAATCAGTTGCGCGACGCGTGAGTCTTATATACATTTAGCAGGCGTTCGAATATGCTTGGGCGTTCATTGAGCAAAGTCAGGGCAATGGAGAGGTAGGGACGATGGATTCGTGCAGGATACTCGTAGTCGATGATGAAGCCGACCTGGAAGACCTCGTGAATCAGCGCATGCGGCGCGATATTCGCAGCGGCCGCTATTCGTTCGTGTTCGCCCGCAACGGAGTCGAAGCGCTTGAAAGACTGAGTGAAGACAGTGACATCGACATCGTCATCACCGACATCAACATGCCGGAGATGGACGGCCTCACCCTGCTCGAGCAAATCCCGGCTTATGACCCCAAACTCCGCTGCGTCATCGTCTCCGCGTATGGAGACATGAAAAACATCCGCACGGCGATGAACCGGGGCGCATTCGATTTCCTCAACAAGCCGATCGATTTCCAGGACTTGCGGCAGACCATTGAAAAATCTCTGGAGCATCTCGCGAATATACGGGAGGCTTTTGAGGCGCGCGACAAGATGCTGACGGAAGGGAGGTCGTGATGGAAGAGCCCCACAGGATACTCGTGGTGGACGATGAGCCCGATCTCGAGCAACTCGTTCTCCAGAGAATGCGGCGCGAGATACGAAGAGGCCGCTATTCGTTCGTGTTCGCCCGCAACGGGGTCGAGGCGCTCGAGCGCTTAAACGATAACAATGGCGGCGATACTATCGACATGGTGCTCACCGACATCAATATGCCCGAGATGGACGGTCTTACGCTGCTCAAGCAAATCCCCTCGGTCGACCCCAACGTGCGCTCCGTGGTCGTCTCGGCGTATGGAGACATGAAGAACATCCGCACGGCGATGAACCGGGGCGCATTCGATTTCGTCACCAAGCCGATCGACTTCGAGGATTTGCGGATCACCATAGAACGGACCCTGGAGCATCTCGTCATGCTGCGCGAAGCGCTGGAAGCGCGCGACAAGCTGGTCGCCCTGAGAAGCGACCTCGACCTGGCCAGCAAGATGCAGCAATCGATTCTGCCGACCAAATTCCCCGAAAGCCCCCACTACGAGATATTCGCGGGCATGGTGCCCGCCCGGGACGTGGGAGGCGATTTCTTCGACGTGATAGACCTGGGCGACGGCCGCATCGGCATCACGGTCGCCGACGTTTCGGGCAAGGGGGTGCCCGCCGCGCTTTTCATGATGTCGAGCCGCACGCTGCTCAACAGCGTCGCTGTCGCGCGCGCCAATCCGGGCGACGTGCTCGGCGAGGTGAACCGTCTGCTCAGGCCCGGCGAAGTGCTGAGCGAGGTGAACCGCCTGCTCCAGGAGAACAACGACGCTGCGATGTTCGTCACCGTCTTCTTCGCTATTTTCGATTCCAATACCGGGGAACTCGTTTATTCCAACGGCGGGCACAATCCTCCGGTCATCCTTCATGCCGACGGCTCATCGAGCCTGCTTCCCCAGCAACCGGGAGTCGCCCTCGGGATCGCGCCGGAATTCAGCTACGACATGTACAATGCGACACTCGGGCCCGGTGACGCCCTCATCCTCTACACCGACGGCGTGACGGAAGCCGAAAACGAGAAGACCGAGCAGTTCGGCCTCGATCGCCTCCAGAGTATTCTCGGGGGTTCGCCGCCAAGCTCCGCCCGGGAGATCAACACGAAGATTTTCGAGGAGGTGAAAGAGTTTGCGGGCAGGGCGCCTCAATTCGATGACATTACCTGCCTGACCCTATTTCGCCGCGGAGTGAGTGGATGAGCGCGAAACTTTCTTTGAAAATGGGATTCGATGCCACTGAGCTGCCACGTATCCAGTCCGCCATCGGGGAATTCAGCCGGGAGCAGGATTGGCCGCCGGACATCGAATTCCAGGTCGACCTCGTGCTAGAAGAACTCGTTCTCAACGTCGTACACCACGGCAGCAGCGACGGAGAAGAAGGTGAAATCAAAATCGAACTCGTCTCGGACGCGGAAACGGTGGTCATCGATATCATCGACGACGGCCGTCCGTTCGATCCCCTGACGGACGCACCCGAACCGGACACCGAATCGACCATCGAAGACCGCGCCGTAGGCGGACTCGGCATTCACCTGGTGCGGACGATGATGGACGACGTGACCTATCAACGGGAGGAGAACAAGAACCACATACGCCTTGTAAAGCGGAGGAGTGAATGAGCCTGCCGCTCCGAATCCGCCGGGCGTTTTTCCTCCTTGCTGCAGTGATATTCTGCTCGGTGTCGGGAGCGCAGGCGGCCGTGCCCGGGGTTTCCCCCCACCGTATCCTTTTCGGACAATCCGCCGCTTTCACCGGGCCTGCGAGGGCCTTGGGGGAGGAGATGCGCCTCGGCATCGAAGCCGCCTTTCGCGCATCGAACGTGCGCGGCGGCGTTCACGGGCGCCGGCTCGAACTCACCTCACTCGACGATGCGTATGAACCCGAAGCCGCCATCCTGAATACCCGCCGGTTGATAGAACAGAGCAAGGTCTTCGCGCTCATCGGGGCCGTCGGCACGCCCCCCTCGCGCTCGGCCACGCCGGTGGCCGCAAAAGCGGGCGTCCCCTATATCGCGCCCTTCACCGGCGCCGCCTTCTTGCGCAATCCCAAATGGAAAAACATCATCAACCTGCGCGCCTCCTACTTCCAGGAGACCGAGGAGATGGTGAACCGGCTGATCAAGGACTTGGGCGTCAAGAAGATCGCCGTGCTCTACCAGGACGATTCTTTCGGCTTGGCGGGCTACCGGGGCGTTCGCCGCGCACTCGAGCGGCGCAAACTGAAGCCTGCGGTCACGGGCGTTTATCCACGGAATACGACGGCGGTCAAAACGGCCCTGCTCGACATCAGGCGCGCAAACCCCGGCGCCGTGATCCTCGTGGGAGCCTATAAACCCGTTGCTTCCTTTATCGCCTGGGCTCGCCACACGGGGTTCAATCCGATTTTCGTGACGCTCTCCTTCGTGGGAAGCAATGCGCTCGTGCATGAACTCGGCCCCGCCGGCGTCGGCATCTACGTCACCCAGGTGGTCCCGTTCCCGACGACGAAGAATCTCAAGGTCGCGGCGGACTACAGACGGGATCTGGAGACTCACAAGCCCGGCGCGGTTCCGAGCTTCGTCTCCTTCGAGGGTTACATGGCCGGCAGGCTGGCCACCCGCGCCCTCGAACTGTGCGGGCGCAAGCCCGACCGCGCCTGTCTTCTCAAGGGCCTTCGCCGCGTGGCCACCGTCGACCTGGGCGGGTTCAAGCTCCGCTACGGCAAGGACGACAACCAGGGTTCGGACGCCGTTTTTCTCACCGTCATCGGCGAGGGCGGACGCTACATCCCGACTGAAAAAATCCGGCGTCCGGAGTAGTGATGAAAAGCGCGCTCAAAAACCTTCTGGACAAGCGTTACAAGATATCGACGCAGCTCTACCTCAGCATCGGCGCCGCCGCTTCGCTCACCGTCATCGCGAGCGTGGTCGCATGGGTATCGTTCGCTTTCGTGGGAGGGGTGCAGAACCGCGTGAACGAGGGCACCGTTCCATTCCTGGCGAGCGCCTTTGGCACCGCTCAGCATAGCAGCGCCCTGGTGGCCGCGGCGCCTCGCCTGGCCGCGGTGGTGAATCCGGACAACCTGGAGCAGATAGCCACCGAGGTCGCAAAGGACCAGGAGGCGTTCGAGAAAGCGCTGGCGGATCTGATACGCCAGGGCGGCAACCAGGAGATTTCCCTGCGCATCAAGAAACTCGGCGACGTGCTGATCGAGAACCTCACCGCCATCAAACGATTGGTGCTGCAGCGCTTCGACCTCACCGATTCGCACGATACGCTCCAGCTCCAGCTCACTTGGGTGCGCAAGGAGTTGAGCAACGTCATGGTTCCCGCCATCGACGACCAACTGTTCTTCGCAATGACGGGTTTCGGCAAAATCGACAAGCCGTCCGTCCCGCGTGAGGAACACTTCTCGGAAGAGGGAATCAACCTCTACCGCTACATCGCCGGTCTGAGGTCGGACGCCACCGTCGCGGCGCAGCTTCTCACCACCGCCTTCAGCGTATCGGACGCCGCCCTGCTCGAGCCGCTGCGCGAGCGTTTCGAGGCCACGGTGCGCGGCATCAGGCGGCGCCTCGATGCGCTCGGAAAGGTTCCGGTGCGCGTCGCTCTCGAGCCTCTTTTCGAGCAGATGATCGAGCTGAGTAACGGCGAGGAGGGAGGGTTCAACCTGCGAGCGAGTGAACTGGCGCTCGAGAGGAAACAGGGTGAGTTGCTCGATTTTCACGAATCTCTGGAGGCGAAAATCCTGGCCGCCACCGAAACGCTGGTGAGCACGGCCCGCAAGATTGCGCGTCAGGCCACCCAGGATTCCGCCCAGGCCATTAGCACGGGCAGCAACATCCTGCTCGCGCTGAGCGCCATCAGCTTCATCGGCGCCGTGCTGATAGGCTGGCTGTTCGTCGGCCGCTTTCTGTCGCGTCGGCTCGGGCAGCTTTCGGACCGCATGCGCCGGATGGCAGATGGCGATCTCGAGGAGAAAGTCGATATCGGCGGACAGGACGAAGTCGCGGAAATGGCCGCGGCGCTCGAGATCTTCCGTCGCCACGCTCTGGAGGTGCAGCGCCTGAACCTGGTGGAGAAACTGGCGGAGGAAATCAAGGGCAAGAACGAAGAGCTCGAAAGCGCGCTCGGCGATCTGGAGAAAGCGCAGGATCAGATCGTCATGCGCGAGAAACTCGCGGCGCTCGGTGAACTGACGGCGGGTGTCGCCCACGAGATCAGAAATCCGCTGAACTTTATCAAGAACTTCTCGGAAGTCTCCGAAGAATTGATGGAGGAATTGCTGGAAGAGTTGGAAAAGGTGGAGACCCACGGCGGCAACGGACAGGAGAACGGACAGGAACCGGAGAAGGAAGAGAAAAAAAAGGACGAGGAAGATCCGATCGAGATCATCGCCGAAATCGGAGAAGACCTCACCGGCAACCTTCAGCGCATCCGCGAGCATGGGGAACGGGCCAACAATATCGTGGAGAGCATGCTCCAGATGGGCAGGGGTTCGGGCGAAGCACAGCCGACCAACATCAATACCCTGATCGAGGAGCACGCGCGTCTCGCCTACCACAGCGCGCGGGCGGCCGACCCGAATTTCAATCTCACGCTCGATTGGGATTTGGACCCGGATATGGTGGAGTGCGAGGTCATTCCGCAGGATTTGGGTCGCGTCTTCTTGAACATGGTGAGCAACGCCTGCTACGCCACCGACGAGAAGCGACAAAAGTTCTCCGCCTCATCGGCCGAAGATGCGCCGCGCTACGATCCCACCCTCAGGGTCGCCACCAAGTGCAGGCCGGACGGCATCGAGGTGCGCATTCGCGACAACGGAAGCGGTATGCCGCCCGAAGTCGCCGAGAAGATATTCAACCCCTTCTTCACGACCAAGCCGACGGACAAGGGCACCGGACTCGGTCTATCCCTATCCAGCGACATCATTCGTCAGCATGGGGGAAGCATACGGGTCGAAACCGAAACCGACGAGTTCACGGAGATGATCATCGAGTTGCCGAGGTAAACAGCCCCGGCTTCCCACCCGGCAGGATTCAAGAAAATATAAGAGGAAGGTGAGGGATTACAGCGGTCGCGACGACTATCGCGACGCTTGTATCCGTAAGACGTTGCGGCGGGGATGGGTCTTGGACTCCCCGCTCCCGTGTCGTCAGCTTGCGGTCGATTCGAGCGCTTCTGCTTTCGAGCCGTGGATTTGTATGATGCGGTCGAAACCGGATATCTCGAACACCTCGCGCGTCAGTTCACCGAGCGCGTACAGGGCGAACTTCGTATTGCTTTGACTCAGTTGCTTGGCGACCAGCAAAACGGCGCGAAGGCCGGCGCTGCTGATATAGGAAACACCCTCGAAATTGACGATGACGGCGCGGTCGTCGTCGCTGATGACGTTCTTTATCGTGCTCTCGAATTCAGGAGCGGTGGCGCCATCGATGCGGCCATCAACCTGCACAACCAAGGTTCCGTTTTCTTGCTCAGTCTTAATTTCCATGCTTGGCTCTGCCTCCCAACAGCGTGAGATTGTTTTACTCGATATCTCAAGAGTGTAAGCACACTGGTAGCAAATCTAATGGTTTAGCGCAACACCTCACTTCTCAAGAACGCAAGTCCAACCCTGTAATTCTTGGACAGACAGTGTAGCCGTTCAGGACTACTTCTGTGAGAAAAGCGGAGGTAACCATATAAAATTTCTGCTCATTTGGCAACTCATAGCTTTGTTTGCGGTTCAATTTTTTTCGGGCGGACAGCTACGGCGCCCTTTGGCTCAACCAGTGCCCGGGACGTTCTGGTCCGACGTGCGCGAGGCATTCGGTCCATTTTGAGTGACTTTTGTCTGAGAGCGCCTTCATTCCTGGGACATTACCAGGGCGGCGCGTCCGGTGACTTGGCCCGTTTTCAGTCGTTCGTGTACGAGGTTGGCCTCCTCGAGTGGGTAGGTCTCGCTCACGAGGGGCCAGGCCTCGCCGCGCGCCACGAGTTCGAGCGAGTCGATCACATTCTGCCTGGTGGCGTAGCGGCTGCCCAGTATCTGCTGTTCCTCTCGGAGCAACTCGCGCGGGGAAAAGGGGAACCGCTCTATCCGGTTGGAACCCATGGCGAGGAAGCGCCCCCCCTTGCCCAGCCCGCGCAGTCCGCCTTCGACCCCATCGGCGGTGCAGACGAAATCGACGACGACGTCCACGCCCGCGCCCCCGGTCAAATCACGCAGCGCCTCACCGAGGTTTTCCTGAGAGGCATCCACCGTATCGTGCGCGCCCATGTCGCGGCATTTGCCCAGCTTGTCCGCCGCGATGTCGACGGCGATGACACGCGCGCCCGCCCAGCGCGCCATCATCACCATGTGGATTCCCACGCCGCCGCCGCCGCCCACCACGGCCACGTTCTCCATCGGGCGAATTCCCGCGTGGCCGACCACCTTGTATGGCGTGGCGATGGCGTCCGAGATAACGCCTACCTCGGCGGGGTGCCCCTTGTAGTCCAGCCCCTCGGGCAGGGGGATGAAGCTCCGGGCGGGCAGCTTGATGTACTCGGCGTAGCCGCCGTCCATCTGGCGTCCGACGTGACCGGCAAGATTATCGCACAGGGTCTCGCGGTTTACGCGGCACCAGCGGCAGCGCCCGCAGGTGAAATAGTAATACGCCGTCACGGGTGTCCCTTCGCTGAGTCCCTCCACGCCCGCGCCCACCTGGGTAATCTCTGCGGTGATCTCATGCCCAATCACGAGCGGGAAATTCCCGCCCATGCGGCCCGCCCGGGTGTGTTCGATCGTAAGTCCCGAGCCGCAGGCCAGCACACGCGCCACCGCCTCGCCCGGCCCCGCCACGGGGACCGGTCTATCTTCGAGCACAAAGGGCGCGCCCGCTTCCGCCAATACCATCGCTTTCATGTCGTCTCCCGCCGGTAATGGGGTGAAAGTTATCCTCAGTGTAGAGCATCAGGCTCCGGAGCGGTAACGCGCGGCGCAAAAGAATGCGCCGAAGCGCCCGGGTTGCGTTAATCTGTCTTGATATCCTTCGCCCATTCACGGTTGGCGGCGTACCACTCCACCAGGTGCGCGAGGCCCTCTGCAAGCCTCACACGGGGACGCCAGCCGAGGAGCTTCTCCGCTTTTTCGATGTTCGCCCAAGTGGCCTTGACGTCGGCGGGGTTCATCTCCTCGTGGCGGATACGGGCTTTTTTCTCCGTGAGGGTTTCGATGCGGGCGATAGCCTCGTTCAGGACGACGGGTTCATCCGACCCCAGGTTGATGATTTCATAAGATACCGGTTTGATGGCCGCAATCGAGCCCCGGGCGATGTCGTCCACGTAGGTAAAATCGCGCTCCTGCGTTCCGTCTCCATAGACGAGGACGGGCTTTCCCTCGGCTATCCACTGCGTGAAGCGGAAAAGGCTCATATCGGGCCGCCCCGCCGGGCCGTAGACGGTGAAGTAGCGCAGCACCGTTACGTCGATCCCGAACAGATGGTGATAGGTGTGGCAGAGCGCCTCGGCCGCTTTCTTGGAGGCCGCGTAGGGCGATAGCGGCCTGTCGCTCGGGGCGTCCTCCCGGAATGGTGCGGGCGTATCCGCCCCGTAGGCGCTCGAGGTGGAGGCGAGCACGAACTTCATCACGCCGAAATCCTTGCATAGCTCCAGCAGGTTCAGCGCGCCGGTGACGTTCGTCTCGAAATACGCCCATGGATTCTCGATAGATTGGCGCACCCCGGCGCGCGCGGCCAGGTTCAACACGGCGTTGAATGGCGCCGCGCCGCCTACGGCGTTTTCCGTGAACAACGCGCGCAAGGGCTCGAGCCGGATGATGTCGGCTTCATGAAAATAGAAGCCGGGCCGAGACTTGAGACGCGCGAGCCGGTAGTCCTTAAGGCGCGTGTCGTAGGCGTCGTTCATGTCGTCGACCCCGACGACGACATGATCCTCATCCAACAGGAAATCACACACCCTGGAGGCGATGAAGCCGGCGGCTCCTGTTACGAGATACTTGCCCAAACCGGATTTCTCCTCAAAACGATCTCGTTAGCGGTGGTGCAAGGCTATCAGGAGCGCTTGGTTCCGGCAAAGCGAGAGACGTGACTTAGGAGATTTAGGCTGGTCATCCGCCGAGCATTCAATTGTTCTGAATGGTTCCTCTCTCAGGGTTGGTTAAATTCACTTCCTTCCATGATGATTATTGCCGGAAAAGAGGTGTGAAGAATCAACTCCCCCCTTGAGGGGGAGTCGGTGATGTGAGGGGGTTTTTCTCCCGAAACCAAACCGGTGGGGGGAGTTTTTTCCTGTGGCATGTCACCCCATCGATTCAGCCTTCGCACAAACCGCTCGGCTTCATCGTCTGTCTTTCCCCTCGGGAAGCCAGACCCTCAAGGGGTAGTCGAATTTGGCGCGCGCCCATTGTGGGCTTTTTCAACAACTCTTCATCAATCGCGTTTGACTCGCGACGCCGCTCCTCCCTCACCCTGAGTAGCCGCCGAAGGCGGCGTATCGAAGGGCGAGGGGAGTCGAACGCCTCGCGCTGGGGGAGAGAATGCAATTCCTCCTTCATTAGTCGGACTTGACCTTCGATACGTGGTTTCACCGCTACTCAGGATGAGGCGGAAAGAGGTTTTTCAACAACCCCCTTAAAGGCAGTGGTTCCCAAAGGCGCATCGCATCGCAATCCCCGAATCGAAGATACCCCCCACTCCGCCAAAACACGGCCCGTGGTTGAAATCCGCGCCGCAATCCGCAATGGTTGGTTTGATATGGGCGAACATATTCTCCATGCGGTTGGGGGAGTAGCTGCTTAATGTTTCTCGGGCCGTGTATGGACTTCGTGTCCGGCGAACCCGGTACTTATCAAGATTGAGAATTCGAGATGGCGAACGTGTTGGTGACGGGAGGGGCTGGCTTCGTCGGCTCTCATGTAGTGGAGTCCTGCCTGGAAGCGGGCGATTCCGTCTGGGTCGTGGATAATCTGGCCTCGGGCCTGGTGGGGGACATTCCGCCGGGTGCGGTTCTTTGCGAGGGCGATATTGCCGATGCGGGGTTCATGCGCCGCGTGGTGGGGGAGGCTTGTCCCGCCGTCATCCATCATCTGGCGGCACAGGCAAGCGTGACGCACAGTCTGGTAGATCCCCTCCTGGATGCGCGCGTGAACGTCCTGGGCACGCTCAGCGTCCTGGAAGCGGCCAGGAGCATGGGTTCCATGCCCAGGGTCGTCTACGCCGCCACGGGCGGGGCATGCTACGGGGACCCCGAAGAGGAGATTGTGGATGAGAGTTGCCCGCTTGCTCCCGCCTCCCATTACGGGATGAGCAAGGTCGCGGGCGAGCGCTATCTCGCCTTCTACGGGGCGCATTTCGGGCTGCCCGTCGTGTCGCTGCGTCTCGCCAACGTCTTTGGACCCAGACAGCGCCCCTCTCTCGATGCGGGCGTAATATCGATTTTCGCGGAAAAACTAACGAATGCCGAGCCCCTCACGCTCTATGGACACGGGCGTGCGGGGCGCGACTATGTCTACGTGAAAGACGTGGTCGATGCGTTCACCACTGCGGCGAAAGGCGGTGCGGACGGCGGGGCCTACAACATCGGTACGGGCGTCGTCACCGAGGTGGAGTCGCTGCTGGAAGTCCTCTGCCGCCGCATGGGTAAAGAACCCGTAAGCGTGGAGCGCGCGCCTCTGCGCGCGGGCGAGGTGTTCAGAATCGGTCTGGACGCAAGCGCGTTTGCGCAGAAAACCGGCTGGCGGCACAGCTTCACGCTCGATGAGGGCATCGCCGCCTTCGTGGAATCGCTCGAAACTTAAGCCGGCAGACGCCCATAGACGCGCTCGGGCGTGACCAGCACGGCCACCGCGCCCTGGTCCACCATCGCCTGGTCGTATTCCTCCCAGTCGGGATGGTCCGAATCTCCGCAGGCGCGAAACACCTCGCGGAACATCACGCGCATTTCCTCTTTTTCGGTGTTTTCGTAGTCGAAGAGTCTGGCCTTGCCCTCCACGCTCACCCAGGTGCGCCAGTCGGGGGTGACGTAGAGTACCGTGCACTGCGGGTTCTTGCGCAGGTACCCCAGCTTCACCGACCAGCCGCGCACGATGACGAACGCGGCGCAATCCTCATACGCCCCGCACACGATAATGCTCGACTGCGCCGTGCCGTCCGGCCTCAAGCTCGTGACCATGCCCTTGTGGTTTTTCTCCATAAACGGCCTTGCATCTTCGAAGTTCATGAGATACCTCGCTAAGAATGAGAGATAAGGATGTTTTCGCCATTGTAGCAAATTTCGTGAATGAACGACGCAATAAGGAGAGCTGCCGATGAGCCGTCTCGCACCGCTTGAACCTGAATCCATGCCGCCCCGCCAGAGAGAAGCCTATGAGGATCTCATCGCCAACCAGCGCGGCGGCGTGCGCGGGCCTTTCGGGGTCTGGTTGAGAAGCCCCGGCCTCGTCATCGCCCTGCGCAATCTCATGAAGTTTTATTATGAGGAAAGCGTCATCACCGAAGACATCCGCGAACTCGCCATCATCATCACCACCCGCCACATGGGAGCGACCTACGCCTACTCCGCGCACGAGGCGCAGGCTCTCGCCAGCGGTCTGACGCCCGCCCTCGTGGCCGCCGTAATGGCGGGGGAAACGCCCACCGGGGGCACCCCCCTCGAGCTTTGCGTCTACAGGTATTGCACCGAATTGCTCGAAACCAAAAAGGCGTCGGACGCCGCTTACCAGGAGGCGTTCTCTCTATTGGGCGAGAAGGGCGTGGTCGACCTCACCGCCCTCGTGGGCTTTTATACGGCCATCTCCCTGACACTCAACGCCTTCGAGATTCCACCCGTGACGTGAGGTGATATAGTCCTCATAAGGGGCCATCAACATTTTGACGTGTTATGTGTGGTGAAAAATTCTGGAGTGAAGCGGCACGGTGCGCCCTCTCACTCAGGCGCTCTGCCGCTTTTCTGCGTCATGCTCAAGAGTCGCGCCTCAATTTCCCCGCTCCATGCGCCCTCCTGCATCCGCCAGACCCAGTTGCCATCCGGGACGCCGGGGCGGTTCATGCGGGCATCGTTGCCGAGACCCAGCACGTCCTGAGCGGGGAAGATGGCGAGCGCGGCCTGTGATTTCATCGCCGCGCGAATCATAGACCAGTGGATGTCCTCGGGTTCGCCCCCGAAGGTCCTGAGCGCCGTGGCGCGCGAGATGGCGAAGCCTGCAGGCGTTTCGTTGCGCAGAATCGGGTCCGCGCCGTAGAACCAGCCCAAGGCGGTGTCGTTGTCGTGCGTGCCGGTGTAGACGACCGCGTTCTCGGGAATGTTGTGGGGGAGATGGGGGTTGTCCGGGCTGCCATCAAAGGCGAACTGCAGCACGCGCATGCTCGGCAGACCGAAGCGGTCCCGCAGGGCGTGCACGTCGTCACCCACCGATCCTAAGTCCTCGGCGATGAGCGGCAGCGCGCCCAATTCCTCCTCGAGGGCGCTGAAAATAGCCTCTCCCGGTCCTTCGCGCCAGGCGCCGTCTTTGGGTGATTCCGCATCCGCCGGGATCGCCCAGAAGCGCGCGAAGCCGATGAAGTGATCGAGGCGCAAGGCGTCGAACCTTGAGACGTTCACGGCCAGGCGCATCTTCCACCAGGCGAAATTCTCATCAAAGTGCGCGGCCCAGTCATACAGGGGGTTCCCCCAGTGCTGGCCCTCCTGGTTGAAGTAATCGGGCGGCGCGCCGGCGTAGGCGCTCGGGCGGCGTGATTCATCGAGTTCGAACAAGTGCGTTCTCGCCCATACGTCCGCCGAATCATGGGCGACGTAGATGGGGATGTCGCCGATCAATCCGACCCCAATGCCTGCGGCGTGGTCCTTTAGCGCGCGCCATTGGCGTTCGAAGACGAACTGCTCGAAATGTGTGTAGCGGATGTTCTTATCGAACGCAGGGTCATCGGGGTCCTTATGATTCGCGTCCTCGGGCCATTCCCACCAGGGGGAGCCGCCGAAAGCGCGCTTGAACGCACGGAACCTCGCGTAATCGGCGAGCCAGCCGGCTTGCGCCTCGCAAAACTCCGTGTATGCCGCGTCGTTCGCTCCGCCTCCATTCGAGAACGCCGCGAACGCTTTTTCGAGCATCGACTCATGGGCCTGGAGCGCTTGCGCCGGTTCGGTTAGTTCATCGGAGGTAGAACTGCGATTTTCCATATCTTTCGGGGAGAGCAGGCCATCTTCTTTGAGCCTTTCGAGCGATATCAGCAGCGGGTTTCCCGCAAACGTGGATGAGGAGACATAAGGGGAGCCCGTCTCGTCCGTGGGGCACACGGGCAACATCTGCCACCAGCTCTGGCCGGAGGATGCAAGGTTATCGACGAACTCGAACGCCCTGGGGCCCAGATCGCCGAAGCCTGTCTCGCTCGGCAACGAGGTGGGGTGCAGCAGGATGCCGCTTTTTCTGGCGTGAAACGGATTCGTCGTACTCATACCCAAAGCTCAATTCCCAGGAGAAGTATTCCGCACCTTCACTCCACCTTGTGTAGCGCGCGGCGCCGGATTCACCACCTCCCTACTCATATGGCACGGCGCGGCCCAAATGTTCAAGCCCCGGAGGGTTATGAGCTAGTGTCCCTCTCCCAGGGGGAGCTTCACGGCGTCGCCGGTGCGCGACGATTCCTCCATGGCGATGGTCACCTCGAGCGTCTGGCGCGCGTCCTCCGCCGTGGCGAGATGACAGGGCCGCCCCGTTGCGAGGTGGTCCAGCCAGTTCCTCGTCTCATCGCCGATGGGCCCGTACATGGTGTCGAGCGCCCAGTCGCCCGACGACGTGCTGCCCAGAAAAACCATCGGCAGATTGTGGTCGGGAACATAGGCGTGCGGGTAGCCCTTTTCGGTGTAGAGGATGTTCTCCTTGTGATCCTCATCGAAGAGCATCACGCCGTCCGTGCCGATGACTTCCAGGCGGATGCTCTGCCCGGCGGTAGGGTATTTCGCGGGCAGCGCGTAGCAGATGCCCAGGTTCACGGTCGCGCCGTCGGCGAAGGTGATGATCGACCAGCTCACGTCGTCCACCTTCGGATACCCCGCCTCCTTGAAGACGAAGCCTCCTCCCCGGCATATCACCTCCACCGGCGGGTTACCTTCCATGAACCAGCACATCATGTCGACCCAGTAGGTGAGCACGTCGAGAACGGGTGTGGCGTCCGCCGAGCGTTTTAATATCTCGAATGCCTGCGCCCTGGTGTTGAATACGCGGCCCGTTGCGCCGATGAGCCGCCCCAGGCGGCCTTCCTTTATCTGTTCTTTCCCCAGGAAATAGCGCCGTTTGTAGCGCATGATGTAGCCCACCCGCAGGTCGGTTTCGTATTTCTCCGCAGTGGTGAGCAGTCGGTCGGCGTCTTCAAGCGTCATGGCGATGGGCTTTTCCACCAGAACGGGCTTGCCGAGTTCCAGCGCTTGAAGCACAGGCTCCACGTGCGCGAACTCGGAAGTCGAGACGATGACGGCGCCGACGTCGGGGTGGGAGATGACCTCCTCGTTGCTTCCAGACACCACCTGCGCCCCCACACGGGAGCCCAGGGCCTTCGCGCGCTCGGGCTCGGCATCCGAGATGGCGAGAAAGCGGACGGCGGGGTGCTGCGCGGCGAGGCGCGAGCGGTGCGTGCCGATGCGTCCGGCGCCCACGACGGCGACGCCGAGTTCGTTCCTGTCGAAAAGCGCCAAAGCAAGCCTCCTGAATGATGTCGGTTGGAAACGGCGCGGGCATTCTACGCCGCGCGTCTCCTGCCTTCAATCGGGGTCGCGAGTCGCGGAAGGCGAGGCATCGTTTTGATTATTCTTGTATTTTCAGGCTTCTTGGCGGATTCGAGAGAAGCGCGTCTCAAAGAAGCAGGCGGTCGTCCATGCGCGAGCGCGTCAGCACCTCGTGTCCCTCTTCGGTGATGAGCACCGTCTCCTCGATGCGCACGCCGCCGCCTCCGGGCACGTCGGGCACCCAGATGAGCGGCTCGATGGCGAACACCATCCCCGGTTCCAGATCGACTTCTTCAGAATCGGGGTCCGGTTCTCCGATGTAGGGTGGCTCGTTGGGCGAGGTGCCCAGCGCGTGGCCGATGCTGAGTGAGAACCAGTTCTTCCGCAAGCCGTATTTCTCGCCCGTCTCCCAGATTCGTTCGGCCACCTGTTTGTTCGTGAAGCCCGGACGCGTGCGCTCGAGCCCCAACTGCAGGGCTTCGTGCACGGCGGTGTAGATTTCCTTTTGCCGCTTCGAGGGTTTCCCGCAGATCATCGTGCGGGCCACGTCACCGAAGTACCCGTTCCACTGCGCGCCGATGTCGATGAACACCATGTCACCGCTGCGAATAATCTTGTCGCTCGCGAAGCGGTAGGGGGGCGACATGTGCTCGCCCGAGGCGACGAAGGGGGAGACCAGATGCGCCATTTCGCCCCCGTAGTGGTGGAGCACCTTCATGGCGTCGGCGGCCACGTCGCACTCGCGCTTTCCGGCCCGCACGCTGTCCATCGCCTCCTCGTTCACGGCGTCGGCTATCGCGCAGGCCTCGCGGATCATGTAGACCTCCTCGGACATCTTGTGCCGGCGCACCCTGTGCATGAACGAATCGCCGTTCACGAACTCCACGTCGTCCAGGTGCTTCTGGTAGGCGCTGAACTGAATGAACGTCATCAAGTCGAGTCCCACCCGTTTGCCGATGAGGCCCAGTTCCTCGAAGAGGGGGCGCAGCGTCTCGCGGATCATCTTGTCCACGAGGGGCTGTTCCTCCATCTTCGCGAGGTGGTGGAATTTCTCAATCCAGGGCATGTCGCGCGAGACGCGGGGTATCTCGCCCCCGTTGGTCATGACGTGCGCTCTACCCTCCTGAGGGAGGATGACGGCGTTTCTCGTTCCCTCGCGGTGCGCCAGAAAAGAAGACCTCATGCTCGTGAGGTAGCGCACGTTCTCGACCTTCCAGAGGAAAAGGGCGTCGATATCCTGCTCCGCCATCGCCTTTTGCGCCTTGTCCACGCGCTTTTGGCGAAGCGCGCCCACGTCGACGCGCTCCTCGTAGTCGACGTTGAATTGGCCCCGCGCGAATCCCGGCATGAGTTTCCTCTCCTCTGGCGGGACGCCCTTGCTCTGCGTCCCAATAGTTTCTTGGCAAAATTCGGATTGTTCTTAAGGTTCTTCCACCAGTTCGATCACGACGTTATCGGGCGCGATGATGAATGCCGTCCTCGAACCCAGAACGCCGTCCCCCGGTTTTTTCGTGAAGACGACGCCTGCTTTCTCGAGGCGTTCGGCCACTTCGTCGATGCCGTCCACCTGGATTCCGAAGTGGTGGAGTCCGCGGCCCACCTTCGCCATGGAATCGTCCTCATCGGCTCTCAGGCCGCGTATGCGGATTTCCACCTCACCGAGCATGACGCTGATGTAGGGAGATCCCCGGTATTCAATCTCGGGCGTGTAAAGCTCGCCGCCGAAGTGGTTGATGTAGAAATCCGCCGCCGCCTGGGGGTCCTTGGCGACGTGGTGCACGTGATGGGTTCGTGAGGCCACCCTGTTTCCTCCCTTGTTGGTGATGGGTTCAGAGCCTAGAGGCCGTCTCCGACGGCGACGTATGCGCCGCCGGGCACGGGATTCTCATCGTCGTTTCGCGCGCCCCACTGGCCGGTGATGGCGTACATCGCCCGCACCTTCTTCATGTTGTTTCCGCCGTCGCTCGAGAAGAGCATGTTGTGCGTATCGCGGAACCATTTCTCCAGGAAATTTTCGCGCTGCACGCCCACGCCCGCGTGTATCTCCATCGCCATCTTCGTGACGTCGCAGGAGATCTCGTGCGCGAAGGCGCTGGCGGTGAGCGTCATGGGCGGGTCGATGGGAATCTCGTGGCGCATGTCCTGACGCCATGCCGCGTAGTGCACGTAGGCGCGCGCCGCCTGGATTTTCGTGTACATGTCGACGAGCTTGATGCCGACCGATTGGTGATGCGCGATGGGGCGTCCGCTCTGGTGCCGGTTTTGCGCGAATTCGAGCGATTTCTCATACGCCGCGCGCGCCACGCCAATCTGGCCCGCCGCGTTGATGAGGGCGTCGCCGCGCAGGTGCCGCCTGATGTAGGAGACGCCGCAGTTCTCGGGTCCCAGGCGGTATTTCGCGGGGACTATCGCGTTATCGAAGATGATCTCCGCGTTCTGGTTCAGGCGGTAGCCCATCTTGTTGTGTACCTTGCCCATCTTCACGCCGGGCGCGTCCATCGGCACCATGAGAAGGGAAGCGCCCTGCTCGACGCCCACATCGGGATTCGTGCGCACGAACGTGAACATCAGCCGCGCCCAGCCCACGTTCGAAATGAAGTGCTTCTTCCCGTTCACGATGTAGTTGTCGCCGTCGAGCACGGCGGTGGTCTGGTATCCGCCGTCCGCTCCGTTGTAGGGAATCTGGTTCTCGGAACCCGAGGCGGGCTCGGTCGTCGCCGTGCCGATGAGGAACGTGGGGTCGCTCACGTACTCGCGCATCCAGTAGTCCGCCAGTTCCGCGTCTCCCAGAAGCTCGCTCGCGAGGATGTGGGAGATCTTCGTGGAAGACAGCATGAACCCCGTGGCGCCCCTGTCGCCCCAGGAAATCTCCTCGCCCACGATGCAGTGGGTGAGCAGGTCTTCCACACCGCCGCCGCCGTATTCCTTTGGGATGCTCATTGTTCTGAGGCCCGTCTTGTCGAGTTTTTCGAGAAGATGGGGCATGTAGGCGCAATTGAGCGGGTCCTGCTGATGGTCCAGCTCCAGGCTGATGGGCCGGATTTCATCCCGCGCGAATTCATGCGCAATCCTTTGATATTCTTGTTGTTCATCCGTCATTCGGTAGTCGAACATGGGTCTCCTTCCTTCCAGTGATGGGCGGGTCTACCCCGCCGGAGCCATTTGCGTCTAGTCGTCTTCTTCTAGTATCTCCGCCACTTCCACGGGCTCACCGCGCTCCCATGAGCGCATGGCCGCCCACACGGCGCCAAGAACGTGAAGTCCTTCCGCTCCGCCCACCTCGGGTGGACGCTTTTCCCGGACGGCGCCTGCGAAATCCTTGAATTCCTCAATCAGGTAATCCTGCCGGGGGTATTCCTCATAAGGGATTTCCTCACGTTTCTCCCCGTCTTTTTTGAGGATTTTGATGCCCTCCCACCTGTCGTGGTAGAGGTTCGCCTCATCCCCGTATGCGTTCATGAAGTAGGTATATCGCCCGTTCGGCGTGCGCGGACTGATGAAGCTCGTCCCCAGGGTGCCGAGCAGGCCGGATTCGAACTCGAACCATACGACGCTCACATCGGGGATTTCCGATTTCGTCTTAATCTTGCTGAACGCCGCCGACGCGCGCTTTATCGGCCCGTAGAGATAGAGCAGGTTGTCCACCTGGTGGATGGCCACCTGGAGCAGCGGGCCGCCGGGGGAGCCTTCCGCGTACCATTGCCAGTTGTCCGGCGTGTAGTGGAGCCCCCGGTCGTTCGAGTAGTTGGTTTCGGCCATCGCGAGAGTGCCGATGGTTCCCTCATCGAGCATTTGCTTGAAGAGACGATGGCCTCTGAGCCATCTCGAGCTCGCGCCGACCGCGAGGGTGACACCAGCGTCCTCGCAGGCGCGGATCATCTTTTTGGCGTCCGCGATGGAGGCGGCGATCGGCTTGTCGACGAGTACGTGCTTTCCCTGCTCGGCGGCCGTCATCGCAAGTTCGGCGTGCTTGTTGTTGGGCGCCGCTATGACCACGGCGTCCACCTCGGGGTGGCGGACAACCGCCTCGTAGCTCTCCTCTTCACCGCATGAGAATTTTTCGCTGAACGCCTTTCGTTTTTCGGGCGTCCTGGTGAAGCACGTGGTGATTTTCATCCCGGGCGTTCTTTCGATATAGGACGCCAGTGTGTTGCCCCAGCGGCCCAGCCCGACCACGGCCACCCTCAATGGATCGCTCATCAGGTATTTCTCCTCATTCCGTAATGACTCATAACGATTTCAAGCGCGGGTCCAGCACGTTTCTCAGCCAATCGCCCACCAGGTTCGCACCCAGCACCGTCACCGTAATCGCCAGACCGGGCAGGGTGACGACCCACCAGGATGTATAGAGATGCACCTTCCCGTCGCTGAGCAGCCCACCCCAGGTGGGCGTGGGCGGCGGTACGCCGAGACCCAGGAAGCTCAGACCCGCCTCGATGATGATCATCCGCCCCAGGTACAGGGACGCGATGATGATGACGGGCGCCAGTACGTTCGGGAGTATATGGCGGACGATGATGCGGAAATGACTCCCGCCGATGCTCCGCGCCGCCTGGACGAACTCCTGCTCGCGCAGCGTGAGCACCTCGCCGCGCACGACGCGGGCGTAGATGACCCAGATGCGCATCGACATCACGAGTATCAACACGACCAGGCTCGGCCCCACGATGGCGATGGTCGCCAGGGCCAGCAGTATGAACGGAAATGAGAGCACCAGGTCCACGAGCCGCATGAGCAGAAAATCCACCTTTCCGCCGAAATAACCCGCCACCAGACCCACGCAAAGTCCAAAACATCCCGTGAGCAAAACGGCGAAAAAGCCCACCAGCAGTGAGATGCGCGCGCCGTATATCAGCCTGCTCAGAAAATCTCGCCCCAGGTGGTCCGTGCCGAGCAGATAGATTTGCTGGCCGTCCGACCACATGGGCGGTTTGAGGTTCCTGTCCAGGAGTTGCGCCTGGGGGTCCATGGGCGCGAGCAGCGGCGCGAATACGGCCATCACCACCACTGTTATGAGAATAATGCAGCCCAGGAGTGCGGATTTGTCCTTCCACAGGAGCGCCCATATCCTCGGGCGATCGGGGAGTTCCTCGATCTCCATGGAATCCTGAAATGTGAGCGCTTGTTCTCTCATTCGTATGAAATCCTGGGGTCGAGATAGGCGTAGACGAGGTCCACCGTCAGGTTGATGATCACGAACCCCGACGCCAGAAGAAACACGGCGGCCTGGACGATCGGAAAATCGCGATTGGCGATCGAATCGACCACCAGGCGCCCGACCCCCGGCCATGCGAAAACGACCTCGATAATAACGGTTCCGCCGAGCAGAATCCCCAAATCCAGTCCCATGACGGTCACGATGGGAATCGAGGAGTTCTTTAAGGCGTGAACCATGAGCACGATTTTTTCGCTCAGCCCCTTCGCCCGCGCCGTCGTAATGTAGTCCTGGCGGAGCACTTCGAGCATCTGGGAGCGCATGAGCCTCGCGAGCCGGGCGAGGTGATACGTGGAGGCGGCGAAAGCCGGCATGATGAAGTGCTCCCACCCCCCGCGCCCGAAAGAGGGCAGAAGCCCCAGTGTCACCGAGAAGAACATGATGAACATGATCGCCAGCCAGAAATCTGGAATCGCCTGCATCAGCACCGTGATGCCTACGCACCCCTTGTCGTAGGATGAGCCTTCTTTGAAAGCCGCCAGACAGCCGAATGGAATTCCGATGACGACGGCGAAAACGAAGGCCCCGACCGCCATCTCAATCGTCGCCGGGAAATGCTCCAGAACGAGGCCCATGGCCGATTCGCCGTGTTCGGTGGATTCCCCGAAATTCCCCTGCAGCGCGTTTTTCAGGAAACGCCAGTACTGCACGTGGAGCGGCTGGTCGAACCCCATGAGTTTTCTCAAGTGTTCGATGTCTTCGTGGGTCGCATCGGTGTCGAGCATCACCAGGACGGGGTCGCCCGTCATGTGAAGCAGGAGAAACACGATGATCATGACGCACTTGAGGAGGACTACCGCCTGAATCAAGCGCTTGAAGACATATCCGGCCATAGGAACACCCAGAGACAAGGAACGGAATTATTTCATTTCGAGGACGACTTGCGCCGCTCTGCCGGAGGATTGAGACCGACACCAACCCGCGGCAGGAGTTTCGCGAACGCCTCCGGCCAGGGCGGGGTTAATGCCCGCACCCGGCCGGAGCTTCGTTTCGAATTAAAGGTCGTTTCTACTTCAGGCCGACCTCTGCGGCTATCAGTTTTCCGTCGGCGCGTGGTTTCCAGTCTATCTTCTTGTTCGCGCCGAAGATGCGGAAAGTCTGATACAGCGGAACGATCGGCACCTTGTCATAACGCAGAACGCGGGCGATTTCCTGGTATTTCTTCTCCCGCGCCTTGTCGTCCAGTGTGGAGCGCGCGTCGTTGATCATCGCGTCCACGGCCTTGTCGCGGAATCCGCCGTAGGCCGAACGACTGCTGATGGCGCCGGCGAACATGTGCTCGGCGCTGAAGGCCGTGTTCATGCGCGCCAGGTAATACAGGAACGGCTTCACGTTCTTCTTGTATTTGCTGAAGATGATCTTCTTCATCGCGCCCCATTCCATCACGCGAACGTTCGCCTTGAGGCCGACTTTCCCCCACTGGCCGGCGATGCCCTCGAGCGCTTCCTTGCCCATCATGAAGCGACCACGGGGGATGTACACGTCGAAGGAGAATCCCTTCGCGAATCCGGCCTCGGCGAGCAGCTTCTTCGCCTGGGCGGGATCGTAGGGATACGGTTTGAGTTCGGGGTTGAAGCCGAAGCTCGCGGGACCCTGAATGATCGCCACCGATTTGGCGAAGCCCATCATCACGTTCTTGGTGATGGCCTCACGGTTGATCGCCAGGTTCATGGCTTTGCGCACCCGGACGTCCATCCAGGGCGCGCCTTCTTTGATCACCATCAGGATGTAGTTCGTGCGCGGCGACTGCTTGGCGATAACATCCGTTTTGCCGCCCGCCCGGACGCGGTCGCTCAAGGCCGGGGGCAGGTTGTCGATGACGTCCACGTCGCCCGAGATGAGCGCGGAGACGCGCGTGGTGGACTCAGGAATGAATTTCACTACCGCCGTCTTCACCCTGGGCTTTCTCCAGGCGTTGGGGTTTGCCTCGTACACGACTTCCTGTCCCTTGCGCCATTTCTTCATCACGAAGGGTCCGCTGCCCACCGGGTTGCGCGAGAGGTGTTTCTTGTCGTGTTTCTTGTAATAATTCGGCGGCACGATGAAGCCGTAGATCGCCAGGAACGGCGGGAGCATGGGGTCTGGTTTTTTCGTGTGGATCCGGACCGTGTGCTCATCCACTACTTCCAGTTTCGTCATGCTCTTGAAGTAGCGGTACTGCCTCGACTTCATCTTGGGGTCGAGAATCCGCTCGAAGCTGAACTTTACCGCCTCTGCGTTCACGGGGTCCCCGTTGCTGAATTTCACGCCCTTCCTGATTTTGAACTCCCAAACCTTGGGGCTCACCATCTTGTAGCTCTCGGCGAGTTGGTTCGTCATCGAGCCGTCGGGAGCGCGTGCGAGCAGCGTCTCGAAGACGTTCGGGTGATGCATCGAAATCGGCAAAGAACTGAAGGTGTGCGGATCGAACGTCGTCAAAGCGCCGGCCATTCCCAGCACCACCTTCCCCTTGGGCGCCGCCTTCGCTCCCACGGGGAGCAGCAGCAACGAAAGAACGACCATCCAAAGCCATAGCCTCTTCATCTCGTGTTCCTCCTTTTTAAATAAGAATCAACCAAGCCATCAGAGACAAACCAATTCATCCGTACTCGTGTTCAGTGGTTCATAGCCACCATCTGTGACCAGATAGGTTTCACCCCAGAAAATCTGGCGGTCGGGTCCCAGGTTGAACATGGGATGCGTCGTCACCACCATGCCGGGTTCAAGGTCTCCCTCGGATACCGGCGTGATCATGTAATCCGTGAGGTCCAGACCCGTGAGATGCACCAGCCCGTAGGGCCATACCTCGTAGCCGTGTTTCTCGAACACGTCGTTCATCGCCGTGACCATGCCGACCATCGGCTTACCCGGACCAAGATGCTCCAGCGAGGCGTCGCGCGCCTCGCGCACGACCTGGTGGGAGTCGACCAGCCATTTTTCCGCCTCGCCCAGGGCCAGTACCCGTACGATCTGGTTCCAGTATCCACGAACTCGGGGGGAGATTTCCAGCAAGACGGCGTCGCCGTTCTTGATGGGCCGGTCTGTCTGGGGGATGACGTAGCCCCAGGGCGCTTCGCCGCCGCCGGCCATGCTCGCCAAGCCCATCATGTTGAAGTTTTCCGTCCCGCCCTCTGGGATGATCACCCGGTCCATCTCGGCGCGCATGTCGAGTTCCGTTACGCCTTCGCGTATGAAACCGCAGAGGTGATTCCACACCTTATCACCAAGTTGGGCCGCGTGGCGCGACATGGCGATTTCCTCTTCGCTTTGCACCAGGCGTAGCTTCCAGACGAGTTCGCCCGCCTCCACCCATTCTTTCGCGCTCACCTGGTCCTGAAGCTGCTGGTGCCAGGCGACGGGCATGATGGCGAGCGAGGAGATGCCGATTCTCGTGTTCGAACCGGCGATTTCGCTCAGATGGTTGCATGCCTGCTTCGGAACGGGCGTCATGGCCTCGCAGCGCGTGTCGGAGATCCAGCCGTTTCGCAGGGATTCGATTCGCTGGTTCTCCACCCCCACGAACAGGACGGGTTCCCCCTCACGCGGGAATACCAGAATTTGCTGGCCTGAGAATGAGATGAAATTACTCACGTAGGCGAGATTGCCCGAACGAGTTCCCTGGCGGCCGCTGTTACCGTAGACGACGAGGATATCCAGACCCTCGCGCTCCATCGCCTCTCTTAGATTCGCGTGGCGGCGATCACGCTCTTTGGTCGATAAACCCAACTTTCCTCTCCTTCGTGTTGCGCACCGTTAAAAGATCACTTTACCGCCCGAGACGGCCATGTTCACGCCCGTCACGTAGGCGGCTTCATCGCTGCAGAAAAACACCACGGCGCCGCCGACGTCTTCGGAACACCCCAGGCGCTTCATCGGAATGGTGTCGATATATTCTCTTTGATAATCATCCGAATGTAGGATGGGCCGCTCCGTTTCGGTGAGGCCGGGAGAAACCATGTTGACCGTGATGCCGCTGGGGCCCATTTCCACGGCTAGGTTTTGCGAGAAATACAAGAGGGCGGATTTGACGGACCCGTAGGAATTCGTGCGCGCGCGCTTCTCGCCCAGGACGGTGGACAGCACATTCACGATGCGGCCCCAGCCCCGCTCCCGCATGCCCGGCAGCGCCGCCTGACAGCAATGGAACGCGCCTTTGAGCATCACCTGAATCTGGGGCTCGTAATCCTCCTCCCAGCTCATCTCCATAAAGGCTCTGCCCTTCACCAGTTGCCGCGCGTTGTTGACGAGGATGTCGACGCGCCCCATCTCCTGCCCGCATTTTTCGAACATGCGCTCCACCTCGTCATGCCGGCTCACGTCGGCCTGGACGCTGAAGGCGCTGCCGCCTCCTTCTCTAATTCCGCTCACTATTTCTTGCGCCGCCGCCTCACCTGCGTGGTAATGCACGGCGACGGCGGCGCCTTCGCGCGCCAATGTCTGGGCGATGGCTTTTCCGATGCCGCGCGTTGCGCCGGTGACGAGTGCGGCGCGTCCCTCGAGTTTCATGCGGTACTCATCCTAAGCGTGAACGAAAAATTATGAACTTTCGTGACCAAAGAAAACAATTCTCGCCTCTGGAATCTTGACGTAATAACGATCAAATAAATCTTGAATAATGGTATTATATTTAATACCATTAAGGACCGCAAGTGTTATTTTAGAAAGCGGAGCATTTCCAACAGAGTTGCAATATGTGAAACTTGCGCCTTGCTTGAAACTCGAAGCTCATCGGATTACGAGTACCTGGAAAGCGAGGAAAGTATGCGGGAACTGTTCGCTGAAAAGCCATTTTCGAACGAATTCATCCCCTACTACTACCAAATCGCCAATCTCCTGCGCGGCAAAATCGAAAGCGGAGAACTAATCGAGGGATTGAAGCTCCCCAAGGAGTTGGATCTTTCCAAGCATTTCGGTGTCAGCCGGGTCACCCTGCGTCAGGCCCTCGCCATATTGGAGAAAGAAGGGCTGGTGACGCGTGAGCGCCGCAAAGGCACTTTCGTCAACCGCGGTGGCGTGAAATCGAAGATGATTCAACTCACCGGCGCCGTATGGGAGGAAGACGCCGTTGGCGGGGATATACGGGTCATATCGATAGAGGAAATGGACGCTTCGTCTCGGTTGCAAGAATTTTTCGGCTCAGATGATGGGGAAAATCTGACCAGGGTCCAGCGCCTGAGGATGGCGGAGGAAACCCCCCTTTGCTACGTGATGAATTATTTGCCGCAAAAGCTGGCAAAAGACATTCCGCATGAGGATATCCGCACTCGTAGCATGCTCCACATCCTGAAAAATAGACTGCAAATTCCGTTGGGCAAGATACACCAGACGCTCGAAGCCCGTGTCGCCGATAGTGACGTCGCGGACCATCTTTCCATCGGCGTCCTGGCGCCGGTTTTATATGTGGAAACCTTCGTCCATAGTAAAAGCGGGGAACCCGTCGAATTTTCCCAGATTTATTACCGCGGAGATCAGCACCGATACAGAGTGGAACTCGTAAGCGAGTAGCCCCTCGTATCTTCTGCTGCGCGCTTTTCCAAACTATCGCTGGATGGGAGGGGCAAGATGCCAAAAAAGAAGAGTACGAAAAGAACCATCGGCTTCATCGGCTTGGGCCTCATGGGCCAGGCGTTTTCCAAAAACCTCATTGCTGACGGCCATCGCCTCGTGGGAACCGACGTGCTGGCGGGGGCGAGGCGGAAGTTCAAGCGCCTTGGAGGGGAAGTCCTCGAAACGCCCCGAGATGTAGCCGAAGCCGCCGAGGTGGTGTTCATCTCCGTTCCCAATTCAAAGATATCCCTTCAGACCGCACGTGGGAAAAATGGGTATCTGGCCTGCTCGCCCGAACTGGCGCCAGAAGTCGTGCTCGACACGACGACGTCGGACCCCGAAGACTCGAAAAAACATGCAAAGCTATGCCGGGGAAAGGGAATTACCTACCTGGATGCCAGCGTAAGCGGCAACAGCGACCACGTGACGAATCGGGAAGGCTTGTTTCTCGTGGGAGGGAACAAGAAGGCCTACGAGAAGGTGGCGCCGCTTTTGGAGACGATGCTATCCGATCAGGTTCATTGCGGACCTTCCGGCTCGGGGGCCGCAATGAAAGTGGTCGTGAACTACATGACCTCCATGGGGCGTTGCGTCATCGCCGAAGGCCTGCGGCTGGGGATGCGCAGCGGATTCGGGAAAGATTTTTTATTCGACACGCTCAAGAGAAGCCGTGCGGGCGATTCAAGCGGGTTCCATGGCCACGGCGGCATTATGGTGCGGGGCCGGTATAGCCGTCCCCGGAGCACCTTGAACGTCATCCGGAAGGACATCGGGCTTGGTCTCAGGCTGGCCAGGAGAAACAGCGCCGTGACGCCGGTAGGCAACGCATGCGCGCCGCTGTACAGGGAAGGCGCGCGCGCTGGGAATGGAGAATTGGACAGCGCAGCGGTTTATTTGTCGTACCTCAATCGAGAGAACAAAAAATAGAGGGGTTCACCCGGGCTTTCTCTTCTGATAGATGGGGCGCGCCCGCGTGTGAGTGGAAACTGTTGCGGCCGTTCTGAATCGTTCAGATGTGGAATGCGCGGTATCTGAAGAATGGGGGTGGTCCTTGCCGAGTGAAACGCATGATTTTTCGGATAAAGCATCCACGCTCGTCGTTGTGGGCGATATGGAAATCGACCGCCCCGAGCCTCGAAACACTTTCTCCAAGGTCGCTTCTTTTTTGGATGCGGCCGACTTGCGCTTCGGCGGCCTCGAGGCGTCGATGTCCCAATTGGGGGAACCCGCGACCGGGAAAATAGTGATGCGCCACGACCCGGAGATGATTCAGGGTTATCTCGAGGGCGGCTTCGACGTGTTGGCGTTCGCCAGCAACCATTGCATGGACTACGGGCTTGAGCCGTTCGTCGAGACGATGGAACTGCTTGAGCGAAACGGGATCGCATATTCAGGAGCGGGCCGGAACATCCAGGAAGCGCGAACGCCCGCTGTAATCGAACAAGGCGGCGTGAGATACGGGTTTTTGTCCTATGTGCTCGAACTGCCGTTGGGCTGGGGCGGAGGTCCCACGAAGCCCGGCGTCGCGCCCATACGGCAGGATGCGCTCTATGGCCCTCCTTACGTCAACGAAGAGGATTTGGCGGCGATGGTCGACGACATCGGGCGCGTACGCCCGAGAGTCGATTTTCTTCTGGCCTCGTTCCACTGGGGAGCGAGCCAGAGCCGAACGCTTACGCTTTCCCAGCAGGCGGTGGCGCATGCGGCGGTCGAGGCCGGGGTGGACATCGTTGTTGGTCATCATCCCCACATCCTGCAAGGTGTCGAGGTGTATCGCGGGCGGCCGATATTTTACGCCTTGGGTAATTTTGTCCTCGATCATGACCACCCGATGTTCATGCCCACCGTACGTGAGTCGATTTGCCTGAAACTTGCTTTGCGAGGAGGAGCGCTCGACCGGGTGACGGTAGCGCCCGTGTTGATCGAAGAAGATGGCAGCCCCAGGATTCTGACGGGGAAGGAGCCGAAAGCGGCGGAAATACTGACAACTCTTGAATCGCTCTCCAGAAAACTGGGGACGCAGATCGAGATTTCGGGCGCAGAAGGAACGGTGGCGCTATGAAACGTTATTTTTCGCCTCTTTTTGAGCGAGCAATGGAAGCAGTCTCATGGAGTTGAACGGAAAAGTTTTTGTCATCACGGGCGCGGCCCGGGGCATCGGCGCGGACGCCGCGCGCCGTTTTTCGGGCATGGGTGCGAAAGTGGCGGCCCTGGACGTGAACGAAGAGGGTCTTCGGAGTCTCGAAACCGAAGCGGATGGCGTTATCCTCGGCGTGTGTGCGGACATCTCGAATGAGAAGGGTGTCGAAGATGCATTTGAAGAAGTCATCGGGCGATTCGGCGGCGTGGATATCTTGATCAACTGCGCCGTGATTCGGGGGAACGGCCCTCTGGCGGAGGTCGAAGAAGCCACGATCGACACAGCGCTGGCTGTGGGGCTCAAGGGCAACATCCTTTGCGCAAAACGCGCGGCGGAGGAGATGAGAAATCGAGGCGGCGGCGCCATCGTCAACATGTCGAGTTTCTACGCGCATACGCCGGCCAAGGAGCGCGTGGTCTACGTCGCTGTCAAAGGAGGCGTCGAGGGTCTCACGCGCGCGCTGGCCGTCGAACTGGCGGACTCGAACATACGCGTGAACGCCATCGCGGCGGGTCCGGTGCTCACGAAGCTCAGAGAAGGACAGGGAGACGGCGACCCCGACAATCTGGCGGAGCGCTACCGCAAATCCCCCATGGGCAGGTTCGGCCGGGTCGATGAAGTGCTAGACGCCATGGAGTTTCTGGTAACTTCCCGCTCGTCCTACATGACGGGCCAAATTCTGTTGCTCGACGGTGGTTTGACGATTGTGTGAAGTTTTTGAGGAGTACATTCTCGCCGAGAAACCGGCGGATGGATATATAAAATCGGCGGGAACGCGTGGGAGTCGAACCCACCGACGAAGTGATTAGCCCCGTCCACTGGATTTGAAGTCCAGGCGGCACACCAGCACCGATGCGCTCCCAACGAGAGAATACAACGGCTGGGGATGCTTCTGAAAGCGCCTTTAGGGGATTAAATGCTTTCGGGTAGCCGCGCAGCTTGTTCTCGTAGCGCGAAAGCACTAAAAGGGAGCGAAATTCATCGCCATTAAAGGAGAAACGAGAATGTCGCAACGTGTGGGTATCGTGGGCATGGGGCTGATGGGCCAGGCCTTCATCAAGAACATGCGCGAAACGGGCTTCGAGGTGCAGGGTTTCGACGTGGACCGCGCGCGCATGGACGATTTGCGCGAAAAAGGCGGCTATCCCGTCGAGACGCCGGCTGAAGCCGCCAAGGGCGTGAATTTCGTCATCACCTCCCTGCCCACCAGCGACGTCGCGCGCGAGGCGACTCTGGGTACCGGCGGCATCGCCGAGGGCGCGAAGGAAGGGCTATACCTTCTCGACACCACGACCTCTCGGCCCGAGGATTCGGTTCGTCTCGCAGGGGACTTGAATGAGCGGGGAATACGCTTTCTCGATTCCGCCGTGAGCGGGACGAGCACGATGGCGGTGGCGAAGGATCTGGTAGTCATCGCAGGGGGAGAGGCGGAGGATTTCGACGCCTGCCGCGCCGTTTTCGCCGGCTTCAGCCGGGCGGCCTACCATATGGGGCCGGTGGGTTCGGGCGCGCGGACGAAGCTCGTCATCAACATGATTCTGGCGGGCAACCGGCTCGCTTTGGCGGAGGGGCTGATGCTCGGCACGAAGGTGGGCTTGGAGATGGACACCCTTCTGGAGGTGTTGAAAGACGGCGCGTGTTCCTCCAAGACCATGATCGACAAGGGCCCCAAGATGATTCACGCGGATTACTCGAAACAGGGCCAGGTGAAGACATCCCTCAAGGATTCGCGACTCATGCTCGAGCAGGGCCAGCTCCACGGCTCGCCCATGCTGATGACGAACCTCTGGTCCCAGGTGATGCAGGTGGCCTATGAGAAGGGCTATGCGGAAGAGGATACCGTCGCCTTCTTCGAGGTGCTGCGCGAGATGGGGGGCCTGCCTTCGAGGATTGTCAATCCCGAATGAGGAAGGACTCTGAGCCATTATGCGGGGAGGTGCGCGGCGGCGGGAGTTAGTTTTCGGGTGATTTCTCACACACGAACTGAATGGTGCTAAACACAAAGTTGATTGCATCGACGGAACCGGAGGCTGACGGTATCTGAGCTCCGGCAGGTATATCTATCAGTCCGGCAAAAAATCTTGACACCCGGTAAAGTAGTCTAGTAATTTGTTGGTAACGATGCGACGCAATAAGTCTGTTCCAGAAACGGGACGGGTTTCACGAGGTTGGGTATCACTTGGATGGTGTGAATCCTCCATCCAGAATGTGAAACGCTATTTCCAATATGAGACTCACATAGACAAGGCGAAGCGTATGTTCGGATCGCTCACGGGTCTATCTCACCAAGGGGAGTTTGGCCATGGCGCGAGAGGAAATAACGGGCGACAGCGGAAACAATACATACGATTACGAGAATTCGAGTGAAGATTACTTCATACAGGGCAAAGAGGGCGACGACACCATAAAAACCGGTTCGGGCGACGACACGATATTCGGCGGCTCGGGCGACGATGAAATCTATGGCGGCGCAGGCGACGATAGTCTCTGGGGAAGCCGTGGCGACGATAAAATCTATGGCGGCGCGGGCGACGACCAGCTGGAGGGCGGCTACGACGACGACGAGCTCTACGGCGGAGCGGGTAACGACACGCTCGTTGCCGGCACGGAAGATGACAAACTCTATGGCGGTGATGGTGACGACGCACTCTTTGGCGGTCCGGGAAACGATACGCTCGAAGGCGGCGCGGGCGCAGACACGCTCTCGGGCGGAGTGGGCAACGACACGCTCACGGGCGGTGCGGACGCAGATACCTTCGTGTTTACTACTGGGTTTACCTCTGCCGGTGATGGAAACGACAAGATCACCGATTTCGCCGACGCAGAAGATACCATCGATCTCACGGCGATCACCGACATTACCAGCTTCGCCGACTTAACTATAACCGCTGATGGGGATAACACCGTCATCGACCTGAGCGCGCATGGCGGCGGCAAGATCACATTGGAGAATTTCAACTCGACGAACTTGGACGCCAATGATTTCAGTTTCTACGAACCGCCAACTGTGACTGAAGGCGAAGCCGACGCCTTGTGAAGTGCGGCCCTGCCGGCCACGGGATTTTACGACCGAGGCGAATGCGGGGAAATGCGAAGAGTTGGTTTTCCAGTAGGGGCGGTTCACGAACCGCATCTGTATGTTTCTGATCGTTTGGGATTTGACGTGGTCGTTGCCATTATTGCAACGTGTAAGAATTCTTCAACCGAATGTCGAGCAGTTCCCCGTTTTTTTGGCCGGACCGCACGGGCTCATGCAATTTGAGTTGCTTTAATAATTTCCACCACCGCCCAACACCCTCGGATACGGCTCAAAGATCGTCTGCCCCTCCAGGTACTCCGAACCCGCGCTCACCGTCCACTCCCGTAGCGTTGCGACCGGCTCACCCAGCGGGATTTTGCCCTCGCGGTATTCCTCCATCGCATCGAGAAATCGACTCTTTTCTTCTCCACTGATTTTATCGGACAAATGCCCCAACGCGTGTGCGAGGGCGTTCACCCATGAGGCTTGGCCGGGCGTACGGGTGAGGAGCCTCAAAAGCGCGTTTTCGTAGGCGGAGGCGACCTCGCCGAACGCGCGTTTTGCGTGATTCGCCGCAATGCGCCCCATCTCGCGCATGGTCTCCTGATGGTAGGCCAGGAACAGCAGCTTGTTCTCCGCATGGTAGCGGGCGAGTCGGGCGGCGCGGCCAGATTCCTTGACTTCCCGGAAGCCCGCGAGCGCGAAGATTTTCGTGAGGAAACCAGCGCGAACTTGCCTGTCGTTCAATCCGGCCTCATCCACGAACGCTCGCGAACCGAACGCTTCGAGCGCGGCGCCTGCGAACAGGCCCGCCCCCATAGCGGTGTGCTCAACGGAGGTGGCGGCGTGAAAAATCCTGGCGTCGGTTATCGCGCAAGAAGGTGATTTCGCCTTCAGGATAAAGCCGTCGACTTCTTCGAGACTTTTCAAATACCGCCTGGAAAAGGCGTTCATCCTGCGCGTCAGGTGTTTGCGCGTGCTGGGCTGGTAGAGGGATTTCCGCTCGCCTTGTGAGTAGATTCGTATCGGGTCCCTCGGCGTTCCCAAGCCGATTTCCACCTCGGGGCACACCGGCCGGAAGCGCACGTGCGGTTCGAGACGCTCGATGAAAGATGACGAGATTCGCTCGCCGTTGTAGCGGCAGGCCTCGAATTCGAGGCACTTGCTCACCACGACGATGGGTTTTGCGAACGCGCGGCTCATACCACCTCTCCCGAGGTGATGGACGTGGCGGCGGCGGTCGGCATCGTTGAATCAGGCGCCGCTAACGGCGGGCCCGCTTATTCGTAGTCATAAAAACCCTTACCCGTCTTTCTGCCCAGCCACCCCGCCGAGGTCATCCGGCGCAGGATGGGTGGCGCGAAGAACCTCGCCTCGCCCAGCTCTTCGGCCATCGAATCGGCGACGAAGGTCTGCACGTCCACGCCCACCAGGTCGATGAGCGTCAGCGGTCCCATGGGGTGCCCGAGTCCCATGCTGATGGCCTTGTCCATGCTCTCCCTGTCAGCAAGCCCTTCGTCGAACGCGTGGGCGGCGTGGTTCAGATAGGGCACGAGCAGGCGGTTCACCAGGAATCCCGGCCTGTCCTTCACGGGAATCGGGGTCTTGCCGATGCGGCGGCAGAACGCGACCCCGAACTCGGTGATCTCGGGCGCCGTCTGGATGGCCTCGACCACCTCGACGAGTCTCATCGCGTAGGGCGGGTTGAAGAAGTGAAGGCCCACCACGCGCTCGGGCACTTTCGTCTTGGCCGCCATGGCGGTCACGGAGAGGCACGAAGTGTTGGACGCGATAACGGCCCCGTCCTTCGCAATGTTCCCCAGCTTTTCGAACAACGCGAGCTTGGCGTCCAGGTTCTCGACGATCACCTCGATGATGAGGTCGCAGTCCGCAAGCGCCTCCAGGTCGGTCGAGCCGCCGAGGCGCGCGAGCGTCGCCTCTTTCCGGGCCTCGTCCATCTTGCCGCGCTTCACCGCCCCGTCCAGGTTCCTGCGAATGCGGGTAAGGCCCGCTTCCAGGGCGTCCGGGTTCACCTCGACGCCGGTGACTTCCAGTCCTGCGGTAATGCAGACCTGCGCGATGCCGGACCCCATGGCGCCCAGGCCGACCACGCCGACTTTCTTCACCGCGTCCGCGATGGGCTGTCCACGGGAGAGGTCGCGCGCGTTCGCGGCGTCTTCTTCGGGTTCCGCGACGCCGAACACGCCCGCGGACTTATACGTGTAAAACCCCTTGCCCGTTTTCGCGCCCAGATGCCCTGCGTCAATCATGCGGTCCACGAGCGGCGGGGGGATGTAGCGCGGGTCTTTCAGTTGCTCGTACATCGAGAGCGAGACCGTGCGGTGGATGTCGAGTCCCTCGATGTCGAGCAGACGCATGGGGCCCATCCTGTAGCCCAGCCCAAGCCGCACGCCCGCGTCCAGGTCCGCCGGGTTCGTGTAGCCCGACTCGATGAGGCGGATGCAGTCGTTCTGGAACGCCACGAGGAAGTAGTTGAGCACGAAGCCGGGCCAGTCCTTGACCGTGACGGGCGTCTGCCCTACTTCTTCCAGAAAGGCGCTTGTAGCGCTTACGGTCTCATCGCTCGTGAGGAGGCCGGGCACGACCTCCACGAGCTTGTTGAGTGCGGCCGGCAGGCAGAAATGGGTGCCGATGGTCTGGGAAGGCCGCCCAGAAGCCGCCCCCATGTGGGAGATGGAGAGCGTGCTCGTGTTGGAGGCGATGATGGCGCTCCCGCCCAGCACGGCGTTCAAGCCCTTGAGCAGCTTGTTCTTCTCCTCGCGGTCTTCGGTGATGGCCTCGATCACCAGGTCGCAATCCTCGAGTTCCGTGAGCGACCCGGCTTGTGTGATCCGGCCCATCATCGCGTCCCGCTCCTCGGGTGAGGTCTTCCCCTTCTCGACGCCCGCGTCCACGAACGAGCGCACCCGGCCCATCCCGGCCTCTAAGGCCTGCGCGTTCGCCTCGTACACCATCGTCTCCTTGCCGCCGCGGGCGCATACGATGGCGATGTTTGAGCCCATCGTTCCAAGACCGACGACGCCTACCTTTTGAACCGTCATGGAATTCTCCTGTCGATTGTCACCAGCGAGGCGCGAATCCCCGCCTGGAATTTTGCAGTTTCAGACCGCATTTTCAGTATGAAAATTCTTCGAAGAAGGGCAGTTGCTCATCTCCAAAGTGTTCGCACGTGGGTCTCTTTGTAGGCTTCGCGCCGGATTCTTGTCAATCCGGCCTTGCAAGATCGCCCGTCTGATTTATGATTTGCCCCGTCATGAACATGCCGCGCGAAAAGCTGAAGCAACGAATTGAAGAAGCCGCGCAAAATGGCGAGCCCGTCTCGATGGAAGGGGAAGACCTCTCCTGGGCGGACCTGAGCGGGTGCGACCTCACGGACGCCAATCTGAGAGGGGCGAGCCTGGTGCGCGCGAACTTAGGCGGAGCCGATCTCTCGGGCGCGGATATGCGCGAGACGGACTTGCGAAACGCGGATCTGGAAGGCGCCGTTCTCCGTGACGCGCTCTTGAGCGATTCCGACGTTGCGGGCGCGAGCTTCCGGGACGCGGATTTGACAGGCGCCGAGGTCGAGAGCGTGAACTTCGATGAGGCCATTATCGAGAACACGCAGTTTCTTTGAGGCCTCAATGCGCCCGAAGCGACGTTTTTTCGTCAATGCAGTTCAGGCAGGCCGAGCGAGGAGAGAAATGCGCTGAAATGGGGTTTCCACGCTTTCGTCGACCATGATTTGTAAAAGTACCCGTGTGCTTGCCTCGATGAGGAACCTTGGTCGGGCAATACAACCAGCCTGGCCTTGCCACCGTTCTCGTTATAGGCGTCACGCCAGGACGCGGCCCTGACGGTTCGAGGGTCGTTTTTCGCATACACCATCAGAGCCGGCGTTTTGGATTTTCGGCCAAACGTTTTGTACGCTTCTAGCATGTTATCGTTGAAAAAATGTGGGCCCAGATAATCGCCCCGCGCGCAGCTTCCACCCAAGGCGCCGGCCGTGCTGATTATTCCCTTAAGGCCGGTCAGGTGTTCATGCGATTTCGGGCCTTCCGTTAAGCCGAACACGGCCAGGCCTCCTCCGGATTGGCCCACCGCCAGGATTTTTTCGGAGTCCACGAATTTTAGTTCTTGCCGGATCAGAGCTTCTATGACCAGCCGGATTTCCAGTCCGCTTCTTCTCGCCGCTTGGAGGTAATTTTGCTTTCTGCACCCCCCGGTTCTGCCGAAAGGTTTGTGGTCGTTCCACTCGTAACCATCGGAATTGCCGTACCCGATTCTGTTGAACGTGTAGGTGGTGTAGCCGGAGCGGGCGAAGACTTTCGCAGGAGAAGCCAGGCGGCTTTCCGGATACTTGCGCCTGCATCTCTTGCCGCAAGCGCCGTGCGCGAGGACGACCAGAGGAAATTTGCCCTCACCTTCTGGACGAAACAACCTCCCTTCCAATGAATAATCGTAACCGCCGATTCGGATTTTGGTTTTCTTGCTCTTCGCAACGATGTCGTATGGCGCAGCATCGACGGATGAAAGCGCCGCGATGGCCGATATCGCCGCAACAAAGACCATGTGGGACCAATATCGAAACTTATGGCGAGTTTTGGGCATGATGCTTTCTCTAGGTAGCGGGTCACCAATTCATTTGAGGAAACATTACCATAATCGTCCGGTTCGAGGCATTTCCTAATCGAACACCGTGTCGTCGTAGTGCGCGGAATCCACCACCGCCTCGATGACGGTCGGCCCGTCGGCCTGGAAGGCTTCGGTGAGTGCGCGCCTGAGTTCCTCGGGTGTTCTCACGCCCACGGCGGGCACGCCGAAGTAATGGGAGGGCGGCGCTTGGTATTCCTCGGCCTGCAGCTCGGTGCCGTAACGGCCGTAATCCCGCCTGTCCTGTTTGACCTGGATGAGCGAGAGCCACCTGTCGTCCAGAACGACGATGGGGATGGCGAGCCCCATTCTCTTGGCGACGGCCACCTCGCCGCACGTCATCTGGAAGCATCCGTCCCCGATGAGGGCGACGACGGGTTTGTCCGGACATGCGAGTTTCGCGGCGATGGCGCCGGGCAGTCCGAAACCCATCGAGGACCACCCGTTCGTGATGAGGAAGGTGCGCGGGTCGTGCACGGTCCACTGGCTGGCTATCTGGTGCGTGTGCGCGCCCACGTCGAAGGAGAGTATCCCCTCCTTTGGCGTCACCTCGCGCACCACGTCGATGGCCTCATGAGCCGCGAAGTGCGGAACCTGAGGGCGCAGGGCCTTCTGGAATCTTTCCTTGTGCCGCAAGGCGGCGTCCGAGGGCCACTCGTAGCTGCCGGGCGCCATGTCGTTCATGCGTCTTAAAGACGCATCCAGGTCGCCCACCACCTCGTGCGCGATGTCGACGGATGAATCCGCGTCAACCGGGTCGATGTCCACGCTTACGAGGGGCACGTCCTTTATCCATTGCTCGTATTCCACCTCGATCACGTCGTAGCCGACCCCGAGGATCATGTCCGCGCTTCTCAGGAACTCGCGCTGCACCTGCCGCTTTCCGCGTTCGATGCAGCCGACCGATAGCGGGTGATCCTCATCTATCATCCCCTTGGCCATGGTGGTTGTGGCGAAAGGAAGTTGGTGGCGGTCGATGAAGGCGCGCAGAAGAGCGGGGTTTTCCATCCGCATGGTGGTAGAACCGAGGACAGCGACGGGCCGCTTGGCGTTCTGGAGTAGGGATTCGAGTTTTTTGAACGCGCTCTCGGGCGCTGCGCGGTGGCGCTTCCCCGCAGGAAGCGGAGGCAGCTCCTCAGTGGCGGGCGCAAGCGATACGTCTTCGGGCAAATCCAGATGGACGGGGCCGTGCGGCTCGCTCAAGGCCAGACCCATCGCCTCTTCCAGTACGGAGCCGACGCGGCCTTTTCTGAGCGGGTAGCTCGCCTTGGATATGGGCCGGTAGAGGGTGTGGTGGTCGATGTACATCTGGATGCGGCGTCCGAGCTGGTGCGTGTGCAGGTTGCAGGTGAGGGCGATGAGCGGGGAGCGGTCCAGATAGGCGTTGCCCACGCCGGTCGAGAGGTTTGTGGCGCCCGGTCCCAGGGTGGCGATGCAGAAGCCCGGCGCGCCCGTCAGGCGGCCCATCACGTCGGCGGCGAAGCTCGCGGAGCCTTCATGCGCTGTCAGGACGAAGGTGAGTCCTCCCTTTCGCATGGCTTCGAGCATGGGCAGGACGTTCCCGCTCGGGATGCCGAAGCAGTGCGTGACGCCTGCTTCCTTCATGGTTTTGACGATCAAGTCCGCGTTGTTCATGGAAAATCTCCGGTCTCAGGAAGATGAATGACGATAGATGTTGATGAGGTCTTTCAAGAGTGCTGCGGCCGCGCCGCGCGGGTCGCTCTTGCCGCCCACCACGGTGACGCGATCCATCGTATCGCTCGTGTAGGTGATTCCCTTCTCCGCCCCTTCCACGCCCGCCAGGGGATGATCGGGCGAGAGCAACTCTGGCGCAACGCGCGCCGAGACGCGCCCGGCCTCATCCCGCTTCGAATTGCCCACCAGGCGCATTATCTTTCCCTCGGCGCTCGCGCGCTGAACTTTCTCAAGCGATATCCCGGCGATGCCCTTCCGCTCCACGTCATCGGGCGTCAGGTCAGCTCCCATGCAGACGTTCGTGATGAGCGCGAGCTTGTTCGCCGTGTCGAAGCCCTCCACGTCGAGCGTGGGGTCGGTCTCCGCGATGCCGAGCGCCTGGGCTTCTGCGAGCGCCTCATCGTAGCTATGTCCGTTTGTCCTCATGCGCGTGAGTATAAAATTCGTCGTCCCGTTCAAAACGCCCTCGACCCCGAGGATCTCCGCGCCTGCGAGGCAGGTCTCAGCCACGTCGATGGTCGGAAGCGCGGCCGCGGCGGCGGCGGAGATCTTGAGGCTCAAGTTTTTCTCCCGCGCCAGGCCGGTCAGTTCCCTGTAGGCCCGTATGAAGGGTCCCTTGTTCGCGCTCACCACGTTCATTTCCCTGGAAAGCGCCTCGCGTATGTGGCTCAAGGCGGGTTCGCCCGTTCTGATGTCGGTGGGTGTCGTCTCGATGAGGGCGTCGGCGTTCGCTGCGCGAACCAGGTCGAGCCCCTGCCAGTCGGCTTTAAAACTGGGATGACCCCCGAAGCCGCCATCTCGCTCGAAGGCGTCCGCCGTCATTGAAGCGTCGATTCCTTCGGGGCTATGCAGACTGCCGTTCAACTCGCCTATGCCTGCGATAACCGGTTCGAGATCATAGGCCGCGCGCATGAAGTCCGTTTTGTCGTGGATGAGTCTCGCGAATTCGCGCCCCACGCGCCCGAATCCGCAGACGATCACTTTAATTTTTCTAGCCAAGCGCCATCCTTTTCGGTTGTTGATGCGGAATGCCTGGAATTCCCGCCCCTTAATGCCATGACGGGCGGCGGGCGGTCAACTCGGGGCCTTTCATGCGCCGAAAGACTCACCTCGTTGCCGAGCGGATAAAACTATGAGAAACCTTTTGCTCGTTCCACATCACCATAAGCATGCGCATTCACGTACCGATGACGCGAAAGGGGAAAAGATGCCGGATCTGGAGCTAACGGCGGCGTTTGGCGATTACGATCGCACCAACATTCTCAAGATGGGCGCCGTTCGCCCGAATGGAGTGGACCTCCGGGTGCTCTCCCTGCCGCCTTCCGAGATATTCTTCCGCATGTGCAGGCACCAGGAGTTCGACCTGTCCGAAATGTCGATGGGCGCGCATATGTTCCTCTTGGGTGAGGGAGCGAGCCCCTTCGTGGGGATGCCCGCCTTCCCGAGCCGCGTCTTCAGGCATTCGATGGTTTACGCGAACACGGATGCGGGCGTCGATGGGGTGGCGGATTTGAACGGCAAGCGAATCGCGATCCGCGAATGGGGGATGACGGCGGTCGTGTGGATAGTCGGCATTCTCGCCGAGGAGTATGGCCTCGACGTGGGTTCTGTGGACTGGGTGGCGGCCATCGAACCGCGCGTGCCGATACCCATGCCGCCCGGCGCGCGCATCCGCTACATGCAGCCCGGCCAGACGGTGTCGAACATGCTCGAATCGGGCGAGGTGGATGGCGCGCTGATCCACCAGGTGCCGGAGTGTTTCGCAAAAGGCTCGCCGCAAGTGAAGCGCCTGTTCCCGGACTACAAGGCCGCCGAGACGGCGTATTACAAGAGAACGGGCGTTCACCCCATGATGCACTGCGTCGTGCTGAGAAAGGATATTCACGAGCAAACCCCCTGGGCGCTCGGGTCCATCTATGAAGCCATGTGCGAGGCGCGCGAGAAGACGCTTGCGTTGCTGAGCGACAACGGCGCGCTCTCGGCCATGATCCCCTTTCTGCCCTCGGTGATGGACGAGACGCGCGAGATTTTCGGCGATGATTTCTGGCCCTACGGGGTGGAGGCGAACCGCACGTCGCTCGAAAAGCTCCTCTCCTACGCCCACGCGCAGGGCCTCACGCCCGGCCTGCTTGAGGTGGAGGATCTGTTCGGCGAGAGCGTGCTGAACACCTAGTCGAGCGCTTTGATTTTGTTTCACTGAGAAACCGCCCACCACCGGTGATATGGAACTCCCCATGGCGTCGGCTTCAAAAATTCTAATTGCAGCTCCTTTCCACCGTATTGAACCATCCCTCGCGTCGCGCGTGCGCAGCTTGGGCGTAGGAGACCCCCTCGCGCACAGGCGGGTGGTCGTCATCTCGAACCGGCTGCGCGATCACGTCCAGGGCGTGCTCGCGCGCGCGGGCGGCTTCGCAGGCGTAGAGGTGCTGAGCATGATCGACTTGGCGAATAAGATTGCCGAGCCGGAACGAGCGCTGGTGGAGTTTACGCGCCCCCATCCCGCCATCGCCGAGGTCCTGGCCGAAGAAGCGTTCGAGCGCGCGCGGGGGGCGTTCGCATTTTTCAAAGCCGACACGAGAGGATACGGAGAGAGCCTCTGCGCTACGCTGACGGACTTGGCCGAAGCGAACCTCTCTCCTGAAATATTGAGGGAACTCGGCCGGAAAATTTCTGGCCCCGATGCGGCGCGGTGCCGCGATCTGGCGCTTCTGGCAGAGCGTTTCCATAGCAGTATGCGCGAGCGAAAATACTACGACCGCTCCTCGCTATTCGAGACGGCGTGCGAGAAGGCGGAAGCGGAGCCTCCGTGCGTCCCCACCATCTTCTACGGCTTCGCCGAGATGAACGCGCTTCAGCGCAGGCTGGCGGCGGCGGTCTGCCGTGAGGCGCACTCGCAAGCTCTCGTGCCCGCGCAACCGGACGCGCCCGCATGCGCGCACGCGCAGCCTTTACTCGTATGGTTCGAGCGGCAGGGATTCCGCAAAGAAGAAGCCGGGCCGCGCGAGTCGAGGCCGCTCTCAAATCTGGCCGAGGTGCTCTTCTCGCGTGATGAGGCGGGGGCCAAGCCTGTGGCGGCGGACGCCCTGCGCGTCGTGGCGGCCCCCACGAGAGGCCGGGAAGTCTGGGAAGCCTGCCGGGAGATGCTACGGGCGAGAGAAGACATCGAGGGCGATGAAGAAATGTGTGTCTTGATGACCGCGCGGGACGGCTATCAGGATCTGTTCGAAGAGACGTTTTATACTTTGGAAATCCCTGGCCGAACAGAAGATCAGCATCCCCTTGCCGAAACGCCCGCCGCGCGTTTGTTCCTCCTCATGCTCCGCTTGCCGATGGAAGGCTACCCGCGCGCCGAGTTGATGCGCTTTCTGGATGAGGGCGGCTTCACCGGCTCGCCGATGTTCCGGGAACTGGCGCGGAAATACGAGTTCGAGGAGCGCGTCGGCGACCTCGCTCTGGCGTCTGAATGGGAGTTTTTCTCGAGAAGCCTGCCTTATCTCAAGGGTCCAGACGACTGGCTCGCAGCCCTCGATGACGCCTTGGATGAAATGAAGGAAGGGGACGAGGAGCGTCCCGCCGCCTATTCCCTCGACTTGGCTATGTCCGATGTCGTCGATCTGATGGAGAAGATTCCCGAGCAGGGACCGCCCTCTTCGTTTGTTCAATTATTTCTGGAAGCTTTCTCGAAGATGACGAGCGGTTTGATCCACGGTGGTGAAGTGAAAGATGTTGTCTCATCTCTTGCGGATTTGGATGAGATCACAGGCGAGATGACGCGGGAGCGATTCCATGATCTTTGCGAGCGATTCCTGGAGAAGACTGCCCTGAGAGGCGGCGAGCTGGATGAGGGCCATCTGGCGAGCCTCTCCTCCATCCAGAGCGCGCGCGGTCTTTCCTTCGACGTGGTCGTCCTTGCAGGGCTGGGCGAGGGCCTGTTTCCGCCCACAGGGAGCGAAGACCCGCTTCTGCCCGATTCGGTGCGCGAAAAGCTGAACCGCGCCGCGCAAGAGACCTTCCCGGCGCGGGAGGCAGCGCTTCCGCTCAAGAAATCGCGCGAGAGCGAAGCGCGGTTTCAGTTGTGGACGATCCTTCAGTCGGCTAGGAAGCGCCTCATCCTCACGGCGACGAGCGCCGAGGATGGTTTGGGGGACAATGTGGCGTCATTTCCGAGCATGTTCTTGCATTATCTGGCGGATGCGCTGGGGGAGGCGAGAGACGGCGCGTGGGGTCTTTTCGCTGACTCGCGCAGCCGCACCGCCGCCGCGACGCTGGACGCAGAAGCGATTTCATCGAATCCCGCTCACCTGCGCGAGTATGATCTCGCTCGAATGGCGAATCAGATTAGCCGGCCCGAAGCGGGCAGCCTCTCCTACATGAACGATTTTCCGGGGTTTCTCAGAAGGCGGACCGCCCTGGATGAGCGGTGGCGGCCGGGCGCTTTGACCGGGCACGACGGGATGCTCACTGCGCCCGACTTGCGGGAGATCATCCAGGAGATAATTCACTCGTCCGGGCGTCCGCTCGGGGTCACCTTGGTGGAGAATTTCTTCGGGTGTCCTTACCGGTTCATCAACAAACGCCTGCACCCCCGCATGGAAAAACGAGAAGAACCCCTCCCGCCTTTCGACATGGACGGGAGAAGCCGGGGAGAGTTGACGCACCGGATTCTCGAACTCTTCCACCATTGGCTCCAGAGGACAAACCAGCCGCTTCATGCGCTGGGCGAAACGACGGCGCAGGAAGCGCTCCGCGATGCGATTCGAGAGGCGATGACCGGGGAGGCGGAAAAGGCCGAGTCGCCACCCTTGCCCGCGCTGCCCTGGGGGGTGCTCGAAGATGCGCTTTACCGGCGCTTGCGGGGCTACCTGGATCAAAGGCGCGCGGACGCGTCGGGCCCGCTTCCGGTGAGCGTGGAGGAGCGGTTCGGCGGGGTGGGTTCCCAGCCTTTGCGGATATCGCTGGAATCAGGGGAACTCGCCCTGAGCGGGCGGATGGATCTGCTCGAACGAAACGCGGCGGGGGAATACCGCGTCGTCGATTTCAAGACTGTGGGGAGGAGAAGTTCGATTCCGGCCCAAAAGAAAGTGCTGGACGGCGGCGCGAGCCTTCAACTCCACCTCTACGCGCGGCATCTGCGCACGCGGCCGGACGCCTTGCCGGCGGAAGCCGGGGTGAGCGGCGCATACGTCTACGTCACCCGGGAGGAGGGCGTCGTCGAACGCGCGCGCTCCTGCGAGGATATTGAGGGGCGCATGGCGGAGGTGGATGCCCTTCTGGATTATTTTCTGGCCTCTGCCCGGGAGGGGCGTTTTTTCCCGACGCCCTCGGCCGATGGGTGCAGGTATTGCGACTACAAGCTCATCTGCGGACCGGACAGGGCCGAGCGCGCCGCGCGGAAGGAGGTCGCGCCGGGGGTGAGCGAGCTTCGAGTCTTGAGGGAGAACGCCTCATGAGCGCGCAGCCCCGCGACCAAAAACAAAGAGATGAGGCCGCGACCTGGACGCGCGGTCCCGTTCTGGTCGAGGCGGGTGCGGGCACGGGCAAGACCACCCTGCTCGTGGAGCGAATCCTGCATCTGATCCGGCGCGAAGGGGTCCGACTCGATGAAATAGCCGCCATCACCTTCACGCGAAAGGCGACCGCGCAATTAAAAGACAGGATTCGTAGACGTTTTCTCGATGTGGTTGCAGGAGAGGAAGACGCCGCCACGAAAGCGCGGCTGCAGGATGCGCTGGATAACCTCGAGTCCGCGCGCATCTCCACCATCCACGGCTTTGCGCTGAATATCTTGCGGGCGTTCTCCGTGGAAGCGGGGCTTCGCCCCGACCTGGGCGACGTGGATGAAATCGAGCACGATACGCGGCGCGATGCGGCCTGGCGCGACTGGCTAACGCAGGCGCTGAACAGTGGGGATGCGCGATTGCGCAATTTCCTGGAGCTCGGCTTTCCGGTAGCCGATCTGGAGAAAATCCGCGACGCCATGCTCGACCTGCCAGAATTAAGAGAACATTTCCCCCGCTCACATGGCGCTTCTCCCGTAGAAATCCGTGCGTCCATCGCAGATGCGTTCGACGCCTGGGCGGAAGTGGGCCGCCACTGTGTGAATGATGAGGACAAAGCCTTAATACAACTGGAGAAAGCGAGAAGCTGGCTGGAGGGCCTCTCCGGACTATCGCAAACCGAACTGCTCCGCGAACTCTGGAGTCCCGGCTTCAAGCTGAACAAGCGGGTGGGATCACCCGGAAATTGGGGAGATTCTACCGAAGAGGGGAGAGAAAACCTCAAGCTCTTCCGCGGGGAATACGATCGCTTCTTACAAAATAGCGCCAAGATAATCGCCCATGAGGTGCTTGCCGGTCTGGTTCCCCTCGTTCGGGGTTTCGTCGAGTCATTCGAGACGGAAATGCGCGAAGCGGGGCTTTTGTCTTATCAGGACATGCTCTTTCTGGCGGCGAAGCTCGTACGGGAGAACCCCTCCGTGCGGGGGAGAATCCGCGAGAGCATCCGGCATTTTCTAGTCGATGAATTTCAGGATACCGACCCTTTGCAGGTCGAATTGATATTCCTGCTTGCGGGATCGGGAGACGCCGCAGACTGGCGCGAGGTGCGGATGGAAGATGCCAAACTCTTCATGGTGGGCGATCCCAAGCAATCCATCTACCGCTTCCGCCGGGCGGACATCGCCATCTATCACGATGTCAGGGAGATGATTGACCATCTCCCGAATGGCCGCCTGCTGCGCATCAAGGAAAACTTCCGCAGCACGCCCGGCGTGGTCGATTTCGTGAACGAGGCGTTCTCGCGCGTCATCGTTCACGACTCCGGGAACCCCGACGTTCAGCCCGAATATGTCGAACTCATGGCGCATCGCGAATCCGCAGACCCGGCCGTTTTCCTGTTCAAGACGAAAGAAGACGGGGACGAGCCTGCGGAAAGCGGCAGGGTGAACGAAGAACAAAGACGAAAGAACGAGGCCGCCTGCCTCGCCGCCGCGCTCCGAGAGTTGGTGGAAGATAAGAGGGTGGAAATCACGGACACAGATAAGAATGCGCGCCGCCCTGTCAGTTTTGGCGACGTCGCCGTCTTGTTCCGGGCGCGCACGGGCTACGCCCAGTTCGAGGACGCTTTCCGTGGCGCGGGGGTTCCGTTCATCACCGATGGCGGATATGGGTTTTACGACAAGTTCGAAGTCGGCGCGGTCGTCTCGGTGTTATCCGCCGTGGCGCGGCCCGGCGATCCGCTGGCGCTCGCCGCCGCCCTGCGCTCTCCCCTGTACGGTTTTTCGGATGTGGAAACAGCCCGCTACTTCCTGAAGAGACAAGAGCCGCCCAAGGAGCTGAGAGAGGCGGTTCGCGAGATATGCCTGCTGCATGAGGCGAAGAAAGATGCGGGCGTGCGCGCCATTCTGGAGGAGGTATACCGCCGCACGGGGGCGTTCGAGTTGTTCCTGGCTTCATCGGGCGGAGAGCAGCGCGTCGCCAATCTGTCAAAGCTTCTCGATATGGCGCATGAATTCGCCGCGGGCGGCAGGCGGGGCGTGGATGCGTTCGCCGCGCACCTGGAGGCGCAATACGAACTGGGGCGCGACGCCAGAGAGCCGGAAGCGTTTCAGGACGCCCGGGGGGGCGAGGCGGTTCGGCTCATGACGGTCCACCAGGCCAAGGGGTTGGAATTCCCCGTGGTCGCACTGGCCGACCTGGAGGGCAAGGACGATCAGCGTTCCGAGGCGCGGATCGCGAATCACGAAAGAGGAAACGAAGCGGTCGATCTGCACCTGGGCTCAGGACCCCGGCGGCTGGATTCGGCAGGCTATGTGAGTGCGCTCGAACGCGAAAAAGGGTTTCATAACGCGGAAATAAAGCGTCTTTGGTATGTGGCGGCGACGCGGGCGAAGGACTATCTGCTCTGGCCGGAGTCGGGCTTTCACGGGTTCATGCAGAGCGCGGGACTCCTGGAAGTGGAAACAGCCGGGGTGATCCGGGAGGCGTCCGCTTCGGTTCTCGAAGTATCGCCGGAAGAACCCCGGGAGCCGGAGTCCATCCTCCGTCTTGGGGGCGCTGTTTTTCGTCCGGCGAACGGGGGTTCGGGGAGCGTTGCGGAGCGGCGCGCCGTCCTGGATGAGAAGTTGAAGTTGCTGAAGAAGCCTGTCGAGACGCCGAAGCCCCTGGCTCCCAGCAGTCTCGTGAAAGGATTCGACGAGGTAGAGCCTGCGGCCTCGACTGCGCTTTACGATGAGGATGCGCCACAGGACATCGAAGTCCACGCAGGCGGGACGGCGTTCGGGAGCCTGGTTCATGTAATCCTCGCGCGGCTCGACCCGCCGGATGTCGCCTGCTTGGAGCGTTTGCGGGATGAGAGCGTCGCTTGCGCACGCACGCTCGGTTTGAGTCTCGAAGATGCGGGTCACGCCATGGGATTGATTCGAGATTCGATGGAGGAGGGGAGGATATTGGCGCGCGCGGCGGCGGCTACCAAGCGCTGGCGGGAGCTGTCCTTCACCTTCGAACTGGACGGGCGCGTTCTCCGGGGCGCCATCGACCTGGTGTTCGAAGAAGACGGCAAACTCACGCTCGTGGACTTCAAGACGGATAAAGTCGAGGCGGGTGAAGCGGAGAAAAAAGCCTCGTTTTATCTGAATCAGGGTGGCGCCTACGTCATGGGCCTTGAGGCGGCGACGGGTCTCGAAGTGGGTGAGCTGGTGTTTTCTTTTCTGCGTCCGGGCGTCGATGTTTCCCGCCCCGTCGATGATGTGTTAAGAAAGCGCGTACGAGAAGCCGTGGCGGGAGCGCAGTAGGGGGCTTAGCCGGGCTTCGGGATGTTCTGCTTATAAGGAGGAGATTTCCATGAAAGTCGAATCCATCGAGGTGTTCCGCGTCGATATGCCGATGCGGGATTTTTTCAAGAACGCGAACCACAACCACAACGTCCAGCCCTCGGTCGTCGTTCGTGTGACCTCCGACGACGGGTACTCGGGAATAGGCGACGTCGAACCCGTGGCGGGATACTCGGGCTTGAACCGCGATGATATCGCGGACGCGGTGGAGCAGAAGCTCGCGCCCGCTCTCATCGGCGCGAACCCCAGGGCGTCGCGCGAGATTACGCGGATGATGGATGAGGCCTGCGACGGCTTCTACGGCGGAAAGGGCGCCTTATCGCTCGCCATGGCGGACCTCCATGCAAAATATTTAAGCGTCCCGCTGTATGAGTTGCTCGGTGGCGCGGTGAAGAAAGAAGTGAGTTTCAACGCCTGGATAGGCATCAAGTCGCCTGAGGAAGCGGGGCGCGAGGCGCGGGGCTTTTACGAGCGCGGCTGGCGGGCCTGTAAGGTGAAGATGGGAGGAGAAGTGGCGTCGGATGCCGCACGGGTGCTGGCCGTGCGGGAATCGACGGGGGATGATTTCGAGATACGAATCGACGCGAATGAATCCTACGGGAACGTGGAAGACGCCATTGCGCTGGCGCGCGAGGTGGAAGAGGCGGACATACACCACTTCGAGCAGCCCGTGCCGAGAACCGACATCGAGGGGCTCGCCCAAGTGCGCCGCTCCATCAACATCCCCGTCATGGCGGATGAGTGCGTGTTCGGGCCGGAGAGCCTGCTCGAGATCATACGGGCCGAGGCCGCTGACATCGTCAAGGTCAAGATCATGAAGCAAGGCGGTCCCCTTCGCGTCAGGGATATGGTCGGCACGGCGGAGGCTGCCGGCATGAAAATGGTCATCGGACACGGGTTCGGTTTGTCGCCCTACACGCTGGGAGAAATCCACGTGGCGGCGACCTCGAACGCTTTCCTGGCGGCGATAGAATCCGTCGGCCCCGAGAAGATGCTGGACGACGTCGTGGATTCTCCGGTCGACATGAGCACGGGGCGGCATGAGATTTCAGACGCCCCCGGGCTGGGGATCGTCCTGGATGAGAATAAACTCGACAAATACATGACACGGCAAGTGGTGAAGTTATAAAGCGCGGGGGCTCGGTTTCCCCCGTCTTTATGTCGCGACACCTTTCACTTTCGATTGGACAATAGCGTTGCCATTTCCATTTCAGGAAGCGCTGTCATTCTCCGACCATCTCTTGGCGGGCGGGGTTGTATTTCTGTTCGCCCTGATGAGTGCGTGTGTCTGCGGCGGCTCGGTTTTCACCTTGCTCACGAAGTCTCGCGCAACGGAAAGCATGGACCCCAGATGGGACGACCTCGCCCTGCGGTGCGCGAAGTCGACGCGCGCTCTGGCTGCGTGGGCGGTATGTCCCCTGGGTCTTGGCCTTTGGGTCGTCATGATGGCCCAACGCCCCCGCATGATGGAACAACTCCATTTGATTTTCCTGGTTCCCGCCCTTCTGGGTTTATTGTTTTTTGCATTGGGTCTTTGTTTTTCGGGTCGATACATCTCCACTTGGGGAAGAGGTCGCCATGAAAGCCGGCTCGATTTGGCGTGGGGGGTTTTATCGGCGGTCGGCTTTTGGTGCGCGGCGGCCGTTTTGGTTTCTGTCTGCGCCTTTTCGGCGCACACGGGCGCATGGGCGGCGAAGCCTACACTCTGGAACGCATTTTGGAATCCCGCCTTTCCCGCCGTATTCTTGACGTGGGCGGGGGTTTCGATATCGGCCTTCGGCGCTTTCGGCTTGCTCTACGCCGCGTCCCGAGATGACAGCGCATGGCGTGTCGCCCTGGTGCATGAGATCGGCAAGTGGATGGTGGCGGGAGCCATTGTCGGTGTTCTTGGATGGGTATGGTGGGGGATTCGCCTGACGGAAAACATAAATCAAAATTTGGTGATTGGGCTGGTAGCGGCCGCTGTAGCGGCGCAGGCGGTCCTGGGGAGCATCGCATACAGGTGGGGCGTTCGCGACCCCGAAAGACGTCATCGAAGACATGCAGGCGCGGCTTCGCTGCTGGTAGTTCTCCTGCTGGCGACAAATGGGTGGATCTACGTGGAAGCGAAGGGGAATTTCCAGATCCATCAGTATATGTATCGCAACGGAATGATCATCGAAGAAGCGGAGGACGCGAATCGAACGGGTTTGTGGAATTTCGTGAATCTCGGCGAGCCCCGGCCGGCACAGGGGGAACTCGGCGCGTTCAGTTTCCGCGCGCAGTGTATGGCCTGCCATGCGGATTGGGTGAAGTCGCAGGACCCGGATCGGACCCCTGGTTTCAGGTTCGAGGGAGACGCGCTTCGGTTTCTTGGAGAGATGCGAACCAAACACCCCCCGTACCCTCTTTTGGCGGGTTTGCCCGAAGAGCGCCACGCCCTAGCGGCGTATCTGGAGGAGTTGATCACGAAATCGGGCGGAAATCTCGCGTCACGTCCCAAGTCGTCTCCTGCCAAACCGAAACAAGTGGTTCGCCCGGCGGTGGTCTCGAATACCTCTCCAGAGGATGCGGAAAAACCCTCGGAAAACACAGAGGTGAGCAAGGTGGATGAAGTGGAGAAGGGCGCTGCCGTGCCTGTTCTCAAGCCTTCCGACGCTGCGCAAGACGCAGAGAAATTACAAGAGCAGGAACAGGTAGGTTCCACCGTTTCCTCCACCCGTCCGAGCGACGCGCAGGATGCCGAAACCTCGGTGAGGGAAGAGGCCATCATCTCTCCTGCCGCTCCGCCGGATGATGCGGAAGACGGCGCAAAAGCCTTGGATGCAGAAAAGCCGCAGGAGAGGGGAGATGCTTCCCGTGTATCTTCCGACTCGCCGGATGAGGGACAGGACACCAGGAGCACAAAGGAAGCCAATCTGCCGACGGAGGAAGAAAGCGCTGCTGCCCAGCCTCTCGTTCCATCGAACGACACGCGAGGAGCCGGTGCCGGGGGTTCGGGGCAGACCGGAGGTTTGGAAGACAAGGGAGGTAATCCCGGTGTTTCTGTCATCCCGCCGACCGATGTGTCGGGCGCAGGGAAATCACGAGACATCGAAAAATCGGAAAATCAGGGGATAGTTGGCGCTGCATCTCCCGCTCCCTTGAACGGCGCGACGGACGCCAATAGCCCAGGTGACGGAGGAGGCGTTTCCGCCGCTCCTTCACCTCCGCCGGACGACTCACAAGACGCGAAAAAACAGGAAGAAAAGAATTCGCCATGAACGTATTGACTCCCGAATCGAGTGAGTGGCTCGTAGTTCTGCTGGGCTCCGTCTTGTGGCTGTGCGCGGGCGTGAGCTTCTCCCTTCCGTGGTTTTCCGCGCATCTCGCGTTCTGGGGGTGGCGAGAGAGCAACGATGACGACGTCGCATTCGCGCGCCGCCTCTCGGACCTGTGTCTGGCTTCTCTCCTTCCCGTATTTCTCATCGGGGCGGCGCTCTCCTTGATTGCGTCCACGATGCAGCCGGCCGTATTTTTCACCTCCGTGATCGCGCTGTTTCGCCCGCTGGGTGCGTTGCCGCTCTTGTTGTTCGTTTTCGTGGTTGTCGTATTCGCCCATTCGAGACATACGGGACGGGGTTCGAAATTCTCATTCGCGCACCTGATGATGGTTCCGGCAGGCGTCTTGATGTTGGTATGCGCAGGGGTCGTTTGGATGTTCACGCTTTCCTATATGGGTATGACTCCCCTCGATTTCGAAGCAGTGTGGAATTGGCGCAATTGGGCGCATACCTCATTTTGGTGGCCCGTGGCGCATTTCTATCTTTCGGCGTTTTCTGTCGGCGGCCTCGTCCTTATGCTTATGGGGGGTAGGGCTTTCAGGTGGGAGAGTTCCGTTTCCGTGTCGAACGGAGCGCGGTGGGTTCGCCTCGGCGCCAGGTTCTCCTTGTGTTTTCTGATGATCCAGGCAGGATTGGTAGGCGGCTGGTTTTTCTTCAGGGGCTCTGATTTCATGGCAGGCATGCTGGCGTCAGGCGGCTCGCCTTTCGTGACATTACTCATCATCGGCGCCGTATGCGTCGTATTGTTGTTCGAGTTGCTGCTCGGCGCGCTCAGGCGGGGCGGAAGCGTGCGAATGAGCGGTTCTTTCGCTATCTTTCTCGTTTTTATCCTGGTGTTGTCCGTGAATTCGGCTAGATTGACCTTGAATCAGAATGATTTCTCTCTTTCCGGGCCGAGCGATTCTTTCGGGCGGTCCCAGGGCCACTCGCGTTGATCGTCGATATTTGCAGCTTCTTGCCTGTCGCGGAGTCCTACCGCGCCCGCCTGCTGGGCTGGGCTTCCATTCCCGGTTATTTGAAGATGTTCGCGAAGGGCTTGAGCGCTTTTTGCGGGGTGGAGGAAGAGGAGTTTCGTCGCAGGGTGGTGGGGACGAAGCGAGAGGATATCCACGGATTCATCGATGAGATTTCAACGAAGCTCGGGCGGCCAATTGATGAGTTCATCACGCTTCTGGATGCGGCAGGCTACGACAAGGCGGTCGTTTTCAGTATCGACCAGGAGAGCACCACCGGCGTCTCGCCGCTCGACCCGAACGTTCTCGCCGATGCGGTGGATTCGTATCCGGAGCGCATCCTGGCCTTTCAAGGCGTCGACCCGAACAAGGACGACGCGGCGATCGCGCTGGAAAAAGGCGTGCGCGATCTTGGACTGCACGGGGCGTTTCTCGTTCCCTTTCTTCATCTCCTGCCCGCCGACGCGCCGGAGTATCGCCCCATATACCAGAAGTGCCTCGAGTTGGACGTTCCCGTATGGATTCACACTTCGGTAAACTGGGCGCCCGCTCATCCCATGGAACTCGGCAGACCCCTCGTCCTGGACAGGCTATGCGGCGAGATGCCGGACTTGAAGGTAATCGCGGGCCACGGCGGTTGGCCCTGGGTGCCGGAGATGGTCGCCGCCGCCTGGCGGCACCCGAATCTCTATATCGACCCCTCGGGCCACCGTTGGAAGTATTTCACGACACCTCATTCCGGCTGGGAGATGCTCCTTCATTTCGGCAATTCCACGATACAGGATAAAATCCTGTTTGGGACAGATTGGCCGCTTCTGCCGATATCCCTCGGAGAAATTCTCGAAGAAGCGAGGGACCTCCCCCTGAAGCCGGCCGTCATGGAAAAATGGCTGGGAGGGAACGCGGCGCGATTGCTGGGGCTTGATGAATGATCGAAGAAAACATGAACTGGCGCTCCATATTGGGGGCCGCCTGCTTCATCATTTTCGCCGTTTTTGGTTCACTGGTGTCGACGAGCGGACTCATCGGCTTCATCCGGAATGATTTGAACTTATCCTACGGCGCAGGCGGTTTTCTGCTGTCTGCCCCGTTTCCGTTAATAGCGTTTTTCGCGATCGCCGGGGGCCGGCTGGTCGATCGGCTCGGTGTCAAGAAGATGGTCCTGAGCGGTGTTTTCCTCACTTTGCTGGGAGGAGTCGTCCGCCTATCGAGCGGAGATTTCTGGTCGCTCGCTTTTGGAATCGCGCTCGTGGGTGCGGGCACGGGCTGGTGTTTCCCGTCATGCCCAAAGTGGTGGGGACGATAGTTCCGGTAGAGCGCAACGAGTTCGGCTCCGCCTTGTATACGGCTTCTATCATCGCGGGCGCTGGTTTGGGCGTCGCGGCCTCGCACTTTATGGCACCGGCCGCAGGGGTTTTGCCCGCATCATGGGGCGGGAGCGTCTGGCGCGGCGGTTTTCTGGGCTGGGCGCTCGTTTTGGTCCTGGCGTTCATCGTCTGGCGAAGAAATTCCGCCTCGATCACGGTAGATTTAAGCTCAGAATCCGTCTCGGCCCAGAGCGGTGTGGTGTATCGGCTCCTCGCCGTCTGGGCGGTAGCCGGCTCTTTGTTCGTCAATAACATCGTTTTTTATACGAGTCTGGGCTGGCTGGCCACGGTTCTGATGACGAAAGGCTGGTCGCAGGCGAACGCCGCGCTTATCGTTTCGATTTTGCCTTTACTCGGAATTTTTGCTTCCCTGAGCGCGCATAAAATGGCGTTGGCCATAGGCGGCGAGCGGGTCATGATGGTTTTATGCGGATTGCTCACGGCCATGGTGCTTGCCCTGATGCCGGCGGGAAACGCTTGGGTCGCGGCGATGGGAACCGCCGTTTTGGGTTTGACTACGAATTGCTGGTTCTTGTTCTGCCTGGCGTATCCCGCGCAGTACGTGGAGAAAAGTCAGGTGGGCCGGGCGGGCGGTCTGATCATCGGCATGGGGTATCTGGGTGGTTTTGTCGGGCCCTGGACGATTGGCGCGATGAGGGACTGGGCCGGGTCGTTCGGCCCGGGTTTATATACGTTGGCGATCGTATCGATCCTCGGGATATCTTGCGCTCCGTTTTTCGGAAGATATGCCGAACAAAGCAGAGGATAGGGCGTTTTGGATATCACGTCTCAGCGTTTGAAGCTAAGACCCGTGGAGGCCACCTCTGCGGAGCATCGGGGACAGCGAATGTTGAGGCTCACCGATCCGCTTCGTCTCAGCGAGGCGGTTCTTTTTGCGCCCATGGCGTTGGTTCCTGTGCTGAGCCTGCTCAACGGGCGCCACACGTTTGAGGATATCAGGGAGCAATGCAAATCCCGCCACGGAATGGACGTCACTGAAGAAAGCTACCGGGCGATGGTGTCCCGGCTCGAGGAGGCGCATTTCCTCGAAGGAGACGGTTTCAACGCCTGGAGCGTATCGCTCAAGGATGATTTCTTGAATGCTCCGGTGCGCCCAAGTTTTCTGGCGGGAAAAAGTTACGATGCGGACCCGGCGCCTCTGCGCTCTCAAATCGATGGTTTTTTCACGGATGCGGATGGCCCCGGGCGTCTTGCGGAAAATTCCTCGGCCCCTGCTGAACCGCTTCGCGGGGTAGTCGCGCCTCATATCGATTTTCATCGCGGCGGCGCCACATTTGCGTGGGCTTATAAATCAATCGCAGAGCGAGCCGATTCTGATTTATTCGTCGTTCTCGGTACGGTCCACGCTCCGACGAAGTACATCTACAACCTCACTGCCAAATCTTTCGAGACGCCCTTCGGGGTTTTGGAGGCGAATGAGGAACTCGTGGAGGAGATCTCGGGGAAGCTGGAGGTAGATCCCTTTCAGGATGAATTCGTGCATCGCGGCGAGCACTCTATCGAGTTTCAGGCGGTTTTTCTGCAGTATCTCTTTGCCGACGTCCGACCGGTCCGGTTCGTCCCCATCCTGGTGGGTTCATTCCACCGGTTCGTTGCGGAGGGGCGATCCCCACAGGGTGATGCGCAGGTGGAGAGTTTCGTCGCCGCGCTGAGAGAGGCGATAGTGGCGTACCGGCAAACAGGGGGAAAGGTATGTCTCATAGCGAGCGTGGATTTCGCCCACGTCGGTCCCCAGTTCGGCGATGAAAACCCCGTGGATGAGGCGCGATTGGAAGAACTCGCGCAAGCGGACGGGAAATCCCTGGAAGCTGTGTGCAGCGGGGATGCGGAGGCGTTTTACTGGAGCGTGGCGGAGGATGGGGATGCGAGAAACGTTTGCGGGCTGGCGCCCATCTACACCATGTTGCGCGTTATGGATGACTGCGCGGGAGAAGTGCTGCGCTATTCGCAGTGGCCGGACCCGAACGGTACGGTCACTTTTTCGAGCGTCGCTTTGACTTAATATGTCTTGGTTTCCAGGAATCTTGAATCACAGAGGAGAGAGAATCGTTGCTTTATTTGAGTGAGTCCGACGTCAAGAGTCTGGTGAACATGTCCGATGTCATGGACGTGGTGGAGAAATGCTTCAAGGCCCAGGGAGAGGGTCGCGCGCCGAATCAGCCAAGGCGGCGGGTTTTTCTGCCCAAGGGCACGATGCACGTCATGTTCGGCGGCATGGTGGATGAAAACGAGGGCTATCTGGGTCTCAAGGCCTACACCACGTTTCCGGGCATCGGCGTGCGCTTCATCTTTTTGCTGTGGGATGCGAATACGTCCGAGATGCTCTCGCTCATGGAGGCCAATATACAGGGGCAGATGCGCACCGGGGCGGCAAGCGGCGTGGCTGCGAAATACATGGCGAGAGAAGACGCGGCGGTAGCCGGGTTGATCGGCACGGGGTGGCAGGCGAGGTCCCAACTGGAAGCGCTGTGCTGCGCGCGGGAACTCGAGGTCGTGAAAGTACACAGCCGGAGGCCGGAGAAAAGAGAAAAATTTGTCAGCGCGATGCAGGGCAGGGTGAACGCTGAGCTCGTTCCGGTGGAATCGGCGAGCGAGGCGGTAAAAGGCTCGCAGATCGTTTGCACTATCACCACGGCGCGCGAACCGGTATTCGACGGCAACGATCTGGAGCCGGGTACGACGGTCATCGCGGCGGGCTCGAACCGAATCACGAACCGCGAGGTGGACGATGAGACCTTCCGCCGCGCGGCGAAAGGCAGAATCGTGACGGATAACCTCGAGGGCGCCGAATTCGAGAGCGGTGATCTGGTCGGCGCCATTCGCGCGAACGTCATCCAGTGGGGCCAGGTCTCGGAGGTCGGGTTAGTAGCGACGGGCGCCATGCCCGGCCGCGCGTCCGATGATGAGATCAACCTGTTCCTGAGCCAGGGGGTCGCGATTGAAGACGTGGCCCTGGGCGCGGAACTCTATCGGCGCGCCAAAGCGCAGGGCGTGGGCGCGCCACTCCCCGTGGAGGGGTTTTTCAAGAAGGCGACTTGAGACTTTCAGGCGCGGCCACTCAAGAGCTGAGCCCTGCGGTTTTATCGAAAAACTCTCGCACGCCGTTTTGGTCCACCTCGCCGTAGCCCATGGCCGACGTGGCGATGAAGACCTGCCTCGCAAGTGCTGCGAACGGCGTCGGCGTCGTCGCGGCCTCGGCCATCTCGGAGATGAGGCGCAGGTCTTTGCGCATCAAGTCGATTTTGAAGGCGGGCGTGTAGTCCCTGCTCGCCAGGGCGGGACCCTTGATGCTTAGAATTTTCGGGATCGATGCGCTTTTCAGGTAATCCATCATCTCGACGGGGTCGAGACCCGAGCGCTCCCCGAGGGTGAGTCCCTCGGACACCACGGAGAGAAACACCGAGACGATTTGATTGGCCACGAGCTTCATGTGCAAGCCCGCGCCGTTTGGGCCGAAATAGTTGATGGACTCGGAGACGGCCTCGAGAACGTCGCGGTGTCGGTTCAACGCCGCTTCATCGCCGCCCACCATCACGTTAAGCTCCGCACTTATGGCGCTGGGTGCGCTGCCGCTCACGGGCGTATCGAGGAATATCGCGCCTTTTTCCGCCGCTTGCTGCGCGATGGCCTGGCTGCCGCTGGGAGCGATGGTCGAGAAATCAAAACAGACGACGCCTTCTTTCGAGGTGAGCAGCGCGCCTTTTTCGCCGAGGTAGGTCTCGTGAACGTCCTTGGTTTCAGGCACGGATGAGCAGATGACTTCCGCCTCGGAAGCCGCCTCTGCCGGGGAGTCGAAGGTTTTCGCTCCCGCCTCCTCCGCCCGGGCGCGGACCTCGGGCACGGGGTCGTATCCGTGAACGACGAAACCAGCCTTGATAAGATTGTTGACCATGGCTCCGCCCATGGTGCCAAGCCCCAGGTATGCAACGATTTTAGGCACTGTGCTCTCTCCTTCGACGTTTGAATTTTCAGATGCGCGCGGGTCTTGAGAAACACATGGCGCAACATCCGCTTCTCGATGATGTTGAGCATGCAATTCTAGCGCATAAGCGATAAACAAAATACCTCTCGCGCCGCTTGCCTTTTTTCCCCGGGTTGGCTATAGTTTCGCTTCTTTGTGGACCGGGGGTGCGCGGATGCATCCCAAGACGTTGAATTTTGTTGAGGTTTCGAGATGCGCGAGAACATTCAACTCGAATGCACGACTTGCAAGAAGATGCGCTACACCAGCACCAAGAACAAGCGGAATACGCCGGATCGGCTCGAATTCAAAAAGTACTGCAAATTCTGCCGGAGCCACCAGCCGTTTCGGGAGACCAAATAGATGAAGACCCACAAGAACACCGTGGCGCGCAAGCGATGCGTCGTCACCGGCAAGAGCGTGATGTACGGCAACAACGTCTCGCACTCGCACAAGAAGACGAGGCGGCGTTTCGAGGCGAACCTCCACGTGAAGCGCTTCTATCTGCCCGAGGAGAAGCGCTGGGTGAAGCTTCGCGTATCGGCGAAGGGCCTCAAGATCATCGCCAAGCGCGGCATCTCGAAGGTGATGGCCGACATCAGGAAACAGGGCGGCTCAATCTAGCAATCCTTTTACTTCCAGTTAGTTGCAAGTTTTCACGACCTCCGTGTTAGGGTTTTTTCTGCGCGCCTGTGGGGTGCGCGCGCGGGGAGGTTTGCGGTCCGGCAGGGATGTTCACTTCCTCTTCTTGAAGCTGGAAATGCTCTCTTTGAGTGCCTCGTTCTGCCTCGCGTAATCGAGCGGCGCACGGCCCGATTCATCCCTCAGGCGCGTGTTCGTGCCCGCCGCATTTTCCCGCATTTGCGCCTTCCGGTTTCCTTCGGTCCGGGGTAGTATCAGCCGCGTACCCGGCCTGCATCGGGCCGGAAATTCCCCTGAAAATACGTGATTTATTTATCGATAAACCCCGTGAATTTACCCATATTTATCGATATTTTCAGTAATTCGTGATTCCAGAACGCGGCGATGCGCCTCACCATCATACCCGCACGCTTCGTGTGTCCGATGATGGCAAATGCGGGCAATTGCGCTGCGCACGTGCGACTGAAAAAGGAGCGATTGCCGACCGAAAATAGAGAATTTTCCCGGCGGCGTGGACGATTTGGGGGAGGTCGGGTTTACCTTCACCGCTTGAAGAGAGAGAGGCTCCCCTTCAGGGCCTCGTTGCGCCTCGCGTAGTGTAGCGGCGTTCGGCCGGATTCATCCTTCAGGCGTGGGTTCGCGCCCGCCCGGATGAGCGCCTTGACGACGACAGGGCTTTTTCCGAACCACGCGGCAAGATGAAGCGGCGTCCATCTCCCGCGCGTATCGCGCGCATTCAGCCTCGCCTTCGCCTTCACCAGCGCGCGCACGACGGCGGGAGAATCTCCCTGCGCCGCGAGATGAAGCGGTGTGCGCCCGAATATGTCGCGCGCGTTCGCCTTCGCTCCGGATTTTAAGAGCGCGGCCAGGGTAGCGGGCGCATTGGATTGCGCGGCCAGATGGAGCGCCGTGCGTCCGATCCCTGTCTTCGCGTCCACCTCGGCGCCTCCCTTCGCGAGCGCGCGCACAACGGCGGGCGTCTTGCCGAAGGCCGACGCCAGATGGAGCGGCGTCCACCCGCGTTGTTCTCTTGCCTCGGTTTGGGCCCCGACCTTGATGAGCGCGGCGATAATCGCAGGCTTCTTGTTGAAGTTCACCGCCAGATGGAGCGGCGTCATCCCGTTCACGTCGCGTGCGTTGGTCGCAGCGCCCGCCTTCGCCAGCGCCTCCACCAGGGCGGGGGCTATCCCGAAACCCGCCGCGCGGTGCATGGGCGTGAGGCCGGCCGCGTCGCGCGTGTTTGCGTTTTTCGTCTTCAGGCAGCGGGCGACGTCAGACGCCTCGGCGCGAATGAAAAAGGCGAGCGTGTTCCAGTACTCGCACGATACGGGAGCCGCGCTTGCGAGTCCCGGAAATAGGCCCGCTGCGAGCGCGAGCGCCGCCAGGCGCGTCTTGCTGCGTAGAATCACCCCTTTTTCTCCCCTCGTGAGTGGGATGGCCTTTAGTCTGGTGGTGGTGTGTGTTTCGGCGTCCGATTGTATATGCGTCCGTCGCCGGGGTCGAGCACCGCATGGGAGTAGTTTTCGCCTGCCATTCTTCTTTTCGGCGCGGGTTACTTCAATCGCTCATAGACCGGGTCGTCTCTGAGGAAGACGTTCTTCTCGGCGAAATCATAGGGCGTTTTGCCGTCTTCGTCCCGCACTTTGGAATTGGCGCCTGCGTCGAGGAGGGTGGCGACGACGGCGGGCGTGCTGCAGACCCAAGCCGCCAGATGTAGCGGCGTCCAGCCGCCTCGGGCATCGCGCGCGTGAAGTTCTGCGCCCGCCTCGAGCAGTTTGCTCACGATGGCGGACGAATCGCCCTGCGCAGCGAAGTGAAGCGCCGTGCGCCCGTATTTGTCGCTGAGCCTTGGGTCCGCCCCGGCGGCGAGCAGTTCTTCTATCTTCTCGGGCGTCGGGGCGTTTCGCGCCGCTGCGTGAAGAGGGGAACCCCCGCTCTCGTCGCGGGCATCCACTTTCGCTCGCGCTTTCAGCAGAACTCCGATTGCCCCGGAGTTTGTTCCCGGCTCGCCAAGGAGGGACAACCCGGTTCCCGCCGCGAGGTGAAGCGGCGTGCGCTCTTGTTCGTCGCGCGCATCGATTTCCGCCCCGGCGGTCAGAAGCATATCCACGATGACGGCTCTTTCGCTTTGCGCAGCGAGGTGTAAGGCCGCGCGTCCGTAATTATCCGAGGAGTTAGGGTCCGCGCCCGCCTTGACCAGGGCGGACGCGATGCCCGGGGTCTCGTTGAACGCTGCCGCGATGTGCAGGGCCGTGCGCTCTTTATCGTCGCGTGCGTTCGCGTCCTCACCGTCGCGAAGGAGCGATTCCACGACGGACGCCGTCTCACTGATGAGCACCGCGCGGTGGAGACGACTTGCGCCTCTTTCGTTCGCCGTGTCATTCATTGCCATTGCATCCTCTGGTGAAACACGAACTTCTTGTCGCTCACCAATAACGAGAGCGGGAAGTACGCGAGGGCTGCCTCTACAAGCTATGGTCTGGCAGGGACAGGTCGAGACCTTGTCCCTACCGGGCGCTCCCTCATCTGCCCGCTCATTCCCACTCTTCCAACATGTCCTTGTACTTCTCGTACGAAGGCTGAAACCCGCCCGAGTAGTTCAGCCAGTTCGTCACTGGTCGAATCCGACTGAAGAGGGAGGGTTCGACGTCGCCCCCGCCTTGTTTGTCAAACCCAACCGAAGAGGTGTGGTTTGCGAGGCCATCACTCCTCTTCCAACATGTCCTTGTACTTCTCGTACGAAGGCGGAAACCCGCCCGAGTAGTTCAGCCAGTTCGTCACTGGATAGCGCGCCGCCCCGGCCTTGTGCGTGGCTTCGAGGCCTTCGAGTATCTCCTCGGTCGCCGCGAAGGGGAACGAAAACGCCACCTCGTGATCCTGCACCTGACCGAATATCCTGTCCCCCGTACAGGGCACGACCATCTGGGGCTCTCCCGTCGTGTGGGGCGCAATGGCCAGATCGGCGCAGTCGATTCTGCCGCGAAAAGCGCTGTCGAGCGTTCCGCCGCGCTTCCAGAGCCACGCCTGTCCCAGCCGCATGATCTGCGCCCCGTTCCCGTAGATGACGATCGAATCGGGCTCGAACGCCGCGCGGTGGAGCGGCGCCACGAGCACGCCCACGTATTTCCCCTCGGGCAGTTTGGGCACGCTATCTTCGCTCAGGCGGCCGGCTTCGATGTTCTCCGTGTAGAGGTCGATGCACAGGTTGCCCTCGGTGTAGTGCGGCAGGCGTTTTTCGAGACCCAGCGCCATCGCACCCAGGACGCAGCTGCTGTCCTCGCGCCCGAGTGCGAGCGCCCATCCGTAGCGCCGCGCCATGGAGACCGCCTGACAGGTGGTGAACCGGTTCCCCAGGTGTTCTTTGGGCCGTTTCGTCCGGGGCGGAACCTCCTCCCAGGATTTCAGGAACTTCACCGCCACGGGAAACGAGGCGAGGCGTAGATATTGATTGAGTCGCTCTTCGTATTCGGAATTTTTCATGGGCTCTCCACCCTCATTTATTTCATCTGTATGGAAATCATATCATTAACGCGCGAGGTGATCACGAAATAAAAGGCGGCCGTTGCCATTACGAAACGATAAAGGCTTTTGAGGAACGTATCGAGCGCGCTGGACGTGCGAAGATGTTGATTTCTCATACCGCCACTTTTCAGACCCGGGAGTGATTCTTCATATCTCCTGCTTTGTTTTACTGCTCTCTCCTCGCTTGGCGGGTATAATATGGGGCTTGAATGCAGTGAACGAGTGTGATAAATCAAGATGGATTTCATGATTATATCGATGCTTTAACTTCCGCGTGAATTACATGCGCGAGAGTGGTTTCAGGCGTCATATACATGAGAGTCGAAGGACACCGGTAAGTCGGTAACTCAGGAGAAAGGAGGTTGAATATCGGAGAAGGTTGTAAAAGGTAGAAAAATTCAGTTTTTGTTTCAAGCAGTTGCAGGGTCACGGGCATAGGGGTCGAAATAGTCTTTGACTCTATGGTTAAAAGAATGTAAAGTTGATTGTCTGGTAGCAGGGGAGGCCTTCTTATCATGGAGGCCTTATCGCGACGATGCGGAGGACTCACTCAATGATGATCTGCACCAATACACCCACCTATAAATTGTATGTTATCGGAAGATTTTCTGCCCGCATGGGCATTGGGGGCGTGGTGGACTCTGACTATATGATCGGAAGGATGGCAATTTGATTATCTAGTTTTACAGGGAGGCTTTCACTTCGAAGGTCTCATACGGGGGCCTTCTCATGGAGGCCTTATCACGACGATGAGGAGGACTCAATCAATGTATTTCTGCGTTAAAACACCAATCAGTAAATTGTACGTTTTCGGGCTGGCGCTCCTGCTCGCGGTGACGCTTGCCGGTTGCAGCGGCAGCGACAGCAAAGGTGGCGCTGTGGATCCGATGGACACAGGACCGGACCCGGCGTTGCAGATGGCGGCGGACGTGGCGCAGGCGGCGGCGGATGCAGCCGACGCGGCAGCTGCTGCTGCGGAAATGGCAGCGGCCAATACATCCAAGCACGATGCTGCATCTATGGATAAGGCGAATGCGGATGCGGCTGCTTTGGCGGCGCGCACGGCGGCGACTGAGGCGCGAGCGGCGGCGCTTGCGGCCCAGGTGGCGGCGGACGATGGCGATCTGGCGACCGCGCATGTGGAACAGGGTAAAGCCGAAGCTGCCCGAATGACTGCGGAGACGGAGCAGGGCAACGCCGAAACCGCGATGGCGGACGCCGCTATGGCTGTGGCCGATGCAATCGCGGCGGTAATGCAAATGGCGGTGACCGAAGCGGCGAAGACGAAAGCCGAGGCCATCAACGCAGAGGCTATGGGGAGCGATACGGCCCCCTTCGATTCGGGAACCGTTGCCGAGAATTATACGGTCACCGCGGAACACACCGATGGCGCCGTGGAGGTCAATATCGCCATTCCCGGGGCGGCGATGGATGCTCCTGCGTTCATGAGGGTCGACGCGCTGCCGCCCATGGAAGGCTGGAATGGAGGCATGAATACGCTCGGCCCCAATGATGACGGCGAGACGGAAATCGTGGGCGTCTACACCGACATTACCCCGCCCAAACCCACGGCGTTTGCGACCGTGTATGAACTTGACGTCAGCACCGACACGGGAAACGATACCCCACAAGCAACGAATGAGGCTCTTGCGATCAATCAAGGCGATATGGCGGTTGTCGGGCGGGTGAAGTCGGATAGTTTCACCGCCAACGGCGCGGCCGTGCTCACATACGCCATGGACGATTCGAGCACCCCAAATGTGGACGAAGCGTTTGAAGCCGAGGGTTTCTACGCCGACGCGCCGGGCACGTACAAATGCAGTGGCGGTGCCAACTGCACGGTTACGCTCGATGCGAACGGCAAGATAACCGCTATGAGCAATGGCTGGATTTTCACTCCCGCCGCAGGCGCCACGGTCGACGTCCCCGACGCCGATTACCTCTACTACGGCTTCTGGGTGAAGAAGACGGACAAAGACGGCGCAACCACATACAACGAGGTGCAGACCTTCGCGGGCGCCATGGGTATCAGTGAATTCAACAGGGAACATATGCTACAGGTCAGGGGCACGGCGAACTACGTAGGAGGCGCAGCGGGCGTGTACATGAGGAAGACGTTTGCCACCGACGGCAAAATTGTCTTGGCCACCTCGGGCACATTCACGGCGGACGTCAGCTTGATGGTCAATTTCGGCGGGAACGATGTGCCCGCCAACGAGCATTACTCCATCGAAGGGAGCGTTTCGAACTTCGCCTTGTCTGGGGGTGAGGAGAACGCTTGGGGTGTCAACCTGAAAGCCGGTTTCGGCAGAACCGACAATTCATTCAGCGGCACGGCCAATGGCGGCGGAGCGGAAGCGGTGTGGAACGGAATCTTCTACGGGGGCGGTGGGAATACTCCGGAACCAGACGACGGACCTGCCAAGGTGTCGCCGGAAAGCGTTGCCGGTGAGTTCAACGCCCACTTCACCAACGGGCACGTGGCCGGCGGGTACGGCGCGCACAGGTAGTAGAAGTCGGTTGCGGCAAGCGAACGCCCCGCAGAGCGGGGGCGGACAATACGCAAGTTGCGGGAAGGCGGCCTCCGGGTCGCCTTCCCCTCATCTGAAAAGTGAGTTAGACTCCGCTCGCTCCTGATCCGAGGGAACCACGGGCGAGGCCGCCATGTCAGGGAGAAACGAACGGGAGAGCGTTCGGGAGCGCGCTCACCTCATTTGCACACCATGAAAAAATTCATTCTGCTTGCCACCTGCATCACGCTCATTATGCTTGCGCACCTGACGGCTGTGGAAGCCGGCGCTGCGAAACAGCGGACCCATCTCTCCAAAGACCCCAATGTCCAGGCCGCGCGTGGGTTGCTCAAGGAACGCCGTTATTTCGAGGCGCTCAAAATACTGCGCCCCATCGCCAAAGAGTCGAAGGGCCGCGCCGACAGGACGGACGTGTTCTTCCTCATGGGTCTATCGGCTATCGAGGCCTCGAGACGCCTGCCCCCGGCCAGAGTGAAGGAGAGGACGGCGCTTCTCGATGAGGCCATCGCCGTGCTTCGAACCATCCTCATCGCGCAGCCCGGCCTCGTACGCGTACGGCTCGAACTCGCGCGGGCGTTCTTCTATAAGAAAGAAGACGACCTCTCGCGCCGCCATTTCGATCGCGTCCTCGCCGGCAAGCCGCCCAAGGCGATGGTTTCGAACATCAACCGCTTCCTGCGCATCATGCGCGCGCGCAGACGCTGGAGTGCGCATTTCGGCTTCTCCATTGCGCCGGACACGAACATCGGCGCGGTGTCTGATTCCGAGATTATCTATATCTACGATCTGCCTTTCCGCCGCAACAATTTCGAGGGTGAAAGCTCGGGGCTTGGTTTCGTCTTCTGGGGCGGAGGGGAGTATCAACAGCCCCTGAGCCAGCGCCTTCGCTTGCGTCTGGGGGCGAATATCTCCCGCAGGGAATATGAGGAGAGCCGCTTCGACCAGATGACGATCTCCCTCCACGCCGGGCCGCGCTGGTGGATGAGTCCCAATACCGAGATGAGCCTGCTTGCCAGCGCGCGCCAGCGCCGAAGCGGCGGTTACGTCCACAGCCACGAGATCGGCGCGCGCTTCGAACTCGAACACCGTCTCACGCGCCGCATCCGCCTGAGCGGGCGCGCTTCCTTGCACGAGCGCGACTATGAGCGCGACAAGCATTTAGACGGCTCACTACTGGATCTCGCGCTGGTGGGTTCCTGGGTGCTCACGCCGACGCTTCAAGTCCGGGGTGGACTCGGCTACGCGGCCGATAATCCCGAATCACGCGCCTTGCGTAACCGCAGCCGGTGGGGACGTCTGGGCGCGTCCATCGCTCTTCCCTTCGGCTTCACCGTAGGAGCGAACGCGGAGCTTCGTACGACGGACTACCAGGGAACCTTGTTTCCCTTCATCCCAGACGGTTCTCCGCGCGAGGACGAGGTCCAAATCTTCAGTGTTTCCATCTTCAACCGCGGCTTCACGACATTAGGTTTCAGCCCCCAGCTCATCGTGGTGAACGAGGAGCGCGAGTCCAACGCCCAGTTACACGACTACAGTCGCACCCGCGCCGAGCTTCGCTTCGTGCGGCAGTTCTAGATCGGCCCCGGCCGAAGAATGAGGGGCTGCGTTTTCCCTGGGAGGTCAATCCCTCCCGCAATTGTCAGAATCGACCTGTCCCTGCAGATCAGCATCTACGGGAAAGGCGGTCAAACTAAATTTGCAGTCGCGCATGGGTGCGAACACGCAAATGGCGGATATATTGGATTGACCCTACAGTAGCGCAACCCCCTCCCGCACCGATCATGTTTGATTCACGGTTTGTGGACGCCGCAGCCGAAGATGTAGCCCTTATGGAGGACGGCCCATGAGGACTTGAGCACAACTTTGCCCGTGAGGGGGTCTTTCCATCCGTAATCCACCCAAGCTCCTTTAGCCGTGGCCTTGGCCAGAGCGGCGTTGCCGATGTTGAGGCCGCCCGGGTCGATGAGTGTCGAGGCGTTCGTGCCGATGAGCGAACGGGTCTGGGCGTGGGCGACGATGCGCGCTCCCTCCGCCGCCTCGAGCACGAAAATGTAGAGGTCCAGATGTTTGAATTCCGCGCCCGGGCGGTTGGTGAAGCGATCGAAAGCCGCCTTCATACCTTCCTGGTCGAAAAGAGCGATAGCTTTCGCAACCATGGCCTGGGCTTGGGCGGGGGTGCCGCGCTTTTGCGCGTGCTTGTCGGCGAGTGCGGGTGCGGCGAGAAGCAGGAGGCAAATAATGAGCGCGATTTTTACGGTGATGTTGCTTTTCATGGTATAGCGTCCTCTGTGTTGAATTCGCCTTTCGGCTGGAGTCAAGTGTGTTGAAAGTAAAAAGATTCCGGGAGTCTGTCAATTTGAGGATGATTTTTAGGCGCGAGGTTGGCCAGTAGAGACCATTCGCGAACGGCCCCTACATTTGATTCCGGTATTCCCTCCTGCATTGATCGGGTTTGATTCCGTTTGTTTCACCAATGCGGTTGCCCTATTATCCCCGAAAGATCGCCTACATAGCCAGGGAGAAAATGAATGTTCAAGACGGCAGTTGGTTTCGTAGGTCTGGGTCTGATGGGAAAGCCGATGGCGCGGCGGTTTCTGGCGGCGGGGCATCCGCTGGCGGTTTCGAGCCGCAGCCGCCCCCCGGTGGATGAGATAGCAAGTGAGGGCGCGAGGGCGTGCGATTCACCCGCCGAAGTAGCGGAGCACTCGGAAGTCGTATTCACCATGCTGCCCGACGCCCCGAACCTGAAAGACGTGGTCTATGCGGAAAACGGCCTTTTTCAAGCCATGAAGTCCGGCAGCGTCCTGGTGGATTGCACGAGCAACGACCCGGCCTTCTCCGCCGAAGTCGCGGAAGCTCTTTCCGGCAAGGGCGTCGGCATGCTCGACGCGCCGGTATCGGGCGCGCCCGAGGGTGCGGAGCAGGGAACGCTCGCCATCATGGCGGGAGGCCCCAAAGACGTCTTCGCTAGGTGTAAGCCCCTGCTCGATGTTCTGGGCGCGAAGGTAGTCCACGTGGGGGAGCCTGCGGGTTCCGGGTGCATCGCCAAGCTCGCGAACCAGATTCTGGTGGCCGTCACGTTTCTGGGCGTGGGCGAGGCGCTCGTGTTCGGGGCGAAGGCAGGTCTCGACCCGGCTGCGCTGGTAGACGTGATGGGAGCGGGCCTCGCGCGCTGCGGTGGGCTGGAGGTGAAAGCGCCGAAAATTCTCTCGGGCGATTTTTCCCCCGGCGGGAAGATAACGAGCCACGTGAAGGACTTGCGCTATGCGCTCGAACAAGCGCGCGAACGCGAGGTGGCGCTGCCGGGCGCATCGCTCGTGGCGCAGATTTTCAACTCCCTGGTGGCGAACGGGGAGGGGGATCTCGACCACATCGCCATTATCAAGGTCCTGGAGCGCATGGCGGGCGTGGAGGCGCGCTCACGGTAATATAGCCAGTACCTGAGCGCTCATGTTACAAGGTTGCCGGATGGCCTGAATCCCTCGTGACGCTTATCGGAAACGTATCAAATACCATTTACTTGAGAAGTATTGAGGAGACGCCGTTGAAGCACGAACCCGTTTTGGCGAAGCTGAACGAACTGAGAAAAGACGCGCAGGGCGAGGGGGGCGTGGAGGAGAAGGCGCTCTATCACATGTTTTGCTTCATCTCCTATGAGGTGGGTCCATTCGCGGACTTCGTGGAGAAGGAGATGGCGCCGAGCGAGAAAAAAGATACCGCCGCAGGACCCAGGGCCGAAGAATATCTCGATGTCCTTAACGAGCTGAAGGAAGAGGTCGAAGACGACCCCGGGGACATGGAGTTCATCGCCCTCGACCGCGCCGTGGCGTTCATCTCTCAAACCAGCGGAGATTTTCAGGCCTATCTCAATGAGGCGGGGGAGTGATTTCCAATCGCTGATTGGATGGGGAGTTGCTCAGGTCTCGTAAATGCCGCAACAGAGATGATGCGTGATTTATTTAAACTATCTGTAGGATAGGAGAAGTAATCATATGACCAGACCACCTAAAGCCAAAGCGATTGAACGTCTGCGTAAAGCTCTGAACGAAATCCCTGAAATTAAGCAATTACAACGTGGTTCGCCGGAGTTTAAGAAGTGGCGTAGGAACACACAGGTCGCGATCACCAATACTTTCGGAGACAAGTCACGACATATTACAGAATTCAATAAAATTTCTTATTCCCCGTTTAGTATCGCTATGTCAGTACCTTCTGAGAGGCAAAGACAGAATGCCTATCTCAGTGGTTTGGAGTCTGCGGCCACTGTGCTCGAATCCATGATTGATGAGGTCAATGAGTATTGGGAAGATGAAAATCAGGCACCAACGCCTTCCGTAATCCCCCAGAATGGACGGATAGACTCGAAAGAGGTCTTCATCGTTCACGGAAGGGATAACGAAGCGAAGGAAACCGTAGCGAGGTTTCTTGAACAACTGGAGCTCACTCCGGTAATTCTGCACGAGCAGCCGAGTAAAGGAAGTACGATAATTGAGAAGTTCGAGCGTCATGCGCAGCCTGCGTTCACCGTGGTTTTGTTAACGCCTGATGATATAGGCGCGCATAAAGACGATGAGAGCAACCTAAAGCCCCGCGCGAGGCAGAATGTGATTTTCGAACTCGGATTTTTCATCGGACGACTTGGCCGTGAGCGTGTCTGCGCCCTGACTAAGGGCAATGTGGAGATACCATCGGACTATGAAGGGGTTGTGTATATTCCTTTGGATGATGCTGGTGGTTGGAAGGGGAACATCGTCAGAGAATTAAAGACCGCTGGATTGGATGTCGATGCGAACCGTGTTTTTTAGCCTTTGTCTTAGAAAACAATCCCCCATCGGTGTAACTTCGGGAGAACACACAGGTTCTCCCCTACAAACCATCGCGCCGTAGGGGCGGACCTAAGTGTTCGCCCGTTTTTAGGCACCCTTATGTAAACTCTCTCTCTAGATCGGCAATCGCTCATTCTGCAATCACGACAATCGCTTGCTCCTCTCTCTGAATTGACCCTTCCCCCACCTTGTCATCCCTGAAATCGATGGTGTATTGTCATGGCTCCTTTCGTGGTTTCGTATGGACCCATTCGTCGGGAAACCGCATGAGTCGCGAAGGCGTGGAGTCGGTATTCGCCGCGCCCGTCGCCTCGTTTTAGGGACGCACTTTTTTGAGGAGTAATCACGTGGCGCTTCCGCTCGACGGCGTTCGAATCGTGTCGCTGGGGGTATCCATCAGCGGGCCGGTGGGGCTGCGCCATCTGGCCGATTTCGGGGCGGAAGTCCTGAAGGTGGAAGTCCCGGAAACGGGCGACATGGTCCGGCTCTGGGACGACACGGTCTTCGGCGAGGGGGCGGTGCACTTCTGGGTGAACCCCAACAAGAAGAGCGTGACGCTCAACCTGAAAGACGAACGCGGCAAGAAAATTTTACGGGAGATGCTTGAGGGCGCGGACGTTTTTCTCGAAAACTTCAGCCCCGGCGCAATCGACAGGCTCGGCTTCGGGTATGAGGAAGTGAAGAAGATTAAGCCCGACATCATCTACATCCACACCTCGGGCTACGGGCAGGACGGCCCCTACCGCGACATGAAGGCGTTCGACGGCCTCATTCAGGCGGAAGCCGGCATCATGGAGATGACGGGCCCGCCAGAATCCCCCGCGAAAATGGCCCATTCCATCTGCGACGGCGTGACGGGGCTTTTCGTCGCCCTGGGCGCGATGATGGCGCTCAGGCAGCGCGACAAGACGGGCGAGGGTCAGGAGCTGGACGTCTCGATGTTCGACTGCATGGTGAGCATGCAGGGCTATTTCCATTTTCACTACTACCTGCATGGCGCCAAGCCGAGCCGCGTGGGGGTGGGGCATCACTTCTTGGCGCCATACGGAGCCTATCCCGCCAAGGGGGGAAAGCTCATCGGCGTCGCGTGCGGAAACGAGAATACCTGGCGTCTGTTCGCCGGAGTCCTCGGGCACCCCGAATGGGTGGACGACCCTCGTTTCGCCACCAACGCCGACAGGCACGAGAACAAAGAGGCGCTGCTCGAACAGGTCCTGCCGATCCTCGCCACGAAAGAACGCGAAGAGTGGCGGCGGATTTTTCTGGAGGCAGGCGTCCCCTGCGGGGCGGTGAACGATCTGGGAGAGGTGTGCGATCATCCCCAGACGGCGCACCGGGAGATTTTCCCCGAGGTGGAAGGCGAGTACGGAAGCCTCAAGATGTGCCGCTTTCCGGTGAAATTCAGCGAGATGACGCCCAGACTCGAACACCCGCCGGGCCTGAGCGCCCATACCGAAGAGGTGCTCGAAACGCTCGGCTACTCCCCGGACGACGTGGCGGACTTGCGTCGCGACGGCGTGATTTGATACTTGGCGGAAATTTCGGCCATTTAAATTCAGGAGGGAACATCCCTTGCATTTCCAGTTTACCGAACTACAGACGAGCGTCCAGCGGATGATGAAGGAATTCGTGGACCGCGAGATCATGCCCATCGCCATGGAATACGAACTCGCCGACAAATACCCCACGCCCATCGTGGAGAAGATGCAGGAACTCGGCTTTTTCGGTTTTACGATACCCGAGGAATACGGCGGGAGCGGCATGGACGAGGTTTGCTACGCCATCGCCATGGAGGAGCTGTCCGTCGGCTGGATGAGCGTGGCCGGCATCCTCGGCACGCACATGATGACCGCCTGGATGATTCTGAACTACGGGACGGATGAGCAGAAAAAAACCTACCTGCCCAAGATGGCCACCGGCGAGTGGCACTCGGGCATGGCGCTCACAGAACCGGGCTCGGGTTCCGACGCCGCCGCTCTCAAGACGCGCGCGGTGCGTGAAGACGACCAGTGGGTGTTGAACGGCTCCAAGATGTTCATCTCGAACGCCGAGCACGGCACGATGTTCAGCGTGTTCGCGCGCACCGACCCGGAAAAATCGAAAGCAAAGGGCATCTCCTGCATCCTCGTCCACAAGGGAACGCCCGGCTTTCAGGTGAGCAGGCATCTTAAAAAAATGGGCTACCGGGGCATCCGCACGAGCGAACTCGTGTTCGAGGACGCGCGCGTGCCGCTCGAAAACCTGCTTGGTGAGGAGAACGAGGGTTTTCCGATGATCATGAGCGGGCTCGAGGGCGGCCGCGTCAACGTGGCGGCGCGCAGCGTGGGTCTCGCCCGCGCGGCATTCGAGGATTCGATGCGTTATTCCCAGCAGCGCGAGACTTTCGGCAAGCCGCTGGCGGGGCATCAGCTGATACAGGCGAAGCTCGCCGAGATGGGAACGCGCATCCACGCGGCGAAGCTCATGACGTATCACGCGGCGAACCTGAAGGCCCAGGGCAAGCGGTGCGACCTCGAAGCCGGCATGGCCAAGTTTTTCGCTTCGGAGACGGCGGAGTTCTGCGCGAGCGAGGCCATTCAGGTGCACGGCGGCATGGGCTACATCCAGGAATTGCCCGTGGAGCGCTATTTCAGGGACTCGAAACTCCTGGTGGTGGGCGAGGGCTCGAACGAGATTCAGCGCCTCATCATCGCCAAGAGGCTTCTGGAGCAATACCCCGCCTAGAGGGGTGGACGGGCGCCAGACAAGGAGAACAAAAATGCCTGATTTTCAGATGGGACGCTGGTTCGAGGATTTTGTGGTGGGCGAGGTCATCAAGCACAGGCCGGGCCGCACCATACTCGAATCGGACAACACCTGGTTTACCCTGCTCACGAACAACACCCACCCGATCCATTTCGACGCCCACTATGCGTCCAAGACCCAGTTCGGAAAGCCGCTGGTGAACTCCGCCTTAACACTGGCCGTCGTGGCCGGCATGACAGTCACAGACACCTCCTACCGCTCGGTGGCGAACCTGGAGTGGACCTACATCAAGATGCCCGCCCCGGTATTCGCAGGCGATACGCTCTACTCGGAATCGGAAATTCTCGACAAGCGCGAATCGAAGAGCAGGCCCGACCGCGGCATCGTCACCATCAAGACGCGCGCCCACAACCAGCGCGGGGAACTCGTGATGGAATACGAGCGCAAATCCATGGCCGCCAAGAAGGGCATGGGTGCCATACCCGATTACGACAACATCGAGTTTGACGGGGAGTAAGGGGGCGGCCTACCGGAATTCCTGTTTGAAAGATGATGCCGGTTCTACTTGCTCGTTCGCTCGATGAGGGTTCGCAGGGCGAGGCTGTCATCCTCCGCTCGCTTCATGAGCATATCCAGCGCCTTGCCACTGCCTTCTGTTCGCTTGATGAGCGCATCCAACGCCTTGCCGTCTTTTTCCGCACGTTTCATGAGTATGTCCAGCGTCTTGTCTCGAGCGATCGCAGCGCGACGCATGAACAAAAGTCCCACGCCGATGAGCGCGCATTGCGCAAAACCCACCGCGCCGGCCACCCATACACCGGCGTATTGGATTGCGAGCGCCGATTCCTGCAATATCAGCGCCGATTGTTGCACGTCGAGCGTCGATTTTTGGACTGCCAACATGGAGTTTTGTATCGCCAAGGTCGCTATTTCGAATTCGGTCATCGTTCTTTCCCCATAAAGTTCTCTTTTCTTCCAAGTTGTATGCCAGTTCCCCACATTAGGTTCTCACAAGAATGCTTGTCAACTCTTCTCCGAATCGCACCCGCCAAGCCTCATGATTTGCACGAAACAGCGCCGCCCATTTGACCCCCATCCCCTCTTTGCGGGCGTTGGGGCGTGTGGTAGTATCTCGCGGTCGTATTTCGGAACGAGAAGCGCGTGCGAGGGCCATCGGCTTCTCATCCATTCCAAACACCTGATACGAGCGAGGGAAAAGTCTTGTCTGAAGAGCTGAATCCGCATCTGCGTTTACTGCTGGGGCCGGGGCCGAGCCCGGTTCACCCGAGAATACTGAAAGCCATGAGCACCCATGTGGTGGGGCATCTGGACCCCGATTTTCTGGCGGTGATGGACGACTGCCAGGGAATGCTGCGTGAGCTATTCAACACCGAGAACCAGGTGACGTTCCCCGTATCTGGCACGGGAAGCGCTGCGATGGAGGCTTCCGTCTGCAACATCATCGAGCCGGGCGATAAGGCCATCGTCTGTGTGAACGGCGTGTTCGGCGGACGCATGAGCGACGTCGCTTCCCGCTACGGGGCGGAGGTCGTCACCGTGGAAGCCCCTTGGGGCCAGCCGATCGACCCCCAGGACGTGAAGGCCGCGCTCGACGCCAATCCCGACGCCGTGATGGTCGGGGTCGTCCATGCGGAAACCAGCACGGGCGTGCTCCAGCCGATGGAGGAGATTGGCGCGATGTGCCGCGAGCACGGCGCGCTCTTGCTGCTCGATTGCGTCACTTCCTTGGGCGGCGTGCCCGTGGAACTCGATAAGTGGGGGGTGGAGGTCGCCTACAGCGGCACGCAGAAATGCCTGGCGTGCCCGCCGGGCGTCGCGCCTATCACCTTCAGCGAGCGAGCGCTCGGCAAAGTGCGCGAGCGTAAATCGAAAGTCACGAGCTGGTATTTCGACGTGAGTATGGTGGAGAAATACTGGGGCAACGAGCGCGTCTATCACCACACAGGTCCCATCTCCATGAACTACGCGATCAGGGAAGCGCTCAGAATCATCTTTGATGAGGGTCTCGATGCGCGCTTTGCGAGACACGCCCTGGCGAGCAAGGCGTTACAGGCGGGCGTCGAGGCGCTCGGGATGTCCATGTTCGCCCAGGAGGGCGCGCGCACGCCCACCCTCAACACCGTAGCCCTCCGCGAGGGGACGGATGACGGCGCAGTCCGCAAGAGCCTGCTCAACGATTTCAACATCGAGATCGGCGGCGGACTGGGCGCGGTGGCCGGCAAGATCTGGCGTATCGGGATGATGGGCCACGGGGCTACCCAGGCCAACGTCGTCTACCTTCTCTCGGCGCTGGAGGTGATTTTCTCCAAATTGGGGTATATTACAAAGGCTGGAGATGGTGTCGGAGCCGCTTCACAGGTCTATGCGGACGCGGCTTCCTGATCATTCATCCAAAGGAGTTTAGCCGATGTTCCCGATGAATATGGGCATTCCCGAGCTTCTGGTCATTCTCGCGATCTGCGTGCTGGTTTTCGGCGCGAAGCGGTTGCCCGAAATCGGCTCGGGGCTCGCTCGAGGCATCAAGAGCTTCAAGAAGGGGATGACCGACGACCCGGAACTGCCCGACAAGAAAGAGGCGTCAGCCGCAGGAGAGGGCGATAAGGGCTGAAGAGCCGGTTCGTATTCTTCCTCGCGCGTGAATCCTGAAGTGTTCACCGCGGCGGGTCGTTTCTTTGAATGGCGATGATGCACTGCGCCTGCCGAGAGTTGCGGTAGATGGGCAGGGGATAGCCTTTCAGGGCGCTGCGTGGCCTTATCCTTTCAAGAGGGCGCCGGAAGAAGTCCCGTGAACGCCGGCTAAATTTTGTGACCAGCCCTGCGCGCGCAGCGGTTGGTTTTTCATTTTGAAGTCGGAGATACCGGGTGGAATTCTTCAAGGTCGTATCACCAAAAGAAGCGAAAAGCGCGCTTCAAGGCTTCCGTGCTTTGGGGGAGGAGCGCGTCTCTTCTTTTGACGCAGTAGGCCGCGTTCTGGCCTGTGACGTACGCTCTCCCGTCGACCTTCCCGATTTCGCGCGCGCCACGATGGACGGCTACGCGCTGAGAGCCTCGGATTCTTTCGGCGCGGGCGAAGCCATCCCCGCCTATCTCGATATCATTGGCCAGGTGCCTATGGGGGCGGCGCCGGAGTTCCCGGTGGGCCGGGGAGAGGCGGCGCGCATTTTGACGGGTGGCATGGTGCCGGAGGGCGCGGACGCCGTGGTGATGGAGGAGTTCACCTCGGCTCCCGACGCGGAGACTCTGGAGGTACGGCGTCCCGCCGCCGTGGGCGAGAACGTCCTTGGCGTTGGCGATGATCTCAAAAAAGACGAGTTGATCCTCGGGGCGGGTGCCCGCCTGAGGAGCCAGGACGTGGGCGCGTTGGCCGGCGTGGGCGTCACTTCGGTGGAAGTCCACCGCCGTCCACGGGTGGCGATACTCCCCACGGGCGATGAATTGGTCGACCCGCGCGAGACGCCGCGCGCAGGCCAGGTGCGCGATATCAACCGTTTCTCCCTCGCGGCGGGGGTGGTCGAGGCGGGAGGCGAGCCCGAGACCGAGGAGATTCTCCCCGACGATCTCGCCGTCATCAAAGAACGTCTTCATCAAGCGGTGGGTCGTGCGGACGTCGTGCTCATCTCGGGCGGAAGCTCCATGGGTCTACGTGACTATACGGTCGAGGCCATCGACTCGCTGGGCGAGCCGGGTGTTCTGGTGCACGGCATATCCATCAAGCCCGGCAAGCCGACCATCATCGGGCGGATTGAGAGAGACGGCGAGGACAAGGCCGTCATCGGTATTCCGGGTCATCCGGTCTCGGCCCTCATGATCTTTCACGCCTTCGTCCGTCCCGTCATCCGGCAGTTGAGCGGCGAGGTCGCCCGCACCGAAGCGGAAAAGGAAGGTCTCGCGGCCACCCTTTCGAGGAACGTAGCCTCGGCTCCCGGACGCGAGGACCTGATTCGCGTTACGCTGGCAGAGGACGAGAACGGGCGCGTCGCCCATCCCCTCATGGGTAATTCCGCGATGATATCGACCATGACGAAGGCGGACGGCTACATCACGATTCCCCTCGAAGCCGAGGGTCTGCGCGAGGGAGCGCAAGTGCGCGTGCATCTGTATTGAACTCTGGCGCACGGTTTTCTCATTGAATCAGGTATAAGCGAATGAACAATTTACCCCTGGCCCAGGGGGGCCGGAAAATTTATTTGGAAAACATCCCGCGCGAAGAGGCGCTCTCGCGTCTTCTGGAGAAAGTGGGTGACTTCCGCTTGGGTGAGGAAGAAATTCCGACGCCGGGGGCCTTGGGGCGCGTGACCTCGCGCGCGGCCTACGCGCAGGTTTCCAGCCCACACTTTCACGCCGCCGCGATGGACGGCTACGCTCTCGTCTCGGCGGAAACTTCGGGCGCCACGCCCGTTGCGCCCAAAGAATTTCTCTTGGACGAAGAAGCCCACCCCCTCGACACAGGCGATCCCATGCCCGAGGGAACGGATTGCGTCGTCATGATCGAACACGTTCACGAGCCGACCCCCGGCGCGATTCGCATCGAGGCGGCGCTCTCGCCCTGGCAGAACGTGCGCGTGGCGGGAGAGGACGTCGTAGAGGGCCAGCTCATACTCACGGCGGGGCATACTTTAAGGCCCTACGATCTGGGCGCCCTTCTCGCGGCGGGGATCACCCGCGTGTGGGTTCGGCGGCGTCCGCGCGTCGCCATCATCCCCACCGGGGATGAACTCGTGGAAGCGGGCGCCGATCTCAAGCCCGGCGATCTGGTGGAGTTCAACTCGAGCGTCATGTCCGCCTTCATCACCGAGTGGGGGGGAGAAGCGCTCCCCGCCCCGATTCTCGAAGACAGGTTCGAGGCAATCGAGGGTGCGGTGCGAGACGCGCTCGAAAATGCGGATGTCGTTCTGGTGAACGCGGGTTCATCCGCAGGACGCGAGGATCACACTGCCGCCGTCGTCGAAAAACTGGGCGAACTCCTCGTTCACGGTGTGGCCATATTCCCGGGCAAGCCCACCATACTGGGCGTTTGCGCATCGGAATCAAGCGCGCGCAAGCCGGTGCTCGGGATTCCGGGCTATCCGGTCTCGGCGGTGCTGGCGCTTCAGGAATTCGTACGTCCGCTCATGGCGCACATGGCGGGCGCGGCCCCCGGCGAGGAGGAGCGTATCAGCGCCTTCATGAGCCGGAAGAGCGCCTCGCGGCTGGGGATGGAGGAGTTCTTGCGCGTGAAGTTGGGACAAGTGGGTGAGCGGATGGTTTGCCTACCCGCAAAGCGCGGGGCCAGCGTCATCAGTTCGCTTGTGGAGGCGGATGGCGTGGTGCGCGTACCCCCCCACTCGGAGGGAATCGAGACGGGTGAGGAGGTAACGGTCGAGTTGTTGAGGCCCTTCGCCGATATCCGGGGCAACCTGCTCATGGCGGGCAGCCACGACAACGCGCTCGACCTGCTGGCGGACGAGTTGAGAGCGCGCCACCACGACACGCGTCTTTCCGCCTCGGCGGTGGGTTCGCTGGCGGGCCTTATCGCCGTGCGCGACGGCGAGGCGCACATCGCGGGCAGCCACCTGCTCGACCCCGAGACCGGGGAGTACAACTGGTACTACATCGAACGCTATTTGAAAGGCCGTGAGGTCGTAGTGGTGAATTTCGTGCAAAGAGAACAGGGCATCCTCACGCCCAGCGGGAACCCCAAGGGTATCACCGGCGTAGCGGATCTGAGCCGTGAAGATGTCTCCATCATCAACCGCCAGAGCGGAGCGGGCACGCGGGTGCTGCTCGATCACCTCATGTCGCGCGAGGGTCTCTCGCCAGGCGATGTACATGGCTATGAACGGGTGGAGACCACGCACATGGCGTTGGCCATGGCGGTTGCGGCCGGGCGCGCTGATTGCGGCCTGGGGATTTTCGCTGCAGCGCACATGCTGGGTCTTAATTTCATCCCGCTTGAGCGCGAACGGTTCGATTTCATCGTACCGAAGGAACAATGGGAGACGCCCGCAATCCAGAAAGTGGTGGATATTTTGAACGATGAGGCTTTTCGGGATGCCGTGGAGGCGCTGGGCGGGTATAATACGGAGTTGACCGGCCAGGTAATGGCCGCACCCTAGAGAAAAGGTTGGAGAAATGGCGTTATTCGATCGCTACGGACGCGCGCACGATGATTTGAGAATCTCGGTGACGGACAGGTGCAACTTCCGGTGTTTTTACTGTATGCCCGAAGAAGGCATGACGTGGCTGCCCCACGATGAGGTTCTGAATTACGAGGAGATCACCCGCGTGGTGCGCATCACCACCGAGCTGGGCTTCACGAGCTATCACTTGACCGGCGGCGAGCCGCTCCTGCGAAAGGATCTCCATAATCTCGTCGAGCAGATGGTGGAAGTACAGCCCGATATGGATCTGGCGCTTACGACCAATGGCGTCTTTCTCCCTAAAATGGCGAAAGATCTCTATGCGGCGGGCTTAAGACGCGTGAACATCAGCCTGGATTCCATGGACGCGGGCAAATTCCTGTTCATGACGCGCCGCGACGTGTTCGGCCAGGTGATGGAGGGCATCGAGGCGGCGGCAGAGGCCGGATTCTCACCCATCAAGATCAACGCGGTGGCGGTCAAGGGACTGAGCGAGGATGAATTGCCGCGCTTCGCGAAATGGTCGCGTGAGACGGGCCACGTCGTGCGTTTCATCGAATATATGCCGCTCGATGCGGACCGCACTTGGGCGCATGAGAAGGTCTTGTCGGCGGAGGAGATACTGGAAGGTTTATCCGTCGAAGGAGAACTCGAGCTCGTGAGCGGCCATCCCTCGGACCCCGCGACGCGCTACCGCTACAAGGACGGCAAGGGCGAGGTGGGCGTCATCGCCTCGGTCACGCGGCCTTTCTGTCAGGACTGCAACCGCATCCGCCTGACGGCGGACGGCATGGTGCGAACCTGCCTGTTCTCCACCGTCGAGCACGACGTCAAGAAAATGCTCAGGGGCGGTGCTACGGACGATGCGATAAAGGCCTGGCTCGCCGAGGTAGTGCTCACCAAGACGCCGGGCCACCTCATCGGTCAGGAAGAGTTCGTCCAGCCCGAACGCACGATGAGCTCCATCGGCGGCTAGATTTTTTTCCTGTCAATCGACATTCAAATACTTAGGTGAAGGAATAGAATCCGCTCCCGTAGCGTATGCTTGCGCGTTGTTCGAGAACCTGAACGACGATAGAAGGAGGTTAGTTGTGCCTTGGACTGAAAAGAAACGCTGCGAGGTGCTGGGCCGCACCATGGCTTATGTAGAGATCGGCGAGGGCGACCCAATCGTCTTTCTACACGGGAACCCGACTTCCTCTTATCTTTGGCGCGGCGTCATTCCCCACCTCGCTTCACTTGGCCGCTGCATCGCGCCGGACCTGATCGGTATGGGCGATTCCGACAAGCTGGAGTGCAGCGGCCCGGGCCGCTACCGCTTTGTAGAGCACCGCCGCTTTCTCGACGCGCTTCTGGAGGCTTTGGGCGTCGTCGAGCGCGTCACGCTCATCATGCATGACTGGGGCTCGGCGCTTGGCTTCGACTGGGCCAACCGACACCGCGACGCCGTGGAGGGCCTCGCCTATATGGAGGCCATCGTGCAACCGCTCTCTTGGGCGCAATGGCCAGATGCGGCGGAGCGGGTCTTTCAGGGGTTCCGCTCGGAAAACGGCGAGTCCATGGTTTTGGAGAACAACGTGTTCGTCGAGCGCGTACTGCCCGGTTCGATCAAGCGAAAACTTTCCGAGGAGGAGATGGCCGAATATCGCCGCCCCTTCGCAAAACCCGGAGAAGGCCGCCGCCCGACCCTCACCTGGCCGCGCGAGATTCCCATCGATGGCGAGCCTGCGGACGTGACCGAAATCGTCGGTAGTTACGCCGCCTGGCTTCGCGAATCTCCCGTTCCCAAGCTGTTCATTAACGCCGAGCCGGGCGCCATCCTCATAAGCGAGCAGCGCGAGTTCTGCCGCACCTGGCCGAATCAGACCGAAGTCACCGTGCCGGGGATCCACTTCATCCAGGAGGATTCTCCGGACGAAATCGGCCGTGCAATCGCCGAGTGGCTCGGTAAGCTTGACTGAGGTCTCTCCAGTCCTGAAATGTTATCGACTGTTGTATGTATCCTGGGCAAGTCATTCTAAATGAAGAGATTTTCACGATTATAGCGAAATTAGCTATCTTATAAGAAAACCATAAACTCTCTAACTTAGATATAAACTTCTTTTCCAGGTCCGATGCGCAATCGCCCTTTGGGTACCGGTTGCCCGCCTATTCCCCGTGCCACTACCCGAGGAACCCGTCTGCGTCCAAAAGAGAACACACGAGGTTTGTGATAAGATCGATTGCGTCGCTTTTTATCATCCGTCGTGTGAAAGGTTCGTCGCCGGGTTTCTCTTTCGGGAGCCGCGAGAAGATGTCTGCAAGAGCAGTCGCTGTGCTCATCATGTTGTTCATCGTTGCGGGTGAGTTCACCTACGCCTACGCGGGCCGCCCCAGGGGGCGGAGAAACCGCATCGTCACGGTTCAGGTGCAAGAAGTCGCAGTGGGCCGCCTGGGCAGGCGCGTGGCGGCCACGGGAACCTTGCTGGCCCAAAGCGAAGTGAAGCTCATGTCCCGCGCCGAGGGTCAGGTGCGTGAAGTTCTGGTGCGTGAGGGCGCTCCGGTAAAGAAGGGGCAAATCCTCTCGCGTCTTGATTCCACCATCAAACGGATAGACTTGAAGCTGGCGCAGAGCGAACTCGCCGCCGCGCGTTCGAACCTCCAAAGACTCAAGGCCGGTAGCAGGCCGGAGGAAATCGCCGCTGCCGCAGCCGCCGTCGCGCAGGCGGAGGCGACGCGCAAGCGCAGCGAGGCGGAACTCACCTCCGCTCTCGCCAGACAGGAGGAGGCGGAGGCCAACGCGCGTTCTCTGGGCTCCTTGCACCAAAAGGGCGTCATCAGCGAGCGGGAGTGGCGCAAGGCGACGACGGAAGCGAATCGCGCCCGAGCGGACGTTGCCGAGCGCCGGGCGCGTCTCGCGGAGGATGCCGCCCGCGTGCAGGTTGCAAAGGAAAAGCTCAAGCTGGTGAAAATCGGCGCGCGCGTGGAAGAAGTCGACATGGCGCAGGCGCAGGTAAGCCAGCGTATGCAGTGGGTAAGGCGGTTAAAGGTCGAGGTGGAATACTACACTGTCCGCGCGCCCATATCGGGCGTCGTCACCGATAGGAGAATCGAACCCGGAGACCTGGCGGTGAACCGGGCGCACCTGTTCACCATCGCCCAGACGGACACGCTGCGCGCCCGGGTGCGGGTGAGTGAACTGGATCTGCCGCTCATCAAGATAGGCCAGGGCGCGCGGGTCGAACTCGACGCCTATCGGAACCGTTCGTTCTCGGGGAAGCTGACGCGGATTTTCCCGAGTGTGGACCCGAGTTCGCGCCAGCTCATCGTGGAGGTGGACGTTCAAAACCCGGATTCCTCTTTAAGGCCCGGTCTTCTCGCCCGCGTGAAGTTCGATCCCCTGTTGGGCAGGCGCTCGATCAATCTGCCGGTTCACGCCGTGATCTGGGACGGGGACTTGCGCACGAAGTCGGGAGCGGTCTTCGTCGTGAGAAGGATCCAGCGGGGAGCGGGGAGCGGTGGCCGCGCAAGAAGAGGTGATGCGCGCGGGGGCGGGCAGGGCGGCCCCGGCATGAGAGGCGGTGCGCGCAGGGGAATGGCCGAAGCGAGCGGACGCGGCGCGGGGAGGAGCGGTCCACGCTTCATGGCGGTGCGCCGCGAGGTGCGCCTGGGCGAGATGATCGACGGGCGTATCGAGATACTCGAGGGTCTGCGAGTGGGTGAGCGGGTGGTGGTGAGCGCCATCAACCAGCTAAGGGACAGACGGCCCATTCGGGTCGTTGGGCCTTAAGATTACAGGAGTGGCCCCGTGCTGAGTCGAAGCTGCATCCGAAGGCCCGTGGGAACCATCATGGGCGTGGTGTGTGCGCTGGTGCTCGGCTTTTTTGCGCTCACGCGACTGCCTGTCGATTTCCTGCCCAGAATCGTCTATCCGCGAATATTCATAGGGATAGACTTCGAGGGGGCCGACCCCAAAGTGGTCGAGGAGCAGGTGACCAAGGTGGTGGAGCGCGAACTCGCGACCACGCAGGGGGTGGTGCGCATTTTCTCGATCAGCCGCGAGGGCGCCGCGCGCTTGTGGATGTTCTTCGATTTCGACCGAGACATCGATCTCGCGCTCCAGGACGCCATCACCAAATTCAACGTCGCCAGAAGAAACCTGCCGCAGGAGATACAGGATCAGCTACAGAACACGCGCATCTTCAAGTCCGACCCGGCGCAGGTGCCCATCATCGAATACGCGCTGTCTTCCAAAACCCTCAAAGGTCCGCAGCTTCAGACCTGGGCGCGAAAGGTGCTCATCCCCCAGCTCATGACCGTCCCCGGTATCGCTTCGGTGGAGGCGTTCGGGGGCCAGGACGAGGAGGTGCAGGTGCTCGTCGATCTGCCGAGGATGCAGGGTCTGGGTCTCGACCTGCCCGCGGTCTTGAGGCGGATGCGCTCCGAGAATATGGACCTGGCCGCCGGACGGGTGAAAACCGCCCACCGGGAGTATTCGAGCCGGACGGCGGGCAAGCTCAAGAGCGCGGGGGAGCTTTCGCGCCTCATCTTCCCCACCAGGGACGGCCGCAGAGTCTATCTGCGTGATTTCGCAAAAGTTCACGACGCCGGCAAGGAGCGGCGCATATTCGTGTGGCTGAACGGCGATGAGAGCGTCAAGGTGGTGGCTCTGAAGCAGCCCGACGCGAACACGGTCTCCGTCGTGGACGGTCTCAGCGATAGACTCGCCTTCCTGACGCGCTACGGCATCGTTCCGCCCGACATCACCCTCGTTCCGATTTCGGATCAGAGTTTCTTCATCCGCGCCTCGATCAAGAATGTCCTCTCCTCCGCCTTGGTGGGCGGCACTTTGGCGATACTGGTGGTGCTCTGCTTCCTGGGGAGTCTCAGGCGCACACTGATCATCGGCCTGGCGATCCCGATCGCTTCGGTCTTCACGTTTTTTCTCATGTGGGTGCTCGGCTTCACCTTCAACATATTCAGTCTGGGCGGGGTGGCGCTCGGCGTCGGGATGCTCGTGGATAACGCCATCGTCATGCTCGAGAACATTTCGCGCCATCAGGCGGGAGGCGGTGACCCCGTGGAGTCGGCGGAGAGTGGCTCCGCCGAGGTGGAGAGCGCCATGTTGGCTTCCACGTTCACGAACGTGGCCGCCGTGATGCCGTTTTTGCTGGTATCAGGCTACGTGGCGTTGCTGTTCCGCGAGTTGATACTCACCATCACGCTGGCGTTCATTTGCAGCCTCATGGTCGGTCTCACGGTCGTGGCCATGCTCTCCGCCCGGCTCCTGCAGGTCCCGATGAGCAGCGGCTTCAGCCGCTTTCCACTTTTCCGCCTATTCATCTGGTTCATCGATCTGCTCAACCGGATCTATCGTTATCTCTTAAGGCCGGTTCTCACTCTCCGCTGGGTGGTCATCATCCTCGCCCTGGCCGTCTGCGCGAGCAGCTACATGCTCATCGGCAAGCTGGGCAATGAACTCCTGCCCCAGGTGGACGATGGGCGTATCTCGGTGGATATCCGCTTCTCTCCCGGCGGCACCTTGGAATACACCAAACAGGTGACGCGCGAGATTCACGACATGCTCGTGCGCGACCCCGCCGTCGACAAAGTGTTCGCCACGGCGGGAGGGCGTCTTTTCGGGCGCAATTTCTCGCCCTCCGCCACGAGGGGCAGAATCGATGTGACACTCAAAGACGGCGTGAGCGTTTTCGAATACCTCAGAAAGCTGAGACCCCGGCTCACGCGGATGACGTATCCAGACGCGCGTATTTATGCCTTCAAGAGCCGGGTGCGCGGCCTTCGCACCTCCAATACACGCCACAACAAGAGTTTTTCCCTGGGCGTCCGGGGAGAGGATCTGCCTACGATCAACCGCATTGCCGAAGAAGTCGTAGAGAAGCTCCAGGGGGTGGATGGGCTTCACAACGTGCAGATGACCGAGGACAGGCCCCGGCCCGAGTTCCGCATCCAGGTGAACAGGGAGCGCGCGGCGGAACTCGGCCTCTCGGTCGAGGACGTGGGCGACACCGTGGCCACGGCGGTCGATGGCTCCATCGCCACCTTCATCAACCGGGTGGATACGCGCGTGCCTGTGCGGGTCAAGTTCTCGGACACCGAGATAAAAAGCGAGCAGGATCTGGCGCAACTGCCCCTGTTTCCCCAGAACCAGAACGGGCGCGCCACGCGCTTGAACCACGTGGCGCACATTCGCTACGGACAGGGCAGTTCGGTCATTACCCGCACGGATCAGAACCGCCACCTCCAGATAACGGGTGACATCCAGGGCCGTTCGCTGGGCGACGTGAGCGCGGACGTGCGCGCACGCTTGAAAGGCATCAACGTACCGAGGGGCTACTTCATCCTGCCCGGCGAGGATGAGGAGAACCTGAAGAAATCGAACCGCGAGCTTCTTATCCTGGCGCTTCTCGCGATATTTTTGGTCTACACGGTGCTGGCCGTCCAGTACGACTCGCTCGTGAATCCCTTGGTCATCATCTTCGCCGTTCCGCCGGCGCTCACCGGCGCGCTGCTTGGCCTCTATCTCACGAAGACGCCCTTCGGCTCAACGGTGCTCATCGGCGTCATACTCCTGGTGGGCATCGTGGTGAACAACTCCATCGTCATGATCGACTACGTCGAACGCCTGAGAGAACGCGGAATGGATATCAGAGAAGCCATCATCGAGGGAGCATCGACGAGGCTGCGCCCGATTCTCATGACCACACTGACAACCATCATCGCGCTCACGCCTCTGGCGAGCGGCTGGGGGAAGGGCTCGGAAATGCTCAAGCCCTTAGGCCTCGTCGTGTTGAGCGGGCTCTCCCTATCCACCCTGTTCACGCTCTTTCTCGTGCCCTGCATCTATCTTGCGGCCCAGAATTTCGTGCGCTCTCTCCGGCGCGCCGTGGGTCTGCGCGAGACGAAATACACCGCACCCGCCGCATAGGTCCAGGCTCAAAACGGTCTGGGCCACCTCTCTGGATTTGCGCGGGAAATCCCCGTAGTATCCCCTCCGTCTGAAAGCTGGTTATTTTGCAATAGGGAGAGAACATGGCAAGGAAAGGAATGGGCGAAATGGTGCGCGCGGACGGCAGGCTTCCAGATGAGAACCGGAAAATCCGCGTCGAGCCCGATTACGTAAATACCTGCGCGGGAAGCTGCCTCATCTCGGTGGGAGATACGAGGGTCCTGTGCGCGGCTTCGGTGGAAGGGCGCGTGCCGCCCCACAAGCGCGATTCGGGCGAGGGTTGGGTGACGGCGGAATACGCTATGCTGCCGGGCAGTTCCCCCTGGCGGGTGGATAGAAAACGCGCACGAGCGGGCCGCAGCCAGGAGATACAGCGCTTGATCGGGCGTTCGATGCGCTCGATAGTCGACCTCTCGAAAATCGAGGGGCTGACGATTTACATCGACTGCGATGTCATACAAGCCGACGGCGGCACGCGGTGCGCCGCCATCACGGGGGGCTACGTGGCGCTTGCGCACGCGGTGAACACCCTGCTCGCGGAGGAGCGTATCGACGAATCGCCTATCCGCGAAGCGGTGGCCGCGGTGAGCGTCGGCGTGGTCGGGGGCGTCCCCATGCTGGATCTGGATTACTCGGAGGATTCGACCGCCGAGGTGGACATGAACGTCGTGATGACCGGCGGCGGCCGCTTCGTGGAGCTTCAGGGAACGGCCGAGCAGACCCCGTTCCGCAAGAGCGATCTGAGCCGCTTAATCGCCCTGGCGGAAAAAGGCATCGGCGAACTCCTGGAGATTCAGGTGAATCACGTCGGCGCGAAATGAAGATCGTTCTCGCGAGTGGAAATCCCGGAAAAGCGCGCGAGGTGCGCGCCGCCCTTGAGGGTTTGGACGTCGAGTTGTTAAGCCCTGATGAGGCGGGTATCGAATTCGACGTTGAAGAGACCGGCTCCACCTACGCGGAAAACGCGCTCATCAAGGCGCGGGCCGCGTGCGAGGCGAGCGGCTTGTCCGCCCTGGCCGATGATTCGGGCGTCGAAGTGGATGCGCTGCCCGGTGAGTTGGGAGTACGTTCCGCGCGCTTCGGCGGCGAGGGGCTGGATGATTCTGGGCGTAACGCGCTCTTGCTCGAAAGGATGCGCGAGGTTGCGGATGCAGAGCGAGGTGCTCGCTACGCCTGCGTGCTGGCTTTCGTTAAGCCGGATGGCTGGTTCGGTTTTTTCGAGGGCGCGATGCACGGGCGAATACTGCGTGCGCCTAAGGGGGAGGGTGGATTCGGCTACGATCCGCTCATGTATCTGCCCGAGCACGGCTGCGCCGTCTCGGAGCTTCCGCTCGATGTGAAAAACCGCATCAGCCACCGGGGAATCGCGCTTGCGGAATTCCGCGGGTGGCTGGCCCGCGAGGCGGCGGATGAGTCATAATAGAGGGACGAGAAGAAAATGCGGCTGCTCTTCACCGGTGGTGAAGATGGCCGATGATAAACAAGGTGCCCATGATTTCATGGAGCGCGCGGAAAGGAGAAAACAGGTATGTCCAGGATCGAGATGATTCAGCCCGAAGAAGCGGATGCCGACGTGGCCCGCTTCTACGAGGCTACCACCGCCATGCTGGGCCGTGTCCCGCATTCGATGCGGGTGCTGGCGAAGACTCCCCACATCGCCAAGGCCATGCTGCCCTTCGTGGCGACGCTTCAGCGCGAGGGTGGGGGCAGCGTGCTCACGTCCAAGGTAAAGGAGATGGTGGTCATCAAGACGAGCCATCTTAACGGGTGCGCATACTGATACGCGCACAACACGTCGCTTGGTCAAGCGGCTGGTATCACCCCCGAGCAAGTGGAAGTTATCGGCACCGATGGCTACATGGAATCGGATTTGTTCACCTCGCGCGAAAAAGCGGCCATCCTGTGGGCGGAGCACGTAACGCTCAACACCGCGCGTTCGAGAGACGACGTGTTCGAGGAAGTGCGAAAACACTTCTCCGAAGCCGAGATCGTCGAACTCACGATGGTGAGCGGACTGTTCAACCTCTTTAACCGCTACATGGATTCGCTCGGCATCCCGCTCGAAGAGCAGCGTGAGGTCGACAAGATCAAGAAATCTCTCCATTTGGACGGCGGGAAGGTCAAAACCTACTACAAGACGATGGTCGATCACTGGCCGAACGAGTATCCCGAACCAGACGCCCAGGACCCGAACAAAAACGGCTGATACATATAGCAAATCAAGACCGCCTCGGGGCGTCGGCTCCGGGGCGGTTTTTGGTTGGGGGCTTCCGCATCGCGTGACGCGGGTTTCGGCCACATTCCTATTTTTGCCCCTGCTGGATATCATCCGCTCGAATCGACATAATATGTCCGTTCGCTGCTGCAGGATGTGACCCCTCCATTACCGAGGATTCCGCATGAAGTGCATCGTCTGTGCCATTGCAGTGCTTGCCACCGTTGTCTCCGCAAGCGCCGAGACGAACGTGGAAAGCGTGTTCAACTGCCAGGTGAGCTACACCATCCTGAACGGCTACAAGGTGGAGCAGAAGGTGCGCATCACCTTGCCGGCCGACAAGCGCGACTTGGCTGTCTGGCTGGTGGAGCGCAAAAAAGGCGAGTTCAAGAAGCTGGCTTATCCAATAGGAGGCGAGGGAGAACTCCTCATCACGCGGCCCTTTAACAAGGAGAAATCCGTCACCTACCCATTCATCCTCACCTGGCAGCCCTTCGGCCGCTTCCGCCTTACGGGGTTTTTCCTGTCGAGGAGGCATTCCCACACCGTCGTGGTGCGTGATGAGAAGGAGAAGCGGATCATCGAGATATTCCCCGCCTTTCCGGCCCACATCGCCACCAAGCTCGCGCGCGGGGAGTGTGAGAAGTAAAGGAGAAACACAGGTGTTCAAAAGAGTCGTCCATCCTGGCGAGATTTTGAAGGATGAATTGACGGAACTCGGCGTCACGCCCACCGAATTCGCGCGCCAGATCGACGTACTACCCAACCGGGTGAGCCAGATTATCAATGGCAAGCGTTCGATCACCGGCGATCCGGCCCTGCGCTTCGGTCACTGGTTCGGCGTCGAGCCCGAATTCTGGCTGAACCTGCAGGCCCATTTCGAACTTGCCTGCGCCGAGGAAGAATCAGGCGATGATGTCCGCCGTCTGCCTACGAGGGAGAACCCACCGCCTAGGGCCGCATTGCCAAAAGCGATTTAATAAAGACGATTGTCGTCGGGATCGAACCAGCATTTTACCTCGGCGGGGTTCCATGACTTCTCACCCATACCCGATTTCTATCCGCGCTAATCCTCTGTTTCTACAAATAACACTTGAGCAACCTGATGCTCCTCTCCGCCGCAACCCGGAAGGCGGGTTTCTGGTCAATCTGCACCGATAGCACGCCCTCGTAGTCGATTTCCCTGAGCGCGCGGATGAAGTCACCGAAGTGGATGTGGGCCGAACCCGGATAGCCGCGCGTGGAATCGGCCACGTGCACGTATTCTATCCAATCGCGAGCGGCGAAGATGGCCCCGGGGATGGAGGCGTCCTCGGAATTCATCCAGCAACTGTCGATCATGAGGGCGAGGCCGGCGTGATTCTCCTCCTTCACGTATTCCATTCCCTGGCGCACGGTGTTGATGAAGTTCGTCTCGTAGCGGTTGTAGGGTTCGATGTAGATCTTCATGCCGCGCTCTGCGGCATAGTCCGCTCCTGCGGTCATCGCGTCGCGCATCCAGCCGTTCGAGATTTCCCACATCTCGCCGGGGATGCACGTGCCGCGGAACCGGCCGATGTTCACGCCCAAGGCGCCGAGTTTCTCGCCCGCATCGATCAGCGAGCGCAGCCGGGCGGCGCCCGCTTCCCGGACTTCGGCGTCCGGGTGGCACATCATCACCCCGTCCTGAAGCTCGCTGGGGGCCGAACCTATCATCGTCACCGAAAAGCCCGAGCGTGCGATTTCCGCCTCCACCCCCTGTGCGTCGGGGTCCTCGGGGTCGCGCATGGCGACCTCCAAAGTGTCGTAGCCCAATTCCTTGAGGACGCCCAGGTTTTCTCCGAAATCCCCGCGCACGCCCGGCATCAGGGGCGAGCGCACCTCGGGCGTGGTGATGACGTAGCCCACGCTCATGCGGCTGGGTTCAGAGTATTCGGCAGGGTAAAGGGATATCGGCATTTTCGTATGTCTCCAAGGTAGAAATATCTCGTAAATATTCTGGGAGATTACGGCCACGAGCGCATCTTGTCGAGCGGAGCAGGGGGGATTGTTGATAGAGAAAATGCGAAGGCCCCCCGAGGACGGGGGGCCTGAAGCCTCAAGACCGGATGAGAAGCTGAAATGCGTATCCCGCGACCAGCGAGCCCAGTATGCCGACCGCCAGGTAGATGGCGAAAACTTTTCGTTTCACCAGCGCCCACACGCCGGCCATGGCGGGTACGCACGTGACGGGACCCGCGATGAGAAATGCCATGGCAGCGCCCCCGCCCATGCCGGCGGCAAGGAGTCCCTTGGTGATGGGAATGGCGGCGACGCCCGAAGTGTAGAGCGGTATTCCCACCGCACTCGCCAGGGGGATCGACCAGGGGTTGTCTTTACCGAGTATCGCGCCTATCCACGCGGGGTCGACGTAGTGAACGATGAGCGCTTCCAGGAAAAACGCCACCGTCAGCCACTTGGCGAGATAAAGGCCCACGCTGCTCGCCTGGGCGGCGAAGCCGCTCAAAGACGGCCTGTGCATCCGGGTTTCACCTTGGGTTTCTTGCGCACCCGGCGCAACGATGCTCCTGAGTTCCCCGTCGAGCCTTCCGCCTCGCCCGATGAGGTAGGTGGCGTAGCCTGCGGCGGCGCCCAAAACAACCGCGCTGATGAGCCGCGCTACGGCGTAGTCCGTGCCCAGAACGCCTGCGGTCAGCACGAATTTTTCAGGACTCATCAGGGGCGAGCTGATCCAGAAGGCCATCACGGGTCCAAGTGGTACGCCGCTTGCCAGCATGGCGGCGATCAGGGGAATGACGCCGCAGGAGCAAAACGGAACTACGGCGCCCACCGCGGACGCGCCGGCGATAGCCATGCCCTGGCGCTTGTCGAAAACCGCCTTTATCTTGTCCGCGTACCCGGCGACGGTGACCCACGCCGATACCCCCACGCTCAGGAGGAAAAAGGGCGCGATGCCCCAGAAGCTGTTCAGCATGAACAAGATATTTCGCTTGATCTCGTCGGTGATGAGGCCGGCGGAAATCTCTCGTTCCGCTCCCGCCCACAGGATGAGCGCAAATAGCGCGCCTATCGATATGAAGCTCCACAGGTAGGGGGAAGTCCACCTGGCTTTCGGCTCCGGCGCGCAGCAGGAAACTTCCTCGGCGGACGATGCAAGGTTATCAGCGGCAGGCGTTGATTTCACTTCGGTGATCATGAAGATAACTCCTCGGCGGCGCGCGCGAGTTTTTCTATCGCGCGGACGATCTCTTCTTTCTCCGCAGGGGAGAATTTATCCAGAAGCGCCCCGTCCTCGAGCGCGCAGCTTTCCGAGATAGTCCCATGAAGCGCCGCTCCCGCCTCGCTCAGACTCAGGCAGCACACGCGGCGGTCTCCTGCCTTCATGCAGCGCTCTATCAGGCCGCGCTCGACGAGCGGGTCAGCGCAGCGCGTAACGCCGCTTGGGGTGAGACGCATCCGTTTGGCGATGACCCCCATGGGGAGGGGTTCCGCATCCGCGCCCGCGAGCATGTGGAGGAGCGTCCATTGGTTGTTCGTGATGTCGTGGCGGCACACAGCTTCTCTGTCGGCGGGTTTTTTCTGGTGGAAGAGATTATCGAGCGCCACGTGGAGCCGTGCGCCGAGGTCGTGTGTTTCAAGCGCTGTGGTTTCGCAAGAGGCTTGCGGCGTGATGTCCATTTTGTTCACAACTCCTCTATTTCTTCATTCCGGATTCTTCCTGGTGAAACCCTTTCACCTGGATATATTTTTTAGTAACCGTCAAATATGTTATTTCTCAATATTTGACTAAATCAAATATATTAATGTTCAACTTTCCTGTCAAGTGGAATACTTTTCTTATTAAAAACAGGTAGACCTCGGGGCGGAACCGGCTTGTTCCATACCATCACCACCCCTATACTCTGGACGATTCGCACGGCGCCTCACCAAGCCGTTGTTACGCTTTCGTCTTGTGGGTCTTGAAGAGGATGATTATGGAACCCATCGCTATCGATGAAATCAGCGAAGATCGCGCCACGGGAAGAGTTGCGGCAATTTATCAAGACATGCGCCAGGTGCTCCGCAGTACGCAGGTGAACCTCATCTATCGCACTCTCGCGGTGCACGAGGATTACTTTTGCGCGGCTTGGGACGCGCTCAGGCCCAACGCCTCAATCGCATATTTCGAGCGCTGCGCGGACAACCTCAGGATGCGCATGGCCCCGCCCATGCCGCCCGACGTGCCAGAAATAGGGGAAGATCTGGAAGACGACTTCGACTACTCATCAGAGGACATCGACGCGGTCGACGGCGTATTGGACATATACAACGACGCGAATCCCAAGAACCTCATTCTCGTCGCGGCGCTCAAAGGCGCGCTCAACGGCATGAAGATAGGCGGCATCCGCCCCGGTTCGGAGTCGGACACCAACGTCCTGCCCACTGGTCCGCCCGCTTCCATGCGCGCCGAGAATCTGGTGGACCCGGCAGCCGTGGATGATTCGGTGGGAGCGCTCTTCGAGGAAATTCGCGAGGCGACTGGCGGGCTGGGCAGCGTCTGGCGCGCTCTCGGGCATCATCCCGCCTTCCTGGAGCGCGTCTGGCCGTTTTTGAAAGAAGAGATGGCGAAGGCGGGGTACCGGATCACCGTCGCGCAGGCGCAAGGCGCTGCGGCGACCGCAGCCCAGGAATTTCCCTTCGCCGTCGATTTGAGCAGTGAGCGCGTGGCGGCTCTGGGTCTTTCGGAAGGCGAAATTGATGTGATCGATAAGAAGCTCGATCGCTTTATCCACCTCATCCCCAGAACCAACACCTTGATCCTCCTCATGAAGGCGGCCCTGGTAGGCGAGGGCAGGGTGCGTAGAAAGCCCTTCGAGGGGGAATAGATTATTCGTTTCGCCTGCGCCGCTCTGGATGCGCGCGCCTGGGATAATGTCCAAGCGCCGACGCCGCTGGACATTTTCGCCGGTTTTCTTATACTGATCCGCACAACATGAAAATTTGGGGAGATGGGGGGCGCTCGAGGGGCGGGGCCGAAAGGCCCCATGCGTGCACTTCGCAGATTTATCTGTCCAGATGATCCACTTCCTCACATCCCTATGCCCTTACTTGATGCTAAGCTGTTCTTAATCCATCGTGACTTCTCGCGCATGATGAACCTTCCTTACCGAGGCGTTGTTGACGATCTCGATTTGTGATATTTTCTCTTGCCTTTCGGACGGAAAGCGGCGCCTGCGAATGGGTCGCCACGGAAAAGTCGCCGAGTCGGGCGCCCGTAGCTCAGCCGGATAGAGCAACGGACTTCTAATCCGTAGGTCGCAGGTTCGAATCCTGCCGGGCGTACCATCATTTTGGAATTCGCGTCGCCCTTTTCTCCAAATGCTTGGCCACTGCGGGAGAGGGGGATGAAGGCATGGTGGGTGTAGCTCAGTGGTTAGAGCGCCGGGTTGTGGCCCCGGAGGTCGGGGGTTCAAATCCCCTCACTCACCCCAAAGTTTTACACATTCTTGAGCGGACCTGGCTTCCGAACAAGACCAACGGATATCACGCGCCCGTAGCTCAATTGGATAGAGCGTCGGACTTCGGATCCGAAGGTTGTAGGTTCGAGTCCTACCGGGCGTGCCATTGAAAATCAAGTGTATACACAATATAATCAACTAGATAAAAAAATCTGGAGATATTGATTTTATTCCCGCTGTTTCTCTGTTTATCCTGAAATATCCATGTGACAGGCATAACAACGTCCCCTAAAATAGACACTCGAAATTCTTCTCGCGAATTGTTAATTCGGTGAGTAGTTGAAGAGTTTCTTGTAAGAATTCGATATAACCTTTGTTCCTGGATATAGGATGAATAGTAAATACATAGCTTTCTTTATTGATGTTCGTAGCTGAACCAATTTTTCTGTAACAGGATTGATACACCTGGAATATGAGAAAAAGGGCATAAACTTCTGGCCCCAATAGGCTGAAAGCTCGAGAGATTTTCCTGGCCATCTGCAATTATTTTTTCTGATCAAAGAGGAGGCTCCGATGCGCGCCATGGTTCTGCATGAATGGGGAGGTTCCCTGACGCTCGAAACGGTGCCCGACCCGGTGCCGGGCCACGGGGAGGTCGTGCTGCGCGTGCACGCCTGCGCACCGGATCAGTTCGACGTGACCATCCGCGCGGGCCGGATCGGCGGTAAACTGCCCCTCATCATGGGGCACGAGATCGCGGGTGAGGTGGCCGCACGGGGGCCCGGCGTCGAGGGATGGAAAGAAGGCGCTCGCGCGGTCGTCCACGCCTATCTCACCTGCGGTCGGTGCCGGTTTTGCCGGCTCGGCCGGGTGACGCTTTGCGAGAATTTCAAGGGCTACTTCGGGGTGCATCAAGACGGCGGCTACGCCGAGTACGTGCGGGTTCCGGCGGAGAACCTCTGCGCCATTCCCGATGGCGTGGGGTACGCCGAGGCGACGACCATCGTGAGTCCGGTGGCGACCCCGCTCAAGGCCATCAAAACGCGCGCGGGCGTGCGGCCGGGGGATGACGTGGTCGTCGTCGGCGCCTGCGGCGGTGTGGGAATTCACGCCGTCCAGATCGCCAAGGCTTTCGGCGCGCGTGTCGTCGCGGTGGATATCGACGACGCCAAGCTCGCCCGTGCCAGGGAATTGGGCGCAGACCACGCTGTGAACGGCCTGGAGGAGGATTTCGCCGAGATCGTGAGAGAGGTCACCGACGGCAAGGGAGCCGAGGCCGTGCTGGAGTTCGTCGGCACGGAGCAGACGCTGCCGAAGAGCTTCGCTTCGCTGACGAGAACGGGCGTCCTCGTCGTCGTGGGCTTTCAGCCGGGCACGGTTTTCGCGAGCGACCCTACCCGCTTCGTGGACGATGAGATCACGGTAACCGGCTCGCGCTACGTGAATCGCGCTGAGTTGGCCGAAGCCGCCGCATGGGTCGGGTCGGGCCGGGTGAAGCCCGTCGTTTCGGGGACGTACCCCCTGGCCGAGGTGGAGAAGGCGCTGGCCGACCTCTCGGAAAACCGGGTGGTCGGTCGTGCGCCGGTCCTGATCGATTCTTGACGACTAATTCCACGCAGCTCTATTGGGACGATCTGCGCCAGCAGGTCGTAGCCGAACAAATAATTACGAATGGCCTGGATCTTCGCCTTCGAGTTGTCTCTGCAACGCCCTTGGATTCCTGTCGGCTGCTCAAAGAAAGGGTGTCGGGGTTTGCATGGCGCAACGTCCTATAAAATCGCTCGTATTCAGACAAAAATTTTTAGATCATCCATGCGGGTTTGTGTATAATTCAACTTCATCTGCAATGAGGATCCAATTCGCACGATTACGTTGTACAACAATGACACATGGGAGACGAGGCGATGAAAAAACTGCTGGTTGCAATGGCTTTGGTTTTACTTGCAAGCGCGACGGCCAGTGCGGAAACCATTAAATTGGGCGTCCTTTTCGGGTATACAGGCCCCATCGAATCCCTGACGCCGCCAATGGCGAAGGGCGCCGAGTTGGCGATGAAGGAAGTCAGCGACAGCGGCGCACTGCTGGGCGGCGCCAAAGTGGTTTCGGTGCGCGGCGACACCACATGCACGGATTCTGCTGCCGCCAGGGCGTCTGCCGAGCGTCTGATCACTTCCGATAAGGTAAACGCCATAGTCGGCGGGGATTGCTCGGGCGTCACCATCGCCATGCTCCAAAACGTAGCCATGCCCAACGGGATCGTGATGATCTCCCCATCGGCGACTTCCCCCGCTCTTTCTACCCTCAAGGACAACGGGCTGTTCTTCCGCACCGCTCCATCAGACGCCCGGCAGGGGCAGGTTATCACCGCCGTTTTGAAGGAAAGAGGCGTCAAGTCGGCGGCGTTGACTTACACCAACAACGACTACGGCAAGGGACTGGCCAACAGCATCAAGACCAACTTCGAGAAGGCCGGCGGCAAGATTACGATTACTGCGGCGCACGAAGACGGCAAGGCGGATTACACGGCGGAAGTCGGCGCCCTCTCTGCCGCGGGAGGCGATGTTCTTATCGTCGCAGGATACTTGGACCAAGGCGGCAAGGGCATCATCCGGGCGGCGGTCGATACCGGCGCGTTCGAAACCTTCGTGCTGCCGGACGGCATGATCGGTGACAGCCTGCCAAAGGCGATCGGCAAGGCGCTCGATGGTTCTTACGGCACCGTTCCCGGTACGGACAGCCCGGGCGCGGCGAAGCTCGGCGAAATGGCCAAGAAGGCCGGTTTCAAGGGGGGTAACCCGTTTGTGGCCGAGGCCTATGACGCTGCGGCCCTGCTCATGCTGGCCATGCAGGCGGCCGGCTCCAGCAAGAGCAAGGCGCTCAAGGACAAGGTCATGATGGTCGCCAATGCGCCGGGCGAGAAGATCTATCCCGGTGAGTTGGCCAAGGCGCTCAAGATTATCGCCAAAGGCGGCGACGTCGATTACGTAGGCGCCTCGGCGGTCGAACTGATTGGTCCCGGCGAGAGCGCGGGCAACTACCGCGAGATACTCGTGAAGGGCGGAAAGATCACCACCGTGCGGTACCGTTAGACCGGGTTGTCTCTTGGTAATTCGCCCCAGGAGAGACGACTGGGCGATGCGGCCGCGCGTATTTTGTGGATATCATGATATCTGTCGTTGATCTGCATATGCACTTTGGCGGCATACGCGCCGTCGATGGTGTTTCCCTATCCATCGACGGCGGTCGCATCACCGGTCTCATCGGTCCCAACGGCGCGGGTAAGACCACGCTGTTCAACGTTATTGCCGGTGTGCATCGCCCCACGTCGGGTAGCGTCTATCTGGACGGGGAGAACGTTACCGGCCTCCAGTCGCATGAATTGTGCGCCAGGGGCATGCTCCGCACCTTTCAGATCGCGCAGGAATTCCCCACGCTTACGGTGCGCGAAAACCTCATGATGGTGCCCACGGGCCAGTCGGGAGAAAATCTTCTCGGCGCCTGGTTGCGGCCCGCGCTGGTGAGCACCGAAGAAGAGCGCGTTCGCGCCAAGGCAGAGGAAGTCATCGAGTTTCTTCAAATCACGCAGGTGGCCGATGAACTGGCCGGGAACCTCTCCGGTGGCCAGAAGAAGCTTCTGGAACTCGGTCGCACCATGATGGCCGACGCCAAGGTCGTTCTTCTGGATGAAGTGGGCGCCGGCGTGAACCGCACCCTGCTCAAAACGCTGGGCGATGCGATTCTCCGTTTGCAGCGCGAGCGCGGATATACATTCTGCATGATAGAGCACGATATGGATTTCATTTCGCGTCTTTGCGATCCCGTAATCGTCATGGCCGAAGGTGCGATTCTCGCACAGGGCGGCGTCCAGGAGGTGAAGGCCGACGAGCAAGTCATCACGGCCTATCTCGGCGGACGCCGCAAAGACAAGCCGAACCGGACCGATGACGATGATTGACTCGGAAGATTATCTCCTCGGCGAGAACTTGACCGGCGGCTACGGCGGGCCGGACATTCTGAACGGGTGCACCATCGGCGCCCGAAGCGGAGAAATCACGGTCGTCGTCGGCCCCAACGGCTCAGGTAAATCCACGGCCATGAAGGCGCTCTTCGGCATGCTGGAGATGCGCGAGGGTACTGTTCGCCTGGGCGGTGAGGACATCTCCGGTCTGACGCCGCAGGATCGCGTCGTCCACGGAATGAGTCTGGTGCCGCAAACCGGCAACGTCTTCACCTCGATGACGGTAGAGGAAAACCTGGAGATGGGGGCCTTCATCCGCGAGGATGACATTGCGGACACGATGGGGCAGGTGTTCGACCTCTTCCCGGTCCTCAAGGAAAAACGCCGCCAGCTTGCAGGTGAACTATCCGGCGGCCAGCGCCAGCAGGTGGCAGTGGGCCGCGCGCTAATGACCCGTCCGAAGGTATTGATGCTCGATGAGCCCACGGCGGGGGTCTCGCCCATCGTAATGACCGAATTGTTCGAGCGGATCCTCTACATCGCGGGTGACGGCATCGCCGTTCTTATGGTGGAGCAGAACGCCCGCCAGGCGCTGAGCATCGCCGACAGGGGCTACGTGCTGGTGCAGGGGCGAAACCGTTACACCGACACCGGTCCGGCCCTGATGATGAACACGGAAATCCGCCGGGCGTTCCTGGGCGGTTGAGGCGATGGACGGCATCCTGAATGCGCTGATCCTGTTGTCGAATTTTGTCATCGTTCCCGGCATGGCGTATGGCAGCCAGTTGGCGCTCGGCGCCCTGGCCGTCACCTTGATATACGCCATATTGCGCTTTTCGGATTTCGCCCAGGGCGACACCATGGCCTTCGGCGCCATGGCGACCATTCTGATCACCTGGATGTTCCAATATTGGGGCGTTTCCATCTTCCCTCTGCCGACCGCGCTGTTGGCTCTGCCTTTTGGCGTCCTCTGCACGATAGCTCTTTGCCTGTTAATCGATCGTTGGGTGTACCGCTTCTATCGCCGGGTGAAAGCGAAGCCAGAGATATTGATGATCGTCTCGGTCGGGGTGATGTTCGTGTATAACAGTGTGGTGCGCATCATCATCGGGCCCGGCGATAGGTGGTTCGTCGACGGGGAGCGCTTCATCATCACGGCCCCGGCCTTCAAGCGCCTGAGTGGTTTGAGCGAGGGTGTCGCCTTCAAAACCACTCAAGGGCTGACCATCCTGACGGCAATCATCGTGGTGGCGGCGCTTTTCTGGTTTTTGAACCGCACGCGTGTCGGCAAATCCATGCGCGCATATTCGGACAACGAAGATCTGGCTCTGCTCTCGGGGATCGATCCGGAGCGCGTCGTGCGGACCACTTGGATTATCGCCGCGACGCTCGCCACCATCGCCGGCGCCCTGTATGGCCTGGACAAGAGTTTCAAGCCGTTCACCTATTTTAATCTTCTTCTGCCTATCTTCGCAGCCGCCATCGTCGGTGGACTGGGCAACCCGCTGGGCGCAATCGCCGGTGGCTTTACCATCGCCTTCTCCGAGGTCGCGCTCACTTACGCCTACAGGAAATTCGTCGCTTATCTTGCGCCTGGAGACTGGGCGCCGCAAGGATTGGTGCAGCTGTTGTCCACGGATTACAAGTTCGCGGTTTCCTTCGTCATCCTGGTGCTGGTGCTGCTGCTCCGGCCCACAGGTATTTTTGGGCGCAAAGCCTCATGAAGCCTTCGATCCGCAAGCGAGAGAAGATGCGCGCCGTCTACATGTTTGCAGCCATGTTCACGGCTCTGGCCGTGGTCGGCGTATTCCAGAGCTGGTCCCTGGCGCTCGCGATACTGAACCTTTGCCTCATATCGGCCGTGATGGCGCTCGGCGTCAACATACAGTGGGGCTACGCCGGAATCATAAATTTCGGCATCCTGGGGTTCGCGGCGCTGGGGGGGGTGACGGCGGTTCTCGTATCCGTCGCGCCTGTACCTGCGGCCTGGGGAGCGGGCGGCGTCGGTGTCATTGTAGCCATTGCGATTTCTCTGGCGACGATTCTGGCTGCCGTTTTCGCCACCAGGCGGGCTCCTGCCGGGATGCCTCGTAAGCTTCTCCTCGCCTGCATTATCATCGGCGGCTTTTTTCTCGCACGGGCGTTCTTTTTCCCTGCTGTGGAGGCCATCGAGGCCGTGGATCCGACCAAAGCCGGGTTTCTGGGAGGTTTGGGATTGCCCATCCTGGTCTCCTGGATTGCAGGCGGCTTGCTCGCCGCCGCCGTTGCCTGGGTGATCGGAAAGATCGCCTTGGGATTGAGGGCCGATTATCTGGCAATTGCCACGCTGGGCATTTCAGAGATCATTATTGCGGTTCTCAAGAACGAGGACTGGCTGGCCCGAGGCGTGAAGAACGTGAGTGGCCTGCCTCGACCCGTGCCGTATGAGGTGGATCTACAACAGTCTCTCTGGTTCCAGGATTGGGCCGCCCGTCTGGGCGCAGCGCCCGTCGAGTTTTCCTCCATCTTTGTCAAGTTATCCTATGCGGGACTGTTCGTGATCGTTCTTATCGTGGTTTTGTGGCTTTCCGAACGAGCGCTCCATTCACCATGGGGCCGAATGATGCGCGCCATCAGGGACAACGAACTCGCCGCCTCCGCCATGGGGAAGGATGTCACGGGGCGTCATCTGCAGGTTTTCGTCCTGGGTTCGGCGGTGGTCGGCGTCGCCGGAGCCATGCTCACCACCCTGGACGGGCAGTTCACGCCTGCTTCCTATCAGCCGCTTCGCTTTACTTTCATCATCTGGGTGATGGTCATCGTTGGGGGGTCGGGGAACAACTGGGGTGCGGTTCTGGGTGGTTTCGTCATCTGGTTCTTCTGGATTGAGGCTGAACCCATCGGTCTGTGGCTGATGGACCTGCTCACTTCGGGACTCGCGCAAGACAGCCCATTGCGTCGTCATCTGATGGAAAGCGCGGCCCATATGCGTCTGATGATCATGGGGGTGATACTGTTGCTGGTTCTGCGCTTCAGTCCACGCGGTTTGATTCCGGAAAGATAGGCTGACACCCCGAAATCCCGAGAGCCGCCGGCTGGTCGGGTGAATGTCTGAAACCTGTGGTTTCATGATCTGCTTCCGGAATTTTCGGTAGTGTCTCAGTTTGAAATTCGCTTCTTGTAAGGGCCACGCCTTCCGGGCTTCGGCTCCCGCGCTTCAATCAACTTCACAATCCATTCAGTATCACGAAGTTCAGAATCAATTCCAGCAGCCATCGCAGGCGTTACCCGAAGGCTCTTGTGAATCCGGCAAAAATTGTAATGAACGAAGTAAAGCGAGAGCATGTGAATATGATTCTCAAGACGCTTCGAGAATGCGTTTGTAAGCCGCGTGAAACGACGCATACACATTCTCATGGTGAGGTTCTGGCGTTCTGCGTAGCTGGTGGAAATGTAATCGGGATTCGGCATTCCCGTTATCATGGCCATGCGAGTGCCGGTGCATTCGGACGGGCTGTACTTTCCCTCGCCTGAGTCGCCGTACAGCTTCACGAGCATCGCGTAATCGACATCATCCCCAAAAGCATCCTCCACCGCTTCGAGATACGCTCTGTGTCCGTCTGTGGTCAACTGTACGCGGTTTGAAAGCCTCTCTGCTACGTCTCCCATGAACTCCGCCGCATACCCGCTATCACGCCCGCCTACGAGATACGAGATAATCAACTTGGAATCCGCATCAATGGCCGTCCACGTCCAGGCATCGCCTGCGTTCTCGGGAGCCGCTTCCGCGTTCGCCACGTTCTTTTTCTTGGCGTAGACAAACGACCATATCTCATCGCACTGAACGCGCTTCGACTGGATGTCCCGCACGTGCGCGTTGTGATACTCCGCGCAGGCTTCACCGGCTTTGATGAGTAGCTTGGTAACGGTATTGATGGAAACGCCTGAGACGCGGGAGGTCGCCCGCATCGACATTCCTTCCACCAACATATTGAGGACTTGAACTCTCTTTGATGTAGTTAGTTTGTTCATACATACAATATATGAACTTTTATGCTTAGTGTCAAGTGTTATCTTGAGGAAATCGGGGTGATCATTGCCCCATGGATACCATCGAGCAGGTGGAATCGGGGGCTATTTGTCGGAAACCGACTTGCCTATAGCAACTCCGGCCACAAACGTGAAAGCCGTTCCTAGAATCTGTATGGCATCACCAATCCAAGTGCGATCCCATAAGCCGCCTATAATAAAAAGGCATGCCAGAAGAACCAACAAGAGTACAGACAGAATAATTGATGCCGCATGTCCCTTGTCGTCAGTTCCGTATTTGACGCCCCATCTATCAAACAAGAAAATCTGGTTGGGGGCGCCACCATCAAAGAATGGAAATTGGGAAGTTTGAGTATCAGGTTCTTTTGAAACTAAAGAATCGTCTTCTTTGACCTGGAAATTGTCATTCGATGAGAGCATTGATTTTTTTGGCAAACGCATCCCTTATGATTTCGCTTGGGATTGTGGGTTTATCGACCAGATTATAGCGGTACTGTTTGGCAACAATAGTCCATGGCTCGCCCTCTCTATGAGTCATGTTGGACAATTGGATGCCGGTTTTGTCTCCATAGACATCCCAAATTTTCTCAAAGAACGAAACAAGTTTTCCGTCATGTTTGGGATAGTCAAACGATGACACACCATCGACGTCTATCATTAGCCGCTTACCATGCCTGTCAATGGAATTTCGGCCAAATTCCTTAAACTCTAGGTATAGATCACGTACAACAGGGCCATGAGGCCAAGCCTCAACATCCTCTGGAAACAGTTCTCCCCTTGTATTTCCCAAATACCATCCGTGGGAATAAAACGTCAGCTTGTAAAGCTTTAATTGATCGCAAGGGGGTTTTGAAGAGTCACTCCAGCTTCGCTCAAGAAACCAATTTGCAACTTCCATAGCCCTGGATGGGTGTTGCGTCTGTGTCATACGCTTCGCTCCTTCGCTTCACTCCTTATTGGTAGAAGTTGATGTCTTCTTGTCGGCAACAAGAGATAACATTTTACACACATAGTGTCGCCTTTGACATAGTATCAAAATCATTGTCCGCGTTTCAGCCTATCTTGAGCATTTAATAAGGCTTGTCTCAACGAAAGTGGACGTCGAACCCAGAAAGATATTCGTATTACACCTACTCCAGTTCCACGAATATTCACACTTCCTGCTGACAATATCCTTGCAATTACACCCTGCTTCAAATTAACTTCTTCAATCCTATTTACGTTCAACTCTTCGGTGCGCCTGCTTATAAACCCTCTTTTGATAACAAAACGTTGATTAGTAACAACAATTTCAGTTGTTAATTGTCGGAGCCACAGAAATGGAATGAGCCAATATATCCAATGAAGCTTAGCATCAAACACAACATTCTCATCACTTCCAAGAGTTTTGGATATATACCTTGTTCCCACAGAAACCCCTTGCCGTCTCTTATATTATACCGCTTTCTTATGAGTTCCCCAGCGCGCAGCTGCGCCGTTCTGCGCAATCTCTTTCCTGCGCTCGGGCGATAGTTTGCTAGCCCTTACGTGGCCGCCCTTGCGCCCGTCTTCCTGTCCCTTAGTCTGGGTATCTTCGGTTTCACCGGTAGCGACCCTAGCGACGGATACAGCGCATCCGATAGCGTCTCCGGGCCTTTTCTGTCCTTGCGGGCCAGTAGGCATGATATTGTCTCCCTGTGCAGACTCATCGAACTCTCCGGTTTAAGTATTTTTGTTGTGTGAATACTCTTTGTGATATTAAACCCCCGATCTAATATGTCAACCCCCTGCGGGGGTATATGTCCAATATGAGTATTTCAAAATGAGACACTACCGAATTTTCACGAGAGGGGCTGCAAGGCAGGGTTCACTGGGGATCGTACAAAAGCCGATCGGCATCGCAGGTTTTGTTATATGGGGTCGCTATGCTAACTTCTGGTTTGACGATTGCCGGTCGGCGGTCATTCAGATGTCGGGTCGCTAGCTCAACTAGGCAGAGCAACGGACTCTTAATCCGTAGGTTCGGGGTTCGATTCCCCGGCGACCCACCAGCTTTATGCATTCATAGGAGAATCGGTTCTATATGGAAACCCTATCGATCATCGTATTGGCCGTAGTCGTACTCGTTTTCGTCTGGAAGGTGCTGCTCAAGGATCCCTTTGGGATTTACCCCAAGAAATAATTCTCTTTTTCGCGCTTCATATCCAGAGCATCCAACCTGTCGTCTCTGTAAGCAAAACTGTTTCGACCGCATCTACTCGGGCAGTCGGACGAACCTCACGCCTGTTTGACTCTCAAAATCAGAATAAATGGTACGACGAAGATGAAGCCCCACCCCATGAACCAGTAGATGTCGTTGTAGGCGAGCATGGTGGCTTGCTTGTCGATGGTCTGCTCGATGAGGCCCATCGCTTTGGTTTGCGCAGTGTGTGGGTCGATCTGCTTGCGGACGAGCATTTCCGTAAGCGTTTCCTTATACGAGAGAAACGTAGCGTTCGAATCGGTAATGTTTCCCACCATGTTCACGCGGTGAAGGGCGGTGCGGCGCTCGAGTAGTATCGCCATGATGGCGAAGCCCAGGTTGCCGCCCAGACGGCGCGCCAGGTTGTAGAGACTCGTGGCGGAGTTGATGTCGGCCACGGGCGTGGTGCTGAAGGCGACGGTTGTCAGAGTGACGAAGACGAAGGGCATGCCGAATCCAAGGATGACAAGGCGAGACACCATGCCCCAGTAGTCCGTCTGCAGCGAGAGCCCCGACATGAGGAACATGGAGATAACGGCCAGCGTAACGCCGCCGCACATTAGTATCCTGTAATCCACCAGGTTATACAGGTGGCCTACAATGGGCATCATGCAAAACAACGCGATGCCCCTTGGCAGCATGACGAGGCCGGTTTCATACGGGCCATGGTCGAGGACGTTTTGCAGAAATTGCGGGAGGATGAAGGTGGTTCCGAACATCACGATCCCGAAGATCAGCACCACGAAGCACGAAGCGCTCAGGTTCAAGTTCATGAGGACCCTGAAATCGACAATGGGTTCTTCCGTCCGCAATTCCCACAAGACCAGCGCCGTGAGCGTGATGACGGTGAAGATCGTCATCACGATGATGAGGTTCGAATCGAACCAGTCCTCGTCCTGCCCGCGCTCCAAAACGACCTGAAGCGCAGTGAGGCCGATCCCGATCAGGGAGATGCCCATCCAGTCGACCTTGTTGATTCCGCGCTTCATGTGGGGCGGGTCGTGAACGTAGATGGCGACGAGGGCGATTCCGACGGCGGCGACGGGCACGTTGATGTAGAATACCCAGGGCCAGCTCAGAGACTCAGTGAGCCATCCGCCCACCACCGGACCCATGGCGGGCGCAATCACCACGCCCGCCGCGAACATGGCCATGGCCCAGCCCTGTCTGTTCGGCGGATAGGTTTCTCGCAATATCGCCTGTGCCACAGGTATGAGGCCGCCACCGCCGAGTCCTTGCAAAATGCGATAGACGAGCATCTGGATAAAGGTTTGCGAGGTGCCGACGAGAATCGAAGCCAGCGTGAACAAGATGAAGGAGATGAGAAAATAACGCTTTCGTCCCAGCAGTGTGCTCCACCAGGCCGACATGGTGATCGTTATGATCTGGGCGATGGTATAGATGGTCGCCACCCAGGTGATGGTGGACAGATCGACGTTGAACGAACCGCGCATGTGCGGCATCACCACGTTGACGATACTGGCGTCCATCACGGAGATGAACGCGGCCGACACGACAGCAAGCGTAATCATCGCGCGATTGAAGGGGGAGGGATAACTTATCTGCGAAGGGGCTTCCCCTCCGCTTCCGGAAGCGGATGACGTTGTATTTTCTCTCAAGGTTTCTGGTTTTGCGGAGTTTTATTTACGGGATACGCCAGCAGGCGGGGGCCGCGCCGTATCTTGGTGTCCACGGTCACGTAGGCGGACATGCCGATAAGCAGGGGGAAGTTTTTGGGAGGCTTTTCGTCCAGCAGTATCTTAACCGGGATGCGGCGGGTGACTTTCACCCAGTTGCCGGTCGCGTTCTCAGGCGGCAGGAGGGAGAAGGTCTCACCCGTGCCCGAGTACAGGCTCGCGATATGGCCCTTGAACGTTCGGTTCGGGTAGGCGTCGAGAACGATTTCCGCTGGCTGGCCCACGTGGATTCCTTCGAGTTTGATTTCCTTGAAATTCGCCCGAATGTATGCTTTATCGAGTTGAACGATGAGCAGCAAGGGACGCCCGGGCTGCACGAATGCGCCGGGATCGACAGATTTCTCCACGTAGCCGGATACGGGCGCGCGAATCTCGTTATAGGAAAGGAGAAGTTCCTTCTCCTTGTAGGCGGCCAGGGCCTCTTCGAGTTCGGCCTTCAGGGAATCGGCGTCATGGCTTTTCATGCGCCGGGAGCGGTCCTCGTTTTTCGCCAGCGCCACGGAGGCCTGGGCCTCTTCGATCTGGTTGACGATTGCCGAAACCTTGTTTTCTTCCACATTTAGTGCGGCCTGGGAGGCGTCGTAGTTCGCCCTGGCGACGTCATGAGATGCGCGCGCGAGTTCGAGATTTTCCTCCGAGATGATTTTCTGACCATGAAGGCGTAGTTTTCTGTTCAAATCCTCGCGTGACTGTTTCATCGTGGCCGCATGGGCGCGCGCTTCGTTTTTTCTTTGAATCAGCAGAGCTCGGGCCGAACGGAGAGTGCGCCTCAGAGTCTCGAGGCGTGCGTGGGCTTCCTGCTGAAGACCCGCGGCTCGGCCCATGGAGTGGGTGACGGACACCTTGCTCGCCTCATACTTCGCGCGGACAACGGCTACGGCGGCCTTGGCTTTTTGGAGTGCGACCTCATGACGCCGCTTGTCGAGGACGACGAGGAGGTCGCCTTTCCGGACCGCCTGGTTGTCCTTGACCAGGAGTTTTGTCACCACGCCTGCGATTTCGGTGCTGACAGGAGTTAGCGTGCTCTTGACGTAGGCGTTGTCCGTCGAGACGAATCGCTCCCAATTCTGCCACCAGAAATATCCCGCCTCGGCGGCGAAGAACAGGCCCACGCCGAGGGTCAGAAAAAGGAGGAACTTCCTGACGAAAGAGAACGTGAAGCGTTTTTTCCGGGGTCGCCGGTTTTCACCGGACGGTGGTCCTTTTTCCCCTTGGGAGGGTCCGGAGTCGGAGGGATTTTCTCCATCTGGCGGTTTGTCCGTCATCGCAAAGTCCGTGGTTCAATGAGAGCGCCGATTCGTCGGGAAGCGCGATATTTGAAGATAACCCGGTTAAACTACAGTAAATAATGTAGTTTTGTCATCGCTGACAGCTGAAAATGACATGATGCGGTGCACGACGTGTCCATGGATGCGCTCGGGAGCCCCGGTGTGCTTATAATCCTTGAAAAGAGATGATCTAAGAAAAACGGGAGAAAGCCGTATGTTCGCTGTAGCAGCGGCCCATAAAAAAGCGGTGGAAGCGGGGTTGCGCGTCATGGAAGAGGGAGGAGACGCCTGCGATGCGGCGGTGGCCGTCTCTCTGGCCCTTGGCGTTGTGGAGCCTTTCTATTCCGGGCTGGGCGGCGGCGGTGTTGCGCTCATCTGGCGTGAGGATGAGAAAAGAGCCAGGTTTATTGATTTCAGCAACGAGTGCCCCCAGGGAATGGAGCCCGGCATATTCGAGTGCGATGAAAACGGACAACACACAGACGATTCGCACAGCCGGGGCCATCGGTCCGTCCTGGTTCCGGGTCTGTTGCGTGGGCTTGAGGCGATTCACCGCGAATACGGGCGTAAGCCCTGGGGCGATTTGTTCGAGAGCGCTATCCGTCTGGCGAATGCAGGCTTTGAGATCGGCTGGTTCTACCGCACTCAGCAGGAGGAGTCGCGCTTCGGGACGCTTTGTTCGAATTATTCCGAGTTCGGGAAAATCCACACGTCATCCGGCGAACCGCTACCAGAAGGCGCGCTCTTGCGCCAGCCGGATTTGGGGAGAACGCTTCGCGGGCTGGCGGAAAAAGGAGCGCACGCCTTTTACGAGGGCGCGCTCGCGAAAGCCATGGTAGATGAGGTGAGAAGCGGCGGCGGTTATCTGGGAGCTTCCGACCTCAAAGACTACCGTGTACGGTGGATGGCCCCGCTCATCTCGCGTTACCGGGGCTTGCGTTTCCTCACTGCGCCGCCTCCTTCTTCCGGCCTTATCCTGATTCAGATTCTGAATTTCCTCGAAGTCCTGCTGCCTGAGTGGGATACGGCGGGTGAACCGGCGCGCGGGCTAGCCCTCGCAAACGCCATGCGCGCCGCGTTCCGCGACAGGTTCTCGGTCTATGGCGACCCGTACCATTACGACATGCCGATAGAACGCCTCCTGAGTAAGGAATATGCCGTTCGAGCGATTGCGCAAGAGCATTCCCCCGACGTTCATGTACACGACGCAGAACCGGGCTCCACCACTCACTTCACGGTTGTGGACCCTTGCGGCAACGTAGTGTGTATTACACAGACCTTGGGGATGGGCTGGGGCTCAGGAGTCGCGCCGGCAGGTACGGGCGTTCTTCTAAACAACCATACGAACTGGATGGACCCCCGACCGGGACGCGGGAATTCACTAGGCGCAGGCAAGCGTCCCATGGCGGGATATGCCCCCACCCTCGTCTTCGAGGGAGAGAAATTGCGCTTAGGTGTTGGTAGTCCTGGTTCCTACCGCATCCCCACGGCAGTGGCCCAGGTAATCCTGAATTTGCTTTACCGGGAGATGACCCTACAAGAAGCGGTAGAGGCTCCCCGCATGCACCTGGATATAGGTCCCCTGCATGCCGAGGATGCGGTGGATGAAGCGATACTGGAATACGTAAGCAAGAACGGTTTCGAGGTTTTGCCCTATTCGTATCCCCATCACTTTTTCGGCGGCGTGCACGCCGTTGAAGTGGGTGATAGCGGCCGCCTCACTGCCTTCGGCGACCCGCGTCGCGCGGGAAGCGCGGGAACGAGAGAGTAGAAGCGATTATCGCATTTCGATGTGTTAAGAATGAGGGGCCGGTTGACTCCCTCGTCTATTGAAAGTCGAGCGTTTTCGCTTCGTGGCCCAAAGCGATTTGTCCGATGGTTTCGAGGCAGCGGTCGTTGGCGGGCGGCATGACGATGCCGGCCACCGCATCTCTCAAGTGACGCTCGAGCGGTAAGGAGCGGTGAAGCCCGCGTCCGCCGCAAAGGCGGATTCCCTGCTCGGCGAGTTCTTTGGCGGCTTCGGTCGCCAGGTACTTCGCCTGGTTGAGTATGAAGGTCAGCTCCATTTTCCCGAGGTTCCCTCTGAGCGCGCCCAGCTTTTCTGCGGCGCGCCGCGCGTTTTCTAGCAGCATGGCCATCTCGCCAATCTGACGCTGCGTGCGGTCCAGTTCTCCGAGAGGAACCCCCATGCCAGATTTCGTTTTCTTCACGTAATCCACCGTGAACTGATAGGCCGCCTCGGCAATGCCGATGTAGACGGCGGTGTATCCCAGAGACCACATGCTCATGTCCTTGCCCAGAATGCTGCCCGGCTCCCCGATGATCTCGTTTGGCTCCACGGCGACATCGTGAAACATCAGTGAGTTCGACGCGGTGCCCCGCATGCCGATGGTGTGCCAATCGTCGATGATTTCGATGTTCTCTCTCGATGAGGGAACCATCACGTTCAGAAGACCCTCCTGCAGGGTTTCCGCGCCGTCGAGGTAGCTCCAGGTGAAGTAATATGTCGCCCCTGTGGAGAGAGAGCAGAAATGTTTCTTTCCGTGAAGGTAATAATGTCCGTTGTCCTCACGAATGGAGGTGCGCACCGCCAGCTTGTCGCGGAAAGAACTGCCCGGTTCGCTCGTAATGGAGGCGAAGATGGCGCCTTTGTCCACTACTTCCGAGAAGTAGCTCTCCATCTGTTCCTTAGAGGCGATTTGTCCCAGAAAATCCACGACGGCGCTGTGCATGTTGAACGTGAGCCCGGTAGAGGCGCAGCCTTTCGCGATTTTGGAGAGTACGGTGACGTAGGTGAGAGAATCCGCTCCGATGCCCCCGAATTCCTTGGGCACCATGAGAGAGAGAAGACCGGCGTCGGCCAGATCCTTGTAGTTCTCTGTCGGAAAGCGAGATTCCTCGTCGATCATCTTCGCGCGCGGGGCGAACTTCTCTTGCGCCAGTGATTCAGCAATGTCGACCCATTTTTTCGAATCGGCGTTGAGCACGCCGGCGGAACTGTTCATCAAAAGTTACCTCTTCGTGGTGCCTTGGCGGTGTTATCTCTCATTAATCGTATTCTGCGAGTGCCGGCAAGGGTTGCTCCAGGGTGATGGGGTCGGTATCCGCGAGAAGCGGCATGATCTCACGCCCGAAAATCTCTACTTCCTCGATGTGGGGCCACCCGGATAGGATGAACGTGTGGACGCCCACCTCCACATATTCCTTGAGAGCTTTGGCGATCATGTCGGGCGTGCCCACGAGAGAGGCGCCCGCGCCTGCGCGAACGGTGTTCACGCCCATCCACAAGGTATCGGTGATCCAGAGCGACTCGCCCTTCGCCAGTTCGTTCACGCGCGTCTGGCCGGTGCTCTCCGTATTGGTCTTCATATCGGCCCAGGCCTGCACGTTCGAGATATCACTCCCTTCGATGAGCGCTGCCGCCGCTCGTTTTGCTTCTTCCTTGGTCTCTCTGCAGAGGATGTGCATCCGCACGCCGAATTGTATCTTATCCTCGCGCCCGAACTCAGCGGCACGCCGCCTCATGTCGAGCACGTCTTTTGCGATAGTCTCCACGTCGACGGCGTACATCATGTGCACGTCTGAAAATTTCGCCCCCACCCGGCGGCCGGGTTCCGAGCTTCCGCCGAGATAAATGGGCGGCCAGGGCTTGGAGACGTGGATCGGGAAAAAAGCGGCTTCTCGTATGTCGAAATACTTTCCCTTGTAGGTCATGGGAGCATCAGCGCTCCAGATGCGGGTCACAATCTCCAGAAACTCATTCGTCCTGTCGTAGCGCTCATCGTGCACGAGGTGGTCGCCGTAGCGCATCTGCTCCACGTGGCTCGAGCCGGTGACGACGTTTAGCGTCAAGCGACCGCCGGTGAGCGCGTCGAGCGTGCTCGCCGTCTGGGCGGCGAATACGGGGCTGGTGAGGCCCGGTCGGAACGCCACGCAAAACTTGATTCTTTCGGTATGCTGGGCCACGCCTGCGGCCACAAGCCAGGCATCCATGCAGTGGGTGCCGGTGGGCACCAGAAGGTTTACGAAACCGGCTCGCTCGGCGGCGCTCGCCACTTGTGAGAGATACTCGATGGTGGGTTTTCGCTCAGGCACCCTGGTGTTGATTTTGTGGCCGTCACCCGCTCTGGCCGACGGGAGAAACCAAGCGTATTCAGTCCCCATATCCGAAAACCTCTGATGTGAAAGATGTACTCAGTATAGCCCAAAATATACGCGTACGTACTGGCTGTGTCTGTTTCGAAAATACAAACTAGTCGGATGCGCGTCAATCTCAAGATGGAGGCCGGGAGGGTCAGATGGGCATCTGTCTATCCAGTTGGCGGTATTCTTTATCTTCAATCGTATTCCGCGAGTGCGGGTAAGGGTTGCTCTAGGGTGATGGGCTCCGTATCCTTGAGCAGTGGCATTATCTCGCGTCCGAATATCTCGACTTCCTCGATGTGCGGCCAGCCGGAGAGAATGAACGTGTGAACGCCCGCGTCAACGTATTCCTTGAGCGCCTTGGCGATCATGTCCGGCGTTCCCACCAGGCAGGCGCCCGGGCCCGCGCGAACCGTGTTCACGCCCATCCACAATGTGTCGGTGATCCAGAGCGAATCTCCTTTCGCCAGTTCGTTCACGCGCGTCTGTCCTGTGCTCTCCGATTTGGTCTTCAAGTCGGCCCAGACCTGCACGTTAGAGATGTCGCTCCCCTCGATGAGCGCTTGTGCGGCTTTTTTTGCCTCCTCCTTTGTCTCCCGGCAAAGGATGTGCATCCGGGCGCCGAATTTTATCTGATCTTCGCGGCCGACCTCAGCGGCGCGCCGCTTCATGTCGAGCGCATCCTTGGCGATGGTCTCCACATCGACGGCGTACATCAGGTGCACGTCCGAGAATTTCGCCCCCACCCGGCGGCCGGGCTCCGAGCTTCCGCCGAGATAGATGGGTGGCCAGGGTTTGGAGACGTGGATCGGGAAAAAGGCGGCTTCTCGTATGTCGAAATACTTTCCCTTGTAGGTGGTGGGAGCGTCGGCGCTCCAGATTTGTGTGACGATCTCCAGAAACTCCTCCGTCCTGTCGTAGCGTTCATCGTGTTGGAGGTGGTCGCCGTAGCGCATCTGCTCAGTATGGCTCGAGCCGGTGACGACGTTGAGCGTCAAGCGACCGCCGGTGAGCGTATCGAGCGTGCTTGCCGTCTGGGCGGCGAATACGGGGCTGGTGAGGCCGGGGCGAAACGCCACGCAGAATTTGATTCTCTCGGTATGCTGCGCCACGCCTGAGGCTACGAGCCAGGCGTCCAGGCAGTGGGTGCCGGTAGGCACCAGTAGGTTTACGAAACCGGCCCGCTCGGCGGCGCTCGCTACTTGGGAGAGATACTCGATGGTGGGTTTTCGTTCAGGCACCCTGGTGTTGATTTTGTGGCCGTCACCCGCTCTGGCAGACGGGAGAAACCAAGCGTATTCCGTCCCCATATCCGAAAACCTCTATGGTGAGAGATGCGCTCAGTATAGCCCAAAATGGAAGCGCATGTATTGGCTGCGCCTGTATTTGAAAATTCAAACAAGGCGAATGCGCGTCAATCTCAAGATTGCGACCTCGAGGATCAGACAGGCATCTGTCTGTCCAGTTGGCGGTATTGAACCGCCTCCGCCACGTGCTGGGGGGCGACTTCTCTCTCACTGGCCAGATCGCTGATTGTACGCGCCACTTTCAACACGCGATGGTAAGCGCGCGCCGAGAGTCCCAGTTTCTCCACCGCCAGTTTGAGCAGGCGCCTGCCCTCGGCGTCGAGTTTGCAGTGTTCGTTGATGAGGGCAGGACCCATATGGGCGTTGGCGTAAACGCCCGGGTGGTCCTTGAAGCGCTCTTTCTGGATTTCCTGCGCCGCGAGAACGCGGTTTTTTATCTTCTCCGAACTCTCACCTTCAGGGTCTTCGGCGAGCTCTTTCCACGGCACCCTCGGTACGTTGATATGGATGTCGATGCGATCGAGAATCGGTCCCGAGATGCGGGAGCGGTACCGGTTCACCTGCTTGGGCGTACAGGTGCATGCGCCGTCCGTCCGCAGTCCGCATACGCAAGGGTTCATCGCGGCGGTGAGCATGAACCGGGCCGGAAACGAGAGGCTCGCCTGGGCTCTGCTGATGGTGATCTTCCCGTCTTCGAGCGGACCACGCAGGGATTCGAGCACGTTTTTCCGAAACTCGGGCAATTCATCGAGGAACAACACGCCGTTGTGCGCGAGAGAAGCCTCGCCGGGCAGGGGCAGCGCACCACCGCCCACCAGACCCGCGTCGCTGATGGTGTGATGCGGAGCGCGAAAGGGTCTTTCCTCAATCAGGGAATCATGTTTGGTGAGTTTGCCGAGCACGCTCCACACCTGGCTGGTCTCGATGGCCTCGTCCAGGGAGAGCGGGGGCAATATGGTCGGGAATCTTTTCGCCAGCATGCTTTTCCCGCTACCGGGCGGGCCTATCATCAACAGGTTGTGCGAGCCTGCAGCCGCAACCTCAACAGCGCGTTTGGCCTGGTGCTGTCCCCGGATTTCCGAGAAATCAATTCTTCCGACCTCTTTCTTCATGATACCGTTCTTCTGGCAGCACGCCGGTGAGATGTCGATCTCCTCCCGAATGAATCCCACCACTTGTGGGAGTGTGTGTACGGGATAGACTTCGAGCTTATCGACCACGGCGGCTTCGGGCGCGTTCTCCGCCGGGAGTACGAGGCCGCGTTTGCCCATCTTCTTGGCGAGAACGGCGATGTTAAGCGCTCCCCGTATGGGACGTAGGGAACCGTCCAGCGCCAATTCGCCCAGAAACAACAACGAGTCCTCCATTTGAGAGCGTGAATGAAATGCGCCGTTTGCGCGCAGTATCGAGAGCGCAATGGGCAAATCGAAAGCGCTTCCCTCCTTGCGGACGTCCGCTGGTGATAGGCTTACAGTGATGCGCCCCATCGGGTAGATGAAGCCCGTGTTGAGGATGGCGGCTCGAATCCTGTCTTTGCTCTCCTTGACGGCGGCGTCGGGCAGGCCGACGGTGGAGTAATACGGGAGACCTGGGGCGAGGTCGACTTCCACTTCGACGGGATAGGCGTCTACGCCCAATACGGCTGCTGCTTGGGTTTTTGCAAGCATGGTACATCTCCGGGTTATGTCGTGGAGTAGCAAAGATAAAGCGAATCTTATAACGAAAATATAACGAAATCAATCCAAAGGCGAAAAATTTTTCTTTTTCTAGATTACCGACGGGGGTGTTTTAGATGAGTATGAGTAAAAGCGGTTTTCAGTTAGAAGATTGCTACGTACATGATGGGCTGCGGCTTATTTTCGGGAAACCTCGGAGCCTGAGGCAATGACGACCTTGGATTCGATGAGTTTGTGGATTTGCTCATCCGAATAAAGAAGTAGCTCGCGTAGTAAGCCCTCGGTATCTCCCCCGTGAAGGGGTGCAGGTTCTGGATCGGGGTTTCCGTTTTCTGTGCGGTTTAGGATGGGGTTCCCCACGATTTTTACCGTTCCAATTTCGGGATATTCATATTCGCGAATCAGACGCCTCGCCTCGACCTGCTCGTTGTCGAGTGCACGGTTGAGTGGATTCACAGGTGCCGAGGGGACGCCTGCCGACTCGAAGAGTTCAATCCATTCCTCGCCCGAGCGAGTCATCAGAATTTCTTCCATGATGGGGAGGAGGACGTCCCTGTTCTCGGAGCGCAGGTCGTTCGTTCGAAAGCGCGGATCGTCCGCTAGTTCGTCCATGCCCATGACCTCGCACATTTTTTTCCAGAATCGTTCCTCGCGCGGGGAGAGCACGATGTAAATCGTGGCCGTCGGAAACGCCTGGTAGGGCACCATGTACTCATGGGCGCTGCCGGGCGGCTCTGGTATGTCGCCGTTGTTGAGATACATGGTCGATATATAGCCTAGCATGGCGAGTTGAACGTCGAACATGGGCACTTCCAGATGAGCTCCGCTTCTTCCTTTTGCTTTGGCCAATAGGCCCGCCATGCAGGCGATGGCGGTGTAGAGTGCGGTGGAGATATCCGCCGTGGGTGAGCCGTTTCTGGCGGGCGGGCGGTTCGGCTCGCCCGTGATGGACATGTGGCCGCTCACTGCCTGTTCGACAAGATCGAAGGCGGGTTTGTCGCGCCAGGGGCCTTTGTCTCCGTATCCGCTCGAATCGACGAACACGATGTCGGGGTTTCTCGCTTTCATCACGTCGAACCCAAGACCCAGTCGCTCCATCGTGCCGGGCCGGAAATTCACCATCACGGCGTCTGATTTTTCCACCAGATCCAAAAACACTTCCTTGCCTGCGGGTTTTTTCAGGTCGATGACGATGCCTTTCTTGCCCCGGTTGAAGGTGAGAAAAATGCTCGAAACGGGGCCGATGCCCGCAATGGCGGGGTTGCGCCCGATGTCGCCCTGGGGAGATTCGACCTTGATGACCTCGGCGCCCATGTCGGCGAGAATCATGCTGCCGATGGTACCTGCGATAACCTGTCCTAGATCGAGAATTCTGTAGCCTTCAAGCATTTGGAATATCCTGAAATCAGCTCTTGGGAGTGGCGGTTGCTGTCGCCTTGATGAGTACATCGCCGCGCTGATTCTCGGCGCTCGCCTCGATTTCCACGAACTGTTGCTCCGCCTCTTCATATTGACGAATAACCTTGGCCTTGCAAATCACCATGTCGCCCGGCCATGCCTGCGCGCTGAAGCGTATTTTCAAGTTCTTGAACGAATCCGGCCCCAGCCATTCACTCAACAAGCGGGCGAGATATCCGCCCTGGAGCATCCCGTGCGCGAAGGGTTTGTCGAATCCCGCCCGGATGGCGTAAATCTCATCGTGATGGTTGGGGTTGAAATCTCCGCTCGCACCCGCGTAGCGTACCAGGTCCGTCCGGGTGATGGGACCTACCGTCAGTTCACGCTCTGTACCCTCAGTGAGTTCTTCCCATTTCGCGTATTCAAAACTCGTTGTCATGTAATGCTCCATCAGGCCTCTTTGGGTGGGGCCGCGGTTTCGATGAGGGTGCGCCGCGTCACCTGAACCAACTCGCCCGCCTCGTCCACGAATCTGGTTTCGATGACGACGAAGGTCATCATCCCGCCCCGGCGACCTTCTTTTTCACGAGTTGAGACGATGGCGTTTCTTCCCTTCAAATTCATGCCGGCTACCAGGGGCTTGTGATATTCGAATTCCTGTTCTCCGTGAAGACGGCGCTTGGGGTCGTAGCCCAGATGCGGCATGGGGTCGTTCTCGGGATTTTCGTGCCAGAACTGGCGCACGAACGTGAGCGGAGCGAGTAGATCAGCAAATCCCGCGGCCTGGGCTGCTTCTACATCCGTGTGCACTGGGTCGGTCAAACCCAGGACGAGAGCGTATTCCCTGATTTTTCCGCGTTCGACCCGGAATTCGAACTCGGGGAAGGTTCTCTCCAGTACGCTTTTATCCAACGGCATGTAATCGGTCCTTCATCAATATCACTTCACCTAACGGGTAGCCTTCAGTTTCGGTTCTTTTGGGTAAATCATCAAGCGAGCGGAGGGTTAAAGCCCCAGCGCCTTGGCGATGATGTTTCTCTGCACCTCACTCGTGCCCGCGCCGATTGTGGCCAGACGCGCGTCGCGGTAGTGGCGCTCCATTGCGTATTCTCCGCTGTAGCCGTAGCCGCCCATCACCTGAACGCCTAAGTCGGCCACCTGCTTATAGGCCTCTCCGGCATAGAGCTTGAGCGTCGCCGCCTCGATGCGCCCCGCTTTTCCCTGCGAGACCAGCCACGCGAATCGGTAAACTTGCAGCCTCGCCGTGTCGACGAGCATGTGCATCTCGGTGAGCATGTGGCTGACAGCTTGGAATTTACCGATGGGGCGGCCGAATTGTTTTCTCTCCTTCGCGTGGTTCAAGGCTAAATCGAGGGCCGCCGCCGCCGCTCCCGTACGCGCTGCGGACAGGCACAAACGCTCGGTGGTGATGTATGCCATCAGACCCTGCCAGCCGTCCCCCACTTCTCCCAGAACATCGGCCTCGCTCGCCTCGACGGCGTCATAATGCGCCACGCAGGTTCCCATCGCCCGGTGACCGAGCAAATCGAGCTTCGACCAGGTGACGCCCTCGGCGTCGGCTGGGATGATGAAATTCGTGATGCCCTCGTGTTTTGCTCCCGAGTTGTCCGTGCGCGCGGCGACAAGGATGTGCGTAGCCGTCGGCATGCCGGAGGTGAAGTTTTTGGTGCCCGTGAGACGAAAGCGGTCTTCTTCGCGATCCGCGCGGGCGATGATGGCTGCTGCGTCTGAGCCGGCGTCCGGTTCGGTGAGGCTGAACGCGAAATACTTCTCCCCCTGAATAGTGGCGGGGATGAAATCTTTTTTCTGCGCATCCGTTCCGCTGACGAGGAGGGCGTCCACACCGTAGCAGACGTTTCTGAAGATCATGGTGGCGAGGTCCAGGTAGTGCATGCCTGCCGTTTCCAGCACGAGTGCCAGATCGAGCGCATCGCCCCCCATGCCGCCGTATTCCTCAGGCGTGGATACGCCTATCCAACCATCATCGGCCAGAGCCTTGTAAGCCTCGACGGGAGCTTCGCCCTTCTTGTCGCATTCCATTGCGTAATCAGGCGGGCATACTCTCTCGAGAAGCTCATGCAGCGTGCGGCGCATGAGTTCCTGTCGCTCGTTGAAGGCGAAATCCAAAGCGGTAAACCTCAATCGTTAAGGGGTTGTCATGTTTCCGGGGGGCGATTGAACACCGCCGCGCGCAAAAAATCAAGCCGGATGTGCGATCTGCTCGGCATAGCCCTCAATCCAGGACTTCTGGGTTGTGGATGTTTATCGGCTCCCCGTCGGCGAAGGCGTTGATTTGATCGAAGGCGATACCGAAATATCTCTCGAACGTGCCTCGCGTGACGTAGCCCAGATGCGGCGTGCAAGTCGCGTTCTCCATGCTGATGAGCGGGTGTCCGGCTCCTTGAACCGGTTCTCGCTCATACACGTCCACGGCGGCGAAGCCGGGCCTTCCCGCCTTGAGCGCGGCCTCGAGAGCGCCTTCTTCTATCAGCCCGGCGCGGCTGGTGTTCACCAAGAGGGCGCTCGGTTTCATCAGGCTCAAATCCTTTGCAGTCACGATGCCCCTCGTCTGGGGAATCAGGCGAATATGGAGGCTCACCATATCGGACTCCGCGAAGAGCGCCTCTTTGCTGGACGCCATCGGGACGCCGTCCGCCCGGGCGCGCTCGGCGGAACCCTCTCTCCCGTAGGTGATAACGTCCATACCGAACGCTTTTCCCACGGCGGCCACCTGGCTGCCGATGTTGCCGTAGGAATACACGCCAAGCGTTTTGCCGAATAAGTCCTCGCCCAGCGTAGTCTGCCAGCCGCCATTCTCCAGGTTTTTGATTTCCTGAGGGATGGAGCGCATGGCGCAGTGGATGAGGCCCCAGGTGAGTTCACACGTGGAGTGCGTGCCGGTCCCCCCTGCGGCCACGGCCACTTTGTGGCGAGTGCAGGCTTCCAGGTCGACGTGTCCGCCGAAGCCTGCTCCCGTCTGGCTCACGATTTTGAGATTGGGGAGTTTGGCGAGCAATTCATCCGTAATGTGGGTGCGCTCCCTGATCAGGACGATGGCTTCTGCATCCCGGAGCCGTTCAGCAAGGGCGTCGATGTTGTCCAGCGTATCGTTGTGGATAGTCACGTCGTGGCCACCCATTTTTGAGAAACACTCGAGGTGGCGGATGCAGTCTTGGTAATCATCTGAAATCACGACTTTCATTCGGTTATCCTTTCGGAGTTGTTCATCAAGAGCAAGAGTAAAAGATGCGTTTTTTGTCTATCCTCAGTAGATGTATTATTATCCCCCCGGACGGGAATTTCCCCAAGCCGCTTCGGGATATCAGGAGAGAGAATGGCGACTGCATCGGAGAGAAAAGTACAGCTTACCCGAATGGTAAAGGCGGGCGGGTGAGGCTCGAAACTGGGTCCGGAGGACCTGCGAGAGGCTTTGAGCCAGTTTGAACCGTTTTCGGATCCCAATCTGCTCTACGGAACGAACGCCGGGGACGACACGGGCGTGTATCGGCTCAGAGAAGATCTGGCCATCGTCCAGACGGTGGATTTCTTCACGCCCATCGTGGACGACCCATACGCCTATGGCCAGATAGCTGCGGCCAACGCGCTGAGCGATTGCTTCACCATGGGTGCGCAACCGATTACCGGGCTGAATCTTGTGGGTTTTCCCTGCCACATCGGTCTGGACGTGCTAGGGAGAATCCTGGCAGGCGGCGCGGATAAGATGCGCGAGGCGGGTGGCGTCATCGTAGGTGGCCACAGCGTAGACGACGTGGAGCCCAAATATGGCATCGCCGTCACGGGAACGGTCGACCCCCGGATTATGGTGACGAACCAGGGGGCGAAACCCGGCGACAAGCTTATTTTGACGAAAAAAATCGGTACCGGCGTCGTCACCAACGTGACGAAGCAGGTGAACCCGGTGATCAAGGCAGCGCGCGGTATTTTCGGAAAGAACGGAAACCTTCGAGACGGTGTGTTCGAAGAGGCGGTAGAGTCGATGAAGACTCTGAACAAAATTTCGAGCGAGTGCATGATGCGCGTAGGCGTGAACGCCTGTACGGACGTGACCGGCTTCGGCCTACTGGGCCATCTGCACAATGTGATGGAGGCCAGCGGCGCGCGGGCGCGCGTCGTTTTTTCCGATGTGCCCCGGTTCGATGACTTGCTTCCCCACGCCATCGCGGGTACCGCAGGAGGGGGCGATCGCAATCGCCAATGGACAAAGCCGTTCGTCGAGCCGAAACCGGGCGTCGATGAGGAGATGCTCGCCTTGCTCAACGATGCGCAAACCTCCGGCGGACTCGTCATCTCGGTGGAAGCGGACAAGGCGGGAGCCTTGTTGGGCGAACTGCACGGAGGAGGTGTGGCTCCCGCCGCCGTTTTCGGCGAGGTGGTGGAAGGCCCGCCCGGGAGCGTGGAAGTAGAACTATAATTCTTAACTTTAAGCGAGGGAGTGTTGTTTATGGAAAAGGCAATGTTCGGCGCAGGTTGTTTCTGGGGAGTGGAGGCGGCGTTCCGCAAGGTGGAAGGCGTGGCTTACACCGCTGTGGGGTACTCAGGCGGCGAGAAGGACGAGCCGACCTACCGGGAAGTGTGTACGGGCCGCACAGGACATGCGGAGGTCGTCTATCTGGAGTTCGAACCCGAAAAAGTTTCTTACCAGGAGCTTTTGGATGTGCTGTGGCGCATTCATGACCCGTGTACGCTGAACCGCCAGGGACCAGACGTGGGCACCCAGTACCGCTCGGCGATCTATTTCTTCTCGCCTGAGCAGAAGGCGGCGGCGCAGGCCTCCAAGCAGGAACAAGAGGAATCGGGTCGTCATTGGGGCCCGATTGTGACCGAGATAACTCAAGCGGCAAAATTTTGGATGGGCGAGGACTATCACCAGCAGTATGCCGAAAAGAACGGAATTATCTGTCACTAGCCGCATCCGAATGGTAAAGGCCCCCGGCGGGTTGAAACCACCGGGGGCTTTTCTTTTGCTCTTAGCCGTATTGCGCCACGACTTCGGTCAACTCGTCGAGTATCGGCAAGACGACGTCGGCCTCCGCCGATGGCAGGATGAAAATGCTCCTCCCCACTCCATTGCTCTCAAGAGCGCGAAGCTTGTCTACGTCAGGAGGTGCGAAGAAAATACTGACGGGAATGGGCGCACGCCCCGCCTTGGCGGCCATATCCTGAAGTTCCCGGATTCGCGGTGAGAGGTCCATATCCCCTCGCGGCAGCGGCATCCACTCATCTCCGTAGCGAACCACGCGCTCGAGCGTTCTCGCGCCGTTTCCACCCACGATTATCGGCGGGTGAGGCTTCTGGACTGGCTTGGGCCAGGACCAGATGCGCTCGAAATCCACGAAATCACCATGGTAGCTTGCCTCATCCTCCGTCCAGATGGCTTTCATGGCCTCGATGCGCTCGCGCAGGATAATCCACCGCTTCTCGTAGTTCGTTCCGTGGTTTTCCATCTCCTCGCGATTCCACCCGCCGCCGATTCCGAACAGCACGCGACCGTTCGATATGTGATCGAGCGACGCCACTTCGTTGGCAAGGACGATAGGGTCACGCTCGATGACGAGGCATATTCCCGAGCCCAGCATGATTTTTTCCGTGGCTGCCGCCGCGGCTCCGAGGCCCACGAAAAGATCGATCGAATGCGAGTATTCAAGCGGGAGTTCCGCGCCGCCGGGCCAGGGAGTTTTTCTGCTCGCCGGAATATGGGTGTGCTCCGGGAAGAAAATGGACTCGAAACCCCTGTCTTCCGCTTCTTTGGCGACCCGGTGCGGGGCGATGGAATAATCGGTCGGGAAAATCGCGACGCCGAATTTCATGTTGTGTTCTCCTGGTTCGTGGTGATGAATGATTCGCCGATAATTTCTACCTCATGCCCAGGGGGTTTGGTTTTTGGCCCTCGGGGATGAGGGGGTCGTAGGTAAAGCCTCTCGTTTTCTCTTCGAACTCCTCTCGCACCTGCTTCAACACGTTCTCATTGCTGATGAGTTCGAGGGCGGTGCACGCCATGGTCTTGGCGGATGTCATCATGCCTTTCTCTCCGATTTCCATCCCGTATTGCTGGGTGGCAAGCCATGAATGCCCGGGTGTTCCGGGCGCGTGACAGGTCGTCATGAGATTGCCCAGGGGCGTGAGCCAGCTCACGTTGCCGCGCTCGTTGCTCGGGCGGATGTCCGCCGGGTCGAGGGGAGAGACTTCCTCCGAGAGGGGTGTTTCGTAGCCCAGTTTCCGGGCGAATTCCTTGGCCTCGTCGGTATATGTATGCGCGCCTACGAATTCGAGGTTTCGCTGCACACAATTGGCGAGAGCGTTGTTGGGGAGATTCTCGTATACGGCGGTGAGGAGGGTTTCCTTCATCGTGGTGCCGGACGCCAACGCGCCTGCTTTCGCGCAATTTCGCACGCGCTCGCTCAGTTCGTTGACCATCGCCCGTTTGGGCGCCCGCACGTAGTACCACACGCGTGAATAGGAGGGCACGACGTTGGGAGCCACTCCGCCGTCGGTGATCACATAGTGAATCTTGACCGGCTCGATGACGTGCTCGCGCATCATGTTGACGCCGTAGTTCATGATTTCCACGCCGTCCAGCGCGCTTCTGCCGTTCCACGGGTCGCGGGCCGAGTGGGCGGTTTCGCCATAAAACTCAAAGACGATGGAATCCATGGCGTTCGTGCTGCCGCCCCGTGTGAAGCTCTGATCCCCGGGGTGCCAGGTGACGGCGGCGTCGAGGCCGTCGAACGCGCCGTCGCGCGCCATGTATACCTTGCCCTCCAGGGTCTCTTCCGCCGGGCAGCCATAGCAGACGACCTGGCCCTTCGCTCCCGATTCGCGCAGCGCGCGCGCCGCCGCAATCGCCGCGTAAGCGCTGGCCGTGCCGAAGAGGTTGTGCCCGCAGCCATGGCCTTGTTTCTCGTGGGAATCGCCGCAGTGGGGGAGCGCGTCGTATTCCCCTAGAATTCCGATGGCGGGGCCGCCCTCGCCCCACTTGGCGATGAAGGCCGTGGGCAGGTCGCCTACGCCGCGCTGCACCTCGAATCCGTTCTGCTCCAGCACGTCTTCGAGCAGTTCGGCGGACTTGAATTCCTCCAAAGCGATTTCCGCGAAGTTCCAGATTTCGCGGGCGATTTCGCGCGCTTCGCCCGTTTGGGTGTCCAGATAATCGACGGCTTTTTGTCTGAGATCGTCCATGTCTTCCTCCACATGGTGATGCGGATACTGTTGATTGGATGGGGCGATTATAGCCGAGGCGGGGCGTTTCGTATACGGGGGTATGGGGGTCGCGCGGCCATGTATGACGCGCGCGCAGATGCGGGCTGTTGCGGGGAAATGCGCGGGAGGCGATAAACTTTTTTTGCCGCCGGATTTGAGTGGGCATCACTCAGATTATATTGGTATCCTCTATGATTACAATCAGTTGCGAGGCAGACGGCTTTCAGTAATTTATCGAATAACCCCGTGAATTTATCTAATTTTACGGGAAATAGGATTATTTTCATTTCTCCGCCTCTCTTGCATCCATGAGCGCGGCGCCTCTCCCGGCGAGCGACGAACTCGCCCGTGGCGCCATGTGCGGGCGGTGAAGAAACAGCCGCCTTCGCTCCCGGTCCGTGGTTCGAATCCATGAAAACCCCCGCATCCTTTCGTTTCGGTTCCACCGGGTGTGCGTGAAACTGTTTCTCCGCGCAGCGCGCACGATAACGCGGCGCCGCTTTCCGGCTCTTGCGGCAAATGCGGGGAATTGCGGCCCGCATTCGGGAGGCGTGATTCCGGTCCGTGGGGGACAACCCCTCACGTGTCCGTCCCAGGGGCCGCGGCCTGTCCGGGACTATGAGGCGTATGCGAGGGGGCGCAGGGGCGGACCAAGTCCCTTGAAGAATCGGTGGATAAGTACGAATAAAACCACTCTTATCTCGACTGTTTGTTAAAAATCATATTGGCGAATACTCCCCAAACGGGGTTATTCGACAACCCCTCATCAATTGCGACAAACACTCGTTCATCGGAGCTGTTGAAAAGCCTTTGGCAAGGGAATGAACGCTCCCTCCCTCCTCGGTCGGTAGCCACCTCCCCGGCCGCGTCGTACACTCATTCATCTATCACGCTCGACACCCCATACGTCAGCCTTCGCACAAAGCGCTCGGCTTTTTTGAGATTCCCTTTCTTCCCGGAAATGGCCCTCAGAGGGGAGTGTTCCCGTGACCCGCACGAGAGAAAACGGCTGCGAACGGCGAAGACCGGTAACTGCCTGAGCGAGAAGCCGGCGCTGAGACTCGTGCACCAGCTCGCCATAAGCGCCGAGAAGTGATGGCGCCGGCTGCTACGTGGTTTCCGTCATCTGGCCGACGTAATCTCGCTCACGTGAGGTTCATCAATGGTGTGGACGATACAGGAACGGGCAGGAGGGCAGTTGGATACACGAATGCCATACATCACATTTGACCGTAACTAAATTTATTGGATATTGTTCGACTACATCAGGGCCAGTCATTGCCTAGTTATCCCTTTTCGAAACAAACGCAGTAGCCCCTTCTAGGATAAAGTTCTTGATGTTTGCGATGACCATTATGTCTTCGCGCATCTTTCGACCAGCGGCGTGAATTCTGGCCGTGGTTTCCTCAACAACTTTTACCACGTCCGGATGCATTAGTTCGCCCGGATGGCCTAGTTCTTGGGCAAAATCTGCTGGCCCGAACATCATGTAATCAATACCTGGTACTGATAGGATATCATCAAGATTATTGATAGCATCCTGACTTTCAATCATGGCGCCAACCAGTATACTTTCATCGCATTTTTTCATAAATGCAGGCATATCGTCGATTCCGCTCATATAGTTTGTTCCTCGACCGCCACCAAACGAACGCCGCCCCATGGGGCCAAACCTGCTTGCGTTGACCAATTGTTCGGCGTCTTTCTTGCTGGCAATGTGGGGGCCGATGATACCTCGAATTCCCCTGTCCAAGAATTGAGTGATGGTGCCATCAGAAATATCAGGAACCCGAGCAATCGGCGTCAGTCCAACTAGGTCGGCCGCTCGGCAGACGTTCTCAATCGACGGCATATCAAACACTCCGTGTTCACAGTCGAGGAAAACAAAATCCAGACCCACCGGCTCCAACATATCAACAATTTCTGGGGACGGTACGGTTAGCCGGACTCCGTAGGCTTTTTTCCCAGCTTGAACAGCATCCTTAATCGCATTCTTAAAGATCATCGGTCTTAAAACCTCATTCCTGCAAATGAGAGTACATGGGCTGTCCGGCAACGGGCATTTGAGCGACCAGCACTTTTCCATGTCCGTCCAGGATATACATGGTTTTGTTGTCGAGTCCTCCGTAGGCGATATTTGTGAGCTTATCGCTTGAGCAAGTTTCTATTCGATAGATCGGGAGTCCGATTTTGTTAAACACCCAAACCACGCCCATATTGGTTTGTACGCAAACGACATTGCCATCCGGCGACCTGGCCATGTCGGGAATGACATTCCAGAATCTTCGCGATGGCTTGCAGGGAGTCGTCGCCAACAGCTTTCTGTCGATTATATTTCTGATTCCGGTTTTTGGCGTCATTTTTTTGTACGACGCCATCCTCGGCGTCATCACCCTCGTCTTCAGCCTGGCTTCCCTGCTGGTCACCGTAGTCCTCGGGTGGCGCCAGATTTCACCTTATGGGCGGATGCTCAGCGCAGCGCGTCGCGTAGCCGGCCGACTGTTCCAGATCGTGGGGGGCATCTCCAAGCTGCGAATGGATAATGCGGAAGGGTCGGCTTACGCCATCTGGGCGAGGGGCTATCGTGAGCAGAAGCGCGCGGAGATAGAACTGGGCGCGCTCGAGGGACATTCGCGCGCATTCGGCGCCGCGCTCCCTTTTCTTGCCGGCGGGGTGCTGCTTTTTTCGGTGGTGGCGGTCGAAGACCGAAACATTCCGGTCGGCGATTTTCTCGTCGTTTACACGGTCTTTATCGTTTTCCAGTCCGCCATCGCCCGGCTCGGCGAGTCCTTCGGCGCAATTGCCGCCATGCGTCCGGCGTTCCAGCAGATGCGTCCGCTGCTCTCCGCAGTCCCTGAAACCGTGACGGAAGGAGAGCCGGTTGAATACCTGGGCGGTGAAATACTGTTCGACCGCATTTCATTCCGCTACGATCCCGACGGTCCGTTGATTCTCGACGACGTCTCGATTCACGCCCGTCCCGGCGAATTCGTCGCGATTGCCGGTGAGTCCGGCGCAGGGAAGAGCACCCTGTTCCGCCTCGCGCTCGGTATCGACTTGCCGGCCGCCGGCGCGGTGTATTACGACGGCCGCGACCTGAAGCACCTGAATCTGAAACAGGTGCGCAAGAAAATTGGCGCTGTGCCGCAATCCGTCGGGCTCCATCCACAGGATCTCTGGGACAATCTGGTCAGTCACCATGATGCGGTGACGATCGATGAAGTATGGTCGGCGGTCCGTACCGCCGAAGTTGAAGCCCAAATCAAGGACATGCCCATGGGCATGATGACCATGGTGGGCACCAGCGGGTCTGTCCTGTCGGGCGGCGAGAGCCAGCGCATCACCATCGCCCGCTCGGTGATCGGCAGCCCGCGAATCATGTTGCTGGACGAGGCGACGAACTGGCTGGATAACGAAAGCCAGGCCAAGATAATGCAAAACCTTGCCGCCCTGACTTCCACCCGCCTCGTCATTGCCCACCGCCTGTCCACGCTGGAACAGGCCGACCGCATCTACGTGCTGCAAGCCGGGAAAGTCGTACAAAGCGGTTCCTTCAGCGAACTCAAGGAGGTGGACGGGGTATTCAAGGAATTGATAAAAAGGCAAATCGCTTGATCCGAATATGGAGACGATAACTCGGCGGAAAAAATGCATGTTCGGCCAAGGCCCGCGAATATGGAGTAGATATCGATGAAGAAGCCTTTTGGCCTGGTTGATTCCCTCATATCGCGAGCTGGCGGCGACTACGAATTCCGGGAACGTCTTCTCGCCAAGCCCAAAGAGACCATCGAAGCGGAATTTGGCGTGTCGATGGCCGAAGACCATGAGATTCACGTACACGAAGAAACCTATACCACGACGCACCTCGTCCTTCCGCCGCGCAGCAAATTCACCGAGGCCGAACGGGAGGAGGCGAAAACCGGCGCGGAATCGCTCGAGTTTCTTCGCAAAACGATGCACGACCCCGCGCCGCCCCTTCGTCCGCCAAAACTTCAAGGGGAGAGAACCCCGAAGAACGCCGCGACCACCGGGGCGCTGGCGAAAGCGGGTGGAGAAAGCATCCGCCGCGGTCTTGGTTTCCTGGAATCCACGATAGACGAGAACGGAGCCTGGCATTGTATCCGGTTCAACTTGGGCGATCCGGATATACCGAGGCATTTCGAAAGACCTCCCTTTATTTCGGCTTTCTGCGCCCTGGCTCTCGAATGTTGCGAGGAAGCGCGCGCCAGGGCCATATGCGCTGCGACAAGGGCGTATCTCGTCGACACTATCGAATATCCCGGATTGTGGCGCTATTATCGCCACCTGCCCCAGGATCTCGACAGCACCGCACTGTGTTCACTCGTGATTGGAGGCCACCTCTGGATTTTACTGGGGAGGAACGTTCCGCAGATACTGGCGAATCGCGACGAGGAAGGCCGCTTCATGACCTGGGTTCTCGAAGACGACGAACCCGATGTGGTATCGCGCTTTCGTATCGAAGCCGACCCTGTAGTCAATGCGAACGTCATTGCCTATCTCGGCGACTGTCCAGAAACCAGGGATGCCCAAAGGTGGCTGGAAGCCTTGATAACCGAAGGCAATCTCGAGGGATCGTCGAAATGGTATCCCGACGAGGTCGCGATCTGCTATGCGACCGCCCGCGCCATGATTCGCGCACGGCCCGCTCTCGACCGGCTGCGCCCGATACTAGCGGAGCGCATCCTGGGCTTGCGGGACGAGGAAGGGGAATTCGGCAACATCCTCCAAACGGCTCAGGCCGTCTCGGCGCTCCATCATGTTGGACGCCTCGACGGCGTCGACGCGAAACGCGAGGTGGAGAGGTTCACGGGTTCGCAGCGTGAGGACGGTAGCTGGCCGGAGCTTCTCGCGTTTGGCGACCAAACGTTGAAGTGGGGTACGGTAGGGCGGATAGGACATGGCTCAGAATCCGTGACCACGGCGTTTTGTATCGAAGCTCTCGAACGTCTCCTCGCAATCTTGCGGACCTGAAATTCCTTGCAGGTTCAGGTATTCGGGGATAAAATATCGTCCGGCCTGAGGGTTCAAATCTGTTTACTGTAAAGGAGCTGACATGCCACAAAGTCCCGTAGCAAGTGGTGGCTCCGGTCTAGGCGACGCCGAAGCCGTTCAGCGTATCGAGCCGTCCATTCTGACCGCTCTTCCGCATTATCTGCCATTGGTCGTTTTTCCGCTGATTCTTCTCGGCGCGTACAATGGAGGCTGGTGGTTGCTGCCGCCGCTCGTTTTTATGAGTGTTGCGGGGTCGCTTGATAAGGTGCTGGGTCGGGACGGACAAAACATGGACCCGGCGAATACGTCGGAGCACCGCCTGTTCTGGCACAATCTGCCGGTCTGGTCGTGGTCGTTTCTGTGGCCGCCGACGCTCATTTTCGGTATGTGGCAAATCCTGGCGGCGGATCAATTCTCCATCTGGGAAGGCGTGCTCCTGGCGATCATCCTGACGATGGAAGCGCAAGCCGTATTCGTAGTCGGCCACGAAATGATTCACCGGCGCACGACCTGGGAACGCCGGGTGGGCGAATTCCTGCTCGCCACCGTCTCCTATCCGCAATACGCCACGGAGCACGTCTATATTCACCATGCCCTGGTCGGCACGCCGTATGACGTCGGGTCCGCTCCGAAGGGGGAAAGTTTCTGGAGATATCTACCCAAGGAAGTTGTCAGCAACCTCGTCCATTCCTGGGAAGTCGCAAGAGAACGCTTGGCGCGGCGGCGTTTGCCCGTGTGGCATTACGACAATCCGTTCTGGCGCTACGTCGTCGGCGTCGCGTTCTGGTACGGACTGGTTTACTGGATGGGCGGGATCTGGGCCGTTCCCGTCTTCGTCTTCCTCGGTCTGTCCTGCGTCTTTTCGATGAAGATGAGCAACTACTTTCAACACTACGGCCTGCGCCGGGTCCGTCTGGACAACGGTCGCTGGGAAAAGGCGATGCCGCGCCATTCCTGGAGCGCGGACTGGAAGTTCAGCAACTGGATGTTTTTCAATATGCAGCGCCATGCGGATCATCATGCGGTGGCGTCGCGCCAGTATCCGCTGCTGCAGGTCAGCGGCCTCGATGAGTCGCCGGAGTTGCCGGGAACCTACGCCGACATGATGAACATCGTGCTGCGGCCCAAGCGCTGGTTCGAGAAGATGGACCCGCTGGTGGACCAATGGCGCGAACATTTCTATCCGGAGGTTGACGACTGGGGCCCCTACGACAGCCCGATTGCCGCGGCGCGGCCCGACGCCTTTGACGCGATACTCGAAATCTTCGGCGCCGCCCCGAGGCTTGCCAAACGGGTTGAGCGGAACCCGGAACTTCTGGACAACCTGCAAGACCAGGAATTCCTCGACCTCGACCTGCCGAAGGGGTTCGGGCCGGATGATGAATACGAATCGATTGCGCGGCGCGGGCTTGCGAGAGTCTACTGGACTTACGAAATGGACGTTCAGGAATTGAAGGGTCTGGTCGCCGAACTGCCGGTGGCCGATGCGAGGGAGACCGCTGAAATCGTGCGAAACTGGTCGAACGACAAGGCGTTTCAGATCGGTATGCACGTGATGCGCGGAAACCTGTTGCCAGCGGAAGCGAGAACGGCGCTGTCGAATCTCGCCGAAGCATCGGTTGCGACCGTGCTCGCCTCCGTGGTCGCGGATTATGTCGACCGGTTCGGAATGCTGAGTGTGGGTGGAGTCGCTGCCGTTTTCCTGGGCGATCTGGCCAGCCGGGAAGCTTATCCCGGTGTTGGAATCGATATGCTGCTCGTCCATGACGGTCTGCGGTCCGGCAAAAACGAACAAGTGTGCCAAAGTTTCCGAGATGCCCTGACCGACCTGGCGCAGGACAGCCTGTTGTTCTCTCCGGTCCCGCCCGGCTCGAATTCCATTCTTGAGTTGCCGCTTTCCGAACTGGCCGAACATTATGGAGATTCGACTTCAGGCGAAGTGCCCGCCCTCACCAGGGCGCGTTGCGTGTTCGAGTATGGCGGTTCCGATATCGAAGGTCGCTTCGATGAGGCGCGGCGCCGGGTACTGGCCGAATGCAGGGCGAACGAGTCTTTGCTCGCCCGGTTGAGCGAGCGGACGGAAGACCCTGCCGAAACAGGCGTGTCCGCATACGCCCGGATGCGCGGCGGGCTGAACGATGTCGAGAAGGTCGCGCGTTACCTGCAGTTGGTGCGCGCCGGAAGCGACTTCGACGATCCGGCGCCGACCGCCGCGGCGGTGTTCGAAGCCGCAGGCGCCGAGCCGCTGGCGCAAGCCGCGGCCATGTGGCGGGATTTACAGGGCGTCATGCGCCTTGTCGGCGAGGAAGGGTTCGACGCGACGGCGGCAGGGCCGAAGGTCAAATCTCTTGTTGCGAACGCTTGCGGTCAGGAGGATTTCGATGCGCTGGCGTCGGCGGTCGCCGAAACCGCATCCAGCGCCGCCGCCCGCATCGATACGCTCGTTTCGCGTGCATGAAGGCGCCGATTGAGCAGACGCGGAATTCCCGCAAGACGTCGCAGACGAAAATGAATCCAAGACGCGGGATATTGACGAAAACGACCCCAGCGGACGAAGGCCTCGTCGAGTTCCCCGCGCTTACCCCGCACCTGCAGTTCCACGAAATTGACGAGCAGCAGACGCTGCTGGTTTCCGAGTCGTTCGATACCCTGCTGCACGGCGGCCTGTATTGCGACCTGCTACCGCTTCTGGGCGACCGGCGCCCGCTTGCCGGGATTGTCGCCGCCCTCGATGGCCGCCATGCCGCCGCTAACGTTCATGCGGCGGTTGTTTCACTCTCCGACAGGGGCTACGTCGTCTCCGCCGATCATGGCATGGACCGACCTCGTGCGGCCTATTGGACCTCGCTCGGCGCATCGCCCCGCTGGGTCGAAGGGCGGCTGGCGGAATCGCGCATCGCGGTCGAAGGTGACGACGGCCGCCTCGTCCGGCATCTGGAAGAGAGCGGCGTCTGTGTGGCGGCCTGCGATCCACGGCTCACCGTTATCGTCTGCGACGATTATCTCGAAGCACGGTTTGAAGACGTGAATCGGCGCCGCCTCGAGGCGAGAGCGCCGTGGACGCTGGTGCGGCCGCACGGCATGGAGGCGCTGTTCGGCCCCGTCTTCCGCGCGGATAGACAAGGACCCTGCTGGGAATGTCTGGTTCACCGCCTGCGCAGTCATAAGGAGGTCCACAATTTCCTGCGTAGCGTTGCCGGAGAGGAAGCCGCCTTCAAGCCGTTTGCGGCGGAGCCGACGGCGCTCGAAGCCTTGTACGGGCTGATAGCGGCCGAAATCGTCAAATGGCTGGTGCTGGAAGAGGCGGCCCCGATTCACGAGAGGGCAATAGCGATGAACCTCGGCTCGTTCACAAGTTCGCAGCACGCAGTGACGCGCCGCCCGCAGTGCCCGGCCTGTGGCGACGAGGCGTTGTACCGGCCGGACCGGCAGCCTGCGCCGCTGCGCCTGAAATCGAGTCCCAAAACCCATCGCAACAGCGGTGGTGCGCGGGCCGTGACGCCGGAAGCCACCCTGACGAAATACCGCCACTTGGTGAGCCCGATCAGCGGGGTCGTCACCTGGCTGACGCGCACTACCGACGAGAGCGATTCCTGGCTGCACGTCTATTGGGCCGGAAGCAATCCCGCCACGAGAAGCCGGAGCCTGAGTTCGCTCAGGCGCAGCCTGCGCAGCAAGAGCGCCGGCAAGGGCAGCACGCGGGAACAATCCGAGGCCAGCGCCCTATGCGAGGCGCTAGAGCGTTATTCGGGCGCATATTGCGGAGACGAGATACGCATCCGCAAGCGATTCGTCGACTTCGCCGCAGAAGACGAGGCTATCCATCCCAACGATGCGCAGCTTTTCAGCGAGGGTCAGCTTGACGACGCGGAGAGGATCAACGCGAAAGGCCACCCGTACAACATCGTCCCGCCGCGTCTCGAGCCCGATGCCGCAATCGACTGGACGCCCGTGTGGTCGTTCACGCAGCGGCGGCATCGCTATCTGCCGACGTCGATGCTCTACAGCATGTCTGCCGAACAGCGCGGAGATGCCGAACTGATTGCCGACTCGAACGGCTGCGCCGCAGGGAACATCCTGGAGGAGGCCATCCTGCAAGGCTTCTATGAACTGGTCGAGCGCGATGCGTTCGCCATCTGGTGGTATAACGGGCTGAGAGCGCCCGGGGTCGATCTCTCCAGTTTTGATGATGAATTCCTGGCATCGGCCGCGGATTATTATGGTCGCTACGAGCGGGAAGTGTGGATGCTCGACGTTACTTCCGACATTGGTATCCCTTCGTTCGTTGCGCTCTCGCGCAGACCGGACGCGGAAACCGAGGACATCATATACGGCGCAGGCGCTCATGCCGACCCGCGACTGGCGGCCCTGCGCGCGATTTGCGAGTTGAACCAATGTCTTACCTGGCTGCCGCGTCCCGGAAGGGGCGACGGCCGGCCGATGATCGACGATCCCTTGGCGCTCACGTGGTGGAAGACAGCTCGAATCGCCGATTGTTCCTGGCTGGCGTCGGCGCCGGACGCGCCGCTCAAGCAAGGCTCACAGTATCCGGTGATCGAATCCGCGGACACGCTTGAGGATGTGGAACATTGCCGATCGTTGGTGGAAGCCAGGGGCATGGAGTTCCTCGTGCTGGACCAGACCCGGCCGGACATCGGTATGCCGGTTGCGCGGGTCATCGTACCGGGCATGCGTCATTTTTGGCCAAGATTCGCGCCCGGGCGCCTGTACGACGTTCCTGTCGGCATGGGCCGCCTGAAGCGCTCCCTGGCCGAAGCCGATTTGAATCCCGCACCCGTGATCGCGTAAGGAGGCAATATGGATATCGACGAAGCAGTCGCGCTTACCCAGGACCGCCTCGTCCAAGAAGGCGGCACCATGGCTGAATTGCTCGGGCAATTTCGAAGCAGAATTTCTCCGACTCTTATCGGAGAGCGGGAGTGGGGGCGCATACTGGAACGTGCGAGCCGACTTCCCATTACCATGGGCGCCCAGCCGTTCGGCTTCGAACTGCCTCTGCATGACAGTCGGCCGGCGGCGGATTTCGGCGTCTCGCTGGCGAGCGGAAACCGGTCAGGCGATTTTTTCGAGGAGCGGGCGCGGACCGACGAGGCGGATAAAACTGCGAGAGCGGTCAGGCGGCTGTTCAGGGAAATGGAAGCCCAGGACTCGCCTCTGCGAGAGATTGTGGGACGTAAATTGATGCTGGAATATGACATAGATTCGGCGCCGGGAAGTAAAGATTCGCTGCCGGGAATGTTCCTGCGGCCCAACGAACGCACGTTATCCGGTGGCGACGGCCTCCAGACCGATGTCGGAGTCGTGGTTGACGCCCTCGTTTCCTGCGTCGGCTGGGAAAAGATAGCCGCTGAACGGAAAAACGCCGAACGGGTTTACCTGGCGCAGCCGGAAGACACGCGCCTGGATTCTTTCGGGATATTCCCCTCTCGCGAACGCACAATCCGCCTGGCGATCATGGGCTTCAAATCACAGGGGGATATTTGTTCCTATCTCGAGAACATTGGCTGGCCGGGTCGGCTCTCGGCCGTAGACGCTTTGATTTCACGCTTCAAGGAACGCGCGGATATTGTGAGAACCGGAGCGAATGTTGACGTGCAGGCGGACGGTGTCGGTCCGACGCTCGGCCTGACGCTCATCGTCAAGCAGAGATATACGAAAGATTCACGTTACTGGCTCGACGGCCTGACCGATTGGGACCCCTTTCTCGACGCCCTGAGCCATGAGGACTTTGTCGTTCCGGAAAAGATTGAGGCGCTTGCCGATTGGGTTTCGAAACCGACGACTCTGTTCGCCAGGACCGGGCAGTTTCTCATGTTGCGCGGCATTCACCACATAAAACTGGTCATTTCCGGAAATCGGCTCAGGCAAGCCAAGGCCTATGTTTACATGGTGCTTTCCGGGGCCCTCTCCATTTGAGAGCCGCTTTCGCAAGGCGAAGTAAAAATCCCCCCGCCGATGACGAGCGGGGGGTTTTACTTGATAAGTCTTGCGGATGCGAGGCATCCGCGCGCCGGCAGGTGTTTCTGGTCTACCAGCAGCAGGAGAGGCCTGCCGAAACAGCTTCGAGTTGCTCCTCGGTGATGTGCGGGTCCGGGGGCAACGCAATATGCACTGTCTGCATGTCGCTCTCATGAATCTTGATATTCATTGATTCGGGCATCGTGATGCCCAATTCCTCACAGATGGTCGACTTCGGGTCTGCGAGTAGCTGTTGCCTGAAATCCGCGTCCAGGGCGGACTTATCGACAATCTGCTTCAACATTTCATCGCCGCTTCTCATGATACACCCCTTTGTATGGTTAGATGAACAATACAACCCATTCCTCAATAATATGGATTTTATTCTTCGTTATTCTGCGATGTCAATTTTTTTGGTCAAGTCCTGTAGATGCTGGATAATTTCTTTGGGCGCATATCGGCTGAGGGCTGCCTGATGTCGTTTTCCGCCTCGTAGTTCTGGTCCAGTTCCCTTCTGAGGGCGTCCATCTGGCGGCGCTCGAAGCCGGTGACCTTGAGCGCCCGCCATCGCTCGGAAGCCCGGATCATGGCGGCGAACATGAGCTTGAGCACCGGCTTCTCTCCGAAGGCGTTGGGGATGATTTTCATGCGCCGGCGCTCCTCGACGAACAAGCGTTCGAGCAGGTTCGTCGTGCGCACGGCCCGGCGGTGGTTGACGGGCGCTCGCAAGTGCGCGATGCAGGCTTCGAAGTCATCGCGGAAGCACGCCACGGCGCCGGGCAATTCGGACTCGTAGTCCCTGGCGAGCCCCTCGGCCAGTTCCCGGGCGATGGCGCGGGAGGGAGCCTGGTAGGCCGCCGTGGCCCGCGCCTTGAACTCCGGCCAGATGTCCTCGGGCGCCTTGGCCGCGAGGTTCCTCATCCGGTGCGCCAGGCAGCGTTGTCGCTCCGAGCGCGGGAAGCAGGTCTCGATCGCCTTGATGATGCCGGGCGCCCCGTCGCTGACCACAACCAGCGGGTCGCCCAGGCCGCGGGCGCGCATGTCGTGGAAGAACGCGCTCACCGTCTCGGCGTCCTCCTTCGAACCCGCCATCAGATGCAGCAGGACCTTGGCGCCGTTCGCCGTGAATCCCCAGGCCGCCAATACCGGTTCGCGCTTGCTCCCCGGGCGGATACGTTCCGCAATCCCGTCGATGAACAGATAGACGACCTCGTATTCGCCCAGGTCCCGCGACGCGAACTCCTGGTAGTCCGCCCACAACCGCTCGCCGAGCTCCGAGACCGCCGTGCGCGAGAGCAGAAGACGACCGCTCTCGTCGGTGAAGACGTCCTCGATGTCGCGCACCGACAGGCCGCGCGCCAATAGCTCCACCGCCAGCCCCTCGAGGGTCTCCGTGCGCCCCTTGAGGCCCTCCCGGATCTCCGAGCGGAACCCCTCCTCGCGCCCGGCAATCTGCGGCGCCGCGTACTCGACGAACCCTTCCGCCGTCTTCAGGCGACCCAGGCGGCGGCCGTTGCGATAGCCTTGGCCGGGCTTCGCGCCGTGTTCGTAGTACTCCCGGCCCAGAGCGTCTCGGCTCTCCGCCTCCAGCGCTTCTTCCACGATGAGCCGCGTGGCGAGCTTCACCAGGTCGGCTCGCGCATCGGGACTCGACAGACGGCCTTCGATCAAGTCGGACAGGGATTGGCGAGTATGCATCGATGCCTGTATTCTCTTCTTCATGGGGTTGCCTCCTCGGTTGGATGCCGGCGCTTACCGGCACGGTTTTGTGATGCCTCCGCCGAGGATGCACCCCTCTAATTTTTCCAGCAAGTTTAGGACTTCACCATTTTTTTTTTAGTATTTCACTTAAATATTAATTTTTTAAAATACGATATCTCGTGAATAGGGAGTTGAGGAAACTACCGTTAACTTTGTTGTATGGGTACCGGGAGTCAAGCGGTCCACCTGCCCGATTTTCAGAAAATTAGGCGATTACGGCCTGATTACGGGAGGGGGGTACGCCTGTTGCGGATAGGCCACTGTGCCTGACCTTGCCTACCGCGCCTGTCCACCCCCCCCCCGTGCCGAATACGCAAATTCGATTGCGTATCCCGCGGCAAGAAAGCTATGATGCCGCCGCCATCAAGCGCATCCGCACAATCACTGTTTCCCGGACGGTCTCCAGAGTCGATTGGAACCCGGCTCCGGGAATATAATATTGTCCTCGTTTTTTAGGGAGATGAATCATGGAGAAAAGAACACTCGGACGCACGGGTTTGGAAGTCACGGTCATCGGGTTCGGCGCCATGACCATCGGGGGCGTGTTCGGCCCCGTGGACGACGGGGAGAGCAACCGCGCCCTGCACGCCGCTATCGATTCGGGCATGAACTTCATCGACACCTCTGACGCATACGGCGCCGGCCACAGCGAGACTGTCATCGGCAAGTTCCTCACCGAGCGCACGGACCGCGCCGACATCCTCATCTTCACCAAGGGCGGGAACGACATGTCGACGGGCGCGCGCAATTTCACGCCCGAGTACATCGGGGGCTGTCTGGAGGGGAGCTTGAAGCGTCTCGGGATGGACGCCATCGACTACTACCAGCTTCACAACCCCACCGTCGACAACATGGCGGCGGAGGACAGCTACGCCCTTCTGGAGAAGGCGAAGGACGACGGGAAGATCAAGCACTGGGGCGTTTCGATAAACACGGTGGAGGAATGCAACCTGGCCGCGGATCAGAACAAGCCCTCCACTATGCAGATGGAATACAACGTCATCAGCCAGGAGGCGGCGCCAGCCTTCGCCCGCGCGAAAGCGGCAGACGTGGGCGTAATTTCCCGCGTACCCCTGAAGCGGGGCTTTCTCTCGGGCCGCATCGACGAGGCGTTCGAGTTCGCCGAAGGCGACCGGCGAAAGGGCATCCTCTCGCCCGAGAACATCCGCAAGTTCCAGACCCAGCTCTCCCGCACCAGCGAGGTGGCGGCGAACCTGGGCATTACGGCGGCCCAGGCGGCCATACGGTTTTGCGTCTCGAACGAGAACGTGAGCTGCGTGATTCCGGGCATCAGGACGCCCGAGCAGTCCGAGCAGAACGCCGCATGCGGCGAATCCCTGCCCGCCGAAGCCGTCAGGAGGCTCCAGGAGGTCTAGGTTAGTGCAGGAGGGCGCAATGGTTTTGTAGGGACAACCCTCCGTGGTTGTCCTGCCTTCCTTGGTTGTCCTTCGTCAGGACAGGCACGGAGGCCTGTCCCTACGTTGAACAGTTCGATGATCGGGATTCCCTCCCTCCTCGGGAGAGAGACTTTTTAACAATCCCGTGACGTTCAAGACGCCGTAATTTCTTTGTTGTGGACAATGGAGGAGACGAAAATGCCTGTGACGAATTGGGACGAACTGCCTGTCAAGGTGCCGTTCCCGGGGGTGGAAGTGGGCCTCGTGAGCGGGAAGCACTGCATGATCAGCTACATCCACGCGAAAGGCGGGAATTCCACCCGCAGGCACCACCATGAGGCGGAGCAGATTTTCTGCCTCATCAGCGGCTCCGCCCGCGTGCAGTGTGGAGACGACCCGGTGGCGGTCTTGAAGCCGGGCGACGTCTGGTACGTGCCGCCGCACACCGAGCACCAGGCGGACTATCTCGAAGACACGGTGGCCTTCGAGGCCGCAGGCCCCATACGGCTGGACAACTTCGCCGGCTACCTGCACCCGGACACGCATTTCGTCGAGCAAAGCGACCTCGCGGCGGACATGGAGCGGGAACAGGCCGGGTAAGGGAGTTTCCGGTTTTCGCTTTGCCCGCATGCCCGACGGCAAAAAAGAATAACCCCCCTGCCCCTTTATCAGGGGGGCTGTGATTTTACCCCTCTGTCAAGGGGGGATACAGGGGGTTGGTTTTTCTCGTAGGGGCGGACCTATGTGTCCGCCCGGTTGGCTCATTGCCCGAGATAAACCACCGCCATTCCTGCGAAAGCCGGAATCCATGTGATTTTGCCTTTGGTGTTGCGCTGTAGCCGGCCGGAAATAATTTCGAATTGGGACAGAAATAACTGCGAATGGCCTTGGAAAAACGCCGGTTTTCGGGCCATGGGTCACTTGTAAATCGAGGCGGATTCCTCAGCAGCCCTCTCCGCGTCATCGCTCCAATCGCCCTCGCACTTGTAGGGAAAACTCAATATCACAACGGAGTCGGGTTTGACTCTGCCATGCTCGCCGTCCGCGCCACCTCCTTGGTCCGCGCGCAAACTATCCCTGAGCGGATAGACTGAAGAACTTGCTCTTGCTGAGGAGTTGTTCCACCGGTAGAGTGATGCGGACGTTCGAGGCCCCGCGCGGAATGGAGGGATGATGACGGAACGCAAGCCAAAATCCCGCCACGAGTCGATAAAGGCGGGCGATTTCTTTCGTGTCGGCATGCTGGATGAGCTGAAACGCAATCGCATGAAAGTGGTGAGCGGCCGGCGCCATCCCATCCTTGTGGTGTATGAGCAGGGCTGCCTTCACGCGCTCGACAACCGCTGTCCCCATCTCGGCTTCCCGCTCCAACGGGGGTCGGTGGAGAACGGCATCCTCACCTGCCACTGGCATCACGCCCGCTTCGATCTCGAGAGCGGTTGTACCTTTGATCTGTGGGCCGACGATGTGCCGAGGGCCAAGGTCGAGGTGCGAGGCGATGCGGTCTGGGTCGCGGCCGATTGCAGTTATCCTGACGAGGGCGACTATTGGCGCACGCGGCTCGGCGACGCCATGGCGCACGACCTGGATCTGGTAGCCGGGAAGGCGGTGCTCGGACTGCTCGATCAATCCGTTGCGAGCGCCGATATCCTCGCCGATGCCTTCCTGTTCGGCGCGCGGAATCGCGATGACTGGAGTGCCGGTTCTACGATTCTGGCCGCGTTGGCGAACGTGTTGCCGAGCCTCGATGAGGACGACCGCTATCTCGCGCTGTTCAAGGGCATCTCCGAGGTGGCCGGCGACTGTGCCGGCGAGATGCCGCGCCGCGACCGCAAGCCCTTAGCCAAGGCCGCGCCGTCGCGGGACACCATGCGGGACTGGCTCCGGCACTGGTCCCTGGTGCGTCACCGTGACGGCGCGGAGCGCACCGTGCTGACCGCGATCGCCGCCGGTGCGATGCCCGCGGAGCTCGCCGATCTCCTGATCACCGCACAGACCGATCGCTACTATGCCGATCGCGGCCACAGCCTCGATTTCATCAACAAGGCGATGGAGTGCCTCGATACCATCGGCTGGCAACACGCCGAGGCTATCCTTCCCACGGTGGTCAAGACCATGGTGGCAGCGCGCGGCGAGGAGGAGGCGAACGCCTGGCGCCACCCGCTCGATCTGGTGCCCCTCCTGGAGGCGGCCTTCGCCGAGCTTCCCGAGCTTTTCAGGAAGGGGGGCGAGACGAAGGGCGTCTGGCGGGATCACCGCGTGCTGGCCGGGGCAATCCTCGGTGAGGAGGCCGAGCCCATCATCGCCGCCATCAACGCCGCCATCGCCGCTGGCGCCCGGCCGACGGACCTGTCCCGCGCGCTCGCTTATGCGGCGGCGATCCGCGTGGCGCGCTTCGGCACCTCGAACGAGTTTTCCGACTGGAACGCGGCGCTTCACGCCTTCACCTACGCAAACGCATTGCATCAGGTTCTAAAGCGTATCACCGCGGAGGGCATGGCGCCGCCCGAGGCCCATGGCAACGTTGTACGCGGCGTGTTCCACGGCGCCATGGCGGTCTATACGAACCGCTTTCTCAATGTGCCCCCGGCTCGACTGCCGGAGGAGGAGCCTGCGTCGTTGGCCCAACTCCCCGTGGACGCGACGGCGCTCCGTCGGGGCCTGCTCGATGTGATGGACCGCCAGCAGCAGGTCCAGCCGGCGGCGCGGCTGGTCGCTCGGTATTTGAACCAGGGCCACGATCCCGCAGATATCATCGCGACGCTAGGCCATGCGCTCCTGCGCGAGGACGCGAGCTTTCACATGTTCCAAATGTACGAGGCGGGCGTGCAACAGTACCGCGAGTGGGCGGGTGAGCCCGAAGGCGGTCACATTCTGATAGCCGTGACCCGCTTTCTCGCCGCGCATTCCCCGACCCAGCGCGCCAGGCACCAGACCGCGACCATCGCCCGCCGGCTGCATCGCGGGGACAGCGTGCATGAGAGCGAGGGCGGGGACGCGGCCGATCCGGATGCCCTGTCCGATTCGGCTGCGAAATAGGTTTGGACGAATGCCGACGCCTTTCGCTTCGAGACCATCCGGCCCGCTCGCTATACGGGGCGCACGCCGCAGGCCGCGCACCAAGCGGATTACCTCGTAGACACGGTGGCCTTCGAGGCCACAGGCCCCATACGGCTGGACAATTTCGCGGGCTGCCTCCACCCGGACACGCAATTCGTCGATCAAAGGGAACTGGCGGCGGACATGGATTGGGAGCAAGCCGGGTAGGGATGCGTGGTAAACGGGCACGAGAAATGGAATTTGTAGCCGGACAGGTCCTCGCGTCTGTCCTTACGACCCCGCGACCGCTGATGGCCGTCATTGTGGTAAACTCGACCGCAGGCGCGAATCGGCGGTTCTTGAATGAGCGTTGTGGAGAACCGGATCATAAGTTCGGATGAACGCATATGGGTCGGGCCTTAAAGGTAATAAATTGTATTTGACCGACGTCGAGCGAAGGGAGGAAAAATCGTGAAACTCAAGGTAGTCGTTCACGAGGCGGAAGAAGGTGGATTTTGGGCCGAGGTCCCGGCCGTCCCCGGGTGTGCGACGCAGGGAGATACGTTCGAGGAGTTGTTGAGCAATCTTTACGAGGCGGTAGAAGGATGCCTGTCCGTGGATGTTCGTGAAGTGGACGTTTCGGGCGCAGGCAGGGTCGTCGAGATCGCCGTGTGAAAATCGTCAGTGGAAAGCGCTTTTGCCGTATATTGGAAGCGAAGGGCTGGCAACTGGCGCGCACTCGTGGCAGCCACCGCATTTACGCGAAACAGGGTTCGGATTTCCGCATCTCGGTGCCGGTCCATGGCGACGTGTCGCTTAAGCGCGGCTTGCAGAGACATCTCATGAAGCTGGCGGATATCAAGGATTCCGAACTGTAGGCCGGGAGCACGGACGCCGCAATTTACCCACCCACATCGGCTCTGGCCAACCTGTCGGTCGCCGCCAACATTCGCCGGAATATCGATCAAACGCCGCCTTCACCGTAGGGACAGGCCTCCGTGCCTGCCCGGGGATCGACGCGCCTGCCCGAAACCCCTACGTATTCGGCAGAATCGCCGCATCCTCCGCTTCGGGATGAATTTCGCCGAAAGAGAAATTCCTGGTCCGGCCTCCTGCATCGAAATCGATGATCTCGGCTTCGTGGATTACCTTGTCGATCATCTCCTGTACGGGCAGGCGGGATTCCAGCCCGCGCAGGTGTCCCGCATGGGAGCGGATGGCGGGGTGTTTGGGCACGAACAGCGAGCAGCAATCCTGGTCGGGCTCGATGGAAATCTCAAAGGTGCCGAGTTTTTTCGCCCCCTCGATTATCTCGTCTTTATCCATGCCGATCAGAGGCCTCAGGATCGGCAACTGCACCGCATCCTCGATGGCGGCCAGGTTATGGAGCGTCTGGCTCGCCACCTGGCCCAGGCTCTCTCCGGTGACGAGGGCGCGGGCATTCTCGAGCCTGGCTATCTGCTCTGCGATGCGCACCATGAACCGTCGGTAGAGTACGACGCGATATTCGGGTTTTGTGGCGAGAACGATCTCTTTTTGCAGGTTCCCGAACGGGATCATGTAGAGCCTGCCGCCCAACTGGTAGCCGTTCAGCACGTGGGCCAGGTCCTTCGCCTTATCGGCGGATGCGCGGCTTAAATAGGGCGCGCCGTGAAAATGGATGAACACCACCTCGCAGCCCCGCTTCATGATGCGCCAGGCGGCCAGCGGCGAGTCGATGCCGCCCGACAGGAGCGCCGCCACCCTGCCGACCGAGCCGACGGGCAAGCCGCCGGGACCCGGAATCTTCTCGGCGTACACCCAGGCTTCCCTTGGAATGACCTCGATGTGCACCGTAAGGCCGGGACGCTCCAGATCGACTGGCAGGTGTCTTCTGGCCTGAATCCTTCCGCCGATCGTCCTGTCCCACTCCCTCGTGCTGATGGGCGTGGTCGGGAACGATTTCCGGGTCCGCACCCGGAAACTGTTGATTTTCAGGGGAGCGATCATTTCGAGCGCCGTATTCGCCGCCGCCTCGAGATCGAGCGGAACGCTTTGCGCCCGGGCGAAATAAGCGACCCCGAATACCTTGCCGAGCGCCTCGATCAGGTCGTCGGGCGCTTTGAGGCCGCTCGTTTCCAGAATCAGCCTTCCCGTACGTTTCCTGACTTTCGCTTCGCAGAATAAGGAAGCCGCGCGCTCTATCCTCTGGGAGAGGCGCTCGATGAACAGCGGGCGGTTTTTTCCCTTGAGTCCAATCTCATCGTAATGAATGAGGATGGAGAGGTCTTTCGGTTCCCTGGAATTCACGGTGTTTTCTCCAGAAGAACCTCCTCCCCGGAGCGAACGCTCAAAAATTCTTTCGGATCGCCCATCACTTTGCCCAGCGGATTCACGGGGCTGGCCGCGCGGGGCGCATCGTCCACGCTCGCAGGCGTTCTGCCGAAAAAGATGCAGAATGCGCCTCCGGGAGGCCAGTAGGCGATCTCTCCGACTTCCATCTCCTCGCGCGCGGAATCCTCCAGCGGCGCATCGACCGGAATCTGAAAATAGATTTCCTCGCCCCATACGTTCGCCATGCCGGTAATCGGCAAAGCCTCCCACAAGGTGCTCGCGGATTCAGACTCCTTCAGTTCCGCCTCCATGCTTATGTTGCCGATAGTGATTTGCATTTTTCTGCTCAAAACCGGAACTCTCCTCATGGTTGGATAATCGCCTTGTTTCTGGCAACATAGCCGAGCTTCGTCTTGAGGAAAAGGGGCGTTTCATCGCCTTGACACCCTTGGGCCTCCTCAATAGATTGAGTTGCTCTTGAGTTCAGCTCTCAGGGAAATTTGTCGGGAGAAGGAAAACTTCGTTTCGGGAGAAGTTCCAGCAGTTCGGAGGTGGAATGAAATTTTCTGAGATTGCGGATTCAATCGCTTCCGAGATGAAGGAAGTAGAAGAAGCGATTCATGCGAATTTCCATTCGGACGTCGTCTTGATACCCGATGTAAGCGATTATCTCATTGGTTCCGGCGGTAAGAGAATCCGCCCGATGCTTCTGGTGCTGGTCGCCAAGGCGTGTGGTTACGAGGGTGCGCGCGCGACCACGATGGGCTGCGTGGTGGAATACATCCACACGGCCACCCTCCTGCACGACGACGTGGTAGATGACGCGAAGATGAGGCGGGGCAACCCGTCCGCCAATGCGAAATGGAATAACGAGACGAGCGTCCTGGTGGGTGATTTCCTGTTCGCCAAGAGTTTTTCGCTCATGGCCGAAGACGCCGATTTGCGAATCATCAAAACCATGAGCGAAGCCTGCACCCTGCTCTCCGAGGGGGAAGTGCTCCAACTGGTCAACATGTACAACCTGAAGCTCAAAGAAGAGGAATATCTCGACGTCATCTACCGCAAGACGGCGGCCCTCATCGCCGCGAGTTGCCGCGTCGGCGCCCTGATCCCCGACAGCCCGCCCACGATGACGAACGCGCTCCATCAGTTCGGCGTTCAGATTGGATACGCTTTTCAACTGGTCGATGACGCCCTCGATTACATGGGTGATGTGCAAAGAATTGGAAAATCCGTGGGCGAGGACCTGCGCGAGGGGAACGTGACGCTGCCTTTGCTCCGGGTTTGCGCCCGGGCCACGGAAGCGGAGTTCGAGAAGTTGAATCATCTGGTGGTTCACGCGGATGAGATTCGGGCGGAAGATCTGGATGACGTTCTCGAACTGATGAACAAATACGGCGCGGTGAACTACACCCTTGACAGGGCGCGGGGATACGTGGAGGCGGGAAAAGCGGCTCTCTCCATTTTGCCGGATTCCGACCATGTCGACGTGTTGCGCGACGTCGCCGACTACATTGTCGATCGAGACAATTAGCCTTCCGCAGGTCTGATTCTTGCGACAGCTTCAGCATTTCATTCTGGCATCGGGTTCTCCGCGCAGAAAACGTCTCCTGGAAGATGCGGGCCTTGTCTTTGACGTCGTAGGGGCGCCCCCGGACGTGGAGGAGGATGTCGCACCGGGGCTCGGGGCCCAAGCCGAGGCCAGGAGTCGCGCCCTGGCGAAGGCGAGTTGCGTGGCGAAGACGCATCCGGGCGCGTTCGTGCTCGGAGCCGATACGGTGGTCGTCCTGGACGGGGAAATCCTCGGAAAACCATCGAACGCCGACGACGCCTCGCGCATGCTGGGGTTGCTTTCGGGAAGAACGCATGAGGTGATAACCGCGTTCACGCTCCTGGGGGCGGATTCCCGCCAGGAGGATGCGGTCGCGACGAAGGTTTCTTTCCGGCAAATTGACGAGGAAACCATCGAGCGCTACGTGGATAGCGGCGAGCCCATGGACAAGGCGGGCGCATACGCCATTCAGGGGTTGGGCGGAGGCCTTGTGGACAAGGTGGAGGGAAGTTACACCAACGTCGTGGGCCTGCCCGTTGCGGAGGTGTTGAAGGTGTTCATGAGGTGTGGCGTCGTGACGGATGCGCCTCTTCACTCGGCGATATGAGAAACGGGGATAATTATGCGTTTGGCTGAAAGGATGAATCTGCTCAAAACGGAAAGCGCTTTCGTGGTTCTCGCCAAGGCGAGTGAAATGGAACGCCAGGGACGGGACATCATCCATCTGGAGATTGGCGATACCGATTTCGACACGCCTTCGAGCATCGTCGATGAAGCGTATGCGCAGTTGAAGGCGGGCCAGACGCACTATTGCCCATCCGCCGGTGTGCTGGAGCTCCGCGAAGCGGCCTGCGAGTGGCTCAGGCGCGATGGGCGCGGGGAGTATTCGCCGAACGAGATCGTCGTCGGTCCGGGGGGAAAGCCGTTTCTGTACTACACCATCATGGCCACGGCGGGACCGGGCGATGAGGTGATTTGTCCGGATCCGGGTTTTCCGGTCTATGAGTCCGTGGCGCTCTATGCGGGCGCGAAGCCCGTGCCGCTGCCGATACTGGAAGAAAATAATTTTCGCTTCACGCCGGACGACCTGCGCGCGCGCGTCACCGACAAGACCCGCCTCCTCATCCTGAACTATCCGCACAACCCCACCGGCGGGACGCTGACGAGAAACGAACTCGAAGCCATTGCCGAGATCGCCGTGGAGAACGACATCATCGTTTTGTCTGATGAAGTGTACGCCCACATGCTTTTCGAGGGAGAACATATCTCCCTGGGCACGCTGCCCGGTATGAGAGAACGAACCATCATGCTCGAGACGTTCTCGAAAACTTACGCCATGACCGGCTGGCGCCTCGGTTTTATCGCTGCGCCTGAGACGCTTGCCGATCCGCTTGCCCAGCTCATCACCAACTCGGTGAGCTGCGTGCCTCCCTTCATTCAACTGGCGGGCGCGAAGGGACTTCTGGAGGATCAGTCCGAGAGCCGCGCCATGATGGACGATTTCAAGCGCAGGCGCGATATCTTTATCGGGGGTCTCAACGAGGTGGAAGGCATATCCTGCCAATACCCCGACGGCGCTTTCTATGCGTTCCCCAACGTGAGCCGGATTCCCATGAGCGCGGATGATTTCGCCGATTATCTTCTCGACGATGCGGGGGTGGCGACTCTGCCCGGCTCGGCCTTCGGCGTTCATGCGGACAATCACCTGAGAATGTGCTTCGCCAACAGCGTGGAGAATCTGGAGCGGGCCGTGGACCGGATCGCGGATGCCGTGAAGCGGTTGTGAAAATGAACGACAAGGTGTCCTCTGCGGAACTTCCGCGCGTGTTTCTCTCCCGGAAATTTCCTGTCCGTCATTTCGAAGAGCTGAAACGAATCTCCGAGTTCGTCATGCACGCAAGAGACGTGAAGCCGAGCCCCGCCGGCTACAGGCGCGCCGTGCGGCATACGGACGTTCTCATCGCGATGGTGGGAGACGAGATAGACGCCGGTTTCCTGGATGCCGCGCCGCGCCTCAAATTGGTCGCCAACTGCGGTGTCGGTTTCAACAATCTCGATTTGGGCGAGATCACGAGGCGGGGCATCCTGGCCACCAACACGCCCGGCGTTGTCACCGAGCCCACGGCGGAATGCGCAATGTCGCTCCTGCTCGCGGTGAGCAGGCGGGTGGCGGAAGCGGATACGTATATCAGAACGGGGCGATGGAAGGGCTGGACGCCCACCTTGCTGGAGGGCCGGGGCCTGAACGGCCGGGTTCTCGGCATCGTCGGTCTGGGGCGCATTGGCTGCGCAGTGGCGCGCATGGCGAATGCGTTCGGCATGAAGGTCCGCTACTGGAGCCGGAACAGGAAAAGTCCCAGGATGGAAAAGGAGACGGGCGTTTCGTACCGCGCTTTCGGCAGGCTGCTTCGCGAATCCGATTTTCTGAGCATACACCTGGCATTGAACGATGAGACGCGCCATCTCATCGGAGCGGAGGAGTTCGCCCGCATGAAAGAGGGAGCTGTGATCATCAACACCGCCCGGGGCCCCATTCTGGACGAAAAAGCCCTGGTCGATGCGCTCCGCTCGGGCCGCCTCGGCGGAGCGGGGCTGGATGTGTTCGAGAATGAGCCCGACCCGCACCCGAGACTCCTGCGGATGAAGAACGTCGTCATGATGCCGCATCTGGGGACGAATACCGATCTGGGCCGGGACGCGGTTTCAGATCGCGTGGAGAGAAACGTAAAAGCCTATCTGCTCGGCAAGCGTCCTCCTGATTTGCTGAACCCCGAAGTCTGGCCTCACAGGAGGCGCTGATGCCCGAGCGTGAAAAAAAGACGCTTAGAATCGGCGTCGACACAGGCGGTACTTTTACGGATTTCATCTCGTTCGACGGCTCCCGGGTGCGAGTACACAAGGTGCCCTCTACGCCCGATGCGCCCGAGTGCGCCATCTTGCAGGGGCTGGATGAAATCCTGGATGGCCGCGGCGTTGCCCTGGATATCACCCATGGCTCCACCGTGGCGACGAACGCCCTCCTTACCCGCCGTGGCGCAAAAACCGCCCTCGTGACGACGGCCGGCTTCGAGGACCTCATCGAGATCGGCCGCCAGAACCGGAAAGAACTCTACAATCTGGCGTACCGCAGACCTCCCGCCCTGGTGCCCAGGGATCTCAGAATGGGCGTGGCGGAGCGCCTGGATGAAAAGGGCGGCGAACTCCTGCGGGTCAAGGCGTCGGACTTGCGGTCGCTGAACCAAAAACTCCGGAAAGCGGGCGTCGAGTCCGTCGCCATCTGCCTGCTTCACTCTTATGCGAATCCTGCGCATGAAGAGAAAGTGGCCGACGCGATTCGCCGGAGCGGCATCCACGTATCGATGTCCAGCCAGGTGCTTCCTGAATTCAGGGAATACGAGCGCATGAGCACCACGTGCGTGAACGCCTATGTGTCTCCCATGATGAACAGGTACCTGAAGGATCTGGAATCGCGCCTGGGTTCCGGCCGCTTGCGGGTCATGCAGAGTAACGGCGGCGTCATATCGAGCACGATGGCGGGCGAGGAAGCCATACGGACCATCCTGTCCGGCCCCGCAGGCGGCGTTGTGGGCGCTCATGAGGTGGCGAAACGAGCGGGGTTCGAGCATGCGATCGCGTTTGATATGGGCGGCACGAGTACGGACGTCTCCTTGCTGCACGGCGGCATCGGGTTCACGGCGGAAACGGAAGTGGCCGGCTGTCCGATCCGGGTTCCCCTCATCGACATTCACACGGTTGGCGCAGGCGGCGGCTCCATCGCCCGGGTCGATCCGGGAGGCGCTCTGGCCGTCGGCCCGCAGAGCGCGGGGGCCGATCCGGGTCCGATATGCTACGGCAAGGGCGATCAGGTTACCGTCACGGACGCGAACCTTTTCCTCGGTCGTCTCGATCCCGATCAGTTCCTGGGCGGCAGGATGGCGCTCGACATGGAGCCGGTGAAAGTCGGGGTCGCGCGCTTGGCGAAGTCCCTGCGGCTGGATGCTCGACAAGCGGCCGAGGGCGTCATTCGCGTCGCCAACCAGCACATGGCGCGCGCGATACGCCTGATCAGCGTGGAGCGGGGCCACGACCCGCGCACATTCGCCCTCATCTCCTTCGGCGGCGCCGGGGCGATGCACGCCTGTTCCCTGGCGGAGATTTTAAGGATTCCGCACGTCGTCGTGCCGAATGATCCGGGGATTCTCTCCGCACGCGGCATGCTGACGGCCGACGTGGTGAAAGACTACGCCCGGACGGTGTTGCTGCCGCTCGAGGGGTTGAGCAAGAAATCTCTCGCAAGCCATTTTTCGCCATTGCTGCAAAAAGGCCGGGCGGATCTGAAGTTCGAGGGTTTCGCGAAACCGGCTTTTTCATTTTTCATCGATATGCGCTATCTCGGGCAATCGTATGAACTGACGCTTCCCTACCTGCCCGAAACGGGCGTGGACCTCCGCAAGAGCCTCCGTGCCGCGTTCGATGAATTGCACGATGAGCGTTTCGGCACTTCGAGCCCGGAGAGTCCCATCGAGATCGTGACGCTCAGGGTGCGGGGCGTCGGCGTGGTGGAGCGTCCGCCCGCGAGGCGGCTTCCAAAAGCTCGAAAGGACGTATCCCAGGCACGCATGGGGAGCCGGGAAATGGTTTTTGAAGGAAAGCGAATTGAGGGTTCCGTGTATGCGCGGGATAAATTTTCTCGCGGGAATCGCCTCGAAGGCCCGGCGCTGGTGTGTGAGTTCAGCGCCACGACGGTCGTCCCGCCGGGCTGGGAATGCCGGGTGGATGACTGGGGCAATCTCGTTTTGAAGAACGCAGGCTGAGAGGGCGCGATGGCGAGTACATACGATCCGATACTCCTGGAAGTTTTCCGCAACCTCTTGTTTGCGGCCTCGGAAGAGATGGGCGTGGCGCTGTGCCGCTCCTCGTTTTCTCCCAACATCAAGGAGCGGAAGGATTATTCGTGCGCCATCTTCGATACGAAGGGCCGGATGGCGGCGCAGGCGGCGCATCTGCCCGCTCACCTGGGCTCCATGCCGATGTCGGTGGAATACGTCATCGAGCGGATGGTGCTCGACCCGGGCGACGTAGTCGTGCTGAACGACCCTTTCCACGGAGGAAACCACCTGCCGGACATCACGATGATCTCGCCCGTATACGGGGAGGTGAGGGGCGAGGAAAAACTCATCTATTACGTGGCCAACCGGGCGCACCATGCCGACGTGGGCGGCATCGCGCCCGGCTCGATGAGCATCACGACGGAGATATTCCAGGACGGCGTGGTTATTCCGCCGGTGAGGCTCGTGCGGGGGGGAGAGATACAGGAAGACGTTTTCTCCCTCATCCTCGCGAACGTGCGCACCGCCGAGGAGCGCAGGGGAGACATCGCCGCGCAAATCGCGGCGAATCGCGTGGGGGAAAGGAGAATCCTGGAAATCATCGAGCGCCACGGCCTGGCCGAGACGCTGCGCTACACGGTGGAACTGCAAAAGTATTCAGAGCGCCTGACCAAGGCGGTGATACACGGCATACCCGATGGACGGTATGGCTTCGAGGACTTCATGGATGACGACGGTTTCGGCAGCGGCCCCGTGCCGATACGCGTGGAGATCGCGGTGCGCGGCTCGAAGATGCGCGTGGATTACACTGGCTCCGCTCCGCAGACGCAAGGTAGCGTCAACGCCGTGGAATCCATCGCCCGCACGGCGGCCTATTACGCCCTGCGTTGTCTGGTGCCATACGACATCCCGAACAACTCAGGGTGTATGACTCCCATCGAGGTCATCGCGCCCTCGGGCACAGTGGTGAACGCGGAGTTTCCCGCCGCCGTCGCGGGCGGGAACGTGGAAACGAGTCAGAGGATGGTGGACGTGATACTCGGCGCGCTCGCTAAGGCCTGTCCCGGCAAGATACCCGCCGCCTCGTGCGGCACGATGAACAACCTCACGGTGGGGGGCATAGATCACCGCGCAGGCCCCCGGCAGGGCCGTCCGTACGCCTACTACGAGACCACGGGCGGCGGCATGGGCGGAGGCCCCTGGGGCGACGGGGAGGACGCCATCCACACCCATCTCACCAACACCCTGAACACCCCGATAGAAGCGCTCGAACACGCCTATCCGTTCCGGGTGAGCCGCTACACCGTCCGCCGGGGCAGCGGGGGCGGGGGAAAGCATCGCGGCGGCGACGGTATCATCCGGGAGATAGAACTCCTGGGCGACGCCACCGTTTCATTCATGACGGAAAGGCGCGACAAGCCGCCCTGGCCCCTGAACGGCGGGGAGCCGGGCACGAAGGGCAGGAATTCGCTCACAAGCGGGGATGAGGAGAGGCAATACTCCGGCAAGGCCCGTCTCTCGGCGAAACGCGGGGACAGGATACGTCTGGAAACACCCGGCGGCGGCGGTTGGGGGAAGAAGGATTGAGCGTGTTCATAGAGAGAGGCGACTTCACTCCCCCCTTGAGGGTTGTTGAAAAAGTCCTGATAAACGAGTGTTTTACGCGACTAGGGAGGAGGCGGATTTATCGAGGCCGCGTGGTTTTGTAGGGGCCGCATATTATGCGGCACTGCCTTTTCGCCTTCACTATGCGGGTCGCATAATAAGTGGCGCTCCCAAGTAGGGAGCGCCACCTACGCGAGTATTGACATCCCGACCAAGGGGGGTGTGGGTCGGCCGACCCTCAAGGGCCTGTTGAAAAAGCCCTCGCCGGGGGTGTTGCTTTTACCCCCCTGACAAGGGGGGACAGGGGGGTTGCTTTTTCAATCGAGAGGGGTGCCCCTCCTACCCCCTAAAAGGCCATTCGCGGCTCCTGCGCCGGACCGCGCCCTCTTTCATATGTCGTGTCCGCCTATGGGAAAACGTGGTTTTCGAAAACACGCGCCGCGCAACCCCAAACCCTCATCCTGAATAGGCGCGTAAGCGCCGTATCGAAGGATGGGAGGTGCTTCTCCTCCGCAGGCGAGAACTTCGCCCTTCGATACGCCGCCTTCGGCTGCTACTCAGAGTGAGGTCAATATAGCGGTAAAGCAAGACGAGGACTTGACGCGACCGATGAGGGAGCGTCAAATGTGTCCGCTTCCAGGGCCAGCTTTTTCAACAACCCCCATATGCATGAATGGTAAAACCCTGTTCCGGTCATGCCTCGGACTGGCGGAATTTCCCGGAGCGAGTTTGCCCTTCGGCCTTTTCTTTGTAAGATGGATGTATGTAGGATGATATTTCATATTACACGTGGCTGTGCCCCTGTTACCGGGCCGGCCTTTCTTTATTGATGCGCATGGGAGGAATGTCCGATGCCGGGTGAGCGATTCGTCTATCTCAATGGTGAGATTTTAGAGGAGAAGAACGCCAGGATATCGCCCTTCGATCGCGGCTTCCTCTGGGGCGATGGGGTATATGAAGTCACCCCCTGTTTCGCGGGCAAGCTCTATCGGCTCGATGACCATATCGACCGCCTCTATCGCTCGCTCAAGTATGTCCGAATCGACGTGGGTCTGAGTGAAGCGGAGATGAGGCAGGCGACGCTGGCTACCCTGGAGTCGAATCTGTGCCGACTCGAAGAGGGCGCTATGTACCGCGTCGGTCATTGGGTCACCCGTGGTGCCGACGATCCCTCCATGGCGGCGCACGCGGCGGGTCCCGCTTCGGTATTCATCTTCTGGCGGCCCGTGAACGTCGCGTCTTTCGCGGAGCGGTATCTGAACGGCGTACGCCTGTCGATTACGCCCACGAGGCGCAATCCGCCCGAATGCATCGAGACGAGAGCCAAGGTGACGAGCAAGATGAACCAGATTTTGGCGGAACTCGATGCCGCCGCATCGGGTTCTTTGTCCTTGATGCTCGACGTTCACGGGAACGTGGCGGAAAACTCGTCCGCCAACTTTTTCATGGTGAAGGACGGCGCGCTCTGGACGCCGCCCGAGAGGAACATATTGCAGGGGGTAACCCGCCTGGCGGTGTTCGAACTGGCCGCGCGCCTGGGAATTGCCGTCGAGGAAAGAGACATCACGACGTACGATTTGGCGCAGGCGGAGGAGTATTTCATCACCTCGAGCGCGATATGCGCCATGCCGGTGCATGAAATCGACAGCTTCAAGCCGAGCGTGCCGGTTCCGGGGCCTGTCACGAAACGCCTGATCGAAGCGTTCGTGGAGGACACGGGGTACGATTTTAGAGAGCAGGTGAAGGAAAAGATTGCTGGAGGCGCTTAAGGCGCGTTTTTCGATTATTTCAAACCGCTGAATGAGGAAGAGATGCCGTATTACATTACGAAAGCGAGCCTCGAGGGGTTGAGGCAAAAGGTTGGAGAAATTCAACATCGTCTGAAGCACTACGTGGCGAAAGAAATCGGCAAGGCGGCGAGCCTGGGCGATTTGAGCGAGAACGCCGAGTGGGAGGCGGCTATCGAGCTGCAGGGCAACCTCAAGAACGAAATCAGCCGCATTATGGACAAGATCCGCGAGGCGAGCGTGATCGAGGAACTCCCCATCGCCGGCGACAGGGTCACCATCGGCACGAAAGTCACGCTTTTCGACCTGGATAAGGATGAAGAGATTACCTACAAGATATTGGGCGAGGAGGAAAGCGACCTCCCCAACGGGATCATCTCCTTCAGCGCGCCGCTCTCGCGCGGGCTCATGCAAAAAGAACCGGGCGATGAGGTGGCGGTTCAGTTGCCCGGCGGCGTGAGAAATTTCGAAATCGTCGACGTCGAGAAAATCGAATTTCCCTGATTTTCATGAGAAGACTCGATATCGGTGACAGGCTGCTTGCGTATCTCGTCTTCGCTGCGGCGGTCGTTCTGGTCACATTCTTCGCGTTTCAACACGAATTGCCGCGTGATTGGCATCTGCCGGGTTCCCCGACGCTGTATCTGATAGGCGTGGCGGGGACGATTCTCCTCTGCGTCTCCGTCATCTTCGTGATCACGAAGAGATCGGGCATAGGCGGCTCCCCCATTGGCTGGTTTTCCGCCCATGTCGTGACGGCCACCCTGGGCGGCGTGCTGGTGACGGTCCACTCGGGCGGGTTTCTTCGCTATGCGCCGGCGCTTTTGCTCGTCGCACTTTTGCTATTGGTCATTCTGGGCGTGTGGGCGCGCGTTCGTCTTTCCAGAGATATGTCGGCCACGTTCGCCTCGAGGGATGAATCCTTCTCTCCGCTCACTTCCGAAAACCGCGAGCAAATGGCCCGCCTCATCGAAGAGAAAGAATCCCTGTTGGCGAGGCTCGAGCCGGGAGCGAATGAGGGCGTCTTCTCTCCGAGACTCAAACACTGGCTCACAAGACCGGGTCTTACGCTCGCCTATGCCCGGCTGGTCGGGCGTGAAAATAAATTGATGGGCATGCGCGCGAGCGTATCAACTGCGCAGGCGTACTGGCGGCTGGTTCACATCGTTTTGGCGTTTGCCTTCATTCTCGGTATGCTGGGGCATATCATCACCGTCACATTTTTTGCCGGTTATGTTTCGGGCGGGGGAGAGATTTACTGGTGGCATCTGACGAAGTGGTAGCCTGTATGTCTTCTAGGAGTGAGTCTTGAGCCAACTGGCATTGATGATTGATCTGGAGCGATGCTTCGGCTGCAAGAGCTGCGAGGCGGCATGCAAGCAGGAGCACAGGCTCGGCCCCGGCCAATACCGCAACAAGGTCGTCTGGCTGGGGAACGCTTCCACGGGAGCGCCCGATTTCCTCACGCTCACCTGTCAGCATTGCGAACGGCCCGCTTGCCTGCGGGCCTGCCCCGTTCATCCCAAGGCGATTACGAAAGACCCCGATACAGGTGTGGTGGAAGTACATGAGTCGCTCTGCACGGGTTGCGGGGAATGCGTCATGGCGTGTCCCTACAGCGCGATGGGCTATGACGCCCAGGGGCATCATTCGGTGAAGTGCGACCTGTGCCCCGAGCGGCGGGAGAAGGAACTGGAGCCCGCCTGCGCCGAAATCTGCCCGGGCTACGCCATCTCGTTCGGGGAGAGGGAGACGCTTCTCGAAAAGGCGGAAGAAGAGGAGCGGAGCCTTAGGGATCACGACCATTTTCTCCTGAAGCCTCAAACGATTTATCTGGAGAAAATCGAGAGGGAAAACGGCCGCCTGAATGGAGCGGAAAATTTAAGTTTGCACGAAAAGCCCAAACGGCCTCGTTTCGTGGATTCACCCGCAGCGAACGGCGTTTTCGAAGAGAAAGGCCCTGCCTTCCCATATCTGCACGACAAAAAGACGCTCCAGGCGGACCGCGTCGTGCCCGGTGGTTGTAATTTCTGCTTCAACTGCTGCACCGCCAAGTTTCATTTTCAGGGCGATAAGCTCATCAACGTGACGGGGAACGATGAGGACCCCGTCCTGAACGGAAAGATATGCCCCAAGGCGCAGTTCACGCTCCAGATGCATCACAACGAGCACCGTCTGCAATATCCCCTCAAGCGCGTGGGCCGTCGGGGCGACAACGAGTTCGAGCGCATCACCTGGGATCAGGCGCTGGATGAGATAGCCGCGAAACTGGAAGTCTTGAGAGAACGCTGGGGCACGGAGGCGCTGGCGATGTTCGTGGGGACCCGCACGGGTTTGATCACGCAAAAAGGGTATGCGCGCCTGTTCAGCCAGATGTGGGGCACCCCCAACCTGCAGGGGACGGACCCTTTTTGCGCGGCGGGCAAGGTGGTCGCCTACGAGGTGACGCACGGGACCAACGGAAACGGGAACAGCTATACGCCCGAGGATATCGGCAGCGCCGGCATGTATCTCTACATCGGGGACAACCAGGCGGAGACGCGGCCGGTCTACTTCGGCAAGGTGAACGACTGGCGCATCAAGAACAAAACAAAGATGGTGGTGGTAGACCCGAGGTATACCGCCACGGCGAGCAAGGCGGATAAATGGCTCGCCATCCGTCCGGGTACCGATATGGCTCTGGGCCTCGCCATGGCGCACCATATTCTCTCTGGAAATTTGCACGACCAGCGTTTCTGCGAGGAATGGGTGCTGGGCTGGGAGCGCTGGCGCGATTTCATAATCGCAAAAGGCTATTCCCCCGATTGGGCGGAAGCCGTCACGGGCATACCGGCGGAGGAGATTCGCGCGCTTTCCGAGGACGTGGCTAGGGCGGACGGCTGCGTCATCTTCGGTAGCCGGGGTCTCAACCAGCACACCAACTCGGTGCAGACCAACCGGGCCATGATGTTCGTCGCCGCGATAACGGGAAACTGGGGCCGTAAGGGCGGCGCTTATGTAAACATGACGGCGGGGCCGCCCATCGCCGCCAACGCGCCGGAGAACAGAAGGGCGGAAATCAGGAAGCCGATGGCCCGCAGGAGCCCGGCCGGTTGGCTGAGCGCCATGCGGGAGGGCAAGCCTTACGCCATCAAGGGACTCATCACGTGCAACAACCCGCTGGCGCAATGGCCTGGGCAGGAAGACGCGCGCGAGGCCTTCAAAGCGCTCGACCTCGTCGTTCATATCGAATTGTTCGCGAACGAAACCTCAGCCTATGCGGATTATGTGCTGCCTGCGGCGGGCGGGATCGAAAAAGGGGAACTTGGCCGCACGAATGACGACAGAAGGGTCGTGTGGATAGACAAGATGATCGATCCGCCGGGAGAGGCGAAGCCCGATGGCTGGATATGGATAGAGCTTGGGCGTCGCCTGGGGTTCGGCGACGTCATGAAAGAGGAATACAAGGACCCGGGCAAGTTCTGGGACGAGATGTGCATCGACAACGATTTCCTGCGGGGCGTGACGCAGAAACGTCTTCACTCGGTTCCCTATCGCTGGGTGCGTTTCCCCGTAGCGAGCGAGGATGCCCCGGAGCAGGAGACGTTGTATCTCGAAGGAACGACCGCCACCGGGCAGCCCGAGGGTAAGCGATTCCCCACGCCGAGCGGGCGGCTTGAGTTCTGGACGGAATCGTTGGAGGAAAAATTCTCTAAAGTAGGACTCTCGGCGTTGCCGGAGTTTTACAGCGAAAAAGAGAATCTCCTGGAGTTGCCCTATCTCGAATATGAACACGGGGATGACGATCTGGAAGTCATCTCTCCGTTCAGCAAGGCGCCGACGGGTTCTCGCTCTGCCAGAATCGTTCAGCCGGACGAGAAAAACCTGGGCGATGTGCTTCGTCGCCAAGGCTTTGAGACGACGTTGATAACGGGCCGGCCGCCAGCGCCGCATTTCCATAGCTGGACGCACTATTTCTGGCAGGCGCAGGAGATGTGGCCCGACCTCTACTGCCAGATACATCCCGAAAAAGCGGGTGAATTGGGAATCGAAGACGGAGAGAAGGTCCGGGTGGAGACGGCCCATGGCGCCATCGAGGCGATGGCCTGGGTGAATGCGGGGATAAGGGAGGATTCGGTGTTCGTTCCCATCGGCTGGGGGGAGCGTCAGCCCTACCATCCCTGGCGCTCGGTGAATTTCCTGACGGACATCACGCAGCGCGACCCATGCTCGGACCAGACGAATCTCAAGAGCCTGCTGTGCCGTATCTCCAGGGCGTGAAGGATCGATAATATTGGGAGTTATACCAGGTACGTGAACAACACCTGTCGGAGGAGAGGACGTTTCACGAAGCACCCTACGGGTCGATTCGATACGCTCTGTTTTTGTAGGGACAGGTCGTGACCTGTCCGACACTCACTCAATCGGGTCGGGCTGAACGGGCACGCAGATTTCGGTTCGGGCGTCGACCTCCGCCGCTTCGCGGGGGTCGGTGATGTAGCGGTACATCACCGGGCCTTCTCTTCTCTTGAATCCGCTGTGCGGCATCCATTTATCGAGCATCTCTTCCAAAGTAAGCCTAAGCGTGTCGTATCCCCCGGTGTGTGTTCCCACCGCATGCCATCCGCCCATAAAATTCGTCTCAAGGAGTTCCTCAGGTTTTGGCAGGTCGGTGAGTGCCCCCCGGCAGGCTTCGTATCCCCCCTCTCCATAGTCGAGTCCGTAAGCGGGGCCGATTGCGGGAAGATTCCTGCAGATCCTGAGCAGGCGGGCCTGGGTGAGGCCGATAATCTCAGGGCTGGCGGGCGCATCGGTGCGAAGCGCCCAACCCTGAATGGGGTCCAGTTCCAGAATTTTAACGGGCTGTGAAGCGCTCATGGAAGGGTCAGCTTGCGTTTCTCGATTTGAGCGCGTTTTGCAGTACGCGCCGGGCGAGGGTGGCGCAGTGGCGTTTGTGGGAGGGGAGGCCGCCCACGCTCTCGGCGATTTCCTCTGCGGTCATTCGCCCGAGTTCCTCCGCTGTTTTTCCGCGTACAAGGTCCGTCAGGGAACTCATGGCGGCCGTAATCGCCCCGCAACCAAGGATTCTGATCTTGGCGTCCGAGACCGCCTCGCCCTCGAATTTGAGAAAAAGCGTCACTTCATCGCCGCAGGCGGGGTTCGTTCCGCTCCCCTCGGCGTCCGCGTCTTCGATGACGCCGATGTTGCGCGGGTCCGCAATGTGGGAGAGCACCGTCTCGTTATAGTGGTAGTCGTCTCTCGGAGCCAAATGTTCTTCTCATGTTTTCGTTGATTTGAGGCGAGGCGCCATTTCGCGCACTTTACTGACGGCTTCGGGCAACACTTCGAGGAGCCTGTCGATATCCGCATCCGTGTTCCCGTAGCCGAGGCTGAATCTGAGCGAACCTTGTACGGTTTCTTTCGGTAAATCCATCGCCAGCAGAACGTGGCTGGGCTCGGGAGAACCCGAGCTGCAGGCCGCGCCGGTGCTCACGGCGATGCCCTCCAGATCGAGGCGGATCAAGAGCGTTTCCCCTTCCGCGCCGATGAAGCCCAGGTTCGATGTCCCCGGAAGCCTGTGGTCCGAATCACCGTTGACCAGCACGTCAGGAACGTGTTCGCAAATTTCGTTTTCGAGCCGATCCCGAAGGGCGGCGATGTTCTTTGCGAACTCTGGGCCTTCCTCCTTCGCAATGCGGCAGGCTTCTCCCAACGCCACGATGCCGGCCACGTTTTCCGTACCCGAGCGCAGGTTTTGCTCCTGCCCGCCGCCGGTGATGAAGGGGTCGAGCTTGGTTCCTTTTTTGACGTACAAAAAACCCGTTCCTTTGGAAGCGTTAATTTTGTGTCCGGTGGCGGAAAGCAAAGAAACGCCGGCGCGCTCCACGTCAATGGGTTCCTTCCCCAGCGCCTGTACGGCATCCGTGTGAAATACGATTCCGTGCTCCCGGCAAATAGCGCCGATTTCATGAATCGGCTGTATGGTGCCCACCTCGTTGTTGCCCCATATGACGGACACGATGCGCGTGTCCGGCAGAATCGCCGCCGCCACGTCTTCCGCTGAAACGCGTCCTTTCCGGTTCGGCTTCACATAAGTGACCTCTGCCCCTTCCGCTTCCAGGGTTTGGCATGTCGCGAGTACCGCCTCGTGCTCGATCTGTGTGGTGATGACATGGCTCCTCCCCTGGGCGGCGGAGATGACGCCGCGAAGCGCCCAGTTGTCGCTTTCCGTTCCGCCGGAGGTGAAGAAAATTTCATCGCTTTCCGCAGCGCCGATGAGGGCCGCCGCATGATCGCGGGCGTTTTCAATCGCGATTCTGGTTTCACGTCCATAGCGGTGAATGCTGTTCGGATTTCCGAATTTCTCACTGAGATACGGCTGCATCGCGGCCAGAACCTCAGGACGCATCGGGGTCGTTGCGTTGTGGTCCATGTATATGGTTTTCATGAGGTCTCTTATTTTTCCCGTGTCGGCTCTCGCACCTGGGCAAGCTCTTTCTCGAGGGCCGCAATGCGCTGGTTCAATGCTTGAATGGCCCCTTCCACCGGGTCGGGCAACTCGTGGTGCTCGAAAGAAACGGGGAGCAGAACGTCCGTTTTGCCTTCTCCCTCCCGGTAGACGATGCGCGCGGGCACGCCGACGACCGTGCAGCCGGGCGGAACGTCCGAGATGACGACCGAACTCGCGCCGATGCGGCTGCCGGCGCCGATGACGTGCGGACCCAGCACCTGGGCTCCGACACCCACAACCACGTTGTCCTCCAGAGAGGGGTGTCTTTTTTCTTTCTTGAGGCTAACGCCGCCGAGCGTCACCCCCTGGTAGATGGTGCAGTTTTTCCCGATTTCCGTCGTTTCCCCGATGACGACGCCCATACCATGGTCGATAAAAAGCCCCTCGCCGATCTTTGCGCCCGGATGAATTTCGATACCCGTTATGAACCGGTTCCAGTGGCTCAGCCAGCGTGCGACGAGCAGAAATTTCCTTTTCCAGAAGTAGTGGGCCATGCGGTGCAGGCAGACGGCGTGAAACCCCGGATAGCAGAGAATCACCTCCGTTTTTGTTCTGCAGGCGGGGTCGCGCTCCATGACGGCGGCGATGTCCTTTCGAATCGATTCGAATCCGCGCCTGAAACTTCCGAGGAGTCCGCCCATGGCTTGTAATCCTTAAGTCAAAGAAAAATCGGGGAAACAGGCGTGTCCCCCCGCGTTACTCGTCCATGATAGCACAGTGTGTTTCGGTACGCCTTTCGCCTTGGGGGAACATGCTAATACTTCTTTGAAAAATAATCACTTAGTATGTCCTCGTGATCAAATGCAATTTCAGGCGGCAGGGAATTTTCGCTGAAAACGCCTGCGCGCCTGGCGTCGTCTCGCGCTTCGAGGACACCGTTGAGGGGCCTTGCGATGAACACGACCGTGACGTTGTGCTGCCTCTCATCGCGCCTGGGGTCGCTGTAAGCATGAAACTGGCGTATCAGTTCCACGTCGAGCGAGGTTTCCTCCCTGGCTTCCCGGATTGCCGCCGTTTCGAGCGTTTCTCCGTAGTCGACGAATCCACCCGGCAGCGCCCAGCCGTGAGGTGGATTTTTCCGCTCGATCATCACAATGCCATCATCGCCCGTCTCGTTCTTTAATTCGATGATAACGTCCACCGTAAGGTAAGGGTTTCTCGGGGTATTCACCTGCGTTCTCACTTTTTTTGTTGAAATACAGTCCATGACGATTCGCAATTTTCGCACATCAAGCCGTGCTCTTGCGACTATGATTCATAGGCCCATATAATGCGGCGGTTTCAAGGGAAATTTCGCTGTTGCCGACTTAATTCAAATCGAAGCATCGTCAATTTCAGCTTCCAATATGCAGAGGTGATGAAATGGTGAAATTCAATATGGCGCCTACCGCCAGGCGTATCGTAGAGCAGGTTCTTGACGTGAAATCGGGCGAGCTGGTGCTTCTCGTAACGGATTCGGATCGCCCCGCATCGGTTACAGAGGCGCTTGCGCATGCCTTGAGCGCCACGGGCGCCAGGCTGTCCGTCATGCACATGCCCCCGCATATGAATGGGGGTATCGACCCGCTGCCTCACGTGGGAGCGGCGATGGCGGCTTCAGACGTGGTGATACTCCAGACCAGCTTCGCCACCATCCATACCGAGACGGCGAGGAACGCGCTCAAGGAGGGCGCTCGCGTGCTGGATATGTGGGGGTGGCGCGAGGATATGATGGTCGCAGGCGGTGCTTTGGCCGATTACGACGAGGTCGCCCGGGTCACCCGGTTGATTTCCGACATATACACTGAGGCCAAAACGGGCCGGTTCACGACGCCCGATGGATGCGACATGGAGTTTTCGCTGGAGGGAAGGACTTGTTTCCCGCTCATCGGCGTGGCGAGAAAATCCGGAGAATTCGCGGCGTGCCCGGATGGAGAAGCGGCTATGAGTCCCCTGGAGGGCACGTCCAACGGCGTGATGGTGAATCCCTTCTCCATCGAGCGAAAAGATTTGGGCTTCGTTACCGAGCCGATGAGCATCGAGATCAAGGACGGCAAGGTGGCCTCCATCACGGGAAGCGCCGCTGCGGACAGGTTCTGGAAATTGCTGGATGAAAACGGGGATTTGGCGAAGAACGTGGCGGAATTCGCCATTGGCACGAATCCGGCATGTCGTCCCCGGGAAACGATGCGGGAGGCGAAAAAGACGTGGGGCACTTGCCACATGGCGGTGGGTGACAGCGGTAGCATCGGGGGCGTGGTCGAAGCCCCGCTTCACATCGACATGATTTTCGACAACCCCACCGTATGGGCGGATGAGCAGATGATCATCCAGGACGGAAAGATTCTGGTATAGTCGCCAAATTGAAAAATCCGCCTCAGCACGCCCGATGATGAAGGATGAAGATGGCACAAGCCCTGCTTCTTAAAGGTAAACCTGTAGCGGATAAGGTGATGGAGGAGCTTAAGACCTCTATCGATGCACTACTTCCCAAGGTTGGCAGGCCTCCGGGGCTTGCCGTCGTTCTCGTGGGTGAGGATCCGGCCTCTCAGGTGTATGTCCGCATCAAAGGTCGCTCCGCCAAGCGACTCGGCATCCAGACTTTCGATCACCGTTTGGACGAGGATACCAGCCAGGATGATATCGTCTCCCTCATCGAAGCGTTGAACCACGACGATAAAGTGGACGGGATGCTGGTGCAGTTGCCGCTTCCCGGACATCTGAACGAAGAAGAAGTGTTGCGGAAGGTGTCCCCCCAAAAAGACGCCGATGTATTTCATCCGGAAAATTTTGGAAAACTGGCGCTGAAACAAGGTACGCTCAAGCCGTGTACGCCTGCCGGCGTGCTCGAGATTCTGAAGTTCTACGATATCCCCCTGGAGGGCAAGAAAACCGTCATCATCGGGCGCAGTAAGATTGTGGGTCTCCCCTTGGCCATATTGATGATGCATGAGAACGCGACGATTACGGTGTGCCACTCCCGAACGCGCGACATTCCCGCCATCACCAGAGAGGCCGATGTCGTGGTGGCCGCCATGGGGCGTCCGAAATTCCTGACCGCCGATATGGTTCGGGAAGGGGCGGTTGTGGTCGACGTCGGCATCAATCGGGTGGATGGGGAATTGGTCGGCGATTGTGATTTCGAACCTTTGCTCGAAAAAGTTTCTGCCATCACGCCGGTGCCGGGCGGGGTGGGGCCCATGACGGTCGCCATGCTGATGGCGAATACGGTTCGCGCTTACTCTCTCCAGTCACAGGAATCGAGAGGATAGAGCTGATAAAGGTTCTCGAATGAATGTAGACCTTCTGGGTGACGATACGCCTCGCGCAACGCCTGCGGTGCTCACCGTCTCACAACTCAACGCTCGCGTGAAAGAATTGCTGGAAGGTGAATTCGGCGAAGTATTGGTCGAGGGAGAAATTTCCTCCTGGCGCACCTATCCATCGGGGCATTCCTATTTTGACCTGAAAGACGCCGCATCCAAGGTGGGCGCCGTGATGTTTTCGGGCCGCAGGCGGTTTTTGCGCTTCGAGCCGGAAGTGGGCATGCGCGTGATGATCCGCTGCCGGGTGACGCTTTATGAGAAAGACGGGCGCTTCCAGGTTTCTGCGCTTTCCATGGAGCCCTTGGGAGAAGGTGCGCTGGAGGTCGCTTTTCGCCAGTTCCATGAACGCCTGGAAAAAGAAGGATTGTTCGATCCTGCGCGAAAAAAGGAGATCCCAGATCGCCCCCGACGCGTGGCGTTGGTGACGAGCCGCGAAGGCGCCGCTTTGCAGGATTTGCTGCGGGTCTTCAGGGAGCGCGCCCCGATTGTCGAACTCGTCATCATCCACACACAGGTACAGGGAGAGGGGGCGCCATCTTCTATCGCGGCGGCGATCAAAAAGGCGGACGAGGGCCTTGCAAACATGAAACGCCCCGTGGATCTCATCATCACGGGCCGTGGCGGAGGAAGCCGGGAGGATTTATGGGCGTTCAACGAAGAAGAAGTAGTGCGGGCAATCGCCGGATGCGCGACGCCCCTCATATCGGCGGTGGGACATGAGGTCGATATCTCGCTCAGTGATCTGGCCGCCGACGAATCGGCGCATACGCCTACGGCGGCGGCCGAGCGTGTGGCCAGGGGCTGGCTGGGTGTCGCCCGGGACATCACCAACCTGGTCCATGATGCGCGCCGGGCAGTAGCGACTCACATTGCCTCTCTCGATGAGAGGTTGTCTCGTTTACTCCGGGAAGCCGCATTCAGAAGGCCGGAGGCTCCGCTCGAATCGTTGGCGCAGCGCCTGGATGCGCTCTACGAGCGCATGAGCAGAGAAGCCGGGCATCAACAGGAAATGAGACGGGCCCGTTTGACCGGAATGGTTCCGAGGCTGCGGGTACTCTCACCCAAAGAAAAAATTGTTGTGTCCATATCGAGACTTGAAGATAATTTGAAGCGCCTGCGCGCAGCGCATGGATTGTTTTTGAAGAACAGGGCGGATGTCCTCAAGAGCGCCGCCGGGCGTCTCGAGTTGGTATCGCCGCTGGCCGTTTTGGCGCGAGGGTATAGCCTGGTGTACAAGGAGCCGGATGGGTCCTTGGTGAAAAATGCCGAAGATGTGAGGGAAAAAGAATCCGTGCGGATTCGTTTACGGCAAGGCGGTTTGATGTGCCGTGTAGAAGAAGTCTTTCCCGAGGGAGAGGGCCCATGAATGTGACGAATGAATCCGCGAATCCTGATGCGGAACCAAAAAGTTTCGAAGAAGCGCTGAAGCGCCTGGAAGCAATCGTGGAAGAACTCGAAGAGGGTGAGCCTTCCCTGGAAAAGGCCGTTTTGCTGTATGAAGAGGGTGTGAAGCTCTTCCGCTATAGCCGGGAGCAGTTGAACGCGGCTCAAAAGAAGGTGGAAGAACTCGTGGGGGAATCGGAGGAAACATTTTCGTTGCAACCATTCGATAATGGTGAAGATGATGAATGAAGCCGAACCATCGGGCGGCATCGATGCGGCGGATTACCTTAATAACTGGGCGAAACGTGTCGGGGAAGAACTCGACCGCCTGGTGCCGAAATCTTTTGAGCCTCCCGAAATTTTCGAGATCATGCGCTACAGCCTTTTCGCCGGAGGTAAGCGCCTGCGTCCCGTGCTTTGCGTGGCCGGTTGTGAAGCCGTAGGTGGAAATCCTGAACTTATCCTGCCCGCCGCATGCGCCCTCGAGTGTATTCACTCTTATTCTTTGATCCATGATGATCTACCCGCCATGGACGATGATGACCTCAGGCGCGGGATGCCTACGAGCCATAAGGTTTATGGAGAGGCGGCGGCGATTCTCGCGGGGGATGGATTGCAGGCCCTGGCCTTCGAGTTGATGGCGAATGAAAAAATGAGCGAGAAAATATCGCCCGGGCGTCATGTGAAGGCGATTCGAATGGTCGCCGATGCGGCAGGCGCTACAGGCATGGTGGGGGGACAGCTTCTGGACATCCGCGCCAATGGCCGGGTGAGTGACGTAGCGCATTTAGAGGAAATTCACAGGAGAAAGACGGGCGCGCTTTTGAGAGTTTCCGTTTGCCTGGGGGGGCTCCTCGGGGGTGGTGATGAAGCGCAGTTGAATGCGCTGCATGTTTATGGCGAAAAAATTGGACTGGCGTTTCAAATTGTGGACGACATTCTGGATGTGGAAGGCGATGAGGCCCTCATGGGAAAACCCATAGGTTCGGATGAGGGGTTGAACAAGGCGACATATCCCGCCTTGTATGGCATGGAGACGTCGAAACAACTGGCGCGCACCACTTGCGAGGAAGCGTTGGCGGCGCTCGAAAATTTACCGAAAAAAGCGCCTGAATTGGAATCTTTGGCGCATTTTATTATCTTGCGTCGTTTCTGACGATTGACTATCATTATTTGGTTAGTCTTAGTATGACAGCGGAATGTAGTACAACGAGACGTTCCCTTGATGAAGTAAGATTCGTTTTAAGATGAATTCCCGTGGGGGAGATGATATGGGCGAATTGCTCGAGCGCATTGATAGCCCGGCGGATTTGAGACTATTGCCGGAAGAGGAACTTTCGCAAGTCGTGGATGAGCTCCGCGATATGGTAATTCAGGTAACGTCCAATACGGGTGGGCATCTGGGCGCTTCTCTGGGAGCTGCGGAACTCATTGTAGCGCTTCACTATCTCTATGAAACGCCGAAGGATAAGCTGATTTGGGATGTTGGACATCAGGCCTACACGCACAAGATTCTCACAGGACGCCGTGATCGATTCCACACGCTAAGGCAGTGGGAGGGGGTCGCCGGTTTTCCGGATAGGCGCGAGAGTGAATATGATCATCTGAATGTGGCGCATGGAGGCACGTCCATATCTGCGGCGCTGGGTATGGCCACGGCGCGAGACCTCTCGGGCGAGGATTTCCAGGTTGTCGCCATTATCGGAGATGGAAGCCTTACCGCCGGCATGGCGATGGAAGGGCTGAACAATGCCGGCGATTCGAAGAGAAACCTCACAGTAATCCTCAATGACAATAAAATGGGAATTTCTCATAACGTGGGCGCAATGTGTTCATACCTGGCGCGTATCATGACGGGTGAATGGGCGAACCGGGCCCGCAAGGTGCGTGGAGAAGTCCAGAAAATACTCAGCCATCTTCCTTTGGTGGGCAGTCATGCCGTCACGCTCATGGACAGGGTGGAGGAGTCTCTCAAAAATATCATCGTGCCGGGTATCTTGTTTGAGGAACTGGGTTTCCGGTACATCGGCCCGGTGGATGGTCACAGGCTGGATTTGTTGATTCCCACTCTGAAGAACGTGAGAAATCTGGATGGCCCCAACCTGGTTCATGTTGTTACCCGTAAAGGCTATGGGTACCCCTATAGCGAAGCGGAACCCATCACATATCACGGCGTGACGAAATTCGATCCTGAATCCGGCAAATTTCACAAAAAAGCGCCTGGGCCTCCCGGCTACTCTAAAGTTTTTAATGATACGATGATTAAGCTCAGCAAAAAAGATGAAAAGATAGTAGCCATCTCGGCAGCTATGCTCGAGGGTACGGCGCTCGTGAACTATCAAAAAGAGTTGCCCGATCGCTGCTTTGACGTAGGGATGTGTGAACAGCATGCGGTAACTTTTGCCGCGGGGCTGGCGCTTGAGGGGATGAAGCCGGTCGCCGCGATTTACAGCACATTTTTGCAGCGCGCCTATGATCAGATCATCCACGATGTCTGCCTCACGAACGTGCCCGTTACCTTTGCGCTGGACCGGGCCGGTCTCGTAGGTGATGATGGGCCCACTCACCAGGGTGCTTATGACCTAGCCTATCTTCGGTGTCTGCCGAACATGATGATCATGTCGCCTAAAGACGAAAATGAACTTCAAAAAATGGTGTTGACCGCAATTGAGCATCCAGGGCCGGCCGCGGTGCGCTTCGCGCGTGGTTCCGGTGAAGGGGTGCCGATGGATGAGGATATCGAGACGATACCCATCGGAGAGGCGGAGCTGCTTCGTGATGGTGATGACGTTGCGCTCATCGCTTTGGGACCCATGGTGGGGCTCGCGATGGAGTCTGCCGGGCAATTGGAGGAACTCGGCATACAAGCGTCGGTCTTGAACCTTCGCTTTGTGAAGCCGATGGATGAGGAGAAGGTTCTGGAACTCGCGAGACGGTGCAAGCGCGTCGTGACGATTGAGGAGGGGACGCGCATCGGTGGAATGGGCGCCGGCGTTTTGGAACTATTTGCGGCGCAAGGAATCCAGGACGTTTCCGTCACGGTTTTGGGTATTCCCGATAGGTTTATTGAACACGGGGCGCCCCAACTCCAGCGCGAGGATTGTGGGCTTACGCCGGGCGACATTACCCAGGCGGCTCGCGATCTGATGAATGACGAAACAGATTCTGCCAACCTGGCGGCGCATGGCAACGAAACAGAGGCTTGATAAATTACTCGTTGAACGTGCGCTGGCCCCAAGCCGGGAGCGTGCGCGCAGCCTGATTTTGGCAGGTCTTGTGAGTGTTGACGGAAAACCCGCCACCAAGGCGGGTTCTTCATTTCCGGAAGACGCATCAATCACCCTCAAAGAAAATCCTTGTCCCTATGTGAGCCGGGGAGGTTTGAAGCTCGCCGGTGCGCTGGATGTCTTTGATGTTGACCCTATCGAGAAATACTGTATGGATATCGGCGCATCCACGGGTGGATTCACCGATGTGCTGCTCACCCGTGGCGCCCGCCGCGTTTCGGCGGTGGATGTAGGGAAAGGTCTGATTGACTGGAAATTAAGGAATGACCCCAGAGTCACTCTTCTAGAAGGGGTGAACGCCAGGCATCTTACGCCGGAAAAATTTCAGACGCTGGCGGGAGAAGAACGCCCTGGTTTATGCGTCGTGGACCTCTCGTTCATCTCCGTCATGAAGGTGCTCGAACCGGTCCATGAGTTGCTCGACGATGGCGGGGAGATGCTCGTTCTCATTAAACCACAGTTCGAAGTGGGGAAAGGACGTGTCGGGAAAGGAGGGATAGTCCGGGACCCCGGGCTTCACCGTGAAGTTCTCAACCGTATCTGGGATGATACGCTTCGGATGAAATTGGCTCCCCAGGGTATCTCCTTGAGCGCGATTACGGGCGCGAAAGGAAACCGGGAATTCTTTATGTATTTGAAACCCGGGGCGAATTCTCCGGGGTCGCTAGATGTGGTTGAAAACGTCTTGGCGCAGGACCAAGAAACTTAAGCAATCTTTATTATCCCGCCATCCAATTTTGGGACGATGCTCGTAATGTCCTTCTGTGCGCAGAAGGAGATGTCCTCATCAAGTCCCAGAGACGATAAATGTCTGCCCCACCAACTATGAAAAAGCATCTTTTCCAGGTTTTTTTCAGTTCCATGTGCGACATACAGAGCTGCTCGAGCGGTGTCGGAGAATTCCAGGTTCTCTAAGTGCTTGGATAATATTTGCAGGAGCATTCCTGCCCCTACGGTATCTTCTTCACAATAAGCTCCTTCACGACCTGAACAGGCTATCAGGAGGGATTTGTTCGGGTTTGCATGAAGAATAGACGCTATACGATCGGCGGCAGCCGTGATGTTCACGAAAGCGGCGGTGAAAATTTCTCCGCAATCTTTTGCAGCGGAAAGCGTTTTGGTTCCGTTGCTCGTAGAGAATATCAATAATTTCCCGCTGATTCTGCTGAGCGTGTATTCGAGAGGGGAATTGCCCCCGTCAAAACCTTCAATCGGCTTGCCGTCTTGCTCTCCGCCCAGGATGATTTTTTCGGAACCGTGCCGCAGGCGCAATTCTTGGGCCATTTCAAGGGCCATTTCTGGAGACGCGCACGGATATATCGCGGAACATCCATTCTCCAGGATTGCGGCGATATTCGTGGTGGCTCTTAAAATGTCTATGACGACGCACACAATGTTTTGTGCATTTACTCCGTTTGCCCGATGCGCATCTTTGAGTCTCGTGGGGATTTCAGGGTGGGAAAAGGCAACGTCGCACCAGGTGCTTTTGCTCACGAGGGCGATTCCCAAACAATGTCCAAATAGAAAAAATCATTGATTAGCGCGGATAAGAGAATTTCCGCCCGTCTTTGTTGGCCGCCATCTTGCTTCGGAACGCGCACCCTCAAAAGGGTATCCGGATCTCTCATGTCATCAATAGCCCGAAACCAGTCGTCCGCAGTGGTCCCATCCCCGGCGGAATATGAAAGTGTTTTCATGGTGCGCGCATTGATGGCTATTCGTTTGAGCTGAATCAGAGAACCTTGCTCATCCATTTCCCCCAAAACGATAGAGCGTTCACCCAGGTTGTGTTCGCTGAAGCGCAAACCTTCAGGTGAGCCGCTGTAGCATGCGGCGCCGCCGCTCCATCGGGCGACATCCAAAGGTTTGTGGTAATGGCCGATGGCTACATATCCAAAAGGCAGACGCTTTAAATCATCGGCTTCGAATGGATGTTCCTTGAATGCAGGGTGTTCTGAGGCTAGAGCCGCTTCTGAGCCGTGTAAAAGCAAGATGGATCTATCGTTCAAATTGAGTTTTTGCGTGAGGATTTCTTGTAGAGGCGGCTTGAAGGCATCTTTTGTATCCCAGGGGATACCAGCAATCGTAAGATTGAGTTCGCAAATATTTTCTTGTGCCAACTCGGTAGCGGTATCACCATGGAAGAGGTGGATGTAACTTGCCATTTCTGGTCGATTCCACACGGATTCCGGGTGTATTGGGTCATGATTGCCGGGTATGGCGAAACAGCGCACCCCTTTTTTGGATAAATGGGCAAGGTTCTTCGAGACGATTTCTACGTCCCGATCGCTAGGATGAGGGGTATCGAATAGATCGCCCGAGATAAGAAATACCTGTGCGCCCCATTTGAGTGTTTCGCGAACGGAGCGAAAAAACGCTACCCGAAGATCGGCTTGGCGCGCCGCTGCTTTACGAGGCGGAAGGTAGTCGAAGTCATAGCCGAGATGGAAATCACCGCAATGGGCGAATCGAAGGGTCACTTTATCTCCCAGGGTCAAAATTTCGGCGATTGTGGCATGTGTGCAATGCGGTTGGCAAAAGCGGCAAGATAAAAAGGTACTTTTCCACATCGTCTTGACAGTAGGCATTGCGCCCGCTGATGATTCGTCTTTTGAGATATATTTTTCAGGAGAAACCGTTTTGGCAAAGAAATCGAGGATAAAAGCCTCGCAAAAATCTTATTCAAAAGAAGATTTGGTTCGGGCCGCCGCCGTAGCGGCTGGACTTGAAGCGTCGTTTACCGTGCCGGCTCCGCCGGGCGCCATGGCCCCTGCGCCTCTTCTGGACGAAATCAGGGAAATGGGAGAGGTCGGGCTCGCCGGTGTATTGAACCATCTGTCTTCCACCACACCGGAAGGGAGAATCCCCACACTTCTCGCTCTACGTGAGCTTGGGGATGTGTCCGTCGCTCAAAAGCTTGTTTCTCTTATTCGGACGATGCGTTGGTCGATACCGGGGCTCACTGCGCTCTTGGAAACTCTTCAGGCGTTGGATGCGGAAATAGAATTGCCAATTGGTTTTAATTCTGAAAGTTTGAGTCACGCTCAGGAGGTTTCTGGTCAATTAAGCCAAAATGAGACCCTCACGGTCGATTCCGCAATGTCCATCGTATCGTCATTGAAAGACCTGCCTTCTTTTTTACAGGAAGTCGTGTTGCGTGACGGTCTCGAGAACACGACTGACGATACAGAGAAGCGCCTGCTTGTGTTGGCTGAAGCGATGGGCCGAGAAGGAATTCTACCCCCTGCCTATTTCATTCAAATCCTGGCGAACTTGGGTACGCAAGAGGCCGCGATTGCGCTTCAAAAACTCTCGGAATCCACCAAAGACAAAGATACGTTGTCACGGATTCGCAAGGCGATATTTCGGTTGAAGAACAAGGGCGTAGAAGTTGAAAAATTGCCTGATGCGGGTATTCATACTGCCCAGCGAACGAATTATCCGGACTATGTTCATGCCGTAGTCAGCGCCGTAGACGGGCGTGGGCAGATGCTGTTGTGGCTTGCCCGCTCGAGGGTTCCGCGCGGGAGATATCTTGTGCAGGCGCGGTTGCATCGGGGGCAAGGCATTGTTGAATTCACGGATGCGGAAATGAGTGCAAAAGAGTTGCGCAATGTTTTTCACCAAATTTCAGAAATGCCCACCTTGGCGTCACAGGAAGTACCTGTCGGATATGCCATTTGGCTCCTTGAACGCGCTCAGCGCGAAAACGAGATGGGAGAAGTGCCGTTGCCCCGTGGCTATACACACGCAAAGCTCATGCTCGATCCCCTGGCGGAGAACGATGTATTTCCCTTGGAAGGGACACACCCTGTCCGCGCAATGGTGAATTCTCTTGCGGAGGATGAGAAGCGAATGGAAGTGCGCACGCTTTTCGCCCATCGTCCTTTTTGGAGTTGGGTGATGGATGAAGATCGCGTGGCGCCGTTTTTTCAGGAGTTTATACAGTCGTTGGAAAGTCAGGTGGCGATTGATGAAAGTCAGAAAAAAGAGCGTCTTCAGCAGATTGTGGAAAACGGAGCGAAAGAAATTTTTCAGGAAAAGACATTGCGGGAACGTATCGCAGGCCAGTTGGAAGACAATGGATACATATTTCATCAAGCGGGTGATGAACCTATGGCCCGTGAATGTGTGACGCTCGCGGATGAAGTGCTGGAGAATACGGATGAACCCACGCCACTGTTTGTCGAAATGGTTAAGTACTCCATCAATGTGATGCTTGAGCGTGTTATCCGCCAGGTCCGGGAATCCCAAGGTGAGGGTGGGGAACTACGAGAAGAGAATGTCGAGGATGGTGGTGTGTCGGAAAGTGCGGACTCGGAAGATTCACCTATCATCATCACGCCGTAATCTCATATTTGGAGAATTTGATGGAATTCGGTTTTGATCATATTCACTACGTTTGCGCAGATGTAAAAGCATTTGCCGAGTATTTTCAAAATATATTCGACGCTGAAATTGTTCGCTACGACGAGGACTTTAAGGGTTCGCCCAATGCGGCGATCCAAATCGGCCGCCTGGTGATATTCGCGCGCGGCATCAGACCTGAAGAGACTCCTGATTCCGTGGGGCCGGAACTGGTTCAGGGGCTGGATCATTTCGGGTTTGGTGTTCCGGATGTGGAAACCGCCGTGGAGTGGCTGAGGAATAAAGGGGCGGAGATTATGGTGGAGCCCGTGCGGCGCGGCGTAGGCGGGCGCATGATCGCCTATGTGAGGGGACCCGGAAATATCCGCATCGAGTTGTGCGAGAACCCGGCGGCTCTTTAAGATACGCTCACATCCTGAGAACGAGAAATATCGGAGGAAAAACAGCGTGTTATTCCTGGCGCGATGTTTGGCGACACCTTCATCGCGACTGAATCACCAGGAATATTTTCTCTTGGAGGATATTACCGATGGTCGATTTCCAGCTCACTCCCCGGCAGATGGAACTCAGAGATATTGCGAAAAGATTTGCTACTGAAGTGATGATCCCCGCCGCGGAGGTCGCGGACCGTATCGAAGATCCTGAAGCATCCTTTAACTGGGAAGTTATTCGAGAAGGTTCGAAACGGGGCCTCAGGACGCTTACCGTCCCGAAAGAATTTGGAGGTGAAGGCGCCGACGTACTTTCCTGCGCCATCGTGGGTGAAACACTGGCGTATGGGGATTTGGGACTCGCCGTCGCCTTCGATCAGACGTGGAAGATTATGACGTCGATTGCGAATATGGCGAATGAAGAGCAACAAAAACGCTGGCTTCCCAAAATAATGGATGATGATGAATGTATTCTGGCGACAGCCTGGACGGAACCCATGGCGGGTAGCGACAACGTCTGGCCCAATCAAAACCCTGGGGCAGGAATACAAACGTATGCGGAAAAAAAAGGAGACCGCTGGGTATTGAACGGCGCGAAGCGTTATATCTCGAACGGGGGCCTCGCCAAAGTCTACCAAATCGCCGCGCGCACGGATAAGAGCAACCCTATGATGAACAGCCTCACGGCCTTTTTGGTGCCATCTGACGCCAAGGGTTTTGAAGTAACCGAAGTATGGGACAAGCTCGGCCAAAGGTGTGTTCAGAACGGCACATTGGAATTTCATGATGTGGAAGTCCCGGCCGAGGACCAGATTGGAGAAGTGGGGCAAGCTCTGCCCGCTCTGGCGAATTTATTCATCAGACACGGAAGCAACATTCAAGCGGGCGCCACCGTCTTGGGAGTCGCGCAACGTGCGTATGATCTCTCATTGCAGTATGCGCATGCCCGAATCCAGGGCAGCGTGCCTTTGCTTGACCACCAGCTTCAGCAAATCAGGCTTGCGCGCATGGCGATGAAAATAGAAGCCTCCCGCTCTTATTTGTGGCGCACGGCGTGGTCCACCCAGCTCGAGGAGATGGACCGGAAAAATGCGATGCTCAGCAAGGTATTCGCGTCCGAGTCCGCCGTACAGGTGTGTCAGGAGGCGATGGAGCTTTGGGGCGCAGCGGGATATATGCGGAAAAATCCGATTGAGAAACTCATGCGTGATTCCTTGAGTTTTCTGCATTCGGACGGCACGAATGATGTGTTGACGCTTAAGGCTGCAGGCTTCCTGGAAGATCCGCCGCAAGTGGATGATCTGATTTACTCCCCTCGTGTCGCCGATGCGGCGGCGGGCAGGTAGGGTTCAGTCAGACGGTGGAGATTCGAGGTGGTGGGAGGAGTTTGGGTGTTGCTCCTCTCTTTAGAGTTAGTTCCTGAAAGCGGTTATTAGAACTCCACCTGCGACGACGCAAATCGTGGCCAATACAGTCTTACGGTTGATTGTTTCGAGCTTGCCCAGGAAAAAATAGCTCAGAATCAATACCCAAACCGGTGCGATTCGGCTCAGGGGCAGAGCGGTGGACACGCTCGCCATCGTAAATGCAGTCCAGAGCATAAAGGAACTGCAAATACCAATAAGCCCCGCGCCTCCTACCCAGATGAAACCTCTTTTTTTGCCGCGAATATCACTTTGGCCGGGTAGGATTGGCTTTGTGAGAAGAAGAATACAATTGGCCGTAGCAAAAGAAATGAACATGCCGACGCTTGGCGTCATTTGATGCGTATAAGCGAGCTTGGCGAAGATAGGCGCTACTGCGTACGCCAGTGAAGCGACAAGCGGAAATATAAGCGCTCCTTGAAACCAGCTTCTGAAAGATTGTGATTTATCGTCTTGTATCCCGAGAATGGATACGCCGATGACGATACCCAGGGTCCCGAGTATTACCATTGCCGTCGGGTCCTCGCCCAAGACTAGAATTGCAAAAAAAGTGCCCCAAATAGGGGCCGCTGAAGATATGGGCACGCTGCGGCTGAGCCCGATACGGGAGACTCCCACCAGGTAGAAATATCTACCTATGGTGGGACCCGCGACGCCCACGGCGGCGTACCACAAGATGGCTTCTGCCTTGGAAGTAAAAAGCGTGCCATTCAAGAGAGATATGATGAGGCCGCCCAGGCTTACGATTCCATTGACAATCAAAGCGGCGGCCAGTGGAGATACGCTTCTCATGCCTTGCCTGAGAAAAGTTTGCGCTACGGAGAATGTGATGGAGGATCCGATTGCCAGTAGTTCACCTAGACCAACGAGTTGAATCCAGTTCATGGGCTGGTTTGCTTTTGCGTAAGATGAATTTCTCCGCCTTTGGATTTTCCCGGGTTCCGGTCTTTATAGTAGGAGCACATGCGCCGCATATCACAGTCAGCGCATTTGGGGTTGCGGGCGGTGCAAATGGTTCGGCCAAAGCTCAGCATGTTCATGTGTAATTCGTGAGCACGGCCCCTTGGAATGAGTGGCGCAAGGACTGGGTGAGATTTTTCAGGCGTCGTTTTCTCAGGAATGATGCCCAATCGAATCATAATACGGTGAATGTGAACATCAATGGGGAACAAATCCCGGTTTGAAACCAACATCAAGGCGACATAAGCGGTTTTGACGCCGATACCTTTGTGCTGGGTGAGATACTGCACGGCGAAATCATCCGGTTCATCATGCAGGAATTCCAGGCAGAGCTGTTCTCTGTCCTTGCGAAGCCACCTCAGAAAATCCCGTATCCTCCCGGCCTTTTGATTCCCCAAGCCAGCTGAACGAATTGCCTTGGCAAGATCAGCTTGGGGAGCGTCGGCGATTTCATCCCAACTGGAAAAAGTTTTTTTCAAGGAGTTAAACGCCATGTCGCGGTTATGATCGGTCGTGCTCTGTGAGAGGAGGGTTTCGACCAGAGAATCCAAAAGGTTACTTCGCTTTGTGCGTTTTGGCTTCCCGAAGCGGGACAATAGCCTGTCCGTGAGTTTCAGGATTTTTCGTTTTCGGGTGGTTGGAGAGGTAACACTGGTCGGCATTCTGTATCCTGGTGCGATGCGTTAATAATAAATCAGGACCGGATGGTTTCTTTGAATCGTAAAATATAGAACTCGCGTATGGTTTGGCAATTAGATTTCACAATGACGTATCATCGCCAAAAAACGGAAAAAACCCTGCACTTTGCTGAATTGAAAATTCCTTTCTGGTTTAAGCTCACTGTGGCGTTACTTGCCACTGAATTGCTCTGTCCGCTTTGCTGCAGTGTTGGGCGACGGACGGAGCAATGCTGAAATTCGGGACGTGTCGTTGAAGACTTCGTTCGTTCGCTTGAGGCGTTCATATACTTTTGTGACTCTTGAGATATATTGGTGTGTTTCCTGAAATGGAGGGATTCCGTTATAACGCTCGATGTTTGCAGGCCCCGCATTGTATGAGGCCAGCGCCATATGCAAATTCCAACCATAGAGCTCAAGTAGATATCGTAGATAACGTACTCCGCCTTCGATGTTTTCACCGATGTCGAGAACGTTGTTAAGGCCTAAATGTTTGGCAGTGATTGGGTTGATTTGCATCAGTCCTTTGGCGCCATCATTAGAAACGGCCAGTGCATTGAAGTTGCTTTCCACTTCGATTACGGCGCGGACCAATAGGGGGTCAATTTCGTAGAGCCTGGAGTAATGATGTATGTACCAAAAAATGCCGGGTTTTTGGGTTGCAAAATTTCCACTTGTCGTCGTCTTCAATTGTTCATCAAGATGAGTTTTTTGAGCGAGAAACGGGATTTTCTTTATCTGCATCAATCTCGTTATAGATGGAAGAGGCTGCGCATAGAGCATCCATATAGCGACAAGAGCAATTCCGGCCAGCGGAATTCTCGAAAACGCCCATATGTATTTATTTCGCCCGATGCGTAAATTCTTTAATTCAAGTATGAGGAAAAAAATATAAATTGCGATCAGGGCGCCGATGACGAGGTTCATGAGATTCATTCCGAGTAGAGTATTTGAAATGGTTCGGGCTGAGCGCCTTTCCTTTTAGATTCAAACAAAGCCACGAGATAAAAGAGCAAGATCAGTTTTTTACGCAAAATAATAGAGATAATTATAGCGAGCTTGGTTTGGTAAAAAAAAAGAACGTCATCATTCCTTAAACGATAGATAACCATCTTCGAGTGAGCAAGCGGTAGATGATGAATTATATCATGTCCAGGATGTCCTCAAATTTTTCCAAATATTTATCCGGCTTCAATTTCATTATCTCATAGTGCTGGGAGTATTTCCCTTTGACGATCCATGCAGGGATAGATGCGTTTCTTGCGGCTTGCAAGTCGGTCGTCGTATCCCCAACCATGACGACTTCTTCTGGTTTTACTTCAAGCAATTTGATGGCGGCGAAAAGCATTTCCGGGGCTGGTTTCGGCGCATATCCCTGGCGGTGCCCGAATACCGCTCGAATGTAGGGCAAGAGCCCGACGTGCTCTAACTGCTCTCTACAGAAGAACCATGCCTTGTTCGAAACGCAAGCCATCTGAATGCCCATGTGTGCGAGGGTTTCGAGCGTTTTTTTTACCCCCGGGATAATTTGGGTGCCCGCTGCGTTATGAACCTTGTAATGTGCGCGGTATATGCGCACTGCCTCGTTGGCCGTGTCTTCTCCCCAAAGTTGGGTGAATCTATCCTCGAGCGTAGGGCCTATGGATGCTAGAATTTCCGCATCGCTCATCTCGGTTACGCCCAGGTCGCGGCACATGAGGCGCATGCACATTGCAATGCCCTCGTAGCTGTCGACAAGCGTGCCGTCGTGGTCTAAAAGAAGCGCGCGTATGCTCATCTAGTTACTTTCCATTCAATCATGGACAACCATGATATGATTCCAACCGGAAGCGAAACTGGCAAACCATAACACCATGGGCCTGTCTATGAAAATTGACTCGTCACCAAAATGTGAAGCAGCTCGACCTGAACGATCGCTGTCCTCTCGCCCTGTCGAGCTTGTCGGCATGGATGAGGAGGAACTCGTTTCACTGTGCGAGGGGATGGGGGAGCCCCCCTACCGAGGCCGGCAGCTATTTTCCTGGCTCTACGCCCAAGGTGTAATCGAAATCTCCCAAATGACCAACATCCCCAAGGATTTTAGAACAAAACTTGAGGAAGCGGCTCGCCTTGATATCCCCGAGATCGACGAAGAGAGCAAGAGCGCAGACGGTACGGAAAAATATGTGTGGCGGCTTCGTGACGGCGCACGAGTCGAGAGCGTCCGGATACCGATGAGGAACGTAAATGGCGTGATGCGGTGGTCTCTTTGCGTCTCCACGCAGGTCGGCTGCGCGATGGGATGCGCATTTTGCTTGACGGCGAAGATGGGTTTCGTACGGCAGTTGACGGCCGGTGAAATCGTCGGTCAATTCCTTGCCGCAAGAAACCTCCTCTCCCAAGGAGAGCGTTTCCATAACATCGTGTTCATGGGAATGGGAGAGCCGCTCGATAATTTCGACGCCACCGTGAAGGCGGTGAGAATTCTCACGCACCCGCAGGCGAACGGCGTTAGTGCGAGGAGGCTTACCGTATCGACGGTAGGGGTCGTTTCGAGACTAAAACGTTTCGTCTCCGCCGTTCCAGGCGTGGGTCTGGCGGTATCGCTTCATGCTTCGGATGACGAAACCAGAGGAGAACTCGTGCCGGTGAACCGCAAGTGGAACCTGAAAGCCCTGCTTGATGAATGCCGGGATTTACCGTTCAGCGAGCGGCGCCGCATCACCTTCGAATACGTCATGCTCCGTGGGGTGAATGACTCGAACGCAGACGCGAAGAAACTCGCGAGGCTCCTGGAGGGGCTCAAGTGCAAGGTGAATATCATTCCCTGGAATCCGTTTCCGGGGACCCCTTTCGAGCGGCCCGACGATGGTCGGGTAGAGGAATTTCGCCGCATCCTTCAGGCGGCGGGCGTGGTGGCCACCACGCGCACTGCCAAGGGAGGCGATATCCTGGCGGCGTGCGGGCAGTTGGCCGATGCTCGCCGTCTAGCCGACCGAAGCGCACTGCAGCATATTAACACCATATAAATCAATATGTTAACTTTTATATATTTATCGAAAAACCTCGTGAATTTATCGATATTTATTGAATTGTCTTGATTTGTCAGGTTGGAAAACGAGGTACTCGAAACGCTCCTTGCCCATGCGCACGGTATGTTGGTATACCTCTTGCCTAGGGAGACGCGGCCCCGGCGTATGCGGATAAATGCGCGACACGACCCACCACGATGGATACACCGAAATGGCGGATGAAAGTCCGGAAACGGCAAGCCTCATTAGAGAGCTCACGAGCGGCATTTCTTCGATTCGAAAGAGCCAGGAAGAACTCGCCGGGAAACTCGATGCGCTCGAAGCCCGGGTCCGCAGCATCGAGGACGCCCTGGTCGCCGGCGCCCCCCAGCGGGAGACTGATGAAGTTGAGGAGTACGACTATCGTGTGCTGCTCCACTCCCGCACCTATGAGATAGAAGACGCCGAGGGTCGCACCGCGCGCATGGAGGGCGTGCGCCGTTGCCGGGCCCGGCGGGAGTTGTCCAGTGTGAATACGCGTTATCACACGGGCAGCGGCGACAGGGAGGTGGCCTATTCCTATCGTCTTCTGGAAAATGAGGAAGCAGACCCCATCTGGACGCCCATGGAATACCGTATCGAAAAGGGTGCGGGGTCGGATTATTCTGCGCATCTGCCCCTGACCGAGCCGATTCGCGCAGGTGCGCTATTCGATCTTCGCCACGAACTCGTCTTGCGCGATTCGTTCACGACCAGAAACGAATGGGTCACCCTCGTTGTCGAATATCCCACCGACGAGTTTCACCTCGAAGTGCTCATCCCCCCCGGCCGCCAACTGGTGGGCGCGCGGCGCGAGGAATCCCAGGGAGCGTCGAACAGCTTCAACAAGCGCCGCGTCTATCCCCGGGTGCTGAACGAAACCGGCCAGACCCGCCTGGAATGGCGCGAAACCCAGCCCGTCACCGGAAGAGCCTATACGCTGTTCTGGGACTGGTAGGGGGTTGGGGACGATTTTTCGGTGGGATACATTTCATCTGAGATTTAGCCGGTTGCAAGAATTCAGATATTACGTGCAATCTCATATATGATGTTTTACTTGTCCTCGGCCCATTGCGGACGGAGTGCGGCCCATCTACGCATGCAAGACGGCAGTTTGAGCTTCTGGTAGGGACAGGTCGCGACCTGTCCTTGCGGAAACGGAGAAACCAGGTGGTTACAAGTGAAACGACCCGGACACCCCATTCCCGGATAGCGATATAACGGGTTTTCCATCGAGCGAACCACTGCTCCCTTTTTCACATCATCCCCTTTCTGCTAAACTCCGCGCTTTCATTGGCCCCGAACAGGGGGTATTTCGTTCATCACGTTTCAAGGGAGAATGCGCCATCATGCTGGAGCCTGAAATTTTTGTGGTCGACCTCACGGAGAACTTCGGCGGGGAAATCACCGCGGACGGCCGGGTGAAGACGACGAGGGAACAACTCGAGAGCTGCGCCGCCAAGTTCGGGGCGAGCGTTTCGGTGAGCCACGCCAAAAACTTCGAACTCGGCACCCACGTGCCGACCATCACCGTGCGGCGTCTCGAGAAAAAGGGCAGGAAGACCGAGACCGAACTCCTGTTCTTCTCCTACGAGGGTGAGGGTGGCGACATCGTCACCGACCCCGCCGAATGGGGGCGCGTGCCGACGCAGATATTCGGCTGATCTGTATTTCGAGGACATCGTTCCCGCCTGTATCGTGGAGATAGCCGCCGGGCATACGATGGCGGGGACAGGGCCGTAACCCTGTTTGAGTGTTCATCTGTTTGTATGGTTTCATTATAAGGGAGCCGGGCAATTGCGCTCATCCCGCGTTCTGGTTCTATATTGTTCACGAGATAACCTTGAGATAACCTGACTGAGGACCCGGAAAGAGAAAGGGTGTGGGAAGGTGATCGATTTACAGCCGATCACTACGGGAGACCTCATAGCCATTGCGAATTGCGCCGTGGGTTTCGCTCAATGTACTGTAATCTGGCATGGTCTCTACACCATGCGCGCCGATATCAGGAAAAGGGACAAAGCGCTTGATGCAATCATCGCCCAGGGCAAAGAGGGCAGGGAAGCGTTGCGGAAAACCATGCAGAATTTAGATATAACAATGGCGAGATTGGATAAACGCTAAATACCTCGGGAGATCAACCGAAGCCCTGGCTGTCCTGCTAAAAAGATTAGCGTAAGTTGCGGCGTTTCGTGAAGGCTTTACAACCTTTCTGAAATGGTTCCGTTTCCTCGTCGGTTTTCCGGTGAATACTCAGGCGTATTTCACGCGCATCCCCCACGCGGGGCGGCACGCTGATTGAAAGGGTGAAGATGGCGCGTTCATGGACGAGGGAGGAAGTCGAGCGGGTGTTCCAAGCCCGCTGGCAGGGGAATTTCAACGACCTCCTGGGTTTTGAGGTACTGGAAGCGGAAGAGGGTTTCGCCCGCGTCGCGATGCCCGTAGAGCCGAAGCTCCACCAACCTTTCGGGATCATCCACGGCGGCGCGCTGGCGTCGCTGGCCGACACCGTGGGCGGCGTGGGCAGCTATGTGAGCTATCCGGTCGGAACGGAAGTGGTGACGGTGGAGATGAAGATCAACTTCGTGCGCCCGGTGAAGGAGGGAACTCTCATCGGTGAGGCGAAGGCCCTCCATCTGGGGCGAAAAACCTCGGTGTGGGAGATGCGCATCGTGGATGATGCGGAAAAACTCGTCTGCTTCGCCTCGGCCACCTATATGGTCGTGAAAGAGGCGTAGTAAGAGCATTCAGGGCGCGGACTCTGAATCCCTCTCGTCCTTTTAGTTCGTCTGTGGTATCATCTCCACAAGTTGGAAGTCGATAATTCCGTAACCCAATATGATTCAACTGTTTATAGCTTTTGCGCTAAGTCGGCCGCAACGCGCCGGTTTCGGGCGCAGCGAGCGCTTGACGGGGTGGGGGACGTTTTCCCGATGGTTTCTTGGGGAGGCGGAAACCCCGTCCGAGAGAGGTGAAAGATGACCAATAGCTTCAATGCCCGCTCGGAACTCGTGGTAGGCGGGAAAACCTATGAGATCTACCGGATCGACGCGCTGGGGGATAAAGGCGACATCGCAAGGCTCCCTTACGCCATGAAGGTCTTGCTGGAGAACCTCCTCAGGAACGAGGATGGCCGCTCCGTGCGCGCCGCCGACATCGAGGCGCTCGCCTCCTGGGACGCGAAGAGCTACGAGGCGAAAGAGATAGGCTTCATGCCGAGCCGCGTTCTGCTGCAGGATTTTACCGGCGTTCCCGTCGTGGTCGACCTGGCCGCCATGCGCGACGCCATGAAGGATCTGGGCGGCGATCCCGACCTCATCAACCCCTTGCAGCCCGTCGACCTGGTGATCGACCACTCCGTGCAAGTGGACGAGTTCGGCACCGAGACGGCACTCGAGAACAACGCGCAACTCGAATACGACCGCAACACCGAGCGCTACGCCTTCCTGCGCTGGGCGCAGAACGCTTTTGACAACTTCCGCGCCGTGCCGCCCGACACCGGCATCGTGCATCAGGTGAACCTGGAGTTCCTCGCCCCCGTGGTGGGCACGGACGAAAAAGAAGGCGTCACGCGCGCTTTTCCCGATACCGTCGTGGGCACGGATTCGCACACCACGATGATCAACGGCATCGGCGTCCTCGGTTGGGGCGTGGGCGGCATCGAGGCCGAAGCCGCCATGCTGGGCCAGCCCTACTCGATGCTCATCCCTGACGTTGTGGGATTCAGGCTCGCGGGCGATCTGAGAGAAGGCGCCACAGCGACCGACTTGGTGCTCGTAGTCGTGCAGATGCTGCGGGAAAAGGGCGTGGTGGGCAAGTTCGTCGAGTTCTACGGCCCGGGTCTGGACAACCTGCCTCTCGCCGATCGCGCGACGCTCGCCAACATGGCGCCCGAATACGGCGCCACTTGCGGCATCTTCCCCATCGACAAAGAAACGCTCAAATATATGGAGCTCACGAGCAGGCCGGCGGAGCAAATCGCGCTGGTGGAAGCCTACGCGAAAGCGCAGGGCATGTTCCGCGAGGCGGATTCCCCCGAAGCCGTCTACACCGACACGCTGGAGCTCGACTTGGGCGACGTCGTCCCCAGCATATCGGGCCCCAAGCGTCCGCAGGATCGCATCGTGCTGACGGAAGCGAGCGGCACCTTCGAGCGTGAACTCGACAAGATGCTCACCGAACTCGGCGGCGGCGATGGCGGAGGCACGGCCGTGGCGCCCGCTGCGGTTACCGTGCGGGACGGCGCGAAAACGTATGAGATAACGCACGGCGCGGTCGTCATCGCCGCGATTACGAGCTGCACCAACACCTCGAACCCCACCGTCATGCTGGGTGCGGGACTTGTGGCGAAAAAGGCCGCCGAACGCGGGCTCAAGGCGAAGCCCTGGGTCAAGACCTCGCTCGCTCCGGGCTCGATGGTGGTCACTGAATACCTGAAGAGCGCAGGCCTTACGCCCTATCTCGAACAACTCGGCTTCCACAACGTGGGCTACGGCTGCACCACCTGCATCGGAAACTCAGGGCCTCTGCCCGCACACATCTCGCAAGCCGTGGCCGAGGGCGACCTGGTCGCCTGCTCGGTGCTCTCGGGCAACCGGAACTTCGAGGGCCGCGTCCACGCGGAGGTGCGCATGAACTTCCTGGCTTCGCCGCCACTGGTGGTGGCCTACGCCATCGCCGGGCGCATGGACCTGGACATCACGAGAGACCCCCTGGGCGAGGATGTGGATGGTAATCCGGTCTATCTCCGGGATATCTGGCCCACGCAGAGCGAGCTTCAGGACGTGGTGATGAACCATGTGAAGGCTGACATGTTCCAGAAAAGCTATGGCGACGTGTTCCGGGGTGACCTGCGCTGGCAGGGAATCCCCACACCCGAGGGCGGCCTTTTCGATTGGGACGACATGTCCACCTATATCCGAAAAGCGCCTTATTTCGACGGCATGAAGGCGGAGCCCGAGCCTGTCAAGGACATCGCAGGCGCGCGCTGCCTGGCGCTTCTGGGCGATTCGGTGACGACGGACCACATCTCGCCCGCCGGCTCCATCAAGCGCGACAGCCCGGGCGGCCATTTCCTCGTGATGAACGACGTGCTGCCCGACAATTTCAATTCTTACGGCTCCCGTCGCGGGAACCACGAGGTGATGATGCGCGGCACCTTCTCGAACGTGCGCCTGCGCAACCGCGCGGCGCCGGGCACCGAGGGCGGCTTCACCACCTATTTCCCCACAAACGAGGTCATGCCCATCTACGACGCGGCGATGCAGTACCAGGAAGCGGGGGTTCCCCTCGTCGTCCTGGGCGGCAAGGAATACGGCACGGGCTCCTCGCGCGACTGGGCCGCCAAGGGGTCGAGCCTGCTCGGCATCCGCGCCGTTATCGCAGAGAGCTTCGAGCGCATCCACCGCTCGAACCTGGTGGGGATGGGCGTATTGCCGCTCCAGTTCAAGCCGGGCGATTCGGCGGAGGGCTTGGGGCTGACGGGCCGCGAGACCTTCGACATCGAGGGTGTGGAGCAGGGCGAAGCCAAACAGGTTCGCGTGACCGCCACGCTTGAGGACGGCGGTGCGCCGATCGTTTTCGACGCGGTCGTGCGCATCGACACGCCCAACGAGGTGTCCTATTACCAGCACGGCGGCATCCTGCAGTACGTGCTGAGGCAGCTCCTGAAGAACGGCGGGAATTAGGGTCGTGCGCCTATCAGTGGTTTCGTAGGGACAGGTCGCGACCTGTCCCTCGTCAGGATGGACGTAACGGGGACAACCACATGGGGTTGTACCTGCAACCGTAAATACCTGACATTCGAGATGTCCAAAATCGGAGAATAATTGCTCTGTCCTGGATTCCGGCATTCGCCGGAATGACGTTGGGTTTGCTTATCGAAAGCGAGAAGGATGCGGCGTGTGGCCGGATGGAAAGGCCTTGAACCTGACGAAGCGTTGCGAAGTTGCCGTCATTCCGGCGAATGCCGGAATCCAGAGCCGATAAGGTCTCCAAACAAGTCATTCCATTCGGGATTCTTCTCTTCGATTACCCCGATTTTCCAAGACCTCGGCCAATTTTTGAGCCTCTTCTCATATAAAATCGCGCTTTCCATGCTTTCATGGCTCTCGTACCAGACCAGCATGTGGACACCGTAACGTTTTGTGAACCCATCCTCCGAATTGTTCTTGTGTTGCCAGACTCGCCGGATGAGGTCTGATGTAACACCGATATACAGCGTTCCGTTACGTTTGCTTGCGAGAATGTAGACGCAGGGTTGTTTCATTGCTCAAAAAATCTTTCTGGATTCCGGCATACGCCGGAATGACGGCGGTGGTCAATTCCGAGCAATGAGCGAGGAATTGCGTACAGATGCGTTTCTCGCCATTGGCTTATGCAAACGCTCGTTCCTCACTCGCGTTTGACCCATCACGAAACAACCTCCTGGAGCCTCCCCCAGATGTATTCCGCGTCTTCATCCGTGAGCGGGTCGGGCGAGATGAAGATACCCGAATCGCCGGATATCCCGACCTGCACACGCACCTCGCTATCCCACAGCGCATCGGCAACCTGATCGCGCGATTTCCCAAGCGATTCTGGGTCAATTTCGATCACGACTTCCGGCAAATCCTGCCCCAGCGAGTTGGGACGCCTGATGCGCGGCGAGAGTCCCCTCATCCCGGCTGTGCGCTCCATAAAGAACTCGCACCATTTCTCGTTGTGGGCGTATTGCTCCGCCTCGCCGCCGTCCAGGTAATGCTCAAACGCCGCGAGCAGGCCCACGATGTCGTCGCGCCCCGCCTTCATGGGCCGGCCGATCGAATATTTGGGGCTTCCCATCATGGCGCAGGCTTTGATGATTTCTTCTTTGCCCAGGATGAGGCCCGTATTCTGTGGTCCGCCGATGCTCTTCCCCCCGCTGAAGATGGCGGCGTCGGCCCCCATCTCCTTTGTGTAGCGCCAAAGGTTGGAGGAGGGGGGCAGCTGCGCAGCGGCGTCCACGATTACGGGCACGTTCCTTTCGTGCGCGATCTCGATGATGGTTTCGAGCTTCAGAATGTTTTTACCCGCATAACGGCCCGGGAAATAGAAGACGCCCGCCGTTTTCTCCCCGATGGCCTCTTCGAGTTCCCAGGGATGGGTCTGCCGGTGCGAGCCGATCTCTACGAGCCTCGCTCCCGCCTGGCGGATATTGATGTCGTAGTGGTTTCTCTGGAAGCGGTGGATCACGATTTCGTTCTTTAAGCCGTCGGTGAAGGGGAGCTTGTCCATCAAGGCCGGGCTTCCGCCCGTGATGCAGGCGGCCGCGCACAGCACGAGGCCTGCGGCGGAACCGCTCGTGACGTAGGCAGCTTCGTTTTGCGTCATCCCGGCGATGCGCGCGCCCGCTTTCGCGTGGAGTTCGTTCATGTCCACCTGGGCGGCGTTCGCCTCCTGCATGGCGGCCCATACCTCGGGCCTCAGTCCCGAGCCGCCGAAGACGGTCTGGCGGGTGCGCGCGCTGATGACGCGGCGGATTCCGAGGTTACTCAGGAATTTTGGGTTTTGCGCGGATTCGTTAATCGTCTTGCTCCTTAGCCAAGGGTGGAATACTGCAGCGTTGCGCCTCCGAGGACGTTCCAGGAGGCGTCGTCATCCGTCATTCCGTACAGGGAAAGGGTATGATAGCCCTCTTCATCGCGGGAGAAGCGCCTCTCGACATCGAACCTGAAGACCTGCGACGCCTCATGCGGCGTGAGTTCCAATTCGGCCGATTCCGGCGGTGTGCCGTCCAAGCCTATTCCCAAAAGAAGCGGCGAGGCGGCCCCCTCGCTCCTCACACGGCCCTCGATTTCGAGATGCGCCTCCTCCCCGCCCCAGACGAGGAAAGAGACGCTCATATCGGACGACACTTCTCGCCACCCGCCTGCGGTGATTGCCGCATCCGCGCGCAGCCTCTGCCGCCACTCGACCCGCTTTCTGTTGTGATGGCTCAGGATGAGTGTCCTGTGCTCCGGCCTGTCCGCCCAGTGGTAGTGTTTGGGCCTGCTCTCATAGGGTCTTCCCATGCCGACGAGAAGGGCGGAGGGGTCGCCGCGCATCACCTCCTCATCGCCTATGGTCTCATGCCCCGTCGTGGAGGCAATGAGCTTTACACGCTCGCGTCCTTCATCCCAGGTCGCATAGACGTACTGCACCGTATCGACGGGAGGCCGCGAGGCCACGTTGGGCGGAGTTTCTTGCAGGGTTCGCCGCCGCCTGCCGATACGTATTTCCCCGCCGCCGTGGCGCACGAGTTCGAGTTGGTGAAAGCCCCGGTATTCGAGACGGCACGGCTGGGACATGGAGTCTTCTCCATTCGATGCGCGTTTGGCATTGTTCGATGCGCCCATCATATCACGATGTGTCGGGACTCGTGATCGTGTATCATGGCGCCGCTCCGCCGCCCGGCGGCGTCTTCTATTTCTGTGACAGGAGTTTCGAAATGCGTATCGTGACCACACTACCGATGGACGATCTGAAAAAAGCGGGCGCAGCCGCCCGGGTGCTGGAAGCGGCCGGCTATGATGGTGTGATGACCATGGAAAACGCGCACCACCCGTTCCTGCCCCTGGCGGTGGCGGCGGTGGAGACCGAGCGCGTGGAGCTTCTGACCGCCGTGGCCATCGCCTTCCCGAGGAGTCCGATGGTGTGCGCGAACGCAAGCTGGGATTTGCAAGTCGCCTCGAACGGGCGCTTCGTCCTGGGACTCGGGCCCCAGATCCGTGCGCACAACTTGCGGCGTTTCAGCGTGCCCTGGACGAAACCCGCCGCGAGAATGCGCGAATACGTGGAATCGCTCCGCGCAATATGGCGCGCGTGGCAAAGTGGGAAAAAACTCGATTACCAGGGCGAGCACTACCAGTTCAGCCTCATGACGCCCGCCTTCACACCGCCCTCCGGTGGTCAGCCCATGGCGCCGGTCACCATCGCGGCGGTGGGGCCGGGCATGCTGAAAGTGGCGGGAAGCCGCTGCGACGGTGTACGTCTGCATCCTTTTTGCTCGAGCAGGTATTTCGAGGAATTCTGCCTGCCGAAGCTCACGGACGGGTTCGGGGAGAACGGGATTACGCGCGAGCAGTTCGAGATTACAGGCGGGGGCTACATCGTCACCGGAGCGGATGAAGAAGCCTTGAGGCGCGGGATGGATGAGGTCAAGGTGCGCCTCGGCTTTTACGGATCGACGCCCGATTACTGGCCCGTGCTCGAGATGCACGGCTACGGCGATCTGGGCCGGAAATTGAGACAGATGACGCGCGAGGGAAAATGGGGCGAGTTGGCGGGCGAGATTCCGGACGACCTTGTCCACCTTTTCGCCGCCGTGGGCGTACATGCGGAGGTCAAAGATGCGATTGAGGCGCGCTTTGCGAACGGCGTCGATACCCTCTACGCGGGGATGCTCCCCACGGCGGACAAGGACCTGCCGCCCGACCTGATTCAGGACATCCAGACGATACCGGTGGCGTTTACGGGCTACGCGGAGAGGTAGGTCAGGCCCGACTGATGAAGGAGGGGCTGCTTGCCCGAGGAAGGCGGGTTTGCCGAATGAGGAGGCGTAACCGTAGTGACAGCCCCTCCTCGGGGCTGTCCCACAAGCCCCCGTGCCTGTCCAGTACGCTCACCCTCTCGGCCCGATCATGTTCTCGGGTTTTACGGCCGCATCGAACTCCTCGCCGGTGAGGAGGTCCAGCGCTATCGCCGCGTCGCGCAGCGTGCCGCCGTCCGAGAAGGCTTTTTTCGCCACCTTGGCTGCGTTGTCGTATCCGATAACAGGGTTCAGCGCCGTCACCAGCATGAGCGAGTTCTGCAGGTAAGACTCTATCGCGGGCCGGTTGGGTTCGATACCCACCGCGCAGTGCTCGTTGAACGATACGCTCACATCGGCCAGCAGGCGCACCGAGTTGAGCAGGTTGAATATCATCACGGGCTTGAACACGTTCAATTCGAAATGCCCCGTCGCGCCGCCCACGTTCACCGCCACGTCGTTGCCCATCACCTGGGCGCACACCATCGTCATCGCCTCGCTCTGGGTGGGGTTCACCTTGCCGGGCATGATGGAGCTTCCGGGTTCGTTCTCGGGAATCAGCAACTCGCCCACGCCGCACCGGGGGCCGGACGCCAGCATACGGATGTCGTTCGCGATTTTCATCAAAGAAGCCGCCAGGGTCTTTACCGCCCCGCTCGCGAATACGACCGCATCGTGCGCGGCGAGGGCTTCGAACTTGTTCGGCGCCGAGCAGAAGGGAAGCTCCGTCATCTCGGCGATTCTGGCGGCGGCCTTATCCGCGAAATCGGGATGCGTGTTCAGGCCCGTTCCCACCGCCGTTCCGCCGAGCGCAAGTTCATAAATCCCGTCCAGCGACATCATGACGCGCGCGAGGCCGTTTTCGAGTTGCTGCGCGTAGCCCGAGAATTCCTGGCCCAAAGTGAGGGGAACGGCGTCCATCAGGTGGGTGCGGCCGATCTTGATGATCGAATCGAAGGCTTCAGCTTTCGCCGCGAGCGTCGTCCGGAGCGACTGCACGGCGGGGATGAGTTCCTTCGTCATCTGCTCGCCCGCCGCGATGTGCATCGCCGTCGGGAAGGTGTCGTTTGAGGACTGCGCCTTGTTCACGTCGTCGTTGGGGTGAATCGGGTCCTTGGAGCCCATCTCGCCGCCTGCGAGTTCGATGGCGCGGTTGGCGATCACCTCGTTCGCGTTCATGTTCGTCTGCGTTCCGCTGCCGGTCTGCCAGACGACGAGCGGAAAATGCTCGTCCAGATCACCCGCGATCACCTCATCCGCCGCCTGGGTGATGAGCGCGGCCTTCTCCGGTTCCAGGATTCCCAGTTCCTCGTTCGTCACCGCGGCGGCTTTTTTCAATATGCCCAAGGCACGGATGACCTCGCGCGGGAAGCGGTCGCCGCCGATTTTGAAGTGGACGAGCGAGCGCGCCGTCTGCGCGCCGTAGTATTTGTCCTCGGGCACCTCTATCTCGCCCATGCTGTCGGTTTCGATTCGATACGCCATGCTGCCTCCTGCGGATGCGTTGTAAGGTATTGTTGGTCTTATCGTCTTATCGGGCCGGTCATCTTGTTTTGATCGTTGTTTTCAGGACGCGCCTCACCACGTGAGTACGATGCGGCCCACCGGGTCGCCCGCGCGCAGGGCGGCCAGCGCGTCGTTGGCGTCCGGCATCGGGGCTTCCTCGGTGATTACGGCGCGCACGCGGCCATCGTTCACCAGGCTCGCGGCGTCGGCCACGTCGCGCACCGTGTGGTTATGCGACGCGATGATCTGGATCCACTTATATACGAGTTGCGCGGGGTCGATCTCCACCTTCTGGCCGAAGGAATATCCCAGGATGACGAGGCGTCCGCCGGGCCGGAGCAGGTCGATGCACTGCTGGAGCACGGGCGGTACGGCGGCCCCGCCGACGATCTCGAGCGCGATATCCGCCCCGAAACCGTTCGTGATGTCCATCACGGCCTTCACCGGGTCGGTTTCCATCGCATTCACCGTCTCGAACGCGCCCAGTTCGCGCGCCTTGGCGAGTTTCTCTTCCTTCACGTCCACGGCAATAATGTTCGCGCCCAGGTGGTGGAGTAGTTGGAGAGCGTGCAGCCCGAGGCCCCCGACCCCGAAGATGACGGCGCACTCGCCGAGTTCGGGCCGCGCCATGCGAATGGCGTGTAGGGGTGAGCCGAGCGTCCCGCCGATGAGGGAAGCGGCCGCCAGGGATACGTTATCGCCGATTTTCACGAGATTCCGCTCCGAGGCTGCGACCAACTGGCCGAAACCGCCGTCTATCTCGATGCCTAAGCGTCCGGGTGAGTTCAGGCACATCTCCTCATGGCCCAGGCGGCACATGCGGCAGCGCCCGCAGGTCTGCTTGCTCACGACGACCACGCGGTCGCCGGGGGCGACGGAATCCACCTCTGCGCCCACATCGAGCACGACGCCTGAATTCTCATGGCCGAGCATCAGGGGCGTGGGGGCCGATTTGACGCTTCCGTCCACTATCTTCAAGTCCGTCGCGCACAGGCCGTTCGCCTTCGATTCCACGAGCACCTGGCGGGGGCCGATCTTGGGTTCGGGCGCTTCTTCATAGGCGAGAGGCTGGCCGAATTGCTTGAGGATCATGGCCTTCATGGGCGGTTCCTCCGTATCGTCGGTTTTTGGGTCGATCTCGCGGCGATTCTAGCAGGCCCGCCAAGGGGATGCCAGATGGAGTGTTCTTTCCCTTGCTCGTTATTCCAGCGGATGCCGGAATCGAGACCTACATCCCCAGCCCGCCGTCGATTCGGAGCACGATGCCCGTCACGTAGCTCGCCTCATCCGACGCCAGGAAAACAAACCCAGCCGCCATCTCCTCGGGTTCTCCCCACCTGCCCAGGCAGATGCGCTCAAGATACTTGGACTCGAATCGCTCGTCCGTGCGAATCGTCTCCGTCATGGGGGTGATGGCCGCGGGCGAGACGCAGTTCACGGTTATGTTGTGGCGTCCCAGTTCGCGCGCCGCGCTTTGCGTCGCGCCGACGATGCCCATCTTGGCGGAGGAGTAGTTGATCTGGCCGATGGTGCCGCGAAGCCCCGCGCCCGAAGTCACGTTGATGATGCGGCCTTCCTTCCGGGGGATCATGCGCTTGGCCGCCGCGTGGATGCCCGTCCAGGTGCCCTTCAAGTGGACGGCGATCACGGAGTCCCACTGCTCTTCGCTCATCTTGTGGAGCATGGCCGCGCGCACGATGCCTGCGTTGTTCACCATGACGTTGATGGGCCCGTGCGTGGCCTCAGACGCGTCGAGAGCGCCCTCGACCTCCTCCAGCTTGCTCACGTCGGCCTTGTGGAAGAGCGCCTCGCCGCCTGCCTCTCTTATCAGGCGCGCCGTCTCCTCGCCCCCCTCCTCGTTCATGTCGACGACGAGCACCTTCGCACCCTCCTCGGCGAAGCGCCGGCACACCGAGCGTCCGATGCCCTGCGCTGCGCCGGTGACGAGGGCGTTCTTGTCTTTCAGTCTCATGGAATTCCTCTCTTTCTTATGGACTCAGTCCAGCCAGGCCTGCGCCTCACCCCTGGTGACGACGCGGCCGCCGGAGTCTACCGCCTCGATATCACAGGTGGCGTATTCCCGGCCATTCTCTTGCGTGACCTGGGTCACGACGCCCCGGCAGGTGATGACCTCTCCCAGCTTCACCATTCCCTGAAAGCGGACTTCGAGCCGCTTGTAGCTGCCCGCGCCGAATGTGTTCTCGACGAATTGCCCGAGAAAGCCCATCGAGAGCATCCCGTGGGCGATGACGCCATCCAGGCCGCCCGCCCGCGCCGCCTCGTCGTCATAGTGGATCGAATTGAAATCTCCGCTTGCGCCTGCGTATTTCACAAGCTGTGTCCGCGATATGGGGTCCTTCACGAGATCGGGAAGCGCGTCGCCTTTTTGGTAGCTCATCGTCTCTCCCTCAGTTCTTGAATCGCCGGAGCGACACCCACTTGCCCCCGCCTACGCGAGCGCCGTCGCGCGCGTCGGTAAACTCATATTCGCGCTCGACGAATACGAGGTCGCCCGTGCGGCCCGACTTTTCGGTGATGTCCACGATGGTGAAGGATACGTCCAGCTCATCGCCCGCTCGGATGGGCCGCTCGACCTCATAAACCTGCGAGGCGTGAAGCCCCACGTCGCCGAAATCAGGCGGCAGATCGGGATAGGCGTCCTTTGCCCGGAAGGTGGTGGGAAACGTAGGTGGCGCGATAGCGTCGCCCCCCCGGTAGGCGGGGCTCCCGTCGCCGATAGCGTCCGCGAATTTCTCTATCGCCCCTTGCTCTACCCTCACGCGGTAGGGGCCGTGCTTTCGCCCCACCAGGGCGCGTATTTCGGGCGTGATTCTCTTGCTCATGCGGGTCCTCTCGTCAGGTTGTCTTAATCCGAACGTCCACGGCGATGCAGCCCTCCGCCGTGGCGATGAGCGGGTTGATGTCCATCTCGGCGATATCGTGTCTTAACTCCAGCGCCAGTCTCGAAATTTTGGCCATTATATCGGATATGTGCGGAATTTGAACTTTAGGCCCGCCCCGGAAACCATCGAAGATGGCGCGCGAGCGAAGGCCTGTGAGCGCGCTTTCGGCATCTTTTGCGTGGAATGGAGGCAGAAGCCGGGCCACGTCGTTCAAGGCTTCCACGTACACGCCGCCCAGCCCCGCCGTCACGCACGGGCCGAACGTCTCATCCCGCGATATGCCGACCAGAAGCTCCAGGCCGCCCTCAACCATCTCCTGCACCAGAAGGCGGGCATCGTCCGCGAGTGAGAGCAGCCGCTCGGCGCAGGCCCGGACTTCCTGGGCTGTATTGAGATTCAAAATCACGCCGCCCGCCTCCGTCTTGTGTGCGAGGTTCTCCGATACGACTTTGAGCGCGACGGGGGTTTGATACGCCTCCCACGCCTTGCGTGCTTCTTCCGCCGTATCGACCAGAATTTCCCGTGGCCTCGGAATACCGTAGAGGTCCATGATTTCGGCGCAGGTTTCAGGCGGCAGAAATCCATCGGCGGATGGGGGAGAACGCCTGATGCTTCGCCTGGCCGTCTCCTTCCGTGTACGGTTTTTCGAGAGGGGCTGGGACGAGGCGGCCTCGCGCGCGTTATTAAGCGACAGTAGGGAATCCAGTCCGCGAATCGCGCGTGAATAATCGCCAAAAACGGGAACGGAGGCTTTTCTAAGCGCTTCTATCTGCTCTCTCGGACCGGTGAGCCATGCGAAGGCGACGGGCACGGGTGAGGATTCGAACAGCGCCTTCACCTCCGCCGTTATCTGTTCTCCCACGTGGTGGTAGACGCCCATGAGGAAGAGCAGCGCGTCCACGTGCTCGTCTCCCGCCACCGCTTCTCCCACCGTCTTGAGCGGCTGACTCTCCGGTTGGCTGACCATCAGGGATACGAGGTCCACCGGATTGTCCTTGGGCGCGTAGTCGGGCAGGACGCCTGCGAGTTTTTCCTGTGCTTCCCCTGAGAGGATGGGGAGTGTAAGGCCCGCTTCGGTGCTTAAGTCCGCCGCGAGCGAACCCAGCCCGCCCGAGAAGCTCAAAATCCCCACACCGTTTCCTTCGATTGGTCTGCTGCGCGCGAGGAAATCCGCAATCTCGATGAACTCGTCCATGGAGTCCAGCACCTGAATCCCGTATTGCGCGGCGAAGGCGTCGAAGACATCACTCGAAGTCGTGATGGCGGCGGTGTGGCTGCGCGCGGCGCGCGCGCCCTCTTCAGTCTTGCCGCCCTTGAGCAGGACGATGGGTTTCCCAAGCTCGAGTGCGCGCCGGGCGACTTTTTTAAGCCGCTTGCCGTTGCGCACCGATTCCAGATACCCGCAGATGACGCGCGTGTGCGGGTCGTCGAGGAAGTAATCCACGCATTCCGCGAAATCCACGTCCACCTCGTTGCCGAGGCTCACGAGGCTGCTGATGCCCGAGCCGCTCTCCTGAAAGCCCGTGAGCATGCACGCCCCCATCGCCCCGCTCTGGGTGACGATGGCCACTGCCCCTGGGATGAGCGGGTCCTCATCGCGGATGGATATCGTAAAAGTGGCCATGAGCTTTGAGCGCACGTGCACCACGCCCATGCAGTTGGGGCCTAAGACGCGCATGCCGGAAGCGTCGCGGAGTTCCAGGATTTTCTCCTGTAGCGCCACGCCTTCAGGGCCAGTTTCCGCGAAGCCGGACGTAATGACGGCTGCGGCCTTTACGCCGCTTTCCGCGCACTGGGTGAGGGCGGGGAGCACGTCTTCTCTCGGGGTGCAGATGAGAGCGAATTCTGGCGCCTCGGGCAGGGAGGCGACGTCCGGGTAGCACTTAAGCCCCGCTATCACGTCCCGCCTCGGGTTGATGGGGTAGATGGGGCCGGGAAAGCCGTATTTCATCGTGAGGCGCAGGGGAATGCCGCCCAGGCGGTTCAGGTCGGAAGCCGCGCCCACTACAGCGAAAGAATTCGGGTGAAACAGGCTCGTCAGGGATTCGCGCGCGCTCATGGGGTGGGGTGCTAGTCGAGGCTGCCGGCGGCGGCGCCAATGGTGACGGCTGCGCCGTCCTGGTTTACAAGCGAAATGTCGAAGAGATAGCGCGTCGCGCCGTCCTCAGGCGTTTTCTCCCTGAGCACAGCCTTCAGCGTCAGAATGTCGCCCGGGAAGATGGGTTTCACGAAAGAAACGTCCACCTCACCACGCGTGATGAAGCCCATCCCCAGGTGGTCGACCATGAGTTCGGTGATGAACGACACCGGGTGGCGGCCTGTCGCCACCGCGCGGGGGAGACCCGCCTTTCTGGCCACCTCATCGTCCGTGTGGATGTTCTTCGTATCCACGCCGCCGGTGACGTAGCGGTTGAATTTCAGGATGTCCTCCCAATCCACCTTGTGCGTTCGCTCGGGTAGTTCATCCCCAATATTCATATTGTCGAGTTCTGCTGGCTTATTAATCATCTTCTCCGTGCTTTCTCGTAAGGCTCAATACGGATGTGTGCGAGGAGGTGAGTAGCAACTCTCCCGCCTCGTTCGTGACGGCGAGTTCGCTCACGATCCAGCCCTTCTCGCGCTTCACGTACAGGTCTTTCACCGTGACTTTCTGGTGCACCGTCTCGCCGACCGGCACGGGCCTGTGGAAGCGGTAGCCGAGCTTGGCGTGGATTGTGCCGAAGCGCTTGTAGTTCTCATCATAAATGGCGAGCAGGTCGTTGATGAAGATCAACGGCGGCGCGATGGGACCGCCCGCGGGGGAATCGCCGGCATACCACTCCCGCTTTGCGCCCACGGCGTCGCAGTGCGCGTCCACCATCTCTTGCGTCACAGAGACGCTGCGCTCGCCGATTGTCATGCCGACTTCCAAGTTCTCCCAGACGAAATCGGGTTTCTCGTTCATTCGCGATACTCCATGCGCTGATGGGGGAGTGGATTCACTCGGTGCGTTTTTCGCCGTTTTCGGGCCTAGTATTAACCCGAACGGGTCCCGAAAAACAAGGGCGGTGGGAAGATATCTCTACTGCGTCGTCTTGCAAATCGGCTTCAGTTGTCGCCCTCTTTCGGCCCCGGGAAAGTTTCGGGCCAATCCGCCGCCACCTCTTCGAGGTAGGTCTTCAAGTTCTCCGGGTCCTGCCTGCGCCCGATGGTGATGCCCGATATCGTTTTCGGTTCATCGAGCGGAATGCGCAGGGCGTCCTGGAAGCGGTTTCTCATGTTGAAATAGGTGATGACCATCGTGAGTTCGACGAATTCTTGGTCGTCGAAGTGGCGCCGCACCTCCTCGAACACGTCGTCGCGCGTCTTGGCGGTGTTCTTCGTCACATGCTCCGCCCACAGTACGGCGGCCTTCTCGCGTGCGTTCATCGTTTCGGAGTCCATATAGGCGTCCGAGCAGATTTCCTGCACCTGCACCTCGGTGACTCCGGCGTCTCGACCGAGCGCCGTATTGTGCCCGAGTCAGTAGTCGCACCCGTTCAGGTGGCTCGTCTTGATGACTGCGATTTCCTTGATCTTGGTGGGCAGCACCGTGCCCAGCCCCTCGCGCATGAGGGTGACGGTGAGCGGCAGGATGACTTTGGCGACGTAGGGCTGGTAGGCCATGACGGCGAAGGAATTCGCCACGCGGCCAAGCATCTTCGTCACGCCTGTGAATAGTTTCGCGGCCTCGCCTTCGGCTTCCTCGACAGGGATCGGTTTCATATAACTCATTCTTGCGCCCCCTTGCTCATTCTACGGGCGGCCAGATGCGCTTGCCGCGCGTCGGCGAGCCGGGCGTGTGGAGCAGGCGCTGGCATACGTGGTACGACCAGTCGTTCTCGCCCGGGAAGAGTTTGTCTGCGCGCGGGAAGTGCTCGAGGACTTTTTCCAACGAAACAAACTCATAAAAAATGCTGTGCTTCGCCCACCCCGCCACGGAGACCAGCTTGCGCGTTCCCACGCAGCCGCGCATGTACTTCATCGCGGGTAGGCGGTCCTGCGCGTACCAGGAACTCAGGTCGAAATCATCCTCGGGCGTAAAGCAGTTGAACGTGCCCATCTGTACTATCGGCGCGGGCACGCCGCCCAGGGCGCGGGTGTCGGCGGCGGGGCCGTTCACCCGGTCGACTTCGGTGAAGATGCCCGTGCGCTCGCCGATTCTTTTCGAGATCATCGCCTTCGTCCCATCGGAATAGGTTTCTGCAAGCTGCGCAGGGTTGGGACTCAGGAACACCTCCGCGCTCGATCCTCCGAATAAGAGCAAAAACTCGGTGCCATTCGGGATCGAGGGGTCGTCAGTGTAGGCCAGGTGTTCTTTTTTCTTGGATTTGGGCGATTCCCTGTCCACGAGCTCATAGTGCGCCGCCCACATGTAGCCGGGGCGTTTGAGCGCGTCCTTGATGTGGGTGTGGTGCAGCCAGTCGTTGTATTCGGCCTCGTCTTCTTTCGGCAGATCGTACCAGGTCGCCCAGATGCTTCGGTCCATGTGTTGTGTCCCCCAGGGGTATCGAAAAATAAGGTTTAAGCCTTCCGCTCCTCAAGTACGGCGCGAAGGCATTTAATGCCCATCATCAGCGAGGGGCCGCCGGCGGGAAAAATGAGGCATTGCACGGCCTCGAATATCTCATCCTCGGTGGCTCCTAAGTCCAGCGCACGGTGGATGTGGTTTTTGACGTAAGTCTCCACTTCCGTGCCCGGCAGGCGCACGCAAAGGGCGGTGATGATGATGAGTTCCCGCATCTTCTCAGACAGCGCGCCCTCGCGCTTGATGACGTGGTTATAGAGCGCGCTTTGGCGCACGTGGTATTCGGGGTCTTTGTTGATGTAGAACTCCTGCTCGGGAAGCACCCAGCCGCGGTCGGCGACGGTCTTCTCTATCAGGGCCTTCTTCTCGGCTTCGTCCATCTTTGGTCTCCATCGTGGTGATGCGGGAGCAGGCCTGTCATAAGGCGCGCGTGCCGGCCCACATCCGGGGGCGACCGCCATGCCCGCAAAAACGCCCGGCTTCATATGCTATCGACCGGGCGTTCCTGTGAGAAATATTATGAAACCCGAAAAGATTCGGGGTGGTTTGTAGTGTGCCGCCAGGGACTCGAACCCTGGACCTACGGATTAAAAGTCCGTTGCTCTACCAGCTGAGCTAGCGGCACAAGAGAAAAGAGATTTACGACGCGTCGGCTCGTAAGTCAAGCCGTCCGCTGGAACCGCGGGCGGAGAAAGGCGGAATTCGGCACTCGCGCCGCCGCCTGCTTGACGAAGGCGGGGGCGGTGTGTTCAATACCTCCCTCATGGGGAACGCGGAACCTCACCAGGGTTGCATGCTCCTTTCAGCCGACGTAGCTCAGACAGGTAGAGCAGCTGATTCGTAATCAGCAGGTCACCGGTTCAAGTCCGGTCGTCGGCTCCATCAAAAATCTTTTCCGGTTACTCCATCCGAGGTGTTTCATGGCGAAGCGAAATAGCGTGGGCGTTATCGGCCTGGGCCGCATGGGGAACCCCGTGGCGCAGCGGTTCATCGGGGCGAAGATGCCCTTGATGCTCTGGGACGTTTCAGACGATAGGCGGAAGCCGTTCGAGGAAACAGAGGGCGTCACTATCGCCACGCCGCGTGAAATAGGGGAGTCCTGCGCTGTCGTCTTCTTCGTCGTTCCCTCATCGGAGGAGATAGCGGCATGCTTCAAGGGAATAGACGGACTGCTCAAAAACCCGAGGAAAGGCCTCGTCGTCTATGACCTCACGACGTCGGACCCGGCGAAGACAAAGCGTCTCGCGAAGCGCGCCGAGCGCGCAGGGCTGGGCTATCTCGACGCCGGCATGAGCGGCGGGCCCGGTAACATTCTGGAGGGCAAGCTCACGCTCATGATCGGAGGAGACGAGAAACTCTTAAAGCGCACGAGGCGATACCTCGAACCATTCGTGGATCACACCTTCCATCTGGGCGCGCTGGGTTCGGGCCACACCATGAAGCTCATCCACAACATGGTGCTCCACACGACGTTCCTGGCGACTTGCGAGGGCGCGCGCCTCGTTGAGCGTCTCGGGATGCGCGTCGAGGACATGATCGACATCTTCAACGCATCGACGGCCTACAGCTACGCGACCCGGCATCGTTTTCCGAACAACATCCTCTCTGGTACGTGGAACGGGCAGGCGCGCATCTACAACCTGCAAAAAGACGTCGGCCTCGCCGTCGGGATCGGGCGAGAACGCGGCGCGGACATCGAGCTCGCCGAGCATACGCTCTCGTTTTTGAGAAAGGCCGTAGATCGCGGGATGATCGAGGAGGACCTGACGCTTCTCTACCGCGATTTCGACCAGATACAGAAGATGGACGCGCCCGAATAGGCCAAACTCGAGTGGATGCCGCTCAGGATGAGATTTGACGGGGGCCAATCCCTGAAAGTAGAATACGCGCGCTTGTGAACCAGGGCAAAAATCTTTAAGTTTGCGCAAAATTGTAAAGTATTCCGGCAAGGTCTCGTTCGTCGCCGTTCATGCGAGCAGGCCTGATTTTGGTAATTTTTCGGGGTCGCGGCCCCGGTAGTTTGGTTTTGACCACCTGAATCGGAACATTCTATTCCCATCAAGGAGAAAACGAAATGGCATTCGAACTTCCCGCTCTCGATTATGACTACAGCGCTCTTGAGCCGCACATCGACGCGCGCACGATGGAGATTCACCACACCAAGCACCACAACACCTATCTCACGAACCTGAACAACGCCATCGCCGGCACGGACCTGGAAGGCAAGAGCATCGAGGACATCCTCGGCAACCTCTCGCCGGATCAGGGCGGCTTGAACTTCAACGGCGGCGGCTACGACAACCACTGCATCTTCTGGAAGAACATGAGCCCGAACGGCGGCGGCGAGCCGAGCGGCGATCTGGCGGCTGCCATCGGCGATTTCGAGGCTTTCAAGGCTGACTTCTCGACCAAGGCGGTGACCGTGCAGGGAAGCGGCTGGGCGTGGTTGTGCACGAAGCAGGGTTCCGGCAGCGTCGAGATCAAGCAGATGCCCAACCAGACGAGCGTACGCACCGAGGGCTACGTGCCGCTTCTCGGCGTGGACGTGTGGGAACACGCCTATTACCTCAACTATCAGAACCGCCGTCCCGACTACGTCGCCGCATGGTGGAACGTGGTGAACTGGGACGATGTCGCCGCGCGCTTCGCGGCCGCCAAATAAGGGAGCGATATCATGGCTTTGAGCGTAGGTGATGCAGCACCCGATTTTGAACTGCCGAGAACCCTCGCCGAGGGCGATACGGTCAAGCTGAGCGATTTTCGCGGAAAGAGAAACGTTCTGCTTTGCTTCTACCCGTTTGATTTCTCCTCCGTGTGCAGCGAGCAGTTGCCCGCCTATCAGGCGGAGAAGGCGAAGTTCGATGCCGCCGACTGTGAGGTCATCGGCATTAGCGTGGACAGCCCGTTCGCACACGCCGCCTGGGCCGAGAAATACGGCATCGAGTTCCCGCTGCTGAGTGATTTTTTCGGCAAGGGAACGTGTGCGGCCTACGGTTTTCTGAACGACAAGGGGTTCAGCAACCGCGCGGTGGTTCTCGTCAACAAGGACGGGAACGTCGCATACATGGAAGTGACGGCCGCTCCGCCCGAAAAGCCCGACGACGATAAGCTCTTCGCGGCGGTCGAGGGTCTGGGCTAGGCCTGTTTTGGAGTTCGTGTATCTGGGCGCGGGGTGGACATGCCCCGCGCCCGTTTTTTTGCGTCTCGCATACTGCGGGCGTCCGCCTGGGGGAGTAGGGAAGTGGTGAACGGGTTGTCAGCCGTCATCGATGGCATCGTCTCAGATCCAGTGAGCGTATCCATCGAGCTTTACCCGCCCAAGGGGCGTAAGGCGGTGGAGCGCACCCTGCGTGAGGTGGCGGCCATACATGACGCGATGGACGTCGCCTTCACTTCGGTGACCTACGGGGCGGGCGGCTCCACGCAGGAGGGCACACTCGAACTCGTTCTGGAGTTGGCCCACCGCTATCCGAACCGCGTGGTCGCACACCTCACCTGCGTGGGCGCGAACGAGGCGGAAATCTCGCGCCTGATGGAGGTGTACCAGGATAACCGGGTGCGCGACATTCTCGCGCTTCGTGGAGACATCCCCGAGGGCATGACGCGTGAAGAGGCCGTGGCCGGCGGATTCCGCTACGCCGCGGATCTCGTGCGCTGGCTCTGTAATTTCGACGGACTCCACTCCATCGGCGTGGCGTGTTATCCCGAGGGCCACCCCGAAACGCCCGATAAAGCCAAAGATATGGATCACTTCGTCCGCAAGGTCGATGAAGGGGCCAACTACGCGGTTTCGCAGTTTTTCTTTGAAGCGCACGTCTGGGAGCGGTTCAGGGAGCAGATGGCGATGCGGAGCGTGGGGATTCCCCTGTCGCCCGGCATTCTGCCCGTGCGCGACCTGGGCCAGGTACAGCGTTTCGCGAAAAAATGTGGGGCGAACGTACCGAGAAGCGTCGTCGATGCGTTGGCTCCCTACGAGAATGACCCCGAGGCCTTTCAGGAAAGCGCGGCCGACCTGGCGGCGTTCCAGATTTGGGAGTTGATGGAACTGGGCGTCAGTCATTTCCACGTCTACGCGCTCAACCGCTCGGACATCGTCCTGCGTATCGCGGACAGGCTGGGCTGGCGCAGGTAGGTTTTGGCGCGGGGACGCGACCATCCACCCTCGTTTTATCGAAAAAACATAGAATCGCCACCTGTTTGTAACACCTCCCGAAGATATTTTCTCTATATTCCATCCCGTAGCGAGACATGAGAGTCAGTGCAAAATCTGGCATCCGAATGGAAGGTTTGCTCCAGCACTTTGGAAGGCGTCTTCTTGAGCCTTGGGAGATGCTAATCTTTACTTGTAATCCATAGGAGACGGATGGGATGGGCTCGATGAAAAATACCGCTTCAATCTTGAAGAGATGCCTTAGCGCGTTACTCGGCGCGACGACGCTGCTCGCGCTGACAGCAGGCGCCGCCTCGGCCGATAAACCCTTCACGTTCGTGGCGCTCGGCGACATGCCATACGGCAAGCCCGCGAAGGTTTATGCACCCTTCAAGACGTTGATCGGTCAGGTGAACACCCTGAAACCCGCATTCACCATACACATCGGAGACACGAAGTCAGGCTCCACCCCGTGCTCGGACAAGATGCTGCTGGACCAACTCAATTTCATGAACACCTTCGACGCCCCGCTCGTCTATACGCCCGGCGACAACGAATGGACCGACTGTCACCGTAAAAAGGCCGGCCGCTTCGATCCGATTGAAAGGCTCGCCTTCCTGCGCAAGCACTACTTCTCTCACAGCCCGCGCTCGCTCGGTAAGGTTCCCATGAAGATCGAACGCCAGTCGGACCTGATGAAGAAATATGCCGCATATCCCGAGAACGCGCGTTTTGTGAAAGAGGGCGTCCATTTCGTGGCGGCGCACGTCGTGGGTTCAAACAACAACTTCGAGGTGCGCGACAGGCGCGCCATCGCGGAGTTCTTCGCACGTGATAAGGCGAATGTCGCCTGGCTGAACGCGGGATTCGATAAGGCCGTCGCCGCAAAGGCCAAGGCGCTCGTGCTCGCGATTCACGCCAATATCTTCAAGCCCGGCTTTTTCTCCAAGAAAAAAGAGGCGTTCTCGGGCGCGTCGGGCTTTAAGCGGTTCGGCGATGCGCTGCTCAAAAATGCCGCCGCGTTCAAAAAGCCGGTTCTGCTGATCTATGGCGACAGCCACAAGTACCAGATTACGCGCCCGCTCTCGAAAAAAGCGCCGAACGTGCTTGCACTTCAGGTCTTCGGCGCCAAGCAGATGCACGCCGTGAAGGTGATGGTGGATACGAACAAGCCTGCGGTTTTCGCCATCCGGCCCATCAAGATCAAGGCGCTGGCGAATTAGGTAGTTGCCATTATTGCAGGCTATGCTCAGCGCGAGAAGCGATAAAAATGAACAAACCCGGCAAAGACGCGCTTTGCCGGGTTTGTTGTTTGATAACTATCCTGATTGGGTGGTCGAATTATCGGAAGCAACAACAAAGTCGGGAAGATTTTCGCCTCCCTTGGCGGTTCTCACATAATTTTTAGGTTCAGGCGTTTGCCCTCGATTGGTTATGATACGGGTTCAAGGCTACCATTAGACGCGCTGTATTTTGGAGAAGATTTCTTGGTATGTACCTTATTCCCATTCCTTGTTTTCTCTCAATGCTTCGACTTTCGCCTCCAGGCTCACCATACGCCCATCGAGAAGTTCGAAGCCATCTCTCATCTCCGAATCGAGTTTGTCGAACCGTTGATCCATCCCTTCGAACCGTTGGTCTATCTCCTCGAACCGCTGGTCTGTTTCTTTCCTGAAGACGGCGAGTTCGTTCCTTACTTCCAAAATGGCTTTGGTTGTCTTTTCGTCTAGATTGGCGATAGCGGTGAGAATTTCCTGGCTCATGTTGACACTCCGTTCGTATTACATTCGCTCTCAGCAAACAATATATGGAAATGGCGTCAGTGTCAACTATATTATTCGTTCGTTCAAATATAAATGCTTTGCTCGCCTCGGAGGCGCAGTTGTGTGATGGGATTTTGGTGGGGTGGTCAGCTTACGCGCTGCCTAATCCAGCGGGGCGGGGAGGTGGGATTCTCCCATGAGGTATTCATCCACGGCGCGAGCGCAGGAGCGTCCGTCCGCTATTGCCCAGACCACCAGGGACGCGCCGCGCATCATGTCACCCGCCACGAAGACGCCGGACGCGCTCGTCATCCATTGCTCATTGCGGCTCACCGCGCCGCGCCCGGTGCGCTCGAGCGCCAGTTCATTGAGCAGGGGATGGCAGTCGGGACCATGGAAGCCGATTGCCAGGAGAACGAGGTCCGCATCGATTTCCTCTTCCGTGCCTGGAATCTCGGTGAAGACGACTCTTCCATTCTCGCCATGGGATTCGTTCACCTTTACAGTATCGATTTTCTTGACGCGGCCGTTTTCGCCCAGGAACTGGCGGGTTTGAATCTGGAAGATGCGCTCCCCGCCCTCTTCATATATGGGCGCGGTGCGGAAAATGTTGGCGTAGTTCGGCCAGGGGTCGCTCAGCGGGTCCCGCTTGTCCGGCGGCCGCGGGTGGTACTGGAACTGACGGACGGATTTGGCCCCCTGCCTGTGCGCGGTGCCCACGCAGTCCGCACCCGTATCGCCGCCTCCGATGACGACCACATGCTTGTCCTTCGCGGTAATGAACTCCTCATCCGGTATATCCTCGCCCGCGAGCCTTCGGTTCTGCATGGTGAGGTAGCGCATGCCGAAATAGATGCCTTCCATCTCACGGCCCGGAATCTGCAAATCCCTGTGCTGCAGTGCGCCTGCGGCGAGCACGATGGCGTCGAATTCTTCCTGTAACTCGGAGACCTTGGGGTCGACGCCCACGTTGGCATTCACGCGGAACGTTACGCCCTCCTCTTCCATCTGCTGCGTGCGGCGGTCGATGTAGGTCTTGTCCATCTTGAAATCCGGTATGCCGTAGCGCATGAGTCCGCCGAGCTTATCGTCGCGTTCCAACACGGTCACGAAGTGCCCCGCCCAGTTAAGTTGCTGGGCGGCGGCCAGACCCGCAGGCCCCGAACCCACGACGGCGACTTTCTTGCCGGTCCGAACCGCAGGGGGAGTCGCCTGCACCCAGCCCTGCTCGAAGGCATGTTCGATGACGGATTTTTCGATCTCCTTGATCGTTACCGGAGAATCGTTGATCGTGAGGACGCAGGAATCCTCGCACGGCGCCGGGCAGAGCCAGCCTGTGAACTCGGGGAAATTGTTCGTCGCATGGAGCCTGTCGATGGCGTCTTTCCACAAATCCTTATAGACCAGATCGTTCCAGTCGGGTATCAGGTTTCCCAGCGGGCATCCCTCATGGCAGAAGGGAATGCCGCAATCCATGCACCGCGCGCCCTGGCGCTGGAGCGTCTCGTGCGGCGTTGGGAGATAGACGACGTCCCAGTCGTTGACGCGCTCTTCCACGGGCCTCGTTTTGGGTCCTTCCCTGCCGAATTCCACAAATCCTGTCGGCTTACCCATGAGCACCCTCCATCACGGCCTCCTCCCACGGGATGCCTTTTTCCTTCGCCTCTTCAATCGCCTTGAGCGCACGCTTGTAGTCGCGGGGCATCACTTTAGTGAATCGCGGCTGGTGCGCCTCCCAGTCGTCGAGAATCTCTCTGGCCCGCGCGCTGTCCGTATATTCGATGTGTTTCTTGATGAGGTCCTTGACTTCCTCGACGTCATCGGGCGCCTGCAGTGGTTCGACGTCCACCATTTCCATGTTGCAGAGCCTGGCGAAGTCGCCGGTTTCATCTAACACATAGGCGACACCGCCCGACATGCCCGCGGCGAAGTTCCTGCCCGTCTTGCCCAGGATGACGACGCGGCCGCCCGTCATGTATTCACAGCCGTGGTCTCCCACGCCCTCCACCACGGTGTACGCGCCGCTGTTTCTCACACAGAACCGCTCGCCGGCCACGCCTCGGAAATACGCCTCTCCCGATGTGGCCCCGAAAAGCGCCACGTTTCCGATGATGATGTTCTCCTCCGGTACGAAGCCCGCACCCTTGGGGGGATAGGCGATCAGCTTTCCGCCCGAGAGTCCCTTGCCCATGTAGTCGTTGGCGTCGCCTTCGAGGGAGAGAGTCATTCCCTTGGGGATGAAAGCGCCGAAGCTCTGGCCGGCGGAACCGGTGAAGTGAATGCGGATGGTGTCTTCCGGCAGGCCCTCCCCGCCGTGTTTGCGTGTTATTTCGGAACCCGTGATGGTGCCCACCGTGCGGTGCGTGTTGCGAATGGGAAGATTGAAGGCGACCGGCGTTTTGTTCTCGATCGCCTCTTTGCACCGGGGCAGCAACTCCCGCATGTCGAGTGAGCGTTCCAGGCCGTGGTTTTGTTTTGTGATCTGGTGGATCGCCGCGTCGGGGCCAGCGTCGGGCTTATGGAGGATGGCCGAGAAATCAAGGCCTTTCGCCTTCCAGTGGCCCACCGCTTTTTTGGTGTCGAGCCTTTCTACGCGCCCGATCATCTCCTCCATGGTGCGGAAGCCGAGTCGGGCCATGTACTCGCGCACCTCATCGGCGACGAAGCGGAAGAAATTCTCCACGAACTCGGGCTTACCGTCGAATTTCTCGCGCAGCTTCGGGTCCTGGGAGGCGACGCCGACGGGGCAGGTGTTCAGGTGGCACACGCGCATCATGATACAGCCCATCACCACGAGCGGCGCAGTCGAAAATCCGAATTCATCCGCCCCCAGCAGAGCGCCCACGATGACGTCGCGCCCGGTCTTCATCTGCCCGTCCACCTGGACCGCCACCCGGTCGCGCAATCTGTTGAGAACGAGAACTTGCTGCGTCTCGGCCAGTCCCAACTCCCAGGGGGTGCCTGCATGTAAGATGCTCGTAATGGGCGAGGCGCCCGTTCCGCCGTCGTGGCCCGAGATGAGGATGGTGTCGGCATGGGCTTTCGAGACGCCCGCCGCCACGGTGCCGACGCCTACTTCTGAGACGAGCTTCACATGAACGCCCGCCTGAGGATTCGAGTTCTTGAGGTCGTAAATCAACTGCGCCAGATCCTCGATCGAATAGATGTCGTGGTGCGGCGGTGGGGAGATGAGGCCCACACCGGGCGTGGAGTGCCTGGTCTTGGCAATCCATGGATAGACCTTGTGGCCGGGGAGTTGGCCTCCCTCACCGGGCTTGGCGCCCTGGGCCATCTTGATCTGCAAATCGGTGCAGTTGACCAGATACTCACTCGTCACCCCGAAGCGTCCCGACGCCACCTGATGGACGGCGCTTCGCCGGAAGTCACCGTTCTCATCGGGCGTGTAGCGGTTCGCGTCCTCCCCGCCTTCGCCTGAGTTGGATTTTCCACCGATGCGGTTCAACGCGATGGCCAGCGTCTCGTGGGCTTCTGAACTCAAAGCGCCGTAGGACATCCCTCCCGTGCTGAAGCGCTTCATGATCTCCTCGACCGGCTCCACCTCCTCGATGGGCATGGGGTTTTCCGCCCAGCGGAAGTCCAGAAGCCCGCGCAGCGTGGCCAGATGCTTGTTCTGGTTGTCCACCTTGCCGGTGTATTCCTTGAAAATCTCATACCGCCCCGACATCGTGGAGTGCTGGAGCTTGAACACGGTCTCGGGGTTGAACAGGTGGAATTCCCCGTCCCGTCGCCACTGGATATCTCCGCCGCCTTCGAGTTCCTGGGAGCCGACGGGTCTCTCGGGAAAGGCGTTCTTCAGCCTCTTCAAGGTCTCCTCGGCCACAACGTCGATTCCGATTCCACCAATCCGCGAGGCCGTCCAAGTGAAGTATTTCTTCACGAAATCGCGCTTCAAGCCGATGGCCTCGAAGATCTGCGCGCCGCGATACGACTGGATGGTGGATATGCCCATTTTCGACATCACCTTGAGGATGCCCTTGTTGAGCGCGGCGATGTAGTTTTTCTTGGCCGTATCGGATTCGAAGTTCTCGAGGAGCCCGTTTCGGATCATGTCGTCGATGGTCTCGAAGACGAGATAGGGATTGATGGCTTCGGCGCCGAAACCAAGCAGCAGACACATGTGATGCACCTGACGCGCTTCGCCTGTTTCGAGGAGAAGTCCGATGCGCGTTCTCGTTCCCTCCCGCACCAGGTGGTGGTGAATGCCGGCGGTGGCGAGAAGTGCAGGAATCGGGGCGTAATCCTGAGACACGCCGCGGTCAGACAGCACAATGAAGCTGTAGCCCTGCTCGATGGCGCGGCTGGCCTTTCTGCACAGATCGTCCATCGCCTGCTTAAGGCCGGTCGGGCCGTCCTCGGCCCGGAAGAGAATAGGCAGCGTGACGGCTTTCAAGCCAGGTTGTCGGATGTGGGCGAGCTTGTAGAAATCCTCGTTGCTGAGGACGGGGGAATCGAGCCTGACCTGCTGGCATGAATCCGGCCCGGGAGCGAGCAGGTTTTTCTCGGGTCCGATGGTGGCGGATACCTGCGTGATGATCTCCTCGCGTATGGCGTCGATGGGCGGATTCGTCACCTGGGCGAAGAGTTGCTTGAAATAATCGTACAAGATGCGTGGGCGGTTCGAGAGAACGGCTAACGACGCGTCGTTGCCCATTGAACTTGTGGGATCGTTTTTCAGGTTCACCATCGGGCCGATGAAAAAACGCAAGTCCTCCTGCGTGAAGCCGAACACTTTTTGTCTTTCCAGGATGCTCTGGTGGTCAGATTCAGGAAGCTTCGGAGCGTCGGGCAGCTTGTCGAGATGTAGTAAATGTTCGTCCAGCCATTCGCGGTATGGATGCTCGGAGGCGTAGCGTGATTTGATTTCCTCATCATCGACGATTCGACCCTCTTCGGTGTCCACGAGCAGGATTCGTCCGGGGTGAAGACGTTCTTTGAGCTTCACGTTCTCGGGAGGGATGTCGAGAACGCCCACCTCCGAAGCCATGACGAGCAGGTCATCATGCGTGACATAATATCTGGCAGGCCGCAGGCCGTTTCTGTCCAATGCGGCGCCGATGACCGAGCCGTCTGTGAACGCGAGGCAGGCGGGCCCGTCCCACGGCTCCATCAGGCTGGCGTGGAACTCATAGAAAGCTTTCCTCTCCTCATTCATGGATTCATGGCCAACCCAGGGCTCGGGGATCATCATCAACACGGCGTGGGCCATTTCCCGGCCGGCCATGTAAAGAAACTCCAGCACGTTGTCGAAAATCGCGGAATCGCTTCCCCCCTCGACGATGATGGGCAGGATTTTCTCCAGTTCTGGCAGGTGCGGCGATTCGCAAAGCGCTTCGCGGGCGCGCATCCAGTTGATGTTGCCGCGCAGGGTATTTATCTCGCCGTTATGGGCGAGGTAGCGATATGGATGCGCCAGGGGCCAGGAAGGGAACGTATTGGTCGAGAATCGCGAGTGAATCAGCACCAGACCCGATTCCATACCCGGGTCATTGAGATCGGGGTATACGTTCTCGAGTTGTTTTGCGGTCAGCATCCCTTTGTAGACCAGCGTGCGCGCAGAGAGCGAAGGAATAAAGAACTCGTCCCTGTCACGAATGTCCGACTCGCGTATCGCATGTTCCACGCGCTTTCTGATGACGTAAAGCCTGCGCTCTATCCCCATGGAATCGAGGGATTCGTCAAATCCACCGATGAATACCTGACGCAGTTGCGGCGCGGCTTCACGGGCAGTGGTGCCGAGCGAGGAGAAGTCGTTTGGCACCGGCCTCCAGCCGAGAACGTCGGCGCCTTCCTCGTAGACGATGGACTCGAATATCTGCTCGCATTCGTTCGCCTGGCTCGGGGATTTGGGGAGAAACACCGACCCCACCCCGTAGCGGCCCTCCGCCGGTATTTTGATTTTTTCGGCTTCGCAGGCCTTGCGCAGGAATTTGTCGGGTATCTGCATCAAAATACCCGCTCCATCGCCGGTATTGATTTCCGAACCCGTGGCGCCCCGGTGGGCGAGGTTGCGGAGGATGGTGAGGGATTTTTCGACGATGTCGTGGGACTTGCGCCCCTTGATGTCCACGACGAAGGCCACACCGCATGCGTCGTGTTCGAAGGCAGGATCATACAGACCCTGTTTTTGTAAGGGTTTACTCATTGTTTCACCAACTTTCTATCCGAGAGAAGTTCCAGGAGAATTTCCCGCTTGCCCATTCCACGGGGAACTCCTGAGTGCGTCTTTTGGACATCGCAAGATGATTTCCATGAGACGAAATCAGACTATAACATGCCCTGGATAATAAGGCAAACTAAAATATTTAATATATTGCATTAGATATATTTATATTGTAACCTTCGTTTATGAACATCGAAACCTTGCGGCTTTATTGCCGCATCATCCAGGAGAGAAGTTTTTCCAAAGGAGCCGCTCAAAGCGGCGTCACCCAGTCCGCGGCGAGTCAGGCGCTTCGCCAGCTCGAGGGGGAATTGAGCGTCGATTTGCTCGACAGGAGCAAGCGGCCCTTCGGCATCACGGAAGAAGGGGCCCGGTTCTATGAGGCTTGCCGCAAGATGCTGGGGGAATTCGACCAGGTCTGCACGGAGATATCACACGGCATCGGCGAGGTGCACGGCCAAGTACGCGTCGCGGCCATCTACTCTGTGGGGCTTCATCAACTGGGCGCCTATATGCAGCGGTTCCGCTCCCTGTATCCCCAGGCGCGGGTTCGCCTCGAATGCCTCCATCCCGAGAAGGTCGTGCAATCCGTTCTGGACGATACGGCGGACGTAGGGGTTCTCTCCTATCCACCGCGGGACAAGGCGCTCCGGGTCGTGCCCTTCAAGGAAGAACCCATGTTCTTCGTCTCGCATCCGGGGCATCAACTGGCCTTTCGTCACGCGGTAAGGGTTTCCGACCTTGCGGGTGAGCCGTTCGTTGCCTTCGACGGCGATCTCGCCATCCGCAACGCGATAGACAGAGTCTTGCGCAAGGCGGGCGTGAGCGTGGATGTCGTCATGGAGTTCGACAACGTGGAGAGCATCAAGGAAGCGCTATTCATCGACACCTGGGTGAGCATCCTGCCCGGCTCGGCGGTTCATAACGAGCGGGCCATGAACACGCTGGCGGTGCTGCCCTTCGAGGGGGCGCGTATCATCCGGCCGCTGGGCCTCATCCACAGGCGCGACAAGCCGCTCCACGGCGGTGTTAGGCGCTTCATCGAGCTTCTGGGCAGAGATCTCGACTAAACAACCCCTCCGGTAACTCCTATCTTATCAACAGCTTGTCCGAGTATATCCGATAAATAATTATTTATGAATATAAATATTGACATAATAGTTATATATAGATATATTGCCTTTGCCTGATGTGTGAATAAGAACATCACGCACAGGGGGATGAACAAGTTATCTATTTGATACTTATCGACTTATAAAGAATAATAGGAAATTCCATGAATTTATCGAATAACCCCGTGTATTTATCTAAATTTATCGATATTTTCAGAAATTCGCCTTGCCCGGATGATCCGTCCCGCGAAATCCCACCTTCTTCCCCACCGAACACGGCGTCTCGTACCGCCCGCGAGACGCCCCCCTCCAATAGCAACGAACCTTCAAAACAGCGCGGGTCATCCGGGCATTTCATACTTTCCGGCGCAGGGGCCGCATACGCCGGTGGGAGGAATACGTCATGAACGAGGCCGTCTCCTTCATCGGAACTCACGAGCGCACGCTCTCAGACCTTGTGGACGATGGGCTGGACGTCCCCGAAGAGGCCGCGCTGCTCGTCTACCGCGATCTTTCGCGCGAAATAAGCGTGAAACTCATCTTCCCGAATATCGAATCCGCCCGCGCCCGCGCCGACGCCCTCATCAGGTTGAAGAGAGCCCGCCGCTGCGACTTGTCCGTCACCCCGCTCAGAGAGGCGCTTTGCTGATGCCGTCCGAAAAGACCTGCCGAAAGACGACTACGAGCAAGCGGCGTAAGAGAAGCACCAAGCAGGCCGCGCCGGACCCCAGAACCCCGCGCCGCATCCTCGAGGAAGAGGCCTTTCTCACCAAACCCATGCTTGCCAAGGTGCTCGGCTACAAGAGCTACCGCACGCTCGACGCCATCATCGCCGAAGACTGCGCGAGCGACACGCCCTGCCTCCGGCCCGTCTACCTGCGCCGCCCGCCACCGCGCGCGGGCGCCAGGCAGCCCGAGAACCACCCCTCCTTCAAGAGCGCGCGCTTCCGCCGCGAGGACGTACTTGCCTACGTCGAGAAGATGACGGAAGATTTCCCGCTCGATCTGGAATGGAAATTCGGCGGCATGCGGGAGTAGTCAATCCCGACTGATCAAGGAGGGATTGCGACCGTGCTGGAGGAGGTTGGTTTAACAATCCTTTACATCTCATATTCGGATTGTATGAGGATGAGGTTGAGATTTGTTCGGAAATAGGTATATTTGGCGAACGTTTAACCACTCAAACGAGTTGCCAGGGGACCCGAATTAGTTGGCGGATGGTTGAGTCCGTAAGAGGGTTCTTAATTGGCGAGAGAATTTTCCAAGGCATTCGATTTCAATCTTAAATTCGAGCGCAGGTTCACGGTTCATATTGGCGTGGTTGCCTTTATCTTCGTCGGTGTGATCGTAGGTGTCTATTTCTTCTTGCCTGCTCATAAGGAGTTGGCGACGTTTATCGCTATTGCCGTTGGCGCCGCAGCTGCGATCGTCAGCGCTTTTTATATTGCTCAAAGCGTTTATGCGAATGTGGAATCCGAGCAAATGACCCGCACGATGTCCCTTACCTCTGAGTGGAACACCGCAAGTTTTTTCGACTCGAAAAAAGCCGTCATCGGGCTAATCAAACCCATAGCCGCCAAACCGAGAGAGGAGAGGCTGAGAATTATACAAGAGAAAATCAGAGGTGATGAAATTCTCGAATTGAACATAACGAATGTTTTGAATTATCTCGAAGACTTGGCGGTGTTGGTAGATAAAGGCTTTGTCAATGAGGACATCATCCGCGAACTGTTCCAGACAAATGTTTTACGCTATTTTGACGTATTCGAGCCGTGGATTGCAGACCTGAGAAACCGCAGGGGCAACCGTCTTTACAGAGGTCTTGAATATCTATGCCGGAAATGGGATACTTGAAACACTTAGGTGATTTTGTAATTACCTGGCCGCTGAAAGGAGACCAAACGATGCTCCACACACACGACGAGGACCCCGGCTTCTAGCAAAGAAGACCGATATGAATTAAAGCCCCTCGGTAAACCCGGGGGGCTTTTCTTTTGGCGAATCCGCAATCTCTTCTTTCTTGGCCGCAATCCCTCCCTCGTCACTCACAATCCCTCCCTCCCTGGTCGGGATTGACCTACCGCACCCCGCCCAGCCACGCTTCCTTCCATTGCCAGGCGGGTTTTCCCGTTTCTTTTTGTATCGCGGCCGCCGCGTCCTTGGCGGCGTAGACGCGCATGAACTTCTTCACCCCCCACTCGCGCAGGAGATAGGCCACATAAGACCCCGCGAGAATGTAGAACATGCGCCGCACGGCCCTGTTCTCGAATCTGGGGATTCCGTTCTCGCCAACGAGGTCGAGCGCTTTCGTCGCGGGCGGGAACTCGCGCCTCAGAACCCGGCCCGCGAACTCATCCACCGATTCCCCGAAATTGGGAAAGGCGGCGTAGCCGCCCAGGCGGTCGTTCAGGTGAACGGCCAGGCCTTCCTTGAGCCAGAGCGTGTTCCAGTCCCACGCGATGATGTGAACCGTCTCGTGCAGATAGGGCGTTCTCCTCCCTTTTGCGAAAGAGAGGAACACCACCGGGTGCATGTATTTTCGCGGGCTGTAGGCCGTGATGGTGTGTGAGGGCGCGCGCCGGCTGTGGACGAAGAACTCGATTTTCTCCTGTCCGTAGGCCTCGCTTGAGAACGGAAGCCCAAGAAACTTCTCGGCGGCCTCGACCCCGGCGTCAATCTTTTGGTGCAGATCGCTCGCCTCATCAGCCGAGAGATAACCCGCCTCCACCCAGAGAATGGAGCGCGCGGAGACGCGTGTTTCTGCATTTTCCTTGATCGAGCGCATGAGACCGATGTCGCGGCAGCGCCCCGTGTAGGGGCCATAGGTGCATTCTCTGGCGTCCGCGCGAGGGATACTTACTGAACTGAGTAACAAAGCGGCGATGAAGAACAATTGGATGGGAAGATTTCTTGTGCGTCTTTTCGGCATGGCGCGACCCCCTGTGTTGTACGGCGGCGATGATGTTGCAAAGACGCAAGGAAAAAGCGGTAAGGGGGGTGCGAACCGCGCTTGCGTCTATTTCGCTTTCTCTCCCGTTTTGGTTTTCCGCTGATGCGTGACGATGGGAAGCGGCTCGTTGCAGCCCTTGTCGAAGGCGATGCGGCGAAGTGCAGCGTTTCGCCGCTCGAGCGCTTCGGTTTCGGCCGCCTCTTTGCCCTTCAGGTCCATGAAGAACCACGGCGCGACCAGGAATACGCCCGAAGCGCCGAGGATGAGGTTCTTGTTCGTCTTGTTCGTTCGCTCGGTCGTCTTTTTGGCGATTTCCTTCTTGTTGGCCTTGAGTTCCGCCTTGAGCGAGGCGCAGTCGCGCTTCTCATCGGCAGGCGTGTAGCGCGCCACCGGATTCGGTCCCGAACCAGCGCACCCGGATAAGAAAAACATGAACGCCGTTGCCGCGCAGATCCGCTTCTTCATGAGACGCACCTCGTGGATGAACCCGAATGATTTTCCGTGAACGGCGCGGACCTAGTTGACGATTTTCCAGCTACCGTCGGGTTGTCGGCAGGCGCGGCCATAGGCGCGTTCGGTCTTGCCGCCCACCGTGATGGTCTGCTGGAACTCGCGGCAATAACGGGAGGTCGAGCCTCTCTGTACCCGGTAGGTGCGCCTGGGCGTAATGGTGCCCCGGTTGCCCGTGTCGGGGTTTACCCACGTGCTGGCCACGTTCGTCTTGCCGCGCTCGAGCGATTTTTGCGTGCTTCGCGACATCAGCAGGCGGTCGCGCTCGTCGAGCTGCCGTCCGATGGAGCTGCCTACGAGGGTGCCGAGAACAGCGCCCGTGAAGGTTGCTACACTGCGGCCCCGGCCCTTGCCGAGCTTCGACCCGATGAGACCGCCCGCGATTCCGCCGATGATCGCTCCGCCGGTCTGCTTGTCCATGGTTCCATCGGCGCGGCATCCGGCGAGCCCCAGGCTGAAAATGGCTACGAGGACGGTGGCGGTCAGTTTTTTCATGATTCATCTCCTGTGTATGGCGGCATGCGCAGCGTCGCGCATTATACCAAAACGACCTTGGGCGACACGCATTTTATCATCCCTTACCCGCCGCTTGAAGGGCCGTTTTCCAGGTTTCCGCTCGAATCGAGCGTAATGAGCACATCTCCGCGCAGTTGCCCGCATTTTCCGTCATCGTTCTCACGCTAGCAAGACATAAACTCTCCCGGTTTGAGGCGCGCAGCCTGCGAGCGGCGCGCGGGATTTCATTTATAGATGGAGAGGAGAGTCATGTCTGAGAAAAATGATTTTGAAAAAAGAACGGACGCCGTGCTGTCGCGCTGGGCGAAGGGAAAACACACCCTCTTGCGCCTGGTCGCCGTGGGCGCATTTCTCGTGAGTCTGGGTTTTTTCGTGGGGGGTTATGTATGGCGGCCGTAAAGAACGCGAAGTATCGCCCCGTCGAGATTTTCCGGGATAAATCCGGGCGGCATCGCTTCCGCGTGCGGGCGAGGAACGGAAGAATTCTGGCGTCGAGCCAGGCCTACGCGCGCCGCTCGGGTGCGCGCAAGGGCGCTGCGGCGCTCCTGCGTCTGCTTAAAGAAGCGGGCGGGATAGGGAACCTGTTTGAAGGGGAGGGCAGGGGATGCTCGCTGACGAGTTAATAGAGGAAATCAAGCGCGAGGAGGGTTTCATGCCGGTAGTGTATATGGATAGCAAGGGAAAGAAGACCATCGGCTACGGTACGCTGCTCGAAGACGGGATATCGCAAGCCGAAGCAGAGATGCTTCTTCGCCATCGCCTGGGCCTGATGGCCGGTGAACTCGAGCGCTCCTCTGTCGGCGTGGTCTTCGCGGGTCTCAAGCCAGGCGCCAAGCGCGCGGTTCTGAACATGGCCTACAACATGGGCGTGCCGAGTCTTCTGGGCTTCAGGAAAATGTGGGCCGCGCTCGCGAATGGCGATTATGCGCGCGCGGCTGAGGAGGCGCTCGATTCCGATTACGCGAGGGAACTCCCCGCGCGAGCGGGCCGGGTGGCCGAGAGCATGAGGAGCGCGTGATGGCCTTTTTGGAAAAACTCATCGGCGGCGGCGTCATCACGGCGGCGGAGGGCGTCGCCAACGTCATCGACAAATTCGTCGAAACGCCGGATGAGCGGCGCGCGGCCGAGGCGATAAAGCAGAAGCTGATGATGCGGCCCTTTGAGGCCCAGAACGAGATCAACAAGATAGAGGCCGCCCACCGCAGCGCCTTCGTCGCGGGCGGCAGGCCGTTCATCCTGTGGACCTGCGGCGTCTCGCTCGCCTTTTATTTCATCCCCCAGTATGCGCTCGGCGCATGGCTCTGGACGCGGCAGGTGCTGATGAGCGGCGATCTCGTGCCCTATCCCGTCTCGGCGGATGGGCTTCTCGAACTCACGCTCGGGATGCTGGGTCTGGGCGCGCTTCGCACCGTCGAGAAGCTCACGGGCAAGGCGCGGTGAGGAACTCCTGCGCAGGGAGGGGGGGGCTGAAAAAGCCCCGCGGGTCGGGCCGAACCACTCCCCCTTGAGGGGGTTGTTGAAAAACCTCACAAAAGGAGCGCGGTGGATTTCACTCCCCCTCAAGGGGGGAGTGGTTATTGAGCGCTCTACAAGAGAAGAACGGTTTGGCCCGACCCGTAAGGATTTTTTCAACAATCCCTTGTCAGGGGGGTAGCAGCGACGCTCCTCGGCGAGGGCTTTTTCATCGGGCATTCCCCCGACCCTCACGGGCCGCTTTTTCTTTTTGTGGGTTTCGTCTCGATGTGCTCCAGGGGATGGTCGTGCACGATCTTGATCTGCTCGGGGAGGATAAAGGCGGCGGTGAACAGTACGACGGCGCCCAGGCAGGTGACGAGCAGCCCCGGCAATATCACTTTGAAGCCCGTGAATTCGGCCCCCGCGCTCTCGCGCGCCTCGGCGCGCGACTGCTGGGTGATGAAGGCGCCCATCGCCAGGATGATGCCGCCCACGATGGCGGTCGAGATTCTCAGGAGGTTTTTCTCCTCCGCCAGGTAGGCGAAGAGCAGGATTTCCTCCTCCCCGTGGCCTGAGGCCGGCGCGTCTGGCAATCCCAGGAACCATAGCGAGAGCATGGCGAATGCGGTGGTAGTCGGCGCGCGAAAGCGCATCAAACGTCCTCCTTCCGGCCATTGTGCAGCGCGCAAGTCTTTTTCTCAACGGAAAGGCTCCGCATTTGCCCGCATTTGCCGCACACCCCCAACCCGCGCCGCCTTGTATGTTAGGGGAAATCTCCGCCGCGCGCGGGGGTGTTTGGCGTTTCGGAAAGAAAGTCATCGAGGAGGTGTTTCAGTGGGTGGAAGAAGTCTGGATTTCAGCGGGTGGCGTCCGGCGTGCCGGTATGAATGTCATCGAGGAGGTGCATTAACGTGAACGAACTGGCGGCCCGCGTCCTGCGCGGCGACATTTTGAAGACGCTGTATTACCAGGATGCCTTGCGCGCGGAATCGAGCGTGGGGAGTCTTCTCCTCTGGAGCGCGCTGCGCGAGGCGGGCCATCATGAAGACGGCGCGCCCCTGGGCCGCGAGACGCTCGAGGCCTTCGTGGACGATCTGGCCGGGCGGGGTTTGGTGGAAAAGCGCACCCCGGGCGGGTTCGGCCGCCTGCTGACGGATTACGAGGCGCACCTTACGCGCAAGGGGCGCGGCTTGCTCGAAGGAGCCGTATCCGTCTCACCCGACATCCTCGTGGGGGATCTGTAATGGAGAGGAGACGGGGCCGCAGATCGAAAGTAGTGGAATATGGCGCCGAGAAAATCGTCGATACCATGCTCGCCGAGGGGAAGACCTACCAGGAGGTGGCCGAGGCCTTCGAGAAGGAGACCGGGGAGAAGATAGCGCTCGGCTCCGTCGGGGCGCGCAACAACCGCCTGCTCGAGGGTATCCGCAAGACCAAGCGGGTGGAAGCCATGGTGGATGAGCTGATCGAGGAGGTCATGGCGTATGACGGCGAGGGCCGGGACCCGGGCGAGAAGGTGGCGGCGGCCGCCAGGCGGATGCTGATGACCCAGGCGGTCGAGGCCGTCTCTCACATGGGGAAAGAATCCTTCGAGGGCCTCAAGCCCGAGAAACTGGCCCAGATGGTGAACGGGCTCGAGCGCAGCAGCATCTCGGCCGAGAAGCTCAGGCTCCAGTACGAGGACGGCTTCGCCGCCGCCAAGATGGCTATCGTGAAGGAAGTGCGCGAGTCGTTCCGCGAGCATCCCGATTTGATGGACCAGGTGTGCGAAATCGTCGAGGAGGCGACCCGAAAGCTCGAGGATCGGATCGAGTGATGGGGGGAGGAGGCAAGATTCGGGCTGGTTGAAATTTCAGTGATCTATGGCAAGATATGAAGAATCATTGCACCCTATGAGATAGGGTGTGGCTGTGTGATATATTTCTTGCACAAGTTCAGCTAACCGCAAAGGAGGGTGACATGAGCACGTTTCCGTTCTTTTTTACCTTTGTGGACAAGGTGGAAGGAAACGGCTTCGTAGCGGATATAAGAATGCTGGGAACGCTCCTCGGGATGAAAGAGGACGATTCCACATGGATGTACGGCGTACAACCGGGTGGAATCGCCGCGACTGGACAAAACGAGGATGAGGCATTCTCCATCTTCCGGCGAACCTACACGTCCGTCCTGTTCGACATGGCGGAGGATGCCGACGATTTCACGACCTTCAAACAGCGAGTGGAGGTTTTCTTCAAAGAAATCTGTGAAGAGACGAAACAAGAATGGGATGAAGCCGTTGAAGCGGTGCGCCGGGGAGATATTGAAGCCGAAGGACTGGAAAAGAAAAACGCAGATAAGCACCAGCCCTATGTGCAAGTAAGATCCGTCAAAAAACCCAAGGCGGGGCGCAACATGCTGGATGAACCAAGAGCCATCGCCGCCTGAATGGCTTCAAGCGGTCGCGTACAACTAAGAAAAATATGGAATATGCTCAAAAGATGCGCGCCAGGATGCGTTGTCACGGAAAAGACGCATCACTATTGGATTCAATTTGAAGGCCGTACCTATCCTTCATTCCCAAAGGGAGCGCATGGGAAGGGAATTCGGGCGGAAATTGAAGTTGGCCATATCAGGAAGATGATTCGGCACCTACATATCGACATAGACTGTGCGAGGAATGAATTGCCGGAAGTGTATTGAGCCTGAAACTTCAACCACTTCTGTTGCTAAGTAGTGAGAGTTTTCCAAAAAAGTATTTTCCCTAAAACCTCATCGCCAGCGGTTACATCTGAGCGGTGACCTGAGATCATAGCACCCGGCCGATTACCTCCCTATTGCTCCTGCCTCCCAACCCTGGACGCCTCACCTTCGCTCGGTTATATTCCTTTCATCCCCGAATATGTCACCGACGGTGATCCACCTTTTTCACGGAAAGGCGAAACATGAGCGAGTTCAAGAGCGAGGCAAGAGACGGAATGCGCATCGACTGGGACGTGCCGGTCGAGATGGATGACGGCGTGGTGCTGCGCTGCGACGTTTACCGGCCAGACGACGACGGCGAATACCCCGTCATCATGAGCTACGGACCCTACTGCAAGTGGCTTCATTTACAGGACGGCTACCCCCACCAGTGGAGCCTGATGGTGAACGATTATCCCGAAACCGTCATGGGCACGAGCAACAAATACCAGAACTGGGAGCTCGTCGATCCCGAGAAATGGGTGCCCGACGGCTACGCCTGCGTGCGGGTGGACTCCAGGGGCGCCGGCCGCTCGCCGGGCTATCTGGAAGTGTGGTCCCCGCGCGAGACCAGGGATTTTTACGACTGCATCGAGTGGGCGGGCGTGCAGTCCTGGAGCAACGGCATGGTGGGCCTGAACGGCATCTCCTACTACGGTATGAACCAGTGGCAGGTGGCCTCGCTCCAGCCGCCGCACCTGGCCGCCATGTGCGTCTGGGAAGGAGCGGCGGATTTCTATCGCGATCTCGCCCATCACGGCGGCATCGCCTGCCGTTTCTCGGACACCTGGTACCGCCAGGCCGTCGTACCCCGCCAGCATGGTAAGGGAAACCGCGGCATCAAGAGCCGCATTAACGGCGATTGGATATCCGGCCCCGCCAACCTGAGCGAAGAAGAACTCGCTTCCAACAGGAGCGATTTCGGCCAGGATATTCTCGATCATCCCCTCGTGGATGATTACTGGAAAGCGCGCATGCCCGATTACTCGAAAATCAACGTGCCGCTCCTATCCTCGGGCAACTGGGGCGGTGTGGGTCTGCACCCCAGGGGCAACACGGAGGGTTTTGTGCAATCGGCCACCGACGAGAAATGGCTGGAGATGCACGGGCTGGAACACTTCACGGAGTTTTATACCGATTACGGCGTCGCGCTCCAGAAGAAATTCTTTGGGCATTTCTTAAAGGGCGAGGATACCGGCTGGACGGAGCAGCCCAAAGTCCAGCTCCTGGTGCGGCATCCGGGCGAGAAATTCGTGCCGCGCGCCGAGAGCGAGTGGCCCATCGCGCGCACGGAGTGGACGAAGTATTACCTCCATTCCGGCTCCGGCACATTCCGGGCGGAACCCCAGACCAACGAGCGGGAGAAAACCTACGACGCGCTGGGCGACGGCTTAATCTACATCTCGCCGCCCTTTGCCGAGGAAACCGAGATAACGGGTCCCGTGGCGGCCAAGCTGTTCGTCTCATCGGATACGGCAGATGCCGATTTGTTCCTCACCCTGCGCGTCTTCACGCCGGACATGACCGAGATCGTCTACCGGGGTGCTAACGACCCGCATACGCCCGTGGCCATCGGCTGGCTCAGGGCCTCGCACCGAAAGCTCGACGAGGCGCTCACGCTGCCCTACCGGCCCTACCACACGCACGATGAGATTCAACCTTTGACGCCGGGCGAGATATACGAGTTGGATGTCGAGATCTGGCCGACCTCCATCGTGATTCCAAAGGAATACCGCCTGGCGATCAGCGTCCGCGGGCGCGATTACGTCTGGCCCGGCTACGAGCCGTCCGCGCCCAAAATATCGGGCCGCGTGTATTACGGCGTGGGGCCCTTTAAGCACGACCTGAAAGAAGACAGGCCGACGGAACTGTTCGGCGGCAAGGTGACGCTGCACACCGGCCCGTCGTGTCCGTCCCATGTATTGCTGCCTGTGATTCCGTCGAAAGGATAATTTCAATAAACACGAGAGGTGCGCGATGAGAGGGCGTAAATCCGAAATAGCCGACGGCATGCGGATCGACTGGGAGGTTCCGGTCGAGATGGACGATGGACTCGTGCTTCGCTGCGACGTCTACCGGCCCATAGCGGAAGGCCGCTATCCCGTTCTGATCACCTACGGGATTTACGGGAAGTGGCTCCACTTCGAAGACGGCTATCCCGAGCAGTGGCGGCGCATGGTGGAGCAACACCCCGACGTCGCGGCCGGTTCCTCGAACAAATACCAGAACTGGGAGGTCGTGGACCCCGAGAAATGGGTGCCGGACGGCTACGCCTGCGTGCGGGTGGATTCGAGGGGCGCCGGCCGCTCGCCGGGGTATATGGACCCCTTCTCGGATCGCGAAACGCGCGATTTCTACGAGTGCATCGAATGGGCTGGGGTACAGCCCTGGAGCAACGGCAAGGTTGGCATCAACGGCATCTCCTATTACGCCATCAACCAGTGGCAGGTCGCGTGCCTGAAACCGCCTCATCTCGTCGCCATGTGCGCCTGGGAGGGAGCGGCGGATTTCTACCGCGACATGAACTACCACGGGGGCATCTACTGCACCTTCACCGAGAACTGGTATCAGAACAGGGGGCGCTCCAAACAGCATGGCCTCGGCGAGCGCGGCTACAAGAGCCGGGTGACGGGCGATTGGGTATCGGGGCCTGACACGCTGAGCGAAGAAGAACTGGGTGCCAACCGCTGCCGCCTGGGAGCGGAGATGCGCGCGCACCCGCTCGATGATGAATACTGGCAGGCGAAAACGCCGGACTGGTCCCAAATCGAGGTGCCCTTTTTATCTTCGAACAACTGGGGCGGGCAGGGGCTTCACCCGAGGGGGAATTGCGAGGCCTTCATGAACGCTGCCTCGGAAGAGAAATGGCTGGAGAGCCACGGCATCGAGCACTGGACGGAGTTTTACACCGATTACGGCGTGGCGCTCCAGAAGAAATTCTTTGGCCATTACTTGAAAGGCGAGGACACGGGCTGGAAGGAGCAGCCGAGGGTCCTGCTCCAGGTGCGCCACCCCGGCGAGAAATTCGTGGAGCGCGCGGAGAACGAGTGGCCCATCGCGCGCACGAACTGGACGAAGCTGTATCTCCATACGGAAGGCCACCTGCTCGGCGAGGCCGCGCCCGCCGAGACTGGTTCGGCCACATATGCCGGCTTGAGCGACGGCGTCACGTTCGTCTCGCCCCCCTTGAAGCGCGAAACCGAACTCACGGGACCCCTGGCGTCCAAGCTGTGGGTGTCATCTGAAACCCAAGACGCCGACCTGTTCCTCGTCATCAGAGTATTCACGCCAGATTTCAAGGAAGTCACCTTTCAGGGCGCGCTCGACCCCAAAACCCCGGTCGCCCAGGGCTGGCTCAGAGCCTCGCACCGAAAGCTGGATGAAGCCCGCACGCTTCCCTACCGGCCCTACCACGCGCACGACGAGGTGCAGCCCCTGACGCCGGGCGAGATATACGAACTGGACGTCGAGATCTGGCCGACCAGCATCGTGGTTCCAAAGGGCCATCGCATCGCTTTGAGCGTCCGGGGGTGTGACTACGTCTATCCGGGCGGCATCACCCAGGGGCTGCCGAACATGCCCGCCGTCTTCTCGGGCGTGGGACCGTTCCGCCACAACGACCCGGTCGACCGGCCGCCTGAGGTGTTCGGCGGCGAGGTGACAATCCACACCGGTCCCGAGCATCCCTCCCACGTGCTCTTGCCGATTATCCCGCCGAAATAGGGATTATCCACAGGCGGCGGGGCCGGAAAGTTGATAAAGCTTGGGAAGCGAATTTGGATTGCGCGCACGCTTTTGAAGTTCACTCCCCCTCAAGGGGGAGTGATTTCTTATCAACAAAGGTATTTGGAAGGCTGCTAATCTGTAGGGCTTTTTAACAACCCCAAGCAGGAAGTACTCACCGCCGCCACGTTTCTTCGGCCCATCTCCGCCGGTCTCCTTTCTTGACGCGCCGAAGCCTGTGTGTGAGAATTTTCCCATCACCACATTTCAAAGAATACGATTGCACACTGGGCCATAGATCTAACCGGGGAGGAAAGTCTATGAAGCGCATGATCGGCATCGTTATCGTGGCGGTTGCGTTCGCCGGGTTCACGTCGCCCGCGTTCGCGAAGGACATCAAGATAGGCATCGTGGTGGAAACGCTGGGGAACCCCTACTTCGCGTGTCTCAAGCGTTCCGCCGAGGCGGAAGCCAAGAACCATCCCAACGTCAAGCTCACGGTATTGAGCGGCGCCCTGGGCACCGATTTGATCGGCGTGACCAAGATGATCGACGACATGATCCAGAAGCGCGTGCACGTCCTCGCATTCAGTGCCATCGACCCGAACGCGATGGTGCAGACGGTCAAGAAGGTGCAGAAAAGCGGCATCCGCGTGCTCATCCATTCCGACGACCTGGCCAAGCAGGTGGCGCGGCATTTCGTCGGTCCGGATCAGTACTACGGGCAGTCGGCAGTCGCCAAGGCCGTCGCCGAGGAGTTGGGCGGCAAGGGCAAGGTCGCGCTCATGGAGGGCGTGCCGGGCAACATGTCCAGCATCCTGCGGAAAAGGGGCGCCAGGGACACGCTGGCCAAGTACAAGGGCATCAAGGTGGTCGGCGTCTGGGCGGCCAACTGGGACCGCGCGCAGGGACTCAAGAAAGCCGAAGACATCCTGACGGCGCATCCCGACATCTCGGCCATCGTCGCTGTGAACGACGACATGGCCCTCGGCGCGCTCCAGGCCGTCAAGGCGCGTGGCAAGCTCGGCAAGATCATCGTCACGGGCTTCAACGGCGTCGAGGAGGCGATGCAGGAAGTCTATCGCGGCAACATGCTGGCGACCGTGCTGACATTTTGTGATTCCGTCGGCAAGCAACTCGTTCGCACGGGCGTCGACGTGGCGATGGATAAGGACGACAAGTCCAAATACACGATCGACACCGGCACGATTCCGCTCGACACGAGACTGCTTCAGGCGGTCGGAAAGAATTTGAAAGCCGGCATCAAGTAAGAGATCAAACGCGGCGCCGCGCGGCGGAGGCGGGGGAAATGATCCCTGTCTCTGCGCGCGTCCTCGCCTGAGGGGACGGACATGCCCATTCCACGCGACGTGCTCCAGGCCGAAATCGACAGGCGGTTGGCGAACACCCGGCGGCTGATGGCGGAGCGCGATTACGACGCCTTGATCGTTTACGGGAACAACAAGCTCTCCGGCAGCCTGCGCTATCTCACCGATTACTTTCCCGACCGTGCGGGGTGGATCAGCTTGACGACCACAGAGACCGCCATCGTCGACGGGGGCGCGGCCTTCATCACGCAGGATGATGTTCCCGCGCTCATGGTCGATCCGGGCCTCATGCCGACGCGCGAGGTGTGCGTCCCGCGCATCGTGGCCGGGGAGGGGTTCTCGGCGAAAAAGGGCGACGGCCTTTCCGTCGAGAACATCGAAAAACTCATCCGAGACACCGGCGACGTGAAGCGCGTCGGTATCGAGACGTTCGACAAGTTCCCCGCACCTCTTTACGCCGGGATGCGGGAGACGTTCCCGGACCTCGAAATCGTGCGCTCGACCATCGTCGAGGAACTCCGGATGGTGAAGAGCGATTTCGATCTCGAGATGATGCGAAAGGCAGGCCGGGTCGCGGATTTGGGCCATGAGACCGTCGCCGGCATCCTGAGTACGGAGGGCGTCGGCAAAACGGAGCTCGAAATCATCCGCGCCGCCGAACACGCGATGCGCTCCGCCGACCCGATTTACGAGGATTCGTGCAGCAGCTCACCGAGCCTCATCTGCAGCGGCTACCCGGTGGCGGGCGCGCTGTTGCACATGCCGAATCCGGCCAAGGCCATCGAGCGCGGCAACGTCGTGCACTGGGACATCTGCATGCGGTTCGAGGGCTACCCGGTCGACTCCTCGCGCACGCGCGCCATGGGGCCGGTGACGGAGGTCCACCGGCGCGCTTATGAGACCATTCTGGAAATTCAGCGAACGGTCATCGAGGAGGCGAAGCCGGGCGTCTTAGCGAGCAAACTCGTCGACACGGCCGAGGCGATGGCCCGCGACGCCGGTTTCGATTTGTGGGACAGGTTCTTGGGCCACGGCCTGGGATGGGACATCCACGAGCGCCCCGACATGGGCATCGAGAAACTCCCCCTCGAGGAGAACATGGTGCTCGCCGTCGAGCCGCGCATCGCTGTCGACAACACCTATCTGTTCGGCAACGAGGACATGGTGCACGTCACGAAAGAGGGCGGCGTCTCCTTTACGTCTTTCCCGAGGGAGCCGCTGGAGATATAGCGGCGCGCGCGCGGAGGATGTTCGCGCCCAAGGCCGTGGCGGTCGCGGCCGCCATTTGCGCCGCCCGAACCTCCCACTGGCCCGATTTTCCAACTGGAAGACTCGTCCATGACGTCATCCCCCTCCAGTCCAGCCGAATCTCCCCCTGAAAGCGCGGCGGAGCGCCTCATTCTCGACATGCGCGGCATCGGCAAGCGGTTTCCGGGCGTCGTGGCGCTCGACGAGGTGGATTTCAGCGTCCGTCCGGGCGAGGTCCACGTGCTTCTGGGCGAGAACGGGGCCGGCAAGTCGACCATGATCAAGATCATCGCGGGCGTCGTCGAAAAGGACACCGGCGAGATGGTGTTCGAAGGCGGCGTCATCGAGAGGTGCTCGCCTGCGCTCACGCGGGAGCTCGGCATCAGCGTCATCCACCAGGAACTGAGCCTCGTGCGGCTGATGGACGTGAAGAGCAATCTCTTCCTGGGCCGCGATTTGAGGAGCGCAAACCGTCTGCTCGGGCGGCTGGGCGTGAGAGACGAGACGGCGATGGAGCGGCGCTGCCGGGAGATTTTCACCGAACTGGGGATCGAGGTCGACCCGAACGCCGAGGTGTCGAATCTGAGCCTCTCGGACATGCAGTTTCTCGAGATCGCCAAGGCGGTCGCCTTCGATGCGAAAGTCATCCTGATGGACGAACCCACCTCGTCCCTGGGCCCCGGGGAGAAAGAAGCGCTCTTTGGCGTCATCGAGCGATTGACGGAGCGCGGCATCGGGGTGGTCTACGTCTCCCACACGCTGGAGGATTGCCTCGCTATCGGCGATCGCATCTCCGTCCTGCGCGACGGGCGCCACGTCGGGTCCATCGGCGCCGAGAATACCGAGGTCGACACGCTTATCCGCATGATGACGGGGCGCACCTTCAGCGAACGCTATCCCAGAATTTCGGGCAAGGTGGGCAAGGAGGTTCTCGAAGTCAGGAATTTCACGCAAACGGGCGTGTTCAGCGACGTGAGTTTCCGCGTCAGGCAGGGCGAGATACTGGGTTTTGCGGGATTGGTCGGCGCAGGCCGCACGGACTTGTTCCGCGCGCTCTTCGGCCTGGAGCGGCCCGACGGCGGCGAGGTGTTCATCGACGGCCAGCCGGTGAGAATCAGGAAACCCCGCGACGCCATCCGCCACGGGCTTTCCTTTCTGACTGAGGATCGCAAGAACCAGGGCGTGTTCCCGCTCTTATCGGTGTTGGAGAACCTGCTGATCACCCTGTTCAACTTCGGCCGGGAAAGCCGCTCGCGCAAGCTCACGCGCATTATGGGCTGCATTAACGGCGCAGGCGCAACGCACCTCTCGCGCGACTATGTGGAGCGGCTGAGCATCAAGGTAGCCTCCTTGACGGATCAGATCGCCCAGCTCAGCGGCGGGAACCAGCAGAAGGTGCTTCTCGCGCGGGGGATATCCACAGGCGCGCGCATCGTCATTCTCGACGAACCCACCAAGGGCGTCGACGCGGGCGCGAAGGTGGAAATTTACCGGATTCTTGAAGAACTGGCGCAGCTCGGTGTGGCGATCATCGTGATATCCTCGGAATTGCCTGAAGTCACGGCCATCTGCAGCCGCATCATCGTGATGAACGAAGGCCGCATCACCGGCGAGGTGCTTCGTGAGGACGCTGACGCGGAAACCATCATGCGCTACGCGACGGGCACCGCGGCCTAAGGTGGTTCGGTAAGGGAGGGGAGCAATGAGCGGCGAAGGAAAGGCGGACAGCGGGCGAGGCGCCGCCGCAAAGAGCGGGGGATACAGTGTCTACTCCCTCATCGCGTCCGGTTTTTCCAAGTACGGCCTCATCCTCGCGCTCATCTTGTTGGTCGTCTTTCTCTCCATCACGGCGGAGAACTTCTTCACCGTCTCGAACATGATGAACATCCTGCTCCAGTCGTCTAACATCGGCATCATGGCGGCGGGTCTCACGCTGGTCATCATCTGTGCCGAGATCGACCTCTCGGTGGCCTCCATCCAGTCGATGGGCGCGGTCGTCGTCGCCCTTCTGCTCAAGGAATACGGTGTGCCCATCGTTCCGGCGGTGATCGCCACGCTGATTCTTGGGGTGCTCCTGGGCGGTGTGAGCGGGGTGTTCGTGGGCTGGTTCGCGATTCCCGCCTTCATCCTCACGCTGGCGATGGACAGCCTCGCGCGCGGGGGCGCGCTCATCCTGACGGGTGAGCAGTCCATCTTCGGCCTGCCCGAGGCGTTCAGCGTGGTGGGGCAGGGCTACCTGGGTCCGTTCCCCATGGCCGCCGTCATCATGGGCGTCGTCTTCCTGGCCGCGCACCTCATCCTCTCGCGCACCGTCCTGGGCACGAACATCTACGCCGTCGGCGGCAACAAGGAGGCCGCCCGCGTCGCTGGCGTGAACGTCTTCGCCGTCAAGCTGTTCGTGCTCGTCTTCAGCGGCTTCTGCGGCGCGCTGGCGGGCGTGGTGATGGCTTCGCGCCTCATGGCCGCCCAGGCCATCATGGGCATGTTCGACCTCATGGACGTCATCGCCGCGGTCGTCATCGGCGGCGCCTCGCTGCTGGGCGGTGAGGGGCGCATCATCGGCACCGTCATCGGCACGCTCATCATCGCGTGCATCAGAAATGGCCTGAACCTCCTGGGTATAGCCGCCGATTGGCAGTTGCTGGCGGTCGGGGGGATCATCATCCTCGCCGTCCTGCTCGACTACGTGGGGAAAAAGCGCACGGCTTGAGACGGTTGTTGAAAAAGTCCTCGTCGGGGGACATTGCCTTTAGCGGGAAGGCCGCTTTCGCGCGAACCCCCGACCTCCCATGTCGGAAGCAACCCCCCCTACCCCCCCCTTGTCAGGGGTCAAACGCGAGTGAGGAACGAGCGTTTGCATAAGCCATTGACGAGAAACACATCGGCTCGCAAAACCTCCCTCTTCGGTCGGTTTTGACCCTGACAAGGGGGGGTAGGGGGGGGTGGGTTTCCAGTGGAGAGGTGCGTCCCCTCCATCCCTTGAAAAGGGTATTTTTTCAACAACTCCTTGTCAGGGGGGCTTCTTCAACAACCCCGCGTAGGGCGGCCTTCAGGAGCGTCCTTGCGCGCCGAGGAGCGCTGGCCGCCGCCCGCATTTAGGGGTGGATATCCCCCCCGTTTTTGGCTTTTCCTCACGAGCCGCTGGTGTATACTGGCCTCTGGAACCGCCGCCGGAGGCGTGAGATGTCCGAATCCAGCAATCCCGAGCCGAGCACCCAGGAGAAGCAGGGGTTTTACTGCTCCATCGTTTTCAAGAGCCTCATTCTCGTCCTGATCATTCTCATCGTCGCCATCGTTCCGATGTCCTACCGCTACTATCAGTCGAGCTACAATTACGAGCTCAACGTGCTCTCGGCCAGGCTCGAGTTCATTGCCGAGCGCGGTTCCGCCTTGATTGATGCGGAAGCCGTTCACAGCCTGCGGCTGCCGAGCGACAAGAATACCCCCGAATACAGGGAGGTGCTCGCCGCGCTCAGGCGCATCAAGCGGAACTCGGGCGTGGACAACGCCATTATCATGCGCAGACGCGCCGATGGAAGCTACGGATACGTCGCCGCCGCGCACGACGGGTTCCAAATCGGCCAGGACGCCCATATCCACAAGCTCTTCCCGGCCACCTACAAGGCCACGAACGACACCTGGAACAAGGGCGAGATGATGCGCTCCCGGCTCTTCGGCGGAAAGGTGGGGGACCGCGAGTTCGACAAGTTCTTGCAACTCAACACGCCGCTCAAGCTGAACGGCAAGGTGGTGGCCATCCTGGTGCTCAACAAGATTGCGAACCCCGTTGCCGAGCAGGTGGCGACGAACACCTTCAAGCTGCTGCGCTTCACCATCATCCTGGTCGCCCTTGGCCTCATCCTCTTCTGGCTCATCTCCTCACGGATGCTGCGCCTGATCAGGAACCTAACGAGCGCGGCGGAAGAGGTGAGCCAGGGGAATCTCGACGTCACGGTTCCCGCTAAGAGGAGCCACGACGAGGTGGGCCGCCTGGCCACTTCGTTCGAGGGCATGATCGATGGCCTGAAACAGCGCGATTTTATCCGCGACACATTCGGACGCTACATCAGCAAGGAGATCGTGGACGAACTCCTGAACTCGCCCGATGGCCTCAAGCTCGGCGGCGAGGTGCGCGAGGTGACTTTCCTGGTCTCGGACTTGCGGGGGTTCACCGCGCTCTCCTCTCGCCTTGAGCCGCACGAGGTCATCGAGGTCGTGAACCGTTTCCTGGAGCCGATGGTGGACATCATCACCAGACACCGGGGCACGGTGGATGAGTTCCAGGGCGACGGTATTCTCGCGTTCTTCGGCGCGCCGCTCGCCGAGCCCGACGACTCGGCCCGGGCCGTGGCCTGCGCCGTGGAGATGCAGCGCGCCCTCGTCGAAATCAACGAGGAGCAGCGCAAGCGCGGCATGCCCGATCTTCACATGGGGATCGCCATCAACACGGGCGAGGTGATCGTCGGCAACATCGGTTCGGAAAAACGCACCAAGTACGGCGCGATGGGCACGGCCATCAACATGGCCTACCGCATCGAGTCCTACACCGTGAGCGGGCAGGTGCTCATCAGTATGGATACGTATCAGAAAATGGCGGAATTCGTTCAGGTGGGCGATACCCAGGATCTGCGCTTCAAGGGGCTGGGTGAGCCGGTTCGCGTCTACGAGGTGCGGGGGATGTCGGGGCCTTATGCGTGTGAGATGCCCGAGGCCGCGCCCGAGGTGTTCGTGGACCTCGCTGCACCGGTCGAGGTGCGGATGTTCGCGGTCGAGGGGAAGACGGTGTCGGACGAAGCCGTGCGCGCCGGGGTCGAGCGTGCTTCCGAGAATTGTCTGGACGTGGAGGCGGATGCTCCCTTTGAGAGGAACGCGAATCTCATGCTGCGGATGGCGGAAGAAACGGAAGTTTCAGACGTCTACGCGAAGGTCGTCGAGGCGGACGGGGCGAGATTGATGCTGCGCTTTACCTCCCTGCCCGATGACGCCAAGGCGTATTTCGAAAAGGTCAGGGCATCAGCCGCGCAATCGAGCACGTAGGGTATTCTCGCTTCACACCGAATAGGGGTTTTGAACGAGTCCTGATTCCGTGATTTGGCGTATGGAGCCGACCGGGGAGGGGGTTCTTCGTAGTGACAGCCCCTCCACGGGGCTGTCACGCAGGTCACGACCTGTCCCTACAAGAGGCAGTGCGGTTTTGTTCGTCATTCCGGCGAAAGCCGGAATCCATTTTGACTTTGTTTTTATTTTCTGATTGTTTCCCGCTAATGATGGGGAGACGCAAAGCCGGTGTATTGTCATTCTGCTTTAGAATAGATTCCGGCTTTCGCCGGAATGACGGTGGTGGGCAATTGCGGCCGGGGAGAGTTCTTCAACAACCTCGAATAAAAGAGGCTGCGCATTCGCGTGAACGAAAAACCCCGGGGACGCATCCCCGGGGTCTTTTCCTGTACGGCCTAGCGTTCGTAGGCCGATTCGTTGTGCATCATGAGGTCGAGACCGCCGGATTCCTCGTTGGCGTCGGCTCTCAGGCCCACCATGGCGTCCACGATTTTGAGCAGGATGAAGGAGACGACGCCCGAATAGACGAGCGTGGCGATGACGCTCACGAACTGGATCCAGAGCTGTCTGCCCATGCCGACGCCCTCGGCGAAGCCGACGCCGCCGAATCCCTCGGCGACGAATACGCCGGTCAGTATCGCGCCGATGATCCCGCCGACGCCGTGCACGGTGAACACGTCGAGAGAGTCGTCCACCTTGAGCACCTGTTTCATGTAGTTGGTGGCGGCGAAGCAGCCAAGGCCCGCTATTGCGCCGAGCAGCAGCGCACCCATCGGCCCCACGAAGCCCGAAGCAGGCGTTATGCCGACGAGGCCCGCCACCATGCCGGTAACGATGCCGAGCACACTCGCTTTGCCGTGCTTGATCCACTCCGCGAACATCCATGCGAGAGCGCCCGCCGCCGAGGAGATGTGCGTCACGAGCATGGCCATGCCCGCCGCGCCGTCGGCCGCAAGCGCGCTGCCGGCGTTAAAGCCGAACCAGCCGACCCACAGGATGCCCGCGCCCGTCACCGCCATGGGCAGGTTATGGGGCAGCATGGCCGTGTTGGGAAATCCGTGCCTCGGTCCGATCAGGAGGGCGGCCACAAGAGCAGCGACGCCGGAGTTGATGTGCACCACCGTGCCGCCCGCGAAATCGAGCGCGCCCATCTCGCCGAGCCATCCGCCGCCCCACACCCAGTGGGCCACCGGCGCGTAGACGAGGATCACCCAGGCGATGGAGAAGATGAACATGGCCGAGAACCGCATCCGTTCGGCGAAGCTGCCCACGATCAGCGCGGGCGTGATGATGGCGAATGTGAGCTGGAACATGGCGAAGACCGTCTCGGGAATGTTGCCCGAGAGCGATTCCACGCCCACGCCTGCGAAGAACGCCTTGCCCAGTCCGCCGATGAAGGCGTTGCCGGCTTCGAACACCAGGCTGTAGCCGACGATGAGCCAGACGATGGACACGGCGCAAGCGATGGAGAAGCACTGCATCAGCACCGAGAGCACGTTTTTCGCGCGCACGAGACCACCGTAGAATAGCGATAGGCCCGGAAGCGTCATGAACAGGACGAGGGCGGTCGACGTCAGTATCCAGGCGGTGTTCCCGGTATCGAGTTTATCGGCCGCGAATGCGACCCCCGGGGCCAGTGTAAGCGCCGTGGCCCAAAGGACCAACACAAAGCGTTTCATCTTTTTGAACCTCCTTTAGAAGTTGGAACAATAATCCGAAAAGTGTTTTCCGCTCAGGTTTGAGGCGCCGTCTTCCGCCGCGTGGAGGGAAATTTAATCAATCCCGCCACGTCCCAGCGGTGTTCAACCGACGTCTTCGGGCTTGATTCTCGTCGTGATTCGACGCATAAACGTATCTCCTTGAGATGGTCTCGCGCCCCGGTGGGCGCCGAAACCAGCCATTGAGTCAAGGAAAATAGGGATTCCTTGCGGGGGAAACCCCCAATCGTCTCCAGAACAGTCCTGGGCGTTGGAAGAGCTATCCCCTACTATACCACCAGCAGCACCGGGTGTGTAGCGTGCGCCCGATTTCAAAAGGAGCTTTGCGGACGCCATGCCTTCATTCGACATTGTTTCAAGGACGGATTTACAGGAAGTCGACAACGCGATCAATGGGGTGCGCCGGGAAATCGCCCAGCGCTTCGATTTCAAGGGGTCGAAATGCGCGCTCGATCGGAAAGATACGGAGGTCACCCTGCTGGCCGACGACGATTTCAAGCTCAGGCAGATGCACGATCTGGTGCATACCCATTTAACGAGACGTAAGGTGGATCTGCGCGCGCTCGACTTCAAAGACCCCGAATCCGCCGCAGGCGGCGCGCTCCGGCAGGCCATTCTCGTGAAGCAGGGCGTGGATCAGGATTCGGCGCGAGAGATCGTCAAGAAGGTGAAGGCGACGAAGATGAAGGTGCAGGTCGCGATTCAAGGCGATCAGCTGAGAGTGAGCGGCAAGAAGCGCGACGACTTGCAGCAGGTGATATCCCTCTGCCGGGAGCTCGACCTCAAACTCGCGCTTCAATTCGAGAACATGCGCGATTAGCGCCTGAGCGCGCATTTCCCCGCATTTGCGCGTCATGGCTCACAGGCCCCATCCCCTATATTCCTCCTTCGTGAGGATGCGCGCGGCATCCTTGGACTGGAGGAGTTCCGGCTTTGCGCAAATCCCGGAAAATCAATCGAGCGCCCGGCATGGCCCTTGCGGCCTGCGGGACCTCGCGTTTTTCGGGCGAGGCGCGTGGACTGGCCCGGTTTCTGACGAGCGAGATGTCGACCGACTCGGGCGCTTTCACCCTCGAGGGCAGAGAGGCGTTTTCGGAGATCATCGCCGCGCTCGATGAAATCCTTGGAAAACGCACGCCCGATCAAACCATCAGTGTCCTGAAGGGCGCGCAGGTGGGCATGACCACCCTCGCCATCGGTTTTGCGCTCTACTGCGTCATCGTCCACCGCCTGAACGTGGGCTATTTTCTGCCCGATCAGGATTTTGCGGATCGCTTCGATCAGACGCGCGTACGCCCGGCGCTCAGACACGAGAGAATCGCCTCAATCATGCGCGAGGGGAAATACAGGGGCGCATCGCCTAAGGGCTTGAAGGAGTTCCCCGGCCGCGGGGGCTCGCGTTTTCTCTACATACTGGGTCTCAAGGACATCGGCAACGCCATATCCATCCCGCTCGACGTGCTTGTCCGCGACGAGGTGGACGACTTGCCCGCGGACAACCTCAAGTGGTCGAACGACCGCATCGACGCCTCACCCCTCGCCCTGACGCTCAACCTCGCCGTCGGCAGAACCCCGGGTGCTGGCATTCACGCCATGTACGAGGCGGGTGACAAGAGGCGCTGGCATGTGAGGTGCCCGGCGTGTCATGTGGAGATTGTCCTGGAGGAGAACTGGCCGAAAATCTTTAGCGGCGATGCGCTCGCCTGTCCGGCTTGCGGCGGCGCGCTCGAGCGGGGCGCGGGGCGGTGGGAGGCCGCGCGGGTGAACCCCCGGCACAGGAGCTACCGTCTCTCCCAACTCGCTATCGGCGCGGTGCGTCTCGAACGCATCGCGGCGAAATGGGCCGCCGCCCGCCTCCCGAGCGAAAAGGCGCGCTTTAGCTGCTCGGCCCTCGCCACCCCCGATGCGGGCGACACCCGGCCGATCTCGCAAGATTTGCTCAGGAAGCTGCGCGACGCTGCACCGTATCGCCTGGCGGAGGCGCCTGTATGAGCGCGGCACCTCGCTTCTGCGGAATCGACACGGGCGATCGCTGCGCGCTTGCCGTGCGCGAACGGGGGGAGGATCGGCCCGCCCGGTGGATTTATTTTGAAGCGCCTCCTGTTGAACGCCTCATCGAGCGCTGCCGCGCCGTGTTCTCGGCCCTGGGTGTCGAGGCCTTCGTGGTCGACGGCGGACCCCATACCCTGGCCGCGCGCGCGGTGTACGACTTGAACCCCGAGGGCGGCTTCATCTGGCGGCACACCGAGGGCGAGATGCAGACCAAGGGCGTCTCGTTTCTGGGTGTTGAGCGCCGCCATGTGCGGATGAACCGAGAGGACTTGCTGGATCACCTCGTGGAGGAGTTTCACGAGGGGGCCGGGCGGGTCTTGCTGCCGCAGCCCGGAGATACAGGGGAGGAGGCGCTACTGGCCGAGGTGGAGCGTCACCTGATGAATTTGAGGAAAAAGCCGCGCATCCGCTCCTCCGGGGAGACGGTGCTGGCGTATGAGCGGAACGAGAACCATTTCGGCTTCGCCTGCGCCTATGCGCGGCTGGCCGAATCCCTGGTGCTGAGCGAGGGAATACTGGCCCCACTCGCCGGGGGAACGGTGATGCCGCAGGCTTTTCACAAGCGGATGCTCAAGAGGAGATGAAAATGGAGAGTGTAAAAAGGGTGAAGGCAGCCGGGCGGAAATCGGGGGCAGGGAGAAAAGGGGATGCCGCGCAGCGTGCAGGGCGAATGAGCGCAGAGATTGACCCGGATGAGCGAATCTGGCGGCCTCTGGGGGAGGGGCGCGGCGGAGTTTCGCCCTATGCGCACGCGCGCATGCAGTCGTTGGCGTATGAGTTGTGGCTCACGAACTTGATGGGTCAGCGCCTCATCGAAATCGTGACGGATCACGTCGTGGGCGAGGGAATAAGCTGGCACGGGGAGGATGAGCGCGCATTAAACGTCGTAAAGGCGTTCTGGAACGATCCCGTGAACCAGATGGATATCCGCTTCGAGCGGCTGGTCTCTGAACTCGGCATCTTTGGGGAGCTCCTCCTGCCCGCCGCCGTCTCGCGCTTCGAGGGGCGCGTCCGGCTGGGCTACGTCAGTCCCCGGCTTATAGAAGAGGTGGTGACGGACCCGGACAACTGCGCTCTGCCCATCGGGGTCGTCCTGCGCGCACAGGGGCCGGGCGGTGTGGCTCGTAATGGCAAGCGTATCCGGACGGTGCTGGGTGGCGATCCGCGCGGCTATCTGAGCGCCTCCGCCCAAAAGGAACGCGCGCGCTTCACGGACGGGGAGGCGTTCCTGTTCCAGATCAACAAGGCGAGCGACGCCGCGCGCGGCGCTTCGGACCTGCTCGCCGCCATCGATTGGATAGACACCTATGAGCGCTTCATCTTCGACACCGTGGAGCGCGCGCGCCTGCAGAACAGCTTCATCTACGACGTCACCCTGAAGGGCGCAGGCCCCGAGAAGATAGCCGAGTGGCTCGCCGAGAACGGCGTCGCGCCCAAACCCTCGAGCGTGCGCGTGCACAACGAAAAAGAGGAGTGGCAGGCCGTCTCGCCCGACTTGAAAGGAGGCGAGTCTGGTGCGCAAGGCATCGCAAAGATGATGCGGGGCCTGCTTCTGGGCGGCGTGGGCGTTCCCTCCCATTGGTTCGCCCAGGGAGAGGACGTGAACCGCGCCTCGGCCGAGTCGATGGATCAGCCCACGCTCAAGAAGATGACGCGCCGCCAGCGCACCGTGCGCCACATATTACAGGCCATGGCCGACAAGCAGTTGGAAGAAGCCCACCGCGCAGGCGCGCTGCCCGAAGAAGCGCTGCGCTCGGGCGTCTCTCCCGTTCTGCCGGATATCTCCGTCCGCGACACGGAAAAGATGTCCGAGGCGCTCCTGCGCGTCAGCACGGCGCTGGAAACGGCGACCTCACGCGGCTGGATGAGCGACGATGCCGCCGGCAAGCTCATCACCCACCTCGCGGGCCAGTTCGGTATGAATCTGGAGGGGTAGGGGTTCTCTAGTCCAAGAACTCCCGCGCAGATTTGATCGGCGTTCCGTCTTTTCTGGTGATGGCTCTGGTGACGCTCAGGTTGTAGCTCGCCGTCAGGACGGCCTGCATGTGGCGGCCGTGGCCGCCTGCTATGACGATGAGGATGTCTTCGGGCCTCGGGACGATGGGGGCCATGTCCTCATCCTCATCGAGATTCACGAAAGGAGCGAGCGGCGTCATGTCGAAGCCGCCGCGGTCGCGCATCAGGCGAATCGGCTGGCGCGCGTTCTCGAAGATGAACTGGGAAACATCGGCCTTCGTCCACCCCTGATCCGAGAGCCATGTGGCGGCTTCCGCGGTCAGGACGAGCATCTGCTCGCTCGGCAGCCCGCTCCGGTAGACGCCGTTCGCGCCGAGGTGGCTCATGGCCGAAGCCGCCGTGCCCAGGTACTTGTGGGCCGTCTTGCTCACCAGGTCGTTCACGTTGTGGGGCGACTCCGCGCAGAGCATGGTGACGGCGGAAGTATCGGGCGCAAGGCCTCTATCCACATGAAAGGAGGGCCAGGGGCTTCCCTCCTCGTCCTCGCCGATGGTGTAGGAGTATTTGCCCGGATGCCCGTGGGTGGCCATGTCCGTCACGCCGGGGATGCCGCCGCCGGCGTTCATCATCAGGAGCCTCACCGCGCGGCCGAGCGTCGCGTTCGCGCGCCGGCCCTGGCCGAACACGTTCTGGCGGCAGTTGACCTCCAGTTCGTTTCGGATAGGCCCGTGGACGATCATCAGGTGCGCGCCCGGATGGGTGGTCGTCTGGCGGCCGTAGAGGTTGTAGGCGGGTTCCGTCATGGCCTGCATGGCGGCGATGAGTACGGGCAGGTATTCAGGTTTGCAGCCCGCCATCACGGCGTTGATGGCGATGACTTCCGCCGTGGCGGGTGCGTTCCGTGGCGGAACATGGGCGATGACGTCGCCCGGCGCGTAGTCCGTGAAGCGCAATGTTTCTGCGACGCGCTCCTCGGTCGGCGGGATGATGGGCAGCCCGTCCGTCCAGCCCTCCTCGTAGAAGTGCTCGTATATCGCGCCTGCGTCTTCATCGAGTGCTATCTGGCGGGCGGGTTCTGGCGCGTCCATGCCGATATCAAGCGCTCGCCTGCGTGAGGGCCGCCGCGAGATGCGCGCTTGCTCTCGCCGACATCTCATCCACCTCCTCGCGCTTTCTGCCCGCAATGGGGTGGGGAAGTGCGACGAGGGGAAGATCGCTCATCTTGTGCAGCTTGGTGAGTTGCTTCGCGTATGTCTCAAACGCGTCGGTGACGATGGTGACCGTGGCCAGCCCTCTTTTCTCTAAAGCGACGCTGTCGTGGATACTCCACGATGTGCACGAGCCTCAGTCGCCGAGTGCGGAAACAACGGCGTCGCACTCTCCTTCCACCTGCTCCATGAGGGCGGGCGATGCGCCGCTCACGGATTCCTTCCGGTAGCGCACAACGCGCACGCCCGGGAACTGTTTTTCAAGCGCGGCGCCCATGACGCTTAAAATCTTATCGGTGAAATCCTTCGTGTTGTTGATGAGGCCGACGCTCATGCCGTTCAGGCTTTCTGGCCGCGCCGCCATGACGGCGCTCGCGCCCGGAGCCTCCGCCACGGGTTCGTAGACGAGAATTTTTTCCTTTTCCTTCGTCATTTCACTCATGTCCACCCTCCAGTGAATGATTGTCGGGGAGGTCGAAATCTCCTGTCTCGGTCATTTCCAGCCATTCTAACCGAAGCGGCGGCCCGAGGGAAAACCATGGTTTTTACCCGGTTAGGCTTCGGGGCGTCACTCACGCTGAATCTAGGTTCTTTACCCGATCCCCCGAACATCCTTCGCCCAGGCGTTCATGAAGACCGTCCTGTCGGGCAGGTTGTTGTTGATGCGGAGCCCCCTGACGCCCAGGTTTTCCAGGTCTTCCAGCCTTTTCCGGCATTCGGCGGGTGTGCCGACGATGGCGAATCGCTCCGCCAGGTAGTCCCTCAGGCCGTACTCGTCGACTAGGCCTGCGTTGTTCGACTTGTCCATGAAGCCGTGCTCCGAGGTCTGGTATCCGTCTCTGAGTGCGCGGATGCCGGATTCGAGTTCGGTGGGGATTCGCTTGTTCTCCAGCGTGAAGGCGAACGAGTGGTGCGCGCTCGCGGCGAGGGCGGTGCGGATGTCTTCGCGGGCGTGCTCCCCGTCCGCGTCCACGTGGGCGTCCACCAGCCACCATAGGTCAAGTTCTTCCACCCTCCGGCCTGATTTCTTGGCGCCCTCGTCGATGAAGGAGAGCGTGTCCGCGATGACTTCTGGAATCAGGCCCGTTCCGATGATGACGCCGTCGGCCACCTCGCCCGCGAGGCGCAGCGTCTTGGGGCCTTCTGCGGCGATGTGAATAGGCACGTGGGCTTTGTGCCAGCTCAGCCGGGCGTTATTCCCTTTGTACTGCGCGCTTCCATCTTCGAGCATGCCTCGCACGGCGAGAATGTATTCGCGCATCTCGGCGAGCTTCGCGGGCCTTAATCCCAGATTTAGTACGGCGCTGTCGCCCGTGGCGATCCCCCAGAAGGCGCGCCCGCCGGAGAGTTCGCTGATGGTGCCGATGGCGCTTGCTGCCACCGCCGGGTGGCGCGTGACGGGGTTCGTGACGCACGGCCCGAAGATAATCTCGCTCGTCTCCATCGCGCATATCGCACAGGAGACGTAGACTTCTCTGTAAAGGGACTGGGTGTCGGGGATGAATACCGCGTCGAAGCCGAGTTCTTCCGCGCACTTACACCAGCGGGCGAATGAATCCGTGTCGGGCGGTCTGAATGAAATGCCGTGTCTCATGAAGGTGTCCTCTCAGGTTACTTGCTCCGGCTGATTATCTCGCGGCCCCACGCCCGGATGAAGGCGGGCTTGTCGTGCACGTGGGCGGCGATCCTCAAGTTCTCGACGCCGAATGAATTCATGTCCGCTATCTTCTGCCTGCACTCTTCGGGCGAGCCTGCGATGGCGAAGCGATCGAGCAGGTATTCGCGTAGGCCGAGCCTGTCCACGAGTTCGGCGTTCGTCTGCTTGTCCACCATCTCGTGCTCGTGGAACGCATATCCTTTTTTGAGTGATTCAACGGCGGAGAGGAGTTCTTTGGGAATCCGCTTGCCCTCGAGCGTGAAGCGAAAGGCGTGGTGCGCGCTCGCGGCCAGCGCCATGCGGATTTCTTCGCGTGCCTGTTCGCCGTCATCGCGCACGTTCACCTTCGCGAGCCACCAGATGTCCAGATCGCTCAGCTTGCGGCCCGATTTCCTGGCGCCCTCTTCCAACCAGGTGAGGGAATCGGCCGCGACTTCGGGCGTGAGGCCGGTACCGATAGTGACGCCGTCCGCAATCTCGCCCGCAAGCCGGATGGTGCGCGGTCCTTCGGCGGCGATGTAGAGGGGGATGCGCTTTTTGTGCCAGTTCAGGGTACAGGGCTTTCCCCGGTAGTGGGCCGTACCCTCCTCCAACATCCCGCGCATGGCGAGCACGTAGTCTCTCATGTCGTCCACGCGGCCGGGGCGCAGGCCCAGGTTCAATACGGCGCTGTCACCCGTGGCGATTCCGAACAGCGCGCGGCCGCCCGAGAACTCATCCACCGTGGCGATGGCGCTCGCCGCCGTCGCGGGATGCCGCGTGAGGGGATTGGTGACGTTGGGGCCGAGCAGGACGCGCTTTGTGTTCGCCGCGCAAATGGCGCACGAGACGTAAAGCTCCCGATAGAGCGATTGTGAGTCCGGCACCCAGACGACGTCGAAGCCCGCTTCTTCCGAGAGTCGGCACCAGTGCGCGTAAGTCTCGGGCGCAGGGGGCAGCATGGCGATTCCGTGTTTCATTTCGAAAATATCTCCTATTCTGGAACTCTCATCTGCACGCCGCCCGCGCGCTCTTCCTGGAGCGTCATGGCGCGTCTCGCATCTTCCTCCCCCCATCCCCGGTTCAGGCCCGTGATAAGCTCCCCGTAAGCGATGTTGCCAATCGCCATGGGTACGTCGTGCTCGCGGGCGAGTTGGAGTGCGAGGCCGACGTCCTTCACCGAGCCCTTCATGGGAAAATGCGGCTCGTCGAATTTCCCCTTGAAGAAAGTCTCGGGGAAGATGAAGTGAAAGTGCACGCCCCGGCCTACCGCGCCGTTACGAATCGTCTCGGCCAGGACATCGGGCGCTGCGCCCGCCTTGACGCCCAGGGTGTAGCATTCCGCCGCGAGGGCCTGAATGCCGTAGCTCATGCAATTATGGGCGAGCTTGCACACGGTGCCGGTTCCGATGGGGCCGGTGTAGGTGGGGCGGTCTCCCATGGCGTCGAAAAGGGGCTTGCAGCGCTCATACATCTCCTCCTCACCCCCCACCATCACGGCAAGGCGGCCCGTGTTCGCGCCGATGGTGGAGCCGCTCACGGGAGCGTCGAGCATGTGCGCGCCCGCTTCTGAGAATTTCTCGTGTATGCGGCGGACGATGGCGGGGTATCCCGTGCTCAAGTCGACGAAGACTTTCCCCGCGCTGATGCCTGCAAGAATGCCGTTCGGCCCCGTGGCGACGCTCTCGACTTCCTTGGGTCCGGGCAGCGAGGTGAAGATGATCTCGCTCGCGCGGGCCACTTCTTCGGGGGAATCCGCCCAGAGCGCGCCTCTTTCTAAGTGGTCAGCCGCCGCTTCCGGGGCGATGTCGTGAACGACGAGCTCATAGCCCGCCTTCTGGAGGTTGGCAGCCATGCCGGCCCCCATGTTTCCCAGTCCGATAAATCCGATTTTCATCATCGATTCCTTTTTGGGTTGCGAATTTCGCAAAGTGGCGTCTCTTTCGTTCCAGGCTCCGCATGTTGGAGACGAAAAAGGAGAATCTGTAAAATGAATGCAATCCATTCCAAAAACAAGTTAAGATGAGGGGAATCAGGGAAAATATAGACGCAGAGAAGAGAAAACATCGGCGGAAAGGTGGAACTCAACGGGAGATGCGGAAATGGGGACACGGGAAGCTTTTATGAGAAAGGCGATATCGCTCGCTTCTCAAAACGTGAGGGAAGGACTCGGCGGGCCTTTCGGGTCCGTCGTCGTGAAGGATGGCGAAATCATCGGCGAGGGTACGAACCGGGTGACGTCATCTTGCGATCCCACAGCCCATGCCGAGATGATCGCCATACGGGCGGCCTGCGCGAAACTGAAGAATTTCGATTTGTCAGGCTGTGAGATATATACGAGCTGTGAACCCTGCCCGATGTGTTTGAGCGCAATTTACTGGTCGAGACTCGACCGTATGTATTTTGGAAACTCCATCGTCGAGGCTGACGCCATCGGGTTTTCCGATGAATTTCTCTACAAGGAAATCGCCCTGCCGGTCGCTGACAGAAAGCTCGAAGCAACGCGGCTCCTGGAAGATGAAGCCCTCGAATCCTTCAATCTATGGGCGCAGATGGAGGACAAGATTTCCTACTGAACGCAATTTTAATGCGTTGCCTATCTCCCTGCCGGTATCAAACTACCCGGAAAGTTGTATATCTCCCGTGCGAGGCTCCATTGATTGAGGAGAACTCGCTATCTCCGCTATTATGAAATTTCCTTTGGCGCGGTTTCATCTTCCCTTAATACGACGATTCGCTCCTCGAGTTTTGGCGGCGTCATCAGCGTGTTGTGGATGGGGCAGTTCTCAAGTTCATCGAGAAGTTCCGCCTTTTGTTCTTCCGTTACGTCGCCGTGTATGTAATAGCTCGTGCGGATTATGCCGATGGCGAGTTTTCTCCGCTCCGGGTCCGCGTGGTAATCCGAGTGAAATTTAGGCGTTATGTTCCGTTTGAACTCCGCGTGGACTTCGACGTCGTCTATCTGGATGCCCTTGGCCTTCGCTGCTCCCAGCAGCGTGTATAGGCCTCAGCCCGCGTGCCCTGCGATGAAGAACTCGAACGGCGTGGCGGCCAGGTCCGTGCCACCTCTGGTTTCGGGTTCATCGAGCACGTAGGAGTGCTTGCCCGTGGTGGTGAGCATCTGAAGCTGCGTGCCCTGAATGTGGCGGAGGATGACTTGCGGCGTGTTCGGTCTTTCCGGCATGAAGATGACTCCTCGGTTACGTTGTGGTTTATTTGTCGGTGCGATGGATTCTAGCAAAGTTAGGAGCGGGATTCTTCCCGCAAAATATTTATGGCTTCGTAGTTTGTGTTCTCATTCAAAAAGGGGGAAGGCGTTTTGAGTTTTCATCATGCCAGAGAGGTTTTCACCGACATGCTCGATTCGGTGAACGCGGAGGAAGAGCCGGAAAAACACCAGCTCTACAATGGGCTCACCCTGCTCGCTGAGGGGTTCGAGTATGACTTCAACATGATCAAGAACAGGCTCCAGCAACTCGAAATCGAGATGCGAAAACTCGAGGGAAAGAGCTAGAAAAAAAAGAAGAGCGGGGCATTGCACCCCGCTCTCTTTTTTTGCTTTTCTCAGGTGAGAACTCATCTCACCTCAAAAAGGCGTTTTGTCGCCTTTTATTTGGTCATCAGCCTTTGTCTTCCTCCCCGCCCGGCTGATGCGATGGGGCCGGGGAGGGTGGCGTTTCCGCACGGCTGAAGCGATTTATCGTAGATGTCATCGCATCCTCCTTCTGTAGAAGGGTTTCCTTGTGCCGGGCCGGAGCCGCTTTCTTTGACGACTCCTTGCCGCCTCACTTGGGCCAGCCAAGTACCATCAATGATGGTTCGCCCGCCTCGCTCGTCAAAGCGCTTGGACGTCTCAGCGACGGTAGCCCGGTTCCTTCAATATCGGTATTTTTATCGAAAAAAGCAAATTTTTTTTGCAGGAAAAATTCAAGTATCTGAAAAGAAGGGCCTTAAAAGTTCGAGGACTCCGGCGCCTCGGTGGAGGCGCTCGATTTCGTCATTTTCTCAGGCGTCGGCGCCTTGGCGAGGTTCAATTCCAGGGCCTTGGGTTCCGCGCTCAGGAATTCAAGACCGTTCGGCAGGTCGATGTTGCGGCCCGAAAGTGTGCGCGAATGCGCGCCGGGCGTCATTTTGGCGAGGTTCACGTTCACACGCAGGCGGGTGGCGTCGATGTAATTGAGCAGATCGCGCCTGCCCCTGATGCGGATTTTGACTTCTTTCGCCGCATCGGCGGGCAGGACGACGCCGTTTGGAACGTTGTAATAATGGACACGGACGCTGAATTCCTCCTCCACCTTGCTTTCGAGCTGCGGGAAGAAATTCTGCGGGTTCTGGTTCTCCTGCCCGCCGAGCGACCAGAGGAAAAAGACGGCGGCCAGCGCGGCGAGCTTGGGCCGCCAGTTCGTGAAAACGTGGCGGAGCGAGATGCGCCCCATCGACTGGCCCGACTCGCGGGCAGCGCGCAGACGCGTGGTAAGCCAGGAGGCGAGTTCTTCCTCATTTTCTATCGTCTTTGTTTGGCTGCCTTCCACGCAGGTAATCTCTCCGCGTTCCTCGGAGATGACGATCGCCAGGGCGTCACAGCGCTCGGTGATGCCCACCGCCGCCCTGTGGCGCGTGCCGAACTCGGGCGGCAGGGCGCGGTTATCCGAAAGGGGCAGAACGCATCCCACGCGCGAGATCTTGTTCTCGCGAACCACGGCGGCGCCGTCGTGGTAGGGCGCACCCTTGATAAAAATGGTTTCCAGCAGCGCCGGCTGGATGTCCGCCTCGATCTCCTCGCCCGGGCTTCTCAGGAGGGAGTCGGTCAAATCCCGGTGTTCCACGACGATGATGGCGCCCATATGCTTCGCAGCGAGCGAAAAGGCGGCACTGGCGATGGTGGCGACGCTCTCGTCCGGCAGGCGGATGCGCATTGCCCGGCGCAGCAGGGTGGAGAATCTGCGCACCGGGTTGAGCTGGAAGAATATCTTCTGGATTTCGCCGTGGAAATTGATGAGAAACAGGATGAGCACGGCGATCCAGATGGCCCACAGCAGGAACGAGGTCAGGTGGAGTCCGGCTGCCTGGGAGGCGAGATAGATGAGCCACACCGCGAACACGCGAACGAGGAGGCGCATCGCCTGAGTGCCCTTGAAGCGAATATAGACCTGGTAGAGCAGGAACCACATAATCCCGATGTCGAGCATATGGTTCCAGGAGAGTTTTTGGAAGAAATTCAAGGCCGGTTGAGCGACGCCCCACATGAGATCAAACCTCATCCGTCTTGTTCAGGGGGCGGTCTTTTTTGCTCGGCGAATCCAGAAAATTCCTGAGTGGCGGGCGAAGTATCCAGAATTGGTAGACGCCGGGACCACCCGCATCGTCCGCAACTCCAGAATTTTCCGTATGTTACCGCATTTACTTAAAATTTACAATTAGCAAAATCAAAATTCCGCAAAAAAAGACGCCATATGCGCATTTCCCCGCATTTGCGCGGCCCGCATTCGAGACTCCTTGCCCTAGATTATCGCCGTTACACCCGCTCCCAGTTTCACCGGGGCGGCGGCCTCCGGCGGACCGCCGGGAATCGAAACCCTGAAAGACCAGCGAAAAAGGAGTTTCCCTTGAAAAAATGGATGAACCGCATTTGGGCGCGGGCCGAGGCGCAGAAGGATTCTCACCCATTGAGGTTGCATGGCCACCTCATCCGCGCGGTTGCGAAAGATGCCCAACCGTCGGGCGAAGCCTGGGATTTCGAAGTGCTGATCGCCAGGGCCGGTTACTCGAGGGACGGAGAGTGGTTCCTGCCCCGCGAGGTTCTGCGCGAGGCCGCTCCCCTGTTCGAGGGCGCGCAGGCGTTCGCGAATCACACGGGATCGGGTGGCCCCGACATCAAGAACCTGGTCGGCTGGCACCGCGAAGTCCGCATGGGCGAGGAAGGGCTGTTGAGTACGTTTGCGGTTTCGCGCTCAGCACCCTGGTTTCAGGCGCTGGCGCACGATGCGCTGGCCCGGAGCCTCGATGAGCCCTTTGGCTTTTCCTTCGACGTGCTCGCGCAGGCGGAGTTCCGTGAGGAGGCCGATGGGCTCGTTTTGCATTTCGAAAAGATTCTGGCGGTCCACTCCGTCGACGTTGTGCACAAAGGCAAGCTCGGGGGCGGGATTCTGGGTCTCGCCGCCAATCATTCCACTAAAACGGAGGTGAAGATGTTCGAAAAGCTCGGAAAAAAACTGAAAAGCGTGGCGCCCGAATCGGGCAAGAGGCTCGGCGATGCATGGACGCCGCAGCAGTTCCTCGCGGCCTGTGAAGACGCAGGTCTCGAACTGGACTTGAAGGAAAAAGGAGGAAACCCCATGGAAGATGGAACCGAAACCGGGACTGCGGCTCGCAAGGTGCTTGCCCAGAAACTCGCAGCCTCCACGCTGCCCGAAGCCGTTCAGGAGAAGATGCGCGCCCAGTTCGGGGAAGGGAGCTTCTCGGAGGAGGAAATCGAAGAGGCGATCCGCATCGAGGCGGCCACGCTGGAAAAACTCACGGCAAGCGGCGCGCTTCGTGGTTTCGGCGCTCGCGCGGAGGTGATGCGTGATGAGGCGGACCGTAAGAAAGCGGCGCTAGACGGGATATGGAATTCGCGCGAAGAGGCGGTCGAGGGTGAGCGTCCCTATCGTTTCATGAGCGAGGCGTTTCAGGATTTTACGGGACATCGCCTCACCCCGCGCCAATTTTTTGCCGAGACGTTCCACTACCACCGCGCCGCCGAGGACTGGAACGGGGTGCGCCGACTCTCCGCCTCCTTGCAGACGAGCACGTGGGGCGAGGCGTTCGGCGATTCCATCCGCCGCGCCATGTTGCGCGACTTCCGGGACGAGCGGTTCCACCAGTGGAAGAAGATCGTCTCCTCGGTTACGCCCGTGAAGGATTTCCGCACGAACCGCCGGGTGCGCGTCGGCGGTTACGGCGATCTACAGAAAGTCGCCGAACAGGCCGCTTATCCGGCGCTCACCTCCCCGACGGATGAGGAGGTGACGTACGCCGTGGCCAAGCGCGGCGGCGTGGAGGATCTCACCTGGGAGATGATCCAGAACGACGACATGGGCGCGATTCGCATGATCCCCCAGCGACTCGCCCGCGCGGCCCAGCGCACCCTGAACGGCTTCGTGTTCGATTTCCTCACCTCCAACGCGGATATCTACGACGGCGACGCGCTATTCCACGCCAACCACAACAACACTTCCGCGAACGCGCTCACGTACGACAACGTCATCGCCGGGGTGAAGACGATGGGCCAGCAGACGTTCTACGGAGAAGACGGCGTCGAGGTGGCGGCGCAGGCGCGGCCCCAATACCTCGTCCACCCGACTGAACTGCTCGAAGAGGCGTTCGACGTCACCCAGTCTCCCGTCAAGGTCGTTGCGGGCGGAAACTCCAACCAGCCGAGCTTCATCAACCGCCTGGGCATGGAGCCCTTGTGGGTGCCCGAACTCACCGACGCGAACGATTGGTACATGGTCGCCGACCCGAGCCTCATGGACACCGTCGAGATCGGTTTCATGGACGATATGCGCGAACCCGAGCTGTTCATCGAGGACAACCCATCCGCTGGCAGTGGATTCAGCGCGGACAAGATTCGCTACAAGATCAGGCACGTCTATGGCGGAGCCGTCCTGGACTTTCGCAGTTTCTATCGTGGTGCGCCCGCCTAGTCGCGTGGCGATTGCCCTTCTTAAGGAGAAGCCATGTCCGACAGGCGAACCCACACGATAGTCCTCGCTCCTCCCGCGACCAGAGTCGCCGCGGGAGGCAGCACGGCGTTCGAAGTGAGCCGCTTCACCGAGGCGCTCTTGTTCATCGACGTAACGGCAGTTTCTGGCGATTCGCCCAAGCTCGATTTCGAGGTGCGAACCGGGCCGGAGGATGATGAAGTCGCTTTCGAGCATACCAAATCTGCGCAAATCACCTCGGCGGGTAAAACCCTCGTCAAGCTCACGAACATTGGCCCCTGGATCAGGCTCGCGTGGTCCGTCGGCGGGGAGGAGGCTTCGTTCACGTTCGAGGCCAAGCTCGCGCTGAAAACATGAGACCACCTGCATCTGGTGAGCGAGACGAGAGGAGAAAACAGGAATGGCAAGCAGGCAGACGATCATCAAGGAGGTGAAGGTGTTGTTGAAGACGGGCGCGCTGCCCCGGGAGTTCGGGGCTGAGGAGGCGGACTTCGCCGATTTGGTGAACGCGGCGCTCACACGCTACAGCAAGGACAGGCCGCTCGTTTCGTTCGCCGATTACGCAGGCGATAGCGAGTCGTTCGATTTTCCCCTGCCCGAGGACTGGGATGACTCCCTCTCCTTCATCCGTGAGGTGGAATATCCACAGGGGGAGAGAAAACCCTCCTACCTGCGGAGGAGCGCCTGGATCATCTATGCCAAAGGAACCCCGGCGGCGAGGTTCAGGCTCATGTACTTCGCTCCTCAAATGGGCCACACGCTTCGCCTGTTCTACACGATCAAACACACGGCAGATGACGAACACACCAGTGTTCCCGAAAACGATTTGACCGCCGTGGCCTGGCTGGCCGCCGCGGAGGGCTGTCACCTTCTGGCCCGCCGCTTCGCCCAGTCCTCGAACCCGACCCTCGCAGCGGATTCGGTGGACTACCAGAGCAAGTCTTCGGAATACACGCGCCTGGGCCGGGAGCTCGAGCGCAAATACCAGAACCATCTCGGCCGCAAGGAAGGCGAAGTGGCGGGCGCTGCAGGCGCGTCTCTCGATTGGGACATTCTTCTTTCATTGGCGCGCGGTGAGTACTTCACGCACGGCGCCTCCGGGGATCGCTAGGTGGGGAGGAGGGGCGGAGTGTTCCGTCGATATGTGGCGCTTGGAGAATTGCCGGAGGTGCCGGCAATCGCATGGGAAGAGGTTTTTCTCCTCGCGCACGAGGCGATGCGCGAGATCATCGGAATGCTCAGGCGCGAGGTAATGGCGCGAACGCCCATCGGCGCGAGCGGAAACCTCAGGGGCAATATCTACACCGGAATAAAAGGAATAAGCCCTCAAGTGTTGCGCGGCGTGGTCGCCTCGCGCACCCCATACGCCAGGTACGTGGAATTCGGGCGCCGGGCGGGCGGCAGAATGCCGCCTTGGAGGGAGGGTACGTCCCTGTATCGCTGGGTGGCCCACAAACTGGATCCGCCCGATGGGCAAATCGAGAGCGTGTCCTTCCTCGTTGCCCGAGCGATCGCACGGCGCGGGATACCGGCAAGCCGTATGTTCGCGCGCGCCTTCGAGCAAAATCAAAGCCGAATCGATCGGCGTATTCGTGAACTGCTCGATGAGATTGCGAGGTTAATAGGTGGCTAAATCACGATACAGAGAAATTGGCGACACCATTTTGGCGGAAATATCGAGCGTACCGGAGGCAGGGCGGGTGCACGCCTATCAGCGCTGGTCGGCCGATTTGGGGAAATACCTGGACCATTTCCGTTGGGAGGCGGGCGGCGGCCTCGCCCAGATCAGGGGTTGGGTGCTGACGCGCGAGAGAGCAGGGGAGGAGGCTGCATCGGTCGGCTCTAGCGCGTCCGGCGGCTTCACGCCCTCAGGCCTCAGCAGGCGAACCCACACGTTCTTGCTGTTCGGCATCATGAGCGCCGAGGACGCGGTGGGCAGCGAGGTGGCCTTTCAGGATCTGATCGAGGAGATTTGCGACCGCTTCAGGGACGACAGGGCGCTACGCCTCCTCGATGATTCAGGCGCCCCGCGCGTCCGCTCCCTGGAGCGTCTTCAGCCTCCGCAGGTGGATCTGATTGAACTGAGAACATTTGGAAACGTGCTTTGCCACTACGTCGAAATCAGGCTTCGGGCAATAGAGCGGATTCGGCGGGATTGAGTGAAGCAAATGAAATGAAACCGGCGGAGGATGTTTCTTCGCCTTAAAAAAATTCAAAGGAGGAGAACAGCGAATGGGCGATACGATATTGATGGATCGGCAAACTATCGGCGCGACGGAAGAGAAGGAACTTGTGGCGGATTCCGCCGACGCCTCCACCCTGGTGGACGCCGCGCTCGCAGAGGATGATGACTTCTGGAACGGCTCGGTGCTGCGCACGATTCGGGGGATGGGTGTTGGCCAAAAAAGAAAGGTGAGCGATTACGACGCGGCCTTGGACACGCTCACGGTGGACACCGCCTGGGACGCCATGCCGGCGGCGGGCACGGCCTACCTACTGGATAGGCCCGCTGTTTCTTCGGAACTGTTCCGGGCGGGCAACTTCACCCATGAGGTCAGCGTTGAGCAGCTGGAACGCGCGGTGAAGGATGCGAGCCTCTCGCCTTTTCCCTCGATTCCAGGAAAACGCTCCGCGCAGATTTCCTTTTCCACCGAGTTGCGCGGTTCGGGAGTTCCCGGAGTTGCGCCCGATTACGGACTGTTGTTCAAGGCGTGCGCGATGAGCGAGGCCATCGTGGAGGGCGCTTCCGTCACCTATGCGCCCGTGTCCGATAAATCGGACTATACGAGAGTCTGCCTGACGACGTTCATCGACGGACTGCGGGTGATGTATCTGGGCTGCATGGGGAGTTTTTCCATCAACTGTCCCCTGGACGGCGTTCCCACGGTGGATTGGGAGTTCGAGGCGGCTGATTTCGAAGTGAGCGATGCGCCGCTCCCGGGCGGCGCGTCCTACGACGAGCAGACGCCCGAATCCATCCTCATGAGCGGCTTTTCGTTCGGCGGATTCCATTTAGACGCGGCGAACATCCGCTTTGCCATGAACAACGAAGTGGTGCTGCGTCAGAGCGCCAACGCATCGGGCGGGCACGTGAACGCGATGGTGACGGGCCGTGCGCCCTCCGGCTCCTTCGACCCAGAAGCAGTGCTCCAGGCCACAGACGACGTGTTCGCCGATTGGGAGAGCGGCGCACAGCTCCCCCTGCGCGTACAGATCGGTCACAGGGCCGGGAACATCTGCACCATCACCGCGCCCAAGTGCCAGTATTCGGATATGGGATTTTCCGACCGCGACGGCCTGCTGACTTATGATGCGCCCTTCCGCCTGGCCCGCGACGCGGGTGATGACGAGATTTCCATCGTTTTCACCTAGCCGTTATTCGACAGGCGGCTTCTTCTTCATTTTGGCCAAGTATTGGTTCAGGGAAAACGAACGGGAGGAATCGTGGAATTATCAGAATACAGAAACCATGGCCGCAAGCCCATCACGCTGCCTTCGGGGCTCAAGGGCTTCGTGCGCGCGCCGAATCTCCTGGACATGGCGGCGTATCCAAAGTTATTAGCCGGCGCTTCAAACGGTGCTGCGGGCGAGGAGGAGCAATACGCGCTTACCGGGGAGTGGGTGCACTGCATCCTGAGGCGCTGCTTTGTTCCCGAGCGCGGCTCGATGACGGAAAAAGAACCGGGGCGTTGTATGCCCGATGAACTCAGCATCCACGAACTCGCCCCGGCGGATGCGGATGCGATTTTCACAGCCGTTACGGCCCTGCAGAACGAGACGGCGGCTCCTGTCCCTGAGGAGGGCGCGCCGGGCGGCGATACGTTTCCGGCGGCGTAGGAAAGAGCTTCTCGGGGTCATTCACTTTCAGGCGAAGACCTATGGCCTCCCCCCGCACCTGTTGGCTCGATGCTCCTGGGAGGAGTTCCGCTTCAACCAGGAGGTGCTCGAAGCCGGTCTGGCGCTGGAGCGGATGAGTCGGCGGGAGCCGGGGAAAAACACGAACCTCAGACGATTCAAGAGCTAAAGAACCGGCTCTCCCGATACGGGGAGGGCCGGTTCTTATTTGGTGCTTGATGTTTTTCCGGTTAAGAGAGCTATTTTATTCTGGGAATTATTTGTCCCACTGAAAATCAGGATTCGGCGGTGAGAACATGTCGATGTACTCCGCTTCTTCGAGAACTTCGCCTCCGTGCGGGGTTCCCGCCGGAAACACCATGACGTCACCTGCCTGAACGACCTGGTAATCCTCGTCTCCCGAGTGGAACTTCAGCTTTCCCCGGATCATGTGCGTTATCTGGTCGAATTCGTGCGTGTGCGTCTTGATGGGACTTCCGGTCTTTGCCGTGATCCGGCACGCCATCACGTTGTCCGTTTTGACGATTCTACCCCGGATGATGTCGTTCAGTTGTCTTTCCTCGACGTCGTTCCAATGAAGTATAGCCATGAGCGCATCCTCATATTGAGAGTTGTGGATTCATGGTCGAAACAAATCTTCTTCTTTCGTGCGGTAGAGTGTCTGCGCGGGGCGGTGTCCCGCATGGTATTCGAGGCCGCGAATCAAGACGGCGGGAACCCCCTGCTTGTCCTGTCCCATCACCATGCTCGCCGCCGCCGCGATTTCATCCGCATGCGCGAGTATGGTGATCTCGAGGGCGCGGCCTGTTCTGTCTTTCTCTCCTCTCAAATCCACCAGAGGCTCCAGACCGGCGCATCCTATCGCAACGCCGACGACGCCTCGCCGAAAGGCACGCCCCTGGGTGTCGGCGATGAGGACGGGAACGAAGGCGTCCGTCGCGTGTTTGATTTCTTCATGGAGTTTCCGGGCGGAGATGTCGGCGTCGCGGGGCAGCAACAGCACCTCATCTTCATCCCCTCCGACGTTTGAGCGATCGATGCCTGCATGGGCGCATACCGCGCCTGTTCGGTGCTCCACGATGAGCGCACGCTCCGAGGCGACGACTATCTCGTTCGATTCCCTGAGTACCGCCTCCACCAACCTGGGGTCACGCCCGTCGCGGTTTGCGATATTGAGCGCTTCACGCGATGGCTCGACGCTTTTCAGGTCCAAAAGCCTGCCTTCGGCCTTGCTGACGATCTTCTGCGCGAGGACCAAGACGTCCCGATCCCGTATTGTCACCCCGCTTGCCTCAATTGCTTCCAGAATCAGGGGCGTGAGTGCGTCGCCCTCTTTGAATTCCGGCAAACCGATGACGGGGATGATTTCGACGTTTTTCATCTCATGGGAGCAGAAGCGAGCCACTCCGGTGCTTCTTTCTCGTGGGAGAGCAGGAATTCGAGGTCTTCGGGAGAATCGATGTCGTGCGCAAAGCCGAACGATTTAAAGGATAGCGGGTCGCTGTGACCATCCCTCGCGGCATCGCTGTGTTTTTCGAAACTCCGCTCCCCGAACAGAAAGGGAACCGCGTCAATCGGCTGTGTGAAAAGCGCGGTCGTGCCGCCATCCTTGGATTTGGCGATGCGTATGTCGCGCCCGGAGTTCTCCGGTCGTGCGCGCTCTTCGATAAAAGCGTTCACCTCTTCGCTCGTTAAAAACGGCAAATCTCCGTGGACGATCAACAAGGAGAGGGTGTTTCTCTCTCTTGCCCAGGTGCGGCCGATTTCGAGGTCATGGTTGAGACCGCCTGATTTCTGGAACAAGCCGACCGCTCCGTATTCTCCCGCCAGAGTCAAAACTTCCGCGGAATCGCTCACCACCGCTATTTCATCGATGCGCTCCGCATTCCCGACCGCTTTGAGGACGCGCTCGATCATCCAGCGGCCCAGGAGGTTTCTCGTGTTCTCGTCCAGGGTCTGCGCGAGCCTCGAATTACCGGTTCTGAAATCACGAACGGGTATCAAGGCGACGCAATGGCTTGAAAGACTCATCATCCATCCCGGAGGTGTAAGAGAAAACGTGTTTTGAGTATACCTGAAACCTCTTATGCCATCTTTTGCACCGATGAGGCGAACGCCAAAACGCCCTGCGCCAGTTTTTTCTTCGAATTAACGTCGGACATGATGCTGGGCAGCGCAATGCTCCGAAGACCCATCTCTTCGATGGATGGAACCAGGGCCTCATCTTCGGTGTCTACGACGAACCCGTCGAGCACATCTTTGAGAATCCGGGCGACGCCCAGAGCCGACACCTCATGTCCTAGGCTTTTTAGCATCTCGGCGGCGGGGCCTCTCAAGGCGGCGCCCCCGATGATGGGGCTTACGCCCACGCGCGGCGCGGACGCGCTGCGGAGACGCTCGTGTATGTCCGATATCGCGAGGATAGGGCCGATGCTCACAATCGGGTTCGAAGGGCAGAAAACGATTACGCTCGCCTCATCGAACGCGCGCATTACCTCGGGCGTGGCGCGCGCCTCATCCGCCCCCTGGAAGCGCACACCGCATACGCTCGGCCGCGTTCCTCTGGCGACGAAGTAATCCTGAAACTCGAGCTCTCCCTCGGGCGTCTTCACGCGCGTGGCGATGGAAGAATCCGTCATCGGCAGTATGTTCGACTTGACCCCTAAGGATGCGGAGAGTTCGCGCGTCACTTCTGTTAAGCGAGCGCCCTCGGCCAGGCGCTGGGTTCTGCGAATGTGGGTTGCTAGGTCCTTGTCGCCGAGCCGGAACCAGGTCGGCCCCCCGTAGCGACCCAGGAGGTCGAGCGCGCTCGTCCCGTCGCCGTCGATGCCCCAGCCCGTCTCGGGGTTCGACATGCCCGCGAGGTTATACATCACGGTGTCGATGTCCGGGCTGATGTGCAGGCCGTGAAGCACCAGGTCGTCCGCGGTGTTTACGACGACAGTGAGCGCCCCCTCGGGCAGTGCATGGGCCAGGCCGACGGCGAGCTTGGCGCCTCCCACCCCTCCTGCGAGCGCAACGACAGGGCCGGAAATGCTCATCGGACGATCAGCACCGGCTTGGGCGTTTCTTTGGGAGCGGGCAGCTGCGCGGGGTAGCCTGCCACGATGAGCGCCCTGGGTACCCACTCTGCGGGCAGGTCCAGAGCCTTTCTGGCCGTTTCAGGACAGAACAAGGGCGCGCAGCGCCACACGGAGCCTACCCCATGTGCCGCGAGGGCGAGCATCAAGCTTTGAAGTGCACCGCCCAGGCTGTGTTCGGCCATCATCCATTCGTTTGCCTGTTTTTCTGGTTCCTCGTAATTGTCCAGGTCCGCGAAGGAAAGAGACGCCATGATGAGCGCGGGCGCGCCGGTCAGCAGGCGGATGCTCCCCCGGTGCCTGCGCGTTCGTTCCTCTTCAGAAACCCCCTCCGCTTCCATGTCGCGGAGAAAATCCTCGCCCATCTCGGCGGCGAGAGTCTCCTTCGCCTCATTGGAATCTAAGATGCAAAACCGCCAGGGGGTCGTCCCGTGCGGGCTGGGGGCCAGACACGCGGCGGAGAGGGCTGTTTTCAGTATCTCCATCGGGACGGGCTCGGCCGTGAAATGCCGGATGGATCGCCTTTTGCGCAAGGCTTCATCCAGCGAAATGGAGAGTGTCGGTTTTTTGTCTTTGGTAGAGGGAGTGTCCAACTTATGACTCTTGTGGCTCCCAGCCCGGCGGCGCGCCGCCCTGGGCCGGGCTCGGGGGAGGTGGAAGTTTGCGCTTCTCCCCGGGTGGTGGGTCTGCCGGGGTGTCCGGAATCGGCTGGCCCGCGAGGAACCCGCGCACGCCGTCGGGGCGCGCCTCATCCCCGTAGGCCGTGTCGAGGCATTCTTCCAGTTCCTCGGGCGTCTTGGGGCTGTCGACCATGTTTTGAGCGGCGAAACCGGCGCCATCGAATGGGTCGTATTGTGGGAGGCCTTCCGGCGTGCCGCTCCTGGGTCCCAAGGTCGGCACGCGGTTGCGCTGCCTTCGCGCCAGAATGTGCAGGATGTTCCAGGCCCGCCGGTTCTCCTGCATCGGCTGAATCTCCACGAGTCCCTCTTTTTCGAATTCGCTCCAGATCTCCTTGCCCTTCTCGGTCCGCAGGACGACGATGGTCCAGCCCCGTGTACCCACGCCCCCGCAGGCGATGTCCGCGAGTTCGGCGGAGAAATCCGCGCAGTGCTGGCACTCGGGGCGCTGGTAGTTCTCCATCGCCTCCTGGAGCGAGAAGGTGACGAGTTCACCGTCTTTCTTGTGCACGAGCACCTCGCCCTTCACGTTGAATTTCGCCACGTCCGTGAGGGGGATGCCGAGGTCTTTTTCGATTTTCTCCGTCATCAGGTCGAAGGTGAAGACCTCGGTGCAGAAAAGCCCGATTTGGAACGCCACGCGATTAGAAAAGCCCCTCAGGAAGCCGCGTTGCTTCTCGATGTGCTGGGGCCTTTTCTTGTGCGAGACCAGAAAGGCGGGGTCGATGAGCTCCATCTTGCGAATTGGCGTGACCTGACAGGGAACGCCCACGAAGCCGACCTTTTTCAGGTCTCTTTCTTTCACTTCCTCAAGCGCGAGGTTGTTCGGACAATAGGTGTACCAGCTGCCCGCGCTCGCTCGAATCTCCTCGTACGTCGTGGCGACCTTGGGACTCGGGTCGCAGGGCGGGTCGTCCTCCCCGACGGCGGAGACCACCGCCCCGTCGATCACGCCCGCCTCGAGCGCCCATGCGAGCAGCGCCGTGACGATGCCGCCGTCCTGGGCGCGCTCCATCACGTCGTCGCGCTTGGTCCTCGCCATGAAGATGTGCTGATAGGCGCCGAAAATGCCTTCGTAAGTCTTGCTCCTCGTTTCACCGAAGGTGGCGTCTTTCAGGTGGTTCTCCCTCGGCCAGAGCCTCGGGCACACAGACGCGCAGACGTCGCAGCCCACCCCCTCACTGATGCCGCAGTAATCGAAATCGGCTTTTGCCTTAGCCGTCTGCTTGGGCTTGGCGTCGATGTATTCGATGACGTTGTGCGGGCAGACGAGGACGCAGCATCCGCACTCGCAGCAGCTGCCCGCGTCCACCACGTCGTTCATCATGTCTTTGAAGGAATGATGGTGAAGTTCGTTCAAGGATTCTTTCTCCGGCCGGTTAGCGGGGGAGTTCGGGATTCGAGACGCCCAGGTGGGTATCCGGGATGAAGTCGCCCGCCTTTTGCCCGCCCGAGAAGCCGGCGCCGAGCAGCGATTCGTCATCCGCGCGGGGGTGGCGGTACCGCGGGTCGTCTTCGCGGATGATGTCATAGGTAGTGGTGCGCTGGACGGGAGTGCGTCCCGCCCCCAGGATGGCGTCGTTGAATTGTTTGGGGCTCAGGCTTTGCCCGTATTCGGAACCCGATTCGCGTGAGATGTTCTCCTCGATGAGCGTTCCGCCCAGGTCGTTCACCCCGAGGGAGAGCGCCTTCTTGGCGGCGTCGATCCCGATCTTGGGCCACGCCACCTGAATGTTGGCGATCATCCCCCGGAAGAAGAGCCGGGCCACGGCGTGAAGTCTGAAGATGGTTTCCAGGTCCGCCATTTTCTCGATGCCGAACTCCTCGCCCATCTTGTTGTCGTACGGGATGAAGGGCAGGGGAACGAACTCCGTGAACCGGCCCTCTCCGTCTGTTTTAAGCGAGTCTTTTTGCATTTTTCTCAGAATATCCATGTGCTCGGCCAGATCGGCGCTGCTCTCGATGTGGCCGTACATGACGGTGGAGGTCGTCGGGATGCCCACGGCGTGAGCGGTCCGGATGATCTCGCACCATCTCTCGACCGGGATTCTTCCCGGGCTGATGAGCTTCTTCACCCTCTCCACGAGTATCTCTGCCGCCGTCCCGGGTACGGAGCCGAGCCCCGCTTCCTTGAGCCGGGTGAGCACCACTTCGAGGGGCAGCCTGGTTTTTCGCTGGATGTGGTCGACTTCCGCTGGCGAATAGGCATGCATGTGGACTCCGGGGATGATTTCGCGCGCGAGCCTGAGCACTTCCTCGTAGCGGTCGATCGATATCAGGGGGTTCAGCCCCCCCTGCATGCAGATTTCGCGCACGCCGAAGTCCCTTGCGCGCGCGAATTTTTCGCGCAGTACGTCGTCGTCGTGCGTATAGGCGTCCGGGGCGTTCGGGCGCCGCCAGAAGCCGCAGTATTTACAATCCGTGTAGCACACGTTCGTGAAATTCACGTTCGCGTTGATGACGTAGCTCACCTCATCGCCGATGGTCTTCTTCCTTTCCGCGTCCGCCGTTTCATAGAGGCGCTCGGTGAGTTCCTCATCCCGCTCAGTGAGCAATGCGGTAGCGCCCTCGCGCGAGATTTCCTCTCCCGCCTCGAATGCGTCGAGTATTTCATGGGCGAAAAGGGCGTTCATGCGATCTCCAGTGGCAGGGTTTCCTGTGCTTCGCGCCTATCCAGCATCCGGCGGAGCGCAGGAAGAGTTTCGGGCGGACACCAGCCCGTCTCGATGAATTCATCGTATACCGGCATTCGCAGGCGCAGCGCAATGTCTTCCTGATGAAGGGATTGGTCCAGGTTACCGAGTTTGGGCCAGTGGCGGTTCGGGTTGATGTGATCCGGCTCCGGCGCGATGCCTCCGATGTCGTCCGCACCCGCCATGATGAGGCCGAGCAGATCGTCGACCAGATTCGGCGGGACCTGGATGTGCACACCCGGCATGAGCCTTTTGACTTCCGGGATCAGCGCCGCGACCTCCTCATCCGGCGGCCGGGTCCACCTGGCCATGGGCGTCAGGGGCTGGGGATTCAGGGGTTGCAGGATAATCTCCTGAATATGTCCGTAGCGGCTGTGCACCTCGGCGATGGCTTCCAGCGTCTCGACGCGCTCTTCGGGTGATTCCCCGATGCCGATGAGAATTCCCGTCGTGAACGCGACCCCCAGCTTGCCCGCCGCTTCCAGGGAGGCGAGCCTGACCTCGGGGGTTTTCGTCGGCGCCGCGCGGTGGGCGGCCCGCGTGGCCTCGGGGCTCACGGTCTCCATCATCATGCCCATCGAGACGTTGTAGGGTTTTAGTATCTCGTATTCCCACTCTTCCAACGTGCCGATGTTGGCGTGGGGCAGCAGGCCGATTTCGAGGCACATCTTGCACACTGCGGCGGTGTAGGCGGCGTAGGAGTCATATCCCCATTCTTTGAGTTGATTCTTGAGTCCCTTGTGTCTGTCGATACCTTCGCCCGTCATGACGAGCGCCTCGACCACGCCCTGCGTGTAGGCCTGCCTCGCGAGACGTTCGCACTCTTCCATCGAGAGCAGGAGGGGAACGCTGCTGCGGAAGCTGCAATAGCCGCAATGGTTCACGCACCAGTTCGTGATGGGCAATGTGAAGTTGAATGAATACGTGACTGTTCTCAGGGCGTTTCTCCGTGTTTTTCGAATAAAGTCAGCGAATTCTCCCGCATCCTATCGGCGAGGGCCGCGTCTGACAAGGCTTGGCTCCCCATGAACGCTAGGCGACGCCCTTTTCTTTCAGCGCGGCGATTTCCTCACCCGATTTTCCGAGCAGGCCGGTGAGAACTTCTTCAGTATGCTCGCCCAGCAGGGGAGGGGGCATTCGGATTTCACCAGGGGTATCCGAGAGCTTCATGGGGTTGCCCATCACCTTCAGGACGCCGGTTCTCGCGTGCTCCATCTCGACCACCATCTCCCGGTGATGGATTTGCGGGTCCGCGCACAACTCCTCGATCGTTCGCACCGGTCCGCAGGGAACGCCGGCATCCGATACGATTTCGGCCCACTCCGCGCGGGTCCTGGCCCGCATGGTGTTTTCGATCTCGGCTTCGAGTTCATCGCGTCCCGAGACGCGCGCCGCATTCGTATCCCATTTGGAGTCGTCCGCCAAATCCGCCCTGCCGATGGCGCGGGCGAACCGCTGCCACAAGGAGTCGTTGGCCGCCGCGACGATGAGTTCTCCGTCCGAACAGGGAAAATCGCGGTACGGCGCGATGCTCGGGTGGCGGTTCCCCAACCGTCCGGGCGGGGCGCCCGTGGCGAAGAAGTTCCCCGCGGCGTGGCTCATCAGAGCGGCCTGTCCGTCCTGGATCGCCGTGTCGACGTATTGGCCCTTGCCCGTCTTCTCCCGTGCGATGATGGCCAGTAATATCCCCTGGGTCGCGAACATGGCGGTGGTGAGGTCGGCGATGGCGATGCCAGTCTTGAAGCCACCGCCGCCTTCTGCTCCCGTGATGCTCATGAGTCCGCCTTCGCCTTGCAGGAGAATGTCGTAGGCGGGTCTCTCTTTGGAGGGCCCACTCTGGCCGTAGCCCGAGACGCTGGCGTAGATGATCCTGGGGTTGAGCGCGTGGCAGGTATCCCAGTCGAACCCGAGCCGCTCGATGGCGCCGGGCCGGAAGTTCTGGATGAGGATGTCCGATTTCTCGACGAGTCCCCTTAAAACCTCTTTTCCTTCCTCGGCTTTCAAGTTCAGCGTGAGGCTTTTCTTGTTGCGGTTCACGGACTGGAAATAGCTGCTCTCGCCTCCGTCATAAAAAGGCGGCCAGCCACGCGTGTCGTCTCCGCCGACGGGGTTTTCGACCTTGATGACTTCGGCTCCCATGTCGCCGAGCATCATAGTGCAGAATGGACCCGCCAGAATTCTGGAAAGATCGAGGACGCGAATCCCCTCAAGCGGCATACTCATGGAATCTCTCAGGCTCCTTTTTTCTTTGGTTGATTTATCGGTTCTGAAGCGCTTCGAGCATTTTCTCGCGCACATGCTCGACCGGCATCTGCGTGCCGGTCCAAAGCTCCCAGCCCAGGGCCCCCTGGTGTAAGAGCCAGCCGATGCCCGAGACGGCGCGCGCGCCTTTTCTTCGGGCGGCCTTCAGGTACGGGGTGTCGAGCGGACTATAGACCGCATCGGCGCAGATGCTATCCGGCGGAATGAACTCCTCGGGAAGACAGCAGGCCGCCTCCCGCGCCTTGTCCCCGCTCATCCCCAGGCTCGTCGTGTTGACGATAATATCCCGCCCCCGGGCGGCGGATTCAAGCGCATCCAGGCCGCCACCGTGAATTTCCGTATTCGGGAAGTGGGATTTTACTTCGCCCGCCAAAGACTGTGCTTTCTCCGCCGTACGGTTTCGAATCTCGATGTGCGCGGCCCCAGTTTGCGCGAGCTTGATGGCGATGGCCCGCGCTGCCCCGCCCGCGCCCAGAAGCAGGCATCTTTTTTCTTCAGGCGACACGCCCGTTTCCTCTTCCAGGGAGCGGAGCCAGCCCGCGCCGTCGGTGTTGTGGCCCTTGAGTTTGCCATCGCTCTCGAACGTCACCATGTTCACCGCGCCCATGAGCCTCGCATCCTCGCTCACTTCGTCCACGAGCCGGAATGTGGCGACCTTGTGGGGGATGGTTACGCAAAAGCCCGCAAAACCCATAGCGCCTGCACCGCGCACCGCTTCTTCGTACTGGTCCGGATGCACCTCGTAGGCCGTGAAGCGGTAGGGCAGCCCCAACGCCTGCGCCGCCGCGTTGTGCATGACGGGCGAGAGTGTATGCCCCAGTGGATAGCCGAAGATGGCGAGCGTTTTTTCGAGCTGCATGAACGTTCCTCAAGTGATTCGGCGTTCGCTTCTACTGCGTTCGTTGTGGCGGGAATTAGAGATACGCTAAAGTAGCGCTCATAACAACTTCCAGAGACGCTCCGCGCTGATTTTTCCGGCGCTCCATGCCATCGCTTCGAGGAGACGGATTCGATGTCCACCGTTCAGGCCGCCACGATTCTACAGCCGGGCGAAATCGCCTTGCGTGAATACCCCATGCCCGAGATTGAGGACGACGCCCTTTTGATGAAGGTGTCCGCTGTCGGCGTCTGCGGTTCGGACAAGCACATGTACGGAGGCAACCTGAACCTGGCGTGGCCGGTAATTCCGGGCCATGAGTTCAGCGGTATCGTCGAGAAGATGGGGCCTTTGGCGAATGCGAACATGAAGATCGTGGGCGGCCCCATCGAGGAGGGCGACGCCATCACCGTGGCGCCGGGAAGCCAGGCCTGCGGAAAATGCTGGTTCTGCATCCACACGCCGCACCGGCCCCAGTTGTGCCCGAACCGCACGGTTTTCGGCTTCCGCACCTCCGCCGAGGCGCCGCACCTTTTCGGGGCGTTTTCGGAATATATGTACATCCCCGGAAGTTCCTTCGTCCTGAAGCTGCCCGAGGGTCTCTCTCTTGAGCGAGCCACGCTTTGCGAACCGCTGGCCGTGGCCCAGAGAGCGGCGGGGCGTTCGCTCTCCCCGGGCATCCCCTACGCGGGGGAGGGGTTTGGCGTGGGTGCACGGTGCGCCGTCATGGGCGTGGGACCCATCGGTCTGCTCGTGGTGGCCGCTCTCAAGACGATGGGGGCGGGCGAGATCATCGCGGTGGACATGACCGAAGAAAGACTCGCGTTCTCCAGAAAATTCGGCGCCACGAAGACGGTGAGCCTGGCTACGCTAACGAAAGAAGAAAGAAAAGAGCAGATCCTCTCCTGGACGGACGGGGTGGGGCCCGACGTGGTTATCGAGGCGGCAGGCGTTCCCGCTGCCTTCGCCGAGGGGCTGGACATCGTCCGCCGGGGCGGGAAGCTCGTGGAAGTCGGGCATTACGGCGATCCGGGCGGGGTGGAGATCAGGCCCCACCAGGTGTGCAACAAGGACGTGGATATCTGCGGCTCATGGGCCTATCCCCAGGTGCAGTTCGAACCGGCGATGGACATGCTGCTCAGAACGGACCTGCCGATTGACGACATCTTCACGCACCGCCTGCCGCTTTCCCAAGTGCAGGCGGGCATCGAGGTCACTGGAACGGGAGAGTGCCTGAAAGTCCTGCTCAAGCCGGATTAGGCCTTCATCACGGAGACGGGATGGTGTCGAAATCCATTTCGAGCAAGTTCAGCGTCTCTGCGCGCTCGCAGTCATCAATGTCGAGGTCGTCGAGTTTTTCCAGTCCCGCGAGCATGTTCGTAACGCCCTGTGCGAGTCCATCCGGTGAGATTTTATCCTCATCAATCCGGTAGCCCATGGTTTTCGCCATGGCGAGAACGTGGGCGGCGGTTTCTGATTCCGTCATTTCTTGCAGCGGTGAGGCGGAGGGTTCTGGATATTCTTGGGGAGGTGGTTGCTCGTCGACCTCGGGCGGCTTCAACTGCCAGAGTGGATTGTCGTCTTCCAATGCCTTGCCGATGCGGAACAGGCGCGCCTCATCCCCCCATCTCCCTGCAATCTGGAGGCCGACGGGCAGGCGCGCTTTCGTGAACCCGCAAGGGACCTGAAGCACGGGGTTGCCGATGGTGCTGAAGGCGGCCGTGTTGTCGCTCACTATCGGCCACATCTTCATGCCGTCGAGGCAATCCGCAATGGTGGGCGGGGCGATAGCGACGGTGGGCGTGAGCACGGCGTCCACATATCTAAACACCTCCGCCGCCTGGCGGATGAAGTATGTGCGGGCCTTTTGCGCCTGCACGTAGCGCCAGCCCGGAATGAAGAGGCTGTACTCGAAGAAATCCGCTCCGGGGGAGACATACCCGTCCCGGTGGTTTTCGAGAAACTTCCGGTGGTATTCCGCACCCTCGGGCCCCACGGTTGCGGCATAGGCGACCTGGCCGAGCCGCGCCCAGGGTATTTCCACTTCCACGATGCTGGCTCCCAGCTTCTCGAATCGCGCAATAGCCTCGCGCACGAGTGCCTCCGCTTCCGGGTCTTCACCCGGCCAGAAATGGTTCGTCGCGACGCCGAGCGTCATGCCTCCTACGCCCTCGTTCACGGTTTCGAGGAAATCGGGCGCGGGTCTCGTTCCCGTGGTGGGGTCTTTGGGGTCGGGACCTGCGATGGCTTGCAAGATGAGGGCGGCGTCTTCCACCGTGCGCGTGAGGGGACCCACGTTGTCGAAACTCAAGCCCAAGGGCACGGCCCCCGCCCTGCTCACCCGCCCGTAGGTGGAGCGGATGCCCACCAGATTGCAAAACGAAGCGGGCAGGCGCACCGAGCCGCCCGTGTCGGAGCCGAGAGCGGCCGCCGCCATCCCCGCCGCCACGCAGGCGGCGGAGCCGCTGCTGCTTCCTCCGGGTGTGTGGTCGAGGCTCCAGGGGTTTCGCGCCGGACCGAACGCGCTGTTCGCCCCGGTGCCGCCGCGCGCGAATTCCTGCAAGTTTGTCTTACCGACGATGACCGCTCCCGCCTCAACTAACCTGCGCACGCACTCCGCCGTTTCGTTCGCCGCGTTTTTGCCCAAAATCCGGCTGCCCGCCGTGGTCGGGTGGCCTTCCAGGTCGAACAGGTCCTTGAGCGCGACGGGAATCCCGTGGAGCGGCCCCCGGTTTTTTCCACCGGCGAGTTCGGAATCGAGCCGCTCCGCCTGTTTCCTCGCGAGTTCGAAAGTGGTTCTCGTGAAGGCGTTGATGGTTGTGTCGTGCGCCTCGACCCTGGCGATGTGGGCTTCAAGCACCTCGCTCGGCTTCGTTTCGCCTGCCTGGATGAGGGCGGACAACTCCGTGATGGGGCGATGAAGCAGTTCTTCGGGATTCATGTGGTGACTCCGGGAATAGGGTTATTTTGGCGCGATTATATTCCATCCGACGACGAGTCGAAACGAAAGCGGGCGTTCACTCCAAAATGCGATGACACGCCTAATGCGCCGGGCTAGTTTCCACGAAAGGCTCCCCGGCTTGGCAAGCGCCGCCATCAAGGGTAAAAACACATCACTTTAGATAATGAGAGAAAAGGAGAACCATCCATGAAACTCTACCGGACGATTCTCTTCGCCCCCGGAAACAGGGAGAGAATGCTCGCCAAAGTGGGCAAGGCCGGGGCCGACGCCGTCGTTCTGGACCTCGAAGACGCGGTGCCCGCCGATGAGAAGACATCCACGCGTAATGCGCTCGGTGCGGCGGTCAAGACGATTGCCGAAGAAGACGGTGCGGACGTCTTCGTGCGCGTGAATCCGCTGGATGACGTGACGGGCTTTTCCATCGCCTGCGGTCCTGAGGACATCCCTGCCGTCGTGGGACCTGCGCTCCGGGGGATCGTGCTGCCCAAGGCGGAGAATCCCGGCCAGATATTGGCGGCAGACCGGCTGCTTCGCGATGCGGAAAGAGATGCGGGCTGTGAAGCGGGGAGCGTGCACCTGCTCGCCATCATCGAGAACGCCCGGGGCGTGGAGGACGCTTTCGCCATCGCTTCCGCCGACACGGGGGAGCGGCGCTTCCAGCTCGCTTTCGGGGCAGGGGATTACACCAACGATCTCGATATCGAGTGGCCGCGCGACGAGTTTACCTTCGACTACCCGCGTTCTCGAATCGCTGTGGCCTCGCGAAGCGCAGGCCGGGAGAAACCGCTCGATACGGTATGGATTGCGTTGGATGACCAGGAGGGTCTGGCGGCGAGCGCCGTGCGGTGCCGGGTGCTCGGCATGTTCGGCAAGTTCTGCATTCACCCCAAGCAGGTGGAAATCGTGAACCATGCCTTCACGCCGACAAAAGATGAAGTCGAAAAGGCGCGTGAGGTTATCGTGGCCTTCGAGGAAGCGACGGCGCGTGGGGAGGCGAGCGTCTCCGTCGGCGGGCGCATGATCGATTATCCGGTGGTCGAGGCGGCGGAAAAAGTCATCGCCCTGGCCGATGATTTTGGAACCAATGACTAACAAGTCAAAACGAGAGGGTGATATGAAATTCGGCATGTTCGTCATGAATCAGCACGCCTTGGGGGATGACCCCGCAGAACGCTGGGAGGAGCATCTCGAACAGGTGCGACTCATCCGGGATTTGGGCTTTCACAGCGTTTGGTGCGGCCAGCACTACCTCACCGAGGGGGTGTGGATGATGCAGACCTGGCCGAGCGTCGCCCAGGTGGCGGCGCACGCGGGCGATATGACGGTCGGCACGGGCATCCTGCTGCTCGCGCTTCACAACCCGGTGGACGTGGCCGAGCAGGTCGCCACGCTCGACGCCATGACGAAGGGCCGCTTCGTGCTCGGCGTGGGGCTGGGTTACCGCGAGCCCGAATACCGCGCGTTCGGCCTCACGAAACCCTATCGCATCAAGGCTTTCGAGGAGAAACTGGAAGCTCTCACACGCCTGCTGGAGGAGGGGACGCTCGATTATGAGGGCGAAGTCGTAAAGCTCCAGGACGTAAACCTCACCATGCGGCCCATCCAGAAGCCGAGACCGCCCATCTGGATAGCGGCGAACGGCGACGGCGCCGTGAGGCGCGCGGCGCGGATGGGTGAGGCGTGGTTCCTGAATCCCCATGCGCGTTTCGACACCTTGAAGCGCCAGATGGAGATGTTCCACGAAGAGCGCGAAGCCGCAGGCAAGGGTGCTCCCGATGCGACGCCCGTCATCAAGGAGATGTTCATCGGTGAAGACAGGGAGAGCGCCTTTCGAGAATGCGCGAATTATCTGGCGGTCAAGTACAACGTCTACGTGAAGTGGGGCCAGAGCGAGGCGCTGCCCGAGAGCGACACGCTCCGGATGCCGCTAGACGAGTTGCGCTCCGACAGGTTCCTCATCGGTTCGGCGGAAGACGTGGCTGAGGACATCAGGCGCCACCGCGACGAGCTGGGCGTGGACCACATGGCGTTCCGGGTCCAGTGGCCGGGGATGCCGCAGGAACTCGTGCTGAGGACGCTCGAGCGCTTCGCAAAAGAGGTGATGCCCGAGTTCGTCTAGGTTGCGGTGCGATTTCCTGCAGGCGCTTGTCCGCAAGAGGAGGACGCCATGTCGAAAGAGGAATCCGCATCCTCCGAGGCCCGGGATATACACGAATTCTTCGCCGCGGACCCGGTGGCGGCGGATAGCGCCTTTTTCGGACGAGAAACCTGTTTCGATAGGCGTGGCTTTCTGCGGGGCGCCGGGCTTGCCGCCATGACGGCGATGGTTGGCGCGGCGATTCCGTTTCACCGGAACATGCCGGCGGGCCTCATCCCGGCGGCTTTCGCCAACGAGAAGGCGCTTGTCGGCAAAGATGGCCTGACGCTTCTGAACGAGCGACCGCTCAACGCCGAAACACCGCCCCATCTGCTCGACGACCCTGTCACCCCGACATCCCGGCACTTCATTCGCAACAACGGCGTCCCGCCCGCTGAAGCGTCGGCGGCATCCTGGACTCTCACCGTCGATGGTCTCGTAGAACGCCCGATGACCTTGTCAATCGACGAGCTTCGCTCGAGGTTCGAAGTCGTCACGATGGCCCTCGTCATCGAATGTGGGGGCAACGGGCGGGCCTTTTTCAAGCCGCCGGTAAAAGGCTCCCAGTGGACGCACGGGGCGGTCGCCTGCTCAACCTGGACGGGGGTAAGGCTCAAGGACGTTCTGAGGGCGGCCGGCGTACGGCCCGATGTCGTCTACACCGCCCACGTCGGCGCAGATGGGGACATCTCCGGTAAGCCCGGCAAGCTGCCCATCTCGCGCGGCGTGCCGATCGCCAAGGCGATGGCGGATGGCGTGCTCATCGCCTTTGGCCAGAATGGCGGCCCGATTCATCCGATGAACGGGGCGCCGCTGCGGCTCGTTGTCCCCGGCTGGCCGGGGTCTTGCTCGCAGAAATGGCTCCGGCGCATCTATCTACGAGATGTCGTGCACGATGGCCCCAAGATGACGGGGACTTCCTACCGCGTGCCGCGATACAGGATCGAGCCGGGCGAGAAAGTGGAGGAGAAAGATTTCGTCATCATCGAGCGGATGCCCGTCAAATCGCTGATCACCCACCCCGCGAACGGGGCGGCGTCGGGGCGCGCCGTGGAAGTGCGCGGTCACGCCTGGTCGGGAGACCGGACGGTCGCCGCTGTCGACCTCTCCTATGACTTCGGCGCGACATGGATGCCGGCCGCGCTGAACGCTCCCGTGAACGACGGCGCCTGGCAGAACTTTCGCGCAAATATAAGATTCCCCGAAGCCGGGTACTACGAGATATGGGCGCGGGCGACCGACAGCGGGGGGGTGATGCAGCCCCACGCCATCGACTGGAACCCGAAGGGATACCTCAACAACACGATGCACCGGGTAGCACTTCGGGTGTCGTGAGGCGGCGCGGAGTAGAAGCTGAGCGCTTCGCCGAAGAGGTGATGCTTAAGTTCGTCTAAATTTCAGACAGCTCCCTCAGCACGTCCTTGAGCGCCGCCTTGTCCTCCATGCCGAGTCCCGGCAGGTCGGGGAAGCCGACGTAGCCGTCTTCCACCGCCACGCCGTCGGCGAAACCGTTGAAGGGCTTGAACACGTCGGGGTAGGACTCGCTGCCCCCCAGGCCAAGACCCCCCGCGATGTTGAGCGATAGCTGGTGTCCGCCGTGGGGGATGAACGAGCGGGCCGACCAGCCGTGGGCCTCCGCCATTTCCAGCGTTCTCAGGTATTCCACCAGGCCGTAGCTGAGCGCGCAGTCGAACTGGAGGATATCCACGCCCGGCCGCATCCCCCCGTAGCGAATCAGGTTTCTCGCATCCTGGGTGGAGAAGAGGTTCTCCCCCGTCGCCATGGGATTGTCGTAGTGCTCGGCGAGTTCGGCCTGGAGCGCGTAATCGAGCGGGTCGCCCGCCTCCTCGTACCAGTGCAGTTTGTAGGGCGCCAGCGCTTCCGCGTAGGCGATGGCGGTTTTAAGGTCGAATTTCCCGTTGGCGTCCACCGCGAGATTCCGGCCCTCGCCCACGACATCGAGCACCGCCTCGATTCTCCTGACGTCGTCTTCGAGCGCCTCACCGCCTATCTTCATCTTGACGGTGGTGTAGCCGCGATCGAGATAGCTCCTCATCTCGTTCTGTAGCGCTTTCAAGTCTTTGCCCGGATAGTAATAGCCCCCGGCGGCGTAGACGGATACCTTTTCATCGCACTCCCCTCCGCGATAGGTATCCGCGAGGTGGCGGTAGAGCGGTTTTCCCTCGATTTTGGCCACCATGTCCCACACGGCCATGTCGATAATGCCCACGGCGACGGAGCGGTCGCCGTGCCCGCCGGGCTTTTCGTTCTTCATCATGCAGTCCCAGATTTTGGAAGGGTCGAAGTTTGATTCCGCCTCGTTGAGCAGCGACTCGGGTTCCGCTTCCTCGAGCCTGGGAATGATGCGCTCGCGCAAAAGCCCTTGCTGGGCGTAGCGTCCATTCGAGTTGAAACCGAAGCCGACGACGCGCTTTCCGTCACGCACAACATCCGTGATGAGGGCGGCGACGCTCACCGTCATCAGGGAGAAATCGATGAACGCGTTTCTGAGGTCGGATTGGATAGGAACCACCGTCTCGCGGATGTCGATGATTTTCAAGACGCTCTCCATTTTGGGGTGAATTCGATGTTTCGACCTTGCGATGGACGCGGCGATTCTACAGCTTATCCGGGGAAAAGGTGAAGCCGAACCGATGTCGCGGAAAGCTTTGAAACAAGCGGAGGGGAGATACAAGATCGGTTTTCCAGGGTCCGTGTAACAAATTCACAACAAAAATCGGGTATGATGGTTGCTGCATCGTGACAACTTTTGATGGCTTGTGATTTTCTTCGTCGGAGGGGACGTGATTTTTCAGGCGGGAGAAAGATGAATCAGCTGGAAGGGCGCCTGGGCGCCGAATGGATAGAGGGGGGCGTGCGTTTTTCCCTTTTCTCCGAGAACGCGGAGGGGGTCGAGCTTTGTCTGTTCGACGCGGATGACCACGGCAGGGAGACGGGGCGGGTTCCTTTTGCCCGGGAAGGCGACATCTGGCGCGCGGAGGTGGATGGCCTGGGGGCGGGACAGCCCTACGGATTCCGCGTCCACGGGCCCTATGCGCCCGCACAGGGGCATCGCTTCAACGGTTACAAGGTGCTGCTGGACCCGTATGCGAGAGCGATAGCGGGCGACGTCCGCTGGTGCGAGGAGATGTACGGTTACCGGGATGGCGACATCCACCATTTCGATGCAAGGGACAACGCACACGCGATGCCCAAGAGCGTGCTCGTGAATTCTTCCTTCGATTGGGAGGATGTCTCCCCGCCCGAAACGCCCTGGTCCGAGACCATCGTGTACGAGCTGCACGTAAAAGGCTTCACCATGCGGCATCCCGACGTGCCCGAAGAGCTGCGGGGCACGTATTCTGGTCTGGCCCATCCTGCCGTGGTCGAATACCTGAAAGATTTGGGCGTAACGGCCATCGAACTTTTGCCCGTTCATCACCGGGTCTCGGAGCAGCGTCTCCAGACGTTGGGACTTTCCAATTATTGGGGATACGCGACGATCGGCTTTTTCGCGCCCGATGCGCGCTTTTCCAGCCGTGGAGACAGGGGCGGGCAGGTCGATGAGTTCAAGGAGATGGTGAAGACGTATCACCGCGCGGGAATCGAGGTGATTCTCGACGTGGTCTACAACCACACCGGTGAGGGGGATTTCAGGGGGCCGCATCTGGCGTTTCGCGGCTTGGACAACCGGGTCTATTACCGCGTGGACCCGAAGGATGAGAGCCGCTACATCGACACCACCGGCTGCGGCCATTCAATGAACGCCTCACATCCGTCGGTCCTGCGTCTCATCATGGACAGCCTGCGCTACTGGGCGGAGGAATTTCACGTCGACGGCTTCCGGTTCGACCTCGCTCCCTCCCTCGCGCGCACCGGGAGGGGTTTCGACCCCGAATCGGCGTTTTTCAAGGCGATTGCGGACGATCCGGTCCTCTCGAAGCGCAAGCTCATCGCCGAACCCTGGGATTTGGGCGATGGAGGCTACCAGCTGGGGAATTTCCCAAAGGGCTGGACGGAGTGGAACGGTGAATTCCGGGACGCGGCGCGGAGTTTCTGGCGTGCGGATTTCAACCTGGCGGCGGAGTTCGCCACGCGCATGACCGGGAGCAGCGACATTTTCGAGACTAGCGGGCGAACCCCTCAGGCATGCCTCAATTTCATCGCCTGTCATGACGGGTTCACGCTCGAAGATCTGGTGAGCTTTCAGCAAAAGCACAACGATGCGAATGGCGAGGGCAACAAGGATGGCGCGGAAGAGGAGCATAGCTGGAACGGCGGGGTGGAGGGCTCGACGGACGACCCCTTCGTATCTACCATGCGCGTGCGGCGAAAGAAGAATCTGCTTGCGAGCATGTTTCTCGCCCAGGGCGTGCCGATGATCCAGGCGGGAGACGAATTCGGCCGCACGCAGTCGGGAAACAACAACGCCTATTGCCAGGACAACGAGACCTCCTGGGTGGATTGGGCACTGGCGGAAAAGAACGAAAGCCTGCTTTCTTTCGTCAAATCCCTCATCCGCTGGACCAAAACCCGGCCGGCCTTCCGGCGTACGGAGTTTTTCCCGCAACAAAGCCCGGTCGGGGCGGACAAAGCCGAGGTTATATGGCTTCACCATCTGGGGCATGCACTACAGGCGGAAGAGTGGGATGTGCACTACATGAAGTGTTACGGCTTCAGGCTGAGAGAAGAGGCAAGAGGTGATCTTTTTTCTCGGCATGTGGGCAGGAATCGTGATACTTTCCTGGTGCTCATGAACGCGCATCATGAAGCCATACCCTTTGTTTTCCTCGAAGAAGACAGAAAGAAGAGATGGACAGTGGTGATGGATACATCCCAGGTCGATGAAAAAGGCTGGACCTGGCGAATTCACTCGGGCGATTCCTACCTTCTCGCCGGAGAGTCCCTGGCCTTGCTGAAAGCTCGCAACGAACCACCCGTGGCGCGGGGGGAAACTGTCACATGAGCGTTGCCCACTACCCCGCGCTTTCCTACATAACGGATTACGACATTTACCTGTTCAACCAGGGCTCCCACTTCACCTTGTACGACAAGATGGGCGCGCACCCGATGACGGTTGACGGAGAAGAGGGCGTCCACTTCGCCGTATGGGCGCCGAACGCGGATTCTGTGAGCGTTATCGGTGATTTCAACGGCTGGGACGAAAACGCCCACCCGCTGGCTCCGGTGGAAAGCTCAGGAATCTGGGCGGGATTCATTCCGGGCTTGGGGACGGGAGAGGTCTACAAATACCGGATTCACTCGCAGTTCGGCGATTATCGCGTAGAGAAGACGGACCCTTTCGGGTTCTACAGCGAGGTTCCTCCCAAGAGCGGATCGGTCGTCTGGAATCTCGATTACGAATGGGGGGATGAAAACTGGATGGAGTGCCGGGGCGCGTGCAACGGCCGCGAAGCGCCCATTTCCATCTATGAGCTGCACATCGGCTCCTGGCGGCGGTCGCCGCATGGGGGGAATCGCCCTCTCACCTATAGGGAACTCGCCCCCCAACTCGCCGAGCACATGCATCACATGGGTTTCACGCACGCCGAGTTCATGCCGGTGATGGAGCATCCCTTCAACGGCTCCTGGGGGTATCAGATAACGGGCTATTTCTCTCCGACGAGCCGATTCGGAACGCCGCAGGACTTGATGTATCTCATCGATTATCTCCACCAGCGCGGCCTGGGCGTGATACTCGACTGGGTGCCCTCGCACTTCCCCACGGACGGACACGGGCTGGGCTACTTCGACGGAACGCATCTCTACGAGCACGCCGACCCCCGGCGGGGGTTTCATCCCGACTGGCAAAGCCACATTTTCAACTATGGGCGAAACGAAGTCGCCGCCTTCCTGATAAGCAGCGCCTTGTACTGGCTGGAGTATTTCCACGCCGACGGGCTGCGCGTAGACGGCGTAGCCTCGATGCTCTATCTCGATTATTCGAGAAAAGAAGGCGAGTGGATTCCCAACGAAGAGGGAGGCCGCGAGAATCGGGAAGCCATCTCTTTCCTCAGGCGGCTAAACACCGAGGTCTATCGCCGGTTCCCCGACGTGCAGACCATCGCGGAAGAATCCACCTCCTGGCCGATGGTATCGAGACCCGTCGATGCGGGAGGGCTTGGATTCGGTATGAAGTGGGACATGGGCTGGATGCACGACTCGCTCGAATACATGAAAAAAGATCCTGTTCACCGGAAATTTCACCACAACCTGCTCACGTTCCGGATGCTATATACCTACAACGAGAATTTCGTGCTGCCGCTTTCCCACGACGAGGTGGTGCACGGCAAAAGCTCCCTGCTCGGGAAGATGCCGGGAGACAACGGACGGAAATTCTCGAACCTTCGCGCGCTCTACGGGCTGATGTTCGCCCAGCCCGGAAAGAAGCTCCTCTTCATGGGCGGGGAGTTCGGCCAATGGCGAGAATGGAACCATGACGGCGCGCTCGACTGGGACTTGACCCAGGAGCCCTTGAGGGCGGGGCTGATGAAATGGTTGCGTGACCTGAACGCCTTGTATCACCAGGAGCGCGCCCTGTTCCGGAGGGATTACGACCCGCGCGGCTTCAAGTGGGTGGCTGCGGATGCGGCTGATGACAGCGTTTTGGGGTTCGTGCGGATCGCCACCGAGGATGAACCCATGCTGCTCGTGGCGGCCAATCTGACGCCCGTGCCCAGGACGGACTACCGGATGGGCGTTCCTGCCGACGGCGATTGGGTCGAGGTGCTGAACAGCGATTCTGAGATTTACGGAGGCAGCGGTATGGGGAACCCCGAGGGCTGCCACGCGGCGGCGGCGCCGCTTAACGACCAGCCCTACTCGATAGAGGTCACGCTGCCACCGCTCGCGGTCGTTTATTTAAGAGAGACGCATTAGGCATTAGGCGGGGGTGGACACGTGTGTCCACTCCGGTTGTCTTTAATACAGTCCCGTCTTGTATCTCTCCTGGATTCCTTTGTTGAGTTCCTCTCCGTCGTCGTAACCGTCTTCGTCTATCTGATCGGAGAGCATCTGCCCCATCGAGGGAAACGACTTTCTCTCGATGTGTTTTTCCGCGTTCCAAAGGTCCGCGCGGATGAGGGCCTTGGCGCAGTGGAGATACACGTCTTCAATGTCGACGATCATCGCCGACAAGGGGAGTTTCCCCTTCACCGAGAGCGGTTCGAGGACTTCGGGGTCCGTGGTGATGCGCGCGCGTCCGTTCACGCGCAGCGTCTCGCACATGCCGGGCACCAGGAACAGGAGGCCGATGTGGTTGTTCCCCACGATGTTGCTCATGGTGTCGACGCGGTTGTTGCCCGGCCTGTCGGGTATGATCAGGGTGTTGTCGTCGATTACCTTCACGAATCCGGGCGGGTCCCCCTTGGGGGATGCGTCAGCACCTTCTGCCGTGGAGGAGGAAATGACCATGAAGGGAGAGAGCGCAATGAATTTCTTCGCGTGCTCGTCGAGTTTCGCCATCTGCTTCTTGACGCTGCGCTCGTTGGCCGGGCCGTAGTATTCGCGAAGCTCTTCTTTGTTTTCAATCTTCGATTCTGCCGTCGATTGCTCCATCGAATCGTCTCCCTCCGAGGGGTTTTGGAGGCGCCACCCGGATTCGAACCGGGGAATAAAGGATTTGCAGTCCTCTGCCTTACCACTTGGCTATGGCGCCGGGGTGTCGGGGTATGATGCCCGAAATCAAGAACCTTTATTATCCTATCTGAATCGGCGTTGTCCAGCGAGCGGCGGTTTTCTTGCTTTGTATAGGAACGGCTCGCCTGATAGTCGCGCGCGCGCGTTTTGGATTAGACTGGTTCCGGAAGCACCGTCCGGGAGGACGGGTTCTCACACGTTTTGAAGGAGGGGTTCATGTCGGCGCATCCAGCAGAGCAAAAAGCGCCCGCGTATGCGGATTCCGCCTTCATGCGCGCCTGCCGGGGACTGGAGAACAACAGGACGCCCGTATGGCTCATGCGCCAGGCGGGCAGGTATATGCGCGTGTACCGCGCCGTCCGCGAGAAGGTCTCCTTTATCGAACTTTGCCGCACGCCCGATCTGGCCGCCGAGGTGGCCATCACTGCGCTCGACGCCATCGGTGCTGACGCGGCCATCCTGTTCTCCGACATTCTGCTCATTCTCCAACCGATGGGTATGGACCTGGAATACGTGAAAGGAGACGGCCCCGTTCTCCACAACCCGGTCCGCTCCGCGGTGGACGTGGAGCGCTTGAAGGAAGCGGAGCCGCGCGGGAGCCTCGCCTTCGTGTACGAAGCGGTCCGGAAAACGAGGGAGCAGATGAACCCTGCGCTACCGCTAATCGGCTTCTGCGGCGCGCCCTTCACGCTGGCGTCCTACATGATCGAAGGCGGCGGCTCGCGGAATTTCGAGAACACGAAAAAGTTCATGTACGCCGATTCGGGCGCGTGGCACGCGCTGATGGAAAAGCTGGTGCGGGGGCTGACTATCTATCTGAACGAACAGATTCACGCAGGCGTGCAGGCGGTGCAGATTTTCGACAGCTGGGTGGGTTGCCTCTCGCCCGGGGATTTCAGGGAGTTCGTCCTGCCGCATAGCCGCGCGCTGATTGCGGGGATCGAAAAAGGCGCGCCAGTCATCCACTTCGGCACGGGAACCGCTCCCTATCTGGAAGCGTTCGCAGGAGCGGGAGGCGACGTGGTGGGGGTGGACTTCCGGGTGGAGCTGGCCGACGCCAGGGAGCGTCTGGGCGATATGGCGGTTCAGGGAAACCTCGACCCGTGCGTCCTGTTCGCGGCACCTGAATATATCTTCGCGCGAGCGGAGGACATCCTGCGCCAGGGGGCCGTGCGTCCGGGCCACATCTTCAACCTGGGACACGGCATTCTGCCGGGCACGCCGGTCGACAACGTCAAGAGACTCATCGAGTTCGTTCATGAATGGGAAGCGGAGGCCGAATGAAGGGCAAGTTCGATTCCATCATCATGATCGGCTTCGGCGGCCCCACACGGGGTTGCTGCCGCCGTTATGAGGAATGCCCCGGCGAGGCGTATTGCTACGTGGAGGGAATTGTCGGCCAGAGGTCGGGCGGCCCCGAACGCATCAGAGAGGTGGCGGCGCACTATGAATACTTCGGCGGCGTTTCCCCTTTCACGTTTTTCTCCCAGAAACAGGCGGGCGCGCTCGAGATGGCGCTTGAACATGCGGGCGCGGGCGTTCCCGTCTACACGGGCTACCGGTTCTGGACGCCCTATGTGGAAGAGACTCTGGTCGAGATGGGCAGACGCGGGCTCAGGCGCGCCCTGGGCGTCATACTGGCGCCGCATCGCACGAAAATAAGCTGGGAGGCCTACCGGGGCGCCGTGGCGTCGGCGCGAGATGAGCTGGGCGGCGATGCGCCCGAGGTCGAATTCCTGGAAACGCCCTGGCACGAGCATCCGGGCTTCATCGACGCCATCGCCGACAGGATAGGGCAAGCCGCCCCGGAAGAGGGTGATGTGGACGATGCCAGGGTTATTTTTACGGCCCATTCCATCCCGGTTTCCATGGCCAAGGCCTCTTCTTATGAGGTGGAATTCCGCGAAACGGCGGCTCTCGCGGCGCAAATACTGGGTTTGAGCGGCTACGAGGTCGGCTTTCAGAGCAGCCCGGACGTTCCTCCCGGAACCTGGCTCGGCCCGGACGTGACGGAGGTAATCGGAAGCGTCGCCACAGGCGGCGTAAAGGCCGTCCTGCTGGTCCCGATCGGTTTCATATGCGACCACGTGGAGGTGCTCTTCGACCTGGACATCGAGGCGCGGGTAGCCGCCGAGTCGGCGGGGCTTCGCTTTTATCGCGCGCCCACGGTGGGTACGCACCCCGCCTTTATCGAGATGCTCTCTGCGTTGGTGCGCGCGAAGATGGCGGAGAGCGGAAGTTGACCCGGAGCGCCCGGCGGGTGGTCGTGCTTGGCGGGGGGGTGACGGGGCTCACCGCCTGCTACCGGCTCCTCCAGGCCTCCGGGAAGCAGAATCTCTCCCTGGAAATTCATCTCATCGAGGCGTCTCACAGGCTCGGCGGCATCATAGAGACCGAGTTCTCAGACGGCGTCCTGATGGAAAAAGGCCCCGATTGTTTTCTCACCTCCAAGCCCGAGGGCGTCGAACTCTGCGAAGAGTTGGGACTCGGTGATCAGCTCATCGGCACGAACGAGCGCTACAGGCGCAGCTTTGTTCTGCGGGGCGAGGAACTGCTCCCCGTACCCCAGGGGTACTATCTTCTGGCGCCTTACCGCATCGGCCCGTTCATGACGACGCCCATATTCAGTCCGCTCGGCAAGCTCAGGATGGCGCTGGACGTTCTTCTTCCGCGCAAGAGGGATGATGCGGATGAATCCCTGGCGGATTTCGTGCGCAGGCGATTCGGGCGCGAGGCGCTAGAGAGAATGGCCCAGCCCATGGTGGCGGGCATCTATTCGGCAGACCCGGAAAAGCTGAGCTTGAAAGCCACGATGCCGCAGTTCCACGAGATAGAGCGCGAGCACGGGAGCATCATCACGGGACTCAGGAAGCGGATGCAAAAGCGGAGTTCGGGCGAGGGTGTCTCTGCGAGCGGGCCGAGGTACGGCCTGTTCGTGAGTTTCGAGCGCGGCATGGGCGTGTTGACTGACGCTCTGGCGGAGAAGATTTCAGGCGCATCGGTCCGGACGGGCTGCCGAGCGGAGGCGCTCGAAAGATTCGAGCGGGGCTGGCGCGTTCATCTTCAAGACGGAGAGGTGATGGACGCCGATGCGGTATGCGTCACCCTGCCGCCTAACGCTTCGGCGCGGATGCTGGAGAAAGCCGCGCCTGAAATCTCGGAAGATTTGATGAGCATACCCAGTGGCTCTCTAGCGACGCTCAACCTGGTATTCCGCGCCGAGCAGGTGGCGAATCCACTCCACGCCATGGGTTTCGTCGTCCCTGCGATAGAGAACAAGACGCTCCTTGCGTGTTCGTTCTCCAGCACCAAGTTCCAGGGCAGAGCGCCCGAGGGACGAGTGCTCATCCGCGCCTTCGCCGGAGGCGAGGCCGCCTCCCGTGCGGGACTCACGGATGATGAACTCGCGCGCAAGCTCATCGATGAGCTTCGGCCGATTCTGGGTATCGCCGGGGAGCCTCAAGGAAAAGTCTTTTACCGCTATGAGGAATCCCTGCCGCATTATCTGGTGGGCCACATGGATAAGGTGCGAAGAATCGAGAACGAACTCGAAGCGACGCCGGGTCTTGCCCTCGCGGGCAACGCCTACCGCGGCGTGGGGATTCCCGATTGCGTGAAATCGGCGGGCGAGGCGGCGGATAAGATTTTGGGCGATTTGCGGGCTATCAATCCGTAAGAAAAAAGAGGACAATAGTGGAAATGCGCTCAGGGTACTGGATTGTTTGACCGGGCGCAGCCGCATTTGGTATCAACGGCTGCCTGTATTTTTTGAATTTTTATTCCCCGCGGAGACGTTTCGATGTTCGACGATGAGATGCAACGCGATTTTCATAGGCAGGTGAGCGAGGAGATCCGCATCATCCAGAGGCCTTACGTGGGCATCGTGTCGGGCTATCATGAACTCGGCTACCGGGTACTGGGACCGGAGATGGAAGAGCAGGCGGGCTCGGTTCAGATATCCGGTAAGCTCCTGGTGTCTCCCAAACTGGTATGGACGCCGGCCGAGGCGCAGAAGACGTTCGGCGAGATTTTCGAGGATTCCGAAATGATGGATTCCGATCTCATCGGGCGCGTGTTCGCGTTCCCCGCCATGGCGGCGGGCAATTTCAACATCGAGAACGAGCACCTGAAAATTACCCACCACGAGTGGAGCCCGGAAGTTCTAGCGGAAAAGGTGCTGAACGAACTCGCGCGCCTGGAGACCACGGACACCGCCGTAGTCCGCACGCCGGACATCCGGTTCTACCCCCTCGCCGTCCAGCGATTCATCCACGAGATCCTGAAAGAGGAATTTTCCTGATCCGTGCGGCGCAACTACGGCGGAAACCGCTCTCGCCTCCAGAGCAGGAACAATAGGTTCAGGGATTTTCCGTTTTAGGCAGGTTTGATTGGAAAGACGCGAACGGCGCCCGGGTATTCGGGGCAGTGCTGCTCGCAGGTGCCGCAGCCCACGCAGGCCTCGCCGATGACAGGGCCTTTTCCGTCCTCTTTCTCCTCGACCCGTATCGCGCTCTCGCCGATGGGGCAGCGCGTCACGCAGTAGTTGCACTCCTCATCCGTCCCGTTCCAGGCGAAGCACGTCTCGGGGTTCACCTCCGCGAGACCCACGCGGATCTCCTCCCTGGGCACGAGGGTGAGCGCTCCCGTGGGGCAGACCTTCATGCAGGAAAGGTCGTCGCAGACCACGCAGGCGCCGTCCACGGGGATGATGCGGGGCGCCTCGAGGCCGGAGCCGTCCTCGCGGGGGAGCATGAGGATGGCGTCCGCCGGACACGCGAGCGCGCATTGCGCACTGCCCGTGCAGAGTTCCAGGAAATCGGCTTCCGCCGCCGCGCCCGGCGGGCGCAGAACAGGCCCTTCGAGATCCGAGCGCTGCAACTGGGTTTCTCCCTGGTGCATTCCCTGCATGAAGGAGCGCATGAAGGAGAGTGGGCCTTCGGTGAAGAACGCCTTGCGATCGATCTGCTTGTCTTCGGCCATTTTACTTGCATCCTCAAATCTTGTTTTTCGTTTGATAGTGTGCGACAAGTCGAGTATACAAGACTATCGTTTTTCCGCACCCCCATATTGAAGGAGAACCTCTTGTCCGGGGATACCGCCACACAGAAAATCCTGGCCCGCGCCAGCGGGCGTGAGCGCGTGGACGTGGGCGACATCGTCTGGGCCAAGGTCGACGCCCACGTCATGCACGACAACCAGGGGCCGTTCCGCATGGGGAAGGATTTCGCCGAACTGGGCCTTCCCATCTGGGACAAGAACCGCTTCATGCTCACGGCCGACCACCACAACCCGCCCACCGGCGATTCACAGTCGAGGGTGCTGAACGTCACCAGAGCCTGGGCGGCCGAGCAGGAGCTCTCCCATTTCTATGACGCTGAGGGCATCTGCCACATCCTCATGGCGGAGAAGGGCTTCGTGCGTCCGGGCGTTCTCGTGACCGGCACGGACAGCCACACCACCAACACGGGCGCGCTGGGGGCGCTGGGCGTGGCCATCGGCCCGACGGAGAGCATCGGCGTGCTCGCCAAGGGAGAGGTCTGGCTCCGCGTGCCCGAGACGATACGCGTACACTTCAAGGGCCGGGTTCCGGCCGGGATTTACGGGAAGGACATGGCGCTGCTCGCGCTTAAAGACCTCAAGGTCGACGGGGCGGAATACAAGGTGCTCCAGTTCGAGGGCGAGGCGCTCATGGCGTTGCCCGTCGAGGACCGCATGACGCTCTCCAACATGGCGGCGGAGTTCAGCGCCAAGAGTTCCATCATCGACGTGGATGAGGCGACGGCGGAATATCTCAAAAACGCAGGGGTGGAGGACGGCTGGGAGGCCGTGCGCTCAGACTCCGATGCGACCTATGCCGAATCCTACGAATACGACGTGACCGACTTATCGCCCCAGGTGGCGTGCCCCCACAGGATGGACAACGTCTACCCGGTGGAGGAGGTGGACTCGCCTCCGCTCAATCGTGCGCACATCGGCTCGTGCACGGGGGCGAAGCTTCTCGATCTGCAGGCGGCGGCGGCGGTGCTCAAGGGCAGGCGGGTCGCCCACGGGGTTCAGCTTCTCATCGCGCCCGCCAGCAAGGACATCATGAGCAAGGCCATGGCGGACGGGACGCTCGGCGCGCTCATCGACGCGGGCGGCGTGCTCCTGCCCACCACCTGCGGCGTCTGCGCGGGCAGGGGACCGGGACAACTCGGAGACGGGGAGGTGTGTATCTCCTCGGCCAACCGCAACTACAAAGGACGCATGGGAAGCCTCGAGGCGTCGATATACCTGGCCTCGGCCGCCACGGTGGCGGCGAGCGCAATCAAGGGCCACGTGGCCGACCCGAGGGAGTTCATCTGATGAGCAACGAGACGCAAACGATTGAGGGCGGCGCCTGGGTGTTCGGCGACAACGTGGATACGGGCTATATCATGCCGTCCAAATACGCGAGCCTGCCGGATGAGGAACTGGCCGCTCACGCGATGGAGGGCATCGACCCCGATTTCCCCAAAAACGTGCAAGCGGGCGACGTGATAATCGGTGGAGGGAATTTCGGCTGCGGTTCGAGCCGCGAGACGGCTCCCCGAGGCATCAAGCAAGCGGGGGTGGGCGCCGTAATCGCGCGGACGTTCGCCAGGAATTTTTTCAGGAATTCGCTGTGCATCGGGCTGCCCGTGCTCATCTGCGCCGATGCGGAATCGATAGAACAGGGCGACCGCGTTCGCGTCGACCCGATTGCGGGAAGGGTCGAGAACCTCACCAAGGGCCAGACCCTGCAAGCCGAGCCCCTGCCAGACCACATCATGGACATGGTGAAGGCGGGCGGCCTCGTACCCTACCTCAAACAAACGCTGACGTAAGGCCCCATCCGCCGGGGGCTGTTGAAAATCGCTTCAAGGAAAAGCGCCTGCGGAGCATTCACCGTCCTTGCGCTTAATATCTCCCTACCGGAGCAACCCGCCGCGCCGCTTCACCCTGAGTAGCGGCGAAGCCGCGTATCGAAGGGCGAAGTTCAGGCTTGCGAGAGAGAAGCGCCTCCCATCCTTCGATACGGCGCTTGAGCGCCTACTCAGGATGAGGGCTTGGGGCGTCGGCTCGGGATGAGGGGGAGCCCGTAGGGACAGGTCGCGATCTCTCCGATGCCGCTTGCGCCGGAATGACGAACAAAACCGCACCATCTCTTTGGGGCATATCGCGACTTCGGACAGGCCCGGTCAGGGCGCCCCCTGCGCCCGCCCTAACTATCCCTACGTCCCTACCTCTCCGGTCAGCACTATTCGCCGAATCACGAAATCAGGATTTTAAATAACCCATCCCCGGTCGGGTTCGACCTCACTTATCGGGATTTTTCCAACAATCCCTTACGGTGCGACGACGGTGCTCCTGAGCACGCCGATGTTCTCGACCTCGCACTCCACCACGTCGCCCACGCTCAGAAGTCCCGGCGGGTCCATCGCGAAGCCCACGCCCTCGGGCGTGCCGGTGGCTATCATGTCGCCGGGCACGAGCGTCATGCTCTCAGACAGCACCGAGACGACGGTGGCGATATCGAAAATCATGTCGTTCGTGTTCGAGCTCTGCCGCGTCTGGCCGTTCACGCGAGAGATGACGGCCAGGTTGTTCCCGTCGCCTGCCTCGTCCTTGGTGACGATCCAGGGGCCCAGCGGACCGAAGCTGTCGAGCGCCTTGCCCTTGAACCACTGGTTATGGGCGCGCTGCACGTCGCGGGCCGAGACCTCGTTCATGACGGTGTAGCCGTATACGTGATCCATCGCCTCATCGAGCGGGATGTTGATACCCTCCTTGCCGATCACGATGACGAGTTCGCATTCATAATCGAGTTCGTTCACGTTATCGTGGAGGATGATTTCCCCGTCCGGCCCGTTGTGCGAACCCGACCACTTGCAGAAGAACACCGGAATCTCGGGGTAGACGCCCACCGGGCGCCCATATTTGCGCGCGCCCTCATCGGCGTGTTTCTTGTAGTTGAGACCCACGGCGAGGACGGGCCGCGCGAGTTTCGCAATCGGCGCGAGCATTGTAATGGACTCGAGCGCCACCGGCTGCCCGTTGGTTACGGGCGTTCCGCCCCGGGCGATGACTTCCGCCGCGTCGCCCGTATGGGGGACGACGTCTTCTACGCCGTTTTCCGTCAATACGGCCACGCGGGGGCCAGTGTCTGATTCATAGGTCAGCAGTTTCATTTTCTCTCCTAAGTTTCACGTAAGCATAGATGGAAAATTGAATCCGGTTTTTAGAGAAAAACCTCAGCCTGCGAGTTCGCGAATCATACTCGCCTGTGTTTTGGCGCCGGCGATCATGAAGTTGAGGTCGCTGCCCGAGAGGATGAAGCGCATCCCCTCCTGGATTCTGCGCTCTATCATCTGGGGATCGTAGGACCCGCCCATGCCGGCTATCTTGCCGTGCTTCTTACAGGCGGCGTTCACCTGGTCATACACCTTGTTGACGCGGGGGTGGTCGTGCTGGCCGACGATGCCCATCCCCGTGCTCAAATCGTTCGTGCCGATCAGCAGCACGTCGATGCCATCCACAGCGGCGATGGCGTCCGCCTCATCGCCTGCTTCGGGCGTCTCGATCATGGCGACAAGGAGCGTCTCGTCGTTGATGCCGCTCAGCATCTCGGCTGCGCCGATGGCCTCGAAGCGGCCGTGGGCCAGCCCCCCGCCCGCGCTGCGTCCGCCCTCGGGCGGAAATTTGCAGATTTTCACGAACTCCTCGGCCTCTTGCGCATTGTTCACGTGGGGCAGGACGATGCCCTGCGCCCCTGAGTCCAGAATCCGCGTGCTCAGGTGTCCGTCGAGCGAGGCCACGCGCACGAGCGGCGTGATCCCTTGAGTCAGGGCGGCGATGGATATCTGCTGCGCGGTTTCGAGGTCGAAGGGTCCGTGTTCGAGGTCGATGAAGAGCCAGTCGAAGCCGGCCGCCTTCATGGCGAGGCCGACCTCCACCGATCGCGCCATTCGCACGCCCGCGCCCAGGGTGACCTCTCCGGCGTAGGATTTTCTTTTCGTCTCGTTCGTGATGATGCCCAAGGCGAAGACCTCCATTCAAGGAAAAACAACTGAAACAGTGGAATCAAGCAGTATGGATTCTTACGCCCATGAAATACTCCACTTGCGCGCTGTCGGCAAGAGCGGCGGGGGATCGGGCGTGGAGATGGCCGCCAAAAGCCATGACTTTCAGGGGCGAACGGCGTATTCTCGTTTGGGCGACGCGGTCTTGCCGGGAGTTTGACGCCGATTAATTTATTCTGTTTTCTTTTTCTTGCGCTGCCGTCTTATGCGCCTGTTTCCGCGAAACGGGGCATGACTTCACGGGCCAGGGTTTCGATAATTTCGTAGCGTTCTTCCAGCCGGAAAGGCATGGCAACGATGACCTTCTCCACTCCTATCTCTTGTAGAGTTTCGAAGCGGGCGACGATGTCGTTCGGCGTGCCTACGACGGCGAAGCGGTCCACCATGTAATCGGTGATGAGGCTTGCGTTCTTTGTCTTGTGGCCTACGTCGCTCTCGTCACACTTCTCACGAAAGGCCTGCACGTCCGGCAGGTGCTCTTCCGGCACCGCATGGAAGCCCATGCGAAAATTATGGTTGGCACGGTTGCACAGGCGCGCCCGAATTGCCCGGCGAACCGCGTCGCGGTCTTCACCGACGCTGACGATGAAATCGAACCAGATTGGCACATGGCCGGGTTCGCGGCCGGCGCGCGCCTCACCCTCTGCGATGCAGCCCCGTGCCCACTCGATTACCTCAGGCGTCGCGCCCGCGCCAAGAATGACCGCATCGGCCAGTTCTCCGGCGATGGACAGCATTTTCGGACCGTCGGCTGCGAGGCAAATCGGTATGTGCGGCTTCCGCCAGTTGGACCGCATTCGCGCACCCTCGTAGGTTACGGGCTCGCCGTCCAGCAATCCACGAATTACGGACAGATATTCCCGCATTTCCGCCAGACGAGCGGCGCGCTTGCCGAGCAGGTATACCGCCGTATCGCCGGAGCCGACACCGAGGAAAGTGCGCCGCGGGGTGATCGCGTAATCGATCGACCCGAACGCATTGGCGACGACCGCCGGATGCCGGATGAAGGGGACGGTCACACCGGTACCGATCCCGGCGCGTTCGGTTGCTCCGGCGGCAAGCGCCATGACGACGAAGGGATCGCGCAGGTGGAAGTGCGACAGGGAAACCGTGTCGGAGAACAGCAGCGGATCGAAGCCGAGCTCTTCTGCGCGCTGCACGAATTTCAGATATTCCGGGATCGGCGTGAATTCGTTCTGGGGTCCGATGCGGAGGCCGATCTGCATCTAATATATCTCCTCATGGCTTGAGTCCGGTAATCGGGTGAGGTTGGCGCCTTGATGTTCTCGAGCCTTATCCTGCCTTGTCATGCCCCGTCAAGTCGATGGCGGGTGTTGAAGCGCTCCGGTGACGAACCTGCCCTGCACGACGCGCCAAAAGCCATGACTTTCAGGGGCAAACGGCGTATTCTCGAACCGAATTCTGCGCTGCTATCGTTTATCGGGTCATTCTCTCGGGAGGCTTTTGATGATTCGCTCCATCCGTCTGCAGCACATGGGGATAAAGGTGCGCGACCTGGAGCGCTCCGTAAAATTCTACTCCGAAGTCCTGGGCTTCAAGCTGCGATCGCGCCACGAGGCGGGCAGCCACCCGGCGGCCCCGTTCGGCTCCGCGTTCATGTATCTGGACGACTACCACCACCAACTGGCGATATTCAGCGTGCCCGAGGACTGGGTGGATGAGGGGGGTGAGGACACCGTGCCGCGCCGCGACACAGGATTGCACCACCTGGCGTTCGAGGTGGCCGACCAGGCGGCGTTCGACGACGCGGTGGCCTACATCCGCTCGCGTACCGACATCGAGGTCGTCTGGGGACCCTTGCGCTTGGATGAGAGCAACGGCCTCTGGGGCGGGCACGAGGGCATCTACTTCCTGGATCCGGACGGCAACCGCATCGAGGTGTTTCACGATTCGGACATGTTCCCCGGCAGCCGACCCGCCTGGCGTGATGCGCAGGGGGATGAATGCTGATCGACGGCGTGAGCCTGCTCGCCCTGGCGGTGGTTCTCGGCGTGGTCGTCTACTGCGTTTTCTTCCGCGACGTCTGGCTGACCCGCCGGATGAAGCCGCTGATCGAAATTCTGGATGCGGGGAGCCGCCTCGAAAGAGGTCGCCTGAGCGGTGGATATTCGGGCAAGCGCGCCTGGTTCGAGTATCGCGCGCAAAGCGGCGGGAACCCCGCCATAATGCGGGTCGGGATCGCCTGCACGGCTTCCCATTCGTTCAGAATTCACAAGAAAGAAGAGAGCCTGCAGCCTGCCGAGCGCGCTTGTCTCGAGAATGAAATCGCCAGTCCGAATCATCAGACCTTCTACTCGGGCGATCCGCTTTGGGATTCGGAACTCACTCTGGCGGCGGACTCAGAAGCCTCGTTCAGGCGCTGGATCAACCGGCCCGACGTGCACGAAACTGTTGGCTCGATTGTTTTGCGGCCTCTCAGCACCATCATTCTCTGCGAGCGGGGCGCGTTGTGCGCCGTCTATCTGGGACCGGGTGCTGAGGCCGTCTTCCAGAGCCGCTTCGCGAGGGACGCGCTGGATGAACTCGTATCGCTCAGCGAAACCCTGGTTTGAGGAAGAGCTAATAAACTCGAAGGTAAGCGCACATTAGTCTTACGTGCTCATTGGTCGAATCCTGAAAACTATTTTTTCAGCGGTGGAAGCCTCAGCAGAATGAGTTCGAATTTCTTGTCCATTTTTTCATCCAGGCGGCTTATTTTCTGATCCAACTGGTCGAATTTCTTCTCGATTTTATGGTCCAGCAGTTCTATTTGCTTGTCTATCTTCTGATTCAGCAGGGTGATTTTCCTGTCGAGTTTCTCGTCCAGACGACCTACTTTCTCGTCCAGGCGACTTATTCTTTCTCCGTTGCGCCGTATGTCTTTCTTGATACCATCGAAACGCACATCCATGTACTTCTCGAAGCGAATGATGGAGACGTTCGTGTTCCCGTCCGCCGCATCGAGCCTCTCGACTTCCGCGTCGACGCGCTCCTTGACGGGCGTGACCTGGGCGCTGACCATGAATACCGTGAATTGATAGATACCGCCCGCTATCGCGGCCATGAACAGCCCGAACGTCCATACGCCGGCGTTGGTTTTGAAATGGTCGAAGAGTTTTTGCATGGATCCCCCCGCCTCCGGTGAGTAAGAAAGAGTACGGGTCCTCTACACAGAGACTAGTAATTTTGGACCGAAAAGTCAAAAATGCATCAAAAGCAGTCTTTCCTCATTCCCCGTTCTTTATGGATATCCCCCTTTGGTAGGGGCGGTTCGCGAACCACCCTACTGTGTGAAGGAATTGCAGGTTCGGAAGCGATTGGAACTGCGGAGCACCCCCGCCTTTCCGCCTCCCCCGCATCTGTACTAGAATCGCCGGAACTTCAACCCGAACGTGAGGGGAGTTTTCCGCATGGTGAACAATCACGAACGCCCGGAGCCGCGCTTCGACTGGTTCATCCCGATCGACGGCGACGGCGAGCACATCGGCACGACGCGGGCCGAGCGTCCGCCCACGTATGAATACCTGAGCGAGGTGGTCAAGGCGGCGGCGGAGAACGATTTCTACTCCATGCTCATCCCCACGCGCTTCGCCAACGGGCTATTCGACCAGAGAGCGCCGCTGGCGGAAACATGGACGATGGTGACGGCCTTGGCAGCGCAAAGCCGGAAAATACGCTTCCTGATAGCCGTGCGTCCGGGGTTCGTGAACCCGGGCCTCTTCGCGCAGATGGCGGCCACGCTCAGCCAGATAACGGGCGGGCGCGTGGATTTGAACGTCGTGCCCGGCGGCATCAAGGGAGAGTTCGAAAAGATGGGGGAGCGCATCGACCACGATACGCGCTACGAGCGCGCAGAAGAATTTATCGCCGCTATCCGAAAACTCTGGGAGCGGCCTGAGCCTGTCAGCTTCGACGGGGATTTCGTGAAGCTGAATGACGTGCACTGCTCGCCCGGTCCGGCGGGAGAGACGCCAAAGTTCTATCTCGGCGGCGCATCGCCCGCCGCGCTCAAGCTTGCGGGAACGCAGTCGGACGTATATCTCGGCTGGATAGGGCCGGTGGAGGAGACCCGAAAGCACCTGGAGCGCGCGCGTGCTTCTTTCGCCGAGTCGGGGCGAACGCCCGTATTCGGGGTGCGCTCCCATCTCGTGATGCGCGACACCGAGGACGAAGCCTGGGAGGAGACGCAAGAACTCCTCAGTAGAGCGGAGGATTCCGTGAAAGCGCAGCGCGGCGCGCTGGTGGCCGGCACGAGCATGGTGGGCGCCGCCGCCCAGGCGCGCGCGTTCGATGATTTCCGGGTCGGGCCTCATCTTTGGAACGGCATCTCCCAGGTGCGGGTGAACTGCGGCTCGGCGCTCGTGGGAACGCCCGGGCAGATCGCAGAGGAGCTTCTCGGCTACTGGCGGCTGGGCATCGACGAGTTCATCCTCTCGGGCTACCCCCACGTGGAGGAATGCCACCGCACCGCGCGCGACCTGATCCCCCGAATCAAGGAGATGATAGAGCGCGAACGGGCGGCGGCGTAGGGTCTTTCATGGCGGCGGATTCGTTTCGTGTGAAATGAAAATACGTTCACTGCAAGAGGAATATTTGAATGGTTTTGTAGAGGACGCAGACCTGCGTCCCTTTCAGGCGCCGAACACCTGTGATCGGGGCGCATATCTGGGTGTGTTGAAAAACCCCTCTCCGCCTCATCCTGAGTAGCGGCGAAGCCGCATATCGAAGGATGCCCTCTCGCACCGGCTCGAGGCGTTCTACTCCCCTCGCCCTTCGATACGCCGCCTTCGGCGGCTACTCAGGGTGAGGAAAGAGGCGTTGGCGGTTTGCGGGGGATCGCAAACGGGGGTGTCGCTTTTACCCCCTGACAAGGGGTGGGTACTCTCTTGACAAAGGATTTTTCAACAGCCCCATATGTGTCCCCTACAGCAACTATCAATCGTAGGGGAAAATGAAGATTGTAATTACTAACGATAGAGCCACTTAAAGGAGAGATCATGAAAGCCGTCTGGTATGAAGCGTATGGCCCGGCCAGGGAAGTGCTGAAATTCGGTGAACTCGAAATGCCGGAGCCAGGGGCCGGCGAGGTGCGGGTGCGGCTCCACGCCTCGGGCGCGAATCCCTCCGACTACAAGGCGCGCCTGGGTTCCCGCGGCGAGATGGGCTGGCCGAGAGTCATCCCGCATTCAGACGGCGCAGGCGTCATCGAGAGCGTGGGCGATGGGGTGGACGCCTCCCGCGTGGGCGAGCGCGTCTGGATTTTTAACGGCCAGTGGCAAAGGGCATACGGCACGGCGGCGGAGTACATCGTCCTGCCCGAGCGGCAGGCGGCGCCGCTGGCGGATTCGGTGGATTTCGCCCAGGGGGCCTGTCTGGCGATTCCGGCGATGACGGCCCACAGGGCGCTGTTTTTAGATGGGCCGATTGCGGGGCAGACCGCGCTCGTCACCGGTGGAGCGGGCGCCGTGGGACGCTACGGCGTGCAGCTCGCCAAGTGGGGGGGCGCCGAGGTCATCGCCACGGTCAGCAACGATGAAAAAGCGGAGATCGCGCGTGACGCGGGCGCGGACCACGTGGTGAACTACCGTGATGAAGACGCGGCGGAGCGCATCATGGAAATTACCGGTGGGGCGGGTGTGGACAGGATTTGCGAGGTGGATTTCGGCGAGAACCTGGACGTCACCCGCAAGGTGCTCAAGGGAAACGGAACCGTCGCGGCCTACGGCTCCACGCGCGCTCCCGAGCCGGTGCTGCCTTGGTACCAGATGATGCCCGAGAACACGGCCATCCGCATGGTATTCGTCTACACTATGCCGGATTCCGCCATTGCCCAGGCGTGCAGCGATATTAACTCCGCGTGCGGGGCGGGCGCGCTCACCCACCACATCGGCGCGCGCTTTTCCCTGGAAGACACCGCCGCCGCGCATGAGATCATGGAGAATTTCGCGAACGTCGGGAACGTGGTGGTGGAAATCGATTAAAGCAAGCGGGGCTGCCCGGACGCTGAATTTTCCCTTGAAAGATGGCCCGTGAGGGCCTATATTTGAAGTAGATCATAGGGGGTTGATGGCGTGATGAAGTCTAGTCCCCTGAAGCAGCGCGCCGGCCTCTCGGGGGATGACAACAGATAGCCGGCGCAGATCCTCCAGAGGTTCCGCTTTTTGTTGGTTGTGCATGCAACATCGTGCATTTTTCATATCGGAGGGAAACGCCATGCGAATATACGATCCCAAGAAAGTACTGGCAGCCGTCGATTTCTCGGACCTTAGCAGGGGCGTCCTGAAAGTCGCTGCGGAGATCGGGGAGAATCGAAACGCGGAAGTCATGGCCATCCACGTGGCCAGAAACCCCGACTACGCGGCCAAATACGGCGGCTATGGCGCGGAACTCATGGGCACTATCTCTCCGAGTAAATTGCTCGAGGATACGCGCGTCGAGCTGCAGAGCAATCTCGATGTGATGACGAAACAGATTGAATCGGCCGTGCCCATCGAGACCCTCGTCGTCTTCGGCGAACCGGTGAAGGAGATCGTCCAATTCGCCGACACGGGGGATTTCGACCTCCTCGTCATGGGCACGCACGGCCACAACATGGTGAGCCGCTTCCTGATCGGCAGCGTCTCCGAGCAGGTTCTCCGGCGCGCACCCTGCCCGGTGTTCCTGTTGAGGGACAAGGTGGCCCTGAAGAAACTGGAGGAAATGGAAGCGGAATCGGTTGAAAGCTAGAATCAAGCCGCATCGCATCGCCCTCTCCGGAACCGTGCCGGGGAGGGCGATTTTTTTGTTTTCTCCCCGTTTCCACCCTCTCTTGAACCCCCTGCCGTTTGCGGACCTGAAATAACGGAAGATGCTTCTTCTCGCCTGTTGACAAATATCACCGCTTTAATAGAATGCGTTGTTACCTAGGCATTATGAGTTGCATATACGGACCGAGGGGCGGATTTTCTCTTTCCGCTGACCGGCGCTTCATCATGTTGATGAGCGTACGACGCGGATTTTATTTTGCGCTCTCGGTCAACACCCATGAAATAAGGAGGAGCACCAGATGAGCGAGAAGCAAATCAAAAGAAGAAGCCTCCTGAAGGCCGGTCTGGCAACCGCCGTTGCGGGTCCCGCCGTTCTCGGCGGCGCAGGCAAAGCCTATGCCGGGCCCGAGGAGGACGCCGTCATCAAGGCGGGGAAGAAGCTGGGCGGCGCCAAGCTGAACGGAATGATGTGGGGCCTCTACTGGCGCAACTACCCCGACCTGAACCGCGAATTCAACAAAGCCACCGGCATCTCCATGGACAAGGTCAGTGACGTTCCCAACCTGCAGATTCCGCAGCGGGCCATGGCCGAGGCCATCACGCGCTCGGGCAAGTTCGACATCTTTCACGTCGAGTCCATGATGATTCCCTCCCTCGCTGCGGCGGGCATGCTCGAACCTCTCGACGGCTATATGAAGTCTGCCGGCTTCGACCTCAAGATGGTGGGGAACTTCGAGACCTTCATGCAGTATCAGGGCAAGACCTACGCCATGCCCACGGACGGAAACGTCTGCCCGCAGTTCATCCGCAAGGATCTCTTTGACAATCCAGACGAGCGCAAGGCCTTCGCCGACAAGCACGGCAAGCCCTTGAAGTGGCCGGTCACGTGGGAAGACGAACTCGAGGTGATGAAGTTCTTCCACAGGCCCGACAAGGAACTCTACGGCTTCGGCGGGCTGCGCGACAAGGCGAACAGCAGCTTCTGGTACTGGATGTACCTCTACAGCGCGGGCGGTTTCCCGTTCGACGATGACGCCAACCCCACGCTGAACACGCCTGCGGCCGAGTACGCCTTTGACACCTGGCTCGCTCGCAAGCAGGTTTCTCACCCCGAGGCGAGCGCTTGGGGTTCGCCGCAGATGATCCCCCGGATCCGCAACGGAAAGATTTTCTCGTGCCAGTACTGGGACGGGATTATCGCGCTCATCGAAAGCCCGACGGCGAAGACCAAGACCAGGGGCATGTGGCATTACGGACTCGTGCCGGGCTCGAAGTTCTCCGGCAAGCTCATCCACCGCGCCTTCTCCGCTCCGGTGATGGCCATGGTCGTGAACAAGCACAGCCCGCGCAAGAAACAGGCCGTCGCATGGGCGATGTACATGAGCACCTACAAGAACAGCGCAGAGGTTGTGGGTCATCCGAAGTTCACCTTCCACGACCCCTGGCATCCCAAGCACATGACCGACCCGCAGGTGACCAAGGTCTACACCAAGCCGGGAATCAAATCCGTGGAGGACAACCTCCTCGTCACATGCCCGCCGCCGTACGTGACCGGCTACCAGGAGTTCAAGGAAGTCGTCGACCGGAACCTCTCCGAGGCCTACGCGGGCCGCAAGAAGGGCGCCAAAAAGGTGATGGGCGACATCCAGAACGAGTGGGCCAAGATTATCCGAAAGGTCGGCAAGCGCAAACTCAAGAGGGAGATTCCCTTCTACAAGGCTATGATGCCGAAAGTGAACGTTCCTTCGTAGAATGTAAACTCCTCTCCCCGGGGCGCGGCTCCGGGGAGGGGTTTCATGTTTCGACCGCCGGGGCCGGCGGGGAATCGCCGGCCCCGGTCGCCGACGCGATGACCGCTTCCGAATGGTTCCCGGCGTACGCTCCGATTCATTCGATACCGCAGGAGTATTTTTGAATGGCAACAGCCACAATTGCGCAGCCCAAGGGTAGACGCTCCACCCGCGCCCGGGGCGTGCGCATATTCAAATGGAGCGCGCTCTCACCGCTGATTCTTCTGTTCCTGTTCCTGATGCCCGTTTTTCTCCTGCAGATATACTTTTCGCTCCATTCCTGGACGGTCTATCTCTCCACCTGGTTCGACGCGGAGTTCGTGGGGCTGGAGTTGTTCCAGGAGGTGTTGACCGAAGGGCGTTTCTGGAGGGCCATGGGGCGTTCGCTCCTGTTCGCGGGCCTCTCGACGCTGGGTTGCTTCATATGCGGCTTCATTCTGGCGCTGTTGATGTACAAGCCCTTCCGGGGGCAGGCGTTCTTCTACATTCTCTTCATCCTCCCGATGCTGACGGTGCCCGTGGTGATCGCCTATACCGCCGACATGCTCCTGTACGAGAAAGGGCCCATCAACGGGTTCCTGAGCTATTTCCTGCCGGGAGACCTCTCGAAGTTCACCTGGCTGGCGAACCCCGATATCGCCATCTTTACGATCATACTGTTGGAAGTATGGAACTGGACGCCATTCGTCTTCATCATCATGCTGGCGGGCCTCTCCTCGCTGCCGAGCGAACCGGTGGAAGCCGCCCGCATTTTGGGGGCGAGCCGCCTGCAGATTTTCCGCGAGATCCAGCTCCCTCTCCTGCGACCCGTCATATTCCTGGCGCTCATCCTGCGTTTCCTCGAAGCCATGGCGGAGTTTCCAAAAACGTGGGGTCTCATCCAGGGAGGGCCGGGCACCGCCACAGAAACCATACCCATCTATCTTTATTTCACGACCTGGGTGTCGTTCGACATATCGAAGGGCGCGGCGATGTCCTACGTCGTCATGGTCATCATGATATTCATTGTTCTCACGGCCATCTATGTGCTGCGCCGCGAGAAGCGGGCGATCGACGCCCTGCATGAAACGTCGCGCACGGAGGCCTAGACATGAACCGAGTCATGAAGGCGCGCTTGTTCAAGATCTTCCGCTACGCCATGCTTGTCGTATGGTCGGTGATCGTGGCGTTCCCGATTTTCTGGATCGTTTCCACATCGTTCAAGCCCGACTGGGAGTGGCACGCCTGGCCGCCGGTCTACTGGTCGCAAGAGGCCTCCTGGGCCAATTACCGGGCGGTGTGGGGACGTGAGGAGAGCCCCCGAACCTCAACAGAGGCGGAAACAAAGACTGCCCGCTACGAGTCGCACTCGGCCAACAAGCCCTGGCAGGCGCTCTGGAACAGCCTCTACATCGCCATTACCGCCACTGCGCTATCGGTCGCCTTCGGCGCGATACTGGCCTACGGGGTCTCGCGCTACCGGATACTGTCCGAGATACGGATGTTCCAGCTCCTTGTGCTCAGGATGATTCCGCCCATCGTGGTGGCGGCGCCGCTGACGCTCTACTACTCGGCGATCCATTTGATGGACACGGCGCTGGGGCTGATTATCGTCTATTTCATAACTACATTGCCGTATTCCGTCTGGATGACGAAGAGCTTCGTGGATGAGGTGCCCGTCGAGATCGAACAGGCCGCCGAGATTCTGGGCGCGACCAAGTGGCAGGCGATCCGCGAGGTCATATTCCCGCTCATACGCTCAGGCATCGTGGCGACGTTCCTGTTCATCCTCATCCTGACGTGGAGCGAATATCTGTTATCTCTCATGCTCTCGAAGGTGGACGTGGTGACGCTGCCCGTTCAACTGGCGAAATACGAAGGCTCCGACGAGGGCCGCGTCTACGGCCATCAGGCCGCTCTGGCGGTGGGCATCACCCTGCCGCTCATGATCATCGGCATTTTCATTCGAAAACACCTGGTGCGAGGTTTCACTTTCGGAATGGTGAAGAGGTAAAAGGACAATGGCAAGAATCGAACTCAAGGGTTTACGCAAGGTATTCGGCAGGAACATCGAGGCCGTGAAGAACCTCGACTTCACCATCGAGGAAGGCGAGTTCGTCGTCATCGTCGGACCCTCGGGATGCGGGAAGACGACCACGCTGCGCATGGTCGCGGGTTTCGAGGAGCCCACGGCAGGCGAGATTTCCATCGACGGACGCCTCGTGAACGACGTCGACCCCGGCGACCGCGGCGTCGGCATGGTCTTCCAGACGCACGCCCTGTTCCCGCACAAGACGATAGCCGAGAACATCGAGTTCGGCCCGCGCATGAAGAAGGTGCCGCCCGAGACGCGCAAGCAGAAGGTGCGCGAGGTGGCCGACATGGTGCGCATCACGCACCTCCTCCACAAGCTGCCTGTCGAATGCTCGGGCGGCGAGGCGCAGCGCGCCGCATTGGCCCGCACCCTCATCACCGACCCGGCCGCCTTCCTGCTGGACGAGCCGCTCTCGAGCCTGGACGCGAAGCTCCGCCGCGAGATGCGCGCCGAGATCGACAGGTTGCACGAGGAACTCAAGAAAACCTTCGTCTACGTCACGCACGATCAGGAAGAGGCCATGACGCTCGCCGACCGCATCGTGGTGATGCGCCTGGGCGTCATCGAGCAGGTCGGTACGCCGCTCGAAATCTACAACAACCCGGTCAGCTACTTCGTGGCCGATTTCTTCGGCAGCCCGTCCATGAACCTCATCGCGGGGAAGGTGGAGGGCTCGAACGGGGCTCCCGTCTTCACCGGCGCCGGGATCGATTTCACGCTCCCCGACGCCTACGCGGGCGTGTCTTCCGGGGACTACACCCTCGGCGTGCGGCCCGAGCACATCGTGGTGGGAAGCCAGGATGCCGCCTTCTCGTGCGACATCCAGCTTGTCGAACCACTCGGCAAGGACACGCTGCTCTACTTCGAGCACGGCGCCGAGCGCCCGACCATCGCGGTCGTCGAGGCGAGCGATCGCTTCAAGGAGGGCGAGCAGTTAAACGTCACGTTCGACCCGGCGCACGTCTATCTCTTCGAGCCCGACGGGAAGCGCGTCCGGTAGCGACGCTCCCTCTGGGAGCAACCTTTAAGGAAGATAAGAGTCCGGCGTTTCTCTTGCGGGTTGACGACGCGAGAACGCCGGTTCCCCTGCGTTCGACTCTATTTCCGTAAATCTATCCGCGAGACGCTGTTTTCGGCGGCGGCCCGTAAAAATTTCCCTTGACTCGCTCGAGATGTAGGATATATCTTGCAGGAGTCCGCATCCAAAAAATATAGTACGTGTGAACATTCTGGAAAGAAAAACCTGACCGAAAGAGGGGGAGACCTTCGGCATGCATCCAGCCCACTCCAGCCACTTCGCCCGACGCGCCGGCGTCGGACGGCCAACGAACCGCCTCTCCCACAGGGGCGTTTTCGACTCTATATTGCGCTTGAACCGCTTTGCGGCCTGCGCGCTCGCACTGGTCTTCGCTTTGTGCGCCCCGCCAGCGATTGCGGAGGATTTCAGGCAGGGTGAACTCGAGGGAAGCCTCGACATCACGGTTTCCCACGGCTTCACCTTCCGTGTCGATGATCGCGACAAAAACCTGATCGGCTCCTCCAATGGCGGTTCGGCGACATCGGTCAACACGGACGACGGCAACCTCAACTACGATACGGGCATCGTGAGCAACGCTTCGAAGTTCATCGGCGAGTTGGACCTCAACTACCGGAACTTCGGCGCCTTCGCCCGCGTGCACGGGCTGTTCGACTTCGAGAACCAAAACGGCGACAGAGCGCGCAACGAGCTATCGCCCGAGGCGAAGGACCTGATCGGAAAAGATTTCGAAGTGCTCGACCTCTACCTCACCGGCTCGTTCGACCTGGGCGTCGCGGCGGTGGATCTCAAGCTAGGCAATCACGTCATCAGCTGGGGCGAGAGCACGTTCATCCAGAATAGCATCAACGTCATCAACCCCTTCGACGTGACCAAGCTGAGAACACCGGGCGCGGAACTGCGCGACGGGCTGGTGCCGGTTCCGATGGTTTCGGTCTCGGCCTCGCTGAACGAGAACGTCTCCGTGGAGGGTTTTTACCAGGTGAAGTGGGAGAAGACCGAGATCGACCCGCCGGGCAGCTTCTTCTCGACGAGCGATTTCGCCGGAGCAAGTGGGAGCAGGGTCGTGCTCGGCTGGGGGGCCATCCCCGACACTGGATTCAGCTACGAGGCGCTGGGACGTGGCCTGACCCAGGCGGTGAACGCCGACCTCCAGAGTTTCCAGATTCCCAGCCCTGCGGCGCCGGGCACCCTGGTGCCCCTGCCCCAGAGAGCGCAGCCGGTCTTCGACCCCCATTTTCTGAATGTATACCGCGGAGGAGACGGCGAACCTGAAGACTCGGGCCAATGGGGACTCGCGCTTCGCTACCTTGCCGAGGAGTTGAATAATACCGAGTTCGGGTTTTACTTCGTGAACTATCACAGCCGCCTGCCCCTTCTGAGCGGGCGCACCGGCACGGTGCAGGGGGTGACTGACGGCCTCTTCGCGGCGGCGGCGGTGGGCTCGCCCACTTCCGTTACCACACGGGCGGTGACGCAGGCTGTCACCCCGCTGGTTACCCAGGCGGTCACTCAGCAGGTTACAGCTGCGGTCACCGCACAAGTCCCGCCCGGCACCCCGCCAGCGGTGATTCAGGCGACAATCCGGCAGCAGGTTGCCAGTATCGTCCCCGGCGAGGTCGCCAAACAGGTCACCAGTAACGTGAGCAGGATGGCCGGCCTCCTGGCCATCGATCGCTACACGAAGACGGCGGGCTACTTCGCTGAATACCCCGAAGATATCAATCTCCTGGGCGTGAGCTTCAACACCACACTCGGCACTTCGGGCTGGGCGCTGCAGGGCGAATATTCCCGTCGCCTGGACGCGCCCCTGCAGATAGACGACGCCGAACTTTTCTTCGCCGCCCTGACGCCGCTCACCCTCGACCCCGCGACCCAAAGGTTTTGCGCGAATTCCTTCAGCTACTGCCGGAACCAGGTAGGCGTTTTCCTCCCGGAATCCTACGTCCAAGGCTACATCGAGCGCGACGTGAGCCAGATTCAGGCCACGGCCACCAAGGTGTTCGGTCCCACGCTGGGAGCCAACGCTTTGGCGTTCGTCGCGGAGGCGGCGCTCATGTACGTGCACGACATGCCGGACAAGAGCGTGCTGCGCCTCGAGGGGCCGGGCACGCAGACCAGCGGGGAGCCTTTCCATGCCACGGCCGCGGGCGCGCATGCCGGTTTGCCGCCGGATCCGCAGGATCGATTCGCGAGCGCCACCTCCTACGGCTACAGACTGTTGGCGCGTCTGTCGTATCTCAACGCCATCGGCGCGATCAACGTCTCGCCGCGCGTATCGTTCCAGCACGACGTAAAGGGCACCAGTCCGGGACCGGGCGGGCCGTTCATCGAGGATCGTTTCGCGGTCACCCTCGGGCTGGGCGCGAGCTATCTCAACCGCTGGCATTTCGACATGAGCTTCACCATGTTCGGCGGCGCCGGCAGGCACAACCAGGTGAGTGACCGCGACTTCGTTTCCGCCACAATCAAATACCTGTTCTAACCAACAGCGATGAAAATGGGGTAACCGCCATGAAAACCATCATTTTGAGAGCCATCGTCGCGATAAGCTGCGTCCTCTTGGCAGCCAGCGCCTCCGCCGCGATTTCGGCTGATGAAATCGCCCGATTGGGCAAGGACCTGACCCCCCTCGGCGCGGTGCGGGCGGGCAACGCCTCGGGAACCATTCCGGAGTGGAAGGGCGGCATCACGAGCCCGCCGGCGGGTTACAAGGTCGGCGATCACCACCCCGACCCCTATTCGGGCGACAAGCCGCTCTTCACCATCACCCGCGCGAACCTGGATAAACATCGGGGAAAACTCTCCGCCGGCCTGCAGAAAATGCTGGAGACCTACCCGACGCTTAAGCTTCCGGTCTATCCGACCCGGCGCAGCGCCGCCTTCCCGAAGCGCATCTACGACGCCACGAAGCGCGTCGCTGCCACCGCGAAACTCGTAGCGGGGGGGAGCGGCGTGACAGGCGCGGTGATCGGGGTTCCGTTCCCTGTTCCGAAACACGGGGCAGAGGTGATCTGGAACCACCTGCTGCGCTTCCGGGGCGAAGCCGCCTCGCGCGTTATCGGCCAGGCCGCCGTCACCCGGAGCGGCGACTACACGCTCGTGAGGCTCGAGGACGCATACCTCGCACGCTATTCCCTGCCGGGCATGACGGAGGCGAAACTCAACAACCGGATGATTCTCTTCCGCCAGAAAGTGGCGGCGCCCGCGCGGCTGGCGGGCCGTATTGTGCTGGCCTACGAGACGCTCAACCAGGTCGCCGAGCCGCGACACGCCTGGGTGTACAATCCCGGCCAGCGACGGGTGCGGCGCGCGCCGAACATCGCCTACGACAATCCGGGCACCGCCGCGGACGGACTGCGGACGAGCGATCAGTTCGACATGTTCAACGGGGCGCTCGACCGCTACGACTGGAAGCTCGTGGGCAAACAAGAGATGTACGTGCCCTACAACAGCTACAAGCTCCACAGCGACAAGATTACCTTCGCAGACGTTTTAAAGCCCTTGCACGTCAACCCGAAGTACCTGCGCTATGAACTGCACCGGGTCTGGGTGGTCGAGGCGACGCTCAAGGAAGGGGCGCGCCACATCTACAAGAAACGGCGGTTCTACGTGGATGAGGATTCGTGGATGATTCTGCTGGCCGACATCTACGACAACCAGGATCAGCTCTGGCGCGTGTCGGAAGGGCACACCGTCAACTATTACGAAAAACCCTTGCTGGGCTACACCCTCGAGGTTCACACCGACCTACAGGCGGGGCGCTACCTCGCGCTGGGGCTCAACAACGAGTATCCCATGAACGTCTTCGGCACGAACTACTCCTCCAGGGGTTTCACGCCCTCGGCGTTGCGCCGAATGGGCAGGAGATGATTGCGTCGACCTCCGGAATCCCTGGAAGATTGAGTCTGCGCATCCTGCCCGGCCTCATCTTCTGTCTGCTGGCCTTAGGCGCGGCGAATGCCCAACCGGCGGTTCACGCGCGGCTCGCAGAGAAATCCCTGCTGATCGACGGCGCATTCGCGGGCGCGCGACTGGTGGTGGTCGGCGAGCGCGGCCACGTGCTGGTATCGGACGATGGCGGCTTGAAGTGGAAACAGGCCCGCGTACCCGTCCGCGCCCTCCTGACGGCGGTGCACATGCACGATGCGCGCATCGGCTGGGCGGTCGGGCACGACGCCGTCATCCTCCGCACCGAAGACGGCGGCCTGACCTGGAAGGTGGCCCATTTCGCGCCCAAAGAAGAACGCCCCCTGCTCGACGTCTGGTTCCGCGACGAGCGGGTCGGCTTCGCCGTGGGGGCGTATGGTTATTTTCTCAGCACGACCGACGGCGGCCGCACCTGGAAGCCGCGAACCATCGACAAGGATGATTTCCACCTGAACGCCCTGGTTCCCGCAGGGCCGGGTCGGCTGTTCATCGCCGGTGAGGCGGGCGCGATCTACCGCAGCGACGATGGCGGCGACACCTGGCGCAAGCTCGCCTCGCCCTACGCCGGCTCGTGGTTCTCCGCACTCGCGCTCGATGTGAACGAGTTGCTGCTCATGGGCCTCCGGGGCAATATGTATCGCTCAGAAGACGGGGGCGAGAGCTGGACCCAGGTACGCACGGGGACGAAGGCGACCCTGACGGGAGCGCTCCTTGTGAAGCCCGAACTCATGCTCGTCACAGGCCTCGAAGGCGCCCTGCTCGTGAGCCGGGACGGCGGGCGCAGCGTATCGACCGACGCCGCCTTCCGGCCGCTGACCTCGCGCCTGGGAGTCTCCAAAGCGCTCGCACTCCCTGATGGGCGGGTGCTGCTGCTCGGAGAGTTCGGGGCCAGACGCCTGCCCCGGGCCGAATAGACTTTACACCATGCAGGACGCCTCCTCTCCTCCCAAAACATCCCCGGTTACGGCCCTGCTCGAGCGCGCGCTGTTCTCACGCCGTTCGTGGGTGCTCGCCGCTTTTCTCATCGTCACGCTGGTGATGGCCTGGCAGGCCACGGGACTGCGCGTCGACGCAGGCTTCACCAAGCTGGTGCCGCTCGAACACGAGTACATGCGAACCTTCGTGAAGCATCGCGCCGCGTTCGGGGGCGCGGACCGCGTGGCGGTGGCGCTCGTGGCGCGGGAGGGCGACATCTTCAGCCCGGAGTTCTTCGCCCTGCTACAGAAGGTGAACGACGCCGTCTTCTTCGTGCCGGGCGTCGACCGCACACAGGTCTATTCCGTGGTGACGCCGAACGTGCGCTACAACGAGGTGGTCGAGGACGGCATCGTCGCCGGCAACGTGCTGCCGCCTGATTTCAAGCCGACCAAGGCCGGTTTCGCGCGGGTGCGGGAGAACATCATCAAGGCGGGTATCGTGGGCAGGCTGGTGGCGAACGATTTTTCCGCCGCGCTTGTGAGCGCGAGGCTCCAGGAGTTTCATCCCGACACCGGTGAGCGGCTCGATTACCTGGAAGTCGCGCGGGCGCTCGAAGCCATCCGAAAAGACGCCGAGGCCGGCGGCGTGGCGAAAGTCCACATCATCGGGTTCGCGAAAGTCGTGGGCGAGATTGCGGACGGCGCAGCCCAGGTTTTGTTGTTTTTCGGCCTGGCCGTCTTGGTCACCGCCCTCTTCGTATACGCCTATACCCGCTCGGTCCGTCTCACGGCGATGCCGCTCGCGTGTTCCCTGGTCGCGGTTGTCTGGCAGCTCGGCGCGCTCACGGGTCTTGGCTTCGGCGTCGACCCGATGTCGATCCTGGTGCCGTTTCTGGTCTTCGCCATCGGGGTGAGCCACGGGGTGCAGATGGTGAACGCCGTGCAGGCCGAAGGGGGCGGCGGCGTTCCCGCCGCGCGGGCGAGCTTCCGCCGCCTGCTGCTGCCGGGCGCCGTGGCGCTTGCGTCCGACGCCATCGGGTTCGTGGCCATCGCGCTCATACCCGTGCGCGTCATCCAGGAGATAGCCGTCACGGCCAGCCTGGGGGTGGCCGCGATCATCCTGACGAACCTGGGCCTTCTGCCCGTGGCGCTTTCCTATCTCAAAGCGGAGACGCCGGGGGAGCGCAAGGCTTCGCCCGGACTTCTGGAGGGTCTCTGGAAGCGTGCGGCAAAGGCGGCCAGGCCGCGACCTGCGATGGTGACGATAGCCGTCGCCGCCGCGCTGCTGGCTCTCGGAGCGCGCTACGCGCCCGAGGTCCGCGTGGGCGACCAGCACCAGGGCGTGCCGGAGTTGCGCGCAAGCTCCACCTACAACCGCGATACCGCCGCCATCGTCGATCGCTTCAACATCGGCGTGGACGTGCTGACGGTGATCGTGGAGACCATACCGCAAGGATGCGTCGATTACCGCGTGATGCGCCTGATCGACGAGTTCGAGTGGCGCATGCGCAACGTGGAAGGCGTGCGCTCGGTGGTCGCGCTCGCCGGAATCGTCCGCAAGCTGAACGCCGGCTGGAACGAGGGGAACCTCAAGTGGCGCGCGCTGCCGCGCAACCGACACGCGCTGGCCGAATCGGTCTCCCTCGTGCCGACGAGCACGGGCCTGCTGAACGGCGACTGTTCGGCGATGCCGGTGCTCATCTACACCGCCGACCACAAGGCGCAGACCATCCGCGGGGTCGTCACTGCAGTTAAGGCGTTCAACGAAACAAAGCGCGACGAGCGGGTCGCCTTCCGCCTCGCTGCGGGAAACGTCGGCGTGATGGCGGCGACGAACGAGGAGATAGAGGCGTCGCAGTTCCCGATTCTGGGCTACGTGTACGCCGCTGTAATCCTGCTCTGCCTGATCTCGTTCCGATCGGTGGCGGCGACCGTCTGCATCGTCGCGCCCCTGGCGCTCGTCTCCCTCCTCGCCTACGCGCTGATGGCGTTTCTGGAAATTGGCTTAAAGGTCTCCACCCTGCCTGTGGTGGCGCTGGGCGTGGGCATCGGCGTGGACTACGGGATATACATCTGCGGGCGGCTGCTCTCCTATATGAGAGAGGGGCTCGATTTCGCCGCCGCCTATGAGCGGACGCTCGCCACCACCGGGGCGGGCGTGGTGCTCACCGGCCTCACGCTGGCCGTGGGTGTGGCGACCTGGATTCTCGCGGCGCTCAAGCTCCAGGCCGACATGGGCACGGTGCTCTCGTTCATGTTCCTGGTGAACATGGTGGGCGCCATCGCGCTGCTGCCCGCCCTGGGCGCGTTCTTGATGAAGGGGAAGCGGGCGAGGGGTAAGGGAGTGGGGGAGTAGGGGCAAACACGATAGATGGATGAGTGTTGAAAAACCTCACAAAAAGAGCGCGGTGAATTTCACTCCCCCCTTGAGGGGGCTGTTGAAAAAGCCCCGGCATTGTGATTGGGTGTAATGACACTATCTCGCCCGAGATGGGAGTTCCCTCGATGATAGGCAGCAAGAGGCGCGAGCAGATGGATTTGTTCGTGGCCGGTTCGCTGGAACGGCTGATCCCCGAGGATCACGTCCTGATGCGCGTGGACCACGTACTGGATTTGAGCTGGCTACGGGAGGAGGTGGCGGATTGCTATTGCGCGGATAACGGTCGTCCGGGGATCGACCCGGAGGTGGCGCTCCGCTTGATGCTGGCGGGTATGTTGCTGGGCTACGTACACGACCGTCGCCTGCTTCGCGAGGCGCGTGCGCACCTGGCGATCCGGTGGTTCATCGGGTACGGGCTGCACGAGGAGTTGCCGCATCATTCGAGCCTGACGCGGATACGTCAGCGCTGGGGGGAGGCACGGTTCAAGGAGATATTCCGTCGCACGGTGCAGGCTTGCCTGGAGGCGAATGTGGCGAAGGGGGAAGTGGTGCACGTGGACGCCTCGTTGATACGCGCGGACGTGAGCTGGGAGAGCCTGGCGGCGCACCACGCGGAGAAGGTGATTCAGGAGAATCCCGTCGATGATGAGGTCGGGAAGAAGGGAGGAGGCCGCGGTGGCGGGGGTCCGGTGAGCCGGACGGACCCGGACGCGCGGCTTGCGCGCAAGAGCGCGCGGGCGGGGTTCGAGCCGAGCTACAAGCAGCACGCGGCGGTGGACGATGAGCGGGGTGTTGTTCTCGACGTGTCGGTGACGGAGGGGACGCGGAACGAGCGTGAGATGATGGCGTCCCATATAGAGGCGGTAAGCGAGTTGTCGGGCCGCACGCCGGAGATGGTGACGGCGGATTCGGGGTACGCGTACTCGAAGGTTTACGGCGAATTGGAGCGGCGGGGCGTGGAAGCGCTGATACCAGCGAAGAAGGAACCCAGCCAGAGCCGTGTTCCGCTGCAGTTGTTCCACTACGACGCGCGCAACGAGGTGGTGAAGTGTCCGGGAGGCAAGACGCTGCGCCCCCGGCAGGCGACGGAGCGGGGGCGCTCCTATGTATCGAAGACGCGGGATTGCGCGGGCTGCGCGCTCAGGCCCGATTGTCTGTCGAAGTCGCGCACGAGCAGGACGGTGTTGATTCCGCACGCGTATCCGGCGCTGTTGCGCGCGCGTCGGCGGCATGCGCGCTGGGGGGAGGAGGAGAAGCGTCTCTATGGCCGCCACCGTTGGCGCTCGGAGGGCTACCACGGCGAGGCGAAGAGCCGGCACGGACTGGGGCGGGCGGTGCGCCGGGGCCTTGCGAACATGCGGATCCAGTCCTACCTGACGGCGATAGCGGTGAACCTCAAGCGGCTGGCCGCCGCTTTTGCGGCGCGTATATTCGCCTTGTGGACGGCCTGTGCCGCCCGGAGACGCCGGCTGCGCGCACATGGCGCCCTCACGCGCCGATTGGGCTGCCTCCCCGCCGCCGCGTGAGCCGCCAAAACGCCCGCTTCCAACACCGGGTTTTTCAACAGACCCTTGAGGGGGAGTCGAAGAGTTGAGGGCGTAAGCCCGAAAGCGATTCGGTGGGGGGTATAACTCGGAGTGGCGATAAAACGAGATACACCCCCCACCGAATCGGCCTTCGCATAAACCGCTCGGCCTCATCGACTCCCCCTCAAGGGGGGAGTGATTCTTCTCTCTCCTCGGCAGGTAATATACGCCCGGTCTCGAAACCAGAACTGTTTCAACAACCCCCTCAAGGGGCTGTTGAAAAGGCCTCGTCTGCGACCCTCGCAAACCGTTAACACCTCTTTCCTCACCCTGAGTAGCGGCGAAGCCGCGTATCGAAGGGCGCTCCCTCGATACGGCGCGCAAGCGCGCCTACTCGGGATGAGGGGGGAGTGATTCCCGAACCGCGCCTTACAGAAACGACGTGCGACCGCTCCCTCCTCGGTCGGGCCATATCCTCCCGCATCGGAGTTGTTGAAGAAGATATTGTTTCCCCCCGGTCGGCGACATGATGATCCCGTAGCGGACAGGCTCAGGGCAGGCCCTTCGGTACAAACGCTCCTTTCTCAGTGGCGTTCTACCTTCGGCGGCTACTCAGGGTGAGGGTGATATGACGGCTGCTCAAGGTGAGAAAAATAAAAAATTCCCTCATCCCGAGCAGGCCCGCAAGGGCCGTATCGAGGGACGCCGCCATAGGCACAGGGGCCTGTCCCTACCAAAAACGGTCTATGCGTTTTCTGGTTCGTCATTCCGGCATGCGCCGGAATGACGGTGAGTAATCTCGATTTGAATTGGAAGGAAGCCCCCGTCAGGACAGGCCCCCGCGCCGTCTTCATTCCTCGGTCATCATTACCCGCAAGGGCGGTTCGCGAACCGCCCTTGCAGCCGATGAACCGAAGATGGACTCCTCCGCTCTAAAGCGGCGGGGCGGTCGCCTTGATGGTGACGGACACCTGTTGAAAGGTTTTTACGAACCTCGTGGTGTTCGCCGCGATGGCCTCGAAGATTTTCTCTCCCTTCTCAGCCGATGCCAGAGTGGCCGCGCCGCCGACCCCCATCGCTTCGCGGTTTTGTCCGTATTCCTCCATCGTCGGCGGAAAGGAGAGTTTTGGATTTTCGACCCGGTTGACGGCGTGGTCCACGGAGACGAAGCGGTGCTCGAATTCGCCCACCTCGGGTATGGCGTCCACCGCGCGCTCCATCCGCACCTGTTCCCCGTACTTGTAGAGCATGAAGGAGGTTTCTGATTCGCACCCGTGGCCGACGCCTCCCGGGGGACTCTCGCAAACGTCGCGGATTTCCTTGCCGGCGATGAGGGCCAGGTCCACGATGGCGACCGCCGCGCCTGTTAAGTTCCTCACCCGCACGACGGCGATCTCTATCGGCGGGAGGTTCGCGACCCGGTGGCCGTTCAAGATAACGATATGCTTGAAGCCGTGAACCACGAGGCTGTTGCATACGTCCTCGACGACGCGCGTGAGCGTCTCCGCGGCGATCGATATCGTACCCGGAAACGCGAGATGATGCGGCGACCACCCGAACCACAGGGGAGCGGCGATAAGGGCGTCCGCCCGCCCGGCCACTTCTTCCGCGGTCGCGATGGCCTCGGCCGCGTCCGTTCCCAGCGGGCAGTGCGGCCCGTGCTGCTCCGTGGCGCCGACGGGCACGAGCGCCGTACTCCCGCGCTCCAGGTATTCCGCCACGTCCGGCCAGGTGAGTTCCTGTATCCAGCGGCTCATGAATTTTCTCCTCGTTGTCTTCCGGCTCTTTTCAGTTACGACGTGGGCTCCACCCACCCCGACCAGCTGCGCCTTAAGGCCTCGCATTCGGCCACGCGAACCCCCGTGACGAGCGCCACGGATTGATTCCCCATCTCCAGGAGTTTTTCGACGGAATAGTCTCCATAGTCGGTCCGCCCCATTTCCGCGTGGCGCGCGCCCAGGACGAGCGTCTCGACCTTCGCCAGGACGATGGCCCAGCAGCACATCGGGCAGGGCTCCATCGCCGTGTAGAGCGTCGAGCCGGGCAGGTCGGGCGCGCCCAGTTCGCGGCATGCGTTCCGGATGGCGTCGGTCTCGCCGTGGCAGGTGGGGTCGTTGTGGGAGACGGCGCGGTTCTGCCCCCTGCCGATGATTTCTCCGTCCCTCACGATGATGGAGCCGACGGGCGGGTTCCCCGCCTCGAGCGCGAGACGGGACTCCTCGAGCGTCAATCCCATGAAGTGATGATGATCTTCGGTCATTGAAGTTCCTCCAGGCTTAAGGCGTGATGAACAACGCAGGCGTCTGAGAGCGCGCGCCCGCCGAACCCCGGTGGACGTTCGCTCGATGCGTACTCCAATCAGGATGCCCGCCCCGAGATTCAGGCGCCCCTCCCGACCCTTGCGCGGGTTCCATGAGACTTGAGGCGTATTTTCCCACCGATCGGCCTTCGATGCGAACGGGCGCGGTTCGAAGACTCCTGAACCTGGAGATGCGCCGTGGAGCGCTCTCGAAAATCGCCCCGGATTCATGGAGAGCGCGGGCGCATTTTCGCGCATTTGCCCTTGGCGGCGAGGTTTCGGGTCGGTTATGGTGGCGCTGCCCAAAGAAGTCGAAACGGAAAATGAATTTCTGAAAAATTCGATAAATTTGGATAAATTCACGGGGTTATTCGATAAATAACCGTTCATTGATTTCCTGGGAAAGGACGCCGCCAGGTTGCAGCGCAGCGCAGGGGAATTCTGCCATGGTCCACGTCTTGCGCGATGACGGCAAATGCGCGGAATTGCAGGGCGGAATTTCTCCTGTCGGCCGCGCTTCGCATGCCCATATAAGAGGTTGTTCTTTATGAGGGTATTCGTGCGATCCATTTCGATAACCGGCTTTGTCTGCGCCGCAGCGCTCGCCTGCGGCCTGATCCCGCCGCCATCCGCCGCCGCCCGGAGCTTCGAGAAGGGGGTGGTGCGCATCACCCAGGAGGGGCGCGAGGCCGCGGTTTCGGTGGAGATCGCCCGCAACGCCAAATCCCGCGCACAGGGCCTCATGAACAGGGAGCGGCTGGCCGAAAACGCCGGTATGCTCTTTGTTTACAAGGATGATGCAAGGCGGTTCTTCTGGATGAAGAACACGTTGATTCCCCTCTCGCTGGCCTTCATCGACTCGAAGGGCGTGATTCTCGAGATCATCCACTTGCAGCCCCACAAGCCGGGGACGCGGATTCCTTCCTACCGCTCGCGCAACAAGGTTCGCTGGGTGCTGGAGGTGAACCAGGGCTGGTTCTTGAGAAACGGCTTCGGGCTGGGCGCGCGCGTATTTCTGGAGTGAGAGCGGGCTATACCTTCGCCGCCGCAGGCGCTTTCTCGCCCAGGGGCAGGAGGGGCATGACCTGGGATGCGAATCGCTCCATTTCTTCGAACATGGGATGGAACTGGAGCAGGAACAATTCCACACCCGCCTCATGAAACGCCATGATGCGCTCGGCGATGGTCTCAGGCGAGCCGACGAGGCCCGTCGCCGTGCCGCCGTTCGAGCCCACGCCGCCCCCCTTCGCGCTCGTTTTCTTGTGCTGGGCGGCCTTGTCGACCCCTTTGAGCTTGGGCGTTTCGGTGATGAGCGAGAAAAGGCGCGCGAGTTCCGCCCGGGCCTCCTCGTCAGTGTCGCGGCAAACGATGAACGAACTCATCCCGTGGCGTATGGCTCTCTCATTGGCTCGCGCCTCATGGTTCACGGCGGCCATCAATGCCTTCGCGTCTTCGAGCGGACGGCCGTTGTACAGGAAAACGTCCGCGGCTTTGCCGGCCAGCTTCACGGCGGCGGTCGATTCGCCCCCGAAATAAAACGTGGGCCAGGGCTTTCGGACGGGCTTTGGGGCTGTGACGCCGTCTATTATCTCGAAATACTTGCCCTTGTAGCTGAAGCATTCCTTCGTCCAGTAGGATTTGAGGATGTGCATGACTTCTTCGGATAGATCGTAGCGCTCATCGTGCGGGGGGAAGGGGATGCCCGCCATCTCGTTTTCCTGCCCCCACCAGCCCGAGACGATGTTGATGGCGAATCGTCCCCCGCTGATGCAGTCGATGTTCGCCCCCATCTGGGCGACGAGCGAGGGGTGGCGGTAGGCGCTCTTGGCGGCGACGATGAGTTCGATTTTCTTCGTGATGGGCGCCAGCGCCGCCGCGGTGATCCAGGCCTCCAGAACCGGCGCGCCCAAGCCCTTGATGCTGTTGAGGCTCCTATCCAGTAAGAGGGTGCTTTCGAAGCCCAACTCTTCCGCCCGTTGAATATAGCGTGCATTGTGGGCGAAGGAGGCCTCTTTCACCGTTTCGGGCTTTTCGATCCGCCCCAGAAACGTGCCCCACACGGGCGCCCACACACCCATTCTCAGCGTCATGACGACTCCCATCTACTCGGTTCGATAAGTGGAATTTATCATTAATCGGATGCCGAAGTCTTGTGGGGGTTTACGAAACTGGACAAAAAACCCCGCCCGGGTATGGGCCCAGGCGGGGTTTGGTGTGATGTGGTCGTTAGAGTTCGGCCTAGCTTTCCTTCACGTAAATCTCGGAGCCGCCCTCCTTGAATTCGCTCGCTTTTTCCTTCAATCCCTCTTCCAGCGCAGCTTTCTCCTCAAGACCCTGTTTGGCGGCGTATTCGCGGACCTCCTGGGTGATCTTCATCGAGCAGAATTTGGGTCCGCACATCGAGCAGAAATGAGCGACCTTGGCGCCGTCGGCGGGCAGAGTCTCGTCGTGATACTCACGCGCGGTTTCAGGGTCGAGCGCGAGGTTGAACTGATCCTCCCAGCGAAAATCGAAGCGCGCCTTCGAGAGCGCGTCGTCGCGGTCCTGCGCGCCGGGGTGGCCTTTCGCCAAGTCTGCCGCGTGGGCCGCGATTTTGTAGGTGATGACGCCCTCGCGGACGTCTTTCTTGTTGGGCAGCCCGAGGTGTTCCTTGGGCGTGACGTAGCAGAGCATGGCGGTTCCGAACCACCCGATCATCGCGGCGCCGATGCCGCTGGTGATGTGGTCGTACCCCGGAGCGATGTCCGTCGTCAGCGGCCCCAGGGTGTAGAAGGGCGCTTCGTGACAGATTTCGAGTTGTTTATCCATGTTTTCCTTGATCAGGTGCATGGGCACGTGGCCGGGGCCTTCTATCATCACCTGGCAGTCATGCTCCCAGGCCTTGAGCGTCAATTCACCCAGGGTTTCGAGTTCTGCGAATTGCGCCTCGTCGTTCGCATCGGCGAGAGCGCCCGGCCTCAAACCATCGCCGAGGGAGAAGGAGACATCGTAGGCCTTCATGATCTCGCAAATTTCATCGAAGCGCGTGTAGAGGAAGCTCTCCTGGTGGTGAGCCAGGCACCATTTCGCCATGATGGAGCCGCCGCGCGAGACGATGCCCGTCACCCGCTTGGCGGTGAGCGGCACGTAGCGCAGGAGAACGCCCGCGTGGATGGTGAAGTAGTCCACCCCCTGCTCTGCCTGTTCAATAAGCGTGTCGCGGTAAATCTCCCATGTCAGGTCTTCCGCGATACCGTCCACTTTTTCCAGCGCCTGGTAAATCGGCACCGTGCCGATGGGGACGGGGGAGTTTCTGATGATCCACTCGCGCGTCTCGTGGATGTTCTTTCCGGTGGAGAGATCCATCACGGTGTCGGCGCCCCATTTTGTAGCCCAGGTCATTTTCTCGACTTCTTCCTCGATGGAGCTTGAAACGGCCGAATTTCCTATGTTCGCGTTGATTTTGACCAGGAAATTGCGCCCGATGATCATGGGCTCGCTTTCGGGATGGTTGACGTTGGCCGGGATGATGGCGCGGCCTCGGGCCACCTCGTCACGTACGTATTCGGGCTTCAGATTCTCGCGGATGGCAATGAATTCCATCTCGGGCGTTATGTCGCCTTTTTTCGCGTAGTGCATCTGGGTCACGTTGGTCCGGCCCCTGAGCACTTTCCGGGGGGGCGGCATCGGGATGTCGGGGTCCGAATGGCCGGGCACCGGGACGTAGGAGGGCTCCATCTCGTCGTATTCACCGCGTGCGCGAATCCAGGCGTCGCGAAGCCTGGGCAGCCCCTTGTGGATGTCCTCGCCCTCGGGGCCGCTCGTATCGTAGACCCGGAGCGGCGGCTCACCGCCCGAGAGGGATATCTCCCGCATGGGTACTCGAACATCATCGCTTCCATCGACGTAGACCTTACGAGAGGCGGGGAACGAGGCGTCGCCGTTCGTGGTGTGTCCGTTCGCCTGGATGAGGTCGAGCTTGACCTCGTTTGTGTTGTTTGTTTTTCCGTTTGAGTCTGCCATCTCTCTCGACTCCTCTAAAATGCTTCTTATTCAGATTGGAATTCACCGGCTTCATACAGGAGAAGGATGAAGCTTTCCCCGCGCGATGAATTCTCTTTATTCACATGTGGCGAAGGGAAAACAGAGGATGTGGAAGACCTGTCGCTTCCCTACGCCGGCGCTAACCGGTTCAGGTTCGAAGGGTTTGTTCTCAGCCTGCAAGGCACCCCCAGCGAACTTTCAATCTCGAAGATTAGCAGTCGTTACGCCGCGAGTCAAAAGGAAAACCATATGAGAAGGACGATTTTATCGACGTTTCCGGTGGCGGGGCGGAAATTTTGTTGTCATGATGGCGGCATGATGATTCGGATGTTTATGAAATTACCTGGGCCAGGCCGCAACACCGGGAGCCTTTTCATACGATTACCGTTCTATTCCGGGCGGTTGTCCACGCCTTGGCGGTAGGCCCGATAGTTCAGGCAACGGATGAGAGAGGACGAATGGGGTCGCTCGTGAAATGGGGTTGGATCTGCGTCGTAGCCAGCGCCGCGTTCTTCATCTTTGCGGGCACGTTTTCGAACCCGTTTTTACATGACGACATCGCCATAATCGGCGAGAATCCCCTCGTCCGCGAGAGTGGCCGTATCCTGGAAGCCTTTCAGCACGATTATTGGGCCGTGCTCGAGACGAACGAGAGAAGAGATCGCCTCTATCGGCCCTTCACCATCGTCTCATTCGCGCTGAATCACGCCCTCGGCGGTCTGAATCCGGTTGGCTACCGAATAATCAACGCCTTGTTTCACGCCTTTGCCTGCCTCGCGCTGTTCTGGCTGTGCGTCCGCTTCGGAGTCTCACGTAACGCGGCGGGAGCAGTTTCCCTGCTGTTCGCTCTTCATCCGGTTCATACTGAGGCGGTGAACGCCGTCGTCGCGCGCGCCGACCTGATGGCCGCAGTGGGCGTGTTTGGGGGGTTGAGCCTCTTGATGAGCGTTGCGCTCCCTGGAATGAGACCCGGCGAAGCGCAGGGAAGTCATGAGATAGCAGCCGGTGGAAGTTTCTCATATCGGGACGTGTTCGCACCGGTCGGTCTCACGTGCGCGCTTTGCCTTTTTGCGATGCTGTCCAAGGAAATCGGCGTGGCCCTGCTGTTCAGCGCTCTTTTGTGGTGGCTCTGGGGTCGGTATGTAATGGGAGAGAAGGAGTGTCCGCCTCTCAGGCATACGCTCACCGCCGTCTGCGCGCTCGCCCTCGTACTCATTATATATGTGTGGATGCGATACGCCGCCTTGGGCATGTTGGCGCGCCCCTACCCGCCATCGAAACTCGACAACGTCCTGGCGCTGATGCCGGCGGGTGGACGGATCTTGGGCGCCATCGGCGTCCTGGGCCGCTATTTCAAGCTCCTGGTATGGCCGTGGCCATTGAGCATGGATTATTCCTTCGCACAGATTCCGTTGGAAGGTGCGGAAGCGATGCTCTGGGCGGCGGCGGGTATTTTGGGGCTTCTGGCGTGGGGCTACGCCGCATGGCGTCTGAGGAAAGACATGCCGTGGGTCGCCTTCGGGCTCGTCGTTTTCATCGGTGCCTACCTGCCCGTGAGTAACCTGCTGATTCCCATGGGCACCATCATGGCGGAGCGGGTGCTCTATATCCCCTCGGCCGGTTTCCTCATCGCCCTGGTGCCTACAGTGGGTGTGTTGCTTAGTGGAAGAGATTGGCGAATCGGCGCGGCGCTACTCGTTATAGTGTGCGTAGTCTTCGGTGCGCTGACGCTCAAGCGAAACCACGAGTGGGGCGATACGCTCCGTTTCTGGCGGCGGACGGCGGAGGTCTCTCCGAACAGTGCGCGTGCGCTCAGGGTGTATGGGCAGGCACTGATCGACCGAAACAGGTTCCGCGAAGCCATAGAGCCGCTCAAGAAATCCGTCGAGATTTATCCCGTCTACGATTACGCCTGGGTGGATTTAGGAATAGCGCAAATGCAAAGCGGCGACGCGGCAGCCGCAGAAATTTCTCTCAAGCGAGCCTTACGGCTCAACGATGAGAACGCCGAGGCGCATCTGGCCCTAGGAGCACTGTACATGGGCGCTGAGCGCGGCGATCTAGCGAGGCCCCATTTCGAGCGCGCGATTGGTCTCAATCCCAGGCTGGCGGAGGCGCGCTTCAATCTGGGCACCCTGTATCTCAAGGCGGGTTCGAGGCGCCTGGCTATAGCGCAGTTCAGGGCGGCGCTGAGAGTCGAACCCGGCCACGGAGGCGTACACCACAATCTGGCGCTGGCTTTGTATCTGGAGGGTGATCGCGCAGGCGCTCGAAAACACGCGAGAGGGGCCGAGAAGTTCGGCTCGCCGCTTCACCCAAAACTAAAAAGAGAGCTGGGTCTCACCCGGCCTTAAGGCAGAACACGACTTGCACTTGGACGGAGTGGTATTCCGTGATGGGCGGAAGAAACTTGCTTTCTGTTACTTACGCGGTATATTTGTTGGTGGTTGGGGCTTTCTGACATCGATATCATATAACGGTTGATTAATTTTTCCGGAACCATGCTCCGTTACGGAGCGGTGTCGGCGTAGCCGACGTTTCTACCTTAAGTATGCTGCCTATGTGAGGTTTTTTCATGTTCTCTAGCCTCGTTCCCAAGGCGTCGGCCCTATTGCTGGCGCTCATCGTCTTCCTCTGCGCATCTGTTGGTTCAATTCATGCGCAAGAGAACGATTATCGAAATGCACTAGGGCTCATCAGCGAGAAGATGCGCCAGAGATTCCCGAATCTGCGCGGCGCAGTGGTCGCTGTTAAGGGGGCGGATCTTTACTTAAGCCTCGGAGAGAAGGATAAGGTGGTCAAGGGCGTCAAGATGGGCGTCTACCGCGAAGGGGCGCCGTTCCGGCACCCGACGACGGGTGTCGTTCTCGGCAAACTGGAAGAGGAGATTGGCGAAGTCGAAATCGTCGAAGTGCGGGAGAAATTCTCCATCGCTCGACTGGTCCGCCTGGCGCCGGGCGGGCGACTCTCCCCGCGCGTCAAGGACATTGTGCGCATGTCCGCGGCGAAAATTCGCTTGGCGTTACTCCCTTTCGTCAACCAGACGAAAGAGGCCGTCAGCATGGAAACACTTACGAGGGAGTTGAGTCGTCAACTCCTGAGAAGCGGACGCTTCGAGGTTTATGACGTGGACAGGCTGCAGGTATGGCTCCTGGAGACGGGCATTGCTACGGATCAGATACTCAAGGATGAGAATCCCATACGTCTGCGAAACCAGGTGCGGGGCGACATGGCCTTGGAAAACGAACTGCGTGAAATCAGAGGGAAGAAGATTCTCTCCACCCGGCTTTTGTCTCTCACAACGAAGGAAGAACTCTTCAAGGCCGTGGCGATTGCGGATGAACTGCCTTTCGATCAGAGCTTGCCGCCCCAAGTGAAGGATCTCAATCGCAGCGAGGGAGGCGGACGCGCAGGACCTGCGAACGAGAGTTTCGTGCTCGCCCGCGAGGGAGCGCCCGGCAGGGCAGGCGGCGTGAAGAGCTATTCGTTCGATAAAGTCGCCTTCCGGGGGATGTCTGTCGCGGATGTGGATGGCGACGGAAAAAACGAAGTCGTCCTCATCACGCAGACTCAGGTGATCGTCTACCGATTCGAGAATAACCGGATGCGCGAAATCGCGCGCTTCGACGAGGGGGCGGCGAACGACTTCCGCTGGCTCGACATCGCCGACATGAACGGAGACGGGACGCCCGAGTTCTACCTCGCCTCTTATCGCTCGAACGAGTTGTACTCGATAATCCTGCAGTTCAAGGGCGGGAAGTTCACGCCCCTCGTCCGGAACGACAGGACGTTTTACCGCCTCCTCCGGGTGCGGCGGCACAAGAAGGGCGCTAATATTCCCGATTCAGAAGCCTACCTGCTCCTGGGCCAGAGCGAGGGACTCGACAAGGCGTTCGATGGCCCCATTCGCAGCTATCGGTGGTCGGGAGGAAAGCTCGCGCCTGCCGCCCCCTATGCGCTTCCGCCCGATTTGACGATTCTGGGCTTCGGCTTGTGGGATATCAACAAGGATGGCGCGCTGGAGGTCATCGAGGTGGGGAAGGACGACAGGCTGAAGGTATTTTCGAAAAGCGGCGCGGAGATATACTCGAGTTCTGAAACCTACGGCGCACCCGTCCATAAATTCTTCTCCCTTGCCAATACTGAAAATACCAGTGACAGGATACATGTGCCGGATCTCCCGATACGCTCGCGCGTGATGGTCGAAGACGTCGACAGGGACGGGGTGGACGAGATTCTGGTGATCCGCAACGAATACGCTGTTGGCATCGCACCTGGTCTGGGCGTTTCGAGAGGGCAGGTCGCGAGTCTCATCTGGGACGGCAGCGGTTTGACCCAGACCTGGCGCTCCAGAAAACTGCGCGGGGGAGTCGTGGATTTCGCCTTTGGCGACGCAGACAACGACGGTTTCGACGATCTGGTCTTGGTTGCGACGAGTTCGGGCCCGCTGGTCGGCGAGAAAAGCCAGATTTTCTTCTACAAACTCAGGGAATAGGTCTTTTCCTTCAATAGCATGAAGCTTTGCCCGATTTTCTGAGGTGCAGGGCGCATTTGCGGGGCCATGATAACCTGCAAATGAAAATTTTTTTCTTGAATTGAGAGGACCCGGGTGGAGAAAAGAAAATTCCCTTCGTTTTTCTCTGGAACTGAATATCTGGTAAAAGATTGATTTTGCAATTGCTAAACATTTTTTTCCGGCGCGAGGACCGATGCAGGGTACGAATCATGTGGGGACGAATTTTTTGGATATCCACTTGGAATGTTTGTTGACAAAGACCATCATCTTCTCTATTCTTTTATCGAACAGACCGTATCTAACATTTCCCGGTAAACCAAATATCCCTGCAATACACTGATTTTATATTATATACGGCGAATTATCGTCCTGTTTCAGCGTTTCTGGTTCTTCTCCCTTGAAATGAGTAATCAAACCGCAAGCGGGTTCATTACAACCCCTGCGCGTCCCGGCGAGCGCGTGTCGGGGGAAGTGTCCGGCGGCGGGGTGACGGCGTTCGTTGCAGCGCTCTGGGAATTGCTTCCGGTTAGTCCGGAGCAACCGCTGCCGGACATCCATTGGGGTTTGCCGCATCGTCCGCGTCCCGGGGTGTTCCGGATGCCTGGAAACCCGGCGTCTTCCAGGCCGGCGCTTCGGCCCGCTCCCCCCGTGCCAAGGTCCCGCTCCCGCAGGAGGGCTCCCGAGCGGAAACGCGCCGACACCCGCCGGAAATACCCCTGAGAGAGTGTCCCCGCCGGCGCGAAGCAGCGCGTCCACAGCGCTTCGCCCCCCGGCCTTTGGCAGGGACACCCTCCGTGCGGCATGGGCCGATATGCCGGTGTTCCGCATCTCTTTTTCATTCCCCGATGAAAGCGCCTGGACCAGAGCGCCGCCCCTCCCGGCAAGCGTGAAATGCCCCATTGGTCTTTCACGACATTCCCACGAGGAGTCGCCGGGAGGGACGACTTGCCGCTTGAACCCAGGCGGCACAGCACAAGGAGGAAATGCGCGCCTGAAGCGGCTGGTTCGCGTTTTTCGCGGTACGGTGTTTTCCCTGAATCTGTAGGGGTATCGCGGCAAATATACACCGCCGCCGGGTCTTGCTCAACGGCTCCTGCTCGCGCAAGGCCCCCTCGTCGTCCACGTCCCTCATCCATCCGCCGATTGACAGGAACCCTCGAGACGGCAGGTCGTGGTGGTCGACGTCATACCGCCGCCCGCCGGCGAAAGGTGGAGGCAGTGGAGAGTCGCCTGGGACTGAGGGTGCGGGGTGGAGAGAGGCCGCCGCGCCCATCCGCCATCGACCCACGACCCGGGAGGATTTTCCATGACAAACCGAAAACCATCCGCTGCGGCGCACTTGATCGTTCTCGCTGGCCCCGCTCTCGCGCTGCTCTACACCCTTATCGCCATAAGCGGCGGGAGGGGCGTCCGCTTCATCTCCGCGGCCTGGCTCCTCGCCGCGCTCTGGACCATCGTCACCGCGCTCTCGGGCGCCCTGTGGCGGGCGTACCGCAGCGACTGGTCCGCCTTCACCTCCTACACCCTTCCCGAGAGGAACGAAGAACAATTCGACTGGGAGACCCGGACGGGGCGTTACTCCTGGCGGCGTGATTACGAGGAAGGCGAGATGTACGATGATGATTATCCCTACGGTCACGGCCCCATCGCCTGAGCGTCCGGAGGTTTCACTCTCTGCCGCGTAAGCGGCGGCACGCGCCCCGTACCCCGGCATACCCCCCTGCTTGTTCGCCGCGGCGTCCGGTCCTCTTCACGGACGCCCATATTATCCGAAATCAATCCGCCCGGAAGGGATTTCGATAGTGGATTTCCTGCACCTTGCCGCCGTATGCGCTCACGTCCACCACCCCCCGCGCCGGGACTTGATAAAAAAATACGCTAAGACAGGCGGCATCCCTCTTTTCCTCCACAGGCGCGCCCCGCCCCGCCGAGAGACAGAGCCGGGCCGGGAGGGGGCGGCGGAAGGGGTCCGGGAGGGAGCCTCTCCCTCTCCGGTCAATACCGGTCGCCGCCATCATCCACCCATTCCAAGGAGGCCGCGCGATGCGAAAACCAAAACCTGAAGCCGACACCTTCCTCACCCATCTCCTGGGCCCTGGCCTGGCCGATGAGCGATACGAGGTCAGGCGATACAAATCCGATGCCCGGGGCAGCATCAGGCCCGCGCCCTCTCCTGAGAGCGGTAAGCGCAAAAGAAAACGCGTGACGGCCTCGCGCCGTGTTGTCAGGGAGATGCGTCCCGCCCGGGACGAGCTCATCATTTGTACGGGGATCAAAATCCCCGGGAGCGGCCTGCAGCTGTGGGGCGAACACCTCGTGTGGGGGCGGATGATGAGCCGGGGATGAACCCGCAAGACGTCTGGCCGCCCCACTGCCGTCTACACGACTTCACCGACACATGAGGAAAATCCTGTGCCACACAAGAATCCGAAAATTCGACGCGAGAGAGAACGCGAACGCCACAGGCGGAGGACCGAATCGCGTAGAGCGCGGAGAGCTTGCCCGAAGTGCGGCGAATACCCTCCTGCACCCGGGCGAACTCTCTGCGAATCCTGCCTCGGTAAATCCCTGACCGCCGAACGCGCCCGATACGCCAAAGCCCGGGAAGAGGGGTTCCCATATGGCGGGAGAGACCCCGAAAGCCGCCGCCGCATGGCGCGCGAGAGGGCGAGAAAACGCAGGCGCGAGCGTCTCGAGGCCGGGCTCTGCACGGCTTGCGGCGAACGGGAACCCGCCGGGGGCGCAGCCGTCTGCGAAATCTGCCGGGAAGCGAGACGCGCGGCGGAAAAGAAGCTTTATGAAAAAAGGAGATCCTCCGGGCGATGCGGTCGTTGCGGAGGCGCCGTTATCGGCAAGGCTTCGACGTGCGCTTCGTGCGCCGAAAGGGAGGTGAAGCGCCGCCCAAAGAAGAACGCCGCGAGCAGGAAACGCTATCGCGACAGACGCGCCCTCGGGATCTGCGTGGACTGCCAATCATCCGAAACCAACGGAGCATCAAGGTGCGCTTCCTGCGCCTTGCGCTCCTGGCACTCCTCGGGCGAGCACAGGGGGATGCCGGTCTTTCCGCCGCGCTACACCGTGGTGGAACTCGAAACGGGCGCAGAACACGGCCCCCTCGACTCCTGGGAGGAGGTAGCCATGTGCCTCGCCTTCAAGAGGCTCTCCCGCGATGAAATCGAGGTGGTCGAGGACGCGCCCTTGATTTCCGGGCTCGCCGGGTGGTGAGCGTCGCCTGAGCCGGCACGGCGGGGGTACGTACCGCCGGCGGGCCGACGACCGAGGGGGAGGGTTCGCCGCCTCCCTGCTCCGCAGCCGTCCCGTCGACCTCAGGGCGTCTGCCGGAAGCGGCCTCGCCGGGGGGGAGTCTCCGGTCCGCTCAACGCCCGCGCCATTCCCGAGGCAAAGCGAGTCCCGGGCGGCGGGGCCTTCGCTCGACCCGCCAGGCCGCCACCCATGCCGGGAGAGAGAGCAGGAGCGACTGATCGCCTGTGGGCAGCGTACCTGAGAAGCCCGCGACTGCGGCGCCGCCGAGCGCGGCCCACGCCACTAGGGCGGGACCCGGATAGCCCGAGCGGGCGAGACGCTTACAGGCGAGCGCCAGCGGCATGCCGCACGGAGCAACCGCCACCAACTCCACGAGAGAGGCGGGCGCCATCATTCCGGACACGGACCCCACGCGCAGAACCTCTTCCGCCATAATTCCTCCCGGCAGCCACGACAGCGCCGGAATCCAGAATTTGAGACTGGCCATGCCTCCTCCTTCCTCATGTCCGCGCGCCTTCTGACACGAATCCGCGGCAAAGGCAAGCGCCCTCCGCGAGCGCTCCCCGCCGGGTGAGAACCTCCCCGGGAGAGGTGAAGAGAAGCGGGGAGCCGGGCAAATGCCCGGTAGGGAGAGGGAGACGGTCTCCAGTTCCCGCCGCCGGCGACAACCCGAGAGGAGGCATGGCCATGTAGGAGAACGACTACGACGTCGACGTTCCCACCGCGGATGAGTTGCTCGCAGAACTCGGACTCGACGCGTACACGATCCGCAAGCTGCGCGACGAAGCGCAAGGCGAGGCGGAGGAGTTTTGCAGCGTCTAGGACGAACCGGGGGGGCGGGTGAGAGGATTCCCGGCTCCTCGACTTTATCATCCACACCACACTTCAAGGAGTATCAAAATGGCATTCGGACTGAACCGTGCGGAACTGATCGGGCGTCTCGGCGCCGACGTTACCATCAACCATCTCGCGAGCGGGGGACGCGTCGCGAATCTATCCATAGCGACCGATGAGGGCTACGTGGACAGGCAGTCCGGCGATCGGGTGGAGAAAACAGAGTGGCATAGGATCGTGACATTCCAGCCGGGCCTGGTGGACATGCTCGAGAGGCACGCGAAGAAGGGTCGCCTGGTATATGTCGCGGGCAAGCTCCAGACCCGCCGCTGGAAGAAGGATGAGGAAGACTCGGATCGGTTCTCGACCGAGATCCTCATCGCGCCCGGCGGGGTCGTCCAATTCTTGGAAAAAATGAACGGGAACAACAACGGCAACGGCGCGCACCCCGAGACGGCCGACGTGGCGCCCACCGCGGGCGTAGTCGGGCAGGAGATTCCATTCTGATCACCCCGGGGGGTCGGCGCCACGCGCCGGCTCCCCTTCTTTTTTGCTCCGGATCCCGAGGAGGCCCGGTATGCCCCGAACACCCTCTCCCGCGTCTTTCCCTCCCTGCCGGCTTCTCTCGTCTACCGGGAACACCCCATAAATCTCCGGTTCCGTGAACGGTAAACCATGTTCCCGGAAGATCGGCTTGCACCTGCAAGCACTCCATGCTCAAGGCAGTGGCTCAGTCTACCCCCCGCTGCGGAAATTTCGGGCCGAATAACGGCCCGAAATGACCCTTTCCGCAGCATGAGAGATTGTTTCCCGATGAGCTTCGCCTTCATCGTGAAACACCAAAAACTCTTGTGTCCCGGTGGCGGTACTAGTGTCTCTCTCTTAGCGCCCTCATTTTAGCACGAACGCCGGGCGAATAAAGGGTGGCCGCAAGCGGCCATCATTTACCGGTGCCCCCCAAAAACGTCGAGCGGCAAAAAACAGGAGCGCCGCTCTATGAACCGTGTTTTTCGGGAACCCCCCGGAAAATGACAAGCCCTTGATTCGCCCGCCTACGGGCATCGGCAACACCGCCCGATGCCCTTACGTGTTGAAAATGAGGCGCTAAGAAGCGCATCCGTTAACTCTCTGGAAAGGAGAAAGGCATGGAAACCACCGTGGTGAACCTGAACACATATGTCGATGAACCCGGCAGCGGCCTGCTGGTGAGGATCGACCGCATGACGAAGTGGGGAAACCCCTTCCGGCTCGGCGCCGACGGCGACAGCGACGCCGTCATCGAGAAATACCGGCGATGGCTGTGGGAAAAAATCCAGCGCGAGGAGCTCGACCTATACGAACTCGCCGACCTGCAGGGCTGCGAACTCGGCTGCCACTGCCACTGCCATCCCCTCCCGTGCCACGGCGATGTCCTCGCACGCGCCGCCGAGTGCGCAGCCAGGTATCTCGACGAGATGCCCAAAGAAGTAGGGCGCAACGAGCGTGGCTACGCTCTTCCCGAATTCAACCATCCCCTCGCTTGAGGACAACCGAACCACCGGCTGAAAAACCCAATCACTGAAAGGAGTGAATGATGACTGCCTCCGCGACTCACGACCGCAAGGAGAGCACCATGTACGAGAACGATCACAACGATGCCCAGCATGAATCTTTCACCGCCATGGTCTGCGAGCAGGCCGCACTATTCGGCGCGACACCGGGGCCGGACGAGTTCGACAACCGCCCCGTGTGGGACGAGGGCGAGGCAACCGCCGCCGTCATCAAGGCCTTCGGCGCACTCGCGGAAGCTGCGCCCGACGGCACGCAACTCGCGGATGAGCGAAGAAACCTCCTGTGGGGGTTCGTCAACACCCTCGACGCGCAGACACAACGCCTCGAGCGCGCCGCCGACAAACTCATCCCCGGCATCCGCGAACTGCAGCGCGAGCAGGACGGCTCCGAGATCAGGTCGCGCGAACTCGAACTCATGACCGACCGCGCCCAGAACCTGAACGACAGGCGCGATGCGTTCGAGGGGCTCAGGGACACGGCCGCAGAGGCCTACCGCATCGAGACCGGCGAGGTATGGCGGCCGAGGCGAGGATCACACGTCTCACAGACCGGCAAACTGACCTCCGCCGTGATCGAGGCGCGCGACTTCCAGCGCGCCAGAAAGGACCGCGAGAACACCGCACACTTGCCGCAGGGAACTCTCGTCGCCGTCGCGGGAGGCAAGGAGGCGAGCGATGCGGGTAAAATCATCGCACACCTCGACCGCCTTAAGGCCAAGTACGCCGATGTCGTCCTCGTCCACGGCGGCGGCCCCGGTGCGGAGAAGATAGCGGCGGGATGGGCCGAGCGGAACGGCGTCAACCAGGTCGTGTGTAAACCGGATTGGGATGCCCACGGACGGGCCGCTCCCTTCCGCAGGAACGACGAACTCCTGGCACTCCTGCCCAAGGGCGTGATCGCGTTCCCCGGCAGCGGCATCACCGACAACCTCGTCGACAAGGCAAAAACCCTCGGCATCCCCGTCCAGAAAATCGTCGCCTGATGCGGGAGCTCAACGGGTCGCGTCGCCCGGCGGCGCGGCCCGTTCTTCTCCTCCTTCATTTGCCGCTGTACTTGCCTCCCCGTATTACTCTCCTCCTCTCCTCTCGCTCAGTCGCCGCGGCGGCTCCCGTTCGCCATCTTCTCCGGCGTCGATTCCCCTGTCGCTTGTCCCACGGATTCGACCATCTGACGCCCTTCGGCGCTTCGGGTTACACACCGGAACGCAGCAGGCTGCGAAGTTCCGGCATACGACGACCGGGCTACTCTCCCGTCTCATGTCGGCGACACAGGGCGCCAGGCGCATTGCGGATCGAGCGTATGCTCAGAGCATACACAATCTTTCTCATCCCTGACGGCGCATGGCTGCGCAAGTCGCGCATGGATACCGGATCCGTCGCAATCGGTGGCGTTCCGTAATACAATGTGTTACGGCCCGCATTACGTTAGTATGCTTCCGATTCTGGCCGTTTCGCGGTGCGCCGGGGCCGCCACCTGTGCGGAGCGCTCTCTCGCAGATGGCCGCAAGCCCCTGAATACGGGACGTTGAATCGAGCGTAGACGGTCCCGGATACGCCCTGATTTTCGCCCCGAACCAAGCCGTCGGAACCCGGAAAGGGCGAGCGATGCGGTCCGTATCGCCACCCGATCTTGTCCTGAGGAAGAGAAAAAGATGACGCGAAACGACCCGAATCAGCCCGAAAAGAGCAAAAAATCAGCGGAAAAACCGGGCGAACCGAGAGCGCCGCACTCGGTTCGCTTCACCGGTTCGGAATGGAAATTGATTAAACGAGCCGCCGAACTGCACGGTATTGCGGCCGGTGAACTCGTCCGCAACGGCGCGATGGCCGCTGTCGAGGAGCTGCTCGACGAGCCTCCAGAGGCCACCCTGTCGCATGGTCATGCCGCCCTCATCGAGTCCGTCTACCGCATGGTCTACGTGATGGCGACCCTGGATCGGGGACGATTGATCGACGCCGGGCGCGGGAAAGAGCTCGAGGACCTCATCGCCGCGGCGCACAGAACGATGGCCGAGACCATGGACGAAGGCACAGGGTGAATGCAGAGGGCGGCGCGATGCGTGCGTAAGCCGGTTTATCGGTTGCAAATTTGTTGCAAGAACCCGCGAATCGGGCCCGGTCGGACCGCGTTCAGAGCCCCAGGTCCATCTCGATCCGCTTCCCGGGGCCGGGTTCGGGTGTCTTCGCGTGCGGCGTTTCCCGTCCGTTTTTCATGCCCGGGGAAGAGGAATCGGAGAGTCCATTCGGGTAAAGTCCAGATTGCACGGCAACCTTTCGGCCAAAGACACTTGAACACGGAACATTCCGAAGCCCGCTTCAAGAATGTCTCCAACTTGTGTTGCCGGCTTCTGTGTATTATATTTATATATAACTTGGAGGATTTCATGCACACGACAAATCTGCGCAAAGTCGGTGGTTCCATCATGCTAGCCGTTCCACCTGCCCTTCTTGACCTCCTGAAACTCGGGGTCGGCGCGAAGGTGGAAATAGACGTGGAGGACGGTCGCCTGATCGTCGAGCCCAAAGCACGTCCCGTCTATTCACTCGATGAGCTTCTCGCGCAATGCGTAGAGACCTCTACGCAGCCCGCCGAGGACCGCGCCTGGATTGAGGCCAGACCAGTTGGCAAAGAGTTGTTGTAGTGAAGCGGGGTGAAATCTGGCTCGTCAGCCTCGACCCCACCGCAGGCCATGAACAACAGGGTACCCGTCCGGTACTGATCGTATCCCCAGACCCGTTCAATAGACTCACCGGGACGCCCGTGGTCTTGCCGATCACATCGGGCGGCGACTTTGCGCGCAGGGCAGGTTTCGCAGTTTCTCTCTCGGGCGCGGGTACCCGAACAACCGGTGTCGTCCGTTGCGACCAGCCGAGGTCCCTTGATCTCGCTGCCCGCAACTGGGCGCGTCTCGAAACCGTTCCTGAACTTATTATGGACGAAGTGCTTGCCCGAATCGCCACCATCCTCGAATAAAAAGTGATTGTTCGTCTTCAAGGCCGGACGGCACTTATCAGTGATTTCCCGTTTCGGGTCCCAGTTCTTGCGAATAACGCTAATTTGCCAATGCAATAGAGGGAGCGGCACCGATTGGCTTAATCGGTCCTGGTTCAGGGAGAGGTGAGGAGCGAAATTTCGTGCCTTGGAGCGTCAGGTGGGAAGATCGGTAAACGTAATGAATGTGATCGTACGTCAGCTTCATTTTTTTCTCCTGTTGGGTATGGATGAAAAAATTGGGGAATTGTAACCCAAAGTTGACAAGATTTTTAGGATAAATATCTACCCCGCTATTGGACTATTTCTACAGAGCGCCTGGCCTTTTTGTACTCGACATTCAAACGATGTACCGTCTTAATCAACTCGGAAGACTTGCCGAAAACTACGAACATCAACTTATTTTTCCAATGGATTGCAGTTGAAAAACTTCCATGAGGAAGCCTTTTTTGATCCGTTCGATGCACCACCATGATAAGAGCTTCAAATTCTTCGGCGGGTAGATTCTGGATTTCATCAATCAAGATGATGATCGAAGATTTGCGCGCCTTCGCTGCCTCGCCCGCGGCGACAAACACCTCGGCAAAATCACGGGCTAGCGTGCCGCTGTCGGCAACTCCTGGTTCACCATCTATGTCTAAGAAAAATTCAATATCCTCAACCTTGATCTTGACCGCACCAACAAAACTCTTTAGAACGCGCAAACTCCTTTTTACATGTTCACTAACCCCCTTGATTCGATCAAGCTTCAGCAAGATCGAGCGCAAAGTGGCAATAATCGTTTTCGACAAAATTCGTTCGTGCTGATTTCGATAAAGTCTGTGAGTGCGTATTCTTTAGATTTTGTTTGGAGGTGTAGCTATTGAACTCAAGAGGAATTGAGAAGGGCTATAAGTCTTAGTGAATCAGAATCAATGCCTACTTGGTTGCCGGTTTCAGATACAGCATAACGTGCTCACCGCTCAATACAAGATATTGATTTCACTTCGTCATGTGTATAATCACGGATAAAATCGCGGAGTCTACTGGTGATGGGGTTCAATACGAGCGTCGGCGCCTTCGTATACTTGATCGAATACCATCACCTGAAAGCCGGAGTTTCTATTGATTTATTGGTCAGGCTCGGAAGTGAAGCGGTGAAATTGAAGTTCCTGGTGCACACAGCTATCGATGCTCGAGGACGTTAAATGTATGACCCGAGTCGTCCAATACGGCGTGTTAATTCGCAAGTCGTCTGGTGGTACTAGAGAAACACGAGCAACTGACGAGGAGGTGACTTCATGAACCCCAAAATAACCATACCGAAACCCGCGCTTTCCGCCTTCTGTCGGGAGAACGGTATCCGCCGGCTTTCCGTCTTCGGCTCGGCCTTGGGTGAGGATTTTGGACCCGGGAGCGATATAGACCTTCTCGTCGAATTCGAGCCGGAAGCTAGAATCGGCTTCATGAAACTGGCCAGGATGCAAAGGGAGTTGGCGGCCATCATTCACCGCAAGGTGGATCTGGTTCCCCAAGATGGATTGAAGCCGAAAATACGAACGGAGGCGCTTTCGGGCGCGGAAGTGATCTATGCGGCGTGAGGAACTCTACCTCGCCGACATGCTGGAGGCTGCGGACGCCATCGGCCGATTCCTTCTGGAAACCGAGCAACATTCGTTCATCGCGGACGACCTGCTGCGTAGCGCCGTCCTGCATAAATTGGCGGTCATCGGCGAAGGAGCAACCCGGTTGTCCGATGCGTTTCAGGCGCGCCATCCCCAAATCGAATGGGGAGACATCGTGGCGTTTCGCAACATCATCGTTCACGCCTACTTTTCTGTGGATTGGCCTATCGTCTGGGTGACGGCGACACAGGACGTTCCGGAACTTCGGCGCGGAATCGCCCGGATACTTGCGGAAGAATACCCCGACTGGGAAGCACGGTAACCTTCCTCGAGCCGCGCAGAAACAATAAACGGCATGGAACCAGATGGGCGCGAAGGGGAGAACAATCTAGTCAGGCGGATATGTCGTCCCGCCCCTGAACTCTCAAACGCCCTTGTCCGCAGGTGTGGTGACTCCGATTTCTCCGCGCAGGAGGCGCCTGAAGGTGGCCCGTCGCCACCCGTTCCTGCACCGGGCGATCCTGCGTCCGACGCGGTTCCGCCTGCCGGCGGGCATCGAAGCCGAGCGCCCGTCGATCCAAGAGGTATATTCCGCTTGGCGCTGCTCGATGAGCGAAACCCGGCCGTCCCGTTGATGCGGCGTTTCGAGGAGAATTGACACGCGAACAGCGCGCTGCCACAGATTCCCTGTTCGCGCACGAGACCGGCGTAAGTGCCGCCGCGTCCGGGTTCGGCAAGACGGTCGTCGCAGCATTGATGATAGCTGAGCGCGGCGTGAAGACGCTCATCCTCGTTCATCGCCGCCAGCTGATGATGCAGTGGATTGCGCGGCTTGGTGTTTTTCTCGATCTTACTACTTCCGCCATCGGACGGGCCGGGGGCAGGAAACGCAAGCTTAGCGGGGTCATAGACGTCGCCACGCTCCAGAGTCTGGAGCGCAAAAACGTGGTGGACGACCTCGTCGCCGACTACAGGCACCTCGTGGTCGACGAGTGCCACCACTTATCTGCGGTGAGCTTCGAGGTGGTGGCGCGCCGCGCCAGGGCGAGGTACGTGCTCGGGTTGTCTGCGACCATCATGCGCAAGGAGCACGCCGGGGAACTCGCCGGGAAGATCGGGCGCTTCGCGCGAAACGTCCTGCTCTTCAGAGGCGGCATGGAAGAGAGAGCGCCGCGAGATCATGCAGCGCCTGGAAGACATACCCGACGGCGAGGAGCGGGTACTGGTCGTGACCGGCCGCTATATCGGAGAGAGATTCGACGATGTCCGCCTCGACATGCTGTTCCTCGCGATGCCCGTGTCGTGGCGGGGAACGCTGGCCCAGCACTTCGGCCGCCTGCACCGGCTCCATTCAAAAAAACGCGAAGGTGCTAGTCTACGAATATATCGACGACGCGGTGCCGGCGCTCAGGCGTTATGGGCGGCAGTCGCGTCAAGGGCTACGAGAGCCTCGGCTACACAGTCGAGTGGCCCGGCGTCCCAAGCGGAACGTGAACTTACAGGCCCGGGCGAGTATGGCGCTGACGTTATTACGGTCGCGTGATCCGGACAAGGTGAAGATATAGGCCTGCCTGACGGCGGCAGGCGATCTCAAACGGTTCAGTGCCGCTCATTTTTCTAGGTTATGTACCCCTTGGAGGGCTCTTGCATCAACTGGAATCGCCGTACGAATATCCATGAAGCTTACAAACCCCACGGTCTCGATCTACCTGAACCCAAGTAATACAAACCGTTCCGAACCCAATTCCTCACCTTATTTCATAAAGCAGGTGGTTTATGTACGTGGGGCAGTCCTTGGGAGGAGCTGCCACCTGCGAATCAATCATTCTCTTTGGGCCTACTCCCCCACCCCTGCATAAATATATCCTTGTCCTGAGGCGAGGAATGCTTCAAAGAACTCCACACACAAAAAACCGGGGGGCCGAAGCCCCCCGGTCGTCATCGCGTCAGGTAAGGACTCGAGCGTCCTTCATGCTGCTAGAATGAATGCCTCAACCGCCAGCTGACCACCCACCCGTCATCGGGCTCAGTCGCGTTGGCCGCTCTGCCGTAGTCGCCGCGCAGGATGACGGCGCCAACAGCGCGAAGCTCGGTACGCGGATGTATTTTCCACTTGAAGCCGGCGTTGAGCTCGGTGCCGAATTCCTTGGAAGTATCCATATTATCTCCGGGATGACTTTCTGCGGAGTTGTAAACGGATACGCCACCACCCAGCGAAAATGTTTTGCTGATCTTGTACTCGCCTATTCCCTCGAGCACAACCGCGCCGTTCAAATTTTTCAAAGTAACGTCTTTCAGATCGTTATTGATACTATCCCAGCGGCGCGAACTCATGATGTGAGAACCGTGGAGCCAACCGGAACCATTGTTTTGAGGGAAATGGAATTTACCCGTTTCGCCGTCTTTGCCTTCGTCATCGCCGGAGAGCATCGTGAGGTTGCCCTCGAGTTTCAGCTTGCCCAGGCTTGCGGAAGTCCTCACCAAGACGGCCCATCCCGAAAGATCCGTCCCTCCATCGAGCTCACCATCCTGGCCGACGACCGAGGCGTTCAAGTTGAAGATGCCTACCTTGCCCTTGGCGTGGAGACCGAAGAAGCTGTAGTCATAACCGTTATTCGCTCCGTTTCTGGAATTGGCCAGCCAAGGAGAGAGCGTGAGAGTGGGCGACACTTTGACGCCCACGCTGGCATAGTAATCCTCTTTATCGGCGTTGGCTTCGCTCTTGTCTTCACTAGCCTTGACATAAAACATGCTGAGCGACATGTTCTTGCTGAGCTTGCCATAGACCCCGACGCCCGGCTCGCGAGTCCGTCCGCCGCTGTCGTAGATTTCCTTATCTGGCGAGAAGCGATCCCAACGGCCCCAACGCATGCGGAGCGTGCTGCCCGGGATCGCGAAGTCGATCGCCCAGCGGTTCACACCTAGGGTCTGACGACTGGCATTGGTGAAACCGCCGTGCGGGCTTTGAAATTCGGGCTCCCACACGGTTGTGACTGCGCCGCTCTTCACCGTGAATCGCGGGCGGATGAGCGCTTCGAGGTAATTATCCTTGTCGTCTGCGTCATCGTCCCCGTCTTTGTTGGCGTTATTGCTGGTGCCGCGCACCTGATAGAGACCGGTCATCTTGAAGTCGGCCGCATACGAGGGCAAGGTGAATGACAAGACGAGCGCCATCGCAAATAGAGCTAACAGAATTTTCCTCATGTGTATTTCTCCTCATCGAGGTTTCAAAAAAATGTTGCCGCCTTCCTTCGTTTTAATGTCCTGATTGTTCGATGCTTCTGAATCTGTGCTTCGTCGCCTGAAACAGGGCTTCCCGCTCTCACATCACCCCCTCTCTTCAATACTGCCCCGTACGTCGACAAGGTTCTATCGAGCGATCTGATAATTGCCGCTTATGTAGACACTATCCCATTAGTAAAAATAGTCATTCCATTCTTCATTTCTCAAAAGAATAGAAAAGATATGATTTAAAAGCTAAAACGCCGACAATCATGCGCATGGATGCGCTCATGCATGATAAATACATGTTTTTAATTTATTTATAATTACACTTTCTTCCGCGTTGCCTCTTGCGCCATCGCCAGATTTGTGCTGGAATGCGCTCTCAGTTGATGCGGGACGTATGCGTTATGATGACGTATTTTGACGGGAGCGCCGCACCGGAGCATGCGGATGGGCGTTCCCGCAGACCGCCGCAGGCATGCGGTTTGATGACACACCGGAGGGAGGAACCATGCCGAGGAGAAGCGAATTCAGGCTCACCAAGCGCGCCGTCGACGCGCTCGAAACCGAACGCCGCGACGCCCTGTTCTGGGACCGGGATCTGGCCGGATTCGGGGTGCGCGTCCACGCCACGGGACGGAAGGTTTTTGTCGCGCAATCGAGAGGCCCCAGGGGGATAAAACGCGTGACCCTGGGCCGTGACGGGGAGATGTCGTGCGAGGAGGCGAGGAGGCAGGCCGCCATCGTCATCGACCGCATTAAAAGCGGCGAGGACCCCGTCCCGAAGCCGCCTGAGGCGGAACCCACCCTGGGGGAGATCGCCGAACGCTTCATGAGCACATACGTGGAGAGGCGCCTCAAGCCGGGCAGCGTCGTGGAGTACCGCACCATGCTGGACAAATACATCCTGCCAGCCCTGGGCGGGATGGCGCTGTCCGAGGTCAGGCGGGCGCAAATCTCCGCGTTTCATCACGGCATGCGCGGCATGCCGAGCCGGGCGAACACGTCGCTCCACGTCCTCTCCCGGATGCTCAGCCTGGCCGAGGCGTGGGACCTCATCCCGCCCGGACGGAACCCGTGCAGGGGAGTGCCGCTCTACAAGACGCGCTCGCGCGAGCGGTTCCTGACGACGGAGGAATACCGCCGCCTGGGCCGGACGTTAAAAGAAGCCGAGGCGGACGGCTCGATCTGGTCGCCCGCGATCAAGGCGATCCGGCTGCTCATGCTGACCGGATGCCGGAGGAACGAGATACTGAACCTTAAGTGGGACGATGTGGACCGCACGGCGGGCGTTCTGAGGCTCAGGGACGCCAAGGCGGGCCCCCGCATGGTTCCCCTGACGAATCCCGTGCTGAGGGTTCTCGAGACGCTCCCCCGGAAGCGGGGCGAGCCATGGGTGATCCCCGGGCAGAACCCGGGCCAGAACCTGCGGAGCCTTCACTACTACTGGCGGCGCATACGGGAGCGGGCGGGTCTCTCCGACGTGCGGATCCATGACCTGCGCCATTCGTTCGCTTCGCGTGCGCTTGCGCTGGGCGAGAGCCTCTACACGATCGGCAAGCTTCTGGGACACGCGACGGTGCCGACGACGGCGCGCTACACGCACCTGATGCTCCGGGCCGAGAAGGATGCGGCCTCCCGTGTGGGGGGAAGCATCGGCGTTCACCTGACGAACGAGAAGGAGGAACTTGAATGAAGAAGCCGGGCACGATGGTGCTGTCGAGCCGGATGGTGGAGAAGTTTGCCGTGGAAAAAGACACGGTGTACTGGGATAGTTACGTCACCGGCTTCGGCGTCAGGGTGTATCCGAGCGGGAGCAAGGTCTACATCGCCCAGGCGCGGGGGCCCGGGGGGCCGAAGCGCGTGACGATAGGCCGCCACGGGGTGATCAACGCGGATGAGGCGAGAAGGCGCGCGGCGCTCGTCATCAATCGCATCAAGTCGGGCGAGGAGGGGGTTCCAAAACAGACGAAGCCCGTGCCCGGTCCCACGGTGGCCGAAGCCGCCGCGCGGTATCTCGCCGAATACGTGGAGGTGCGCTGTAAGCCGCACACCGCCGCCATGACCCGGTCGCTACTCGGAAGACGCATCTTGCCCGCCCTGGGCGGGACGCCGCTCGCGGTGGTGGAGCGCGCGCAGGTGGCGGAACTGCACCAGAGCATGCACGAGACGCCCCCGACGGCGAACAGGACAGTCGGCATCCTCTCCGCGCTATACCGGTATGCCGAGAGGTGGGGCCTCATTCCCGAGGGAGCGCCGAACCCCTGCCGCGCCGTCGTCAAATTCCCCAAGCGACAGGGGGAGCGTTTTTTGACGGATGAAGAGTTCATCCGCCTGGGACGCACACTCGATGAGGTGGAGAAAAGCAAGCCGAAGTACGCGAACGCGGTGGCGGCGATCAGACTTCTGGCCCTGACGGGGTGCCGGAAGTCGGAAATCCTCACCCTGCGCTGGGAGAACGTGGCGCTGGAAGAGGGGGAATTGAGACTGCCCGATTCCAAGACGGGCGCCCGCGTGATATCGCTCCCGCCGCAGGCGGTCGCTCTCCTGGCCGCCCTGCCCCGGGAGGAAGGGAATCCCTGGGTGATTCGCGGCAGGAAGCCGGGCGTTCGCCTGATGAATATCTATGGCGTTTGGCACTACGTCCGAGCGCGGGCGGGTCTCGATGACGTGCGCCTCCACGACCTCCGCCACTCGTTCGCGTCCAGAGCGCTCGCGCTGGGCGAGAGCCTTCCGATGATCGGCAGGCTCCTGGGGCACAGCCGCATTGAGACCACGGCGCGCTACGCGCACCTAGCGCGCGATACCGCGTACGAAGCGGCCGAGCGGGTTGCGGCGAGCATCGAGAAAGACATACTATGAGAGGCAATCGACGGGGTGGACGAAAAGAACCGGACTGGCCGGGTTCGTGTGCTCGTTTTTTTGAAATTTTCAGATTCGGGGTTTGACGAATCAGTCTATCTTCGCTAATACTATGTCTATGTGGAATAGGGTGACTGATTCCGAAAGATTTCTTTTCGGATTCAGGTGGGAAGTTTGTTGACAAAATATAAATTTTCGATCTATTCTTTTGAGAAATGAAGAATGGAATGACTATTTTTACTAATGGGATAGTGTCTACATAAGCGGCAATTATCAGATCGCTCGATAGAACCTTGTCGACGTACGGGGCAGTATTGAAGAGAGGGGGTGATGTGAGAGCGGGAAGCCCTGTTTCAGGCGACGAAGCACAGATTCAGAAGCATCGAACAATCAGGACATTAAAACGAAGGAAGGCGGCAACATTTTTTTGAAACCTCGATGAGGAGAAATACACATGAGGAAAATTCTGTTAGCTCTATTTACGATGGCGCTCGTCTTGTCGTTCACCTTGCCCTCGTATGCAGCCGACTTGAAATTCAGCGGCTTCTTCCGGGTACGTGGTTCCAGTGAAAACGTCAACAAAGACGGTGACGATGACAGGGATGACAAAGCAAACTACCTGGACGCGCTCATCCGCCCGCGCTTCACGGCGAAAAGCGGCGCAGTCACGGCCGTGTGGGAGCCCGAGTTCGTAAGCGCGAACGGTGGCTTCGCCATCGGCCCCGGCCGGCAGACCGTCGGCGTCAACCGCTGGGTGATCGACTTCGCCGTTCCGGGCAGCGCGCTCCGCATCCGCATGGGCCGGACGGACTACTTCTCGCCGGACAAGGAAATCTATGACAGCGGCGGTCGTCATCGTGAGCCTGGCATTGCACTTTACGGCAAGCTCAGCAAGAACATGTCGCTCAGCGCGTTTATGACCAAGGCGAACGAAGACGCTGGCCCAGATAACAACGATAAGACGGATTACTACATCGGCGTGGGTGTCAAGGTGACCCCCAATCTCACGCTCTCGCCGTGGGCGGCCAACTCCAGGGACGCTGCGGAAGGCGGTTATGACTACAGCTTCCTCGGTATCAACGCCAAGACCAAGGTGGGCATCCTGAACGTGAACGGTTCTGTCGTCATCCAGGAAGGTGACCTCTCGAGCGGTGATGAGCTCTCGGGTTGGGCCGTTCTGCTGAGGACTTCCACGACTCTCGGCAAGCTGAAGCTCAGCGGCAACCTCACGATGCTCTCCGGCAACGACGGCACCAAAGCTGGCGAAGACGGACGCTTCAGGACGCCTCAGGAAGGCGGTTCCGGCTGGTTTGTCGGCGGCCACATCATGACTTCGCGCCGCTGGACGACTCTTAACAACGGTATCAGAAGCGTGCACCTGGGCGCCTTGAACGGCGCGACTGTGCTCGAGGGGCTGGCCGATTTCAAAGTCAGCAAGACCTTGACGCTGGGCGGCGGCGTATCCCTTTACAATTCCGCCGAACCTTCCCTCGCAGCGAACACGATGGACGCGAAGGAATTCGGCACCGAGCTCAACGCCGGCTTCAAGTGGAAGATCCACTCGAACCTCGAGCTTCGCGGTGTGGGCGCCGTTATTCTGCGCGGCGATTACGGCAGAGAGATCGGCGGTTCCGAGACGGATGACGGCTGGGCGGTCGGCTGGACGCTGCGCCACATCTTCTAGCAATATGACGGACCTTCGCGTTCTCACTTGACGCGACGACGACCGGGGGGCTTCGGCCCCCCGGTTTTTTTTGTATGGAAATATTTGCGACGGCATTACGCTGCAGGGACAGGCCTACGTGCCTGTCTTGATGAAGGCCTTCTTGCCGATGAAAGCGAAGGACAACCACTGAATGTTGTCCCTAAAGGACCGGACCAGGAATCACGAAGGGCAGGACAGCCCGAAAGGGTTATCCCTACGCCTGCCTTCTGGCGCTGGTTGCATATTTGGGGTTGTTGGAAAACACTGTTTAGAGAACCCCGAAGAAGGGAGAGTTTATCGGTTCGCTCACCGCTCTAAATAGGGCGCCTTTCCCTCACCCCGAGTAGGCGCCGAAGGTAAAACTCGACTGAGGAAGGAGCGTTTGTATCGAAGGGCGGAGGGGAGTCGAACGCCTTGCGTTGGGGCGAGAATGCAATTCCTCTTTCATTAGTCGGAATTGACCTTCGATACGCGGTTTCACCGCTACTCAGGATGAGACGGAGAGGACTTTTTCAACAGCCCCATATGCCCACTCCGCCCGCATTTCAGACGATATCGCTTGAGGGGTTTGGCGGGGGATGGTATATCCTTGGTGCGTAGCCGCGCGTTCGTCCGAAACGACACACATCAGGGAAAGAGCGAGAAATGAACAAGCACCACCTCATGGCCCCCGGTCCCACGCCGGTTCCTCACCGGGTGCTCGAAGCGATGGCGCGGCCCCTGATCCACCACCGGACGCGAGAGTTCGAGGCGCACTTCGAAGGAGCGCGGCGCGATCTGGAATGGCTCTTCCAGACGAGCGGCGACGTCATCACCCTCGCCGCTTCTGGTTCGGGCGGCATGGAGGCGGCGGTGGCGAACCTGCTCTCTCCGGGCGATTCCGCGCTCGTCATCGAGGGCGGCAAGTTCGGCGAGCGCTGGACGGAGCTTTGCGCGGCGTACGGGGTCGAGGCGGACGTCCTGGAGGTGGAATGGGGCCGTTCGGTCGACTTGAATGTTCTGGAGGCGCGCCTCGAGCGTGGAGGGCACAAGGCCCTGCTGATGCAGGCGAGCGAGACCTCCACGGGCGCCAAGCACGACGTCCATGCCGTCGCGAGGGTCGTGCGCGAGCGATCGCCAGAGACGCTCGTGGTGTTGGACGCCATCACGGCTCTTGGCGTTTATGATCTCAAGACCGAGGATTGGGACCTGGACGTGGTGATCACGGGGAGCCAGAAAGCGCTCATGCTCCCGCCGGGACTGGCCTTCGTCTGGCTGAGCGAGCGGGCCTGGCGCGCCACGGCGGATTCGACTTCGCCCAGGTATTATTTCGACCTCGCCATCGAGCGTAAAAGCCAGATGAAGAACACCACCGCCTGGACGCCGGCGATTTCCCTTCTGGCGGGTCTGGCGGTCGCGCTCGACATGATGCGCGAGGAGGGGCTGGAAAATATCTTCGCGCGGCATGCGCAGCTTGCGCGGGCGACGGGGGCGGCCGTCGAGGCTCTTGGTCTCGCCATATTCCCCCGCGATTTGAGGAGCGAGGCCGTTACCGCGGTCTGCGTGCCCGATGCAGTGGACGGGAAGGCGATTCCCCTGAGGATGCAGGATGCGCACGGCGTGACCATCGCCGGAGGACAAAACGGCTTGAGCGGCAAGATTTTCCGAATCGGGCATCTGGGGTATGTGGATTCCTCAGACGTGCTGGCAACAGTCGGCGCGCTGGAATCGACTCTCGCCGAGCTGGGCTATTCACTCCAAAGAGGATGCGGTCTCGCAGCGGCGCAGGAGGTGTTCAACGAATGAACCAGTCGTTTCGCGTATTGATTGCCGAGCCGCTCTCGCTGAGGGCGCATGAGATACTTAAAGACCAGCAGGGCTTTGAAGTCATCGACCTCACCTCCTCCTCGCGTGAGGAAATACTCGAAGCGGTCAAGACCGCCGACGCGCTCATCGTCAGGAGCGGCACGCGGGTGGATGATGAGCTTCTGGGCGTAGGCGAGACGCTCAAGGTGGTCGCGCGCGCAGGCATCGGGGTGGACAACGTGGACCTCGAGGCCGCCAGTATGCGCGGCATTCTGGTGGCGAACGCGCCCGACGGCAACGTCATCACCACGGCGGAGCACACCATCGCCATGATGTTCTCGCTGGCGCGAAAGATTCCCTCGGCGGTCTCCTCCCTCAAGGGAGGGAAATGGGAGCGCAGCCGTTTCGTGGGGAGCGAGCTTACCTCAAAAACACTGGGCGTCGTGGGCATGGGGCGCGTGGGTTCGCAGACGGCGACGTTCGCCCGCAGCCTGGGTATGAACGTACTCGCCTACGATCCCTACATCTCCGCAGAAGTGCTCTCCCAGCGCGGGGTGAACCCGGTGGACTTCGAGGAACTGCTGGCCAAATCCGACTACATCACACTGCACGTGCCCAAGAACACCGAGACGGGAAACCTGATCGGCGCTGCGGAAATCGACCTGATGCGCGACGGCGTTCGCATTATCAACTGCGCGCGCGGGGGGCTGATAAACGAGGAGGCGCTGGCCGAGGCGCTCGACAGCGGAAAGGTCGGAGGCGCGGCGGTGGACGTATACCAACAGGAGCCTCCCGACCCGGACGACCCGCTCATCGGACGGGACGACGTCGTCTGCACGCCGCATCTGGGCGCCTCGACCACCGAGGCGCAAGAGAACGTGGCTGTCAGCGTGGCGAAGCAGGTCGTGGAATATCTTACCGAAGGCGTGGTCGGCCACGCGGTGAATCTACCCTCTCTGAGTCCCGAGGTGCTCGAGCAAATCGGCCCCCATCTGGATCTGGCCGATCGCCTGGGTGATTTCCTGGCCCAACTCGCCGGCGGGGGATTGCAAACGCTCGAAGTGGTATACGGCGGCTCCGTCGACATACCCATGAAGGCGCTGGCCGCTTCCGCCATCAAGGGGATGCTGGGCCGGTTCCTCTCCAGCGTCCGCGTGAATATGGTGAACGGCCTCCTGCTCGCGAAAGAACGCGGCATCGAGGTGAGGACGACGACTCGTACGGAGAATCTGCTCTATACGGATTTGATCGAACTTCGCGTGAAGACCGACTCGGGCGAGCGCTCCGTGGCGGGGACTTTTCTCCGCAAGAACGACCCCAGAATCGTTCGGATAGACGACTATTCGGTCGACGTGGCGCTCCGCGGCTATCTCCTCATATTCCGAAACGAAGACCGGCCCGGCATGATCGGCAAGATGGGCACCCTGCTGGGGAATCACAACATCAACATCGCCGGCATGCAGCTGGGGCGCGTATGGCAGCATGACATGGCCGTCGCCGTCCTGATACTCGACGATCCGGTGCCCGAACCCGTCATGGAAGAGGTTCGCGCCATTCCCCACGTCTATGACGCCTGCCTCGTCAGGTTGGGTTTTTCATGAGGCAGATAACGTCCCTGCGGGCCATTCCGGGTGGTTCGCGCGTTTTCCTGCCGGGTGAAGCGAAACACAAGAGAGAGGTGGAGGAGAGCCTCCTCGGCGTGTTCGAGCAGTGGGGGTTCCGGGAACTCCTCACACCCGCGTTCGAGTTCTACGTCCCCCGGGCGGGCTCGGAGGTTCTCGAAGCGCAGACCTACCGGATGGTGGATCTGGAAAGCGGCGGACTGCTGGCCCTTCGCGCGGACATGACGCCTCAAATCGCGAGAGCGGCCGGCACGATTCTGGCCGCTCATCCCCGGCCCCTGCGCCTCTCCTATGCGGCGAACGTCTTTCGCTACGCCCATGTGGCCGGTGAACTGCAGCGCGAGTTCTGGCAGGCGGGTGTGGAGCTGATCGGCCTGGTCTCGCTGGAAGCCGACGCCGAGATGATTGCCATCGCCGTGGAGTGCCTGCAGGCGAACGGGGTGGATAATTTCCGCATGTCCTTGAGCCATGGCGCATTCCTGCTCGGGATTCTGGGCGCCTTGGGTCTGGAAGGCGCGCAAAGGGCCGAGTTGCTCGAAGCGATTGGGCGCCGCGATTCCTCGGGCGTGACGAGCGTCCTCAAGGGAGTTCCGCGCGAAAAAACGGACGCCGGGTTGCTCGAGCGGGTTCCGGAGTATTTCGGCGGAGTCGAGGTGCTCCGCGACGTGGAGGAGAAGATAAGAACACCGGCGGCCAGAGGCGCCGTTCGGGAACTGTTGAAAGTATTCCGGATACTGGAGTTGTATGGGTTATCGGAGCGGATCCTCTTCGATTTGTGCGATTTCAAGGATTTTGATTACTATACAGGGGTGATATTCGAGGGGTTCGTGGAGGGTTCGGGTTATCCCGTATGCGGCGGAGGCCGCTACGACAAGTTGCTGGGCCTCTACGGCGACGACGCGCTCGGAACGGGCTTCGCTGTCGATCTGAACCAGATGCTTCCCCTCGTGACGCAAGGAGCGGAGAGCAGAAACGGAACGGATTTCCTCGTCATCGACCTCACGCGAGAGAAGCGCTCGGGCATCGTTCTTTCCCGCAAACTCAGGGCGCGGGGCTGGCGGGTGGCGCGCGACATCATTCGCCGTGACCTCGCGGGCTCGCTGGAACACGCCCGGGCGACGGGGGTGTCGAAATGCCTCGTGATCGAGCGCGGCGGAAAGCGGGGAGGCCGCGCCAGGCTCCTGGAACCTGACGGGGAAGATCTGGGCGCATATTCAATCGAAGAAATTCTCGCCCGTGTGGGCGGAAGGGATGATAACCGATGAGCGTTTTGGCGATTCTGGGCGGTCAGTGGGGCGATGAAGGGAAGGGGAAAGTCATCGACTGGCTGGCGAGTCAGGCGGACGTGGTGGCCCGTTATCAGGGGGGAGCGAACGCGGGCCATACCGTGGTCGTCGATGGGAATCAATACATTCTCCATCTGATACCGACCGGGATATTGCACTCAGGCGTCAAGTGCATCATCGGCTCCGGCGTGGTGGTGGACCCGCTGGCTTTGGTTGAGGAAATCGAATACCTCCGCTCGGTGGGCATCGGGATCGAAGAGAACCTCGTTCTCGGCAAGCGCGCGCACCTCATCATGCCCTATCACAAGGTTCTCGATTCCCACATGGAAGAGCTGTTGGGCGTCAACCGCATCGGAACGACGGGCCGGGGCATCGGGCCGGCCTACTCCGACAAGGCGGCGAGGCTGGGCGTGCGGATTTCGGATCTGTTCGATGAGAAGATATTGACGGATCGCATCCGCGTCAGCCTGGCCATCAAAAAGCGGCTTCTCGGAGATATCGATTTGAAGGAGGAAGAAACAAAAGCGCTCGATGAGGCGCACATTCTGGACGTGTGCTCCCAGGTGCGGAAAAAGCTGGGCCCTCACGTGCGGAACACGGACGCGGAGATCAACGATGCGTTGAACGGGAACAAGCAAATCCTGCTCGAAGGCGCGCAGGGAATCCTCCTCGACCTGGATATGGGCACGTATCCCTACGTGACGTCGAGCAACACCGGCGTGGGCGGGGCGATGAGCGGCCTGGGTCTGCCTTACAGCAGGCTGAACACCGTATTCGGTATCATGAAAGCGTATTGCACGCGTGTGGGGCAAGGCCCGTTTCCCTCCGAGATGGGGGATGTGGAAGCGGAGCGGCTGCGCGAGGAGGGTGGTGAGTTCGGCGCCACGACGGGCAGGCCCAGGCGTTGCGGCTGGTTCGACGCCGTGGCGGCCCGCCACTGCATCCAGGTGGCCGGTATGGACGCGATAGCGGTCACGAAGCTCGACGTGCTCGACAACCAGGAGACGATTCGGGTTTGCGTGGGCTATGAATACGAGGGCGAGCGCGTCACAGTCTTCCCGGCGGAGACCTCGATATTGGAGCAATGCAAGCCCTTGTTTACGGAATTCCCCGGCTGGATGTCCTCCACCGCGGGCATAAGGGATTATGATGCCTTGCCCCCCCGGGCGAAGGATTACATCAAAAATCTCGAGGAGTTGACCGACAGGCCGGTATGGCTGATTTCCACCGGCCCGAGCCGCGATGATACAATATGCATCCACAATCCCTTCGATGGAAACGGGGTGCGTGGCAGCTGATCGGATTTCTTCAACCCGGCGACTTTGTCCCGTACGGTGTTTTCCTGTGATAAAATAATTCGTTTGGATTCGGTATAATAGACCGAATCGCACGCTTGGCCGCCAGGATTTTGGTAGGGAAAAACAATGGCCCCTGAAAATGTGTCTTTAAGCTTGGCTTTCGCGGCGGGGGTGCTCAGTTTCGCCTCCCCGTGCATCCTCCCGCTGGTTCCCAGTTATCTTTCCTATTTGACGGGTTTGTCCTATGAGGAAATAAGAGAGAGCGGCGAGGCCGCCCGCGTGAGAAGCGTTATCCTGATAAATTCCCTGTTCTTCGTGGCGGGGTTTTCTATCGTCTTCATCATGTTGGGCGCCAGCGTGTCCTATGTGGGAAATATACTCTTTCAATATCAGGATCACGTCAGACTGCTGGGCGGCATCTTGATAACCATGTTCGGTCTTTATGTCGGCGACAGGGCCTTTGATTTCCGGCTCCAGATGTTTTTCTCGGGAAAACCGACCGGCGTGAGCGGCGCTTTCGCCGCCCTGGTATTCCTGGCGGGGCTGATGGGTCTACAATTGGGCTACCCCACACTCGGTGGCGTGCTCACGGCCGTCGCCCTATATGTCTTCATGGCCGTTTTCGCGCCAGTGCTCTCGTCTGAAAACCGTATCATGCTGAAAAGCAAGCCTGCCGGCTGGCTCGGCAGTATGCTGGTCGGTATCACGTTCGCCGCCGGCTGGACGCCTTGCGTCGGCCCGATTCTGGGCAGCATTCTATTGTTCGCCGGAACGCATCAAACGGCGGGACAGGGCGTCGTTCTGCTGGCGAGCTATTCCGCGGGCCTGGGTGTCCCGTTCCTCTTGAGCGGTCTGGGCGTTGGTTATTTCTTCCGGTTCTATCAATCGTTCCGGCGCTATTTCCGTGGGGTCGAAATCGCGAGCAGCGCCATGCTTCTGCTGGTGGGCGTTTTGCTGATCTCGAACTACCTGAACGCCATTTCCTCTTATCTCATCTTCTGGACGGGATTCGCGGGCATCTAGCGTTTCAGCGCACCTCGAACGTGGCCGGCGCCCCGCTAGGTGTTATCTCCTCTTCAAGGATGTCATAGACGTTCGCCAGCGGCGGCCCCTCCCTGCACCATGCAATGAGGGCCTCGAGCGCTGAACTCTCGCCTTCGGCGACCAACTCCACGCTCCCGTCGCCTAAGTTTCTCACCCACCCGGTGAGGCCGAGTTCCCGGGCGATTTCCTGGGCGCTGCCCCGGTACCATACGCCCTGCACACGGCCCCTGATGATGAGGCGAATCCGCCGCGTCTTCTCTTGCATATTGAGGCGGCGCTCACCCGGATTGCGCGCAGGTTTCGGGCAGTCTGGGTACGTCCAGCGCGCTGATGATTCTACCGGCGAGGGTTGAATGGGCGCAGGAGTCCGGGGAATTCAAAAGGTCTTCCTCATACGCGTCCGGGGACGTAATTCGTCATGATTGGCGGGGCGCTCGTAAGGGACTAATCCGAATCATCGTCATCGTCGTCTTCCCATTCCTTCTCCCTTTCTTCCTCGCGCTTTTTCTTTCGCTTCATGATGATTTTCGAGACGATGATGCTGATCTCGAACAACACGATGACGGGGCCTGCGAGAAATACCTGCGTCACCACGTCGGGCGGCGTGAGCAAAGCGGAGAGGACGAATGCGCCGACGAAGACGTACCCGCGGTTTTTCGAGAGGAATTCGGGTGTGATGACGCCGATCTGCACAAGCAGGATAGTGACGATCGGCACCTCGAACACCAGACCGAACGTAAAGATAAGCTTGAAGGCGAAGGAGATGTAAAAACCTATCGAAATCTGGGGCGTCAGGTTTTCGGTGGCGAAGCTCAACAGAAATGCGAGACCGTAAGGAAGAATGAGGAAGTAACAGAAAAGAGCGCCGACGATGAAGCTCAGCGTCGAGAAAAACACGAAGGGCACGATGTAGCGTTTCTCCCTGTGCAGCAGCCCCGGGGCGCAGAAGCGCCAAATCTGAAACAGGATGATGGGAAGGCTGATGAACACCGAGCCGAAAAACGAGACCTTGATATGCGCGAAAAACGCTTCCGTCGGCGAGAGGAAAACGAGTTTCTGTCCGGCGATGGGACGCTGCATGAAATTAAGCAGTTCGGCAGAAAAAAAATAGGCGCCCAGAAACACGACGAGAATCGTGCCCAGGATGTAGAGTATTCTGTTGCGCAACTCTGTCAGGTGCCCGGTGAGGGGCATGGATGATTCGCCGCTCACGTCTGCTTGTCGTCCTCTCGCGCGGGTTCGGTCTTATCCTCGGCCGCTTCGTTCTCCGTGGCGGCGGCCTCGATCTCTTGCTCGGCATCGCCTGCCTCTGGCGTGGGTTCGTCCGTTTCTGTCCGGATAGGATCTGCGGTCTGCTCCGCCGTGTCGTTTTCTTCTTCTTTATCTTCTTCCTGATCGCCTGCGTCGTTGTCGTCGTCTTTTTCGTCGTCTGATTCCTCGTCGCTTGTTTTTTTCTCTTTTTCCTTGCCTTCCTCATCCAGCACGTCGAGATCGTAATCGTCTTCCATGCTGAAGCTGCTCTGGAAGTCCGACGTTGCGCGCTTGAAGTCGCCCAGGGCCTTTCCGAGCGTACGGGCCAACTCCGGTAGACGCTTGGGTCCGATGACGACCAGGGCGACCACCATAATTACGATTAACTCCGTCATTCCGATGCTTCCGAACAAGGCTGCTCTCCTCAGGAATAGACCACGTATTTGGGTTATACCAAAACACACGCGCATGGTGAACGAGCTTACCGGTAAAGGGCTATGATCCTCATGCGCTTTCTGCTACATTTGGTGAATGTCCAGCGACCGACGGCTCATGTCTTCTCAAAAACGCAGGCTTAAAGTTCAGGAAGCGGCGCGAGAGAAAAGGGTGGTGATTCAAGAATCAGCCGCATTTCAATATGTCCGTAATGCCTTGAACCTCAAAGAGATAGACGACTCGACAGCGTTCGATATTCTTGGCCCCCTTTTTGAAAATATCGCCGTGAACGGATCGAACGGCCTCATGAGCGAGAAAGAGGCCGCCCGTTTACTCTCCCGCCCGCATCTTCCCGATACCACATTCGCCATCGTCGATATCGAGACCACTGGCGGGCGTCCTCCCCAGCACCGGATTACGGAGTTGGCCGCCGTCAAGGTTCGCGCCGGCGAAGTGGTGGATTCCTGGGACGCCCTGGTCAATCCGGGCAGGGAGATTCCCTGGAACGTCGTTCGCCTGACGGGCATCACCGACGCCATGGTGGCTGACAAACCGGGGCTGATGGAAGTGCTGCCCGGATTTCTGGATTTCATCGATGGGTGCGTGTTTGTCGCCCATTGTGCGAATTTCGACCTCCATTTTCTTCAGTATTACGCAAAAGAGTTCCTGAAGCGCGATTTCTCGCCTCAGGTACTTTGCACGTTCGAATTGGCGAATCAGTTGCTGCCGGGCCAAAAACGCTTCAACCTCGGGGAATTGAGCGCGTCCCTAGGTCTTCTCGATTCGAAGGAGGGAAGACACCGCGCTTTGAGCGATGCGCAGGCGACGGCGCATATATTCATCCGCTTTACGCAGATGTGCCGGCTGCTGGGGCTGGACAGCCTCGAATCCATGATCGAGTTTCAACAACCAGACGAGGGAATTCTTCCACCGATGGCGGAGGGGGTTCGGATCGACCCGGCGAAGATTGAGTCTCTCCCGCGTGATCGCGGCGTTTTTCGCCTCTATGACAAGGACGAAAGACTCGTGTTCGCGGGCAAGGCCAACGACATGCAGCGGGCGGTGCGGGATATGTTCTTTCCAAAAAATCGCTCCGCCGGCCGGTTTGCACTCAGACTCAAGAGCGTGCGCCATGTGGAGGCGAAGAGCCTCCTGAGCGAATTGGCCATGAACGTCGAGGCTTTCCGCGCTATGCGAAAATCCAGCCTCATGAACGGGAACCACGCCGTAGCGGGCGGGGGGTTTTTGAGGCTCTCGTCCGATGGCGACCGGCCCGGGGTATCCTTTGTATCCCGTCTCGCTCTCGACGGCGCCAGCTACTATGGCCCGTTTCGGAAAAAAGCGCAGCTCGCCGAATTGCTGGAGGCCATTTGCGCGGCCTTTCCGCTCCCCTACGAAGCGCCGGAATCGCACCGCGACGCCAAGAAGCGCGGGGCATTCCCTCGCGGGAGAAAACGGCCCCGGCTACCGGATGCACATGATGCGGTATTGTTCGAAGCGTTGCGGGATATCCTGGAGGGCCGTCTCCCGAAAGAGGATGAGAGCGTGTTTTCCCTTCTGCAGAAGGCCTGGGGCGAAGAAGGGCCATCGCCGGGCAGGTTGAGACGCCATATCGCCCGTCTTCATCATCTCGCGCGTATGTACGCCCTCTCGGGGCCGTCCGTCGAGAAGAGAAGGCTCATCATCGTCGAACCCGGCCAGACGCGTGAGGAGAGATATTGCTATTTCATCAAGGATGGGCTCCTTGCGCATGAGATATCCTTCGAGAAAAACGAGCCGCCCGTTCGCGCCCTGGCAGAGAAGATAGAAGAGATATTTCTTGACGAGCGCTTCGCTGGACCCAAAGCGGCACCGGAGGAATTGGACGAGGCTGCGGTGTTCGCGGGCTGGATGAGGCGCGAGTTGATGGATGGCTTCATGCTGAATCTCGAGGACCGCGCCGCCTCGGCAGATGTGATGGAGGCGCTCCTCGGCGCGCTCGACGACCCGCAGGCGGCGGGAACGACGATAACCTTTTGATTTGTCTTTTCTGCGTTGCTCGGCGCGGAATTTCGAGCATTCCAGGAAATAGTTTTCTTGCGCGCCACTCTTCGGTGTGCTATTTTTTTTAACGTCTCTTTCCGAGATTTTCGTCTGTAAATTGAATACGGGTTGTGGGGTGCGGGACGGGTTTGCTCGCTTTATTCTCTACAAGAAGGTTCCGCGACCATGGTGGGCAACGGTGATTTTTGGGATCAGCGCATCGAGCGCATGACGCGAGATGAACTCGCTTCCATGCAACTCGAACGCCTCAAGTGGCAGGTCCGCCGCTGCTATCAAGAATCCGAATTCTATCGGGAACGCCTCGACGCAGCGGGCGTGGGGCCCGATTCGATCCGCACGCTCGACGATCTGCGGAAAATTCCTTTCGTCACCAAGCAGGAACTCAGAGACGAGCAGCAAAAGCATCCGCCATTCGGGAGATACACGGTCGCCGAGCCTTCGGCATGGGGGGAGCTTCACCCCTCCACGGGGACGACCGGGGTGCCCGTGAGCACGATATGGAGCAAGCAAGACGTCGAGAACATCGCGGATTTCACGGCGCGCACGATGTGGAGCTTCGGGGTGCGCCCGGGCGACGTCGTCCAGAACGCTTTCAGCTACGGTCTGTGGGTCGCCGGAATGAGCGTGCACTACGCCACCCAGAAGATCGGTTGCTTCGTGATTCCCATCGGCGCCGCGATGACGGAACGCCAGATTCTCTACCTCACCACCATCGGCTCGACGGTGCTCCTGAGCACGCCTAGCTATGGCTTGTATATCGGCGAGAAACTCACCGAAAGCGGCGTGGCCCCCGGTGATATCCCACTCAAAATCGGTTCCTTCGGCGGGGAGGCGGGCGCGCAGAACCCATCCACGCGCTCCCGAATCGAGGCCGCCCTCGGCGTCGACGCCTATGATTATTACGGGCTGGGCGAGATCGGCCCGACCTTCGCGAGTGAATCGGTGGCGAAGTCGGGACTCATCTGGGCGGAGGATCACCACATTATCGAGGTGGTCGACCCCCAGACGAAAGAGCCGACGCCCGAAGGCGATGTGGGCATTCTCGTGATTACGCATCTCACGCGCGAGGCCACGCCCATGCTGCGCTACTGGACGAACGATTTCGCGCGCGTGGACAGCTCTCCCAGCCCATGCGGCAGAACGCACCTGCGCTCGCCGGGAGGCATTCTCGGACGCCATGATGACCTCGTCATCTACAAGGGGGCGAAATTCTACCCGATTCAGGTGGAAGAAGTGGTGCGGAGTTTCTCCGGTCTCAGCAACGAGTTTCGCGTAGAACTACACCCGGATGATTCGACGGGGCGGGACCGCTGCGTCGTCGTGGCCGAAGCGGCCGAAGGGGAGGCGAACTTGGGTCTGGGCGATAAGTTGCGCGATAAACTGGGGTCGGAACTCCTGGTGACGCCCGAGGTGGAGGTTTTGCCCGCGGGCTCTTTCGAGCGAACGACGTTCAAGGCGAAAAGGTTCGTGGATCTGCGCGAATCGCGCGTATGAATACAGCGAGGGGGTGAGACGTGCGCGGCGTATCGATTATCGGAGTGGGCATCACGCCCTTCGGGGTGCGGGAGGAGAGCCTCGTCGCCCTGGGGGCTATCGCTTGCAGGAGTGCGCTTGAGGACGCCGGTCTCGCGCCAGAACAAATCGACGCGTTTTTTCTGGGGAATTTCGCGGGCCAGGCCTTCGTCGGCCAGAACCACATCGCGCCCATGGTGGCGCACGCGGCGGGGCTGGGCGCGGTGCCCTGCACCCGTCTCGAGGGCGCTTGCGCCTCGGGCGGACTCGCCATGCGCCAGGGGGTGCTGGCGGTGGCTTCGGGCCAGGTGGATTTCGCGCTCATCGCAGGGGTGGAGAAGATGACCTCGGCGGAGACGGACGAGACGGCCTCCATCCTCGCCGCCGCCGGGGACGTGGCGGTGGAGGCGAGCGTCGGCTCCACGTTTCCCGCCCTTTTCGGCCTCATCGCCAGACGCCACATGCACGAGCACGGGACGACGCGCGAGGAGATCGCCCACGTGGCGGTGAAAAATCACGCCCACGGCAAACTGAACCCGAACGCGCACATGCAAAAAGACGTAACGCTCCCCCAGGTCATGGACGCCAAGCCCGTAGCCGAGCCGCTCGGGCTTTTTGATTGCTCGCTCATCAGCGACGGCGCGGCGGCCGTAGTGCTGTGTCCGACCGAATCGGCTTCTTCGCATCACGAAAAACCCGTCGAGATTCTCGCGTCGGCGCAGGCATCGGATTCACCCGCACTATCCGACAAGCGCGACATCACGTCGTTTTACGCCACGCAAAAAGCGGGAGAGGAGGCCTTCTCCCAGGCGGGGCTGAGCCGCGAGGACGTCGACCTGGCCGAGATTCACGATTGCTTCACAGTCGCCGAGATCATCGCGCTCGAGGATTTGGGATTCTTCGCCAAAGGCGAGGGGGGCCGCGGCGCGCTCGAGGGAATGACGAAGCTCGGCGGCGCGATGCCGGTGAATACCAGCGGCGGCCTGAAATCGAAAGGCCATCCGGTGGGGGCGACGGGCGTGGCCCAGATTCATGAACTCACGCTTCAGTTGCGCGGAGAGGCGGGCGCGCGCCAGGTTCCGGGCGCCGAAGTGGCCCTGGCCCACAATCTGGGGGGCTCTGGCGCCACGTGCGCCGTGCACATCCTGGGGTCGACCTCCTGAACGAAGGTCGACCGGCTGAGCGCAGAAAGGTTGGATGATTGCGCATGGAGACGTATGTTTGCGCCGGATGCCGCCGGATTTATCTGGAGAAGTCGAAGCGTTGCGGGCATTGCGACGCAGAGATGGAGGAGAGGCAAGCCTCGGGGCGGGGAGTCGTCTACAGCTTTTCATCGGTACACATGGGCGCCCAGGGGCTGCCGACGCCCTACCTGCTCGCTCTGGTGGAATTGGAAGAGGGGGGGCGTATTCTCGCCCGTCTGGCGGATGACGATGAACCTGAGCCGTCCATCGGCGATTCAGTGGTTTTTTCCGGCCTTTCGGATACCGGACCGGTCTTTCGGAAGCTTTGAGGGTTTGTGCAGGTGAGTGCAATCGATAAGGAAGCGACACGCGCCAAGGCGCTATTCGTGGGCCACATTACGCCGGGTAGAGAGGGTTTGCTCGGCGGCTTGCGGAACATCGGCATGGAGACGCTTTATTTCGATTCGCCGCATAAGGCGCGCGCGCGCACGAATTGGTGCGATTTCATTCTTTACGGGGCGGCCGACCCCGCCGAGGCGGCTCCGATGCGAAGGATTGCGGAGACCGGCAAACCTTTCGCCGCAGTGCTGCGCCCCGAGGACAAGGGGTTCACGCCCTTGAGCATCCGCGCGGGCGCGCGGAGCGTTTTCGTCGACGAAGTGCATCCCGAAGAAGTGTTTCAGTTCTCCCGAACGTTGAGTGAGGAGGGGAATCTTCGCAGGGAGCTCAGGTGGCTTCGCACCGAGGCGAGGGAAGAGCATGGTGGATGGCGGTTCGTGGGAACGAGCGCAGCGGCCGAGAGGCTCAGGCGTTCGATTCAGCGCGCGGGGCAGAAATACAGCTCTATTCTTCTCGAGGGGGAGAAAGGGCTGAATTTTCAGCTCGTCGCCCGCGCACTGCATTCCCAGCATCCGGGGGCGCGGCAACCGTTTTTGCATTGGGGGCCGAAAATGAAGCGCGCCTCGATACTGGACAAGGCCATCAAGCGTATGGAGGACAAGCGCGGTGAAGAGGGTGACATCGTCGAAAAGGGGGGGACGCTCTTCATCGAAGACGCTCAGTTCATCGGCAGGGATCTCCAGAAGGCGCTGGCCAGGGTTTTGCGGAAAAAAAGTCTCTCGAGGGAGTTTCGCGTGATATTCGGCTGCACGCACGACCCCGAAAGACTGATACAGGACAAAATCCTCAAGCGTCTGTACAGCGAGGAAACGACTTGTTTCATCAAGATTCCTCCGCTGCGTGACAGGAAAAAGGACATTGCACTCGTGGCCCAGGGGGTTCTGGATGAATTCTCGAGCCGCATCGGGCAGCCGAGAAGGCGGATTACGCCCGCGGCGATGGATTGGTTCTCCGGACAGGAGTGGTGGGGAAATGAATCCGAACTCGAGATGGCCGTGTGCCGCGCCTTTCTCGTGAGCGAGGGTAACTCGATTTCACTCGATGACTTGAGTTCCTCTCCCCGAAGGAATAGCGGTGGCGGCGACATCGAGGGCTTTTTCCGAGAAAGGCTCTCCTCGGTGGTCACCGCCCTGGGTGACGGGGAGAGCAGCGACTTCTATGATCACACCATCCGCAGCGTTGAAAAACCCCTCCTCGAACTGGTGCTCCGCGAAGCGGGCGGAAACCAGGTGCAGGCGTCGCGTCTGCTGGGCATGAACCGCAACACGCTGAGAAGAAAACTCCTGGAATTCGGACTCACCAAGTCCTCCCCCTCTCGCCGGAGATAAATTTTTTGGCGCATCGAGGCGATGGGTTCGCCGCCGTGATCCTTGCCGCCGGCCAGGGCAAGCGCATGGAATCCCCGCTGGCGAAAGTGCTGCATCCCGTGGGTGGACAGCCCATGATCCGCCACGTCGTGAACACCGTGAGAGAGGCGGGCGCCCGGCCCGTCGTCATCGTCGTGGGTCATCAGGCCGGCGGCGTTCGCGAGGTGTTTTCGGGAGATGATGCGGATATCGTATTTGCCGTTCAGGAGGAGCAACACGGCACGGGCCATGCCGCCGAGGTCGGCTTGTCCGTCCTGTCGGCCGAGGCGAAACATCTATATCTCCTGTGCGGCGATGCGCCCCTGATACGGACCGCCACCTTGAGGCAGCTGGCCCGCTTCCATGAAGAGGCGGGCGTGGCGGCCACCATGCTCACGGCCACCGCGGGGGAGCCGTACGGGTATGGCCGCGTGGTGCGCGAGGGGGCGGAACTCATCGGCGTGGTGGAAGAAGCGGACGCGACGGATGCGCAGAAGAAAATTACCGAGATCAACACGGGCGCCTACGCCTTCGAAGCTGCTTTCCTGCGAGCCGCCCTGCCGAGAATCAGGGCCGAGAACAACCAGGGGGAGTTCTATCTGCCAGATGTTTTCCCCATTGCGCGCGCCGAGGGCCGCGCCATCCTGGGACTTGACCTGGTGACGCCCGAAGAAGCGCTGGGTGTGAATACGAAAGCGGATTTGCGCCGCGCGCAGGAGTTCTACGAGAAGCGCCGACTCAATACCTGATGCGCGCATCGCCGCCCGATTTGCTATAATTTCCCGCGCAAGATAGAAAAAACGAGAGGAATCGCCCGTTTCGGGGCAATTTTGAGCGAATTTCAGAAAGGTGTCTCGTGAGAGCATTGATTCTGGCGGCCGGCCGCGGGGCCGGTTTATACCCGTTTACGAATACCCGGCCGAAGGCGATGCTGCCGATGGCGGGTGAGATGCTCCTGCATTCGGCGCTCAAGAAAATACGCGCCGCAGGCGTAAGCGATCTGGTCGTCGTCGTGGGGCACCGCGCCGACAGGATCATCAACGAATTCGGGCAGGGTTCGCGCTACGGGATGACGATTCAGTACATCCGCCAGGAAGAGCCCACGGGAATCTGCGACGCCATCAGCCTCGCGAAAGGGCATTTCCAGGAAGATGAGTCGTTTTTGCTCGTCTATGCGGACGTGCTGGCGTCCGAGAACATGTACCGTCAGGTCGTGCAGGCGTTCGGCACGTTTCAACAGCCCGTGGCGGCGATTTGCCACACGCCCCACGCACAGAACTACGGGACGGTCTATCTCGGCAAGGATATGCAGATAGAGCGCCTGGTGGAAAAGCCCGTGGAGCGCGAGGTGGGCAACTACGTTCTGGCCGGCGTGTTCGTCATGCCCTACCGGCTGTTCGATCTGCTGGAGCGCCTTCAGATGGACGAGGCGTTCAACGAATTGTGCGCGGGCGAGGGAATCCGTTCCTCGATTTGGGAGGAACCCTGGCTGGACGCCCAGCACCCCTGGGACCTGCTCAAGGGCAACCAGATGGTCATGGACACCTGGAGCGAAGCCCGCGTGGACGGAAGCGTGCGGCTCCGGGGCGCGGTGCAGTTTCGCGGGCCTGTGATGATCGAAAAGAACGTGGTGATCGAGTCGGGCGCCTCCATCTTCGGCCCTTGCTTCATCGGGGAGAACACGTTTCTAGGGAACGGGGTTCTGGTGCGCCCCTATACGGCCATTGGAGCGAACGCGACCATCGGCTTCGGCGTGGAGCTTAAGAACTGCATCCTGTTCAACGGCGTTCGCGTGGGACGCCTCTCCTTCGTGGGCGACAGCGTCGTCGGCGAGGACGCCGTGGTGGGTTCGGGGACGATAACGCTGACCCAGGAACTGGACCCGGCCCCCGTCGTTGTGCGCATGCCGGAGGGAGAGGTCGATTCGGGCCTCGAGAAGGTGGGCTCGTTCCTGGGAGACGGGGCGCAGGTGGGCGCTTCGAATACGCTGGCCTCGGGCACCGTCGTCCCGCCCGGCGAGGTCGTTCCGCATCACTACACCTACCCGCGGGGAGAGAACTAGCATGTGCGGCATCGCGGGCATGGCGGCGAGCGCGAACGTCTCGCAAAAGCTTCTGCGCTCCATCGCGTCCCTGGAGTACCGGGGTTACGACTCCTGCGGCATGGCCGTTCAAAGAAACGGCGCGATAGACATCCGCAAGAACGTGGGCACCGTGGAGACGGTGAACGCCCTCGAGCGCTTCACCGACATGAAGGGCCTCGTGGGCATCGCGCATACGCGCTGGGCGACGCACGGAGGGGTGACGCAGGCGAACGCGCACCCTCACGCGGACAACGAAAGCCGTCTGGCCGTGGTCCACAACGGCATCATCTCGAACTACAAGGAACTGAGAGAGAGGCTTTCGCGCGAGGGCGCCGCGTTCCGCTCCGAGACGGATTCCGAGGTTATCGCGCATCTGGTGGCGCAGAAAATCGCGCGAAACGGACAGGACGTGGAGGAGGGATTCGTCGAGGCGATAGACGAGCTAGAGGGCACCTTCGCCCTGGCGGTCATATCGGTCGACGCGCCGGGGCGGATTCTCTGCGTGAAGCGCGAATCGCCCCTCATCATCGGACTGGGGGACGACGCCAACTACGTGGGGTCGGATTTCAGCGCGTTCTTCGAGTACACCCGACGGGCGATCATCATGGAAGACGGCGAATACGCGCTCATCACCCCGGAGAGCTACGCGGTCAAGAGCCTGCTCACCAGAGAACGCGTCGACAAGGAAGTCACCGAGATCGAATGGGACGCGGAAAAAGCCCGCCGGGGCGGCTACCCCCATTTCATGCTCAAGGAGATTTACGACCAGCCTACCACCGTCCAGGCCGCCCTCCAGATTCCAAGGGAAGATTTAAAGTCTCTGGCGGCGATGATTCACGAATCGCGGCAATGTTTTCTGGGCGGCGTGGGGACGACCTTCTACATCGCGTCGATGGGGCAGTATTTCTTCAGCCGTCTGGGGGGGCGATATCTGCCCGTCGTCAGCACGGACGAGTTCGCCCACATCGCGGAAATGGGCCCCGAAGACGGATTTTGCGCCATCAGCCAGTCGGGGGAGACCTACGATACACTGAGCGCGCTGCGCCATGCGAAAGCGAGCGGGGCCAGGACGGCGGGCATCGTGAACGTGATGGGCTCCACCCTGGTGCGATCGGTGGACGTGCCGATTCTCCAGGGCGCGGGACCCGAAAAATGCGTCATCAGCACCAAGACGGCCCTGAGCCAGGCGGTCGTATTGCTGCTCGCCTCGCTGGAACTGGGACTGCTTGCGGGGCGCATGAGCGAGGCGGAGGTCGCTGCGCTCCGGGAGGAGGTCGCCACCTTGTCCGACCTCGTGCTGGAGACGCTCAACGAGCGCTCGGGCTATTTCCACACGGCAGCGTACGCGCACCAGCACATGAAGAACTGGCTCTACCTGGGCCGCGGCATCTATTATCCCGCGGCGCTCGAATGCGCGCTCAAGATGAAGGAAGTCACCTACCTCCACGCGGAGGGGATGAGTGCGGGCTTCCTCAAGCACGGCACCATCTCCCTCATCGACGAGAACATGTACACCATCGTCCTGATGCCCACGCCCGAAGAGGCCGAACTGCACGCGCTCACCAGGAGCAGTGCGGAAGAAGTCCGCGCGCGCGGCGGCTTCGTGCTGGGCTACCGCTTCGAGGGAGACGAGGTGGTGGAGGGGCTGTTCAGCGAAGAAATTGTGCTTCCGAGGGTATCCCCCCTGCTTGCGCCCTTCCTGCACCTGGTCTCGGGACAGTTGCTCGCCTACTTCCTCGCGGTGGCCTTGAAGCGCGACGTCGACAGGCCGCGCGCCCTGGCGAAATCCGTCACCGTCGCCTAAGGACGCGTACTCCCAAAATGCCGAACGCGAAGTTTCAGGGAACGGACGGGGTTCGCGGCCTCGCCGTGGATGAACAGCACCCGCAGGCGGTGGGGGTCGACCCACGCGCGGCGTATCTGGAAAACGGGGTCCTGACGCCCCGGTTCATCGAGCACTACGTCTTTGAAGCGGGTAAATGGCTACTGGAGCGAGCTTCCGAAGGGCTCATTTCTCCCACGGCGGTCGCGCTGGCCTGGGACCCGAGGGACGTGGAGGGAGAATTATCCGCTGCTTGCGTGAATGGTCTCCTGCGGGCAGGCGCGCACGTGCTCTCGTTGGGCGTGATGCCCACACCTGTGGCGGCGGCCTATCTGGCGGGCGTGGGCGGAGCGGGCGCGGTGGTCCTCACCGCCTCTCATAACCCCGCGGAACAAAACGGCGTAAAAATCCTGTCGGCTCCCGACTCGATGAAGCCCTTGCCGGATGAGGATGCGGCGTTAAGCGCCCGCGTCTGGGCGAGTGAATGGAGCGCGGTTGCACAAACGCCCGAGAGCGGACACGGGGTGGAAGCAGCCGCCGAGGCGCGCGCGTTTTATGTGGACTACGTCACCCGGCTTCCCAACGCCTGGCTGCGCGAGGGCGACCTCGCCCGGTGGAGCCTCGTGGTGGACCCGGCGGCAGGGGCCTGGAGCGGTGTGGCCGCACAGGTGCTGGAGGAGTCAGGCCCTCTGAACGTGTGTGAGGTGAACGGTTTGAGTGAGGGCCGCGTGAATGAGAACGGCGGCGTGGTCGCGCTCGAGGGCAGGCGCATCATCGAAGGAGAGGATGCCTGTTTCATCGCCGGTCACGCGGGCGCGGGCGCGCTTTTTGAGGTTGGCCGTGCGCGGCGCGAGGAGCTTAAAAGAGGCGATGGGCTGGCGGCTGCCTGTGTCCTGGACGCAGACGGCGACAGGGGCTACACCCTCGTCTACAATCCGTTTCGGGACGCGCTCCATATCCTGGACGGGGACGACGCGCTCGTCCTACAGGCCCGTTTTCTGCAAGGAGAGGGCGAATTGCCCGGTGGGGGCGTGGCCGCCATCACGATAGAGAGTGATTCGGGCGCGGCGGCGGCTCTGGCCGAGACGGGGCTTCGGGTCGTCTTCACCCCCGTGGGGGATAAGTGGATATTGAACGAGGCGCGCAGATGGGGCGACCGATTCGCGCTCGGCGGTGAGGAATCCGGCCACACGGTTGCGCCGGGGCTGCTCGTGAACGCGGTGGGCGAGGGGCGCAGGATCGCGGTGGGAGACGGTCTCAAGAGTTTCCTGAACACCTGCGCTGCGGTGCGTAGCCTTTTCGATGAGGTGAGCGCCGAAGAATCGTATGCCGCCATCGCCGCGCCGTTTCCCCGGGGGTTCAAGAGGTCTTATTATGCCTACCATGTGGAGCGGAGCCGTTTTTCGCCGGGTACGGAGGCGTGGGAGGCCATTGCCAAGAAACTGATGGAAGGCGCTGCAAAAGTATTCTCGGGCGCAGCCGCCCCGCGCTTTGCGCCTTTGGAGGATGACGCGGGCGTCATGTATCTCGCCCTGGTAGACGAGGCGGGCGGGCCGCTGGGTTCGATTTATGTGAGAAACTCAGGGACCGAGAGCAGGACGGGCGTAGTGATGAGAGGCCCCGCCGAATGGGAAGAAATGCTCTGCGCAGTGGGGGAAGAGGTGCTGCGCGAGATTCTGGTGCGTATGAAGGACAATGACGCTCCCGGCGCGCGGGCGGAGGCGTGTCTGCTGGAGGCCTTGCGCGAGCGCGAGATGGACGCTGTGGCGGCGGATACGCTTTTGGAATCGGACGCCGAGACACGCTTCGGCGCTCCCCTCAGCCCGCCCGACATACGAAAAGAGGTTCTGCGCGGCGGCTTGGCGCAAGAAGAGGCCGGAACATTCAGCATCACGCCGCTGGGCGAGTGGTATCTGGAGCAGAAAAAATGAGTGCGACGACGCCGGAAACCTATTTCCGAAAGCTCGGCGAGTTTCCCCACGCCGCTTTCCTCAAAAGCGTGACGCACACCTGGGAGGCGGTCGGGCGCCTTACGGATTTCGTCCAAAAACTGGTGGATGAAGCCGACGCGCCTGCAAGCGAAGCTCCCGCCCTTCGGGTGGAGGAGGGCCTCGTGGTGAGCGAGGGGCTGCTCGTAACAGGAGAGAGCCTGAAAATCGCCTCCGCCGGCCTGCTCATCGAGGCGGGCGTGCGGGTGGAGCCGGGCGTCGTCATCAAGGGGCCGACGGTGCTTTGTTCAGGCGCGGAAGTAAGGCACGGGGCGTATCTCCGGGGCGGCTGCCTCATCGGGCCGGACGCCGTCGTGGGCCATGCGACCGAAGTCAAGAACAGCGCCTTTCTGAACGGCGCGCACGCGGGGCATTTCGCCTACGTGGGGGACAGCATTCTGGGCGCCGAGGCGAACCTGGGCGCGGGCGTGAAGCTCGCGAACCTCGAACTCAGGACGGAAGAAGAAAAAAGAACGGGCGTGGTGAAAAACATCGTCCTTCGCGCAGCGGGAGAGCGAATCGATACCGGACTCACGAAACTCGGCGCCGTGATTGGCGATGACGTCGAGATCGGGTGCAACACGGTGACATCTCCGGGCGTATTGCTGGGTCCCGGCTCCTGGATAGCGCCGAACGTAACCGTCTCCAAGGGAGTATATCCCGAAGGAACGCTCATCCGCGCTCCCAAGCCGAGCGTGGGCCGACGCAGGTTTTAACTCGAAAATATAGATCCGTGGACTATCTGAAAGACTTGAATCCCCAACAGAAAGAGGCGGTACTTGCGCCGCCGGGCGCGAATCTCGTGCTGGCGGGCGCGGGTTCGGGCAAGACGCGCGTGATCGTCCACCGCATACAGCGCCTGCTCGAAGAAGGTCTCGCTCCACACGGTATTCTCGCCATCACGTTCACGAACAAGGCGGCGGGCGAGATGCGGGCGCGCCTGTTCGCCTCGTTGGGCGCGGGCGCGCGGGGCATCTGGGTGGGCACCTTTCACGCCGTGTGCGCAAGGATTCTGAGAGCCGAAGCCGAAGCGGCGGGTTTGTCGCCCAGCTTCACCATTTTCTCGCGCGGGGAATGCCTAACACTCATCAAAAGGTGCCTGTCGGCGGCGAACATCAGTGAGGAGCGCTACGCGCCCCGATCGGTTCTGGAGCAGATTGGACGCCGCAAGACCTCTTTTGTAGAAGCGGATGATTCGGAATCGCCTCCGTTCAGCATCGAAGCCACGGCACGGAAAGTCGCCCCTGCCTATGAGCGCGCCCTCGGCGAGGCGGGCGCGGTGGATTTCGATGATCTGCTGGCGCGCCCCCTGCAAATGTTCCGGCGGCATCCCGACGTTCTACGGAAATACCAGGAACGCTTCGAGGAAATCCTCGTCGACGAATACCAGGACACCAACCCCGTGCAGGACGAGCTCGTGGCCCTGCTCTCGCGCGCTCACGGGCGCGTGTTCGCCGTGGGGGATGACGATCAGGGCATCTACGGCTGGCGGGGCGCGCGGGTGGAGAACATCCTGCAATTCGAGCGCAGGTTCCCAGGCGCGCAGGTGTTTCGTCTGGAGGAGAACTACCGCTCGAGCGGCGCGATACTCGGCGTCGCCTCGCGCATCGTGGGTGAAGCGGCGGCGCGTCACGAGAAGCGCCTTTTCACCCGGAATCCTGCGGGGGAGGCCGTCCACTATCTGGCGGCGCCGAACGCGGAAGATGAGGCGGAAGCCGTTATCAAACTCCTCATGGATGCAGGGGCGGGTGGTGCGATTCCCTGGGGAGAGGCCGCCGTCTTCTACCGCATCAACACGCAATCACGCCCCCTGGAGCAAGCGGCCCGAAGACAGGGGATTCCCTACCAGGTGGTGAAGGGTCAGCGGTTTTTCGACCGCGCCGAGGTTCAGGACCTGGCCGCTTATTTACGGCTGCTCATCCGGCCCGAGGACGGCGAGGCATTCTCGCGCATTATCAACCGCCCCCCACGGGGGCTGGGCCCCGAGCGCCTGAGGGCGATAGCGGGCGAAGAGGCGCAGGGCGTCACGATAGCCGATGCGCGGGCCGCCCTGGACCAGGGCCGCATCCGGGGAAACGCCGCCCAAAACCTCGGGGATTTGCTCAAGTTGCTTGAGTCTCTCGCTGCCCTGAAAGCGGGACCCGCGCGCCTGATCGAAGAGATTCTCGAGCGGACGGGCTACCGCGCCTGGCTTGCGGGCGCTGCGCAGAGGAGCACGTCGCCGGAGCGCCGCCGCGCCGCCGCGCGCGCGATGGAGGGCGCCGAGGAGTTCGTCTCCGCCGCCCGCGCGTTCGAGGAGCGGGTTCAGGAGGAAGAAGGCGCATCGTCCGAATCGGATGAGTCCAAGACATTGTTCTTAGAGGAGTTGGCCTTGATGGGCGAGGCGGATGAGATGTCCGATGAAAGCGGCGCGCTCTCCTTGATGACGCTTCATGCGGCGAAGGGTCTCGAGTTCGCCGCGGTTGGAATCGTGGGTGTGCAGGAGGGTCTGGTTCCGCACAGCCGATCCCGCGACGAGCCGGGCACGCTCGATGAGGAGAGAAGGCTCCTCTACGTGGGCGTCACGCGGGCGAAGGAGTTTTTAAGTCTCTCCTGGGCCAAGGAGCGCCGGCCCGACGGGGCGAAGGAAAGCTGGGTGTCGCACCCGAGCCGCTTTTTAAAAGGACTGGGGCCTGAACTCATAAAACGCGTGGGCGATCACGCGCCTGCGCAACGGCGCGCCCCGCGCGATTTCAGAGCGCCGCGCGATTCCACCGACTCGCGCTATGCGGAAATTTTATCCGAAGCGAAGACCGGAAATCGTCCCAAGACAAAGAGCGCGCCCGTCGTTCCCGCCGAGGCGCTCGGCCCCTTTGCGCCCGGCGCGCGCGTCAAGCACAAGAAATTCGGCATGGGCGTCATCCGCGAGCGTGAAGGAACGGGAGACCGCACCGTGGTGAGCGTGGAGTTCGAAAAGGTGGGACCCAAGAAGCTGGTTTTGAAGTACGCGCCGCTCACCCCTGCGGATGAGGACGTTGACGGGGGCGAGAACCGGGCGGTATAAGAGCGCAAAGGGGGAAAGAGATGTCGATTTCGCGGGAAGAGGTGATTCACGTGGCCAGGCTGGCGCGGCTGAATCTCAGCGAGGATGAGATCGGGAAATTCACCGAACAACTCAGCGCCATTCTCGAACACATCGCCAAGCTGAACGAGGTGGATACCGAGGGTGTGGAGCCCACCTCGCACGTGCTCGACATCACGAACGTGTTCCGCGAGGACGAGGTAACCGAATCCCCCATCGAGAACATGGAAAAAATGGCGCCTGATTTCGCTAAGGGCCATTTCCGCGTCCCCAAGGTCATCGAGTAGTTTCCCCCGAATATCATGGCGTACGCCTCCCTTAAAGAATTCGTCGACGCTTTAGAGCGCGCAGGCGAGTTGCGCCGCGTCAAGGTTCCTGTGGACGTGGAACTCGAAATTACCGAGATCGCCGACCGCTCGGTGAAGAGCGGCGGCCCCGCGCTGTTGTTTGAAAAACCGGTCACCCCCGACGGGCATGAGTATGACGTTCCCGTACTCATCAACGCCTACGCTTCCGAGGAACGGATGAAGCTGGCGCTCGGCGTCGAGAGCATGGACGCGGTGGCGGACGAGGTGGCCGAGCTTCTGGAGATCAAACCGCCCGAGGGCATCATCGAGAAGGTGAAGATGCTGCCCAAGCTCGCGCGGCTCGCGTCTTTCTCGCCCAAGTCGGTGAGCGCGGCCCCGTGCCAGGAAATCGTCGAGACCGAAAACCCGAACCTCTTCTCTATTCCCGCCATCAAGTGCTGGCCCGAGGACGCGGGACGCTACATCACATTCGGGCACATCTACTCGCGAAACCCCCGGACGGGCAGGCGGAACGTGGGCCTCTACCGCGTGCAGTTTTTCGACGAGAAGACCGCCGGCATGCACATGCACTTACACCACGACGGGGCGCAGAACTTTCAGGAAAGCTCGAAGATGGGCGCGCGCATGGAGATGGCGATTGCGTTAGGGGGCGACCCCGTCTACGTCTACGCGGCGAGCGCGCCGCTGCCCCCCGCGATAGACGAGTTGAACCTCGCCGGTTTCCTGAGGCGAAAGAGCGCCGAGCTGGTCAAGTGCAAGACGGTGGACGTGGAGGTTCCCGCGGATTCTGACATCGTGGTGGAGGGCTACCTGAACCCCGGCGAGTTGCGCGAAGAAGGACCCTTCGGCGATCACACGGGCTGGTATTCCCTGGCGGACGATTATCCCGTCTTTCACGTCACGGCCATCACGAGGAAGCGCGCGGCCATATACCCCACCACCATTGTGGGCCGCCCGCCGATGGAGGACTACTGGCTCGGCGGGGCCACAGGGCGCATATTCCTGCCGCTCATGAAGATGCAGCTGCCGGAAATCGTGGACGTACACATGCCGGCCGAGGGCGTGTTCCACAACATGGTGATCGTCTCGATACGCAAGTCCTACCCCTACCACGCGCGGAAGGTGATGTACGCCCTGTGGGGGATGGGGCAGATGGCGCTGGCGAAGGTGATCGTCATCGTGGATGAGGACGTGAACGTGCACGACATCAGCGAGGTCTCCTGGAAGGTGCTCGGCAGCATCGACCCGAGGCGCGACATGGTGTTCGTCGACGGCCCCGTGGATGCGCTCGAACACGCGGCGCCGCGCCTCCACGTGGGCAGCAAGGTGGGCGTGGACGGCACGCGGAAGTGGGCGTCCGAGGGTTTCGAGCGCGAATGGCCGCCCGAGATCGTGATGACGGATGAGATTAAGGAGCGCGTCACGAGGCGTTGGGAGGAGTACGGCCTTGGCGGCTGAGGCGTCGATGGCGAGAAGTTTCCGGCAGTTCCTGCGCATGGTGAAATTCGAGCACACCATCTTCGGCCTCCCCTTCGTGCTGATGGGCGGGGTAATGGCGGCAGGCGGGATTCCCTCCGCCTGGGTCTTGTTCTGGATGGTGATGGCGGCGGTGGGCGCGCGGAATTTCGCCATGTCGCTCAACCGCTTCGCCGACAGGGACATCGACCCCAAAAACCCGAGGACGAAAGACCGCGCCGAGTTTCAGGCGCTTCTCCACTCGAAATCCATCCTCGCGATGCTGGCGGGCTTTCTGGCGCTCTTCGTACTCTCTGCCTGGATGCTGAATCCGCTCGCGTTCGCGCTTTCTTTCGCGGTGACGGCGTGCATCGTTTTTTATAGCTATTCCAAGCGCTTCACCTCCTGGACGCACCTGTTCCTGGGCTTCGTTCTGGGCGCTGCGCCTGCGGGCGCATGGGTGGCCGTGCGCGGCGATCTGGACCCGGTGGCCGTTCTGCTTTTTCTGGGCGTCACCCTCTGGGTGGGCGGGTTCGACCTCATCTACGCCTGTCTGGACGTGGATTTCGACAGTGAGGAGGACATCCACTCCCTGCCGCGTCTATTAGGCATTAAAGGCGCGCTCATTGTATCGGCGCTCGCCCATCTGGGGACGATGGCCTGTTTCTTCGCGGCGGGTCTGGCGTTCGGATTGGGCGCGCTTTACTGGGTCGCGCTCGTGGCGGCGGGGTGTCTTCTATTCTGGGAGCACTGGATCGTGCGGCCGGACGACCTGAGCCGCGTGGATATATCGTTCTTTAATCTCAACGCCTGGGTGTCCGTGGTCATCGCATCGGGCGCGGTCGCCGACGTGCTCATCGGCGCGGGCTGAGCGCACGCGTGCCGACCCGCATTGAAAAAAAAGAAGTACAGGCGATGTTCTCGGACATCGCGCCCACCTACGACCTCTTAAACCGTCTTTTAAGTTTCGGCGTGGACCGCCTCTGGCGCAAGCGCGCCGTGGCGAACCTCCTGCAAGGTTCGGGTGGGAAAGAGGCGCGGTTCCTCGACCTGGCAACTGGCACGGCGGACGTCGCCCTGGAGGTCCACAGGCAGGCCGATAGCGGCGCGCGCATATTCGGCGTTGATTTCGCATACCCCATGCTCGCGCGCGGCAAGACGAAGGCGGCGGCGGGGGGCGCTGCGCTTTCTCTCATCCAGGGAGACGGCTTAAGTCTGCCCTTCGGGGAGGGCGCGTTCGACGGGGTGATTATCGCGTTCGGCCTGCGCAATTTCGAAGATCGCGAGGCGGGCCTGGCGGAAATGGGGCGCGTTCTGAAAGCGGGCGGCAGGATTGTGGTGCTGGAATTCGGGCATCCAGTGGGTATATTCGGGCTTTTGTACGCCTTTTACTTCCGGGTGCTCCTCCCGGTCATGGGGCGGCTCGTCTCCGCGCACCGAAGCGCGTATAATTACCTTCCAAACACGGTATACGAATTTCCCGAAGCCGAGAGGCTCTCGGCGATGATGCGCGAGGCGGGCTTTCGCGATGTGAGCCATCGCCCGATGACGGGCGGCATCGCCGAGCTTCACACCGGGGTGCGTGGATAACCCGCGAACCCCGCGCTCCCGAGGGAGGGAAGGGCGTGACCCCTCCGCCAAAGACGAACGCCATCGAGCAGGACGAAGCCGACATTCTGCGGCGCATCGAGAAGCGGCTCCTGTGGCTTTCCACCTACAGCGTCCATTACGCGAACAACCTGCGCGAAGGCTCCGAGAGCATAAAGATAGGCGGCCACCAGGCGAGTTCTTCCTCCATCGTGAGCCTGATGACGGCCATGTTCTTCCGCTGGCTCAAGACGGGAGACAGGCTGGCCATCAAGCCCCACGCCTCGCCCGTGCTGCACGCGGCCCACGCGCTCCGGGGTGATCTGCCGATGGAGCGCCTGCGGGACCTGCGCGCCTTCGGCGGCCTCCAGGCGTATCCCAGCCGTTCGAAAGATGAATTCCCCGTCGATTTCTCCACCGGCTCGCTCGGGCTTCCCTCGGTGGCCGCTTCGTTCGCGGCGCTCATGCAGTCCTACATCGACGGTCATTTCGGCGTTGGTCCGAGGCAGCGCTTCATCTCCCTGGTGGGGGACGCGGAACTCGATGAGGGGAACATCTGGGAGGCGCTGGCGGAGGAATACGTGGCGCATCTGGGCAACGTGATCTGGGTGGTGGACCTGAACCGACAGAGCCTCGACCGCGTCGTGCCCGACGGCAAGGCGCAGCAGATTCGCGATCAGTTCCGGCTGCACGGCTGGCACGTGGTGGAGCTCAAGTACGGAAAGCGCCTGCAAACCGCGTTCGCACTCAGGAACGGCGAGTCGCTGAGGCGGCGCATCGACGACATGTCGAACAGCGAGTACCAGATGCTCATCGGGAGAAGCGGGGGCGAGATAAGAGAGGGTCTCATGCGCGGTGAGGCGGGCGATTACAAGGGCCTGGCAGGGATTCTGGACCGCTACCCGGACGAGGAACTGCCCGCGCTCTTATCCGACTTAGGGGGCCACGACATCGAGTGCATCCTCGAAGCGTTAGAGGAGGCGGACGGCGTTCGTGACAAGCCCGTGATGATCCTCGCCTACACCATCAAGGGCTGGGGGCTTCCCATCGCGGGCGACCCGATGAACCACTCCCAACTCCTGACCGAGGAGCAGATCGCGGAACTGCGCGATTCCGCAGGCCTGGGGGAGGGCGAGGAACTGGCGGCCCTGGCGGGAGAAAGCGCAGAGGCCCGCGCGGTCGAACGAGCGGTGGCGCGCTATGACGCCAGGGCCACCCTCGAAAGAGAAGAGGTCGTCCCCGGTTCCATACCAGAGGAAGTGGGTGCGAGCTTCGCCACAAAGTCTTCCACGCAGGAGGCTTTCGGCGCCATCATGACGCGACTTGCGCGCGAGGACGCGCTCGCGCGCCACATCGTCACCACCTCGCCCGACGTGGCGGTGAGCACGAACCTGGGCGGCTGGATCAACCGGCGCGGCGTGTATCACCCCGAGGGCAAGGCGGATTTCTTCTCTTTACAGCAGGTGCAGCGGCTCCTCAAGTGGGAGGAGTCGCCTGCGGGCCAGCACATCGAGCTGGGAATCTCGGAGAACAATTTAATGCTCCTGCTCGCCGCCTTCGGCGTCTCGAAAGAGCTATGCGGGGTGCGCGTCTGCCCCATCGGCACGGTGTATGACACCTTCATCAGCCGCTGCTTGGACGCGCTCCGCTACGCTGTCTATAACGGCGGGCGCTTCATCGTGGTCGCGACGCCGAGCGGCACGAGCCTATCGCCAGAAGGCGGCGCGCACCAGAGCATCCTGACGCCGGCTATTTCGCTTGAGATGCCGGGGCTGGAAGCCTATGAGCCGACTTTCGCCGTCGAGGTGGAGTGGCTGCTTCTCTCGGCAATCGGCCGCGTTCTCGGGGATGCCGATTGCCCGGCGTTTTACCTTCGCCTGAGCACGAAAGCCGTCGATCAGAATCTCCTGCCCGCAGACTGGCTCGCAGACCCCTTGAAGCGCGAGGTGTTGAGAGGGAACGTACTGGGCGGCGGCTACCTGCTCCACTCGGCAAAGAACACCCCCGGCTACCGCGCGGGCGTGAACGCGGTGAACCTCTTCGTGAGCGGGGTAATGACGCCCGAGGTCCTAGCCGCCGCACGCGCGCTTGCGGGCGAGGGCGTATACGCGAACGTGTTCGTCCTCACGAGCGCGGACAGGATATATGCGGAGCACAAAATGGCGAAAAAAGCGGGCCGCCCCTCGCGCCTCGAGATGATGGTGGGCGATGCGCACCGCGACAACCCGGTCGTCTCCGTTCTGGACGGCCACTCGCTGGCGCTCTCCTTCCTCGGCGGCGCGCTGGGCGCCGACCAGAGATGCCTGGGCACGGACCAGTTCGGCCAGAGCGGCCTTCCGCACGAGGTCTACGACGCCTTACAAATCGGACAAGCGCACATCGAGGCGGCGTGCAGGGAGGTTTTGGGGGGTTAGAAACTCTTCACCTTTTTTGGTCTTAAGTACGACATCCATCAGACAATCAAAAATGACGCATCCTCCACGAGCGTGGTATTCTCGCGGACTGCAAGTGTTGAAAATGGGTTTTGTAGGGGCGGCTCGTGAGCCGTCCCTACGAGGGATTCTTGAAAAGCCCCCTCATCGGAGTGCATCGCATCCCCCCACTGATGCGGGATGGATTGCCGGGCGACGGAGAAGAGACGGTCTTTCCGCATCAATCGGGCTTTCACCTGTAGGGGCCGCATATATGCGGCCCATGGCGGGCGGCCCAAAAGGCCGGGTCGCATTTATGCGACCCCTACAACAGAAATGACAATGACGCCGGAATGACGGCGGTGGTGAATTCCGAGCGAGAAGGGGATTTTCAACAACCCCTACAAGGTCGTAATTTGTCGTATCGATCAGCCTTTGGGAAAAACAGACATGAAGCCGAACATTGCTGAACGTATCAGGAAGTATCCAATGTGGTGCGGAGCAAGCTGGATTGTTTTACTCGGTATTTTGGCTTGGCTTTTTCATAGTTGGCCGGGAGGGTTTTGGGATTGGCTGCGAGAGACGCCGAATGGTTATGAATCGGGATCGACGACGTTCCGGAATCTTGGCCTTATTGTTGCGGGAATGATTGCTCTTCCGCTCACCCTATGGCGCATCAGGGTGGCGGATCAGCAGGCGAAGGCGGCACAGGAACAGGTGGGGACGTCGCAACAAAGTTTGCTGAATGAGCAATACCAAAAGGGCGCAGAGATGCTCGGCAGCGAGGTTCTCTCGGTTCGCCTCGGCGGAATTTACGCCCTAGCGCGTCTGGCCCGTGAGCATCCTGAGGAATATCATGTTCAAATCATGCGTTTGCTCTGTGCTTTTGTCCGCCGCCCGTCGCCAGAAAATAGCGAAGTAACCGATGAGGATGAGGTTTGGCTACCCTCCAAATTACGCCTTGATGTCCAGGAAATCATGAAAGAAATTGGCCAGCGAACCAATAAGCAAATCGAGGTGGAAGTAAAACAAGACGATTATAACAGGCTGGATTTGCATGGCGCAGAATTGATTCATTCGTATTTATCTGATGCGAACTTTTCCTATGCGAACCTTATGGGTGCAGTTTTGAAAGAAGCGTTACTGAAGGACGCAAATCTAACAAGAGCGGTTCTGGTTGGTGCGGATTTGACGGGTGCTATTTTGAGTGGTTCGAATCTCACAGGCGCTGAATTTTCAGTGAACGGCAAATTGCCAGCAATCGGACTGACACAAAATCAAATAGATATAGCTATTGCTGATCCGAATAACCCACCCAAGTTAGATGGTGCCCTTGACGCCAAAACGGGTGAGCAACTGATTTGGCGCGGAAAACCCCTCAACGAATGACATTCCACACTAACTAAACCACATCACTTTCGACAATAGAGATGATCTGCTGATAAAGAAGGGCGGCTCGCGAGCCTCCCCCTACGGAACCGTTTCTTCATAAGAAGGGAAACCTACAAACGCTCGTTCTTCGGGGTTGTTGAAAAAGCCCAGCGGAGCGATTTTGGTTGCGCGCATGCTTGTGAAGTTCACTCCCCCTTGAGGGGGAGTCGAAGAGGCCGAGCGGTTTATGCGAAGGCCGATTCGGTGGGGGGACATGCCACAGTAAAAATCTCCCCACACCAGTTCGCTTTCGGGCTAACGCCCTCAGCTCACTGACTCCCCCTCAAGGGGCTGTTGAAAAACCCCCGGCATTGTGATTGGGTGTAATGACACTATCTCGCCCGAGATGGGAGTTCCCTCGATGATAGGCAGCAAGAGGCGCGAGCAGATGGATTTGTTCGTGGCCGGTTCGCTGGATCGGCTGATCCCCGAGGATCACGTCCTGATGCGCGTGGACCGCGTACTGGATTTGAGTTGGCTTCGTGAGGAGGTGGCGGATTGCTATTGCGCGGACAATGGTCGACCGGGGATCGACCCGGAGGTGGCGCTCCGCTTGATGCTTGCGGGTATGTTGCTGGGCTACGTACACGACCGGCGTCTGCTTCGCGAGGCGCGTGCGCACCTGGCGATCCGGTGGTTCATCGGATACGGGTTGCACGAGGAGTTGCCGCATCATTCGAGCCTGACGCGGATTCGTCAGCGGTGGGGGGAGGCTCGGTTCAAGGAGATATTCCGCCGGACGGTGCAGGCTTGTCTGGAGGCGAATGTGGCGAAGGGGGAAGTGGTGCACGTGGACGCCTCGTTGATACGCGCGGACGTGAGCTGGGAGAGCCTGGCGGCGCACCACGCGGAGAAGGTGATTCAGGAGAATCCCGTCGATGATGAGGTCGGGAAGAAGGGAGGAGGCCGCGGTGGCGGGGGTCCGGTGAGCCGGACGGACCCGGACGCGCGGCTTGCGCGCAAGAGCGCGCGGGCGGGGTTCGAGCCGAGCTACAAGCAGCACGCGGCGGTGGACGATGAGCGGGGTGTTGTTCTCGACGTGTCGGTGACGGAGGGGACGCGGAACGAGCGTGAGATGATGGCGTCCCATATAGAGGCGGTAAGCGAGTTGTCGGGCCGCGCGCCGGAGATGGTGACGGCGGATTCGGGGTACGCGTACTCGAAGGTTTATGGCGAATTGGAGCGGCGGGGCGTGGAAGCGCTGATACCAGCGAAGAAGGAACCCAGCCAGAGCCGTGTTCCGCTGCAGTTGTTCCACTACGACGCGCGCAACGAGGTGGTGAAGTGTCCGGGAGGCAAGACGCTGCGCCCCCGGCAGGCGACGGAGCGGGGGCGCTCCTATGTATCGAAGACGCGGGATTGCGCGGGCTGCGCGCTCCGTGCGGATTGTCTGTCGAAGTCGCGCACGAGCAGGACGGTGTTGATTCCGCACGCGTATCCGGCGCTGTTGCGCGCGCGTCGGCGGCATGCGCGCTGGGGGGAGGAGGAGAAGCGTCTCTATGGCCGCCACCGTTGGCGCTCGGAGGGCTACCACGGCGAGGCGAAGAGCCGGCACGGACTGGGGCGGGCGGTGCGCCGGGGCCTTGCGAACATGCGGATCCAGTCCTACCTGACGGCGATAGCGGTGAACCTCAAGCGGCTGGCCGCCGCTTTTGCGGCGCGTATATTCGCCCTCTGGACGGCCTGTGCCGCCCGGAGACGCCGGCTGCGCGCACATGGCGCCCTCACGCGCCAATTGGGCTGCCTCCCCGCCGCCGCGTGAGCCGCCAAAACGCCCGCTTCCAACACCGGGTTTTTCAACAGACCCCTCAAGGGGGGAGTGATTGTTGGACGCTCTGCAAAGGGGGGCGACCCGCAAGGATTTTTTCAACAACCCCTCATCACTCGCGTTTGACCTCAACACCATTTCGGGCGGCGTCCGCCGCGGTAGGGCAGGGCGTGGCCAGTGGCGAGGAGCAGCGTGGCGAGGTCGCGCCCGTCCGCAAGCAGGACGCTCGCCACGACGCGGCGGCCGAACTTGCCGTGCGACACGTTGACGAGCCAGACCTGCTCGCCGATGACCCTGCGGACGAATTCGCGCGCCGCCTTGCCCCTCCGGCGTTCATACTCGCCGCACTTCGCGCGCCTGATCTCGGGCGTGTCGATTCCCCGCACCCGCACATTGGCTTGCGCGATGATGCCCGGCCACACCCCGGCTTCGACCTTGAAGGTGTCGCCGTCGATCACTCTTTTCACACGCGCGGGCACGCGCTGCTCGAACGCCGCCGCGTTGGCCGCGAGGGCGAGGGCTATGGTGATGATGCCGCATACGATGAGTCGGGTCCTGTAGCGCATTTCGGGTCTCCTCGTGTTCCTCGTGTGGTGGTTCAGGGTCTCCTCGCGTGGTGGATGGGACTCCACATGTAAGAAGAGAGTATAGAGCAAGTGGAGGGTTGGTGAACGGGGAGTGAGATGGGGGCGAGCCGTGCGATTCGAACCCTCGATGTGGTAGCGTAGCGAAATATAATCAATACGTTCTTGACGGCCGAGAAAGGGGACATCAGGCATGCCGACGATTGACGCCCAGGTGCACGCCTATGAAAGAAACCACCCGGGGCGGCCTTGGGCCGGGGATCTGCCGGGACCGCCCGAGGTCACCGGCGACGACATGGTCGCGGCCATGGATGCGGTGGGGGTAGACGCCGCCGTGCTTATCTCGCCGTTCGCCCTGTACCGCTACGACGCCGGTTATGCGCTCGAGGTTCGCGCCGTGCATCCGGGCCGGTTCGCCCTGATCAAGCCTGTCGACCCGACCGACCCGGCCGTGGCGGAGACGATTGCCGAGTGGGCTGCGCAGGAGGGGACGGTGGGGGTCCGTATCATGTTGAACCCAGGCCCCGGCCTCGACCCGGCCCATCCGGGGGTCGACCGGGTTCTCGCCGCCGCCGCGCGCGCCTCACTGCCGGTCAACCTCATGTGCTGGGGCTTGCTGGAGCACGTCGCGCGGTATGCGCGCGCGCACGCGAACACGATGCTGGTGGTCGACCATCTGGGACTCGAGCAGCCTTTCCACCCGCCTGCGCCGCCTGATCCCTTCGCCGACCTCCCCGAGCTCCTGGCCCTGGCGGAACACGACAACGTCGTCGTGAAGATAACCGGCGCTTGCACGCTCTCACACGCACCCCACCCATACGACGACATCTGGGACCCGCTCCGCCGGGTCTTCGACGCATTCGGCTTCGACCGGTGCTTGTGGGGCACCGACTGGACCCGCGCGGTCAATCTGCTGACCTACGAGCAGGGCGTTACGCCGTTCCGCCTCACGGACCGCCTGAGCGATGAGGAGCGCGCGACTCTCATGGGAGGCGCCTTGCAGCGGATATACAACTGGTCGCCGCAGATCACCTGACCGGTGGGGAGGGGTAGAACACCGACTCCAGGCGATGCGTCCTGGATGGTGCTGATGGTGCAAGCGTCCCGCATGCCGCGCGCCTGGTTTCTCTCACAAGCCCCGGACTCCCCCGAATCTTCTCCCTAGTCATTCGACTCGACCATCGGCCTGAGGCGAATTTCGGGATCGTCCACAGTAGAACGAATGCGTATTTGCCCGCATTTGCCGTGGCCGTGTTCTCGGGCGCGGCGGGGTATGATGGGAAGGCCCTCCGTCGGCTTTTTGGTTTTTCGGGTGTCGAATCAGGCGCCGATCGCTGGAGCCGGGTGTCCGCTCCGTCGAGGCGTAGATCATGAATAATGCAAATAATAATTCCTGAAAATTTCGATAAAATTAGATAAATTCACGGGGTAATTCCCTAAATTATTGACAATTTATTTGCTTGGGAAATGACGCCGCGGAATCCGGACGCAGGGGAATTCTGCCATAATCCGCGCATCTCAAGATGACGGTAAATGCGGGGAGTTGCAGGGGTGAAAATCCCCCGGACGGGCGCCCGGGGGAGTCATCACTTGGCTAGTTCTTGCTCAAGACGAACACGCTGGAGACCGCGCCGGGGCCGCCCAGGGTGTGGCCGAGCGCGCGTTTCGCGCCCTTGACCTGGCGGTCGCCGCAGCGCCCGAGGAGCTGGTGCGTCAGGTCGGCCACCACGCGAGCGCCCGTGGCGCCGATGGGATGGCCGCAGCTTTTGAGGCCGCCCGAGGTGTTCACGGGCAGTTCGCCGCCGAGTCTGCTCGCGCCGCTTTTTACGAAATCGGGACCCTCACCCTTCTTGACGAAGCCCAAATCCTCATAGTTCAGAATCTCCGTAATCGTAAAACAATCATGCACTTCCGCTAAGTCTATCTCCTCGAGAGGGTTCGTTACGCCGGCCTGCTCATAGGCCTGGCGCGCGGCCTCCTGCGTGGCCTCGAAGCCGATGAAGCTGAACCTGGGGTTGAACGCCGTGGTGATGTAGCCCGTGGCGCACGAGAGACCCATGCCGTCGATGAGCACGTAGTCTTTCTTGTCGAAGCGCTTCTCGGCCAGCTCCGCCCGGCAGAGCACGACCGCGGCCGCGCCGTCCGTCGTGGGGCAGCAATCGTACAGCCCCAGAGGTTCGGTGACCGGCGGGGCCTTCAGGACCTGCTCCTTGGTGATCTCCTTCCTGAAGTGCGCGCGCGAGTTCAGGCTCCCGTGGTAGTGGTTCTTCACCGCCACCTCGGCGAGGTCTTCCTTATCCGCGCCGAATTCCTCGAAATACCGCCTCGCCAGAACGGCGAAACTGCCCGGCGCCGTGCGGCCCTTCGAGTACATAGGATGAAGTTTTTCAACGTGTTGCGCGACAAGGCTGCCCCGCGGCGGGACCTCGCGCATCTTCTCGGCGCCGACGGCGAGGACGACGTCGTGCATGCCTGAGGCCACGGCCATCGCCGCCATGCGGACGGCCTCCATGCCCGTGGTGCAGTAGTTCGAGACCCGCGAGACGGGCTTCGGGTAGAGGTTGAGCGCCTCTGCGAGCGAGGGTCCGCCCGTGCCGTCGAAGCCCCAGCCGAGCGGCAGATACGTGCCCAGCCACGCGGCTTCGATGTCCTCGCCGCTCACGCCCGCATCCTCATAGGCCTCGAAGGCGGCTTCCACCACGAGGTCGTTATAGCTCTGCTCGAAGAGTTCCCCGAATTTCGTGATGCCCGCGCCGATGATGGCGACTTTTCCGGCGATGGTTCCGCTCATGGCCAACTCCTTGAAAATAGAGGTTTTTCTTCGGAAAATATAAAGCCCTATTCGGCGGGGCGCAGTTTCCAGAAGTAATTATAATACCCATCGCCCTGATGGAGAAGCCTGAAAGTGAGTTCGCACTCCATACCGATGTGGACCTCGTCTTTCACCTGGCTCGTCATCTGGCCGTAAAAGCGCCCGCCGCCCTCTAGCTCCACCGTGGCCATCGTGATGAAGCCCTCCGGCGATGGGGGCAGGTAGTCATGGATGAAGGTGAAGATTTTGCCCCGGCGGCTCAGTTTCCGCTCATCCCACTCATCCCGCGCGCCGCATGCGTTGCAGACCTGCTGGCGGGGATACTGAAGCTCCCCGCACGAGCGGCAAACCCCGGCCATGAGGCGCATGGTCGCCCTGTTTTCCTTCCACAGGATGCTGGGCGAGGTGAAGGGCTTGATTTCCTCCTCGGGTGATAACCCATTGAATTTCAACCATTGTCCATAGTTCGGGATGGCCCGCGCGCGCTCCACGGACCAGCCGACTCCCCGCTGCGTCCTCAGGGAATGGACCTTGTCCGTCGCCCGCAGCAGGATGGCTTCCCCCCCGCTCCCGTGACCGGCGACGATGATGTGCTCGCCCGGTTCCGCGCTCTGGAGCGCATCGACGAGGGAGAGCAGGGGAGCAGCGGCTCCTGAGTCCCCGAGGCGCGCGATGAGGGGGCTTTCGGGATAGGCCGAGTCGGGAAAGCCCAGTTTCCGGGCGATTGCGGCGTGGGTGCGGGCGTCGGGGGCGTAGACGAGTACGCGCGCGATGTCCTCTCTCGTGGCGCCTGTCTGGTTGAGCAATCCCTCGACGGTGGCGACGCTCTGGCGCACATAGCCGTAATCCTGGATGAATTTGGCGTCACCGGCGGAGACGGCTCCCTCGCCGGGCAGACGCCACCTGTCGATGAAATCCTCGGACCATGAGTAAACCGCCTCGATCTCGGCGGCGACGTCCTCTCCCTTGCCGAGCAATACCGCCGCAGCGCCGTCGCAAAGACTTAATTCATCGGGACTTCCCGGCAGCGCGGGCCTTTTCTCCGCCGCCACCACGGCCGCCGATTTGGAGGAGCCGGCTTCAATGGCGTCACACGCCGCTTTGAGCGCGGACGTGCCTGCGCGCACAGAGCCGCCTGCATCCAGGGTAAAGAGTGTTTCTGGCAGATCGGCCGCCGCGGCGAGGACGGAAGCGTTTGATTTTTCGGCATATGGGTGGGTCGTTGAGGCGAAATAGAGTGAATCGACCTCGGAATCGCCCCAGCCCGCCGCGTTGATCAGCGCTTCCACCCCCATGGTGATGGGGTCTTCGTCAAAACCGGCCAGCGGGCGTGAAGCCCTCCGGTTGCCGGCCCCCCAAACGGATCGCACGGTCTCTCCGGCCAGGCGATGAAAGGGAATATATGCTCCCACACGTGTGATACCAGCCATTTCTCCTCCTTGAAGTTTTTCTACGGAAATCGGGGTGATTTTTCTCTTGTGTGGGCCAAATAGTCAAGCCGCGTGAGGGTTTTATGGTTGTATGAGTGCGCAGCAAATCAGATTTCAGGGTTTTGCATCTCGCACGCCTTCTCTAAATGCCCCGATTCTTCTATGATGCGGGTGTTCGAAGACTGGTATCTTCCTATGGAGAGGGGATGAATGAAACTTCACGTTGAATACTGCGAGAAATGAAACTACGGGCCACGCTATGAGCAGTTGGCTCAGGATTTGAAAAAACATTTCCCGGACCTGGAAATCGCCGGAAACGAGGACGGAAATTTTCGCGTCGGCTCCTTCGAGCTGGTGCTCGACGGTGATCTCTTGTGGTCGAAACTGGACTCGGGCAATTTCCCCACGGAAGAAGAAGCGGTCAATCTACTCCAAGAGCATGTAAAAGCATGACTTTCGAGGGCGAGGTAGTCTCGGTCCACATCGCATCGGTGGGCGGCGAACCCATGATGGAGATTACCCAGGCGCAGGCGGTCATAGGGTCCGGCCTGGCCGGAGACCGCTATGCCGAGGGCGTAGGCACGTATTCCAAGAAGCAGGGGCCTGATCGTCAAGTGACGCTCATCGAAATCGAAGCCATCGAGGCGCTTGTGCGCGATCACGATATCAAACTCGACGTGGGCCAAAGCAGGCGAAACATCGTGACGCGAGGCGTTCCGCTCAATCACCTGGTGGGGGCGGAGTTTCAGGTGGGTGGTGTGAAGATGCGCGGCGTTCGCCTGAACGAACCATGCAAGTATTTTGAGAATTTGCTGGGGATCGATGGTTTACACGACGCCCTCATCAACCGCTCGGGACTGAATGCTCAAGTTATAAGCGAGGGCTCCATTCGCGCGGGCGACGTCGTCAAACGCATCTAACCCGTTATTTTCCAAGAGAATACACATGTCATTTCCCATCGTTCAGGTGGATGCTTTTACCGATACGCCCTTTTCGGGCAATCCGGCCGCTGTCTGCATTCTGCCGGCGCAAGTGGATGCGCAGTGGATGCAGCGTGTGGCGGCGGAGATGAATCTCTCTGAAACCGCATTCCTGGTGAGACAAGAGGACGGCTACGGCCTGCGCTGGTTCACACCCGTGTGCGAGGTGGACCTTTGCGGGCACGCCACGCTCGCGAGCGCCCACGTGCTCTGGGAAGGGGGTCATCTCGGTTCTGAGGAGACGGTCATCTTCCACACGAAAAGCGGGGTTTTGACCTGTGAGCAGAAAGACGAATGGATAGAGATGAATTTTCCCATCAGCAGGGAATCACCCGCAGCACCACCTGACGCCTTGGTGGAGGGTCTTGGCTTCACACCTCGATATGTGGGGAAAAGCGAGTTCGATTATCTGGTGGAAGCCGAATCCGAGGCGGCGATCAGGGATATGGCTCCTGATTTTCAAGTTCTCGAGAACGTTACCATGCGCGGCTGCATCGTTACGGCTCGATCCGATGACTCCCGGTATGATTTCGTATCTCGTTTCTTCTCCCCGGGGGTTGGCGTGAAAGAAGACCCGGTGACGGGTTCCGCCCATTGCTGCCTGGGGCCATTCTGGGCGGAGCGCTTTAAAAAAGAAGAACTTAACGCTTATCAGGCATCTGCGAGAGGCGGGGTGGTGCGAATGAAAATTCTTGGAGACCGCATTATTCTGGGCGGTAAGGCCGTAACCGTCCTGCAAGGGGATTTGTTGTAGGATTGGGGGTTTTCCGCTCCGACGAGTTCGTTGAAATGACGGGGTATCCCCACGAGCGACAAGAGCCAAGACAGGTGAAAGGAACTAACAAAAAATGCAAAATCAGTATTTTGGTGATATTGGAGATTTTGTGAAATACGGACTTTTGCGGCAAATTTGCGGACTCACCTCAAAGAGGGGTAGCAAGAGTAAGCTGTCTCTTGGGGTCGTTTGGTATCTGATGCCGAACGGAGGCGGCAATGATGGCGGAAATACCTCTTATCTCCACAATCCCGAAGAATATCGGGAGTGCGATGTAGATTTGTACGATTTTCTGAAAAGCATCGTGTGTTCACACCGATTCACAAGAAAAGTGTCCCATATTCAGAAATCCATCTTGTTTCCGTCCAAAACAGCGTATCATGACAAAATTTTGCCATATGGCGATGGTATGGAAAAGGCTGGACTTCTTAAAAAGAGAGATGAGTGGTTAGGCTGCGCGAAACACAAGGTACGCAATTGCGATGTCGTTTTCTGCGATCCCGATAACGGATTCGCAGTTAAATCTGTTGGAAAACAAAATGACTCCAAGAATAACAATGGAGGAAAATACGTTTTCTGGGATGAGGCAAAGACATTTTGCCAATTACATGAAAAACAAACTGTTGTCTATTATCAGCACAGAGACAGAAACAAGAACCAGGTAGGTGAAAAGGTCGGTAAAATTCGTAAGTTTCTCCCGGATGGAACTTGTGTCTTCTCAGTCCTGTTCAAGAATCGAATGTTTTTTGTGATTCCATCCCCAAAACATCGGGACTTGGTATTGGGCCGCCTCAATGAAATGAAGGATGGGCCTTGGGCGCGCGTCGGTTTGGAAGTTTGTGACCATTGACGCTACCCGCCAAGGACTATAACAGGTAACCACAATCGCGGTTTTCAGTGCTTTGGATTAATTGTTTTTATTGTCATTTTCATTTGCAAGGAGATTTTAAATGGTAGTTGCTTTTGACTCCCAGGCCGTGGGTGCGAATCGCTTGGAAGAGATTCCCTTTTCTGGCATACGCAAGGTTTTTGACGCCGTGGCGAAGCTGGAAGGTGAGGGGCGCGACGTCATCCACTGGCAGATTGGCCGCACAGATTTCGATACACCCGAGCACATCAAGCAAGGAGCCGCAGAATCCCTCGCACGCGGTGATGTGCATTACGCACCCAGCACGGGAGTACCCGCCTTGCGGAAGGGCATTGCGCACAGGACGGAAATCGATACCGGCGTGGAGGTGAACCCCGATACGCAGGTAATCGTTATGGCGGGAGCGAATGAGGGCATCATGGTTTCCATGCTGGCGCTGGTCAATCCCGGCGATGAGGTGATTATCGCGCAGCCGAACTGGCATCATTATAAATCCTGCACCGCGTTGGCGGGCGGCGTGCCCGTCGAGGTGATGACGAAAGAAGAGAACGATTTCGCATTGCGCGCCGAGGATATCGAGGCGGTTTTAACGCCCAAGACGAAACTCGTTTGCCTCACTTCCCCCGGCAACCCCACGGGCTGCACGATCCCGGAATCCGAACTGGCGAAAATCGCCGAACTGGCGGTGCAGCGTAATTTCATGGTGATGAGCGATGAGATATATGCACGCATTTATTATGGCGATGCGCCGTGCGCCCCGAGCATTTTCTCGCAGCCCGGCATGGCGGAACGCACGGTGATCATCAACGGATTCTCGAAATTCTACAGCATGGACGGCTGGCGCCTCGGCTGGACAGTGGCGAGTCCCGAGATTACCCGCCACTTGCTCAAGATCCGCCAATACACCACCGTATGCGTCAACACGTTCATTCAACATGGCGCAGCGCGTGGCGTACTGGAGGATCAGGCGCCCATGGAGGCGATGACGCGCGAATTCGACAACAGGCGGCGTGTGATATCAGAAGGTTTGCGCGCCATCGAAGGCGTCACGCTGGCCGAGCCTACGGGCGCGTTCTATGCGTTCCCGAACGTGAAGGTATTTGGGGAAACCTCGGGCGAGGTGGCGGACTATCTTCTGAACGAGCACGCCATCGCCACGGTGAACGGCGCTGTTTTTGGCGGCGAAGGATACCTCAGAATCGCCTATTCGTGCTCGACGGAAGAATGTGAGCGTGGCGTAGAGCGCCTGGCCGCTGCTTTGGAGCAGCTTCGAAAAGGCTAGATTAAGGTAAATTTCATCTTGATGTGAGCAAAAATGCCCCCACATGCGATGGGGGCGTTTTTGGTTCGGGGATTTCAGTATTCTCTCAAACCCTCCCGTAATCGTCTTCTCGACGTTCGACGTCGTCCTCGCCGAAGTAGTCTCCAGTCTGCACCTCGATGAAAACGAAGGGCGTATCTCCTTTGTTTTCAACCCGATGCCATACTCCTTGCGGGATATCCATGCTCTGGCCGGTGGAGAATGCGATTTCTTCTTCATCGCGGATTACGATGGCCTGTCCGGATATGGCGTGCCAGTGCTCTGACCTGCGCATATGACGCTGCAGGCTGAGGCGATGTCCAGAATAAACGACAACCCGTTTAACCTTGTGGTCCGGCTCATCGGCCAAAACGGTGAAATACCCCCAAGGCTTAAGTTCCGTATGATTCTCGGACATCCGGATCCTCAAAGAAAAAACGGCGCCTCGGGAAGGGGCGCCGTCTCTTGTCTGGCAACAGGTTGCCAGGCCTCTTAATGGCAGGGGAAGGCGAAGGCGTGGCGAGTGTCGTGGGCGGCGTCATGCAAGAGTTGGGGTTGGGCGAAACCCACGCCGTAGAGGATGAATATGCCGAAAACGATCGCCAAAATAGCCGGTTTGACGGCCTCCAGACGCCGGATGAGGCCACCTGATACGACTTCTTGATTCACAGCGCTCTCATGTAAAGCCATCCAACCACTCCTCTAAATTTTTACCGTATCGCCATGTATGGGGCAGATATTACCACATTTTCCCAAGAAGTCACTCCATCACGTTGTCCCCCGACTTTCATCATGAGGGATTCGGGTTAATCATCGATGATGGCCACCGCACGACACCAGGCGCCGCTGGCTCGCTCAATTTTGACGGGTAGCATCGAAACGGTGAACCCGAATTCAGGGATTTTATCGAGATTCATGAGTTTTTCCGCATGGATGTATTCTCTCTTACGTCCCAGGAAATGACTGCCGAAGAAATCTTTCGTGTTTCCCTGGCGTCTGAGTTCCGTCATCTTGGAGACGGGAATGTCGAAACCCCATGCGTCTATACCCATCACCTTGATCCCCTGATCGACGAGCCATTCCGTGGCGTCGACGCTCATACCGGGGTGGGTTTGTTCAAAATCGGGGGTGTAGAGATACTTCGTGGTGTGATCGGTCCGAATGAGAACGATATCCATCGGCTTGAGTGAATAGCCTTTCTCTGCAAGGGATGACACCTTCTGCTGCGTTTCCTCCACCGTGATGTTGTGTCCGCGTTCGGCGTCATGAAAATCGAGGACCACCCCATCGCTCACGCACCATTCGAGGGGGACGAGGTCGATCGTTTTCGAGGGTTTCCCCTCGGATTCAGGGCCGTAGTGGTAAGGGGAATCGAGGTGTGTACCACTGTGCGTGCTGATGGCCGTGATGTTTTCGGTCGCGCAGTGCATGTGGTCGGGAAAATAACTGGTGTCCGGAAACTTGTATGATTTGGCTCGCATGCGCCCAAGTTCGGTGTGGTTTATGTATTGGATAGCGGCCGGGTTGTTCTCCATGGGCGCGTTTTGAAGGGGAACGCTTAAATCTACGATTCTACGGGCCATTATTAGATACTCCTCACATATTTGGTTTTGGGTGTTGGCCGCCCGGTGCCTGCAGGGTTCGGATTATTCTTTATCCAACTTGAGGCCCGGCGGCGGAGCGGCGGCCTTTTCGCCGCGCTTGAGCAAGGGAAAAACCTCATTCGCGGCAATTCGAGCCGCCTGAAGCATATAGGGCATGCCGCAGTAAGTGGCCATCTGGATGATAACCTCCATGATCTCGCGTTTCGTCGCTCCGCAGTTCCACGAGGCCTGAATGTGGGTGCGCAGTTGCGGATGCGCGTTGGCCATCACACATGCGGCCACGGCGCAAAGTTCTCTGGTTTTATGGGACAGGACGTTTCGGTCATAAAGCCCGCCGTAGCAGAAGTTCATGAAAAGTTCCATGAATTCCTCATCCGCCCATTCGGCCATGTCATGACCGATGCGCTCGGTGAATTCCTTGGTCCATAGGTGTGTGCCGCGTTTGAGGGCGCTCGCAGGAATTTTGGGTTTTCGTTTTGGAGGCATTGTTTCTCCTTCAGTGGACTGATTCCGGAAACGGGCTTGTTTGGAAGACATTTGATCGAATTGGCGAAATTGCTAACACGCTCGAAAACGCCTGTCAAACCAAAACGGATAGGTAACGAGAAAGTCTAATTAACGTACGGGTAATACTGTCGAAACGAGACTGAAATACTTCTCACCTACAAAAAATAGATGATGCTTCAGGGATGTGATCTCTCGAAAATAGTAATTAGTGAAAATTATCAAAATAGATCGGAGGAGAGGGTATGAGAAGAGGGTATCTCTACATGATGTCCGGACTGGTCTTCGCCGTAGGGGTTCTGTCCTTTGCCGACATAGGATTGGCGCAGGATGTAAAATCCATGGCAAAGAGCCTGGCGAATTTACAAGTCGCGGCGGACACTGTTTGGGTGATGGTGGCCGGGTTTCTGGTGTTTTTCATGCACGCAGGTTTTGCGATGCTCGAATCGGGACTTTGCCGGGCCAAGAACACTGTCGCTATTCTCTATAAGAATTTCGGAGTCGTCGCCGTCTCATCCCTGGCATTCTGGATATTGGGTTTCGCCCTCATGTTCGGCGATGGCAGCTCGATATTCGGTACGAACGGTTTTTTCCTGTCTGGGGCGGACAACAGCCCAGCCACGGGTGATGCGTACAAAGGTGTTTTCTCATCCCTGAATTGGACGGGTGTGCCGCTATACGCGAAATTTTTCTTCCAGCTTGTTTTCGCCGCGACGGCGGCGACCATCGTCTCGGGTTGTGTGGCCGAACGAATCAAGTTTTCCTCGTTCATGATTTTCAGCTTTCTGCTCGTAGCCATCATCTATCCCATCCAGGGCCACTGGATCTGGGGTGGCGGCTGGTTGGGAGGTATGGGATTTCTCGATTTCGCCGGTTCCACCGTGGTTCACTCCGTAGGCGGCTGGGCTGGACTCGCCGGAATCATCGTTCTGGGTCCCCGGCTCGGGAAATATACGTCCGACGGTCGCATGCAACCGATGCCCGGCCACAACATGCCGCTCGTCACGTTGGGTGGGTTCATCTTGTGGCTCGGATGGTTTGGATTCAACCCTGGTAGCACGATGGCCGCCGACGCGGGCGCCATCGCGCGTATCGCTGTAACGACAAATCTCGCCGCCTCTGCGGGCGTCGTGACTTCGAGCATTACTTCGCGGGCCATGTTCGGAAAAGCCGATCTTTCCATGAGCGTGAATGGCGCACTTGCAGGGCTGGTCGCCATCACGGCGCCATGCGCCAACGTTACTCCGCTGGGAGCGGTGATTATCGGTCTGGCCGCAGGCTTCATCGTCTGCGTTGCGATTCCGTTTCTCGATAAAATCAAGATTGACGATCCGGTCGGCGCCGTTTCCGTTCACTTGGTATGCGGTATATTTGGCACGCTTGCGCTGGGTTTGTTCGCCGCCCCTTCCGTTGACGATAGTGTCGTAGGTTTGTTCTACGGCGGCGGCGCAGGGCTCTTCATCAAACAACTAGTGGGAGTTGTCGCGGTCGGTGTCTTTACCTTCGTTTTGTCCTTTATTCTTTGGCATGTGGTGAAAGGTCTGATGGGCGTGCGCGTTTCCGCAGAGGATGAATTGGCAGGTCTCGACCTCTCGGAGCATGCGATGGAGGCCTACGCGGGCGAGAGGTTAGGTTGATTCAGGCGCGAGGGGTTTATAACGAATGAATCTATCTGTTATCTTGAGAGGAATGAACAATGCGTTTAGTGACGGCGATTATCAAACCTTTTAAGCTGGAAAGCGTAAAAGAAGCGTTGGGAGATTCGGGTGTCACAGGTATGACGGTCACCGAGGTGAAGGGTTTTGGCCGTCAAAAGGGACACACCGAACTTTATCGCGGCAGCGAGTACGTGGTCGATTTCCTTCCCAAAATCAAGGTGGAAATCTTGACGCGGGACGACAACGCCGATGCCATCGTCACAGCGATCTGCGGTGCAGCAAATTCAGGCCAGATAGGTGACGGCAAGATATTCGTCCAACCGGTGGAGGATTGCGTTCGTATTCGTACTGGCGATAGAGGCGACGGCGCTATCTAAGAATCTGCTCCGCAATGGGAGTTGTTTCCAGAACGAGGCGATGGCGTGGGCGATTCATGCTCATTTTCATTTGCCTCTAAATCGATTTCTAAGGCACGAATTTCCGACTTTCAGAAAACCGGCCCAGTTTCAAGGCCGGTTTTCTGCGTTTAAATCTCTGAAACAGCACATTTTTTTAATGCGTCATTTTCAATAGACTCCCCGAAGTATCTGTTAATGCTGATTTTGAATGCCTTTCTTGAATTTAGTCATGCCTAAAAATATATTCAGCGAGGGTTGACTTTATTTTTATCTTCAGAATAAACTTATTTTGTAGGTTGTTTTTCTATGGGGAACCGAAAACATGATACGCGGCCTCAAAACGCCCGGGGCGAGGCTTGCTCTGCGAGTGAAAAATTCTTTGACGTTGCCGGCATGGCTTCTGGCTGCCGGTTTGCTGTTGATGGGTGTCTGCCCCGCTTCGGCGCATATCGTCCCTCCCGAGGAATTACACCCCGTTGCCGAAAGCTACCGTCGCACCAGTTTCATCTTGAATCTGAATCCCGTGCTCTGGCCGCAGGTGTGGTCCGATTTGAAGCGTATCGAAGATGCGCTCAGAAAAGTGAACTCTTCTGGCGTGAAGAAATTCCTGGAAGATCTGGCCAATGCCAAGCGTGTGGCACAACCCGTGGTGAGGGCTGATGAAGAACCGGACATGGTCGCCGCGCGCAAGATGGGGAGTCGTCTGGTTTTCTCGCTGTCCACGCGGGGGGTCGCTTCGCTGCTAATCTCTCAACTGGACGGAATCAAGGCGGGTTCTGGCAGAACTGAGGTGAAAAACCGCCTGGATGAGGCACGCAGAGTATTTCTGGCTTTCGCCGAGGCATTGCCGTACCTGGATCCTGAAGGTTGGAAGAGGATGCAAATCCATTGGCTCGAAGCGAATTCCAACCTCGGAGCCGCCGGGGTGATGGGCATTGGTGCAAGGCCGATGAATATCGTGAAAATTCGCGAGAATATCGCGTTTATCCGACAGTATTTCCACTCGAACTTTTCCGGGTTCCGGGCCGGAAGAGAACACAGACTTCTGCCCCGTCCCAAAGCAAGCAAAACGTATATTGCAAAAGCAAAAGTACCGTGGCGGCTGCCTCCTGGTTCGGACATCAACAAACAACTCCCGCGTCCCAGACAAATTTTAGGCATGGCGGAGCGTGGAGTGAACGAGGCGGAAACATTTCTCATTGCCCTGGGCGATATGGCTTTTGACAGTGCGGAGATTTTTGGTGAGCCCGCGCGCAGCTTAGGCGTTAGTTGCAACACCTGCCACAACAAGGGGGTGACGAATCCCAAATTCTTCATCCCGGGACTTTCCCGGACGAAAGGCGGAATGGACGTGTCGAACAGCTTTTTTGCAGGGCACGCCAACAACGGTTTGCACGACCCGCTCGATACGCCCGACTTGAGGGGCATTCGCTTTACGGCCCCATACGGCAGAAACGGCCGTTTCGCCTCGCTCAGGGAATTCGTCCGCAACGTTATCGTGAACGAGTTCAACGGGCCCGAGCCCGACCCGATGATCATGGACGGGATGATCGCCTACATGAACGAATTCGAGTTCTTGCCGAACCCGAAGCTGAAAAAAAGCGGCAGGCTCAATCCCGGGAAAGTTACAAAAACGGCGCTGCGGGGCGAGAAGATTTTTCACCGGAAATTCCCCCAGATGATGGGCGGCATGAGTTGTGCGAGTTGTCACATCCCAAATGCGAACTTCGTGGACCACAAACGTCACAACATCGGTTCCACGGGAGGAAGTAACCAGCCCTTTCATGTGGGCGGTCTAGATACGCCCACACTGCTTTCTTCGAAATTCACGGCCCCGTATTTCCACGACGGAAGCCTCCCCACCCTGCGGGCGGTCAATGATTGGTTCAACACGCAATTCAAGCTGGGATTGAACCGAAAGGATATCGACGACCTCACGGCCTACGTCGAAGCCGTGGGGGATGGCGTCCAGGGGATAGAAAAAACGGTTTACACGCTGGAGTCTGAGTTGGAGGAGTTCAAGTTTTTCCTCTCCACGTATGAGCGCTTGAAGAAGAAAAAGAAAAAAGAGTTGATCACCGTCTTGCTGAGAACGGTGGTCCGCGAAGTGCAGGCTCACAAATGGGATGTTCAGGACAAGGAGAATCTGCCGATTCTCAATGAAATGGAGAAGAAGCTGAATGAGGCCTTGCGAGCTCATCTCGCCGGCGACTTGAAGATAACCGACAGTAAAATAGCAGCTTATCACGCCTTATATCAAGAAAACGTGGACAAACTTAAATGAAGACTGCTATGCGTTTCATCCAGATTTCATTGTCGAAAGCACCGAGTGTTGCTCTCCTTGTATTCTCCATGTTCTTGTTCGCTTCGGTTCCCGTTCACGCTGCCGACAGAGAGATTCGGATCGCGTTCATTCCACTTGAGAATCCCGAAAAACTTATCAGCAACGTAAAGCCGGCGATGAATTTCCTGGAAAAAGAGTTGGGGCGCAAGGTCCGCTATTTCATCACCTTGAATTACTCGGCCGCAGTGGAAGCCATGATCTCGAAAAAAGCGGACGTAAGCTTCATGTCTCCGCTGCCCTATGTCCTGGCGAACAAGTATTCGGGAGTCAAGGCGGTCCTCGGGGAGATATATGACGGAAAACCCTATTACTATTCCAGGATTTTCGTCCGCAAGGACAGCGGTATCAAGAAACTATCCGATCTCAAGGGCAAGACCATTGCTTATGTCGACCCCATTTCGAGTTCGGGGTTTATGTACCCTCATGACATTTTCACTCGCGCTGGTTTGGTGAACGGGGGAGTGGCAAAGCCCGAGGGCGGATTTTTTAGAAGGGTTTATTTCGCAGGCGGGGATCAGCAGGCGATCAACTCGATAGTCGGAGGCTTCGTCGCCGCCGCCGGCGTCAGCCAATACGCCCTCAACCTCCTGCGTCCCGAGCAACGTGATCAGGTCGTCGCCATTGCGCAGTCAGCCAGAATTCCCAGTCACAACGTGGTGGTGCGCAAAGGGCTCGCCCCTGAAATCAGGCGAATATTCATCGCGGCGATGATGAAGATGAACCGGCCCGAAAATCGCAGTTTGATACGGGCTCTTTACGGAACGGATGGTTACGTGAAGGTTAACCACAGTCGATATAAGAAGGTGGCCGATATGGCTCGTAAGTATGGTTTCTTGAAGGAGTAGGCAATGTCGAAAGAAATGGTCATTCAGCTCGAAAATGCGCGCGTTGAGATGGGGGGACGGACGATTCTTTCTGTCGATCATCTCGAGGTCTATCGCGGGGAGAGAGTGGCCATTATCGGCAACAGTGGTTCCGGTAAGACGACCCTCATGAGAATGTTGAAGGGCTATGTGCCTTGTCAGGAGGGAAAGGTGGTTGTGATGGGGGATGTTTTTCCCATCAAGGAACCCAAAAAAATTAAAACCCACCATCGCCATATCGGCATGATTCATCAGCATTTTGACCTGATTGGCCGCGAAACCGTCTGGCAAAACGTCTACCACGGAAGGCTCGGTTATGTGTCATTGCTTAAGAGCGTATTTGGAGTCTGCTCGCAACGCGATTTGCAAATCTGCGCACAGGCCATTCACGAAGTGCATCTCGAGGACAAGCAACGCCGCTTTGCCCGCACACTCTCCGGTGGAGAACAGCAGCGCGTGGCAATCGCCCGCGCTTTAGCGCAGGAGCCAGCGATTCTGCTTGCCGACGAGCCCGTATCGAGTCTGGACCCGGCGTTGTCCGAGGACATTATGGATCTTCTCGTGTCGGTTTGCGACGCCTATGATCTCACGCTCATGATGAGTCTTCACCTTCCCGAGCTTGCGCGGAAGTATGCCGATAGAATTCTCGCGATGAAAAACGGAAAAATAATGTGGGATGGTTCTGCGGATTCCCTATCGAATGATAGGATATGTGAAATCTACGAGTTCATGGGAACGAACGGAGTCGTGAATGGGAACGGAACGAGAGCAAGCAGAAGCGCTTTCACCTGGCCGTATGGCTGGCAAGGTCAGCCTATTCCTGGTGGTTAGCGCACTCTTATTCTGGTCTTTTCAGGGTTCTGAGTTTTCACCCGGGCAATTCTGGCGCGGGATTCCCCAACTGTTTCACTTCTTTGGACGCATGACGCCGCCGGATTGGTCGGTCGGGGAAGTTTTGCTTACCTCGGCTGTCGAAACGCTGCAAACCACTATCGCAGGCACTTTTCTAGGCGCTTTGTTCGCCTATCCGCTGGGTGTACTGGCGGCTTCGAACTGGACGCCGGTCTGGGTGCACTTGCCTATCAAGGCGTTCATGGCTTTCGTCCGCTCCATCCCCTTGCTGCTCCTCGCATTGTTGTTCGTCTCCGCTGTGGGACTCGGCCCCTTTCCCGGTGTGTTGGCGCTGGCGGTGCACTCGGTCGGGGTGCTCGGCCGTTTCGTGGCGGAGGAAATCGAGGCGACCGACCCGAAACCCCTGCTTGCATTGCAGGGTACAGGAGCCTCTCCCCTTCAAATCATTCAGCATGGCCTCATTCCTCAGGTGTTGCCGCAAATGGTGGCGCATCTGGCAATACGCTTCGAGATGAATCTTCGCGATTCCACGATTCTGGGTCTTGTCGGCGCGGGGGGCTTGGGATTTTACGTGTTCTTGTACGTGAAGCAGTTTCAGTGGCAAAAATCAGGCGTGCTGGTGCTGGCCATCATCGCCTTGGTCTTCGCGGGAGAATTCGCCGCATGGCAGGTCAGAAAGCGGTTGATTTAACCGGGATGCTCAATGAAGTCGAATGCAGAAAGACATCACCCTGCCTGCTGGGAGCTTTTCTGGAGGCAGAGGTAGGAGGAAACGCGCATGGACACGCTAATTCACCTTCTCAAGGAAGCAACCGCGAAATTTCCTGACACGATTGCCCTGGAGGGTGACGTGGAAGGACGCGGCCGAGTGACACTCACGAGAAAGGAGTTGTGCGGAAAATCGGTCGCTCTGGCGTGCGAGTTGATGGATGCGGGTGTAAAGCCGGGCGATTTCGTCGCACTTCTGGCGCCGAATCAACCCGAATGGGGTTTGGGATATTTCGGGGCGTTGCTTGCCGGCGGTGTTTTGGTGCCTTTGGATGTGAATCTCAAAGAAGGTGAGATTGCGAACATCCTGGAGAAGGCAAGACCCGTTTGCCTGATGACGGACGCTCGGGAAGGGGAACGCGCGACGAAGCTTGCGGGCGAACTTGCATCTGCCTGTTCGGTGTTGCGCATCGATGATGAGAGAGAGCCTGACCACGCCGCTTCACTGGATTCGTTGCCGGGTGCTGAGCGCGGCCCGGACGATCTGGCGCTGGTTTCGTTCTCATCGGGAACGACGGGAACACCTAAGGGCGTAATGCTTTCCCACGGAAACATCACCTCCAATGTGCGCGCCGTACTCGAGCCTTTCTTCGCCGGGGAGGATGACGTTTTTCTCTCGGTTTTGCCGCTTCATCACATGTTCGAGAGCACGGGCGGTTTTCTGATTCCACTGGCGGCCGGCGCCCGTGTGCATTACCTATCTTCTCTGAATCCTCGCCTCCTCGTCGAGGCCATGCAGAACGAAGGCATCACCATCTGCTTGATGGTGCCAGCGCTTGCACGGCTCATCCACAAGCGGATCATGTCGAACGTGGAATCACTGAGCGGTGCGAAGAAAATCATCTTCAAGATGCTTTTCGGGATTTCCGGCATTTGTCTCTCCATGGGCTTTCGCGTCGGGCATGTACTATTTTCCCAGGTGAAGAAGAATCTCGGTCCGAATCTGCGCTATTTCGCGAGCGGAGGGGCTGCGCTCGACCCTAAAATTGCTCGCGATTTGCTCGTTTTGGGGATCGAGGTAATCCAGGGATATGGATTGACGGAAACCTCCCCGGTCGCCCATGTGACACCGCCGGGAGCGCCGAACAGAATCGGAACCGTCGGCCCGCCGATTCCGGGGGTGGAAGCGAGGCTCGTGCCTGTAGAGGGAGCGGATGAGGGAGAAGGCGAGATACTCATACGCGGGCCGAACGTGATGCAGGGCTATTTTGAGAATCCCGATCTCACGGCGGAAGTCTTGCGGGATGGATGGTTTCATACAGGGGACATCGGTCGCATCGACTCAGATGGCTACCTTACGATCTGCGGCCGGTCCAAGAACGTCATCGTCTCCGAGGCGGGGAAAAACATTTATCCCGAAGAGGTGGAGGAGCAGCTCCTCGAGAGCGCATGGTTCCAGGATGTTTGCGTCATCGGCAGAAAAACGCCTCGCGGCGGCGAGGATGTGTTCGCCGTCGTGGTGCTCGACCCCGAAACCGATTTGCCGCAAGAGGACGAGAAGCGAGCCGCCCTGGCCGATTCCGAACTCAAGCGACTGAGCGCGCATCTTGCGGATTACAAGAGGGTGGCCGGTTTTTTCGTCTGGCCAGAGGAGGAATTGCCTAGGACCACCACGCGCAAACACAAGCGAGAGGACATCAAGGCGATTTTACGGGAGCGGCCCGAATTCTCACTGGATGATTTTTGATTATTGGGGATGGGATGGCATATCGACTCAGTGAGAAGCCGTGAACCGAACAACCGAATGGTTTATCTCCATTGTTTGTGATATCTAGCCTTCATTGAAGAATTTCAATAAAAGGTTTCCGTACTCATTCGATGCGGGTTCTGCGTCCTGACAGGGCATAATTGGTGAAGCGAATTTATGAGGTCTGACAATATGTCTGAATCGATACGGAATGCCTCCCTGGCGTTGCTACCATGGCTTTCGGAAACCAGGCGCACTATTCATATGAATCCCGAGCTCGGCTACGAGGAGCATGAAACTTCTCGGCTCATCGTGGATAATCTTAAGAGTTTCGGCCTCGATGTGCACACTGGTATCGCGGAAACAGGGGTGGTCGGCCTGCTCGAAACGGGGCGCCCCGGCCCCACCATCGGTATACGCGCCGACATGGATGCGCTCTCCATCGACGAGTCCAACGACGTGCCCTACAAGAGCCGCCAGCCGGGGAAGATGCACGCCTGTGGGCATGACGCCCATGTGAGCATGCTGCTGGGCGCGGCGCGCCTGCTTTCCGAGAACAAAAACTGGCTCGATGGCCTGGGTGGCAACGTCAAATTCATCTTTCAACCGGCGGAGGAGGGCAAGGCCGGTGGAAAGAGGATGGTTGATGAAGGTGTTTTAGAGGAGCCCCGGGTCGATCTCCTCATCGCCGCACATGTGTGGCCCGACATGCCGGCGGGCCGCATCGGCACGCGTTCGGGTCCTTCGCTGGCGGCGGGGGACAGACTCCAGATTTACGTGAGAGGCGAAAGTTCGCACGCGGCGTATCCTCATAAATCCAAAGATGCCCTGCTTGCCGCCTGCCATCTGGTGACTGCGCTTCAAAGCGTCGTGAGCAGAAACGTCGGCCCTCTCGAGTCCGCCGTTCTCTCCATAACGACGTTCGAGTCCGGCGTTGCTTTCAACATCGTGCCGCGCGATGCGAGGATAAAAGGCACTATCCGTACGCACGATCCGAAGGTTAGAACGAAGGTGGCCGAACGCGTGCGAGCCGTGGCGCGCGGGGTGGCCGAAGCCTTCGACGTAGAGATCGACCTGGAAATCACTCCGGGATATCCCGTTCTGGTGAACCACGAGTCGGCCGCCGCTCTCGTCGAAAATGCGGGGGTACAGATTCTTGGCGAAGAGAACGTAAAGGAGATGCCGCTTTCGATGGGAGCCGAGGATTTCTCCTACATGGCGGAGAAGCGTCCCGGCGCCTTGTTCCGAGTGGGCATATCGAACCAAGAAAAAGGGTTCGTGCACGGGCTCCATTCCGATCTGTTCGACCTGGATGAGGACGCGCTGCCGGTCGGCGTAAGCGTCTTCGCTCAGGCGGTGGTCGAGTTCCTGGGAAATTCCGAACAATACCTCGCCTGATTTATCCGGGCTCCTCCGGGGGAAAATATCTTTGAGGCCGTCGACTATCGCGCGGAGAATCCCGCCTTGCTGATCGAGCCGTTTGTTTTGCTCGCTCTTAGCGCGGCGCTCTCCTTTACTTGTGCGGATTTCTTCGCGCGCAAGGGCTTGCAGTACGCCAATCATTTCGTGGGCGCCACCATCACGCTGGTGGGAGAGGTGCTCTTCTTCATTCCGTTGGTTTTTATCTTAGTGCCCCCGTTCCCGGAAATGGGTGCGCATTATCTATGGGTGATTATTGGAGGCCTGTGTAACCCAGGTCTTTTCCTTATCTTTTTCCTTATCGGCATCCACCGGATCGGCGTGGCGCGCGCGGCACCGATAAAGGGGATGTCTCCTATATTCGCTGCTCTTTTCGCGCTAATTTTTTTGGGCGAGGACCCGGCCTGGTATCATTTGATGGGCATTGTGTTCGTGGTTGGCGGCATCGTGTTGCTCGTATCGGGAAAAACACAAGGGCGATGGAGCCGCTGGGATGCACGATGGCCACTGATTGCGGCGGTGATATCGGGGTTTGGAGCCATGTCCTGGAGAAAAGGGCTGGTCGCTTTCCCGAGCGCACTTACCGCCGCAATGATAGGTGCCACAGCCGCTCTCGTCGTGGTTGGCATATACACCTGTTACGCCTTGCGAGAAGAGAGCGCAGGCGACGTGAAGCGAGCGTTTTGGCCGTACCTTTTGGGTGGGATAGCGGCGGGGATGGGAATTTTACTCTTCACCTCCGCATTGCAGTTGAGCCAGGTTTTCAGGGTGGTTCCGCTCGTTCAGATCAGCCCTTTGTTCACCGTGCTATTCAGTGTGATCTTTCTCAGGAGAGCCGAACACATCACATGGCGCGTACCCGCGGGAGCGACGCTCACCGTGAGCGGGGTGATACTCGTCGTCTTGCGTGCTTGAAACAATGAAACAGGATGGACTTCCGGCGCGAAAACCAGTATAAATCCACCCCTTGATGGTCTGGGGTTTCCCACCCCGGCGATCATGGAATTTACTTGTCCCCATCGTCTAGCCTGGCCCAGGACACCGGCCTTTCACGCCGGCAACAGGGGTTCGAATCCCCTTGGGGACGCCAATTTTGAATCTAGAGATCTCTTACCCGTCAAGTCGAGCGGCGCGAGGGTGTAACAACGCGCGCCTTGGGGGGACGGCCATCAGCGCCGTTACTCCGTTCACGCCACATACGTATGCCATGAGGCGTGGGAAAATGTGCCCGACGCATGAAACAACTCATTTTAACCAGTATCGATTCCGTACCGGATGAGCGAAAGGCCGAGCATCTCGGACCATGGTCACTCCCCGAGTCTGAGTTTTTCGGGTGGGAGTGGAGTAAATTCGGAATCGAACTCCCGCTTCGAAGCGAGGAAGTCCACTTCGTCTCCAGAAGGTTGGAGAAGGTTTGTGAATTTTACATTTTTCGATTGTCCTTGAGGCAAAACGAATACCACGGGCGTTCTTTTTTGAATCGCTACTGGCGCATTTTGTTGATGCCGTGGCTCGTCAATCTGGTCATGTGCGCATTCGAGCGCTTTTTGCGGATAAGAGATCGAGTGATGAGCGGTGTTCCGTATATGGTGTATCTCGCACCGCGCGATGAGACTTTCTCACCTATCACGACGCCTCATTTCAATCAGATGATGATCGATGATCCGCTGAACCGGCTGATCTTCAGCAGGTTCATCTGTGCATTTCAGCCCCGAGGCTGGATAATGCGAGAGGGTGCTCCGGCCCCGGAAGATTTGTATTTTTCCTCGAACCTCTCCTTTAGCGCGTCTGAAACGGAAAATTACGCCGTATTCAAAAAAGTGCAAAGAAAAATGGAGGTGTATCGCTGGGCGAGTATCCTGTCCTCAAACTTAGGCTTCGTGCAGTTTCATAAAGTGCACGGCTTGAGTCCGATGGATGCCGCCTACATATCCTTGCGCATGCTGTTACGAAATAGAAAGTGCTGGCGGGAGGCTGCTGGATCGTTTCAGAAGTCGCATGAGGTGGAAAATGTGCGCCTCACCAAGCAAGACGTGATTCGGGAACTTCAATCGATTCAACAAATAACCACCAAGGAAGCCGGGATTTTCTTGAACGTTATGGATGAACTCGTTTCTGAGACGATTCCGAAGATATTCACCGAGCACTATCTGGAAAATGAGAAAAAAGCTCACTTTAAGGTGAAGGCGACGGCTCCCTGGACGGACACCATCACCTATGGCCATCTGGGTAATGACGATCAATCGAACTTTTACGTGGCGGCACTTCTTGAAAAACGTCCCGTAAGGCTGGTCATCAATCAACACGGAGGAAACTACGGGGTCATAGAATCGGCCCCCTGGCATCATCTCACGGAGTATAAGACGGCCGATCGGTTCATATCGTGGGGATGGAAGCGCCAATCCGATTATCGGGTAAACGCTGTCCCGGCGGCTTCTCCTTTTCTTTCAAAGATGAGGCGGAGCAAGAAGCGAGGTACAGCCATCATTCTGGTCAGCTCCGAACTCACTGCCCATCTGAAATGGCTGGCAACGGACTGCCTTCCTGAAGACATACCGCACTATATGCGAGAGAAGGCGAGTTTTATCGAACACCTAGAAGACGCGCCCCGGGCCGCTTTGTTGTACAGGCCGTATATGCGCAGGAGAAACAACCGCTATGATCAGGCCTATATCGAAACACGATATCCCGACGTAAAAATACTTCACGGGAAACTGTCGCGATACATGCCGAGCAGGCTCTCTCCCTCGTTGGCAGGATGCGGTGTTTGCGTTCTCGATCGTCCGGGGACCGCAGCAGCATTCACCATATCGGCGGGCATTCCGACTCTATTCTTTGGTCATCAAAATGCCTGGCGGGTATCGCTTCATGCGAAGCCTCATATCAAAAAACTCTCAAGCGTGGGTGTTCATCATTCATCCGGCGAAGGTGCAGCAAAATACCTGAACGCCATCTGGCCCGATGTCGGTTCGTGGTGGGAGGAAAAACACACACAGAAAGCCGTCGCCGAGTTTACTCATTACTATTTCAGGAGCAGCAAGAACTGGCGCTCTGAGTGGGTGGACATCTTCTCATCCCCCGATTCCATGTTATGGCGAACCGATGAGGCAAAGACATACTAATGGCCAAAATATCGTTGACGGGAGATAAATTTGCCGACTTCTCAGTCGAAGATGGGCGGCTAGCTGGCGTCTATGGTCCCTCCTTGTCTCAAGACGTAGGTTTTTATGAAGAAGCTCTCAGAGAACGTATTCGAAACCCAATCGGCACGCCCCTTCTCAGGGAGATCTCCAAAGGTGCGGAGAAGGTATTAATTGTCACCGACGATAATACACGCCATACCCCTTTGCATCGGGTGCTTCCCCTCATTCTGGAGGAACTCGGCGAGGCGGGGGTCTCCGATTCTTCGATCCGAATCCTGATCGGTTTGGGTACACACCGCGCCATGACGGATGAGGAAATACGACGCAAGTTCGGTGATGAGCTGATTGCGCGATTCGAGATTTTCAACCATGAATGGAAAAACCTCGCAAAACTGGTTTCCTTGGGAAAAAGTGAGTTGGGGTTCGAAGTACTGATGAACAGAGAAATCCAGGGGGCGGATCTCCTCATTTCCGTCGGCAGCATCATCCCCCATGCGACGGCGGGGTTTTCCGGCAGGCCGAAGAGCGTGATGCCAGGTATTTGCGGCGAGGCCACAATAGAAGCAACTCATTGGGCCGCTCTGGATTATGAGATGAGAGAAATTCTCGGCATCTTCGACAACAAGGTGAGGGAAGCGTTCGTTCGCATCGCCCGCCGAGCCGGGCTGCGCTTTATCGTCAATACGATCATGATGGATGAGGAAAGAATCTACGACGCTGTTGCCGGAGATGTGGAATCGGCTCACGAGGCAGGCTGCAGGAGATGCCTGGAGCTATATGGCGTGCCGGTCGCTTCGAAGGCGGACGTCGTCGTTGCGGAAGCCTACCCCTCCGACATTGATTTGCGACAAGCCATCAAGGCCGTGTGCGCGGCGGACGTCGTCTGTCGGGACGGCGGGGTGATCATCTGAGCCGCGGATTGCCGGGAGGGCATCTCTCCACAATTCTCCGATTTTGCGCATTATGGATTCAAAGACCCCGACGCGCTTTACCGAATGGTCGAGGCGGGTGAATTTCGCGAAAAACTCCTCGCCTACACGCTGGTCGCCATCGGCAGAATCATCTCAAGGCGCGTGAAGGGGGTGTTGGTATCTCGTCATATCGGTTGTGAAGAGGCGGAGCGAATGGGCTTCGGCTGGTCCGGGTCGATTGGGGCGGCGGTCGATCAAGCCTTGCAGACAAAAGGACCGGATTCGAAAGTCATCGTCCTTCGGCAGGCGGGACAAATCGTGCCCGTAATTCCAAGCAAGAATACGAGAGGAGAGAGGATGTGATCGTCGCCGTCATACCGGCCAAGCGGCATTCGGATCGCCTGGCGGACAAAAATTTATTGGAAATCGACGGATTGCCATTGGTGACGCACGCGATTCGGTATGTACGAAGGTTCAAGAGTGTGGACAAGATCATCGTATCCACCGATTCGGAGGAGATCACCAAAATCGCCGGACGAGACGGCGCGATGGTTCATTTGCGTGGGCCAGAGTTGAGCGGGGAAACGTCCCTGCTCGAAATCTACCGGGACGTCGCAGAGAAATTGGGTCGTGAGAAAATATCTTTCCTGGTCGGAGTTCAGCCCGATCATCCAAACAGAAAGAGCGACCTGGACGTCCTCATTAGACACGTCAAAGACAACCGGATTGACGATTTGTGTACGGTGGATCGACACGCCAAACGGAACGGAGCGCTCAGGATCATGAGTATGAAAGCCTTAAAGGCAGGCCTGACTCTTCACACTTCCATCGTTCAGGATGATTGCATCAACATTCACTCCGCATTCGACTTCGCCATGGCGGTGCATGAGATGAGTCCATTTTCAAGAGAAATCACCGTCGGCGGAAAGATGATTGGAGCGGAACATCCCACCTTCGTGATTGCCGAAGCCGGCTGCAACCACATGTGTGACTTGGGCACGGCCAAGGAGATGATCGACATCGCTGTCGAAGCCGGGGCGGATGCAATTAAGTTCCAGACCTACAAGGCGGAGCGCCTGTCGCGCAAAGGGGCGATGACCTACTGGCATGGGACACAGATTCCGCAAATCGAGTATTACCGCAAGCTGGATCGCTTCGGTGCGGCTGAGTATGAAGCGCTTTTCGCTCATGGCCGTGAGAAGGGTATCATCACGTTCTCCACGCCGTTCGACATCGAAAGCGCCGAGATGCTGAATGATTTGGGCGTGCCGCTCTTCAAAATCGCCTCCTGTGATCTTCCCGACAGCCGGTTGCTCAGGCGTGTGGCTGAATTCGGCAAGCCTGTCATTCTATCAACCGGTGGTTCGACGGCAGAGGAAATCGACCGGGCTATCGACACTATTTTCGCTACAGGCAACTACCAACTCATCCTCATGGCCTGCATGTTGAGTTATCCAGCAGCGAACGAAGACGCGAACCTTCTGCGCATCCATTCATTAAAGGAAAGATATCCCGGCGTCATCATAGGTTTATCCGACCATACGGAACCGGATGCGCACATGGTCATACCTGCACTGGGGTTGGCTCTGGGCGCGAATGCTATTGAAAAACACTACACCCTGGATCGTAGTCTGAGTGATTCGGGGCATTTCTTTTCGATGAACCCGATAGATTTGAAGAAAATGGTGCAAAATGTCCGTCTTGCGGAGCGCATATTGGGTGACGGCGTGCTCGGAGTTGCCGAGGCGGAAATCTCCGCACGAAACAGCGCGCGGCGCAGCATCGTAGCCGAGCGTAATATAGAGCGTGGAGAGATTATCGAATCCTCAATGCTGGGCATGAAGCGGCCCGCCGAGGGGCTTCCCGGCTGGATGATGGATGAGTTGATCGGCAAACGGGCGAAGCTGGATATCCGGGCGGACCTGGCCCTCACGATGGATATGGTGGAGTGATTTTGATGATGAGATGCGCTTTACACGGATCGTCTGGCGATGCCTAAAGTCACGGTGTACATCCCCACCCACAACTACGGCCGTTTTCTCGATGTCGCGATACAAAGCGTATTGAAGCAGACCATGGACGACTGGGAGTTGATCGTAATCGATGACGGCTCGACGGACGACACTTCGGAAATTCTCAAACCTTATAGAGTCCATCCTAAAATCCGCATTCTCGAGCAAAAAAACAGAGGTTTGAATTTCACGAACAACGTCGCTTTGCACATCGCTAGGGGCGAATACCTCATGCGGCTGGACGCGGATGATCTCCTGGATGAGAACATTCTCTTGGTTCTCTCCCATGTCTTGGACACGAAACCCGACGTGGGTCTGGTGTATCCGGATTATTATCAAGTGGACGAGGATGGAGCGGTCACCCAAATCGTTCACCGCCAGAAGATCGGAGTAGAAGTCGATTTACTGGATCTTCCGGCGCATGGCGCATGCACCATGTTTCGCAAGGAAATTCTGCTGGAAATGGGCGGTTATTTTGAGGAGTTCGATCGTCAGGATGGTTACGGCATGTGGCTGAAATTCATCGAGCGGCATCGTCCTTACAATGTGAATTTGCCCCTGTTCTATTATCGCCGCCACGCAAAGAGCTTGTCGAAATCCCGGGGCTTGGTTCTGGAGGCGCGCCGCAAAATCAAAAGACGGGTGGTGGAAGAGATGAACCTTTACCGTAAACCGAGAGTGTTGGCGCTAGTTCCCGTCGTCGTGGATGAGGGATTCGAATTCGGAAATCCTTTTGCGCAGTTCATGGGAAAAGCGCTGCTCGAACGAACGCTGGAGGAAATCAGTCAAGCGCGTTATATCGACAAGATAGTCGTATCCTCGAGCGATGAGGACGTATTGGCTTATGTCGATCGTTTCGAGGGAGTGGACAGCATCCACAGGCCTCAAGCACAGGTGAGACGAACCACCAGGACGGAGGACACGGCGCTTCATGTTTTGAAGACACTGGAGGAGCGGGGATATATGCCCGACGCCGTTTGCATATGCTGCATCAACACCCCTTTTCGCCGGAGCGCGCACATCGACAAGGCCGTGGATACCATGACGATTTTCAAGGTCGATTCCGTGATATCCATCGCCGAGGATGTTTCGTTTTTCTACCACCACGGGAAAAACGGGCTTACCCCCGTCAACGGTTCAGCCCAGAGAATGCTGTGTCTGGAGAAAAAAGCGTTGTTCAAAGAAAACGGCGCGATTTATCTAAGCCGGGTGGAGACCGTTTTAGAAGGAAAATTATTGGGAGAAAGTATAGGGCACATCACGATGCTTCCGGAGGAAAGTGTGAGAATCAATTCCGAGTACGAGTTCTGGCTGGCTGAGAAAATAGCGGCCGAGTGGATGCAGACGGCTTCGTCTGCTAAACTTGTCGATGTTCAAACTCCATAACCACCACTCCACGAGATAAAAAAGACCCACCACGAGGCAAAGGTTCCGGAAATATCGACCTGGTTCGAGAACGAGTGAAGATTTAGCGCATGGCGTAAGTTCCAAAGCGCAGTGAGTGTTTCTTTCAAGGCGCTCGGGATTTTCGGCCTGCTGTAATCGTTCAGTTTTCGGGCCATTCCCTGCTTAACCAAAGAAGCCGCATGTGGAACGATAGGCAAAGGAATATTCTGGACGTCGCGCGGGATTACAAGGATTTTCTGTTCTTGTATCTGGGCATCCTCATTTTGGCGACGGTGTTCGAGAGCGTCGGTCTCGGGATGCTGATGCCCATCTTTCAGACGATTCAGGGCACCGAAACGAACCACGTCCTCACGGCGTATGCCGAACGGGGATTTGGCCTCATCGGCTTGGAGTTTTCACTCCTTAACCTCATCGCTTTGTTCACGCTTGCCATGCTGGTCAAATATGCTCTGGTAGCGATTTCGATGCGCTTCGCGAGGGTGTTGAGCGCGAGAATCGCATGCGACATGAGAGAAAAAATCTTACGGAACCTCATGGAGTTCCCGCTCTCGTTTTTTTACCAGAAAAAAATCGGCGATCTCATCAGCGTTCAATTCACCTCTGCGAACAATTGCGGATTTGTTTTCGAACACGTGATGCTTATTACGAACGCCGTTTTCTTCTGTGTTTTGTATCTGATTCTGAATCTGATGGTTTCTTTTTCACTGAGTGTGCTTGTCCTCGGCTTCACGTCGCTCTCATTGTATTTGCTGCTCCCCTGGTTTCGGAAGGCCTATGCCGAAGGAGAGATAGAGTCGGAGGGAATGGAAAACGTCAGTTCTTATCTTCACGACGTTTTCTCTGGAATCAAGACGGTCAAAGTGTTCGGAAATCTTGAGCACCACCTCAAAGTTTACTCGATGCGAGCGGGCGAATATCGCCGGGTATCGGTCCGGATAATGGAAAATAGAATCTTTGCCTCTTTCTTTTACGAACCCTTGATTTTCCTGATGATGGTTATTTGTCTGGTCATTTCGGTCACATTTCTGGAAATCCCCTTTTTCACCCTTACAGTATTTTTGGCTATCTTTTTGCAGGTGCTCCCCAAGCTCAAGCTGATAGGCAACTATTGGCTCATCGTGAGCGAATTCACCCCCCACCTGGAGAGGGTTCTCAAATACGCCGAAGGCGAATATCAGGAATGTTTGCCGCAAGGAACCACCTCGGTCGGTTCTCTTCAAAAAGGGGTCCGGTTCGAGAACGTGTCGTACGCCTATCCGGGCGCACAGGAAGATGCACTGAGCGGAATAAGCGCCTCGATTGAAAAGGATGCGACGACGGCGCTCGTGGGTTCGTCTGGCAGCGGGAAATCGACTTTCGTCGATTTGTTTCTGCGCCTTCACGATCCGGTGCATGGTGACGTTTACGTCGATGACGTGAATTTGAGAAATGTGTCCGCAAGCCAGTGGCGAAAGCGGATTGGGATAGTAGAACAGGACCCCTATCTATTCAACGACACGGTTTACAACAATATACGATATGGAAACTTGAGCGCGGCTGAAACGCAAGTGCGGCAGGCGGCTGAAATCGCTTATGCGCATGAATTCATCGCCCGAATGCCAGAGGGTTACCGGACGATTATCGGAAATCGGGGGTTCAAATTATCCGGGGGCCAGAAACAGCGTCTGGCCCTCGCAAGAGCCCTTGTTCGTTCCCCCCGGATACTGGTTCTGGATGAAGCGACGAGTTCACTCGATAGCGGATTCGAGCGTCTCATCCAGGAGGCCGTGTGGAATCTCGGGGGACGAATGACCATTCTGATCGTCACTCATCGTCTTTCCACGATCAAAGATGCGGACAAGATTCTGGTTCTGGAGGGCGGGAGAATCGTCGAGGAAGGAGATCATCTCGCTCTCATGCGGATGGAAGGCAGATACAGGAAATTCGTGGAATTGCAGTCATAAAGGGGCCTTACGAATTTCACCGTGAGCACAGGTTCTCGCTGGGTTCTAGGGGTCTGCGCGAGTTTGTGAACAATATGGACTCATCCAAGAGGAAAAAGGTGTATCGGTGAAATTATGTGCGGAATTTGCGGCATCACCTCGACTGAACTCTCGCCTGCCTCGCTAGAGGAGAGCGTTGCACGGATGTGTGACGCGATGGTGCATCGCGGCCCCGACGATGTAGGACTTTGGCGATTCGGCGAAACCTGCATCGGGGTGAGGCGTTTGAGTGTTATCGACACGAGTTCGGCGGCGAAACAACCTATGGTCAGCGAAGACGGTAGAACCTGCGTTGCATTGAACGGGGAAATCTACAATTTCAAACAATTGAGGGAACAATTAGAGGGCCGCGGCCACGTCTTTAGAGCTCAATCTGATACGGAGGTTCTACTGCGCCTCTACGAGGAAGAGGGGGAAGAATGCACCCGTCTTTTAAGAGGCATGTTCGCGTTCGTAATCGTGGACACCACTCGACGGGTATTGCTGCTGACCCGTGACCGGCTCGGCGTAAAGCCTTTGTACTATGCGCCTATCACGGGTGGATGGGCGTTTGCCTCGGAATTGGGGGCGCTGGTGAGAAGCGGTGTGATCCGCCCCGAACTCGATTTGAATTCTCTGGACCTTAGTCTTTCTCTGGGTTTTGTTCCGGGTGGACGCACGATGTTGAGAGGCGTGAGGGCGTTGCCTCCTGGACACCGGATGTGCATTACGGAGAGGGGATCTTCCATCAAGCGGTGGTGGGAGATGCCTGTGGCTGGAACGACGCAATGTGCCGAAAAGGAAATCGTTCCCAGGCTGCGCGACTTGCTGGAGGAAAGCATCGAGCTCCACAAGATAAGCGATGTTCCCATCGGGGCGTTTTTGAGCGGTGGTCTGGATTCTTCGGCGATTACGGGTTTGATGTCGCGTCAGTCGGACAAACCCGTCAGGACCTATTCGGTCGGCTTCGATGATGTTCCTGAAGGTTGCGATGAGAGGAAATATGCGAGAACGACTGCGCAATCCTTCTCAACGCGCCACCTGGAGTTCGTATTCAAAGGTTCGAAAGTAGCGGGAGAACTTCCTGGCATCGTACGGCATATGGACCAACCCAGCTTCGATGGGATCAACACCTATCTCGTATCTCAGGCGGCAAAACAAGATGGCGTTACCGTCGCCTTGTCCGGCCTTGGGGCGGATGAGTTGTTCGGCGGCTACGACTCATTTCGCCTTATACCCCCTTGGTGGCGATTGTCGGCCATATGGGGAAAGTTGCCTTTAGCTACGAGAAAAATTCTCGTTGCACCAGCATCGCCGATGCTCCGCCTCAGCCCAGGCATGTCTTTGGAGCGCATCCAAAAGCTCGGTAGGCTGAAATGGGTGGATTCGCCGATTGGATTGTATGGCCTGGCGCGTCTTTTGTTGTGGCCTGAGGAAAAGAGAGTTTTTTATTCCCCGCAACTTCAGGTCCATTTTCACGAACGCAATCCGGACAGGGATATTTTCGCCATGCTCGCCTCGTTGCACCGCGTCGGCGAGAGGCCCTGGAGCGTTCTAAGCGAACTCGAATTGCAGGTGTACCTGGGGTGGAGAACCCTGCGGGATACCGACGTGATGAGCATGGCCCATTCCCTCGAAGTGCGAGTACCGTTCATTGATCATCACGTCGTGGAATTCGTTTGTGGCCTGCCGCCCGGGTGGGAGAAAAGGTGGGGCCACCCGAAGAAATTACTCGAGGCGTCTCTTCGCGACGTTATCCCCGCTGATATTTCGGCCAGGAGAAAACAGGGGTTTGCACTTCCGATGGCGAAGTGGATGAAAGAAGATTTTCGCGAAATTATCGAGGATGCGCTGAGTGAAGAATCGCTTCGCAGAAGAGGGATTTTCTCGTCCAAAGAGGTGCGCAGGTTATACGCCCATTTCAGGAAAGGAAAATCTGACCACACCCTTGTTTGGTTTCTGACGGTTTTGGAGCTTTGGTTTCGGGAGATGTTGGACATGCATCACCCGGAGATAATTTGATGCAGGCGAGAGGAATTCGGAGTGATTAGCGTTTTGATGACGTCTTACAACGCTCAGGCGTACATCGCCTCCGCCATGGAGAGCATACTCGCTCAAACGGAGTCTGATTTTGAATGCGTCATCATCGACGATGGTTCCACCGACGATACGATTCGCGTCGTCAAGCAATTTTACGACCCCAGAATTCGCCTGATAGAAGCGGGTAGGATCGGGCTCGCGAGAGCACTCAACATCGGGGTGCGCGAGAGCCGAGGTGAATTCATCGCCCGCCACGACGCCGACGATGTGTCTCACCCCAAAAGATTCGAAATTCAAAAAGTGGCAATTCAGCGTTTTCCTGAATATTCTGCCGTCGTCTCTCCACTGTTCGCATTTCATGCCGAAGATGTTCCGTGTTGGCCCGAATTCGGATTGGAAAAGGTCGGGCCTTCACTGAATGACGTGAGAAAGAAACTCATGTTGTTCAATCCGGTCGTACACACGTCATTGTTCGTGAGAAGCGAGGTGATGAAGTATATCCGCGGCTATGACGAGAGCCGCGCCAGCCAACTCGACTGGGACCTGTACATTCGGTTGTATGAATGCGGGATGAAGCTCGGGTCTTTGCAGATTCCCGTAGCTGCTAAAAGAATCCATGCGAGACAGTTCTTCGAACGGGGCGCGAGGTTTCGCTATGTGCTCGAAGGAGTGGTGCTGCAAAACAGGGCGATACGCACACTGGGGGGTGGATTTGTGTATCGAGCACTGTTGCCGTTTTGGTTTTTATACCGAATGTTGCCGCACAAAGTGCGCATGTGGGTGAAGCAAGGCTATTTTTCAAAAAACCCGAGTGCGCGGGGATAACGGTTCTGTGTACTTGAAGCGCGTTGCGTGGAATGTCCGCCCTGATTCAAAAGAGAAGAAATCCTTTCGGTTTACAAATACGGCAATTTATCTTCATGCGATTTATTTTCTCGTTCCGTGGGAACGCGTTCCCTACTTTCCGGGTGTGGGACCATATAAAGTCTACATGTTCCTTTTTGTTTTGTTGTGCGCCGCATGGAGATTAGAAATTGTTCGATATGGGGCGAGAAAACCGACTGTGGTATTCACCATCGCCGCCTTTTGGTTCTGGGTGATTTTCTGGGCGGGAATCATCCATGGCAACATGCAGGGGGACCCCATCAAGGTGATCGTGCCCCTCTACCGGATTCTGGCTGATGCTGTACCATACGCTGACGGCATGCTCGTTTGGTATCTGATTCAAAACAACCGGTGGGGCATAGCAGAATTCGAGAGCGCCCTCGGGAGTGTATTCTGGATATCATTGGCGATGGGTGTCGAGAGCATTTTGTTCTATTACTTTCGTATTCCTAATCCATTTTCACTCAATCATGAAGGACAGTTTTTTCTCGGCATGTTCGCCAGGCATCATATCGTCGCCAGTAGACTCGGGTTGATACTGGCGGGCGCCGCCTTCTATTTCTTCTGGAGACGTGGCGGCTGGTTTTACCTTCTCGTGTCGTTCGCCGGTATTCTCCTGGTGTATTCCACATGGCGCCGGGTTCCGATTGGCGCGCTGTTCCTGGGCGCGTTCCTATGTATTCTCTTCTTCATGAAGTTCAGAAGAAGTCCAGACGAAAAGGGGAAGATGAAGTCTTATTTCGTTTACTGTCTCACGGCATCGGTTTTCCTCGCGTGCCTCGGCGTATCGGTGATGGTGGGGACGAGGGTGCGGGGTGAGTTCGTCGAAGCGTCGAATCTATCGATGAGCGTGAAAGAACGGCTATTTCAGCACGCGCGGGCGGCTGACGTGTTTTTTGCGCGGCCTTTCCTGGGGGGCGGACCGCGACAGGGATTCTTGTATGGATACTCCAAAGATACGCCAGCCACGATTTCTGCGTATTTTTATGGCGACGTCACCCGGTATGAATCGGGTATTCGGGGATGGTCGACTTCGGATTTGTTTCAGGAAAACCCGAGAAAGAGTGCGCCCGTTTCTCTCCACAGCTTGCCGATGAATTTTATCGTGGATTTGGGAGTGCTGGGGCTCGTTTTAGTGATGGTCATGCTGGTTAAGGGAGCGATGTATTTTTTCAAAGTCATGCGCTTGCCGCCGAGCGAAGATTCACTCTCCCTCGTGATGCCTTTTGCCGTTATCTTTTCCACCGTCGCTGCCTTGTTCGTTGCTGTTTCCACAACGGCCCACTTCTATCCTTACTGGCTGTTTGCCATCCTGCTCTGTTTTCTACACAGGCTCTATTGTAAAGTTCTGGCGAAAGTTGCCTAGGGGTTTTCCGATCCCTTGGTTTTCGCCGTCAGGCAAATCGCCGTGATGGCCCAGTAGAGAACGGATATTTTAGGAGACGAAAAGATGTTCTCCGCACCTGCCTGAAAACATACGCCGATGCAGGCGGCCCAACCCCATGCTTCGGCTGAGCGTATCGAAAGCCGCCCAGATTTTCTCAGATGAAGAAATACCTCTATAAGGCCACCGGCTATCAGGCAAAGAAAAAGAAAACCTCCCGGAAAGCCTGTTTCGACGAAGGCTTTGAGATAAGAGGAATGGGCCGAAAGCGGTGGCAGACTTTCATCCCCTCCTTTGGAACGTTTCTTCCTCCGGTCGCGAGACTTGCCCACTTGCCTTGAATCGGAATCTTTTACTCGCCAGGGCGGGGCTTTCAGTCTTTCGTTATTTATGTATTTCCTCTCGCTTTGCTGAAACGCCTGGGGGAAGAGGCCGTTTCCATGGCCCGTCAAAGGGCGATCTGCGAGCATTTTCCCGCCGACGCGATAGATATAGATTCTGGGGAGCAGCGATAAGTCCATGAAATCTTTGTCATTGGCGGCAACTGCGCCTATCGACAGGATCAAGAGAGCAGCCAGTAAGTTCCAGAGGAGACGGTTACCGAATCGGGAGATGCGGGCGGATATCATGTTCGTGAGGCATGGTTTTGTGAAATACAAAATCAGCAAATAACAGACGGTGAAGCCCAATACCCCTCCATAGCTACCCGTCGACGCCAATGCGATAAGATGTGCGGCAAGTATTGTGGTTGCCGCCGGACGTGAAAACGTGCGGAATAGCAATGGGTAGAGCACCGCACATAGAACCAGGTAGGCGGCGAGAAAATTCGGATGCCCGATCGGACCGGGCCGGGAATCGAAGAACATCCGGGGAAATGACGAATACAGCAGCTCGGTGCTGAAGCTGTGTTGCGGCCCCCAGATTTTCCAGGTGATTTGATAGGCCAGATTTTGGAGTAAGACCGCCGCGAGCATGATGATGCCGCCGTAGAGGATGGCTTTCAGTATCCGGTTGCGGGAAATGCCATCTCCGCAAATATTCTGAAAAACGAAGAAGATGATGAAATAGGCTATCGTTTCGGCCAGGCCCCAGAATTGCTGTTTGAGAGGAGCGCCACTCAACCATGCCGCAACGAGGCTCCAGGCGATGTAGGTGAGCCAGATGTAGCAGAAAACCGGTAGGCTGTGCAGCCGGACGTGTTTTCTGTTTTTCAGTACATACCATGCGTAGCCTGTGGCCAATGCCAGGAGCGCCATTTTGTCGTATGAGATGCTTCTCCCCGTATCGCCAAAGGCGACCTCGATGTTGACGAGTGGATTCAGGAACAAGAATAACGCGCCCCCGGCACCGAGGTTGTATAGGCTCGTACAGACGATCGTGGCAGCGCCGATGAACATAGCGCCATATGCCAGGTACGAAGGGTTCATCACGGGCTTATGGCCTCCAGGATGCGGAGACTTTCTTGAAAAGGACCGAAAATCTCACACCCTCATGATCGATAAAATGTATATGCCTAAAAAATATTTTTCGTTTTGCTGGTGAGTTGACAATCCTGGTTTTTCCTCACACCATGCCATTTGGCATACAATTCATGCGCGTAGATCACGGACTGCTCGCAGAATAGAAGGCAATTATCTCCAAGTAGGAATTTGCGTGAAGCCATGGCGTATTTTCTGTCCGCGCGGTTGATTAAGAATTCCGGTTCAGCTGCGAAACATTAATTTCGTTATATTTTCGTAATATTGCGAAATATAAGCGAAAACACCTTGGATGTAAAGTAAAAAACGCGACCAATTCGGGTCGAAACGCGTAATTGACGCATCATGTTTCATGCACTCATGAATTGGGTTGATTTCTCTCATGGATGGACGCATTCCTTTGGAATCCATTTCCGGTAGCGGGAAATTTTCTGCACTCAAGAGCGGACGGGTCTTGAGCCGACGTCAGTATCTTTGCAAACGCGCGTTTGATTTGGGGTTTAGCATCGTGGTTCTGGCATTGTTCACCCCGGTTGGACTTCTCATCGCCATCCTGATCAAGTTCGTGAGTGAGGGGCCGATATTTTATTCCCAGTTTCGTGTCACCCAGGGTGGGCGATTGTTCACACTCTATAAGTTCCGGACCATGCGCGTGGATGCCGACCAGCCGGAGGGAACCATGTCCACGAAAGAAAACGACCCGAGGATCTATCCGTTCGGGCGTTTCCTGCGCCGCTGTCATCTCGATGAATTTCCCCAACTCTGGAATGTCATCAAGGGGGATATGAGCATCGTTGGCCCAAGGGCGGAGTACATCAAGACGCTGGAGATAGCCAAGAAGCACTATCCCGAATTTGAATATCGCGAACTCGTTCCGGCGGGAATCACGGGATGGGCGCAGATTCGGCAAGGCCACGTCGACCAGATTGAAGACTACAGAATCAAGCTGGAGCACGACATATACTACATTCTGAACTACTCGTTCTGGATAGATTTGCAAGTGGTATTCCTGACGATGCTCACTCTCTTGCGCATACGACGGCATCGACTCTAGCCTCACAGCCGTTTGCGAGAGGTTTGCGCGCATTTGCGAAGTTTTATGCTAGTTCCCGTTTATTTTCCCCCGGACTCATTCCAACCTCGCCCATGCGTTCATAGAGTGCCAGTATATTTTCAGTCACGATTTCATCGGAAAACTCCTCTTCCACGATCCTCCGCCCTGCCTCGCCCATTCTTCGTCTCAAGTTAGAATCCTGCGCCAGCTTTCCGATGGCGTCGGCCAATCTCCTGGCGTCACGTGGCGGGACGCTCAGTCCATTCACTCCGTTATTGAGGACTTCCCGGCAACCGGGAATTTCGGTGGCCACCAGGGGGCGGGCGCATGCCGCCGCCTCCAGCAGGCTTCTCGGGAGCCCCTCCTTATAGTAGGTCGGCAAAACGGCGATGTGGCAGCCTGTCCAAACTTCGCTCATGTTCTCCTTGTAGCCCCACCATTCGACTTGGCCCAAGCGGTTCCAACCGGAAAGCGTGGATTCGGGGATAGAAGATGGGTTCTTGGGGTCCGGGCTTCCCACCAGCGCCATGCGAATATTTATGCCCTCTTTATTCAGCAAGGCCGCCGCTTCTACGAATTCATGCACCCCTTTATCCGCGAGCATCCGGGAGGCGAGCACCGCGAGGGGCGGGCCCGGGGGCTCCGGCGCTGCATGAAAAGAGCAGACGTCGACGCCCGAGCCGCGAATAACGCTCAGGCGCGATTCATCGGGAAGGATATTTTCGAGGATCACCTCTTTATCGCCGTCGTTTTGCACGATGACGCTGGTGTTTTCCTTCTTGTGAACATACTTGAGCAGAAAAAGAACGATTCTTTTCAACAAAGATAGTTTCAGCGAATTTTCGGAAAACAACGAGCCCATTCCCAAGAACGAGTTCACGACGTGTGGTGTTTTGACGAGAAGCGCGGCGAGCGAGCCGTGCAGCAGGTTTCTCACGCCGAAATGGTGAGCGATTCGGGGTCGGTACTTCCGGTAGGCGCGAACGAGTTTGAGAAAGGTCAGAAATTCCCTCCAAATATTGATCCCCGCCTTGTTTTCAATTCCCAAATCGATACATTCGAATCCCTCCGTTTGAATCTGTTCCATGTAATTTCCACCGATTCTCACGCATACGAAGACGCGGTACCCTGCATTCCTGGCCGCCAGCGCGAGCTCGCGCCTGTGGCTCAAGAAGTACTTAGCCTCCAAATCCAGCAAAAATAGCGTCTTGTTCATCTTATCGCTCTTGCTCATCCAGCCAGGATTGAAACATCAACACGCTCCAAAGCCCGAATTGCCAATCCCTTGCACCGGATTCGTGCTGTGTCCACATTCGGCGAATGGTTTCCGCATGGGAAAATCCCGCTTCCTCGAGTCGCGTTTCTTTCAACAAAACCTCCGCCCAGTCCTTAAGTGGTCCTCTCAGCCATTCGCCGATAGGTGCGGCGAACCCCATTTTAGGCCTACCTGTCAGCGAAGCGGGAGCGTAGCGGGAGAACAAGCGCCTTAAAATCCACTTCCCTTCGCCACCCCTAAGCTTCAGCCTTAGCGGCAGACTCCAGACAAACTCCACGACACGGTGATCCAGGTAGGGCGCTCTCACCTCGAGGCTCGCTCCCATGCCCGCCCTGTCCACCTTCATGAGGATATCATCGGGCAAATATTCCACCATGTCGCGGTACATCATCCTCTCGGCGGGATGAAGGCCTTGAGGGACTGGTCTTGGAGCATGTGTATTATCCGGTTCCAAATGCGCATTGAGGCATCCCGAAACATCGCCGTACGCCCTCAGGCGTTGATACATCTCATCGAGACTCGCTGCGCCGAAGATATTCGCCAGCTTTTGGAGCTTCTCTCCGGCCATCTCTATCCGATATCGTCGGGGCAGCGAGGGAGATATTTTTTCATAATAATGCGCCAGCGTAGAATGCCGCGTCATTAGAGTCTTTGCGATTCGCGTTTTTATGCGCTCCGGCAACCGGTGAGACCACTTCCAGACCCTAGGGACCAATAAATAACGATTATAGCCGCCGAAAAGCTCATCACCCCCATCGCCCGAGAGAGCGACCGTCACGTCGTGTTCCCTTGTGAGGGCGCACAACAGGTGCGTGGGAATCTGGGACGGATCCGCAAACGGCTCGTCATATAGCCGGGGAAGGTGCGGAATGATCTCAAGCGCTTCTTTCGGGCCTGCATAGAGCTCGGTGTGCTCGGTTTCGAAGTGACGAGCCACCTCCCGTGCATGATGGGCCTCGTCGTAGCCTTTCTCGTGAAAGCCGATGGAAAACGTCCGAACGGGATAGCGATTCTCCGCTTTCATCAAGGCGACTAGAGTCGATGAGTCGACTCCGCCGGAAAGAAACGCGCCGAGCGGCGCATCGGAGCGCAGCATCTGGCGCACGGAGCGTATCAGCACCTCTTCTAGTTGATCGAGCGCCTCATCCTCGGAGAGAACTTCTCTATCTGTTGATGCACGCTTCACGACATCATGTGCGGACCAGAATGTGCTTGTCCCCGGCAGATGTCCGGGTGCGTCCGAAGCGCGTAGGCTCAAGATGGAGGCGGGCGGCAGTTTGTTGATCCCCCGGTAGATGGAATGTGGAGCGGGTAAGCAGCCCAGTTTCATGTACGCGGCCAGAGCGTCGGCGGAGATTTCGCCTGCCCAATCAGGATGCGCGCGGAGGGCTTTGAGTTCCGATCCGAAAAGAAAGGATTTTCCGCACCAGCCATAGTAGAGTGGTTTTTCGCCCATGCGGTCGCGCGCGAGGTGAAGCGTTCTCTCCGTGCGATCCCACAGGGCGAAGGCGAACATCCCGACGAATCGCTCTATAGCTGCTTCCAACCCCCACGTTTCCACCGCGGCGAGGAGGACCTCGGTGTCCGATCGGCCCTGGAAGCGCACCCCCTCATGCGTCAATTCATCGCGCAGTTCGATGAAATTATAGATTTCCCCGTTATAGGAGAGGACGTATCGACCCCCGTGGGAGATCATCGGCTGGCGGCCGTCCGCGCTCAAGTCGATGACGGCGAGCCTCCTGTGCCCCAGTGCGACGCCCGCCTTCTCATCTACCCAGCTTCCCCCATCGTCCGGCCCCCGGTGGCGCAGGCTTTCCATCATCCTCGAAACGACGCCCCGGGGGTCGACTGTCTCTCGATGCGTGAAGAGATAACCCGCAACGCCGCACATGATGTCCGCTCAGATTAAGTGGATGGAACCGGCGCGCGCGCTGGGTTCCATTCTCAGATTTTGCGCAGCGCGAGGCCGAAGGTCTCGGCCGCCCGCTCTCGCGCCATGAGGTAGAAACCCCAAAGCCAAAGTCGCCAGAGAACGTGAAAGGGCGCGAAAAAGCTGAAATACTCGCTGGAATAATAGGCCCTTTTCTGAACCACGGCGAAGCTTGCTCCGCGCGCCATTTCTTCGAATTCGGGCAGCGTGCAGCGATGGTAGTGGCCCGGAAAACCGGTCTTGCCCGCAAGTTCAGGATAGACTTGCCTCAGCAGACCTCGTTTGAGTTTTTCGGGGATGACTCGATTTACCCGCGCATAGAGAGCGTTTTTTGACGGCGTGAAGAGGAGGGCGACGCCGCCTTTTTTCAATATGCTCGCCAGGCCGGCGAAAGCGGATTTCGTGTCCGCGACATGCTCGAGCAGCGCCTGGCAGATCACCACGTCGGCGTCTTCGCGTCCTCGGTATTCGGTGATGTCGGCGCGGATAGTCGCATCGTAAGCTCCGGTCGGCGCCCTGGTCAGTTCTCCCTCGTCGATGTCGAGGCCTACGACATGAAGACCCCGCAGCACCTTCTCTTCTCTGGAGTGCAGAGGATGTTTCCCTCCGCCCACATCGTAGACCAGCGCACCATCGGGGATATGAGGAGGTGCGAATTGCTCCCGGAAATGCGCCTGTCCATCCACCTGGAATTTCTCGGGCAGAAATGTATCGAAACGTCTTGAGAGGAATTTGTTGAAATCGATGAATTTTCCTGGCAGGCCGCGCATGAATTGGGGAGTCCCTGTCTCGCAGAAAACGAAGGGTCGAGAAACTGCTCGACCGAACAGGGGTCCTCATGCCACCCATTATGTCAAAAGAGTGGGGCAGGGGAAACGGTCCGGCATAAATTCAAGAAGGCGCCTCCCCTTCTCAGGGGAAGCTACCTTCAATCGGTCTAGCCTAGCTTCTCCCGGAAGAAGGCTATCGTGCGCTTCCAGGCGAGTTCGGCGGCGGCTTTGTCGTAGCGCGGCGTGGTGTCGTTATGGAAGCCGTGGTTGGCCTTCGGGTAGAAATGCGCGGTGTATTCCTTGCCGAGTTTCTTGAGCGCGGCCTCATAGGCGGGCCAGCCCTTGTTGATGCGCGCGTCGAGCTCGCCGAAGTGGATCAGCAGGGGCGCCTTGATCCTGGCGACCTCGGCTTCGGTCTTTGGATGGCGGCCGTAGAAAGGAACGGACGCGGCGAGGTCCGGCTTGTGAACGGCCATGGCGTTCGAAACGCCGCCCCCGTAGCAAAAGCCCACCACGCCGACCTTTCCGTTCGCGCTCGCGTCGGCTTTTAAGTGATCGAAGGCGGCGAAGAAATCCTGTAGCAGCTTCGCCTTATCCAGTTTTCGCTGCATGACCTTGCCTTCGGGGTCGTTGCCGGGGTATCCGCCCAGCGGGGTGAGGCCGTCGGGCGCGAGCGCAGTGAAGCCGGCCACGGCAACGCGCCGGGCCACGTCCGCGATGTAGGGGTTCAGCCCCCTGTTCTCATGTACGACGACCACGCCGCTGCGCTTGCCCCCGCCCGCGGGCCGGACGAGATAACCTTTTATCTTCCCGTGCCCCTTGGGCGAGGCGTACTCGATGGTCTGCCCGTTGATGCGCGCGTCGTTCTCCTCGACCTGTTTCGCCAGTGCGTAATTTGGCGATAGCATATCCAGCAGGGCGGCGGCGGTGAGGCCGCCCACGGCAAACTTGGCCGCCTTGTCGAGAAACTCCCTGCGCTCGATGATGCCGTGCACGTACTTATCGAAGAGATCCAGCAATTCCTGGTCGAAATCACTCGCCTGCATGCGCTCCATGACGGTCTCCTGGTTTTGGGAAAAGGGACGTATTAACGATTGGCGCCAGGCGGCCGGGGCGCTGCCAGGATTATACATCGTTTTCAGGCGATGCGGCCATGCAGCGCGAAAGTTCGGATGACGGCTCTTGAATGCCTCTTTTGTCGTCTCGTCCGCGTGCGAAAATGCGGGCAGTTGCGGGAAAATGCGGTATATGCGAATAACTTTTTTCACCGCTATATTTAAGTGTGCCACACTCAGAATCAAGAAAAAACCTGTTTTATTACAATCAGTTACGAGGAAATCTCTTTTCAGGAATTTATCGAAAAACCCCGTGAATTTATCGATATTTACGGAAAATTTTATTATTTTCATTGCTGTGCCTTCCTTGCATCCATGGGTGTTGCTTTTTTCCCGACGAGCGACGATCCCGACCGGGGCGCCATGTGCGGGCTGGGAAGAAGCCGCCGCCTTCGCCTTCGACCCATCATTCGTGGCCATGGGAAAACCTCCCGTTCTTTCGTATCGACTCGATCCAGTGCGGAACCGGACTCGACCCTGAGGGAGAGTCCGGCTTCCCCGCGCGGCGCGCACGATAGCGCAGCGCCGGTTTTCCGGGCGTACGGCAAATGCGGGGAATTGCGTGTTCACTTTCGGGAGGGTGTGATTGCTTCCGTAGCAGACAGGCCCCTGCGCCTGTCCGGGGTCGTGACCTGTCCGAGGCCCCTGTGGCCGCCCGGCCCCGCTTGCGCGCCGTATCGAGGGACGAGGGGAGTCGAACGCCTCGCGCCAGGCGAGAATGCAATTCCTCCTTCATTGGGGCTGTTGAAAAATCCTTACGTGAGATTTTTCGTTTGTTGTAGGGACAGGCCTCCGTGCCTGTCCAGAATGTAACCATCCTGCAAAAGGACAACCACGGAGGGTTGTCCCTACACCCCCTCGCGTCGAACCCTCTCTCCCCGGTCGGCTCCATACGCTGAATCTCGAATTTGAGGCATTTTCAACAGCCCCTAATTAGTCGGAATTGCCCTTCGATACGCAGCTTTGCCGCTACTCAGGGTGAGGCGGATTCGGAGGCAAGCAAGAAGCGGGTTTAACGCTCAAGGGGGAGTGGTTCCTGTTTTGCATTTTCGGCATGCGCCGGAATGACGGCGGGGTGAACAACCTCGACCGGGGGGGGAATGGATTTGCCCTGTTGTTGTAGCGGACAGGCCCCTGCGCCTGTCCGGGGTCGAGACCTGTCCGAGACCCCCTTGCCCGCCCGGGGACCGGTGTGTCCGCCCCTACCCCAACCTCTCCCTCAGCCACCGGAAAGACTCGGGCGCCCACTCGGTGAAGTGCTTGAAGGCGCAGTGGCCATCATCCGGGTAGACGCGCGCCTCCTTGCCGGTCACGGGGCCGTGTTCGAGCATGTAGTAGATGTTCCCGATGGGGGCCAGGTGGTCCTGTTTCCCGTTGATCATCAGGACGGGGCAGACGATTTTATCCACCAGACCCAGTTCGCTCAGCGACCAGCGCTTGAAGAGCGCTTCTTCTTTCTCGACCGTGGTGGGCGGAAACGAGGGGCCGTCTCCAGGCGCGCCGAAGATGTGGACGGCCCGCCTGTTCCTGTTGCCGACGTAGTTCGCCATCTCCGCATCGCTCATGCGGTAGCCGAAGTGATGACCCGCGCTCGCCACGGCTGCGTGCACCTTTTCGGGATAGGAACCCGCGAGCAGCATCACCGAATGCCCGCCCCGGCTGATGCCGAACGCGCCGATGCGCCCCCCGTCCACCTCGGGCCGCGCGGCGAGGTAGTCGATAGCCGCCTTCCACGCCGAGACGGATTCCGGCTCGTAGGGAAAGGGGTTCTCCCCGGTGCCGGGGCCGTCCATCACGAGGGTGGCCAGGCCGTGCGCGAGGGCCATTTCGCCCGCCCAGCCGCGGTCTTCCTTGAACATGTCCCCGCCGCACATGATGAGGACGGCTGGGGCGGGGTTATCCGCGTTCGCGTCTTTTGGCGCGCGGAAATGGGAGGTGATGCGCTCGCCCGCGCACTCCACGCTTACGACTTCGAGCGGCGGGTCCAGGAACTCGCATGCTCTCAAGTAAGCGCGAATGCAGTCCTGGTTGGCTTGTTCTTTTAACGGGGTGAGCGGGCGGGGGAACCGCGCGAGGCTGTAGTAGGTCTTGGCGAGGAGAAATTTCTCCCGCGCGGCCAAAGCGTCCCCATCGGCGGCGAGTTCTTCCGCCTGTTCTTCATAGCGCGCGCCAATCCCGCTCCAGAGGGGGACCCAGAGGTCGTCCGTCGTTCCCTGGAGAGACGCAACGGCGCATTTTAACTCTTCCATGTCCTCGATCATGGAGAACCAGCGGCGGTAGAAGCCGCCGTGCTCCACGACGAAGGGGTCTTCGCTGGGCGCGAAGGGGAGGTTTTCCAGGGGCGTGTCGTTCATCGTTTCTTTCTGTGGAGAGTGGTCTGAAGAGCCGACGAATCCCTCTAGGCGTCCAGGTGCTCGTAGATTTCGACGACCATGCCGCCCTTGATGGTGCCGTCGCTCAGGTGGCCCGCCAGAACCTTTTCCGGCTCGCCCGGCCCGCCGCTGATGGCCATATGCACGTGGACGTAGGGCTGGGGTTCGTCCCAGGTCACGTCGCCCAGAGCAAGGGGCGGCTCGTCCGGCCAGGTGATGTTGCCGAGCGCCACGAGTTCGCGCCAGCCCTCGAAGTGCAGCCGGTCGACGTCGTAGCCGTCCATGCTCTTGAAGCCCGAAATCATGTCCGTCTCGGCGAGGGCGCCGATGAGGAAGACCGAACCCGCCCGGATGTTCTTCTCCTTCACGAGGTTGCATAAATTCGTATAAAAATTGTCTCCTGCCTCGAGCGTCACGCGGAAGATGCGGCCCAGTTTCCTCTCTTCTACTCTCATTGAAGTCTCCTTTTCGGATGTTGATGTAACAGGCTTCTATCCCTGCGGGGTTGTTGGAAAACCTCTCCTCGCTCGGAATTGATCATCGCCGTTATTTCGGCATCATTTCCGTTTTTGTTGTAGGGGCCGCATATATGCGGCCCTCCCCGTTCGTGGCATACGGGTCGCATATATGCGACCCCTACATTCCCTCCGGCAAGGCGGTATCCCGTCGCCGCCATACCGGCATTGCAGGACTTTTTCAACGGCCCCCTCAAGGGGTCAATCCCGACGAAGGCGAGAGGGATTGTGTTGTCTTCTCTCTCGTCTGTCGATTACATACGCCAAATCACGAAATCAGGACTATTTCTACAACCCCCGTTGCGCGACGACCTCATCAAACAGGCGTTCGAGACCATCGCGGAAGGTTTCTTTTCTCTGCTGGAGCCAGTATTCGCCGCGCGTTTCGTCGGCATGGAAATATGGGAGAAATTTCGGATCCTCCGTGGCTTCGGCTTTCTCTTTGCCGGCGGCGACAACCTCGACCATGATCTCCATCATCCCGCTCAGGGTATTTTTGAGTTTTGTCGCCACCTCCTTGCCGCATATCTCGCCGTGACCGGGGACGATGGTCTCGATATCGAGGCCCTCCACCCAGGCGAGCGCGTCTATCCACTCCTGCACGAAGGCGTCGCGCATGCCGGCCGAGGGGCCATTGATGACGACGTCGCCGGCGAAGAGCACACCCTCCTGGGGTACGAGGACGGACGTGCAAGCGGGGGAGTGGCCGCCCTTGCGGTGTATCTCGAAGGTGAGCGGCGGAAGATGCAGGGTGAGGTTGTCCTCGAAACAGAACTGGGGAAGCGGCACGGCGGCGTTTTCGATTTCGTCCGCCTCATCTGTGAAGCCCAAGTCCCGGAGCGTCTTCACGAAGATTTCCTTGGAAAATGCGTTATCGCCCTTCGATATTTCATCGTAGACGTATTGGGGGGCGATGCGGGCAACGTCCCCTTCGATGAAGGAGGAGCCCGTCGTGTGGTCGCCGTGATAATCGGTGGCGATGAGGTAGCGCACGCCCAGCGGACTTAAAGAAGAAACTTCTTCCTGCCACTTGCGCGAATCGCTCGGCCGGACCGGGGAGTCGAGGAGGACGACGCCGCTTTCCGTGACGGCGGCACCCACGTTCGCCCAGTCGTAGGCGGTCTCTGCGTACAGGTGTTCGGACAGACGATCCATGGCGGCCTCTTTCTCTTCTGGTTGACGTGAATGAGGATATTCGCGCAAGAATACCTACAAGCATTCATATCGGCAAGACGCATATCAACTTTCGTGAAGGGGAGGAAACCCTGTTTTGGAACTCATACTCCTGGGCGTGGGCGCGCCGCCGCCGACCCCTCAGAAAAGCGGCCCGTGCAACGCTATCGTCAGGGGCGGGAAGCTCTACCTGGTGGACGCCGCCCGCCACGCCGCGACCCAGATCATGAAGTCGGGTTTTCACGTAAGAGATGTGGACCACCTGTTTTTCACGCATTTTCACTCCGATCACTACACCGGCTTTGGCGAGTTCTTCATCTCGCGGTGGATCATGGGCGCATCGACGCCGCTCAAGGTTTACGGGCCATCGCCCGTCGAGGAGATAGTCGAGCGGATGCTCAGCTATTACGAGTACGATATCGACCTGAGGGCGGAGGAGGGAAAGCCCAGGGCGGGAACCGATATCGAGGTGTCCGTCCTTAAGCCCGGCGATGCGTTAGAGGTGGACGGCATCGGCATCCGCGTTGATAAGGGCACGCGCCACGGGAACGTGGACGACATTATCTCCTACGCGTTCGAGGCGGAGGGGAGGAAGATCGTCATCGCGAGCGACGGCAGCCCCACGGATAAGCTGGTTCCCCTGGCGCGAGGGGCGGACGTGCTGGTCATGCACCCCTGCATCCCAGAATTGATCGATGAGAATTTCGGTGGATTCAGGGGAACGGCGAAGATTGTGGCGGCCCACCACGCCACGGCGGAAGAAGTCGGGAATACGGCTACCGAGGCCGGCGTCGGCAAGATCGTTTTCTCGCACGTCGTTCCTCCCCTGGCGCCGGACGATAAGGTGTGCGAGGCGATAGCGCCTTATTTCGACGGCCCTATAGTCGCAGGTGAGGACTTGATGCGGCTTTGAACACTCGCTCTTCGCTCGCTTCGACACCCCACCCGCATCCCGAGTAAGCGCGCTTGCGCGTCGTATCGAGGGATGGGAGGAAAATCCTCATTCATCGGGGCAGTAGAAAAAGTCCCTCCGAGGAGGGAGGGAATCCCGATCATCGAATTGTTCACTGTAGGGACAGGCCTCCGTGCCTGTCCTGACGAAGGACGACCACGGGGGCAGGACAACCACGGAGGGCAGGACAACCCCGAGGAGGGGTTGTCCCTACAAAACCATCGCGCCCGCCCACACCACGTGAACATCCATGCCGCCCGCTTCCGAAACGGATTTATCCATCAACCCCGGCCAGGGCGCATTTGTCGGATGCAACGAAATCTCGTCTGTGGCATACTTTGCGCATCCAGTTCAAATAATCGTTCACGCTTTCGTGAGGCAAACCTTCCATTTTCATTATCCGAGAGGAGAAACAAGATGAGAAAGTGGTTTATGTTTCTGAGCCTGATCCTCGCCCTGAGCCTCGTGCCGGTCGGCTTCCAGGCGACTGACGCCGAGGCGGCCAAGTTCCGCATCGGCATGCACCGCCAGACGTTCGGCTCCTTCACGGCGGTCGCCATGGGGATGGGCTATTTCGATGAGGAATTCGGAAAAGGCAATTGGGACGTGAAAGTATTCGCGCAGGGCAAGCTCGTCATCGAGGCGTTGCTCTCGCGCAGTCTCGATGTGGGCCACGGCGCCACGCGGCCCTACGTGGACGGGGTGGCGAAAAAGGCGGGCCTGGTGATGGTTTCCGCCAGTTCCTCATGGTGTAAATCCATCTCGATCTGGGTGCCGCCCGATTCTCCGGTCAAGACGGTGGCCGATCTCAAGGGCAAGACCATCGCCGAGAAAAAGGGCACGTCCACCCACTTCGTGCTGGACAACGGCATCCTGCCTGCGTTCGGGATGAAGCCGAAAGACATCAAGATCATGAACACCACCACGGCGGAGCGGCTCTCCGCCTTCCGGGCAAAGGTGGTTTCCGCAATGGTCATCGGCGCGCCCACCTCGTTCCGTCTCGCGGACAAGAAATGGGGCCGTCCCATCGTGGATTACTGCAAGTACGACAATCCGCCGGCGATGATCTTCATCGAACTCGCGAACCCCAGAACGCTCAAGAGCAACCCCGGGGGCGTGGTGAAGTACCTGCGCGCTTATCTCAAGTCCGCGAACCTCTGGAAGAAAGACCCCGACAAGTTCGCCAAGGTCTATCACAAGTGGCTGACAGCGAAGGGCCGCAAGGTGGATTACTCTATCGCCAGGCGCTCCATCAACGTGGTGCGGCCGCTGTACAAGATCACGCCGCGCATCATCAACGCGCTCAACGCGACGGCCAAGGTGCAGAAGGGTCGTGGCAAGATTCGGCGCCTGCCCGATTTCGCAGGGGGTGAGGGCATCGAGAGAGGTCCGCTCACCAAGGCGCTGGCCAGCATGAAGATGAACTAAGTTTTTCGATTTGTTTCCCGGGCTGCGGGGGCGTTTTCGGAGGCCTCCGCAGCCCTTGTCGTATCTGATGCAGGATTCGGTGGACTTGTGACGCATGGCTGAACTGAAAATCACCGGCGTTGAGGCGAAATCGCTCAAGGTGCCCCTGGCCCGCGCGATAGGCAGCGCCAACAGCACGAAGTCGGAACTCGATTACCTGGTGGTCTTTCTCCACACCGAAAACGGCCCGACGGGCTGCGGCTTCGTGATGGGCCTGGGCGGTGAGACCTCGACGACTCTCGTTCCCTACATCGAAAAAGAACTGGCTCCGCTGGCGGTGGGGCAGGACGCCCTTGCGCCCGAAGCGCTCTGGGCGCGCCTTTGGGGGCCGAACAAGCCGAGGATGCGCGGCGGGCTGGGCGTACAGGCGCTCTCCGCGGTGGATACCGCCTGCTGGGACGCGCTCGCCAAGGCGGCGGGGTTGCCGCTTTGCCGAATCCTTGGCGGCTTCCGGAGTAAGATGCCCGTCTACGGCAGCGGGGGCTGGCTCACGTTCACCGACGCCGAGATGGTGGATGAGTGCATGGGCTTCATGGAGCAGGGCATCGGCGCGTACAAGCTCAAGCTGGGGACCAGCCGGGATGAAGAGCGAATCCGTCTCTTGCGAGATGAGGTGGGCGAGTCGGTCGTCTTGTTCACGGACGCCAACCAGAAGTATAACCCGCGCGAGGCATTGGAGGTGGTCGCGATGCTCGCCGAATATGACGTGCGCTGGTTCGAGGAGCCCGTACTCGCCGATTCGGTGGACGATCTGGCGGATGTGGCCGAAAGGAGTCCCGTGCCCATCGCCGCGGGAGAAAACGCCTACATGCGCTGGGGTTTCCGGGAAATATGTGAGAGGAGGGCGGCGGCGTATCTGCAGCCCGACGTGGGCCGCTGCGGCGGCGTGACGGAGTTTCGTAAGGCCGCTCATCTGGCGGAAGCCTACAATCTATCGCTGTGCGCGCATCTCTTGCAGGAGGTGTCGATAAGCCTTCTCGCGGCGACGCCGAGCGGCTACATGGTCGAGTATGTGGAGATGCTGCCTCCCGATACCCTGACGCGGGAATTTCCCGTTGTGAGCGGTTGTATGGAGGTTCCGGACGTCCCCGGACACGGGGTGGAATTTTCTGAGGAGGCCATACGGCGATATAGCGCTTGAGGAGGAGCGGGTTTGGCTAAAAAAATCGCATTCTTGGGGCTCGGCAACATGGGCGGAGCCGTCGCCGCCAATATGAAGAAGGCGGGCTACGAAGTCGTGGGCTACGACCCGAGCATCGCTGCGCAGGAGGCGGCGAAAGAGGCCGGCATCCCCGTCTTCGATTCTCCCGCCGAGGCGGGCCGGGAAGCGGACTACGTGTGCAGTTCGGTCCCGAAAGGAGAGCACGTGCGCGACGCCTACCTGGGCGAGAAGGGCGCGCTGCTCACCGCGAAAGAAGGCGCGGTGTGTTTCGATTTCTCCACCATTCTGCCCGAGGAGAGCATCGCCGTCGCCGAAGAAGCCGCGAGCCGCGGCTTTCATTTTCTGGACGCCCCCATCAGCGGAAACGCCATCATTGCGCGCGACAAAAAAATAGGCTTCATGGTGGGGGGTGATAAGGAGATACTCGACGCGCACCGCGCGGTGCTGGACTGCGCGTGCGAGTTGCTCGATTATTTCGGCCCCAATGGCTCGGGCTTGCGGATGAAGCTCATCACGAACCACCTCGTCTCGGCCCAGCTATGTGCTCTGGCGGAAGGGTTCACCCTCGGCGTGAAATCGGGCCTGGACCCGGACCAGATGATGGAATATCTCTATTCGAGCACGGTGTTTCGCGTGATGAACACGCGCGGCCGGGGGCTGAGGAACAAGGAATATGAACCCGTGAAGTTCGCGCTCGCCCTCATGCACAAGGACCTGGGGCTGATTCGCGAGTTCGCGCGTGAAAACGGCGCTTCCGCCCCGGTTATCGACGCGGTCGGGAAAGCATACCAGGGCGCGATGGATATGGGACTCGGGGCGATGGACCAGGGCGTCATACGCGAGTGGTTCGAGCGCGAGGCGGGTTTGAGCGATTAGGCGAGGTTATCTTTACCGGATGCCGTTCAGGAGGATGGACGATTGGAACAGTTGACCGACAACGTATTTTTTTATGATTGCTATCCCACGATGGGCATGGTGGTGACGGATGACGGCGTCATCGCGATAGACGGCCCCATGCGTCCCTCGGAAGCCATCGCCTGGCGTGATTTTATCGCCGAGAAGGGCCCGCTCCGTTATCTCGTCAACACCGAGCATCATCAAGATCACATCGCGGCGAACTGGTTCTTACAGCCTGAGCGGATCATTTCGAGCGAGATCACGTATGCGGATTTCTACACCTCCATCGCCACGCCGGAAGACGGCAAGGAGCGCATGTTAAAGTACGACCCCGAGAACGAGGCGCTGCTCGAGGGCTTCGAACTCAGGCCTCCCGACATCACCTACAAGGGACGGATGACGATTCGCCTGGGCGGTAAGACGTTCATCCTCATCGAATCCCCCGGCCACACGCGCGGGCAGACGGTCGTCCACGCGGTGGAGGATCGCGTCGCCTTCACGGCGGACAACCTCACGCCCGCCTTCAACGTGGCGTGCCATTCCGCCGACGTGTGGGGCTGGTTCCAGTCGCTGGGCGTGCTCGAAGCCCTGGACGTGGACTGGTACGTGCCCGGACACGGGAGACCTTGTCAAAAAAGCGAGATACCCCGCCAGCGCGAGAAACTCCATGAGCTGATAGACAAAGTCAGGGTCTTGAAAAACGGTGGACTCAGCCGTGAGGAGGTGCAGGACAAGGTGTTCGAGGTGTATGAGACGGAACTCAACAGCATGGATCACCTGGGCGAGCGCCTCACCATGCTGAGAAAGGGAGGACTCGGCAACATCTTTGATTATCTCGATGAACACCCCTCGGGTCCCTTGAACAACCGCACGGACCCGGTGTGGCCGCACATGTGAGGCGAAGCGCCGTGCTTCCTTTCGTATTTTCCAGATATTGAGAGAGATTTTGCGATGAAACCAATGAATTTGCTCGTCATCATGGCGGATGAGTTGAGTCTGAAAACGCTCGGCTGCTATGGACACCCGATGGTGAAAACACCGAACATTGATCGCCTGGCGGCCGCTGGCGCACGGTTTACGAGCGCCTACACGAATTCCCCGATCTGCACGGCCGCGCGGGCGAGCTTCGCCACGGGTCGCTACGTGCACGAAATCGGCTGTTGGGACAACGCGAGTCCCTATATGGGCGAGCCGACGGGCTGGGGGCATCGCCTGCAGGACGAGGGCCACCGCGTCACCTCCATCGGCAAGCTGCACTACAGAAACCCCGCTGACCCCACAGGTTTCGACGAGCAAATCGTGCCCATGCATGCGCGCGACGGCGGGGTGGGCAGCGTGCTCGGCTCCATTCGCGATGAGCTGATCGTTCAGAAGGCGGACAAGCTCGCGCGCGAGATAGGTCCGGGCGAGACGAGTTATTCGAACTACGACCTGGACATCACCGAGAAAGCCTGCGACTGGCTCGAAAACGATGCGGAAAAATATAGTGACAGCCTCAAACCCTGGATGACGTTCGTCTCCTTCGTCTCGCCCCATTTCCCCCTGATGGCGCCGAAGAAGTACTTTGATTTGTATCCGACAGACGCCGTGCCCATGCCCAAAACCCATGCGCTGGATGGCCGCCCCCGGCATCCGTGGATAGAGGCGTACCGGAAATACGTGCCCTCGGACAGCTTTTTCGACGATGAAAAAAGGCGCGTCGCCATCGCTTCATATTTCGGGCTTTGCACGTTTTTGGACGATCAGGTGGGCCTCGTGCTGGAAAGTCTCAAGCGCGCTGGTCTCGCGGATTCCACCCGCATCATCTTCGCGAGCGATCACGGCGAGAACCTGGGAGCGCGGGGAACCTGGGGCAAGGGCACGATGTACGAAGAATCGGCCGCCGTGCCGCTCATAATGGCCGGGCCGGATATCGAGGCGGGCGCTGTGGTCGAGACGCCCGTATCGCTTCTTGATTTCTATCCCACCATCCTCGAATCCGTGGGCGTTTCGCCCGATAAGGAAGACAAGACCCGCGCGGGCCGCTCGCTTTACGGAATTGCGGGCGCTCCTTTTGACGCGGAAAGAATCGTTTTTAGCGAATACCACGCCTCGGGCGCTGAGACGGCGGCCTACCTCATCCGGAAGGGCAAGAAGAAATACATTTACTACGTGGACTATCCGCCCGAGTTGTATGATCTGGAAACGGATCCCGAGGAGCAGGACGACCTCGCCGGAAAACCGGAGAGCAAACCGATCATCCATGAACTCGAAGGCGATTTGCGGGAAATTCTCGACCCTGTAGAGGTGGATGAGCGCGCCAAGCGAGATCAGGCTGCGCTCATCGAGCGGCTCGGGGGACGCGACCACGTCATCGAAACCGCAAAAATCGGCGCCACCCCCACGCCGGGCGATTATGCGGATGATGGGTATTGAGGTGGTGGGGTGGTAGGATGATAGAGTGATCATATTTTTTAGTTGACTCCAAGGCCGCCAAGTTGTAATGTATTTGACATCACATTGAGGTGACAGCATTATGACTCAAATTACCGCACGTTTGCCGAATGAGGTGGTCGATGCACTGGATGAGGCGGCGAACCGTCTTAAACGGAGTCGTGCAGAAATCATCCGCCAGGCGATCGAGCGTTATTTGGAAGAATTCGATGATCTTTCGGTAGCCGTGGATCGGCTGCGCGACCCGAACGATCCGGTGCTCGACTGGGATCAGGTAAGGCGTGAATTTCTCGATACAGATTAAACGAAGTGCGGCCAGGGAGTTGGAACGCCTCGATAAAGCGGATCGCACGCGAATTGCCGAGGCCATCGACCGGCTGGCTGAGCACCCCTTGCTGGGAAGTGCGCTCAAAGGGGAGGTGCGTGGGCTAAGGCGACTCATCATCGGTGATTTTCGCGTGATTTACGAGGTGCAGGACGAGGCACTCGTCGTTCTGGTCGTTCACATCAACCGCTGGCGCAGGGGCGATGGACAAAGACGCGGCGCGCGGAACAACGGGGGCTGAGCGTTGAATATTGAAGATAAAGGATTTCACGTCGGCTGATCTTGTAATCTCTCCAAAGAACTCATAGAAAAATTTTCCTGGAACTTCGGTAGCACTCGGAAACCTCTCACCGGTTTTGTGGGTGGGTCGGTTTCAAAGATTCACCGTTATTTCCTCTCCTTCACACCTCTTGTGTAGTGGCACTCCGAAACTGATTGTAGGTAGTGCGGTTCTGAGCAGCCGTAGCCGTGTATGGGAGTATTGTGCGTAAAGGCAGGAAGAGGAGGAGTGAAGCTCAAAGTTCTTGGGCTTGTTGATTTTATATGATGTGTTGTAATGTAATGTGAATTAAAATGATTTATATATGCCATGTGCGGGATTGGTCGGTGAAAACGTCAGTATTCACAGACAGAATTTCTAATATTGTATTGTACATTAGAGTTCATTCAGAGTGAGGCGTTATTTTCATGGCAATAGTTCGTAAAAGTAATGTCACATTTGATTGGTGGGAAGATTTCCGGTCTGCGGTAAAAACAAATGATTGACTCGGGAGTTTACAAGTCATTGGCGGGCATTCATGTGTCGCGATGTATGGCCCAACCGGATATCGGCGCTTTTTCCCCTGGCATCGTGCTTACTTGCTCGCCATGGAGCGCGGTCTGGGAGAGATCGACAATACGCTCTCGCTTCCCTTCTGGGATTGGGATGATGACCAGGGGCGATATGGCAAATACACCGATCTCTCCCAATGATGTCGTATTCTGGATGTACCATGCGGCCGTCGATCGGGTTTGGGCGAAGTGGCAAACAAATAACCCGGGCGAGCATGCGTTTCTCTCCGGAGAGGATGCGAAACTTGGCCCTTGGGGCGATGAATTCACGGTCGGTAACATTAACGATATATCGAATTTAGATAATGACAGCTACTTCTACGGGGATACGGATTGTCCGGTGTTACTGGTTTCGTCGCTCGTCGTATGAGCCGATTTCTGACTTCGTCTCAAACATTGGCGGTATCAACGTTCGGCCAACTCCCGTTTTTTTACGAGCGGGACATGAGCATCACAAAATGTATATTGCGTAGGGTCGGCCTCTGCGTCTGTCTCCCAACGTTCGACCTGTTCGCGGACCGCACCTTCGTGAGCAGGATGCACGCGGAGGTCCGTCCCTACGCATCTCTTTCTATTTAGGTCGGGATTGACCCCGGATGTCTAAAATACATTGGGGGAAATTCAATCTTCGGTTCAGTCTGCTCCCGCGATCCATCGCGCGGATTCGGCGAGTGCTTCCTTTGCTTTATTGATTTTGTCTGAATCCACCAGCAGTTTTCCGTCCGCTTTCACTCTCTCTCCTGCGATGAATACGGTATCCACATTCGAGCGTTCCACGTAGAAGACGACGGCGCGGACGGCGTCGCCTGCGGGCGTCACGTTGATGTCGTCTTTTCGGATGAGGACGAGGTCGGCCTGCTTGCCGGGTGTGATGGATCCGATTCTATCTGCCATACCCATCGCGTGGGCGTTGTTGATGGTGCCCCAGGCGAGCGCGTCGCGCGCCGAGAAGGAAAGAGCGGGCGCGCGGTAGGTGCTCTCATCCAGGCGGCGGTTGTCGAATATCCGCTGGACCTGAAGAGCGTGGCGCATGGCGTGGAGCATGTTCCCGCTGACGTAGGTTTCCAGGTCCACGCCGAGTGACGGCCTGCCGCCCAGCGCGTTCACGCGCCCGCAGACGGCCTCGCCCCGGTTCGTCTGCATCTCGGCGGATGGCGTGGCCGTGATGGAAGCGCCCGAGTCGATGATCACCTGGAGCTCCTCATCGTCCACGTAGTTGCAGTGCACGAGGTTGTGGTCGGGACCGAGAACCCCTTCTTTGGCAAGTGTGTGGTAGCCGCCCTTCACCTTTCGGCTCGCGTCGCCCCAGATGTGCGCGCTCGACAACAGCCCGTATTCGCGCGCCAGGCGCATGTCGTGAAGCGCCACTTCCAGGGGAGAGTAATCGGCTCCCAGAATGGCCATCGCCAGGGTGATGAGGCCCTCGTCACTTGACAGGCGGCCCGTTCGCAGCCGCTTGATCTCGCTCTCTGGATGCGGGATTTGCGAATAGTGGGGCTCGCCCTCCCTGGGTTTCGGCTTGGGCGTTCCGTGCCCGAAAAGGGCGCGGATGCCGGATTCTTCCAAGGCGTCGATTCCTGCGTCGGTGTGCTCGGGGGTGGGGTTGTTGTGGCACCAGTCGAAAAGCGTCGTCGTCCCGGCGTCCATCTGCGCCCATGCGCCTACGAGGGTCGCGATGTAGACATCCTCGGGCCGGTAGCGCGGAGCCATGGTTTCATGCGCAATCTCGAAATAGCTGCGTCCGCCCCAGTCTCCGCCCAGGCCGCGAAGCGCGGTCTGCCAAGTGTGCATGTGCGCGTTGATGAGGCCGGGTAGGAGGATCATGCCGCTCGCATCGATAGTGTCCGAATCGGCTACCGGGAGACTCTCGCCCACCGCGGAAATAAGCGCACCTTCGAATAAGACGTCGCCGCACTCGATTTCCCCCACCTCGGGGTCCATCGAGAGAATTACGGCGTTTCGGATGAGGGTTTTCGTCATGCGCCGCTTCCCGCCTCGGGGAATTCATCCGGTCCGCAGGGCTTATTCATGGACGAGTATTTTCGAAGGTGCTCGGATTCCGCGCCATGTATCAGACGGCTTTTATGGAGTGAAGGGGCAGCGCCTCCGTTTCCAGTGTGGATAGGTCGATCCGACGCGAGGCATGGTCGATGTCGAAGCCGACCACACCGCCATCGGCGGCGATATCTACATTGAGTCCGTCGGAAACTTCGCGCGTCTCTGCGCCCGGTTCGGTTCTGAACTCGATATAAAGGCTATCGGTTTCGGGGTAATAATGAAGTTTCATGGCGCATCCTTTCTGAATCCGCGATCGAAGAAGGCGTTGTGCACGGTTTCTCCGTCAGCAAGCGTAATCACGCGGAGGATTCGTGGAGCATCTTCGCCGGATTGCAGAATTTCTCCCCAGAATCGGAACCGCCCATCCGATTGTACCTCACGACGAAGAGGTTCGCTGATGACCTCGGCGCACCATTCGCGCTCGATATATGGCCGTTTCCGCAATACTTGGTCTTCAAAGTACCGCGTCTTTTCATACGCCAGTGCCGGATATCACTTCCAATTTACTTTCTTTTCATTATATTTGCACGGGAATCCGGATGATGAGTGAGATTTTACGGCAGCACCCGAAAGTGTCCCGGGCCATAAGGCGTCTTGTAGCAGATAACGCCTCCGATCACCAGAAGCGACGTTTTCCGAAGTCCTTGTATCCATCGGAGAATTGCAGCGTTTTGTATAAGAGTTTTCGTCATGCGCCGCTTCCCGCTTCGGGGAATTCATCCGGCCAGTCGGCGAGCAGGGCTTCGAGATAGGCCTTCAAATCATCGGGGTTTTTGCGGCGGATCTTGTTCCTGTCGATCTCCTCTTGCACTTCGATGGGAATCGCCAAGGCATCGTTGAACTTGTTTCTCATGTTGAAATAGGTGATGACCATGGTGAGTTCCACGATTTCTGAGTCGCTGAAATACTTTTTGACTTCGGCAAATACGTCGTCCCGCTCCCTGGCCGTATTGAGCGTGACGTGCTCCGCCCAGAGCAGGACGGCGCGCTCTTTCTCGGTGAAGGGGCTGTAGTCTCCCTCGTTGATGGCGGCTATATCTGCTTCCGAAATTCCCACCGATTGACCAACCGGCGTGTTGTGCGCCAGTCAGTAGGCGCAGTTGTTGAGCCGGCTGGTGTTGATGATGGCGAGCTCCTTCGTCTTCGTGTCGAGGGCCGAGCCGAGGCCCTGGCGCAGGAGAGACGAGGTGAGCGGCAGCATGAACTTCGTGATGAACGGCTGGTTCGCCATCACCCGCCAGGCGTTGGGAATGCGGTTCAGCAGAACACCCGCATGGTCGAAGAGGTGGTTCACGACGGGGTCGTCGGCGCCTGATTCAAGCATGGGTACGCGGGACACGGTTTCACTCCTTTTCGGTATTCAGGTTTCATGAGAATGGCCCATTCTCCGATGAAACGCGAATTATTGGAACCGCGGCGGTCTTTTTGCCCCAGCTTGCGCTTGATGCCATTCTTTATCGTGAGTTGTGCAGGAAGGTGGTTTGGTGAAGAATAGAAACCGTGAGCGCCTTTGATTCTCACTATTGCGCCGTGTTCAAGGAGTGTGCGATGTCCGATACGCTTATCGAGAGAAACCCGGATATCCTCGGAGGAACTCCGGTATTCGCAGGCACCAGGGTCCCTGTCCGCACTCTGATGGAGCATCTCGAAGCAGGCGACAGGCTCGACGATTTTCTGGAAGACTTCCCGACGGTGTCGCGAGAGCAGGCGCTCGGAGCGCTCGAACGCGCGAAGGGGATGCTCACCAGCGGCGCCGATGAAACTGCTGCTTGACGAGTCGGTTCCCAGGCGGCTCGGTTCGTTATTCTCTGGTTCATTCGAAGTGCGCACGGTCCAGCAGATGGACTGGGCGGGAAGCAAGAACGGTGATTTGTTGCGCATGGCGGCCGAGAGTGGATTCGACGCTTTCATCACGGTGGATCAGGGGATCGAATACCAGCAGAACCTCTCCGAACTGACGATTCCCGTCATCATCATGATCGCCCCCAGAAACCGGTTGCAGGAGCTACAGCCCCTCGTCTCTGAAGTAATCGCAACTCTTTCTGGAGAGTTACAACCGCGTATCTACCGCGTCCCGGTTTGAATCGAACCCCAGCTTGCGTCGTGAAGGGCCCCGGTGGGAAGATGCGCCCGTTTTGAATTGACGCTCTCCAATCAAAGGGATGTTCATGAACGTATCGGTTAATGCGAGAAAACCCATCGGCCTCGCGGTGGTGGGATGCGGGAAAATCGGGCGGATACGCGCTGAGTTCGCGCGCCAGAACGCAGCGGTCGAGTGGATGGGGCTGTGCGATATCGACGAGAAGGTGGGCCGAAAGCTCGCCGAAGACGTATCCGCCGATTTCTTCACCACCGATTACCGCGAACTCTTAAAGCGTGATGAGGTGAACGCCACCGTTCTCGCCACCTATGCCAACGAGCGGCTGGAACCTATTCTCATCGGCGCCGAGCGCGGCCACCGGATGCTGATCGAAAAACCCCTGGCGGTGGACGCCGACGTGTCCGAGAACCTGGTGCGCGCGGTCGACGAGGCGGGCATCGACGCCGTTCTGGGCTATACGCAGCGGTTCCGCCGACGCTTTCTGGTGGCGAAAGAGAAGATACGCTCGGGTGAGTTGGGCGATGTCTCCTCCGTGACGGGCCGCGCCTTCCTGAACCGCATGAACCCGGTGGCGAATTCCACCAAAACCGAATTCCCAACGAAATTCACCCCCATGGTCATCTCCGGCACCCACAGCGTGGACTTGTGTTCCTGGCTGCTGGAGGGTCTCCGTCCCGCCGAGGTCTACGCGCGCTCGGTGGACAAGGCGATGGCGCCCTATCTCACAAAAGATTCCACCTTCGCCATCGTCACCTATGAGGACGGGACGATATGGAGCATGAACGTGAGCTGGGCGCTGCCGCGCGTCTGGCCGGCGGAGGTCTATTCGCTCGAGTTGGGCATTGTGGGTACGGGGGGTGTACTCACGATAGATGACACGCACCGCGACATCGTCTTCGCCACCTCAGAGCCGCACGAATCCTCGCGCCTGAAACAGGAGCGCAACGTGAGTTTTCTCACCAGCTATCCGCCGGGGGACCTGGTGTTCGACCAACTCTGGGGGCCCATGCGCGAGGAGACGCGCTCGTGGTTCGACAGGATATATCTGGGCGTCCAAACGCCGCACACCACCGCGCGGGAAGCGCACGAGAACTTGATGCTGTGCCTGGCGATGGATCACTCGGCCAAAACCGGACGGGCGGTATCGCTCCCGGTCAAGCCTGAGGATTTTGAATAGGCGGACACCGCCCCCGCCGGTTCTCTCGAGAATGAGGTCGTCAAGGCGGCCCTCGCCGCAACGGATCTGTTCATGGGGGATTGGCGGTAGGCTGGGTGTCTCAGATCGTCATTCCGGCGCAGGTGAAGATTTGCGATGGTTTTGTATGTAGCGCACCCTTCCTGGGCGCGCTACATACATGCGTACATGGACGCCCCCCTGGAATGCAAGCGGTTTTTTGGGAGGGTTCGGCGCAAAGCGGTTCGACTCAGTCGTACATTCGGCCTCTTCGTTGCGGCGCTTCGTAACGGCCGCGGGCCCGTATGGAGATGCGCGGGTCGGGTCCGAATCGGCCCGGCGAGCTCGATGGTTCGCTCGTCGCATGTAACTGGTTGCCCCGACCCCGTCTCGATGACCGTTTGCCCTTACTCCTCCTGTGGCCTGCCCACATTCCTCCCGGCTCTATCCGCGCGCCCGCCGCTCAGGCGAGGGGCGCCGGTTCCCTGTAGTCGTCCTTGTTCCGCATCAGCGCCCACGCGATGCGCGCCATTTTGTTGGCCAGCGCCACCGCGACGAGCATCCTCGGCTTGCGCGCCAGCATCCGGGCCAGCCACGAACCCGGCGGCGCGCCGCGCCGGAGCGCCTGGCGAATCACCGACATCGCGCCCGTGACCAACAGCCGCCTCACGTCGCGCTGGCCCATCTTCGATACCCGGCCCAGGCGGGGCTTGCCCCCCGTCGAGTGTTGCCGGGGCACCAGTCCCAGCCAGGCCGAGAAGTCCCGGCCCCGCCGGAAGTTCTCCATCGGCGGCGCGAAGGCACGGATCGCAGACGCCGTAACCGGACCCACCCCCGGGATACGCATCAGACGCCGCGCCTCCTCGTCCGCGTGGACGCTCGCGTGAAGCCGACTCTCCAACTCCCCGATCTTCCGGCTCAGACCCGCGATTTGCTCCAGAAACACCTCGCCCAACTCCCGAACCGCCACCGGCAGACCCGATTCCGCTCCCCGAACCGCCGCCGCCAGACGCGTGAGGCCCACCGGACCCTGCCGCGCGACCACCCCGAACTCCGCCAGGTGTCCCCGCAACGCGTTGATCGTCTGCGTCTTCTGGCGCTTCAGCAAATCCCGCGCCCGGAACAGCATCCCCTCGGTCTGCTGCTCCTCGCTCTTCACCGCCACGAGATGCATCGTCGGTCGTGAGGCCGCCTCGCAAATCGCCTCCGCGTCCGCCGCGTCGTTCTTGTGGCGCTTCACGTACGGCTTCACGTAGGCCGGCGGCGCGAGCCGAACCTCGTGGCCGAGCTTCGCAATCTCACGGCCCCAGCGGTGCGCCCCCGCGCACGCCTCCATCGCCACCACGCAGCGCGGCTGTTTGGCCAGGAAGTTCAGCAGACCCGCCCGACCGAGCTTCTTGCGGAACGCTACCGAACCGTCCGCGCGCGCCCCGTGGAGTTGAAAACTGTTTTTCGCCAAGTCGATGCCGATGATGTAGACTCCTTCCATGGATGCCTCCTTCCGGGCGGTGTGTGACGTTGCCTCGCCACATTCTAAACTGCCGGAAGGGGGCGTCCACCCCATCGGCCCGACCGGTTCGTGGCTTGCGGGTCGCATTTATGCGACCCCTACACAGGTACTTCGGAATTTCCTGGGTTCCGTCAAACCCTCTTGGCTTGGTTAATTCTAACGCTGGAATGACGGCAAACTTCGGTTCGGGGATACTCGTACGGGCGAACCTAATGTCCCTACATGGACGCCTACCAAACATAGGACAGGCACGGGTGCCTGTCCCTACGGCGAGATTTCCTGTTTGTCGCGAAGGCGGAAGTCCTCCCATCGTCAGAATATCGCTCCGCGCAAAGGTGTGACCAATGATGCACGCGCCCCCTGAAACTGGTATGAAGGGGGAATCCAAAAGGCGTCGGGCCGGGTTCCGGCGCGTTTTTTTAGGCCTTGATAATTTAACGGGAGAGGATGATGGCGGCTTTGGGAGGTGAGAAAAATCCGATTGGACTGGCCATAGTCGGCTGCGGCCGCGTGGGTCGCATTCGCGCGCGCTGCGCCAGGGAGTACCCGGGCACGGAATGGCTCGGCTGCTGCGACATCGACGAGAAAAAGGGCAGGGCGATGGCCGAGGAATTCGGTGCCGATTTTTTCACGACCGATTTCGCCGAGCTCATTAAGCGGCCCGAGGTGAACGCCGTCATCATCGCCACGGACGAGGAATGGCACGCGAAGCCGCTCTCGGAATCGATAGCGCAGGGTCACAAAATACTCGTGGAAAAACCGTTGGCCACGAGCGTGGTGGAATCGGCAAATATCGTGGAGGCGGCGGAGGCTGCGGGCGTGGAGTTGCTCGTGGGCTACACCCAGCGCTTCAGGAGGCGCTGGCTTACGGCGCGCGAGCACGTGCAATCTGGCGTGTTGGGCGAGGTGACCTCCGCGACGACGCGTGCGCTGCTGAACCGCCAGGTCGGCATCACCCGGCTGTCCAAGAACGAGGACCGCTCGATGCTGACGCCCATGGTGATTTCCGGCACCCATGCGCTGGACGTGATGCTGTTCGTGATGGGGCCGGAGAAGAAGCCCGTCGAGGTGGTCTCGCGCTCCATATCGCGGGTGATGACGGGCATCGGCACGCAGGACGCCACCTTCAGTATCTTCACCTTCGACGACGGGACCATCTGGAGCATGGAGTGCAACTGGGGGATGCCCACTATCTGGCCCGCCTCGACGTACGGCGTGACCATCAGCATGGTGGGAACCGACGGTGCGCTCACCATCGACGACACCCATGCCGATTTCATCATGGCGTCCGAGAACCCGCTGGCCTCACACCGGGGGGAGGAGCGCCACGTCCACCTGCTCGAAAGCTACCCGGCGGGAGATATGTCCAAAGGGCAGTTCTGGGGGCCGATGCGCGATGAGTCCATCGCCTGGCTCGCGCACGTCTATACGGGGACGGACATGCCCCACGCCACGGGGGCCGAGGGCCACCGGAACCTCATGCTCTGCATGGCGTGCGACCTATCCGCCAAGCGAAAGGAAGTCGTGAAGCTGCCCATCGACCCCGAAGAGCTGCACGCGGGGTTAAAAGCGAGAAACTAGTCCATACAAATGATGTGAATTTCCCTTTGGAGTTAAAGCAGGATGTCGGAACTCGATTTCTTGAAAAACATCGTGAAAACCTTAGAGCGTTTTTATACAACTCTCGAACGGTCTCCATTGATCGAAGCGCCCCAATGGTTAGAGTCTAGGAAGCAGTATCGTCATGAAAAAAAGCATGCTCGCCTATTTGTCTACTTGAAGGGAGTTCGTTGGGTCAGCCTATTCAATGCGTCTATTGTCTTACTTGAGGCTGGGCAAGTCCATGAGATAGGGATTCTCTGTCGATGCATGAATGAATCTTTTGAAGACATGATGCTATTTATTCCAAGCCTTGGTCCGGATGATAAACAGAAGGAGAAACAGGAGAGAGTTATTAAGGAGTTTTTCCAAGAGGTTTTTGAGGAAGCATCTGCTCCAATACTTTCAACGACAAAACGAGATAGATTGCCTCGGAAACAAGTGCGTGCGGCCATTGCTTCACTACCGGAAAATCCTATCAATCCTCATGATTCTGCTCAAATTTCCGAAACGATCTACAGCACTTTCTCAGGTTATGTCCATGGTGCTTATCCGCATATCATGGACTTGTACAGTAAGAATCCACCGCGATATCACATGACGGGGATGCTAGTTACGCAACGCATCCAGGAGTGGGAAAAACAGCTGATTGGATACGCCTATAATTGTGTCTTAGGCGCATGGCATGCAGCCGAACAACTCGGCGATGAGAGTGTTGTACAGGAGGCCTTGCTATTGAGGGAAGAAATGGAGATGCGCTATCCACATTTCAAAGGCGACCCCACGAACCTCCTCAGGGAAATGAAGAAAAAGAACTCTGAGCAAAATTGAGCAGTAGCGCAATAAATAAAATGACTCCCCCCTTGAGGGGGTCGGGCTTCCCGAGGGGAAAGCCCGACAGAGGCCGAGCGGTTTATGTGAAGGCCGATGTGGTGGGGGGAGATTTGCTCTTTGGCATGTCCCCCCACCGATTCGGTTTCGGGTTTACACCCTCACCTCATCGACTCCCCCTCAAGGGGGGAGTAATTCTTTTCATTCTCGTCAATAGGCGACGACTCTCAAGGGGGAAGTGATGTCTCCTTCCTCCTCGGTCGGGTTTGACCCCGAGGAGCTGCACGCGGGGTTAAAAGCGAGAAACTAGTCCATCGTCGCGGTCGGCGGGGGCCAGCCCTCCGATTTGTTCTTGAACGAGAGGTAGATGAAATCGCCGCCGCTCTCGTTTTTGAACTCGTGCTCGGTGCCCTCGGGAACATGGATGATGTCGCCTGCGGTGACGGTTTTTTCCTCATCCCCCACACGGAACCAGGCGGTTCCCTCGACGACGTTGATGATTTGCTCGCAATCATGCGTGTGCGGGCGGGCCAGCTTGCCCGGCTGGCTCACCGAACGGTTCAGGGTGACGTGCTCGCCGATGATGATGCTGCCCTCTGAGTCTGACGGCCTCGCCAGATTTTTTCGCTTCATTTCATCCCAACGGTAAAACGGCATGTTCCGGCTCCTTGTTAAAAAAGCGGTTTTTTCGGGTTGTTCCAGATTGTGAAACAGAAAACGCTCGCGTGACGTCTAAGTTTCATTGACAGCGAAACGCTCCCGTCTGTAAGATTCAGGCCCAAGCATACAGAAAAGTGCGCTCATTGAGAACGCGGCGAGAGAGTTCGTTCTCGCCGGGGCGCTTCTCGATGAGCGGGAGTCTTCGAACCACTTCATCGAAGTTTTACTTCACTTCATCAGGGAGAGGAAAAATGAAGAGAATCGTCATGATGTTCGGAATTCTGGCTCTGACCCTGCCGTTCTTGACGGTGGGCGACGCCTACGCAGCGCCCGCGAAATACGACCTCGCGGTCGGCAGCCTTGGCGGTACGATGGGCAGGCTGGGCGCCGGCCTCAGCGAAATCGTCAACAGGAAACAAAATAAGATCATCCTCAACGTGACGCCCGGCGGCGGGCGCGCAAACCCGGCCCGTGTGGGTGGGGGAGGCGCCGACTTCGGCTATTCGTTCTCGAACTTTGCGGGCGCGGCGATGGCCGGAAAGATCCCCTTCAAGAAGTCCTACAAGAACCTCCGGGGGATCGCCGCATTCTGGGATTCATGCTACCACCAGTACGCCGCCAAGGAGCAGTATGACGCAGGCATCAAGACCTGGGGCGACATCATCAAGTCGAAAAAGCCGCTCAAGCTGGCCCCGGCCAAGAAGGGAACCAGCACGGAGTACATCGCGAGCATGATCGTCAAGCACTACGGCTCGAGCTACAAGGAGCTAAACAAGCGCGGCTACAAACTCACCTTCCCGGGCGCGGGCGGCATGTCGCGCGCGATCAGGGCGCGCCAGATCGATTTCTACTTCCACAACTCGGGCGACCCCAACGGCGCCGGCATCCAGGCGGCCCTGGGCCGGAACATCGTGTTCCTGGACATGGCGGATGACGTGAAGAAGCTGCTGGCGGGCCACGGTTTCACGCCCTGCCAGATTCCGGGCGGCATATATAAGGGCAACCCCAATCCCAAGGACTCGATGGGGCTTTCAGGCGTCTTGTTCACCACGACCAAGATGAGCGCCGACGTGGTCTACTCGATCCTCAAGATAGCGAAAGACGAGCAGAAGTACCTCGGGGGCGTCCACAAGATCTACAAGAGATGGGACCCCAAGAAGGCGGGCAAGAACGTCGGGATACCCCTGCATGAGGGCGCCAAGCGGTTCTACAAGGAAGTCGGGGGTTCGATGTAACCATCCCGGGGAAGAGGCGAGAGCGTGAACGATATACAGGAAAGAACCCCTCTGAATTGGCTCGTCCTGGCGATAGCGGTCGGGATGTCCGTCTATCATATCCAGATAGCCTACACGGGAGGGTATGAGCCGCTGTACCAGAGGGCGCTCTCGTATCTGTTCGGTATGACCCTGATATTCATCATCTACCGGAAACCCGCAGGAGGCGGGTGGCGCGCCGTTGTTACGGCCGCCGTCTGCCTCCTGACGGTCTCCTCCATCGCCTACCCGATACTCTATACCGATTATTTTCTGGATCGCCTGTATTACGTCGACCCGCTCGAACCCATAGATTTGTTCCTGGGCACGGTGGTTATGCTGCTTACCTGGGAGGCGGCGCGCAGGACCATCAATCTGGCGTTGCCGCTGATATCGTTATTCTTCTTCGTGTATTCGTATTTCGGCCCCTATTTCCCCGGGTATCTGGCGCACAAGGGGGCCTCCTATATGCACATTATCGATCACCAGTACTTCACCTACGACGGCCTGTGGACGGCGCCATTGAGCGTTTTTTCGGTCTATATCTTCCTGTTCATCCTCTTCGGCGCGTTTTTGGATCGCATGGGGGCTGCGGATTTCTACGTGAAACTCTCCGTGTCGATCGCCGGCAGGCTGCGCGGCGGGCCGGCGAAGGCCGCGGTTTTCGCCAGCGCCATGACTGGCACCATCATGGGCAGCGCGAATGCGAACGTGGTCACCACGGGTTCGTTCACCATCCCGATGATGAAGCGCACAGGCTTCAAGCCCGAGACGGCGGCGGCCATCGAGACGGCGGCCTCCACGGGCGGGCAGATCATGCCGCCCGTCATGGGGGCGTCGGCGTTTTTGATCGTGGAGTTCACGGGCATATCGTATTGGGAGATCGTGAAGGTTTCGATTCTGCCGGCCGTTTTGTACTTCTTCTCCGTCTACGCGACCGTGCATTTGGAAGCGAGAAAAGAAGGCCTGGTCGGCATGCCCAGAGAGTTGATACCCCCTCTGGGACCCATCATGAAGGACGGGTGGTTCTACCTCCTGCCCCCTATCGTGATTCTGGCGATCCTCATGACGGGCCGAACCGTGCCCTTGGCGGGGCTCGCCGGCATTCTCTCCGTCGTGCTCCTGGCCGGACTCAAGGGCGCCCTCGTCTTGCTGGAAAAAGCAAGAAGAGAGGGCACGAGTCTTGTGGAAGTCGTGAGCGAAGTGGGCCGCGGGCTTTGGAACATCGTACTGGCGCTCGAGAAGGGAGCGATCCAGTCGCTGCCCATCTGCGCAGCGGTAGGCGCGGTGGGCATCATCATGGGAGCGTTGTTCCAGACCGGCTTAGGGCTGAAGTTCTCTTCCCTGGTCACGAACATGGCGAACGACAGCCTGTTTTTCGGCATCCTCCTGGTGGGTATCGCTTCTTTCGTGCTCGGCATGGGGCTGCCGACGAGCGCGGCCTACATCGTCCTGTCTGTCATGGCCGTGCCTGCGCTCCTGGAACTCGGAGAGCCGTTCAAGCTCTCGTTGCTCGGCGCGCATCTCATCGTGTTCTGGTACAGCCTGGACAGTTGCTTTACGCCCCCTGTATGTGTGCCCGCCTATACGGCGGCGGGCATCGCGGACGCCAACCCGGCGAAGGCCGCCTGGGCATCTTTCCGCACGGCGAAGGGCATGTATATCGTGCCCCTGATGTTTGCCTTCACCCCGATTCTGCTGATCCGCCAGCCCTGGCTTTCACTCGAGACTTTCGCCGCAGGGCTTCTCGGCTTCCAGGCGTTGGCCGCCGGCATGGTCGGGTTCATGTATTTCCGCTTCTCGACCCCGATGCGCGGGTACCTGTTCCTGGCGGCGGGCCTTCTGTTCTGGCCGGGCTACCTGAACCACCTGGTGGGCGCGATTATGCTGGGTGCGGTGTTCATCCTGCAGAGAAGACGCCTCGCCGAGGAGGGAGAGCCCACGCCAACCCCCGTGGCCGGAGGGGCCGCTTCCGCATAGGGAATTTGCCGATTTGATGGCCGCTTGGCGGCTGTTTGATTCGCATGAAGTCGGGTGGATTCTCCATCATCCTCTGATTTTGATTCCGCTCGCGCGGGGGTAGTTTCTCCCATCCTTCTACCGGACGGACGCTTCCACTATTCAGGCAGACCGCAGGGGAGGGTTTTCTCATAGAAGAAAGAGCGATCGACCGGATCGACGAATCCCGGGGAGCGCACTATGAACCATACGGCTGGCACCACTGGCCCGAGCACCCCTGGATGTCCTATCAGTTCCGCCGTGCCCTGGGCGAGACCCAGGAGGGCGGCGGCTCGGTGAGCGAGTGTTTTCAGGCCGCGAGCCGCATGAAGCCCGGCGACAACGAGAGCTGGTACGCCGAGTGGACGCGCGTGGGCGATCGAAACCGCGAGCGCGGGGATGGGGCCGCCGCCGCGGGGCGCATCCAGACGGCGCGCAACTGCTGGCTGCGCGCGGCGGATTACTACCGGAGCGCGGAATTCTGGCTCGAATCGGACGACCCGCGCAGATTCGAGACCTTCGAGAAGGTGGAGGCGTGTTCCAGGGCGTTTTTGAGCCACATCACACCTCCCGGCGAGGTGGTGCAGGTCCCCTATGAGAACGGCGCGCATCTGGACGCCTATTTCGTGCCTGCGCCTTTTCGCGTGGATAGGCAGCCCGCCGTCATCAGCTTCGGCGGCCTGGACGCCTATAAAGATGAGATGTGGTTCATGGCGGGGCGGGGGTTCCTGCAGCGCGGAATATCGGTCTTGATGATCGACGGCCCAGGCCAGGGTGGAACGCTGACAAGAGGAGGCATTACCAGCCGCCACGACTATGAGGCGCCCGTGGGCCGCTGCATCGACTATCTGGAGGCGAGGGGAGACGTGGACGCCTCGCGGGTCGCTGTCTGCGGCGGGGGAATCGGGGGCCATTTCGCCGCCCGGGCTGCCTGCTACGAGCACAGGCTCGCCGCCGCGCTCTCCCACACTGCCGGGTGGAGCCTGCAGGACTTGTGGCGCGATGCGGGCGAGGATCACCGCCTGGCCGATTCCATCAAGTGGGTATTCGGGGCCGCGAGCGTAGAGGAAGCCGTGGAGAAGCTTGCGCCCTTCACGCTGGAAGGGCACATCGGGCGCATGAAGTGTCCCTACCTCATCGTCCACGGGGGCTACGACGTGCTCGGCGTGGCCCAGGCGCGCAGGGTGTATGATGCCGCCAAGGCCGCGGGGGTGGACGTGACGCTCAGGCTCGTCGATGAGGAGGAGACGGGCGCCGACCACTGTCAGCACGACAACCCCACCATCGGCCAGGAGATTTTGGCCGACTGGCTGGCCGGGGTGTTCGGGATAGACGAGCGTGAATTGATGTCAAAAACCATAACGCCGATGCTTTAGTCGGATCGCCGAGCCGGAAGAGACTAGCTTCGTAAGAGGAGAAAGAAAGGTGGCCGTCATTTTGAATGAAGATTCCATCCAGGGCATTTCCTTGGGAGATGGCGTTACATGCCAGACGCTGCTGGATGTGGAGAAAACCGGGAACAATCACCTGATCGTAGAAAAATGGACGCTTGCGCAGGGCGCCCGCAAGGACGTCGAAATCCCCGGCGAGAATCTGGCGTGGATCCAGATTATGGGAGGCGAAGCTCGTCTTTCTGGTTCTGCAGGCGCATTCACTCTAGCGGATACGAGCGTGGCGTTTTTCCCGCCCGGCTTCAGCGGCGCGCTGGAGTGCGAGGTGGGGGCATCAGCTTTGTAATGCGAGGTTCCCGACGCCGAACGCTTCGATGCGAGGTTCCTCTCCGATCCGCCCGGCTTCAGGGTGCTGGACTGGAGCGGCGAACCCGTTTTGAAATCCGAGCACGACGCCAGAAGCCGCATTTACCTCGTGACCCCCAACCTTTTCGGCACGAAGGTCATCAAGGGGGAGATGATCATCTATCCACCGGGAACCGTCGCCTCGAGCCACCACCACGAGGGGGCGGATCATTTCATGTACGTGAAACACGGCGCGGGCGTCGTGTACGTGAACGAAGAGCCGCATCGCGTCCGTGCGGGCGATATCCTGTATTACTACGAGATGGAGCGCCATTATCTGGAAAACGACGGGGACGAAACCCTGGTTTTCAGCGAGTTTTTCGTGCCCGCGGAACACACGACCATATGGACGGATGAGAGCCTGATCTGCGCCTGGCTGCCCACCGGTAGAAACATCAACGGGGGAAAACCCGTTCGGGAGATCAAGGCGCACTCCTCAGCCCACGTCGAAAATCCGGTCGACGTATGATGAAGAATGAATAGTAATTTTGAGCGCGCGGGCTGCTGAGGCGCTCGCGCCGATTCTGTGAGGAGGTTCACGTGAGAATCACGCTGCTTGAGAATTTCAGGGCCGTTTTCTACACGCCGTTCTACGCCGCTTTCTCGCTGGGGGCCTATGAGGAGGAGGGCGTGGACGTTCGTATCGAAACCTCGCCCGATCCCGCCCGGAACGCGGAGTTGCTCATGTCCGGCGAGGCGCAGGTGAGCTGGGGCGGGCCCATGCGCGTCATGGTGGCGTACGACAAGAATCCCGAGTGCGACCTCAAGGTGTTCTGCGAGGTCGTCTGCCGTGACCCGTTTTTCTTGATCGGGCGCGAGCCGACGCGCGAGTTCCGGATGGGCGAGCTGATGGGACCCAAAATCGCCACGGTGAGCGAGGTGCCCACCCCCTGGATGTGCCTGCAGCACGATTTGCAATTGGCGGGACTGGACCCGGCGGCGCTGGAGAGAATCCCGGACCGGACGATGGGCGAAAACGCGGACGCACTGCGCGCGGGAGATGTGGACATCATCCAGGTGTTTCAGCCCTTTGCGGAGGAGTTGATCCGGGAAGGCACGGGCCACATATGGTATCAAGCGGCTGACCGCGGCCTCACGACCTATACGGCGTTCTACGCGCCCGCCTCGTTCCTGCGGGAGAGTCCTGAGTCCGCCCTTGGCATGACGCGCGCCATGGCGAAAGCAGAGCAATGGCTCGCAGAGAACGATGCCGAAGCCGTCGCCCGGCTGGTGAAGTCCTGGTTCGAGGAGATGGACTCAGCGCTTCTGACGGCGGCCATTGAGCGCTACAAGAGCATCGGCCTTTGGAACCGGAACCCCCGCCTCGCGAAGGAGAGCTTCGAGTGGCTCAGGGACGCGTGCCTGAGCGGCGGGCTGATCTCCACGGGCGTCTCATACGAGCAGGCGGTGGACATGCGTTTTGTGGAGCAGGCGATGGCGTAGGGGTAGGTTCTCCGACTTTGGTTAGATTTTACTCCCCCCTTGAGATATTTTGCCGACTAGGTAGAGAAATGGAATCACTCCCCCTTTGATGAGTTGTTGACCCCCCCTCCGCCTCATCCTGAGTAGCGGCGAAGCCGCGTATCGAAGGATGCCCTCTCGCACCGGCGCGAGGCGTTCGACTCCCCTCGCCCTTCGATACGCCGCCTTCGGCGGCTATTCAGGGTGAGGAAAGAGGCGTTGGCGGTTTGCGGGGGTCGCAGACGGGGCTTTTTTTAACAACCCCCGTAGGGGACAGGTCGCGACCTGTGTGGCAGCCCCGAGGAGGGGCTGTTACTACCAAAGGCGTGAAATTCCTATTGCATTGATTGGGAAAATGCAGTCCTTCCCTCATCAGGCGAGAATGCCGTCGCAATTATTGGCGCGGACTCACGGGCGCCCTTCGATACGCCGCTTCGCGGCTACTCAGGGTGAAGGAGTGCGCTCTTCCCTCGTCCCTGGCAGGCGAACCGCCAATCCGCCTCATCCCGAGTAGCCCCCGAAGGGGGCGTATCGAGGGACGGTCCCTCTCTCTTCGGTCAGGTCTGACTCCTTCCTCGGTCGGAACCGACTCTTTGCGTTCCACAGAATACATCTGGCAAGATGGCGGCTACTCTATGCCCCCTGGCTAAGGAGGACCCTTCATGGCGTTTCGCCACACCACCCCCGAGGGCCGCGAATACATCGCCCACAGGCCGCAGGTGAGCGCGCGCGAGGCGATGGTCGCATCCGGCCATCACTACGCGAGCCAGGCGGGTCTGAGAATCCTCGAAAGAGGCGGCAACGCGATAGACGCAGGCGTCACGGCGGGGATCTGCCTGAGCGTCCTTCACTCCGACATGGTGTCGTTCCTGGGCGTAGCGCCCACGATGGTCTATCTGGCGAAAGAAGAGCGCGTCCTCACAATCAGCGGTCTGGGCCGCTGGCCCAAGGCGGCCTCGGTCGAGTGGTTCGAGAAAAACTGTGGTGGCGAGATTCCTCCCGGAGTTCGGCGCGCGGTTACGCCCGCGGCGATTGACGCCTGGCTCACGGCTCTTGCGCGCTACGGCACGAAAAGCTTTGCGGAGGTCTCCCAGGACGCCATCTCGCTGGCCGAAGACGGCTTCGCCATGCACCATTTCATGTACGACCACATCAAGTCGGCGGAACAAGACTACTACCGCTGGGAATCGACGCGGCCCATCTATTTTCCGGGCGGCGACCTCATTTCGGTGGGCGGGCGGGTGCGGAATCCCGACTTGGCCGAGACGATGCGGCGCATGGTGCGCGCTGAGCAAAGTGCGGGCGGCGGTCGCGCCGGGGGCGTGCGCGCGGCGCGCGATGAGGTCTACACCGGCGAGACGGCCCGCCGGATGATCGACTTCATCCAGCGAGAGGGCGGCCTGATGACGATGGACGATCTGGCCGATTTCCACGTCTTAGAAGAAGAACCCGTCGTGACGGAATTCCTGGGTCATGAAGTCTACGCCTGCGGCCCCTGGTGCCAGGGCCCGACGCTGCTGGAGGCGATGAACATCCTCGCCAATTTCGACCTCAAGGCACTGGGCCACAACTCCCCCGGCTACCTCCACAAGCTGATGGCCGCGCTCAATCTCGCCTTCGCGGACAGGGAGGCCTTTATCGGAGACCCCGAGTTCGTGGATGTGCCGATAGACGGTCTTCTTTCCCAGGAATACGCCGCCAAGCAGGCGGAGCGGGTCGATATGGATGCTGCTTTCGCCGATATGCCCGAGCCGGGCGACCCCTGGGCGCACCAGGGGGGCGCGCATCCGTGGCGTTACGACGGCGCGCACCGGGTTCCGCAAAAATCGGGGGCCGAATACCAGCACGACACTTCTTATTGTACGGCGGTGGATTCGGAGGGAAACGCCTTTTCCTGCACGCCTTCGGACCCGGCGAACACGATGCCCTTCGTACCGGGCGTGGGCGCGACCGTCTCGGGGCGCGGCTCCCAGAGCTGGCTCGATCCGGCGCACCCGAGCTGCCTCGCGCCCTGGAAGCGACCGAGGCTCACGCCGAACCCCGCCCTCACGCTCAAAGACGGCGCGTTCTACATGACGCTGGGCACCCCGGGCGGCGACGTCCAGCCCCAGGCCATGCTGCAGGTGTTCCTGAACCACGCGCTCTTCGGCATGCCGCCGCAGATGGCGATCGAAGCGCCGAGGGCTGCCACCTCCAATTTCCCCAATTCCTTCTGGCCCCATGCCTATGAGCCTGCGAGCGCTAAGGCCGAAGCGCGGCTTTTGAGCGACGCAGGATCTGCGCTCTCCGGGATGGGCTACAAGATGGGTTCATGGCCCGATTTCAGCTGGCCGCCCGGCAGCGTCTGCGCGATCGTGAAAGACCCCGAGACGGGGTTCCTGCTCGGCGGCGCCGACCCGAGGCGTGAATCCTACGCAGTGGGGTGGTAGGGGGGCGATCTTCCGCGAAGATGGGTGTTTTCTTGTCTCCTGTCTTCCAGCTGTGCTATCTGTGTCCTTGGAGGACCCAATAACGAAAAGGAGACTCCAATGGAAGTGAAGGAAGCCGTGAAAACGGCGAAAGAATACATTATCGATCTTTTCGGTGATGAGACGATCACTGGTGTTGGACTTGAGGAAGTCGATCTCGACATCGAGTCAAACGACTGGAAGATAACCATCGGTTTTTATCGTCCGCTGTCTCATCGGGGCACTTTGACCACCGTGTTCGGTAAACAGCACGAAGCACGCTCCTATAAAGTTGTAAGCATAAACAAGCAAAACGGTCGTGTGTCATCGGTCACGGACCGCGTCCTGCCAGCCGTTACCGAATAATTTGATGCCCCGACCGGGTACTTCATCGACGCGAACCTTCTCGTCTTGCTCATCGTGGGTAACCGCTCCGAACGGAGAGGGAACTGAAGTGGCTAGAAGCACAGAAACGAGAAAAGACGAGATGTTTGCTCTCGAATTATTGAGAGAGTACCTAAGTGAACACGTGGATCCAATATTCCAGTGCAAAGTAAATGCGAATGATCCCCCGGATATTATCGTTACATGGGAGAGTGGTGATCAATGGGGTGTGGAGGTCACACAGACTCACCAACTTGTTGCATCGATTGACAGGACAAGAGTTGTTTCCTCAGCGGGTGTTGAAGCTGTTTTACGACGTTTTGCCCAAGAACTCGGGAGGACAACTGAAAACATACGCAAGCGCGACTATTTTCTTGGTTTGGGTTCGGCTCCGCTCAGTTTGCAGCAGGAAATGATCCACCGTTACGACAGAAAATGGCGAAAGGAAACCGAAGCAGCAATTCGGAACCATATTCTCTCCGAGGAAGTTTCCATCTTGAGGCTCTCTGGAGCATGGCTCCAACCGGGTGAACCGGGAAACGGCTGGAGATTTACGGTCAGCCCCGGAGTCGCCGAAATTCCTTCGACCATCGAGTCAATGCTGTGGCGCGCCTTCCGAGACAAGACGAAAGGTTTATCAAGATGGAACGGCGACTTCGAACAGCGGTGGCTGTTATTATTGAACTGCTATGATCTTGCCAGCGACATTGGTGATATGAAAGAAGCGCTTCGTGATTTTGCCGGATGGAGTGAGGAGTCGTTCGGGTTTCATGGCGTTTTCTGGAGTGGATATCCCGACCGGACGTTGATACCGATTTCGTTGCCAAAGAGTTTGTAACCTCTCCAGAGAAGGACTGAAAGTAGGGACAAGTCGCGACCTGTCCCTACAGAGGTTTAGCGCCCCAGTGAAAGCGTAATTGCTCTTGCCGCTAGCTGGTTCGAATTTCGACGCATGTATCACGTGGAGTTGACATTTGCGCCGACAAGTCCTATTGTAAGTTTGATTCGCCCCTTGGCAGTACGTTGTGCTCCTAGCGATCATGGGCGCAGCCGATCCCTGGGGGCTTTTTTATGTCCGGCGGCGTTTCCATGATGAAAATTGCGATCCTCATCGATGGCGGCTATCTGCTCAAGCGTCTTCCGACAGTCCGCCCAAAAATTAGACATCACGATGCAAAATCCGTCAGTTCTGCAATTGGTCAATTGGTTACATCGCATTTGAATCGCGAGAACAAGACCGCCTGCGTCGCCAACGCGAATTCATTGCTCTATCGCGTTTTCTATTACGACGCCAGCCCCTATGACGGCAAGGAACACAAACCTATCAGCAATTACAGCATCGACTATGTAAAAACCAGTGAAGCGAAATTCAGGCATGACCTGTTCGAAGAGTTGAGGCGCTCACCCAACACCGCCGTACGGCTGGGAGAGGTGCGACGCGAACGAGGCTGGGTGCTGAAAGAAGCTCCACAGAAACGGCTCCTGAAAAGCGAGATCACTGTCGCCGACCTAAAAGATGACGATTTCGCTCTCGGCCTTCGCCAAAAAGCGGTGGACATGCGGATCGGGGTCGACATCACTTCGATCACGCTCAAGCAGCAAGCGAATACGATCATCCTCGTCGCGGGCGACGCCGATTTCGTTCCAGCGGCGAAACTCGCGCGGCGAGAGGGCGTGCGCATAATTCTAGATCCACTTTGGCGCACTGTAGCTCCGGAATTGTTCGAGCACATCGACGGCCTCAACAGTGGGTTTCCCCGTCCGCCCCGCAGTCGCAAGAAATGAGAAATAACTAGCCGATGAATGAAAGCATCATAGGTCGGTAATCCTTTCCTTCTCTTGAATCCCGACTCATATTGCATGCGTACTCCAGCTCTGGCCCAAACGCTTGCCTCAACCTCCTCCAGCACGGAGAATGCGGACGTGGAAACGGAGGAGGCGAGCATGACTTCACCGGAAGCCGGGCGCAGTGAACCCACAGATGTATCCGCACAGGACGAATATTTGCTCTATGACGGCGAGTGTCCGTTCTGCAGCTTCTATGCGCGAAAATCCGAGTTTAGGACACAAACCGGCCAGCGTTTAACGCTCATCGACGCGAACCGTGCGCCCGAACGCCTCGCCCAATTGAGCGAGAGAGGCTGTGAGGTGGGAGAGGGGATGGTGCTCGTCCTGGATGGCCGCGTTTATCAGGGCGCAGATGCGATGACGGCGCTCGAGGCGATGACGAGTGGAGGCGGCTGGTTTGGCAGGCTTGCCAAATGGTTCGCCTCGAATCCAAGGCGCGTTCGTACGTTCTACCCGTTGTTTCGCAGACTGCGGGGCGTGGCGCGATGGGTGAAAGGGAAGAGCAATCCCGACTGAGGAAGGAGGGGTATGGCCATTCGCATTCCCTACCTTCCTCTTCGATTCGCTAAAAGAATCCCCTAAAGAAAAGCGCTGATCAGGCGGACCCCTGCTTCTTCAAAAGGGAAGTCCGTTTCACGAAAACGCTGATGAGGTAGACCAGCGCCAGCGCCAGAAACACGAGGCTTATCGGCTTGCGGAAGAAAATGCCGGGGTCGCCGTCCGAGAGGATGAGCGACATTCGCGCGTTTTTCTCAAACACCGGACCCAGGATGATCGCCAGCAGCAGGGGCATGATAGGGTAGTCGAATTTCTGCATGAAATAGCCGAGCAGCCCGAAGCCAATCATCAGGAAAACGTCGAAAAAACTGTTCTGGAGCGCGAACGCCCCGATGACGCAGAACACCGCAATGCTCGGGAAGAGAAGCCCCGGCGGCACGCGGAGCACCTGGACGAACAGGCGAATGCCCAAAAGCGCGATGACGATGGTCAGGAAAAGCGCGATGAAAAATGACCCGAATATCGAGAAAACGAAACCGCCGTGGCTCTCGAACAACAAAGGCCCCGGCGCGAGCCCCTGGATGGTGAGCGCGCCGAGCATGACTGCGGTGACGGGGTCGCCGGGGATTCCCAGCGTGAGCATCGGGATCATCGCGCCACCGGTCATCGCGCTGTTGGCGGCCTCTGGCGCCGATACGCCCTCGAGCTTTCCCGTACCGAACAATTCTGGCTCCGGCGAGCGGCGCTGCGCCGTGTTGTAGCTCAGCAAGGCGGCGACAGCGCTCCCCGTACCCGGCAACAGTCCGATGGTGGTCCCGATGAGGGAGGATTGCGCGAGCGTCTTCCAAAGGCTTGCCAAGGTTCCCGGCGACGGCAGCAAGTCGCGCAGGCGCGTCGAGAAATCCGGTAAGGAAACGGAGGAGCCACGCATGCCGGAGATAATCTCGGGTACCGCGAAAAGCCCTATCATCACCGGCAGGAAAGAGACCCCCTGCTGAATCTGCACGACGGAAAACGTGAAGCGCGGTATGGAATCGATGGGGTCCATGCCGACGGTGGAAAAACTCAAGCCCAGAAGGCCCGAAATCAGCGCCTTGCTCATCGAGGTTTGCGCGAATCCGCAGATGAGGCAAAGACCAAGCAAAACCAGCGACGCCAGTTCGGGCGCGCCGAAGTTCAGTGCGAATTCCGCTAACTGGGGAGCGATGGTGATCAGGCAGATAAGGCTGAACAGCCCGCCCAGGAAACTCGAGAAAAAAGCCACGCCCAGCGCGACCCCGGCCCGGCCCTTTCTGGCGAGCGGGTGACCGTCCAGGCTCGTGACGATGGCGGCGGGATTGCCGGGAATGTTGAGCAGAATGGACGAGATGCTGCCCCCCGTCATCCCGCCGACGAATACGCCCACCAGAAGGCTCATGGACGTCACGCTCGCCATGTGGAAGGTGAAGGGCAACAGCAAGATGATGCCCATGCTCACCGTGAGGCCCGGAATGGCCGCGAAGACGATTCCTAAAAAACTTCCCAGAATGGCGAAGAGAAGAGGCTTCCACGCCAGGGCCTGAACGAGGCCGTCCACCAGGAGGTCCATCTTTAGAAGAGCCAGTCCTGGGGCAGGGGCACCTTGAGGATGTGGTGAAAGACGTAGTTCACCACCAGGGCGAAGATGACGACGTAGGGGATGATGACTTTCCAGGAGCGGATTCCGCTCCACCAGATGGAGACGGCAAGAAAGGCGACGACAGCGGCGGAAAAGCCGACATACTGCATCAGGAGCGCCAGGCCCACCAGCATGAGACAGAGGATCAGGGCGTCGAAAACGCCCTTTCGCTCAATGGCGACGTGCGCTTTATCCTGCGCTTTACCGAGGTAGTCCGTCCCGATATCGACCAGCGTGAGGACGACCAGCAGCGCCGCCCATACCCAGGGGACAAAAGAAGGCCCCAGGGGACCTTCTGCTCCAGGCCCCTGGGGCAACTCCAGAATAATCGAACCATACCAGATGCAAAAAACCACCAGAAGGATCGGAACGGCGAAGCGTCCGACGTTGCTTTTGATTTTTTTGCTCTCCTCCGCCATGAACACCGGATCCCTTGTGGCTTTCGTCCTCGTTACGATTCAGAAGTCTATTTCTTCATCTTCTTTTTCTTGTCCAGACCCAGCGAAACGACGACCTCCTTGATCAGGGCGTTCTGCTTGGCCACGAAGGCCGGGAATTTGTCCGGACCCATGTAGGAGACCAGGAAACCTCGCTTCTCGGCGGTGGCCAGGACTTTCGGGTCCTTGGCGGCAACCTCGAAGGCCTTGTGGAGCGCTTGAACCGCTTCTTTGGGCGTTCCCTTGGGAACGTGCAGCCCACGGAACTGGTAGAAACCAACATCCCAGCCATGCTCGCTGAACAGGGGAACCTTGGGGTACGCCGGGTGACGTTTCGGGAAGGAAACGGCCAGCATGCGGACTTTGCCCGCCTTGTGAAGGGCCAGGACCTCGGGCGGATGGACGGAAATCGCGTCGACCTCGCCGCCCAGCAGGCTGGGCACGCGGCGCTTGCCCAAGGGGATGTGACGGAACTTGAATCCCGCCTTTTGGGCGAGTGCGGATGCCGTGAGGCGCGTGAAGCTGCCGGCTCCGGCGCTTCCGATCTTGAGCGTTTTCGATTTGGCCGCCTTCACGAGCTCAGGCAGCGATTTATACGGGGAATCGGCCCGGACGACGATGGCGGTTCCCTCGAACACCAGGCGGGAAACGTAATCCCATGCGCGGTAGTCATAGGGCAATTTCCCCATGGTCGTACCGGTCAGGATCGAGGCCGAAAGCCAGCCGATCTTGTATCCGGTCGGCGGCGCGGTCTTGACGTAGGCGAAGCCGATAGTCCCGCCCGCTCCCGGGCGGTTCACGGCGACGATGGGCTGGCCGAATGTTTTCTCGGCCGCTTTCGCCACGGTGCGGCCGGAGATGTCGGCAGCGCCGCCGGGCTTGAAGGTGATGGTCATTTCGACGGGCTTCGTCGGATAGGCGGCCGAGGCGGGTGCAACCGATACCGCCGCGACGACGAAGGCGAGTGCGAAAACCAGCAAGAACTTCTTCATGATGATTCCTCCTTGTCATTCGTCAAAAGTACGTTGAAAACTCCTTGTAACTAACGGAATCAACCTAATCACGATTCCAGGAATGCCATCTCGAAAGACCGATGCAGACGCTTTTCACCTCGGTGTATTCGCGCAGCGCCTCCTCGCCATGCTCCCTGCCGATGCCGCTTTTCTTCACGCCGCCGAATGGAATCTCGGAGCCGTATCGGTAGGTGTTGATGAACACGTTTCCGCTATCAAGCTCCTGAGCGAGCCGGTGCGCCCGGCGCAGGTCGCTCGTCCAGACGTAACTCGCCAGCCCGAAGTCCGTCGCGTTGGCGTCCCTGACGGCATCGTCGAGAGAGTCGTATTCGTGAACCGTGAGAACGGGGCCGAAAATCTCATCGCACGCCGCCTTCATTCCCTGGTTCACGCCCGTGAGCACCGTGGGCTGCATGAAGTTTCCGTCCGGCTGCCCTTCGGGTTTTGCGCGGTCTCCACCGCAGGCGACACTCGCCCCGTCGCCTAACGCCGATTCGACGTAACCGACGACATCTGCGAGATGTTCGGGAGAGATGAGCGGCCCCATATCCGTCTCTTCATCCATGGCGTCGCCCACGTTTATCCCCTCGACGCGCTCTTTAATCTTCTCGACGAACGCATCGTGGATGGATGGCGGGAGGAACAGGCGGGTTCCGGCGAAGCATACCTCGCCCTGGCGGGCGAACACCTGGCTCATGACGCCGTCGGCGGCCTCATCCAGGTCGGCGTCTTCACAAACGATGATGGGGCCTTTGCCGCCCAACTCCGCCAGCACAGGGGTCACGTTCGCGGCGGCGAGTCCCAGCACTTCCAGACCGCCCTCCGTACCGCCGGTGAAGACGATTTTTCTGATGTCGGGATGGCCCACGAGCTTGGCGCCCGTCGAACGCCCCGAGCCCGCGACGATGTTGATCACCCCCGGCGGGAACCCGGCTTCTTCGACCAGTTTACCGAAATAGAGCACCGACGCCAGGGCGACGGCGGAGGGCTTGATGACCACCGTGTTGCCGCAGGCCAGAGCGGCGGCCAGACCCCGGGACATGAGCTTGAGCGGGGTGTTCCAGGGAACGATGATGGCCACGACGCCGAGGGGCTCCCTCGTCGAATACATGAGCCGATCGTTCATGAGGGGCAGCGCGCTGCCTTCCACCTTGCCGGCCCACCCGGCGAAATACTCGAAATGACGCGCGGAGGAGGCGGATTCCAGGCGGCTCTCCTTGATGGGGATGCCCGTATTGATCGCCTCCAGTCTCGCGAGGGTTTCCGCGTTTTCGCGCATCAGGCCTGCGAGTTTCGTAATCAATTTTCCGCGGTCGAGCGCGGGCATCTTCTTCCAGGACGGGTCGTGAAACGCCCGCCAGCATGAGGAGACGGCCTCATCGACCTGCGCGTCAGACGCCGGGAACAACTGGAAAATCGTCTCGTTGTTCGAGGGATTGAGCACGTCAATCGGCTCGCCGCGCTCGCCTTTGACCCAGTTACCGTCGATGAATTGCTGCTCCACCTCCTGGGTGAGGGGAAACTCGGTTACCTTCACAAGGCTACCTGACATCAAAAACTCCTTTGGTTGAACGAATATATCGGCCAAGCAGCCCGCAGAGGCGGCCCGGCTCTATAGTTTCCCGGCCTCGGGGCCGGACCATTCTTCGTCGCTCAAAACGTCCTTGTGGACCACGTCTTCCTCGACGGAAGAGACCACGTCCTTGGCGACCTGCTCATACCAGTCGGCCACGTCTTTGGGGTAGTCCGTGTGGCTGGGGAGGTCCTTGATGAGGGGGCCTTCCACGGAGGGAATGTCGCTTACGCCGTCGAACTCCTGGGAATATACCCGCCCTTTCCGCGCGGCGAATTCCTTGTCGATCGTGGCGTCAAGCTTGAGCCACTTGCCGTCGAGATACGCCTCACCCAGCGAGTGCCACGGCAGCTTGCGGTCGCCCCATATCTTGGCGACCTCCTCGTTCATGAATGGCTTGTCGGGGCAATGAAGCTGCTGGAAGCCGATGCGCGAGGGGATGCCAGAGGCCCGGCACAGGGCGGCGAACATGCTGGCCTTGCCCATGCAGAACGCCTTGCCGTTGTTGAGCACGTCGCTCGCCTGGCGTTTTCCCTCCGCGAGGTAGCGGAAAGCGTCGAGAATGTCGTAGGGAAAATCCCGGACGAAATAATAGATATTGCCGAGTTTTTCCTTCTCGTCCGCGCAGCCGTCGGTGAGTTCTTCGGCTTTCGAGACGATGTCGGGATTGTCCGAATCGATGAATTCGGTGGGTTTCAGGTAATCGGCCATTTCCTGGTGTTCGTTCATTGGAAAATCTCCCTGCTCGATGAGAGGGCCTCAGCCCCCGTTCGACAGATTTCTGACCTCGGGAAGAATCTCCTCTCCCGCGAGGCGAAGCATATCCATTTTGGCGACGTCGGGGATCGTATACAGAAAATGCCTGACGCCCGCGTCAACGTATTCCATCATTCGTTCAACGCATTCCTTTGGTGCGCCCGCGATTATACCCGTTTGGGGAATGGCGGCAAATCGCTTTTTTTCGGCCTCAATCCGCGCGCGGTCATGGCTCGGCAAAAGCAGGCACATCAAGGAGCGCCGGAACGCTTCGGGGTCGCGGCCCGCCTCCGCGCAGTTGGCGTCGATCTCGTCTTTCCGTTCGAGATAGCGCTCCGGCGGCCACCAGCGCACGTTGAAGCCATCGGCATGCCTCGCCGCGGCGCGAAGGACTTTCTTCCCCTCTCCGCCGATCCAAATCGGGGGCGAGGGCTTCTGCACCGGCGGTGGATCGCACACCGCGCCTTTTATCGTGTAGTGCTCTCCCTCGAACGTAGGGTTGGGCTCCGTCCATATCTTGCGGATCAGCTGAACCGCCTCTTCCATCTGGGCGATGCGGACCGAAGCCCTCGGGAAGGGAATGCCGTACGCCTCGTATTCCTCCTGCATCCAGCCCGCGCCGAGGCCCAGATCGAGCCGCCCGCCGCTTATGTGATCGAGCGTCGCGCCCATCTTCGCCAGCACCGAGGGGATGCGGTAGGAGTTACTGAGAACGCTGGTGCCCAGGCGGAGTTTGCTCGTGACCTGGGAGAGGGCGCTGAGCGCCGTCCAGGTTTCGAGCAGGGGGATGGAGCCCGAGCCGACGCCTTCTGAATCCCCGTCATCTTCAAAGCCGGCGTCTTTGGCGTACGAACTCGGGTCGAGCGTCAGGAAGTGGTCGCAGAGCCATACCGAATCGAAATCCAGCCTCTCCGCCTCCTGGGCCACCGATTTCATGTCCTCGAAGTTACCGACGGCGAGCCCCCGGATGGTCAGGGCCATGATCAAACCGAATTCAACACGGGGGTTCATACAGAATCCTCCTCGTTTCCACTTAAGGAAAAATTAATATCAAACGGCCAGATAGCGCGACTTCAGTTCCTCGTCCGCTTCGAGCTCGGCCACCGTGCCACCGAAACGCACCCTGCCGTTGTCGATGATGTAGACGCGATCGGAGAGCCGGCAGGCGAAGCGGGTGTTCTGCTCCACCAGCAATACGGCGATTCCCTCGTCCCTGAGCGTCCCGATCATCTCGCCCACGTCTTTCACGATGGCCGGCGCGAGGCCTTCGGAGGGTTCGTCGAGCAGGACGAGCTTTGGCGCCCCCATCAACGCGCGGGCGATGGCCAGCATCTGCTGCTCACCGCCGCTGAGCTCGTTCCCCTTGTGGGTTTTCAATTGCTCAAGCTTGGGGAAAAGACCATATATTCGCTCAAGTGTCCAGCCGCTTGGCCGCTCCAGCTTGAAAGCGCCGATTTCGAGATTCTCCTCCACGCTCAGACGGGAGAATATCCTCCTGTCCTCGGGCACGAAACCAACGCCTTTTCTCGCGATCTCATGCGGCTTCAGGCGCTGCACTTGCTCGCCCAGCCAGCACACGCTCCCCGCCCGGGGAGGCGTCAACCCCATGATGGAGCGGAGCGTCGTCGTCTTGCCAGCGCCGTTCCTGCCGAGGAGGCTGACCACCTCCCCCTCGGCGATACTCATATCCACGTCGAAAAGAATGTGGCTGTCCCCATAGAACGTATTGATTTTCTCGACGGTGAGAATCAAACCTCTTCCCCCAGGTAGGCGAGGCGAACGAGGTCGTCGTTTCGAATCTCATCCGGCGTTCCCTCTGCGATGATGCTCCCCTGGTGTAAGACGGATATGCGATCGGCAATCGAGAAAACCACGCTCATGTCGTGCTCCGTAAAGACGACCGTTTTATCGGCGGATATCTTTTTTACGAGATCGATGGTGCTCGACGTCTCCTCGATCGACATACCGGCCGTCGGCTCATCGAGCAGGATCAACCGGGGTTCCAAAGCGAGCGTGATGCCGAGTTCCAGGTTTCTTCTCTCCCCGTGGCCGAGTTCGGTGGTCGGGTGATGCGCCTTGTGGCCGAGTTCCACCTCGCCGAGTATCACGAGAGCCTCGTCCTGCTCTTCTGTGTGCTTCTCGATGGGGGAGAACATATCCAGCGTCTTACCCCGTCTCGCCAGAACGGCGATGCGCACGTTGTCCAGAACCGAGAGCCGGGGAAAAATGTTCGTGATCTGAAAAGAACGGCCCACCCCTTTTTTCACCACGGCGTGCGGCGGATACCCGGTAATGTCCTCCCCCTCGAAGAAAACGCCGCCGGAAGTCGGCTCGAGCTTCCCTGAGATCAGGTTGAAGAAGGTGGTCTTCCCCGCTCCGTTGGGTCCGATGACGGCGCACAACTCTCCTGCCGGAACCTGAAAGTCCACCTCGTTCACCGCCAGAAGCGAACCGAACGACTTGGTGAGAGCCTTGGTCTCAAGTACGGGGGTCGTCGCCATCGTTTCCGCCAATCGATAACTGGTAGGCCCACTCCTCGAAGAATCCCAGGATTCCGCCGGGGAGGAACAGGACCAGGAGCACCAGAATGCCGCCGACGACGATTCTCCAGTACTCCATGAAGTTCAATACCGTATCCCGGATGAACAGGAGCATCCCCGCGCCGAATGCGGGTCCTAAGAAAGAATACATGCCGCCCAGGATCGTCATCAGAACGATCTCGCCCGATTGGGTCCAGTAGAGCAGATCGGGTGAAATATAGCCCTGAAATGTCGAGTATAGGCCGCCTGCGAAACCGCCTAAGGTCCCGGCGATGATGAATGCGTACAACTTGTACCTGTGCACGGGCAGGCCGATGAATTCCACGCGCTCGGGGTTTTCCCGGATGGCCTGCAGCACCCTGCCGAATGGGGAATTGGCGATTTTCCACGCCAAATAAATAAAGGCCGCCACGATGATGAGTACGAAATAATAAAAGTTCGTGAACGATTCCAGGGATATGCTGAAGGCGCCCGGAATCCCTATCTCGGGTTTGGGGATGCCGAGCATCCCGTCGTCCCCGCCGGTGACGTCGCGCCAGTAGTAGGCGACGGTGTAGACGACTTGTGAGAACGCGAGCGTCAGCATGGCGAAATAAAGCCCCGCCAGGCGCACACAGAAAACACCCATGAACCAGGCGAGAAGGGCGCAAGACGCGCCCGCCGCAATCAAGCCGGCCCACATGGAGGGATACACGTTCTTCGTCAGCAGGGCGAAGGCGTAGGCGCCGACGCCCAGATAGACCGCATGTCCGAGGGAGACGAGGCCGGTAAAGCCGATCAAAAAATTCAGGCTGATGGCGAGCAGGCTCGCGATGAGAATTTCCGTGCAAAGCTGGATGTAATAATCATTCTGGACGAGGAAAGGCGCGAGAATGGCCAGGGCGAGCAGGACCGTGACGCCGAAGCGGTTGGGAATGCGCTCCACGAGGCGGCTCAAGAAATTTTTTCCGCGCGCTATATCATTCATGGGTTTTTCCAAGTCCCTAAATCGTCGTTTCGCCGAACAGACCGCGGGGTCTCAGGATCAGAATTGGCAATACGAGCGCGTAGATGAAAATCATCGCGAAATTCTCGAGAATTTCGATGCCGAACGCCTTGAGCATCCCGATGAGCACCGCGCCCACGAACGCGCCCAGATAACTCCCCATCCCCCCGATGATGACGACGATGAAGGATTCGATGATGATCTCCACCCCCATGCCGGGCTCGACGCTTCTCATGGGCGCGGCCAGGATGCCGCCCAGGCTCGCGAGCCAGGCGCCCAGGGCGAATACGCCGGTGAATACCCGGTTCACGTTGACACCCAGGGCGTCCAGCATCTCGCTGTCAGTGGCGGCGGCGCGGATGAGTTTCCCGAAATTCGTCCGGTTCAGAATGAACCACAGGAAAACGCCCAACAGCGGGCCGACCGCGATGATGAAGAGAAAATACACGGGATAACTGAAATCCCCGATGGTGAGCCGTCCCTCGAACAGCGCGGGGATGGGAACGGACTTGTAATCTCGGCCCCAAATCAGCAGAACCAGATCGTCGAGAATGAGGGTGAAGCCATAGGTCAAAAGCAGGGTGTAGAGTCTTTCGCGGCCATAGAGGGGGCGCAGGCAGAACGCTTCGATGATGGTCGCGAACCCCGCCACCACGAGGGGCGCCAGAAGCAGGCCCACCCAGAACCAGCTTGGGTTCTTGATGATGGAACTCGAGAAAATCAGAAAAGCGCCCAGCATATAGAACGAACCATGGGCCAGGTTCAGGACACCCAGCACGCCTAAGAGAATCGTCAGGCCCGATGCGATCAGGAAGAGAACCATCGCGTTGGCCAACCCGTTCAGAAACTGGGTCAACCAGAAACTGACGTCCAATTCCATGCGCCCGGGCCTCCAGAAATGAGTGAAACGACGCCCCGGAAACTCCCCGGGGCGCCTGTGGCTTCACGCGCGATATTTATTTCCGGCAGCCCTGGCCCGTGCTCTCGTCGGGGTGAGAACCCTCGACGGGAGATATCACCTGAATGTTCGAGAGAACCGGGAATGGGTAATTCTTGCTCTTTGAGATGACGCCCCAGAAGCTGGACTGCCAGCCCTGGTGATCGGAGGGGCGCATGATGATCCATCCCTCGGGCGAGTTGAAGGCGACGCCGCCCATGGCGTCAATCGCTTTTTCCTTATCCACGGCGCCCGCGCGGCGGATGGACTCCGCAATCACGTGGACGGTCGAATACGCCTCGCCGGCAGTCATGTCCGGATAGACGTTGTACGCCTTGCGGAAGTTGTCCACGAAGCGCTTGTTGCCCGCGGAAACCGGATAGTTGTGCAGATAGCGCGAACTCGCCCAGTGCCCGAACGGCGCCTGATCCCCAAGCGCTTTGAGCACGACGTGGTTGCCGCCGAAATCGGTGAAAATCTTCACTTTTTCATACATGCCGAAGGAGCGCGCCTGCTTCATGAACTTGATGAGGTCGGCCCCGAACAGGCCGACGAAAATCGCATCCGGCTTCGCCTTCTGCATCTTGTTGATGTAGGCGGAATAATCGTTCTCGCCCAGCTTCGGCCATGCCGCATAAGGGCGTTTCGCACCCGGGTCGCGTTCTTTGAGATAGTTCCAGAACTGGCGGACGACGGAGCGGCCGTACGAGAAATCGGAAGATATCGTCGCCCACTTCTTCAAACCCAGACGGTGGGCGATGACGGCGCCCGCGCGGGAGGTCTGCTGCGCGCTGCTCCCTACGCGCCAAGTGTAGCGGCTGCAGAATTTCGTGTTGATCTCCTCGGTCGCCGCCCAGGGGAAATTCATCGTCTTGAGTTTTTTCGATTCCTGAAGCACGGCGATGGCCGCTCCCCCGTGCAGCGGGCCGAGCAGGGCGAAGACCTTATCGCGCAGAATCAGACGCCTCGCCGTGCGCACCGAACTCGCAGGATTTGTTTCCGAGTCGCGGATCAGCGCTTCGAACTTGTGGCCCAGGACGCCGCCCGCGTCGTTGATCTCCTTGACGGCCATGTTGATGCCCTGGCTCGTCCGTTTTCCCACGATGGAGTAGAGGCCCGTGAGCGGAGAGAGAACGCCTATCTTGATGGTTTTCGCCGCGAACGATGTGGACGCGCTCAATAAGCCAATCGCCAGGATCATCGCCCCGGCAAATAATGCTTTTTTCCTGAAACCGGACATGAGAAGCCCCCCCTTGAAGATGGAAACATACGAATCCGAACGGCCGGAATCAGACCCCTCCGGGAGCGGAAACCGGACGTCAGAGTAATTTTATTTTCACCGTGAAGGGCAGGTTAGATGAGCCTCGATTCAGGGTCAAGGCCCAAGTTTTTCGCTTCGGACCATTGTCCATGCGATAGCGGCCGAGACGACGCGCCGCCCGGCTGCGCAGGTGCGCCAATGAATTCGTTTTCGGTTTGACGGCATCTTCGAAAGGACGGGTTTCGACCGAGATTCGAAACTGGAAATCTACGTTATCATTCCTATCCGATACCGGGGTTTACGGCCGATGAATGCTGTTTGAGCAGTTTTTAATTTCGATAAATATCGATAAATTCACGGGGTTATTCGATAAATTTCCATAAATTTTCGAGGGGAATTGCGGGGATTTGCGGGGAAATGCGGGTGCGGAATGCGGGCAAATGCGGGCAAATGCGCGTGATGGAGACTAGGAAACCCCACCGAGACAGGGAGAGACCTCCCGGATGAAGCGTTCGGCCACGGCGCGCCAGCTGTAAGCGGCTGCGCGATTGGTTCCGCGGCGGCCCAGCTCTTCGCGCAAGGCGTTGTTTTTCAACAGTTTGATAAGCGCATCTGCGAGAGTGGCCTCATCACCGGGGGGTGTCAGCAAAACGCCCGCATCGCCCACAACCTCCGGCGCCGCCGCGACGTCGAGCGCCACCACGGGCAGACCCGCCGCCATGGCTTCGAGATATGCGATGCCGAAGCCCTCCTGCAGCGACGGCAGGCAGAAAACGTCCGCGCCCGCGTACTCACGGCGCACAGCCTCATCGTCGGGCACCTCACCCAAAAGCGTTACAGCGTTCTCCAGGCCTAGCCTAAGTATCTGTTCTTCAAGGCTTTTTAAAGACGGCCCGCCGCCCACGACGCGCAGCTTCGCATCGGTCACAGCCGCGAGTACCTTCGGCATGGCCTGGATAAGGCTTTTGGTGTTCTTCCTGGGGTATTGCCGCGCCACAGAGAGAATGGTGTGGCCTGAAGGGCGCTTTGTCTCGCGAACACACACCCAATGAGCCGGATGAATACCGTTTCCCACGACGCCGACTTTTTCCGCTGGTAGTTCGTACGCCTCGCAGGCTACGCCCCGACTGTATTCGCTGGTGACGATGACCCTGTCGGCGCGTTGCGCGTTGGCTCGTTCGAGATGGGAGAGCGCGCGCAAGTACTGACGTGGCGCGCCGCGTTCGAACCGCATCTCATCGGCCGAAATTCCGTGCAGATAGACGATAAAGGGAACATTGAGACTCAAATCGAAGCCGTCGATGTCGAATCCCATGATGAGGTCAAAATCATCGGATGATACGCGCTCTTTCAATTCGAGATTGTACAGAAGCCTTTGAAGCAGAAGGCTAGACGCACGCTCGTTCGGGCCGATGATATCCACCGTATGCCCGATTGCTTCCAACCCGTCCGCAAGACCTGTGATGGCCGCCGCCGTGCCCGAGCCTTTCGCGATATCGAGGGTCCAGGAGTTCAAAAAAGCAATCCGCAAACTTTTCTTCCCCCCTCAAAATAAAGGAGGGCGCAATCCTGCGCCCTCTACAATATGTACCTACGATAAGGTTGCGCTCGTTACAGCACTTGATCCGATTTTGCTGCGAAGACGAAATCGCTCTCCGTCAAGCCGTCGATCTTGTGTGTCCACACGGTGACTTTTACCTTCCCCCACGCCAGGTAGATGTCGGGATGATGGCCCTGCGCTTCGGCCATCTCGCCTACGCGATTCGTGAAATCGAGCGCCGTCTGGAAATCGGGAAAGCTGTATTCTTTTTCCAGATGGTGTTCATCCACAACGCGCCAATCGCCACCCAACTGTTCGTTCAAGGCGGAGAGAGCATCTCCTTTAAGGGGAGGCACGCCTCCTTTGCAAGGCACGCATTCCTTGGCCGCAAGTTCGCTGCTCATGGATTTTCCACTCCTCTGAATAGATGTTGAAATATCTGTTGTTCACCTCGAAAGGACGCCTCATCATCGCCTCTTTCCCCGAAGGCCGCAAGGCTGTGTCACGCGCACTTGAGGGTGGGCATTACCTCCCGGGCGAACTTCTCCATGCTGGATGCGGCCTTCTTCACGCTCATATTTCCGAAATGAAAATAAATGACCATACCGCCGAAACCCATCTGTTCTTTTTGCGCCATCAATTCATCGCGCACTTCATCAGCAGTCCCAACAGCCGCCATACCGTTACGCATGAGCTGGTCGGGTGTTCTCGCTTCCTCTCCGATCAGGCCTAAGGGTTTTCCCGGCGCATCCGTGGTTTGCCGTTCCGGTGAAACTGGCTCCGGTAAACTGCCCGGAAAACGGCGTCTGAGTTCCGCCAAAATATCAGGCTGCGCCCCGTAGAGGTTTCGCCAATAATAAGAGAGGGCAGGCCCCGCCTCGTCAATCGCCTTGGAGCGGGAATCCGCCACGTAAACCTGATGCTCGAGCCAGACGTGTTCCGCTCCCGCCTCCCATCCATAAGCGCGGCATCGCTCGCGGTAAAAGGCCGCTTTTTCGAGCAAATCCGCAAATGGCCTGTGGCTCAGAACCACGGGGGTCTTCATTCTGGCGCCCCAGTCGAGCGAAGTTTCTGAATCCGCCGGAAAGAGTATCGGCGGATGAGGCTTCTGCCAGGGCCGGGTCCAGAGCTGGCAGCGCGGGTAGTGGAAATACTCGCCCTCCCAGTCGAAAGGCTCCGGCTCACTCCAGGCCTTGACGATGAATTCCCACGCCTCCTGAAATCGTCCGCGGCTTTCGGCCGGGTCCACGTTGTAGGCCAGATACTCCCTGTGCGCCCCGCGCAGGAACCCGGTCACTATCCTGCCGCCGCTCAGCACGTCGAGCGCCGCTATCTCCTCCGCCACGCGCAATGGCTGGGGGTAGAGCGGCAGGCAATAGCCTAAAATCGCGATCTTCGCCCGCTTCGTCCGCGCGGCGATGTGGCCGGCATAAACGCCCGGGGTGGGCATCGAGCCGAAGTGCGTGCCGTGATGTTCATTGAGGCCGATGCCGTCGATTCCCGCCGCCTCGACGCGCTCCCAGAAGCGAAAATGCTCCTCCCACAAGGCGTGGGCCTTCTTCGCGTCGAATTCCGACGCATCGTGGGGATAACTCGTCTTGTCCTTGAGATACGGCCAGGGAATGGTGTCGAAAGAGTAGATTTGCAAGTCTAGAACCTCGCCGGAAGCATAGCCCTCATCCATCCTCTTTTAGCACCCTTTCACGCCACTGGAAACGGGAACGCGGCACCCATCAACCGCGCATGAGAATGCGGGTAATTACGGGATAAAACCCGACCTGGGAAGGGGTGTTTGCCGCCCTTCGCGGACGCAATATAGCGAACTCTGAAAAATTGAGATTACAGCTAATGCGGGGAGATGCGGGGTAAACCCTCAAATGCGCTGGTGGAGGGAGTTATATTTTCGAATCACCCCCCCTGTGTGTCGTAATTCGACGAAATCCCCCCGCCTCAGTCGTTCAGAACATCATCCGCAAGGCGAGCGAGAGGTTGTGGCTGCGGCGGGAGTCTTCGCCGAAGCGTCCGGAGTAGCTCAGGGAACCGCTCGCGCGCTCGCCCAGTTTCGCGCTTAGTCCCAAATCGGCGCTCAGCGCGCTGCTCAACGGCTCGTAGCCAGGAAGCGTAAAGCGCCCGGGCATGGTGTTCGAGCCCGCCGAGACGTGGATGGGGTCGTCTTCGAGTTCATATTCATAGGCGATGCGGGCGTAGGGGCGGAGTCCGCCGACGCTCCAGCCGAAGCTGTAGCCGCCGCGCGCAATGAGCGAGTTGCGCGAGAAGTCCGAAAAATTCATCGCGGTCGAGGAATTTCCGCTCTCCCGGTAGCCCTTGATCTCCTGGTTGAGCAGCGAGAGGCCGAAGAACGGGCCGTGACGGAGAGTCTCCGAAGCGCCCATCGTACACTCCACATTGAGTTCGCCCCCGAACTGGGCGGCTTCGGTCGAGCCGCGCTCGGTGCGCGTGAACGCCGCCAGGGTTACCGGACGCTCGATGTCTACGGACGTCTGGCCCAGAGTCAGGGCGACGCTCACCTGCAGGCCGCCGCTGCGCCACGCGCCGTGCAGCGAGCCGAGCACGACGTCGCTCTCCAGGTTCGCCCCGTAGAGTTCGTTCCCGTGGCGGACGACGCTGAGCGCGGCGCCCCAGGAGAGGTCCGGCCCGGCGCGGTGGCCTGCCCCCAGTGTAATGCCGGTCATGTCGGTTTCGATTTCCCCCAGACGCGGAAGTACGCCCGCGTCGTTCCTCCCGAACTGGCCCCGCGCATAGCCGCGCCAGCTCCCCTCGGGCAGCGCGAAATCAGCAGCCCGCTCCGCCCGAATGGCGCCGTGGTGAGCCGCCGACGCATCTGCGCCCGCCTCGCCCGCGAGAGATACCTGCAGCGGAGCAGCGAGCGTGGAGGTGACCATGCTCGCGAGCATCGCGTGGACGACGCCGCTCGGGTGGCTGCGATCCGCGAACAGATATGTCTCGTTCGCCCCGGGCGCATATGTTACGGGATAGGGAGTCCCCTCAGGTCCGCATTGGATGGAGACTGCGCTCCCCGCGTTCGGCGCTCCGCATGCCGTTCCGGTGGTGTTGGTGAGGCCGTACCTCGCGGGGTTCGCGGCGAGCGCGCTCAGCGCGGCATTGATGTTGATGGGGACGACGCCGTATTCATTCTCGCGAATTCCGGCGTAGAGTTTCTCGTTGTATTGGCCTACCAGCGCGGATATCCCTGCCTGATTGGCTGGACCCAGGCTGACGGCGAAAGGCGCCAGAGAGGCGTCGGGCATATTGAACACCACGACGTGGCGCGCCCCTGCTCCGCGGAGGCGGCGTATCTGCGCGGCGTTCACGTCCGCGGCCGCGAGAACGTGGCCCAGCGCAGTGGCCGGATTGCTGAGCGCGGAGTCGGCGATGTCGTTCAGCCCGCCCCAGATGGCGTAGAGCGCATTCTGATCGAGGCTCCCGCCCCGTAGGCCAAGGTGCATGCCGATTTGTTCCGTCACCGTCGGCGACAAGTCTTGATCGCAGGGCGTCGCAGGGTTCATGCAAGCTCCGGCGAAGGCGTAGTTCGGCCCGCCGGCGCGCGAGTTAAGCCCCGATGCGCCGAAGGCCTCCGCGACGATCTCCGCCCATACGGGGTCGGGGTTCGTGGTGAAGCTTGTGCCCGGAGGCAGTCCCGATCCCGTGGCCGCATTGCCGGAATCGCTCAGGCTGTCGCCGAACACGACGACGTTGCTGAAACTTTGCGCCGAGGCGTTGCCGGCGAGTCCCAGTGTGAGAACGAGAACAAAGACACAGAGCAGACGAATGTCACGAAACATGGGGAGGACTCCTCTTCCCAGGAGAGAAAGTACACGGATACCGCGGAATGGTTCACGCGTCGAATGATTGGAACATATCAAATTCACGCGGCGGGCGGCAATAAAAAACGCGACGCTCTCGGGTACTTTTCGTATCGGAAGAGAGGTTTACTGGGGGTAATGCGGAATTGGGGCCTGGGGGAATGAAACCGCCGCGAATTTTGGTATAATGGCGCATCTGTACTCACTAAACTCAAATGGAGTTCCGCATGGCGGATGGGTTGTCCGGTTTCAGGGAGCGAATCGATGCGTGCGATGCACAGATCATCCGCCTCATCAACGATAGGCTCAATATCTGCCTCGAAGTCGGCGAATACAAGAGTTCGCATGGCATCGCCGTCAAGGACGAAACGCGCGAGAATGAGGTGATCGCCAGGATATTGGAAGGCAACGAGGGGCCGTGCCCGTCAGAGGCTCTCGAGCAGATCTACCGTATCCTCATCGACACCGCCGTTCGCCTTGAAGAAAAATAATTTTATACGGGCGGGGAGGAGTGGGACTCTCATTCCCTGCAGCCTTGATAAGCCGGGCGCTTCGGGCAGCAATGGTTTTATACGGGCGGAGAGGGGTCTTAATCAACAGCCCCTTGCAGCCCCGATACGCCTCGCGTAAGCCCGGTGAGCATTTTTTTGCGAACCCTGATACAATAGCCGCCGAAACTTCCATCCATCGCCCAATTTGTAATAACACCGCCCCAGGGAGAATTCCCGCATGGAAATCTGGCACGTCGCGTTGGGAGCCGTCGCTCTCGTCGTATGCTTCTGGTTCGCCGTGAGGGCGCGGATTTCCGGGTTGTCCCAAATGCTGCGCAACGCCGAGATGGAAAAGTCCGACGCACAGGCCTCCCACGCTGCCGAACTGGAAAAGAACATGATTCTACGCGAGGACGTGGCGCGCCTCGAGTCTGACTTGGCGCACGAGCGAAAATCGGCGCAGGAAAAGCTCGACCTCCTTCGCCGCGCGACGGAGGAGATGCGCGAGAGCTTCGGGGCGCTCAGCGCAGACGCTCTCAAGAGCAATAACGCCTCTTTCCTCGATCTGGCCAAGTCGACCCTGGAGAAATTCCAGAGCGAGGCCAAAGGCGATCTGGAAGCGCGCCAGAAGGCGGTGGAGACTCTCGTCGCGCCCATCCGAGAATCGCTCGACAAGGTGGGTACGCAGGTGGAAGACCTCGAACGCGCCAGGCGGGAGGCCTACGGCTCCCTCACCGAGCAGGTCAAATCCCTCGCGAGCAGCCAGAAAGAACTTCAATCGGAGACGGGGAACCTCGTGAAGGCCCTACGCGCGCCAAACGTGCGCGGCCGCTGGGGGGAGATGCAGCTAAGGCGCGTGGTGGAAATGGCCGGCATGGTGGCGCACTGCGACTTTGTGGAGCAGCAGACGCTCGAGGGAGAGGAGGCGCGTCTGCGCCCCGACCTCATCGTGAAGCTGCCTGGCGGGAAGAACGTAGTGGTCGACGCCAAGGCGCCGCTCGACGCCTATCTCAACTCGCTCGAGGCGGAGGATGAGGAGGTACGCCGCGCCTTTTTGGTAGATCACGCGCGCCAGATTCGCGATCACATGAACCGCCTAAGCTCGAAGGCCTATTGGGATCAGTGCGAGTCCACGCCCGAGTTCGTGGCGATGTTCCTGCCCGGAGAGAGTTTCTTCAGTGCGGCGCTCGAACAGGACCCCGGCCTGATAGAGGAAGGTGTGAGCCGACAGGTGATACTGGCTACGCCCACGACGCTCATCGCTCTGTTGCGCGCGGTGGCCTACGGCTGGCGGCAGGAGAAGGTGGCCGAGAGCGCCCAGGCGGTGAGCACGCTCGGCCAGGAACTCCACGCACGCCTGAAGACGCTGGCCAAGCATTTCGACGCCATGGGCCGGGGGCTGGACAGGGCGGTCGATGCCTACAATAAGGCGGTCGGCTCGTATGAGACGCGCGTGCTGGTCTCGGCGAGAAAATTCGGCGAGTACGGCAGCGCGCCGGGCGGGGAGATCGACGTGGTCTCTCGCGTGGAGAAAACCCCGCGCGCGCTGCAGGCGCGTGAGGCGGGCGAGGAGACGAGCCTAGATCAATTATCCGCTGTAGAAAAAGTTTCCGAGAAACTCGTAGCGGACGAGGTGGATGAGCGGGAGGAGGTCGAGCCTGAGCCTTCCGGAGAGGATTCCCCGCGCACGGACGATGCAGACGGTGCGGCTGAGTCTCTCGAGACATATGGTGAGGAGAGTGAGCCGAATTTCCACCGCATCAGTCCCTGATTCGCAATAATGCACCCCCCTAGAGTCGTCTCAAGTAGGGATGCTTTCTCCGCATGCCGTCCTGGAACCAGCGCGGGTAGTCCGGCCAGCGCGCCTCGATGTGGTCGAGGTCCTCCGCGTCGGGGTCCAGGTCGTTCAGCAGCAGTGTGGGCGGGAGCCTTAAGGGCAGCGTGACGACCTCGCCCCGGAGCGCCAGGAATTTCCGGGCCTCGACGAGGCGGACGCTCTCGTCTTCCGCCTCTTCGACGGCGTGAAAGCCCTTGACCACCTGGTGGAGATAGGCGCTGAAAGCCTCCAGGTTTTTATGAAATTCCTCGAGAGGCTCCGGGCTTTCGTGCTCGAAGTGGAGGTGTCCCTCGCGGATTTTTTCCGCGATCTCCCAGATGGGCATTTGCGCGGTGAGGGGCAGGTATTCGTCCACGATGCAGTCGGCAAGGTTGTATTTGTCCATGCCTTCGAGTATGAGGTCGAAATAATAGCGGTGCCTTGGCAAGCGGAACTCCTCTCCCTCCCGAATTTCTCGCGGAGGGTGTGTTTCGAGGTGGATTTTGTCAGGATATGGGTTCATAATCTCCTGAGAGTCGATGTGGGGGCCTTCCGGTAGTACCCGCTTCATATTTATACAGTATCTGAGGCTACAGCAATGAAGGAGAAACAAAGAATGAGCAAGACCCTCGGCATGGGATTGGCGTTTTTCGCCGTCTTTCTCGTTTTGAGTGGATGCGGCGACATGGTGCCACGCGGCGTGGAGGTGGTCACGGAGCCTCCGGGCGCCACGGTGAAGCTCGGCAAGGAGAAGATAGGCAAATCGCCGGTTATCATCCCCTGGAAGAAAATTAAGGACCATTACGCGGATACGTTTACCGTCGAAATTCTCAAGGAAGGATATCGTCCCCACCATCTGGTGGCCGCGCAGTACGGGGGAACGATACGGGTGGCTCTCCAGAAGAAATAGTGTAGACTCTCCTTTTTCTATTTCCTGTCGCCAAAGAAGCAGAGGTGTTTGTGCGCACTCATGGCATGGGTTTGTTCGCCGAGATGTTCGACTTCGCGGAAGGCGAGGAAGACGAGGCGCGCGCGTGGCTCGATGAGATCCGCCTCTCGCAAATGCTCGAAGCCTCGGGTGTGAACGGAGGAGCGAGCTATGAGGTTATTGAAGACGGCCCCCGTTTTCTGAACCTCATCGAAGCGGAGAACATCCACGTGTTCTATGGCGAGGAATTCGTCTCGCTCATGGACTCGGCTGAGATGCGCTTCCCCGTCGCACCGACAAACCACATCCGCCTCGTATGTGCGCAGGTATATCCCGGTCTTCCGGCCCGGCAACCTGATTTTCCCTCGGTGGACGCAGCAGGCCTCGCGCCCGTCATTCAGTTCGGCAGAATCAACGTGCCCGAAGAGAGGCTCGGCGATTTTAACGGCTGGTATTCCCGTGATCGCGGCCCCCTTTGCGAAAAGGTGCCGGGCGTGAGGCGCATGCGCCGCTACAACACCGTGGAGGGGCCGAGGCTCATGATCGTCCTCTACGAGATGGAAGATGAAGCCGTGCGCGAAACGCCCGAGTGGAAGCACATGAACGCCTCCGAGTGGACGGCGCGCGTGAGGAGCTACTACAGACAGGAGCCCGGCTCTCCCGGCGTCTACAGGCGAAAGGGCTACGCCCGCTAGCCGCCCGTCGGCTTTTCTCCGGCGTTCTTCTTCAAGCGAAGAGCGCGCCAGACCACCCTACCGATAATTCTGTCTACCAGGCTTTCCCCTACCGCCAGTTCGCAGATTTCGGCGCGAAACGCCGCGCGATTCGCCGGGATGAGGGCGATGCGCCTCGCGTCGATCACCTCGACGTGTTTGACGGCGCACCGTCCCTCCGCCGAGCGTAGGGCGAATATGCCGTCTTTGCGCGGCGTCTTGTCTCTCAAATCGATGAGGACGAGGCAGCTCTCCGGTAGCAGCGGCTCCATGCTGTCGTCCAGAATTTCGGCTCCGGCGTAATTTTCCACATCGAAGCCGAATTCATCGCGCGGGAGCAGTACCCAGTCCAGGGCATCCGCATCCACGAAGCGCGCATTTGCGGCTGGATCTTTGCGTATATGATCGGAGCGCGGCCCGACTTTCTCGCGCGCCACCCATTTTCCTCCGGTGGAAATCGAGTGAAGCGGCATGATGCGTGAACCGGCGGACGCGCAGGGAGCGCGCCCGCCGGGGTCGTAATAAATTCTCCGCAGCCCCTAGCGGGGGAAGCGGCTGAAGTCGGGCGGCCTTTTCTCCTTGAACGCGTTCATTCCCTCGACGGATTGCTCGTTGTTCCACACGGCGTTCAGCAGTTCGCTGCCGTGCATCCAGGAGGGGTAGTGGAGGTCGCCCAGGAAGTTCAGGTTCGTCTTCATGTAGCGCAGCGTGGCCGGGGCGTGGGAGTTGATGGTGGCGCACCACTCCTCGGTCGTATTCTCCAGTTCGTCATCCGGCACGACCTCGTTGATGAGGCCGACTTCCTTCGCCTCCTGCGCCGGGTAGCGCTTGGCGAGGAACAGCATCTCGCGCGCCCTGCGGTCGCCCATGAGCAGGGGGAGGTACTGCGTGGCGCCCACCACGGGCAGCGCCCCCACGCGCGCGCCCGATTGCCCGAACGTCGCGTTCTCGCTCGCGATGCAGAGGTCGCAGTAGAGCTGCCACTCGTTCCCGCCGCCGATGCACCAGCCGCGCACCATGGCGATGGTGGGCTTGCCCGAGTTCCTGAGCGTCATGCACAGACGCCGCATCTTGTTGTTCCAGATGTGGCCCGTCTGGTAGTTCAGCCCCAGCATCATGTCCATGTCGCCGCCCGAGGAGAAGTTCCCGTTCAGGCCGTACATGACGCCCACGCCGATGTCGGGGTCCTCATCGAGCCGCGTGAAGGCTTCGATGACTTCGTTGATCATCTGGAAATTCATCGCGTTCAGCGTTTTGGGGCGGTTGAGCCCCACCCAGAGGGTTTTGTCCCTGACCTCTACGACGGTTACTCTTTCCGACATGTTCATAGTCTCCTTCTCGTCCGCCGCTCCGTGCGGACGCCTTGTTGAATGGAATTGTCCCGGTGGTCTTTAACCAGAGTCCTTATATTCACACACGCTGCATCGATTTTCCAGACCGCCGCGCCATCTACCAGAACCACTCGCTCGCCCCCTTGTAGAGAAGCTGCAGGGAAACCAGTGTCATCAGCACCGCCAGAATGCGCGTGAGGGTTAAGGATTTCACCCGGTGCGAGATGGCGGCGCCCGCCTGCGCGCCAACGATTATCCCGATCGCGAGAGGAAGAATCACGCTCTTCATCGCGTGTAGGTTTCCGAGGATGAAATGAAATGCCACGGCGAGTGCGGTGGTGAAGAGAAGTTCGCACTGCGAGGTGGCGGTGGCGATGTGGGGCGGAATGCGCAGGATCCGTATCATCAGCGGCACGTGCATGGGGCCGCCCCCGATTCCCAAAAACGTCGCCAGAAAGCCCACGATGGAGCTTAAGGCTGCGCCGAGTCGGAAGCGGAAAGCATATTCGTAGACTTTGCCATGGCTGTCCACAATGCGCCGGTGCGCCAGCGCGCCGATGCCGCCGGGGCTCTCGCGCGTCGTCTCGAAGGGCGGCGGCGGGTTGATGATGGAGATGCACAGGATCAGCAGGGCCAGGCCCAGCAGGAAGTCGAACGGCCCGCGCGCGACCCCGCTTGTGGCGAAGACGCCGATTATCGCCCCGACCGAACCGGCCAGTGCGAATGAGACGCTCGTCTTGATGTCGATTCGCTTTTGGCGGTAATAGGCGACCGAGCCGGATAGGGCGTTCAGGCAGACCACGCTGAGCGAGGTGGCGGCGATGACTTCCGAGGGCTGGTCGGTGAAGATCAGCAGGAGCAGGGGCGTCAGGATGAAGCCGCCGCCCGCGCCCACGAGCGTGCCCAGCACGCCTACTCCTAAGCCCATCGCCAGGAACTGAATGAAAAAAAGCATCAAAAACCTTCCTGAAGGTGCAATATTTTCGTCGAGGCGCTTTGGGAGGCTTCGGGAGGCGATGCGTCTTTGGGACTCGCTTGTCCTGCCTTGCGCTGATGGGGCCAGAGTCTAATACAGGATAAAGGCGAATGACAATTTCATCCGGTCAAAATCTAACGCCTCTCGGGTTTGTTCCGGCATCATCGCAGGAGCTGAGATCATCAAGGCATGGTTTCGCAAAACCGCCCTTCGGGGTAGAATGGATTTCTTTGGTGAATGAGGATAACCATCTTCTTCGGGAGGATGCGGGAATGATAGTTCCACTCGATACGCCCGTGGCGACGCGGGCCGAGAATTTCAGGAAAGTCCTCGATTTCGACGAATCGGCGGCCTACCGCGCGTTGCAGGAGACGAAACAGGTTTACCCCGAAGCGGAAGTGCCGCCCCTTCGCCCGCCCAGGCTCAAGCGAGAGGGCAGGAGTCTCGTGGCCATGGTGCGCGGAGAGACGCGCGATGAGGCCATACGCCTGGCGGTCGAGAAACTGGGCGGAATCCGGCATATCATCGATTCGGCAGCACCCGCGCTCCTGAAACCCAATTTCAACTCCGCCGACCCGTTCCCGGCCTCGACGCATCCCGATACGCTCGAAACCGTTGTCGCCCTCTTGAAAGATGCGGGTTGTGAGGATATGGCCGTGGGCGAAATGGGTGGCCTGCTTTCCCTGCCCGCGCGCGGGAACTTCGAGCGCTGGGGGATGAACGATTTTCAGGAGCGGACCGGCGTGGGCCTCCTTCGCTTCGACGAGGAGCCCTGGGTGAAGGCCCGCGTTCCAGAGGCGATTCGCTGGGGCGGGTGGGTGCACTGCATCGAGCGCCTCATGACGCCCGGCCAGCACGTCATCAACCTGCCCACCATGAAGAGCCACGGCGGGGGGCCGCGCTTCAGCCTCTCGCTCAAGAACGTCTACGGGTTCGTACACCCGAGGGATCGCGTTCGCGCGCATTTCGTCTCCCAGATGGCGGAGATGATCATGGAGACGAACCTGCTCTACTCGCCATCCCTCATCGTCCTCGACGGCACGAAGTGCTGGATTTCGGGCGGCCCCTACACCGGGGAGGAGCGCGAGCCGAACGTGATTATCGCAGGGGACGATCGTATCGCCGTTGACGTCGTGGGTGCCTCGGTGGTGCGCGCCATGGGTTCCGAACTCCTGCGCGAATATCCCGTCTGGTCGCACCGCCAGATCAGGCGTGCGGTGGAACTCGGCCTGGGCGCGAGCGGACCCGGAGAAGTGGAAGTCCTGACGGCGGATACGACCGGCGCCGCCGATTTCACAGAACTTGCGGATCAGGTGCAAGGGTTCGTTCGGGAGCCCGACCCCGACGGTTAAGTCGCTTCCCTCCTATCGTTCCCGCGTTGACGAGGGCGAGCGGTTTCCGCTACATTCCTTCGCGCACCCTTCGGGGGTTTCAGGAAAATCCTCCTGTATGGGGCTGTAGCTCAGCTGGGAGAGCGCATGACTGGCAGTCATGAGGTCAGGGGTTCGATCCCCCTCAGCTCCACCAACTAAATCAATTGTTCAAGCTATTTACTCGATATCTGCTATTTCGGCTGTCGCATCGTTGTTAGAACACTCGATAATCCATCCCGCATATACAGCGCAAAGCATTGAATTTTAGATGATTCAATTCTTGCAGAATACATGCCCCACATTTCAGATCAGCGTCACGCCCGTTTCGGGGTCGAAAGCGTGGACGCGCGCTGGGTCGGGGCGGAGGCGGATGCGCTCGCCCTGGCTCACCCGTACGCTGGGCTCCACCCGCACGGTGAGGGACTCGCCCCCCACGCTCAGGTCGAGAAAGATGTCAGAACCCACCGGCTCGATGATCTCGACCGTGCCGTCAATTTCGCCATCGCCGCCCATGCGCATGTCTTCGGGTCGGATGCCGAATACGACTTCCCCGCCCTCGCGTCCTTGGAGCCCGCCCGCGCGCTCCGCAGGGAGGGAAACCCGGAAGCCGCCGCCTTCGAGGATCGTCCGCCCCTCCTCGGCGCGCACCGTGGCGGAGAGGAAGTTCATCGAGGGGCTCCCGATGAAGCCCGCCACGAAGTGGTTCGCCGGGCTCTGGTAGATTTCCATCGGGGAGCCGACCTGCTGGATGGTTCCGTTGTGCATGACCACGATTCTATCCCCCATGGTCATGGCCTCGACCTGGTCGTGGGTGACGTAGACCGAGGTGGCGGCGAGGTGCTGGTGGAGTTTCAGGATTTCCACCCGGGTCTGGACCCGCAGCTTGGCGTCGAGGTTCGAGAGCGGCTCGTCGAAGAGGAAGACGCGCGGGTCGCGCACGATGGCGCGCCCGAGGGCTACCCGCTGGCGCTGGCCGCCGGAGAGCTTGCCCGGGTAGCGCCCGAGCAGTGTCTCGATTCCCAGGATGCCGGCGGCGCTCTTGACCCGGCGGTCGATCTCGTCCTTGGCGACCTTGCGCATCTTCAGCCCGAAGGCCATGTTCTTGTAGACGCTCATGTGGGGGTAGAGCGCGTAGTTCTGGAATACCATGGCGATGTCGCGGTCACGCGGGTGCACGTCGTTCAGCACGCGTCCGTCGAGGAGAATGCGCCCGCTCGTGATTTCCTCAAGACCCGCAATCATCCGAAGCGTGGTGGTCTTGCCGCACCCCGAGGGCCCCAGGAGCACCACGAACTCCCCGTCATGGATTGTGAGGTTCACCTCTTTGACCGCAATCACCTCGCCGAAATCCTTGGTGAGGTCTTCGAGCAACACCTCCCCCATCTCAGATTCCCCTCTCTGCGAGAATCGCTATGGACACCCGCACGAAATGGCCTGTCCTGCATGAGGCCTGTAGGCGGGTCTTCACGGGCTCGATGGCTGAAATCAATTTTAGAAAAGGCACTGCATGCTCCTTATTCCTTGAGACCGGTGAGCGTGATGCCGCGGACGAAGGCGCGCTGGAAGAACAGGAATATGAACGCCGCCGGGATCATCCCCATGACCGCAAGCGCCATGATTTCATGGTAGGCGGCTGAATCGATGCCCTCCATCTGGGCGAGGCCGAGCGGGAAAGTCTTCAGGTTGTCGGTCGTCGCCACGATGAAGGGCCAGAGGAACTGGTCCCAGTTGTCGCGGAAGGCGAGCAGCGCCAGCGCGCCCAGTGCGGGCTTGCAGTTGGGGAGAATGATGCGCCAGAAGATGCCGAATTCGCTGCATCCGTCCATCCGCGCCGCCTCGATGAGGGAGTCGGGAATGTCCCGGATGGACTGGCGCATGAGAAAGACGCCGAAAGCGTCCACCGCCAATGGCGCGATCAGCCCGCCATAGGTGTTGACGAGGCCCAGTTCCCGCACCACGAGGAAAGTGGGCACCAATACGATTTCCAGCGGGAGCATCAGCGTGCTCAGAATCAGGCGGAAGCACAACTCCCGGTGCGGGAAACGGAACTTGGCCAGACCGTAGCCCGCCAGCGTGCAGAAAACGAGGTTTCCTCCCATGACCGCAAAGGCCACGATGAAGCTGTTGAAGAAATAGACCCCAAAAGCCCCTTTGGCCAGGGAGTTCGGGTAGTTCACCCACTGGATGTCATCCGGTATCCATTGAATGGGGAGATCGAAAACCTCGATCCCCGTCTTGATGGAAGAGGAGACCATCCAGAAATAGGGCAGGAGCATCACCCCGACTCCTGCGACTGTGAGGAGGGATATGAGCGCGCCTCCCAAGCGGAGCATCGTCTTGCGGCTCATTCCATCCCTCCCCGGCGCAAGAGCCGCAACTGAATCAGGGTCAGGCCGAATAGAAAGACGAACAGCACCATCGAGGCTGCGGCGGCCTCTCCCATGCGGAAGAAGGCGAATCCCGTTTCGTAGATGAAGTAGGGAAGCACCCTTGTCGTCCCGTTGGGGCCGCCTTCGGTCATGACCAGAGGGTTCAGGAACACCTTTACGGCCGAGAGGAGAGACAACACCATCACGAACGTTATCGTGGGGAGAAGCAGCGGAATCGTCACGTAAAAGAAGCGCTGGAACACACCCGCGCCGTCGATGATGGCCGCCTCATAGTATTCCTTCGGGATGGCCTGGAGGCCCGCGAGGTAAATCACGCCGAAGAGCGGGATGCCCCGCCAGATGCCGATGGCAATGAGGGCGGGAAGCGCCGACTCCTCCATCGAGAGCCAGTTGATGCGGCCGATTCCGAAGGTCTCCAGGATCGTGTTCACCAGGCCGTAGGGGTGGTACATGAACTTCCACACCATGGCCACCACGATCTGCGACATCGCAATCGGGAAGAAATACGCCAGACGGATGACCGAACGCCCCGGCATTCGCCGATTCAGGAGGAGGGCCAGCGCCAGAGCGAAGAACCACTCCGGGATGGAGACGCCGAACATGTACTTGACCGAGACCCAGAATGATTGATGAAAGAGCGGGTTTTCCCAGAGGAGGTTGTAGTTCATGAGCCCGGTGAATACGGGCGGGCTCATGAGGTCGTAGCGGTAGAAGCTCAGCCGGAAGGCCTGGAGCATGGGGTAGAACTTGAAGATTATGAGATGAATGAGCGCAGGGAGAACGAAGAAGAACCCCGCCCAGCGGAGGTGGCTGTGGAGGGAGCGTTTCCCCCCTCCAGCCACCATCCGCCGAATCATCGACGGTAAAGTCCGGTCGACTCCGATCTCGCGACCCATCTGTTCTCCGCCTACTTCTTGGCCAGCGCCGCGTCGATCTCCTTACACGCCCTGTCGAGCGATTTCTTGGAGTCTTCCTTCTTCAGGACCACGCGCTCCATCGCCCGGTGAATCGCCTGGTTGAGTTCGAGAACTTTGTCGGAGCGCTGCAGAAAGCGCCCGTTCGAGATGTCCTTTACGAACACGTCCAGATAGCGTGTCTTGCGCGCATCTTCCATCCCGGGAAGGTTCAGGAAATTTTTGTCGGGATGGGGATAGGAAGTCCTCTCGTACCACGTCTTGGAGTCATTGACGACGTGTTTTAACACTTTATGCACTGCCCGCTGCTTCGCCTCGGAAATATGGGGATTCACCGCGAGGGCGAAGCCGTAAATCGGCGTCACGGGCTTTTTGGGGTCCACCTGCGGGAAGGGCACCACCTTCACGTGTTTCATTACCTTGGGGCCGAATTGCGCCACACTGCCTGCGTGGGTGATGAACATGGAGACGCGCCCCTTGGGCAGATCGTCAGCCGGGAGGGCGTTGGTGCCCAGGCTTACGGTGGGGTCCGAAGCCTTGTAGTGGTGCGCAATCCTGGCCCGGACATTCATGGCCTTCACGCCCGCCTTGCTGTTGGCCAGGCACTTTTTCCCGGAGGCGTCGAGGACTTCTCCCCCGTATTGGCGAATCGTCGTGTTGAAGTACCACATCGTCCAGGTGGAGGAGTGCATGGCGAAATCGAAGCCCTCGCGCACCATCCTGCTGCCCCTCATTTTCACCAGTTTTTTCCCGATGCGGCCAACGTCTTCCCAGGTGCGCGGGTAATCCTTGTCCGGGTCCAGGCCCGCTTCCCGGAAGTGTTTCGTGTTAATGAAGAGGCTGAAGCCGGAAGCGATGGGAGGGAGAGCGTAAAGCTTCCCCTTGTGGATGTAGCCGTCCAGCGCCCCCGGTATGTAGGCCTTCTTCATATCCTCGAGGTCCTTGTAGCCCAGCCATTCGGGACGAATGGGCGCGAGGACGTTCTTGGCGGTGAAGCCGGGCAGCAGGAAGTCGATGAGCGTGAACATGTCGGCCGCCGAGCGCGTGGAAAGCGCGGCCGTGAGTTTTTGGAAGTAGGGGGTCATCGCGAAAAAATCATACTGCACTGGAGACTTGGGGTTCTTCTTGTTCCACTCCGCCACCAAATCCTTCGAGTAGTTGTTGTGCGGCGGGTTGCTGTGTTCCCACCAGGTGATCCTTTGCTGGGCGAAAGCCGGGCTCATGAGAAGCACCGTCAGCAATCCGACCAAAAGATGAGTCATGAGGAAGCGTTGCATGGTATTCCCTCCTCTCCCGGTCCGTCTGTTTTGATCAGCGGACCTATGAGGATTCCGGTACATCCTATGGATATAGGTGTGCCGGAATCGAATGAGCGCTGCAGAAGCACGTCACAGGATTCCACGACGACCACTATTTCCTTTGTAGCTTGAATGGAAACATCTTAGCACCTGGCCACTCCAGATCAAAATTCCTTTAACGATGGTCCGGTTCCGGCGCCGCACTCACGCTTGCGCGGCAGACCGGTCATCCCCACTTCCGCGAACCGTTTTCGCCTCGCCGGAAGCTCTCCTGTTTGCAGTTTTTTTAGAAAATTCTTAATCGCAATGTCGCGCCAAAAGGTGTGAAAAGTCGAATTTCAATATTGTTGCAACATTCAAAAGTTGTCCCTATATTGAAAGTAGGAACAAGTTCATAAAGAGCGCGACACGCTGTGATTTTGATTTTGAAATACGCAGCTTTTACAGGGGTGTCGATACTGCTTGTCGCTGGCCTGGGCGCGGCCAACATCGAATAGAAGTTCGCGTTCCGTGACGACGCTTCGCAGATGAGGAGGGCATAAACCGATTCGAAATAGTTGATGGTTGATGATCGTATTGACATCAGCTAACGGAAGACTTCGCCAGGGGAGTTCTCGCAATGTTGATCAAATCTATTTTACCTATTTTTTTGTCCCTGTCTTTTCTTCTTATCCTTATCCCAAACGCTTCCCTGGCGAAGTATAAAGTCGTATCCATCACAGGCGGCGGGACCATCACCGGCAAGGTGAGCTTCAAGGGCAAGCCTCCCGCCCCCGTCAAATACATTATCACCAAGGACTATAACGCCTGCGGTAAGGGCCAGGTAACCCGCCAGGAGGTGGACGCGAAGGACGGCGCCCTCAGGGGCGTTGTCGTCTATCTCGACAAGGTCAGGAAGGGCAAGGGCTATCCCAAGGAAATCCAGAGCGCTGTGGTGGACCAGAAAAAGTGCGCCTATGTCCCCTACCTCCAGGTCGTCGCCGAGGGGGGCAAGGTCACCATCCTGAACAGCGACGCCGCCCATCACAACATCCACACCTACGAGATCATCGGCCGGTCGAAACGCTCCATGTGGAACATCTCCCAGCCCAAGCAGCGGAAAAAAGTCGTCCGCAGGGCCAAGGTTCGGCGGAGCCCCATCGTCCGTATCGAGTGCGACGTGCACAACTGGATGAAGGGGTTTCTCTTCGTGGCCAGGAATCCCTATTACGCGCGCGTGAACGATGACGGCAGTTTTGAGATCAACGACGTTCCTCCGGGGAAATACTCCCTGCGGGCGTGGCACCCGGCCCTGGGGGTCAAGAAGAAAAAGATCGCCATAACCGCCGGGGGGAAGAAGGCCGCCGCCTTCACGTTTTCTTCGAAATAAGGCCGTATTTCCAGCATATATGGGACGGAAGTCTTACAGGAGATAGAACAGCCAGCTTGGGAGGAGGAAAGAATGGAATTCGTTCACGCCATCCGGCGCCGGATACTCTGCGGAATCCTGCTGAGCGCCTGGGTTTTTCTCCCGGCGATAGGGTGGGGAGCTTCCCTCGCACCCCTTCCGGCGCCCAAGGCCCAGAAGCCCGCGCAGACCGAGTTGGGCCGGCATCTCTTCTTCGATCCCCGCATGTCGGGGGACGGGGGGATCAGCTGCGCCACCTGCCATCAGCCCGCAAAGGGCTGGGGTGACGGCCAGAGCCTCTCGACGGGCTATCCGGGGAGTAAGTATTTCAGAAACGCCCAGACGCTCCTGAACGCCGCCTACAACAAGCGGGTCTTCTGGGACGGCCGTCTGAGCGGGGCCGACTTGCCCACCCTCGTGCGGGACCACCTGACGGAAGCCCACTTCATGCTGGTGGACGGACGTCTTTTCCCCGAGCGGCTCAAGCAGGTTCCCGCTTACGTCAAGATGTTCAAGGAGGCCTATGGCGGGGAGCCTTCCTTTGGCGGCGCGCTCAAGGCCATCTCGGCGTTCCTGCATACCATCGCCTCGCGGAACGCGCCTTTCGATGCGTACCTGAAGGGCGATAAAAAGGCCCTTTCTGCCCAGGCCAAACAGGGACTCGCCCTGTTCCAGGGGAAGGCCGGTTGCGTCCAGTGCCATAACGGCGCCCTTTTGAGCGACGGCGGATTTCACGCGCTCGGCGTTCCCGAAAACGAGCAGATTTTCAAGGACCCGATGCGCCACATCACTTTCCGCCGGTTCAACAAGGTGCTCGGCGTCCCGAATTTCATGAACTTGAGAGCCGACGCGGGCCTCTACGTCGTGACGAAAGAAGAGAGCGACCGCGGCAAGTTCCGCACGCCGACGCTGCGCGAAGTCGCCCGGACGGCGCCCTACATGCACAACGGCGCTTTCGCCACACTGGAGGACGTCGTCGCCTTCTACAATAAGGGCGGCGGGAGCGGCCCCAACAAGAGCTCGCGGCTCAAGCCCCTGGGACTCTCCGCGGATGAGAGAAAGGCCCTGGTGGAGTTCATGAAGAGTCTCTCCGGTGCTGCGGTTTCCACGAATGAACCGAAAATTCCCGATTATGAACTCCGCAAACTCGGCGATAATTGAGGAGACGGCCATGAACGCGCGAATGAAAAACTGCTTCCTGGGTTCCACGATGGCCGTCTGCTTCATCGCCGCCCTTCTGGTGGGAGGAGCGGACGCGGCCCGGAAGGGGAAATTCCCTCCGCTGGGGCCATTACCGCCTGTTCCGGTTCCGGCTGACAATCCCATGTCTCCGGCCAAGGTGGAGTTGGGCAAGCTGCTCTTTTTCGACGCCCGCCTGTCGGGGGACGCCAGCACGTCGTGCGCCTCTTGCCACAGCCCCGAAAACGGCTGGGGAGACGGCGGCGACCTGAGCCGGGGCTACCCGGGCACGCAGCACTGGCGGAACTCCCAGACGATACTCAATTCTGCCTATTACGCAAAACTGTTCTGGGCAGGCGAGGTTCCGAGTCTGGAAGCCCAGGCCAAGAGCGCCGCCACGGGCAACGTGGCCGGAAACGGCGACACCATGATGATGGAGGAGCGTCTGCGCCAGGTTCCCGAATACGTCAAGCGCTTCCGTGAGGTGTTCGGATCCGCCTGGCCGACCATCGACGACGCATGGCGGGCCATCTCGGCCTACGAGCGCACACTGATTTCGAAGGCGGAGGACGTGCCGTTCGACCGCTTCATGAAAGGAGACAAGAAGGCGCTCTCGGAAAGCGCTCTGCGCGGGCTGGCTCTTTTCCGCGGAAAGGCGCAGTGCATCCAGTGCCACAACGGCCCCCTCCTTTCGGATGAGGACTATCACAACATCGGCGTCCCCAAGAACCCCGCGTTCGAGGAAGACCCCTTGCGGCAGATAACGCTTCGCTTTCAGCACGTGATACGAGGCGTTCCCGAATCCGTGTACCGCAAGGCGGATCGGGATTTGGGCCTCTACTACACCACCAAGCGGGAGGCCGATAAGGGGAGGTTCCGCACCCCCAGCCTGCGGGAGCTGAATTACACGGCGCCTTTCATGCACAACGGCGCATTTTTCGAGTTGGATGAGGTCATCGATTTTTATGACGAAGGAGGAGGGGAGGACGCGAACAAGAGTCCACTTCTCAAGAAATTGGGGCTCTCGGACGAGGAGAAGGAAGACCTGCTGGCCTTTCTGGAATCGCTCTCGAGCGATAAGCCTTTGCTCGTTCAGCCCCCTGAACTGCCGCCGTACGCGGCCATGCCGTAAGGAGGAATCCATGACTCAGGAAGCCAAGGAAACCCGGCCTTGTATCTCGCGGCGCGCCTTTCTCCTGGCCGGCGGAACCGCCATGAGCGTGGTGCTGGTCGAGGGCATCCCCGGCCTGGCCGGAGCGGCCCTGCAAAGGGCGGCGTATCCCCGCCGGAAAATCGGCAAGCTCAGCGCCCTCAAAGTCGATACGCCTCAGTATTTCCAGTATCCCTGGAAGGACGTCTTCTCGGGGTGCATGCTGGTCAAGCTGGGCGTAACGGCCGGCGGCGGCGTCGGCCCCAAGAGAGACGTCGTGGCGTTCAGTACCCTGTGCACCCACATGGGCGGCCCTCTGCAGGGGACATACAACGGGCAGTACAAGGCCATCGGCCCGTGCCCGTTCCATCTGACGACCTTCGACCTCATGAAGCACGGCATGGTCGGGGCGGGGCAAGCCACGGAAAGCCTCCCCCAGGTCGTACTGGAGACCCGTGGAGACGACATCTACGCGATCGGAATGATGGGGCTGCTATACGGTTATCACTCGAATCTTGCGCCGGCACAGCGCTGAGGAGGACGCATCATGGCAGGAAAGGTAACGAACTACTACCTTGCGGAAGACAGTGTCCCCCTCCCCCCGCGAGACGCTGAGGTTTTCACCACGGCGTGCGACTATTGCATCGTGGGCTGCGGGTACAAGGTCTACCGCTGGCCAATCGGGCGCGAGGGCGGGCCCAAGGCCGGCCAGAACGCCCTGGGCGTCGATTTTCCCACCGCCATCATGAGCGGCGGCTGGGTCAGCCCGAACATGCACAACATCATCATGGTGAACGGTCGCCCACACCACGTCATCGTCATGCCGGACAAGGATGCGAAGGTCGTGAACGTCGGGGGAAACCACTCCATCCGGGGCGGCGTCCTGGCGAAGAAACTCTATAATCCCAACGAACCCTCACAGGACCGCCTGCGCCAGCCGATGATGCGCGTTCGAGGAACCTTACAGGAGGTCTCGTGGGATACGGCTATGGGCGTCTTGGCGGGCATCTCGAAACACGTCCTCGACAAGTTCGGCGAGCACGCCTGGGCCATGAAGACGTATTCCTACCAGTATTTCGAAAATACCTATGCCATCTCCAAGCTCGCCTTCCGCGCCATCGGGACGCCGGCCTACGCCCCGCATGACAAGCCGGGTCCCGGCCCGGACACGCCTGGGATTGATTTTTCCGGCATCAATCCATTCAGCGCCTCCTATGACGACTGGGGAGAGGCCGAGGTCATCTTCTTCTCGGGCGTCGACCCGTGGGAGACCAAGTCGGTGCTGTTCACCTCCTGGATCATGGGCGGAAAAACGCCGAACAAAAAGCTGGTCTTCGCTCTTCCGCGTAAGACCTCGGGCGTGGCCTACGGCGAGAAGCGCGGCGGTCTCTTCCTGCCCGTCATTCCGGGAACGGATACGGTCCTCCAATTGGCCATCATCCGCCTGATCCTCGAGAACGGCTGGGAGGACAAGGAGTTTATCGCGAGAAAGGTGTCGAACAAGTGGGAGATCGGCTCCGGCATGGGACGCGGCACCCGCAACACGCCGTGGCAGTGGGTCACGACCTGGGGCAAGTACGGGACCGACTTCGAGGGCTATAAAAAGTGGATTCTGAGCTATCCCTACGCCGAACTGGAGCGAGCCGCGAAGATCACGGGCGTGCCGGCGGCGGACATTCGAAAGACAGCCGAAATCCTGGCCAAGCCCAAGCCCGACGGAACGCGCAAGAAAACCTCGTTCATGCTCGAGAAGGGCAATTACTGGTGCAACAGTTTCGGGAACACGGCTTCCTTCGCGGCCCTCGGGCTGGTCTGCGGCGCCGGGTCGCGGCCCGGTCGCGTGATCTCCCGAGGCGGGGGGCATCAGCGCGGCTGGATGGGCGCGGCCGGTTACCCGAGGAGCCTGTCTCCGGAGAAGGCGCCGGGACGCCGCAAGAAGGAAATCGATCTCGACCGCTGGGTCGTAGACGGTCACGTCCGCTTCGCATGGGTCATCGGAACCACCTGGTGCCAGGCCATGGCGGCGTCTCAGGAGTTGATGGACGTTTTCCAGCGATTGACTCGACACAACCCCCACCAGATCGAGAGTTTTGACGTCGATTCGGCGGTGGACGCCTTAAAGCGGCGCGTGGACGCCGGCGGCATGGTCGTGGCCCACCAGGACATCTACCCGGTTGCTCCCATCGGAACCGAGTATTCGGATCTGATTCTTCCGGCCGCCACCTGGGGTGAGGAAGACTTCACCCGGTGCAACGGCGAGCGCCGCCTCAGGCTCTACAGCAAGTTCGCCGACCCCCCCGGAGAGGCCCGGCCCGACTGGTGGATCATCGCCGCGTTCGCGAGGAAGATGGGCTTCAAGGGCTTCGACTGGAAGGACAGCAACCAGATATTCGAGGAGGCGGCCCGCTTCGGACGCAAAGGAGTACTCAACTACCATCCGCTCGTCGTGAAGGCCAAGCGCGAGGGGAAACGGGGCCACGAGTTGCTCCGCGAATACGGGACCGGCGGCATCCAGACCCCCATTCGCATGGTCAAGGGCAAACTCGTCGGGACGAAGCGTCTCCACGACGAAACCCTCGAACTGGGAACCCCCGAAGGCCCCACCATGCACAGGAAATGGCTCACCTCCTTCGGGACCCAGAGCGGCAAGGCGGTTTTGCTGAAAAGCTACTGGGAGGATTTCAAGGATTTCTACGATAGGGTCACCCCGCAGGGAGACGAGTTGTGGGTGACGAACGGCCGCATCAACGAGCTGTGGCAATCCGGCTACGACGACAAGCGGCGACCCTACATCATGCAGCGTTGGCCCCAGCAGTTCTTGGAGATTCACCCGAAAGACGCCGGCGCCCGGGGCATCGAATCAGGAGACCTGGTGGCCATCGAGAACGACGACCTGCTCGTGCAGACGGGAGGGTACATCGGCGTCGACGGCAAGGAGCAGACCTTCACCGAGCTCATGAAGGCCGGGCGGATCAAGAAGAGCAAGGGTAGCTTCACCGCCGTGGCTATGGTCACCGACGCGGTTCGGGAGGGTGTCACCTTCGCCTATTTCGGCTTTCCCGAGAACCCGGCCAACTCGGTGGTTCACCGGGTGCCGGACCCCCTGACCAACCGCTACCGCTACAAGCTGGGCAAGGGGAAGTTGAAGAAGATTGGAGAATCTCCGCACAAGCATTCGCTGACGAGCCTCAGCTTCGTCCCCCGGACGCTTTAATGGAGATGGAGGTTTATAGGTCGTAGGCCATAAAGGAGGTTGTATGAGAACGTTTCGGTCGAGAAGATTTTTCATCTGTGCAGGCCCGGTGCTCGCAGTGGCGCTCTTTTCTTGGTCCTCTGGTGACGGGGCCGCCCAGCAAAAAGGCGACGTTGCGGCCGGCAAGGTCAAATACCTGCAGCTTTGCGCCTCCTGCCACGGCGCATCGGGCAAGGGAGACGGCGTCGCAGCCAAGGCGCTCAGCCCGAAGCCGAGAAATCACACGGACGGCAAATACATGAAGACCATAACGGATGAATATATCGCCAAGATTACCAAACTGGGCGGGGTCGCGGTAGGGAAATCGCCGTTGATGCCACCCTGGGGCGGTGTTCTTTCGGACGCCGACCTCCAGAATCTGGTCGCATTCATGCGCTCGCTGGCGAAATAGGATCGCGTACATGGACTCAGGGAATCGGGAGGCCCTACCTCCTGTGCGCTCCTTTCGGGTCGAGTTGCCCGGCCACGACCACTGGCGGAAAACGATTTGCTGTCAGGATGCGTGTCCTGTACACACGGACGCGCGGGGTTACGTCACGGCCATCTCCGAGGAGGACTTCGAGCGCGCCTACATCATCGCCCGGGGACCGAACCCCTTCGCGTCGGTTTGCGGGCGCGTCTGTGCGGCGCCATGCGAAGCGGCCTGCCGCCGCGGCAACATCGATTCGCCGGTGGCCATCCGGGCGCTCAAGCGATTCGTGACGGAGCGCTACGGGGTAGAGGCCGATTTGGCCTCCGGCAAGGGGGAATCCGCCTTCTCGCAGCGCAGCCTCAGGAGCATGCGGGACCTCCGCTTCCAGCCCTCAACGCGCACCATCAACGATTTCTCGGTGCTCGAAGCGGCCCGCCGCAAGCCCGGGGGGGTGGAGACGGCGGGGCGAAAGGCCGCCGTCGTCGGTTCGGGCGTGGCGGGGTTGACCTGCGCGCACGATCTTGCCCTGCTCGGCTACGACGTGAGCGTTTTCGAAAAACAGGAAGTCCCCGGAGGCATGCTCATGCTCGGGGTTCCCGAATACCGCCTTCCGCGCGATCTCGTTCAGGCCGAGATTCAGGCCATCCTCAGCCTGGGCGTGGAGCTGCGGGTGAACAAGGCCATTGGGCGGGACTTCGACCTCTCCACCCTTCGCAAGGAAGGCTTCGAAGCGGTGTTCATCGCCATCGGCGCGCATGTGAGCCGTTCTCTTCCCATGGAAGGCCAGGACGCGGACGGTGTTTTCCGGGCCGTCGAATTTCTGCTGAACGTGAATCTGAACTTCCGCGTCGAGTTGGGCGAGCGCGTAGTTGTGATCGGCGGGGGAAACGTGGCCATGGACGCCGCTCGGGTCGCCGCCCGGGTGGCCGGTGAGGCGGATTCCGCCGCTAGAACTGCCGATCAAACGGAAGACGCAGTTCTCATGCGCGAGATGATGGATGTGGCCCGCGAGGCGATGCGCGTGGGAGCGAGGAAAGTCCACGTCATCTGCCTGGAATCTCGCGACGAGATGCCTGCTGCGGACTTCGAGATCGAAGAGGCGCTCGAAGAGGGAATCGATCTCGAGCCCCGGGTGGGGCCAGTCCGCATCGTGGAGAAAGATGGCCGGGTGGTCGGGCTGGAAGTCCACACGTGCACCCGCGTCTTCAATGAGGAGGGCCGCTTCAACCCGGAATTCGAGCCGGATACCAAGCGCGTGATTCCGTGCGATTCGGTTATCGTGGCCGTCGGCCAGGCTTCGGACCTTTCCTGGATCAAGGATGAGGACGGCGTCGAGACGACGCCGCGCGGGACCATTCGCGTCGATCCCGAAACCTTGGCCACGACCGCTCCCGGCATCTACGCGGGCGGAGACGTCGCCATGGGTCCCCGGATATTCATCGAAGGGGTGGAAAACGGTCACCGGGCCGCTCGCTCCATACACACCTTTCTGTCAGGCGGTCAGGCGGGCGTCCAGACGCATCTCCAGTGGGCCTCCATCGAACCCTTGCAGCAGGCACTACTTCAGGAGTCGGGGGAGGGATATCCCCTTCCCATCGTCAATCCCGGATACCAGAAAGTGTCTCGGCGAAACCCGGACGCCCTGCCCATCGAGCGCAGAATCGGCGTCGCCGAGGTGGAACTGGGTTATTCGCCCGCAGATGCGGTTGGGCAGGGAATGCGGTGTCTGCGCTGCAGCGCGAATCCGATCTTCGATGGCGCCAAATGCATCCTCTGCGGCGGTTGTGTGGACGTCTGCCCGTCGCGCTGCCTGCGAATGGTTCCCCTGGAAGCATTACAGGGAGGAGAGGATCTGGCGGCTCTGGTGCAGGCCCGATTTGGAACGTCCGCCGGGGGCGCCGGAGAGTCGGGGATGGGCGCAGCCATGATCATGGATCCGGACAAGTGCATCCGTTGTTCGCTCTGCGCCCAGCGCTGTCCCACGGGCGCCGTTACCATCGAGAATTTTTCTTTCCAGGAAGAGTGGGTTGAGCTTGGATGACATGACTGCGGGCATGGATGAACAGACCCCCCGGCGGCGTATGCTTCTGGGCCTCGGCTGGGTTTCTTTTCTGATTTCCCTGCTGGGCCCGGTTCTCGCCAACGTCCGCTTCTTGTTCCCCAACGTCGTTTATGAGGGTGAGTCGGTTCTGAAACTCGACGCCCTGGAGAAATACACCGTGGGGTCCATCACGTTTTTCGCCAACAAGAAAATCGTTTTGTTTCGTGAAAAAGACGGGTTCCGCGCCTGCACGGCCGTCTGTCCTCATCTTCGCTGCGTGATTACCCCCTTTGTCGGGGCGCCGGGCGCGTCTCCGGATATTTTGAGGGCCCGGTGCCCGTGCCACGGCAGCACTTTCGATGGGCGGGGACAGGTGCTCGGAGGGCCTGCGCCGCGCGGACTCGACTTCTTCCTCGTGACGAAATCGCCGGATGGCCGCGTCGTCGTCGATACGCGCAAAGTCGTTGCCCCGTCCGAGCATTTCAAGCTCTGAGCCGTCATCATGGTCACCGAATCACCGCAGAAATCAGGCCGCAGTCAAGCCGTATCGTGGCTTAGGGACAACCGCGTCGTCCGTTCGATTTTCCGCCGCGGTTATCCGGACAACGATCTGGATCGCGCGGCCGTCATGTTCTCGAATTTCTTCCTGCACGTCCTTCCCGCGCGAACGCACGTTCACAGCCTGAAACCCACCTATACCTGGGGACTCGGCATCATCTCCCTGTTCCTCTTCGTGATCCTTCTGGGCACCGGCGCTTTGCTCATGTTCTTCTACGTCCCCTCGACCGAGCGCGCCTACAGCGACATGAAGGATCTGGAATTCGTCGTCTCCTACGGCGTCGTCCTGCGGAATCTCCATCGCTGGGCCGCTCACGCGATGGTCGCCGTCGTCTTCTTGCACATGTGCCGTGTGTTCTATACGGCCAGCTACAAGGCGCCCCGCGAGTTCAACTGGGTCATCGGGGTGCTCCTCTGGGGGGCGACCCTGATGATGAGCTTCACGGGCTACCTCCTCCCCTGGGATCAGCTCGCCTTTTGGGCCATCACCGTCGGGTCGAGCATCGCCAGCTACCCGCCCCTGGTTGGAGAATCCATCCGCACGCTGATGCTCGGGGGCGATACGGTGGGGCAGAACGCGCTGATCCGGTTCTACGTCATGCACGTCATGCTCCTGCCGGGCATCATGATGATACTCATGGGCGTCCATTTCTGGCGGATACGCAAAGACGGAGGCCTTTCCCGTCCACCCACGCCGCCCTCTGAGGCAGCCCGGGGCGAGACGGCGGCTTTTTCGCCGCACAAGACGTACATGCTCGTGGAACTGGCCGAGGGCAAGACGCCCACGGTGGATACGCAGGCCCCGGAAGAAGAGGTTATGAGCTGGCCTCACACGGTGTTCAGGATGCTGGTCGTCTTCGTGGGAGTCGTGGCCGTTCTCTCCGTTGTCGCCTACTTTTTCGATGCGCCCCTGGAAGAGCTGGCCAACCCGGACCATCCGCCAAATCCCGCCAAGGCGCCCTGGTACTTTCTCGGACTTCAGGAAATCGTGAGCTATTCCGCTCTGGCGGGAGGCGTCATCGTTCCCGCCGCCGCGATTATCGGCCTCATGAGCATTCCCTACATCGACCGCAACCCCGAGGGCCAGGGAAACTGGTTCACCTCGGGCCAGGGCCGGCGGATTACGCTCTGGTCGGTCCTGGTGATCATTCCGGTCGTCCTCGTCCTGACGTATCTGAACGAGCACTACGCGGTGCGGAAACTGGTTCCGGGCGCCTCGCAGATATGGGTCGACCTTTTGAATCCGGGGACTATACTGATCCTCCTCTTCGCGGTCGGTTCGCTCTACATCTGGCGGCGGACGGGGTCGAGCCGGATGGGGGCCCTGGCCCTCTATTCTTATTTTCTGACGTCTTATCTGATTTACACGTTCATCGGGCTTTATTTCCGCGGCGCCAACTGGGCCTGGATATGGCCGTGGCAGGCGGCGGGTCTGCACTGAGGCGGATGACGGATGGCGAATTCAAATCACAATGATTCCCATGTGCCGTTCGGGTGGGTGGTCGCCTTCGCCGCCCTGAGCGTGTGCGCGGCCCTGTTTTTTCTGCTCTCCGTCTGGAAGGACTATGACCGCGAATGGCGGGGCTACCAGCGGACGTTCCGCGAATTGCTCGTCGAAAGGGCCGGAACCGAAGAAGAGCGCAAATCAGTTCTGGCGAGCGGGGATCAGTTCGAGCAAATCATCGTGGCCAATGGCGAGCGCGTGGACAGGTGCGTCATGTGCCACCGGGGGGTCGAGCACCCGGCGTTCAAGGATGCCGACCAGCCTTTCGCCAGGCATCCCTCCATTCCGCTGCATCCCTTCGAGCAATTCGGCTGCACCGTGTGCCACCAGGGCCAGGGCAGGGCGACGACCGTTCAGGACGCCCACGGAGAAGTCCCGTTCTGGGAAGAGCCGCTGCTGCGGGGCGGGTTCATTCAGGCCAGCTGCGGTCCGTGCCACGCAGGCGCCCTGAAAGATGCCCCTCTCATCCAGAGGGGAAAGCTACTTTATCTGATGAACGGCTGTCTCGCCTGCCACAAAATCAGAGGCGCCGGCGGGGTCATCGGGCCTGACCTCACGTTTGCGGGCGAACGCCGGAAGGACCCGAAGTGGCACATCGAACACTTCAAGTTTCCGCAAAAGGTTTCTCCCGGCTCCGCCATGCCCGCCTACGGCCATTTGAAGCCGGAGGATCTCGAAGCGCTGACGGTCTACATGCTGAGCCTCCGCAGGGCGCCTTCCGCCCTGGCGCTGGCTGCTCCCATAACTCCCAAAAAGAAATAGAAGCGGCATCGCTTTCGGGAACGCAATTTATCGAAAAACCTCGTAAATTTATCTGAATTTATCGAATTTTTCAGATTTAATCCGACCGAAGAGGGAGGATGAAACCCGTCCCGATCGAGCCCGGGAACTGCCCCGCCATATCCGAGCCGCCGTTGCGGCGCGCACCGCTGCCGGGAACGCCTCGGTTGATGAGGCGAATCCCCGGCGATTGGCTCTCAAAGGCCTTAGTTTTTGCGAGAGAACGCTAAAAATGTTACTAATGTATTCAATCTGACATTTTGTTTGCCCCTTGATAAGGGCATCTTTCTTTTTATAACGAGGTAGGGATTCGATTTCATGAATGATGCACGGGATTTTCATTTCGGCTATCTGCTGCCAACGCGCGGCGTCGTCGTGGCGGCGGGAGGCGAAGCGCCGGACACCGACCCCATATTTTCTCTCGCGAAAAAGGCCGAGAACCTCGGCCTCGACTCCGTGTGGCTCGGCGACAGTGTGCTGGCCAAACCGCGCATGGAGAGCTTCACCACCTGGGCGGCGGTTCTCGCCTCGACCGAGCGCGTTCAGGTCGGTACGGCGGTGATGCTTGCGGCGCTCAGGCATCCGGTCATGCTCGCCCAATCGATGAGCACGCTCGACTGCATGTTCCCCGGGCGCGTCCTTCCCGGTCTGGGCGTGGGGCGAACGGACTTGAAGTTCGAGTTCGAGACCATTGGCGTGCCGATCAACGAGCGCGCGCGCCGCTTCTCCGAGACGGTGGAGATACTCAAGCTCCTCATGCGCGAATCACAGGCGAACTATGCGGGCAGGCATTTCTCCTTCGAGGGCGTAGCGCTCGAGCCGAGGCCCAAAACCCCCGGCGGCCCTCCGGTCTGGCTTTCGAGCAATCTGGTGGAATCAGGCCTGAAGCGCGTAGCGCGCTTCGCCGACGGCTGGATCACGAACTCCATCACGGCGGATCTCTATCGCCAGTGCTGGGAGAAGATACTCGCGTATTCCGATGAGTTCGGCAGAACCGAAGAAGTGGAAAAGATTCCCCAGTGCCTCTACGTGACGATGAACATCAATCCCGATGGAGCGAAGGCGGAAGCCCAGTGCGGTGAATTTCTCTCGAAGTACTACCACAAAACCTTCGATGAGGTGCGCAAGCAACTCCTTGTCCTTGCCGGGGATGGGGACCGCGTGGAGGAAGATCTCAGATCGTATGCTGCGGAGGGAGCGCGCGTCTTCGTCGTTCGCTTCGCGGGCGGCGTCCAGGAAGAGCAACTTGAGAATTTCGTCTCCGAACTCTTGCCGAGGTTCAAGTAGATGGTCCTGGAGAATGGAACGGGAGCCTCCAAAGAAGAGATTAAGGGGAGGATATCGGATGCGCGCGGCCTCATGCGCAAGGGGGGTCTCGACGTTCTCCTCGTCATCGGGCGCTCTTTTTACGACCGCATGGGGAGCCTGACCTATCTCACGAATCATTTTCCGCCGTTTCCGCCGGGGGCGTTCAGCGATACGGTTCGCGGCATGGGCCACGGGGTGCTCGTCCTGCCGATTGAGGATGAGCCGCTGCTCTTCGTGGATCACAGGAACTATCGCGCAGAGATGGTGCACGTCGAAAACGTCCAGGTGGAGGCGAACATCTCCGCGGGCCTGGTGAATCAACTGGGGCGCTTGGGAGCCGGGAGCGCGCGGGTGGGCATCGCCGGTGAGGACATCATGCCGGCGACGATGTACATCGACCTTACTTCCGCGCTGCCAGAGGCGCACTTCTCGAACGCGAACGCCCTGGTGGAGCAGCTTCGCGCGAGGAAGAGCGAAACCGAGGTCGCCTACTTGAAGTGTGCGGCGGATATCGTCGAGGCGGGCTACTCCGCTATTTTCGACGCGGTTCGCCCCGGCGTGAGCGAGAGCGACTTGTGCGCCGAGGGCCACGCGGCGGGGATGCGCGCGGGGGCTGATTTCGTGCGCTACGTCCGCGTTCACAGCGGCCCGTGGGCGAGCTGGGGTTCGCGCTGGCCGCAGGCGACGCAGAGGAAACTGGAGGCGGGCGATTTGATCCGCTTCGACTACGTGGGCGCGGTGGAGGGCTACGGGTTCGACGTCAACCGCACCGCCGTGGTTCCCGGAAAGAAACTGGAGAAAGACGTCGAGGAGATGCTGGAGTTGACCGTCGCGACCTCGGAGGCGGCGATGGGCGCAGTCCGCGCGGGCGCAAAGGCTTTAGACGTTCATGAGGCGGCGAGTCGGTTCCTGGATGATAACGCGAACGGGGCGGGGCAGCACCTCTTCCCGATGGCGGGGCACGGCATCGGTCTTGAAACCGTGGAGGCGCCCATCATCAGGCCGGACAACGAGATGATTCTCGAGCGCAATATGGTGCTCTGCGTGGAGCCGCAGTTCGTGCTGCCCGAGGTGGGGGGTACGAACATCGAGCAGATGGTGCTCGTTGAGGAAGATGGATGCGAACTTCTCACGACGACCACCACGCGCCCTTGGGCGGAGTGAGTCAGGCGCCGCATGGCAGGGTATGAAAGCGCCGCGTAAGCGAGAATGAAATTCATGCGTGTAATGCGCTCGTAATTTTCGTGTGAGACGCTTCCTGATGCGTCTGGCGTTTGTTCGCGAAAACGCATCACCAAGGGGACGGAATTTCGATGAAGCGATTCTTGAACCCGGTTGCGCTGCTGGCCATCGTCTGGTCCGTCATCCAGCTGTACTGGGCCTTTTTCGGGATGCTTCACGTCTTCACCTCCAGGCCGCTCCACCTGAGTTTCGCGCTGGGCATCGTCTTTCTCACCAAACCTTTCCGCAAGGAAGGCCGCGTAGGCCCAGTCGATTACGTTCTGACCGTCATCGCCATGTCCATCGCGGTGCTCTATCTGTATGAGTGGAACTTCCTGAACGAGCGCATCCGCGACGTGGATGAGGTCCCCACGCGCTATATCTACTTAGGTCTCGCCTACATCCTCCTGACCGTCGAGGCCTCGCGTCGTTATCTCGGCTGGGGCGTCACCTCGGTGGCCGTCGTGGCGCTGGTCTATAATTTCCTGGGCCACCTGATACCGGGCGCCCTGGGACACCGCTTCATCCTGTTGACCGAGTTCATCGAGTTCCAGATCCTGGGTGTCGAGGGTTTGCTGGGCGTTCCGCTGGGCGTGAGCGCGGAGGTGGTGTTCTATTTCGTGCTCTTCTCGGCGGCGCTTGAGGTCTCGGGCGGTGGGCGTATGTTCATCGATCTGGCCATACGGCTCACCGGTGCGTTCCGCGGCGGTCCGGCCAAGGCGGCAATCGTGAGCAGCAGCCTCATGGGAACCATCAGCGGGAGCGCGACGGCGAACGTCGTGGGTACCGGCATCTTCACCATCCCGCTCATGAAGCGCCTGGGCTTCGCCCCACATTACGCGGGCGCGGTGGAAGCGGTGGCTTCCACGGGCGGGCAGCTCATGCCGCCCATCATGGGCGCCGGGGCCTTCATCCTGGCCGACATGACGGGCACCCCATATCTGAGAGTGGCGGGCGCGGCGGCCATTCCGGCCATCATCTACTACGTCTCGCTGTTCTTCATGGTCGACCTCGAGGCGAAGAAGCTGAACTTGAAGGGATTGAGCAAAGAAGAGATGCCGGAACTCAAGAGCATCCTCATGGAACGCGGCCTTCTGCTCTTCCCGATCATCCTGCTCCTGGGCTACATGATCGCCGGCTTCACTTTGATGTGGTCGGCCACCTCGGCGGCCATAGGCGTGGTGGTGCTCAGTTGGGTGCGCAAGTCGACCCGCATGGGACCCGAGAAGATAATCGAGGCGCTCGAGAAGGCCGGTCGCATGACGGTCCCCGTCGCGGTTCCCTGCGCCATCGCGGGCGTCGTGGTCGGCGTGGTGGACGATACGGGCATCGGCCTTAAATTCTCGGGCCTCATCGTTAACATCTCGGGCGGTATGATCCTGCCCGCGCTGGGGCTGACTCTTATCGGCTGCGTCATCATGGGCATGGGAATGCCGACTGCCGCCGCCTACATCATGGCGGGCACGCTTCTGGGGCCTGCGCTCTTCAAGCTCGGCCTCCCCGTTCTGGCGGCGCATATGTTCATCTACTATTTCGCCATTCTCTCGATGCTGACGCCGCCGGTGGCGCTCTCGGCCTATGTCGCATCGGGCGTGGCCGACTCTGATCTGACCGCCACGGGCTGGAAGGCGTTTCAGCTCTCTTTGGCGGGATTTCTCATTCCCTTTGTGTTCGTATATAATCCTTCCATGCTTTTCATCGGTCCGCTCGGCGAGACGCTCTGGGTGTCGCTCACCTGCATTATCGGTGTAGCGGCCCTGGCGGCGGCGATCACCGGGCACATATCGATCCCCTTGGCGGCTTGGGAACGGGCGGTTTTCTTTATCTGTTGCCTGGGGCTGATCGTTCCCGAGAAGTTGACGGACGTCATCGGCTCCGTTTTGCTGGTCATAGTTTTCTGGCGTCATCTGACGCGCGCAAAGAAAAGCGCACTCGACATGAGTTCGGCGGATCCGGCTTCATCGTAAACAACGCAATATAAACGGAACTATTCGTGGCATTTCCAACAGAGGAGTTTTCAAAATGAAGCGCACATCCTGGAAAATGGTTTTCGTTCTTGCGGTGGCCATCGGCGCATTCGTGGCCGTTCAGGCCGAGGCGGCCCGCCTCACGATGGGCAGCTGGAAAAAAGGCAGCGGCTGGCACGTGTATTCGGCCACCATGGCGAACATCGTGAACAACGCGAAAGTGGGCGTTCAGATCGACGCCCTCTCCAAAGGCGGCGGCGTGGGTAACCCCAAGCTCGTCGGCACCGGCAAGTTCAACATGGGGCTCACCTTCAGCGTGGCGGCGGCCTGGGCGTATCAGGGCAAGGTGGCCTACAAGAAGCCCTACAAGAACCTGCGCGGGCTAGTAGGCGGCCTGGATCAGTACTACCTGGGCATCGTTACCACGAACCCCAAGGTGAACGGCATCCTGGACTTGAAGAAAGTGCCCGTGAACTACGTGACGGTTCCGCGCGGCGGGCTGGGCCAGTGGGCCACGCGCGCCATGCTCGGAGCGCACGGCATCACATATGAGGGCATCAAGAAGATGGGCGGTTCGGCCACGCACACCGGCTTCGGCGCCATCAAGAGCCGGATGAAGGACGGCCAGGCCGACATGCTGAGCCACACCGTGAACGCGGGCCACCCGGCGCTCACCTCGATCGCTGTTCAGAAAAAGCTGAAATTCTTAGGCATCGCCGATGAGTTCCGCAACAAGCTCTTGGGTATCGGCTTCCTGAAAGCCACCATGCCGGCCAACACCTTCCCGGGGCAGAAGGAGCCCAAGAAAACGTTCGGCTTCACCACGGCGGTCCTCGCTTCCACGGCGCTCAGCAACAAGGATGCGTACAATATCGTGAAGGCGCTGCTCGATAACGTGAAGGATCTGCGGGCGGGGCATAAGGGCCTCAGGGGCTTCGACCCGGCCAAGACGGGCTGTAAGGAAGCGCAGATGGGTATTCCGTTCCACGATGGCGCGGCCCGCTACTGCAAGGAGAAGGGCTGGAATTAGTTGAGCATCCAGGGGGCGGAAGAGTTCCGCCGCCTGAAATAGCAAGCAAGAAATAGAATCGAAACTGGTTGATGAAGGATTCACTCCCGCCGTCCGTCTTTGATGGGCGGCGGGAGCCTTCCATTTCAGAATTTATTTACTCCTGTAGGGGGAAAGCCATGCCGTACCGCTTCGTCGATCTCTCGCTCACCGTCGACCCGGAGGACACCTACGTCCAGTTTCCGCGCGATGAGATTTACGACAAGCCGGCTCCGGGCACGACCATCACCCCCATCGCAACGCTGGACGTGGACCACATCTGCAACTTCGGTTTCACCACCACCACGCAGAGCTACACGCACTACGACGCGCCCTATCACTTCTTTCACGACGGTCTGAAGAACGACGAGTTGCCGCTCGATCACGTATGCGGCGACGCCTGCGTGCTCAAGGTGCCGGGTAAGGGCAACTCCGAGTCCGTGACGGCGGAAGATCTCGAAGCCACGGGTGTGGAAGTGCGCCCCGGCGACATCGCCATCGTCAGCACCGAATGGACCGACCGCATGTGGGGCTCGCGTGATTTCTGGGAGAACATGGTCTATCTCTCGACCGACGCGGCCGATTGGCTCATCGACAAGGGGATCAAGGCGCTCGTCCAGGATTTCATGACGTGCGACTCGCCGCTTTATCCCCCCGAGGAGCGCAAGTGGCCCGCACCGAACTGGAGCCCCAACCACATCAAGTTCCTGGAGCGCGGGATATGCCTCATCGAGTGGTGCACGAACATGGGCGCCATCCAGAAAGAGCGCGTCCTGCTCGTTACGGGCGCGGTGAAACTCAAGGACACCGAGGGCGCCCCCGCGCGCGTCATCGCCATCGAGTTCTGGGACGAGGAGCCGCCACGCGACGGCGCTCCTCCCCTGCCGCCGATTGAGAATCCCTATACGGATCGCGGCTCCTGGGCCAAATAAGGCGCGCGATATGGTCGATCAAAGCCTGCGCGGCTTCCTGGAGATGGTGGAGAAAGACCACCCCGAAGAACTCGTGCGCATCGCAGAACCCGTTGGCAGGGAGGACATCACGCCCACTGTGTTCGAGTTCGAGCGAGCGGGCAGATACCCCGTCATCATCTTCGAGCGCGTGGAGGGTTTCGAGGGTTCGGTCGTAACCAACATCGCGGGCAACCGGAATCTGCTCGCGGCGTGTCTCGACGTGGAGCCGGGCGACTTGCCGACGGCGTATAAGGATCGCTGCCAGAATTATCTCCCCGTGGAGGTGGTGGATGACGCCCCCTGGCGTGAAGTCGTAATCGAAGAAGACGACGTAGACCTGAACGAACTGCCCATCCCATTTCATTTTCCCGTGGATGCGGCTCCCTACATCACGGCGGGCCAGATCGTGGCGCGTGACCCCGAGACGGGTGTCGACACGACGGGTTTTCACCGCTTACAGCTCAAGGGAAAGAACAGGCTGGGCGTTTCCCTGCATTCGCGCCGGCGGATGTACCACTTCCATAAAAAGGCGGAAGATGCGGGCGATCCTCTACCGGCGGCTGTCGTCATCGGAATCCACCCGGTCCACTACATGGGTTCGATGGCGTATCACTACCCGCCGGGGGTGCGGAAGTACGAGATTATCGGTGCCTTGTTCGGCGAGCCGTATCGCGTCGCCAGGTGCGGCACGGCGGACCTCGAAGCCCCCGAGGGCGCGGAGATCGTTCTGGAAGGGGAGATTCTGGCCGAGGTGCGCGAACCGGAAGGCCCATTCGGCGAGTTCACCGGCTATGCGTCCTACCGCAGCACGCAGAACGTGTTTGTCGTCAAGCGCGTACAGATGCGGAGCGACGCCATGCTCCACAGCGTGGCCTCGGGCATGTCGGCGGATCACATCCTCATCTCATGCGTGAGCCGCGAGGCGGAAATCCTGAACACGCTCAGACGCAACCTGCCGGGCGTATCCGCCGTGCACGTGCCCTCGAACACGGCGGGCGCGCTGCTCGCCATCGTCCAAATGAACAAGACGGCCGAGGGCCAGCCGCAGCAGGCCATCATGGCGGCGCTCGGCACCGAGTTTTATTGCAAGTGCGTGGTCGTGGTCGATGAGGACGTGGACATCTTCAATCTCTCCGACGTCGCCTGGGCGGTCATCACGAGGACGCGCGCGGACAAGGACATCAACTTCATCCACGGGGCGATGGGCGCCATTCTGGACCCGACTTCGGACCCCGAGACTCACACCCTCACGAAAGTGGGCATCGACGCTACCAAGCCGGCAGGACGCGACTTCGCGGAACGGCTCCATATTCCCGACGCGCAGCGAGAGCGCGTGCGCGGAATCCTCGCGAGCGCTGGCATTCACCTTTAGGCCAAAAAATGGTGGATAGAAAAGTAAAACTCGGCGTGTTGCTTCCCACGCGTGGGGTGCTGCTCTGGAACGACGGCGCCCCGGAGGTCGGCCCCATCATCGACTTGGCGGTGCGCGCGGAAGAACTCGGCTACGATTCGGTGTTCGTGGGCGATTCGGTGCTCGCCAAGCCGAGGCTCGAGGCGCTCAGCGTGCTTTCCGCCGTGGCGGTGAGAACCGAGCGCGTAAAACTCGGCACCGCCGTCTTTCTGCCCTGTCTCAGGGACCCCGTATTCCTCGCCTACCAGGTGGCGACGCTCGACGTCATATCGGGCGGCCGCGTCATTTTGGGCGTCGGCATCGGCCCGCCGAAGCCCCAGGAATGCGTCCATGAGTTCGAGACCCTGGGTGTTCCGTTCCGAAAACGCATGTTCTACATGCAGGAGCACATGACGCTCATGCGGAGGCTCTGGACGGAGGAGAAAGTAACCTTCGAGGGCAGGTATTACCAGGTGGAAAACGTGACGCTGGCACACAGGCCCATCCAGAAAACCGTGCCCATGTGGATCGCCTCAGCCACAGTGGACACCGCATGGCAGCGGGTGGCGAAGTATGGGGATGGATGGTTCCCGAACCGCGTGACGCCCGAGGAGTTTCGCGATACCTGGGGGCAGATCGTCGGTCTCGCGGAGGAGAGCGGGCGCGACCCGGGCACACCCGCGTGGTACATGACCACCTGTATCGACGACGACAAGGAATCGGCCATGAAAAATGGCGAGGCGTTCCTGCTCGATTACTACTACACCCCGTTCTGGGGCGATTCCATCGAGAAATGGGGCACATACGGCCCCGCCGAAGACTTGATTGAGCGCATCAACGCCTTCATCGATGCGGGGGCGGAACACATTTCCCTGCGCTTCACCCACCGAGATCAGATGAGCCAGTTGGAGCGCTTCACGAAGGAAGTGCTGCCATACCTCAACTTGGACTAAGGCTTCTTCTCTCCTGCCGCTAACAGGATGTAAGTCGGCTGCACTCGGCGGTTTCAGGCCAAGGAGCTGCGTTGCTCATCCTTTGCTAGTCAGCATCTCCCAGGAATGGCTGAGGAGGAACAACACCGAGGCCGCCACGACGATGCAGGGCCCCGCGGGCGCATTCCATTCGACCGACCCCCACAGACCCGCCGCTACCGAAATGATCCCCGCCAGGACGGCGAACACCGCCATCTGCTCGGGCGTTCTGGAGAACCGCCTCGCCGCCGCCGGCGGTATGATGAGCATCGAGATGATGAGCAGAATCCCGATCAGTTTCATGGCGATGGCGATGATGAAGGCGATCAGGAGCATGAAGACGCATTTCACGGCGAAGGTCGGTATCCCTTCGGCGCTCGCCAGCTCCTCGTTCACCGTAACGGCGAGAAGCCCACGCCAAATCAAGGCGAGCGCACCAAGCGAAGCCGCCCCTCCGAGGTATATCCACCACAAATCCTGCGCGCCGACCGCGAGGATGTCCCCGAAGAGATAGCCCAACAGGTCCACTCGGATCGACTCCATCAGGCTGACGGCAATGATGCCCACCGCGAGCGCCGTGTGCGCCAGGATGCCGAGGAGCGTGTCGGTGGATAGTGTTTTCCGGCTCTGCAGCGTCATGAGAACGATTGCGAGACCGATGCAGGTGATGAGGATGCCGAGCCGCAAGTCGATACCGAAGGCGAAGCCAATTGCCACGCCGAGGAGGGCCGTGTGGGCAAGGGAATTTCCAAAGTAGGCCATCTTGCGCCAGACGATGAAGCAGCCCACGGGTCCCGTCACCATGGCGACGCCCACCCCGCCCATCAGTCCCCTCAATATGAAATCCTCCATCAGTCGTCTCCGTGATGGTGGTGGGCTTCTTCTTCGATAGGGAGTATCTCCCCTTCGGAACCGTGAACATGGTTGTGCTTGTGGGTGTATATGGCCAGGCTCTCGGCCGCATGCTTTCCAAAGAGGGCGAGGTATTCTGGGTTTTTGCTCACGGCTTCAGGATGTCCGCAGCAACAGATGTGCCTGTTGAGGCACACCACGCGATCGGTGAACGCCATGACGAGGTGGAGGTCGTGCGAGATCATGATGACGCCGCAGCCCCTCTCGTCTCTGATCTTCGCGATCAGGCGGTAGAGTTCGCTCTGTCCGATGACGTCCACGCTCTGAATCGGTTCGTCGAGAACGAGCAGTTCGGGGTCGCGCAGCAGGGCGCGGGCGAGCAGGACGCGTTGGCGCTCTCCACCCGAGAGGCTCTGGACGGGATGATCCAGCAGGTTTCTCGCGCCCACCTCTTCGAGATGCGCCTCCATCTGCTCGAGCGACGGCTTTTGCGTAAGACAGAGCAACCTGCGCACTGTGAGCGGAAGCGAGGGGTCCACCTCGAAAGCCTGGGGCAGGTAGCCGACCGAGAGGCCCTCTTTCCGGTGGACTTCGCCAGAATCGGACTTGATCAGTCCGAGAAGCACGCGAACCAGTGTGGTCTTCCCTGCGCCGTTCGGGCCGATGAGGGTAAGGATTTCACCCGCCGAAATGTCGAGACCGACGTTATGGAGTATCGTCGTTTCGCCGAATCGGAGATAAAGGTTCGCGGCGGTGACGAGATTGTGCCGCGCGTCATTCATCTTCATGACACTCCTGGCACCTGCCGCTGATTTCCATGACGGGCATCTCCACCAGGAAACCGGCCCGGATGGCGCTCGCCTCGATGGCTTCGCCGATTTCCTGGCTGTGCGTCTCGGCCACGCTTCCACAATCGCGGCATATTAAGAACAGGGCATCGTGAGCATCCGCCGCCATGGCGCAACCCACGAACGCCTTTTGGCTCTCGATACGGTGGATGAGGCCGTGCTTTAAGAGAAAATCAAGCGCCCGGTAGACCGTGGGTGGGGCATTTCGCTCCCCGTCCGCGTTCATACGCTGGAGCGCGTCATACGCGCCCAGGGGCGCGTGGCTTTCCAGGATGATCTCCAATACTCGTCTCCTGAGCGGCGTGAGTCTCGCCCCGCGCTCCCTGCAAAGCGTTTCGGCTTGTTCGAGGGCGCTCTCGATGCTGGCCCCGTGGTCGTGATTCCTTTCGGGAAATTTCTTATTCATCGATGTCATCCCCATAATTGCTTGACGAGAATAATTGTAATGATATAATATAACAATATGAAAACTTTTTCAATCCAATTTCACGTCGAAAGGAAAGAATTCATGAAAAGGATCGGATCAATGAAATATATGTTGTTCACTGCGGTTCTGACAATGGCGCTCCTCGCGCGCTTGGCCGCTCCCGCATCGGCCGCTCCCAAGGTTGTGGCCTCCATCAAGCCGCTTCACTCGCTGGTCTCAGGCGTGATGAAGGGGGTCGGCGAGCCCTATCTCTTGGTAAAAGGCGTCGCCTCGCCGCATACGTTTTCCCTCAAACCCTCCGACGCCAGGGAGCTCGAGAGGGCGCGCGTGATTTTCTGGGTGGGCGATGAGCTCGCTCCGAGCCTGGAACGTCCACTCGAAGTTCTGCCGAAACGGGCGGAGGTCGTCGCCATGGCGGAGATCAAGGGACTGGAGTTGTTGAAGCTCAGGGAAGGCGGTTTGTGGGAAGGACACGACGATCATCATGACGAGAAGGAAAAAGGCGAGCATCACGACGAAGATAAGCACGCCAAGGGCAAAGACGCCGATCATCACGATGAGCATAAAGAAACCAAAGCCAAAGATGACCACCATGCGCATAAGGAAGCAAAGGCGAAGGACGATCATCGCCATGATCATGATCACGAAAAAGCCAAGGACGATCATCACGGGGAGCATCGTCACGGCGTCTTCGACGTGCACGTCTGGCTCGACCCGATGAACGCCCGCAAGTGGGTGCATGCCATCACGCATGAGCTCGAAGAGGCGGATCCTGCGAACAGGGAAAAATACGAGGCGAACGAAAAGAGGCTTTTTGCTCGACTAGACGCCCTGCACGAGGAATTGAAAAGTACGCTCGCTCCCTTGAAAGGCATGCCATACATCGTCTTTCACGATGCGTATCAATACATGGAGAAACGCTATGGGCTGAACGCCATTGGTTCGGTGACTCTCTCCCCTGAGACTAAGCCGGGCGCGGCGCGGCTGGTGGAGATACGCAAGAAGGTCAGGGACACGAAGTCGATCTGCGTGTTCAGCGAGCCGCAGTTCGAGCCCAAATTGGTGAAGGTCGTCATGGAGGGAACGGGGGCCGGAACCGGCGTGCTCGACCCCCTGGGCGCGGATATTTCCGCCGGTGAGGACGCGTATTTCACCCTCATGCGCAACATGGCGAAATCGCTCAAGGGGTGTCTTGCGGGGAAATAATTTGACCCGGCGTTCGGGGATGTGAACGAGCCCACCCGGATCCCCCGCACATCCTCGGAGCCGCCCGCATTTTCGTAGCGGGGAATGGAACCGAAGGGGGAGATAGATCTGTAGCTGGACAGGCGCAGGAGCCTGCCCGGGGACCTGTGTGGTCGGTGAAGGAAGCGAACCAGCCCGGTCCAGCGCTTCATGGCCCATTGTGAACGAGAAGTCTTAAAGGGGAAGGAGAAAGACAGAATGAAGTGGAAAGCCTTGCTAATGGCCGGTATCGCCATGTTCCTATGGCACGCGCCCGCATTCGCGCAGCAGTCCGTAGAAGAACGCCTGAAGAGCATGGAAAAACGAATCAAATATCTCGAAGAGCGCGTCTCCGCGCAGGATAAGGCGATCGTCGAAAAAGACAAGCAGATTTCCAAGCTCACCAGTGGAGACAACTGGTTCGAAGCCGTGGAGATCGGTGGAGCCATCGAACTCGAGGGAGCATTCGCAAATCCCGCCGAGGGGGACAGCACTACGGATCTGGCCGTGGGAACGGTCGAACTCGGCATCGGAGCCCAGGTGAGCGACTGGGTGAAGGGAGAGGTCGTACTCCTCTATGAGCAGGGCGAATCCCTGGACGTGGATACCGCGACGGTGACGATTGGTCCGCCGGAAGGCTCTTGGTCCCTCACGGGAGGCCAGCTTTACGTTCCATTCGGCGCCTTCGAGACGAACCTGATTTCCGACCCCATGACGCTCGACATCGGCGAGACGAGGCAGACGGCTCTGCAATTCGACACCTCGGCAGGGGGTCTGAGCGGTTCGGTCTTTATCTTCAAGGGCGACAGCCCGGAGAACGATGAAGACAGGATTCAGGGTGCGGGCGTCGCGGTGGGCTATTCGATCGAGAAGGAAAACTTCGAGCTCGGCCTGAACCTCTCCTACATCAACGACCTGGGCGATTCGGACGGCTTGCAGGACGTGATAGAGACCAGCATCGACCGCGCGGCGGGTGTTTCAGCGAGCGCGATGATGCGGATTGGCAGCATCACCGTGCTCGGCGAATTCCTCGGAGCCATGGACGAGTTCCACGCGGATGAAGTGGCGTTCGGCGACTATGGTGCGAAACCCTCGGCCTGGATGGTCGAGGCTGCCTATGGGTTCGAGTTGGCCGGCAAGGAGGCGACGCTGGCCGCGAGCTACCAGACGACGGACGAGGCGCTGGCGCTCGAGTTGCCGAAAAAACGCATACTGCTCGGTGTTTCGGCCGAGGTGATGGAAGGGCTTTCCCTGGGCGTCGAATGGGCGCGTGATACGGACTACAGCGTCGCCGATGGCGGAACCGGCGAGGACTCCGACACCCTCACCCTCCAGTTGGCCGCCGAGTTTTAGTCGGCGCCAGGGCACGGGCAGACCGAGCGGAGAGGACATTCCTCCGTTGAACAGGGGTAGCAGGGTCATTTTCAACCAGTCGAGAGACGCACCCGAGGAGGAACTGAAACAATGAACATCGCATACGTTTTCGCCACCGACATGTCGGCCACCTACAAGCTGGGCACGATGATCCTGCCGCAACTCGAAGCCGGCAACCACGGGGTGAACGTCGTCGGCATGTTTTTCTTCGACGACAACCTGTTCTGCCTGCGCGAGGGCGACGAGGTGGGCGAGCGACTGGCCAAGGTTGCCGCGGAGCAGAACATCCTCCTCATGGTCTGCGATCAGTGCGCCGTAAGGCGCAACCTCGCCGAGGGCACGTTCGAGCAATGCGGATCGGGCGACGTCACGGCGAAGGGCCTGGTGGCCGGCGTAGGCGCAGGCTGCTTCCCGCAGCTTTACGCCGCACTCGCCCCCGCCGCGCCCGACCTCGTCATCACCCTTTGAGTGAGCAGCGCGTGTATTGACGAGTGCTGAAACGCCTGCCGTGACGCTAACCGGCCCCATCTTCGGTCTCGCCTTGTCGCAGGGAGAAGAGAGAATATGTTGATCAACACATCACCACGTCGCCCGAGCCTCGAACGGATTCGATATATCAAGGAGGCATTGCGCGCAGCGCTGACCCTTCCCGATGGTGCAACGGTTACGGTCACCGAGCTGGCATGTCTCGAAAAGGGGTGTGCGTCTATCGAGACCGTAGTCGCTCTGCTTCGGCCCGATGCCCCACCGCTGCAACACAAGCTTCACAAACCCACGGACGCCATTGACGCCGAAGACCTGGCCCAGGTCTGCAAGGCGTGGGGGTTCGACGTCCAAAATCCAATACTCTTACCTCTGCTCCAGGAGAACTAAATGGACACTCCGCGAAAAGTACCTGTTTCCATCCTCACCGGCTTCCTCGGCTCTGGCAAGACGACTCTGCTCAACCGGATATTGAGTGAAGAGCACGGCAAGCGCATTGCCGTGATCGAGAATGAGTACGGGGAGGTCGGCATCGATCAGGCGCTCGTCATCAACGCTGACGAAGAGATCTTCGAGATGTCGAACGGCTGCATCTGCTGCACGGTGCGCGGAGACCTGATTCGCGTGCTCGGAAATCTCATGAAGCGCCGCGACAAGTTCGACTATGTGTTGGTGGAGACCACAGGGCTCGCCGATCCCGGCCCGGTCGCCCAGACCTTCTTCATGGACGACGAGATTCGTGAGGAGTTCTCGATCGACGGGATCGTCACGCTCGTCGATGCGGCCCACATCGAACAACAGCTTGGCCGAAGCGACGAAAGCACCGAGCAAATCGCGTTCGCAGACGTCCTGGTGCTCAACAAGACCGACCTCGTCAACGGCGAGGCGCTCGACAGGCTCGAGGCTCGGCTACGGGACATGAACCGAATGGCGCGAGTCGTGCGCAGCGAGCGGGCGAACGTCTCGGTCGACACGGTCCTCAACCTCGGTGCCTTCGACCTGGACCAGGTGCTCGAGCGTCGTCCCACCTTCCTCGAGCCGGAGTATCCGTTCGAATGGACCGGAGTCTATTCGCTCGATAACGGCCGCTACGAACTCGACCTCGCCGATGGACCTGATCCGGCGATGTCGCTCGTCGTCGTGTCCGACCAAGGCACGGATGACGCTGCCCTCCGTGAGAGTGCGGAGTGGTGTGTGCGGCGTTACGCCGAACCTGCGGAGATCATTCGCCCCGGGGAAAAGATTCCAGTCGGAAATCATGTGAATCTCCAGCTCGATTCCCCGGGACGCAAGTCGTTCTTCTTGGAGGTCGATACGCCGGTGCGGGTTGGCCTCTACGCCGAGCACAGCGCGGAGGAGTTCGATCTCCAACTGACGAACGCGGAAGGAGCGACAATCAGGCAAGAGGTCGAGCGCACCTGGGTCGCACAGCACGAGCACGACGACGAGGTGGGCTCGATCGCGATCGAGAGGGACGGCGACGTCGATCCCAAAATGCTCGACGCCTGGATTGGCGAACTGCTCAGTGAGCGCGGGGTGGACATCTTCCGAATGAAGGGCTTCATCAGCCTCGCGGGTGAGTCGCATCGCTTCGTCTTCCAGGGGGTTCACATGCTCTTTGACGGCCAGCCGGATCGCCCATGGGGAGACTCGCCCCGGCGCAATCAGCTCGTCTTCATCGGCCGAAACCTCGATGAGCAGAGCATGCGGCAGGGATTCGAGGCATGTCTGATTTGAATGTCGCCAGGAGGAGTCTGCATGATCGGCACCGAGAGCAGTGAAACCGTCTATGATGTAGTGGTCGTCGGCGCCGGTGCCGCAGGCGTGGGGGCCGCGGTGGCTCTCAAGCATGCTGGCATCGAGAACTTCATAGTTTCCGAGCGTCGCAAGGTCGGCGCATCGTTCGCCTCATGGCCAGCCGAGACACGCTTCATCACGCCCTCGTACCCAACCAATTCGATTGGCATGCTCGATTTGAACTCGATCGCGATTGGAACTTCACCCGCGTTCAGTTTGGGGGTCGAGCATCCGACGGGTAAAGAGTACGCGAGATATTTGCGTGCAGTAGCACGATTCTTTGAGGTGCCTGTACGCCAGGATACCGACGTGATGCAGGTCGCAAAGGTTGGCGACGGCTTTCGCATCGATACGGCCGACGAGACCTTGCAAGCCAAGCACGTCATTTGGACCGCTGGCGAGTTCCAATACCCACGCTTAAGTGGGTTTGTTGGGAGCCAATTGTGTTGCCACACCGCGACCATCCCCAGCTATGAAGAGCTTGACGGTGACGACTTCATCGTTGTGGGTGGCTACGAAAGTGGTGTCGACGTGGCCTACCACTTGGCGTGTCGCGACAAACGAGTGCGGTTGTTCGACAAGGGTTGCCCGTGGGAGGACGAGAGTTCCGATCCTAGTGTCGCGCTTTCCCCGTTTACGCTCGAACGGATGCGTGAAGACCAGTTTGTTGAGCAAGTGGAACTGTTTCCGCACACCCCTATCGAATCGGTCACTCGCGCGGATTCCATGTATGAAGTTACGGCTCGGGACGGACATCGGTTTCAAACCCGCGTGCCGCCACTATTGGCGGGCGGATTTGAGGGGAGTCACAAGTTAGTCACGGATTTGTTTGAACGACGCGACGATGGCTCTCCGCTTCTGAGCGAACACGATGAATCGACCATCGTACCGGGAGTGTTTCTCTGCGGCCCCACAGTTCGCCATAACAATTACGTCTTCTGCTTTATCTTCAAGTATCGACAACGATTCGCCGTTGTCGCCAAAGCAATTGCGACCTCGTTAGGGCTGCCGGCGGAAAATTTGGAAGAGTACCGCAAGTGGGGCATGTATCTCGATGACCTCTCCTGCTGTGGGGAGGAGTGCGTATGTTGACGGGAAACGACGAAGGGGCCGTCGTGTCTGACGCGGGGCGAAGCCGACTAGCCAGGGTGCGGAGCATCGAATGGCTCGGACAAACGGCTGCCAGCGTTTGCTGGATTGGCAGCATGCTGGCTTACGGGATCAGATCCAGTGGGGATTGGTTGCAGTTATTTGCTGCATCCGCATGGCTGTTGGCCAACATCGTAGCGATTGCGACTGCCGAGGCTGATTGAGATGTCGGTAGTACTTCAAGGAGTCGGTCATCTCGTCTCCATCGGCCGCAACATCGATGAGCAGAGCATACGGCAGGGGTTCGAAGCATGTCTGATTTGAATGTCGCCAGTCAAAAGGGTGTTCTTCGCCGGGGCTGGTCTGCGGCGGTCGGCGACTACGCCATCGCCGGGGGCTGGACCCTCCGCGGTGAGGCGCTGGTGGTCGGTGACGCCGCGGGTGGCGTCTACGCATTCGACGGCAAGTCCGGCGCAAGCGCTTGGGCGCGGCAGGGGGCTCATGATAGCGGCGTGCTCGCGATGACGATCCACCCAAGCGGAACCGCGTTCGCTACGGCTGGCCAGGACGGACGCGTCCTTATCTGGGGTGTCGCCGAAGGTCAGGTAAAACAGGCTATCGACATCGGCAGTAGTTGGGTGGAGAACGTGGCGTGGTCGCCGGACGGACAATGGCTGGCAGTCTCCTGCTCCCGGCAGGTTCGCGCGTATGGCGTGGACGGCGCGGAGGTTTGGCGATCTGATGATCATCCCAGCACTGTCAGCGCGATCGCCTGGTCGAGCGAAGGGGAGCTGGCGACGGCCTGTTACGGTCGAGTGACGTTCTTCGACGCGCCCACTGGCGAACTTCGCCAGAAGCTGGAATGGCAGGGTTCCTTGGTGTCGATGGTACTGAGCCCGGACGGGGATATCGTGGCCTGCGGCAGCCAGGACAACTCGGTGCACTTCTGGCGTCGCTCCACGGAGCAGGACTACATGATGTCAGGATATTCTGCCAAGCCGTCGGCCCTGGCTTTCAATGAGACCGGCACCCTTTTGGCCACCGGCGGAGGGGAAGCAGTGACGGTCTGGAGTTTCCAGGGAAGTGGCCCCGAAGGTACGCGGCCCGGCGTTCTTGAGTTTCATGTTCAACCCGTCACGACGCTTGCCTTCGCTCGCCGCGGGATGCGCCTGGCATCGGCAGCAAGGGATGGCACCGTAGTGGTGTGGTCGCTTGAGAGTGATGGAAAAGGCCGTTCGATCGGGTCCGCGGTTTTGGCGGGCATCGGGGCCGAACTGTACTGGCGGCCAGACGGGCGCGCGCTGGCAGCGCTCGACGCCCGGGGTGGCGTGACGGTTTGGCGGATAGGATGAACAAAGGCCCGAATTGCCAGCGCACGCGTAGTGCTGCGCAACAGTGCGGCCAGCGGCTGATGTCGATGATCTCGCACGGACCCTCGCGCCCGTGAAAGGCGCACCCTATATCGTCTTTCATGATGCGTATCAATACATGGAGAAACGCTACGGGTTGAACGCTATCGGGTCGGTTTCCCTCTCGCCCGAGAAAAAGCCGGGCACGGCGCGGCTGGTGGAGATTCGCAAGAAGATCAAGAACACGAAATCGATATGCGTGTTCACCGAGCCGCAGTTTCAACCCAAACTGGTGCGGACCATCATCAAAGGCACGGACGCGAGGACGGGCGTGCTGGATCCACTGGGCGCAAAGGTTCCCGCCGGTGAGGACGCGTATTTCACCCTCATGCGCAACATGGCGAAATCGCTCAAGGGGTGTCTTGCAGGGAAATAGTTCACGGCGGCGCTTCCGGGGAATAGGAGGCGAGACGGCCCGAGGCCGCTTTATTGCCACAACATATTCTCCATGCATTTCATGGATAATCGGCAGGTTTGTCTGGGCAGGAGGTGGTCTGACAGTCTAGAATTCCGCGTCTTCGGATCCAGGAATCTTGAGAGAACGGAAATGGCCCTCCAGTTCGCCCAGCGGAGCCGTGGCGTCCAAGCCCATCTTCGTCGTCACGCCATTCTCAGCGGAAGGGTCGAGGCGGCTGCCCCATGCGCCGGGAACGACGAACAAATCCTTGTCCGCCTGAAAGCGCGTGGCCAGCGCCCAGTCGACCTGCGTCGGGTTGTGGATGTCGATGTCGTGATCCACGCAGATGGCGTGCTTGACGTCGTAGTGCGCGGCGAGCGCCGCCATGAGTGCGCTTTTCGCTTCCCCCTCGTTGGTTTTCCGTATCTGGACGGTGCAGTGGAAGCGACCCGCGCCGGAGAGGGGGAGCACGACGTCCGTAACGGCGGGGACGGCTTTCTGGAGGTCTCTGAGGAGTCCCGCCTCCCTCGGCACGGCGCCCATAAGCAGATGGTCGTAGCCCGCCGCCACGATGGAATAAAAAACGGGTTCCTCGCGCATGGCGATGGATTTTACCCGGAAGACCTCGCGTTCTCCCGCCGGGCTGTAGTAGCGAGGAAACTCGCCGAAAGGCCCTTCGCGCCTGCGTTCATTCGGCGGTATTTCCCCCTCGATAACAATTTCGGTTCCCGCTGGCACGGGAATCCCCGACCAGGGGGCGGGGGCGACGTCCACGGCGCGGCCCTTAAGTCCGCCCGCCGCTTCCAGTTCGTCCTCCCCGGGCGCGAGCACGAGCTGGCTCGCCATCAGAAGCAGTGGGTCGAGACCCACGCAGACGGCCGCCTTAAGAGCTTCTCCGCGCTCTGCGGCGCGCCGAATCATCCCCTTCAGATGGCGCGGCAGGACGAGCAGGCCGAACAGGTCGGATTCTAAGGCGTGCATCCTGTGAATCGATACGTTGCCCGCGCCGGAATCGGGGTCCTGGGCGAAGAAGACGCCGGCGGAAATGTAGGGGCCGCCGTCCAGTTCATGGTAGGTGGGGAGGGGGAGAATTTTCTGAACGTCGATATCTTTGGTGATGACCGTGCGTAAAAACGGCGCATCGGCGATTACGTTCGGTTTTATCTTGATTTCCTGTCTACGCTGAACCTCGGTGAGCAATTCTCCGGGCGCCACCCCCATGGCGTCGGCGTACCATTCTCTTTTGCAGGCGATGTTGGCGACGACGGGCATCGGCGCGCCGTCGGTTTGCTCGAATAGGAGTGCGGTCCGGCCATCCGCTTTTTGCGACAAGGCGGCGAGTTCATGGCGGAGCGATACGCTGCGCGATACGCGCTTGAGCGAACCCCGCTCATTGAGGTGCGTGAGCCATGTTTTGAGGTCATGAGCGTTCATGCGCGTATGATGGCAAATGGAGGGATGAGCGTCAAAAGCACGCAAGGAGCGAAGAGCATCACATTTCTTGCGTTATCAAAGTTTCTTTCAGCATGGTGAGATAGTCGTTGGCGTAGGGCGGGAGGTAGACGTCGTTTCGCCGAAACAGGCCGATGCGTTTTTTCCCGAAAAGATGGGATATGTTGGCGGTTCGCCATCCAGTTGTTGTTTCGGGCCGGGGCCAGAGCGCGTTGACGACCGCGATGCCCGCCCCGTTCAGAACGGCTTCGTTGATAAGGGTGTAGGAGGACGTTTCGAAAACGACGTTGATGGATAAACCCTGCTTCTCGAAGGTATGCTCGATGTGCTGGCGATCCGCCGTGCCGCGTTCCAGCAGTATGAGCGGATGCGCCGCGATCTTTTCGAGAGAGATTTTCTCTTCCTTCAAGGCGGCGTGCCCCTCTGGAAAAAAGAGAAGGTAGTCCGTCTCCGTCCACTCTTCGAAGGAGAAATTTCCCCGCGCCTCGGGCGCCGAGCCGAAAGCGAAATCGACGGCGCCTTCGGAGACGTGCTCGAGCAGATTCGTCCAGTTTCGCTCCAGCACGGATATCTGGACGTTCGGGTAGCGTTCGCGAAACTTGAGGAGCGCTTCCCTGTGGCCTTTTAGAATCAACATGGGGGCGGCTTCCGCCACGACGAGCCGCCCGTGCGTCTCCCCGCGCAGATGCCTTTCGACCGTCTCGAGGGACTCAAAAAAAGGTTTCACGGCGTCGTAGAGGTACTCGCCGCTCGGTGTTAATTGAAACTTGCGACCGACGATCTGGTAGAGCTTCACTTGAAGGTCTTCTTCAAGCGCTTTCACCCGGATGCTGAGGGCGGGCTGCTGGATGGGGAAGGATGATTGTCTCGCCGCACGGGTAAAGCCGCCGTGTTTCGCCACGTAGTAGAAGTATTCGAGTTGTCTCAGATTCAACATGGATACCTCATGAAACCATATGCCGTGTTGCATATCATTTCATTATGAATTTTGATGGTACGATGCTGTGCTGATCGGGCTCGTTTTCTCGTATTTCTTGCGAATAACTGGTGATAAAAGAAAACGATCTTCCAAGGCACGATAAAATTATATGAGATATCCATTAAATTATTCAATAGGTTCGATTCAAATTTTCCCCATTGCGAATCCGCTGTCTTGCGTTTAATCTACCAATGGAGCGTATATTTTTTCGACAGCCGATATGAGAGTTTCAGCGCGTTGTGAGCAAGGGGCGAGCATCCGCCCCGCAGTGATGGAGAAAAACGTGACGCAAGATTATCTATCGCTCAGGGAACAAACCCAGTCGCGGGATCGCAGCCTGAGAGACAAGGTGATGACGCTCGAGGAGGCCTGCGATTTCGTGAATGATGGCGAACATGTCAGCCTGGGCGGCTCCACGGCCTCGAGAACCCCCTTCGCCATGATATGGGCGCTGATACGTGCGAGGAAGAAAAACCTTTCCTTCTCGCGCAGCATCGTCTCTACCGAAGGCGACCTCATCTTCGCCTCGGGGGTCGGGAATCACATTCTCACGAGCTGGTTCAGCCAGGGAATCGTCTGGGGCGTATCGCGCGTCATGCGGCATTTCACCGAGAACAGGCTGGCTCGTTTCGAGGAATGGAGCCATATGTCCATCGGCCTGCGCTACAGGGCGGGCGCCATGGGCGTTCCGTTCATGCCGATGCGCTCGATGATGGGTTCGGACGTAGCCGGGCAGCTCGATAATCTCGAAGAGATGACTTGCCCATTCACGAGCGAGAAAATCCTCTTGGTTCCTGCTTTGAACCCCGACGTCGCCTTGATTCACGTGCAACGTTGCGACCCCTACGGCAACGCGCAACTGGACGGCCTGACGTTCATGGATATCGACATGGCGATGGCGGCGAACCGCGTCATCATCACCACCGAGCGCATCATCTCGAACGATCAGATTCGCAGAAGGCCCGATCAGACGAGGATCCCCTTCTTCACCGTCGACGCGGTGGTGGAGGCGCCTTACGGCTGCGCGCCGCATGAATGCTTCGGCGTCTATGAGCCTTTATTCTCACACATGGACTATTATGCCGAACTCACGAGGAAAGAGCCGATGGAAGGCGTGAAGACGTATCTGGATGAATACTTCTACGCGCCCAAGAGCTGGACGGAATATCTGAATCTCATCGGCTTGGAGAAGCTCTTGGATGCGGCACGCAGGGGGAGGAGCATTTATGACGACTGAGACGAAAGACTTCACGGCGTCGGAGCTTTTGTGCGTCATGAGCGCCCGCGCGCTCGAGGACGGTCAGGTGGTTTTCGCAGGCGTGGGGATTCCGCTTTTGGCGGCCACGCTGGCCCAGCGCCTCCATGCCCCGGGCGTGACGATTCTTTTCGAAGGAGGCACCATCGGCCCGCACGTCGTGCCCGGTCAGCTTCCGCCCACGACGAACGAGCAGCGCTGCACGCGCAAGGCGAACATGCTGGTGAGCATCACCGAGGTGCTGCTCCTGCTCCAGCGCGGTTACGTGGACGTGGGCTTCATGGGAGGCGCTCAAATTGATCAGTACGGCAACCTGAACAGCTCCTTCATCGGAAGCGCTGACGATCCTTCCGTGCGGCTGCCCGGCACGGGCGGGGGGAACGACATCTCGAGCCTCACCAGGATGATCGTGGCGATGCCGCAGGAAAAGCGCCGTTTTGTGGAAAGCGTGGATTTCATCACCAGCCCCGGCTATATCAGAGGCGGTACTTCGAGGCGCGATTCGGGCTTGATAGCCGGGGGCATGTACCGCGTGGTCACTGATCTCGCGATTCTGGGGTTCGATGACGACACGGGCCGTATGCGCGTCGAGGCCCTGCACCCGGGCGTCACACCCGAACAGGCGCAGGAAAACACGGGCTTTGAGCTGATCATCGACTCATCGGTGGGAACCACGGAGCCGCCCACGGAAGAGGAACTGGCCGCGCTTCGCCATCTGGATCCGGACAAGGTCTACACCGCATAACCACATGGAGCTGTCATGAGCGCCGAGCACAGAGAAAAAATTCTAGCCCAGGTCGACGCCCATCGGGACGAGATAATCGCCCTGCTCGCCAAGCTCGTGCAGATACCGAGCGTGACGGGGGATGAGGAGGAGATTCAAGGCTACATCGCGGATTTCCTGCGCGAGATGAACTTGGAAGTCGACGTCTGGGAATCAGACTGGGAGGAGCTTAAAAAACACCCCGAATACGTGCCCGTCACGAGGGGCTATGAGGGGAGGCCGAACGTGGTCGCCGTCCTCAAGGGCTCGGGTGGAGGCAAGTCGCTCCTGATGAACGGCCACACCGACACCGTCCCCAACGGCCCGGATGACGCCTGGGAGCATGGGCCGCTCTCTGCGGATATCGAGGGCGGCCGTCTGTACGGGCGCGGCGCTTCGGACATGAAAAGCGGGGTGGCGGCCATTATGATGGCGGCGAAATGCTTCATGGCGGCGGGGCTCAGGCCCAAGGGTGATGTGATTCTCGATTTCGTTGTGGATGAGGAGTTGAGCGGTCACGGCACGCTCGACACCATTTTGCGCGGCTATACGGCGGATGCGGGCATATGCTGCGAGACGAGCGGGAACGCCATCCAGCCCGGCTGCATCGGCAGAATCTGGTTCGAGATTCTGGTACGAGGAAAGGCGGCGGGCATCCAGCGGAGATATCAGGGCGTGAACGCCATCGACCTGGGCTACAAGATCGTTCAGGCGGTGGCCGATCTTGAGAAAAAACGCCTGGAGACGGTATCCCATCCGCTGTATCCCAAGATCATCGACGCGATACCCTGCATGGTCGGCTCGATGGAGGCCGGGAGTTTCCCGAGCGCTTTCCCGGACACCTGCGTCCTTAAGGGGAGTCTCGCCACCGTGCCCGGCGAGGATCACGACGCGGCCAAGCAGAGCCTGGTCGATCAGGTGGCGCAGGCGGCGCAGGATGACCCGTGGATGAAGGATCATCCGCCGGAAGTGCGTTTCGTGGGGTATTACGCCGAATCGGCGGCGGTGGACGCTGAACACCCGATCGTCAAGACGGTGGCGAGCGCTTACCATGAAGTATCGGGCAATACACCTGAAATATCGGGACGCCAGGGAGCGGCGGACACACGCTTTTTGAACGGTTTCGCCGGCATCCCGACGGTGATCTTCGGCCCGGGTCCCACCACCCAGATGCACGCGAACAACGAGTGGGTGGCGGTGGAAGACGTGATCGACGCGACGAAAACACTGGCGCTCTCCATTCTGGATTGGTGCGGAGCGGAATAAGACCGAGGGAATCGACATGTCAGGAACAGACGTCAAGTACGGAATCGCCATGCGGAATTTCACCGCTTATCCAGAACTCCCCGACGCGGAGGCGCTCATCGAATACGGCGTCGCCATGGAGGAGTTGGGCTTCGAATCCCTGTGGGTGTGGGACCACATTCTGCTGGGCGTGGAGCCGCACTTTCCCATCATCGAGTCGTTGACGCTCCTGACGGCGGTGGCCGCTCGGACGAGCAAAATCAAGCTCGGCACGGGTGTGCTCGTCTTGCCGCTCAGGAACCCGCTCGTCGTGGCGAAGCAATTATCGAGTATCGATCAGATCTCGAACGGCCGGCTCGTCGTCGGTATGGCGTCGGGCTGGTACAAACGTGAGTTCGACGCGGTGGGCGTTCCTTTCGAGAAACGCGGCAACATCATGGATCAGAACATCGAGATCATCACGAGGCTGTGGACCGAGGATATGGTGCGCGCCGAATATGGACAATACAATCTTAGAAACTCCGTCATGTTCCCGAAGCCCGTGCAGAGCCCGAGGCCGAGCATTCTCATCGGGGGTTACGTCGATCGCGTGCTCAAGCGCGCCGGAGAAAAGGGCGACGGCTGGCTCACCTACTTCTATACGCCCGAGAGCTTTACGAAGTCATGGGTAAAAGTGCTCCGCTTCGCGGAAGAAGCAGGACGCGATCCCGCCATGCTCGAGAGTACGAACCAGCTTCCCATCATGGTGGGGGATTCACGCGCTGATATCGAGGAGCCGATGAACGAATGGCTCCACACGGAGTGGGACTACGCCTCCTGGAGCGAGTCCACGGCAGAGAGCGCCGTTATGGGAAACGTTGATGAGTGCGTGGCGCAGCTCCAGGCCCACGTCGACACCGGGGTCGACCGGCTCATTTTCGTTCCCTACAAATACCAGATGGAACAGGTGGAAATAGTGGCGAAGGAAATCATCCCTCGTCTGAGAGCGGGGTAGTATAAGGAATCACGCGCCGCCTCACGGGAGCAGCACAATGCAAGTGACATCGAGAGCATGGGATAGCCTGGCTTCGGTATCGGAGACGATTTTCGACGCGGTGGGTTTTACACCGCTTGTGAAACTCGGCCGCATCGCACAAGGACTGGGACCTGAGATTTTCGCCAAAATCGAATGGTTTTCCCCCACGGGCAGCTTGAAAGACCGCATCTATGAGCAGATGATCTCCCGCGCCGAGGAGCGGGGGGAGTTGACGCCAGGGAAGGTGATTCTGGAGTGTTCGTCCGGCAATGCGGGCATCGCCTGTGCAGCTGCCGCCGCGGTCAAAGGGTACGCGTGCATCATCGTCATGCCGGAGTTGATGAGTCCCGAGCGAAAGAAGATGATTAGCGCCTTTGGGGCGGAACTCATCACGACGCCGGGTGGGGAGAGCGATGTGGACGTCGCCCTCGTGCGTATGAAGGAAATAGCCGCGAGCGACCCCGGCAGATACTGGGTACCCGCCGAATTCGAGAATATGGACAACGTGGATACGCATTACACCACCTCGGGTCCTGAAATCTGGGAACAGTTGGATGGCCGCGTGGATGCGCTCATCGCTGCGGTAGGCACGGGCGGCTGGCTCACGGGCGTGGGACGGTTTTTAAGAGAGAAAAACCCGAAGCTCAAAATCTACGGCGTGGAGCCGACGGAATCGCCTCTCATCAGCGAGGGAATATGCTGCGGGCACGGTATCGCGGGAATCGGCGACGGACTGATTCCCAACATACTGGATTTATCGATCATCGACGGCATCATCACCGCCTCGACCGAAGAATCGCTCCGCATGGCGAGGCGCGCATCGCGCGAAGAGGGACTTTTCTGCGGCATCTCCTCGGGCTGCAACCTGGCGGCTGCGGTAAAGTTCGCGCGCTCTTACCCCGATGCCGGTCGAATCGTCACCATTTTCGGGGATTCGGGGCAGCGCTACTTCTCCACCCCGCTTTGCCATGACGAATCGGGCATGGAGGCGGCGCTGCAGGACGTTGTCGAAGGAGACAGGGAGATGATGCTCCAGAAATTCAGAACCTCGTGGGAGATCATCGAATAGGGTATTTCCCTTCTTATTAAGGCGTAAGAAATGGGTATTCAAAAAAGAACTTGGGATTCTTACAAACGCTATTCGGAAAACATTTTCGACGCCATCGGGGGTACGCCTCTGGTTCGCTTGAACAAAGTGGCGGCGGACGTGGAGCCCGAAGTCTATGCGAAGCTCGAGTGGTACTCGCCCTCGGGGAGCCTCAAGGACCGCATCTACTACAACATGATCTTGAATGCAGAGGAACGCGGCGACTTGAAAGCCGGCATGACGGTGCTCGAATGCTCTACCGGCAACGCAGGCATCGCCTGCGCTTTCGTATCCGCGGTGAAGGGTTACTCCTGCATCGTCGTTATGCCCGAGGGCATGAGCGATGAGCGCAAAAAGCTCATGCGCGCCTACGGGGCCGATCTGGTGTTTACGCCGGGTGGGGAGAGCGACGTCGACTTGGCGCTCGATAAACTCGAAGAAATCCGGGCGGCTACGCCCGAGAAATACTGGGTTCCCGCCCAATTCGACAACCTCGACAACAACGAGGCGCATTACCTTACGACGGGGCCTGAGATTTTTGAGCAATTGGATGGGCGTGTCGACGCCGTGGTAGCGTCGCAGGGAACGGGTGGCTGGGTGAGCGGCGTGGGGAAATTCCTGCGCGAGGACAACCCGGACGTTAGGCTCTACGCCGTGGAGCCTGAGGAATGTCCGCTCTTGAGCGAGCGGGGCTGGGGGCCGCACGGCATCGAGGGCATCGGGGACGGCTTCGTGCCCAGGGCGCTCGATTTGTCGCTGCTAACGGGCATCGTAACGACGACGACGGATGAATCGGTCGAAATGGCGCAGCGCCTCGCACGCGAGGAGGGGGTTTTTTGCGGTATTTCCTCGGGCTGCAACGTGGCGGCCGCCGTCAAGCTGGCCCGCAGGCATCCCGAACTGGCCAACATCGTCACGAACATCAATGACACGGGACAACGCTATTTCACCACCGCCTTGTGCGGGGAGGAGAAACACGTCGATATTCCCGAGCGCGAGCACCACGTGGACCCATACAGCGCGGCGCAACTCGATCGATATTCGAGCGAATGGGAAATCATCACCTAGCATCTACCGCAGGTAAGACAGATGGTTTACGCTCAGATTCTGATTAACAGCATTCTCCTGGGAGGCATATACGCCTGCATCGCAGTCGGCTTCTCGCTCGTCTGGGGCGTAATGAACATCCTCAACATTATGCACGGTACGTTCTTGATGCTGGGTGGCTACGTTACGTTCTGGATGTTCAAGCTCTACGGGGTGGATCCGTTTTTATCCCTCCCAGTTTCCGCCGTCACCATGTTCTGCGCCGGTTATGTAGTGCAGCGCGGATTGATCAACAAAATCGTACGCGCGCCCATGTTCATGTCCTTGATTCTCACCTTCGGACTTCAATTGCTCGTCGTGAGGCTGGCGATTTATTTCTTCACCGGTGATTTTAGGTCGGTTCAGCCCACCTATGCGGGTTTTTCCATTCCCCTCATGGGTCTTTCGATACCGTTCGTTCGAGTTTCCATTTTTGTGCTGGGCGTCGTTCTCACGAGCATTCTCTTCTGGTTCATGGGGCACACGCGCACGGGCCGGGCCATACGCGCGACGCGGATGGATTTGGACTCCGCCCAGTTGATGGGCGTCGACATCGGAAGAATCTACGCCATCACGTATGGAATCGGCGCAGCCGCTGCCGCCACGTCGGGGTCCCTGGTGAGCGTGGGTTTCGCCATTTCGCCGGTGAGTGACGTGGAGTTCCTCTCGAAATCTTTCATCATCTGCACCATCGGAGGTCTCGGAAACATCACGGGTGCGCTTGCGGGGGGGCTGATCCTGGGACTCGCCGAGAATTTCGGGGCCCTGTATCTCGGCCCCGGGCTGCAAAACGCCATCGGCTACGTGCTCTTGATTCTGGTGCTCTTCATCAAGCCGTCGGGCCTGCTGGGCAGAAAGGGTTTTGAATAGCATGTTCAAGCCTTGGGCCCACATTCAATGGTTCAGCATGGGAGCGGGCGTCCTTGCCCTCATACTCTTGCCCTCTTTCGTGGAAAACGACGAGATCCGAAAGTGGATGGACATCCTGATGGTGGCTATTCTGGCGACCAGCTGGAATTTCATCGGCGGCCTGACGGGCTACCCCTCTTTCGCGCCGGCGGCCTTTTTCGGGCTGGGTGCGTACACGACGGCCATCCTCATGAACGCAGGTTTCAATTTTTTCATCACGTTGGGTATCGGCGCCTGTTTGGGCGCGCTCGTGGCGCTCGCCTTGGGCGTTCCCATATTGAGGCTGAGGGGCCACTACTTCGCCATCGCCACCTTCGGCGTAGCGGAGTTCTTCCGTGAACTGGCGGATAATCTGCGCATCACCGGCGGGGGGGACGGCATCAACCTGCCCCAGATTACGGGCGGGCCGGATTATTTCACGCGCTTTTTTTACTTCTCCATGCTCGGGGTGGCCGTGCTCGCGGTCTTGACGCAGTATTTCGTCACGCGACACCGCTTGGGCTATGGACTCGTCGCCATACGCGAGAACGAGGACGCGGCCGCCATGACGGGTGTGGATACGACGAAATACAAGATCATCGCCTTCGTGCTCTCATCCATTTTCCCCGCGATGGGCGGTGGTGTGTACGCCTACCGCGCCGCGTTTTTGGAGCCAATCGATGTTTTCGACGTCATGTTCTCGATCAAGGCGATTGTGATGTCGATGCTCGGCGGCGTGGGGACGGTGATGGGCCCGCTCGTAGGCGCGGTGATGATGGAATACTTGTCGGATTACCTCTGGGGGGCGTTCACGGAATTCCACAGCGCATTTTTGGGAATCATTATCGTGCTGGTCGTATTGTTCATTCCGCGCGGCCTCATGACCCTCTCCCAGGAAGTGAAGAGCCGAGGATGGGGGTCATTGGGGCTGATTCTCAAGAGCAACATACAGAGGTTCAAGGTGTGAGCCAAACACTATTGGAGGGCAGGGGCGTCACGAAGCGATTCGGCGGACTCACCGCTGTCTCGGCGGTGGATTTCACCGTGCGCAAGGGGGAGATCCTGGGCGTCATCGGCCCCAACGGCGCGGGGAAGACGACGCTTCTGAATTGCATCACGGGCCTCGACCCGGCGAACGAGGGCGAAATCCTCTTTCATGGCGAGCGCATCGAAACCATGAAACCCCACTCTATTACGCGTATGGGAGTCGCACGTACGTTTCAGATCGTCCAGCCTTTCGCGGGTCTCGCGGTGCGCGAGAACGTCGTGATGGGCGCGCTGTTCGGTTCTCAGAAATCAAAGAAAGAGGTGAAGCGCGCCCAGGAACTCGCGGATGAGATGCTGGCGTTCGTGGGCTTGAGCGACAAGTCAGCGCAACTCGCCTCCCAGCTCACTCTCGCCGAGAGAAAACGCCTGGAATTCGCCAAATCCCTGGCCACGGAACCGGAAGTGTTGCTGCTTGATGAGGTGAATGCAGGGCTCAACACGACGGAAATCGAAAACGCCATCTCTCTCATCCACAAGGTGAGGGAACAAGGCGTGACCATCCTGGTGATCGAGCATTTGATGAAGGTGATTACGGACCTCTCGGACCGCGTCGTCGTTCTGCACCACGGGGAGAAGATAGCGGAAGGTTTGCCGAGTGAGGTCACGAGCGACGAGCAGGTCATCAAAGCGTATCTGGGCGAGAAGTACGTGGCGATGATGAAAAAACTGGCCGAGGAGTCTTAGGCGTGATGACGCATGAGTCACTCGGCGGGGAGAGCCTTCTCGAAGTACGCGGCTTGGCGGGTGGGTATGATGTCGTGCAGGTTTTGTGGGGCATCGATTTGAACGTACGCGAAGGCGAGATTGTCGCCATCGTCGGCAGCAATGGCGTTGGAAAATCCACTTTCCTGCGAATGCTGTCGGGCGTTCTCCCTCATCAGGCGGGAACGATAACGCTCGGTGGTGAGTCCATCGAGGGAATGGCGCCGGAAGGTGTCGTCGCCAAAGGGATTTCCCATGTGCCCGAGGGCCGCAGGCTCTTCGCCGCGATGAGCGTGGAGGAGAACCTTTTGATGGGCGCCTACGCCCGGAAAATGGCGGATCAGGAATTGGCGGCGGATTTGGAGAGAGTGTACGGGTTTTTCCCGAGATTGGCGGAGCGGAAATCCCAGCTTGCGGGGAGCATGTCCGGCGGTGAGCAGCAGATGTGCGCGATTGCCCGGGGATTGATGGCGCGTCCCAGGTTGCTCTTGATCGATGAGCTCTCCCTGGGGCTAGCGCCCCGTCTGGTGGAGGAACTGTGTGGATTCGTCCGGCAGATCAACGAGGAAGGCGTCGCCATCATTCTCGTGGAGCAAGATGTGCTGACCGCGTTCGAACTCGCGAGCCGGGCCTATGTATTCGAAACGGGTCGCGTAACAATCTCCGGCACCTCGGATGAGCTGCTGGCGAATCCCGAAGTGAAAAAAGCGTATCTGGGCATGTAGCTTGTTTTCATATACTCTGTCTGGAATCAAAATGCATGAAAATAGCGAAGAACTCGAGAACGCAAGAGGTAGCATTCACTTAATGAGGAGGCGAATCATGAGAAGGCGGAATTTGTTGTTTCTCATCGCAACTGTCTTGTTTGTCACCTTCGGCTTGACGGGCCTACAGGGTCTAAGCGGCGCCCAGGCGGCGGAGGTCAAGTTCGGCGCTGCATTGCCGCTCACGGGTCCGCTCGCCACCGAGGGGAAAAAGCAGCAGGCGGGTTATGAAATCTGGCGCGAGCGCGTGAACAAGGCGGGCGGCATCAACGTAGGCGGCAAGAAGATGAAAGTGAAGATCGTCTACTACGACTACGAGAGCAAGACGCCGACGGCCACCAAACTCGCCGAGCGGCTCATCACCAAGGAAAAGGTGGACCTCCTTCTGGGCCCGTTCGGTAGCGGAGCGACGAAATCCGTCGCCGCGATTACGGAGCGCTATCAGGTTCCCCTCATCGCGCCCGTGGCGAGTTCCGAGCCGATTTTCGACCAGGGCTATAAATACCTCTTCGGCCTCCTGGCGCCGAATGCGTATTTACCGAACAACTTCCTTGCGCTCTTGAAAGAGCAAAAGCCGATGCCGAAGACTATAGCGTTCGTGACGCGAAACGACTTCTTCCCGCGCGCCGTCACGAGGATGATCAGAAAAGCGGCGAAAAAACAGGGTTTCACGGATGTTTACTACGCCGAGTTCCCGAAAGACTCCAAGGACATGTCCACCTGGCTCACGATCGTGAAGGGCAAGAATCCCGACGTGCTCATGGTGGCCGGGTATCTTCCCGACACCCTCCTCGCCACCAAGCAGGCGAACGAGTTGGGAGTGAAACCCAAAATTCTGTTCACCATGGTGGGTCCGGTATACGCACAGTTCACGGAATCGCTCAAGGGCGCGGCCAACAACATCCTGACCGCCGCCTGGTGGGGCGAGGCGCTCGATTACAAGGGCGATTTCATCGGCTCCGCGCGGGATTTCGGGAAAATCTGGCGCGCGAAGTTTAAGCAGGAGCCGGACTACGTCGCCGCGGCGTCGACCGCAGCAGGCATCGTCGCCCAGAAGGCCATCGAGGCGGCGGGCACGCTGGATAAGAAGAAGGTTCGCGATGCCATTGCGAACACCAACTTGAAAACTTTCTTCGGCCCCGTGAAGTTCGACAAGCTCAACATGAACGCGGCCAGCGCCATCGTTTTGTTCCAGGTGCAGGACGGAAAACGCAAGACAGTGGGACCGAAGAGCGTGGCGAACGCGAAGTTCAGGTATCCGAGATAGTTCTATAGTTTTCGGGCCGGATTCAGGAGAGCCGCCCTGGTTGAGGCGGCGCTCCAGGTCTGGTGTTTTGAGGGTTTTGATGCCGACGATTCACCAGTTGGCCGACAACGAGGTGCCCGAGGCGGCGCGCGATCTCGTAGAACGCGTCAAGACGCGCGAGAAGCGCGTTTTCGGGGTCGATACGCTCTCGAACATCTGGCGCTCCATGACCCACCATCCCGAATACATGAAGGCGAATTGGGAGCGTTCGCGCGCCACGATGCAGCGTGGAGACGTGCCGCCTTTGGTAAAGGAGATGGTCGCCTCGTCGGTTTCAATCGTCAATGCGTGTGAATACTGAATCGATTCTCATATCGCCGCGGTCATGCGGATGGGGGTCGATGAAGTGGGCATCACGGAGTTGATCGGATTGACGGATCACGTCTCGGGAATGAACAAGGTCGCTTTTGGTTTGTTGTTGGAAGATGAGGATACGACACCCCTTTTGCCTTATCCGGATGAACTGGAGATCGCATCTGTCGTTCAGGAGCTGATGCGTGAGGTGGAGGATGTGGAATCGGCGCGACTGGGCAGGGATGGCATTCCGCGCTATTGGCGCTGTCTGGCGCGGAACCGGCATTATTTCGAATCGACGTGGAACAAGCACAAGCTCATGCTCGATGGAGGCGTTCTCGAAAAGCAGGCCAAAGCGGCCGTGGGTTATGGCGTAAGCGCCACGAACGGGTCCAGGTATTTTATACGGTATTTTCATTCTTATCTGGTGAATCTGGGCTGGGACCCGGGGAGAATTCTCGAAATTCTCGGCGTAGTGGACCACTACAACAGTTTCAACGCCCTGGCGACGGGAATGCAGATTGAATCTGACATCAGACCGTGAATTCTGAGGACTTCTGGCGCGCGCCGGGTGAGCGTGGCTTCTGACGAAGAGAAATTATTAGGGTAGGGCAGGAAATGGAATTTTTACGCGCTGCATCGGTAGAAGAGGCGCTAGCGGCTGCGCGGGATGGGGCCGCTTTCGTGGCGGGCGGAACGAACCTCGTGCCGGACGTGCTCTTTAGACGCAAGAAAATAGCGCGCGCGGTAGACATCAGCCGTCTCGATGAGCTTCGCTTCATTGAGGAAGCCGACGGAAAAATCAGAATCGGTGCGCTGGCGACGGTCACGGATTTGCTGGATTCTGACTTGATACGCGCCGCCGCCTCGCCTTTGTATGAGAGCGCTCTGGAGTTCGCGGGGCCTTTAGTCAGAAACCGCGCGAGCGTGGCGGGCAACCTCATGGATGCCTCGCCCGCCGCCGATTTGGCTCCACCGCTTCTGGCGCAGGATGCCGTCATCGAATTGGCTTCAGTGGAGGGCGAGCGCGCCCTGTCGCTTTCGGAATTTTTTCTGGATTACCGAAAAACAGCTGTACGTCCGGAAGAACTCATGACGGCCATCGTCATCGAGCCGCTGGGGCCAGAGGATCGTTTCGCATATTACAAACTCCAGCTCAGGCGCGCGATGGCCATCGCCGTCGTGGGTGTGGCGGTCGCTCTCCGGATGAATGGAAGCGTTTGCACGGAGGCCGCCATCGGTCTGGGGGCAGTAGCCGCGATTCCGTACCGCGCACTCTCCGCCGAGGAACTTCTGCGGGGCAAGGAAATCGGAGAAACGGAAATCGAGGCGGCGGCAGCCGCCGCGGCGGATAGCGCGCAGCCGATTGACGATGTACGGGCGAGTGCGGCGTACCGCAGGAAAATGTGTGGGGTATTGGTCCGCCGCTTGTTGAAAAAAGCGCTGGGAATGCCGCAAACCGTGGTCGTGTGATGAGAAATATATTTTTTGCTTGAGAAGACGATGAAAACATATGAAATAAAATTGCGCGTGAACGGGAAGGACGAAGCCCTCGAGGTGCGGGGGGATGAGACGCTCCTGCGCGCGCTCAGGCGAATTGGCTATGTCGAGGTGAAACTCAGTTGCGAGGGCGGCGATTGCGGTGCGTGCGCCATTTTGCTCGATGGCGTGGCGGTGAACGCCTGCCTCATGTTCGCGGCGCAGGCGGATGGCTCCGAAGTCACCACCGTGCGCGGTATCGGAACGGAAGACGATCTCCATCCGGTACAGGAGCAACTCATCGAAAAAGGAGGCGTGCAGTGCGGTTTCTGCACACCGGGGATAGTCGTATCGGCGAAGACGCTTCTGGATGAGAACCCCGCGCCCACGCGTGAGGATATACAACGCGGCCTCGCCGGAAATCTTTGCCGTTGCACGGGTTACAAGAAAATTTTCGAGGCGGTATCGGCCGCCGCCCGGCAGATGAACCAGGGAGGCGACTCATGAACACGCGCGTCGTCGGCCAACCTCATCCCATCATCGATGCCGTGGAGAAAGTTTCCGGCGCCACGATTTACATCAATGATCTGGAGCTTCCGGGCGCGCTCACAGGCATGGCGCTCAGGAGCCCTCATCCGCACGCCAAGATATTGAACCTTGACACCTCGGATGCGGAGCGCTTGCCGGGCGTCGCCGTCGTTCTGTCGAAAAACAACACGCCGGACGCTCCATTCGGCATCAATCACAAGGATGAAGCCGCATTTTGCCGCGAAAAAGTGCGCTATGTGGGGGACGAAGTCGCCGCCGTGGCGGCCGTGGACGAGGAAACGGCCCGTGAGGCGCTCTCGCTCATCCGCGTCGAATATGAGGTTCTGCCCACGGTTGCCGATCCTTTCACGGCGCAGGAGCCGGATGCGCCTCTCGTCCATGATTCCGTCGCCGGAAATATCGCGAACGAGTTTCACATCAAGCGCGGTGAGATAGACGAGGCGTTTCATGCGGCGGACGCCACGTTTGCGGATGAATTTCACACGCATCTCGCGCACCAGGCCTATATCGAGCCCACGGGTTGCGCAGCGCAGTGGCACCCGGACGGAAAAATATCCGTCTGGGGCTGTCTGCAGTCGGTGTTTTTGATTCGCACCTTCATGCTGGGGCCCGCCATGGGCATGTCCCCCGATGATTTTCGCGTGACGCAGACCAAGCCGGGCGGCGCCTTCGGCGGCAAGCTGGACGTGAAAGCGGCCCTCATGGCGGCGATGCTGAGCCGAGCGGCGGAAAAGCCGGTCAAATTCATGATGAGCCTGGAAGAAGACTTGATCGCCATGCGCCCGAGGATGCCGGTGCACATATCCCTGGAATCCGCCTGGAAGCGCGACGGCGCGCTTGCCGGCAAGCGCGTCAAGATTGTGGCGGAAAACGGCGCTTACAGCTCTCTCTCGCCGGCCATTATGAGTTCCATCGCCCTCAGGACGGATAATCTCTACAAAACGCCCGCCGCCGAAATTCAGGGCAAACTCGTCTACACGAACATCATCCCTTCGGGCCAGATGCGGGGGTTCGGCAACGTGCAGGCGACCTACGCCTGGGAGAGCCACCTCGACAACGTGGCCGATGGACTGGGCCTGGACCCGGCCGATCTTCGCCTCAAGAACTACACCGAAAAGGGCGACGTCTCGCTCCACGGCTGGAATATAGCCAGTTGCGCCGTGGCGGACGCCACCAGGCACGTGGTGAAGGAGATGGACTGGAAAGCCAAGCGCGCCCGGGGAGGCAAGGGTCGCGGCGTGGGTCTCGCCAGCTGCATCCATGTTTCGGGCAACAAGGGGTTTTCCGTGGAACTGGGGCCGGACGGCACCGACCCCTCAAGCGCCGTGCTCAGGGTGGATGAGGAGGGCAAGGTCGAAATATGGTCGGGCGAGTCGGACCTGGGCCAGGGCGCCACGAGCGTGATGGCCTATATCGCCTCCGAGGTCATGGGTATTCCGGTCGAGCGGTTCAAGGTGCCTCCCACGGATACGGGCTATATGCCTTTCGGCATGGGGGCGTTCGCCAGCCGCATCACCCTGATTGGCGGCAACGCCGTCAAAATCGCCGCCGAAGACACCCGCAGAAACCTTCTGGACGCGGCGGCGGAAATCATGGAAATCCCTGCGGAAGAACTCGAAATAATCGAGGGAGAAGTCCGGGCGAAGGCCCTGCCTGAGCGGAAGATGGCGGTGGGCGAGGTCGTCAGCCGGGTGGGCAGCATCATCGAGGGTGAGGGCAAGTGGCTGGCCGGGGGAGACGTGCTCGACAAGGATAAATACGGGAATCCCTCGACGACGTATTCTTTCAGCACCCACGGCGCCGAGGTGGAAGTCGACATGGAGACGGGAATCGTCACCGTTTTGCAGATTTGCTGCGGTCACGACCCCGGCCGGGTGATCAACAGGCTGGGCGCGGAGGGCCAGGTCGAGGGCGGCGCGGTGCAGGGCATGAGCTTCGCGATGATGGAAGGCCTGGCGCCGCAGGAGGGGCATCTGCGCGGCAGGAATTTCCACGACTACCTCATCGCCACCTCGATGGACGCCCCGCCGATTGAGAACGATTTCTTCGAGTCGATGGACCCCTACGGCCCTTATGGCGCCAAGGGGCTGGCCGAGGTGGCGATAAACCCGATCACGGCGGCGATTTGCAACGCCGTCTATCACGCGACGGGCGGCGCGCGAATCCGCACCCTGCCCGTCAGCCCCGAACGCGTACTCGAGGCGATCGAAGAAGCCAGGATACAAAATCCCTCTTGAATTCCCGCAAATTCGCTTCAAATCCCCGGGTGGACTCATGGAAAACCTCTCCTGCGACGTAGTGATTCTGGGCGGCGGCCCCGCCGCGATGACGGCCGCCATCGCCGCCATGGAAAGCGGTGCGGAAGCACTTCTGGTCTGCAAGCAATCCCCCGGGAATTCAGGCAACATCGTCATGGCCCGGGCGGGGCATTCGGCGAATTTCGCGCCCGATGACAGCGCGGCCCTCTTCCTCGAAGACACCCTGGAGGGCGGCGATCACCTGAATCATCCGGATGTCGCCGAAGCCATGTGCGCGGATTCCGCCGCGCGGATTCGCGATCTCTACGACTGGGGCATCCCCTTCATCACGCGCGAGGACGGCTCGTTCGACTTGCACCCCCAGGGCGGCCACAGGCGCGACCGCGGACTCTACCCGGTCAGGAACTGGGGCGTGGAGGTGGCGAGGCCGCTGCGCAAAAAGCTCGATGCGGACGGCGCGCGCATTCTCGAACACGTCATGGCGGTCGATTTGCTCGTGGATGATGGGGTCTGCCGGGGGGTAATCGGCTTCGACACGAGAACCGGCCGGATTTACGCCATCCACGCCCCCGCCACCATACTGGCCACGGGCGGGGCGGGGCAGATATACGCCGAGAACACGAACGCGGGCGGCATCACGGGAGACGCCTTCGGCATGGCGCTCAGGGCCGGTCTCGCGCTCTCGGACATGGAATTCGTCCAGTTCTACCCGGCCGTCATCAAGCGGCCAGAGAGCAACATGGTCGTGGCGCCCACGCTGTTCCCGCTCGGCGCGCGCTTTTTGAACCGGGACGGCGAGGACATCATGCGCGACGTGCCCGGCGGCGGCGCAACGCGGGATTTGATGGCCCGTGCGGTCTATCTCGAACTCATGGGGGGCGGCGGGGTGGATGGCGCCGTGCAGATGGACCTCTCAGGCATCCCGATGGCCGATCTCGAGCATTTCGCCCCCGACAACTTGAAACTCTTCGCCAGGCGCGGCGTGTCGGCCCACAGCAGCGAGATATACGTCGCACCGAAGGCCCATTTCTTCATGGGCGGCGTGCCGATAGACGGCGCGGGCGCAACGGCCATGCCGGGCTTGTATGCGGCGGGGGAGGCCGGCGCGGGCGCGCACGGGGCGAACCGCCTCTCGAACAACGCCTTTACCGAGGCCCACACGCTGGGCTGGCGCGCGGCCAAAGCCGCTGCGGAATATGCGCGCAGGGTGAACGGGACGGCGTTAAACCAGGCGCTCGCGCGCAGCCACGCCGATGCCTTAACGGCGCGCGCGGGGAGGCCCGCCCGCGCGGTGGAGCTCATCCGCGATATCAAGCGCGTCTGCTGGGAGAACGCCGGCATCGTGCGCGAGGGGACCCTGCTCGAAGAGGCGCGGGGCGAGCTCGGCCGTATCGGGCAAGGTCTTACGGCCTGCGGGGGGAGCGAACCCGCCCGTCTCGTGGAGGCCGTGGAAGCCGAGAACATGTGCCTGAGCGCGCGGGCGGTGGTGGAGGCCGCCCTCATGCGGACCGAGAGCCGGGGCGCGCACTACCGGACCGATTATCCCGATCCCGACGACGCGCGGTGGCGGGTGAACGTTTTCGTGAAAAAAGAGGAAAACGCATTTTCGGCCCGCTCCCTTCCCGTCGGCTCGATTGCGTGGCAAAATAAGTAAACACGTTATTTATCAGCTATTTATACCTCATTAAATTTATCGTTATTTATCCAAATTTATCTAATTTTTCAGAAATTCGAGCCTTTTCGAAAAACGGACGGCCCACCCTATCACCAGGCGATCCTGCCACGCCCCCCGGCTCCCGCCACGACGCCAAATGCGGGGAAATGCGCGCGCGATTTTCACCCTTCGATACAAACCCTCCTTTCTCAGGGTTGTTGAAAAACCCGGTTCTGATAGCGAGCGCGTACCCCTCGTCATTTTTGGCTACTTAATCGACCTCACCCTGAGTAGCCGCCGTAGGCGGCGTATCGAAGGGCGAGGGAAGTCGAACGCCTCGCGCCGGGGCGAGAGAATGCAATCCCTCCTTCATTAGTCGGACTTGACCTTCGATACGCGGCTTCGCCGCTACTCAGGATGAGGCGGAAAGGTCTTTTTCAACATCCCCCTCAAGAAGGGAGTGAATCGGTTCTCGATTACGAATCCTGCCCGGCGGGGGGCGCGGCGGTGCGCCGGATGAGTTCCCCGAGCGCCTCGCGCTGGTCTCCGAGCACGGCCATGTTTTCGCGGTGCTGTTCGCTTTGCACCACGCGCTGAGCGGTAAGTTCCTCCATGGCTTCCCGGTGCCGTTCTTTCTCGGCCTCGCGCTCGGCGGCCAGCGCCGCCATGTTCTCGTGGTGCCTGCGCTCCATCGCCTCCATGGATTCACGGTGCCGGCCGGCAATCCCTTCCATGGCTTCACGGTGGCGGGTGTCGAGCGCCTTCATGGTTTCGCGGTGCTGGGCGTCACGGTAGCGCGCGGCCTGGCGCATGAAGTAGAGGCCGTACGCAATCAGGGCGCACTGCGTGGCCCCGACGAGCGCGGCGACCCACACGGAGGCCTGCTGCGCCGCGAGGGAGGCATGCTGGATGGCCAGGGCGGCTTCCTGCAGTTTGAGGGCGGATTCTTGCAGTGCGAGGGTCGCGGTTTGGAATTCCGTCATTCGTTTTTCTCCCACCTGGGTTGAGTGGGTCCTCAGCGTGTTCCGCAAGAGTAGCGAACCGCCGCGCGCCGCGTCAATGTCTGGCCCGGGCGGGGGTGGAGAGCGATTACGGTTTTGTAGCGGACAGGCCCCTGCGCCTGTCCGGGGCCTCCGTGCCTGTCCGCTTTCTATTGAGCCGGAATGACGAACAATATCCCACCGCATCTTGTTGTAGGGACAGGTCGCGACCTGTCCCTACGGGATCATCATGTCGCCGACCGGGGGAAACAAGGTCTTTATCAACAACCCAGAGGAGCGAGCGTTTGCCGGTTTTTCCAACGAACGAGAGAGCAATTCACTCCCCCCTTGGGAGTTCTTGCGAACCGAGTAGAGAAGCAATTCACTCCCCCCTTGAGGGGGAGTCACAGAGGCCGAGTCCTCTGGACGAAGGCCGATGTGGTGGGGGGTATAACGCGTTTATTGCCATTCCGAATAATACCCCCCACCGAATCGCTTGCGGGCTTTCGCCCACAGCTCTTCGACTCCCCCTCAAGGGGGGAGTGAATTTCGACTCTATTTGTTCGGCAATAGCCCTCAAGGGGGGAGTTGATTCTTCACGCTGCTTTTACGGCAATACCCCTCAAGAAGGGAGTGAATCTCTTCTCTACTCTTCGGGGTTGATTCGCAAGAAGGCCCGGAGCCGTCCTGCGCCGCCATCGACTACCTGCGCGCGCCGAAGGCGCCCACGTAGCTGCGGGTGACGGCGTCGTCGCCTTCCCCCACTGTGCCGGTCACGCCGAAGGTGCCGGCGACGGCCGCGGGGGCCGTATTGGCAGGTCCTTCCACCACGTCTTCGGTTGCCGCATCGTCCGTCGCCGGGCCGTAGAACCGGCCGCTCCAGGTGCCGTTGTAGGGGTACGCCACGGTGTCATCGTCCCGGATCACGCCGGCGCCCATCCGGGCGTTGCCGGAGAAGTCACCCGCATCCGTGATGTCGGCTTCCCTCAGGCTGATGGTGTCACCCGTGGCCACGCCGCCTGCGTAGATGCTGGTGATCGAGCCCTGAATGGTGCCTACTTCATCGTCGGCGGCATTTTCATCATCAGCCGTTCCAGGTGCGCCGAAGTTAGCGGTAAGCGAAGCATCGCCCTCGAAGTAATCTACGCTGCTTCCTGCTGTGTACACGCCTGTAGCTTTACCATTGTAAGTCGCCGTTCCGGTGAGCGTGACATAGTCAGCGAAACTTGCTATCGGCTCACCACCGTCGGCGAAGGCTGCGACACCGGGCGAGTCACCATCGTTGAGCCAGACGCCGAAGGCGAGATAGTCGCTATCCGGAACCGGACCAGTTGCCGCAGTCAACTCAAAATCATCTTCAGTCACATTCACCACATATTTCACCAGCCTCGTCAGCTCCCCGTCTTCAATCTCGAATTGGCAGTCGGTTGGTGTGGTCGAGCCGCATACGAACTCCGCCGGAACGGGATTCGTATCCTCATCGCCGTCATGGTCGTAGGCGGCGCCTGTCAGATCGGTTGCGCCGTCCGCCAGAACAACCTCAGATTTGGATACGGGCTTGTTGCTTATGGTCAAATCGATGGTTACAGCATCTTTTGCGGCTACCGTCTGCTCGATATCGGTGAAGACAATAGCGTGATTGGAACCATCCGAGATGGAATACCCGTGCATGAAGCCGGACACGCCATCGATCCGGGTGGCCGTCTGCGGCATGGCCGAGATATTGTTGCCCGGGTCCGCCTCCACGGCCGTCGTCCTGAAGGTCAGCGCAACACCGGTGCTTGGGGTAACGATGATTTCAAATGCGCCGGCCGCGAATTCCACAGGCGGGTCCGCCTGCGTGTCAGGCTCCCAGGAGGCCGTCGCCGTGGCGCCGCCGGAACCACCGGTTGTGGTGCTGTCGTTGTCGGCGTCCGCAGGCGTGCCCGCCGCCGCGCCGATCGCCGCCGCAACGGCCATCACGCGGACAGCCCGGGCGCCTTCATCCGTCGATTCGTCTATGTCCTCGGTATCTGGATTATCATCTGCATCTATCGCGGCTTCCACGTCGACGGCGTTCGCCGCCTTGAGCAATCCGAGCACGTGCGCAGCCACCGGGGTCCGGGGGGGCGGCATGGGGGTAACCGGAGCAGCAACGCCGGTATTTAGTCCGATTCCCATGCCGTTCAGGTTCAACAGGTAGGTCACGAGCGTTTCGTAATGCTCCTTGGCCTCATCCCGGGCGTCTCGCGCGTCCTCCGCCATCGTGGCGTTCTTCGCTTTGCGGGCCGCAGCTGCCGCGTCGGCCGCCGCTTTCCGTATGATGGGGAGCGCGGCTTCCGCACGTTTCAGTACCGCTTCCGCCTTTTTCGCTTCTTCCTCCGCCTGCGCGTAATCCAGCCTCGCGGCCTTGGCCCTGTCCGCAGCGTTTCGCGCCTCTTCGGCTTCCTCGCGGATCAATGCAATCCTGAGGGCCGCCCCGTGTCCGTTTTCTATGACGCTGCCGTCCCTGGGATCGATAATCCTTGTGAAACCGTTCGCCAGGGCTCGCGCAGCGAGGTCTTTGTACATATCGGCCGCCTCCTGCGCGGACGCCAGGCTCGTCGCTCCGCCGTACTTGATGACTTCATCCCGCGCGGCCTCGGCATCTTCCCGGGCTTCTACCGCCATGTCCTTGTATTTCGTGGCGTCATTCAGCGTATCCGCGTCTTGCGCCTTGTCGGCCGCCTCCTGCGCATTCTCGTACGCGGTCTTGGCCCTGCCCAGCTCAGCCGTGGCCAGGGCGAAATGGATGGGGGCGGCGTCCCGGTCGCCGGCGGCGTTGCTCAGAGTCTCCTTCGCGGTTTCCAGCGCGGCATTGGCCAGCTTGGCCGCCTCATTGGCGTCGTCTTTCGCATCCATGATCATCTGGGCGATTTCCGCCTCCGTCGGTCCCGTCATGGGCGGGTCCACCGGATCCGCAGCACCGTCGTCGCCGCCGACTCCGCCGCCTCCGCCGCCGCAGCCCGCCAGCGTCAGCGCGAACACCGCCGCCAGCGCGAAAGCGGAGAACCTGCTTATGGATTTCGCTCTGAACATCATGAAGTGGGTCCTCCTGAATACGATAGAAAAAGGGATTTTCCGTTTCTTCCCGGCTTTTTAGGTGGAGGACTCTTTTGAAATAGCGTTGAATTCTTGTATCTATTTGATATTTATTTTGTTACAATTGTTTCATGATGGCGTGGATTCTGTGTATCAAGGCCCGTAATCAAAACGAAAGCAGGTTCGTTAAAACGCCTGCGTATCTAGGGGTGCGCCTGTCGCGGGAGGTGCCTGTTGCTTGAAGCCGTTCCCGGGGAAAACCCGACGTACGGAATTTAAGGGGGGGCGGCTGGAAACGTGGCTCAAGGCGGAACTGTGACCCCACCCTGCAACCGAAAGGGCAGGGCTGGAAACCCTCCGCCTGAAGGTGCGCGCGCCAGTGCTCTACCCGACAGAAGGCCAGCCACCACCTCCATCCCGAGTCATGGGCCGCTACCCGCGAGGGTGGGTGGCTAGCGTTGACAGGGGCGCGTGCGTGCGGGGCTATTGAACACCGAAAATGAATCATCATTTATCAACATTGGGGCTTTGCGCAGCGGATTGATCTGGTTAGCGGTAAATGGAGCAGATACGATGTAGGGGTGGCAGACAATTCTAACATTATAATTGAACATTAACATTAGATATGGTAGTGTTCGGGAATGATGTTAGATAGCTGTCATATCCCTTCAGACAGGGGCGAATATCGCGACCGGCTCGAAGCCTATCTCGAAGCCATTCTAAAGCGCGACGTTCCTTTGAAAGACTGGGGCGGGTATGAGGCGCTGCCTGTATTTCTGACCCGTTTCTACCAGTTTTTTGAGACGCGGATCGGTCAAACACCACTCCTCTTCATGTCGGCGAGCCAAGCCGCCGAACATACGCCAGCAGAGCTCAGGAAACACCTTGAGTTGGCGAAGGAGGGATTCGACGGAATAGTCGTATATTCAGTTGAACGACTTACAGCCGCCTTCCGCGCTCGGCTTATTGCAGCCGGCGTCGCTTTCGCCGTGCCCGGAAATCAGCTTTTTATTCCGGAACTCGCGATGGACTTGCGCGAACATTTCAGGGCGCCGAAACCGGAGCGGCCTGAAAAATTATCTCCGTCGGCTCAACTGGTTCTGTTTTTCCATCTCATCAAAGATGAGCAGGCTCGACCTTGGACGCCAACCGAGCTGACGGAACCACTTCGGTATTCGATCATGACCATGAGCCGGGCTTTTGATGAGCTTGCAGCTGTGGGCCTTGCCCGGATAGAGCGGCGTGGCCGCAGGAAGCTCTTGTCGTTCTGTTCCGAGGGGCGCTTGCTGATCGACGCTTCGAAGACACTTCTGATTCGTCCTGAACGCCGACTGGACCATGTCCGTTGGTTGAAGAGACCGCCTGGATTTCCGTTGGCCGGCGAGCACGCCCTCGCACGATTCAGCGATCTCAGCCCACCGGCCGCGCCACCGGTTTACGCAGTGACGCCGAAACAGATATGCGACCTGCTCGCGGCCGGGTGGGCGGAACAGAGAGAGGCTGACTATGACTCTGATGGTGCGCTTGCAATTTGGCGATACGATCCCGGGATATTGGCTCGGAACCAGATAGTCGATCCGCTCTCTCTCTTCGCGCAATTCTGGGACGACCCCGACGAACGCTTGTCCATGGCCGTCGACCAACTCCTGGAGCAATGGACATGGTGAAAGGACTTGACCGGTTCCGAGAGTATTTCGCCGGGCACGAAAATAGCTACGCGCTTATTGGCGGCGTTGCCTGCGATATTCTTTTCGGCGAAGCCGGACTTGCGTTTCGAGCCACCAAAGACTTCGACATTGTGCTGTGCGTCGAGGTGGTAGGTGTCGAGTTCGGTATGGTCTTTGCGGATTTCCTGGAAGCAGGCGGATATCAGGCCAGAGAGCGCTCGACCGGCAAGCGGGAATTCTGCCGCTTTCATCGACCATCCGACGAAACGTTCCCGGCGATGCTCGAACTCTTCGCCCGGCGACCGGATACACTGAAACTGCCCGGCGGAGCCAAGCTATCTCCGATACCTGTTGAAGAGAATGTGATCAGCCTTTCGGCCATCCTTATGGATGACGACTATTTCGAAGCGATTCAGAAAGCGCGGCGCGTTATCGACGACATAAGCCTTATCGACGAAACGATCCTTATCCCGTTTAAAGCACGCGCTTTTCTCGATCTTTCCAGACGCAAAGCAAATGGTGAAGACGTTGATGCCCGACACATACGAAAGCACCGCGCCGATGTGTTCCGGCTCGCCCAGCTATTACCGGGTAGCGGTAACCTGCCCCTGGCCAGACCCATTCGGGCTGACTTGGCCGCGTTTCTTGAGCAGGTCGCAAGCGATTCGGACTTCGACTACAAGGCGTTGACGCTACCACTGACGTTGCCGGATGCGACGGCAATACTCGATGGATACTATCAGCTCGGCTCTTCTGCCTAGGTTGAAATGTCTAAAAATCCTTGATACGCAATTGGGAGTAGGGGAAGCGTTATCCGAACGGCACGGCGAGGGCCCTGCTGAAGTTACTCGACAAGGCTCCCGAAACCGCGCTGCGCCTGCTGACCTGAGCGGGCTGCAACAAATCGCTCAGCAGTCGGCACGACATGCCCGGCAGTTGATCCTGAAATACAAGTTGGGAGGAGACAACTGATGCACAAGTACGAGATCATCATCTATTGGAGCAACGAAGATCAGGAGTTCATCGCCGAGGCGCCCGAATTGCCCGGATGCACGGCTCACGGCGACGATCAGGAAACCGCGTTGCGGAATATCAAGGATGTCATGCAGTTCTGGATCGATCGGGCGAAGGAACTGGGACGGGCCGTTCCGCAGCCCAAGGGCGAGCGCCTGATGCTCGTATGATCACAAGGCGCAAGGCTGTTCTACCGTCGAGATATCGTGACTGTGGACGAGAGGCATTGCGGGAGCGTCGGTGCACGGCAGTAATTCTGGTCGTGCCTGCCGGCCATCTCCATCTGCGGACTGTTGATAAAATTTGCAACCCAGCAGGCATGACATGACCATGAGCACGATGAACATATCACAGCCAGAGATGCTGAAGTCCTTCGTTGACGACCAAGTCGGCATAAACCGATTGCCCACCAGCAACGCCAACAAACTGTCGCGGCGCAAATACTCGTGGTCGTTCAGGTCCTCGTAGCCCAGCGCCAGTGCGTACACCCGCTGTGCCACCAGTGAGCGTACTAGACGCTCCACGCTGCTGGGCTTGCAGTATTCACGAAAACACCGCGCCAGACGAGCCATCAGACCCAGGCGAAGATTTGTCTATCGAAACAGCACCCCGCCGGTGTCCGACGTGATTCGTCCGCCGTCGAATCGAGCGACGATATCACGTCTTCCGTGGGCGTGAAAGAGAAGCTGTTCGGGTATATAATGTGTATTTATGGGACCTCTCTGTTGGACGGGTGTAAGATGTTCATCCAATTCATATTATCCGACAATCAGAAGTCCCATGCCATTTGCCGGTGAAATATCCGGGCTAGAAACGAATCGAAAAAGGCCGCAAAAAAGCGAGAGATTCTCCCGGGTTGCTTGGAGACTTCGTTGGCGCTCGAAACGATCGAGGGGCGAGAATGGCCGCAAACGGAAACCGAAACTAACTTCTTCGTTCTGCGAAGTTCACCGCACGGGACATCTTTCGAGACATAGAGAGGGTCTAAGAGAAGAAGAGATTGATCGAATCAGACTTAATATCCCCGAAATTGCCGAAATAATCGGCGAAATACCTGCGAGACCAGGCGTAATCGGAGAGCGAAAATATAGAGATACAGTCCTGCCTGACGACCATAGTGAACAATCTATATCGGCTCTCCGCCGTTCTTTTTGTTCGATTATGCGCTCTCTGGAGAACCCTCTGGATACCCGTGGCAAGCACAAATTCCACCATGTCCCCGGTGTGAGCCAAGCCGCCTGAACCTGAATACGAAACATTCCCTAACCCGATTCTTCAGCAAACCCTATTCTGAAATTGACGATTCGTTAAATTCATCAATTGTACGGCGCGGCGGATAGTTTACATAGCTGCGGTTGGAAGTCTCCTGCCTGTCCCTGATGTCGCGAAAGATCGCACCCAAATCATAGCTGAATCGGGCAGCGTATTCGTCACGAATCGCCCGAACTTCGGCGATGATAGGGTCAGTCGTTATCGGATTCATGCCGTGCCTCTTTGTTGTGGGAGTTACGATCACAGGTGCACGGTACGTGCGGTGAAGAAAATTATGTTGCCTTCGAACTCTTCAAGAACCCCGCTTGGAAGAGGTTATTGAGATCAACGAAACATAATTTGCTGCGCAACATAAAATATGTAATGTGTTACTCAATATAACCACTCGATGAACGATGGCGACATCCGCCCCTGCCCGCCGGGGGACGGACGCCTAAGGACCGGCGCGAAACGAGGCCGTTCATATGGTGGCAGAACATTCAGTCAATAATTTTCGTGTTGACAATATCGTGTGCATGACAAATAATTTCCCGAAGTTAGACGTCACGAAAAGAAAGAAAGAAGAATTCAAGAGTACTCACAATGAAATCAAAATGGCTCAAGAAGAATTCGATAAGTTTAATGATCGCTGATTGCACGGACAAAGAATCAATAAATGGTTCTTTAGAATTTACCATCAAGGCACTGCAATGGAAGCAAGGATAGACGCCCTTGATGATATGGTAACTGCTCTCGAAAAGTAATATTGGGGTTGTCCGTTGGTTGCCTCTACATCGTCGGGAGGCAAATTGTACCGCATTCCTGGGCAAGAGTTTGAGTCCTCTCACCGGGATTCGGGAACAATGGGCAACCCCACTTTTTGTAGCCGCTTCTTAGGAATCCCTCCTGCCAGGGCGACCGTGGTGAGAAGCGGCGAATCGCCCCTTCCGACTTCATAAGTCGTGCAGTCATAGTCGCGAGAAACTGAATATGATTGGAAAAATGAAGTCTCTCCTCATACACAAGGCACCTCCAAGCGGGAGGGGAGACGACTCAAAAAGAATTATGATGGACGATGAAACCAGACAGGCATTCGAGAGGCTCGGCAAGGAAATGCGCTTAGGTTGCATGTGAATGGAAGGCCGAATACAGAACCTAGGGAGCCGGGTGTCCACTCTGGTGGCGCACGTTTATAAAGTGGAAAAGAGCCAAGATGCTTTCGGCAAGGCGTTTGCCGATTTTAGGCTCGAAATGCTTGACCTCATCCGTGAACGGATCCAGTTATAATGAGCTCCGAGATTTAGAACCACGCCTATGCATTCATGGCGCTTATCGCCGCTCAACTGAGCCGCCAGCAAAAGGCAAATCTTAAATACGTCCTGGACAACTACAAGCAGCAGGAATCCGTCGACGATACCGTGACGGAAGCCAACCTGCGCTTTAGGAAACTCCTGCTCTTCCTGGACGAAAACCTCTGTTGTGTATGAGTCGAATTGAAGAAGGCACCGCACGAACCATTGCTTGCCGAGCGACATTCCAGGACAAGTCGCCAATATTGACGATGCCTGTCCATGGTGGACACAATCCGCCGCCATGTCAAATTTCCGGATTCGTCAAAGGTGCTGCCTATCCGGAGGAGAAAAGGTGTTTGCCAACGATGGGAAAACGCGTAAAATCGGCTTAATGTCTACTTAAATATACTTTACAATAGATTCTGTCTGCAGGAGAAGACAAATGCCCGGAAGAATTGAAAACACGCTGCCGATTCCGGTTCGCCGCGCCCTGAGGAAACTCGGCGAGGAAATCCGCGACGCACGCCGGCGGCGGCGTATTTCGACGGCGGTGATGGCCGAACGCGCGCTCATCAGCCGGATGTCCTTGTACAAAATCGAAAGGGGCGATCCGGGCGTGTCGCTCGGGCTCTACGCCTCGGTCCTCTTCGTGCTCGGGATGAACGAGCGGCTCGCCGATCTCGCAGACCCGCGGCACGACCCCGTGGGCTTGAGCCTTCAGGATGCATTGCTGCCCAGGCGCATCCGTTCGCCCCGTTCCGGCAAGCCCGGGGGCGGCGCGTAATGGAGCGGGAGATTCTCGTCCATATCGACCTGCATGGCTCGCCCGTCCTCGCCGGGCGATTGTGGACCCGCATCCTCCGGGGACGCGAAAGCGCTTCCTTCGAGTACGACGCCGCCTGGCTGGCGCACCCCGAGCGTTTCGCTCTGGAGCCGGCTCTGACACTTGCGCCCGGCCCATTCCACAAGCCGCCTGAAAGGGCGCTCTTCGGCGCCATCGGAGACTCTGCGCCCGATCGGTGGGGCCGTATGCTCATGCGGCGCGCGGCGCGCCGGCGCGTCGGACAAGAGGGCCTCTCGCCCCGGACCCTGTTCGAAGCGGATTTCCTGCTACGCGTGGATGATGAGGCGCGCCAGGGCGCGTTGCGCTTCGCTGAGGATGCTGGCGGGCCGTTCCTCGCCCCGGCCTCCGAACTGCGCATCCCGCCGCTCGTCCGGCTTCCCCGGCTTCTCTCCGCCGCCGAGAGGTTCACTGAAGATGAAGACGATGACGATGACCTGAAACAGTTGCTGGCACCGGGCTCCTCCCTCGGCGGGGCGAGACCGAAGGCATCCGTTCGCGACCACGATGGACACCTGGCCCTCGCCAAGTTTCCCCACAGAGGGGACGACGTCGACATCGTCCTCTGGGAGGCCGTTGTCCTGGCGCTAGCCGCCAGGGCGGGTATCCCCGTTCCCGATTGGCGAATCGAGACGATCAATGGAAAGGCGGTGCTCCTCACCCGCCGGTTCGACCGAGAAGCCGGGCGGCGCATCCCGTTCCTCTCGGCCATGAGCATGCTGGGCGCAAACGACCGCGAGACGCGCTCCTATCTGGAGATCGCCGATGCCCTCCGCCGCTACGGGGCGGCGGCGAAAGAGGACCTTGCGCAGCTTTGGCGGCGCATCGTGTTCAACGTGCTTGTTTCGAACACGGACGACCATCTGCGGAACCATGGATTCCTGTACGCGGGTCAAGGCGGCTGGCGCCTTTCTCCTGCCTATGACCTGAATCCCGTTCCCATCGATCTGGGCCCGCGCCTGCTCTCTACGGCCATCGATCTCGACGACCCGGCGGCCTCGATCGAAGCGGCTCTGGGCACGGCCGAATATTATGGCCTCCGGACGGTGGAGGCGTCGTCCGTTGCAGGGCAAGTGGCGCGTTCCGTATCGGGTTGGCGCAAAGAGGCGACAGGCCTCGGGATTCGTGCCCGCGAGATCGAACGCATGTCCTCGGCTTTTGAGCACGCGGATCTGGGATTTGCCCTCAAACTCACATGACTCCATTATCTGTTCTCCGTCTTCATGGGCCACATGATGCAGGAGACACGTTCCATCTTGCCGGTCAAGTGAAGGCGAATGAAGGGATTGGATGCACGTCCTGGGAGGGGAACCGGAACCACGAGGCGGGAAACCGCTTAAGGAGAAGCCCTCGGCCGATATGCGCCAAATGAAATTTCGGACTTCTGTAGTCGCTCTCTAGATGGGCTCAAAACACAATCCGGCATACGGCATTCATGTCGGCACGAGGATTCGACAGGAAGAAGTTCAGGAGCTTTCGTTGATCGAGAGGAGAGGCGTCCGGAGGACACCTGCCAGTGAAGCGGCGACATTCCCGGGGGCGCAGCGGCGTTCGCCGGTCGAGCGTGATTCGGTCGTATTGATTCCGCTCACTTGCGCTCTCTCCTTGTCGGTATAATCGGGAGCATCCCTTGCTCCTGCTTTGTTAGCACGTGAAGAGTTAGCGCCCACGACGATATTCGCTCGATTTCCAATCGGAGCTCTGGAGACTTTGGATCCATCTTGCCGCATGGCCTATTGCAGGTTATATTACTCGCAATACAGGGAAGTCTATCATGAGTAATATATCCCAAAGACGTGCGACAAAAAAATATCGAAGCCGTTTGGCTGAACGCGGTATGGCCCGCTTCGAGGTCCTCGGTCGCGAAGCCGACCGGGATCTTATCCGCTCGCTGGCCAGGCGTTTAGCCGAGGACTGTCCGGAAGCCGATCGTCTGAGGACCGTCGTCAGCCAGAGCGTCGCCGGCAAACCGCCACGGAAAGGCGGAATCCTCGAAGCGCTGCGCCGCTCGCCGCTCGTCGGCGCCGAAGCTATTGCATCCCGTCCATTCGAGTCCGGTCGCAAGGTTGATCTGTGAGCCGGTATCTTCTTGACACCAATATCATCAGCAGTGTGACGAAACCAGTACCACCGGAGTCTCTGGCTGGCCTGGATGGCCGATCAGGATGATGAAAACCTCTTCATTTCCGCGCTCACCATCGCCGAGGTAAGACGCGGCGTGCTGGAGAAGCCTGCCGGTCGCAAACGTGATCAACTTGAAGCGTGGTTCGCTGGTCCCGAAGGTCCATCAGCTCTTTTTGCCGGTCGTGTCCTCCCCTTCGACGAGAAGGCCGGTCTCGTCTGGGCAAGACTAATGGCGGAAGGCAAGGGGCAAGGCCGTTCCCGCAGCGCGATCGACACAATCATCGCGGCGACTGCGGAAGTTAATGAATGTATCGTCGTGACCGACAATGAAAGGGACTTCATCGGCGTCGAGACGTTCAACCCGCTTCGAAACGCGGCGCGATAAACCAGCGAGTGCTCAGCGTTCAGTTCGTTATGGCGAGTTATCAAGGAGAAGAAGATGTCGGAAACCCGGATAGAGTGGACGGATGCAACCTGTAATCTCGTGGCGATGATGCGCTGTCACACTTTGCTCAGAAGACATCGGGATGAAGCTGGTCATACGCTTTTTGCGGCAGTGGGATTGATGTATGGCCTGTTCGCTTTCCCCGCAAATGCTCGTCGGCCTGATCGTCAAAACCGAGACCAACCCCTTCTTCGTGAAGATGAAAGAATCCGCTCTCGGAAGAACCCGCGCGCTCTGCGCGACCGCCATGTGTTTTCCCGTCAGGATGGCACGCTTAGGGGTCGAGGCGGTCTTCGAGTTTGTCATCACGGGCAGGAAGCCTGAGAACACGCCCGGCCTCGATTTCCACGACACGGGCGTTGTACTGGTCACCTATGAACCGGTTCAGGGCATTCCATCCATCTCAACAGAGCGTGCTTTGAAGGATTGCTGGGGATAATCCTTCGGGGCAAGTAGAGTGCGCACTGCGGATGAAGCGTTGGTTTCTGGATGATCGCACAGACGCTGGCGCCATCCCCGTCCGGGCTTTCGAACTCACGTGGCGGTTGCGACACCGGGCCGCTCGACCGTGTAGCCGAGGCTCTCGTAGCCCTTGACGCGCTTACCGCACATACGCCTGAGCGCCGGCACGGCGTCGTCGAGATAATCATAGACCAGCACTTCGCGCTTCTCCGGATGGAGCCTGTGCAGGCGGCCGACGTACTGGGCCAGCGTCCCCTTCCACGACACGGGCATAGCCAGAAACAGCGTGTCGAGACGGGCATCGTCGAATCCCTCTCCGATATAGCGGCCGGTCGCGACGAGTACCCGTTCCTCTCCGTCGGGAATATCTTCCAGGCGCTTCATGATCTCGCGGCGCCCTCTCGTCCCCATGCCACCTCTGAAAAGCAGGACGTTTCGCGCGAAGCGCCGGAGCCTCCAGGCAAGTTCGCCGGCGTGGTCCTTGCGCTCTGTGAGAACGAGGGGGGAGCGTCGCGCCTCAAGCGCCGCCAGCACGTCATCGATGATCAGTGCGTTGCGCTCTTCGTCACCTGCCAGCGCGGAATATACCTCCTGGATCGGCGGGCGTTCGGATTGAACGCCCGCTGGCAGCCGGAACTGCGTCGGACGCAGGATTGCCCGGTGCCGGAAAGGGTGGCGTCGCGCCTCCGCCTTCGCACTTGCCCGGTAGCGGATCGGACCGCACTGCATGAAGACGATCGGGTGATGCCCGTCCTTGCGCGTGAGGGTCGCCGAGAGCCCGAGCAAATACCTCGCCCTGGCGCGCCGTGCCACCGCTTCGAAGCTGACCGCCGAGAGGTGATGGCACTCGTCAATCACGAGATGACCGTAGTCGGAGACGAGATCGTCCACTACGCTTTTGCGCTTCAGACTCTGGAGCATGGCGACGTCGACGATACCGCCAGGCTTGCGGACGCCGCCCCCGATTCGGCCGATGGCGGACGCGGGAAGATCGAGAAAAACCCCGAGCCGCGCGATCCATTGCTCCATCAGCTGACGCCGATGAACGAGGACGAGCGTGTTCACGCCGCGCGCGGCTATCATCGATGCCGCCACGACAGTCTTGCCGAACCCGGTCGCCGCCGAGAGCACGCCGGTCTCATGCGCGAGCAGGGAATCAGCGGCTGATCTCTGCTCCCGGGTCAATTCGCCGAGAAATGCCGCATCGACGGGGTGGCCGGGACTTCGCTCATCACACAGTGCCAGACCGACCCCGAGTTCTTCGAGCAGTTGCCGGGTCGCCTCGAGACAGCCGCGCGGAAGCGCAACGTGGTGGGAGAGGAGCTCCGCACAGGCGATGACGCGCGGGGTGCCAAAAGTCGAACGCCGCATCGCCTGCGCCCGGTAGAACTCGGGGTTCTGGAACGCCGCCAAGCGAATGAGCCGGTTGACCAGGCCCGTGGGCAGACCGGCGCGCGGGATATAGAGCTGGTCCGCCAGGACGGCCTCGATCCGCTCCGGCAGCGTGCCTGCGATCGGAAGCGCGGGCCTTCGCCTCGAGGGCGATGCGCTCCAGGGCTCCTCGTCCTCCTCCTCGAGCGGCAGGCGCAGACCGACGACCCGGCCCCCCTCGCCGGCCGCCTCAACGATTGCCGTGGCTTCCACAGGCGTCAAGCGGCGGAGCGAGGAGAGGAACGCCCATTGGTCCTGATATGGCGTAAAATCCTCGCCCAGGAACACGCTGTTGCCGCGCTTTCTGGGACCGCCCTGTAAGGGCAGCGCAATGAGGTTCCCGAAACCGCCCTCGGGCAGGGTGTCCTGGCTGGGGAAAAGCCGGTCGTAGGACTCGAACCCGATCTCGGGATTGTTCTCCATCGCTTGGGTCAAGAGATATGAACCCAGCCGGCGGGCCAGTGGCGCGGGCACGGGTTCGGTGAAGAATATCCAGACGTGCCCGCCGTTTCCTGAACGCGAGCGCTCCAGCGCCGCCGGTACCCGCTTCGACCGGCAGGCGGCGAGGAACGCGCCCGCATCGCTCCGCCAAGTCGCCTTGTCGAAATCGATGGCCAGAAACTTGCATTTGCCATCCGTCAACATGGGGTAGACGCCGAGCGTCTCGCGGCCGCGCAGGTGAGAATCGATCGCCTCGTCCGTAACGAGGCGAAAGGCCTGGTTCGGACAGGCGCCGCACCTCACCTTTGGCTTCTCGCACAGGCGTGGCTTCCATTCGTTGTCGCATACCGGCGCGTAGCCGGCTTTTCGGGTGCGGGCGTTCTCCCAGCGTTTGGGGTAGACGTCGTCGCGACCGCGAAAGAGCGAGCGAAAAAACGCTATTTTCTCTGATGCCGGGGAGCGATCGTTCACGGCAGGCCCGCCTGGGCGAATGTCCCTCCCGGCTGTCGCCCCGGCATCGAACTCCGCCAGGCGCGCCTCGAGGGCCTCCCGTTCGGTCGCGAGAAGCGCGAGACGCTCGCGAATCCGAGCAGCTTCTTCGACCTCGCCGGCTTCGGGAGTCAAAGGGGTCTCTGTATTATGCATTCAGCGTTCCCGCCATGGATTGTTCCTCAAGGAAACTCTACCGGTCCCCAAGCCGATTCCAGACAATAAAACTGAAACTCGGATGGATGTCCACATACGCTTCACGGCGCATCCCTTATGCGATGAATCACCGGGCTCCTGAAAATCCCATCTCAGCAGGAATGCACCATATCTTACAATACAGCCAATATATCATTTCTGAAAACTCTTGGACGTGAGGGTGGCGAAGGCCGAGGTGGTTTGCACAGGCGCCCGGCTGATTCTTGTGGAAGGGAGTTGGAAGAACTGATGGAACATCACATGGACAAGAAGATGGTTCGGGAGCATATGCGCACGCGGGTTTCTTCCTCCTCCTCTGGGCGGGAGTAATCCCAGGCAGACCTCTCCCCAGATACGTATAACCACCGGACCCGAGGCCGTATCCATACATCCTGAAAAAAGCTACAATTCTACTCTCAGAAATCGGGCCGGGGAGTACGTGACGATCCCCCGACGCGGGCCCGATGGGGGACGTGCAGGAGTTGGAATCAAATAGCGGGAATCATTCCCCAGGGACCGAACGCCTGCATGAGCGCGGGGATGTGAACAGGGTGGGGCCCGAGATGTCGGAGCTTGTCGCGGTTGCGCGGGCCGACCTCGATGATGCCCGCAAGCCCTCGGACCTCGCTCTGCCCGGCTAGCGGCTTCACCCGCTGAAAGGCGATCTCAAGGGGTACCGGGGCATCTCGGTTTCTGGAAATTGGCGAGTCACGTTTCGCCTCGTGGAAGGTGACGCTTACGACGTCGACCCGGAATTCCGGAGTGAGGTAGTCCACGCCATCCGGCGGGGCGGGAACGCCCAGGTCCACCGGCCGGAAATCGAGTCCAACCGGATTCGGTGCGTGAGGCGCCGGCTCGCTGATAATCGCGGCGCCGCCACCCACGTCGCCGCCGCAACCGGCCGCCATAAGCAGGAAACACAACAGTATAAACAACCTCAATGATGTAACCCTGGCGATAGATGCGCGGCGCGTGACTTTCTGTGAAGGGTCAAATCCAAGAGATACCAGGAGTGCGGAATTACATCGTCTCTTTTCGAGCGAGGAAGGGACTAGGCATTTCAGCCTTCCGAGTCTCCTCCTCCGGGTCTTTCTTGCGGATAAGTTTGCTCGACCGCCATGAAATTCATACTCCGATCGATCATCCATATCGATGTCCTTTGTTCGGTGCTGCTTTGATTATGCCGATAACCTGGTGTCGCATAACAGGCCAGATGCGATCCCTCTGGTGAAGTGAAGATTGGAACGCAGCCCCTTTGAGTTTATTGACCACCTTTATGGTTATATACCAAATAAGGGACCAGAATCGCCAGATCGGAGCACTATGCTACGAGGAAATTTCCACGTTCCATTGTTGTTTTCAACCTCGCGCGTCATTGCCTCTTAAATTGATGCGGTTTCCGCGCGCAATGTATGCACCCAGGAGGTTCCGGGACTTGCCGGGCCTGCCTTTTCTCGGAAACCTCCACCAGGTCCGCTTTGAGAGGCTCCACCTGGTTATCTAGGAATGGGCGCTACGTTACGGGCCCATTTACCGGATCGCCATGGGCCCGCGCCGGCAGGCGGTGGTTTCGGATCTCGGCGCCATCCGGCGTATGCTGGGCCCTCGGCTCCACGGTTTCAGACGCGCGAGCCCGCTCGGCCCCGTGGCCGAAGAGATGGACCTCCTCGGCATCTTCGCCGCTGAGGGAGAAGGCTAGCGCCGCCAGCGGCGCATCCTCTTTCTCGAATTGGAGTTCGAGAATCGACGCACCCCTCACCCAAAAAATCGCGTATCACCACCCCTGCCATCTGTTTCACGCGCTCAAGGTCCGCAGGGAGCCACTCGAGGTTCTCTCCGCGATCCGAAACGCCGAAATTGCACCCCTTGAGGAGAGCGACTGGTGCTGCGGCTCCGCGGGAAGCTACAACCTCACTAATACGGAGGTTTCCATGCGGCTTCTCGACAGAAAGATGGGTCACGTGAAAGACTCGGGTGCGCCCGTAGTCTGCGTGTAACCCCGGTTGCCAGATTCAGATCGCTTTTGGCGCACGTAAGCTCGACATGGACCTTCGGGTGGCGCATCCCGTCGTCCTGCTCGACGAGGCGTATGAGGCTGAAGGCGTATACCGAGGCGCGACGCTTCCATGATCTGATAACCAGCGAGAAGCACAGCCCATGAGGCAACGGGGAGATTGCGATGTGTCTTGACTTCATCAAATTCTTCCTCGATGAAGTCGAGATCATGGTCGACGCGCCTATCATGGCCACGTTAAACGAATACAGAGCGCTGTTAGCCGGCCACTCTGCGTACATCCTGCGGGTAGCCGACTGGCCCAAGCCCGGCTATCCGAGTCATCAGGGAGTGTGAATAGTTTCCCCGTCTGGGCGCATGCCTTGGGTTCAGAATTTCCATTGCGGACTATTCCGGTCCGGCTCTGCATTTTGCGTTGTGTGCCGTGCGGGCGCAACCTAGGGTTTAAGAGGACGTGAGTACCGTAAAGCGCAGACCGAACTGGAAACCGCTAGTAAATACTGAACGGGAAATACCGCTTGTTAATCTTCTCGTAAGTGCCGTCGGCGAGAATCGCTCGGAGCGCCATATTCAAATGGCGGCGCAGCGCCCTATCCTCCTTGCGTACCGCGATGCCGATGCCCTCATCGAGGCGATATCCTTTGCCCACGAAATCGAAGCGGGCGCCTTTCGGGCTCTGGAGCCAGTTCCAGAACCCGAGCCCGTCGCCGAATACCGCGTCCACCTTGTTCTCATAAAGCGCACGCAAGAGCGCTTCATGTTCCGTGAACAGCCTAACCGTGACAACACTCGAGAAATTGTCTTCCAGCCAGTCCGAGGCAATCGTTGCGCGCGCCACGCCGATTGTCCGTCCCGCCGGAGCGGAAGGATCGAAGCCAGCGCCCTTGGGCGTCACGAACCGTACGACGTTGCTGTAGTATCTGTCGGTGAACGCGACAAGCTCCCGGCGCTTCTCGGTGATCGACATGCTGGACACGATGGCGTCGTACTTGCCGGCTTGTAAGCCGGGTATCAGATTCTCCCAGTCCTGTCGGACGAACTTGCACTCGGTTTTCAACTTAGCGCAGAGCGCCAGGGCGATATCGATGTCGAAACCCTTGAGAGCGCCCCCATCGTCGATATAGCTGAAGGGCGGATAGCCAGCGTCGACGCCGATACGCAGATTACTTGGCGCAGCGTCGACGAAGAGAACCGGACAATGCAAAAGAAGAAAAAAGAAAAACGTCTTGGCAAATATTTTCATGAATGTCCCTTATCCGATATCAATACAGTTTAACCCAATTCTCCCGCGAGTGGAAAGAAGCCGAAAAAGAACACCCAATCTGGAGATTGGATGTTCGCGAAAAAATAAATCAAGAGAGTAAAATACCTCACAGGTAGAATGATGCTCACCCTGTATCACCAATACATCGGCGAACACCCCCCTGTTTCATCCCACTGGGTGACTCGGCTCCTCGACGACCATGAGCGTTTTAACGGAAACACCACGGCCAACGGGTTGAAAAGAGTTTGGAACGGAAAACCTTGGTGTACTAGTGCAGCTTCTGCGTGGACTGGAAGCAGAACGTCAATAGGGTTGCGCGTTGCTCTGGCGGGCCTGTAAAAATGAAAGCGGTGCGTCCACCGAAAAACGTAGGTGCGGACGCAGGACTTGGGTCCAAAGAAAGGTGAGGGGTTTCGAGTCGCCTGTGGTCAACGCCGCGCATGGCCGTACGGCGGGCGTGTGTGCCTGGACGGCCGGGCATGGCGAGGGAAATCGGATATGGTCTGGTGGTATTAATGGTCGATGACGATCAACTGAGGGCGAAGCTCGCCAAGGTGGAGGCGCTGTTCCGGCGGGCCGGCAGCGAGGGAGAGCGAGCGGCGGCCGAAGCCGCGCTGGAGCGGCTGAGGGGCCGTCTGGGCGCATCGGATGAGGATCACGAGCCGGAAAACGAGTTTCAGTTCTCTCTGCCGGACATGTGGTCTGTCCGGTTGTTCGTGGCGGTCTGCCGCAAGCACGGCGTACGTCCCTACCGCTATGCGCGGCAGCGGCGGACGACCGTCATGGTACGCGCCCGCCAGGAGTTCTTCGAGCAAGTGGTGTGGCCGGAATTCAATCTCCTCCACGATGAGCTCGAGAGCTACTTCGAGGACGTCACCGATCAATTGATAGAGCGCGCCCTGGGTTCGGACGGCGACGACGGCTTCCCTGCTCCGCGCTAGCAGCCCGGCGGGACGAATTCGGGCGATTCCAGCGGCTTTCGGAATGGCCTCCCTGTGCCCATCAGGAGGTCGCCGAAAAGCTCGGTCGGACAGGGGCGGCATTGCCCAGTCCTGTTTGGCAACCTTTTTTTGGACACTGCAATGGCGACCGGCTTGCCGGATCAAACCATCAGCAGGAGTCTGGACGCCGCGCGATTTGGTTTTACATCGAGCCGCCTCACAACAAAAGGGTCACACACTGCCCGTTATCATGATGGGGTAAGTGTGCATTACCGCTTCCATCCGCTGGCGGGTTGTCGCGTGACTTGCCTTGAGCTTCCGGCAGTTCCTCTTGCGCGGTCTCGACAAGGTGGAGGGTGAATGGGTTCTGGTGATGCTGGCCTACAACTGCAAACGCTTGCACAATCTGACGTTGGCGTGATCGGGCTGTAAACGCCTTCATACCGTGGTCTGTTGGCGGCCATAACGACCGTCATCGGGCCGGTGAGGGGCCAATCGTGACTCATGGCGCCCCGAATCGCCGGCTAAAGCGAATCGATGACCGTGAGCCCCGGGAATCGCTTCCACGTCGGCGCTTCACCCCTTCCAGCAGTAATTACCTGATATCAAATACATCGATTCAAAAGGTTCGGCTTCGAAACCATGGATCAAATGGTAGGATGATATGCTCCCTTGAAATAAGGGATGCGAAAACCCGCCAAGAGGTTTCTGGTGTTCTTGCGACAAGGCAGGCACGAACAAGAAAAGGCATACTCGGCACGGGAGAAAGGAAGCGAGAGCGGAAAACTCCTGCATCTACACCGCATAGCTTGACAGATGTCCACATAAGAAAGGGACCACCCTCCCTCTCTATCCCGGGTTGTTCCTGGAGAGGGGGGCAGTCCCTTTTTCTCTTGGTTCATAAGAAGAACAGGGGTTGCTCGTTGTTCCCGTTCCCGGCTCGAGGACTCAAACTCATAGCCAGGAGCGGTACAGTTTACCCATCACGAGAGAGCAACCAACGAGCAACCCCCCTATTCGTTCTCCTTCATTTCGCCTTCTTGATGTTCACGCCGAACCCGCCCGCGGCGGTTCCGTCCGTGAAGTTTGCGTTGAACTCGCCAGTAACAGCGCTCGGCGCCGTGTTGATGGCGGGAGTACTACCATTGCTATCATGGTCAACTTGTCCCGCTGTGCCGAAGAAAGCGCCGCTCCAAGAGCCTGCGGCCGCCGAGCTGTCACCCGTGGCAGTGCCGCTGAAGGTATTTTCGAATTGACTTCCTGCTGCCTCTTTGCCCGGGCCCATGCCTGTCCTGCCGCTGAAGTCAGTGGCATTCAGCTTCACTGCCCAGTCGTTATCAGCCGCATTTGAATTACCGCCGTCATCAGTGGGGTGCAGGGTGAAGTTCTTGACCTCTCCGCTGATGACGAACTGGTTGTTGACGCCGATGTTGCCACCGCCGAAGTTCGCGTTAAGCTCAACGTCCGCCTCGAACTGGCCGGAAGTGGACGAGAGGGTAGCGCCCTGGTTATCGGTCACGTTTTTCACGTACACGCCGGCAGCGCCGCCTTCATACGTCGCGTCGCCTGTAACTTGCCCAATGTTCTGAGCGTCGCTTCGAGCTATTCCGTCCGCCCTGGCGAAGGTTTCGACTTCGTTGTAGACGGTGCCGTCTTTCGCCGACATCGTCCGCTTCAGCCAGAAGCCGTAGGAGAGGTAGCTGGCATCCGCTACGTCGACGGTTTCACCATCACCGGGAATGAACACCCAACCAGCGCTCATTCCGACTATCTCGCCCTTCGCGTTGAGGTTCACCGTGCAATTGACGTTTGAATTACACTTGTACGTGCCATCCGCGCCGTTGTAGGTGCCGGCGGTTTCAAATGCCGCACGCGGCTGATTTCCATCGGTTTCTGAGTCGTTGTCCGCTATGAAATGGTTGAAATTAAGATTGGTCCCCGAGCCGGCGCCGGGTACAAAGGCAGACGACCTGACCAGCTTAAGCTCCGCTGAATCCGGTGGCGAGTTGGAGTCTGCACCAACAGATTTAGCGGTGAAGTCGTCTTCGGCATTGCCGTCGTTATCGGCGTCCATGGTGGGCGCGAGATCAACGTTCAGCATATACACGCCTTTATTGTCTCCATCGACCGCGAACGGCCTGGCTGTGGGTTCGGCGATGTCCGTGCGGACCACCACGACTTCCGATTCGGTCTCGCCGTCGTCGTTCTCTTTCATCGTGCGGACCTGCATGCTGCCATTGGCGAAACCCACGACCTCCGAGAATTGCGGATCTTCGTCCGCATCCGGATTTGCTGTGTCAGTTACCTTGACCGTTATGCCCATACGGTTGCGGCTGACGGTGTACGAGTAAGTGCTAACAACTACCCCATCAGCAAGGGTGCCACCCACATTGGCGTCGGTCGTCTGTGCGGCTTCTGCAGCGATGGCCTTCACTTTTGTTCCGGCCGATTTCGTAACCGCCGCTGCTGCTGCTTTCGCTACTGCCGCCGTTTCCGCCAAACCCGACGCCGTCATGGCATGGCTACGCGCCGTGGCGGCATTACCTGCTTCGGCCTGGGCCTGAGCGGCGAGCGCTTCCGCCGCTGCCGGGTCCGTCGCATTTGCAGCTGCGTCCGCCGCAGCCTTGGCCGCCATGGCGGCTGCTTCCGCAGAAGCTACAGCCGCAGCCACGGCCGCGTCGCCTTGGTGGTCCAGCATAGCCGCCGCATCAGTGTCCGCACGCGCGTTGGTTGCCGCCGTATCAGCGTTTCCTTGCGCCGTCACAATTCTTTCCTCGGAAGTCGGGGGCGGATCCACGCAGGCCCCGTCCATCATGACTTGAGGCGCCGTGCACATCACCGTATCCATAGCAGTAGTGCCACCGCCGCCGCCGCAGCCCGCCAGCACCAGCGCGAAGACGCCCGCAAGTGCAAAAGCGTAAAGCTTGCTTGATTTATCTCTGAACTTCATTTAGTGAGTCCTCCTGAATACATAGAAAAAGGGATTTTCAGCGAATTTCCGACTTTTTAGGTTGAGGACTCATTTTGGGAAGCGTTGAATTCTTTTATCTAATTGATATTTAATTTATTACAATCGTTTCATGATGGCGTGGATTCTGTGTTTCAAGGCTCGTAATCATAAAGATAGCGGATTCATTGTAAATTCTGCGAGTCCTATCGCGCCTGTGTCGGCTGGCCGCCCGTCGCGACGAAGCGGGCTTCACCGCCAATGAGATGCGGATGATTTTGTTGACCTATCAAAAAAATTGATCTTGCAGAACCGTTCATGCACCCAATGCCCCCGGATATTCTTCCGAATTGAATGGCGCCGTCAGCCTGTCGCCGCCGTCACGGCATGAGTGAACGAACGCCGGGGGAGTGTCGGCAAATGAGATTTTCGCGAGGGGCAGAAAACACAATCCGGCATGCGGGGTTCATGCCGCGCAAGGATTCGACAGGAACATGTTCAGGAGGCATTTTGGGGATGTATGCGCTCCAAACGTAGTGCGCCCAATGCAAGGAAAAGAAATTATTAAGCCCGATTGGAGACCAATCAGCGTGACAAACTTCACAAAAGGCCACCTTGTCGCACGCCACCCTCATCGAGGCCGTCTACCGCATGGTCTACGTGATGGCGACCCTGGATCGGCGTCGGTGAAGCTGAAACCGGCCTCGGACTGCGCGGCTCGCGGGAAGTACGCCGCTCGCCGCGTTCGGCCTCATGACACCAGACCAGCACCAGGCACAACAGCGCGCCGCCGAAGCCGCACCAGGCGCCGAGCTCGGCGGACCGCTTCGCCGTGCGGAAGAGTAGATACCGTCCGCCCATAGATATACGAACTCCTCGCCATGCCACGCCCGCTTGTGTCACGCGGCGTACGCGCGGTCCCAGCCCTCCTTGAGACGCGCGATGCTCGACGGGGACAATCCCCCCACCGATTCGCCGAACAGCGCCCGCAGCGCCCCGAAGTCGTTCGTCGATACCCCCTTCAGCTACAACCACGGGATCACCGCCTCCACACGATTCGTCTTCTTCAGGTACCGAGGCAACAACTCCGAGCGGAAGCGCCGGCCAGAACCCGAGCGGTCCCGCGTCCGCGGCACCTGGACCTCGACCGGGCCCACACCCGTCAATACCTCCCGCGACGGAAGATAACCGTTGCGTACCACCGCGCGGCGGCCCTGCGCGTCATGCTCGCCTGCATGTTCTCCCAGAAAGGCCTTCAACTCCGCTTCCACCGCCTGGCGGATGATTCGCTGCGCGCCCGCGCGCACCAGATCGCTCAACTCGTCACGGAACGCTGGACTTACAAAGGGTATCGTCTTATCTTCTCTCATGGTGGCGCATCTCCTTGTGCTGAATGACCGGGCTCTTTGACAAACCCATTTCAGCAGGATGCGCCGCCTTTTTCAATTCAGCTCATACACAACTTCTGACAGTAACTCGGCGCCCCATGCTGACGGCGCCATTCAAATCGGAAGAAGATCCGGGCGCTTTGGGTGCATAAAGGGCTCTTTAAGATCGATTTTTATTGAGAGAACAACAAAATCATCCGTATCTGGTCGGCGGTGAGGCCCGCTTCGTCACAGCCCGCCGGCCGACACCGGCGCGACAGGCCGCGCAGAATTTGCAATGAATCCGCTATCTTTATGATTACGGGCCTTGAAACACAGAATCCACGCCATCATGAAATAATTGTAACAAATTAAATATCAATTAGATAAAAGAATTCAACGCTTCCCAAAATGAGTCCTCAACCCAAAAAGTCGGAAATTCGCTGAAAATCCCTTTTTCTATGTATTCAGGAGGACTCACTAAATGAAGTTCAGAGAGAAATCGATAAGCAAGCTTTACGCTTTTGCCCTGGCGGCGGTTTTCGCACTGACGCTGGCCGGCTGCGGCGGCGGCGGTGGCACGGCTGAGGAGCCGCCCCCGATGCCGACTCCGCAGGAGATGTGCGCGGATGCGGGCAATAGCTGGGTGGACGGTGCGTGCCTGACGCCCGCACAGGTGAAGTTCAATGAGACGCTCGCGGCCATCATGGCGGCCACCACGGCGGAAGCTGCCCAGGCGGCTTACGATGTGGTAAAGGACGATGTTAGCGCCTCGGATGGCGAGAAGCTTCAAGCTGCGGTCGATGAAAGAGTGGGTGCGCTTGCAATGATGGCGCGGGCCGAAGAGCAGAAGATGGCGCTGACGATGGCCGCCGCCGACCTTGGCGCGATCGATCTTGAAGATCTGGACACGGCAGAAAAGATCGCCGCGGCCAACGATGCTATTGAGGCACTCAAAATGGCGTTGGCTAACGCGGCCGACGTGAGCGACGAAGACAAGGCCATGTACCAGACACAACTCGACGAGGCGGGCGCCGACGTGCGGATGGCGCAGACCGGTCTCAATACCCAAGAGCGCATGGCGGCGCAGCGCACGGAGATCAACAATGCGGCCTCGATGGCCCGGACTGCGGTCGCCGGGGTGAGCGACACCTCCACCGATAGCGAGGTTGCTGCGGCGGACGCGGCGGTCCAGGCCGTCAAGGACGCGATCGCAGCCGCAGCGGATCTGTCGGAGGACGATGCCGCCATCATCGCTGCCAACGCCGTGCTTGAGACGATCGAGCCGCTCCTTGCCAAGGCCAAGACGAGCCGCATGGAGTATTTGGCCAAGAAGGGCGACGAGGACATGAAGGCCAATACCGCTCTGGGCAAGGCGCTGCACGCGGCGCTGGGAGGGCCCCAAGCAGGTGGTAACGCGCTGGCCAACATCGCCCCACCGACCCTGTCGGCGACCGGCCTCGACATTGATGCTGCCCAAGGTGCGGGAGCTCTCGGAGACAGCGATGACGACCCTCGCCTCGCGACCCTCAAGGCCGGCGATTCCGCCGGAGCGTTGGGCAGCTGGAACGGCATGGACTATGCTCAATCCTCGGGTACCGGCGACGACAAGGTCACGAACGAAGCCAGGGTGTACACCAACCGGGGTCCGGCGGGGACGCAACCCTTCAGCGGGACAGGCGGAAAATACAACCTCGACGAAAACGGTTCGGTGGCGGTGAGTAACACAGCGCTAGTCATGGCCGCCGCATTCACGCACCAGGGAAAGCAGGATCACGCGGTGCCGAAACAACAAGATGCGGTGTACATTAAAGGCACATACGACGGTGCGCCGGGGACATTCAGATGCCAAACCGGTTGTTCATCGACCAATGACGGCAAGGGCAGCCCGAATGAATTGGGCGGAATCTGGACGTTCGAGCCCGAAAAGGGCGCGATGGCGTCCAAGCCCGATGCCAACTACCTGTACTACGGCTGGTGGGTGAGCAAGGACAATGACGGCGAGCCGACGGCCGCCAGCGCGTTCACCGGGATAGTGGGCAATGTCGACGGCGACCAGGCCGCTGTTAACGGTATTAATCTGACCGGCTCGGCGACCTATGTCGGCAAAGCCGTCGGCAAGTTCGCCATGAGCAATCCACTTGACGGCACGGGCAACGGCGGCCACTTCACGGCGGACGCCGAACTGAAGGCCACGTTTGGGTCTGGCGCGACTGCAGGTATGACTGGCACGATCGACAACTTCCGGCTGAACGACGGGTCCGAGGATCCAGGCTGGGGCGTGTCGCTGGCCCGCGGCACTTGGGCTGCCAACGGAGAAATCACAGCTCCCTCTGAGAAACCCACGGTCTGGTCGATCAACGGCAACAAGGCGCCGGCGTCCGGCACCTGGAGCGGTAGGATGTACGACGAAATGCCCGGAGGCGCACCGGACGGCGACGGCAACAACATCCCGACCACTGTGACCGGCACCTTCTATTCCGAGTTCAGCACGATTGGCCGGATGGTCGGCGCGTTCGGCGCGAACAAGCAGTAGTAGCGAAGAGCAACGACGCCTCAGGCCTTCGGGGCTTAACGGCCCCGGGGCCCAAGGCGAATGGAGGAAGCGAAAAGGGGGTTGCCCGTTGGTTGCTCTCTCGTGATGGGTAAACTGTACCGCTCCTGGCTATGAGTTTGAGTCCTCGAGCCGGGAACGGGAACAACGAGCAACCCCTGTTCTTCTTTCTACGCGACTCGGATGTGCTTGAAATAAGAGAAAAAGGGACTACCCCCCTCTCCAGGAACAACCCGGGATAGAGAGGGAGGGTAGTCCCTTTCTTATGTGGACATCTTTCAAGCTATTCGGTGTAGATTCAGGAGTTTTCCGCTCTCGCTGCCGTTCTCCCGTGCCGAGTATGCTTTTTCTTATTCGTGTCTGCCTGTCGCAAGAGCACCAGAAACCTCCTTGGCGGGTTTTTGCATCCCTTATTTCAAGGGAGCATATCATCCTACCATTTGATCCATGGTTTCGAAGCCGACCCTCTTGAATCGATGAATTTGACTTTAGGTATTTACTGATTCATGTTCCCGCCAGCGCGGAGATGAAGAGGGGAAGCCGGAGGATTCACTCGGAAACCCCCACCAAGAAAGCAAATTAAGCTGCTTTCGCCGGGAGACGACGGCGCATCCAGCGTTCCAGCCCCCCGGTATCCGGTTCCAGCGGAAGATGCATGTCCTTCGTCGCAGGCCTGCGCGTGTCCGGCTCATCAGGGGATCAAGTTCATCCGGCCGGGTTTCACGGATCAAGTCAAGGACCAATTCGGGTAAGAGCGCGCGGCACGGTCGAAGACTTCGACCGAAATCGCTCCTGCTCATTCTCAAGTCGGTGCGCTTGGATAACGGTCTCGAAAGCGGTTGCACCGGTCTTCCTGATGGTCTTCATTCGAACTCCGAGCGGGGCAAACCGGATTGGCGGAAGCGGTAATGCACACTTACCCCATCATGATAACGGGCAGTGTGTGACCCTTTTGTTGTGAGGCGGCTCGGAGTAAAACCAAATCGCGCGGCGTCCAGACTCCTGTTGATGGTTTGATCCGGCAAGCCGGTCGCCATTGCAGTGTCCAAAAAAAGGTTGCCAAACAGGACTGGGCAATGCCGCCCCTGTCCGACCGAGCTTTTCGGCGACCTCCTGATGGGCACAGTGAGGCCATTCCGAAAGCCGCTGGAATCGCCCGAATTCGTCCCGCCGTGCTGCTAGCGCGAATCGAGGACGTCGTCGCCGTCCGAACCCAGGGTGCGTTCGATCAATTGATCGGTGACGTCCTCGAAGTAGCTCTCGAGTTCATCGTGAAGGAGATTGAATTCCGGCCACACCACTTGCTCGAAGAACTCCTGGCGGGCGCGTACCATGACGGTCGTCCGCCGCTGCCGCGCATGGCGGTAGGGACGTACGCCGTGCTTGCGGCAGACCGCCACGAACAACCGGACAGACCACATGTCCGGCAGAGAGAACTGAAACTCGATTCCCGGCTCGCGGTCCTCATCCGATGCGCCCAGACGGCCCCTCAGCCGCTCCAGCGCGGCTTCGGCCGCCGCCCGTTCCCCCTCGCTGCCGGCCCGCCGGAACAGCGCCTCCACCTTGCCGAGCTTCGCCCTCAGTTGTTCGTCGTCGACCATCGGATACGATTTCAATCGCCAGGCGCGGCGTCGACCAAGGGCGGCCGAAACCCTTCGCCCTCCCTTGGACCCAAGTCCTGAGTCCGTACCTACGTTTTTCGGTGGACGCACCGCTTACGCTTTTACACGTCCGTACGAGCACCGCGCAACCCTATTGACGTACCGTTTCCAGCCCACGTAAAAGCCTTCACTGGTATGCCAGGGTTTTCCGTTCCAAACTCTTTTCTACCCGTTAGCTGTGATGCTTACCCGCGGTAAACAACGGCGCGAGACTTCAGGCGCTTCAGACAATCGACAGACGGGCGCTTGCTTGCCTGCCCACGACATGATAACAAATTGCTATCGGATATTTGGAGGAGATGGCGATGGCTACGATCAATGTGCGGCAACTTGACGACAGCGTTGTGGACCGGCTCAAGCGGCGTGCTTCACTGAACAACCGCTCTCTGGAAGGCGAGGCGCGCCATATTCTGGAATGCGCCGCCGACAACGACATGGCGGCCAGACGCGCCGCGTTCCTGGCGGCTTCGGACCGACTGCGGCGAAAGACGGAGGGCCGCAAGCATACTCCGGCGGAAGTACTGATCCGCGAAGATCGCGACCACGGGCATCGTGACTTCTGATGCGGCTCGTCGTCGATGCAAGCGTGACGCTCAAGTGGCTGATTGGGGAAGCGGACTCTAGTTTTGCGCGAGACCTGGCGAAGAGCGGCGACGAGTTGCACGCGCCGCGCTTGATGGCCTGTGAAATCGCCAACGCCCTTTGGCGCAAGGCGCGCCTGGGCGAGATCGAGCGCGGCGACGTGGGCGCCATGCTGGCTTTGGTGCCGGACATGCCGGTGCGCTGGGGCTCCGACGAGGCGGTATCCGCCGATGCGGCGCGTCTGGCGCTTGCACTCGATCACCCGGTCTACGATTGCGTATATCTCGCGCTCGCGTACCGTATCGGCGCGGTGGTGGTGACGGCGGACTTGAGGTTCGCCAATATGCTGACGTCAACCGAACATGGCGAGGCCGTGCTAACACTGACCGATTATTCCAGGACACGATAGCGAAATATTTCAGGTAACCCTAAAGGGGTGTCCTGTCCGGACGAAAAGAACTTCAAGGGACGAGCTTATGATTCCAAGCGGGAAGCCCCTTACCCGGTCGTTTGACATCGACCCGTTCACAGATTCAAATCCGCCTCCATGAGAGATAGAGGAGTGGTCTAGCGGTCGGACATCCAGGCGTTTCCAGAAGACACAAGACCGGGGCAATCTGGAATTACGGTCGTGGAGGTGCCCGATCGAGTGAGCGGGAACCTTGCGAACGTGGCGTCGCCGACGAGTACGAGCTTGGGTATGCGCAGGGCGCCCGCGCTCCGGAGCAGGTCGCGGGCCTGGACGGTGGAGGCCAGCGATCCCTCATCAACCACCAGCACGGTCTTGGCGAAGGCCGCGTGCATCTTTCTGGCGGCCCCTTTCGTGAGGCGGCCCTGGGCGACGCTGGCGTTGCGCGCCAGGAACCGCTGCAGGGTCTCGCTCTCAATCCCCGATTCCGCCTCCAGCCTGCGCACCACGGACGCCGAGGGGGCGAGGCCCGCTACGCGCCAGCCCTTCTTCCCCGCAATCGTTCGCGAGCGATCGAGCATCCGCGTCTTGCCCGCGCCGGCGTAGCCCTGCACGCCAACGGTCCGGTCCTTTTCTGTAAGGATGAGTTTCACCGCCCGCTTCTGCTCGGCCGTGAGCGGCCCCTTGCGCAGCTACCGGTCCACCATCCAGCCGCGCATCGCCGCACCACCCCGGCCCGAGCTCGCACGCATGAACGCGATCGTCTCGCGCTACCGGGTGGCGGCCACATCTGTGGTGAGCCCGTCGCCTCCCTTGAGCGCAGGCGCATCGTGAACGCGGCCCTCGCGCGTGTGGTCCCCGACGACCCGCTCGATGGCCCCGATGGACACGGAGCCGGGGCCGTGGGCGAGTGCTGCGGCGAGAATATCCGTCCTCGCGAACACCGCATAACGCTCCGAGAGATGGGCGAGCGCCCACTCGACGGCCTCCTTCGCGGGGTCCGTCCCGGGCGAAATATCCCCGCCCGCTTCCCGCGCCCACTCTTTCTTCAGGCCATGTAACGCCCGTTGGCGGCCGATGCGACGAACGCTTTCGATTCGAGGCCGAGTTCCGACGCCTGTTTTTCCCAGATCCCGCGCAGCGCCTCCCTGTCGACCTCGCGCTTGTGCTCGCGGGTCATCAGGGCCGCCCGCCGGGCGAGGTGCTGGTTCTCCGCCGTGGCGCCGTGGCCCCGGCCCTCCATCGCCGCCTCGATCTCGGCGCGGCGCGAGGAGAACGCCTCGATGGTTTCGCGCGAGACGCCACCGATCTCGAACCGCCCGTCGGCGTGGGTCTTCTCGATGTCTCGTGCCGGAACGTGGCGATCACGGCCTTCTGGCCGCCGGCCCGGACCATGCGTCCGCTCGCCTGGTCCCGCATCCTGGTCTCGGCGGCGTTTCGCTCGAACTCCCCGAGCGCCTGGGTGACGGCGCGATCGTGGGCGGCTACGATGCGCGCATCCCCGCCGATGAGCGCGACCAGGGATACGGATTTGGGTGCGGAGAAGGTGAGGTCGCGCCCGGGCCGGTGGTGAATCTCTCCCTCCCGGGTCCTGCGGCTTGAAAGATGTCCACATAAGAAAGGGACTACCCTCCCTCTCTATCCCGGGTTGTTCCTGGAGAGGGGGGCAGTCCCTTTTTCTCTTGGTGCATAAAGAAGAACAGGGGTTGCTCGTTGTTCCCGTTCCCGGATCGAGGACTCAAACTCATAGCCAGGAGCGGTACAGTTTACCCATCACGAGAGAGGCAACCAACGGGCAACCCCCTATTCGTTCTCCTTCATTCGCCTTTGGCGATGGGGCAAGCCCATCGCCAAAGGCGTCTTGCTCCGCTGACTAATCCTTTAACCGCGCGCCGAACGCGCCGGTAGCGCTTCCGTTGACGAAAGTGGTGTTGAACTCGCCAACCAATACTTCAGGAGCATCTGCAGGAGCTCTACCATTAGGAGCGTGGAATTGCCCGGTCAGGGAACGGGAACCCTCATTCCCCTTCATGCCGGAAGCTACTCCATTTTCTAGCACAAATTCACTTGTGATGCCTGCTGTAATACCTACATTCCAGTTATGGCTTTCGCCATGCTCCAATTGAAAATTGGAAATACTACCGTGGATCGAGTTTTCTTTCCGGGTTGTGCTTCCATCGAAGGCAACATTCAGAGACACGTCCGCAGTGAACCTGCCGGATGTTTTAACAGCTACAGTTGAATCCGGATTTAACGTGTTGTGAACGTAAACTCCCGCGGCCCCCCCGGAATATTCCGCCGTTCCAGTAACTTCATCCAATGTTCCGGCTGCATCTGGAAGTGAAGAGAAAGCAAAAGTTTGAACGGTGTCGTAAGATGAGACAGCCCCATCTTTTGTCGTTGTTTCCAACCAGAAGCCGTAGTGCATATAGTCCTTATCCGCAACATCAACCATGGCTCCGGAATCTGGAGTGAACGTCCATGTTCCCGTCATAGCTGTTGCCTTACCTTTATCGTTAATTGTTACTACACAATCGGCATCGGTACACAGATATGTGCCCATCGCACCATCGAAGCTGCCTCTGTGCATACCCTCATTTACAGCTGGAGTTGTACCATCGTCATTATCGAATTCTTTCCTTGTTGTGGCGCCTTCGTCAGGTATCGTTAAACCCAGGTCCACATGCGCCAAATGGTCGGTAGTGTTTACTTGAAGTGCTCTGAAATCATCTGCAGTGGTGTCCGTGTCGTTGTTTGCATCCAACCTATAGACCTTGGAAAACGCGGTCGGTTTGGGAGCCTCAATATCCGTGTGAACGACGATAATCTCCCTGCTGCTTCCGATATCTCGTGTAAGCATCTGACCATCGCCGAACCTGGCAACGCTGGAGAATTTCGGGTCGCCTTTGGCAAGGTTCTGCTCGTCAAGGACACCAACAGTTGCCATTGTCCCATCGTGCTTTACTGTAAGCCTATAATTGGTGGTAGCATCTGCATTAGGTTCAGCTTCATCTCCTATATCGGTGTCACCATCGAATGGCCGATCTTGTCCAGTACCGGAATTTGCTTCTGCTGCGATAGCATCTTCCTTTGTTCCTGCGACCTTGTTGGCAGCCGCTTGCGCCGCCGCCGCCGCTGCCGCCGCATCGTCATCCGCCTTGGCCTGATTCACCATGCCGGCATACGCCACAGCGTCATCCCTGGCGGCTTCCGCATCCGCCTGAGCAGCTTCTGCCGCTCCTGACGTGGTGGCGGCCTGGGCAGCGCTGTTCGCCGCCTCCGCCGCACCGAGAGCCCGCAGAGCGGCGTCGTAGGAATCAGAGTCGGAATCACGATTCGCCGCCGCTGCGTTCACAGCCGCCATAGCCGCATTGTAAGCAGCCTGCGCTGCTGCTTGTGCATCTGTCAGTTTCATGGCTTCCAGTTCCGCAGCCGTGGTGCATGTGTTGTCCGCATTCCAGCGGCCGCCCGCATCCACGCATTCCATCTGCGGATCAGGCATCGGGGGCGGCTCTTCAACGGCAGCAGTCCCGCCGCCGCCGCCGCAGCCGGCCAGCGTCAGCGCGAACACCGCCGCCAGGGCAAAAGCGTAAAGCTTGCTTATCGATTTCTCTCTGAACTTCATTTAGTGAGTCCTCCTGAATACATAGAAAAAGGGATTTTCAGCGAATTTCCGACTTTCTGTAAATTCTCACATCCTCCTTTCTTATCATTGAAATCCATTATCTAACCCTGGGTCATTGTCTTCCAATTAATGGAGGGCGGATACTACCGGGCACGCCATCCGGACTTCATGGGACACGATTCCTGATTCAAAAAAAATTGTTTGGTCCATTAAGCTTCATTATCTTGAACCCGTCTCCTTTTTCAGGCGACGACCACTCCGTTCGAGAACCCTTCCATTGAACCAGCACAACCTCAATACCGACATGCGTTCGGGGTCGGCTACAACGTTTGCCACGAGGCCCGAACTACCAATGTAGGCCCCCGCCTGTTCCGATCCTCATGAGAGGACCATATCCTACCCAGCGAGCATCCCCGAGTCAATCGTGCCTCTTGATTTCTTCTGCTACATTGATATTGCTACAGCTTTTTCCGTTTTGTCAAGGTGATTTTCTCGGTTGATTCGGCCTTGGGTGAGAAGACCGCAATCGGCGGGCGGGCAAAACATAAAACCATCACCTTATTAACTATCATTATATGAATATGAAGTGAATCCCGGCAGATTGTCAAGTTATTCCTTTTGCCCAGCGGGCTATTGCCGAACCCGGCGTGCCGACCCTGTCTCATCAAACGTTTGCCCCTTGATTTTTTTCCGGCCTGCCATCGTTCCTGTGTCATTCGCTCCAGGGTAGCTCGGGTGCTCGGGGATACCCTCGAGTTTCTCCCCGCCCCGAAACGCAATTCCCCTGGTCCGCAGGCGCATGCACGATGAGCGCAGCGCCGGAACAGCGACGATTCGAGCGTTTCGAGCGGCATTTTCGCCGCGAGTTGCGTCGCCGCTCATACGAAGTGATGACGGAAAAACCCTCGGGGAGGCGCGCCGGCGATGGCGGGCCGCACTGGCCCGGATGCCTGGATCCCGAAGCACCGAACCACAAAACCTGTAGGTTGCGGCAGCCCCGTTGACGGCGGATGACGGCATGACGATGAAGGCCGTTTTCCGGATCGAGTCCTCGACTCATCCACGGGCTTGGGGTTTCTCTCTTATCGGCGAGCGAGACGGCGTGATAATGTCGCAGGCCGGACCCGTAGCGCGGCCGAGCTTCCGGTCAAGCGTAATCAGCGGAGAGCCCAGCGCCTGGGGACGCGGGATTTCCCCGGATTGCTCCAGGTGGCACAGTATGTTGAACGTCTCGGCCAACACGAATTCAGGGGCGGCCAGGGAACCATCGGCGAGCGTCACGTCCGGTCCGCATCACGCGCATGCAAGATGGTGGCAGGTCGAGCGCGGGCGCCTGACGCCTCCTTGCGGTCGCGAACGCCTTACAGCCATACCCCAATAGATGGCCGCGCAGCGATTCGCTCCAACTCGCAGGAATTCCTGCATGGATTGACGTTACGACGCCGCGCGCGCGGCAAGCTCGTCTCGCACATCCTCGGGAACGCCTCTGATGGTGATTTGCACAGACATGAGATTATTATGCCATCATAAGACAATGCTAGGTAACGGCGGCAGATAGCCGGATACGATGGGAAACCCGCGGAAAAGACGTCTTCCTTGAAGAACGATTTCGTCCGGGGAGAGCAACTCCCGCTGCGAGTTACGCCATATCAGGCGCATGGGGGTTGAGTCGTTGCGATCTCGGTGTGGAGTCCAGACGTATTATAATAAAGGAGACGACCCCGACCGCGCCAGGGTCTCACCTGGAATCTAGTTGAAATTCATGAATTTTGCAGATTTTCATGAAGACAGACAGAAACTCCATCACGGACATGGGTATGATGCGCATCTTGTTTGCCATGGTGCCTGACAATGGCCGGATATGCGTATTCTTCTGGCGAATCTCTCGCCGGTACGGAACAGAATACCGGGACTCCGATCGCGCAAGCAGCGTAGTCGGGAAATTAACGGAATGCCCGTTCGATATCCTTACAGTTCTCCCGTTCGGTGAATATCGATTCCTGTATGGGGAATGGGAACCATTATCACCAGGCGGGGAGAGAAGCCGAACGTATCCAACCGGAGCGTCGCAACTCATCGCCGGGTAAACGCTCTCGGGCGCCGCGCGTCACCGAATCATGCATGGGACGCTTCTATCTCGAAAAAAGCCGCCCACGACTTTATATCAGGCCAAACCGTGCAATCGGTGACGGATGCAGGACAACCCGATTCGTCCGCCGATATGGTGCGGGAGAAACGGTGCGAGACCCGCAGCGTGGTGCAGGGAGAAACATTACCCGCACTCGGATCAGGTTCGCTCAAAACGGGATTCGACAAGTTGCGCCGCAAGAGTTGCGCTGACACGCTTTCCTGCTAGAATCGCTCATTCCCCCCGAGAAATACCCCGCCCTGGATGACCCGTAACGAGACGGAAGAATCGATGATGGCGACTGGATATACCGGCGAGGCCTGGAACACGAAGGAATTCTTTGAGTGCGCTGGCGCGGCGGATACTCTACGCCGCCTGCAGGACGGAGCCGATGTCAACGCGCGGGATGAGAGAGGATGGACGCCTCTTCACAGGGCGGCGGCGTTCGGCAAGACGCCCGGGGTCGTGACCGCCTTGGTCGAAGCCGGGTCCAATCCGAATGCGCGGGATGAAGACGGAGCAACTCCCCTGCACGCAGCGGCGCTTGGCGCGACTCCCGGTGTCGTAACGGCTCTGGTTCAGGCCGGGGCCGATCCGAACGCAGGAGAAAAAACCGGATGGACCCCGCTGCACGCGGTGGCGGCGCGAAGCGCGAGCCCCGGAGTCGTGACGGCCCTGGTGCGGAGCGGGGCCGACCCGGACGCCCGGTCCATCAAGGGAGAGACGCCCCTGCACGAAGCTGCCGCCAGCTGCAGGACTCCCGGCGTCGTGCTCGCGCTGCTTCGGTCCGGCGCCGACGCGCGCGCACGGAATCGGGAGGGAATGACGCCTCTGCACCGCACCGCTGGCTCCGGCGCGATCCCCGGCGTCGTGACGGTTCTGGCGCAGGCGGGCGCCGACGTGAACGATTGCTTTGACGGAGTGACCCCCTGCACTGGGCGGCGGCGAACGGCGAAACCCCCGAGATGGCGAAGGCTCTCGTCCGGGCGGGCGCCGACCCAAACGCGCGCACCGGAGAGGGCGTGACTCCCCTGCGCTCTACGGCGGGCTCCGGCGCAACCCCCCGGATCGTAACGCTCCTCATCGACGCCGGGGCCGAGCCGAACGCCCGGGACCGGAAAGGGCGCACGCCCCTGCACGTGGCGGCGTGTTTCGGCAAGGCCGTCCCTGCCGTCGCGCAGGCCCTGCTTGCCGCCGGCGCCGAGCCGGCGACAAGGGAGGAGAACGAGGAAACGCTCCGGGATATCGTAAGGATTCTCCGCACAGGGGAACGGACGTTTTCCGGCGCTTTAAGGATGAACGGCGTCCATAGCCGATAGAAATTGCGCGCGCGGCGTCACGCGAGGGGTTACTGTCCTTTTCGACCGCCCTCACCGGTTCCGCCCCTGAAATCGTGCCGAGGCGAGCAGGGGTGGACGCAGCACTTTCTACTTGTCCTGCCGAATGCGGCATCGGGCGCGCTCCCCCCTTTTATTTTTTCGTTTTCCCGCCAATTACGCGGTGAACAACCCGGCGCGTAGCGCGCCCGGCCGCATCACGCAAGAACACGCTCCGGCGCCCAACTTCGAGTAAAATCGCCGCAGACGTCGTACGGACTCAGGTCCTTCACGACGGGTCCGGGAAAAAAAAACCCTCCATACTCGAAACCGAATCATGAGCCGCCCCGACCCGCGCGCAAGGGCGAGAAGCTTTTCTTCCGCCGCACAATAATTTCCTTTCCGGCCTACAGAACGGCGAATTCACCATCCCTTACTATGGCAATCCTTTGATTTGACGGCTCCAGCGCTCGTTCCCAAGTAAATTTTTCCAATAGGGCCCCAGTTTTTTGAATAACACCCTTGAGCGATCATGGTGGCAACTTTCCTATTGGGCATTCATGCGCAAAAGCGCAAGATACCTGAATCTTCAAAAGCATTTATCTCAGAGATGTTCAGATAACTTTATTGCCAAAATACTACCTCATCCTGAAATTTGACCCAATGCTCCACGATTCCCTGGAGACTCCTGACTGATTTGTTTGAGCCCTCTCAGGTTAGTAGGCGTAGCGCGGTTTCAGGAGCCTTGTCGAGCAACTTCAGCAGGGCTCGCGCCGCGCCGGTCGGATAACGCTTCCCCTGCTCCCAATTTCGGATGGTCTCATGCGGCACGTCGATACGACGCGCCAGCTCGACTTGAGAGAGCCCCAGACGTCGCCGGACCCGGCGCGCGTACCGCGCCATGTCCTGCATTGCCTCGGCGTCGTCTTCCTGAATCTGCAAGGCGATCTCCGCCTCGGTAGTGGCGTCAACCACTGCAGGGTCGAACTGCCCCTTGGGGAAGGTTACCGGGTCGTCAGGATTAATCCTGACCTTTCTTATACTCATAGTCCTCGACCTCCTTCTGGTTGGCCTTGCGGGCCGAAATGATGCGGATCGCAGAACCCCGGATCGTGTATATGACGACATACGCTCTCCCGTCGATCATGCCGAGCAGCCGAGTTCCAGCGGAGCTGTCAACTTGCTGTTTCGACAAGCGAATCCGCTGGAATTACGGAGACGTGGCAGAGCGGTTCGGGAAAGCAATCGCCGGAGCCTGACGTGCTCGATATGCGCGGAGCATGAGTAAACCAGGCAATGATAGACGGCGAAATGGCTGGGCTGATTGGTCCACAGAAGGCTGATTTAATCCGTCGTCCTCTACCGGCTTTCTATTCAAGTGTCCATACAAGTGCCCCGGTCTCTTGTTTTGATTTAGCGTGATATGCTATCCGCTACATTTGTATTATTTTTAATTCGTCATCGTCAGTCTTGTTACAGCACGAAAAAATGCAATACGATTGCGAAAGCAATCATTAAATGATACTTTATGTGCATGATAATGAATTCCCGTCGGCTAAACACCAAAGATTATATCAGAAACCTTCTCGCTGGCGGGCGCCATCACTTTACTTCAAGCGACGCTCGCGAGGCGCTCGGCGTATCAGCAGCAGCCGCCAAACTCGCTCTTTACCGGCTGTCCAGGCAAAACATAATCGCCCAGCCCGCTAGAGGCTTCTACGTAATCGTTCCTCCGGAATACCTCTCTCTGGAGTGTCTGCCGGCGGACCAGTTTATCCCGGCGCTGATGGAGCACCTGGGGCAAACCTACTATTCAGGTTTGCTTTCAGCCGCGCAATACCACGGCGCGGCCCATCACCGGCCCCAGGAATTCCAGGTGCTGCTCGACAAGGCCCGTCGGCCGATCCGCTGCGGCCGGGTGCGCGTGGTCTTCATCGTCCGCAAGCATCTTCGGAACGTACCCGTACAAACCTTCAACACGCCCCGGGGCACGATTCGGGTGTCGACGCCGGAAGCGACGGCCGTCGATCTCGTCGGCTATTATCACCATACAGGTGGACTCGACCAGGTGGCGACCGTTCTCTCAGAACTCGCAGGGCAGATCGACCCAGAGAAACTGGTGACGGCCGCGCAGACCGCGCCGATCACCTGGGCGCAAAGACTTGGATACCTGCTCACGTTCGTCAATGCCCGCGAACGGGTCGTCCCTCTGAAGGATTATGTCAGGAGAGAAGCCCGGCGAACGGTTCCGCTTCTCCCCGGCGCATCAAGCGAAGAAGCGCCTCGCGATGCGGACTGGAAGCTCCTCGTAAACACGGACGTGGAACCGGACCTGTGATCCCGCGCGACTATATCACCGAGTGGCGGGCGCAGGCGCCATGGGTGCAGGATTTCCAGGTCGAGCAAGACCTCGTCATCAGCCGGGCTTTGATAGCGATTTTTACTCACCCGACCCTGGGAGAAGCGCTGGCCTTCCGGGGAGGTACGGCGCTCTACAAACTCCACATTCATCCCCCGGCCCGCTATTCGGAGGACATCGACCTCGTACAGGTCAGGACCGAGCCGGCCGGGCCGATGATGGGAGCGGTTCGGGAAGCCCTCGATCCATGGCTCGGGAAACCGCAATACAAACAGACCAAAGGACGCGTGACATTCAATTACCGCTTTCAGTCCGAGGATGCGCCGCCCCTTCCGCTGCGGCTGAAAGTGGAAATCAATTCACGGGAACACTTTGCGGTCTACGGATTCACCCGGCTGCCCCTTACCGTGTCTTCGCGCTGGTTCGAGGGCAGTTGCGCGATCACCACGTATACGCTCAAGGAGTTGCTGGCCACCAAGCTGCGCGCCCTCTACCAGCGTCGTAAAGGCCGGGATCTTTTCGATCTTGCGGTCGCGCTCGAAACAGGGACTCTCGACCCGGATCGGGTCGTCGCCGCGTTTGTGAAGTATATGGAGCGAGACGGCCACGACGTGACGAGAGCCCGGTTTGAGCAGAACCTCCAGGCGAAACTGCGCGACCCGCGGTTCAACGCCGATATCGGCCCGCTTCTGGCGACCGGATTTTCCTGGGACGCCGATCAAGCTGCGGCAATCGTCCGCTCCAGGCTGATTGCGCGATTGCCGGGTGAGCCGTGGCAGGGCGGCAAAGATAGCAAGGGAAACGCGGAGGGGTAAAGGAGCGCGCAACCTGCGAGGATGGCTCGTTACTTTAGTCGGGGATGGGGTGACGGGCCTGTCTGCAAGTACTTGCCCCTCAACGATTTCTTGCCGGCAGCCATTCTTTACTCTCCAAGCGCCTCATCCTCAAGAATCTTTTCTTGATTCGATGTGTCGACACGCTCTCTTTTCATCGCCCACCAAGTATCGATTTCATTTTATAATCATTCCTGTGATTGTGAATCCTGTTCTGAATTCGGCTTCAGGAACATGTGCTCAAGACGGAACGGGAATCGTTAAATTTCCGTATATATCCCGATTAACCTTGGTGAGCAGAGTGCGCAGCCCTTCCCAAAAGCCGGTTCGCGACAGCTTATCTTCGGGTATGCTACCCGGCCCTCAGAATCCCCTGATGAACATTAGGCCCACGCACTTCACGACCCCGGTTTGCACCTGCTGTGCCGTTTACAAAAATGACGATCTTTTTGACTGTTACTGCGACCGTGATCCAAAAAGTGCTGCTCCGCTCCGTCGCGGACTGGCAACAGAATCGCCGGGGGATTTACTGGAGAGCCTCTTGCAAAACCCCATTGGAGCAGGGGATAAGTTGTGAAGGTTGGAGCGATTCAAGTGGACAAGGGGGCGTTCCCTGCTATGTTGTGGTTATGAGCCCTACAACATCCTGAAGCGGAGGGAACGCCCCATGTCCCTGGTATCGAGTTTAAGAGAAGCCCGAACCCAAAGACGAGAAGGCGAAACGGCCGAGCCGGCTGCAGCGGCAGTTGCGCATGGACCGCGACACGATGCTGGATGAGTTGCCGACGGCCCCGACGGTTGGCTTGAGGAAAAACGCGAAGGGCTTTCTTGAGACCTGGAGGGGTTACAAGCTGCATGTGGACGCCGCCGACTCCGGGGTTCCCATTAGCTGCCTGTTGACCTCGGCCTCCCTGCATGACAGCTAGGCGGCCATCCCCCTGGCGACCCTGAGCACGGAACGGGTGACATACCTCTATGAACTGATGGATGCGGCCTACGACAGCAAAGAGATCGGCCGGCACAGCTACCTCTCAGGTCATGTTCCGACCATCGACGTCAACACCCGCCGGGACAAGGAGCGTAAGAAACCGACATCTCCAACAGCCGCACCAGCCGGGCGCCCAACCCGACGGGCAACGCCGCGATTTCGTCATCGACTCCAGATACGGTCTCGACCGTCCATTCTACATCTTCCATTTATAGCACATATCCGCTATAATATCTCAATCCGGAGCAGAACGCTGCTTGCGGAGTTCCACGCCACAAGAACATGGAGTACTTCCCCATCGCCTCGAAATTGGAACGACCTCCGGAGAAACAAGTGCGACGGAAATTCTGCCGTATCGGGCAAGAACCGAATCTACATCGAAAAGGGTTCCCGAAAAACCCATGACCCCGGTCCGTTTTTTTCCGGGGCCATTCAAGTCGGCGGAAGATTGGGTCGCCCGGGGCGCATGAGCGCCACTCAAGATTGATTTTTTCTCGTAAAAATAATCTGCATCCGGTCGGCGGTGAGACCCGCTTCGTCGCGGCCCGCCGGCAGACACCGGCGCGACGGGGTGCGCAGAACTTGTAATGAATCCGCTATCTTTATGATTACGGGCCTTGAAACACAGAATCCACGCCATCTTGAAACAATAATAATAGGATATATATCAATTAGTTATAAGAATTCAACGCTATTCCAAATGAGTCCTCGATCTAAAAAGTCGGAAAGAAATTCACTGAAAATCCCTTTTTCTATGTATTCAGGAGGACTCACTAAATGAAGTTCAGAGAGAAATCGATAAGCAAGCTTTACGCTTTTGCCCTGGCGGCGGTCTTCGCGCTGACGCTGGCTGGCTGCGGCGGCGGCGGCGGAACTGCTGCCGTTGAAGAGCCGCCCCCGATGCCTGATCCGCAGATGGAATGCGTGGATGCGGGCGGCCGCTGGAATGCGGACAACACATGCACCACGGCTGCGCAACTGGAAGCCATGAAACTGACAGATGCACAAGCAGCAGCGCAGGCTGCTTACAATGCGGCAAAAGCTGCGGTTGACGCAGCGGAGGCGAATCGCGATTCCGACCCTGATTCCTACGATGCCGCTCAGCGGGCTCTCGGTGCGGCGGAGGCGGCGAACAGCGCTGCCCAGGCCGCCACCATGTCAGGAGCGGCAGAAGCTGCTCAGGCGGATGCGGAAGACGCCAGGGATAACGCTGTGGCGTATGCCGGCATGGTGAATCAGGCCAAGGCGGATGACGATGCGGTGGCGGCGGCTGCGGCGGCGCAAGCGGCGCATAACAAGATGGTGGAGACGAAAATAAAAGCCATTTCGAGTGAGGCCGGCTCTGCGGTTCGAGCTGCTGGTCAGCCGTTTGACGACAACGATGAGGGTGATGATAATGACAACTATGCCGTCAAAATTTCGCACAAGGACGGCTCGGTGTCGATTGAAATAGATGACCCCGAAATGCCTGCGAAAAACGATCCCCAATTCACAATGTCGGACGGCAAATACGTTCGCGACAACGGCGGCGGGGTAACGGAAATCATCAGCGTCATGACCGATATCGATGCGCCCGTGGATACGCCGTTCGGCAAGGAGCATAAACTCACGCTTGGCGATGCCGACGAGGATAGGACTGGCGATCAATTTACCACTTATGCTGTCAAAGATACGGACAATGGCAAAGTTGCGTCGTCTGAATTTCCGTCAACACCGAACACAGAGAGAAGATTTGACGTTAACGAAGACGGTACAGATAAAAACGAAGGCCAGTTCAGAGGCACCTTCGACGGCGCCTCGGGAACGTTTGAGTGCGTTGCCAGTAGTGGAAATTGTGATGTTACGACAGACGCCAAGGGTAAGTTAGAGGCGTTGACTCCTGGTGACTGGGAGTTCACACCGGACGCCGGCGAAACGGTCTCAGTCGCGGATAACGACTTCATGCACTATGGCTTCTGGATCAAGAAATCCACCAAGGACGGGGTGACCACTTATGACGAGGTGCAGACCTTCGCCGGTCATAGTAAGCCTAGGACCACGAATTACGCCCAAGTCGTAGACGGTTCCGCCAAGTACGAAGGCGGCGCACACGGGGTATACACGTACAATACCTTCAACGCCGACTCTTCTGTTGACGCCAGATCTGCCGGAACGTTCACGGCGGACGTTGCCCTTACGGCGTACTTCGGCGCGCAAAGTTCCGTGGCAGCGGATAAGCACAATAAATTGGAAGGCACCGTGTCGAATTTTGAACTATCCGGTGGCGAACCCAACAAATGGGAACTCACATTGAGATCATCGGCAGAAGCCAATATTTCAAATTCTGCCAGATTTACTGACGGCGTAGCGTCAGTAAAGGGACAGGCAGATGCCGCATCATGGTCCGCCTCATTCCATGGCGATGGAGCAGCCGTGGATGGCAATAATACGGGAACTGTAGCGCCGCCCCCGGCTGTGGTGGGTGAGTTCAACGGTAACTTTGCCAACGGAAGCGTGGCCGGCGCATACGGCGCAACCTACCAGAAGGACTAGTAATAAAGCAGGACACCTTGAGTCTCCGGGGCTTCACGGCCCCGGGGCCGGGGCGAGTTGTGAAGGAGAACGAATAGGGGGGTTGCTCGTTGGTTGCTCTCTCGTGATGGGTAAACTGTACCGCTCCTGGCTATGAGTTTGAGTCCTCGAGCCGGGAACGGGAACAACGAGCAACCCCTGTTCTTCTTCATGCACCAAGAGAAAAAGGGACTGCCCCCCTCTCCAGGAACAACCCGGGATAGAGAGGGCGGGCGGTCCCTTTCTTATGTGGACATCTTTCAAGCTATTCGGTGTAGATGCAGGAGTTTTCCGCTCTCGCTTCCGTTCTCCCGTGCCACGTATGTCTTTTCTTATTTGTGTCTGTCTGTCGCAAGAACACCAGAAAACCCCTGGCGGGTTTTCGCATCCCCCATCTCAAGGGAGCATATCATCGCACCATTTGATCCATGTCTTCGAAGCCTACCTCATGAATCGATTAATTTGACTTTAGGAATTTACTGATTCATGTTCCCGCCAGCGCGGAGATGAAGCGGGGAAGCCTGAGGATGTATTCACTGGGAAACCACCTAACCTAGCGCGGAAAGAGTCTGCTTTCGCCGGGAGGCGACGGCGCATCCTGCGTTCCCGCCCCCTAGGTATCCGGTTCCGGCGGAAGACGCATGCCTTGATCGCATGTCTGAGCGTGTCTGTCGTAAAACGTCGAAATTCCGTTTTCTATCTGGTTGAAATCCTCATGTTTTCGTATTATATTCGTAATTAAGGACCGACAGGAGCGCGGCGGGAAATCCCCGCCGCCGCTCCCGCGACACGCATGATGGGGAGAACACTTCTTTGGGAATCTGCACACGAGACAGAAACCGCACCGGCTGGAGGGTCTTCCTCGATCCCGGAATGTGGTTCCGCTCCCTGCTCCTGACGGCTGTCTTCGTCGTTTCCTTGTCGGCGCTGGCCTGCGTAGTGGGGCTTGCGCGTGACACGACGGGCCATGACTGGCATGCGAGCGGCAAGCTCTTTTGGGCGGAAACGCTGCTCGCACTCCACTTCGACCGCCGGGCGCCGGTCAGGTACCGGACGAGGAAGGGCGCGGAAGTAACACTCCCTCGCGGCGAACTCCTGTTCAATGGCGAGGCGCTGCTGGCGCGTGACCGTCTCCTCTACACGGCGAAGCGGTCCGCCGAGTTGGGCGCCTGGTGCGGCCTGGGCGGCGCGTTGATATGCCTCGCGCTGGTCTGGTGTTATGAGGCCGAACGCGGCGATCGGCGCACGCCGCAGGAGCCCCGCAGGAGGAGCCCGGGCTCAGCTTCACCGACGCCCGAGGCCATGGCGCCCGTCCCTACACCGACTGGACCGGATGCTCCCCGGCCCCGGAAACAACAGCCTGCCGGCGCGAACCGCAGGGAAGAAGCGCCTGCGCCCGCACCTCGTAAGCGCAACTACGGCCGCTGGATCTGATGGTCGCCTCGATCGGAGCGGTGGCGAGCCCCTCGCAAGGTGCTAATTACTACGAGCGGGATGGCTACTACGCGAAGGACTCGGCAGAGCACCTTGCCTCAAGCGCCTGGGCCGGCAAGGGCGCCGAAGCCCTGGGGCTCGAGGGACCGGTCGACCCGGACTTGTTCCGGGCGGTGCTCGAGGGCTGTGTGCCCGACGGCTCAGGGCGGCGTCTCGGCCGAAGGACCCGGGAGGGAGGGATTCACCACCGGCCCGGGCGCGACATCACCTTCTCGGCACCCAAGTCCGTGTCCCTGGTCGCGCTCATCGGCGGGGACGCGCGCGTCGTCGACGCCCACGACCGCGCCGTCACGAGGGCGCTCGACTGGTTCGAGCGAAACGCCGCCGAGACGAGGATGAAGGACCCTGAGACGGGACGTATAGTCCGGGCCGGCGGCCAGAAGGCCGTGATCGCGACGTTCCGCCACGAGACGTCGAGAAACCTCGACCCGGCGCTGCATACCCACTCTGTCATCGCCAACATGCTGCTCGGCGCGGAGGGCAAGTGGAGGACGATGGCGAACGAGCGCCTCTACGCGTCGAAGATGCTGCTGGGCGCGCTCTACCGGAGCGAACTCGCGGGTGAGCTAATGAGACTCGGGTACCGGATCGAGAAGACCCACGCCGACGGGCGGTTCGAGATCGGGGGCGTCTCGCGCGAAACCATCGAGGCGTTCTCCTCGCGCCGCACGGAGATCGAGGCGGCGATGGAAAGCCGGGGCCACGGCGCCACGGCGGAGAACCAGCACCTCGCCCGGCGGGCGGCCCTGATGACCCGCGCGCACAAGCGCGACGTGGACAAGGAGGCGCTGCGTGGGATCTGGGCCAAACAGGCATCGGAACTCGGTCTTGACGCGAAAGCGCTCGTCGCCTCGGCCACCGAACGGGCGTTGCACGTCCCTGGGAAAGAGAGGGCACGGGAAGCGGGCAGGGACTTTTCGCCCGGGGCGGACCCCTCGAAGGAGGCCGTCGAGTGGGCGCTCGCCCACCTCTCGGAGCGCGATGCGGTGTTCGCGAGGACGGATCTACTCGCCGCAACGCTCGCCCACGGCCCAGGCTCCGCATCCATCGGGGCCATCGAGCGGGTCGTCGAGGGCCTCAAGCGCGAGGGCCGCCTGTACGATGCGCCGGCGCTCAAGGGAGGCGGCGGGCTGACCACCGATCTGGCCGTGGCCCGCGAGCGCGAGACGATCACACTCATGCGAATGGGTGCTGGCCGGGGCAAGGCGGCGATGCGCGGCTGGATGGTGGAGCGGCACCTGCGCAAGGGGCCGCTCACGGACGGTCAGAAACAGGCGGTGAAACTCATCTTATCGGAGAAGGACCGGACTGTCGGCGTGCAGGGCTACGCCGGTGTTGGCAAGACGCGGATGCTCGATCGCGCGCGAACGATTGCCGCGAAGAAGAGCTGGCGCGTCATGGGACTCGCCCCATCGGCGTCCGCGGTACGCACGCTGGAGGCGGAATCGGGGATTAAGAGCGAGACTTTGCAGCGGTTCCTGGCGAGGAACGCAGGATTGGCCCAAGGCCGCCTCACGAAAGGGGCCGCCAGAAAGATGCACGCCGCCTTCGCGAAGACAGTGCTGGTGGTCGATGAGGGCTCGCTGGCGTCCACCGCCCAGGCCCGCGACCTGCTTGAAATCGCGAGCGTCCTGCGCATACCGAAGCTGGTACTCGTCGGAGACGCTAAACAACTCGAAGCCGTAGACGCCGGTAAACCATTCGCCCAGTTCCAGGCCGCGGGTATGAAGACCGCGGTGATGGACGAAATACTGCGCCAGCGCGCCCCCGATCTCAAGGCTGCGGTCGAGGCCACTCTCGCGGGCGAGATCGGGCGCGCATTTCAAAAACTGGGAGACAACGTCGCAGAAGTAAACCCTAAAAACATCGCAGGCGCCGTGGCGGCAAGGTGGCTGAAACTCTCCCCCGACATGCGCGAGCGCACCGGGGTGATGTCGCCTGGCCATGAACTGCGCGAGGCGATCAACGCCCACATCCGTGAACGCCTGGTGCGCGAGGGCCGCATCGCGGGTCCGGCGCTCCTGACGAAGCGGCTGGTGTCTAAGGGCTACACGAACGCCGAGAAGGCGCTCGCGGCCAACTACGCGCCCGGCGACGTGGTCGCCTTCCACCGATCCTACAAGAGGCTCGGCGTCGAAAAGGGCGAGGAGCGGCGCGTTCTGGGCGTGGATCGCGAGCGTGGAACCGTCCGGCTCGAAGCCCCTGGCGGCTCGATTGTGGACTGGAAGCCGGCCCGGATCGGCGGAAGGCGGGGCGGGACCGAGGTCTACCGCCCCGAAACCATCGAGCTTCGCGCCGGCGACCGGGTGCGCTGGACCCGGAACGACAAGGGTCTGGGACTCGTGAACAGCGCCACAGCGGAGGTTTTAGGGGTCCGCAACGGGCGGGTGACGTTCACCCTCGAGGAAGGCCGCAAGCTCGTCCTCACCCGGGGCGACCCGCAACTGCGCCATCTCGATCGCGCCTGGGCCTCGACCGTGCACGCCTTTCAGGGGCGCACGGTGGACAACGTCATCGCCGCGATGGAGGCGAACCACCCCCACCTGACCACGGCGAAAGCGTTTTACGTCGAGATATCGCGCGCCCGGGACAGGGCCGAACTCGTCACCGACGACGCGAAGGCGCTCAAGGAGCGGCTCGAAACCGTCACCGGCGAGCGCATCTCCGCACTCGAAGGCATCGGGGAGACCGTCCAACCGGCACACGGACGTGAGCACGGGAAGGATGGGAAAGCGTCGCCGAGCCTCGTACAGCGGAGCGCGGAGGCATCGACGCCACCTTCGCCGGAGAGAGAAATCAAGCCAAAACTCACACGCGACAGGATGCCGGAGCCCGGGCCGTCCGCGCGCGAGAAGCGCATCGATATGGATTTGGGGCTCTGAGCATGGACATGCTTTGCCGCTGACAGGAGTTCGTAAGCCGGAGCCGCGTAAAAGCCGCTATGGAGGTCGATAGGTTCACGAGCGCAGGCGCCACCGCAACCGTCCGGCCTGGAAGGGCCGGGGTTTCTTTTCCCAGCGCTCCAAGCCGGCCAACCAGTAGCAGGCGTAACTGATCTGGTCGTTCTCGTCGGTCGTCGGTTCTGCCTTAACGGCGCGTTCGTGGATTCGGGGCCAGTCAGCCACGTATTCCCGAACGAACCAGCCCAGCGCGAGAAGCGCCGCACGCTCATCCCCGGTCAAATCGCGGAACATGTCCTGAAGGTCCACGTAGGACGGCAATCTGTCATACTCCGCGAGATCTTCAGCCGACCGGAATACAAACCTGTCGTGCTGATCCTCGGCTTTGTCCGCCTCACGCGCATCGACATCACTCTGCCAAGCCGTATAGGCGTCGTTCAATTTCTCGACCTTCGATCGGGAAATCGCGGGAGCCGGGTCGCGTCTCGCATCAGTCTCCATGATCCACTTTACGGTCAGCTCTCGTTCTTCGCGCAATCCGTCTAGGTCGTCGTCGTCGGGGCGCGGCTCCCTTATCGTCAGCGGCCACAACGGATATGGCCAGTGCCGTGCGATGAAACGTGCGTCCGATTCTTCGATGGCGCCGCAATGCTGTGCGAGACGGTTCAGCGTTTCGGCGATCAGGTGGTGCAATTCCCCGCGATCTGTGTGCGGCTCGGGCGCAAAGTCTCTCCAGACATGAGCGATTTCGGCGAGGCCGTCGGCCGAAACAGCGCCCGCTCGGGACAAGGATTGGACAAGCATGACACAATCTGACGTCATATATTACGACTGGGAATCGTACGGATTGGCCGGAGCAATCCAGAAGCACGCGCCTGCGCCGTCGGTCACATCCTGGACATAATCGACATAGAGGTCGCGTTCACGTTTCTCCGAAACCGCGTTCGGGAAGATCGAGTCGATCTCGTTCGGTCCGTCGAGATACCAAGGGCGGCACTCGCGCTCGACCAAGTCCGAGACTTCACCGAACGATGCGATCCTCGGATATTCGCATGCCATGGCATGGATTCGCTTCGCAACATGGCCGTAGAAGCGGTCCAACACCTGCGATCTTTGTCCTGATTTCCTCGAACATCGAACATAGTCGATGAGGATCTGTACCTTTGCGGCCTCCTCCTCGGCGAAGCCACGCATGACCTCCGAAGCGCGGAACTCCCCGTCCCGGTATAGTCGCTGGGCGATTTCATCGAGGCTCGTCGCATTGTCGACGATAAGCGGCATGCCCTCCGACAACGTCTCCAGGAGATCGATGTCGGAAAGCTGCTCCAGATTGCGTATTGCCCGTCTCACTCGATGCCTCCCATCCGATACGATTGCGACGCGTATATCTTCTTTTACCATGGCTTGAAGCAATCCCTGACGAAGGGATAGGAGCTTCCGGCGACGGAGTTACTCACGCAGTGCCTTCGTCCATGGTCTCTGCCATTGTTCTTCGGGCCGCGGCGATGAGGTCCTCGAGCTCTTTCCCGCGCCCGGCGTCGATCAATCGTCCCCGATCCAGGGTCGCCATCACGTATACCATGCGGTAGACGGACTCAATGAGGGCGGCATGACCGTGTGACAGGGTGGCCTTTGGAGGCTCGTCGAGCAGTTCCTCGACGACGGCCATCGCGCCGTTGCGGACGAGTTCACCGGCCGGGATGCCGTGCAACTCGGCGGCCCGTTGAACCAGACTCCACTCCTTACCGGTGAAGCGAATCGAGTGCGGCGCTCGCGGATCGCCCGGTTTTTCCGTCGGCTTATTGCCCTTTCGGGGCTGATTCGGATCGTTTCGCGTCATCTTTTTCACTTCCTCAGGACAAGATCGGGTGGCGATACGGACCGCATCGATCGCATAACCGGGCTCTGACACGGTTCGTTTGAGGTGAAAACACGGGCGTATGCGGGGCCGTAGAGGCTTGATTGAACGTCCCGCCTTCAGGGTCTTGCAGCCATTCGCGAGGAGTGCTCCGCATAGGTGGTGGCCCTTGCGCAGCGCGAAAAAGCCGGAATCGGGAGCATTCGAACGCATTGCGCATCGTAATACGTCGTATTACGATGCGCCACCAATTACTACCAAACTGGTATCCATGCACGACATGCGCAGCCATGCGCCCTCGGGGATGAGAAAGATTGCGTATGCTATGAGCATACATGTTATCCGCCATGCGCCTGGCGCCCCGTGTCGTCCACAGGAGACGGGATAGCAACCAGGTCGTCGTATGCCGGAGCCTTGCAGCCCGCTGCGTTCCGGTGTGTAACCCGAAGCGCCGAAGGGCGTCAGATGGTCGAGTTCGTGAGAACAGACGATGGGGGAATCTTGCCGGCGATAATGGCGAGCGGGAGCCGCCGCGGCGATTGAGCGTTAGGAGCAATGCGGGGAGATGTTCCTGCGGCAAGACCAGCGGAGTCTTCATCGTTGCCGGCGCAAGCGTTGCTCGACGAGACGCAACGGGCCGCGACGCCACCGGGCGGGGTGGCGACGCGACCGGTCAGGTGCTTCACATCAGGCGGCCACGCGTTGCACGGGTATGCCGAGGGTTTTAGCCTTGTCGACGAGGTTGTCGGTGATGCCCGAGCCGGGGAACGCGATCACGCCCTTGGGCAGGAGTGCCAGGAGTTCGTCGTTGCGCCGGAATGGAGCGGCCCGTCCGTGGGCATCCCAATCCGGCTTGCAGACGACCTGGTGGACGCCGTTTCTCTCGGCCCATCCCGCCGCTATCTTCTCCGCACCGGGGCCGCCGCCGTGGACGAGAACGACGTCGGCGTACTTGGCCTTAACCTTGTCGAGGTGGCCGATGATTTTACCCGCATCGTTCGCCTCCTTGCCTCCCGCGACGGCGACGAGGGTTCCCTGGGGAAGATGAGCCGTGTTCTCGCGGTCCTTTCTGGCACGCTGGAAGTCGCGCGCCTCGATCACGGCGGAGGTCAGTTTGCCGGTCTGCGAGACGTGTGATCCTCGCCTCGGCCGCCATACCTCGCCGGTCTCGATGCGGTAGGCCTCTGCGGCCGTGTCGCGCAACCCTTCGAAGGCGTCGCGGCGTTCCGTGAGGTTGTTGGCCCGGTCGGTCTTGAGTTCGAGTTCGCGGGAGCGGATCTCGGAGCCGTCCTGCTCGCGCTGCAGTTCGCGGATGCCGGGGATGAGTTTTTCGGCGGCGCGGTCGAGCCTCTGGGTCTGGGCGTCGAGGGTGTTGACGAATCCCCACAGGAGGTTTCTTCGCTCATCGGCGAGTTGCGTGCCGTCGGGCGCTGCTTCCGCGAGTGCGCCGAAGGCCTTGATGACGGCGGCGGTGGCCTCGCCCTCGTCCCACACGGGGCGGTTGTCGAACTCATCCGGCCCAGGTGTTGCGCCGAACAGGGCGGCCTGCTCGCAGACCATGGCGGTGAATGATTCATTCTGCGCTTCGTGTTCCGTGTGCTCGTTCATGTTCATCTCCTTGTGGTCGTGTATAGCGGTCATCGTTCGCTCCTTTGGTAGTCCTCAAGCGAGGGGATGGTTGAATTCGGGAAGAGCGTAGCCACGCTCGTTGCGCCCCACTTCCCTGGGCATCTCGTCGAGATACCTTGCTGCCCACTCGGCGGCGCGCGCGAGGACGTCGCCGTGGCACGGGAGGGGATGGCAGTGGCAGCCGAGCTCGCAGCCCTGGAGGTCGGCGAGTTCGTAGAGGTCCAGTTCCTCCTGTCGGATTTTTCTCCACAGCCATCGCCGGTATTTCTCGATGACGTCGTCGCGGTCGCCGTCGGTGCCGAGCCGGAAGGGGTTTCCCCACTTCGTCATGCGGTCGATCCTCACCAGCAAGCCACTGCCGTTTTCTGCGACATAGTCGTTCAGGTTCACCACGGTGGTTTCCATGCCTTACTCCTTTCCAGAGAGTTAACGGATGCGCTTTTTAGCGCCTCATTTTCAGCACGTGCTAGGCGTGGGTGTCAGGGGCGGTTTTCAGTCTTTTTTTCACCCGGAGGGCGCGTAGCGGAAAAAATCCATGCTTCACCGATTTTTTCTGAAAAAAAGATGCTTTTGCGTTATTTGCAAAAGCACCCTTGACCCCGCGCCGTTCGTGCTAAAATGAGGACGCTAAGAGAGAGACATCAGTACCGCCACCGGGACACAAGAGTTTTTGGGTGTTTCACGATGAAGGCGAAGCTCATCGGGAAACATCCCTTCATGCTGCGGAAAGGGTCATTCCGGGCCGTTATTCGGCCCGGAATTCCCGCAGCGGGGGGTAGACTGAGCCACTGTCTTGAATACGGGATGATTGCAGGCGCAAGTCGATCTTCCGTGAACACGGTTTACCGTTCACGGAATAGGAGATTCTTCAGGAGTTCCCGGTAGACGAGAGAAGCCTACAGGGCGGGAAAGGCGCGGGAGAGGGTGTTCGGGGCATAATGGGCCTCCTCGGGATCCGGAGCAAAAAAGAAGGGGGTCAGCGCGTGGCGCCGACCCCCCGAGGTGATCAGAATGGAATCTCCTGCCCGGCTACGCCCGCGCTCACCGCCACGTCGGCCGTCTCGGGGTGTGCGTCGTTACCGTTGCCATTGCCGTTCATCTTCTCCAAAAACTGCACCCGCCCGCCAGGAGCGATGAGGATCTCGGTCGAGAACCGGTCCGAGTCTTCCTCCTCCTTCTTCCAGCGGCGGGTCTGGAGCTTGCCCGCGACGTAGACCAGGCGTCCCTTCTTCGCGTGCTTCTCGAACATGTCCACCAGGCCGGGCTGGAAGGTGACGACCCGGTGCCACTCCGTCTTGTCGATGCGGTCACCGGATTGTCGGTCCACGTAGCCCTCATCGGTCGCAATGGATAGATTCGCGACACGCCCCCCGCTCGCGAGATGGTTGATGGTGACGTCGGCGCCGAGACGCCCGATCAGTTCCGCACGGTTCAGTCCGAATGCCATTGTAGTACTCCTTCGTGGTGAGAGTGTGAAAAAGTGACGGGAGGTAGAGAGCCTTTCTCTCCACTCCTCCGGTTCGCCTACACGCTACAGAACTCCTCCGCCTCGCCTTGCGCCTCGTCGCGCAGCTTGCTGATCGTGTACGCGTCGAGTCCGAGTTCTGCGAGCAACTCATCCGCGGTGGGAACGTCGACGTCGTAGTCGTTCTCGTACATGGCCGTGCCTCCTCTCGGGTTGTCGCCGGCGGCGGGAGCTGGAGACCGTCTCCCTCTCCCCTGCCGGGCCTTTGCCCGGCTCCCCGCTTCCCTTTCACTCTCGAGAGGAGGTCCTCACCCGGCGGGAACCACTTGCGGAGGGCGCTTGCCATTGCCGCGGATTCGTGGCAGACAGCGCGCGGAGGTGAGGAAGGGAGGAGGTATGGAACGACTCAAGCTCTGGTTGCCGGCGCTGCTGTGGCTGCCGGCGGGGATTATGGCGGAAGAGGTTTTGCGCGCGGGGTCCATGGAGGGTGTGAATACGCCGCTCGCCGTCCTGGAGTTGCTGCCCGCCGCTCCGTGCGGCATCCCGCTCGCGCTCGCCTGTAAGCGTCTCGCCCTCTCGGGCTATCCGGGTCCCGCCCTGTTGGCGTGGGTCTCGCTCGGCGCCGTCTCAGTCGCGGGCTTTTTCGGTCCGCTCCCTGTGGGCGTCCAGGCGATCCTGGTCTCTCTGCCGGTCTGGCTGGCGGCCTGGCGCATTGAGCGAAGGTCCCGCCGCCCGGGACTCGCCTTGCCTCGGGAATGGCGCGGGCGTTCGCCCGGCAGGTTCCTCCTCCGGGCGGTGAATGACCTGGAAGCCCCCCGCCGAAAACGCTTCCGGCAGACGCCCTGAGGTCGACGGGCCGGCGGCGCAGCAGGGCGGCGCCGAACCCTCCCCCCTCCGTCGTCGGCCCGACGGCGGTACGTGCCCCGCCGCGATGGCTCAGGCGACGCTCACCACCCGGCGAGCCTGGAGATCGCGGGCGCGTCCTCGATGACCTCCACTTCCTCCCGGGAGAGCCTCTTGAAGGCGAGGCACATCGCCACCTCCTCCCAGGAGTCGAGGGGTCCGTGCTCTGCGCCCGTATTGAGTTCCACCACGGTGAACCGCGCCGGAAAGACCGGCATCCCCCTGTGCTCGCCGGAGGAGTGGTATGATCGTCGTGCGCACGGTGCGCACCTCGATGCTCCTTGTGTGTCGGATGAGCAGTCCACGCAGATCTCGCGGGCGCGTCTTTCGCGATAGCGCGCCCGGCTCGCGGCGTTCTTCCGCGGTCGGCGTTTCACGTCCCTTGCGGCGCACGAGGCGCACGTCGAAGCCCCCGCGAGGACCTCTCCTCCGCATCTTCGGCAAAGTCCCCCGGCGCGCCTTTTTTCATAAAGCTTCTTCTCCGCCGCGCGGCGCGAATCCTTGCAATTTTCGCAGACGGTGGCGCCCTCGGCGGGTTCTCGTTCGCCGCAAGTCGTGCAGAGCCCGGCTTCGAGACGATCGTCCCGGCGCTTCCTCGCCCTCACACGCGCCATGCGGCGGCGGCTCTCTGGAGAGCGTCCTCCGTATCGAGCCCCCTCTCCCCGGGCTTTGGCGTACCGGGCGCGTTCGGCGGCCCGGTTTCTCGCGAGGCAGGATTCGCAGTGGCTTCGCCCGGGTGCGGGATAATCCCGGCCGCATTTTGGACATAAATTCCGCGCGCGGCGTTCGTCCGCTCTCCGCCTGTGGCGTTTGCGATCATAAGCGCGTCGCTTCTCCGGGTCCTTATGGGGCATGGTTTCCCTCCTTTTGGCGACTGGAGTCCGCACGGACGGCAGTGGCGAGATGTCTTGCGGGCGGAAATGCTTCCCAGGAGGGACTTCATCCCCTGCTCATCATCCGGCCCCAGACGAGGTGTTCGCCCCAGAGCTGCAGTCCGCTCCCGGGGACCTTGATCCCCGTACAGACGATGAGCTCGTCACGTGCGGGACGCATCTCCCGGACCGCCCGGCGCGAGGCCGTCACGCGTTTTCTTCTGGGCTTCCCGCTCTCAGGAGAGGGCGCGGGCCTGATGTCGCCCTCTCCCGTGGCTTTATAGCGCTTGACTTCGTATCGCTCGTCCGCCAGGCCAGGGCCCAGGAGATGGGTGAGAAAGGTGTTCGCTTCGGGTTTCGGTTTACGCATCGCGCCGCCTCCTTGTACGGGTGGGTGATGGCGGCGGAAGTGAACCTCGACCGGGAGAGCCTCCCTCCCGGACCTTTCCGCCGCCCCCTCCCGGCCCGGCTCCGCCTCCCGGCGGGGCGGGGCGCGCCTGTGGAGGAAGAGAGGGATGCGGCTCGTATTCGCGCATTTTTTGTCGAATTTTTTTATCAAACCCCGGCGCGTGGAATGGTGGTCGTGAGCGCGTACGGCGGCAAGGCGCAGGAAATCCGCTACAAAATTTCCTTGCACGCGGATTGATTTCGGATAATATGGGCGTCCGTGTAGAGGACCGGACGCCGCGGCGAACAAGCAGGGGGGTAGGCCGGGATACGGGGCGCGTGCCGCCGCATGAGCGGGAGAGAGCGGAGTTCATCGCGCGCTCAGGCGATGGGGCCGTGACCGTAGGGATAATCGTCGTCGTATATCTCGCCCTCCTCAAAATCCCTTCGCCAGGAGTAACGCCCCGTGCGGGTCTCCCAATCGAAGCGATCCTCGTCTTTCTCGGGGAGGGTGTAGGCGGTGAAGGCGGACCGGTCGCCGCGGTACGCCCGCCACAGGGCGCCCGAGAGTGCTGTGAGGAATACCCAGAGCGCGGCGAGGAGCCAGGCCGCGGAGATGAAGCGGACGCCCATCCCGCCGCTTATGGCGATAAGGGTGAAGAGCAGCGCGAGAGCGGGTCCCGCCAGGACGAACAAGTGCGCCGCAGCGGATGGTTTCGGGTTTTTCATGGAAAATCCTCCCGGGTCGTGGGTCGATGGCGGAGGGGCGCGGCGGCCTCTCTCCACCCCGCGCCCTCGGCCCCGGGCTTCTCTCCCCGGCCTCCACCTCTCGCCGGCGGGCGGCGGGATGACGGCGACTCGGCGCGGCCTCATCGGGGAGGTTCCGGTGGTTTCGCCCGGCCGGCGGCGTTGTCCGGCGGCGCGGCTCGCAGGCGCGTGATTCGAACCCTCCGGGGAGAAGCGGGCGAAAATATCGAGAGGAGACGCGGGATGGCGAAACAGGCGAAACGAAAGGAAACGGCGCTACGGGCGGCGATGAAAAAATCCGAACTGCTGGGTGCACTGTCCGATTCGACGGGGCTTCACAAAAAAGACGTGGCCCTGGTGCTCGATGAACTCGGAACTCTCATTGCGCGTCACCTCAAAAGACGCGCCGTGGGCGTATTCACGCTTCCGGGCCTTTTGAAGATCGAAGTCGCGCGCAAGCCGGCGAGAAAGGCGCGCCGGATGATCCTGCCCTTCAGCGGCGAGGAGATCAGCGTGCCCGCGAAGCCCGCCTCGCGGACGGTCCGCCTCCGGCCGCTCACGGGGCTCAGGCGCATGGCGGAATAGAGAGCGATTCACCGGCCGGAGGGCGCCGATGCGCCCTCATCGCTTCCCGGCAAGGTCCGGACGATGGCGGTGGCCGCTCCCGTGCGGGGCGGCGCCCGGGGTTCAGGCGCCATCATTCGGAAGGAAGGGGAAGATGCGGAAACCGGGCATCCCGGTTGCAATCCGAACGGCGTTGCCGTACATATGGATACATGATCATTCGTTCTGTTCGTCATCGGGGACTGCGTCGCCTGCTTGAAAATGATTCTTCCCGATTCCTGCGTCAGGATTTGGTGGACAGGGCGCGAAACATCATGACGGCGCTGATTCTTGCCGAAGACATGGACGGGTTCATCGCCGAAGCGCCTCCCGGTTGGCGCATACACCGGCTTGGGGGAGCGCGTCGGGGCGTGTGGAGCGTTGCGGTGTCCGGCAACTGGCGAATCACTTTTTCCGAAGAAGACGGCCGCCTAGACCATCTCAATCTGGAGGATTACCACTGATGGCGAGAGACGGTATCGAGGTGCGCATGACCCCGTCGCATCCCGGAAGGTTCATACGCACGGAGGTGCTCGAAACGCTGGGCTTGAGCGTGACGAGGAGCGCCGAGATTCTCGGTGTTCGCCGGGCGACGCTTTCGGCCCTGCTGAACGGCAACGCGTCGCTGTCGCCGGAGATGGCGCTACGTATCGAGCAGGCTTTCGGCGTAAGCATGGACATGTTGTTGCGGATGCAGGCCTGGTGCGACGCCTCGCGCATGCGGGTGCGGGCGGGCGAGATAAACGTGAAGCGTTATCACCCCGCATAGCCTGCGGAAGCGCGGGAGTGAATGGTTTTCCGGACCCGGTCGCGCATCATGCGGATATGAGAACTGGCGTCGATTCTCCGGGGAGCGAGTGAGCGCGAGAAGCCTTGCGTATCAGGGAGGTCGGAAGGACGCGGCCCGCGCCGCTACGGGGCGTGTTCTGAATCGAGAGCCCGCCTCCAGTCATCCTCCAATATGTCGTCGGCGATGCTCGCGGCGACGCGCTCGGCCGACTCGCGCACCGACTCGCGCGCGAGGTGCGCGTAGCGCGACGTGGTCTTGATCTGGGAGTGCCCCAGGAGTTTTCCGATCATCGTGAGGCTCTCGCCCAGGGCCAGGGCGCGCGAGGCGTAGGAATGCCTGAGGTCGTGGATCCGCACGTTCTCAAGACCAGCGCGCGAGCAGACGCTCTTCCAGATATGGTTGATGGAGCCGAGGTGCTCGCCGGGGTTCCTGGCAGGAAACACCCACGGGCTCCCGGGCGTCCTGGGCAGGGCGGAGAGGAGCTTGAGCGCCGGCGGCGATAAGGATACCACCCGTGCGCCCGTCTTGGCGTCGGGCAACCTGAATTCACGAGCCTCAAGCGAGACGTTCTCCCAGCGGAGCGAGAGTATCTCGCTCTTCCGGCACCCGGTCAGCATCAGAAGGCGGATGGCCGCCACCGCTCCCGCCGAACCGCGCCTGTTTTGGGCCTCCTCCAGGATGCGCCCCAGGCGGGTGTACTCCTTATCGGTCAGGAAGCGTTCGCGCTTGCGGTCGGGATACTTCACGATGGCGCGGCACGGGTTGCATTCCCCGGGGACCATGCCCCAGCCCTCGCCCAGCCTGTACATCAGCTTCAGGGTGCGGATCACCATGTTCGCCATGCAGGGTGTCCTGCCCAGCCGCTGGTGCAACTCCACGACCTGCGCGCGCTTGAGCGCCGCAAGCGGCGCCCTGCCCAGGGCCGGGAGGATGTGCTTGTACACCACCGCGCGGGCGAGATCCCCGGTGCTCGGCTTGCAGCGGACCGCCACGTGCTCCTCCATGTAGCGCCTCGCGAGATCGGCCACCGTGGGGTCTCCCGCGGGCTTCGCCGGTCTGGACGCTACTTCCTCGCCCGCCTTCACCCGCGCGATGACCGAGGCCGCGCGCTTCCTCGCCTCATCCGCGTTGATCACCCCGTGCCGACCCACCGTCACGCGCCTGGGACCCTTCGGCCCCCGGACCTGGGCGACGTAGACCTTGCTCCCCGTGGGGTAGACACGCACACCGAAGCCCGTGAGGTCGCGATCCCAGAAAACAGAGTCTTTTTCGACGACAAGCTTCTCCACCATGCGGTTCGAGAGCGTCCCGCCCTGCAGCTTCGCCATCTCCGGTGCCTCCCCGTTATTCCGCCCGGGCTTCCGTGGCCCGTGGCTCCAGATGGACCCCAATGCTCTCCCCCACCCGGGCGGCCGCCGTCTTCTCCGCCTCGCGCATCAGGTGCGCGTAGCGCGCCGTCGTCGATATCCCTGCGTGTCCGAGCAGCTTCGCTATTGTGGGCAGCCCCTCGCCCAGCGCGAGCGCCCGGCTGGCGTAGGAGTGTCTCAGGTCGTGGACCCTTACGTCTTCGAGTCCCGCGCGCGCCCGCACCCGCCGCCAGACCAGTTCGAAGTAGGGCTTGTGGCTCCTCCCTTCCCGCCCGGGGAACACGCGGGCTTCCCCCGGCGTGCGCGGGACTTGACCGAGCACCACGAGTGCGGGAACCGTCAGGTGGACCATGCGTGGCCCCGACTTCGCGTCCCTGAGCCTGAGCTCCCCCGCCGTGAGGTCCACGTCGTCCCAGCTGAGTTCCAGAATCTCGCATTTCCTGCACCCGGTCAGCATCACGAGGCGGAGCGCCGCAATCGTGGACGGCCGGGCCGACCCCTCCGCCTCCGCTTCGCGCAGCGCACGGCCCAGGCGGCGGAACTCCTCGGGCGTCAGAAAACGTTCGCGGGGGCGCCTTCGGTAGCGGCGCACCGCCCGACAAGGATTGCTCCCGGGCGGTATGAGGTCCCACGCCTCGGCCAGCACGTACATTCTAGAGAGCACGTCGACCGCTATGTCGGCCGCCTTGGGCGTCTCGCGCATGCGGTGGTGCATGGCCATGACGTCGCCTCCCGTGACCTCGCCGATCCCCATCTCGCCAAAAGTCGGCAGGACGTGCTTCTCCAGCGTGCCTCCGTACGAAACGGCGGTGATCGGTTTGCAGTGCGCCGATACGTGGACGCGCATGAAGCGCTCCGCCAGCCCCGCCACGGTGAGCTCCGCATCTGGTGCGGGGTTCTCCCCCCGCTTGATGCGGTCGATGAGGGCGGCGGCAAGCTTGCGCGCCTCGTCGCACGATATATCCCCGTGACGGCCCAGCGTCTTGCGATTCAGCCCGCCCGGCCCCCTCGACTGCACCACGTAGACCTTCCGACCCGTGGGATAGACGCGCACACCGAAACCGGCCAGATCCCTGTCCCAGAAGACCACGTCCTTCCCCTCGACTTTGAGCGCGTCGACGGCGCGCTTCGTGAGCCTGCTCTTGCTTCTTTTCGGCATGGTTCCTCCCCTGAAACCGTGATCAAATCGTAAACGCGCGGCATCAAACAGGCGCGTATTGGAGCACACGCCTGACGAGGTTGCAAGCACCGGGGAAGGTGGAGATAGAGTTAAACATGAATTAAATCAGTTATTTATCGTATCAGAGCGCGTTCTGTGGGGTGACTGGCGGGGAGAGAAATTTTAACGTGTACTTGCCGGCTTTCTCCGAGTAACCTCCTTTCCTTGGCTTTATTTGGGCCGTTAAACCTGGTTGTGTGTTTTCATGGTGGACCGGAGAGCGGGAGCTTCTCGGGCTCGCCGTCCGGGCCGATTCAAAACACCATTCAGGAGGAGTGCTCTTCAGGTGGGTTTCCCGCCTGTCGGAGGGTGGGTCTTTTTTTTTCCGCCGTCACCTGGTGGTGACCGCTCCTCGTGAACCGTGTCGCAAACTCGGGTCAATCAAGTATTTCAGCGCAATTGCGCTTCGTCCGGTGCTTCTCCTCTCTTCTTTTATATATACGGGCAGTGACTTAGCCGTTTTGTGATCGCATTCGGCAGCGCCGGAGGGCGAACCCCAGTCGACTCGCAGTCCGGGCTGGTTGCGACACAATCCACGAGGTATAGGTTCTTGAGGTGGGTTCCCGCCTATTTCGCTCCCCCAGGAGGGGACCGTTTTGTATTCAGCGGGCAGCCCGAAGTCGACTGCACCTCATGGAGTGTGTCGCAACCTCGATATTGCTACACCCTTTTGGGTTTTGTCAAGGTGATTTTCTCGCCGTAATCGACCTTTTGTGAAAGGCCGCCTCGTGGTTGGCGAACAGCCGAAGCCTCATCACCTCGCGGATTGTGTCGCACGAATCCATCTTGGGGGAATTGTGAAGATTTTGTCAAGACGAAGTTTTTGGTCAGTTCCGACCGGGGAAGGAGGAACTGCGGGCGAGGAGGGGGTTTGTAGGGACAGGCCTCCGTGCCTGTCCTCATGGCAACCATCCTGAAAAAGGACAGGCGCGGAGGCCTCGGACAGGTCGCGACCTGTCCCTACGGATTCGTTTCGCGATGGATTTGCAGGTCGGACATATATTTCCGACATATATGCGGCTCACATGCCGCAAACCAGACGGGCCGCAAAGATGCGGCCCCTACACGCGTATGTTGTATGAGGGGGACGTCCTTACAGGCGGGTTGCGGTGTTGTACCTGTCGAACGCCCATTTGAGGGGATTGTTGCGGATGTATTCCCGGATGCGGTTCAGATTTTCTTCGTTGCGGATAATGTGGTCGTAAAACGAGCGTTGCCACCCGAAAGCGTTCTTGCTCCGGCGTTTTCGCACTTTTCGGGTTACGGATGATTTGAACCCCTGAATGATTTTCGGCAAAACCATTTTCGAGCGGTCGATGTTTTGTCGTTTCGATTGTAGGGGACGCATATATGCGTCCCGCTCGGGGTTGTTATCCCCAACGATAATCACGATCCCGTGTATATGATTCGGCATCACGACGTAATCATCGATGTCCGTATTCGGAAAATGACCGGGGATTGCCAGCCAACATTCTTGCGCAATCATTCCGGTTGCATTCAACTGCATTTTCTCGTCCAAGATCTCGCCGAAGCAACGGGTGTGATTCCGCGTGCAGATTGTGACGAAATAGTATCCTTGCCGAGAATAATCACGTTCTTGAAGTCTGTTTTCCTTTCTGGATTTCATTTCTCAAAAATAATCCCTTACTGTGAACCCGTTCGGCGGCGCTATTGTTTACATCATATAGAAACCTGGAACCGGACGCATGTATGTGACCGTAGCCGGACAGTCCCACGTGCCTGTGCGGCCTCTGCGCCTGTCCCTACGAAAAACCCAAACCCTCATTCATCAATCGGTCTGAATCAATTCCCCCATGGCCGGGATGTCAATACGCGTGTAGGTCGGACATATATGTCCGACATACATGCGGCCCTGATTATTATGTCCAAGAGGCGGGTCGCATATATGCGACCCCTACACAGGCGTGGCGATCTTACTATAGGGTCTGACATATATGCGTGGGACAATCCAGAGGAGGAATTGTCCCCTACGCATCATACGCCCCGTGCACCGCCCGGCTCGCCCCGTTCCAGCCGGGCATCACCGCGCCGAGCGGCCCGTTGCCGCCCGCGACGATGAGGTGCAAATCTTCCGGCTCGTTCACGGCGCGGATGAAGAAATCGTCGTTATCCCGCTCCACCGGGTACTCCCACCGCCCGTTCGGCCTGTCCGCCCGCCAGGGGCCGCCGCGCTTGAGCTCGCCCACCTTGCGCCCCGCGTTCTCGCAAACGTACGCGTGCACGTCCGCGCGCGAATATCCCGCCCGCCCGCAAAGCCGCGCGTGTTCTGGGGACAAGACGAGCACGGTGTCCGACCGCACCCAGATGGGCCACGAACCCATCGCCGCCATGTTGTCCATGTGGGAGACGAGCAGGCGCTTTGGGTCGCGGTCCACGTCGTTGAAGATGATGTGGGGGTTCTCCACCATGACGGCGGTAATGACGTCCTCCTCCGCCCGGTAGCCGCGCGAGACGGCCAGCGACTCCCAGGGGCTCTCCTCCTCGTTCTCCGCCACGCAGAAGGTGAAGCGCGACGGCTGGCTGTAGATGCTCATGCACGCCACGCGCGCGATTCCGCCCCCCAGGTTCAGCAGCAGGAGCCTGACCGCGCGGCCGATGGTGGCGTTCGCCCGGAAGCCTGGGCCGAAGCAGCCCTGGCCCCCCGTGACGCCAATCTTCTTCGCATACGGGCCGTTCACGATGAGGAGCGGCGCCACGCTGTGCATGGTGGCTTGCACCCCGCGCAGGTTGAGCGGTTCCTCGACGATGAGCTCGAGCGCCGCGATGACGACGGGGAGGTATTCCGGCTTGCAGCCCGCCATCACGGCGTGGGTGGCGACGTCGCGCACCGTGGCGACCGCGTCCAGCGGCGGGACGGGCGTCACCACCGCATCGGGCGAGCGCTTCGTCCCCGCCAGCATGCGCTCGATGCGCGCTTCCGTCGGCGTCACGACGGGCAGGCCGTCCGACCAGGGTTTCTCCAGAAAAAATTCGAATTCATCCATCTCGTTCATGGGAGGCTCTCCGGTGTTGGGTTTATGGCGAAAGGGTCCGGCGGTTTGCGATATTAGGAGCCTATCACGCCGGGCGTTGCCGATCATGGGGCGTGCGTAGCGAACAGGCCCTTGCGCCTGTCCGGCCTCCGTGCCTGTCCGCCGACCTTGTAGCGGACAAGCCCCTGCGCCTGTCCGTGGTCGCGACCTGTGCCTACGGAAACAGAAGCCGACCCCCCATCACTCCGCCTTGTTCTTCTCAATCGCGCTCTTCGCCGCCGCGAGGGCGTGGTTCGTTTTCGGAAAGCCGATGTAGGGCGCGAGCGACACGATGGCCTCAATCAGCTCCTCGGGACGCAAGCCCTGGTTCAGCACCCCGCGCGAGTGAATCTCCACCTCGCCGTAGAGGTCCTGCGCGGCGGCGGCGGCGACGATGAGCATCTCGCGCGTCTTGTTGTCGAGGAGCGGCTGGCTCCAGCAGGTGCCGAAGACGTATTCCACGATGGCGCGCGTGTGCGTGGGCGTGAGTTCGTTCATCTCGGTGAACGTGCCCGCGAGGCCGTCCTCCCCGTAGATGCCGAGTTTTTTCCGGATGGCCAGGCCTCGTTCGTAGCGTTCCTCGTTCATGTGGTTCTCCTTTGGATGTGGGAATGCGTACCTTATATAGAGGCGGATGATGAATTGATTTTCAAAACCATTCCCCCTTGAGGGTCATACGCGAGTGAGGTGGGTCTGTTAAAAAAGACCTTGTTTTCTCCCGATCGGTGACATGATGATTCCGTAGGGACAGGCCTCTGTGCCTGTCCGGGGTCCCTAAGCATTACCCCCCCCTACCCCCCCTTGTCAGGGGTCAAACGCGAGTGAGGAACGAGCGTTTGCAGATTTTCCCAACGAACGAGAGAAGCAATTCATTCCCCCCTTGCGTGTTAAAATCGACCGAGTAGAGAAGCGATTCACTCCCCCCTTGAGGGTTCTTGCAAATCAAGCAGATGTGGTTGACTCCCCCCTTTGAGGGGGAGTCAACGCGGCAAGGACAATGTCCGCAGTCGCGTTGGTGGGGGGTAGAATGCGTTTTATCGCCACTCCGAGTTATACCCCCCACCGAATCGCTTGCGGGCTTGCGCCCTTAGCTCCTCGACTCCCCCTCAAGGGGGGAGTGAATTTCAAACCCTCCAAAACCCGCAAACCCTCGCTCCTCGCTCGGGTTTGACCTCACTCCCCATCCCCCGGAATCGTCCCCGGCCGCGTCACGATAAAGCACACCACGCACGCGCAAATCGCCGCCAGCAGGACCTTCGCGTATACCGGCGCGCTCATGAGATAAATCGAAGGCCCCGCGAGGACCGCGATGAACGAGACGGAAATCCACTTCGCCCGGGGGCGGATGACGCCGTGGCGCTGCCAGTTCGTGATGAGCGGCCCGTAGAGCCTGTGGCCGAGCAGCCACCCGTGGAGGCGTTCCGAGCTTTTGGAGAAGGCGAACGCCGCCACGAGGATGAACGGCGTCGTCGGCAGCACGGGCAGCAGCAGGCCGATGAAGCCCAGGCCCAGGCAGACGCAGCCCAGCGCCAGGTAGAATGAACGCGATATCTTTGCCCACATGAACGTCGTTCCCTTATGGGGTCAAACCCGACCGATGCGGGAGGGATTGTGATTCCTCCCCCTCGCATGAACCCCCCTTATCAGGGGTCAATTCCGACCGGGGAGGGAGGAATTGCAAGCCGATGTGTTCCCCGCCAATGGCTTTTGCAAACGCTCGTTCCTCACTCGCGTTTGCAGATTATTCCAACGAACGAGAGAGGAATTTCACTCCCCCCTTGAGGGGGAGTCGAGGAAGCCGAACCGAAAGGTGAAGGCTGACTCGGTGGGGGGTAGAATGCGTTTTATCGCCACTCCGAGTTCTACCCCCCACCGGTTCGGTTTCGGGGGCAAACCCCCCTTACCTCACCGACTCCCCCTCAAGGGGGGAGTGATTTTCAAACCTTCTAAAATCGGCGCCCCCTCACTCCCCGGTGCGTGTCCCGCCGATTCTCCCCCGAAGCGGCGTTTTCCACAACGCGCTCGGGCGTAGGCTTCCGGGGGGCCGTTGTATTAGAATGCGCGCAAGCCACCCGCATACCTCTTATATGGAGCCGCCATGTCCGTTCAGCAAAAAGTTGACGCCGATTCCCTGTGGAAAAACTTAGGAGAAATCTGCCGCTGGGAGCGCTACACCGGCACGGAGGGTGAGAACGAAGCCGTGCGCTACGTTGAGGCGGAGCTTGAGCGCCTCGGCATCGACGTGGAAGTCCACAAGTTCTGCTCGCTCATCAGCATACCGGGCGAGACGACGCTCCGGGTGCTCGGCGAAGGCGGGGAGACGATTCCCGCCATCACGGCCGTCTTCGGCGCATCCACGGGCGAGGCCGGCGTGCGCGGGCAGGCGGTCCACGTGGGAGAGGCCGGTCCGCCCGCGACGCCCTTCACAGATCCTCATTATCAGGGCGCACCGGAGGCGGCCCCCGTGGCGGGGCGCGTCGTCGTGGCCGAGGGGATGCTGAGCCCCGGACGCTTTTATTATTTCGAGCGAAGGGGCGCCATCGCCCAGGTCTACGTCAACAAGGGGAACGCGCACGAGCTGACCGTCTCCACCATCTGGGGCGCGCCCACGCCCGAGAGCATCGGGCGGTTGCCGACAACGCCCGTCGTCACCCTCTCGCGCGAGCAGGGCGCTGCGCTGCTGGAGCGGCTAAAGCGCAGGGAGGAGGTCGAACTCCTCATCCATGCCGAGACGGACACCGCCTGGCGCGAGACCCTGATGCCCGTGGCAAGCATAATGCCTCCGAACGGGAGCGATGAGTACGTCCTCGTCGGCGGGCACATCGACTCCTGGCACATCGGGGCGAACGACAACGCGGCGGGCGACGCCACGTTGATGGAACTCGCGCGGGTCGCGCATGAGACGCGGGGGGAACTCACGCGCGGCCTCAAGGTGGCCTGGTGGAACGGGCACTCGCACGGGCGCTTCTCGGGCTCCACCTGGTATGCGGATCACAAGTTTCACGAGCTGCGCCGGAACTGCGCCGCCTATCTCAACATCGACCAGCCCGGCTGCCGGGGCGCGACGCTCTACCGCCCCTTCTGCACGGCGGACATACGCGACTGGGTGCAGGGCGCCGTCTCGCGCATCGGCGGCCAGCGCACCGAGCCGGACCACCCTCGCAAGATGGCCGATCAGTCCCTCTGGGGCGTGGGCGTGCCCTCGTTCTCCTTCCTGCCCGTGCTCCCGCCCGGCCACCCGGAGCTTCGGAAGGATCACCCTGCGGACGGCTTTCCCGAGTACTGGCACCACCCCGCCGACACGCTCGACAAGATGGACAAGGCGCTCCTGGCCGAGCACACCCGCGTCTACGCGGGCGCGCTGCACGAGTTGTGTAGCCTGGAGTGCGTCCCCCTGAACCCCGCTGCGACGGCAGCCGTCGTGAACGAGGAGATAGACAGGCTCTCGGAATTGGGAGGCGAAGCCGTGGACCTGGGCGACCTGCGCGAGGCAGGCGCGCGCTTCGCCCGTGCGTGTGCGGCGCTGGATGCGAAGCTGGCCGGCGTCGATGCGGTGGACGCCAACCGCGCGCTTCTCGAAATGAGCCACGCGGTCAATCCCGTGCTCTACACCATGGCGGGGCCGTTCGACCACGATCCGGCGAGCGGCGCGTTCCGGATGCCCGGCCTGCAGTGCGTGAGTCATTACGCAGAACGAGGTGCGCAGAGCGATGCGGGGCGCGTCATCTACACGCGGGTCCTGCGCGAGAAAAACCGGGTCGTCGCAGGCCTGGATGCCGCCAGCGCCATCGCGGAGGGGTGTAGACCGGCGCAACGGGGTTGTTGAAAAAGTTCTCGAAGCGGTGGTGGTGCGAAGGTATTGTAGGGACAGGCCTCCGTGCCTGTCCTGACGAAGGAGAACCACGGAGGCCTCGGACAGGCACGGAGGCCTGTCCCTATGGTTCCCCTCTTCGGTCGGGTATGACCCCCCTACCGCACCGTGAGGATAATCTTCCCGCGCACGTGGCCGGCCTTGCTGATCTCCTGTGCCGCCGCGGCGTCTGCCAGCGGCATCTCCTTTATAGAAGGAGGACGCACCGCGCCCGATGCTGCGAGTTCGACGATTCTCCCCAGATGCGCGCGGTCCCTTCGCACGTTCGGGCGGATGACGCGCACGTCCTCTCTCGGCGGCGTGAACCCGGGCGGCCCCGCCGCGATGTGCGCGAGCCGTCCGCCCGGCTTGAGGACGGCGAAGCTGCGCGCGTGCACCTCGCCGCCGATGGTGTCGAACACCACGTCACACGGCGGCGCGGCCTCGGTGAAATCCTCTTGCCTGTAGTCGATGGCGTGGTGCGCGCCCAGCTCCTTCACGTATTCGTGGTTTGCCGCGCTCGCCGTCGTGTAAACGGTCGCGTCGATGTGTCTCGCGTATTGCACCGCGAATCCGCCCACGCCGCCTGCGCCCGCGTGGATCAGGATGGTCTCGCCGGCTCGCAGCTTCGCCTCATCCTCCAGGGCTCTTAAGGTCGTGAGGCCCGTCATGGCGAGCGCCGAGGCTTCAGCGTGCGAGAGGAAGTCCGGCTTCGGGGCCGCGAGCGCTGCGGGTATGGCGATTGCCTCCGCGTAGCCGCCCTCGCAGCCTTGCTCGTTGACCGCGAACACGGGGTCGCCGGGCCGGAAATCGGTTACGCCTGCTCCCGTCTCGCGGACGACGCCCGAGAAATCCCGTCCCAGGATGTGCGGGAACCGCGCCTTCACGTCCCCTTTTCGCAGTCCCTCGCGCACCTTCCAGTCCGCGGGGTTCAGGCTCACCGCGTGGATATCGACAACGATTTCCCCCGGCGCAGCCTTTGGATCGCGGGTATCCGCGTATTCGAGCACTTCCGGGCCACCATAGCCGCGCATCAGTATGGCTTTCACCGCGTTCTCCTGCCTTTCTGTAGTGATGTTTCCGCTCACACGAGGTCTTCAAACGGCCCCGGGTCCGCCTCCAGCCCGAGGTAGTTCGTCCGTATGTGGTTCCACAGGGCGAGCTTTCCCCAGTCGGCGGTTTCGAGGACGCGGTAGTGCGCGTCGAAAAACGGATTGGGGAGATAGAAGGTCACCATCTGCTCGTCGCGCCCGTTCAGCAGCGCCAGCGAATAGCTCACCGGCGCATGGCCCGCGACGGGGGGATTCTGATAAATCCGCAGGAGCATCGCTCGCGCGCACCTGCGCCACTGCGCCAGCTCGGGCGGGCAAGGGTGCTGCGCGTCGCCCAGGTGTTCACCGATGCACAGGTGAAAGTGCCAGTCGCCGAGGTCGACGGTCAGGTAGCCGTCGAGATAACTGATCCGGCGGGGCGGGGATTTCACCCGGCACTCGAACACGGCTCCCTGGATGCAGGGCCCGAAGGAGAGCGACTCGTAATGGTTTTCGAACAGGTCGCGCATCAGGGCTTCGAGAAACTCACGCTCCGGGTGGAATTCCCAGACGCACTGCCGACTGCCGTCGGCACCGATTTCCTGTCGATGCAGAACATCCACTTTCATGCCGCTACCCCGTTTATGAATCACGCCGCCCGCCTTGGAGGAACCCGAGCCATTTGGTTCAGGGCGAATCGGTCGTATGCAGCAGAGTATAGCGTATAGTCAGCACGAGTGTCTTACCGAGATGGGGCAGGGGCGCCGCTTTTTGCACCGCCTCCAGTGAGGCGTTATCCAGAAGGGCATTGCCCGACGTCTTCTTGATTCTCAATCCCTCGAGCCGCCCGTCCGGCAGGACGCGAAAGCTTACGGTGGCAGCACCCTCGGCACCCGAATCGCGCGCCACTCCCGGGTAGTGCTGGTGGCGCCTGATGCGGTCGAGTATGGCCTGAAGGCGCGCGTCCGCATCCATCCGCACGCGGCGTTTCCGGAAAGTGAAAGAGGGCGTCTCGGACGGCGCGGTAACGGACGTCTTTATCTCCTGCGCGAGAAGCGGCGCAGGCGTAGAGAGAATGAAGAGCGCGAGCGCGATGCGGGCGATGGCTGTTCTCATTCGTTCTCCTCCGGCGCGCGCATGATGAAATACCGCTCATCATCGCCGCCTATCGTATGAATCTCGGCATTCACCTGAAACGCCTTTTCGATGAGTCCGGGCGTCAGGACGCCGCTTGCGTCTCCCTGGGCCAGTATTTCTCCCTCATACAGCAGGATCAGATGGTCGCAATAGTGGTGCGCGAGGTTGAGATCATGCGCGGAGACGACCACGGTCCGGCCCTCTGAAGCCTGCGCCCGCAGGATCGCCAGGATGTCGAGGCAGTGTCTGACGTCCAGGTTCGCAACAGGCTCATCGAGCAGCAGGACGGGCGTTTGCGCGGCGAGGGTTCGCGCTATCAGCACGCGCTGCAGTTCCCCGCCCGAGAGTTCGTTGATCGCGCGGTCCGCGAGGCCGGCGGCGTCCACGTCGCGAAGCGCAGTGGTTACCGCCGCGCGGTCCGCCCCGGTCTCGGGCGCGAGTCTGCCCTGGTGGGGGTATCTCCCCATCATCACCGTCTCATCCACCCGGAAGGGGAACGCCGGCTCCTGTTTCTGGGCGAGATAGCCGACGCGGCGGGCGGTTTCTTTCCGCTCGAACGAATCGATGGGTTCGCCGTCCAGCGAAATGCGCCCGCTCTTGATGGGCACGAGACCCGCGAGCGCCCGCAGGAGCGTCGTCTTGCCCGCTCCGTTCGGGCCGATGACGCCCGTGAGCGCGCCCGGCTGAAAGGAAGCCGACACGCCCTTGAGGGCGTCCCGCTCGCCGAGTTCGACGTTTGCGTTCTCCGCTTTTAGCAGCATCAGAAGGTCTCCGCGCGCGCGCGATTCTTGACGATGAGATACAGGAAAAACGGCCCGCCGATGCTCGCGGACAGTATTCCCAGGCGTATCTCGCCGGCGGGGGAGAGCGTTCGCGCGAGCAAATCCATCCCCATCACGAAGACGGCGCCCGCCATCATGCTCAAGGGCAGCAGCCTGCGGTGGTCCGGCCCGGTCAGCATCCGCACGATGTGGGGGACGAGCAGGCCCACGAAGCCGATAACGCCCGATACGGCGACAGACGCTCCCGCCGCCGCCGCGGCGATGACGAGAATCCACGCCTTCGTCCGCGCCGTGTTCACGCCGAGCGCCATGGCGGATTCCTCCCCGGACATCATGAGGTTCAGTTCGCGCCCGAAAAAGGCGGCGGCTATACCTGAGGCGGCGAAGAAGGGCGCGATGAGGATCACGTGCTCCCAGGTGCGGTTCGTGAGGCTCCCCATGAGCCAGAAGAGAATCTGGCGCGCGATCTCGAAATCGCTCACGCTATAGCTGAGCACGAGCGTCGTCATAGCGCCCGCAATGGAGTTCATCGCCATGCCGCAGAGGATGAGCGCGCCCAGCGGCGTGTGTCCCTTGTGCGACGCCACGAGTGAGACGAGCAGCACCGTCAGCAGCGCGCCGGCGAACGCGAATGCGGGAACGGCCCAGATCGAGGCGGCCCCTAATCCTAAGGCGATGGCGCTCGTCGCGCCCAGCGCGCCCCCCGTGCTGACCCCGACGACGACGGGGCTCGCCATCGGGTTCCTGAACAGGCCCTGGAGCATCACGCCCGAGAGTGCGAGCGAGGCGCCGACGAAAGCGCCCGTGAGCGTGCGGGGAAGCCGGATGTGCCAGACGATGGCGCGCTCATGCTGAGAGACGCCCATCCCCTCGGTAGAGATGAGGCCCAGTTCGCTCATAATGACCTTGAGAATTTTCCCGGAATCGACCTCCGCCACGCCCAGGCGGACGCTGAGTGCGGCGAGGAGCAGGGCGGCGGCGAAAAGCCCCGCCGTGAGGGCGTATTTCCTCACCGGTAGAGCCCTCGCACCAGATCATCGAGTCCATCGACGATGAATTGGGATACGCTCGAAAAACGCGGGTAGGGGATCTCTAAAATCTTCTTGGTCCGCAGGGGGGCGTAGACCCCGTTCGCGCGGATGACGTCCTTCATGCTCGCGCCCGATTCTGGGTGCATTCCCACCATGATGACGTCGGGGTTCCAGGCGATGATCCGCTCCGCCGACACCCTCTGTGCGCCCCGAATTCCCTTTTCAGCGGCCACGTTCTCCCCGCCCGCGAGGCGGATGAGCGCATCGTGCGAGGTGCCTCCGCCCGTCACCCAGCCGCCCCGCACCAGCGTGAGAATACGCGGAGGCTTGGCGGTTTTCGGGATGCGCGCGCGTATGGCGCGGATTCTCTCTCTCGCGTCTTCGATGAGTTGCTGCGCCTTGTCTTCTTCCCCGATCAGGCGGCCCATCTGCTCGATGCTCGTGAAAACGTCCGCAACGCCGCTGAAGGCGGAGAATTTGGAGACGGGGACTTTGGCGGCGCGCAGGTGGTTCAGGAACGCGGCGCTCGAATAGGAAGCCACGAACACCATGTCCGGCCTTAAGCTGATGATGCGCTCGGGCGTGCTGTCGATGAGCGGGATGCCCCGCGCTTGCACGGCGACGTTGGAATAGCCCGGATGTCCGGCCAGCTTGTGCAGGCCGACGATTCTTTCCCTTGGCGCGAGTGCGAGGAGCATCTCCGCGGTGGCGAGCGTCATGGCGATCAGGCGCTCGGGCTTCCTGGCGGCGCGGGCGGGTGCGGGCCCCTCCGGAACCGGGGAGACCGCAGCCCATAATAGAGCCGCCGCCAGGAAGCAGGTTTTGAGCCTTCCGCGCATCGTGTGTCCTTAACGCAAGCCCCTACGCTGCGAGGGGTCTCGCTAGAAGATAGCCCTTACGCCCGCGAACCACTGGATGCCGGGCGCGCTGAAGCCGTATATGGCGTCGTATTCCTCATCGAGCGCGTTGTTCACCTTGAGCTCAACCGCGAGTTCCTGAAACGCCGATTTCCTCGTCTTGTCGAATATCGAAATACGGCCCTTTACGACGTCCAGGGAGAACGCCAGGTCCACCCGCGTGAAGCCTGTGTTCACCACCCTCGGGTAGGGCCAGGGCTGAGAGTCGTCGATGTCCCACCTGTCGCTCACCGTATTCACCCGCAGACTCGCCCGCAGGCGATCCGGGTGGTAGCTGATCGAAGCGCTCCACCACCAGTCCGGGCGCCTTAAGAGTTCTTCTCCCTCCACATAGTTCGGCGCGCCGAGTCCTTCGGTTTCGAGCGCGACCGTATCCATGGTGTTGAAGCTCGCGTGGGCTGTGAAATCGTGGAAATCAAGCAGCGAGAAGGTGAGTTCCGCGCCCTTGACCCGCGCCTTCTGGATGTTCTCGTAGTTCGTGCCGTTCTCGAATGGTGAGAACGAATAGGCGATCAGGTCGTCGATCTCGTTGACGTAATAGGTGGCGCTGAACTTGAGCTTTTTTCCGGCGAAAAACTGATCGAAGCCCGCCTCCCAGCTGTGTTGCCTTTCGCTCTTCAGGTTCGGGTTGCCGGGACCGTAAACGTCGAGCAGCTCGGCGAAGGAGGGCCGCTTGATTCCCTCGCCCACGGCGCCTCGAATCCGCGCGCCAGTTCCGGGGATTTTATAGGAAGCGGAGAACTTGCCGGTCGTCTCGTCCTCTCCGACGTCGAAATCATCGGTCCGCACCCCGCCCGCGAGGGTGAGGCCTCCTAGTAACTGGAACTGTTGCTGCGCGTAAAAAGAAGTCGCACGCCTGTCGCTGTCGTACTTGTTTTCGCCGGAGCCGAAGTCGTTCTCATAGGCGCTCTCGATCGAGATGTCCTCCGTCTCCCATTCGACGCCGAGCGTGGAGATGGAGCGGCGAAGCGCGCTCAAGCCCAGTTGCTTCCCTGAGAACCTCACGTTGATCTGGTTGTCGAAATGGAGCCTCGTCCCGCTCGTATCCGTTTTGTCGGAGCCGGGGTTGATCGCGTCCGGCTTGTTCTCGAATAGCGTGTCGCGTAGGTACAAGGAGACGCGCGGGACGTATTCGAGCCACGCGAAGGGTTTGAGATGCGCGCGCGCGCCGATGAGTTGTTCGGTGTTACGCCCGTATTTGTTGGGTTCGGTGTGGCCTGCATGGTCCGGCCCGGGTATATCGTAGCGGTTCTGGTTGGCGTGGTAGAGAAAGCGTACCTTCGAGTTGTCTGAGAAGAAATGATCCAGCGCCACCGTCCCCACGGTACGTTGATAGCCGTCGTTCGGCAGATGCCCCTCCGTATCGAGACGGCTCAGGCTGGCGGCGTATCCGCTCTTGGCCGTTCCACCCTTGAACTTGAACGCCTCCTCGAACGTCTCGTGGCTGCCGCCCCTGGCGCGCACGGTGAAGATGGGTGTTTCACCCGGTTTGCCGACCTCGGGCAGAAAGTTCATGACACCGGACGCCGCGTCCGATCCGTATAGCGGGCTTTGCGGACCCTTGAGAATTTCGGCTGCGCCTACCCATTCCGGTGATAAGTGCCCGAAGTCATACGCGCTCCCGTCCGGGAAGGTGAGCTTGAAGCCGTCGATCATCACGCTGGTGAAGTTGCTCTCGCTCCCCCTCAGGAAAAGGCTCGCCTGCCCGCCCCTGCCACTCGTCTGCGGGAGGATGACGCCCGCCCCCTCGCTCAGGAAAACGAGCGCGTCGCCGGGCAGAAGGCTCTCGATCCGCTCCGGGCCGAACACTTCCACAGAATCGGCCACGTCGCTCAGACGCTCCGGCGTTCGTGTGGCCGTAACGGTGATGGGGTCGAGGTAGAGTTCCTCCTCGGCGCTTTGCGCGTGGACAAGCCCCGCCCCGCCCAACAGGATGAGTGCGGCGAGCCACGCAGCGAACAGGCCCCCTTTGAAGCGGATGGATGATCGGGTGGGTTTTCCTGAAATGCCTTGCATGATTTGACGCCTCCTTGAGCGGCCCAAGCGCTCGAAACGGACCCCTCGTGGGGTCGCAGGGAGATGCCGGCAGGCCGGTCTTCTGGCTCGCGCCGATGGCCGCCTTTCATTCCTTCCCGGGAAAATCCCAGTGGTTGCATGAAAGGCGCGTCGCTCACAGCTGCTGGGCAGCTCCGGTCTTACACCGGATTCCCGAACACCTGACGGCAGTTTCAGCGGCGGTTTGCTCCGCCGCTCCTATGGCTGTTGAAAAAGCCTTTGGCAAGGGAGGAACCCCCCAACCCCCCTTGTCAGGGGGGCTTTTTTTCTTGCCCCCCTTGCCGGAAGGCATCGCTTTTTACCCCCCTGCCAAGGGAGGCTTTTTTTCTTACCCCCCTGCCAAGGGGGGTAGGGGGGGTTGTTTTTCCAGTTGCGAGGGGCGTCCCCTCTACCCCCAAAAAAGGGGACTTTTCAACACAATCCCCGCTTATGGCGAAACTTTATCGCTGCGCGTGCGCAATGCCCGCGTGTGCGATGATTCTCTCGTCTTGGGGTGTGATGATGCGCAAGATACCACCCACCTCCTGCTCCGCGAGGACGTGACGGGTCATAAGGTTGCCGCGGGTCGGTCTCCTGGCTCCCGGATCTCCCTACTCACGGCCCCTTCCCGGCGGCATCCGCCAGTGGTTTCGGCCGCTTTCGTCCCCGGTCACAGTGGCGGGTCCGCGCCGGATTCTCACCGGCTTCCCGGGCTTTCACTCAGAAAGCCCACCTGCGACAGGTCGGAAAAACGATGCTGCTCGAACAATCAGCGTGCTACATACGAATCGGGGCGGTATTACACCGCCTCGTACTTGTCGCGCGTGATGGTGTCCAGATCGATGCCTTCGATGCGCACGAGGCGCGTCTCTCCCTCGCGCTTGGGCGAGTGGAATTCGCCTACGTCGTAGGCCTTGGACAAGCCCGGCGTGAGGTCGTAGCTGCGCACGGCGCGCACCTTGCCCGGCGCTGCGCCGTTGGGCCGTTCGACGAGATCATAGTCCGTCATCGTGGTGGTGCCCACCGCCTGGCCGTAGATGGCCCACGACTGGCCGTGGTCGTGCGGGGAGCTTCCGGTCACGCCCTTGTGTACATGTGCGAAGATGCAAAAGCCGAGCTCGGGGTCCTTGTAAAGGATCTTGCGGGGGGAGTCGTTGTCCGGCCCCAGGTGTTCCTGCACGAACTCCTCTTGCACCAGGACTTTCTCCAGGGCGTCGCTCACCTTCTGGAGGCCCGCCTTGCTCGAATCGGCTTTCAGGATGTCGTGACATTCGGCTGCGAATTTATCGAGGATTTCACCCATTGTTCGCTCTCCTTGTTTTTGAGAGGTTGATTTTCACTCATTCTAACGGCAGCCCGCGTATTTTGTAAAACGATTGAGAGGAGAGCGTGTTTTTCCCGGTTTCGGTGTATGATTCTCGGATACTTCATTTGATGCGCATGCACGGCGAACTCCCATAAGGGGGCTTTAGATGGATACGTCGAAGCAGCGAAACATCGAGACTTTCACGCGGATGGCCGAGACCTACGGCGGTTATTACAGCGACGCGGAACAGGCGCGCTTGGGCGCGATGGCCGAGCGGGTCGGCTTTGGCGCAGGGAGCCTGCTCGTCGATTTTGGGATGGGCACGGGTACATCCGCGCGGCCTTTTCTGGTGGCGGGCGGGAACGTCGTGGGGCTGGATCTCACTCCCGCGATGGCCAAAAGCGGGCGCGAGCGCCTGCGCGAATGGGGGCTCGAGGCGAACGCCCGCTACGTCATGGCGAACGCTCACGACGCTCCTCTGGCGACAGAAACCGCCGATGCCGCCATCTGCCGCCACACGTTTCATCATCTGGATAATCCCAAAAAAGTTTTTGGGGAGATGGCGCGCGCGGTTCGCCCGGGCGGCCATGTCTTCTTGATCGACTTTCACTATCCCGACGAGGAAGAAGAGCGCGAGAAGATAGAAGAACTCGACCGGGTGCGCGAGCCGACCATCACGCGGCATCTGTCCGGAAAAGAGATGGAAGATCTTTTTCGGGAAGAAGGAATCCGGATCGAGGAGACCGTCGTCGACAGGACCGACACACTCTTCGATGAGTGGATGGACATCGCCAAGACCTCGCCCGAGGTGTTCCCGAAGCTGAGAGCCGCCTTCGAGGCCCTGCGCGATCAGGGCGGAAGCTGGTATGAGGAAAAAGGCGAGGGCGCGGAATTTTCCGTCATCAGAAAACGCTTGACCATCCTGGGCCAAAAACCGGCCTGAGTTTCCCTCACAGCTCCTGCGGCGGCGCGCCGCCATAACCTCGCATTGTGTGGCCCGCCCTATTCTCTTAACCTTGAGGAGCCCTCCACATTCCCCCTCACCTAGTTGCTTTCCCCTTCACCCTGAGTTTCTGCGAAGCAGCGTATCGAAGGTCAAACGCGATTGATAAGGGGTTGTTGTGCAACCCTCGGAAACGATTTTGGATTGTGCGCAAGCTTTTGAAGTTCACTCCCCCCTTGAGGGGGAGTCGAAGAGCTGAGGGCGTAAGCCCGAAAGCGATTCGGTGGGGGGTATAATTCGGAATGGCAATAAAACGTATTTTACTCCCCACCGGTACGGTTTCGGGGAAAAACCCCCTTACCTCACCGACTCCCCCTCAAGGGGGGAGTAGTTATCTTCTCTCTCGTCGATTGGCAAAGTTGTTCAAGGGCAATGCACGCAGCCGCGCCGGTGAGCTGAATTTCGAGAGAGAAAAATTTTTCAACAACACCTCCCCGATTGGGTTCGTGCCCTCGATACAGCGTGCAAGTGCGCCTACTCGGGATGAGGGGGTTGTTAGTTGTTCTCCTCAAAGCTCCTGGGGCGGCGCGCCGCCCAGAGGGGTGGGCTTCACGACCGCGTCGATGAGGTAGGGTTTATCGCCCCGTGCGGCTTCTGCAAGGCACGCTTCCAACTCATCCGGCGCATGGACGCGCGCCGCCTCCACGCCCATCGATTCCGCCAGCTTGATGAAGTCGAGGTCCGGTTCCGTCAGGTCCATGCCGACGAAGCGGTGAAACTCCTTCGCCTTGCCGTCCAGGGCCAGCACGCGCCCTTTCAGGATGTGGTAGGCACCGTTGTTGGCAATGAGGAAAACGACGCCCACATTGTATTTCGCCGCCGTCCAGAGCGTCTGGTTCGAGTACATGGCCGAGCCGTCTCCCGAGAGGCAGATGACGGGGCGGTCCGGCGTCGCTATTTTCGCGCCCAGCGCCATGGGCAGGCCGTTCCCGATGCCCCCTCCTTTTCTCCCGAAAATCTGGGACGCATTGCGCCCCACCGCGCGCCGAAATCCGGGGCCTGCGGAGGTAAGCGCCTCATCCACCCACACGGCGCCATCGGGCGCGCCCGCGCCGAGCGCCCGGTGAAAGACAGGAAGCGGCATGCCTTCCGAATAATCGCTTTGCTCTGCCGGAGGCGATGCGGCCTCGCGCGCACTCTGGTTCTCTTTCGCAATCCGCTCCCCGCGCGCTTTCGCTCGTGCGGCCTCATCCGCCGTCTGCGCTTTCGCCACGGTTTCCGTCAGGACGGGGAGGGTGGTTTTCGGGTCCCCGTAGAGTGAAGCGTCCAAACCGAAGTTCTTGCCCATCTCCCATGCGTTCAGGTCCAGGTGCACGACCCGGCAGCTTTCGGGCAGTGGACGCACGTCGGCTGGGTATGAGAACAGGAACACTTCCGTACCGACGAGGAACACCAGGTCGTATTCCGCGAGGCGCTCCCTCAAGGGTCTTGCGAGGATGGGGAGTTTGCCCGAGTAGAGCGGGTGCGCGAAGGGATAAGAGATCATGTTGGCGAAATTCTCTTCATACGCCTTGGCGCCGATTTGCTCGGCGAAGCGCGCCGCCTCCTCCAGCGCGCTCGATTTTGCGACGCCCGCGCCTGCGACGACGCAGGGCCGCTCGGCTTTCGCTATGAGCGCGGCCGCCGCCTCGATGGACTCGGCCGATGCGGCGAAACGCGTGTGGATACGCGTGGGCTTTTCCTGCAAGTCCGAGGCTGCGGCCAACATGACGTCTCCGGGTAGAGAGAGGAACACGGGCCCCGTCGGCGGCGTGAGAGATACCTTGACGGCGCGGCGCACGGCCTGCTCCAGGTCTTCAACGCGGCGCACCTCGTAGGACCACTTCACGAGGGGCTCGGCCATGCGCGCGAGGTCGTCGTAGAGGATGATTTCCTGAAAGTGTCCGCTCTGGGGCTGGTTCCCGGCGGTGACGAGCATGGGCGCGCCCGAGCGTTTCGCGTTGTAGAGAAGCCCCATCGCGTTGCCGAGGCCGGGCGCCACGTGGAGGTTCACCGCGGCGGGCCTTCCGGTGCTCAGGCCGTATCCCTCGGCTGCGGAGATGGCCACGCCCTCGTGCAGCGTAAGGATGAACTTGAGCCGCTCTTCGTTCACCAGCGCGTCCATCAGGGGAAGCTCCGTCGTGCCCGGATTTCCGAACAGGTGCGTCACTCCCTCGTCGAGCAGGGTTTCGAGCAGCAAGCCTGCGCCGTTTACGTTTCTCATCTATCTGGCCTCTGGGTATTGGTGGATACGATATGGATTAGTGGAAATAATTGCCGCCGTTCACGAGAAGGGTCTGGCCCGTGACGAAGGCGTTTCGGATCATCATCATGACGGCGTCGACCGTCTCCTCCACCGTCCCGAAGCGCTCCATCGGCGTGTTCGGCGTGGAGGTGCGCAGGTCCTGCGTCGTCATGTCGGTGTCGATGAGGGCGGGCGCCACGCTGTTCACCGTGACGCCTTCTTTCACCAGGGCCGCGGCATATCCGTGGGTGAGTCCGTGCATGCCCGCCTTGGACGCCGCGTAGTGCGGGCCGACGCGCCCGCCCGTGAAGGCGGCGTTCGATGAGACGTTGACGATCCTGCCCCACCGCGCCTCCCGCATGTCGGGCAATACGGCCTGCGTGAGCAGGAACGCGGATTTGAGATTCACGCTGAGCGTGGCGTCCCAATCGGCTTCGGTGAGTTCGTCAAATGGTTTCATGATGGCGATACCTGCGTTGTTCACGAGAATCGAGACGGGGCCGAAGCGCTCCCTCGTCTCATCCACGAGGCGGCGCACATCGCCGGCGACCGATACGTCCGCCTGGATGACGAAGGCCTCCCCGCCCGCCTTTTCTATCTCGCGGCGGGTCTCCTCCGCCTCGTCCGCGCGCTCGCGGTAGTTCACCGCTACGCGGCAGCCTGCACTCCCCAGCGCGAGCGCGCATCCGCGCCCGATGCCCCGGCTCGCGCCGGTGACGATGCAGGTTTTCCCCTTAATACTTTCTGGCGACAACGCCGCGCCTCCCGGGAGTGTGAAAGGCATATCCTAATCCATCCGCCGCGAGTTGGGCAGTCATGATGAGGGAATTTTATCGTTTGGGGATCGCGGTGGTATATTGCCCGGCATGAGTGGAGAAAACATTCGCGCAGCTTGTGTCGGGCTGGGCCGATGGGCCGGCGTGCTGGCGGAGGGAGTCCGGAAAACGCCGGGGCTCGAGATCACCGCATGCCATACGAGATCGGGCGAGCGCAAAGAAGCGTTCGCGCAGAATTTCGGATGCAAGCCTTATCCGGATTATGGGGCCATTCTCGAAGACCCGCAGGTCGACGCCGTCATCCTCACCACTCCCCACAGCGCGCATAAAGAGCAGGTCTGCTCGGCGGCCCGGTCCGGGAAGCATGTGTTCGTCGAAAAGCCGATCGCCGTCACTCTCAAAGACGCCCGCGCCTGCGTGGAAGCGTGTGAGCGAGCGGGCGTCATCTTGATGGTAGGGCATTGCTGGCGCTGGGTGGCCTCTGTCCAGAAGGCGAAAGCGCTACTCGATGCGGGCGCGCTCGGGGAGGTGACGCAGGCGGCGGGGCATTTCGGCAACCCGCGCGCGCAGAATTTCGGCAGGGAAATCTGGCGAGACGATCCCGCAGAATCGCCTCTCGGGCCGTTCACGGGGCCGGGTTTTCATCTTCTCGACATCCTGAAGTACCTTCTGGGTCCCGTCGGAGAAGCCTTTGCCATGCTGGAGCGGAAGATGTCTGCGGGACGAATTCCCGATACCGCCTCGGGCGCGCTCAGATTTGTCTCAGGCGTGACCGCCCTGGTGAGTTCGAGCTTCGTGACGCAGCGCCGCTACCAGCTTTCCCTGTTTGGAACCGAGGCGAATCTCTACGTGAACGCAGACCCGGGGGGCGGAACGCTCGCCGCGCCCGACCTCGTCATCCACAGGCAGGGTGGGGGGGCGCCCGAGGTCGTCGCGGTCGAGAAAACCGACATGATCGCCCGCCACATGTCTTCTTTCGCGGAGAGCATACGCGGCGATACGCACCCTTTCACCGACGGGCGCGAAGGAGCCGCCCTGGTCGCGCTGCTCTCGGCCATGCTCGACTCATCGAAGTCAGGTGGATGGGCGCGCGTGGAATCACCCTGAAATGGTCGACCGAGAATAATTCGCCTCATCTGCAGGAACCTGAAAATTCACTTGCCCCATACGACGGCCCATGCGCCCAGGACCGAGCAGGCCCCGCCGATGATGACCTGCGCGCTCACGCGCTCTTGTTTCCTGAAGAACAGCCACGAGAAGAGGATAACGATCAAAATCGAGAGCCGGTTGATGGGAACCACCTGGATGACCTCGCCGTCCTTGATCGCCCACCAGAAGAAGAACGCGGCCAGAAAATTGCACGCAGCGCCCAGCGCCGTGATGAGGAGCGAATATCGCGTGAAGGGGCTGCTCTTCATTTGGATCGTCGGGAAGAAAAAGGCGCTGGCGAGCAGGAGCGTGAGCGTCGTCATGTTCGAGACGCCCATTCCCAGCGTGACCGATGGGATGTGGACGAAGCCGTATTTGCGCACGATGTGGGAGATGCTCGCAAAGGCCGCTCCCGCCACCGGTATGAGGTAGTAGGTGAGGGGAACCCGTCTCTGGGTGGCTTTCTTGTCGTATAAGAGCAGCACGCCGCCCGCCATGATGCCCAGCGTCCCCATCGTTACCATAGGGGTGAGTGTCTCGCCCAAAAGAATGACTGCGAGGCCCGAGGACCAGATGAGGCCCGTTTGCGTCAGGATGGGCGTGCGGGCCAAACCTATCAGCTTGATGGAAATCATCCCCATGTAGCGACCGCCCAGTCCGCCGACGGTCCCCACGAGGACGAACCACAGGACCCCGTAGAGCGGCCAGTGGTCGAGTCCCTCGCCCATCGCGTAGAGGCCGAGCGCGAAGATGGTGGTGATGATCGTCGCGATCACCGTCGTCACGAGCGGGCTCAGGCTCATGAGCGCGCCCCGGTAGAGCGTCCTGGCGACGGAGATGAAAAACGCCGAGAGAAGCGCCATCACGTTGGGATGAAAGGATTCGAGCAAGTGGAAAACTCAAGATGTAAGAGAAAACGCCATTATCCACCGGTGGAGGGAGCAGGGCAAGGCGGGTCAACCTCGCCTGAGGAAGAAGAGGGTGCCCGACGGATGAGAGGAATGTTCCGCCCGTAGGGACAGGTCGTGACCTGTCCGGCTACTACAAAGTGTGTTGCGCGGAAGAGGCTATCGCTGCACCGTTCGTTGCCTGATTATGGCCGTTCGCAGGAGCGCGCATCATCCGCTTGAGTGTCAAGACGGCACTCTCGGGGCTGCTGAGCACACTCGCATCCACGCGGCGGGATACCGCATCCAGCGCCCGCGCCATGGAGAACTGGGCGAGGAGGACGACATCGGCGTGGGCCGCGTTTGCGGCAGCTTCCGCGATGAGCGCGTCGTGTGTTTGCGGATCGCCCGCCTGAAGCGCGTCTGAGGCGTCTGCGACGTAAGACGCCTCGATTTTAAGCGCAATCTTTTTTTGCGCCGCCAGGGCTTCCAACTCTTTTCGTATCGATGGGCCAGAGGGCCTGAATGTGGAAAGCACGTGGATGCGCGTCCCGAGCCGGAGCGCTTCTTCGAGCATCGCCTGGTTCGGCTTGAATACGGGTATCGGGAGCCTCGACTGGACGGCCTCTATCGCCGGGCCGAAGGCCGAGCATGAGTAGAGGATCGCCTCTGCGCCCCCCCGGTGCGCGAACTCGGCAAGACTGTCCACGCGCCCGAATAGCGCAGGCGTGAGGTGGCCGACCGCTTCCAGGTCGCGCGAGAGGGATTCGTCGATGAGCTGTACGACCTCGGCTTCGGGCCAATGGCTTTCGAACGCGGCTTCGATGGGCGATACCGCGACGCGGATCGCATGAATGACGCCGATGCGGGCGGACATGGTTCCGAATAAATCCTTTCCAAAACAAAGAAGTATAAAAACGAACGCGGAATTTTAGGCGAAAACGCGGATTTTTGGCAAGGGTGGGGGCGGGCATCCACACATGAGGATGAACCTATGAATTTGAATGATTCTGGAAGCGGAAGGTCTCTTCGGTTTGCTGGCGCGTGAGCTGCAAGGACACAAATGCTGTGCGATGAGGAACAAAAAACTTGTCGATGTCCTCGTGCCGGATGCGAATGCCTCCGATGTCTTCATCGGCGAGGGTCTTGAAGCCGACCGGTGTTCGCTCGCTGATCTCGGGGTAGGCGGTGACGCTTACACTCAAGAACTCACCGACCTTGTCGACGATGTCGCGCAGCCGCGTACAGTCGACGTATACGCTTCGATAGGACGCGTCGTCGGAGTATTTGTGGATTCCTTGTATGGCCGATGTATGGAATGTTTCAGCGACGATTTCCTTATCGTCATCTTTTTCATAGAACTCGAGAAGATAATCATCGATCCCGACTCCGTATTGGTCCTCAACATGAAAGACGGTGTTTTGAAAGCCGTGTTTCTTGCTGTTACTCGTTACGGTCTTGGGCAACAGCGCATCGTTGCGTATTGCCAGTGAATCGCGCCACGCGCCGAACTCATCGTCTTCGATAGTCAACGCTTTAACGATATCTGCAAACAAACCGCCGTCGCGCTTGGCTCTCTCGACCTGTCGCAGGGAACTGGAACTGCGGTGGAACAGCTTGATCGAGCTATGATCATGGCCGTCCATCACGCCGAACGCCGTTGTTCCCGAAGAAGCTTCCATATCGTAGGTTACGTCGTGCCCGGCTTCGTCTGGATTTGTTGGAAATACCGCCTTGATTCGCACGCAGTTCATGTTGGCTGTGGAGGTGCGTACCGTACCGTCCGAGCCGACTTCGTTAGCGATGACGCGGATTCCTCGATAACCGAAGTTGCCGACCAGCACCGTGCACAGCACGTTGCCGGGCTGATACATCTCGCCGCCGCGACCGAAGCGGTCGCGGTCGGCCAGTCGCCAGGTGTATGGACTCGCGAGCTCTAGACCCTTGAGAATTTGGGTCCCGGTCTCGAAAGGTTCGCCCGCGGGTTGTTTTGTGATGAAGCCTTTCCAGACGCGACCGAGAAACGATCGTCCCTTGTGGGCAAGCGGCGAGCCGAAATTCGCCGGGGCGAGCATGAGCAGATGCTTGATGGGGGCACGTCCGGGCGTGTAGTTGCGCTGAAGCCAGTCGCGAATCACCAGAGCGCCGGTGCTGTGCACGATGGCGTCTACGCTGCCTTTTTTCTTCGGCAGGTCGTGTCTCTCCCAGGCTGTCTGCATCGCCGTCACGACATCGTCGAATCGAACTTCATCTTCCATGCTGATGTAGTCGGCCAGCGAGATAATCGTGACGTTTTGTCCTTGCAGCTTCTTTTGCAGAAGTCTTGCGAGTGGCTCGAAGCTCTCAGATGTATCGTTCCAACCGTGCAGGATGACAATCTGGCGTTCAGGCATTGAGTCCTCCGATGTGGCATCTCTGAATTGCCCAAGTGGAATGTATCCAATGAAGAAAAATGTCCGATTAATACGACACAAATCCTTCCGGTGCCGGGCAGGAATTCGATTACGGCCGACAGACGGTAAAACCGTGATGAAGTGGTTGTTTCCAGCCGATCATGCACTTGAAATTTCTCAAGAATGTCATATAATGTCAACGACATTATAATAATGTTGCAGAAATTCCAGTTTTACGCACGCGCGACTGCTCGGCCCTGATGAAACGCGCTCCAAGGGAGGACCCCCGGGTATGCGTAATCGATTCTTAAAAAACATTCGAACGGTGCAGTTCGTGATGTGCGCAACTGCACTCTTCATTTCGATAGGCATCTTGTTCGGTAGCGCTTCTATTCCCCGCACCCAGTCGGCGGAAGCACCTAAAAAGTCTAAGTCCGGCATGATCGTGCTGGAAAGAAATGTGAAATCCCTGATGAGAATAAGAAGCAATGGGAAGAGCCTGAAGAGTGGGCTTGGGGAGAATGATGAGAAGGACGAAGTGCGGATTTCATCAGTTGCTGGCGGGTAAAGAAACTCAATCCAGGAGCGCGTTACAAATGACCAGATTATGAGTATTGGAAGGAGAACTCGAAAACATCGACTCCTAAAAACTGTGTGACCAAGTTGGAAGCCTATATGGTGAGTAGATGTAAGGCCTGGACTCTCCAGCACCAGAAAACAACCGCCCATATAAGGTTAGGTGGGTTTTATGCATTACGTCTAGGCAGGATGTCACATTTGGAATTCTCACTAACATAGGAGGTAGTTGAAATGAGCGATATTGACTCCACCCCTAGAAATCCGAATGCATCGGCGCATGATCACCCAAAAGTAAAGTTTCTGAACACTCGTGAAGTTATCTTGTTGGGTGCAATAGGTGGAATTATTACAAATCTAATCGCGCACCCTGGTATTGTTGTTCTAGAATTATCAGAACTAAGTTTTACAGACCTATTTGATTTCGTGGGCAGTGCAATAATAGGTGCGTTCCTTGGAGGAATATGGGCTTTTGTCAATATGCCCGAGTATGATCGTAAGCGTGCTTTACAATTCGGGATGATTGCCCCTGCAGTTTTTGTATCTTTTACATTTGGAAAAGAAAGCATAAAAGAGCAACAGATAAATTCGAAGGAAGAGAAACCAACTAAACAGACCCAAAAGGAGGATGAGAAAAAGAAACCAACTAAACTGATTCAGAAGGAGGATACGGGAAGCCGTTTCACAATCTTTGAGAACGCTTACGCTGCAACTCAGCCGTTTTTGCAAGAAGATTTGCACGCCATTATTGAGATAGCATCTAAAAAGAAGAAGAGAAAAAGACCTTGGTGGATAAGGATTTTTCGTTAAGAAGTCTAAATCGGATGCAGACGCCTCGGATGTGCAGTCAGGATATTTTCACAAATTTTCTACGAAGCAAGGCAGGCTCGCTGCTTATCATTTAATGAAATCATAGCTTCTGCCTGAGGTCATCGTCATTCTGGTGTGATTTTCGACCTGAGAGCAACGGCGTATGTAGGGGCAGACCTGTGTCCGCCCCTACAAGAGCGTTCTTCCATTACGAACACCTCGCGGTTTCCTCCTCGGAAAAGGCCGCTTACTTCTCAGGCACCACGGGCAGCATGATGTAGGACGCGTGCTCGGGCCCGCAGTGGAGCGTCACGTTCTTCCCGAAAATCTCCTCGGGCCTGTCCACCGGGTCGTCGTGCAAAAACGGCCCGCAGCCGCGGAACACGTTCTTCATGTTCGAGAGCTTGTGCGTGGTGACGCAGCTGTATTCGTAGTCCTTGCCGCGCACGCTCAAGGCCAGCCGGTAGCCGGGGGGCACCACTATGCAGGTGGGCCAGACCTCGATGTCGAGCTCGTATATCTCGCCGGGGTTCAGGTATTGCTTCTCGTCATGCGCCTGGTATGGCTTCCACTCCGTAGATAGCTCGGGCACGAGCTTTCGGTGTGAAGCCCTCAGCCAGCCCTGTGCGATGGGCGTGTTCGGATCGAGCGTGCCCTGGAAGGTAATCTCCTTCATGTCGGGCGTGAACAGGCGGAGCACTAGGAACAAGTCCGCATCCTGGGTTTCGGATGAGACGAAGAGTTTCGAAGCAATGGGGCCGGTTATCTCCGTCTCCTCATCGAATGGCGGCAGCATGAACGTCACGCCGTCGCTCATTCCTCCGTAGGTGATGGTCTGCTCGGTGTCGAGCGGCGCGGAACCCAGGTTCATGTGGGCCGGGTCCAGATAAAACTTCGTCCACTGCGTCCGCGCGAGGGGCCATTCGTTCTCGCCGCGCTCGACGAATTTCTCGCCCACGTGCCGCACCTTGAGCATGACGGGCGGCTTCTCCATCCAGCCGGTGTTCTCGCCCTTCAGGTAATGGCCGAAGAACTGCTTCTGGAGCTTCTCCCCGTAGGGCGTGTAGAACTCCGTCCAGTGCTCGAAGCCGTGGACTTCCAACCATTTCTCCGTTGAGGCCGCCCGCATGAAGCCCTCGTAATTCCCCCTCGGGTGCAAGCCCTGCCCGCCCCAGCTCGCCGCCGAGATGAAAGGCGTCTTTATCTTGTCCCAGTGGGCTGAGCGATCCTGATACCACTCGCCGTCCAGCGGACGCTCGAGAATGTCGCCCCCGTAGTCCGAGCGGTTTTTCGCCATCTCCTCCTCGCTCAGGGTCTCGGGTCCGCAGGCCAGACCGCCGTGGACGCGGCTTTTGGGGCCGTTCTCCCCCAGGCCGTACTGTACGCTTTTGACCTGCATGTCGTACCAGTTGGCCAGGAACGTCGTGAGAATGCCGCCCTGGTGGCTCATGTCGCGGTAGAAATCGGCCGCGCCCTCCCAGACGCACATGGCTTCCAGGTACTTGGGCTGCAGGCCCGCTACGTGCCACTGGTTGATGGCGTAATACGAGATACCCGTGAGGCCCACCTTGCCGTTGCACCAGGGCTGTTCACCCGCCCATTCGATGCAGATGGCGAAATCCTTGGTCTCGCGCGGGGAGAAGTGGTCGATGTAGCCCGGCGAGCGGCCGGCGCCGCGTGAATCCACGCGCACGCAGATGTAGCCGTCGGGCACCCATTTCTCCGGGTCCACGACTTCCCAGCTCTGGTGGATGTTCGAGGAATCCGCGATAGCGTCGGGATGCGCGGTGGCGAAAAGCTCCCACGCCGTCTCGTAGCCGTCCTGCCATGCCAGGTCTTTCGCATAGGGGCCGTAGCTCAAGATGACCGGGTATTCGCCGTCGTCATCGGGCCGGTAGACGTTCGCCCGCAGCACGAGGCCGTCTTCCATCCGGATGGGAACGTCCCATTCAATCAGAAAGCCGTGCATTTGTTCGGTTCGGTATTGAGGGTCCGTACTCAGGTCTATATCGCTCATGGTCACCTCATCTCGTCAGGGGGAAGTTTCATCTTCCGCTCTATTTCTCGGGGATCACAGGCAGCATCACGTAGGCCTCATGCTCACCGCCGCAGTGGAGCGTCACGTTTTTGCCGAACACGTCGGGTGGCCTGTCCTTGGGGTCGTTGTGAATGAAGCATCCGCAGCCGGTGAACTCGTTTTTCATGTTGGAGAGTCCGCCGCCCGATCCGCCGGGGTACACATAATCCTTGCCGCGCACCGTGAATGCGACCCGGTAGCCCTCGGGAATCACGATGCAGGTCGGCCACACCTCGATGTCGAGTTCATAGACCTCGCCAGGTGTTAAGGGCTGTTCCTCATCGTGGGTGTGGTAGGGCCTGTAGGGCAGGGTTTTCTCGGGATCCAGTTTTCTGTGCGATGCCCGGAGCCAGCCCTGCGCAATGGGCGTGTGCGGGTCGAGCGCGCCCTGGAAGACGACTTCTTCCACGTCCGGCGTGAACACGCGCACGACCAGGAACATATCCGCATCCTTCGTCTCGGATGAGACGAAAAGCTTGGCCGCGATGGGGCCGGTGACTTCCGTTTCTTCCGATATGGGCGGCGTGATGAAGGTGACGCCCTCGCTGAAGCCCGCATAGGTGGTGGTCGCCGCTTCGGTTACGGGAGCGTCTTCGAGCGAATGCGTTTTCGCGTTCAGGTAGTATTTTGTCCACTGCGTGCGCGCCAGCGGCCATTCGCTCTCGTGCCGCTCGACGAAGCGCTCGCCGGGGTGTCTCACCTGGAGCAGCACGCGTGGCTGATCCGGCCAGCCGGTGTCTTCGCCTTTCAGGTAATGGCCGAAGAATTTCTTCTGCATGTTGACGCCATAGTCGGTGTAAAACTCCGTCCAGTGCTCGATGCCGTGGACTTCGAGCCATTTTTCCTCACACCCGGTTTCGAGATAGCCCTCGAAGTTCCCGCGCGGGTGCAGCCCCTGTCCGCCCCAGTTGGCCGAAGATAGGAGCGGGACCTGGATTTTGCTGAAATCGGGCATACGCGACTGCCAGTATTCGTCGGTGTCGAGCTTGTGGGAAAAGCAATCCTCGCCGAAATCGTTGCGGTTCGCACCGAGTTCCTCCTCGGTGAGGGTGATGGGGCCGGAGACCCAGTCGCCCGTGAAGCGGCTCTTGAAGCCGCGCTCGCCGAGGCCATGCTGGACGGTGTAGACCTGCATCTCGGACCAGTTGCGCGCAAAACCGTTGCAGAAGATGCCGCCGTGGTGGGCCATTTCCCGGTAATAATCGGCGGCTCCCTCCCAGACGCACATTGCGCTCAGATGCGGAGGTTGGAGCGAGCCCACCTGCCACTGGTTCATGCCGTAATACGAGATGCCGTTCAGACCTATCTTGCCCGTGCTCCAGGGTTGGACCGCCGCCCATTCGATGCACTCGTACAAATCCTGCGCCTCGCGCGCCGACCAGATGTCAATAACGCCCGGCGAACGGCCGGCGCCGCGCGAATCCACGCGAATGCAGATGTAGCCGTCGGGCACCCATTTTTCGGGGTCCACGACTTCCCAGTTCTGGTACTTGTTGGTGGAGCCTGCGGGCACGTCGGGATGTTGCTCGACCATGCGCGTCCAGCAGGTCTCATACAAGTCCTCGAAGTGTAGATACTTTCCATACGGGCCGTACGTCAGGATGACGGGGTATTTCCCATCGTCCTGCGGGCGGTAGACGTCGCACCGCAAAACGACGCCGTCTTCCATGGGGATCGGCGCATCCCAGTCGATGCGCATCCCGTCTCTGTCTTCGGTTTTGTAATCGTTCATTCAGTCTTTCTCCTCAGCTCATCGAAGATGTTTAAGTGCAGGTAGTTCGTACGGCTACCCTGAAAATTTTAATTGTCGTATCGGTGAACGCGGCGATTATAGCCGCCTTGCGCTACGTGATCCAGATAGGGGGGTGGTTTTCTCGAGGATCGATGGCCTCTTCGTGCGCGCCATATTACCGGGTCGTCATGCGGCAGCACCATCTCCCAGTTCCGTCATCCGGTGAAGTGCTCCATCGCGGCGAATCCGATACCCATCAGCGCTGCAACGCCCAGGGTTTTCATGAGAGACTGGTGCCGCCACAGGAGCATTATCGCGCTCACGCCGCCGATGAGAAGAACCCGCCAGTCCAGGGAGTGCCATACCGGCGTCAGGAGTTTCACCGGGCCGATTTGCACAGACGGCAGTTCAGTGAACAGGACGTGCAGACTGAACCAGATGGAGAGGTTGAGAATAACGCCCACCACCGCCGCCGTAATCGCCTCCAGGGCGCCCTTCAGCCGCGGCTGGGCTGTGAGCTGCTCGATATAGGGCGCACCGGCGAATATCCACAGGAAACAGGGCGCAAACGTGACCCAGAGCGTGACCAGCGCGCCGGCGATCCCCATGCTCACCCCGCCCGCACGGTATCCTGCGACATAGCCGACGAACTCCGTGACCAGGATGAGCGGCCCCGGGGTGGTTTCCGCTAGTCCCAGGCCATCCAGCATTTCGCCTGCGCTCAACCAGCCTTTATGGGTCACCACGTCCTGCGCCAGGTAGGCGAGCACCGCGTAGGCTCCGCCGAACGTGACTACCGCGAGGCGGGAGAAGAAATTGGCTATTTGCACCAGGACCTCGTAGCCGCCCACAAGCGCCAGCAGCAGCACCGGCGTCCACCAGACGATTATCCACAAGGCAACCGTCCTCACCGTGCCGGTCACCGACCAGCCATCCCGCTCGATCTCTCGGGTGTCCTGTCCGCCCAGGAGGAAAAATCCGGCCAGGGCGGATATCAGGATTAGAATAGGGAACGGGACCGACAGAAAGAAAATGGCCACGAAGGCCAGTCCGGCGATAGTCCAGTGCACGGCTGAATGCAGCGCTCTTTTCGCCACCCTCAGCAAAGCTTCCATCACGATGATCAGGACCGCGCCCTTGATCCCCAGAAACAGCGCGGCCATTACCGGCAGGTGGCCGACGGCCATGTACAACATCGCCAGTCCGAGCACCACCAGAGCGCCTGGAACCACGAACAAGAGGCCCGCCAGCAGCCCGCCGGGCACACCGCGAAGTTGCCACCCCGCGTAGGTGGCGAGTTGCATGGCTTCGGGGCCGGGCAGCAGCATGCAGAAGCTGAGCGCGCCCAGGAACCTTTCCTCATCGAGCAACTCTTCCTCTTCGACCAGGATTCGGTGCATGACCGCTATCTGCGCCGCCGGTCCGCCGAATGACAGGATCCCGATGCGCCAGAAAACGGCGAGCATCCGTCGCCAGGTGAAGTCTGATTCCAGGTGTGCGTCACTGCCGGCGGAGTCTTCGGCGCCCATCATTGTTCTCCCACATCAGACGGAATTAACACCGCAATGATGGTGTTCGTTTATATCCGAGAAGAAAAACGCCGCTCAATCCGTTCGGTAGGCTTGCGTGATGGCCTGGCTCGAAGTGTTCCAGCCCGGTATGACGAGGCAGGACGGGCCGGGGATGCCGCCTGCGACGATCAGGAGGATGTCTTCTGGTTCGTGCACCATGGGGACGGGAGAATCATCGTCGTCGTGGTCCACCCAGTCCGGCCAGCGCGAGAGCTCGGCCCCCCGGTAGCGCCCGCCTTTTTTGAGGACGCCCACGGGCATTCTCGCCCGCTCGCAGAGTTCTCCTTTCACGTCCTCGCGGTTAAGACCACCTCTCGCGAGGATGTCGGCATGATCGGGCGCGACCACGATCACCCAGTTCGTCTGTGTGTAGGCCGTCGTGGCGCCCATCGCGCACATGGTGTTCGAGAGCGTGGTGAGGACGCCTTCGGGCTTTGCGCTCACGTCGTCCATCGCCATGCGAGGCGCCTCGGCGTTGCAGACGGTGAGGACGTCGGCATCCGCCCCGAAGCCGAAATCGCCCGGCATCGGCTCCCAGGGGCTTTGTTCCTCGTTCTCGCGGACGCAGTAGGTGAACTTGGATGGGCTGCCGAAGGTGCTCATGTCAGAGACGCCCGGTATGCCGCCGCCCAGGTTCATCAAGATGAGCCTTATCGCGCGGCCGATGGTGGCGTTCGCCCGGAAGCCGGGGCCGAAGCATCCAGACCCCCCGTGGACGCCGATCTCCTTTGCATAGGGGCCGTTCAGTATCAACAAGGGTCCACCGGTGAACATGGTGGCCTGAATGCCCACGAGGTTGAAGCGCTCGATCAACATCGCCTCGACCGCCCCCAGTACAACGGGCAGGTATTCAGGTCTGCAGCCCGCCATCAAGGCGTGCAAAGCGACGCTCTCCACCGTCGCCGCATTCAGCGAGGGCGGAACGTCTCCTAAAACTTCGCCTGCGTCTCTGCTCGTGCCGGCCAGCATCCAGGCGAGACGCTCGGGCGTGGGCGTCACCACGGGCAGCCCGTCCGACCAGGGCATCTCTAAGAAATACTCAAAGGGGTCTTGCGTCTCGTTCATCGTGTGTCCTTACAGGGTGAGATTGTAGAACTTTCTCGCATTCTCGAACGATACCTTGCGGATCGCCTCCTCCGATAACCCTGCGTTTCGCATGGCGCGCAGCGTCTTGGGAACCGAGAGGATGTCGATGGGCCGGTAGCCCAGATGGTCGGAATTGATCATGATCCGGTCCGGCCCGAACCTCTCCACCCACTCGATGACCTGGGCGGGATGTAGGGGCCTGAGCGCGCTGCCGATGCTGATGGCGCACATGGCGCGCGTGTGCTCGTGGATGTGTTCGACCGTAGTGGCGTCGGTGTGATCGACGGCCACTTTGGCTTCATCGAAGCCGGTCTTCCGGATGATTTCCAGGTCTTTTTGCATGTAGTGGAGCCGGATCTGCTCGGGCGGCACGTCCGCCTGCACGGCGACTTTTCCGAGGAAATCCTTGCTCTTTTTGGGTGTCGGCGTATGGAGGATAATGGGTTTATTGTACTTTTTCGCCATATCCGCCTGCGCTTCGAGACACGCGGCCTGTTCTTCCATCGGCCAGGTGAGGGAGAAATACTGCGTGGGGTCGAGGCCGATCTCACCCAGGGCTACGACGTTTTCGTCTTCAAGAAAACCGGGCATCTTCTCGAGCAGTTTTTCCCAGTCGGTCACCCGCGTCATCGAGCTGATGCCGACCGCGCAGCTGATTTGGATGAAGTGCTGCGCCTCGAGGGCCCGGACCATCTCGAGGGGGCCTTCCCAGAAGCGCATAATGTCGTCATAACCGGGCGCTTCGTCCCACACCTCGCGGTAGAGGTGGGGGTTGCCGCAGGAGAGCACCGCCGCACGCATGCCCGTCGTGCCGAGCAGTTCCCACTCGTCCCAGTTCAGGGCGTGCATGTGGTTGTGGCTGTCGATGTATTCGCCGAACACCGGAACCTCTCCGCTAAGTTTCGCGCTTTGAGGCTCAACCTATCCGCATGGCCCCCGGCGGTCAAGGGGGAATTGTCCATCGGGCGGAATGTAGGAGAAGACTTTGCTCGCTCCAGCGGTCGGCTCGCCTATGCGCGGGAAGCCGACTTGCGTGCCTACTCGAAGTGGCCGTTTGTATGCGCGAGATTCGCTTCCAGCTCTTCGATGCGCCTGTTCTTCTCGTCCAGCGCTTTCTTGTACCGGTTGACAGCCAGTTTCGATCGCTTCAGTTCGCCACGCAGGTTTTTCTCACTGGATTCGAGTTCGTTCACCCGCGCCCGGAGTTGCTCGAATTCCTCGCGAGTGGGAACTTTCGGCTTCTTGAGTGGAGTGGGAGCCTTCTTGATGCACGTTTTTTCTTTCTCCGGGGATTGGAAGTCTGTGAATCTCAGTACGGATGAAACGGCAGCAAGCGCCTGGGTCATCGTGGGAAAATTGAGTACGCGCGACAGTTCAACGCCTGCTAGGGCCATGCACCGGCTCGCCCTCGTGTAGCTGATTCCGACGCTTTGGAGCCAGTCCATCCATTGTCCGTGCGCTTGTTTCTTTCTCACTTCCAGTAGTGCACGTCCACACCTCCAGGCGGCTTCGATCGTTGATTTGTACGACGCCTGGAATTTCCGATCCCAGAAGATCGCTTTTCCCTCCGGCGTCCGGGCGGCGGCAGTCCCGTTCGATTCGACAAGCTCGGCATTCTTCATTTTCATTCCTCCTCGAACAAAACCGACCCCGTATTTTAGCACCGCCGCCCGCTCAAGCCAAAAAAAATCGTTCGGGGAAAAGATGCCGGTTTGGTGGTTTTCTGCATCGGCGAACTGCATCTGTCGAAAAGGGAGAAGGAAGGAAATCCTCAATGCGATAGGGCTTGCAATATGCAGTCTAACCTATTGAATAAATTGATTATAACTGTATTGAGGAGTGGCGAGAGGGAATAATAAACATTGGTGCGCGTGGCAGGAGTCGAACCTGCGACTTCCTGCTCCGGAGGCAGGCGCTCTATCCTCTGAGCTACACGCGCATATTCATCAACCGCTTTTGAGCCTAACCCCTATAGCATGGAGTGCGTGCCGTCGCACATGGGCGCGTTGCCCGTCTGCTTGCATCCGCAAAAGGCGCAAGGTTTTCCCGCCTGTACGTCGAGGACGATGGGGCGGAACTCCGATCCCTTGTGCGAGCCGTCGCAGAAAGGCTGCGATTTACTCAGGCCGCAGGCGCACCAGGCGACTTTCTCGTCCTTTTCCGGTTTGTAGATATAGGGTGCTTTCTGGGCCACATGAGGGTCGGCCATCAGTACAGTCTCCTTTGTCTTGACGCTGTAGGCGATATGAATCAGGTTCGCTATTCTAGTCCGAATCACCGCCCTTGAAAAGAACCGCCCAGTTAGGAGGGCGAAACGCCCCGCTTGCAAGCGAAAAGGAATCCAGTTGCCCGCATCCACGCCCGCGCGTCTTCTTCGCATACTAGAGCAGACCTACCCCGACGCGCGCTGCGCGCTTCATTACCGAAACCCGCTCGAACTGCTGGTGGCGACGATGCTCTCCGCCCAGTGCACGGATGAGCGGGTGAACATGGTGACCCCCGCCCTTTTCGCCCGCTATCCCGACGCCGCCTCGTATGCGGAGGCCGCGCCCGCTGAACTCGAGGAGTTGATTCACTCCTGCGGATTCTACCGCCAGAAGGCGAAGTCCATCCGTGCGTGCTGCCGCCGCCTCGTGAATGAATATGGCGGCGAGGTGCCGGACGATATGGAAGATCTGGTGACCCTGCCCGGCGTGGGGCGCAAGACGGCCAACGTCGTCTTGAACGAGGCATACGGTGAGCCCGCAATCGCGGTGGATACGCACGTTCTGCGCACCGGGAACCGGCTGGGCTGGATATCAACGCGCGACCCGGTGAAGGCCGAATTTCAGCTATTGGACGCCGTGCCGAAAAAATGGTGGGGCCGCGTCACGCTTCTCCTGATTCATCACGGAAGAAATTGCTGCTCGGCGAGAAAGCCGCTTTGCACGGATTGTCCGATCCTGAAAAGCTGTCCACATGGACAGGAGGTGGTTTCCTCCTGAAAATTTTCGGGGATTTCCGCGTTCGACTGGACAATTCAATTTCTCTGTTCTTATAATCGGGCATCTGATGATTCGTCCCGAGAAGTCGAACTTGTAACCCGGAGGTTATCCATGGCCACTGGCGCAGCCGTCGGCACCGACACAATCCTGGAACTGAGAGACCTGCACACCTACTTCCATACCCCCGAGGGCACGGTGCGCGCCGTGGACGGCGTGAGCTACAGCCTGAAAGCAGGCGAGACGCTCGGCGTAGTGGGCGAGTCGGGGTGCGGCAAGACGGTGACGGCGCTTTCGGTGCTTCGCCTCATCCCCGAGCCGCCGGGCGAGATATTCGGCGACGGCATCTTCTTCGAGGGCCGCGACCTGACGAAACTCGATACGAAGGAGTTGCGCGAGATAAGGGGCAACCACATCTCGATGATTTTCCAGGAACCGATGACGAGTTTGAACCCCGTGTTCACCGTCGGTTTCCAGATTGCGGAAGCCGTCATGCTCCACCAGGGCATGACGAAAAAAGACGCGATGGACAAGGCCGCCGAGATGCTCGACCTGGTCGGAATCCCCCTGCCGCGCCAACGCGTGCGGGAATACCCACACCAGCTCTCAGGCGGCATGCGGCAGCGCGCGATGATCGCCATGGCGCTCTCGTGCAACCCGAAAATCCTCCTGGCCGATGAGCCGACCACGGCGCTCGACGTGACCATCCAGGCGCAGATACTCGACCTCATGGTCAAGCTGCAGGAAGAGCTCGGCACGGCGGTCATCCTCATCACGCACGACTTGGGCCTCGTGGCCGAGACGTGCAAGCGCGTCGTCGTCATGTATGCCGGCAAGGTGGTCGAGGAGGCGCCGACGGAAGAGATTTTCGGCAACCCGCTTCACCCCTATACCCGGGGGTTGCTCAACTCGATACCGAAGATCAACACCACGAAGCCGGGCGAGAAGATTCGTCTGGAGGAGATCAAGGGCATCGTGCCCAGTCTGAACCGCCTGCCGACGGGCTGCAGCTTCAACCCGAGGTGCCCGGAAGTGAAGGCGATGTGCCTGGAGCACGAACCCGAACTCAAAGAGGTTTCCCCCGGACACTTCGTCCGCTGCCTCCTGTATTAGAGCCGGATTTCCCGCCACTAGGCCGCCCGGAATCATTTTGTCTCCTCCTCTTGGAGAAAATGTGGATTTTGGGATATAGTCGCCTTTCTGTGGACGTAAGCGTTCGCACCGATTGACCTGAAATTAAATCCGCACATGCGTGGCCTGCGGCGAGAAATCCGACCGGTGGACCCGACTTCGGGTCCGCTTCTCGAGGCCGTAGCCACTGCAAAGGCAGGAAAGGAAACGCATATATGTCGCCGATTCGCATCGCCATCGCCGGCGTGGGGAACTGCGCAAGTTCCCTGCTCCAGGGCATCGAGTATTACCGCCACCATCCCGAAGAGGAATTGGGTCTCATGCACCGGGACCTGGGCGGCTACGAGCCGGAGGACATCGAGGTCGTGGCGGCTTTCGACATCGACGTCCGTAAGGTGGGGCAGCCGCTTCATGTAGCGGCCTTCGCCAAGCCCAACTGCACGAAAACCATCTGGGAGAACCTGCCCGACTATGGCGTGAACGTGCGGATGGGGCCCATCCTGGACGGTGTGGCGTCACACATGGCGGAATACGCATCCGATCGCTCTTTTCTGCCCGCTGAGGCCGAACCCTGCGACGTGGCCGCGGAGCTTCGCGAGAGCGGGGCGGAAATTTTATTGAACTTCATGCCGGTGGGTTCGGAGCAGGCGGCGCGCCATTACGCGGAAGCGGCGCTCGCGGCGGGCGTTTCCTTCATCAACTGCATGCCGGTCTTCATCGTCTCGGACCCAGAATGGGCGGGCCGCTTCACCGATGCGGGCATACCCGTGGTGGGAGACGACGTGAAGGCCCAGCTCGGCGCCACAATACTCCACCGCACGCTCGCCAGGCTTTGCGCGGACAGGGGCGTGAAGCTCAAGCGCACCTATCAGTTGAACACGGGCGGCAACACTGATTTTCTGAACATGCTGGAGCGCTCACGCCTGAAATCCAAGAAAATCTCGAAGACAGACGCCGTTCAGAGCCAGCTTCCCGAACCTCTCGATTCGGACGACATCCACATCGGGCCGTCTGACTACGTGCCATGGCAGGACGACAACAAGATATGCTTCCTGAGAATCGAGGCGGAAGGCTTCGGCGGCGTGCCGCTCGAAATCGAGGCGCGCCTCTCGGTTGAGGATTCCCCCAACTCAGGCGGCGTCGTCATCGACGCGATTCGCCTGGCGCGCATCGCGCGTGACAGGGGCGAGGCGGGGCCGCTCTACCCGGTGAGCGCTTACCTGATGAAACATCCCCCGGTTCAGGTGCCCGATTCCGTCTCGCATCAGATGATCGACGAGTTCATCGCGGGCGACCTTCGCGCAAGCGACCAGGTCGAGTTCAACGGCAACGGACTGCCTGCGCGCTACGACCACAAATAACGACTACGCTTCGGAACATGTAACCCCCGGGTTTGACGCCCGGGGGTTTTTGTTTTGCTCGGAAGGGGGAGGGCGCTTCAACCGCCGCCGTAGGTCTCTCCCGCGCGTTCTGAAAGCTCTATCCGCACGTCCTCGGGTCCCCGGATGTAGGCCGTCGTTCTCCCGCCCATGCCCGAGGGCGAGGGGTCACGGATGAAGTCCGCGCCCGCTTCTTTCATCTGCGCAGCGAGGCTGTGAATGTCGTCCACGGCGAAGGAGAAATGGTCGAGCCCCATCACGGCGTCTTGGTGGTTCTCCCCGATGCTCTCGCCCGGCCGCACGCCTCTCAGGAAAAGCCTGCCCTCGCCGACACGGATGACGGCGTTGGGCGCGCCATGAAAGTTTTCTTCCTGGTAGATGACCTCGCCACCGAATATTTTTTCGAAAAAGGCGACCATCGCCTCCAAATCTTTGCAGATGATGTGCACATGATCGAACGATAAGTCCATGGACGACTCCTTTATATGACGGTTGGAACCCCTCGTTTTGATGAGGGCTAATGTCGCCCGTTCGGGGGCGTGTGGTCAATCGCTCCCATCGTGTAGAATGGCGAATCTCGAAAGAAGCGTAGGAGGGTATCCGAATGGAGAAAATTCCCAGAAGCTGGAAGACGGGGCTTCAGCGGATGGCCCCGGGTGTTTACGCCTACATTCAGGCGGGTGGGCTGAACGTCTCGAACGCGGGGCTCATCGTAGGGGATAGTGAGGCCTTGGTCATCGATTCTCTGTATGTACGGCCCATGACGCAGGCGTTTCAGGAGGCTATCCGCAATGCGACCCGAAAGCCGGTGCGCAAGATCGTCTGCACCCACCACCATGCGGATCACACCCTGGGGCTAACATGGTTTGATAAGGAGATACCCGTCATCGCGCATCGCTACATGCGCGAGCGGATGATCGAGACAGGGCTCGACCTCGCGCACTACCGGGGCGTGAACCCCGAATACGCAGGCGAACTCAAAAGGCTGAAGCCACGCTTTCCCGACGTCACCTACGAGGGCGGCATGACGCTTCGCCTGGGCAAGCGCGTCTTGGAACTCCACCACCTGGGCCATGCGCATTCCAAAGGCGACACCATCGTCTATCTGCCCGAAGAACGCGTTCTCTTCACGGGCGATATCTGCTTTCATTATGTGACGCCCGCCACCTTCGACGCCCACATCGGCGGGTGGATACGGATAGCGGACAGGATTCTCAAAACCTTCCCCATCGAGAGGGTCGTACCGGGGCACGGGCCGCCAGGGGATAAGAGAGCGCTCGAGAAAACATTGGGCTACCTCCGGCTCGTACGCAGGGAGGCGAAAAAACGCTTCGAAAAAGGAATCCCCGCCAAACGCGCCGCGCGCGAGATTCCGCTGGGCAGGTATACGGAGTGGATGAAGCCCGACCGCGTGGAGCAGGCCGTGATGAAGCTCTACAACGAGTTTAAAGGCCGTGGCGAGCAGGGGATATCGCTCCACGACGCCCGGGGCGGGTGAGGAGGACGCGATGCCCGAGAACTACGATCAAAGGCGCAGCCGCTGCATGCTCGATCAGTCATCGAACACGCAAAACCCCGTCCATCTCATCCTGAGAAGTCCCTATGTGCTGATGACGGGATATGCGAAAGAACACGATGACGTGCGCGCCCTGCTCGACGACTTTAATGCTCTGGCTGCGCAGGATGACTCTGCTCCCGATGCCCGCGAAGCCCTGGCGCAGCAGGCCGATGCGCTATCCTCCCGCTATGCCGCCGCGCACATGTCGGCCCTCGCCGAACACCTGGGCTTTCTCGCCGAATTCCTGCGGAGTTGCTACCCCATCCGGCCGGTTATGGAAACGGCTAGGCTGGAAGAAATCTCATAAAAAACCCCCGGAGCATCACGCCCCGGGGGTTTCATATGGCTCGGCTTTCGTTGTTTTCCTATTTCTGCTTGACGGCCTGTGTAGCTCCCATCAGTGCCCGTTTGCGGCGGCGCCGGCGGGTGCTTCCGTGAGGCCGCAGAAGAACTCGTAGTCGATGAGCTCGGTGATGGAGGGGCTGTCCCCGCACACCGGGCAGGCCGGGTCACGCCTGATCTTGAGCGTCCTGAATTGCGACTTGAGCGCGTCGTACATCAGCAGTTTGCCGATGAGCGGTTCGCCGAAGCCCACGATGAGCTTGGCCGTCTCCGTCGCCTGGATGGAGCCCATGGTGCCGCACAGCGCGCCAAGTACCCCTGCGTCCTGGCAGGAGGGCACCATGCCGGGAGGCGGCGGTTCGGGATAGAGGCAGCGGTAACAGGGGCCGCCCTCTCCGGGGTGGTAGACGGTGGCCTGGCCTTCGAACTTGAAGATGGAGGCGTCGACGATGGGTTTTCCGAGAAATACCGCCGCGTCGTTCACGAGGTAGCGCGTCGGGAAATTGTCCGCCCCGTTCACGATGACGTCGTAGTCTTTGAGGATGTCGAGCGCGTTGTCGCGGTTGATTCTTTCTTCGTGCGCGATGACGTTCACGTCCGGGTTCAGCGCGGTGAGGGTAGCCGTCGCGCTTTCGACTTTGGAGATTCCAACGCGGTCATTCGTGTGGACGATCTGGCGCTGCAGGTTGCTCATGTCCACGACGTCCAGGTCCACGATGCCGATGTTCCCCACGCCCATGGCAGTCAGATAAAGCCCGGTGGGAGAACCCAGACCGCCCGCGCCGATCAGGACGACCTTGGCGTCCAGGAGTTTGGACTGGCCCTTTTCCCCGATTTGGGAGAGCAGGAAGTGGCGGCTGTAGCGGTTTAACTGCTCTGCGCTCATCTGCTTGTCCACTTGCACGGGAAAGGCCAGGTCTTTCCACTTCCCGTAACCTCCCGCCATGGACTTCACGTTCTGATAGCCCATGGATTGCAGCACCTGGCCCGCGAGCAGCGAGCGTACGCCGCCCGCACAGTAGGCGACGATGGGCGTCGTCCTGTCGGGAACGACCTGTTCGATCTTGAGTTCCAGGAATCCGCGGCTCACGTGTTCGGCGCCCGGCAGGTACCCGCCCCGGAACTCGTCCGGTTCGCGCACGTCGATGAGCGCCAACTCGGCGCCCGAATCGATAGCGGATTTCACATCTTCCGCCGTGATCTCAGGAACATCGCCCCGCGCGGCCTCGAGCAGGTCTCGTCCTGTTTTTGACATTTATTGTTCTCCTTTGCTGCCAGCATTCGCTGAAAAGGGATATGGATTGGAAAATCGTATCGCGAAAGTTGTCGGAATGGAAGAGCGGGCAACTCGCTTTCCATAATTCTTTCGAATACTAAACTAAATTACTCAAGAATTGCAAGCCCGCCTGTAAAACCATGGAACCGGGTCATCATGCCGAATTATGGTCTTCGTCGCCATGTACGCTAGTCGCCCATCCCTGCGCCTTTTTCGAAAAATTCTAAAATGGCGTTCTGGTCCGCGTTCCCGTGGCCCAGGGCGGCCGCGCTCATATAGACCTGCCGCGCCATCGTCCCCAGCGGAATCGGCGTCCCGATGCCGTCGGCCATCGCCGCGATGATGCGCAAGTCCTTGAGCATCAGGTTTATCGTGAACGTGGGCGTGTAGTCTTTGGCGATCATGGGTGAGGCCTTGTACTCGATAATCTTCGGGATCACGCTCGCCTTCAGGAACTCGACCATCAGTTCCGGGTCCAGGCCCCCCTTCGTCCCCATGGTCAGCGCCTCGGCGATGGCGGAGATGTGGATCGCAAAGATGTGGTTCGTCACCAGCTTCATCTGGAGGCCCGCGCCGTTCGAGCCGAAGTAGTGGATCGAGGCGCTGAAGGCCTCCAAAACGTCGCGGTGGGCATTGAGTGAAGCCTCATCGCCCCCCACCATGATGGCCAGGGTTCCCGCTTTTGCGTGAGGCACGCTGCCACTCACGGGGGTGTCCAGAAACTGCACGCCTCGGTTTTTCGCTTCCACCGCCAACTCCTGGCTGCCTTCGACCGTCAGTGTCGACAAATCGAAGCAGACCGCGCTTTCAGAGGCGGTTGTGAGCGCCCCGGTCTCGCCCAGATAGGCTTCTTTTGCGTGCTCGACCTCGGGCACTGAACTGCAGATGACCTCGGCGCCCGTAGCGGCTTCCGCAGCCGTCTCGAAGACATTCAAACCGGCCGAGGCCGCCCGCTCGCGCGCGGCGGGGACGGGGTCGAAGCCGCGTACCTCGAAGCCCGCCTTCACAAGATTCTCCGACATGCCGGAGCCCATGTTGCCTAGACCCAGGAAAGCAACCACTTTCGCCATTTCTCATCACTCCTGAATTTATTACTGCATCACTCAATGCCCATCGAACGGATCGACGAACCTGATAAATCAAGGCCATACCCCTTGAGTCGGGCGAGGCGTCTCCCGGCGCGGAAGCATACTTCAGCTTGCCCCTATGAAATTATTTTCTCTTTATCCTCATTCCTGCGGCGCTCAGGAAAGCCTCGAAAACCGCGTTGCCGTCCGCTTGTTCGAAGCCGCGCGCCACGGCGGATGTGTGAAGTTGCCGCGCGGCGACGCCAATGGGTACGGGAACGCCCAAATCGTTCGCCTCGTTGGTGCTGAGTCCCAAATCCTTGAAGCTGAGTCCCAAATTCCCGATTACGTTGGAATAATCACGAGCCGCCATCTCTCTTCCTTTGAAATGCATCATGTTCGGAATCGCGCTTCCTTGTATGAATTTCATCATCTTGCGGGCCGGAATTCCGGCCTTCACCCCGAACGCAAGGCCCTCGGCCATGCCGGCGTGCTGGATGAAGATGATGTGGTTCGACACCAGCTTCATGAGCAGGCCGTTTCCCGATTTTCCCATGTAGGTGACGGATTTACTGAAAGCGTCGAGCACGTCACGGTGTTCCTTGAGGGAGGACTCGTCTCCACCCACGATGGCGGAGATTTGCTTTTGCTCCAAGTGCGGAACGCTTCCGAGCACGGGAGAATCCAGAAAGGCAATTCCTTTCTTCTTGGCTTCTGCGGCGATCTCTTTCGCCAGGGCGACACTGCTTGTCGACAGCTCGAAACAGACCGCCCCGCGCCGAATGGTCTTGAGCACGCCGCCTTCGCCCAAGTAGACGTCTCTCACGATCTCGGTTTTTGGGAGCGAACTGCACACTACATCCACGCCCTTGACGGCTACTGCGACTGTTTTCGCGATTTTCGCGCCGTTCCTCTTTGCCGTCGCGACGGCTTTGGGAGCGGGGTCGTAACCGGTGACGTCGAAGCCGGCGTCAACCAGGTGTTTCGCCATCAATCCACCCATGCGGCCCAGGCCCAGAAATGCGATTTTTTTCTTTGCCTCGTTCGCCATTTCTTCAGACTCCTGAAGTTTCTTGCGCTATCGTTCTACGATAATGGTTGAGAACGTTGGGGCCTTCTCTCAAAAATCGAGTGAGGCGCCTCCCGGCGCAAGCGCCTACCTCCGCTTGCCCCTGTAAAATTATTTTCTCTTCGGCTTCGTGCCCATGGCGTTCAGGAAAGACTCGAAGACTGCGTTGAAATCCGCATCTTCAAGTCCGAGCGCCATGGCGGAGGTGTATTGCTGGCGCGCGGCGGCGCCCAGGGGCACGGGGGCGCCCAGATCGTTCGCCTCGTTGATGCTGAGTCCCAGATCCTTGTAGCTTATCCCTAAGTTCGCGATGACGTCGGAATAATCGCGCGCCGCCATCGTAGTGCCCTTGTAATGGATGAGGAGGGGAATCACGCTTCCCTGCAAAAATTTCATCATTTTGGGAGCCGTCAGGCCCGCTTTCATCCCGAACGCGAGACCCTCGGCCATACCGGAATGCTGGATGTTCAGAATGTGGTTCGTCACCAACTTCATGATCAGGCCGTTGCCTGATTTCCCCATGTAGGTGACGGACTTGCTGAAGGCGTCGAGCACGTCGCGGTGTTCCTTGAGCGCGGCCTGGTCTCCGCCTACGATGGCGGATACCTCTTTACGCTCCAGGTGCGGAATACTGCCGCTGACGGGCGCGTCCAGAAAGGCGATTCCCTTTTTCTTGGCCGCTTCGGCAATTTCTTTCGCCAGAGTCACGCTGCTCGTCGAAAGCTCAAAGCAAACGGTGCCGCGCCGCGCCGTTTTGAGTACGCCCTTGGGGCCCAGATATACGTTTCTGACGACGGCGGGAGAGGGGAGCGAACTGCATACCACATCTGCGCCCTTGACGGCCGCCGCCACGGTTCTGGCGGTTTTCGCGCCGTTTTTCTTCGCAGTAGCGACGGCATTTGGAGAGGGGTCGTAGCCCGTTACGGGAAAGCCGGCGTCAACCTGGTGTTTCGTCATCAATCCGCCCATGCGGCCTAGACCTAGAAATGCGATTTTTTTCGTTGCCTTGCGCGCCATTTCTCTCTCCTATCTATCAAGCCCGAGCAGTTTCAGGGGGTTTTCCACGAGTATTTTTTCGCGGATGTTTTCATCCGGTGCCCAGTCGAACAGTTGATCCAGCAAGTCGCCGTCGTTGGGCATCGGTATCTTGCAGACGGGATGCGGCCAGTCCGTGCCCCAGATCACGCGCTCGGGAGCTGTTTCGATGAGGGCGCTGGCGACGGGGTCTACGTCCGAATAGGGCGTCTGCTTTAGGCCCGTGATTCGGTATGCGCCCGTGAGTTTCACCCACGTTCGGCCTTCTCTGAGCAAGTCCATGAATTCCTGGAGAGGGGCTAGACCCTCGCCCGCCGGAACGTATCCCATGTGCCCGAAAACGCTGTGGACTGGCAGGGAGGAGAAGGTTTTTCTGAGTTCTGGGTATTCATGCACGTGGATCAAAAACTCCATGTGCCAGCCCATGTCCTGGATGCGCTCGCCCATCGCCTGAACGTCTGCGAACGAATCGAAGGGGTTCCCGCCCTTGTCCGCCAGATTGATCCGCAAGCCGCGAACCCCGGCATCGTGAAGGCGCGCCAACTCCGCCTCGCTCACCTCCTTGTCTACGGAGGCCACGCCCATGAGCCGCCCGCCCGAGCGGGCCATCGCGTCGAGCATGGCGGTATTGTCGACACCGTAGACGCTCGGCTGGGTGAGAACGCCGCGCTCTACGCCGAGCGTACGGTGGAGGGTTTCGTAGGCATCGAGCAGGGCGTCGGGAGGCGTGTAGCCCCTTTTGGGGGAATAAGTGTATTTGCTCTCGGGGCCGAAAATGTGCCCGTGTGTGTCCCAGGCGCCGGGGGGGAGCTTGAAGCGGGGTGCTCTGGGTTGGGGGTCCGGGGGCGGGCAGGGGAGCATATCGGGCATACAATTTCCCTTTAGTTAGTGGAGGTCGCCCTCGCGGCCATAGAGCTTGTGGCGAGGTCGTCCCGCCAGAATCTCCGCCTTTCCCCAGTCCGTGACGGCGCGAAAGGCATCGCTCCTGATGAAAGCCATGAAGTCTTCCTGCGCCTCCCACTCAGAGAGGATGGTGTAGGAATTGGGATTTTTCACCTGCTGATACAAAAGGCTCTGCACGTGGCCGGCCTGGCCATCAAGGGCGCCTGCCACTGCCTCGAATTTTTCCTCGAATTCTTTTTCCTTGCCCGGCAGGACGTCGTAATACATGCCTACGGTGATCATGTTCCGCTCCTTGCGTGACGCTGGTGAGGCGTTAGAGGTATTCGCGCTCCCACGTCTGGATTTCCGAGATGCCCAGGGCGTCGTTATATTCCTGAAAAGTGGCCATCATCTCGCGCGCCGAGCGCGTGGAGCCTTCTTCCTTCAGGATGCGCAGCACGTCGTTCACCGCTTTCAAATACGTGCAGCGCACGATGCCCGGATAGATGATGACGCCGAAGCCGAGTTCTCCGAGTTCATCCACGCTGAGCGCCGCCTCGCGCCTCGATTCATCCAGTGTGGTGACGTGGGGCGGGGGTACCTCGGCTCCGATTTTCCTGAGTTCCTCCTCGGTGCCTTCCACCTCGATGAATGTGAGATCGGCCCCCGCCTCTTTATAGGCGACGGCCCTGCGGATCGCTTCGTCGAGTCCGTGATCGGCGGCGGCGTCCGTGCGGGCGAGGATGAGGAAATTATCGCTTTCCCGTGCGTCGAGGGCCGCCTTGAGCTTACCGAGTTGTTCATCCAGCGAAATGACGGGGACCGAGCCGGGCAGGAAGCCGCACCTTTTTGGGGTTATCTGATCCTCGATCTGGATGCAGGCGACGCCCGCCGATTCGAGTTCACGGACGGTGCGAATCATGTTCACGGCATTTCCGTAGCCGGTGTCGGCATCCGCGATGAGGGGAATGGAAGTGGCTTGAACAATGTTCCTGCAGACATCGGCCACCTCGCGCAGCGTCATGAAGCCTACGTCGGGTTTGCCGAGGAGCGCCGCCGAGGCGCCGTTGCCCGTCAGGTAGTTCACCTCGAACCCCGACTGCTCCACCATGCGCGCGCTGAAAGCGTCTATGCAGGCGGGAGCGAGCACGGGTCGGTTCTCTTGCAGAAGCGCCCGAAGGCGCGCACCACGTTCGTTCATGGCGTTTCCCTCGAATAAGTGGAGAACAAGTTATTCGGAAGTTCTCCCACCACCGGCCACGTGTCAAGCGAGCCTTGTGTTCTGCGTGGCCCTGGAGTTAGAGTAATCTTGCCTCCACGAAAAAACAGGATCTACACTCCATGCGGAAGAAACGCTCTTCTCGAGCCGAGTCCGAAGAGATGGCGGCCCTCGCCCGAGCCGTCGAACGTTCCCAGACCGAAGGTTGCGCAGGACTCCATCACCTGAGCACACCGCTGGGACGCGACAATTACCTTTGTAAAGCGGATATCGTGAAAAACTTGCAACCGAAAGGCGGCAGGTTGCTGGACTGGGGATGCGGTTATGGGCAGATGTCTTATCTCCTGAGAAACCGGGGTTTCGAAGTAGTTTCCTATACCATCGAGGCGGCAGAACCCTCTCCTTGGAATTCCTTTCTTCGCGAGCAGAATCTAGAAGTTGTTTACGGTGAAGCCCCCGTTCGGCTTCCTTTCGAGGATGAATCGTTCGATATCGTTTTGTCCTGCGGCGTACTGGAGCATGTAGAAGACGAGAGCGGCTCACTCACGGAAATACGGCGCATTTTGCGTCCTGAGGGGTTGTTCGTCGTGATGATGCTTCCTAACGAATGGAGCTATGCGGAGTTCATGGCGAGATACATTTTCAAGGCGAGCGATCACGACCGGCTCTATTCCATTAAAAAGATGTGTTACATCCTTTCCCGGTTCGGGTTTCGGGCAATCAGGACATGGTATTCGAACATACTGCCAAAAAATTTCACCCCTTTGCCCGAAAAACTCAGACAAACATTCGGAGCGCACCCGTATATATGGTTGGGTGTGGAGGCATGGCTGTCCAGGATTCCTCCCGTTTGCTGCTTCAGTGGGGTCGTTGAAGGCGCATTTGCGCGCCTGTAACGGGCATAAGTAAAAAGGCGGATACGACCGGCGAGATGCTTGGTCATTCGAGTGAAGAAATCTTGAGCGCCTGAAAGATGACGAATGGGCTATGTATACGGGTAAGCCATCATGCGCGTTTTAATCATTTCGCGCTTCTGCGCGTCGCCGATGTATCGCGCGAAGCTTGCTGCAATCGCACGTCGTCCCGGCCTGGAAATTTCTCTGCTCGCGCCTGCGGAGTGGAAAGATGGCGCGCGGACACTCATTTGCCGGGAGGGTGAGGAGAATGGCTACTGGATCTTCACCGGTCCCTTGATTTTGAATGGCAGGGTGGGCGGACACGTCTACCGTAGGGGACTCTGGAGGGCGCTCCGGGAAGCGCAGCCGGACATCGTCCATATGGAGGAGGAATCCTACAGCTTCGTCGCGGCGCAAGTGCTGCTTTATCTGTCTATGTTGAGGACGCGGCCGAAGCTCATGGTCAACAACTCGGAGAATTTCGATATTGCTCTCCCCTGGCGTTCCCGCAGAATTGAGAATACCGTTTTTCGTCGCGCGGATGCGCTGTTGGTCTTTGCCCGTACGGCCCGGGAGAGATTGTTGCGCCTCGGCGCGGTGCCGGAAAAAGTGCGAACGCTGCCCCAGTTCGGACTGGACCCCGAGCTTTTCCGACCTCCCGAGCCGGGTGAACGCGGCAATGTTTTTTGCGTCGGGTATGTTGGGAGACTGGTTCGCTCGAAAGGGGTGGACGTTCTCCTGAGAGCGCTCGCGGGTCTTTCTGGAGAGTGGAGAGCGCAGATCGTGGGGGATGGGCCCGAGCGTGAAACGCTTGAGTGGCTGGCGCGATCCCTCGGGATTTGGGAACGTGTGGGATTTGTTGGCTGGGTCGATCACTTCGGGGTGCCTGGATATTTGCGGCGGTGGCATGTGCTGGCGTTGCCGTCGAGAACAACCGCGCACTGGATGGAGCAGTTCGGCCGGGTGCTGATCGAGGCTATGGGTTGCGGCGTGGTTCCCGTGGGAGCGGCCACGGGCGAAATCCCGCACGTCATTGGTTCAGAGGGGTTCATATTTCCCGAAGACGATGTAGAGGCTCTTCAAAAAATTCTCCAGAAGTTGCAACACGAACCCCCCGAGCGTGAAAGGCTGGCGAAGGTGGGTCGCAATAGAGTGTTAGAAGAATTCACCTGGGATGTCCTGGCGGATGAAACACGTCGTCTCTATGGGGATATATTGAGTACTTAAGCGTCAGGCGAATGGATGAGATGAGGTGGGTGGCGTTGTATATTTCTAGCGATCCGGTAGCGGAATTTCCGCCGAGAGGCGAAGCGCGCTATATTCTAATTTTCTGCGAGGCTGAAATTCTTTTTTGAGAATGCAAAATGGATACGCCGGAAAACGTATCAATGAGCGAATCGCCCCATGGAGCTGCGAGATTTTTCGATAAGGCTCGCTTGAGGGTTCCTCCTAAATCCGCCAAGCCATCGATGAGAGAGGTGCTCAGACCAGTACGGGGCCACAGGGTTTCCGTTTTTGAACGCAGCTATCACTATAAGAGATTTCCGGCGAGATGGGCGTTTCGCGTAGTTGACTTGTTGGGGGAGACCTTTTTTCGCAATACGAGGGAACGGCCTCCAGCGATTCGCCGCGTTCTTTTGATGCGCCCCGACCATATCGGCGACGTCGTCTGTACGCTGCCCGCAATCCGTGCGATTCGCGACTCTCTGCCGGATGCGCAAATTGACCTCCTTATTCGCTCATCTGCGCGCTCTTTATTCAGGGAGATGGACGAGGAACTGGACAGGGTGGATTTCCTCGTCTTCAATGCATCCTGGCGCGACAGGTCTAAGAGAAAGAAATTCGGCTTTCGCTCGATGCGCCGCCTGAGGCGGTTGCTCAGATTGAGAGCCGATGAAATCGATGGGCCATACGATCTGGCGGTGGATTTCGCGGGTGATTTTCAGTCGATCATTGCGGCCAGGCTCGCGGGCGTGCGCTATATGGTCGGGCGGGGCATCAGGGGATTCGGCTTCGGTCTGGACGCGGAGGTCGAGGAGTTCCCAAAACGCCACCAGGTAGAATTTAATTTAGACATGCTTGAATATGCAGGGCTGGGTCCGTTCGAGACGAAAAACCCTTCACTTACGCTATCTATAGAAGAACTGGAAGAAGGACGAGCGGGCATAGCCTCGTTGATGGAGGAGCACTCGGGTTCTTTCATTGGGATTCACCCGGGAGCAGGAGGAGTAGAGAGAATCTGGAGCCCGAAACTATACGGAGAATTGATCAGCAGGGTCGTTTCCACGCTTCCCGCCCGGGTCTTGTTGCTGGGCGGGCCGGATGACCGGCCAATCGTCGATTCGATATTCAAATCTATGAAGGGAGTCCGCGTTCGGGGCACGATTGTGGACATGTGCGAGAAGGTTGAGCAACTCCGCTCGCTTATGGGGGTGATGAAGGCCTGCCGGTTGTTTATCGGCAACGATTCGGGCCCCACTCATATTGCCGCTGCGCTCGGCGTTCCCGTGATTTGCATTTTTCAGGGGCCGGCTGAGCCGAGCGTATGGGGGCCGCGCGGCCCGAATGTGGTGGTGTTGCGAAAAAGTCCCGCTTCCGTGGGCGATACTCACGAAGACAAAGAGAACCAAGAACTCGAGCGCGTCTATGAGGCGGTGAAGAGATGCGTATAGGGATCGACGCCCGGATGATCTCGATGGGCGGCATCGGCACTTATCTCAGAAGCTTGCTCGCCGGTCTGGACAGGCGCGACGACGATGAGGAATACGTCGTTTTCCTTCAGGAAAAGGATATGGATTACTGTGCGGATCTGGGTAGTAATTTCAGGCGAGTGTTTTGCGCGGCTCCGCCGTATTCACTTGCTGAGCAGGTGAGGCTGCCTCGAATTCTGGGGCGTGAGCGGTTGGACCTGATACACCAACCACATTATTTCGCTCCTTTTTTCGGCAAGACACCCATGGTGACGACGATTCACGACATGATTCATCAGTTGTTTCCGGCGCTTTGCCCCTCGCCGCTTCATTGGCGCGTCTCCAAATGGATGATCGCAAGAACGGTGCGGCGGGCGCGCCTGATCATCGCCGTATCCGAACACACGAAAAGAGACATCATAGAGCACGTGGGCGTCGCGGAAGAAATGGTGCGTGTGACGTACAACGCTCTGCCACCTGGTTGGGAGGATGGGCGTGCTCCCATGCCCGAAGCCCTGGAAAGACTCGGCGATGCGCCTTATTTCCTGTATGTGGGAAACCACAAACGCCACAAGAACTTGCAACTGCTGCTCGATGCTTTTGCGGACCTGTTGAAGGAAGTAGATGGGATTCGCCTCGTCATGACAGGTGAGCGGAAGAGTCTCGAGAGTGTTTTGCGCTTTTTGAGACTCGGAGAGGAAGTCGTGTTTCTGGGGCAGATGCCCCAAGAGGCGTTACCGGGTCTCTATCGCTCTGCACTGGCGCTGGTGTTTCCCTCCCATTACGAGGGTTTTGGCTATCCCCCTCTGGAGGCAATGACCTGCGGCGCGCCGCCGATCGTATCGGACGCGGCCTCTTTACCCGAAGTTGTCGGCGATGCAGGTCTGATCGTTCCGCGGGGGGATAAGGACGCCTTGCGAAACGCGATGCTGCGTGTCCTGAGGGAGCCGGGCCTGAGAGATACCCTCGCAGAAAAGTCGAAAGAGCGGGCGCGCTATTTTCAATGGGAAAAACTCGCCGCCGAAACACAGCGCGCCTATCGAGACGCCCTTTTGTGTTCATCCGGTAGCGTTCCCGCCTCGCCATCCGTAGCCAGGTCGTGAGAGTTCAGGGGCAGAAATGCGAGTAGCAATCGTGCACGATTGGCTCACGGGCATGCGGGGCGGGGAAAAATGCCTCGAGGTATTTTGCGAGATATACCCGGAGGCGGATATCTTTACGCTGTTTCACCAGCCGGGTTCGGTTTCTGATACCATCGAGCGTCACCGTATCCATACCAGCCCCTTGCAGCGGATTCCCGGCGCCAGGCGGCACTACCGCTATATGCTTCCACTCATGCCGACGGCCGTGCGGATGTTCTCCCTCGGTGAATACGATTTCATTCTGTCGAGTTCACATTGCGTCGCGAAAGGGGCAAAGGGTGGCCATAACACCTACCACCTCAGTTATTGTCATACACCGATGCGCTACGCTTGGAGCGGTTATGAGGCGTATTCCGCGCGCATGAATGGCGCAGCCAAGTGGTTTTTTCCTCGCCTCGTCGAATACCTGAGAAGATGGGACAACGAAGCCAACAGGGGAGTGCATGATTTTATCGCCAACAGCCATACGGTGGCGGAGCGTATCCGTCGCTATTACGGCAGACAGGCGGAAGTTCTCTACCCTCCTGTGGATACGGAGTTCTACCGAACCCGAAACGAGCGCGTTTCTGATTACTACCTCATGGTCACGGCGTTCGCACCTTATAAGCGCGTCGATGCGGCAGTCGAGGCTTTCGGGCGGCTTGGGCGTCCGCTCAAGGTGGTGGGAGAGGGACAGGACTTCGAGCGTGTCCGCGCGCTGGGAAAACCGAACGTGGAGTTCCTCGGTTGGCAGGATGATGAAACGATCCGGGAGCTTTACGCCGGATGCCGCGCCTTCATATTCCCGGGAGAAGAGGACTTCGGCATCACCCCGCTCGAGGCGCAGGCGTGTGGCCGCCCTGTTCTCGCATTGGGCTTGGGTGGCGCGCTGGAGACCGTCGTGGGCTTGAATGCGCAGGAATATGAAGCGCCGCAGGGCTTCATCCCTAGGTCCGTAGCGGAAGATAGTGAAGTGGAGCCCACTGGAATGTTTTTCTCCGGTTATGAGCCGAGAGATATCGAAGAAGCCGTCGTGGCGTTCGAAAAAATAGAAGACCAATTCTCGCCCAAGGCCTCTCGCAAACAAGCGGAGTGCTTCGCTCGCGAGAAATTCAAGAAAGCGGCAGCAGAGCGTTTCCGGTGGGGTTGGCTGAATCACCGCGAACGTCTGGAAAAATTGGGTGAAACATACCGAGCAATAGAATAATACTGATAAGATAAGGTTGCTTGCCGGCGCCTTGCACGAGGAACTTCTGGCCGGACCCGACAAGGAATATCATGTCGTGTTGCGCAGATACGGCCAATTGAACGCGCTTTTTCTGATTGCGGGCGATGTCATTGCGCTGATTTCGGCCTGGTTCATGGCGTATTGGCTGCGTTTCGTCGCGGAGATAGTTCCCGTTCCCTCCGGGTATCCCGATTTCAGTTTCTATCTCATCTCGCTTTTTGTGATACTGTCCACTTGGTTCATCTCTTCGAGCATAACGTGTTTGTACCATTACCGTGCTGGCCTCAATCGCACTCAGGAGGTCATTCGGCTCACGAGCACAATGGCCTGGACGGTTCTGTTGTTCGCCTTCTTCACGTTTTTCTACCGAAAACAAAGTTACAGCCGATTGTTGGTTGTTCTGTTCATGGTCTTTGGGCCTGTTTTTCTTTTTTCGGTCAGGCGCCTGGTCTGGTCCTTTATTCGACGCTTGAGGCGACGGGGTGTGGACATGCGACGCATCCTTATCGCGGGAACGACGCCAATTGCCCGGCGGGTCGCCGCTCATTTGGAGACATATCGATATCTTGGCTTTCAGGTCGTGGGACACCTCGGTGAGGGAGATGCCGGAGAAGATGTGCGAGTGATCGGGAAACTGGGGGAAGTACGTGAAGTTGTAGCGCGCGAGGGAGTCCATGAAGTCTATGTGGCGCTTCCTCTGAAGGCGCGCACCGCGCAGCAGGAATTGCTGAACGCCTTGGTAGACTCGAGCGTTGATGTCCGCCTGGTGCCCGATCTTGTCGAACACATGCGCCTGAACCCTGGGATTGAGGAACTCGACGGACTGCCGGTGGTCCTGTTGTCACAGACACCTCTTTTTGGCTGGAATTGCTGGATGAAAGTATTGGTGGATTATTTGCTGGGAGCTTTGTCTTTGCTCGTTTTCAGTCCGTTAATCGTGCTCATCGCTCTCATCGTGAAGTGGACGAGCCGGGGTCCTATTCTGTATCGCCAGGAAAGAATGGGTCTGGACGGCGTGCGGTTTCACATGTACAAGTTTCGCTCCATGAGGATAGATGCGGCAGTGGAATCAGACGAGGTCTGGACGAGGGAAGGCGATGAGCGGCGTACCCGGCTCGGCGTTTTCCTCAGAAAGACGAGTCTTGATGAATTGCCGCAGTTGTTCAATGTGTTGCGAGGTGAAATGAGCCTCGTGGGTCCGAGGCCCGAGCGTCCGGTTTTCGTGGAGAAATTCAGAGCCTCCGTTCCCGATTACATGCTGCGACATAAAATGAAATCCGGGATGACGGGTTGGGCGCAGGTGAATGGATGGCGTGGAAATACGTCGATAGAAAAAAGGATCGAATTCGATTTACACTATATCGAGAACTGGTCTTTGGGTCTTGATGTCAAGATTTTATGGCTCACCCTCTGGAAGGGGCTGATAAACAAAAATGCGTACTAGACGGCATTATGGGTGTATGGAATGAACGGAATCCGAATCATCGCCGTCATACCTGCCCGCTGGGCTTCGGCGCGCTTTCCGGGAAAACCACTGGCTTTATTGTGCGGGCATCCCATGATTGAATATGTGTACAGACGTGCATTGAGATCGACATTGTTGGGTTCTGTCTGCGTTGCCACCGACGATGAGCGTATAGCCGATGCGGTGCACAGGTTTGGTGGAAACGTGCGAATGACGCGCGATGACCACGCAAGCGGTACCGACAGGGTGGCCGAGGTCGCCGCCGCTGAAAATGCGGACCTAGTGGTAAACATACAAGGGGACGAGCCCTTGATCCATCCTGATGACATCGACGCCGGCATCAAACCCCTGATCGATGAAGGTGGTTTGGAAATTTCAACGCTGGCGGTGGCTTTCGAATCGCCCGAGGAGTTTCTGGACCCGAACGCCGTGAAGGTGACGAGAAGCGAAAACGGGGATGCGCTTTATTTTTCCCGCGCTCCCATACCATATTCGAGGGATGTTTTATCCGGGGAAGGGAAGGCGTATGAGAAAATCCTGGAGAATTGGGAGGACATATCGCCAAAACCATTGAAACATCTTGGGTTTTATGCCTACAGGAAAGAAAGTCTGCTGCGATTCGCTGGCTTGAGGCCATCCCATCTGGAGAAACTGGAACGTTTGGAGCAACTACGCGCTCTTGAGAATGGGTTGGCGATTCGTGTTGTGGAAATCAATAGAGATGCGGTAGGTGTGGACCGCCCCGAGGATCGGGAGCGTCTGCTGGGAGATCACACAATGCGAAGTGCGCTCGAGGAGGAAAAGGGCAGGTGGCCAAGTATATCTTCGTAACGGGAGGCGTTTTAAGTTCTCTGGGCAAGGGGCTCGCCTCCGCATCCATCGGCGCACTCCTGGAAGCCCGAGGTTTGCGTGTGAACATTCAGAAGCTCGACCCCTACCTGAACATCGATCCGGGAACGATGAGTCCCTTCCAGCATGGAGAAGTGTTCGTGACTGACGACGGGGCCGAGACGGATCTCGACTTGGGCCATTATGAGCGCTTCACACATGCGCGGATGAAAAAAGAGAACAACTACACGGCGGGCCGCATCTATTACAACGTCATCACGAAAGAACGCGTAGGCGATTATTTGGGCGGAACGGTCCAGGTGATTCCCCATATTACCGATGAGATCAAGCGCTGCATCCGCCACGTGGACAATGGTGAGGACGTCGTAATCTGCGAGATCGGCGGAACGGTGGGCGATATCGAGAGCCTCCCTTTCCTGGAGGCAATCCGCCAGTTTCGGTTCGATCACGAACCCGGGCACGTCATTCACATCCATGTGACGCTGGTGCCCTACATCAAGACTTCCGAGGAACTGAAGACCAAGCCGACGCAGCATTCCGTGATGAAGCTACGCGAAATCGGCATTCAGCCGGATATCCTGTTGTGCAGAACGGAGATGCCTCTTGAAGAGGACGTGAAGCGGAAAATTTCCTTGTTTTGCAACGTGCCTCCCAGTGCGGTGATCACGGCAATCGACGTGGACTGTATCTATGAGGTTCCCTTGAGATTCAACGAAGAGGGTCTGGACCGGATTGTGGTGGATTTGCTGAAACTCGACAAAGCGCGGCAAACGCCCGATCTGAGTATTTGGGAGGAAATCTCCCGCAAGGAGCGAGCACCTAAAATCAGCAGCAACATCGCCATCGTCGGGAAATACGTGGATTTAAAAGAGTCCTACAAGTCCTTGTCCGAAGCCTTGAGTCACGCAGGTTTCGGGAACGACGTCCAGGTGAATCTGCATTATGTGGACAGCGAAGAGATAGAACAGCGCGGCAGCGCGCCGCTGCTCTCGCAGGCGCACGGAATTCTGATTCCTGGTGGATTCGGCGAGCGGGGCATCGAGGGAAAGATCGCCGCCGTGCAATATGCGCGCGAGCGGCTGGTTCCTTTTCTCGGCATCTGCCTGGGGATGCAGTGCGCGGTCGTGGAGTATTCGAGGAACATCTGCGGCCTGGAAGCGGCGAACAGTTCCGAGTTTTCGAACATGACGCCTCATCCCGTAGTGGCTCTCATGCCTGGCCAGGAGGGGGTGGACATGGGAGGAACGATGCGGCTTGGCGCCTATCCGGGGGTTTTGCGGCCCGGCTCCCTGGCGGCGGAAATATATGGCGAGGCTTCGCAATTCGAGGAGCGGCACCGGCATCGATATGAGGTGAACAATTCCTATCGCGACGCTTTGGAGGAGAGCGGGCTTCGATTCAGCGGCCTCTCCCCGGACGAGAGCCTGGTCGAAATGATTGAGTTGCCGGGACATCCCTATTTCATCGGGTGCCAGTTTCACCCTGAATTCAAGAGTGCGCCCTACGCCCCGCATCCTCTGTTTCACGGGTTTATTGCCGCCGCCAAAAAGGCGAGCGGGGAGTTGTTCCCCTGACGCGTCCTTACGTGTCGTTCATGCGGCATGGGATCTGGAAAAGATGAAAATGGTGGAAAAAAGAATAGTAAAAATTGGGGATGTGGCCTTTGGCGAGCCGGGAGCGATTTGCGTTATCGCAGGGCCATGTATGCTCGAAAGTGAGGAATTGGCCGAGAAATCCGCTCAAAAGATAAAAAAAGTGATAGAAAAATGCGGTATCGGCGGGGTGTTCAAGGCCTCGTATGACAAGGCGAATCGCAGTTCGGGGAAATCTCCGCGCGGTCCCGGATTAGATGAGGGTTTGAAGATACTCAAGATGGTAAGACGCGAGACCGGCCTTCCGGTGATGTCGGATGTTCATAGCCCCAAAGAAGCCGAACGAGCGGCTCGGGTTCTGGACGCCGTTCAGATTCCCGCTTTCTTATGTCGCCAGACGGATCTCCTCCATGCCGCAGGAAGAACGGGTAAGCCCGTGAACGTCAAAAAAGGGCAGTTCATGGCGCCCGAGGATATGAAAAACGTCGTAGGGAAGCTTGAAGAAGCGGGTTGCCGGCAAATACTTCTTACTGAAAGAGGAACCAGTTTCGGCTACCACAATCTGGTATCCGATATGCGTTCGCTCGTGAAGATGCGTGAATCGGGATATCCCGTCGTTTTCGATGCGACGCACAGTGTTCAGTCGCCGGGCGGACTCGGGGAAAGTTCGGGAGGGGATAGGAGCATGGTTCCTCATCTCGCACGCGCCGCGGCGGGCGTCGGCGTCGATGCTTTTTTTATCGAATGCCATCCTAGGCCGGATGAGGCATTGTCCGATGGCCCCAATATGATGGATATCGAAGAGCTGGATTCTCTTCTCGCCTCGTTGCAGGCGATAGATTCTGCGCGACTCGCCGCTCAATAAGATTCCATGAGTCAATTCTTCCTTACATCATTAGTTTCGCTCGTTTCCTGATCGCTCCTCTCATATCTTCCTACCGGCAGGCGCGGGAGTTGGCCTCAAAATATGAATTGGCGCAACTTTTCTACATTTTGGTATTATGTTGATAGGTATGGATTGATCGAGAACTTTTCGTTCACGCTTTCATGAGAAGAGTTTGTGGAACATCAACGCATCTATGCCAAGCCTCAGTCGAATCTCTCTTTCATCGGCGTAAATGTGCGCCTGGAAGGCTCGCTGCGTTTTGCGGGCAAAGTTTTCGTGGAAGGTAAGTTCAAAGGTGAACTCCATGGTGATGGACATCTGGAGATTGCGGAAGCGGGGATGGCCGAGGGTGAAATTCATACGAACGAGTTGGTGAATCACGGTCATACCAAAGGCTCTATATTTGTAGCGAATCGAGTTGAATTTAAAGCAGGATGCTCTCACGAAGGGGATGTGACGGCCCGCAAAATATATATGGATCCAGAAGCAAGCTTTGAGGGTAGGTTGATGATGCCAGACGTCGTTGCGACGCCAGCGCCCAAACCGTGGATTTCGAAAAGACGCTTGCAAATGGCGGCGGGGTTGGTTTTGTTTCTGGCTGCTGGTGTAGCCACGACGGCGATTTCTAGGGAATCTCCGAATTACTTGCGCAATATCTGGAATCGTTTCGACGCAATATGGGAAGCGAGAGTTGGTGAATGGCTGAACCCCATCGGGCCGAAAAATCCGAAGCTTAAACTCGAAGAGCAGCAGAGGAGATATATTGCGGAGGCAGCTCGGCACCAAAGCAAAGGAGAGTTCAAAAAAGCCGCGGCAAGTCTGAGGAAAGCGTTGGTGCTCAAGGGGAGTCGCCAGAATGTGGCCCGCTACCGTTTGGCGAAAATACTGGCGCAGCAAAATCATACCGCTGAGGCCATCCGTGAAATACAATCTCTACTCCAACGTACCCCGGGACACATTGAAGGGATGATCCTGCTTGGCGATTTGTATGTTAGCAGTGGGCAACTCTCACAGGCTCTGGAGATATACAAAGAAGCCTATCTGCGCGAACCTGAGGACATCGTCCTAAAAAGGCGGCTCCAGATCGTTGAATCCCGCGTCAGATCGGTACGGCCTGGATCGACCGAACCTGCAGAAGAGGCTTTGGACCCGACCCAGGTTTTAATCAATGCGGAGCGCTTCATATCCGAAAAAGAGCCGGTGAGGGCCGTGAACCTGCTCAGAGGCGCCATTGAAAAAACACCGGACAATGCGAGATACCATTTCTTGCTGGGCGCTGCTCTGGTTCAATTGAACCGTAGGGACGAAGCAATTCGCGCTTATGAGAAAGTAGTTTCTTTATCTCCCGACTGGCTGGATGGATATATACGTTTGGGTGCTCTATTGGAATCCAAGGGTCGGGACAAGGATGCGATTGCGCTTTACGAAAAAGCGGGCCAACTGGACTTGAACGACACCGAGATGAAAATTCGCATTGCGAAGCTTCATAGATCGAGGGAACGGAACAAAACCGCTCATGAGATACTTGTGAATTTGTTGAAGGAAAATCCCCGTTCATCTCGCGTTTTGGTGGAACTTGGTGTTTTCCTTTGGGAAACCGGGAAACCGAAAGATTCGAAGAAGGTGTTTTTGCAGGTGCTAGAAATTGATAAGAATTCCGCTCCGGCGTTGAATCGGTTGGCGTGGTTTCACCGGAAGGATAAAGAAAGTTTGGATCACGCAATCAAACTTTCCAAACGTTCACTGGAAATCCAACCCGATACGCCGGCGTATCTCGATACCCTGGCGGAGTTATATTATCGCAACGGGGAATCGGTGAAAGCGCTACCGCTCATTCAGAGGGCGATTGAGTTAGACCCCGGAAGTCGCTATCTTCGTCTACAATTGGAAAAATTCAAGAAAGCGAGCCGCAAATGATGCCCGAAATGATCGGATGAATAGATATACTCAGTACACCTTGGTGAGTTTGAGCAACTGAGCACTTGTCTGGCAGCGAACAAACGTGTTGTATGGGATACTTATAAACAAGTGTTATGAAGGGGTTGTGAAGAGCAATTTATCCCGTATTGTTATCTAGTAGTCGCCACCCTAAGTTTGGAGGGCTGAGAAATGGGTATTCTTACAATTTCGAGAGAACTTGGAAGCGGTGGTGATGCTGTCGGGAAAATAGTTGCTGAAGAATTGGGATGGGAGCTTTTGGATAACGACGGATTTGCGGATGCGGCGCAATCGTATGGTTATGTTCGAGCCGAACTCGAACAGGTGGATGAGAGAAAGCCCGGTTTGATAGACCGTTTCTTCCGTGACAGACAACTCGTATATCTCGATATCATGCGCGCCATCGTGTATGAATCGGCCTTGAAGAATAATTTCGTCATTCTGGGCCGTGGCTCTCACCTGCTACTGGAGGGAATTGAAGGCGTTTTCAGAGCCCGCATCGTGGCGCCGCGAGTATATCGCCAACGAACATTGGTAAAAAACGAGGGGATTACCCCATCCATGGCGGAGCAGTTCATACGCCACAACGATGATGAGAGAATGGCTTATACGCGACATTTTTTCGATGTCAGGTGGGGAGAGCCGAGCCATTTCGATATCATTTTGAATACCGGGTATTTTAATGAGGACATGTCGATACGGCTCTTGGTGAACATATTGAACAGTGAACAATTTTCCCAATCCCAACCATCGAAATCTCAAAAACTCCAGAATCTGGCTTTCGCGCAAAAGATTAAAGCGACGATTATGACGGATGAGCGAATTGATGCGAGCGGCATAGTCGTAGAGTGTCTCGGTTCAGGAGAGCTGTTCTTGCACGGACGCGTCAATAGCGATGAAGAAAAAGAATTGGCAGAATCCATTGCCAGAGAATTTGCTGGAGTTGTTGAATTGAGCAGCGAACTGGTCGTGATGCCACCAATCGAAGGATGGTATCCGGTATGAACAGTAGATTTATTCGAATAAGCAAGTCACTGCTCGAAAGATGTTTAACATTTCGGTTTGTGTGTATCTGGGGGCTCATGGCGATGCTCTCTGGATGTAGTCTGGTGGTGATGCAAAACGACTACCAAGAAGATAAGGAGCAAAACCAAAAAGCAGTCGAATCGATCCGTGGCCAGCTTCTCGCCCACACGCAAATCTTGGCGAATCACGGAAAATCACTGAACGAATTCAAATTACAGCTTCGAGATACGGTCTCGAATGTCGAGAAAGCGGTGAAGGAATTAAAGGCGAAGCCCAAGACGGCAATGCTTTCTTCTAAGCCGGAGCGCAAAAAGGAATCCGCCTCGAAACCAGCTAATCAGAGAAAAATGAGCACGGTTACTAGATATATCCGCCACACATATCGGGGGTTGTCGCTGAGTTATGCCGGAGGTTATAACGAGCCACGCGGCTCGCGTTATCCCTACAGACTCAAACCGGGAACACGCGTAGCCATCATTACCGGTGATCGGGGTGGTTTCACCAAGGTGGAGGTGAGTTCAGGCCGCTGGGTGGGTAAGAAAATGTGGGTGCGCACCCGCTGGCTTGTGGAGCAGGTGCCGAGTCGCGTAGGCGGAAAAAGTTGATTTTATATATTTCTTAGTCCCTCGATTAGGTCGTCTCTCAATTCCTCAAAATCTTCTAGTCCCACAGAATATCTAATCAAACCTGCGGAAATACCTCGGTTCTTCGCGCCTTCTATTCCAATATCTGCATACGCCATTTTCACGTGATGCTCCACTTGGCTCTCCGTACCCCCGAAGCCGGGGGCGAGTACGGGAATTTGGAGAGCGCTCACCAACTCATCGGCTTTTTGGGGGTCGCCAGCCAGCTCAAAACTCACCAACCCGCCGAACGCGGACATATATTGGACTGCTCGCTGATGATCCGGGTGAGACTCCAGACCGGGGTAGTGAACCCGGGAAACCTTAGGTTGGCCAGCGAGAAATTCAGCCAACTTGAGAGCCGTGTCGCTGATGCGCCGGACACGCAATTCGAGCGTTTTCAATCCACGCTCCACCAGGAAAGCCTCTTGCGGTCCGAGAATGGAGCCCAGAAGTGATTGTTGTTCGCGCAGCGCGTCGATGATGTCCAGACCGCCAGAAACCGCGCCCGCAACGACGTCGTTGTGGCCACCAATAAATTTCGTTGCGCTTTGAACCGCCAAGTCGGCTCCATGTTCCAACGGGCGGAACAGGGCGGGAGATGCAATGGTCGAGTCCACGATGAACCTGGCATTTCTACGTCGGGTCCATTCAGCCATTTTTTCGATGTCCGGTATGCGAAGCGTGGGGTTAGAAGGAATTTCCGTGAACAACACCCGGACCGGATCTTCAGGGAGGGCTTCGAGGGATTCCGCTGAATTATCCGGCAGGATATCGACGCATATCCCGAATCGAGTGAGTAGTCCGTCTGCGATGTCTCTCGTATGTCTGTAGCTCTCTTGCGGGATGACGATTCGCGCATTCGGCGACAGGAGTGAGAGAAATATCGACGAGACAGCCGCCATTCCACTGGCGTAGAGAAGAGAGGCTTCTGCGCCTTCTAAGAGAGCAAGCCTGCATTCGGCGGCTTCGTTCGTCGGGTTTGCGTATCGTGTATAGAAAAACGCGTCAGTTTTGCCACTGTGGAAGGCTTCCAGATCATCTGAGTTGTCGAAGGTGAAAGTCGCGGTTTGGAAGATCGGCGGGGAGAGCGAGTTCTTCGCCTGATTGCGCTCATCTCTTCTCATGTTTCTCGACAATGCAATCATCTCCTGTAACACGAGCAGAGTGAAAAATAAAATCGAACGAATGCTACCCTATGGACAATGCGCCGAGTTTCTTCTCAATGGCTTCTTGAACCATATTGATTTCTTCTGGGAGCTCAATAGGAGTATTGGCGAATCGGCTGTCGACGCGCGGAATTGCTTTTTGGTGGTAATTGACCTTGAATTCGGTGAATTTCAGACCATGAGCCGTAGAGATGACCACTACCCGATCTCGTGGGTTAATTTCTCCTCTCGCAATGATTTTTTCAAGAGCGGCCAGTGCCACACCTGTCTGGGGGCAGTTATACATCCCGGTTCTGTCCGCGCGGGCAGCCGCGTTGGATAATTCCTCCTCGCTCGCCTGCTCTACGGTACCCTCGAATGCCTTTAGGGTCCCGATGGCTCTCTCGATACTCACCGGGTTCCCGATTTGGATGGCTGTCGCCAACGTCGGTTCGGCCTCTATGGGGTCGAATTCCTGAAATCCTGTCATGAAACTTCTGTACAGGGGATTGGCTTTTTCCGTCTGTGCGCAAACGATTCGGGGCAACTTGTCTATCAACCCTAAATCTCGCATCTGCATGAAACCCTTGCCAAGCGCACTTACATTTCCAAGGTTGCCGCCGGGAATGATGATTAAGTCGGGAACCTCCCAATCGAACTGCTGGACGAGTTCAATACTGATGGTTTTCTGTCCCTCAATTCGAAGCGAATTCATGCTGTTGGCGAGGTATATTCCCTGTTCTTCGCATACTTTTTTCACGATACGCATGCAACCGTCGAAATCCGTGTCGATGGCGAGCACCAAGGCCCCGTTTGTGATGGGTTGAATGAGTTGTGCAACGGATACTTTATCTCGTGGCAGAAAAACGATAGCGGGGATATCGGCTGCTGCTGCATATGCGGCTAAGGCGGCGGAAGTATCGCCTGTCGATGCGCAGGCGACGGCGCGAAGTTTTTTCCCGTCGGCCATCATCTGTTGGGCCGCGGACACGAGCACCGTCATACCAAGATCCTTGAAAGAGCCGGTGTGGCTGTTTCCGCATTGCTTAATCCACAACTCACCGATTCCGAGTTCGCGTCCCAGGCGATTCGCCCAGAAAAGGTTTGTCCCCCCCTCGTAGAACGAGATGATGTTTTCATCGTCTATCAGCGGGCAGACCCACTCTTTCTTTCCCCATACGCCACTGCCGTACGGCCATATGTTGCGCTGGTAGCGGTCGTCGAATAAGTGACGCCACTCCGACGCGCTACGCATGCGCAGAGTTTCCAGGTCGTGTGTGACGTCGAGGAGGCTATCGCATTCGCGACACTGATAAACAGAGTCGAAAATGGAGTATGTCGCTTCGCATTCTGGGTTTATGCATTGGAACCAGCAGTTGCAATCCATTTCTTCCCCAAAAGATTAAAGGGGCGAAGCCAAGCCTCGCCCGAAGGAGATGGAATTATTGCAAAGGCAATCCGAGGTGGCAAATCTGGATTTTTATTTCATGTAATGTGGTTCCCAGAATTCTAATCAAATTGCGCTAAGTTGTAGCCACTTGCGGGACGCGGACCTCTTTTTCGTTGATGAAAGTGACTATCACCGCCGCCTGTAGACATAGGTAGGCGGCCAAGGCGAATGCAAGGTTGTAACTGCCTGTCACGTCATAGATGTATCCGCTCAGCCATGCGCTAAGACCCGAGCCGAGTTGGTGGCTGAACGTGATGAGGCCAAAAAGAATTGCCACGTTTTTGGAGCCGAAGAAATCTCCCGTCAGCGCCGAAGTGAGCGGGACGGTAGCTATCCAGGAGAGGCCTATGATCATGGGTGTGGCCCAGACTGTAAAATCATTTTTGAAGAAGATGAATAAGACGAATCCGAGGCCCCTGAAGGCGTAAATCAGGCTCAAGGGGAATTTCCTGCCTATTTTGTCCGACAGGGGGCCAACCGCCAGAACACCAAGGGTGTTGAGGCCACCCCCCAAGGCGAATGATGTGGCTGCGACGGCAGCAGAAAAGCCCACGTCCGTCGCAAACGGCACCCAGTGCACGGAGACGACGGTTACGGTGAATCCGCAGGTGAAAAAGCTCGTCAGCAGGAGGACGAACGGCATCTTTTGAAGGCACTTCACCCAGTGCAAATCATACGGGACGACCATCTTGACGCCGTTGCCGGAAGTGGGCGCGCTCGGAGGGACATCCCTGGATGAGGGGGAGTTTTTGACGAGGAATATCGAGATGGGCATCAGGGTGAACACGAAAATGATGCCGATGGTGAGCGAAGTCGTTCTCCAGTCCAGAAAGCCGATCATATACGCGAAGACGGGAAGCAATATGAGTTGACCCATACTTGAGCCTGCGCTGATGATGGACATGCCCAGCCCCCGCCTGTCCGGGAACCAGTTCGACACCAGGGGGGTGAAGGCGGTCACGCTGTTGCCGATACCGCCGATCCCCAACAGTATGCCGAAGAACAGATACACGCCCCAAAGGGAGTCGACATAGTAGATTCCCAGCATGGCGATGGTCGTCAACGCCGAGCCCCAGATGATGACCGTCTTGGGGTCCCAGCGGCGCATCATGAGCCCGCCCAAGGGCTGGGACGCGCCGTAGAGAATCAGGCAAAGAGAAAAGGGGAGCGACAACGAGGCGCGGCTGATGTTGAAATCCGAAATCATCGGCTTCAGGAAAAGACCGAATGAATTTCTGGTAGCTAGACCTAAAAACATCATAAAAAAACAGCCGGCAAGAATGTACCAGCCATAATATATCTTTTTGGGAGAATCGTCTTGGCTCACAGGCGCCTCGGTATCCGTAGGATGTGGGTGGCTTGCATTTGCGCTAGAGTTTATAACATTCATGGATGAAAGACACGCTGCAGATCGCATTATCACGCATTGCGCCGTGCAGGCCCCATGTTCTTCAAAACATGAGGGAGATATTAGTGAATGACGAGGAGGGTTTCTCTTGGACGCGCCGAAATTTGTGGTCCCCCACCCCGGCCCCAAAACCCGGGAGGAGCTTGAACGCCTGAGAAAGGCGGAAAGCCGCGCTGCCCTCAGCTTCGGGATGAGCCCCGAAACCGTCGTCGTCGAGCGCGCGCAAGGAGCGGTAATCGAGGACGTCGACGGCAATTTGTTTCTGGATTTCGTCGCTGGCTTCGGGTCCCTGAATGCAGGTCATTGCCATCCCAGGGTTGTCTCGGCGATGCAAAAACAAGCCGAGCTGGTCCACCAAGCCATGTCATTGGGTTCGAGGGTGAGGAACGAATTTCTCGAAAAAATTCTCTCTTTGCATACCGGCGCAACTCCAAAGAGCATGATTCTCGGTTCCTCGGGCAGCGAAGCGGCCGAGATCGCCCTCAAGATGGCCCGCCGGGCGACAGGGCGCGATGAAATCGTCGCATTTACGGGCGCGTTCCACGGCAGAACTCTGGGGGCCGTAGCCCTGATGGGAAGAAAAAACCAAAGGGAGGGGCTGGGAACCTTGGTCCCGGGAATTCATCATGTTCCTTATCCCTATCCTTATCGAAACCCCTTCAGCGATGGCCCGGAGAAATGCGCCGAGGGGACGATTCGCTACATTAACGAATTTCTTGAGAATCCGGTTAGCGGCTGGGGCGACGTGGCGGCCGTCATTATCGAACCGGTTCAGGGAAATGGCGGCATGATCCCGGCCCCAATCGGGTTTTTGAAGGCTCTCCAAGAGATATGCGAACGTCACGGCGTGTTGCTCATTATCGATGAGGTGATGAGCGGTTTTTGCCGTACCGGAAAGATGTTCGCTTATCAGTATGAAGATATCGAACCCGATCTGATCGTGATGGGAAAATCGATTTCAGGCGGATTGCCCCTTGCAGCCTGCGTCGCGAAAAAAGAGATTGCCGATGCCTCGAATCCCGGAACCGAAAGCAGCACATATGCCGGAAACGTCATGGCATGCGCCGCCGGTCTGGCTTCCATCGAGGTGTACGAGGAGGAAAACCTCTCTGAACGCTCCCTGGAAATGGGTTCTTATTTCATGAGAAGGCTGGAGGAACTCTCCGAGCGCCATTCCATAGTCGGCGAAGTTCGCGGTCGCGGGCTGATGGTTGCGGCCGAGTTGGTTACCGACCGGACGACGCGCGAGCCCTTGAGCGTCGCGAAAAAGGCGAGTGACATGGCCTTGAAAAAAGGTCTTCTCATCTATCCGGGAGGACACCACGGGAACGTCCTGGCGTTTTTGCCTCCTCTGATAATCGATAAAGCTCAAGTCGATACGGCCGTCGGAATCGTCGATGAGGTGCTGCTCGAACTCGATGCATAACGGCCCGAGGTGATGAGTGATACCATTGCTCTCCTTTGTGCTAAGATAAGTTCATTGGTTCTGCCGCTTTGAGGTAAGGAATGCGGAGGAAATTTCACAGAAAAGTCCATCTGGCGTTTTTGCTCTCTCTGGTGGCGATGGGCGCGATTTTGACCCTCTACCACGCCACCGCTGCGCAGAAGTCGCCTCCCGTCGTTGTGCTGGACGTGGCCGACGCCATATCGCCGGGTACTTCCGAGTACATCGCATTCGGCATCGAAGAGGCTGCCCGAAGGCAGGCGCAGCTTCTCGTCATCCGTCTTGATACCCCTGGCGGTCTGGTTACCAGCACGCGCGATATCGTGAAGTCGATTTTCGGCGCAAGCGTTCCCGTGGCGGTATACGTCGCTCCGGGAGGCGCGCGGGCCGCATCCGCCGGCACGTTCATCACCATGTCGGCCCACATCGCCGCTATGGCGCCGGGCACGAACATCGGCGCGGCATCTCCCGTTTCGGGTGGGGGAAAGCAGATTCAGGGAGATATGCGCAAAAAGGCAATGAACGACGTGGCCGCTTTCGCGCGGGCGGTGGCATCCCGCACCGGGCGCAACATCGAATGGGCGGAAAGCGCGGTCCGCGAGGCGATATCCGTGGATGAGGCCGAAGCCTTGAAGCAAAAAGTCATCGACCTGGTGGCCGCAGACGTGCGGTCCCTTCTTCTGGCGGTTCACGGGAAAAAGATAAAACTCGCGAGTGGGGACACCGTCACCCTCTCGACAAAAGGCGCTGTGCAAATCGTGCTCGAGCGAAGCTGGCGCCAGAAGGTGCTCACCCTTCTGAGTGACCCCAACATCGCCTATATCCTGATGTTGCTGGGGATGTATGGGCTGTTCTTCGAACTCTCGAACCCCGGTTCCATTCTGCCCGGCGTGGTGGGGGCCATCAGTCTCTTGCTGGCCCTCTACGCCCTCAAGGTCTTGCCGGTCAACTATGTGGGGCTTTTGTTGATGGGTCTCGCCATCATCATGTTTCTCCTGGAAATCAAGGTGGTGAGTTACGGGGGGCTCACCATCGGCGGAATCATCGCCATGACGCTCGGTTCGGTCATGCTCATCGATTCTCCGGACCCCTACCTGCAAATCAGCCTGAAAGTGATTCTCCCTGCGGTCGCCGGAACGGCCATGTTCTTCGTCTGGCTCGTGGGCATGGGATTTCGCGCCCAGCGGGTGCGGCCGGTTTCGGGTTCGGAGGGGATGCTCGAACAGTCCGGCATTGTGAGCGCATTGCCCGGGGAAGGGTCGCCGGCCCAGGTGCGGGTGCACGGCGAAATATGGCAGGCGGATTCTCCAGAGCCATTGGAAGTCGGGGATAAAATCCGCGTAGTCTCGGTGGAGGGCCTCAGGCTCCGCGTCGAGAAGGAGGGTGGATAAATGAATTGGAGCTTGATAATCGCCGCTATCATCGTCTTGTTGTTCCTGGCGAGCGCTATCCGGGTGCTGAACGAATACGAGCGCGGCGTCATCTTCCGGCTGGGGCGATTCCTTTCTACGAAAGGTCCCGGCATCATCATCGTGCTTCCGGTGATCGACCGCATGACCCGCGTGGGCTTGCGGCTGGTGACGATGGACGTGCCGCCGCAGGATATCGTCACGAAGGACAACGTGTCGGTGAAGGTGAACGCCGTGGTCTACTTCCGCGTACTGAACCCGGAGCGCGCGATCATCGAGGTGGAGGATTTCCTCTACGCCACGGGCCAGTTGAGCCAGACGACGCTCCGGAGCGTGCTGGGCCAGATGGAATTGGACGATCTGCTTTCCGAGCGCGAGAAGATCAACTCCCAGCTCCAGGAACTCCTCGATCACGCCACCGACCCGTGGGGCATCAAGGTCACCAACGTGGAGCTCAAGCACGTCGACCTCCCCGGCGAGATGCAGCGCGCCATCGCCCGCCAGGCCGAGGCCGAGCGTGAGCGCCGCGCCAAGGTCATCCACGCGGAGGGCGAATACCAGGCGAGCGAGCGTCTGGCCTCGGCTGCCGCCACCATCGCCACGGCCCCGGGCGCGCTCCAGCTCAGGTTCCTGCAAACCCTCTCCGAAGTCGCCACCGAGAACAACTCCACTATCGTCTTCCCCTTGCCGCTCGACCTGATCAGGCCCTTCGTGGATGAGCCGAGAAGCAGAGGCGACGCGCCAGGAGGAGAGATAGAAGGCGGCGACGCCTAGGCGAGCAATTGCGGGCAGTTGCGGGGCAAGCAGAAAACTTTTTTTGACGCTGAATTTGAGTGCGTTGCGCTTAGATTTATTAGTAAATTCGTTATATTACAATCGGTTACGAGGCATATCCCTTTCAGGAATTTATCGAAAAACCCCGTGAATTTATCCATATTTACGGGAAATATGATTATTTCCATTTCTGCGCCTTCCTCGAATCCATCCGTGCAGTTCCTCTCTCCGCGATTATCGAACCAGAGTAAGGAGAGCAGGTGTGCGCTTTTGTAGAGGGTATCGAAAATCCCCGAAGCGGGGGAGTTCGAACGAGGCTGCCCGCGTTTTTCTGCAGATGGATAGGTCGCTCCTGCGGAGAATGCAGTTATCACCGTCTTCAATTTCTCCCAAAAGCCAGATTCCATGAGAAATCCTCCGCGCCTTTCGATTCCATTCCTATCGTTGCGGGCGTCATCGTTTTCCCGCGTCGCGCGCACGATACCGAATCTCCGAAAATGCAGGGATGCGGCAAATGCGGGGAAATGCGGCCTTGTCCGGTTTTATGGAAGTTGTAGGGGCGGCTCGCGAGCCGCCCGCGCCGTTTTCCCGAGGAGGGGATTTGCATGCGCGTTTGCCCGTGGGCGTGAGAAGGTGAACAGGTGGTAATACGATAGAAGGATATGTTGTCCGCCCTTGATTGTGTTGCTCCGATGTTGACGACCTTTGCAGGGGTGTCGAACTTCCCCGAGGAGGGGGAGTTCGAGCGAACCGCCCCTACGCCATCAAAGCAGGTTCCCGGTGATATCGCCCTACCTACTCGAACAGCTCAGGAAGACGCCGCTCTCGGGTTTCTCGTTCCCTCCCTATTCGGTGAGGCTGGCCTTCAAACTCACGTCGAAGGCGAGGTCGACCCGCGTGAAGCGGAGGCCGGTATGCGGTTCGCCGACGAACGCCGTCAGCCTGAAGTTCGGCGGCGATCGCCTGTCTGCCGCATGGAACCCCGCATATCGCCATTTATTGCTATTATTAGACTCTAAGAGATACCTCTCGACAGCATGTCAAGAGTGATTCCGGGGGCCGGGAGAGGCTCCAGAGACGGCCCTCCCCGGTGGGGTCGGCGGCGGAGCGGGGCTACGGGAAGGTGGCCGGGGTACGCTGGGAGCAGACGGACCGCACCGCGGAGCAGACCGAACGCTCCGGGGGTCTCGCCGGGTTGCGCGATGCCGCGGTCATTGCAATGGCGAACGACGCGCTCAGGCTTTCCCTGCGCTACTCGTTCCGAGGCGGTGTGATGTAATGCGTTACGAGTACATGATCGGCTGTCTCGCGGGGCTTCTGCTGATCTGCGCGTGGGCCGGCCCTGCCGCCGCCGACGGCAACTTTTCGCAGCGCTCCGGCTTCGCCGAGTATTTCGCGGCCAACCCTCCGGCCGACGCCGCCGGTCCGGCCGAGCGGGCCCTGACCCGCCGCCACGCGCCGCGCTTCCACCTGCCCGCCGGCCACGAAGGTCCCATCGACTTCTACCGCGACTACATCGCCCACGGTTACCTGATAACGGGCGACGGCGTTCGCATCGACGGCCCCACCACCGGTGACCTGAACCGCAACCGCGACGACGTCCGCGCCGAGTTCACGCACGTGCCGGGCGGGGTCGAGCCCCGGCCCGTCGTCTACGGCGCGGTGGAGCGTACCGGTCTGTGGGCGCCTGAGGAAGCGGACCGGCCGGCCGGGGAATTCACCGTCCTCACATACCACCTGGTGTTCCGGGTGAGCGGCTTGCCGGCGGGGTTGTCCCCGGTCGCGTCCATCCCGCTTCGGCTGGTGGCGGACCTCGACGACTGGCACCAGCTCGACCACTACACCGCCGCGTTCGTGGTCCTGGCCGCGGACGGGCGTCCAGTCGCCTTGACCCTGCAGCAGCACAACTATCTGCGCACCTACCTGGTCGGCGAGTCGGTGGAGCTCGGGCCCGACGGACGCTTCGACATCGACGTGGCCATCCGCTCGAACGAGCTTTACCCCCACGTTCCGGGACGGACGGTGCGCCGGGCGGTGCGGTTTTTGGACCATGACGCCAGGGCCTTCATGATGGGTTTCGGCAATCGCCCGATGATGTCGGCAGACGACATCACCGACCCGGACCGCACCGTCGACTACGAGCTCGCCTTCCTCCCCGGCTCCGACGCCTTCTACTCGTTCCACGGCTTCCTCGGCGAGCGCCGCCTTTTGCCCGGCCGTGACGGCCCGCCCGGGGCCCGCTACAACACCCTGCCCGAGCTCAAGCCCCTGCCCGCGCAGATCTTAGGCGGTTACTGGCGCGAGGGGAACGAGGGCGACTGGGCGCGGTATCGGATCAGCCGGGAGAACGGCTCCGGCCCGGCCGGCTTCGCGCTCGCGCAGGCGGCGGTGTTCCATCGCAACCTCGGCTGCCTGCGCCGGGAGCGCAAAGGCTGCGCGCTAGAGTAGCGGCGTAAGCGACTGTCCCCCGACCCCTTCTTACGACGGGGTCGCAATTGAGCTCGTGGAAGATGATGGGCCACACGGTCGATACCGTCATCGCCGCGATGGAGACGAACCACCCCTATTTAACCAACCAGAAGACGCTCTACGTCGAGAGCATCGAGGCGGGCTGCCGAACGAGGCGACCCAGGCAATAGAGCGGCGGGCGCAGGGTACGGAGAGGACGCGTTCCCGGCGATTGATGAAAATACAGGAAAATCGCATTCATCATCGACCGGTTTTCCCGGGAGTTGCGCCCGGTGACCTACACAAGTCCGCCGCCGGGGCCTGTCCCTGCAATATCTATCCCTTCTCCGGTCGGGATGGATTTCAAAGGAGGAGGGAAGCAGCGCCTCCCCCCTCCCTCGAAGGATGGCTCACCACCGCCTCGAACAGCGCAGCAGCACGCCGCTTTCAGGTTTTTCGTCGTACTCCGACTCCTTGAGCGAGGCCTCCAAACTCACGTCGAAGGCGGGATCGATCCGCCAGCGCGCGCCCGCGCGCCAGATCTCTCCGCTATCCGACAACGCCACGCCCGCGTAGGGCGTAAGCAGGCCGCGCCTGGCGTCGAAACCGTAGCCCACCTCGGCGTCGAGCCGCGTTTCGGGGTCGAATGCACCCGCTTGGATGCCGCCGAATCTCTGCGACCAGAGTTGCTCGGCGCTCCCCGAATCCGCACCCCAGCCGGAGCCCACGCGCACGGACAACCCACGCCCGTCGTCGCCCGGCGCGTAGAGCACCGAGCCGCTAACGCCCCATTCCTCATAGTCGTTATCGGCGTGGGCGAGGAGGCCGCGCGCGCTCACCTCCATCGTCAGGCTTCCCGACGAATAGCGCAGTGAGCCGCTGACTTCGAGACCGCTTCCCGTCTCGGCGTCGCCCCCGTCGTAGCGAAGGCCGACTTCCAGCGAGGGCGTGAGCACCCCGCCTCCCAGTTTGAACTCGCGCGAGCCTTCGAGGAGCACGCGGATTCGGCTCGTCTCCGCTTCAGCCGCGGCGAGGTCCGCCGCCGCTTCTGAAGTCGTGCGCGTGACGAGCAAGTCCGCGCGCAGGGCGAGTTCGTACCCGCCCGTACCGGTGGCGGGAAGGAGCACGCCGCGTACCCCGGCAGCCGCCATGCGCATCTCGATGTCGGTCTCGATGTGCCGCGCGCCCTCTGGCGAAAGCGTCAGATCGCCTTGCCCTTGTCCGAGCGCGCCCCAAAGCGAGAGCCGTTCGCTCACCCTGTAGCGGGCGTAGGGGTAGACGCCCATGAGCGTGCTCTCCACCTCGCCCGCACAGCCGGCCTCGCACGCCCCGCTCATCCGGAACGAGCCTTCGCCCGCACTTCGCGCAAGCGCCACGCCGAAGAGCCACTTGTCCCGCTCGAAGTCGATCCCCAGAGTCGCCGTGGTCACGTCGCCCTCGAGGCTGAGCGTGTCTTCCTTGCCGCTGAAGTTCGATCGCGCCCCACGGCCCCAGACCGACCAGCGTGGTCCTGACTCCATTTTCTCGGAGGACGCCATGTGGAACGAACTCGCGAGCATGAACTCGCTCATCTCGATTTCGCGCCGCGTCGCCTCAGCGTCCTCACCCGAAACGCCGCCTGGGCTGCCGAAAGCATTACCTGCGCCATCTCTACCGATTCCGTAATCGCCCAAGGCGAGGCGGGCGTTCGGGTCCGCCGGGAGGAGGGGGTCCCGGCCCAACGCCAGGCTTTGCCCGCCGAGCACAACGCCCGTGCGTGCGCCGCGCAGCCGCTCGGCAATCGCGTCGGTCACGTGCTCCGCCGCCTCGCGCCCGAATCGCGCGAGCCAAGCCTTTGGCATCGGGTCGGTGTTCGTGATCGTCCCGATCGCGGTTCCATCGGCGATTCTGAAGCGAATGCCCTCCTTTCCGCTCGGCGCCAAAGACAGTTCGAGGCGCATCGTCTCGCTGCCTTCGTCGAGCGAGTCGTCGAGCACCGGAATCGACACCGTGCGCGTCGTCACCCCGCGAGGGAAGACCACGAACCCCGTTTCGGCCACGTAGTCGCTTCCTGCCTGCGCCGTTCCGTCGACCGTGCGGTAGTACACCGCCTCTGAGCGCTCAGGCGCTCGGTTGAAGGTCACAACGAAGTCGAGCGTGGCCTTCGGCTCCTCCTGCGCCTCCGCATCGGCCACCGAGACCGCCGGAATCCCCTGCGCCTCGGAAATCTCCGGACCGCCGACCGCGCACCGCACCCCGACGTCCTCGCTGTGGTCGCAGTTGTGGACGCCTACCGCATTGTTGTTCGCGCGTGGACAGTCGATCAGGCTCGTCTCGTTGCCCACGCACAGTAAGTCGTCCAGGTGAATCGGTCCGTCGCCTTCGCCGAAATGCGCTCGGAGAAAGCGACCGCCGTTGCCTACCGAGCCCTCCGGGAAGCCGAGCGCGCGGCACGCGACGTCCGCTTCCTCATCGGTCCAATAATCGTCGCAAACCGTTCCCCACCGGCCGCCGTAAAATATCTCGAGGCGGCCCTCATGGGGCGTATTTCCGCCCACCAGTCGCAGCATTCCACCGTCGATGTGGGTCACCCGCAGGGTATAGGTTTGCGTCGTGGTGGTGTCCTCGGCCGTCACCTTGACCTTGACGACGTTCTCGCCCATGGCAAGGTCGATCTCGAAGGTGTTTGGGCTGCTCGTATCCGCGTCGGTAAGCGCCGTATTGTCCGACGCGAAAAACGCCACGCTTGCGTCCGGGTCGCTCGTCGTCGGTGTCACCGTGATGCGCGCGACGCCGCTCTCCACCGAGGCGGTGTAGCTTGTTGTCTCGGGCGCGAACGCCTCGTTGATCGAACCGGGGCTTATCTCGAGCGCGCTCAGGGTCGCGTCGGAGATATCTTCTTCTGTGATGATGACGGATGCGCGGCAGGGGCAGGTCGGGGAAATCAGGGAACCGGGCAACAGTTCGAGTACAACGCCAAACCGCTCGTCACCCTCGTCTTCGGCGTCGGCAACAGTCTGCACGGTCACCGTCTTCGTCGCCGAGAAGGTGTTACCGTCCGCCGTATAGTCGCCCGGTTCGACGCGCAGTATTTCTGAAATCGCCGCATAGTCGTCGGGGCTTCCCGCTGTATCCGCCCGGGCGCTAACCGAATAAATTAGGGTTTCCCTCGGCTGCGGCACGTTTGCGCCGGTCTTGGCCTTTATAGCGACGTCCAGGCTCTCGCCCTCTCTCACAATGTAGTCGTTCTGCGCCCAGCTGACGATGAGGAGCGGGTCCGCCGCCACCATCGCCACCGTCGCCGAGTCGTCGGGCGCGGCGGCCGCCTCGTAGCCCGTCCCCACCGCGACACTCGCCGTGATGTCCCCGCTCGTCGAACCGCTGTAAGTGCTTCTGAGCTTCACCGTTGCCGAGGTCTCGTTCGCCGGAATGGTGACGCTCGGCGAAGTGTCCGAGAGATACATTACCGCCTGCGTTATCGAGAGGTTGACCGTGAGCGGGGAGGCGGAAGACGCAGAGCGCGTCACGCGGAACTCGGGGTGCGCGATTTTCGGCGCCGCCTTTGCGTGCACCGCCTCGATAGAGACCGTCGGCGTTGCGCCTTGTTCCGACTGGCGCACGATCGTGAGCGTATAGGTCTGCGTCGTGGTGGTATCCTCGGCCGTCACCTTGATCTTCACGACGTTTTCGCCAGTCGAGAGATCGACCTGAAACCCCTCGGTGCTCCCGTCCGCGTCGGCGAGCGTCGATTCGTCCGCCGCCCGATACGCCACACTTGCAATCGGGTCGGTCGTCGTCGGCGTCACCGTGATGCGCGCAACACCGCTCTCCACCATAGCGGTGTAGCTCGTGGTCTCAGACGCGAACGTCTCGTTGATGGAGCCGGGGCTGATTTCCAACGCGCTCAGAGTCGCGTCGGAGAGGGCGTCTTCTGTGATGGTGACGAAGGCGTAGCACCCGTCGATCGAATCCGAATGGGTCGTGGGACAGGTCGGGTCTATCGGGTTTCCGCCCACATGTTGGAGTAAAGCGAAAAACCGCTCGTCCTCCTCGTCTTCCGCGTCGGCAACAGTCTGCAAGCTAACCGTCTTCGTCGTCGAGAATGCGGCGCCCTCCGCCGAATAATCGCCCGGTTCGACGCGCAGTATTTGTCCAGTCACCGAATAGTCGCTGGGGCTTTTCGCCGTGTCCCCCTCGGTTGACACTGAATAATCAACGGACTCTCTCGGTTGTGGCACGTTCGCGCCGGTCGTGACCTTGAACGCGACGTCCAGGCTCTCGCCCTCGCGCACCGTGTAGTCGTTCTGCGCCCAGCTGACGATGAGGAGCGGGTCCGCCGCCACCATCGCCACCGTCGCCGAGTCGTTCGGCGCGGCGGCCGCCTCGTAGCCCGTCCCCACCGCGACACTCGCCGTGATGTTCCCGCTCGTCGAACCGCTGTAGGCGCTTCTGAGCTTCACAGTCGCCGAGGTCTCGTTCGCCGGAATGGTGACGCTCGGCGAAGTGTCCGAGAGATACTCGTCCGCCTGCGTAATCGAGAGGTTGACCGTGAGCGGGGAGGAGGAGGACTCGGAGCGCGTCACGCGGAACTCGGGGTGCGCGATCCTGGGCGCCGCCTTGGCGTGCACCGCCTCGATAGAGACCGTCGGCGTTGCGCCTTGTTCCGACTGGCGCACGATCGTGAGCGTATAGGTCTGCGTCGTGGTGGTATCCTCGGCCGTCACCTTGATCTTCACGACGTTTTCGCCAGTCGAGAGATCGACCTGAAACCCCTCGGTGCTTCCGTCCGCATCGGCGAGGGGACTGCCGTTCGAATCGAGCCAGGAGATGGTTGCGCTCGAGTCAGTCGTCGCCGGCGTCACCGTGATCCGCGTGACGCCGCTCTCCACCGTGGCGGTGTAGCTCATGGTCGTCGACTCGAACGTCTCGCTGAGCGAGCCTGTGCTTATCCCCAGTGTGTTCAGGGTCGCGTCGTTCGACATGGATGCGAGGTCCGTCAGTCGAAGCGAAACGGTTTCGTCCACGGTCCAGGAGAGGGCTGAGCCGTCCCAGGCCCACCTGCTTGTTCCCGACCCGTGGTTAGCGATGTCAGCGCTGTCGAAGTCGTATGTCTTCTCGCCGACGTACAGGGTGAGCGAGCGCAGGTTGGCCGGAAGAATCGGCCGGACGGAGAATTCGAGCCTTCCGTTGCTGCGCACGAAGACCGCATGAACGGCGTAGGTGGCGTCGCCTTCGGTGAAGTCGTCGTCCGTGAGGACGGCGCTTTCGGAGCACCTCTCACCCGCTTCGACATCGTTGCTGCAGCCCTGAATGCCGCCGGGGAGTTCCTTGACGGTCAGGGTCCCGGACCAGACTTGTTTCTCCGCCGCGGCCATCGCTGCGAATGTCAGGAAGAAGAAAACGGTGAGCGCCGCGAGCAGCGCCGTATTGAAGCGGCCGCCGGGCCGGGTGATGCGCGTATTACATAGTGTTTGGTGAGTGGTGTTGTTCCGGGTTTGTTCGCCTGGTTCGTCGTCGGATGTTTCGCAAGATGTGGATCCCATGGTCTGTTCCCCTTCCTGTTGTAGCGGCGGCGGATGTGGAAGGTGGCGGCAGGAGTGAAATTTCGAGGTAGGCGGCAGGCTCGCCTTCAAGTCCAGGTGCGTCCGGCGAGGCCCGAATGGGCAAGAAAATGGTATCAGCGGAAGCGAAGAACGAATGTAAAGATTGTGTAAAGATCGTCAGGGTTTCGTAAATATCCTCGCGTTGGCGCGCCCTTGAGGAAGGGAAGCCGGCCAGTGAGGAGGTTGTTGAAAAAGCCCTCCTGGTTCGCAATTGGGTCCGATACCGGGCCTGTCCGTATGAAATTTAGCGGTCTATCGGGTCACGCGGGTCGAACTCGTTTCCCCATACGCCGCGCCGGTATCGCTTGGCGAGGTTTTCGGCTTCTATCAGTTTCTTGCGGTAGCGAATGTTGGGGTGTTTCACGAGGGCGCGGCCCAGACCCCGGAGCACCATGAGCTCGTTCACGAGGCCGCCTTCTTCGAGGAAGACGTAATAAAGAGTCTGACCGGAAGAATCCACGGGTTTTTCGTCGATCTCGAGGCTCACCGTCCTGTTCTCGATGAGGCGCTTTAAGAACGCACGGGCCTGGACGGAGCCTGGCGCGCCGGGCGCGGGGGCGGCCACGCCGATCAATGCGGAGCGCAGGCCGCCGCCGAGTTGAAAGCTCGCTCCGTCGTAGACCTTGGTGACGCGCGCTTTGAGGCGTTTTCGGGGCGCTTCCCCTCGGGCGGGCGCAGGGGCGCTCATGACGGCGGTGAGCAGAAGCGCACACAACATGAGAGTCGTTTTTTTCATCCTCGCCTCATTCGGTCTTGATGGGGGCAGCCCCAAAAACTTTCTCGATTTCACAGGTTCATAAGTTCCGCTCATGATCCCTACCGGCGGTCATATATACCATAGGGCGAACCGAATCGCTTTTCACCCGACCTTGCATGCCGGGCGGGGCGCGGCGACAATGCGTGTGTTGGGAAAATGGACGCGGCGTATGATGATACTTGCAGATAAGCGGGCTGACATTGGCGGATACGAGCGAGAAGCGGATATTCATCATTGCCGGGCCGAACGGCGCGGGGAAGACGACGTTCGCCACGGAATTTCTGCCGAACGAGGCGGACTGCCCTTATTTTATCAACACCGATCTCATCGCCGCCGGGTTGAATCCGTTTCATCCTGCTCGGGCCGGCGTACAGGCCGGCAGGCTGGTTTTGAACCAAATTCGCGAACACGCGCTGCGGGGAGAAAGTTTCGCTTTCGAGACGATTTTGAGCGGTCGCGGCTATTCGCGCCGGATTCCCCTTTGGCGGGAGCAAGGCTACCGGGTCAAACTGTTCTTCTTGCAACTACCGACGCCAGAGATGGCTATCGCTCGCGTCGCGCAGCGCGTTCTGGAGGGAGGCCACGACGTGCCCGAGGGAGTGATTCGCAGACGGTTCGAAACCGGCTGGCGCAACTTCGAGCTAATCTATCGAGACCTGGTCGACGGGTGGATTTTGTACGACAATTCGGGTGAAGAACCGAAACGGCTGGCGGAGGATTCGAAAACATGAATTCACAGGGCGAAAGCCCGGCTGAAAAACCTCGCGATCCCGACTTCGTCGGCGCCGACGCTGCGATGCACAGGGCGGCCCTACGCGCGCGCCGACGCGCGGAAGAAGCGGCGAGGGCCGCCGCCTCCGGTGGTGTCGAGCATGAACTGGGCGAGATTCGCTGGATGCACACCGGCCGCGACCCGCGCGAGCGAGGCCCCCGGAAGGCGGTGTGAGGGGGACGGCGAGGATGCTCCGGCGTAATCCCCAGGAGTATTCGGCGCCCCGATATCATCTCCGCTGAAATCCCATTTCGATAGTCGCCTTCAGTTGGCTTTGGTATAATAATCTCTTCTGGAATCGGCGCGTTGCGCATCGGTGCGCCGACCCTTCCTTCATAAGCCGTCTGCAACAATGGAGACATAACATGAAATGGATCATTCTGACGCTCGTCGCCGCTCTTTCACTCAGCGTTCAAACTACAAGCGCAAAACAACTCGAAAAGGCGATTTTCGCCGGCGGTTGCTTCTGGTGCGTGGAGTCTGATTTCGACAAGGTGCCGGGCGTGGTCTCGACGACTTCAGGCTATACCGGCGGCAAGACCAAGAACCCGACCTACAAGCAAGTCACCTATGGCGACACGGGCCACTACGAGGCGGTCGAGATCACCTATGATCCGGCAAAGGTAAGCTACGATGCGCTGCTCACCGCCTTCTGGCATTCGGTCGACCCGACCGATGACGGCGGCCAGTTCTGCGACCGGGGCGATTCCTACAAAACAGCCGTGTTCGCCCTGAACGAAAAGCAGCGCAAGGCGGCCGAGGCCTCGAAGAAGACGGCGCAAAAGTTACTCGACAAACCGATCGTCACCCCGATACTCGCCGCCGCGATTTTCTACCCCGCCGAGTATTATCACCAGAACTATTATAAGAATAACTCGGTCCGCTACCGCTACTACCGCTTCTCGTGCGGCCGCGACAAGAGGCTCAAGAACCTCTGGGGCGAGCACGCCTTCAAGGGCATCCCCAAAAACTAATGATGCCGCGCCGCCCCGGCCCACGAGGGCCGGGGCGTACGGGGGGCGGTTTCCGCTAGATGCCGGTTTTGTCGACCTACTTCAGTTTAAATGTCTTGTTGAGCAAGTTGGCGCACGCTTCCGCCACATTGTTGTCCGGCTTTGCTCCGCCCGGTGAAGTTGCCCAGCCGGCTTTCAGCAAATGATTGCCCCGTTCCCATGAATCGACCGCTGCGAGTTTAGGAACCAAACCGTTATCGGTATTAACCGCCCGCTCAAACTTATCGGCGCAGATGGGCGCCAAAGCCGCGACCATGGCTGTTTCGGTTGCTGTATCCACCATTTTCTCAGCAGCGCTGCCGAGTACCCATCCGCCCCAACCAAAGCCGATGATCAGCGTGCAAATTACGCCTGCCGCAAAACCTTGAAACAGTCTTTTCAAAGAGTTTCCTTCAACCAGGGGTGCCAAAAACGAAGGCGTTTTCATAGGGGATCCTTTTCCCTTTGAGGGAGGAGAATTCCTCCCTGCTATATCCATCGTAGCACAGTTATCCCGCCTCCCGTATGCGGGGGAGAGGGCGCTCGTGAAAAGGAGATGGGAAGAGGGATCGTCGCAACGCAAAACTGATTACTGAATATAACCGATCAAACGTTGGAAATAGAGGAGACAGTAATGCATCGGGCCAAGTCTTCTGCCATTGCCGGGGAAACAAGAACCAGGCGGCTCCCATCTCTACGGGCTCGCCGATTCGCCTTGCGGGAGATATTCTAGGTGGCTTGGTTGCGCTCCAGCATGTCCAGCACGTCGTCCGTTTTCGTCACCCAGCCGAATTTCGATTCGAAGTTGAAGAGCGTTGCCTCTCGCGTGAAGTCCGGGCCGGTGTGATCCATCGCATCCTCGATGAGAATGGGCCAGAATTCGCGGAAAAAGGCCTCGCGCGCCGTGCTCTCTACGCAGACGTTCGTGGCCACGCCGGTGAAGAGGATGTGGCGGATGTCGAGGCCGTTGAGCTGGTTTTCCAGCGTCGTACCCGCAAAGCCGCTGTAGCGGGCTTTCTTCACCACCAGGTCGTCCGGCTCGGGCTTGAGCTCGTCGATAATCTCCCACCCCCACGTTCCCTCGATGATGAGCTTCTCGCGGTCCTCCGGGCGTTCCTTGATCATCCGGATGGCCATCTGCTTGCGGATGTTGGGCGACTGCGGCCCGCCTGCGTCGCTGAGGTCGGGCTGGTACCCGAACTGGAGATAGAATACCTGCACGCCGGCCGCGCGCGCCGCAGAGAGCAGGCGCTGGTTGGCCGCGATGACGGGGTTCGTGCGGGATTCGTCGATGCCTACTCCCAGATCGAGCATTCCGCCCTTCTTCGCATAGGCGTTCTGCATGTCGACCACGATGAAAGCGGTTCGCCCTAAGTCGATTTCCACGTCCTGGGGCCGTGCCTTGAGGATTGCCATGCGTCTTCTCCATGATTGTCGGGAAAATTCGTCTCCGCGCGCATTCTCGCAGAACCACGCCTCCACCTCCAGCCTGTGCGGCGCATGCCTCAACAAATACGTATATTCTTCTCGATTGAACCGAGCTTACAAGAACGTAGGGACAGGCCCCCGTGCCTGTCCGAGGTCGCGACCTGTCCCTACAGGTCAGAGAGCCAAACCACAGTTCGCGAACCGTGGAACGCACACGCAGGCACACGCCCACGCTCCCTGATTGATCTATGAAAAGGCTACGAAAACCAGTTTACTTGCCCTTGTATGCCCCTATGAACGCCTTTCATTGCGGCTCAAGCCCTCTTGCCCCTAAAATGTCGAATCATGGATCATGTCGCCAGATAAGTTTGTTTTTCGTTTGGGAGCAAGTTTGTGGCCAACATAGCGGAACTGAAAGAGGGCGAGCGGTTCGACGCTTTTTTCAAAATCCGGGAATACGAGGCGCGCCAGAGCCGGGCGGGCAAGGAGTATCTCGATCTGACGCTCGAAGACGCGACGGGCGATGTAGCCGCCAAGGTCTGGGAGCCCGCGACGCAGGTGCAGGGAGCCATCGGGGCGGGCGATTTCATCAAGGTGCGGGCCGCCGCCGAAAACTACCAGGGCCGCCTGCAGCTCCGGGTCGAGCGCGTCCGCCGGGTGAATGAGCAGGATTACGAGAGCGGCTTCAAGCCCGAGGACTACGTGCAACGAACGCCGTATGACATCGACGTCATGTGGAAGGAGGCGAAGCGCATCGCGGGCGGCTGCCACCCGCTCGTGGCCGCGTATCTCTCCGCGATATTGAATGAGTATGAGGAAAAATTCCGCGAGTGGCCCGCCGCCCAGCGCATTCATCATCCTTATCTCGGCGGCCTGCTTGAGCACACCCTGTCGGTCACGAAAACGTGCCTTTATCTGGCGGATAAATACGACGTATCGAAAGACCTGCTCGTCGCGGGCGCGCTCTTGCACGACATCGGTAAGCTCGAGGAACTCTCCACCGAGGGCGCGACGCACTACACCGCCGCCGGCCGCCTCCTCGGCCACATCGTGCTGGGGCGCGACATCGCCCGCGAGTGGGCGGGGCGAGAGGGCGTATTCGCAGAGGGGGAGGCGCTGCCCGGGGATTTCCTGCTGCATCTCGAGCACCTCATCCTCTCGCACCAGGGCCAGCCCGATTGGGGAACGGTGAAGGTGCCCATGTCGGCGGAGGCGCTCCTGCTCCACTATGCGGACGACATCGACGCGAAGTTCAACCTCTTGAAGCGCGCGGTGGAAGAAGACAAGGGGGATGAGGATTTCACGGCCAGAAACCACACCATGGCGCGCGTCTTCTACAAGGGCGGCCCGCAGCTCCCGCCGGAGAATGCTTGATATGTTTGAGTCTCAGGCGAATCTCGTCTCCTGCATACACCCCGACGCGGCTCGTCCCGGTCCACTGCTGGAGAAACCGGAATATGCCTGACCATATGAAAATCATGAACGAGAAGACGGGGCGCATCGTCATGCTGGCGGTGGACCACGGCTATTTCCAGGGCCCCACTTCGGGCTTGGAAGAGCCTGCAAAGACTATGAAGCCCCTGCTGCCCTGGTGCGACGCGATGAGTCCCACGAAGGGCGTCTTCCTTCGCTGCATGCCGCTGGAGAACAAGACGCCGGTTATCTTGAGGGCCTCGGGCGGAAACGCCATCGTCTATTCAGACCCCGTGGAACTGGAGCGCGAGCTCAGTATCCGGTCGGCGGGCCTTGCGGATGAGGCGGCGCGCGAGGCGATGCGGGAGCAAATCGCCGATGAGGTCACGAACCGCGAACTCTCGAACGAGTCCATCACCGTCTCGGCAGCGGAGGCGTCGCGCCTGGGTGTTGCGGGCGTTTCGGTTTCGGTCTACGTCGGCGCGCGCTACCAGAAGGAATCCATCCTGAACCTGGCGCGCATGAGCGACGAGGGCCGCCGGGAGGGCTTGATCGTCTTGGGCATCACTGCGGTGGGCAAGGAGATGACGCGCGACGCCCGCTACCTCGGGCTGGCCACGCGCATTGCGGCCGAACACGGAGCGGACGTCGTGAAGACATACTATTGCGAGGGCTTCGAGCGCGTGGTGCGCGGTTGTTTCGCGCCCATCGTCATCGCGGGCGGCAAGAAGGTGCCCGAGCGCGAGGCGCTCGCGTTCTGCCGCCGGGCCATCGATGAGGGCGCCGTAGGCGTGGACATGGGCCGGAACATCTTCCAGAGCGCGCACCCGGTCGCCATGATCCGGGCGGTTCGCGCCGTCGTGCATGACGATTTAAGTCCCGACGCGGCGTATGAGATGTTCGAGGATCTGAGCGCAATCTCCCTCACGGATTAAAGCCTGCGCGTAACCCGGGAAGTATCAAAATGCCGGAAACCATGCGAGCTGCCGTTTATTACCGAAACGACGACGTGCGGGTTGAGGAGGTGGAGAAACCCCGCGCCGGAGCGGGCGAGCTTTTGGTCGAGACGCGCGCGAGCGGCATCTGCGGCAGCGACGTCATGGAGTGGTACCGGGTGGGGACCGCGCCGCGCATACTGGGCCATGAGGTGACGGGCGTCGTCACAGAAGCAGGCGAGGGAGTGGAGGGCTTCCGCGTGGGCGATCGCGTCTCCGTCACCCATCACGTGCCGTGCAACCGCTGCGCGCTGTGCCTGCGCGGAGACCACACCGCCTGCGCGACGCTAAAACGCACGAATTTCGACCCGGGCGGTTTCGCCGAGTTCATCCGTCTGCCCGCCATCAACGTGGAGCGGGGGACGTTCCGCCTGCCCGATGAGGTGTCCGACGACGCTGGCGTGTTCATTGAACCCTTGGGCTGCGTCCTGCGCGGCTGGCGGCGCTTCCGGATGACGCCGGGCTTGAGCGTCCTCGTGGTGGGAAGCGGGATGTCGGGCCTGCTGCACGTGCAGGCGGCGCGCCTCCTGGGGGCGGGAGCCGTTTTTGCGACGGACGTGCATCCCTGGCGCCTGAAAGCCGCCGAACGCTTCGGCGCGCGCGCGCTGCCATCTTGTGAAGATATGGCGGAGGCGCTTCGGGAGGCGAACGAGGGTTGTCTGGCGGATCGCGTCGTTTTGTGCGCCGGCGCGCCCGAGGCCTTGGAGACGGCTCTCGCATGTGTGGCGACTTGCGGCGTCCTGCAGCTTTTCGCTCCCACGTCGCCCGGTTATCGCCCCGCGATGGATCTCAACCGGATATGGAGCGAGCAGATCGCCGTCACCACCACCTACGGCGCGGCCCCGCTAGACCTCGAAGAAGCGCTCGCGCTCATCCGCGCCGGACGCATCGGGGCCGAGGAGATGATCACCCACAGGCTCCCGCTCGCACAGGCGCAGGAGGGCTTCCGCCTCGTCGCCCGGGCGGGCGAATCCCTGAAGGTGGTGCTGCGGCCTTAATCCGCACGGGAAGCCGAATATTGCGGTAGAGCGCGAAAGGGGGTAGTGTTTTATAAGGGTTTGCGGGCCATGGAACGCGAGGCCATGGAGTTCCGCAGGGAAAAACTAGGGACCCGAGAGGAAGCGGAAATGACGACTTTTCAAACAGCGACACTCGGGTTCTACGCCATACAGTCCCTCATCGGTCTCGCGCAGTGCCTGCTCATCTGGATGGGCCTTAGGCAGATGAGCCGCTCCTCGGAATCGAGAGAAAGAGAGAGCTCAAGGCGGCATGAGGAGGTCATGAAAAATCACGAGGAGTCCATGACCGCGCTCAAGGCGCTCATCGAGCGAACGGCGAAATAACCTCCGTTTCTTACTGCCCACACCGCCCCCGTCCTCCGGGTCAGGGGCTTTTTTGTTGGGCGAACCTCCGCTACTCATCCACGGGGTGGTAGGTCAGTTCGTCATCGGATGAGGCGTTCTCGCCGCCCTCGGTCGCTTCATCCTCATAGAGGGAATCGGGCGGGGCGTCTTCGGTGAATTGCGCCTCATCCGCCTCGCTATCTTGCAACTCTTCGGCCTCCTGCGGGACAGGGGCGGGTTGCCGGAGGAGCGGGGCGAGTTTCGCCTCGCGGCGGATTCTCTCGGGCAGACCGCTCCAGCGCCTCCTCACGCGCGCGTTGCCTATCGCGATGCCGAGCGCCTTTTTCGAGCCGACGAACACCGCCAGCCGCTTCGCTCGCGTGAGCGCGGTGTAAACGAGGTTTCTCTGCAGCATCGGGTAGTGCTGGGTGTGGAGCGGGATGACCACGGCGGGGTATTCACTGCCCTGGCTCTTGTGCACGGTGATGGCGTAGGCGTGCATCACCTCATCGAGCGCGCCGCGCGTGTATTCGACGACGTTCGAATCGAAGGCCACGCGAACGCTTCCCTCCTCGGGCGAGACGCTCCTGACGACGCCGATGTCGCCGTTGAACACGTCCTTATCGTAGTTGTTGCGCACCTGGATGAGTTTGTCCCCGGTGCGGAATATGCGGCCTCCGCTCTGGAGCGCGGGCGCGCCTCCTGCGGGGTTGAGCGCTTCTTGTAGGCGCGCGTTCAGGCTCTGCACGCCGAGCACGCCGCGCTGCATGGGGGAGATGACCTGGAGGTCGGTGATGGCGTCGACCCCGAATCGCTCGGGAATGCGCTCGCGGCACAGTTCGATGATGAGGTCCGCGCAGCGCTCCGCCTCGCTCTCCTCGATGAAGTAGTAATCGAGCGGCGCGTCTTCCTTCTCCCCCTTGCCGTTTCGGGGCATCTCGCCGCGGTTCACGCGGTGGGCGTTTTCGACGATCAGGCTCTCCTGCGCCTGGCGGAAGACCTCGGTGAGCCGCACGACGGGCAGGGTCTCCGAGGTGATGACGTCGTTCAATATGTTGCCCGGCCCGACTGAGGGAAGCTGGTCCACGTCGCCCACCAGAACGAGCGTCGCCTGGTCGGGCGCCGCGCGCAGCAGATGCGCCGTGAGGTGCACGTCGAGCATTGAGGCTTCATCGATGATCACGATGTCACCGGTGAGCGGGTTTTCCGCGTCGCGGGTGAAGCCGCCCGAATGCCAGCTGTATTCGAGCAATCTATGGATGGTGGACGCCTCGTGGCCGGTGACTTCAGAAAGACGCTTCGCCGCCCGGCCCGTGGGCGCGCCGAGGATGACCTGGAGCCCCAGCTTCGTATAGAGGTTCGTGACGGCGCTCACGATGGTCGTCTTGCCGGTTCCGGGACCGCCCGTGACGATGAGCACTTTCTGTGTGAGCGCGCCCTCGATGGCTGCGCCCTGATCGCCGGTCGCCTTGCCGCCCTCGAGCGCCCGCCGGGCGAGGTGGCCCAGGCGCTCTTTCGTCGTGGCGCCGGGCGCCCCCTGTCCCCGCATGGCGGCCTCGAGACGCGCCTCGTCGCGCGGCGTGCGGATGAGCGCGGCGAGGCGGCGGGCGACTTCGCATTCCGCGGCGTACAGCGGGCGCGCATAGACGCGCTTGCCCTCGGGCGAAGCCATATTCTCGACCATGTTCGCCGATTCGATCACCAGGGAGCCGCCCTGGCCCAGATTTTCGAGGACGGGGGTCAAGGCTTCGGCTTCCGTCTCGAGCATTTCAGCGGCGGTCTCGACCAGATCGCCATAGGGCAGAAAACAATGGCCCTCGCGCTCGGCGAGCTGGTCCAGCACGTAGACGGCTCCCGCAGCGAGGCGTTTTGGGGAGTCCACGGGAATGCCGAGTTTCTGCGCGATGCGGTCCGCGCTCTTGAAGCCCACGCCGTGAATCTCCGCCGCCAGCCGAAATGGGTCTTCGCGCAGTATCCGTATGGACGCCTCGCCGTAGGTTCTCAAGATTTTTTCCGACAGATGGAGCGGGACGTCGTATTGCCGCAGGAAGAGCATGATTTCCTTGACTTCGCTCTGGCTTTTCCAGCTCTCTATAATTGCTTCCAGCTTCTTTGCGCCCAGACCGGCGACTTCCGTGAGGCGCTCCGGGTGGCTGTCCAGAATATCGAGGGATTTCTCCCCGAAACGCGCCACGATTCTCTTGGCGAGTGCGGGGCCGATGTTCTTAACGATGCCTGAGGCCAGGTACTTTTCGATTCCCTCGATCGTCGTAGGCTCCAAAGGACGGGCGAGATCGGCGTGGAACTGGCGGCCGAACCTGGGGTGGTCCTTCCAGCCGCCCTCGAAGCGCACACGCTCGCCCTCGCGGATGGAAGAGAGGTATCCCACCACGGCCACGCGCGGGAAATCCTCGTTGTCCGGCTGGACGAGCAGGACGGTGTAGCCGGTGTCCTCTGCGCGGAACCGTATGCGTTCCACCGCGCCGGTCAGTTCGGTGCCGTCTTCCGGGAAAAGGCCCGCCTGTGGAGGAGGGGTTCCTCTTCTGGGGCGCGTAGATCGGGGCTTTCGCGTCATGGGTCGATCCTGGTCGCATCCGGGCGAGCGGGGCGGTACTTCACATGGTGCGCGTGTCCTGGGTGGGGGCGAGAGTCGAACTAGTCCTCACTCCTCCCGGAATTTTTCGCTTCATTCCAAAGTGTTTCCAACTCTTCGAGCGATACGTCCTCGGGCGAGAGTCCCCGGGCGCGCAGCGCTTGTTCGATATAGTGAAAACGCGCGGTGAATCGTCCGATGCAGGCGCGGGCCGCCCCTTCGGCGTTCACCCCGAGTTTTCGGGAGAGGTTCACGGCGGCGAAGAGAAAATCGCCCATCTCCTCCTCAAGCGCCTCGCGGTCTTCTTTTTGCATCGCCTCTTTGAGTTCCGCCCATTCTTCTTCCACCTTCTCCGCTGCACCGGCCGCTTCCGGCCAGTCGAAGCCCACGCGCGAGGCCTTCCCCTGAAGCCTCTGTGCGCGCTGGAGCGCGGGCATGGCGGTGGGTACGCCGTCGAGAATGGAGGCCGAACCGTTATCGTCACCGGCGCGGGCCTTTCTCTTGCTGATTTCCCAGTTCCTGAGCACCTCGCCGCTGGTCTCGGCAAGGGTGTCCTCGAACACGTGGGGGTGGCGGTCGATCATCTTCTGCGCGAGGGCGCGGGCGGTCTCCTGGGCGTCGAAGAGACCCTTCTCCTCGGCGAGCCGGCAGTGGAAGAGCACCTGAAGCAGGAGGTCGCCCAACTCTTCCTTGAGCATCGCGGGGTCGCCCGCCTCGATGGCCTCCATCACCTCGTAGGCCTCCTCGATGAGGTAGGGCTTGAGACTCTGGTGGTCCTGCTCCTTATCCCAGGGGCAGCCGTCCGGCGCTCTGAGGCGGGCCATGACCTCCACCGCACGCTCGAAACCGTTTTTATTCTCACTCAAGGTTTTGGCCTCACGATTGGGGATTCGCGACGTCCGCAGTATATGCGCAACGGCCAGGGACAGGCAATAAGGCTTTCGTGGGGTCACATCGCATGATATGGGAGAATCACGCACCTACGAGCCCAATATGTCGTGATGAAATGAGCGTTTCGCAGTCCGACAGTTTTGTAGGGACAGGTCGCGACCTGTCCCACGGGGTACGCGATGGTTTTGTAATGGCGGAACAAATAGATCCCGCCCCTACGACACAGGAAGGGATTGCTCTACCAGCGTACGGAGCCAAGCAGAGCGATGCCGTGGGAGGGTTTCCCGCCTACTCGCTCGCGGCGGTCTCCCTCGAGTCTCAGGCTCACGCGGTCGTCGACTTGCAGACGCCCGCCCACGCGATAGGTCTGGCTTCCTATGTCCGAGAGGGCAAGGCCGGCGTAGGGTTTGAAGTGGCCGCCACGGGGCGTTTCCATCCCGTAGCCCACTTCGGCTTCAAGTTGCGCGCTTGCGGTTCCTTCGCCCAGACCTGCCACGGAGGCCTGCGACCACAGACGCTCCGCCCCGCTTGCGGCGTCGCCCCAGGTGGAACCCACCTGCACGGAGAGGCCCTTTTTCGTAGTACCCCAGATGAGATGAACGGAACCTGACACGCCCATTTCGCTGAATCTGCTCTCCTCGTGCAGCAGTAAACCGCGCGCGTTCACATCGATCACCATGTCCATTGATGGGTCGAAGAATCGGAAGCCGCCGCCCAGTTCGATACCTCCTCCTTCTTCCGCATCGCCCTTGTCATAGCGAACGCCAATCACCAGCGAGGGCGTGATCGATGCCCCCTGGCCTATTTTGTATTCACGTGAACCCTCAAGAAGCAGACGGAAGCGGTTCGTGTTCGTATCCACCGGGAGCAGTTTGTCGCGTACCTCGTCTGCCTCAATCTCGACCACCATGACGTCGCCCTTCACCGCGAGGTCATAGTCAATCTGGCGCGTCGGCGGGAAGAGTGCGCTGCGGAAGCCGAACGCCCCCATCCGCATCGAGATGTCGGTCTCGATTTTCTCGCCGCCGCCTTGTTCGGTCTGCACATACTCACCGTTCCCGAATCCGAACATGCTCCAGATCGTAAGGTGCTCGCTCACCGTGTAGCGAATGTAGGGATAGGCGCTGTTGAGGCGGGCCTCCACGTCGTTGTGCTGTCCGTCAATCGAGAAGTATCCCTCGCCCAGTGTGTGTGTGAGTGCAACGCCCACCATGGTGCGGCCCCACTCGAAATCGGCCCCGAGCGTGCCTGTGGTCACGTCTCCCTTGAAAGTGGAACTGTTTTCATCTCCAAAGAAACTCGTCCTCGCGCCTCGGCCCCAGGCCGTCCATAGCCCGCCCTGGCTATTTTCCGTATTCTGCGCCGATGTGAGATGGAACGAACTCGCCATCAATAGATCGCTCATTGACATCTCGCGGTACTCGGTTGCGGAGCCGTCTCCAGCAAGACCGCCGAAGCCCAGGGTGCGGCTTGCGAGACGGGCAGTGGTAGCAAGTTCCGGGTCTTCCTGAGCGAGTGGAAGCGGAGAATCGCTGTTGAAGAAGTCCACGTACTGTCCGGCGAGCGTCATATTCGACGACTGCCTCATGGAAGGCGCTTTCAGCCGACTCTCGATCGTCTCCACCGCCTGACTCGCCACCGTGCGCCCGAAGCGCGTAAGCCAATCATTCATCCCTTCAGATGTGTCTTTTACGTTATCTGCCTCTGTGGTCGCGCTTACAACGTCCGACCACGTGCTATGGCCTTGCGAGTTGTGCGCCCGGATGCGGTAGTGTTTCGTCGTTCCAGCGGAAAGTTCTGCGTGGGAATACGAGGTGGACGAAGCGGAAATCTGCCCGCCCAGCCCGTTCCAGCCCGATTTGCCGTTGTCGGAAACTTCCAGTTCATAGCGGGTGATGGCCGCGCCGTTATCCAGTGGTGCCGCCCAGGCAAGGTCTATCCGCGTCTGGCCGTTCGCCGTCGCGCTCAATACGGGCTTATCTGGTACGGTCGAAGTTTTGACCTCATTGCCATTGCCGCCGCCGCTATTTTCACCGTTCCCACCATTACCGCCGTTGCCACCATTACCGCCGTTGCCACCATTGCCGCCGTTGCCAACATTTCCGTCGTCGTTCCTGCCGGGGTTGATGTTCCCCCTGTTGTTGGCGCTTTGCGTGGTTGCGTTTTTGGGATTCGACCACTCGCCGGGGCCTACGGAGTTGTGCGCCCTTATCTGGTAGTACTTCCTCGTCCCTGGTGAAAGGTCAGTATGATTGTACGATCTGTCTGTAGAGGGCAGGCTGCTGTTTAGTGGCGCCCAGGAGTTGCCGTCATCGGATACTTCGAGTTCGTAGCTGGTGATGGCCATGCCGTTATTCGCTGGTTCATCCCAGGAGAGGTCGATTTTCGTCTGGCCGTTCGCCGTGGCGCGGAGCACCGGCGCGTCCGGCACGCCCACGAGGGTGGTTGCATTCTTGGGGTCGGACCATTCGCTGGGGCCTTGCGAGTTGCGCGCCAGGATGCGGTAGTACTTTTGGGTTCCGGGCGAAAGATTGGAGTGAGTGTACGATCTGGCCGTAGAGCTGATGCTGGTCGCGAGGTTCGTCCAACCGCTGTTGCCGTCGTCGGATACCTGGAGTTCATAGCGTGAGATGGACGCGCCGTTATCTTCAGGTTCATCCCAGGAGAGGTCGATTTTCGTCTGGCCGTTCGCCGTGGCAGTCAACACGGGTTTGGCCGGCACGTCCGCTTGCGTGGTCGCGTTCTTGGGATCCGACCACGGGCCGGGGCCTTTTGAGTTGCGTGCCCGTACCTGGTAGTACTTTCTCGTCCCGGGCGAAAGACCGGTATCATTGTATGTTCTGGGCGATGTGGCCAGGTTGGCGTTGAGATTCATCCAATCGTTGCCGTCGTCGGATTCTTGGAGTTCGTAGCGTGAGATGGACGCGCCGTTATCCGCTGGTTCACTCCAGGAGAGGTCGATCTGCGTCTTACCGTTCGCCGTCGCGCTCAACACCGGCTTGCCCGGCACGCCCACGAGGGTGGTTGCATCCTTGGGGTCGGACCATTCGCTGGGGCCTTGGGAGTTGCGCGCCAGGATGCGGTAATACTTTTGGGTCCCGGGCGAAAGATTGGAGTGAGTGTACGATCTGGCCGAAGAGCTGATGCTGGTCGCTAGGTTCGTCCAACCGCTGTTGCCGTCGTCGGATACCTGGATTTCGTAGCGGGAGATGGACGCGCCGTTATCTTCAGGTTCCTCCCAGGTGAGGTCGATTTCCGTCTCTCCGTCCGCCGCCGCGTTCAACACGGGCTTGTCCGGTACGCCCGCCTGCGTGGTCGCGCTGGTGGCCCTCCATGGCCCGAACCCTACCGAGTTGTATGCCCGTATCTGGTAGTATTTCTTCGTTCCGGTGGAAAGTCCCGTATGGTTATGCGATTTGACAGATGGGCCGTAGTTGCTCTCGAGGTTCGTCCAGTTGCTGCCATCGTCGGATACCTGGAGTTCATAACGGGTGATGTCCGCGCCGTTCGTCGCCGGTTCATCCCAGGAGAGGTCGATCTGCGTTTCGCCGTTCGGCGTCGCGCGCAGCACCGGCGCGCCCGGCACGTCCGTCTCCGTGGTCGCGTCCGCGACGTTCGACCACCCGCCGGCGCCTTTCGAGTTGTGCGCCTGTATGCGGTAGTACTTTCTCGTTCCGGGCGAAAGTCTCGTGTGGGAATAGGTGGTGGCCGAAGCTGCAAGGCTGGATGCGATATTCGTCCAGCCGGAAGTACCGTTGTCGGATACCTGAAGTGTATAGCGTGAGATGGACGCGCCGTTGTCATCCGGAGCATTCCAGGAGAGGTCGATCTGCGACTTGCCGTTCGCCGCCGCTCGCAGCACTGGCGGGTCCGGAGGGGTCGGCTCACTGCGTATCGTTATCTTGCCTCGCTCGTGTATCGGGCAGTTTGTGTCGTCCTCCCAGACCTCGTGCATGATATTTATCGGCGTTGTAATATTCTTGTGCGCCGTAAACGTGATCGTTCGCCATTCAGTCGGCTGTTCTGCATCATTCATGTTGTCCACATCGAATTCCCAGCCGACCGACGGTATCCAACTGATCATTGCGTCTTCTCGGTTGCCTGGCGGGTAGAAACCGTCCCCGCGCGCCACGCCGTTGACGAAAATTCTGACCCACCAGTTATCGGCTTTCGGTTGCCGGGTAAGCCTGATGCGGTAGGATTTGGACTCTCCCGCCCGGAGATTTAACGAACTTACCGACCCCTCCACCTCCACGTCTCCATTCGCCGGGTTGCCGTCCCAGGGTTCGCCTGACTGCGCCAGGGAGTTTGCGCCGTAGAAGCCGGAGGCGACGAGCAGGAACGAGAGAGCGAAAGCGACGAGCGAGCGCAAGCGTCTGCCCCGATTCGTTCGGACGCTCACGAGGCGAAGGCGGGGAACTGCGCCGCTCGTAATCCTGACCAATTCGTTTTTGGGCTTTCGCACTTTCGATGAGTCCGTTCGCCGGGTTCGCTCCCGGTAAGCGGTCTCATGCTGGCGAGCCCGCCCCTCGTGGGAAGCAGAACCGTAGTTGCCGGGCGGCAAAGTCGTGCGTCGGAGCCAGGTCGGGTGTTGGTGGTGAAGATATGTATGAAGGGCGAATGTACTACCTTGGGGACATCAAATATCCCATAAACGTGCGGTGATTGCAACCTTCATGATGCGCGTGACTCCCATGAGCATCGCTTTGAATAAATATCCCATCATATGGCGTAATCTTGCTCTCAAAGACACAAAATATTGTGGTTGTTGCTTGACAATTCTCTTTGAATGCGGGACATTGGATTTTAGTGAGCGCCGACACGAGGACCCATCCATGGAAAAAGAATCGCGAATACGCATTCTCCCCGAATCGCTCGCGAACCAGATTGCCGCAGGCGAGGTGGTGCAGCGCCCCGCCTCCGTCTTGAAGGAGTTGGTGGAGAACAGCATAGACGCGGGCGCCTCGCGGGTGGAAATCGATTTGGTATCAGGCGGTTCGGCGCGCGTTCAGGTGGTCGACGACGGACACGGCATGAGCGAAGACGACGCGCTCTTGTGCCTCGAGCGTCACGCGACGAGCAAGATAGCCACGGATTGGGACCTGGGCCGCGTCGCCACTCTGGGCTTTAGGGGCGAGGCGCTGCCGAGCATCGCCGCTGTCTCGAAGATGACCATCACCTCCAGAAGGTCGGAGGATGCTCTGGGAACCGAGGTGCGCATTGATGGCGGCAAGCTCCAGCGCGTCACCGAGATGGGCACAACACCCGGCACGAGGGTCGAGGTGCGCTCGTTGTTTTTCAACGTGCCGGCGAGACGCAAATTCCTCAAGAGAAAAGAGACCGAGCTCGCCCGCTGCCTCGAGGTGGCGAATCAGGCGGCCATGGCGAACCCGAACGTCTCGTTCGTCCTGCGCCACGGGAAGAGGACGCTGCTGGATCTTGACGCCTCTGAGGGGCTCATGGCCCGCGCCGCCCAACTCGTAGGCGAGGCGGCTGCCTCACATCTGCTTAAAATTCCCGGCGCCACGACGGAGAACATGACGTTAAGCGGCTGGGCGGGCGCGCCCGGGCTCAACCGCTCCACGCGCGACGCGCAGTATCTGTTCGTGAACGGACGACCCATCCGGGACCGGCTTTTCGTCCATGCGGCGTATGCGGCCTACAGAAGCTTCCTGCCGGTGAAACGCCATCCCGTCTTCATCCTCTTTTTGGACATGCCGCCCGAGGACGTGGACGTGAACGCCCACCCCGCCAAACAGGAGGTGCGCTTCCGCTTCGCATCGAGCGTTTACGATCTCGTTCGCGATAGCGTCGCCGCCGTGCTGGGCGCGAGGCCCGAGAGAGTAAGGCGCGATTTCGCGCGGGAGGGAGTGGGCCACGCGGCCCCGAATGTCGCCGCAGAAGAGGGCGCTGCGTCCACGGCATCGCCGTCCACGCGTTCCTCCGCGCCTGCTTTACTGGGCGGCGGCGGATACATTGGAGACTATGGAGCCGCCGGGGATTACGGCGCCTCTGAGGAAGAAGGATCGCTCGACGCCTCTCCACCTGCACCCGACGCGGAGGCGACGGATACCGACCTGCCTGCGCCGATGAGTTCCCCATCTGCATCGACGGCCCCCTCGCCACTCGAGCGGATGCTCGAGCCGCCCCATCCGTCCGATCCTGTCGTTCTCTCCGAATGTCGCTATCTCGGTCAGTGGGAGGAGTGTTTTCTTCTCTTCGCCTCGCCCCAGGGGCTCGTGCTCGTTGATCAGCACGCTGCGCACGAGAGAGTGCTTTACAACCGGTTCCGCGATCAGTTCAGGGAGGGCCACGTCGACAGCCAGGCGTGTCTGGTGCCCGAGGAGATTCAGCTCAGGCCCGAGGAGGCGCTGAGTATCGAGACGCACCGCGAGGATCTGCTGCGCTCGGGCTTCGAACTCGAGTGCGCGGGTCCCGGGGAGTACCGGATTCGGGCCGTGCCTGCGCTTCTGGCGGATCGTGATCCCGCAGGCGCGGTACGCCAGATCGTGGAAAGTCTGGCGGATATTGAACAGCCCGTGAGCTTCGCCGACCTGATCGACGGCATCATTGCGAGGATGAGTTGTAGGGGCGCGGTGAAGGCGGCGCAGCCCATGCGCCCCGAGGCAGTGGCCGCTCTCATCGATGAACTCGAGAATACGCCGGGCAGGTGGACCTGCCCGCATGGAAGGCCCGTCATGCTCGTAATGGGCACAGACCCCGTGAGGAGGCGTTTTCTGCGAAGTTGAGCAGAATTTTCGTGCCAAGACCGGGGAAGCTCTTGACACCCGCGCCCGCGCGCAACAGAATGGCGAGGCAAGAAAAAGGAGGGCCATTGAGGGAGGCCTTTCATGCCGCATCCTTTTGAAGCAGCCTTTCGGTCCCTATTTCTTGCAAATGCCATCGGCCGTCGATGGCTGAGGAGGTTTCTGATACGCCCACTCACTTTTGGCCTTTCCGGCGCAATGGTGGTGGGCGTTTTTCCTATCTGCACCGCTAAACCACAGAGAAAATCTCTGTTTTCTCTCTTTCAAGGGAGTGGCGCATAAAGATGCTCAACACCCCGATAGAAGAAGCCTATACCTTCGATGACGTGATGCTGCTGCCCGCGCATTCGGAAGTATTGCCCAGGGACGTGAACCTCTCCACATCCTTGTGCGAGGAGATCGAACTCGGTATTCCCCTCCTGAGCGCGGCCATGGATACGGTGACGGAGTCGGACCTGGCGATCGCACTCGCGCAGCAGGGCGGCCTGGGCGTTGTGCACCGCAGCATGACCATCGAACGCCAGGCGGCCGAAGTGGACCGCGTCAAGCGCTCTGAGAGCGGCATGGTCACCCAGCCCATCACGATGCAGCCCAAACAGCGTATTCGCGAAGCCTTGGAAGTCATGCAGACCTACCATATCTCTGGAGTTCCCATCACCGAGGAGGGGCGCCTCGTCGGCATCCTCACGAACAGAGACGTGCGCTTCGAGACGAACCTGGACAAACCGGTCGCGGAGTTGATGACCTGCGAGAAGCTGGTCACCGTGCCGGAGGGGACGACGCTCGACGACAGCAAGGGAATCCTGCACCGCCACCGCATCGAGAAGCTCCTCGTCGTGGACGAGGATTTCAATCTCAAGGGACTCATCACGCTCAAGGACATCGAGAAGGTTCGCCGCTATCCCAAGTCAGCCAAGGACAAGTTCGGCCGCCTGCGCGTGGCGGCGGCGGTCGGCGTGGCCGCGGATATGCGCGAGCGCGTCACCGCACTCCATGAGGCGGGGGCGGATCTGTTGGTCATCGATAGCGCACATGCGCACTCGGAACGTGTGCTGGGGGCGGTGGAGGAGATAAAAAATAGCTGGCCGGAAGTGAGGGTGCTCGCCGGAAACGTGGCCACCGCAGAGGGAACGCAAGATCTCATCTCCCGAGGCGCGGACATGATAAAGGTGGGTATCGGGCCGGGCTCCATCTGCACGACGCGCGTCGTGGCGGGCGTGGGCGTGCCCCAGTTGAGCGCGGTGAAGAACTGCGCGGCGGCGGCTGAGCCCCATGGCGTGAAGATTATCTCGGACGGCGGCATCAAGTATTCGGGCGATATCGTCAAGGCGCTCGCCGCAGGCGCGCATGGCGTGATGGTCGGCAGCCTGCTCGCGGGTGTGGAGGAGAGCCCCGGTGAGCGGGTGCTCTACCAGGGAAGAAGCTACAAGGTGTATCGCGGCATGGGTTCGGTCGGCGCGATGAGCAACGGCAAGAGCCGGGACCGCTATTTCCAGGACGTGCAGAACGGCTATCCGGGCGAAGAGGAGCATGCCTTCAGCGATTCGAAGCTCGTGCCTGAGGGTGTGGAAGGCCGCGTTCCCTACAAGGGGCCGCTTTCCTCCACCGTCTATCAACTCATGGGGGGCGTGGCCGCCGGTATGGGATATACGGGCTGCCGTAACCTGAAGGAGTTGAGAGAAAAGGCGAAGTTCGTACGAATCACGTCGGCGGGCCTTACGGAAAGCCATGTGCACGATGTCTTCATCACGCGCGAGTCGCCCAACTACCAGCGCGACTGATTGATAGAGGATGGTCCGGTGCGGCGCCCGTCGGTGTCGAATCTGGTGTGCGCGTATGTATGAGCGCTTCGCCCATCGCCCACAAAAATGAAAGCGCCGGGTATCGAGGGATATGGGGTCCCGATTTATCCGGCGCACTGGAAGTCGGCCGATGGCCCGTTTTGAGAGCGGACCTGAGAGTGGAGGGGGGAGAAGCGATTCGTCTCGCTTTGTCCTGAAATAAAGATGCGCGATCAGATACTCATTCTCGATTTCGGCTCGCAGTATACGCAACTCATCGCCCGGCGCGTGCGGGAGTTGAACGTGTATTGCGAGATTCAGCCTTGCACTCGTAACTGGCGTGAGGTCACGGGTTCGCACACCAAAGGCGTCATACTCTCCGGCGGACCGAGCAGCGTGTACGAGAACGGCTCTCCCTCGGTCGATCCTGCGCTGTTCGAGAGCGACTTCCCCATTCTTGGGATTTGTTACGGCATGCAGCTCATGACCCACCTTCTCGGCGGGAAAGTCGGTCCTTACGCCAAAAGAGAATTCGGGCGCGCCGAAGTGGTGGTCGAAGAACCTGTTGGCATCTTTCTCGGCTCCCAGGGCGCCGAGACCGTCTGGATGAGCCATGGGGACACGATAGAAGAGCCGCCGCCCGGCTATAGGCAGCTCGCGCGGTCGGAAGGGTCGCCTGTGGCGGCGATGATGTCCGACGATGGACGGCGCTACGGCATACAGTTTCACCCCGAAGTGGCGCACACCCCCCGAGGCAAGGAAATTCTCCACAACTTCGTGAACAGGATATGCGGATGCACGGGCGATTGGACCATGCGCTCCTTTATCGAGGAAGCGGTCGAGCACATCAGGGAACAGGTCGGGGACAAGCGCGTGGTGTGCGGCCTCTCGGGTGGCGTGGATTCCTCCGTTACGGCGATGCTCTTGAAACAGGCGATAGGCGAGCGGCTCACCTGCATCTTCGTGGACAACGGCCTGCTCAGAAAGAACGAGGCCGAGCAGGTGGTGGAGACCTTCGGCGACAGGCTTAACCTCGTGCACTCGGACGCGAGCGGGGAATTCCTGAGCGCGCTGCGCGGCGTCACGCACCCCGAGGCCAAGAGAAAGAGGATCGGCGAAATTTTCATCCGCGTGTTCGAGCGCGAGGCGAGTAAGCTGGGCGACGTGAAGTTCCTGGCCCAGGGGACGCTCTACCCCGACGTCATCGAGAGCGTCTCGTTCAAGGGACCTTCGGCGACCATAAAAAGCCACCACAACGTGGGCGGGCTGCCCAAATGGATGCGGCTCGCGCTCATCGAGCCCCTGCGCGAGTTGTTCAAGGATGAGGTGCGCGAGGCGGGCGAGGAGTTGGGGCTGCCCCGCGAGATGCTCTGGCGCCATCCGTTCCCCGGTCCCGGCCTCGCCGTGCGCGTTTTGGGCGAGGTGACGGAAAAGCGCGTGAAAACCCTTCAGGAAGCGGACGCCATTTTCATCGAAACGCTCCGCAAGCACGATCACTACTACAAGGTCTGGCAGGCGTTCGCCGTGTTGCTGCCCGTCAACACCGTCGGCGTGATGGGCGACGCGAGGACGTATGAGAACGCTCTCGCGCTCCGGGCCGTCACCAGCCAGGACGGGATGACGGCGGACTGGGCGAGACTTCCTGCGGATTTACTCGCCGAGGCCTCATCGCGCATCATCAACGAGGTGCGCGGCGTGAACCGCGTGGTCTACGACATCTCCTCCAAGCCGCCGGGCACGATCGAGTGGGAGTGAGAAAGAAAAAGGGAACATCTAAGTTGAAACGATGAGAAAACTAATTCTACTCACCACACTCACTGTATTCCTGACAACGGGTTGCGGTGAAGTTGTGGATTATGTCCAAAGCAAAATAAATAAAGGTAACCATAAGGGCGTTGCGGCGTGCATCAAAATTAACAAGAACGATCTTGTGTCTATAGAGACGGTACGTAGAGCATGCACGAAATCTCACGAAAAGCTTCTTTCTGTTTATGGTGTTAGTTTCGGCAAGAATCCTTGGCGAGGATCTTTCAGTAAGTGGGGGGAGAAATGGAATGTCAGTGTTGCTGGGGCAAATCAGTTAAAAACTCACATAATTACTAGTTTTGTAGTTAAAGTGGAAGTTTTTGACCCAGAAGGCAAGTCACGCAAACGCCTAATGTCTTTTGAAGGGCTATGGCTCGAACCGCTGAAAAAGTTTTCTAAATCAAAGTCATTTGATTTTGGTCCCGAGGATAAAATGAATAAATGGTGCAATGATTTGTTCACCCAAAGCACAGATTATAAGTCCTGCAAAACTTGGGGAATCACAGAGATAAAGGGTATCCTTATTGCTATTGACTAATCTTTCGACTACGAAATTTTATTTAGTGTTCGTAGTTCCAAAGAAAAATTAACATAAATAATCAATATGTTCCGAGAATAGGATTATTAAGTATGTGTAAATTAAACAATTCAGAAACAATAGGTTGCGCGAACGCCGTGGTTCCACACTTATTTTTGGGTTCGCATGACCTGGGATAAGAGTCACGCTGAACGCGAATATGCACTCAGACTTCAGCTTCAAGGAAAAGCTCAATCAGATCGTCGTGGCTTTCAATGTATTAAAGCACTATACGTGCCTTGGTACACACTAGCGTGAATGCGGCATTTGTCTCCTCCAAGCCGCCGGGCACGATCGAATGGGAGTAGGGTAAGGCAGGAAAATTCAACAATTTAAGCAAAAATCACTTTTTCTTCTTCTTCACCAACTGGATTTTATCGAAATCTACAATGGAAATCCTTTCGCCGGTCGCCCTCTCGTCGCCGGGCCGGTAAATCCCGAATTTGAAATGCGGCGCTCCGCATGACTTCACGATAAAAAACGCCTTGTCTAATATCTTTTCGTCACTGAAATAGAGGTTGTAATTTGATTTTGTGAAGTTAACCTCCAGTTTTACGTCGATCCATTTCCCGATGACTTCATTGATGCGGACATTCCTTTTGAAGCGCTCATCCCAATTATTGGTTATCAAGCGACCATTCGAAAATTTGAACATCATTGGAGGACCGACTCTGCAACCTGAACCAGATTGGTGCATTTGAAAAAAGTCTTCCCTGGGGTAGGAAAATCCCTTTACGAACCGAACCTTGAAGGTCAACGTATAGTCTGCATCTTGCGCCAAAGTGCTCGCCTGCTTTATTTCCGCCCGCTCCCAGTATGGCGCGCCGTGTCTTTGTATACCGTCGGTGCTGCATCCTCCTACCTGTTTGTTTTTCAATGTAAAGCGCAGAAACGTCTCTTTTCCTTCCGTTACCCATTGTATCGAAGAGGATTCCGGGAGGCCGCAGTTGTCGTAAAACTCGACGTTCCAGTCTTTGTCCTGATAGGTCGTATTGCCGCCCGTATCGAAATATCCGGCGGTTGAAATCCCGTCAGTTGTAGTTTTACATCCCGCCAAAAAGACGATAATAATCAAGAGAAGAAATTTGCGCATTTTTTTCTCCAATTTTTATCGAGTATTTGGAATAAGAACACTTTCCGGCATATTAGACGTCTTAGATGAAAAAGCAAGAAAACCATGTGGCGGTTTTAGGTTTAAATCTATTAGATTCAGTTAGTTGCAATTAATTGGCTGCCCTTTCCTTTGTAAAGTTCGTCGCCGCGTCTGTTGTTTTCCAGAGGAGCTGAAAGAATATGTATCACACCTTGAAGACCTCGCTCGTAGTGCTCCCACTCTTGTTCCTTGGCGTACTTCTCCCGGGAATGAGCGCACAAGCCCATGAGGCGAATTACCCCCATTTTCACATCGCCCAGAGCGGGCATGGAAAGATGGGGCATGAGGGCCACATGAGCAAGCCCCACGAGGGTGGGATGAAGAAGGGCCATGCACACGGGATGAAGCATTCCGTCAAAATGATTCCCGCAGGCTACAAGAACCCCCCGAGTGTTAAGATACGCTTGGCGAAAGACGCCCATTCCAAGGGGGCGCTCAATTTGTTCCTGAGCCTCGAGAATTTTCGCTTCGCGCCCGAAGACGTCAACAAGACATCCAGGATCAACGAGGGCCACGCGCACCTGTACGTAAACGGCAAGAAGCTCACGAGGCTGTACGGCGCTTCCTATTTCATGGATAAACTGCCGAAGGGGAATCTCGAAATCAGGGTCACGCTGAACACCAACATGCACGAAGACCTGAGTTACAAGGGAAAACTCGTTCAGGACGCCGTGGTGTTCAAGGATTACAACAACTAGGCGCAGGGAAACGAAACTTTGGTGATTTGGACGCATTTCATTCTGGCGGTGCTGGCGATTGGGCTGGGCCTCGTCAACCTTGCGTCCACAAAGGGAACGCGGAGGCACCGCATCATCGGCTGGTGCTGGCTTGTCACGATGACCTACGTCACGGTCTCGTCCTTCTGGATACGAGAACTCAACCATGGCGATTTCAGCTGGATTCACCTGCTGACGATATGGACCATTTTCTGCATGATTGTTGCGGTTGTCTCGATACGGCGGGGAAATGTGCGGCTGCACGCGTCGTTCATGACGGGCACGATGATAGGCGCCTTCATCGCCGGCGGGTTCGCCATGATGCCCGGCCGGTTCATCAGCGAGCTATTCGGATACGGCGGGTGATTCGCCTCGATCGGAAAAGCATCGCCTTGCAGCGAAAAAAGATGGCGGCGACAGGCATCAGTCGATAAACTAATAACACTGCACCAGGGTTACACAGGCTATACGAAAAGAAGTAACCTAACAGAGCACGCCCCTATTAAAATCCGCCCCCGGGGAAAAGACATGCCGTCTCCATTCGTTCATCTGCATCTACACTCCCAGTACAGTCTGCTTGACGGCACCACGCGGATCGGCGACCTGGTGCAGCGCGCCGCCGAGCTCGGGCAACCCGCCGTGGCGCTCACCGACCACGGGAACATGTTCGGCGCGGTAAAGTTCTACGAAGCGGCGAAAAGGGCGGGCGTCAAACCCATCATCGGTTGTGAGGTGTACGTCGCCCCCGGCAGCCGGTTCGTCAAGGGCTCTACGAACGGCGGCGGACGCGCCTACCACATGCTGCTGCTCGCCCGGAACCAGACGGGCTACAACAATCTGTGCGAACTCGTCACGCGCGGCTTCACCGAGGGTATGTACTATTTCCCCAGAATTGACCGAGAACTGCTCTCCCAGCACGCCGAGGGCCTCATCTGCACCTCCGCCTGCCTGCGCGGAGAGGTGAACGATCACCTCCTGCACGGCCGCGAAGAGGCGGCGCGCGAGGCGGCCGGGTTCTATAAGGAGCTCTTCCCGAATCGCTACTACCTCGAACTCCAGGACCACGGCATGGAGGAGGACAAGCAGGTCATCCCCAGGGTCATCGCCCTCTCGAAAGAGATGGGGCTGCCCCTCGTCGCCACCAACGACGTGCATTATCTGGACAAGGGGGATCACAGCGCCCAGGAAGTGCTTATCTGCATCCAGACGGGCAAGACTCTGAACGACCCCAATCGCATGACGATAAAGAGCGAGGAGTTCTACCTCAAAACCGCAGAGGAGATGGAGGCGCTCTTCGCAGAGGTGCCCGATGCCCTCGCCAACACGCTCTCCATCGCCGAGCAATGCGATTTCGAGTTCGACTTCGGCGGGGCCCACTACCCGGATTTCGAAACCCCCGACGGGGCCGACAAGAAAGAATACCTCAAACGCACGGCCGAGGAGGGACTCGCGCACAAGCTCGCGCAGTTCGGGATCGAGGGCGCCGAGGCGGAGCGCTACCGCGAGCGACTCAAGATGGAGCTCGAGGTCATCAACAGCCAGAATTACGAAGGCTATTTCCTTATCGTCTCCGATTTCATCCGCTACGCCAAGGAGCAGGGCATTCCCGTGGGTCCGGGCCGGGGCTCGGCGGCAGGCAGCCTGGCCGCCTACTCGCTGGGCATCACGGGCATCGACCCGCTCAAATATTCCCTGCTTTTCGAGCGTTTCCTGAACCCCGAGCGCATCAGCCCGCCCGACGTGGACATCGACTTCTGCATGGACCGCCGCGATGAGGTCATCCGCTACGTGCAGGAAAAATACGGGCGCGAGAATGTCTGTCAGATCATTACCTTCGGGAGCATGCTGGCGAAGGGTGTCTTGCGCGACGTGGGACGCGTGATGGATATGCCATATGGCGAGGTGGACCGCATCGCCAAGCTGGTGCCCAACGAACTCAAGATCACGCTCGATGACGCGATGAAGAAAGAGCCTCGCCTGCGCGATACCGTGGAGCGCGACCCGAAGGTGGGCGGGTTGATGAGTACAGCCAGAAAGCTCGAGGGTAATATTCGCCATGCGGGTACCCACGCGGCCGGCGTGGTCATCGCGCCGTCCAAGCTCACCGACTTCGTACCGCTATACAAGGCTTCGGGCGGCGAAATGATGACCCAGTTCGACATGAAGGACATCGAGGAAATCGGCCTCCTCAAGATGGATTTCCTGGGTCTCAAGACGCTCACGGTGCTGGAGCGCGCCGTGAACCTCGTGCGCGACGGAGGCGGAGATCTGGACCTGGAAACGCTGACCCTTGATGATGAGGCGACGTACCGTCTGCTCGCCGAGGGGAAAACGACCGGCATTTTCCAGCTCGAGAGCAGGGGAATACGAGAGTATCTCAGAAAGCTCATCCCCACGACGTTCGAGGATCTGATCGCCATGGTCGCGCTCTACCGCCCTGGTCCGCTGGAGAGTGGCATGGTGGACGCTTTCATCAACAGGAAGCACGGGCGCGAGCAGATTGATTATTTCTTCGATGAGCTCCAGACCATCCTCGAGGGTACCTACGGCGTCATGGTGTACCAGGAACAGGTGATGCAAATCTCGAACGCGCTCTCAGGCTTCTCTCTGGGGCGTGCGGACGTGCTGCGCAAGGCGATGGGCAAGAAGAGCCAGAAGCTCATGGCCGAGCAGCAGGCCGATTTCGTGGACGGGGCCGCTGAGCGCGGACACGACAGGAAAAAGGTTCAGTCCCTGTGGGATCAGATCGATAAGTTCGCGGGCTATGGCTTCAATAAGAGCCACAGCGCGGCCTACGCCCTCATCGCCTACCGAACGGCGTATATGAAGACGCACCATCCGCACGAGTTCATGTCTGCGCTGCTCACGTGTGATAGGGAGAACGCGGATAAAGTCATCAAAGACATCGCCGAGTGCCGAAGCATGAAGATTCCCGTACTTCCGCCGGACGTGAACGCCAGCCAGAAGGATTTCACGGTCGAGCGAGAGTCTATCCGCTTCGGTCTGGCTGCCGTGAAAAATGTGGGCGAGGGGCTGGTAGACGCTGTTTTGGTAAGCCGGAACGAGGAGGGGCCGTTCAGGGACCTGGGCGATTTTTGCAGGCGCGTGGAGCACCGGCATCTGAACCGGCGGGCGCTCGAGAGCCTCATCAAGGCGGCGGCATTCGATTCTCTAGGCGTGGGGCGTGCGCAGGCGACGGCGTCGCTCGACATCGTGCTCGAAGCCGCGATTCGCGAGCAAAAAAGCGTCGCCGTGGGGCAGGGCTCTCTGTTCGGAGGGGATGAAGCGGCCAAGGGCGCCCTTCACCTGCCTGAGGTAGCCGAGTGGGAGGACGGCGAGCGCCTGGCCAGCGAGCGCGAGGTGCTGGGTTTTTATGTTTCAGGACACCCGCTCGATGATCACAAGGAAGTTATCGAGCGCTTCGCCAACATCGACACCTTGCGCCTCACCGAAGTTACGAGCGCGCGCCAGCTCAAGATGGCCGGTCTCATCCGATCCTCGCGGCTGCGCACGACGCGCGCGGGCCGGCGTATGGCGAACTTCGTCTTGGAAGATCAAGTGGGCACGGCGGAGATGACGCTGTTTCCCGACGTGTTCGAGAGTTGCCACGAAATCCTCGAGAGCGACGAACCCGTTCTCATCGAGGGCGTGGCCGAGGTCTCGGATGATGGGGTTCAGGTAGTGGTGCGCGCCATCGAACCTCTCTCGGAAGTAGAGGTGAACCGTGCGAGCAGGGTTCTGGTCGACCTCGAGCCCGAGTGCCGCACGCCGAATCGCCTGCAATCCATCCGCGAAGTACTGGCCAGGCATCCGGGCAACTGCGCCGTGCAATTTACGCTCAGGTTTCCCAGTCGCGAAGTGCGCATTGAGGCGGGCGAGGGATTCGTGGTGGCGCCGACGGCGGAACTGACCGAAGAACTGGGAGACCTGGTGGGCGCGGGAGCCGTTCGCTTTGAATAGACCTTCCATCAGAGCCGCATTCCTGGGGAGGATGGCGTTTGGCGATGCCTGGGATTTGCAAAAGCGCCTGTGGGCCGAGCGCGCTGAGGGCCGTCTCGGGGAGGATGTCTTTCTCTTTCTGGAGCACGAGCCGGTCATGACGCTGGGCAAGGGGGGGAGCGAAGCGAACGTGCTTCTCAGGCGCTCGCCCGTTGACGGCGCAGAGGTTCCTCTCGTACGGATCAACCGGGGCGGTGAGGTGACCTTTCACGGTCCGGGCCAGTTGATGCTCTATGCTATCTGCGACCTCCGTGAGTGGGAGCGTGACGTGCACCTTCACTGCAGAAGGCTTGAGGAGGTTTTTCGGCGTTACATGGAGAAGAGCGGGTTTCGCGCCGAGAGAAGGCCGGGGAATCCGGGCCTTTGGGTGGAGGATGAGAAAATTCTCGCTTTGGGCGTTGGCGCGAGGCGCTGGGTGACGATGCACGGGGTTTCATTCAACGCATCTCCGGATCTGCGATATTTTGAAATGATGCACCCCTGCGGCGAGGTGGGTGGACGGACGACTTCCCTGGAAAAGCTCGTGGGGGAGACTCCGCCGCTGCCGGAACTCGCACAGGATTTGATTTCCATTTGCGCGGACGTTTTTGATACCCACATTACAATGGAAACCGACCCGGCGCGGGTCGTAGGAGTTCTCCCAAGTGTTTCTTGAACCGAAAAGTTCCAGAGGAGGAAAATGGAGCCTCGCCGCGAGTCTGGCGGGCGTTTTCATTTTGCTCGCCGCAGCGCAGGTGTTCGCGGCTTCGGGCTTTGCCGGGTTGGGATTTACGCCCAAGGTATGGGAGCTTCTGAAGAAAGGGGGGTATACGATGATCCCCCTAGGGTTGTGCTCGGTCATTGCGCTCATGGTGACGCTCGAGCGGCTCATCTCTTTGAGGCGCAAGAAAGTCCTGCCCCAAGCCCTGGTGAGCGCTTCGGAAAGCTGCTGGCGCAGAGGAGATTTCGAGGAGGCCGCTCAAGTATGTGAACGGTTCGATTCACCGCTTGGGCGTGTACTAAAAGCGGGTCTGGCGAGGCGACGCCTGGGCCTCGGCGAGATGGAGCGCGCCATGGTCGGTGCGGGTCAGCACGAGTCGACCGTCTTGTCGCGCAACCTCCGCGGTTTGGGCGTCATCGCGAATCTGGCGCCTATGCTGGGCCTTTTCGGCACAGTCGTGGGGATGATTCGCGCTTTCGACGTCATCAGCCGCGCCGGGACTGGAAACCCGAATCTGGTGGCGGAGGGGATATCCGAAGCGCTGTTGACGACGGCGGCGGGTCTTTTGATTGGCATTCCCGCTCTTGCGGCGTATCACTTTTTCCGTTCGCGCAGCGGCCGTCTCCTGTTCGAGATGGAATCCATCTCACTGGCGCTTTTGCAGAACCTTGCGGCACAATCCGGTGAATCCGCCGAGAACACGGATAATGCGTTCCACGACGAGGCTGATGGCTTAGAGAGCGTGAGTCCGCAGGGCGAGGATAATTGAATGCGCTTTCAGAGCGATTTGGAGGAAGACTACAGCCTCCAGCTCACCTCACTCATAGACGTCGTCTTCTTGCTCCTCATCTTTTTCATGGTCTCCACCTCCTTTGTGGATTTCACCCGCAGGCTCGACATTGAACTGCCCGAAGCCAAATCGAGCGCCGAGGTGGTGGAGAAAAAATCGTTTCTCATCGAAGTCGGCTCGGAAAAGCGAATTTCGCTGAACGGCAAGACTGTGCTGCTCGATGAACTCGAAAGCGAGTTGAAGTCGGGAGTCGAGAGCGGGAAGTTCAAGCCCTCTCTTACGATCAAGGCGGACAAGCGCCTCGATTACGGCTATGTGATCAAGGTGATGGGCCTCATCTCCGAAGCGGGCGTTCGGGACATCTCACTGGCGACGAAATAGAATCATGGGTATTGGCGCGGTGTAAACGCATCCGCGCTTGATTTTCATGTGGAGAAAAGCGTGAACCAAAGGCGGGCCGATACCACGGTTTCCATACCGCGCAAGGCCGAAACCACCACGCGCGTACTTCTGCTCAGGCACGGCGCGGCAGAAGGTTCAAAAGAGGGTTTTTTCTACGGCAGCACCGATGCGCCGCTCCTGGCCGAGGGCGAGGCGCAGGTGCGGGATGCGGCGCCGCGCGTCAAGGGCTGGTTGAAAGAGAGTGAAACGGCCCTTTACGCCAGTTCGCTCACCCGCTCCGTGAGGACGGCGGAAATTCTATCAGAGGCAATGGGATTGGGACTTGCGCCCACAATCACTCCCGAAATCGCCGAGCTTCACCTGGGCGATTGGGAGGGGGAGACGCACGCCACCCTCGCGGAAAAAGAACCCGAGCGACTGGCCGAACATTACAAGAATTTCGTGCACTCCAAGCCGCCGGGCGGCGGAGAATCCGTGGCCGAACTCGCCGCCCGTGTTTTGTCTGCGTTTCGCAATATCTGCGCCCGGGAGAAGGAGAAGAACGTCATCGTCTGCGCGCATGCAGCGGTGAACCGGGTGATTCTATGCGATGCGCTGGGCGCTCCGCTCGATAGTTTTTTTCGGCTGGAGCAGGATTTTGCGGCCTTGAACGTGATCGACCTGCACGAGGGCGCGCCCCTCGTCCGCACGATGAACATTTAATGAAATACGCTTGGTGCGCCTACCTGTGCGGCGATGCCGCGAGAGTCATCTCAATCGGCGCTGCCTAAAGAAAAATCACTCAGTTTTTTCTTTATTCGCCGCTTCGTCCATGGCCGATACGATGTCCGTTCGGGAAAAATCACCGCCCTTGAACAAAAGTGGCGCATCCAGATACTTGGCCAAGGCATAGGAGAAGCAATCGCCATAGTTCAGGGCGGCGCCGTGGCCTGTCCCCTTACCGAAGCGCCTGTAGGCGTCGAAAGCAATGTCGGCAATGCGAGGAGACACTTCCATAACAGTCGTACCACTCTTCTGGAAAAAAGCGTCCAGCGCCAGGGTCGCACTATCATCGAATCGGGCAAACAAAATGATGCGGGTTTCAAGCAGATTCGCAGCGCTGATGCAGGTGTGAGCAGACTTTTCAATCAACTCATTGAAGGAGCGTCTTTCGGGTTCATCGCTCATGATGGCGATGAGCGCCGATGTGTCGATGACCATCACGCGGGCAGGCCGCTTTCGTCATACCCGATGATTTCATCGCTGTTTCGATCGTCACGTCTCGGTAGCTTGGCGCAATAGAGGGCGATGCGGTCCAGTTCATCGGCAAGCGGGGTTCCGCCCCGCATCTTCTCCACCTGAGCCAGCTTCTCCTGTATGGCGCCCTTGACGGCCTTGGCCATGGATTCTCCGGTCAGGCTCGCAAGCCTTTTCGCCAACGCATGGGTATCGTCATCTTTGATGTTCAGTGGCATCATTTATTCCTCCATTCATTAATTATCGGAGGAATGGAGGATAAAGTCAATTCTGATTCATAATTCATGTTGAAAGTCAGATCTTCTCACAGAAAAAAAGTTCTCTGACCCCTACTTCCCTCTGTAGGCTTTGATGATCGCCGCGCCCTCGGCGCCGGCGGCCTTACTCCATTCGGCGGACATGGTTTCGCCGATTTTGGCCAGATCGGCGGCGAGCCGCTTCCCGGGCCTCTGCACACTCATGCCGCCTGCGGCGAGTTGTTTGAGATAAAAGCCGGTCAACTCGCGTGCCCGCGCCGTACCTGCCGCTTCGGCCAGAAGTGCTGAGGAGCGCAGGCAGTTTTGGGTATGGGCATCAAGCGCCTCGAAAGCTCGCTTATTGGCGAATATGTAGTTGCGCGGCAGCCAGGCTTGGGTGTCATAAAAATGGCTCACGTGTTTCCACTGCTTGAGTTCGTAGCCGGTTGCGCTTGATGAGATGTAGGCTTCCACTTTACCGCTTGCCAGTGCGGGTTCGAGTTCCGCCAGCTCGATGTGCACTGAGGGCATTCCGGCGAGTTCGGCGAATCGCGCCGTCGCGGCATTGTAGGCGCGGAATTTGATGCCCCGCATGTCGGTGACGCCGTTGATCGCGCGCTTGAAGTACATCCCCTGCGGCGGCCAGGGGACGGAGTAGAGCAGCACGAGATTCTGCGCGGCGAGAATCTTCGTCAACCGACCTTTGGCTGACCGCCAGAGTTTTTCGGACGCATCGAAAGAGGTGGCCAGCAGCGGCACGGAGTCGAACCCGAAGACGGCGTTTTCGTTCTGATGCGCGCTCAGCAGGCGCTCGCCGATGGGAGCCTTCCCGCTCTGTACGGCGCGCTTGATTTCACCGCCCTTGATGAGAGAACCGCCTCCATGCACCGCGATGTCGAGTTTTCCCCCGGTGCATACGCCCACCGCCTTGGCGAAGAGTTTTGCGTTTTGCGTGTGGTAGTTCGCGTTCCCGTATGCTGTCGGCATGTTCCATTTTTCCGCCCCATGGGCCGCACCCGCCCAAAGGAGCAGGCACGCAGCCAGTCCCGTCAACCATTTCATTCTTGAGTCCTCCGTTATGTGAACGCCCTCGCTTAAAGTAACGATATGCAGAAAATCGCAAATTTATTCTATACTACAATGATTCTCAGAGGACCCTCATTTTTTCTCTCACGGAGGGTCCCGTGCCGCTTATCGAGAAAATCTGCAAAAAACAGGTTCGTGCGTGTGTGATGGGTTTGGGATACGTCGGACTCCCGCTCGCCCTGGAGTTCGTGCGCGCAGGCTACCGGGTAGTCGGTCTGGATACGGACCCCCGCCGCATTGACGACTTGGGAGAGGCGAAGAGCCACATCCTGGATGTTTCCTCAAATAGCCTGTCTGCGGCGTTGGGGACGAATCGGCTCGAGTTCACTTGTGATCATCGGGTGATTGCGGATGTGGACACCGTCAGCATTTGCGTCCCCACGCCGTTAGGGAGGACCCGGGACCCGGATTTGTCTTTCGTCCAGTCTGCATTCGAGAGCATCAAGCGGTACCGAAGACGGGAACAGCTCTACGTGCTCGAGAGCACCACCTATCCAGGGGCGACCGAGGAAATCGTTCTGCCCGTTTTGTCGGAAGCAGGCTGGGAAGTGGGTGAGGATTTTTATCTCGCTTTCTCGCCCGAGCGCGTGGATCCCGGTAACGAGTTCTACACCATGAGAAACATACCGAAAGTAGTGGGCGGCGTTACGCCAAGGTGCGCTGATTGCGCTAGCGCACTGTACGAAGGCGTCGTCGAGCAGATCGTTCAGGTCGCCTCGCCCCGGGTTGCAGAGATGGTGAAGCTGCTGGAAAACACCTTTCGCAGCGTGAACATCGCCCTGGTGAATGAAGTGGCGAAAATGTGCCATGCCCTCGGCCTAGATGCGTGGGAGGTGATCGAGGCGGCGAAAACGAAGCCTTTCGGCTTTATGCCCTTTTATCCCGGGCCGGGCCTCGGCGGGCATTGCGTTCCCGTGGACCCCGTTTATCTGTCCTGGAAGGCGCGGCAGGCGGGATTCGAGACGAAGTTCATTGACCTGGCCGATGAGGTGAACAACACGATGCCCCGGTTCGTCGTGGAACTCGCGTCCAGGGCTCTGAACGAAACAGGCAAGGCGCTCGTAGGGGCGAATGTCTTGCTGGCGGGGGTGGCGTACAAGGCGGACGTATCCGACATCCGGGAGAGTCCTGCTCTGGACGTCTGGCTCCATTTGGAGCGCCTCGGTGCAAGCGTTTTATATTCCGACCCCCATGTGCCGGTAATCGACGATCCTCCCATAAGAGCGCATTCACGGTCTATAAACGCTGAGTCGCTTCGTGAATACGATTGCGTAATCGTGCTCACGAACCACAAATCACTGGATAGAGAATGCATTTACGCCCATGCGAACTGCATCGTGGATACGCGCAACGCTTTTGCGGATTTCGGACAAAACGGCCGTTTGTTCAAACTTTGACGCGCTTTTCTTCAGGCGAGGACTTTGTTGCGAGACGCCGGAAGTGTATAATCCTTGAAATAACAACTAGATGTAGATTGCGTCACCTTCTCTGAAAATTCCGCCAGAGGTGGTTGACATCGCTTGGCCATCTGGGGTTTATATACACCTTCGTCTTCTCCAGGGAAGATTATTTATCAGCCGAAGAAGAGAAGAGAACAGATGAGAATGTACCAGAAGACAGTCAGCCTCACGAAAGAGCAGGCCAACGCCCAGCGCGGCTGGGTGCTGGTGGATGCGAAGGATCAGACCCTGGGGCGCCTCTCCACGCGCGTGGCTACACTCCTGCGCGGGAAGCACAAGCCCGATTGGACGCCACACGTCGACAACGGCGAATACGTCGTCGTCATTAATGCGGAGCGCATCGTGCTAACGGGCCGCAAACTTTCGGATAAAAAGTATTATCGCCACTCCGGCTACCCGGGGCATCTCAAAGAAGTGAACGCGGGGCGTATGCTGGAAACGCATCCCGAGCGCGTGATAGAACACGCCGTACGGGGTATGCTCCCTAAAAACAAGCTGGGGCGCTCCCTGCTGCAAAAACTCAAAGTATATGCGGGCGATAAACATCCGCATGAGGCGCAACAGCCAGAAACGATAGAATTGGACTGAACTCCGAGAGGTTTTTGAAACCAATATGGCCACGATACCGAAGCACTACGCCACGGGAAAACGAAAAACGGCCGTCGCGCGCGTCTGGATAGAGCCGGGCGACGGCAGGATTCTGGTGAATAACACGCCTGCGGACGAGTATTTTCTTCGCGACACTTCGCTCATGGTGATCAAGCAGCCCTTTGAGTTGACTGAGACATGGGGCAGCTACGACGTGCGGGCTACAGTGAAGGGTGGGGGACTTACCGGTCAGGCGGGCGCCGTTCGCCACGGCATTTCAAAAGCCTTGTTGGACGTGGACCCCGCATTTCGGACGATTCTTAAAAAAGCGGGCCTCATCACGCGTGATTCCCGCGTCAAAGAGCGTAAAAAATACGGCTTGAAAGGCGCGCGCAAGAGCTTCCAGTTCTCCAAGCGCTAACCACTGCGGTGGTCTATTCGGGGGCTGGCTTTGCCGGCCCCTTTTTTTGTGCGAAAAAATGGGTTGTGGTGAACACTCGATCCGATAAGAGTTTGATGCGAATCGCCTAAGATTCTGGAGGAAAAAGAGATGCCTAAAATCGCCGTGGTCGGAGCCACGGGGTATACGGGTTTTGAATTGTTGAGGCTTCTCGGATCCCACGGGGGTGTGGAAGTAATAGCCCTCACGTCCGAGACCTACACAGGCAAGAAGGTGGATGAGGTGTTTCCCGCCCTCGCCTCCGTCAATGGCGGTACGCTCGTGAAGTTCGAACTCGCAGTCTGCGAGGGAGCCGACATCGTATTTTGCTGCCTGCCCCACAGGGTGGCGATGAACACCGTACCCTCCTTGCTGGAGGCCGGTCACCGTGTGGTAGATTTTTCCGCCGATTACCGCTTGCGGGATTTTACCGTCTATGAAGCATGGTACAAGACAGAGCATACCTCTCCCGAAAGAATAACGGACGCCGTCTACGGGGTGCCCGAACTCTATCGAGAGGACATCAAAAAGGCGCGCCTCGTCGCGAACCCGGGTTGTTACCCCACGGGAGCGATTCTGGCCCTGGCTCCGCTATTAAGGGCGAGGCTCATAAAGCCGGACTCCATCATCGTGGATGCGAAGTCCGGTGTCTCGGGAGCGGGCAGAAAAGCGGATTTGAGCATTCAGTTCAGCGAGGTGAACGAGGGCTTCAAGGCCTACAGCGTGGGAAATCATCGCCATACGCCAGAAATTGAACAGGAGTTGTCCGTCGCCTTGGGTGAAACGGTGCAGGTTTCCTTTACCCCGCATCTGGCGCCCATTACGCGGGGCATTCTCTCGACCATCTATGCCGAGGGCGAGGGCGGCGCCGACGCCTCGGCGGTTCGGGCGGCGCTTCGCGACGCCTATGCGGATGAGCCGTTCATCCGCCTGATGCCCGAGGGCGCATTTCCCAACGTGACGCAGGTGGCCGGGTCGAACTACGTGGATGTCGGTTTGACGCATGATGAGCGTACCTCGCGCTTCATCATTGTCGCGGCGATAGATAACCTGGTGAAAGGCGCATCGGGCGCTGCGGTTCAGAACATGAACCTGATGCTGGGGCTTCCAGAAACACAAGGTCTCCTGCACCCGGGTTTTTGGATGTAAGCGAAACGAAAAAGAAGGGATATTGAAAGTGAGCGAAATAGAATTCATTCAGGCGATTGAGGGTGGTGTTTGCGCGGCCGAGGGAGTCCGCGCCGCCTCGGTGACGGCGGGCATCAAGTATTCCGGCAATCCGGATATGGTGCTGCTCGTTTTTGACCCCCCGGCCACTGCCGCCGGCGTTTATACCCAGAACAAAATGTGCGCCGCTCCCGTCACCCTGTGCAGGGAACGGGTCGGGAAATCGCCATTGCGGGCGTTCCTAATCAACAGCGGCAACGCGAACGCCTGTACGGGCGAGCAGGGCTATCGAGACGCTGTGAGCCTGTGCGGTGAAGTGGCGGATTCGCTCGACTGCCCGGAAGCGCAAGTCGCCATGTCTTCCACAGGACTCATCGGCGCTCCGCTCCCGGTTGATTTGATGAAAGCCCAAATCGCAAATCTGGTGTCCGGTCTTTCGGCGGACAATGGACACGAGGCGGCGGTGGGCATCATGACGACCGACACACGGCCTAAGGAGTATGCCGTTGAAGTCAGCACCCCGGAGGGTGATTACCGCATCGGCGGAATCACCAAGGGGGCCGGCATGATCGCTCCCGACATGGCGACCATGCTCGCCTACATCGCAACCGACGCCGTGGTTGCGCAAGCCGATCTCCAGGCCATCCTTCGGGCCGTCGTACGGAAAACATTCAACTGCGTGACGATTGACGGCGATACGTCGACGAACGACACGGTGATCCTGGCCGCCACGGGTGCATCCGAAGTGGCGCTCGAATCGACGGAAGCCCTGACGCGTTTCGAGGCGGGCCTTTACGGGGTGTGCAAGGAACTGGCCCTGGCCATCGTTCGCGATGGAGAGGGCGTCAACAAGGTGGTGGAGGTGAAAATCACGGGCGCCGCCAACGAGGAGCAGGCGCATATGGCGGCGAAGTCTGTTTCCGAGAGCCTGTTGGTCAAGACGGCCATTCATGGAGAAATGCCCAACTGGGGCCGAATGTTCGCTGCGGCCGGTTACAGCGGCGCGGATGTGGCTCCGGATAAGATGTCGCTGAGATTCGAGAACGTGGAAGTGATGCGCGATGGCGCGCCTGTTCCGGGTTGGATCGAAGCACTGACACCTTTGCTCAAGCAACCCGAATACAGCCTCGAACTGGGGCTGGGAGTCGGTGATGCAGAAGCCGTTTTCTGGACGACGGATCTCAGCGCGGAATACGTGCGCTTCAACGCGGATTACAAGACGTGAACGCTTTTGATTCTGTGACTTGAATCGTCGGTGTTCTTATGAGACATTCCATCCGCCGAACGATGGCGGTCGTCGCGGCGGCGGAGTCGGTCGGCGAATTAATCGAATAAAATCAAATGCTTAAAAATTCAGCCTCATCCGCCAGGAGGCTGGCAGGGCCCCCCTCGATGAAAGGCGGGGCAAAAGGAGTTTTGCCGTGAACCCGATTACGTTGCGAGAGTTGCTGGAAGCCGGCGCCCACTTCGGGCACCAGACCATCCGATGGAACCCCAAGATGCGCCCTTATATTTTCGGTGCGCGAAACGGGATTTACATCATCGATCTTCAACAAACCCTCAAGTTGTTCAACGCGGCCCGCGAGGTGATCCGCGATATCGCGGCCAAGGGCGGCAAGGTGCTTTTTGTGGGGACGAAACAACAGGCCCAGGAAATCGTGATGGAAGAGGCCCGGAGCGTGGGGATGCCTTACGTCACCCAGCGTTGGCTCGGCGGGACACTCACGAATTTCTCGACGATCAAAAACTCCATTGCGCGACTTTTGGATCTGGAATCAATGAAGAATGACGGCACTTTTGAGCTTTTGGCGAAAAAAGAGGCCGTCAGGCGCGAGAAGGACATGGCGCGGCTAGATAAGTTTTTGGGCGGCATCAAGCATATGGATAAACTGCCGCAAGCCATGTTCGTCATTGATACGGGCCATGAGTACAATGCCATTCGAGAGGCCAAAAAGCTGGGTATTCCCGTCATCGCGGTAGTGGACACGAATTCCGACCCAGACGGGGTGGATTACATTTTGCCTGGCAATGACGACGCCTTGCGCTCGATTCGCTTCTTCGTGGCGCAGGTGGCGGAGGCCATCGCCGAGGGTGTTACACTGCGCAAGGAGACAGGTGCCGAGGATGTCGAAGCCGTTGTAGCCTCAGGCGACACGGTAGCTGCGGAGATGATGGCGGCTGCCGCGGCACCGAAGGCGGAAAAATAACAATTACTTTATTACCGACAGCCGGATTTCATGGGGAGAGGTTCAGGGCATGGAAGTAACCGCTCAGATGGTCAAGGAGTTACGAACCCGCACCGGTGCGGGTATCATGGATTGCAAGGAAGCCCTCAAGGAAAATGAAGGGGATTTTGAAGAAGCGGTGCGCTATTTGCGGGAAAAAGGACTTTCCAGCGCTGCAAAAAAAGCGGGGCGCGTGGCGAGCGAGGGCCAGATATACGCTTCTCTTGGAGAAGGCGGGCGCATGGGCGTCATAGTCGAGGTGAATTGCGAGACAGATTTCGTGGCCCGCACGGAAGATTTCCAGGCGCTTCTAGATACTGTCGCGAACCACGTGAGGGACAATGGTGAGGACAATCTCGCCGAGGCTCTCAAAGAGGTTACTACGGAGGCAATAGCCAAGTTGGGAGAGAATATCGTCGTCGCGCGAGGAGAGCGCATCTCTCTGGGTGATGGGGAGTCGGGCAAGATGGCTTCCTACATTCATCCCGGTGGGCGAATTGGCGTCTTGCTTGACTTGAGATGTGAAACGTCTGAGAAGGCGGGTGACGCCGCATTTGGAGAAACCGCGCGTGATCTGGCGATGCATATCGCAGCGAGTAGCCCCCAGTTCCTTTCTGAAGATCAGATTCCGGAGGTGGTCCTTCAGAGCGAGCGCGAGATTCTTCTCGCCCAGCAGAAGGATTCCGGGAAGCCTGAGAATATACTGGAGAAAATCGTCGAGGGACGCATCAACAAATACAAAAAAGAGATTTGCCTGCTCGATCAGCCGTTCGTAAAGGACACCGATAAGACGGTTCAGGCGTATCTCAAAGACAAAAGCGCGGAGTTGGGCGAGGAAATCCGGGTTTCTTCCTGGGCGCGATTCCAACTCGGCGAGCTTTCCGCGTCGGATGAAGGGTAAGTCCCTCTGACGCATTTTTCGCACCGCCCGTTGTCATTGACTTGAAATTTCTGGGGATGTCCATGCGCGGTGACCTGCGATTCAAGAGGATCCTATTGAAACTCTCGGGAGAAGCCCTGGGAGGAGAACTTAAATACGGGATCGATCATAACGTCGTTGACGACATAGCGCAGGAAATCAAAGAAATCCACCAGATGGGAGTCGAAGTCACCATCGTCGTGGGCGGGGGGAATATCTTCCGGGGAGCGGCCGCCGCCGCTGCCGGAATGGAACGTACCAACGCCGACTACATGGGCATGCTCGGCACGGTCATCAACGCGTTGGCTCTTCAGCATGCGCTCGAAAAAGCGGACCTCGCCACACGCGTCCAGAGCGCCATCCACATGGCCGAATTGTGCGAGCCCTATATCAGAAGGCGTGCAATTCGACACATGGAAAAAGGCCGGGTCGTTATCTTTGCCGGTGGCACCGGGAATCCCTATTTCACGACGGATACCACCGCCAGCCTCAGAGCCATAGAAGTGGGCGCCGAGTGCATACTCAAAGCAACGAACGTGGATGGCGTTTTCTCCGCCGATCCCCATCAGGACGATACAGCCGAGTTCATCGATCAGTTGACGTATATCGAGGTGCTTAATCGCCAGCTCGCAGTCATGGACACCACCGCCGTGAGCTTGTGCATGGATAACAATTTGCCCATTATTGTCTTTAACTTGCTCGAGCCCGGCAACATTCGCCGCGTCGTGGAAGGAGAGCAGGTAGGGACTTTGGTGAAGTCCGCCGAGGCCTGATTCGGCGCGGGGTGCGCTTGCCCGGTTTCGGCGCAAGAGCTTGGGCGAAGCGAGTGAAAAGATGATATTGGGCTTCCAGCAGGGGGAGACGGTCGATGGATGAGGTTCTCGCCGCGTTAAAGAAAAGAATGCAGTCCACTGTGGATTCATACAAATCCGAAATCGCCCGCGTACGAACCGGTCGCGCTTCCACGAATCTCATCAGTGGCGTGATGGTCGACTATTATGGAACCGCCACGCCGTTGAATCAGCTTGCCACGCTGAACGTGCCCGAACCTCAACTCATTATCGTTCAACCTTTCGACATCAACTCGTTGGGCGAAATCGAAAAGGCGATTCAATCGGCGGAGTTGGGCCTGAACCCGTCTAATGATGGCAAGATTATTCGCGTACCGGTGCCGGCACTCACCGAGGAACGCCGCAAGGAGATGGTGAAACTGCTCAAGAAGATGACCGAAGAGCATAAGGTGGCCCTTCGCAATATCCGTCGCGATGGCAACGATGACATGAAAACTCTCGAGAGAAGCAAAGATATTACCGAGGATGACCTCAGAAAAGGGCAGGGAGATGTCCAGAAGCTGACGGATCAGTTTGTCTCAGATTTAGATGATTTGCTTTCAGGCAAAGAGAAAGAAATTCTGGAGGTCTAGTTTTTCAACGGAGCGCGTATGGAATCTCGCATCGACCCACACATCGATCTTGAGCGGCTCCCCCACCATATCGGTATAATCATGGATGGCAACGGCCGTTGGGCCCAGAAGCGGTTTCTCCCTCGGGTCGCCGGCCACCGCGAAGGCGTGAAGTCGGTAGACAGGGTGGTGGCGCATGCGCGCCGCATCGGCATCAAGGCCCTTACTCTCTACAGCTTCTCTCTTGAGAATTGGAACAGACCCAAAGACGAAGTTGACGCGCTCATGGACATTCTGGCGGATTACCTCGAGCGCGAACTTCAAAGGATGCTCAGGGAGGGTATCCGTTTCAACACGATCGGGCACGAAGAGGATTTGCCCTTGTTTGCTCGCGAGATTGTCCAGCGCGTCAAGGAGCAGACGGCTGATCAGGACGGAATGGTTTTAACCCTGGCGCTGAGCTACGGCGCAAGGCGGGAAATCACCGACGCGGCGAGAGCCATATCTGAAGAAGTGCAAAAAGGAATTCTTCAGCCCGAGGAAATCGATGAGAGTGACATTGAGCGCCATCTGTATACGGCGGATTTACCCAAACTCGACCTCCTGGTTCGAACCAGCGGCGAACTGAGGCTCTCGAATTATCTGCTTTGGCAGGCGGCGTATGCGGAACTGTATTTTACCGAAATCAAATGGCCGGAATTCGGAGAGCGCGAACTCGAAGACGCCATACTCGCTTATCAGTCCCGGGTGCGGAAATTCGGTCTCACCGAGGAGCAATTCACGACCCGGAGAAACTAGGTTTTGACCCGCCTCATCAGCGCCCTGGTTCTTGCGGCGCCCATTCTCGCCGTCTTGTTTTTCACCTCCTCGATCGTATTTCTCTGTGTGGTGCTTATACTTGTTTTTCGCGCAGGCTGGGAATTTCAGACCCTGATTAAACTATGTGGGTGGCGCGTAAGAGCATGGGAAGGAGCTCTGGATGCCTGTGCCTTTGTGCTTGCAGTGTGGGTGGGTGGCGTTTTGCCGCCTTTGGTCCTCGCGGTTATCCTGCTTCGGGTCTTTTTGAAGGCGTTTTCAAGTGAGGTTCTTCGAGAGAGCCTCACTTTGACGGGCGTGTCGTTTCTCGGAGTGATTTGGGTGGGCGGCGCCGGTGGTTTGATCGCGCTTATCAGGACTTTCCCGGGTGGCATGGAGGCCACCCTCCTTTTGTTTATCGTCGTTTGGGCGAACGATATTGCGGCCATGTTCATTGGCAAGACGTTGGGAAAAAGAAAATTGGCGCCCAAAATCAGCCCCGGAAAAACGGTGGAAGGGGCAATCGGGGGAATACTTGTTGGTGTCTTTGCAGGCGTCCTAACGGCGTTCTATATGGACATTCCCGGAGTCGACCCGTGGTTCGCGATTTCTGTTTCGGGAGGTATCGGGCTCTTCGCTATTATAGGGGATTTAGCTGAATCGATCTTAAAGCGCGCAGCGGGGGAGAAGGACGCTTCCGACATTATCCCAGGCCATGGGGGTCTGCTCGATAGGATTGATGGTTTGCTCGTGGCGGGTCCTGCGTTTTACTGTTACTTGTACTGGGTGCAGCTTTAAGTCACTGCGCATCGGGGGTGAGCCGAAAAATGGAACGGCGAAAGATCGCCATATTAGGTTCTACCGGCAGCATTGGGGAAAACGCCCTCGATGTTGTTGCGCAATTCCCCGAGAGAATCGATGTCGTGGCGCTCGCTGCCGGAAGGAACTGGGAGCGGCTCGTTGAGCAGGCGAGACGATTTCGGCCCGATATTATATCCGTAGCCGATAATACGGACGCGACGCGCGTCGAGGATGCGCTCCCTCACGAGACCAGGGTGCTAGCGGGTGAGGAAGGTTTGCGGGAAGTAGCCGCGGGCGCAGGCGCGGATCTCGTAGTCTCCGCCTTGGTGGGCGCGGCGGGACTTCCGCCGACGCTGGCCGCCATCGATGTAGGCGCCTCGATTGCGCTCGCGAACAAAGAAGTACTCGTCATGGCCGGAGAGCTTGTGACGTCGCGCGTTTCGGCTCGTGAAGTCGAGTTGCTACCGGTTGATAGCGAGCATGCGGGCGTGGCGCAAGCGCTCGCTGACAACCCACAGTCCCAGGTGGAGCGGATCGTGCTTACGGCGTCGGGCGGTCCTTTTCGGAACCATTCGATCGAGGCGATGAAGAACGTGTGCCTTGAAGAAGCATTGAATCATCCGAACTGGAAGATGGGGCCCAAGATTACGATTGATTCCGCATCCATGATGAACAAGGGTCTTGAAATCATCGAGGCGCGCTGGCTCTTCGGCCTGAGGCCCGAACAGGTGGACGTGCTGGTCCATCCGCAGAGTATCGTGCATGCCATGGTGGAATTCGTCGACGGGAGTTTCATCGCGCAATTGAGCATGCCCGATATGCGGATCCCCATAGCGCAGGCTATTTTTTCTCCCGAGAAGTTGCCCATCAAGGCGCCGAGACTCGATTTGGCGCAAGTTGGTTCGCTGACTTTCGAAGCACCGGATCCAAAGCGGTTTCCCTGTCTCTCTCATGCGAAAAACGCGATGCGCGATGGAGGGACGGCGCCCGCCGTTCTCAATGCGGCGAACGAGGTAGCCGTCGCTTCGTTCCTCTCGGGCGCATCGAAATTCATGGATATACCGGATGTAGTGGGGGCTGCGCTGGAAGCGCACGTGAAGATGGAGGCGGATGATTTGGAGACGATCCTGACGGCGGATCGCTGGGCAAGAGAGTACGCCGCCTCCCGGCTGAACGGAACCATTGCAAGCCACTAAATTTTATGAGCCATCAAGTCGAGAGCGAGGCCATGCCCCGGCTTGTCGCCACGTTGGGCGGCCTCGGGCTGGTTCCTCTGGCCCCGGGTACGGTCGCTTCTTTCATAGCCGTACTGGCATATTTTCTGCTCTATCAAATCAACTCTTATGTTCCCATCTTGTTTTTACTGCTCTTGATTCCCATTGCTATTTGGGGGTCCGGGAAATATGAAGCGAGTACGCATCAGCAAGACCCCCCGGAGATCGTTGTGGATGAATGGGTGGGTCAGTTCATCTGCTTCATCGGGGTCGAGCCGAGCCCGAGCACTCTGGTAGTGGGCTTTTTACTGTTTCGTTTTTTTGACATTATCAAGCTGCCGCCGGTTCGACGCCTCGAAGATTTGCCGGGCGGCGTGGGCATTGTGGCGGACGACGTCGCCGCGGGAATTATCGGCTGGGCAGTCTTGTTTGGTTTGTCATACATTGGGGTGGTCTGATTTCTAGGGGGCGAAGGGAAATGGCGGGATCCGTGGAGGAATGGCTTGGGTCGTATCTAGGTGATAAAGGATGGCGCATCGCCACGGCGGAAAGTTGTACGGGCGGCCTTATCGCCAGTCGAATTACTGATATTTCCGGGAGTTCCGCTTATTTCGAGCAGGGCTTTATCACATACAGCAATGAGGCGAAAATTGCGCTTCTGGGCGTATCGAAAGACATCGTGGCGGCCGAGGGCGGACCGGGAGCGGTGAGCGAAGCCTGCGCGCGCGCGATGGCGGAAGGCGTTCGCGCGGCGACGGGGAGCGATGTCGGACTCTCCGTAACGGGCATCGCCGGTCCCACGGGTGGAACCGCCGAGAAGCCGGTGGGCACGGTGTATATGGCCGTCGCCACGCCTTCGGGCACTACATGTCGACATCACCTGTTCGAAGGTTCTCGCCTGGAAGTGAAGGCCAAGACGGCGCAAGCCGCACTCGATATGGCGCGCGATGCCCTGGAAGCGTTGAATTCAAGATGATGCGCGAGAAAGATCATCTACCGCGCACAGCAGGTATTCTCGTAACCCGAGAGGTGAGACGATCTCTAAAGGAGATTCTCCATGCGCGCATTTTTGGCAATTCCATTCAGCGCGGATGAGCACAAAATATTGGAATCGCTTCAGGAATCACTTGCCACGATGCCTGCTCTCGGAGATTTCCGTTGGATGAGGCCCCGGAACATTCACATCACCCTGCGCTTTTTGGGTGATATCGAGGATGCGCAGGCCGAGACTGTCGCAGAGGCGTTGCGCCGTGCGAGTGAGCAAGTCTGTGCTTTCGATATTTCGATTGATCGCTTTGGCGTCTTTCCGCAACTCAAGCGTCCGAGCGTGCTCTGGGTAGGGCCCTCGGAAACGCCGGGTCCTCTAACTGAACTGGAAGCGAATCTTTCTCTTTATTTGGGCGAAGCGGGGTTTCCCACCGGAGAAGGAGCCTTCCGCCCGCATTTAACAATCGCCCGCCGCCGCTCCCGCGACCGCCCCCCTGCAGGGCTCGAAGGTGAGCTTGAAGTCGCCGAGCAGCGATGGCTGACGCCTCCACTCATCTGCCGCGCACGCGAAGCGGTTTTGTTCAGAAGCGAACTCAATCCCTCGGGCGCCATTCACACAGCCCTCGAAAAAGTGAATTTTCGCTAGGCGCGGCGAAGAGTTCACCTGCTTCGTGACGTCTGATGCCTCCCGGAATTGCAATCGCTGAAAATCCGTCTCCCTAAGTGAATCCCGCATTGTGATGAGGGAGGTAAGCGACGCCTGGCCCGAGCTCCTCTAAAGGAATTCACTTCGCTAACAGATATCCTGCTTTCGTCTGTCTATACGCGAAAAAAAACAGCTTTTTATGTATATTTTCGCTTTTTATACTTGATCCGCAGATCGTTTTCACGTATATTTTGCGAAAGTTAACGCCGCTGTCGCTGGGGACCATGGAAAGACAAGGATATGGGGCTTTCCCCGCACAAGCTCTTTTGGGAGTGACGGCGTTTGCCGTATTGCAGAAAACGGGGCAATCCCCTACATTCAACCTATGTCCGCCATCGCCCGAACCGGTGCGCATTCCTCCATCCAAGGGAGTTTTCCGATGAACCTCAAAAACGGGCCATCCTCCGCGAAATCCGAGAACCCGCAAGGGCGTGAGCGTCGCGAGAAGGCGCTGGACATGGCTTTCAACCAGATCAATCGTCAATTCGGCAAAGGCTCCATCATGCGTCTGGGCGAAGGGCCGGGTATGGAGGCGATTCCCGCCATATCGACGGGTTCGGTATCGCTCGACGCCGCCTTGGGCTGTGGCGGTGTGCCGCGCGGGCGCATCGTCGAGATATTCGGGCCCGAGTCCTCGGGAAAGACGACCATCGCGCTGCAAATCATCGCGGAGGTGCAGCGGGGCGGCGGCATGGCCGCCTTCGTGGATGCGGAGCACGCTCTGGACCCGACCTACGCCAAGGCGCTCGGGGTGCAGACGGACAACCTCATCGTCTCCCAGCCCGATACGGGCGAGCAGGCCCTGGAGATAGCCGAGATTCTGACGAGCAGCGGCTCGCTCGACGTGGTCGTCATCGATTCCGTGGCCGCCTTGGTGCCCAAGGCGGAACTCGAAGGGGACATGGGGGATCACCACGTCGGCCTCCAGGCGCGGCTCATGAGCCAGGCGCTTCGCAAGCTCACGGGCGTGGTGCACCGCAGCAACACGTGCTTCATCTTCATCAACCAGATTCGCATGAAAATCGGCGTGATGTTCGGCAACCCGGAAACCACTTCGGGCGGGAACGCGCTCAAATTCTACTCCTCCGTGCGCCTGGACATCCGGCGCATCGCCGCGATCAAGGAAGGCGAGAACAACGTGGGCAACAGGACGCGGGTGCGTGTGGTGAAGAACAAGCTCGCACCGCCGTTCCGCACGGCTGAGTTCGACATCATGTTCGGGCGCGGCGTCTCCAGAGAAGGCGACGTGCTCGATCTGGCCGTCGAAAAAGGCATCGTCGCCAAGACGGGAGCGTGGTATTCCTACGGCGAGGAGCGTATCGGACAGGGGCGCGAGAACGTGAAGCGGTTCTTGGGTGAAAACGCGGATATTTTTTCGGATATTGACGGCCAGGTCCGCGCCGCCGTCGGAATCGGCGCGCCTGGAGCGGCTGCGGAGGAGAAAGAGGCGCCCCAGGCGCAGGCGGCGACCCCGAAATAAGGGCTTAAAACAGCATAACGAAATAAATTTATGCAAGTTGAATTTTTTATTTATTTACCGAAAAACATCGTGAATTTATCTGAATTTATCGATATTTTCAGAAATTCGAAGGACGTATTTTCGCTCCACGTCCGGGATGTTCCATCGTTTCGACAGCCCTTCCCCCTCGTCCTTTCGTTCAACAGATTGCACACATGAGCATGCCCTCCTCGCGATGGATTCTGCCATAAGCGCGAAAACTGCGATGACGGCAAATGCGGGGTCGAACCCGGCCGATGAGGGAGAGTTCGCCGGCCGATGAGGTCAGACTCGTTTGAGGAGGGAGCGATTCCACCCCGCCGATCGATGAGGGAGGAATTGGAGGGCCGATGCGTAAGGTATCGCGTTCCCGCAAGAGGAAAAGCTCGCGCCGCTGTGACCGTCCACCTTTCTACCAGGCGAGCTAAGTTTGATGACACCAAATGTGCGGATATGCGCGCCGCGCCGCTCTGGAGAGCGAGGAGGGAAATCAGGTTTCAGGTTAGGGTAGACAGCACTTGTAGATCCGAAAGCGACACGGAGCTGCTTCGCTCGCAGCAAACACCGGCGAGATCCCGCGCTGCAATTCCAATCCTCCTCGGCGGGGACAATCCATCCCCCCTGCACCGGCTTTACCTGAGAATTTGATTCCGCGCTCCGGATGGGTTACATGGTGAGAAATCGGCTCGGCGAGTGTGTCGATTGCGCCTCAATTTCACCGGGGAATCTCTCATGTCCGTTCTGGAAATCCTCAAGTATCCGGCCCCGGCCCTGCGCCGGAAATCCCTTCCGGTCGAGCGCGTCACGGAGCGGACCCGGGAACTCGCGCGCTCGATGCTCGATACCATGCACGATGCGCCCGGCGTCGGTCTCGCCGCCCCCCAGGTGGGGGAGAACGTCCGGCTCATCGTGGTGGACGTTTCGGTCGGGAAAGACCCCAAACAGGTCCATTTTCTCGTCAATCCTGAAATCCAGAGCGCCGAAGGCGAGCGGATCGTGGAGGAGGGCTGCCTCTCGCTTCCGGGTATCACCGAGAAAATCCGCCGCCGCGAGGCGGTGCGCGTGCGCGCGCTGAACCTGGAGGGTGAGGAAGTAATCCTCGACGCGCGCGAGGTTCTCGCCTTCGCTCTCCAGCATGAGATCGATCACTTGGACGGAAAACTCATCCTGGATCATCTAAACAAGACGAAGCGCGACCTCGTGAAGCGCCGCCTCAAAAAACAGGCCAGGGCCGCCTCTTAGAAAACCCCGTTTCCCTCGTGCTATATTTCGAAAATTCAACCGCGCGTGGTTTCGGGGGCGCTGCGGTTTTTTCGGGAGGAATCCATGCGGGCGCTCTTTTTCGGTACATCCGAATTCGCCGTACCGACGCTTCAGGCGTTGATGGCCTCGCCCGTCGAGGTGGCGGCCGTCTTCACGCAGCCGGACAGGCCCGCGGGCAGGGGCCGCAAGCTGACGCCGCCGCCCGTCAAGTCGCTCGCGCTCGAGGCGGGGCTCCCCGTCTTACAGCCTGAGAGAATCCGCTCGACCGACGTCGCGGATTTCCGGCCCGACTTAGGCGTCGTGGCGGCCTATGGGCAGATTCTGAGTAGGAAACTGCTGGGCGTTCCCCGGTTGGGGCTGTTGAACTTACACCCCTCCCTTCTTCCGCGCTGGCGGGGAGCCGCGCCCATACAGCGTGCTCTTTTGGAGGGAGACGCCGAAACGGGGGTCTGCGTGATGCGGGTCGCGCCCGAACTCGACGCCGGCGCCGTTCTTTCGAAGCGTTCCCTGCCCATCGGGGCGAGGGACACGTCCGGCTCTCTGCACGACAAGCTGGCCGCCCTGGGCGCCGGGCAGATGGTGGCGACGCTGCTCGCTCTCGAAAAAGGAGAGGCCACGGAGGAGCCGCAGGATGAATCCCTGGTCACCTATGCGGAAAAACTACAGAAAGAAGAAGCGAAACTCGATTGGCGCTTGCCCGCAGGCAACATCGATAGACAGATTCGGGGGCTGAACCCCTGGCCGGTCGCCGTGACCTCATGGCCGGGTATGGCGAACCCGGTGCGGATATGGAGCGCCTGGCCGGTTCCGGGAGAATCGGGCGGAGCGGCAGGTGAGGTTCTGGGGCTGGGCGAATCACCCGAGGGCGCGGGAATCCGCGTGGCGACGGGAGAGGGCGATTTGGTGATACTGGAAATTCAGCCGCCGGGCAAGAAGAAGATGGACGGGGGCGCATTCGCGAGGGGATATCCCTGTAAACCCGGTCTCATGCTCGGAGAGGGCGTGTGAGCCGGAACCTCGCGCTCAGCGGGAAAAGCGCGCGTTCCGCCGACCTCGTTCGCCGGGCGGCGCATGCCGCTCTCCTTTCTTTCGAGAAAGCGCCCATCGCGGCGGACCTGCTGGTCGAGCGATTCTCCTCAAAGGGTTTCGACGCGCGCGACCGCGCGTTTCTGCGCGAGTTGGTCTATGGCGTCTTGCGGTGGCGGAGTCGCCTGGATTTCGTTTCCGCCCATTTCCTGAACAAACCGAACGTGGCCCCTCCGGTGCGAGAAGCATTGCGGTTGGGGACTTATCAGCTTTTGTTCATGGACCGCGTGCCTGCGCACAGCGCGGTGGACGGCGCGGTTTCCTTGCTGAATCGTCCGAACCTTGGCTGGGCGAAGGGATTGGTAAACGCGGTGTTGCGCAAGGTGGCGGAGGGTGAAGTCGCACCGCCTGAAAACATCGAGGATTATCTCACGCTCTGGGAGTCCCACCCGAGGTGGCTGGTGAAGCGCTGGATTCGAAATCTCGGGGAAGAGGAGGCGCTGAGAAGATGCCGGGCGAACAACGAGGAGGCGCCGGTCGTCTTGCGCGTGAATACGCAAGCATCGAGCGCCCGGAGTCTGATGACCGAACTCGCAAGCGAGGGCGTCGAGGCGAGACCAGGCCGCGTGGACCCGGACTGTCTGTTATATCTGCCGGATGAGAGCGCGCCGGGTGCGCGCTTCAGCGATACGGCGGCTTGGCGCGAGGGCAGGTTCATCGTTATGGATGAGAGTTCGAGCCTGGTGTCGCGTTTCGCAGGCGCCTCCCTGGAGAGAGAATTCTCGATGCCTGCGCGGCCCCCGGCGGAAAAACGGCTTGCCTCCTGTGGGCGGCGGGAGAGGATGGAAGCGTCGTTTCGGGAGAATCTTCCCCTCGCCGCCTCGCTATTCTCAAGCGTAATTGTGTTAGGATTCGGGCGGATGCGCGGCTCTTGCGGATGGATGCGGCAAAGCCGCCTTTTCAGGATATATTCGACCTCGTTCTCGTGGATGCGCCTTGCAGCGGACTGGGTGTTTTCAGGCGGCATCCCGATGCGAGATGGCGGCTGAAAGAAGAAGACCTGGACGTGCAGGCGCGTCGTCAGGCGGCGATTTTACAAGGCGCTGCCCGTGCGGTGCGGCCCGGCGGCAGGCTGGTCTATTCGGTTTGTACGAACGAGCCCGAGGAAACCGGGGAGGTGGTGGCTTTCTTCCAGGAGCCCGGCTTCGTCCCCATCCGCGACGGGGGCGCGCTCCCCGAAGGCGCGCGAGGATTTCTGGAAACCGGCGGATCCTTGCGGATTACGCTGGGAGATGGGCTTGATGGCTTTTTCGCCATGAGTTGGCGCAAAGAGGGCGGAAATTGCTGAAAGGGATACTGAAAGGCATTTTCTGGGTTGCGCTCCTTGTCGCCTTGGGCGGCGCCGGGGGCGCTGCGGGTCTATACGTCTTCAGAGGGGGTGAGGGCGTCTTCCTGCCCCGGGTCGCGGGTCTCGACGTAGTTCGCGCGCTGGAATTGCTGGGCGAGAAGGAAATACCCATGCAGGTCACCGGGCGCGTGTTCAGCGATGCCGTATCCATGAACCACGTCGTGCGCCAGAATCCTCCCGGCGGACGCCGCATACGCAAGGGCAGAACCGTATCGCTCGTTCTCAGCAAGGGTCCGCGCGACGTGGCGGTGCCTGCGGTGGTGGGCAAGAACCTGAACCGAGCGGAGAGTCTCATCCGCCAGGAAGGCCTTCGCGTCCGGCTGGTGGAACGGTTGTACGATCCTAAGCGGCCCATCGATCAGGTCTTGGGCGTGTGGCCGAATGAGGGTGAAAGCATCAGACGCGGTGAGGGCGTGATGCTCGTCGTCAGCCAGGGTTCCCGCGAGCGGGCCTACGTCATGCCCTCCCTGATCGGGGAGCCCGTCAACAACGCCCTCGACAAGGTTCGTACGCTTGGCTTGAACGTCGGTCGCGTGCGCTACGTGGATCGTCCGGGCTCGCTCAGGGGTTCCATCGTTTCGCAGATACCGCCGCGTGGGCGGCGTGTCCTGGCGGGGCACCGGGTGCACGTGGACGTGGCGCGCGGTGCGGACCAGATGGCGGGGAATTTCATTGTCCTGCGCTACCGTGTGCCGCACGGCAAACCCAGGCGCGCGCTACGCGTGGAACTCGAATCGAACGGCGAGACGCGCGAGGAACTCTCCCGCGAGGTGAGCGCGGGCGAGGAGATTCACCTGCTGGTGCGGGTGAAGGGCGAAGCGAGAGCGCGTATATTCCTGGATGGCCGTCTGGTCGAAGAACAAACGCATTAGGGAAGGAATCGACATGGCGAAGCCCGATATGGCGCCCGGAAAAATACGGGTCGCGCCCTCTTTGCTCTCTTGCTCTTTCGAGAGGATGGGCGAAGAGATAGCGGCGGTGCGCGAAGCCGGGGCGGACTGGCTGCATTTCGACGTGATGGACGGGCATTTCGTCCCCAACATTTCCGTGGGGCCTTTGGGCGTCGAGGCGGCGAGGCGAGCCGCGCCCGGCTTGGTTCTCGACGTGCACTTGATGATTGCGGAGCCGGATCGCTATATCGATGCGTTTGCGGATGCGGGCGCGGACATTCTGACGGTGCACGTGGAGGCGCCGAGGCACATACACCGCACCTTGCAGAGTATACGCGGGCGCGGCCTGGGCGTCGGGCTGACGCTCAACCCCGGAACGCCGCTCTCATTGGTAGAGGGCCTGCTGCCGGAAGTGGATATGGTCCTCGTCATGAGCGTGAACCCTGGTTTCGGCGGCCAGAAATTCATCCCGGCTTCCCTGGAGCGGATCCGGCGTCTGAAAGAGATGATCGACGCGGCGGGACTGTCGGTTCTGATAGAGGTCGACGGCGGTGTCACGCCGCGCAATGCGGCGGAAATACGCGCGGCGGGCGCTGAGGCGCTGGTGGCCGGTTCCGCCGTATTCGGAGCGAAAGATTACGCAGAGGCCATACGCGGCATCAGGGGTGGTTGAAAATCCCGGTTCTGGTAGCGAGCGCGTAACCCTCATCATTTTGAGATACCGAATCGACCACACCCTGAGTAGCTGGAAAGGGCTTTTTCAACAACCCCTTGTCAGGGGGTCATACGCGAGTGAGGAACGAGCGTTTGGATAAGCCATTGGCGGGAAACGCATCGGTTTGCAATTCCTCCCTCCTCAGGGCTGTTGAAAAAGCCCTAATGAATGAGGGTTTGACGCGCCCGACGAAAGTATAAGAACCACTCCCCCCTTGAGGGGGAGTCGATGAAGCCGAGCGATATTTGCGAAGGCTGAATCGGTGGGGGGTAAAATGCGTTTTATTGCCATTCCGAATCATACCCCCCACCAGTTCGCTTTCGGGCTTACGCCCTCAGCTCACTGACTCCCCCTCAAGGGGGGAGTGATTTTTCTCCCTCATCGTTCGAGAGCGCCCCTTCGATACGCGGCTTCGCCGCAACTCAGGATGAGGCGGAAAAGACTTATTCAACAGACCCTTCTCGGTCGGAATTGACCCCTGACAAGGGGGAGCAGGGGGGGTGCTTTTCCAGCCGAAAGGGGGCGTACCCTCTTCACTATAATTATGGGGTCTTCCATAGGCCCCGTCAGGGACGGCTGAGCAGCGGCTTTCTTGTCCGCATATTCGCATACGCAAAGGCCCATGCCATCCGCACGCAGTTGACACCCGCCGCATAAAATCCTTATAAGTTGGGGTTCCTCACCCGGCCTTGCGGGTGGAAAATCGAAAACATATTGAATATCAATCAGTTGGGGTGTTCGATGTTTGACGGATTGAAAGAGCGCCTGGGCGGAATCTTCAAGGACTTGAGAAGCCGGGGCGTTTTGGGAGAAAAAGAGGTCGATTCAGCGCTTCGCGAGATTCGACTGGCGCTGCTCGAAGCCGACGTGAACTTCCGGGTCGCCAAGGATTTGGTGGCGAAAATCCGCGAAGATCTGGTCGGTGTGGAGCGCGTCGCGCACCTCGATCCCTCCCAGCAGGTCATCAAAGCGGTCCAGGGGCGTCTCACGGAACTCATGGGCGCAAAGAGCGCTCCGCTAGGGCGCGCTTCGAGTGGCGTCACGACCGTGATGCTCGTCGGGCTGCAGGGCTCGGGAAAAACGACGACGGCCGGCAAGATCGCCTTGAAGCTCAAAAGCAAGGGACTGCGCGTTCTTCTCGTGCCTGCGGACGTCGCGCGGCCGGCGGCCATCACCCAGCTCAAGCGGCTGGCCGAGCAGACGGGTGCCGACGCGTTCGATTCGGAAGGGGTGCCGAGCCCTGTTGAAATCGTCCGGCAGGCCACGGAACGCGCCCGGCTCGAGCATTTCGATTACTGCATCGTGGACAGCGCGGGCCGGCTGCACATCGATGACGCCCTGATGGACGAGTTAAGGCAGATGAAAGAAGCGGCGCGGCCCGATGAGGTGCTCCTGGTCGCGGACGCCATGACGGGCCAGGAAGCGGTGAATTTGGGCGCGGCGTTTTCCGAGCGAATCGGCATCACGGGCGTCGTGTTGACGAAGCTCGACGGCGACGCCAGGGGCGGCGGCGCCCTTTCGCTGCGCTCGGTGACTGGCGTGCCCGTCAAAATGGCCGGTGTGGGCGAGAAACTCGATGCGCTCGAGGATTTTCATCCCGAGAGAATGGCCTCGCGGATTCTGGGCATGGGGGACGTCATGTCCCTCATCGAGAAGGCCGAGGCCGCCATCTCCCCCGATGACGCGCAATCCATGGTGGAATCCCTCGGCAAGGGGACGTTCACCCTCGTGACGATGAAAGAGCAGATTCTTCAGATGCGGAAGATGGGTTCGATGGGCGATGTCTTGTCCATGATACCGGGGCTGGGAAACAAGATGCCCGACGTGGATATCGACGAGAAGGAACTCTCGCGCACGGTGGCCATCATCGATTCGATGACGCCGACCGAGCGTACGAAGCCCGAAATCATCAAGGGCAGCCGCAGAAAACGCATCGCCGCCGGGAGCGGCACCCGCGTGCAGGACGTGAACCGGCTGCTCAAGCAATTCGCGCAAACACAAAAACTGATGAAGCAATTTTCAAAGGGCGGCAAGAAAAAACAGATGCAGAGAATGCGTCAAATGCTTAATTTCTAGGGAGATATACTTTGGCCGTAAAAATCAGACTTGCCCGTGGGGGTATGAAAAAAGCGCCGCGCTACCGTGTCGTCGTGCAGGATGAGCGCATGCCGCGCGATGGTCGTTTCATCGAAAGCATCGGCCGCTATGATCCGTCGGAAGACCCCGCATTCGTTCATATCGATCTCGAGAAGGCGAAAGCCTGGATTGACAAGGGCGCCATCCCGACCCGGACGGTCAAGAATCTTCTCGACAGGGCAGGCATCAACGATTAGGGAAGCCATGAGTGGTAGGGTGGCCGTGGGTGTCGCGCTCAGGCCCCACGGCATCAAGGGAGCCGTTCGGGTGGAGCCTTGGCTCGATGACTTGGCCGCCTATGGGCGAATCGAGGAAGTGTTCTCGCGCGATGAGCCTGCGAGGATGTTCGAGATAGCGGCCTGTCACCGGGGCGGCAAGGGAGCCGTCGTCTGGAAGTTTATGGGAATCGACACCCCCGAAGACGCCGAGGCGCTGCGGGGGGTTGTTTTTCTGGCGGACAGGAAATTCTTGGATGGCCCCGATGAGGGGGTTCTTTACTTTGAGGATTTCGAAGGCTGCGAAGTCATCGACGAGAAAGGAAATCCCATCGGGCGCGTGGTGGACATGTTCGGGGCCGGTGGAAACGACGTCATCGTCATCCGCACCCCCGGTGGAGAGGAGTTGCTCGTACCCGCCACGCGCGAGGTCGTATTGAGGCGCGAGGGGGAATGCTGGATTTTCCGTCCTCCTAAGTTCGCCGACGAGGATTGAGGAGGTCTCATGCGCATTGACGTTCTTTCCGTTCTGCCCCGCATGGTGGAAGAGGCGTTTCGAGAGGGCGTCGTGGGGCGCGCGGTCGAGGGCGGCCTTCTTGAGCTGAAGGTCTGGAATCTGCGCGATTTCGCGGAAGGGAAGTATCAACAGGTCGACGATGCTCCCTTCGGCGGTGGGGCGGGTATGGTCATGAAGCCCGAACCCATCCTGAGGGGCATCCGGGCGATTCGCGAAGACGACGAAACCGAACCGCTCAAGGTGCTGCTCACGCCGCAGGGGCGGCTGTTCGATCAGGCGACCGCCCGCAGGTATTCCGAGGCGTCCCGGCTGCTCCTCATCTGCGGCCGCTACGAGGGCGTGGACGAGCGGGTGTGTGAGTTGTGCGTGGATGAGGAAGTCTCTATCGGCGATTACGTGCTCTCAGGAGGAGAGATTCCGGCCATGGCCGTCATCGACGCCGTCGGCAGGCTCATCCCCGGCGTCTTGGGGAACGATGCTTCCGCCGCCCAGGACAGCTTCACCGACGGACTGCTCGATCATCCCCACTACACGCGGCCTGCGGAGTTCGAGGGAGTCTGCGCGCCGGACGTGCTCTTATCCGGCGATCACGAGGCGGTTCGTCTCTGGAGGAGGCGCCAGGCGCTCGAGAGAACGCGGGAGAGGCGGGTAGACCTCTTCGAACGTGCCGAATTGAGCGATGAGGATATGCGCCTGCTTGAATCTTCGCAGACTTAAAAGGATGGCGGCGTAGTGGGCAACGTCTATCTCGCGCTGATTCACTACCCGGTGCTGAACCGCCAGGGCGACGTGGTGACTTCTTCCGTCACGGGCCTCGATTTGCACGATCTCGCCCGCGTGGGCCGCACCTATGGCGTCACGGGCGTATTTGTGGTACATCCTTCTGCTCCGCAGCGGGCGTTCGTCGAGCGGGTGATAGGGCATTTCACGGAAGGCCCGGGACGGGCACTGCACCCGCAAAGGGGGGAGACGCTCGAGTTTTTGGAGGTTCTGCCGTCTCTGGAGGTGCTTATTGAGGAGGTGGAACGCACCGAATCGAAAAAGCCGCGCCTCATTGCCACGACGGCCAGGCGAATGCCTGGCGCCGTGGGGTATGAAGCGCTTAGCGGCGAGATGAAGGAGACCGACGCGCCGCACGTCATGTTGTTCGGCACGAGCTGGGGCCTTGCGGATGCGGTTTTGGAGATGGCGGATGCGGTTTTGCTTCCTGTGGAGGCGCAAGCCGATACGGGATTCAACCATCTCTCGGTTCGCGGCGCGGCGGCGATTGTGGTAGATCGCATTTTCGGCAAAAGAGAGGTATAGTGCCGGTTTTTCAGGACAAGGAGCAGGCAGGTGAACATAATCGATAAAATTGAGCGCGAGGGCATGCGCAAGGATGTTCCCGATTTTGAGTCGGGAGACACGGTTCGCGTTCACGTGAAAATCGTGGAAGGCGACAAGGAACGCATCCAGGTATTCGAGGGCGTCGTCATCGGCAGGCAGGGCGGCAGTCTTCGCGAGCGGTTCCGCGTCCGCAAGCTCTCCTACGGCATCGGCGTGGAACGCATCTTCCCGGTGCATTCCCCGAGAGTCGACAAAATAGAAGTTACTCGCAAAGGCCGCGTGCGCCGCGCGAAGCTCTACTATCTGAGAGATCGCAAGGGCAAGGCCGCCCAGGTGAAAGAGCGGCGCTGGAGGTAGAGAGAAGCGGACTTTCAGTTTTCGCGCGTCTCATCGTTTTTTCTCACAGTTGATTCTTCGACACTTCCGCCCATCACAGACCGGACTGGGAGGTATCTGGCTGAAGCGAACGCTGGTTCGGCGTGATTCCTTTCTGATAGGGGGATGTGGTATGGGCCGGATTCTGGCAGTTCTCTTCACGACAGTTCTTCTTTTCGGATGTGGCGGCGATGATAAGGGTTCAAGCACTCCCGCCACGATGCCGGAAAGCGGCGCCACAGAGGGTGTCGTACTGAACGAGAGTGCAGCGCTCTCCATCAGCAACAGTTACCTTCGCATTCAAGCCGCTCCGGGACTGTCCGTGGAGTCTACTCTAGAAACGGACTGTGAGGGGCCAACCTGCACGCTAACTGAATTGAGAACGGGTATCAGTGAATCCGTATCCTTGCAGGATATCCAGAATACCGATACGTCCGACATAGAAGATTTAAGACAGGCGGCGCAGTTCATCCTGACGAGGAAAGGCGTCCCCGTCTATGGCGGTTCAGTCAGCTTCGCATTGGGGGAGGGTAGCACCGTCAGCGCCACGGCATATGGCGGCTGGATGGTCCACAATTTTTTCCTCGCGGCCTGGGGAACTTATTCCGATCCGGACATCCCCTCGGCCGATGTCGGCACGGGGCTTTCCATCGGCAACGCCACCGGAACGCATCCCGACGTGGACGCCACCTACAACGGCGTCATGCTCGGCGTGGTCACGGGAGGAGCCGATCTGGGCGACAACGTTGAGGGAGATGCAACGCTTGAGTTCAGTATGGCGAATCCCGGAGGCGCTCAGATGGATGTTTCCTTCACCAACATCACGAACAAGGAAACGAGTCGTACGCTTTCCGACATCACATGGAACCCCATTCAGGTTGAGACAGACGGGACTTTCGATACGGGCGGCATCCACGGCATCTTCTATGGGCCGGCTCACGAGGAGGTGGGCGGGACATTCAATATGGACGATGTCGCCGGCGCTTTCGGGGCAGCTAAGTAAGTCGTTCATCAGATATAAAAGTCCCGGGACTTTTGTCCCGGGACTTTTTTCTTTGTTCTCTCCATTCAACCTTCGATGAAATTCTGCACCTCGTTGTACAGAGCCTCGCGGCACCATTCGTACTGGGCGAAGTGCGTGGCGTCCCCCAGCGTGACGGAACGCTTCCCGCGGCTGTTCACGAGCGCGCGGTAGACGGCGGCGAAGACGGGGTCGGTCGAACTCCTGTCGTGGTCTCCCCGGATGGTCAGGACCGGACAGGTGATTCTGCTCGCGTCATAGAGCGGCTTGTTGCGCGCGCGGTCGTAGCTGTCCGCCATCGCGCCATTGGGCACGCGGACGGCGGGCGTTTTTCGCTTCGCCCCCTCGGGGTCGAATTTCTGCTGCTCGCTCCAGAAGCGCTTGATTGCTGTCTCTGTCCGCCACTTCGCGTGCTGCCCCTTGGGAATGCTCCCGTCCCAGCGCTCGCGCTGGTAGGCTTCCGTGACCCAGCGCCACGCCCCCTTCCGGGGGTCCCAGCGCCCGGGGCGCGCGGGGTCTTCCCAGAGCGCCGCCGCTTGGGGGTTGTCGTATGCGTAAAAGGGCGCATAGAGAGCGAGACGGCGAATGCGCGCCTGCTTTCCGGCGGTGAAGGCGGCCGTGGTCGTCGTGCCCCACGACCAGCCGAGGAGGTTCAGCTTGTTTATGGCGTTTTGCTCGCAGATGAAGCGCACGGCGGCGTCGATGTCGCGCACCGCGGTGATTCCCCGCACGGCCGGGGGCTGACCGGCGGGGCTTTTCAGCATCTCCGGAGGCCGCGTGGAGGGCCCGTAGCCCCGGATGCAGAGCGCGTAGACGTGAAAGCCGCGGGCGGCGGCGAAGTCCATCCACGAGTAGCCGGGCAGGGGGAGGTCGAAGGCGACGGGCGAGGGCGTGCTCTGACCGTGGACCATGAGCATGGTATTGGCCGCTTCCGACTTCTTCATTCCGCGCGGTTTTTTCTCTCTCAGGTGCAGCTTGATGCCTTCGTCGTGCGAGTCGATGAGGTGGTCTTTTCTAAACAGTTTCGGTTTGGCCAACGTATCTTCTCCAGTCGGTATTATCTTCAGCTCAAGGGATACTCCATCTTCTCAGATTTTCAGGCCGTCCCCAAGCCTGTCAGGGGAGCGACGCCTTGAGGAAGCCCCGAATCATCGATATATTGCGGATACCCACCGCCTGAATGGTTTTTTATGTATTCCATCGAACGAGAACTCGCCCGAGAAGGCGCCTCGCCCGTCGCAGGCGTGGACGAGGCCGGGCGCGGCCCCCTGGCGGGTCCGGTGGTGGCCGCCGCCGTTGTGCTGGACCCCGATATTCCGATCACTGGCCTCGACGACAGCAAGAAACTCTCCCAGAGGCAGCGAGAAGCGCTGTTGCCCGAGATTCTGGCGAAAGCGCGCGCCGTCGCTCTGGCGGCGGCGGGCCCGCGGGAGATCGAGCGAATCAACATCTTACAAGCCTCCCTTCGCGCCATGGCGACCGCCGTGGAGGGGCTTGGAATCACGCCTGAGCACGTACTCGTCGACGGAAACAGGAGAATTCCCACTCTGGTTCCGCAGACTCCCCTGGTGAAGGGAGATTCGCGGTGCGCCTGCATCGCCGCGGCGAGCGTGGTCGCCAAGGTATACCGGGACCGGGTAATGGCCCGGATGGACGGGCGTTTTCCGGGCTATGGCTTTGGCAAGCACAAGGGGTATCCCACGCGGGATCATCTGGCTGCTCTGGAGAGGCAAGGCCCCTGCCGCATTCACCGGCGCACATTCCGGGGCGTGCCGGCCGTGGCCGGAGCATGAGGACGCCATGAGCCGCGAGAGCGGAAAAATCGGAGAGGACGTGGCCGTGAAATTCCTGCGTAGACGCGGCTATGAAATCATCGAGCGAAACTACCGTGGCTCACGCTATGAGGTGGATATCATCGCGCGCGAAGGCGGGGTTTTATCGTTCATTGAGGTGAAGACCCGCGCGCCGGGCAAGTCCCTGAGCGGCGCCGAGTCAGTCAATCGCGAGAAACAGCGCAGGATCGCGCAGGCCGCGCAGCACTACCTCATGACGCATCCGCAGGAACGCTCATCCGTCTGCCGTTTCGACGTGGTTTTGCTCGAAGGGATGCCCGGGAAAAAGCCCAAAGCGAAGGAGTTGCTCAAGAATGCGTTTCAGTAGCGAATCTTTGCAGCTGTATCCGTCCGGTAAGATAGCCGCCGCCTGATATCCGTCAAGGATTTCTCTCGGCGATTAGGCGCAGACCCAGGAGGGTCAACTCGGGGTTGATCAGGTCGAAAACCCCTTCTTCTCCACCCAACGCCAGACTCTGGCCGCCCGTTGCGACGACTTTCGTATCGCTTCCGAGTTCTGTTTTCATGCAGTCGACGATTTCCCGGACAAGGCCCCGGTACCCGTACGCGATGCCGGATTGGATGCTGTGCACCGTATTTTTCCCGATGACGGAAGGAGGAACGGCGGTTTCGACCCTGGGAAGCCGGGCCGTTTTGTCGATGAGCGCCTCGAGCGCGATTCCCAGGCCGGGCGAAATGGCGCCGCCCAGGTATTCCCCCCCGGCGGATATCGCGTCGAATGTGATGGCCGTTCCGAAATCGACGATCACCAATGGCCCGCCGTAGAGGTGGTGTCCGGCGACGGCGTTGACGATTCTGTCCGCTCCCACCTCGCGGGGATTGTCGTATTTTATGGAGATGCCCGTCCGTATCCCCGGACCGACGACTAGCGGTTTGACGCCGAAATAGCGTATGGCCATCTCCTCCAGGTTCGGCCCCAGAGGCGGAACGACGCTCGCAATCACCACGCGGCCCACGTCCGACATCTGGTGTCGCCCGAGCCGGAACAAGCCTTCCATGAGAATGGCCAGTTCATCCGTCGTGCGGCGGGCCACGGAGCCGAGCCGCCAGTTCGACAGGAGTTCTTCCCCGTCGAAAAGTCCCACGACTGTCTGCGTGTTGCCCACGTCGATGGCCAGCAAATAGGAGCCTTGGTTCATGGGAGTTCCACCTCACCGGAGGTTATTCTATCGATTGACCCATCGGGTTTTTCGAGTAGCAATCGGCCCGCCTCGTCAATCCCCTTATTTTTCCCGGATAGCGTCTCATCCGCAACGTGGACGGACACCTGCCCACCCAGATTGTCGCATAACCTGAGCCATTGCTCCCGGACGGCGCCGAAACCACTCGATTCATAATTCTTGTACCAGAAAGCGATGCGCCCCAGAAGGAGATGGAGAAGTTGCTCCGCGTCGGGAACCTCTCCTCCCGAGAGAAAAACGGAGGATGCCGACTCGCGCAGTTCGGGAGGAAAGTCGGCTTCCCGCGTCGTGAGGTTGATGCCCAGGCCTGCGACGACGGCGGGGGGCTGGTTCGGAAAACTCATGTATTCGCACAGGATTCCACCGATTTTTTTTCCATTCACCCTCAGGTCGTTCGGCCATTTGAGCCCGATGCGAAGGCCCGTCGCCTCCGCCAGTCCTTCTGCGGCGGCGACTCCCAAGATGAGCGTCAGGAGGGATGAAATTCCGGTTCCGCCGCTCGGGCGAAGCAGGGCGGAGAAATAGAGTCCGCTCCCCGGCGGTGAAAACCAGGAGCGCCCCTCTCTTCCTCTTCCTTTTGTCTGGGATAACGCGCGTATCACGAGGCCGCCCGGCTCGCCTACTCTTGCGCGAGCCGAAACCAGATCGTTGGTGGAGCTTGTTTCGTCAACCGTTTCGACCCGCCAATTGAGAGTTTTCCCGTCGGCGCCGATAGGGTTCATCTAGCTTTGAAACTCTGCGATACGCTCTGCGCTCTCACGGAGTTTTTCCGTGCGTTCCAGAGTTTCACGCAGGCGGTTTTTGTCCTTTTCCACGATCTCGGCGGGCGCGCGTTCGATGAACGAGGGATTGGCGAGTTTTTTCTCGAGGCCCGCTATCGTATCGCTTGCGTCGGAGATTTGTTTGTGAAGGCGCTTCAATTCCTCTTCGACGTCGATGAGTCCGCCGATGGGGACGAACGCCTGCCCATAGCCGAAAACGGTGTGGGCCGAAGCCTTGGGCCGCTCCACGTCGGGACCGATTTTCCAGTCGGGGGCAATCCTCGCCAGTCTTCTAATCCATTCGGATTCGCGCATGATGACGTCGAGCTTGCCTGGGTCGTGCACCTGAATGTGTGCGGCCATCTCCTTGTTGGGAGAGATGTTCAACTCACCCCGTATATTTCTAATACCGCCGATCATGTCCATCAGGGCCTCGAATTCCGCCTCCGCCTTGGGGTCGTCCCATCCATCTTGGGCTTTCGGCCATTCGGCCATCATGATGCTCTCCCCGCTGCGATTCGGAAGTTTTTGCCATATCTCCTCGGTGATGAAGGGGATTAATGGGTGCAGAAGGCGAAGCGTGCGCTCGAGCGCTTCGGCGAGCACGGCGCGGCTCGCGTCACCGCCCTCGCCTGAGGTGAGGGCGGGTTTGATGACCTCGAGATACCAGTCGCACAATTCATGCCAGGTGAAATGGTAGAGCGCCAGGGCGGCGTCGTTGAAGCGGTATTCCTCAAGCGCTTCGTCCACCTGGCGCGTCACGCCGTTCAAGCGGCTCAATATCCATCTGTCCCCGAGGGAGAGTTCTTCTCTCGGCGGCATGGGCGGAACGCTATCACCCAGATTCATCAGGGTGAAGCGGGCCGCGTTCCAGATTTTGTTGCAGAAATTCCGGTATCCGGCGATTCGCTCGGTGGACAGGCGTATGTCGCGCCCCTGGGCGGCCATGGCGGTGAGGGTGAACCGCAGGGAATCCGTTCCGAATTCCTCGATGATCTCCAGGGGATCGATAATATTCCCGCGCGTCTTGCTCATCTTCTGTCCCTGTTCATCCCGTACGAGGGCGTGGATGTAGACGTCGCGGAAGGGGACGTCGTCCATGAACTTGAGCCCTGTCATGATCATCCTCGCCACCCAGAAGAAGATGATGTCGAAGCCGGTGACGAGGACGGACGTGGGGTAGAAAAACTTAAGATCAGGGTTGTCGTCCGGCCACCCGAACGTCGAGAAGGGCCAGAGAGCGGAGCTGAACCAGGTGTCGAGCACGTCGGTCTCGCGTCTCAGGTTCGGATCGCCTGGGTCTTCGCGCGAAACGATGACTTCTCCGGTCTCGTCGTTGTACCACGCGGGAATCTGGTGGCCCCACCAGATCTGACGGCTGATGCACCAGTCCCTGATGTTGTGCATCCACTCGAAATAGGTGGATTCCCACTGTTTGGGGATGATCCTGATGCGCCCGTCCTCGACGGCGCGTATCGATTCCTCCGCCAGCGGTTTCGCGCGCACGAACCATTGCTTCGAGAGATAAGGCTCCACCACGGTGCCGCAGCGGTAGCATCCACCGATGGCGTGACGATGAGCTTCCACTCCTCTCGCCAGCCCCTGTGCTTCCATGTCGGCGACGATGCGCTTTCGTGCCTCGAACCTGTCCAGACCCTCGTAAGGACCTCCGTTTTCGTTGATCTTCGCGTCCGGCGTGAGGATGTTGACTTGCGGCAGGTCGTTTCTGAGGCCCGCCTCGAAATCGTTCGGGTCGTGCGCGGGTGTGACCTTCACCGCGCCGGAGCCGAAATCGGCGTCCACGAAAGAATCCGCGATGACGGGGATTTTCCTGTCCAGAAGCGGCAGGCGCAGATACTCGCCCACGAGGTCCTTGTATCTCTCATCGTCGGGGTGGACGGCCACGGCCGTGTCGCCGAGCATGGTCTCAGGGCGCGTCGTCGCGATGGTGACGCCGTCCCCGCCGCTCCAGAGCGGGTAGTGGAAATTCCACAGGTGGCCGTCATGATCTTCGTGTTCGACTTCCAGGTCCGATACGGCCGTCTCGCACCTCGGACACCAGTTCACCAGGTAATTATCGCGGTAAATCAATCCCTCTTCGTAGAGCCTCACGAAGGCTTCGCGCACGGCGCGGGAGAGCCCCTCGTCCATCGTGAACCGCTCGCGTTCCCAGTCGCACGAAGCGCCCAGGTGGTGAAGCTGGCGGATGATGGTTCCGCCGCTCTCGGCTTTCCACTTCCAGACGCGCTCGATGAATTTCTCCCGTCCCAGGGATTCGCGCGAGAGGTTCTCCTCGGCGAGTTGGCGTTCCACCACGTTCTGGGTGGCGATGCCCGCATGGTCGGTGCCGGGCATCCAGCAGACGCGCAGGCCGCTCATGCGCTTCCAGCGGATGAGGATGTCCTGAAGGGTATTGTTCAGGGCATGGCCCATGTGGAGCGAACCCGTCACGTTCGGGGGCGGGATGACGATGGAATAAGGTTCGTGGTTCTCGCTGGGCGCGCCGTGAAAATATCCGCGCTTCAGCCATTCGGCATACCAGCGATCTTCGGCCCCTTTCGGGTCGTAGCGTGGTTCCAGCAAAAGTTATTCTCCGCGTTTGATTTTCTCGATTTCTCGAATGACGATTTTCTCTACGATATCTGGGAGTTGTTTTAAAACGGCATCCTCAATATGGCTGAGCAACGTAGGAGCAATCCTTTCAGCGGCCTCTTCCAGGTGTTTCTGGATGATGGGAGCGAGTGTTTCGCTATCGAGAGCGAGCGTGGCTTGAGAAGAGGAGAGTTGTTCACCTTCTTCGCCCGGAGCTACTTCTGACTCTTCGAGCGTTTCTTCCGGTTCCTCTATTACTTCTACTGAAGGGGAGGGCGATTCCTCTGTCCCGATTTCAGGGGAAGCGGGCTCCGCCTGCGCTTCAGGCTGTTCTGTTGATTCGCTACGCGCAGGAGCGATGATGCGCTCGACCGCCTCGGTAAACACCACCGGTTTGAACGGTTTTTCGATGATTGCTATTGCGCCCACTTCCCGGATTTCCTCGTCGCTGACGCTGTTGCGCGTGCTCGTTAAAACGAGGAGAGGTACCTGGGATAAATCCGGCTGTTCGCGCAGGCGACGACAAAAGTCCAGGCCGTCGGAACCCTCCAGGTCCAGGCCGGCGACGACGACGTCAGGAGACGTATTCTCCGCGATTTCAAGCGCTTCGTCGGCATTTTCCGCTATATGGATATCGACCCCTTTTTCCCTGAAAGCCAGTTCCACGACGCGCTGCACGAGAAGGCTTTCGTCAAGGAGCAGTAATTTGGTCGTCATCTTTTCGGTCCTCGTCCGGGTGTTCGCTGGATGAGCCGAATGGAGGATAATAGCAAGGATTCTACGCTCAATAATTTCAAGAACTATAGCGCCTTCTTTCACCAGGCAACTGGTTGCCAATCATGCCACTACCTCGATTACAGGGTCAACCAGTCTCTATTTGCGCTGATAACGATTCACGGCGCGGCGGTGTTCGCGGTACGTGTGGGAAAATCGATGGCCGCCGTTCTTGGTGGCCACGAAATACAGGTATTTCACCTTGGCGGGATTCAAGGCCGCTTTGATGGATTCCAGCCCCGGACTTGCGATGGGCCCCGGGGGAAGACCCCGGTAAAGGTAGGTGTTATATGGCGAATCGTATCGCAAATCTTTCTTTGTGATGTTTCCGTCGAAATGAGGCAGCCCGTAAATGACGGTGGGGTCGCTCTGAAGGCGCATTCTTCGCTTGAGCCGATTGATGAACACGGCGGCGATGAGTGGCCGCTCGCTGCTCAGTGAAGTTTCTTTTTCGATAATCGATGCCAGGGTGAGCGTCTGGTGGATGGTGAACCCCATCGTTTCCGCTTGTTTTCTGAGAGCGGGCGAGAATTTCCTACGCATCGTGCGAACCATGAACTCCAGGATTTTTTTCGTCGAAGCGCCCACCGGGAATTGATACGTGTCGGGGAACAGGTATCCCTCTATGGAAGTTGCGGATATTTTCAAATCCCGAAGAAAAGATGGCTCCTGGGAGAGTCTAAGAATTTCTTTCTCACTCGCGAGTTTGACGCGCTGGATCGTCCGGGCGATTTCCCGAACGTTGTACCCCTCGGGAATGGTGAACATGCGCCGGGCGACTCTGCCTTCTGATAAATGTCGGTATATCTCTCGTGGTGACATGGACCCTTTCAGCGCATAGACGCCGGCTTGTATGCTTTTGGCGCCGCCTCTGAGTCTGGCCTGGAGGTGGAACAATCCGGGGTTTTGGATTAAACGGCTATTCTCCAGCAATTCGAGTATTTGGGTGAAAGACATGCCCTGGCGGACATGGATGTGCTTCGTCTCGTTTGCCTGCGGGTTCGCAGGTCGATTGAATTCATCGGCCAGATATTGATAGCCGATGAAAGTGGCCAGGATGATTGAGGAGAAAAGCGCGACGAGGATTTTCCCGAGCCGTCGTTTACTGGAGGGAGGTGTTGATTCTGGAGCCTCGGGTTCTTCTGTGGTGTTTTCTTTTTCACTCATGGGAAATCGGGCGTTTCGTTTTTTGGTGATCCAGATACGCCTGAAGGATGAGTTGCGCTGCGATGACGTCGCGCTTTTTTGTCTTCCGGCTTGGCTTGGTTTCCATCTCGTTCAAAATCCGGTCCGCCTGCGTCGTGCTGAGACGCTCGTCCCATTTTTCGACGGGAATTTCCAAATTCTTCCGTAAATATTTTATGAGTCTTCTGGTGCGCTTCGCTCTTGCCGTATCCCGGTTCGACAGTCCTATAGGGTGTCCGACCACCAGCAGATGAACATCATGCTCACGTATGATGCCGCTCATCTCATTGAGCAATTGCTCATCACTTCGCCTTTCGATGAGGCCGAGAGGCTGGGAGGTCAGACCCAGCGAATCGCTGATGGCGAGACCTACCCGTTTTTCGCCGAAGTCCATTCCCAGGGTTCGGGGACGAATCATTTTGAGGTTGTATTCGCCTTGGCTTCGCCGGGATAGAACATTTCGATCTGGAATCGTTCGAGTGTGGAATGCGTCGCCCTGTCCAATGCGGCGAGAGATTTGTGATAGTCGATGAGCGCCCGGGTTTCCTCCGTCAGTGCGTTGGCCAGCCGCTCCTGGTCTTCGAGAATGTTTCTGCTCGTCGAGAGGCCTACCTTGAATTTTTTCTCCTGGGCATCCAGGCGCTCTTCCGCCAGCCTTCTGGCGACTCGCGTCGCCTCGATTCTTTTTACGTTAACGCGGACCCTGCGCGCATTACGGCGGACTTCTTCCATGATGGTTTGCTGCTTCTGATGGTAGGAGGCTACCGTTTTGGCGTGCCTGAGTCGTGCTTGGCGGTAATCAGCCTTTGCACGCCGGTTACCGATGGGCATGCGGAACACGAAACCGCCGGAGTAGGTGTATCTCTCGTTTTTGAACTGCTCTTCAAAGGCCTCGCCCTGGTCATCAGCCAGAGAATTGTTGGATGCAGATGCCTTCAGATTGACTTCGGGAAGCAGATTTCGCTTCGCTACTTTCATATCGATTTGTCTTTTGTCGATATCGATGCGGGCGTTTTCCAACGTCGCATGCTTGCGCAAGGCGTCGAGCGTTAGTTGCATCTCATCTACGTTAACGTTTCTGAATTTCGGTTTGTCCTTCGGTAGTATGCTGATGTTCCAGGATGAGGGTTTGTCCGCTACGTTAAGCAGCATTTTCAGGGCATCTTCTCTGTCCTTGACTTCGCGCTCCGCTACGAGAAGGTCCTCATCCCGGGAGGCGACGGTTGCCTCCGCCTCCGTTATCTCAATCGGGGCGAGTGTACCGACCTCGACCTGTATTTTGTTTCGGCGCAAGAGGTCCTTTGCAAGTTCGAGAGACTTTTGCCGGAACTGGAGATTTTCTATGGAGAAGACGAGGTTCCAGTAGGCTTGTTGAACGGCGTCAACCGTGTCGATGACCCTGCTTCGGTAAGTATGTAGCGTTTGTTCCTTCGTGGCCATGGCGATCTTGATTCTGGCCTGGTTGATATCGATGCCGAAATTCTTGAGCAAAGGCTGCTCGATGGTGAAAGTGAGGCTGGTTTGATAACTCGGATCGAATACGTTTTGTGGAGAATTCGTCGATTCCCTGATGTTTCGCAGAAAGAGGGAATACTCGGCTCCTGTGATGAGCCTTTGGCGGATGCCGGCCGCGAATCCCAGATTGTCAGTTTCCCGTATTCCCCCGGTCCTGTTGAATACACTGTTCGCCGAACCGAGCTTGGATTTTCTGATATCCGTCTCCGCAATGGCTTGGGGATCGAAGACGGAGCGTTCTCTGGTGACGTTGCTTTCCGCGATGTCGGGGTCGAACCCGGCGATGGTGATGTCGAAATTACGCGAGAGAGCTATGCTCACGGCTTCTCGTATGGATAGCGCGAGGCGAGGGCCTTTTATGCTTGGCGGCGCCACGTTGGTGCGAGGACGTTCGAAAGAAGTTTCCCCAGATTTGGTGGAACTTGCGGAGAAGGCTGCGCCCGCGAGGGAAAGCGAGGATGCAAAAATGAAAATCGAGAGCACACCAATACAGTGAGAAAACAATTTGGGCGGTCTCATGAACAAGCTTGCTCCATGTTACTGGCGACGTAGAACGTATGTCGCAATTAACGTGAATCTATACCTCATTATCGCTAGCCAGTTTTCCGACTTCTTGAGGATATACTACTCGTATCTCGGAGAAAAGGGAAATAAGCTTTTTCTTTTCTATCGATTACTCTTTGTAAATACGGGGGATAGAGCGTTGCCCTTTCTATTCTTGCGTAAGTGCGTGACGCTCTGCTAGAAAGATTTTCGTGAGAAACCATTGGTTCGTAGTTGCTTTTCGCAAGGCGCGATTTATTTGAGGTGAGCGAGCAGTGGAAGTTTTTGAGGGAGTAAACGCCTATGATCCTGAGGATTCTCCCTCGGTTTTAAGCATCGGGAATTTCGACGGCGTTCATCTCGCTCATAGAGTGATCTGCCGACTCATCAACGAAGAGGCCGCCCGGCTCGGCGGCCGGAGCGTCATCTTGACGTTCGAGCCGCACCCGCTCTCCGTGGTCGCCCCCGAAAGACGCCCCCCTCTGATGACGACTTTAGAAGAGAAGCTGGCCCGTCTGGAAGCCCAGAATGTCGACGTCGTGGTGGTTGAGAAATTCACGCCCCGTCTGGCGCAAACCGAGGCGAGGGATTTCGTGAAGCATATTATCGACGAGGGTCTCAAAGCCGCGTTGGTGGTGATCGGCTTCAACTTCCGATTCGGAAAAGGACGCGCGGGAAACGTCGAGCTGTTGCAGCAAGTGGGGGCCGACGCCGGTTTCGAAACGCACGTGCTGGACCCATATATGTTCGAGGGAAGACGGGTAAGTAGCACGGAGATACGAAAGCTCTTACTGAGCGGTGCGGTGGAGGAGGCCGCAAGCTTGCTGGGGCAGCACCACCTCATAGAAGGAAAAGTCGTGCGCGGTGATGGACGGGGCCGGCAAATCGGCATACCGACGGCCAATGTGGACTATCCCCCTATCCTGATTCCCGAAAACGGGGTGTACGCCTGCCGGGTGCAGTTAGACGGGAGGGAAGGCGTGCGGCATCCAGCCGTGACGAACATCGGGAATCGTCCCACTTTCGATAAAAGGGAAATTACTCTCGAAACCCACCTGCTGGATTGGGAAGGGGATATTTATGAAAAATCCATTCGAGTGGAATTCGTCTCCCGCTTGCGAGAGGAGAAAAAATTCTCAGGACCCGAAGAGCTCGTGCGGCAAATTCATTTGGATATCGAAAATGGGCGGAACAAGTTGAGCGTCTAGGCAAGAAAAGCCGCCAGGCCGTCGTAGATGAAGAAAACCCCGAATCCGAGCATCACCCACGCGCAGCCTTGTTCAATTCTCAACCATCCGGTTTCACCGATCATGCGGCTCCCCTGGTTCGATGACCATGAGATGAAAACGGCCCATATCCCATCCGCCAGCAGATGGACGGTAATCATTCCCGCCAGTCCGGCCAACCACCCGAATTCGCTCGTTCGCGCGATGAGGCTCGCGCCGATTGTAAGCCACCACAAAATCCAATATGGGTTCAAGAGGGTGAGCAATACGCCGCCGGTGAGGGAGTTGCACTCAAGAACGCTTTTTTGCTCGGGCGCAGCGGATCGGAAACTCCTGAACACGCCGCTTCCCAGATAGATGAGGACGCCGCCGCCCAGCAATGAGACGCTCTCGCGGATTCCCTGGATTTCAATGAATGGCTGAAGCCCCGCGTAGAGGCCGATGATGAGCGGAACTTCGGCCAGAGCGTGGCCGAGCGTGACCCAGATTCCGGCCCACGGACTTTGCTTGCCGCGCGCGATAAGGAATGCGGTGAGTGGCCCCGGCGACATGACGCCGCTTAGGGAAATGACGGTGATGAATCCGTAAAAGGCGAGCAGGTTCATGCCTTCGGTTCTGTTATGTCGAGCAGGCGGCGCAATCGTTTGACGTCCAGGTGATATTTGAACACCTTTGTTTTTCCAAGATAACCGACCGGCACCTCATCGCCGTAGAGGCGGATTAGCTCGGGATCCGTGTCCACGTCGATCTCTTCAATCGCAATATCCGGGAAATGCCGCAAAATCGCCGCCTTCGCCTCGTGGCAGAGATGGCATTCGCTTCGCGTATAGAATGTGATTTTCCGCATCTCTTATCATAACCTTGTCGGATTCGGGATTGTTCCGCCTTCATCGAAATATATCAAATGACGAGATAGTTTTATTCATCGACTCGAATCCTTGACAATGCTTTCGCCCCCCGATATAGGAAGTGACTACCAATCTTCTCGCCGGAGTGGCGGAACTGGTAGACGCGCTAGATTCAGGTTCTAGTGGGCTTCGGCCCGTGGAGGTTCAAGTCCTCTCTCCGGCACCATTAAAACAATTCTCATTCAGGCGAAGGTTCGCGCTTTCTTAATGCAGGGGGCTTCATGAAGATAGTAGAAGACAAACTTTCCAACGGCATTCGCGTGGTGACGGCGGAACGCGCGGAATCGGCGGCCGTGGCGTTTCATATTTATTTTGGCTGCGGCGGCCGGCATGAACGCGACGAAGTGGTGGGCGTTTCCCATGCGCTGGAACACATGGTCTTTAAGGGCACGCCTTCGAGAACGACGCTCGACATCGCACGTGAGATGGAAGGAAACGGCGCGTCCATAAATGCCAACACCGCACCCGAGCGCACTTGTTATCACTTCACGGCGCCGGCCGATGCGTTCGCCACCGTGCTGGAAGTCTATGCGGATGCGGTGAACAATTGCCTGTTGGACAAGGACGAGTGGGGCAGGGAGCGGATGGTCATCCTGGAAGAGTTGAAGATGTATGAGGACATGCCGCGCATCTGGGTGTCCGATATGCTGGAGACCACCGTCTACAACCTGCAGATGGGCGTCATCGGCAACCGCGAAACCATCAATGCAATCGAACCCGAACATATGCGCGAGTTGATAGAAAAATGGTATTCCCCTGGGAACACGGTGATCTCCGTGGCGGGAGGAGTGAAACACGAGGAGGTGATGGCGCTGTCCGAGCGGTATTTCGGGGAGCGGACCGGCAGCGAGGAAAAGCCTCTTTCCCCCGGCTTGCCCGAGGAGAGCAAGGCCAAAATCGTGGATCAGGCCCGCCAGACGGATCAGGTAAACCTCGCCATCGGGTTTCGCGCCTTTGGCCTCAATCACGAAGACGCCGCTCCCCTGCGTGTGATGTGCAACATATTGGGCGGGAAGATGAGCAGCCGACTATTCACCGAAGTGCGCGAAAAGCGGGGCCTTGCCTACAGTGTGGGCGCAGCGCCACATCGCTACACCGATACGGGTATGATTGAGTTGAAGGCAGGCGTGGCTCTCGAGAAGGCGGTGGAAGCGACCGAGGTGATGCTCTCCGAAACGGGCAAGTTCAAGAGCGAACCCGTAACGGATGAGGAACTGGCGGAAGCGAAGCGCTACATCAAGGGCAATCTCCAGATACACGAGAGTTCGCAATACCATGCCGGCCGAAACGGCTCGAATCTCATGCTCAAAGGCAAAGTTTACCCGGTGGAGGAGGAGTTAACGGATATTGACTCCGTGGGTGAAGAAGATATCCAGCGGGTTGCTAACGAGGTTTTTCAGGAAAATGGACTCACCGGCGCCGTGATTGCGGAGAAACCACTCGGCTCCGAACTAGAGGCGGTCCTCAAGATTTAGTCTTCCATACCCGGAAAATGCTAGCGAGCCACTCCTTCCACCGCAGGTCGTGGGCTGCCGAGCAGGATGACGGTTCGTCTGTTCCTGGCGCGGCCGTCTTCTGTGTCGTTGCTCGCCACGGGACGGTAAAACGAATGACCGATCGCCGACATGCGCGCAGGCGATATGTTTTTCGATTCGAGGAACTTGACGATGGCGACGGCGCGCGCGAACGAGAGTTCCCAATTCGAGGGATAGCGATCGAGAAGGTTGCTCTTGATGGGCTGATCGTCGGTATGCCCTTCGATACGGATCATCTTGCCTTTTTGTTTCTGGAGAAATTCCGCGATATTTGAAAGTGCCTCGAAACTGTTTTCCTTGAGCGTGGCGCTGCCGGAATCGAACAAGAGGCTGTTCACGATGGACACGCGGAGCATGTCCTTGGTTTGTTCCAGGTTAACGGTCTGTTTTCTCAACTTGGCGTCCAACTCGCTCAGGTCCGTTTCCAGCCTTTTCGCCCGCTCGGCTTCTTCGCGCGCTTTTTTCTCCAGCACTTTCGAGCGTGCGATCGCCATCGTGTGTTTTTTGATCGTTTCCGACAGACTCAGGTTCGTCTGATCCAGCTTGTTCTTGATGAGTTCGGCCACGGAAGTTTTCTCGGCGATGAGTAGGCTCATCTCCTGAATCTGCGCCCGTTGAAGTTCCCTGGCTTTTGAGTGGTTTCTTATTTCTTCAGCTCTTTTTCTGGCGAGTTCGGCGTTTCGCGCATTCGCATTTTCCGCCTTCGTACGCGTCTTGCGCTCATTGTCGAGGGCTGTGCGAATTTGGGTGAGCGCAAGCTCAAGGTTTTGCGCTTTCGTTTTTTCACGCGCGATGCCGGCGTTTTTCTCCGCTATCAACTGGCTCATTTCCTGAACCTGGGTTTTGAGGAGCGTTCTTGAATCTTGAAGACGCTTCAATTCTTTGGCTTGGTTTTTCGCGAGCTTAGCGTCTTGCGCATTCGATTTTTCCGTCTTGGAGGTCGATTTCCGTGAGTTCGCTTTTTTCTGCGCGGAAGCGATAAGTTTGTCCACTCTCTGTAGCTGGGTTTCGAGTGATCCCTGGACAATTTTGAGGCGTTTTATTTCTTTCACTTGCACCGCAGCAAGTTCAAGGCTTTGTTTGGTTAATTTTTCCACCATTGACTGAGTTTTGCGGTCGCTCTTGAGATTCGCCTGGATTTGGTTGAGGGCGATTTCGAATTTACGGGCCTTTGCTTTTTCCTGATCGATAGCGACGTTTTTCTCCGCAATGAGTCGGCTCGTCTCATTGGCCTGAGTTTCGAGACGCTTTATCTCTTCGTCTCGTTTGGCCGCCAGTTCGCTGTTTTGTGTGTTCGCCTTTTCCACCTCGGCGCGGGCCTTGCGCTCGTTCTCGAGAGAGCCGTTGAGGATGTCGAGCGTGGCCGCGAGGTTTCGGATTTTGGCTTTTTCCTGCTTGATACCGACGTTTTTCTCCGTGATGAGTCGGTTTGTCTCATTGGCCTGAGCTTCGAGGCGCTTTACCTCTTCGGCGCGCGCCTTGCGCTCATTATCGAGGGTAGCCTGGTTTTCTTTCAGAGTGGCTTCGAGACTTTGAATTTTCGCTTTACCCTGCTCGATGGCGGCGTTTTTCTCTGCAACGAGTTTGCTCAACTCTTCCATCCGCGTCTTGGCGGAGGCGCTGACGTTGGAGAATCGTGACTCCAGGCCCTTCATCTTTTGTTCTAGGTTTTTGAAACGGAGGATGTCGCTTTTGAGCTTTGCGGAACTTTCTTTTTCTGTTGAAAGTTCAGCCTCTCGTTGTTGGAGTAGATTTTTCGTCGATTGTGTTTGTTGGGCGAAATATCCTGTCCCGCCGAGAAGGACTGCGATAATCGCCCCTATTGAGATCCGAAGACCCAAGGCTGTTCTCCTGCAAGGGCGATGGTAGGTGTTTCAACTTTCATATTTCTAATTCTATCACTTATTTTTTAGAAATTGGAAGAGATAAACGATAGTTGTGTCGTTATGAAAGAGAAGCCGGGGCTCAAAGCCCCGGCTTTTTGGATGAGCGATGTACTTTTTAATCGCGCGAAGCGCCCAGCAAGTGCGTGAGATAAATGAACATCATGATGAAATCGAGGTAGAGTTCGAGAGCCGCCATGATGGAGGCGCGCCTGCCCGTTTCGTTGTCCGTGTCCTGGCTGTAGGCGTATTCCTTCATCTTCTGGGTGTCATAGGCTGTAAGTCCCGCAAAGATGAGAACGCCCAATACGCTGATGGCGAAATGTACGGCGGAACTGCCCACGAAGATGTTGACGACGCTGGCGAGAATGATGCCGATGAGTCCCACCATGCAGAAATTGCCCACGCCCGATAAGTCTTTTTTCGTCACGAAGGCGAAGAGGGTCAGTCCGCCGAATGCGCCGCCGGTGACGAAAAACGCCTGAGCCACGGAAGTGAGCGTGTAGCGCAGGAGCAGGGTGGAAACGGTGACGCCCAGCGTCGCGCTGTAGAGCAAAAACAGAACCGCGCCCACTTGCCAGCCTTTGCTCCGCATCGCCGGCCGGATGGAGAAAACCAGGGCGAGTTGAACGCCGATGACCAAAAATACCGAGATGGAGCTTCCAAAGATGAATTGAATGGCGGCGGGGCTTGATGCGACGTAGAGCGCGCTGAAGCCCGTGACGAAGAGTCCCAGCGTCATCCATCCATAGACGCGCTGCATAAATGCGGCGGCGTCTTGTGCGATGACGCGTTGTCCGGTCGAGCGAGTGAAGTCTTGAGAACGCATTTCAGAAATCCTCCTGGATATCCAATCATTTAATATCTTAGGCGAAGCGGCCAAAGTATATTCACGAATCGTTAAATTCATACCCTTTGAATTCATGGAGTTCACCATACTCCCGCTAATATATCCCATTTAATGAATGTTTCAAGACCTAAAAATGTGGTTTCTTGCATCGGGGCCATATATAGAGTTTAAGAAACATTCGTGAGAAAGCGCTGGTTGACGCAATTAGTAAGGCCCCATATAATTAGGCTCCATAGCATCTGTTTTCGGAGCAAACCCATGTTCTACATGAAAGAACTGCCCAACGAGGAAGATTTCAGGCCACTCGTTCCGGAATATTCTTCTCTGGATACTTCTTCCGTTATGCTTTTTTATCTTTTCTTGCAGGTCGGCAGCGATATGCTCACCGCCTTTGAAACGTATTTGGCCGATCACGGCGTTTCGCAGGGCAGATTCATAGTTTTGCTGTTGTTGTTGCGCTCCCAGGCTAGAAACAACGGCTCGGGTCTCAGCCCGTCGGAGTTGGCAAGGCAAGCGGGCGTGACGCGCGCGACGATGACCGGGTTGATGAAAGGACTTCAGCGTGATGGACTCATCGGGCGCTTCAGCCACGATGGCGACAGGAGGAAAGTCATCGTGCGCCTTACGCGCAAGGGAAAAGAGAGCCTGAATGCTATTTTCCCCGATTATTACTCGCGCATAGCGGAACTCATGAATGATTTGGAGGACGATGAACGGGAGAAATTGTCCAAGCTCCTTCATAAAGTGAAGAATAAAATTTACTCATCAAAACAGGCGCTGGCCGCAAGCGCTCAAGGATGAAGAAAACCCTCTGACGAGGAAGGAGAATAAGGAAATGGCGAAACCCAAAGTGATTATCCAGCTATATCCCATGCTGCCGACGGAAAACCGGGAGGAGCGCGAACAGAAAAGGCCTCTGGCCAGAGACAAGGATTTGTACCATCACGTGCTTCATGAATGGACCGATATCGTGAAGGCAGCCGATGAAATGGGCGTATGGGGCATCAGCACCATCGAGCACCACCTGCATTCGGAGGGTTATGAGGTAGGCCCCAATCCAGGCGTTCTCAACGCTTGGTGGGCTAACCATGTCAAGAATGCGCGGGTGGGCGCGCTCGGTTACGTCATGGCGACTCAAGATCCGATTCGCGTGGCAGAGGAGACGGCCATACTCGACCACATCACCAAGGGGAAGTTCTTCTGTGGTTTGGCAAGAGGGTATCAGTCCAGGTGGTCGAACGTGCTGGGACAGTTCAGCGACACCCGGGCCACTGTCTCCGACGCCCTCGGCGGGGCCGACGACGTGAAGAACCGCGACATTTTTGAAGAGCGCGTCGAGATGCTCCTGAAATTCTGGCAGGAAGATTCGGTGGAAGTGAAGGGCGATTACTACGAGATTCCTTACCCGTATGAGGACGGCATCGATTATCCGGCCTGGAAGAGCGCCCGGGACGCCGGCGCAATCGGAGAAGTCGGCGATGACAATCGGGTGCGGAGGGTGAGCGTTGTTCCCAAGCCCTATCAGGAGCCTTACCCGCCCATGTTCCAGGCCGTGAGCGCGAGCCCGGATTCCATAAAATTCGCGGCGAAGCACGGGTTCCGACCCGTGTATTTCACCAAACTGGAAAAAATGGAGGAATTCTCCCACCTCTACGTTGAGGAAGCAGCCAAGGCGGGCCACAACTTTGCGCACGGCGAGAGGCAGTGCGTCTGCCGGTGGATTCACGTAACGGACACAGAAGAAGAGTACGACGAGAAACTCAGGAAATACGATCAGGACATCTACCAGAACTTCTACGTGCCCTTCTTCCCGCAATTCCCCGACGATACGGAGAGCATCGACTGGATCCAGAACATCAAGGAAAGCGGCATCTTCCTGGGTGGTCCGGTGGACAAGCTCAAGCGCGAGTGGGAGGAAACGTACGAGAAAGTGCCTTCTGAGTTCATCACCCTGATCTGGCACTATGCGCAATGCCCCAAGGAAGAAGTCATTTACGAATTGGAAACGTTCATGACGAAAATCTGGCCCGACCTGGAGTGTCCGGTGTCGAACGGCGTCACGGTCGGCGGCGTCGCCTGATATTTGATAACGATGAAGCCCCCGCATTCACTTGCGGGGGTTTTTCGGATTGATTTTGAGGAGATGAGCATGTACGAAATCATCGATCTGAGCCAGGAAATTTACACCGGAGCACCCAGGTTTCCGGGACATCCGGCAACGACGATCGAATATGTCGCCAGGCACGAAGATGCGGCCAATGCGCCGATCAAACCCAAGGACATCACGTACGCGGCCATGATGCTCCATATGTGCGATCACGGACCGACGCATACCGATTCGGTCAGCCACATCGATGAGCGCGAAACGGCGCCGAACATCGATCAGGCGCCATTGGAATGGTTCATCACAAGGGCGGTTGCGCTGGATTTCACGGGCAAGGTGGAACCGATGGAGGAGATTTCCTTACAACTCTTGCAGGATGAACTTTCCGCAGCGGACTTGACGCCCCCCAGGGACGGCACGCTCCTCTTCACGGGCGGCCATTTCAAGCGCACCTACCCGACGGATGATTATCTGAGCACGTACCCGGGTTTGGGCTATGACGCCGCGAATTTCCTCTATCGCGAGTGCGGCGTGGTGAACATCGGCCAGGATGCGCCCAGCATCGACGCCGGCGTCAACACCATAGAACTGACGTTCCCCTGTCATGTACTTTGCCGGGAACTCCAGCGTCATAACACGGAAAATCTCGCGAACATCGAAGCCGTGGCGGGGGAGGAATTCCTCTATGTGGGGCTCCCGCTCAGGATTCGCGCAGGCACGGGCTCTCCCATACGAGCCGTCGCCGTGATGAACATTTAGTCAAGCGGGGGCATCCTCGCCTTCATCATGAGTGAATTGCGGGGCAACTTCCCAATCGTTCTGCATACGTTATGATTTTTTAACGAGAGGGTTCACGTTTTTTTAAGGAGGTTTTGAGACATGTTGAAGACAGTGGATTGGTATTACCACCGCTCCGGCTGAAAGACCTGCGCCAAAACGCAAGCGTTTCTTGCGGAAAATGGAATCGAGATATCAGAGCAGGCCAGTTCCAGAAAAGACGTGGTGGATGAGGACAACGTCGATTCGCTTCTGGATGGCGTGACGGACCTGTATTCGACCAAGAGCAGGAAAGTAATTCACCTGAATCTCAAAAAAGAGAAACCTGCGCGCGAAGACGTGCTGGCTCTAGCGATGGGTCGCTCGGGCACGCTCAGGGCGCCGGTCATCAAACATCGAAACACGCTCATCGTCGGCTTCGATGAAGATACCTACACCAAGGTATTGACGTAAATTTTTTCTGGGACGACTTAGAGGGCCAACTGGCCCTGTGTGGGCTCCGCTCAGCAAAACCACGATTCGGTCAGGCGAGGCGGGCGGATTCGATCGGGTGCGAAGGTAGCCTTTGGCAGCGCCTGATCGGGGCGCTCTAGAATATCGGCCGCCAGTTCGCGAAGCCTTGCAAAAGTCATGGCGGCGTCCTCCTGGCGCGCTGCCGCATCTTCGGCGAGGATGAGTGCCTCCTCGTGTAGTTTGTCCATTTTTTCGTCCGGATGTTCCCAGCGGCAGATGAAATTCTCGGGGTCGAGTTCGGTGACGTATCGCTCCATGTGGGGGGAGCGGAGCAAATGGGAACCCGGTGGCACGAGCAGGCGAATGGCCATCTGAATGGGGTCGACCTCGTCGATCAATGTGTATTCTTCGATGAAATCCAGCAGATCGAAATAATCCTGAGAGCTCGTCCACGGCGTGAATGCGACCAGAGACGGCCGTATGGAAACATCCGCTTCCCGGGCGGCTTCCACGGCGCGGAAAACGTCTTTTCTGTTGTGTCCTTTATCCAGATGACGGAGGACGAGGTCGCTTAAAGATTCCATCGCGGTGACGAAAAACACGCATCCGTATTCCCTGAACTCCGGCAGAAGCTCCTCGTGCTTGATGATGTGCTCGACCTTGGCCGTGAAGTCGAAGGTGAGCGAGGGGAACCTCTCGTGCATAGCGCGGGCGACTCGAAGCGCATGAGTGGGGCCGTTCAGGAAATCCGGGTCCGCAAAGGTAATGTGGCGTGCGCCCTGCGCTGCCAGATATTCAATGTCCTCTAAAACCTTATCCTGGTGCACGATGAAGAAACGTCCCTCATAAACCGGTGGAATGGGGCAATGGAGGCATAAGTGCTTGCAGCCGCGGCTCGCCTCGACGGCCCCTGCGGGGTAGTGATTCTCCCCATTTACCAGATGGGCGTATGCCTGGAGCGCGGGCAACTCTTCTCGTTCTGGTTTGAGTAGTGGGATTTTTTCGAGATACGGGCCGGATGTGTGCTCTCTCGTGGCTGCGCCGGAAACCTGGGTGGCGCCTGAGTTTTGGGACAGCCCTTGAACGAGCTTCACGAGCGGCAACTCGAACTCGCCGCCGATGGCCGAATCGCCGCCGTTTTCAAGTAGATAGCCTTTGTTAAGCAGACCGTAGAGGCCGTAAAAACAAATGTGGCACGCGGGGTTCGTCTCGCGTACTTTCGCCGCCACCTCCACGCCGAGCCTGAGCGCGGTGTGCATGGGTACGCTGATGCCGACGAATTTCGCGTTTGTGATTTTTTCTTCTGAGAAATCCTCTACCGCGATGTCCATCGCCCGGGGCTGGAAACCCGCTTCGCGTAAAAAGGCCAGGGGAGAGGCGACCGCCAGGGGCTGGTGTCCCAGCTCATAGCAGGAGATGAGGACGACGGCGCCGGGTGCGCGCCAACCGGAGTCTTTATCGTTTCGGTTCATGGTGAAAGCTCTCGATCGTCACAAAAAAAGCCCCGGGCGCATGATGCCCGGGGCTCGTAAGACATTGTTTTATCACGCAGTGAACGATTTTCCGCAGCCGCACATGCTCATGGCGTTGGGGTTGTTGATCTTGAAGCCGGAGCCCTGGAGGCTGTCGATGAAATCGATTTCCGTTCCCGCGATGACGGGATAGCTCTGCGGGTCCACGAACACGTCGAACTTCTCGGCGTGGAAAACCTTATCCTCCGGGTTGGCGGATTCCTCGAAATAGAGGCCATAGTTGTAACCCGAGCACCCGCCTGCGGTGACGGCCAGACGCAGCCCGTGACCGCTCTTGCCTTCCGCCTCGAGAATCTCGCTCACCTTCTGGTTGGCGAGCGGCGTAACCGTAATGCCTTCAAGGGCTTGTGGTTTTTCTTGGGATTGATCGAATAAAGTGACCGTTCCATCCGTCATCTGTTGTTTCTCCTTGACCTTGTTGATTGCAACCAAGATTAATTGTGATATTCACATACTGAATATACTACTTTTTTGTCTTTTTGCAAAGGCTTGAGGCCCATATATCTTTGAAATACAGGCTTGTTCACGCAATAAGCCGCTTATTTCCTTCCAGGTCGGCGAGGCGTACTCCGGTGTAAATAAAAAAAGTCTGCATATTTTAATATTATAAAACTTGACAGTTCATGACTAAGATATTATATTTCCCTTGCGTCATCAAGCCTCGGCCGCCTCCGGTATATCGGAATTGACGGGGTTTCAGGCGCCGGAAAATTTATCGAAATACAGTGGAAATTTACCTGAATTTATCGAATATTACGGAAATTTTCACAATAGTATTCGGAGCATATTTCATGAATTTTGAGCAATTCACCCACAAGACGCAAGAGGCGCTCCAGCACGCCCAGGAGTCGGCCCAGACGAGAGGCCACCAGGGCGTCACGCCCGCGCACGTTCTCCAGGCGCTTCTGGATCAGCCAGAAGGCGTGCTCGCTCCGCTGGTCGAGAAGGCGGGGCTGAAGGTCCACATCCTGAACCGTGAACTCGAAGCCTCCCTGGAGAAGCTCCCGAAAATCGCCGCAAACGACGGCCCCCTGTATGTCACCCAGGAGTTGGCGACGCTCTTCCAGGCGGCGCAGCGCGAAGCGAAGGCCATGGCCGATGATTACGTGAGCGGCGAGCATCTGCTCCTGGCCGCACTTGAAAGTGGCGATGCGGAGGTCAAGAAAATTCTGCGCACGGCCGGTCTCGACCGAGAGGCCGCCCTCGCGGCGCTCAAGGATATCCGCGGAAGCCAGCGCATCACCGATCAGAACCCGGAAAGCCGCTACCAGGCGCTCGAGCGATTCGCAATCGACCTCACCCAACAGGCCGGTTCCGGCAAGCTCGACCCCGTCGTGGGCCGCGAGGAGGAGATCAGGCGCGTCATGCAGGTGCTCTCCCGCCGCACGAAGAACAATCCGGTGCTCATCGGGGATCCCGGCGTGGGCAAGACCGCCATCGTCGAGGGTCTGGCGCAGCGGGTCGTGGATGGCGACGTGCCCGAGGGCCTCAAAGGCAAGCGCCTGCTCAGTCTCGACATGGGTTCGCTCGTCGCGGGCTCCAAGTTCCGGGGCGAGTTCGAGGACAGGCTCAAGGCCGTGCTCAAGGAAGTGAGCGATTCCGCCGGCGAGATCGTCTTGTTCATCGACGAGCTTCACACCGTCGTGGGCGCGGGCGCCGCGGAGGGGGCGGTGGACGCCTCCAATCTCCTGAAGCCGGCCCTCGCCCGTGGGGAACTCCACTGCGTGGGCGCCACCACGCTCGATGAATACCGGAAACACATCGAGAAGGACGCGGCGCTCGAGCGGCGTTTTCAGCCCGTGTTGGTCGATGAGCCCGGCATGGAGGACGCCGTTTCCATACTGCGCGGCTTGAAGGAGAAATACGAGATTCATCACGGCGTCCGCATTCTGGACAACGCCCTTGTCGCCGCCGTCGCGCTCTCGCATCGCTACATCAGCGATCGCCATCTGCCGGACAAGGCCATCGATCTTATTGACGAAGCCGCGAGCGGCCTGCGTTTGGAACTCGACAGTCTGCCCAAGGACATCGACAGGCAAGAGCGCGAGCTTCTCCGGTTGCGGATCGAGGAGCGCGCCCTGGAAGGGGAACAAGACGAGGACAGCCGGGAGCGTCTGGCGCAGATACGCGAGCGAATCTCCTCTCTCGATGTGCAGAGCCGGGCGCAGCGAAACCAGTGGGCGGATGAGAAAAAGGCCATTTCCCGGGTGCGTGAACTCAAGGAGCGCATCGAGGATTTGAAGGCCGAGGCCCAGCGCGCCGAGCGTGAGGGAGATTTGGGCCGGGCGGCGGAGCTTCGCTACGGCGGGATCATCTCGGCTGAAAAAGAAATGGCCGAGGCGGAAGCCGACCTGGAAAAAGAGAGCAATGGCCGCATGCTGAAAGAGGAGATCACCGAGGACGACGTGGCCGCTATCGTGAGCCGCTGGACGGGCATCAACGTGAGCCGGCTGCTAGAGACGGAGCGGGAGAAGCTCCTGCAGATGGAGGAGAACATCCACAAACGCGTCGTGGGCCAGGAACCGGCGGTGGAGGCCTTGGCCGAGGCCGTGCGCCGCGCCCGTGCGGGCATCATGGACGAGAACCGCCCCGTCGGCTCGTTCATCTTCCTGGGACCCACCGGCGTCGGCAAGACGGAACTCGCCCGCGCGCTCGCGGAATTCCTGTTCGACGACGAGTCGGCGATGATTCGCGTGGACATGAGCGAGTACATGGAAAAACATGCCGTCGCCAGGCTTATCGGCGCTCCGCCCGGATACGTCGGCTACGAGGAGGGGGGACAGCTCACCGAAGCCGTCCGGAGAAAACCCTATTCCGTGCTTTTGCTCGATGAGATCGAAAAAGCGCACCCCGAGACCTTCAACCTGCTCCTGCAGCTACTCGACGAAGGACGCCTCACGGACGGGCACGGCCGCACGGTCGATTTCAGGAACACAGTCATCATCATGACGAGCAACGTGGGAACCGCAGAGCTTGCGCGAACCAGGCTCGGTTTCAATAAAGGCAGCGTGGAGGAGACGGATGAGTCCGAAGAGGTGCTTGCGGAGCTTCGCAAGGTCTTTAGACCGGAATTCCTGAACCGGGTCGATGAGACCATCGTCTTCCGCGCGCTCACGAAGGAGCAGATCGCAGATATCGTGGAGATTCAGTTGCAAGAACTCGAAAAACGTCTCGAAGCGCAAAAGATCAAGCTGCGTCTCACGGACGCCGCCAGGAAATTCCTGGCCGAGCGCGGCTACGATCCCGTCTACGGAGCGCGGCCCCTCAAGCGCGCGATTCAGACTTATGTTATGAATCCGCTCAGCAGGAAGCTCCTCGCCGGGGAATTCGAGGCGGGAGAAACCGTGGAGGCGGACCACCCGGAGGGGGCGGATGCGCTTTCTTTCGCCGTGCTCGTGGAGGCGGAAGCGGTGAATACTTGAATGCTCCCGGATGCGGGTGGGCCTTTCAATCCCGCGGAAGGAGGGTTCGGTTTTGTAGGTCAGACATATATGTCTGACATATGGGGTTGTTGAAAAAGTTAAGTTTCTGGAGCGGGCGGTATGGGAGTCTTACGCAACGGTGGAAGGGAAGCCAGCTCAGCGCAAGCGGGTGTGATTGGTCGTGTAGGTAGCGCTCCCTTGTTGGGTGCGCTACATATATGCGGCCCATGGTCGGCAGGCATAAAAGGCAGGGTCGCATATATGCGACCCCTACAACCGATAAAACTTTAATTTTGTATCCCGATAAGGAGAAAGTTAGATGTCGAAGGTAATCGGAATTGATTTGGGCACTACCAACTCGGTCGTATCCGTCATGGAGGGTGGGCAGCCTACGGTCATCGCCAACCAGGAGGGCAACCGCACGACGCCCAGCGTCGTGGCGTTCACCGACGATGGGGAGAAACTCGTTGGCCTCGTGGCCAAGCGCCAGGCGGTCACGAACCCGACCAGGACCATTTATTCCGCAAAACGCTTCATGGGCAGGCGTTTCGCGGAAGTGCCCGAGGAAGTCACCATCGTACCGTATGAGGTCGTGAAGTCGGACAGCGGCGACGCGCGCATTAAAATCGACGGCAAGGAGCACGCCCCACCCGAGATATCGGCGAGCGTGCTGCAAAAGCTCAAACAGGCCGCGGAGGACTATCTCGGCGAGCAGGTGACGGAAGCGGTCGTCACGGTGCCGGCGTATTTCAACGACAGCCAGCGCCAGGCGACGAAGGACGCCGGAAAAATAGCTGGCCTGAACGTGCAGCGCATCATCAACGAGCCGACGGCCGCCGCCCTCGCCTACGGACTCGACAAAAAGGCGGATCAGACCATCGCGGTCTATGACTTCGGCGGCGGCACGTTCGACATCTCCATCCTCGAGGTGGGGGACAACGTGGTCGAGGTGAAGGCCACGAACGGAGATACGCATCTGGGCGGCGACAACATCGACCACCGGATCATCGAGTGGATGGCCGAGGAGTTCAAGAAAGACCAGGGCATCGACATCTCGGGCGATCCCATGGCGCTTCAGCGTCTGCGAGAGGAATCCGAAAAGGCGAAAATCGAGCTGTCGAGTTCGATGGAGACGACCATCAACCTGCCCTTCATCACGGCGGACGCTTCGGGCCCCAAGCACCTGAACCTGAAACTCACGCGCGCGAAACTCGAGCAGCTGACCGGCGATCTGGTGGAGAAGACGCTGGCGCCCTGCCGCCGCGCGCTGGATGACGCCAAGGTCCAGCCCGGCGACATCGACGAGGTCGTGCTGGTGGGCGGTTCGACGCGAATGCCGCTGGTGCAGGAGACGGTGGAGAAATTTTTCGGCAAAGAGCCCCACAAGGGCGTGAACCCGGACGAGGTCGTGGCGGTCGGAGCGGGCGTGCAGGGCGGCGTGCTCGCCGGAGACGTCAAGGACGTTCTGCTGCTCGACGTCACCCCGCTCTCCCTGGGGATAGAGACGCTTGGCGGCGTGTCCACCAAGCTCATCGAACGCAACACGACGATACCCGTCAAGAAGAGTGAAACCTTCTCTACGGCGGCTGACAACCAGCCCTCCGTCGAAGTGCACGTCTTACAGGGCGAGCGCGAGATGGCCTCGGGCAACCGCTCGCTGGGCAAGTTCCATCTCGTCGGCATCCCCGCTGCGCCCCGGGGCGTTCCCCAGATTGAGGTGACGTTCGACATCGATGCCAACGGCATCGTGAACGTCTCCGCCAAAGACCTGGGCACCAGCAAGGAGCAGGCGATCACCATCACGAGTTCGAGCGGCCTCTCTGAGGAGGAGATCAACAACATGGTGTCCGATGCGGACGAGCACGCCGAGGAGGACAAGAAGCGGCGCGAGGCCGTCGAGGCGAGGAACATGGCCGACAGCATGGCGTATAGCACGGAGAAGATGCTCAAGGAGAACGAGGACAAGGTTTCGGCCGAAGACAAGAAAGAGATAGAAGACGCCATCGTCGCGCTCCGGGCGGTTCTGGAGAAAGAAGACGCGACGGTGGAGGAGATCAAGGAAGCGCAGGAAAAACTCGAGGCGGCCTCGCACAAGCTCGCGCAGGCGATGTACGAACAGGCGAGCCAGGCAGACGGCGCCGCCGCCGAGACCCCGGAGTCCGGCGGTGGGGAGAACGGCGCGCCCGCGGGCGACGTCGTGGATGCCGAGTTCGAGGAAGTGGACAAGGACAAGCCCTAAGCGTCCTGCCCGGATGAGGATGGTATGCCTAAGCGTGATTATTACGAGGTGCTGGGAATCGACCGGAGCGCTTCGGAAGCGGAACTGAAACGCGCTTTCAAAAAGCTCGCGCGCAAGTATCACCCCGACGTCAATCCGGGGGATGCCAAGGCGGAGGAGCGTTTCAAGGAAATCAGCGAGGCCTACGCCGTCATCTCGGACCCGGAGAAGCGCAGAAAATATGACGCCATGGGGCATGCCGCTTTCGGCGGGGGCAGTCCCTGGGGCGGAGGCGCCCCACCCGGAATGGAAGACATTCTGCGCGAATTCGGCCTGGGCGATATTTTCGGTGGCGTGTTCGGCGGCGCGCGCGGTGGCGCTGCCCGCGGCGGCTACCACGCGCAACCCCAGGCCCCCCGGCGGGGTCAGGACGTGAACTACTCGATGGAGATAGGCTTCGACGATTCCCTGAAGGGGCTCAACACCACCATCACCGTGCCCAAGACCACGCAAGAGAACGGGAAAATCCAGCACACTACCGAACGCATTCAGGTAAAAATTCCGCCCGGCGTCTCGAACGGTTCGCGAATCCGCCTGGCGGGCAAGGGGGAAGCCTCCCTGAACGGGGGGCCGCAGGGGGACCTCTTCATCGTCACAAAGGTGCGGGAGCATCCTTTCTTCGAGCGAAAAGGGGATAATCTGTATCTCGAGCTTCCCGTCAGCCTCGGTGAGGCGCTTCTGGGCGCGCGCGTGGAGATCAACACCTTCGAGGGGGTGACGAAGATGACGATTCCCCCTTCGACCCAGAACGGTCAGGTTTTCAGGCTTTCGGGCAAGGGTGCGCCGAAGCTCAAAGGCTCGGGCAAAGGCGATTTGTTCGTCCGGGTCCAGGTCTTGTTGCCGGATCAGATGGATGAGGAAAGCAAGGAAATCGTCCGCGAACTCGAAAGTCGCAACCCCACGTCGCCGCGGGCGAACATGACGGGTGTGAGCATGTAGTGATGGGCGGATGCGGGTATGGGCGCGAGCAGACATATGAGGATAGGCTCTGGAGAGGATAATGGCGCGTAGGGGCGTAAGAAACGGGCGCTACACCATCAGCGCGGTGGCCGAGATGTTCGAGATTCACCAGCAGACGCTCAGAATGTATGAGCGTCAGGGTCTCATCGAACCGGGCCGCAGCGAGGGCGGGACGCGCTATTACTCCGAAGCAGATATCGATCAACTCGAAGTCATCATGGCGCTCACGCGGGACATGGGCGTGAACCTGGCGGGCGTGCAGGTCATCATCGAGCTTCGCGAGAAGCTGATGAGCGCGCTCGAACGCCTGGGCGAACTCGAGGAATTGATAGAGAGCCGGGCGTTCGAGGAATTCCGCGAGCAGATGAGCAACGCAACGCCCGATATGCAGGCCATGATACCTTCGGTCGCCGCCAAACTCGTGCATATCAGGAGGAAGCGGTTGTGAGCACGAATTCCATAAAATCCTTTTTGCTGCTCGGTTTGCTGACGGGGCTGATTCTGCTCATCGGCAATCTCCTCGGCGGGACGACCGGGCTGGTCATCGCCCTGGTGCTCGCGGTGGGCATCAACGGTTACAGCTACTGGTATTCGGACAAAATCGTTCTCGCCAGCACGGGCGCGAGCGAGGTGCTTCCCGAACATGCTCCCGAACTCTACGGCATGGTGGCGGACCTCGCCCGGCGCGCGAACCTGCCCATGCCGCGCGTCTACGTTATCCCCGAAGATGCGCCGAACGCTTTCGCCACGGGTAGAAACCCCGAGAACGCCGCCGTCGCCTTCACCGAGGGAATTTTGCAGGACCTGAATAGAGAAGAACTCGAAGGCGTGGCCGCGCACGAACTTGCCCACATCAAGAACCGCGACATTCTTCTGAGCACGGTCGCCGCCTCTCTCGCGGGCGCCATCATGTATCTCGCGCAGATGGCGCAGTTCGCCGCGTTTTTCGGCGCATACGGCCGGGGCGACGACGAGGAGGGCGGCGGCGGAGGCCTGTTGGGAATCATCGTCGCCGCCATCGTGGCCCCCATCGCCGCGACGCTGCTTCAGATGGCGGTGAGTCGCTCGCGCGAGTATCTCGCCGACGCCACGGGCGCGCAAATCGCGGGTACGCCGGTCGGTCTGGCGAACGCCCTGCATCGCCTCGATGAGGCCGCCCACCGCGAGGAACTCCACTGCGCGAGCGAGGCGACGGCCCACATGTACATCGTCAACCCCCTTGCGGGCGGTGGTCTGGCGAATCTTTTCAGCACGCACCCGCCGATGGAGGAGCGGATTCGGCGGCTGATGGAATTGAGATACTAGGTCCTGGGAGGAAGTCGTTTCATGAAAGCCAAGGATGTAAAAGTCGAGACGGAAAACGGCGATGGCGCGAAGGCCGAAGCCGAAGCAGCAGAGTCGGTGGATTCGGGCGATGCGGAGGCGGAAACAAAGGAGAAGCCGCGCGTCGTGGACAGGCGGCGCGTCCGCGAAGACGGCGAGGTGAGCGAGGAGAGCGCCGGGGAGGCAGAAGAAGCCCCGCGCGTGCCCGCCTACGTGGAACAGCTTCAGGCGAAGGTCGCTGCCGCCGAGGAGAAGTTCAAGGAGTATGTCGATAAGATCGACAAGGATACGGCTGATTTCAGGGCGCGTCAGGAGCGCGAGATGGAGCGCAGGACCCAGGAGGTGAAAAAACAGGCGGTATCGGGCTTTCTGAGCATCGCCGACGATCTGGCGCGCGCCACGGCGGCCGTGGACGGAGGACCCGCTGAGGGGGAGAAGGGAAAGACTCTCGATACCCTCGTGCAGGGGGTCCGGATGATTCAGGGCCGGTTCTTTCAGGAACTCTCGAACCTGGGCGTAGAACCTCTCTCGGCGATGGGCGTCGCCTTCAACCCGGAAGAGCACGAGGCGGTGCGGATGGTCGAGGTGGACGATGAGGCGCAGGACGGCCTGGTGGTGGAGGAGTTGGCTTGCGGCTACAAGCTGGGCGACGCGGTTTTGAGACCGGCGCGCGTCTCTGTGGGCAAGTACGCGGGTGGGCAGCCGGACTCGCGCCCTTGAACCGGATTCGTGCGCATAGTATTGTCGCGTGTTTTCGATTTTCAGGATGAAGGGAAAGTATGAGCAAGCGTGACTATTACGAAGTGCTGGGCGTAAGCCGCGATGCGGACGACGCCGAGATCAAAAAGGCGTATCGCACGCTGGCGATGCAGCATCATCCGGATCGCAACCCCGGCGATGCGAAGGCGGAGGAGTTGTTCAAGGAAGCCTCCGAGGCCTACCAGGTGTTGAGCGAGCCCGAGAAGAGGAGCGCCTATGATCGCTTCGGTCACGACGGGCTTCGGGGATTGGGACATCAGGGATTTTCGAACTTTGACGACATCTTCTCCTCGTTCGGGGATATTTTCGGCGATCTGTTCGGCGGCGTGTTCGCAGGCTCTCGCGCGCGCCGCGACGGGCCGCGCCAGGGCCGGGACCTCGCCTATCAACTGGAGATGACGTTCGAGGAAGCGGCTGTAGGCATCGAGCGTGAAATCGAGTTCGAGCGGCCCACCGAATGCGTCTATTGCGGCGGCAGCGGGGCCAAGTCGCCCGATGCGATTCGCGAGTGCCCATCCTGCGGCGGCAGCGGCCAGATGACCTACCGCCAGGGTTTTATGACGTATTCCACCACTTGCTCGGATTGTAACGGCGCAGGGAGGCGAATCACTGAGCACTGCGAGGAATGCAGTGGCGCTGGCCGCCGTCTGGAGCAGAGGAAGATGAAGGTGAAGATTCCTCCCGGCGTGGACGAAGGCGCCAGGCTGCGTCTTCGAGAAGAAGGAGAAGGGGGCGCCAAGGGCGGGCCGTCGGGTGATTTGTTCGTCGTCGTCTCCCTGCTTGCGCATGAGGAATTCGAGCGCAACGGGGCGGACGTGGCGAGTCAGGTATCCGTTTCGTTCTCGCAGGCCGCCCTGGGCGATACGGTGAAGGTGAGGACGCTCTATGGAGAATCCGAGCTCGATATACCCAAGGGGGTGCAGTCTTCGGACGTGCTCAGCCTGAGGGGCGAGGGATTCCAGCTCCTCGGCAGGAAAGGGCGCGGCGATCACATGTTTTTGGTTCACGTCCTGACGCCGACGAAGTTGACGCCGGATGAGGAAAGGCTGTTTGGCGAATTGTCGGAAATCGAACGTGAAAAGGCGGAGAAGAACGGAGCCGGAAGAAATGAGGAAAATGGCGCCGGGAAAAAGGGCATTCTCGATAAGTTGGGTTCTCTTTGGGGATAAGCGTCTATTCGGGCGGAACGAGAAGAGGCGGGGTTCAACAGCCCCGGCACCAGACGCCGGAGGATAAGCAATGGATGATGAAAACGTAGAAGAAAAGGGGTTCAAGGTTTCCGACCGGAGATTCTCCGTGAGGGGATATGAGGATGAAGAATCGCCTGCTGCGGGAGGTGAAGGGCAGTTGCTCTCCGCGGATGCGGCCGATGCAGAGATGAGTCCGCAAACCGGCGCGTTTTCCCCGAAACCTGAGCCGATGGAAGCCGAACCGGCTCCACCCCGGGCTCCGGAAGTTCCGCAGCCGGAAGCCGAGGAAAGAGCGCAGCCTGATGGTGACGAGGCGGACGGGGAAGAGGAGGAAGACAGGAGTTTCGAGATGCTCATCGCCATCGTGCAGCAAAACACACTGGCGGCAATGGGCATTCACCCCCAGACGGGGGAGCGCATAGGAGCGGCGGACCCGCGCAGCTCGAAACTATTCGTAGATTTGTTCGGCGTTCTCAAGGAGAAGATGCAAGGCAATCTTTCTGAGGAAGAGGAACAACTATTGAATCAGGTTCACTCTGATTTGCAAATGATATATGTTCGGGAGGTTGGGTTTGGTTAGGCCCGGAAGATCGGCGAGGCGCCGGTCTGTTGCGCGTCATCCCCAATCGTCCTTTTTATTTACCTCTTGCGGGAGATTACATGACCGTGTCTACGTCTTATGACGAGATGTTCGAAGAAGCGCTCGGTATCGTCAAGAATCGTTTCTTGCTTTCGGTGCTGCTCGCCAAGCGGGTGGCCCAACTCAGGCGGGGTGCGGAGCCTCTGGTTCCCTCACAGTCCCACGAGACGCCCGAGCAGATCGTGTTTCGCGAAATCATCGAAGAAAAACTGGAGTGGCGAAAGACAGCGTCGGCCATGGATTTGACCGACGTTGACCAGGGTTTCATGGATGTCGGGTTCGACGACGAGGCGTAGTATCGCTTGAAAGCGCAAGCCGGCCGCTGCCCCGTTCACCGGGCAGCGGTTTTTTATTGCTTCCTGAGGAACGCCCCCACTCTTTCGATTCCGGCTTCGATGTTTTCGATGGAGTTACAGTAGGAGAACCGCAGAAACCCTTCCCCCCCGGGGCCGAAATCCGCTCCCGGCGCCACGGCCACGCCGGTGGCCTCCAGAATTTCCCTGGCCAGTTCCAGACTGTCCGTTCCATACTCGCGCGCATCGGCGAAGGCGTAGAACGCGCCAGTCGGCTCGTGGAGCATTTTCAGACCGATATCCTTGAGGCGCGCGAGCATGATTTTGCGTCTTTCGTCATAAATCCCGCGCATGCGCTCCGCTTCGGGCAGGGCGTCTTTGAGAGCGGATATCGCCGCGTGCTGGACGAAAGAATTGGGCGAGACGAAATAGTTTTGCTGCAGTATCTCCAGCGGGCGGACGTATTCGGGGGGTACGATGAGATAGCCGACCCGCCAGCCCGTCATGGCGAAATACTTTGAAAAGCCGTTGATGACGAAACAATCCTCCGTAAAGTGGAGCGCCGTGTATTCCGCATCCTCGTAGCTGAGGCCGTGATATATCTCATCCGAGATGATGGGTTTCCCCAGTCCGGCGAGCGACGCCATATCCTGGCGCGAGAGCGCCGCGCCCGTGGGATTTGAGGGCGAGTTGATGAGAACCGCTCTTGTTTTCGGTGTGATGGAATCGCGAACGGCCTCGGCTTTCAGTGCAAAACCATCCTCTGCATGGGTGGGTACCCGCACCGGTATCCCGCAGGCGGACTGAATGAAGGCAGGGTAGCAGGCATAGTGGGGGTCTGAAATGATGATCTCATCGCCCGCATCGACGAGAACGGAGAAGAGCATCAACAGGCCCGGGCTCGTGCCGTTCGTCACCACCACGCGACCGGGCGATACGGATACGCCATATTTGTGACTGTAATAATCCGCTATCGCCTCGCGCAGTTCGGGTATGCCCAGGGCCGCCGTGTAGTGAGTGTGGCCTGCGCGCAGGGCGTCTTCGGCGGCGCTGGTGATGACTTCGGGCGTGTCGAAATCGGGCTCTCCCACTTCCAGGTGGATAACCTCTCGGCCCTGCGCCTCCAATTGATGGGCGCGCTCCATGATGTCCATCACCAGAAAAGGCTTGATGCCCGAGATGCGCGGCGGGACGGAGAGTTCCTTCATGTTTTTCTGACCTTTCGGGTTTCTGATTGATTTTTAATTAGTTGCTCCCCTGCAAGGCTAGTGGTAAACTGTATTGAACTCAAGACGTTACACGGAATTTTGATAAACTTTTAATTGGGAATCAAAGAATTTTCCACCCCGGCTTTGCTCCCTCGACGAGGGCGGGGTTGTGGGTAAGTCTGGGTAAGAAGGGGGGAGTCCTTTGACGAAAATCGACATCATAAATCTCGTATCGGAAGATACCGGTCTCAGTAAAGTAAAAGCGGAAGAAGCATTCGAGACGATTATCCACACCATCAAGGAATCCCTCCAGAACGGCGATTCGGTCATTTTGAGGCGCTTCGGTTCTTTTCAGGTGAGAGAGAAGAACGCTCGCGTGGGGCGCAACCCGAAGACGGGTCAGGAAGCGCCCATCAGCGCGCGCCGCGTCGTGCGCTTCAAGGCGGGCAAGCACTTCAAGGATGCGGTGAACGGCGCCGAGGTGAAATTTCACTGAGCCGGTGAATCACCCGTTCACCTAGTCTATCAGCATGGCGTCCCCGTAGCTGTAGAATCGGTATCCCTCTTCAATCGCCTCCGCGTATGCGCTCAATATTTTCTCCCCGCCCGCGAACGCCGACACGAGCATGAGCAGGGTCGAACGCGGCAGGTGGAAATTCGTCAGCATCATGTCCACCACCTGAAACCGAAATCCCGGCCTAATGAACAGGCGGGTGCTGAACTCCCCTGCCTGTAGCGTCCGGCCGCGCGTGGCCGCCTCGATATATGCGGACTCCAGAGCCCGAACCACCGTCGTGCCCACGGCCAGAATGCGGCCGCCGCCCGCTTTGGTCTCGTGGATCGAGGCGATAGCTTCTTCGCTGAGAATATAGCTTTCCGCGTCCATCTCGTGTTCATCGACGTTTTCCGCCTGAACTGGCCGGAACGTGCCAGCTCCCACGTGGAGGGTGAGCCGGGCGATGCGCGCGCCGGCGGCCGATATGTCTTCGAGCATCTTCTCGCTCAGGTGCAGGCCCGCAGTGGGCGCGGCGACGGCCCCCGGGTTTTGGGCGAATACGGTCTGGTAGCGCTCCTTGTCGATCTCCTCGGCGCATCGCTCCAGATAAGGCGGAATCGGCATCTCGCCAAAAGATTCCAGCCATGCGGCGAGACCATACGGGGAGGAAAATTCGAGTTCCCTTTCCAGACCTTGGGGCCCGAGCGTGGCGTGATGCGCCTCGTCGAAAACGATAGTTTCGCCCTCGGGCAGCGGGCGGTTGGCGTGCGCCATGGCGCGGAATTTTCCGGGGGAGAGCTGTTTGAGCAGCAGAACCTCCACCCGGCCTCCGCTCTTGCGCCTGCCGTGTATCCGCCACGGGTTGACCTTCGTGTCGTTTATGACGAGCAGGTCCCCCGGGCGCAGACGGCGCGGCAGGTCGGTGACCTGCAGATGCGCGATCTTTTCGCCCTCTCTGGGAAGATGGAGGAGTCTCGCGTCTTCCCGGTGCGGTGGCGGATACCGGGCGATGAGGTTTCGGGGCAGGTGGTAGTCGAAGTCATCGAGTTTCATGCGTCTCACGCTCTGCGCAGGTTGCCTTCTGGACGACGCCCGAAGTCAGTCTTCTTCACCCGGGCGGGACGAAACGGCGGACTCATGCGGCTCGTCTTTTTCCCCCGGATGAAATAGTTTCCAGATCGCCTGCCGCAGCACGCCCCGCATCACCCGCACCTCTCTCTCGTCCGGCCCCAGCCTGTCGAGCATCTTCCTGAATGTCCGGGCTACGCGATCCGGGTCGTTGTGGGGCACGAAGCCAATCTGCTCCATGGATTCGATGAGGTGATCCACCAGGCCCTCGATTTCCTCGCGCGATGCGAGTTCAAGTTCATGCGCGCGCTCGCGCTTCGCATCGCTTTCTCGGGCAGGAGTGTTCTCCTGGTTTTGGCTGAAAAGTTCCCACAAAATGATCAACACGGCCTGGGAAAGGTTGAATGACTCGCCATCGGGAAGCGCCGGAATGAGGAGCCTTTCCTGGCACAGGCTCAATTCCTCGGTGAACAGGCCCTTGTCCTCCTGCCCGAACACCAGGCCGACTTTCATGCCAGATGCACGCTCGAGCAAAGCGCCCGCATCCTCTCTCGGGCGCATGGTGGGCTGTCGTTTTCTGCCAAGGCGCCTCGACGTTCCCACCAGCCAGCCGCAATCGTGCGAAGCCTCGCGCAGGCTGGCGAAATGCTTCGCGCCCGCCAGAAGGGGTTGCGCTTTCATGGCCATGGAGCGCGTCTCCACGCTTTTGACGTCGCATTGCGGCGCGACGAGGCGCAAGTCCGACAGGCCGAAGTGTGACATGACGCGCGCAATGGCGCCCACGTTGCCCGCGCCCCTCGGTCGCACGAGGATGACGGCGAAATCGGCATTTTCTTCCAGAGAAACGGGCTCGTCCATGAGGTGAAATCACCATAATGCGAAAACAGGAATTCGGTGGCTCACCCGCCCGGAGGCAACATTCATCATGCCGCCCCGACGCGGGCGTCGCTCGTTTCCTCCTCATAGCACGAAGAAGCCCGGCCTGCCATGAACGAATCGGGTGTGAACGCCGAAATTCACACAGGGGCAGTGTCATCCGTTCCGTTTTGACGTAATATGGACGCGCTATGAGTTCCGACATCACGCGAACATTCGAGGGCGGGAACCTGCACGAGTTGGCGGAATTTCTGGTGACGCCCGCCCGCTCGGGCATATTCCTGACGAGGAGCCGCATCCGCGCCCTGGCGTTGGAGATGGGCCTGCGCGCGGGTGTCCAGAACCGGGCCAGAATGCTGGAGAATCTTTTCCGCGAAGCGGGTTCGGACGGCCGGGTTCGGGAACTGCTCAGGAGAATCGACGGGGTGGCGGAGGAGAATCTCGCCCGGTACCGCGCCTGGTCGAAGGCGTGCCCGCCGTCCAAAGCCGCGTGGCGCGACTGGAGCAAGAAGACGCGGGAATTAAGACGCCACCTCACGCAGGCCCAAAAGTGGGCGAGCGCCATGAAAGAGGAAGCCCCGTAGCAGGAATGGCCGCCCCTTGTCCCTAAAGTATCCCGGCGATGTATTTCCTGTCCGAGAAGGCGAACTCGCGTATCCATCCGGCGAGTGCGCGGTAGAGGTACGTTTCCGCGTCCTCTTCCATGCTCGACGTGTAGACGGGCATCCAGCCCATGAGGTGCTCATCCATGAACCGCGCGCACAAACCCAGTTTCTCCCGCGCGAGGTCGGCGTTTTCCTCCTCCCAGGCGTCCGCTTCTTCCGTGGCGAGTCGGGCCAGGAATTCCAGCTCCACACTCAGGTGATCCACCGCCAGCACGCTGGACTGGGAGAGAGCGGCGCTTCCACGGCCGGGGTTGTAGCCGCAGGCGCGGTAGAAATCGGCGACCGCATCCGTCCGCTTCGAGTTCAGATGCCCGCTCTCATCCATCAGGGCGGCTTCGTAGGGAGGGGAGGAGAGCACGAACAGGTTCGTGAAATCGACCCTGAGTTTCTGGAGGGCCTCTTCGGTGACCTCGAATGCTTCGGGGAAGAGGAACGGGTAGTTCTCGCGCAGGAAGCCTGCGAGTTCCGTGTCGAGCGGGTCGAGCATCGCCCGCGCCTGCACCCGGTAGAGTTGCGCGCGGAGCCTCGCTTGCTCGGCGTATTCAGCGTGTGAGGCGCGGCGCTTCCAGCGGAGACTCATTCGGTAATGGTGTAGGCCTCGGCCTGGGGCTTGTTGGGCCGGGCGAACCACAGCGGGCGCCTGAGGTTGTCGGGGCCGGGGGCCGGCTTCGTCATCTCGAGCCACTGCTTGTAGTGCTCGAAGCTCTTCTTCGTGTCGACGCTGATGTCGCCGTAGCGATCCGCCGCCCCCGCCTTCGTCACCCGCACCTTCTGGTGCCAGCAGTGCATCCCGCTCACCGGGTCGGGGTTGACCGGGAAGGTGAGGTTCTGGTTCACGCCCACCTCGCGCCACCAGATGCGCTCCGTGTCCGGGTCGTCGCTCTTGAAGGGCTGGACGCCGTGGACCTGGCGCATGGTGTATTCCCCATCCCCCTTCTCGTCGAGGCGAACGACGGCGGAGGCGATCTTGGGCGCGCCCTGGTCTTCGCTCAGGCGCCAGCGGCCCAGGTGGTGCGCCATGGCGACGATGCCCGGCCTCAGTCCCTCCGTCACCCAGCATCTGGTGACGAAATGGCCAATCCCGGTCTCGACCTTCGCCAGGTCGCCCGTGTTCAGCCCGAGTCGCTTGGCGTCGTCCGTGTGGAGCCACAGCGGGTTGTTGTGGGTGATCTCATAAAGCCATTTCACGGCCGAGCGCGTATGGATGAGGGTGGCGAGGCGATAGTTGGGCAGCAGGTCGAACTCGTTGTCATCTCGGTTCATGTCGCGCCAGTAGACGTGGGTCTTCATGTACTTGGGTATCGCCTCATCGTTCCAGTTCCAGGCTGCCATGGTCGGGCTGTAGAACTCGAGTTTCTTGGACGGCGTGTGGAAGCCCTCTCTCGCTCTTCCCCGGCTCATGTTGCCGATGAGCGCGCCGTCTTTCCAGACCGAGCCTGTCGCCTCATCCACGTGGGCGTCGTGCATGGCTTCGTCCGATAGCTCGTGCATGTGGGGTTCGTACACGTTTTCCTGCACGGCGAAAACGCCGTATTTGCGCATGTATTCAAGCGGCGTCATGCCTTCCTTCTCGGCGGCCTCGGGCAGGCCCGGAACGCCGTTCTCGAACATCCACTGGTAGTATTCGTTTACCGTTATCTTCTCGCCCGGCCTGTAGGGGCTCTCGAAATACTGCCGGATGCCGAGCGAACCGTCGGGGTCGATGCGCCAGGAGAGTTCGATGTGGAGCTCGTCCTCTTCCCACACCTCGCCGGGGTTCGTCTCGCGCGAGGTCTCGAACGTCTCGCCCATTTTTTCGCGGAGCGCCCGAAGCACCGGCTGGCGGAAGCCCACCCATTTCGTGGGGTGCGTCTCCTGGCTCTGGTTGTCGTGTCGCTCCGTCGCGTTGCCCATCGGGAGAATGTAGTCCGCGAACCACGCCGTCTCGCTCCAGGTGGGGGTGAGCGCCACGTGGCAACCAATCTTGTCGTGGTCCTTGAGCATGTCCACCCACATGAAGCCGTCAGGGTTCGTCCACACCGGGTTGTAGACCCGCGTGAAGTAGACGTCGACGCTGTGGCCCTTGTCCTTCATGAGATGGGGCATCAGGAAGCTCATCTCGAAGAAGGCGAGGGGGTATTCCCGGGGGAAGAGAAGCTCGTTCCAGTCTTTGGGGCCCGGAGCGGGATTGGGGTGTTTGGGAACGAACTTGTGCGTGTTCGCCAGGTGGGTTCCGCCCACCGTGCCCACCGCGCCCGTAAGCGACGGCAAAAAGTGCAGACACCGCGCCACCTGCCAGCCGTGCAAGTTGCCTGTGGCGGCCGCGCGCCAGACGTGGACGCAAAGGCGGCTGCCGGCGCGGGCGACGACCTGGGCGACTTCGGCGATCAAGTCAACGGACACGCCCGTCTCCTCAGCCGCGTATTCGAAGGTGAACTCCGCGTATTCCTCTTTTAGCTTCTCAACGAAGTTCTCGAAACTCGCCTCCTCGTCGGGGTGGACGGTCCGCATGTATTCGGTCCAGTTCATCCACTCCTCGACGAACTGCGCGTCGAACTGTCCGGTATCGAGCAGGTAGCGCGCGATGGCGAGCAGAATCGCGCTCTCGGTTCCGCTGTAGGCGGGCAGCCAGTAGTCGGCCTTCGCCGCCGTGTTGGAGAGCCTGGGGTCAATCACGATGAGCTTGGCCCCGCTCGTCTGCGCCTCGATGATGCGCTGGGCCGAGGGGTTGTAGTAGTGGCCCGTGTCGAGGTGGCTGCTGATGAGCAGGATGGCGTCGGCGTTCGTGAAATCGGGCGAGGGCCTGTCCGACCCGTTCCAGAGGAACTGGCCGATGCGGGCGGAGGAGCTGCACACGTTCGTGTGGCTGTTATGGCCGTCCACGCCCCAGCCGGCGAGCGTCTTGAACATGTAGCCGTCCTCGCCGGGGCGTCCCACGTGGTAGATGACGCCGTTTCGCCGCTCCGCCAGGATCGCTTCTCTGATGCGTCCGGCGATGTCGTCGAGCGCCTCGTCCCAGCTCACGCGCTCCCATTTCCCCTCGCCGCGCTCGCCCACGCGTTTCAGGGGATAGAAGATGCGGTCGGGGTCGTAGACCTGGTTGAGCGTCACCCAGCCTTTCGCACAGTTGCGTCCGCGCGAGGCGGGGTGGAGCGGGTTTCCCTCGATTTTCCGGATCTTCATGTCGTCTTTGTCGACGTAGGCCAGGAGTCCGCAGCCCGCCTCGCAGTTGAAGCAGAGGGTCGGGACCAGCGCGTAGTTTCTCGCCACCTTCTGCGGCCACTTGGTGCTCTCGTATTCCGTCCAGTTGTCCCATTGGTCCGGGCTCGGGTAGGAGGTGAGAGCGCCGTTCGTGTTCGTGTAGTTGAGTTGACCCGCAGGCGCCGCGGGCGGCGCCTTGGCCAGCAGATCGGGGCGGCCCAGTGAGGCGATGTCGCGTGCGCCCTTGCCGACTTGTAGATGACTTGTGCTCATGCTTTTGAAGCTCCCGTATTACGAAAGGGGAACGGCCTGTCCGGCCTTCACCCAGATTTTATCCCAAAGATACGCGCCCGCCGTGGCCATGATGCCGGCCAGGACCGCGCCGAAACCACCGAAGCCTCCCGCCCAAAGCAGGAGCAGGGGAGCGAGGCATCCCACGGCGATGGCGCCTCCCCAGAAATCGTTCTTGAACGGCCCGTTCGTCAGCAGGTGGATCGCCCGCTCATGCGCAACGGAGCCGAATCGATGCACGAGAATCGAGAACACCAGGATGCTCAGATGCAGCAGAACGAGAACGGCGAGCAGCCCGCCCAGGATGTTCAGGGCCGAGGCCTGATTCTGTATCGGGAAGAGCGTGGCGAAGAGAAGCAGGATTGCCGCCCCCTTCAGGCCCGATTGCACGCCGATGTCCAGAGTGTTCTCGCTTCCTTTCCACAAATCGCGCGCCGAGGCCTGGGCGAAGAAAAAGCCCGTATATATCGAGGCAAGCACGCCCATGATGATGGTGGGCCACAGGATGAGGTTCATGAAGCCCGTCGCGCCGAACAGGGCGCCAATCACCCATAGGAGGGTGAAGACGCCGTCGAGCGCGATGAACCACGTGCCCCACGCCATCCAGCTTCCCCAGTTCGAGCGCAGCATGATGTAGTAGAACCGCTCGGGCCGCTTGAGGTCGGTGATGAGCACAGCTCCCGTCGCGGCGAGGAGGATGCCGCTCAGTGCGGGCATCCAGAAGGAGAAAAGCGAGCTCTTGTAGCCGAACATCCACATGAAGAGGCTGATGACCAGAAGACCCGTGCTCGCGCCCTTGGTCAGCAGATAGGTGATGATCTTCGTCTCCCAGGGAACCTCGTGGAAGGTGTCGTACACGGTGCGGCTCTCGCCGGGCTTGTTCTCCCACTCGGGCACGACGTCTTCTTTTTCCATGTCCATCTCGCCCTGCTTGTAGATGCCCGACTGGCCCGCCTCGGTGGGGTCCAGGAGCTGGCGGCTGCCCTCGAGATAATAGATGTTGGGCGCCGTGTTGTATTCGGGCTTTCTCACGTTGTAGGGGCGCTGCGTGGTGAGTTTCGATATCTTCGAATCCGCATCCTCGACGTCGCCGAACACGCGGCACTGCGTGGGACAGACCACCACGCAGGCGGGTTCCAGATTCGCTTCAAGGCGGTTTGCGCAGAAGTTGCATTTCTCCGCCGTCATCGTGTTGGGGTCGATGAAGAGCTGATCGTAAGGACAGGCCGCGATGCAGGATTTGCACCCGATGCACCAGTCCGGGTCCAGGTCCACGATTCCGTCGCTGCGCCTGAAGAGTGCCTTCGTCGGGCAGATGTTCTGGCACGGCGCGTCGTCGCACTGATTGCACAGGACGGGCAGAAATTCCCTCCTGGTGCTAGGGAAGGAGCCTTTTTCGACTTCCTTCACCCAGCATCGCCAGACGCCGATGGGAATATCGTGTTCGGATTTACAGGCGATCGTGCATGCGTGGCATCCGATGCAGGACTCGAGGTCGATCGCCATTGCGTACTTGGGCATGAAGATTCCTCACTAGTGGTGAAACGTGTTTCTCGTATCGTGGCTATGGAAGTTCAAAGCTAGAACTTTGCGGCGGGCGTGTCAATTGAGGCAGAGTGATCTGGGTTTTTCGCGTTTTCACGCGCTTTGCCGCTGGGGAGGAAGGCAGGTGGGTGGGGGAGGATCGTTCAATCCGAAACTCGCGTATCTGGCGAGGGGCCTCACGCTCGGGCGGATTCTTGCGATTCCACTTATCGTCTGGGCGTTGCTCGAAATGGGTTCCGCACCCGATGCACGGTGGCGCCTCTTGCTCATCGCCGCCTACTTATACGCTATCCTGAGCGATCTGATTGACGGCCCGCTGGCCAGGCGCGCGGGTGCGAAGAGTTATTTCTGGGGACAGGTGGACGCCCTCTCGGACGTGGTCTTCAACGCGACGGCGCTCTTAGCCGCCGCATGGACGGGGCGGGTCGGTCCCTTGGCTGCGCTGGGCGTATTGGCGCTTGGCGCTCAGTTTCTCTGGCGTTGCCGGAGGGAAGCCCGGAGCGTGGGCGAGGCGTTGCCCGAGGATGCGGCGGGAAAGTGGGCGGGGGTCTGTTTTTATGCTCTGGTGGGTGTCGTCGTTTGCGAGACGGGTTTTTCGTGGGATTGGCTCCGGCCCGTCCTGCCCTGGCTCGGCCGCCTGGTTTTCTTCTACGCCTTATATTTGCTCATCCGGAATGTGCGCTCGCAATCCGGAACCTGAAAAAGACCTGATTTCATGATTCGGGGGTATATTCCCTGCCGGGGAGAGAGAAGAATTGCTCTCCCCTTGGGGGTTGTTGAAAACTCCTTTCCACTCGGAATTCACGACTGCTGTTAATCCGGCGTCATTGCCGTTTCTGCTGTAGGTCGGACATATATGTCCGACATATTATGCGGCCCTGCCTTTTCACCTTCACAATGCGGGTCGCATAATATGTAGCGCTCCCAAGAAGGGAGTGCTACCTACACGTGTATTGACATCCCGACCAAGGGGCAAGTGGTATTGCCCGGCCCGCACCGACTTTTCCAACAACCCCCCTCAGGCGGCGCGCCTCTTCCCGAACAGATCCGAGTACGCTTTGGGCATGAACAGCAAGCCTATCGTCCCGTTCGCCAGCATGAAGGTGAGATGCGATACGAGACTGTAGGCGAGCAGGTCTGCTTCCGCCGCGTAGTCTTTGAAGAAGAATATCCACGCCGCCTGGGAGGTGCCCAGGTGCGCCACCGTCACCGGAAGCGCCCCTATCATGAAGACGAGCGGCAGGAACGTGAGAAGCTGCAGCAGCGGAATGTCCATCCCGAAGAGCGTCAGGGCGTATTTGTGCACGAAAAGCGAAAGGAGGAATACGGAGCCTTTGAGCGCCAGGACGGTGAGGCCCTGCCCAAGGCGAACCGCCCGGAAAGTGTTGAGCAGGGTGTGGCCGCCGATTTTCTCACCGATGACGCCAAGTCCCCCCCGCGCCACCTGGGTGATGAGCAGCCAGCAACAGGCGAGCCCGGCGGGCAGGGCGAACAGAAAGAGCGGCGCGCCTCCTGGAAAGGCGATGAGGCCGATAGTGGCGAAGGAGATCAGGTTCGTTACTTCGAGCAGGATGAGCATGGCGACCGTGCTCGTGATTTCGGCGAGCGGGGTCTGGAACCTGCGGTGAAAATAAAGCGCCAGCGCCACCTGTGCGAGCTGGGTGTTGATGATGGAGACGACGTAGGTGACGGCGCGCACGGGCAGCAGCGTCGGGAACGTCAGCGGGCCGTGGAACCAGCGGATCATCCGGCTCAGGACGAAGGTGTCCATCAGGAAAAAACAGATGGAAAAACACCCCATCAGCACGAGAAAGGGCGCAAGCCTCGCCTTCGATATAGCGAGGACGAACTCGTGGAAGGGTATCCGCCAGAAGATGATGACGAAAATCACCACTGTGAGGCCGATGGGGATGAGTCGACCGGCTTTGCTGGATTGATGCGTATCCTGGTTTTGCTCCAATGCGAAACTCCTTGAAGGCGCAGCGGCTATTCCTGGTGCGGCAGCGAGAAGTCCAGAATCTCGTCGACGCCCGTGCGGGCGATGGGCGCGTCGCTTCCGGCTTCCTCATCGTTGCACAGATGCTCGTAGAATATAACGTCGAATACGGTGCGGCTCATGGGGGAGGAGGGCGAGAGGCGGCTGATGATGCCCGACGCAAGCCGGGCCGGCCCCCTCGGAATCGTCAGGATACGGGGCCGTTTGCCGAGCCTCTGCCCGGCGCGAATGAGCAGTTCGCGGTAGAGCAGGGTCTCCGGCCCCACGAGGTTCACCCGCGTGAACGGCGCATCAAAATGATGAATCGCCCAATCGACAGCGCTCAGAACGTCGCCCAGGTATATCGGCTGTATCCGCACCGCGCCGCCCGCCACGAGGGGGATCGTCGAGGAGCGGAGCAGTCTTTTTATCTGGTTCATCGCGGGTGTGTCAGCCCCCAGAATCATGGGTACACGGAAGATGGCACCCGACACGAATTTTTCTGCAATCACGTCCTCGGCCTGGCCTTTCGTCCTGATGTACTCGTTGTGAGACCTGGAATCCGCACCCGGAAAGCTAAGGTAGATGAACGACTTCACGCCGCAGCTCTTGCTCGCTTCGGCGACGTTTTTCGTGGTGAGCAGGTTCGCCTGGAGCAGGGAATCGCCCGCTCTCGGAACCAGCGAACCCGCAAGATGCGCCACGCAGTCCGCGCCGTCCATGGCGCGCGCGAGGCTTTCTGTGTCGTCGTAGTCCACTTCCATCAATTTGGCGGTGAGATCGCTGAGATTTGCGCTTCGCCCCAGGTCCCGGACGAGCGCGCGCAGACGCGGCGGACCAATGGCTGAATTCTCGCCTAAGCGTTCGATGAGCGCTTTGCCTACGGCGCCGTTCGCACCCGTGATGGCGATGTCGATGGGGCTTCTCCCGATATGTCGAAAGGCGGCCGAGCGCACAGGGGCCACTCGCCTTTTCTTGAGACGCCTATACGGCGGCCTGGCCTATACCGTGAGCAGTTCGTGGGTCGGCGCGGTCATCTTCTCGATGGGCAGCCCGTGCGTGCAGGAGCCGGCGCAGCTTTGGTGGCTGCAGGTGAGGCACGCCGATGCGCCCGCGCCCAGCATGGAGTACTCGGCCTTGGCGAACCGCACGTCCTCATAGTCGGTCGCATACATGCGGGTGCGGAGCACGTCCGCGATGGGCACGTTCTCCGGGCACGCGCCCGCGCAGTCGTTGCACGCATGGCGGCAGTAGGAGGTTCCGTTGAGCCGCGCGTATTTCTTCAAAATCGGCACCTCGCGGCGCGATATCTTTTTCCAGCCAGAGCCGCCCACGAACTCGGTGATGTTCTCCTTGCTCGTCATCGAGATAATGAGCGAGTCCACGTTGGGGTTCGAGAGCACCCAGCGGAAGGCGGCCTGCGAATAGGTGGCGCCTCCTTTCTCGTATGGACGCATGTCGTTCAGGCGCGCGCCCATGAGCGTCTTCATGGCGATGACGCCGATGCCCTTGGCTTTCGCCCGGGCAAGCGCGAGGGGCAGTTTCGGGAATCTGGCGATGAAATCGAATCCGCGCGTGAACCGCTGGTAGAAGGCCGGGTCCTGGCCGAAGTTGTAGGCCACGAGATATACGTCCACGACGCTGTTGTCGGTGCAGTAGTCGAGGCACTCGATCAGGTTGCCCGCATGGCCCGACATGCCGGAATAGCGGATTTTTCCCTGTTTTTTCGCGAGAGCGACGAACTCGCTCCACTCGGGGTTCTTCATCCTGTCCACGTCGTTCACCGCGTGGTTGAAGTAGACGTCTACGTAGTCGGTCTGGAGTTTCTGGAGGCTCTGCTCGAGCGAGCGCATCATCGAGGCTTTGTCGTCGCTCGGTCCCGCATGCGTTTTGGACGCGATGTAGACCTTGTGGCGTTTTCCCTTGAGCGCGCGGCCGATGGTGGTCTCCGATTCCCCCCAGGAGTAGCTCTCGGCGGTATCGAAATAGTTGATGCCCAGATCGAGCGCGTGGTGTACGAGGTCTTCCTCGTCAGAGCCAAGCCTGCTGCTGCCGAATGAAATATCGGACATCTTGATGTCCGTCTTGCCGAGTGTCACGTAGCGGCGCACCCGGTTCTGCGCGGCGTCCGCGTTCATGGCGCGCGCGAAGGGCAGGAGTCCGGCGCCGAGGCCGGCGAAAGCGCTTTTTCGGATAAAATCGCGTCTTGGCAGAAAGTCGTAGTTTCGGGGCATCGGCATTCTCCAGGCTAGAGAAATGTGGCGACCCGCCTATCTCACATTATTTTTCCGTTCAGGTCAATTCGCGGGAATTGCTCCTGTAATAGTTTCACAGCAAAGTCCCAGGAGAAGTTTCGGTGCTTGGTCATAGTCAAGACGGCTGGAGAATTCCCAGAATGAACAGGAACAAGGCGAAAATGACTGCTATCCATATGATGCCTTTCAATCCACAACCAGAACCTGACGCCGCAACCGACTTTAACGGAATTGGATCGTGACCTGTAATTTCCTGAAACCGTTCCGACGACTGATCTCTCCACGACTTCAGCGCAGCTTCAAATCCCGCGGCATCTTCGCGAGTAGAGAAGGGACTGGACGTCCATAGTAGCTTCGGGTCTCCACCGGCCGTGGATTTGACTTTGTTGTCTGTATGAGCCTTTACTCTCGCCCGAACATTGGCGCTGTGCCCCACATAGTGACCGTAGTCGGTATCCAGCAGGTATACAAAGAATTTTTTACGGCCCAGCTTCGCATCACGCTTGGCTTGGCCGCTGAGATGTTCCGGGTCGTGCCAACTGCTCCGTCGACGACGCATCTCACAGTTGTAGCAGCGTGTGTAACGGCGACTTATACGCCGTCCGCAATTGGAACAAGTGTTGAAGCGCAACATATTCTTGCCTGATTCACATGCCTGCGCCTCGGCCCAGCTCATTCTTTTTCACTGAGCCGAGGCTTGGCATCCTCGTGTGTTCGCAGCTTATGGGGTCAAAAACAGTTCTTTACTCACTTTCGCGTAATTGCCTCAACATTCGTGGTCGTAAAACAACCCCGCGCTTACAAATCACGCGTCGATGACGCGGAAGCTCCTGTCCTGGGGAATGAGCATCTCCCAGCCGTTTTCCTTCACGATGACCGAGTATTCGATCTGGTAACCGCCCTGGCCGAACGTGCCGATGGGCGCCTCGATGTTGATCACCGAATCGACGGGGTAGGGGATCTCGGAGGTTTCCGGGTAGAACGGCTGGTTGTACTTCGATTCGGGCCCGAGGATGAAGGGGAACTCCCTGGCTTCCAGGCCAATCGTGTGCCCTGCGAAGGGTGCGTCGAACTCGGGAAAGCGCGACTGGATTCCCTTGACCAGCGCCTGATATATCTGGTTGCCCGTGCAGCCGGCCTTTATGACCTCCAGGCACTCGTGGAACCCCTCTTCGACTCCTTTCCATTCGCGCTGCACGCGCGCGCTCGGCTCGCCGATGGAGCCGCAGCTTCCCGTGTCGGCGTTGTAGTTTTTATGAAACAAGCCGGCATCGAACATGAATCCGTCGCCTTTTTCGAGCTTTCTGTCGGTGGGCGGGAAGATGAAGACGCCCCTCGGGCCTGAGTTGAAGTGGAACCAGTGCCACATGCCGCCGGGCCGGGCCACCTCCTGCCGCCAGACCTCGGCCACCTCGCGCTCGCTCACGCCCTCGCGCACGAATTCGAACACCTTGGTGATGGCGTCTTCGTTCACCTGCGCCGCCTCGCGCAGGCGGTCGAGCTCATCCGCCGTCTTGACGAGCCGCGTCATCAGGAACAGTCCCGAGCCGGGGATGAATTCACAATTGGGCAGTTTTTCCTTCAAGGTCGCGAACAGGCTGTCCGGGCAGCCCTCCTCATCCAAGGCGATTCTGCCGGAAGTGATGCCCCGGTCCCTGAGAGCGGCGAGGAGCCCGTCGAGCAGGGTCGCGTGTTTGGCCCCGCTTGCGTGGAGTTCGCGGTAGCGCTTCATCTCGTCGTCATGCGGCTCGTAGCCCTCCGGCTCGATGTGGTTCGCCTGTCCGCCCCAGACGTAGACGTTCTCCGCGTGTCCGCCGTAGGCGGCGTAATAGGTGTTGTCCGCGCGGTTCATGATGAGGTCGGTGCCGGCGTCCGGGTCGTTGGTCATCACGCCGTAGCTTTTTCGCGCGCGGTAGACCCGCTGCGCCCAGCCGATGTGGCCCGTCAGGTAGGTGACGTTCTCGAGGGTCGTGCCGATCATGGCCGCCACGTCGTGTTCTCGCATCAGTTCCAGCGCGCGTTCCCTGTTGTAGAGCATGTTTTTCTCCCTGAAAAAATTTCTTTTGCTGCACGGAATTTTGTTGGAAAATGTCTTGGGGGGAATATGTACCACAACCAAAGCGCCTCAAGCGAGGCTGAGCGCCTTGACAGAAACGGGCCGAAGCGCAAGGTTTAGCAACAGCGGGAGCAGTTGGCCCGTCATCTATTTCGTCATCCTGAGGAGAAGAAGTTGAGCGTGGACCTGGATCGCGCAAGCGCCGAGGCGCTTTTATTTGAGTGGACCAAGAGCCCCGGCTTGAGAGCGCACGCCCGGGCGGTGGAGGCCGCCCTTTGCGCCTACGCGAGGAAATACGGTGAAGACGAGGCGCTCTGGAGCGTCACAGGTCTCTTGCACGACATGGATTACGAAAAGCATCCCTCGCCTGAAGAGCACCCCGAGACCGGCTGCGCGGTGTTGCGGGAGGCGGGCTATCCCGAGGAAATGATACAGGCCATTCTGGGGCACGCGGAGTACCTGAACATCCCCCGGGAGACGCGCCTCGCCCAGGCGCTCTTCGCCGTGGATGAACTGGTGGGCCTCATCACCGCCGTCGCCCTGGTGAATCCGGCGAAAGACGTCCGCCAGGTGAAGCCGAGAAGCATACGGAAAAAGTGGAAGGACAAGAATTTCGCCAAGGGCGTGAATCGTGCGGATGTGGAGCTGGGAGCCTCGGAGCTTGGGGTGCCTCTGGAGGAGCACGTCGCCTTTACGCTGGAAGCCATGCAGGGGGCGGCTGAGGATTTAGGCCTCGACGGTTCCCGTGCGGGCTGATGTATTTGATTTTTTTGAAAAAAAGCTTGGTTTTGCGTTGACGGCTTTGAATGATTTCCGCATAATTCGCGATCGGCTGGTTGATGTATGAATCGCCACTCGGACTCGAATGGACATGCCCAAAAAAAATATGCACGACATATGGTATTTCTCAGTGAATGAAACCCTCCACGAATTTCCCTATACCAGATACATCCAATTAAAGGACAACCAAACCAATGGCTGAGTCTTCAGGTAAAAACGGGGCCGAGAAGCAGCTTGTTGAACTCGAAACGGTTGCGATTCGATTCGCCGGCGATTCCGGCGACGGGATGCAGCTCACCGGAGACAGGTTCACGAACGCGGCGGCCATCGCCGGGAACGATTTGAGCACGTTTCCCGACTTTCCCGCCGAGATTCGCGCGCCCGTCGGAACCCTCGCCGGTGTCAGCGGGTTCCAGATCAACTTCTCGAGCAAGGACATCCATACCCCGGGCGACGCCGTGGACGTACTCGTGGCGATGAACCCCGCCGCGCTCAAGACGAGCATCGGCGATTTGAAGAGCGGGGGCATCATCATCGCGAACGTGGACAACTTCGGCCAGAAGAACCTGGCCAAGGCCGGTTATGAGTCCAACCCCCTCGAGGATGAGGAGTTCAAGGGCAACTACGACATCCACGAAGTGAAGATCACCTCCATGACGCGCCAGGCCCTCGAAGACATGGAGCTGCAGTCCAACCTGGCGGATCGGTGCAAGAACTTCTTCGCGCTGGGCCTGATGTACTGGATGTACTCGCGTCCGCTGGATCCGACAAAGCAGTGGATCGAGGAGAAATTCGGAAAACGCCCCGAGTTCGTGCAGGCCAACACGCGCGCGCTCGAGGCCGGGTATTTCTTCGGTGAGAACACCGAGGTCTTCACCAGCAACTACATCGTGCGCGAGGCGACCTATCCGCCCGGCAAGTACAGGAACATATCCGGCAACGTCGCCCTGGCGTACGGCTTCATTGCGGCGACGAAGAAGATGGGCATCAACCTCTTCTGGGGCGCCTATCCGATTACGCCGGCCAGCGACGTTCTCCACGAACTCTCCCGCCACAAGAATTTCGGCGTGCAGACCTTCCAGGCGGAAGATGAAATCGCCGCCGTGTCCGCGGCGCTTGGCGCTTCGTTCACCGGCTCGCTCGGCGTAACGTGCTCGAGCGGCCCCGGCATCGCCCTCAAGGCTGAAGCCATGGGTCTCGGCGTGATGACGGAGCTTCCCATGGTCATCGCCAACATCCAGCGCGGCGGCCCGAGCACGGGCCTGCCCACGAAGACCGAGCAGGCCGACCTGCTCCAGGTGATGTTCGGGCGCAACAGTGAAAGCCCGCTGCCGATCGTGGCGGCGGCCACGCCGGGGGATTGCTTCTGGACGGCGATAGAAGCGAGCCGCCTGGCGGTGAAATACATGACGCCGGTGGTGGTCCTGAGTGACGGCTACCTGGCCAACGGCTCGGAACCCTGGCTGCTGCCCAAGGCGGATGATATTCCCGAGATGCCGGTGACCTACAGGACGGACCCGGAAGGGTTCCTGCCCTATCTTCGGGACCCGGAAACGATGGCCCGTCCATGGGCGATTCCCGGGACGCCCGGACTCGAGCACAGAATCGGCGGGATCGAGAAGGAAGACCAGACCGGCAACGTCAACTACGAGCCCGAGAACCACGAATTCATGGTGCGCACGCGCGATGAGAAGATTGCGGGCATCGCGAAGGACATCCCGCCCGCGGAGGTCATCGGCGATCAGAGCGGCAAGGTTCTCGTCATCGGCTGGGGCGGAACCTTCGGCGCCATCACGGCGGCAATCGAGGCTCTACAAGCCCGGGGCGCTTCCGTATCCCAGGTACACCTCCGGCACCTCAACCCCTTCCCGGCGAACCTCGAAGAAGTGCTCGGCAATTTCGAAAAAATTCTCGTCCCCGAGTTGAACCTCGGGCAACTCTCCAAGATGCTCCGCTACCAATATCTGGTCGACACGATCAGCTTCAACAAAATCCAAGGAAAGCCCTTCAAGGTCGGCGAACTGATTACCAAGATTGAGGAGTTACTCTAAATGTCTACGACGACAGCCAAGAACGGCGGGGGGTTGGGCCTCACCCGCAAGGATTTTCAGTCCGACCAAGTCGTGCGCTGGTGCCCGGGTTGCGGTGACTACGCGATTCTGGCGCAGATGCAGAAGGTGCTGCCGACGCTCGAGATTCCGCGCGAGAAGTTCGTTTTCGTATCCGGTATCGGCTGCGCGGCGCGCTTTCCCTACTACATGGACACGTTCGGTTTCCACACCATTCACGGACGCGCTCCGGCGTTCGCCACCGGCGTGAAGGTGAGCAACCCGGACCTCTCCGTCTGGGTCATCAGCGGCGACGGCGACGCGCTGTCCATCGGCGGAAACCACCTGATTCACTCCATGCGCCGCAACGTGGGCGTCAAGATCATTCTCTTCAACAACCGCGTGTACGGATTGACCAAGGGCCAGTATTCACCGACCTCGCTTCTGGGCTCGCGCACGAAATCCACGCCCATCGGCTCGGTGGACTATCCGCTCCACCCGCTGACGCTGGCCCTGGGAGCGGAGTGCAGCTTCGTGGCCCGCACGACGGACAGGGATCAGAAGCACATGGCCTCGATGTTCGAGGAGATGGCGAACCACGAAGGCACGTCGCTTCTCGAGGTGTTGCAGAACTGCATCGTGTTCAACGACGGCGCGTGGCACAAGTTCACCGAGAAAGGCATGAAAGAGCAGAACGTGATGTATCTCGAAGACGGCCAGCCCCTCGTCTATGGCCCGCAGGATGATCGCAAGGGAATCTCCCTGGATGATTACAAGGTCCGGGTCGTCGAGGCCGATTCTCCCGACGTCACCGTCCACCGCGTGGACGATGAGGCGGGCGGCTACGCCCATATCCTGAGCCGGGTCGAACTCGAAGGCGGCCCCGTGCCCCTGGGCGTTCTGAGAAAGGTGGAGCGTCCGCCGTTCGAGGGATTGATGGTGGATCAAGTCGCCGCAGCCCAGGCGAAAGGCGAGGGCGATATCGACACGCTCTTGAATTCGGGAGATACCTGGGAGCACCACTAGTATTCGTCGCCTCCAAGGGCCGCCGGGATTCGACCTGGCGGCCTTTTTCGCGCCTTCTGGCGTCCGGAACCCATGTCAAAAACCTTCACCCTTCTTCTAGTTCATGCGCACCCCGACGATGAGTGCAGCAGTACGGGCGGTCTGATTCTCAAGAGCGCGCGAGAAGGTCACCGCGTCATACTCGTCACCTGCACCAACGGCGAGATGGGGAAGATGGAGCATCTCGACGTGAATCTTGACCCCGAATCCGAGTCGGACCAGGACAGGCTCGGGGAAATCAGAATCGAAGAACTGGAACGCGCGGCGCGGATTTTGCGGATTACGGAAGTTCACACCTTGGGCTATCGCGATTCGGGCATGGACGGCTGGGAGGGCAACGGGCACGCCAAGGCGTTCAAGAACGCCGATGAGGAAGAAGTCGTCGGCAGGATTGTGGGCTACATACGCCGCTATCGCCCCGACGTGGTCATCACCTACAACGAGCAGGGTGGATACGGCCACCCCGATCACTTGAAGGCCAACAAGGTCACCACCGAAGCGTTGGAGGCGGCCGCAGACCCCGCTCGATTCCCCGAAGAAGGAAATGAGGTCTGGCGCGTGCCCAAGTTTTACCACACGGCGTGGTCGCGCTCGAAGATGCTGCGCGCCTGGCGCTGGATGAAGTTTTTCGGGCAGAAAACGCCGCTCGACGATCCCGACTTCCGGGAGGACAAGTACGGTACGCCGGATGAAGTCATCACCACCCGCGTGAACATCCGCTGGCAGCTTCGCCGCAAATTTCGCGCGCTCACCGCGCACCAGAGCCAGATTAACGGAAATTTCTTCTGGTGGTTCGTTCGCTTGACCGGGCGCTGGCTCTACAAAGAGGAATCCTTCGTTCGCGTCCAATCACAGGCGGAAGTGCGAGGCGAGGAGAGTTCGGTGTACGAGGGACTATCCTGAGCCGCCTGGAAGGGGTTTGCTGACCTCGATCAGAAACCCGTTCGGGTCCTTCAGCATGAACATGCGCACGCCCCAGGGAGCGTCGCGGGGCGGAAAAATGACCTCCGCACCTTTTTTGATAAGTGCGTCATGGGCGCGGTCCACGTCCTCGGGTGTGAGCGTGACGACGACGCCCGAACCTCTTGGTTCCTGCAGGGGTTCGAGATTCCACTTGCGCATTTCCTCATCCGCGATCGGCGCGTGGATGACGAGCGAGGTTCCTCCCAAATCATAGCGTACGTGGTCTTTCGCCCGGCTCGCTTCTTTCAACTCCAGCGTTTCGGTATAAAATCGACAAGACGCCTCATAATCCTTAGTGATGAGAAACACGGCGGGCAGCGATTCGAACAAGTGAAGACTCCTTGGTTTTCTTAAGTTCGCCTTCGGAGAAACGGTATGGCCCATCCCCTGGTCGAGTTGAAAGAGGTATCCAAAACCTACGTCGCGGGTGACGCCCTCATTCACGCGCTCAAAGACGTGAGCTTCCGGGCGGAATCAGGCGAGTTTATCACGGTTTCGGGCCCGAGCGGGTCGGGCAAGAGCACGTTCCTGCACCTGATGGGCGCTGTCGACGCGCCTTCGAGCGGCGAGGTTTTTTTGGGTGGTCGCGAAATATCGAGCTTGAGCGATGAGGGCCTGAGCGAAATCCGCCTGAAAGAAGTCGGCTTCATCCATCAGTTCTTTCACCTCATGCCGACGATGACCGCATACGAGAACATCGCCCTGCCCCTTATGCTTCAAGGCGTAAAACGGGCCGATATCAAAGAGATGGCCGAAAACGCCCTGGCGCGCGTGGGACTGGCGAACCGGATACGCAGCTTCCCGAGACAGCTCTCCGGCGGCGAGATGCAGCGCGTGGCCGTTGCGCGCGCCATCATCCACAAGCCCCGCCTGATCCTCGCCGATGAGCCGACGGGAAACCTTGATACCGAAAACTCACGCAACGTCCTGGAACTCATCTCCGAACTCCACGTAGAAGACGGCTTTACGATCGTCATGGCGACCCACGACCAGATGCCCCTGCGCTACGCCACCCGGAAGGTCGGGATGACCGATGGCCGCCTTGAGGAGGGTTGTTGAAAAAACCGGAGAGGGAAAATTTGTTTGTGTGTAGGGGTCGCATATATGCGACCCTGATTTTTTTAACCCACTACAAGGGCCGCATGTATGTCGGACAAATATGTCCGACCTACAAAAACCGACCCTCCCCGGTCGCGAAAAGCCCTCGTTCATCAGGGGATTGTTGAAAAAGTCCCCCAAAGGGGTTTTTGCCTTCCCAATCGAGAGTGTTCACCGTCATTCCGAGCGAGAAGGGGTTTCCTGGAGGAAGCGGATTGATGAGCGTTACCGCCCAGCTTTTGCGGCTTCTCGCCTGGCGGCGTCTCAAGGAAGAGCCGTTTCGCCTGGTTCTCACACTGGTGGGTGTGGCGCTGGGCGTCGCCGTCTTTCTCGCAATCAAAATGGCGAACGAAACGTCCACCCGGGCGTTTGAGAATAGTCTGGTGGCCATATCCGGCAAGACGCAACTCGAAGTTTCAGCGGGCGGTCTGGGTGTGGATGAGAATCTCATCTTAAAACTCCGGGCGATGAAGGAAGTGAAAAGAGCAACGCCCGTCATTCAGCAGCACATTTGGGTGAGGAAAGTCGGAGAGTCAGGTGCAAGGTGGCGGCGCGGCGCGCCTTCGCAAGGACGCGCCGTATTGGCCTTAGGGCTCGACTTGCTGGGGGACAATGATTTCAGGGGTTATGAGTTCGAAAATAAGTATTCGCGCGAGGAAGTTCTCTCACGCATCGCCGACCCGCAGGGCCTGTTCGTCGCCCGGGGAGCAGCCGATGCGCTGGGCGTCGGGGCAGGCGACTTCGTGGAAATCGAGGCTGCTCGGAGAATGCGTTTTCGCGTCCAGGGCGTCCTCAAGCCAGAGGGCATGGCGAAGTCGATGGACGGGCGCCTCCTCATCATGGATATCGGCGTTGCGCAGGAGGTGTTCGAGCGTTTCGGCCGTCTGGACCGAATCGATCTGATTCTCGAAGATGGAGGCGAAATCGAATCGATCCGCGAGAGAATCCAGAGCTTTCTCCCGCCCGGCGCGGTCGTCGAGCGGCCCGCGCGGCGCGGACGCGACGTGGAGAAGATGCTTGCGTCGTTCCAGCTCAATCTCACGGTGCTGAGCGTCATCGCACTCCTGGTGGGGTGTTTTCTGATTTACAACACGATGTCGGCTTCGGTATTGCGGCGAAGAGGTGAAATCGCCACCCTGCGCTCATTGGGTATGACGTCCAAGGCAATCATCTTCCTCTACGGGGCGGAGACGTTTTGCATCGGCCTGGCGGGTTCGTGCCTGGGCGTTGCGATGGGTGTGTTCATGGCCCAGGGCGCTCTCTCGTTCATCTCCCAGACGATCCGGAACCTCTATGCATTCCTGGAGGTGCGCCATGTACCTTTGGGGCCGGAGACACTTCTTTGGGGATTCGGCGTAGGCTTGGGTGTTTCTCTCGTTTCGGGTCTTTTCCCGGCAATCGCGGCTTCGCGCCAGACTCCGCGCCAGGGCGTCGTGGAAAGGCGCGGAAAAGTAGAGGTGCGGCCTGTGTTCATTGCTGCCTTGGTTGGGAGCGCTCTGCTCACTGCCCTTATCGCCTACTGGCTGAATTTGGGGGCAGTTGCGCGAGGAACTCCTCTGCCCGGCTATCTATCGGCGGCGGCGGTCGTCCTGGCCACCGCGCTTTTCAGCCTGCCGGTCGTTCTGTGCGGCTCTTTCATCGTCCGGCGTGTGCTGGGCGGCTCGGTGAACGCCTGGCTCGCCGCGCACGGTCTGGGCAGGCACCCGCATCGAAACGCGGTTACCCTATCTTCACTGGCGATCGCCGTGGCCATGCTGGTGAGCCTCATCATCATGATAGAGAGTTTCCGCGCCACGGTGGAACTCTGGACGCAGCAGACGCTGAGAGCCGATTTCTACGCAGCACCCGCATCGCGCTTCATCAAGGGGTCAAATGCAAGTATTTCAGAAGATGTGCTCAAGAGCATCGGCGGCGTTTCTGGCGTCGCGGCGGTCGATGGCTTCCGGGCCGTGCGATTGCCCTGGCGCGGGAGGCGCATCACCCTGGCGGGTGGGGATTTCCGCATCGTGGCCGAAAGGGGCCGGCTGCTGTTCGTGGATGGCGATTCGAAAGAAACGCTCACGAGGGCGAGGACGCGCGGCGAGGCGATAATTACGGAGACGTTCTCGAACCTCTACGGGGTGAAAAAAGGAGACCTCCTCCATCTACCGGCTCCTGGGGGCGCGGTCGCGGTGCGCGTTGCGGGCGTGTATTACGACTACACAACAGACGGCGGCTTCGTCGTGGTGGACCGAAAATTCCTGAAAAAACATTGGGGGGACGATCGCTTAAGTTCTCTGGCGATATATCTCACTGAAAATGCGCAGCCGGAAGACGTCCGAAAATCGCTCGAAGAAGTTCTCGACCCCACCATGGTGCTGATCTCGAACGCGGGTCTCAAAAAGCGCGTATCGAGCATTTTCGACCAGACGTTCGCCATCACGTATGCGCTGGAGTTTATCGCCGTTCTGGTGGCTCTTCTCGGTGTGGCTACGGGTTTGAGTTCCAACATTTTAGAGCGAGTACATGAAATCGGCGCGCTCCGCGCGATGGGCTTGAGCCGCAAGGGCATCGTATCCGCCATCATGGGGGAGGCGGTCATTATTGGGGTTCTCTCCGTGCTCGTCGGTCTCGCGTCCGGCGTGTGCCTGGCGGCCATTTTGATTTTCGTCGTCAACAAGCTGAGTTTCGGCTGGACGATTCAGTATATTTTCGCCTGGAAGGGAATGGCGGTATATCTTCTCGTCGTGGTGCTCGCCTCGCTGGCGGCAAGCTGGTTTCCTGCGAGAGCCGCGGCGCGTATTCCGATTCGTGAGGCGTTGAGCGAAGAATGAGAAAACTATTCACAGCTCTTCTGGCCGCCGTTTTCATACTGGTCGCTGCGCCCGCGCATCCTGAGAGTTGGCGGCAGGCGCTCCCCGGTTATCGTTACCAGTTCCCACGCGATCACGGTGCGCACGAGAAGTTTCGTACAGAGTGGTGGTATTTCTCGGGAAACCTGGAGGATGCGGGAGGAGAGAAATACGCCTTCATGCTCACGTTCTTCAGGGTGGGGCTTCGGCCGGGGATGCCCCGCAAATCGAAAAGCCGCTGGGCGCTCAGGAATCTATATTTCGGGCATTTCTCGGTCCTGGACGCGAATCGGGAGAAGCACCGGTTTTCAGAGCGAATCAGCCGTGGCGCTCTCGAGCAGGCGGGCGCGTCGGAGGAGGGTCTCAAGGTATGGCTGCGCGACTGGCGCGCCGAAAGCGTCGACGGGAATGGCCCATCCTCGCTCCGGATAAGCGCGGCGACGCCCGAGATGAAACTGCGCCTCAATTTGAAGCCCGTGAAACCCCTCGTTATTCACGGCAAGAACGGGGTGAGTCAGAAGGCTCCGGGTCCAGGGCGCGCGTCTCACTATTATTCGTACACGCGGCTTCTCGCGTCGGGTGCTCTCGAAATCGAAGGGAGACGGCTCGATGTTCGGGGAACGGCGTGGATGGACCATGAGTTCGGCTCGAACCAGCTATCGAAAGATCAGGTGGGCTGGGATTGGCTGAGTCTTCAGTTGTCCGACGGCCGGGATTTGATGTTATATCTCCTGAGACGAAAGGACGGGAGCGTCGAGCCCACGAGCAGCGGCACGCTGGTTGCGGCGGATGGCAGCGCAACGCATCTGCGCCTCGGGGATTTCCGCTTCAAGGGCACGGGCAGCTGGAAGAGCGAGCGAAGTGGTGGTGTTTATCCCATGGGGTGGGAGGTCGAGGTTCCGTCGCATGGTCTTCGCTTGCGCGTTGAGCCCTATGCCCGCGCGCAGGAGATAGAATCTGCAGGCAGCACGGGGATCACCTATTGGGAAGGTGGTGTTTTCGCCAATGGCGTTTCGGGTGAAAAAAAGCTCACGGGGGTGGGATTTATCGAAATGACGGGGTACGCTCACGAGGGACGACCCAAATTCTGATTTTCTACTCCCCTCGGGGGAATGGATTCTTATGTGTGGAGACGCGAGATGGCGGAAAGCGCAAAAATCGGAGTCGTAGGACTGGGTCTCATGGGAACGGCCATGAGCCAGAAGCTGATGGAAGAGGGGCACAGCGTGCGGGGGTTCGACATCGATCAAAGCAGGCTCGATGCGCTCGCCGCGAACGGAGGCACTCCCGCAAGTTCGGCGGCGGAGGCGGCGGAGGATGCGCAGTTCGTCATCATCTCCCTGCTCTACAGCCACGTCGTCCGCGAAACCTGCCTGGGCGACGGGGGAATAGCGAGCGTGGCGCGAGACGGCCTCATCATCATCGATACCTCCACGTCGAGCCCCGATGATTCGGCGCAACTCGGGGCGGACCTACGGGAAAGGGGAATCGGCTTTCTCGATGCGAGCCTCAGCGGTTCGCGCAATCAGGTGCTCGAGGGGAAGATCGTCTCCGTCGTCGGGGGCGAGGATAGCGATTTCGAAGCGGGGGAGCCGATTCTGGCGACATTCGCCCGCTCCATCCACCACATGGGGTCGAACGGGGCGGGCGCGCGGACGAAGCTCGTCATCAACCTCGTGCTGGGCCTGACGCGCCTCGCGCTCTCGGAGGGTCTCGTCTTGGGCATGAAGTCGGGCCTCGATATGGAGCGCGTGCTCGAAGTGCTCAAGGACAGCGCGGCCTACAGCAAGGCCATGGACCAGCGCGGCCCCCGGATGATTCACGCGGATTACGACAACCCCCTCTCGCGCATCAAGCAGCACCACAAGGACGTGCGGCTCATGCTGGAGCAGGGCCAGAAACTCGGCTCCCCCATGCTGCTCAGTTCGGTGCACCAGCAGGTGCTCCAGGCCGCCGAGCATGGCGGGCTCGCGGATGCGGACACAGCGGCCATCATCGAGGTATTCAGGCGCATGGCGGGCATTCCCTCCCGCTAGGCGTATGGCTCATACACACTGGAAGGACTCGCAGACATGGTGAAAAGAATATCCCCGGTTGTGCTGAAGGAATTGATGGATAGCTCCAGCGCGTACGCGGTGCTCGACGTGCGTGACCCGATGGAGTTTCACGAAAAACAGATTTTCATGACGACGAACGCCCCGCGCGGCGAGGTGGAAATCCTTGCGGCGCGCCTCGTGCCCGTGAAGTCGACGCCCGTGGTATGCATGGACGAGGGCGGCCTCCGGGCGGAGCGCGTCGCTGCGCTTTTTGAGGAATGCGGCTATGCGGACGTCTCGGTGCTCGAAGGCGGCCTGGGCGCATGGGAGGCGCAGGGCTTCCCCACGGCTTCAGGCACGAACGTGCCGAGCAAGGATTTCGGCGAGCGGATTCACGTGGAAAACGAGGTGCCCGAAATTACGGCCCGTGAGCTTTACGATCTGATCGATGGCGATACGCCCCCTCGCATATTCGATACGAGGACGGAGGTGGAATTCGAGCGCTTCTGCGTCCCCACGGGGCGGAGCCTGCCGGGAGGCGAACTCATCCTCCACGCGTGGGATCTGGACCAGGACAAGGAAACACCTCTCATCATCAACTGCGCGGGCCGCACCCGCAGCATCATCGGCACGCAGGCGCTTCACAGGCTGGGCGTCACGCACGCGCGCGCGCTCAAGAACGGCAGCATGGGCATCATACTCGAGGGCTTGCAACTCGAAGAGGGAAAACCGAGCGAGATTCCGGCTCCCTCAGATCAAAGCCGCGCCCACGGTGAGGTGCTCGGCGCGCAGGTGGCCGAAGAGGAGGGGATTCCCTTCGTATCGGTCGAGGAGCTTCGCGCGCTTCAGGCGCAAGCCGACAGCAGCACGCTCTACGTGCTCGACGTACGTCTCGCGCCCGAGTTTTCGGGAGGCCACATTCCGGGGGCCATCTCCATCCCAGGCGGGCAGGCGGCGCAGCGCACCGACGAGGTGGTCGCCGTGCGTGCGGGAAAAATCGTGACCTATTGCGATAAAAACGCGCGCGGCATCATGGCGGCATACTGGCTTCGCGAGATGGGGCTCGACGTCAGCGTGCTGCGTGGTGGCCTCACGGCGTGGCGTGAGAATGGAGGAGCGCTCGAAAAACCGAGCGAGGCGGCTTCGGGAGAAAGCCCGGCGGGGGCGGGGGAAGTTCTTCTTCTCGAACAAGCGCGGGCGCAAACGCGCGCCTTTTCGTCGGGAGAGGCGAGCGCCCGGAGGTTCGGCGCGATTCTGGACGTGGATTTGAGTTCTTCCTACGAGGGAGGCCATCTGCCGGGTTCTCTCTGGGTATCCAGGGGCCGGCTCGAGGAAGAGGCGCCCGAGCGGGCGGAGAACAAAAGAGCGCGGGTGATGTGCGTCTGTGAGGATGGGCGAAAATCCGCCCTGAGTGCGCTTGCCCTGCAAAAAATCGGTTACCGGAGAGCCGGTTATCTCGAAGGGGGCAAGGCCGCCTGGCGGGAGGCGGGCCATTTCCTCGATACCGGACGCGAGGGAATCGATGCGCAGCCCAAGGACGTGCAGCTCAAGCCCTACGACATCGGCCGAAGCGCGATGGAGGGCTACCTCACCTGGGAGGAGAACTTGGGGAAGAAATACGCCCGCAAGTAACGGGTTGAGCCTCGGCTACTATTCCGGCACTGTGGGGTTCGGCGATGAACCCCGCGCCTGTTTTCTCGCGTTCAGTGAGGCGATGATCTCGTATTCGAGGGTTTCGTTGTACGTGTTTACCTGTCTCGGAATCGTGAACAAATCCACAACCCACCAGACGCCATAGATGAGCAGGGCGAGCAGGCTTAAGCCTGCGGTCGCGCCGCCCGCTTCGAGATTCGATTCCGCCATGACGACGCCGAGCACGAAAAAAACGATAAAAATCCACGGGGCGACAACATAGGCGATGCCTGTCGCTATTTTCCCCAGATAGAATTTGTGAATCCCCAGCCAACTGAGAAAAAACCAAAGGCCGTACGTGACGCCCGTCGATTTCCTGCGGCGGTCGAGTTCGATGTTCAGTATGTGGAGTTCGCGCTCGTCCAGCCCGCTCTTAAGTGCGATGAGCCTCACGCTTTGGTTCATGATTACTTGCAGCCGTTATGGAGCCGCCACATTTTCGCGTTGTGGCCCTTGGGGACGTTGGCACAGGGGTCCGCCTTGGAATAGCCCCTGAGCGCGTTGTAGGTATTTATCTGCTTCTCGGTGAGAATCTTGAGAGTCTCGATGTGCGCTGCCAGATGGACGTAGCGCAATTCCTTTTTCGTTTCGGCGATGGCGTTAAGCGATGCGCGCAGCAGCGCGTCGGTGATGGATCGGTTGCGGAAACCGCTCTCGAGACGCCGTTCCAGATCGATCAGACGTTCACCCTGAAGGATGGCCCGGCTCTTCATGCGCCGGTAAATCGCGTTGATGGCCGAGCGCTGGGTGTCGTCGAGACCGATTTCGTTTTTCATCTCCAGAAGATGGATCGGCCCCGGGACGCCGTTCAACTCAGCCGCCAAGGCCAGCCCCCAGCCGCCTCCGCGCCTGAGTTCGGCGATGTCTTCCGCCGAGAGGCTTTTGATCTCCCGGCCCTGCTGGCCGGCGTATTTGGAGCGGTGGGACGATGCGTTCTCGTTCGCATGTGCGGTGAAAGCGGGCAACAAAACAGCGAGAATCAACAATAATCTTGTCATGCAGGTATCTCCAAGGACTTTAATTCGGCGGCGCTGGTATGGCGATGTGGTTTCTCTGACGGAGGCTTCTGCTCAGGCGTTGATAATGCCGGGTTCGTTCCGGCCGATGTCCCATCCCTTCGTTTCCATGAAGCCCTTGAACTTGTCCCAATCGAATTTGCCGGATTCATGGAACTCAAGGATGGCTTCCCGTGACAGGCGCATTTTCATCCACTGGTAGAGCGCCTCCCCGAGCGTATCGTGATGTTCGGCGGCGAATTCCACCAGCGGAATTCCTTCGGGCTCGAGTACGATCCAGTAACTGCTCCTGTATCTTACCAGCTTCAAGTCTTCTTCCAAAGTCCTGGGTTCGCTCATTATCTTGTCCGAGTCCTCGTAATGAATACGGCGGTTCCGTGTGATTTCTCGTCCGGTCCATCGCCTGCAACCCGCCCGTATTGCACCCTCGTGTCCTGAGAATATAACAAGGCCTCCAGTACAATGGAATAAATTTTGTGTAAAGAATCTTCACTCCCATTTTCTTCGCATCATCTTGACGAGTTCGGCGCCCGATTCGCCCGCGTCGAACCTCCGGGTGAATTCTTCCTCGATTTCCATGACGATTCGCGTACGCTCGCGAACCCTTTGAGCTTCTTTTATCGGGACTACGGCCACGCCGTCCGCATCGGCGACGACGATGTCTCCCGGCGCAACCCGCACTCCGCAGCAGGTGACGGGAACGTCGCGCTCCGCAGCGACCAGGCGCCTGGAGTAGGGCAGGGGCCTCGCGCCGCAGCACCACACGGGAAGGCCCAACTCCCTGATTTCCAGGACGTCGCGCGCGCGCCCGTCCGTGACGACGCCCGCTGCGCCTCGCCTGTGGATGACGCGCGCGCCGTTGGCTCCCAGAACGGCCATGTCGCTCGCTTCAGTTGCGAGCACGACGAACTTGCCCGGCTCCATCTCCTCATGCGTTCCGTAGAGGCTCACGCGGGAGGGGCTCACCTCGCCCCGGACGGGCTCGAAGCGCATGGTGGCCGCAGGGGCGGCGACGCGCTCCTCCGTGAAGGGCGTGAGCGGGCCGATGTCCTTCATGATGAGGTCGAGTCCCAAGAATATCGAGGCGTCCGCGATGGCCGTCGTCGGCGCGCGGGTGAAGAATTCGAGAGCGTCTTCCATGGGGTTCTCCATCGGGTGAGAAGCGTGGGTATGAAGGTTTCTCCTGGGCTATAAGAAGTCCCCTATTTGAAAAACAAGTCTTTATAAATTATTATTCCATATTGCGAGCGTACCAAAGGACCCTTTATACATTTCAAGTCCTTGAGGAGTGCGTGGAAAAATGACTGCCGTAATGATCGAAATCGCCGTTTTCGGAATCGCCATCTTGGTTTACATCTACAAGCTTGATGGGCGTATATCGTCCCTAGAAGCATCTCTCGGTTCCCGAATATCACGTCTCGAAGGTATGTTTGAAGGCCTTCTGGCGGGACAAAAATTACATCAACCATAGAGATTTCGCGCGAAACTCCCGCAACCCCGAACGCCTAGTCAACGACGGCCACGGCCCGGCAGGGGGAGCCTTCGATCCCCGGCATCTTGAGCGGCAGCGCGATGACCTCGAAGCGCTCCTGCGGTATGGCGGAGAGGTTCGTCATGTGCTCGATCTGGATGATCCCGTTTCCCAGCAGCGTCCTGTGGACGGCATAGTTCTCGGGCACGTTCTCGGGAATCTTCTTGACTTCCTCTTCCTGGAGAAAATCGAAGCCTGCGGCCTTCACCCCCTTGTCCACGAGCCACCTGGCGCCGTCGCCGGTGAGAAAGGGGGAATTCCTCAGATAAGCGTCTGTACCCCAGAATTTGTCCGTAAAATCGGTGCGCAGAAGCACGATGTCGTTTTCCCGCACGAGTCCCGCATGCGCCTCTAAATCCTCAGCCGAGATTGCCTCATCCGCCCCCTTGGATGAGAAATCGAGCAGACAGGCCGGTCCCATGAAGCGATCGAGTTCCACCTCGTCTGTCGTCTTCCCCCAGCGGTAGATGTGGCGCGGGCAATCGAGGTGCGTTCCCGCATGGGCGAATATGGAGAGCCAGCTGTCGACGAATACCACGTCGGGTTCTTTTTTTGGGGGGAAGAACTTGCGCCGCACGGAGGTTTCGGCGTTCATCATCTTGCCCACGGCGGCCGCCACAGGGTCCATTTCGTCGTAGTGGGCGAGACTCAAATCGATAATGGGCATGCGTGTTCCTTTCCGTATGAGCGTACGTGAGCCATCGTCTGTTCGTGAGTGAGGTCCATCCTGTCATAAAGACGGCTTTTTGAGAAACTTTGATGGGGGCAAGTCCTGTGGGGCTGATGAAAAAGGCCTCTCCGCCTCATCCTGAGTAGCGGCGAAGCCGCGTATCGAAGGATGCCCTCTCGCTCCCCGGCGCGTGGCGTTCGACTCCCCTCGCCCTTCGATACACCGCCTTCGGCGGCTACTCAGGGTGAGGGAAAAGCGCCCCATTCAGGGCGGTGAGCGAACCGATAAACTCTCTCTTCTTCGTGGTTCTCTAAACAGGGTTTTTCAGCAGCCCACTGTCCGCCGCCTATGCTTTATCTAACCGCTTGCCCCGGTGAGGACGCATCGCTTCTCACGCTCCAGTTTTCAGGATAGTATTTCCCTCATCCATCTAACGCCGACCGGAGGAAGAAGGGATGAAAAAATCACTTAGCCCCGTTCTTCTCATATGTTTTCTGGCTGCGCCGGTTGTCGTTTCCGCCAAATGCTCACCTGGTCTGGTGCGCCACATGCCTTTCAGACGAGCGGCGCCCGTATCCTACGTCCAAGTGGCGAAGGCCCCGCGCCGGATCAGCGTCCAGTGGTTCGGCCACGCATTTTTCCGCATCATTTCCCCTCAGGGCATCCGAATCGTGACCGATCCGTTCTCCCCTCACCGGGGTTTTCCCATCCCGAAGACAAGCCCCCACGTGGCTACCACGAGCGAGGTGGCGATGAACCACAGTTCTGTCGAGGTGCTGGGTGGAACCCCTGTCGTCTTGAGCGGTGTACTGGAGCATGGAGAAAAATGGAACGAAGTGGATTACCGGAAAGGCGACGTGCGCATCAGAAACGTGCCCATCGTGCAGGGCGATGGGGCTGACGAATTCGACGCAGGCGAATCGAAGGCCTCGTCTTTTCTGTTCGAGATGGGGGGTCTTTGCATCGCGCATCTCGGGGATCTGGGCTCACCCATGAACCCCGAGCAGTTGAGAAGGCTGGGGAAGATTCATGTGGCGCTGGCGATAATCTCTGACCCGGGGGCCATGAACCCGAGAATCATGGCGGATTTCGTCCGGAGGCTGAGCCCCAACGTCGCGATTCCGATGGACGTTCGCTCGCTCGAGGAGTTGAACGTATTTCTCGGTGCTTTCAGGCGCGTCAAGAGAATCGAGGGCGACACCTACGTCTTCAGTCGCAGGACGCTGCCGCCCCCCACCGAGGTGGTGCTCATCAAGCACAAGGCTTGGGAGTGGAAATAGGGAATACTTTGAGTCTCGTCTCGCTGGCATTCGCCGGAATGACGACTCTGGAATCGGTTCGTAGGGACAGGTCGCGACCTGTCCTTACGGGGTGGCAGTGTCTGTTTCTGGATGTCTTCATTCCGAAATGAATCCATTCAGAACAGGCAATACCAGTTATTGATTTTACAATCACTCCCCTCAAGGGGGGAGTGGGTGTATTGCTAGATAAGCTGGGATGAGAAGACGATACAAATCTCTAATTAACTAAATAGGAACATATCAGACGAATCGAAACGCACTCGTCACTTCAGCTTTTCTCCACCTCCACGCGGTAGCTGTTGAACGTGGCGTTTTCGTATTCGGACAAGGCGTCGCCGGTAAGCTGGTTGGCCGCGCCGTCCTCGGGCAACCCGCCTGCAGGGACGTGCACGACTCCGGGCCTGATGCCCTCGCTCACCTTGGCCTCGAACACGGACTCTCCATAACCGTTTTTAAGACGCACGCTGTCGCCGTTTTCGATGCCCCGGGCGGCGGCGTCGGATGGATGGAGAGTCGCGACGTTCCAGCCGTGGCGCAGGAGCTTCGTCGCGTTGTTGAAGGTCGAACTCGCCCGGAAATAGGTTTTCGGCGTCAAGAGCTGGAGCGGGTAGCTCGCTCCCTCGTCCGCCATATTTTCTTCGGGCGGGAAATGCGTGGGCGCGTGCTGCGGGATATCCTCCAAATAAACCTGCGCCCGCCCGTGCGGGGTGTCGAGATCCCAGCCGGGAGCGGCGTCGGGAACGTCGAGGGTAATTTGCCCCTCGGCTTCGAGTTTTTCGATCGTGACATCCTTGAACCAGGGGAAGCGCGCGTCCGCCCGCGCGGCTTCCAGGAGTTCTTCTATCCATTCCCTCGATGATTTCCAGGGGAGATGCGCGCCGTAGCCCATTTTTTCGGCCAGGCGGCAGACGATCTCGAAATCATCGAGCGATTCCCCGCGCGGCGGCATGACGCCCGGCGTATAGAGCAGGATGTGTTTGGGATTCATCTCGCGGGCGAGATGATAGAAGGTGCTGCCCGCCTCCATGCCCCCGGTGATTGCGCAGCGCTCGAGCCAGGTGGAGGCCGGCAACACCACGTCCGCGCATTTCGCCGTCGGCGTCATGAAGACGTCCGCCACCGCGCAGAAATCCAGAGAGCGAAGGGCGCGCTCGGTCTTGTGGGCGTTTCCTGCTTGCCCGACCGGGTTGCCCCACATCACGAGCGCGGCGTGTACGGGACCACCGTGGGAGTCGGGGTTCAGGATTGCTTCCGCGGTCTGGCCTGTCGGGATGGTGCGCTTCACCGGATTGGGGACGGCCCAGCGGTCGGACATCACCTCCGCGAGGCCGGTTCCATGCGCCGTGGCGGAGGCAAATCCCGTATCTCGCGCCCCGTGGCGCAACACGCCGCCCGATGCGCCCGCCATGAGGTTCAGGATGTGCAGCGCGCGGACGGCCTGCTCCCCGTGTACGGTGCGCTGGTAAGACCCGTAGTAGACGATGACTTTGCCTTTTCGCATCGCCTGGGCGATGGCGCGCACGTGCTCCGCCGAGACGCCGCACTCGCGCGCCGCGCGCTCGGGCGTCCAGGGTTCGGCGGCGTCGCGCAGGTAATCGAGCGCGGGCCTGCAACCGGTTCCGTTCACCTGGAACGTCCCGCTCAGGGCCGGTTTTGTACAGATGTCGAACGGCCTGGCCGAAGCGGTTTCTTCATCCCATACGAGTGGCGCGCCACCCGGGTCCCGCACGAAGCGGCCGTCTTCTGTATCCACCAGGAACGCGGCGTTGCTTCTCACCCGGAGAAAATCCTCATCGATCGCGCCCTCAGCGAGCATGAGTCTTAAGACCGCCAGCGCAAGCGCCGTGTCCGTCGAGGGGCGAATCGGCACGTGCACTTCGCCGAAGCGTTCCACCGTCCGCGTGCGGAGGGGATCCACCACGATGAAGCGGGTTCCGTTCTTCTTGGCGCTCTGTAATGACTGGAGCAGGCCGCGGTATCCCGTCTCCACCGGGTTGTTGCCCCAAAGCACGATCCACTCGCAGTCGTCGGTCGGCTTGTTGTTCACCTGCCAGTGGCCGAAGACGTCGTCGCTCGCGCCGAGGAAGGCCTTCCAGCACAGGCTACCGCGCATGTAGGGCTGTACGGCGCCGCCCCACATGTTCAAAAGCCGCATGATGGTGGCGGGGTCGGCGTCGCGTCCGCCGGGCAGGGTGTGCTGGGCGGAGTAGTGGTACATCATCACGGATTCGTTTCCGCCCTTCGCCTTGGCGGCCTCGAGCCCACGGGCTACGAGCTCGAGCGCCTCGTCCCAGGTCACGCGCTCGAAGCGGTTCGCGCCGCCCGGTCCGGAACCCTTCGCGCCCACGCGCTTCATGGGGTAGAGGAGCCTGTCGGGATGATGATACCTGTCCGGCAACTGGAACCCCTTGATGCAGGGCTTGATGCGCATCCTGGGATTCGCCCGGAAGGAGGTGATGGTTTCGCCGCTCGCTTCGACCTCGAAACTGCAGGGGTTGTTCCCGCAGTGGGGGGAGCAGAGCGTATATGTTTTTCGCGTTTCGTCAGACATCGCCGCCTCTTCTCGCTTTCAACACAGGGATGCTTTACACGATTTCTTTAGCAAACTAACATAGGGCTTCTTTTGTTTCTGAGCAAATGGTGTTTGCCATCATAGAGCGGAACGCGACGACATCGCTTCCATCTACATCTGACCCTTCTGGAGGTAAGAGAGAATGAGCACAGACGGAACAGCACAGGCCGAATTCGTGCCCCCCTCATGGGATACCAAGATGCCCTTGCCGTCCAATCCCGAGACGGGCGAGGACGCGAACGATTATTACACCATCGACTGCGAAGTGCATGTGATGCCCGAGGATTACCGGCGCTACATCAAGTATTTCGAGGGGACCAAAACCTTCGAGTACGCGCACAAGATGTGCAACCAGTGGCAGTGGATCGACCACAGGAACAACAGGCAGTCGGCCATGCACCCGGGCATGGACTGGCATATCGACAAGATCATCGCCGACATGGACCGCTCGGGCGTGGACCAGATAGCCCTCATGCGCGAGTCGTTCATCGACACGGCGGGCGACAGCGCGCCGTTTTCCACGAACCAGCATGTCATCGACGCCATCGAGAAATACCCCGACCGCGTCATCGGCGTCTCGAACGTGGGACCGTTCTCCAAGCGCAAGACCAAGGATTTCCTCTGGGAGATGGAATACCTCCACGACAACTACAACTTCAAGTTCACCAAGTTCTATCAGCCGGAAGACTGCCCCATCAACGACCGCAGGCTCTGGCCCGCCTATGAGATGTGCCAGGACAAGGGCATCGTCGCCTTCTTCCACACCGGCATCACCATCCGCCTGGGCCCGACGCGCTACACCCTGCCGATTCTGCTGGACGAGGTGGCGTCCGACTTCCCGGACCTCAAAATCGTGGCCTATCACGGAGGCTATCCCTACTGGGAAGACCTCATCATGCTGATGTGGAAGCACCCGAACGTGTACGTGAGCTACTCGATTCTTCTGCCCTGGCTCATGCGCGCGCCGCACCGGTTCGCCCACATGGTCGGCACGACGCTGCAGATCGTCGGCCCCGGCCGTTTCGTCTGGGGCAGCGACTGGCCCGCTTCGGACCCCTACCAGTCGGTCGAGGCGGTCCTCAAGCTCCAGATCGACGAGGAACTGCAGGAGAAGTGGGGATACCCCGCCATCACGAAACAGGACAAGGCGGATTTCCTGGGCGGCACGCTGGCGAGGCTTGCGGGCATCGACCCGGTGAAGAACCACCTGAAATTCCCCGGCATGAACGGCTCGCCGGAGGGTAAGACGCCCGAGGGCGACATTACCCGCGCCATCATGGCGAAGCAGGGCAGCTAGCGGAACAGCCCGGCAACTTTGCCTGAAAGTATGAAACCCCGTCCGGGTTCGCCCGGGCGGGGTTTTCTTGTTGAGAAAATCCGGCAGCGACGATTCAGGGTGGAGCGCTTTTGTTCCCGTGAACCCTCACATCTTCGCCATGATGAACTTGATCACCAGGCTCGTGGCGATAAAGAACAAGGCGACACGGATAATCCTGAAGAAAAGCGCCTGGTCGATGCGCTCGCGAACCCGTATGCCCACCAGATACCCGATACCCACGGGGACGACCGCCAGCAGCCCTTCGATAAAACGAGGCTTCGTGTAAATGCCCTGGTGGGAAAGGCTCAGGACCATGATGGACATGCCCGCCGCGTTGAAGATGTTCATCAGGAAGATGAAGGGGTTTTTCGGCAGTCTCAGCATGCTGAAGTAAATCGTGCTGATGACGCCGCTGATGGTCGTTGTTCCGTATACGAAACCGAGCAGCGCGCCCATTCCTGCGGCCACGATTTTTTGCAGCCCCGCGCCCAGTTCCTTGAAGGAGCCGAGGCGGCTCTCCACGAGCAGGTAGGTATAGGCCATGACCCCCATCATCAAGCGAATGAAATCGGGGTCTCCGAATCCCAGGAACCACACCCCGACCGGAACGAACGCCAGGGCGAACGGGAGATAGAGCGATATTTCCCTGATGGCGCGCCACTCCGCACGGAGGCGGTAGGCGTCGGCGATGTTCGAGAGGAGCAACGAGAACGCAAGCAGCGTGGCGACGTTTTGGGGGACGAGGAAGAGCGCTAAAAGCGGCGCGGCCACTAGGGGCGTGCCGAAACCTATCGAACCCTTGACGAATCCTCCCAGGAAGAGAACGCAAACGACGAAAACGACTTCCCACTCGCTCATGTGTATCTCAAGGAAATATAGAGGAGTCTATCTCAAAATGAACGGCGCTCGCGGTTTCCATCTATCCCGAGCCTGTGCGGGTATCTTGCCGGGGAATGGTTCCTTGGTCCTTCGAAACGCGCCTCAACCGGCGATGTCCTCGCCTCCGTCGACCCGAATCAAATCGCCTGTCATCCATTGCGTGCCGGAGGTGGCCAGCGTCGCGATGGCGTCGGCTACTTTCTGCGGCGTCGTCAGCTCTCCGTGCGGGTTGATTTTTTTCGTGCCCTCGATCATCTCGGCGTTTCCGGGGATTTTCCGAAGGGCGGGCGTGTCCGTGACACCGGCCTGGATGCTGTTCGCCGTAATGCCCTTGTGGGCGAGTTCGACCGCGAGCTGGCGGATGTGGCTCTCGAGCGCGGCCTTGGCCGCCGATACGGCGCCGTACGTTTTCCAGATGCGGTGTCCGCCCGCGCTCGTCATGGCGTAGATGCGGCCACCGAAGCCCATGAGGCCGCGCCGTACGAGCGCCTGGCTCCAGTACACGAGGCTGTTCGCCATGACGTCCAGCGTCATTTCGAGTTGCCTGGGGGAGATGGCGTCTTTCTCTTCATCGGCGATGTAGGGCTTGAGGGTGCCGAAGGCCAGGCTGTGGAGCAGGATGCGCACCGCGCCCTCCGCGTTCTCGCCCAGGCGCTCCTGAACTTGATCCAGAACGCTTTCGCGCTCTTCATGGCCCGCCGCGTTCACGTTGAAATAAAGGGATTCCGCGCCGTTGTTCCTGATTTGCTCCCGAATGCGCTCCACGTTGGGCAGCGTGGCCTTCCTGTCGAGGTGAACGCCTAAGATGTTGACTCCCAGGCTCGAGAGCTTGAGCGCGTTCGCTTCGCCAAAGCCGCTGCTGGCCCCCAGGATGAGCGCCCAGCTTCCTGCCAAATCCGAGTTCGACACGTCGTTCTTCTCCTTTTCAGGCTGTACGAGCACCACGTTTTTATTGTTTATAGCATATCCGTGTGGGGTTCGGGGCTGTCCCGTCAAGTTGGGCCTCACGAGCTTTGGTTGAGGTTGATTGCTCATCAACTCTCAGGTGTCGGTCGTAGACGGCCCCTAACAGGTATCGGTGGACGCGCCTGCCCTTAACCGCATCGGATATACCCTGGTATAGGTAGGAACAGGTAGCAACCTGTCCCTACTTCGTAGCCCCAATAACCGCTCGTCTTCGTTGGAGGTTATCAATTCCGCCATGAGTAAATCCGCATTTCCCCGCATTTGCGATTGCGCCGATTAGAGCGCGAGCATGTATGATGTCGAAGCGAGTCGTTGCGTTCGAGGATAAGGAATTTCTGAAAATATAGGTAAATTCACGGGGTTTTTAGATAAATTCACGAGGTAAAAAATAAGTGAATGTATTGAATAATTTAATGGAAACTGCCATTTTTCGTGGTTTCGGGTTGCTGCCGTGAATACTCGATTTCGACCGTTCGGAGTGCTAGTGAATTTTGTGTTGGACGATAGAGAAATAGAATGGTAAATTTCAATTTGTCTTGTTAGAAGAGCGTTTTGACCTCGTTGGAGTAAGAAGACGAGCGAGGCATGGATTTTATAGGGAGAATGCGACACATGCGAAAAATAGCTGGTATCTTTCTGACGGTTGGAATGGTTTTCGTAGTTGCGGGATGCTCGACGCCCGAGCAAAATGTCTGGTTTAAGCGCGGCGTAGGCGTAAAGATGGACCAGGCGGTGAAAGACCTGAAGAATTGTGCGATGAAGGAAGAGTTCATATACGATGCGAAGGCCAAAGGCGGCCCCGAAGTGACCAGTTCCGCTTCGTCTTATGCGCAGAGCAATTTCGATTCGTGCATGATGGCCAAGGGCTTCAAAAAGAAGAAAATGATGAAGAAGATGATGAAATAAGTTCCGAGAGCGCGCGCGGCGACCCTGCCGTGGAATCAAGGTATACTCCCGGCGTTCTCTCCTCAGGATTTATGGCAAACCTCGATAAGAACCGGAGAAATACGTTCTCCGGTTCTTTCGTTATCGGGCGTGAGTGTAAATAACGAATATCTAAGATCAGGAGATAAGAATGAGCCAGGAGCAGGGCCCAACCCGCCGGGAAGTCGAGCAGGCGGCCGATCTGAAAACTTTTGAAGACCACCGCGCCGAGGGGCCTGACGCCGTTACGTGCGGCGTGCTCACTGTGAGCGACACGCGCACGGAAGAAAGCGACACAAGCGGAAAGTTGATCATGAACATGCTGAGCGACATGGGACACAAGGTCGCCTTCTACCGCATCGTGAAGGATGAACCGGACCAGATTCGTGAAGCGCTGCTCGAAGCGTGCGCGAACCCGGATATCCAGGTGGTGATATCGAACGGGGGGACGGGCATCACCAAGCGGGATACGACGTACGACGTCGTCGTTTCTATCTTGGAGAAGGAAATGCCCGGCTTCGGCGAGTTGTTCCGTCACGTGAGTTTCGAGGAAATCGGTACGGCCGCCATGCTAACCCGCGCAACGGCGGGGACTTGTAGGGACACCATCATCATGACGCTTCCCGGCTCGGGAAACGCCTGTCGCACGGGAATGGAAAAAATCATCCTGCCCGAGATCAGCCACATGGTGCGGGAGGTCCTGAAACCATAAGGGCTTCCGTCAAGGGTCTGAGGCGCCGCCCCCGGCTTGATGAGAAATCACTCAATCGGCACCGGAATTCGGCCATGTATCGGGCGAAATGGAGAATATGCCCCGATTGGTTCTCATGGTTGCGTTTTCACGTCCTTCAAGTTGACACGAGATATTCAAAAGACTAGTTTTAACGCGCATTTTGCGCAGGTTTTGGCTCCTTTCGTTTGATATGAGGTTCGTTTCCATGGAAAGTCACGCGGTATACCCGGGAACCTTCGATCCGCCGACGAAAGGGCATTTCGACGTCGTTCGCCGGACCCAAAGGCTTTTTGCGAAAGTTACCGTGGCCATTTCCGTTCATCCTTCGAAAACGCCCCTGTTCAGTTTCGAGGAGCGCAAGAATTTTTTCCTGGAAGAATTCAGGGAATCAAACCAGATTGAGATCATAAGCTTCGAGCGTGAACTGCTCGTGGATTTCGCCGTGAATGTGAATGCCCAGGCCATTATTCGTGGTCTGCGCGCCGTGAGCGATTTTGATTATGAGATGCAGATGACGCTCATGAACAGAAGGCTGAACGAGGAGATCGAAACGATTTTCCTCATGCCCAGCGAACAATACAGTTTCCTGAGTTCCAGCCTCGTCAAGGAAGTCGCCTCGCTCGGCGGAGACGTAAGTGAACACGTATCCCCATCCGTCCGGGATGCGCTCGACGAGCGGTTCCGCAGCTAAAATCATATTCTAACCCTGGAGTTTCTCATGCGTTTTGCATCCCGAATGAGCAAGTTGCCTCCGATTCCCACGCTGGCGATGAACACCAAGGCGGCGGAAATGAAGGCGCAAGGCGTCGACGTCATCTCGTTCGCTGCGGGAGAGCCTGATTTCGATACACCGGATCACATTAAGGAAGGGGCCATTCAGGGTCTGCGCGACGGCGCCACGAAATACACGGCGGTCCGGGGCATTCCCGCCTTGAGAGAGGCGATTAGCGATTGGGTAGAGGAGCACAAGGGTCTTAAATATGACCCGAAAACGGAAGTGATCGTCACCGTGGGCGGGAAGCAATCGGTATTCAACGCCTTGCACGTTCTTGTGGAAGAGGGCGATGAGGTCGTCATCCCCGCGCCCATCTGGGTGGCTTATGAACCCGTCGCCACCCTGACCGGGGCGAAAGCGGTACTGGTTCAGACGAGCGAGGAAAACGGCCATAAAATGACGGCCGAGCAGTTGCGCGAAGTCGTCTCCGAGCGAACGAAAATCGTGGTGATTAACAGCCCGTGCAACCCTTCGGGCTGCGTGTACAGCCGCGGGGAGTTGGAAGCGATCGCCGAGGTGGTCTTATCCACCGATGCGATGGTCATGTCCGATGAGATTTACGGGAAAATCACCTATGACGGCGAGGAGCATTTCTCGATAGCCGGCTTTTCCGACGAAATGAAGGCGCGCACGCTCGTTCTGGACGGTTTTTCGAAAACGTATGCGATGACGGGCTGGCGCTTGGGGTATACCCTCGCGAGCGCGGAAATCGTAGAGGCCATGGACACGCTGCAGGGCCAGAGCACGAGCAACGCCACTTCCTTCGCCCAAAACGGGGGGGTTGCGGCCCTCAGGGGATCGCATGAATTCCTGAACGAATGGCTCGCGCAATACGACGCGAGAAGAAGGGCGATTGTCGAGGGATTCAACTCTATCGACGGGCTCAGCGTCGTGAACCCCAAGGGCGCGTTCTACGCCTTCCCCAGGGTGAGCGACGTATTCGGGCGTCAGGGACCGGACGGAGTATTAAAAAATTCAATGGATGTGGGGCTGTATCTCCTCGAACACGCCCACTGCGCCGGCGTTCCCGGCGCGGGTTTCGGCAATGATAATTACGTGCGTTTCTCCTACGCGACTTCTCTGGAAAACGTAAAAGAGGGAATCGAACGAATCAGAGCGGCCTTGGGACAACTTGGTTGATGCATAGCTTGGGGCGCGCTCTTCAGATTCTCGCCATGGTGGATTGCGGGATTGCCTTGCTCATAGGCATTTCTAATCCTTCGGCCTATGCCATCCAACTCGTCATTTTGGGCTCCGCGGTCATTTTGTTTTCTCTTGGGCGTCTGGCTCAGAAAAAGGCGAACACGACTGCGACTTCAATCGGTGAACACAAGCAATCAACCATTTCTGAGAGTGAGTGAGGGTGTCTCCAACTGCGCGGCGAGGCTTGTTTTACGATTGGTGGGAATCGCGTTGCGAGCGTTACCTGTGTGAGAATTTCGGTGATGTAGGCGAACAAATCAGACAGCATTTCACCCAAACGCTTTTTCCTCCCCATGCGGAACCCATCTTGCCCGAGCAGGTTCTACCGATTTCTTTTATTCATTTGAAGTTGTTGGCCGGTGAAGAATTGGGATACGTGCTTCAGCGCATGGAGAAGTTGACTGCGCTTTTTGGTGCTCAGGGTGTAAAGCCGGCGATCGGCAACCTGTATCTGATGTTGACATCCCTTACGTCGAGACGCGGGAAATTATCCTCCTTGGTGAAGGCGCAATCGGCGTTTTTTAGTTTATTGCTCCGGCGATTGGCGGGCATGTTCGACGATGGTGTGGGTGAAGATGCCATGCGGAAAGAACTTTCCGGTGTTTGGGAGATTCATACGGAGCAGGCCGCGAATGCTACATTGGAAGGCGCCCGCGGTCTTTGGCGACGCGCCAGTGATCCGAATGTCGGTTTGCTTCCTCTGCCGATGGATTTGGAGTCATGGCTTGATGATAATGGTTTAACCGAAAAGGTCGCCGAAGCCCGGAAAATTTATGGAAATATGGGGGAAAGTCATCATTTATCCGAATTGGTGAGTCGGCTGGCGGCGATCGAGGGATTGGGAAATTCGATTGAAGCTGAAATGTGTATCGAGAGGATGTCGGCTTGGGAGAATATGCAGGCTGAATTGATGAGAAGCCTCAATAGCGCCATGGCAGGCGTTACTCCCTGGGAGTCGGAAATATTGCGTCCCGCGCCGCCATTGTTGGGTTCTTTGCTTGCTTGGTCGAAGAAACTCCAATTGATGGATGAGGGAGAAACGCCCACGGCTTACCCCGGCCGGGAGAGATTGCCTGATTGGTTGAAAGATTTCTTAAGCAATAATGATGAAGAAGGCGGAATTCTTTCATCAGCCAGATTCATCGTAGGTGGTGAAACTTATATCGTGGTAGGCGTTGATGCTTCTGCCTCCACTGAGTTGCTTTCTGTCATTTTCGATTCCCCGGAATTGGCCGATTCGACTAAGCTGAGTTTAAATTTTCGATTCGGAAATGGATTGGAAAAGTCAATTCCATTCAAGCTAGATGATGGGAAAGACCTTTTGGCAGCATTGTATTTTGCGAGGCAGGAAGATGTTCGACTGGACTTCATCGTCCGAGGAACGGACAAGAACTGGCGTTTTGGAGCATCCTCATATTTGGTAATTTCACAAGAGCACCGTGCAAGTTGGGTTCAAGGCCTGCTATCTTTTTTGGAAGAAAAATTTAGAAGTGATGAAAACAGGATTCGGATGGAAATATTAAAAGGCATAAACAAGAAAATAAGAAATGATGGCAGAACTTAAGAACGCGGGTCTCTAAAATATTCTGATGAAAATTGATCTTTTATGCTCGCACCCTCCAGACGAGCAGTACCGCGATGAGTCGACTGGCCGCCATGGCCGTGAACACCCAGAACCACCCATTTGAAATTGCCAGAGACAGCCATCCAAAGAATATGGCTTGGAGCGCGCCGTAAATATAACCGTGAGCATCCAATACGCCCGCCGCTGTTCCCGCCAGCCGTCTACCGGCCAAGTCTACCCCCAGCGCCTGCACCGTGGACATATTGACGCAAAACCCACCGACGATGAGCAAAATGACGGCGAGGGGAATGTTGTCGGCAGGCGCATAGGCGATTCCCATCATAGCGGCGGCGCTTAGAAAAGCGGCGAGCATGATGACGATGGAACGATTACTCTTGAAGAATCGATCTGAAATGATTCCACCGAAGATAGGTCCGAACAGATATCCCAGAGGGTAGGCGAAGGTTAGCAAGCCCATCTCCTTGAGATTAAACCCACCAGCCTGAGCGTAGTACAAAGGCGCCCACGAGACGACGCCATAACGAACCACGTTGTCCAGTCCTTTGACATGGCATGCCAAAAAGAAGCGCAGATTGGTCATCAAGTGAAAATACGCCTTAAGCCCATGTTCACTCTCGCTTCCTGACGCTTCTGCTTCGCGGGATACGTCATCTGACTCTATATACTCAGGGAGGTTTAGTTCAGAGGGTTTATCTTTGGCGATAAAATAAAAAATGATTCCCAAAAGGGCGATGATCAAAGGAGGGTAGCGAATAGCGACTCGCCAGCCATATTGCGCCGCCGTCCAGGGTACGACCGCCCAAACGATGAGAAGCGCGATACCGGCGGCTGTTCCCACGAGCCCGATCGCTTGCCCACGTTCCCGTCTGGGCCACCATTGCGCCACGAGGCCAAGTCCTGGCCCCCAGGTGGCCGCGTTCACAAAACCGACAACCGCCCAGGGTATGGCGAGGGTAGTGATGGAGTTTCCAAAACTCGCGATGAAATTGAACAACGACGTGGTTATGGCGGCGAAGAGAATGGTGTTTTTATAGCCTACTTTTTCTGCAATTCGCCCAAAAACCAGGTCCCCGAAAGCGAAGCCCCAAAACATCCATGAATTGATCCATCCGGTATCGACTCGCGTGATTCCTAAATCCTGGATGACCGCGTATTGCACAAGACTGAAGTTGAATCTGCCCAGATAGTTGAAGGCATAGAAAACACAAAAAGCGATAAGAATCCGCCATTTCCACTGGTGAAACTCGGGAGGCAGGTCATGATATTCGACCTGGATTGTACTTCTACGTTCATTCATGTTTGTAGAGGGGCTTTTACAGAGCTGAAACGCCGTCGGAAATGAGAATTCATTTTCAGCATCAATATATATCTAGGAATTTTCAAGAGGATTTACTCAACTCTCATAACGAAATGCGACATTAAGGAGTTCCGTATTTATTCATCTTTCAAATTCTAACAGATGATAGTTCTTTTTTCCTTTCCGAAGCAGGATGTATTGACCGAACAATATATCATCAACAGACAATACACTTTCCTCATCCGTGATGCGGTGATTGTTCACATAAATACCGCCACCTTTTAATTCTTTTCGCGCCATAGTTTTCGACTTGGAAAGGCCGGTTTCCAATAGGATATCTACAAGCGGAAACGGCAGTGTCCTTGAACGTAGAGTTTTTGGCATCTCTTCTGCCGCTGAAAGTAAATCGTTTTTCTCGATACCATCGAGTTGAGCACCAAATAGTATCTTGGCGGCGCGCTCTGCGCTTCGCGCTGCTGCTGCGCCATGAACAAGCGTCGTCAATTCTTTGGAGAGGTGGTGTTGACCTGCCCTTTTTTCCGGGGATTTGAGGTGCTCTTTCTCAATTTCATCAATTTCATCAATTGGTAAAAAGGTAAAGTATCTTAAAAATCTCCCGACATCCCTGTCATCCGTCTGAATCCAGTATTGCGAGAAACGGTATGGACTGGTTCGCTTGGGGTCCAGCCAGATATTTCCTTCTTCTGTTTTCCCGAACTTCCTGCCGTCGGAAGTCGTGATGAGCGGGAAGGTCATTCCCTGAGCGGGTTTTCCATGAACGCGTCGAATAAGATCTATACCGGCCGTGATATTGCCCCATTGGTCAGAACCACCAATTTGCAAAGTGCAATTCTCTTTTTCAAAAAGGTGGAGAAAATCATACGCCTGAAGCGCCATGTAGCTGAACTCGGTGTATGATATTCCTGCATCAGCGATGCGTGACTTTACAGATTCTTTCGCCATCATGTAGCCGATGGAAAAATGTTTGCCTACGTCGCGGAAAAAATCGATGAGGCGGACCTCATTCAGCCATTCACCGTTGTTTATCATACGCGCAGAGTTTGAGCCCGCATCAAATTCCAGGAACCTTTCGAATTGAGCCCTGATTCCATTGAGATTGTGTTCCAAAATCTCCGCGCTCAGGAGGTTTCTTTCTTCTGATTTTCCAGAAGGATCACCGATCATCCCGGTTCCGCCGCCGATGAGGGCAATCGGCCGGTGTCCTGCGCGCTGAAATCGCATAAGTCCCGTAATGGGAACCAAATTTCCGATATGCAAGCTGTCTGCCGTAGGGTCGAAGCCACAATAGAGGCTCATACCGCCTTTTCTTAATGTGCTCTGTATTTCCGTCTGGTCTGTGTGATTATGGACCAAACCGCGGAGTTTCAGTTCATCAAACAAATTCATGGAAACTCCCCACGATGTTCTTGTCGTATTTGAAACAGTGCAAAGTTCATTCCCCCATCAAGCATGCTATCTTCCAGCCGATATTGTATCTTAATCGATATATATCAGGAGAGGGGGCAGGCTGAAAGTTCTAAGCTGGTAATCGGGATACTTAAGATGACGCTTCGTTTTGATTTTCATGGAAAAAGAGTGCTCCTGACCGGTGCCACGGGAGATGTGGGCAAAGCACTTGTTCGTGGGTTTCTGGATTCAGGCGCAAAGCTTGTCGCCACTGGTCGAAGTTCAGAAAAACTGCGTCTCATCGGAGGTCCCGAGGAGATGCTGAAAAAAATTCCCTGTAATTTGGAAAATTCTGATGAAGTAAAAGCCATGAGTAAAGAGGCGATTACATGGCTTGGTGGATGTGACATCTTCGTTCACACGGCGGCGAACATGTTGGTGAAAGATCCACTTTCACTTGATGAATCAGATTGGAAACGCGCCCTTCGCGTGAACCTCTTGGCGCCTTATTTTTGTATTCAAGGTGCGATGCCCGCACTGAGGGATTCTCCGGCGGGGCGAATCATCCTATTTGGTTCCGGAGCCGGGAAATCGGGAGGACTGGGCCAAAATCTCACATATGGCGCTTCAAAAGGTGGTATTTTAGCCATGACGTTTAACCTTGCTCGTGAACTGGCGAAAACCAAAATTACCGTGAACTGTTTGGTACCCGGGCCGATAGATGGACCGTTGATGCGAGAATTTGGACCAGATTTATACAACAAAGCGCTGGCGAAGCACCCGATGGGTAAGTTCGCGAAGGCTGCGGAATTGGTACCGCCCACTTTGTTTCTTGCAAGTGAAGAAGCTGCGCATATCACCGGAGAAGCTCTGGATGTAAACGGGGGGTATTTTACAGATTAGAAGTATGTCCCGGATGCAAGGGCGAGATGTTATGACTTTCGAAGCAGGAATTTGGAAATAGGAGTCAATTTTGCACGATAAAACCTCAGACAAGGAAGAATCGGACGTGAGAGTAGTTAAAATCGAAGGGGTGTCCTTGCATCTAAGCGGATACACCGATTCCGATCAAGAGTGGATTGGTCAGTCAGAGGTGCTGCGCCAGCTTCTGGCTTGCTGGATGATCGTAGCGGAGGAGGATTTTTCTCTCTCTCCGAGAATTATTGGTTTCCCGGGGATCGGGAAGACGACGCTGGCGATGGCGGCGGCGCGGGAACGAGGCCAGGAACTTTTTATTTTTCAGTGCGCCTCTGATACCCGCCCGGAGGACCTCTTGGTCACGCCCGTATTGGCGGAATCAGGCAAAATCGCCTATCACGCATCACCTCTTGTTACTGCGATGATAAGGGGCGGGGTTTGTGTGCTCGACGAAGGTAACCGGATGAGCGAAAAGAGTTGGGCCTCGCTGGCTCCGTTGCTTGATCATCGCCGTTATGTGGAGTCTATCGTTGCAGGAATTACGGTAAAGGCGCACCCGAATTTTCGCTGTTGTGTGACTATGAATGAAGATGCCTCGACATACGAGGTGCCCGATTACATATTGTCGAGACTCCAGCCAACCCTGGCGCTTGAATTCCCGAATAAGAAAGATGAATTAGCTATACTGAGATATCACTTACCGTTTGCTCCTAAAGAGATGTTGGCTTTGACGGTGGAGTTTTTGCAGGAAGCCCATGAACTGGATCTAGAATATTCTCCCAGGGATGGAATCCACATCCTTCAATTCGCACTCAAACGTCTCGCGCAGGACCCGGAGCACCCACTCTCTCAAGACGAAGCGTGGAGAGAGGCGCTCACCAAGGTGTTGGGAGATGATGCATTAGACTTGAAAAGTCTTGCGCACAGAAGGCGGCAAGCTCTCGGAGATGAGCCTCCTCCACTTGATTTCGGCGATATTTTCTTTGGAGGCGATAGCCCCTTGCATCCTGATCGAGACGATTGATACATGGCCGCTCGAGATTTCCTGAACATCACCGATCGCATCAGCGTACTTCCTGTCATCCATGGGTCGGGAGACTTCGCCGTCGAAGTGCGCGACAGGATTTTGAAACATGAACCCGATTGCATTGCGATTCCTTTACCGCCGTCTTTTCAGGATGAAGTAGAAGCAGGTGTGGATGACCTCCCATATGTCTCTATGGTGTCGGTGAATGAAGATGCCGCACCATATACTAGAGATGATGAAGCGGGATTGGATGATTCATGGGAGCAGTACGCACAACCAGAAAATGATCTAGGTGCTGAAGATGAATTTTTGGCGGAGGAAACGGATTTATCTTCTTATAACTATGTGCCCATAGACCCTTGCCAACCCGTGATTTCAGCTTTGAGAGTCGCGATGGGGGAGCGTATTCCCAGAGCATTTATCGATTTGGAAGTAGAGCGTTTTCAGCAGGATTTTCATGCGCTGCCGGATCCTTATGCGCTGAAAAAGGTGCCGATAGAGGCCTTTGCCGCCTCTCTATTGACGGTGGCTCCTAAACCTTCTCCCTCGACACAGCGTTCTGCTAGAATCCGCTGGATGGCCGACGCCTTGCTGGAACTCGAGGTTAGATATAAGCGCATGGTTTTTATATGTTCTGCGATGGATTGGCCCTGGATTCGCTCCGCCTGTCGAGAAGGGCCATCTGCTGATAATAAATTATTTGAGACCTATGTAGATGAATCTCCCAATCCACCTCAAAGGATTGGAGTATCGGAAGATACTCTGGCATTCCTCCTGGGAGAGTTTCCTTATCTGACATATTTATACGAAAAAAAACGCGAAGATTTCGTGGCTGACTCCAATCTTTCTATCGACGGCGTCAAGGAGCTCCTCCTGGAGGCGAGAATTGCATGGTTCCAGGAACACCGACCCGTGCAAAACTGGGTAACGCCTCAGAGACTCCAGATATTCCTGCAATATGTCCGGAATTTGACTCTTCAGGGAAGGAGATTAACGCCGGATTTGTTCACCCTCACACTTGCTGCCAAGCAGACTGCAGGTGATGCTTTCGCCCTCTCTTTGTTGGAGACAGCAAGGAAATATCCGTATCAGCGAGAAACTTCCTCATCAAATGAATATGACCTAGTTCATATCGGTGTGGGTCGTGCGGCATTCCCTGATGGAGTTGTCGGAACGATTAAGAGTCGGCTGGGCGGTTCAGTAGTCACCTGGAGGAGTATTTCCCTCAAGCCGAAGCCCACTTCTTTTGAAAGACAGAAATGGGCCCAGAGGTGGAATCCATTCGGCATGTGTTCTTGGCCGCCGGAAGATGAAGCGATAGAAAGTTTTCACACTCATGTACGCGAGCAGGCCAAAGCGCTACTGGGAGAGGATTTGGCGCGTACAGAGAAATTCACAGCATCGATAAAAGATGGGATCGATATCAGAGAAACGCTTCGCAATTGGCATACGGGTGACCTCTACGTCAAAGAAATTCCCCCGGCGCGGGGGAACCTGGAGGTCGTCGTCTTTTTGTTCGACTCGCCTGCCGATACTGGGAAGTACGCTTGGCGTACGATGTGGTATGCAGAACATGATGAAGAATCAACACTTTGTATGTATGCGACGCCATTTGAGAACAATTTAGTGGGACCGGGTATAGCGGAATCTCAGTATGGGGGGGCATTTTTTGTATTTCCTCCTCGATACATCGAAGATGTCTGGCGAGATTCGCGCTTTCACTACACGCAGACACTAGAAGAAAGATTGATCGCAGGAGCATGTTTTCACTCGAAAGAGCGATACATCGCCCTGGTGAGTCCATCTCCGCCCAAAACTCGTTGGCGGCAAATTGCGCGGTTGTATAAAAAGCATTTGATTTACATACCGATTGGTCGATTTTCTGGAGAAACGATTGCCCGCATCCGTCGTTTTCATGTTTTGAATGGAAAAGATATTAGAAGTTATGCCGCGCAGTTTATCCGAGAAATGTAATTTTTTGCGGTTTTCTTGATATTTCCCAGTTTCGTATCGCACGAAGAGGAAGTGGGGAGCCAAGCTGTTCTAATTTTGTTACACTCAATGGGTCGTGCCAATAGGAATAGTCTACTCCCCTGAAGGAGTTATTAAGATGAATATAAAGGAACTCGTTGTCAGATTTCCCGAAATACCAGCTGATCTTCATAATGAGGAAATTCTGTCCCGATTTGCAGTTGTATTTGAGGGGCCACTTTCCATCGCCCAAAAACCCTCTGCGTGCTCTACAGAGCATGACGCTGGAAACCATTACTATATGAAGCTCATTAACCCGATGGGCATATACCGTCTAGGGCTGATGAAACGCGAGATGCTGCTCTCACAAATCGCTGAACTTATCGAAAAACAAGTAGCGGACCCGAATTTTGCCGAAACGCTCTTACCATCTGGTGTTGCGGCGAGTGAGATCAGGGGTCCTGGCTGCGGATAGGCATTGCGCATGCAAAAATCCCCTCGCTCATTCGTGGGTGAGGGGATTTCTTTGTGGGGTCAATTGGTCATTTCATAACGCGGGTTTGATATATGCATTTTATCTCCAAAATCAATCTTGTGGGCGCATTCGCCAAGGAGTGCTTTGACGCACCGGATGAAGCAAAGGTCATCGGTGTGTTTCGCAGAAGTTTCTATATAGAAAATTCGTCTGGACGGCACGCATGTATCGGGGAACGGGGAATCGGGCCGGGACCCTTGAATGTGCTTTGTGAATTCTCGGACGACATAGATTTCACGCAAATCTTGAAACCGGGAAGCCCCACCGAAATCAGAGATACTTGGATGCAACTCGGCCCCCGGATGAAAATCGATATATCCCATATGATGGTATGGAAGCCTGAGCCACTCCCGATTGGCTGGGATTTGGCGTTTTTTCTTGAAAATCTTCCGTTCCTCGTTCAATGGATAGCCGAAACGGGTCCTCGGGAGGGTTTGGCCCCGCTCATTGCGCACATAGTGGATGGTAAAGGAATCTCAAATGAGGACGCATTTCAAACGGTCTCCTGGAAGGGAATCTCGGATTTCCGGCATTGGCTGTCGCACTCGCAAAATCAAGGGGAAAATCTGGAATTTCCTGCCGATGCTCATCAACTGGTTGGCCTTGGTCCGGGACTCACGCCATCTGGAGATGATTTCTGGTGTGGTGTGATGGTAGCGTTGCGAGCGCTGGGACAGCATGAAATTTCAGATAGAATTGCGAACACCATATTGAATCAGGCCAAAGATCGGACGAATAAAATCAGTTGCGCGCATCTGGAGTGCGCGGCAAAAGGCCTGGGAGCGCAGGCCCTGCATGAAACGATTTCGGCGATGGGGGTGGCGGATGAGGCGCGTCTGAGTTCCGCTCTGCACACACTGGACAAGATTGGACATACCTCGGGCTGGGATTCTCTGGCCGGTGTTGTATGTGTTTTGAAAGCTGTGGCGAAATCGAAGAATCATCCGGTGTCCGTATGAACTTCCTGGAGTGTCATTCATGAGCAAAGTAGCGATTTTGGGGGTCGGCGCCATTGGCGGTGTGTTCGGGGTCCGGTTGTGCCAAGCGGGCAGGCACCACGTTACGCTGTGCGTACGAAAGCCCATCGACAAACTCGTTGTGGAAACTCCAGATTCCGTCGTCGAATCGCCGGTGAAGTGCGTCACCTCTCCTGCGGAGGCAGAGCCTGTCGACTGTGTTCTCTTGGCGGTGAAAGGGCATCAGATACAAGATGTTACACATTGGTTGGAAGTTCTTGTGGGTGAAGATACCGTCATCGCCGTTTTACAGAACGGCGTGGAGCACAGAGAGCGAGTAGAGCCGTATGCCCGAGGGGCGGAGGTAGTTCCGGTTGTGGTGAATTGTCCGGCGGACCGGCTGGCTCCGGGCCATGTGGCGCAGCAGGGAGGCGCCCAGCTCGTTCCCGAAGCGGGTCGGGGCGCGCAATTTCTCGCGGCGCTGTATGAGGGCACGGACGTTCCCGTGAAGCCGACTTCCGACTTCACGACGGCCTCCTGGGCGAAATTGTGCAACAACATCGGCGCAGGCCCCGCCACTGCGCTGACGAACAAGGGCAGGGGCGTGCTGCGCGAGCCCGGCGTCGCTGAACTCTGCCGCGGGCTCGTGCGTGAATGCGCCGCCGTAGGGAGAGCCGAGGGCGCGAACCTGGCCGAAGACGTCGCCGAGCGGACCATCGAGCGCTTACGTGATGCCGACCCAGAAGCCACCACCTCCATGCTGGTCGACAGGCGCGCCGGGCGTCCAATCGAGGCGGACGTCATGACGGGGGCGGTCGTTCGCATCGGCGCGAGGCATGGCATACCCACCCCGCTGAACGCCGCGGCGCATGCGCTGCTGAGTTCCGTCAATGCGCCGATTGTGGATATTACTACTTAAATATCAATCATTTATGACCCATCTCAAAGCGCCGCGCGATGTCTGTTTCGTTGAGAAAACCATCGATATTCGCAAGTGCGCATTCCGGCGAAACGCGCGCCCGGGAGGATAACGCCCCCGCAATTCCCCGCATTTGCCGTCATCGAGTGGCTCGCCGGTTATGGCAGAATTCCCCTGCGTCGCGATTCCGCGGCGTCAAATCCCAGGCATTTAATTTACAGATATTTATCGATAAACCCCGTGAATTTATCGATATTTATCGAATTTTTCGGGAATTCATTATTTTCGAACACACCGACTCGCCTCGCCATCATACACGTGTGCGTCTTGAGTAGCGCGACGGCAAATGCGGGGAAATGCGAGACATACCCGGCGTGAGCGTTGAAGTTCATATAAACCCGATAACCGCAAATGCGCGCCCGTCGCGATGTGCCGAGGACCAGGAATATGTCAATCTCGATGGAGGAGGGCTGTTGAGTTGGTCCTGGTTTCATGATTCGGGATATGTAGCCGACCGGGGATGGAGGAACTGCATTCCTGAGCCCGGCGGAGAGATGCGCCTTTTGACCCTCCCTCATCGGTCGGGTCAAACCTTCGATGCGCCGCTTACACGCCTACTCAGGATGAGGTCGATTCCGACCGAAGAGGAAGGAATCGAGCAGTGGCCATACAAGACGAGGGTATGACACGGACGATGAGGTCAGTTCCAACCGGGAAAGGAGTCAGTTCCAACAGAATAGGGAGGAACTGCTTTACAGAGCCTGGAACCGGGGGTGTTGACATACAAGAGGGCTACGGGAACGCCGATTCTGCACCGACACAGACAGTATGAAAACGGGCGGAAACACATATCCACAGAATCTGATCGATTCTTAACTTGGTAACCTGCCCGGCAACCAGATCGTCAACGTGCTGCGACAAGCCGTATTGCAGCACCCAATAAATTGATTTGCTTGACTTGTCCGGCCCTATGGCTCATATTCCTGCCGCAGATTGTCTCGCGATTGCGCGAAGCGCCGCCCATGGGCGGCACCATGTCCCGGGAACAATAATCCAAAAATCTACTCCTGCTGGCCGCGCCCGGTAAGGGCGACTCGCCAGGCATCGGCAGCGTCTATGACGTTTGCCGCGCCATATGGCGCATTTAGGATACTAAAGTGGCTATTCGTAAATTCTCAGAACTCGGTTTGGCCGATCCGATACAGCGTGCGTTGACTGGCAGAAACCACGTAACCCCAACGCCAATCCAGGCGCGCGCCATCCCGGAGCTTCTCGCCGGTCGTGACATGCTGGGTATTGCCCAGACAGGCACCGGCAAAACCGCGGCTTTTGCGCTGCCCATTCTTCAGCGTTTGTCGCGGCCACATGGCGACGAGAGCGTCACTCGTAAAAAGCGCAACAATTTCAAAAACCGCAGTCACAACGGCGCCAACAAGGCTGCCCGCAGACCGCGCGCCCTGGTCCTGGCGCCGACCCGCGAGCTTGCTATCCAAATCGGTGAGGAATTCCGCGCCTACGGCAAAAACCTCGCGCTGCGTCAGACCGTGATCTTCGGTGGTGTCAGCCAGAAGCCGCAGGTCTCTGCGCTGGTTCGTGGGCTCGACATTCTGATTGCGACGCCCGGGCGGCTGCTCGATCTCATGGAGCAGCGTCATATCCGGCTCGATGCGATCGAATTCCTGGTACTCGATGAAGCCGACCGGATGCTCGATATGGGTTTTGTGCACGATGTCCGCAAGATCATGGCGGCGATACCCAGGTCACGCCAGTCGTTGCTTTTTGCCGCAACCATGCCCAGCGAAATTTTCCGGCTGTCGGCCGAGATCCTGACCGATCCGGTGCGAGTGGAGGTGACGCCCCAGGCGACGCCTATCGATCGTATCGATCAGAGTATTTATCACGTCACCACCGCCGGAAAGCGGGTTTTGCTTGACACCATCCTCAAGGATCCCGCCATGTCGCGAGTGATTGTCTTTACGCGCACCAAGCACCATGCCAATCGTGTCGCAGAACGGCTCGGCAAGAGCGGCGTCGTAGCCGAGGCGATCCACGGCAACAAATCACAGGGCTCCCGCCAGCGCGCCCTCAAGCGTTTCCGCGACGGTCAGGCGCGGGTCCTGGTGGCGACCGATATCGCGGCCCGCGGCATCGATGTGGATTCCGTCAGCCATGTCATCAATTACGAACTCCCCAATGAGCCGGAAAATTATGTCCACCGAATCGGGCGGACAGCGCGGGCCGGTGCGTGCGGTGCGGCGATTGCCTTTTGCGATCCGAGCGAGCGGGCTTATTTGAGCGATATCGAAAAACTGATCGAGAGCCGGCTGACGGTGATTGGTGACGAACCCGCTCCGGTCGATCCCAAGCCGGCCCCACCGGATCAGCGCGGCAGGCGCAGACCTAAAGGCAGAACCCGGAAGCCCCGTAGCAGACTTGCACTCAAGACCGGCCGGCCCGGTAGAAACCGTCATCGCAATCGATATGCGAGAGGCGGAGAAAAGCCGGCGGCCTGAAGCGGCATCGTCATCCCCAATACCGGCCGGCGTTTCTTACTGTGCGGCGGGCCGATGTGACGTATGTTCCGGCGGCTATCTTCCAGCGGAAAAAATTACAACTCTACTTTTCTCGCCGAACATTGCCGTGCGCGTTGTCGGGACGCGCGAAAACGGGGACTGCGCCGTAGGCGAGAACCGGGCGCCGCCAAGAGGAATGGATTGGTGGTTCCTGAACCTGAGTTGCGGGGCACTGGAACATTACCGCAAACAAGCCATGAAACCGGACCGTTTTCGTCAGCCGTAATATTTACCTGACTCATTGATTATATTTCTGCATGTCTATTCTTCCGGGCCGATTGCATATCGATCTCACATAATTCGTCTCTTCATTCGTGATACGTCAATCGCTCCTCCTCGGTCGCGATTGTTCACCGGCGTCTCGAACCGTGCAGGAGGATGCCGCTCTTGGGCTTTTCGCCATTTGCGGATTCTTTGAGGCTCGCCTCGAGACTCATCTCGTAGGCAGGGCCGAGTCGCCTGGCGACCGCAGGGGCATTTTTCGTCGAAATGCACCTCTCTTTAAGCCTGTCGAGATGGCGGATGAACGGACTGCGTCCGCCCTCTCTTAGCCGCCTGCATCGTCTGTGAGGACCTCGCCTGCATGAAGGCCTGCCCGAGCGGCGCCCTCTCCTTGGTGTCCCGCGAGGAGATCCGTATCGGGCTCGCGCAGGTGAGTCCCGACCGCTGCCTCGCGTGGAGCGGTACGGATCCGGGCTGCGATTACTGCGTGGACCGGTGCCCGCTCGGGTCAGATGCCATCCGGTTCGAGCGCGCCGGAGGAGTGCGCGGCCCCGTGGTCGAGAAAGGGTGCGTCGGGTGCGGCGTATGCGAGTATTTCTGCCCGGCGCAGCCCTCCGCCATCCGGGTGTACGGCCCCTGAATCCCGCCGGATGCGGAAAACCGCCTCTTCCCGCGCTCCCGTCAAGCCATCTTGTATCGGGGGGAGGGTAGAAACGATGTCCCCCCGAAGTGACTTATTCAACAAACCCTTATGATGGCGCTCGACTCCCGCCCCCGGCGCGCAGCGTCATCGGTGAAATTCAGGCGCAAGGCAGGTGAAGTCGTGCTACTATCGTCCCGGCATCCTGGCGCGGGTCCGGGAGATTCTCCCCGGCGTCAGGTTCGCCTCCCCAAATCCTTTTCTCATCAGGCATGGAGCGCGCATATGAGCATCGAAAAGAGGCTGGAAGAACTCGGCATCGAACTTCCCGAAGTCCCGCCCGCCGTGGCGAACTACATCCCCGGCGTGGCGGTGGGCGAGGTGCTTTTCCTCGCGGGCACCATCGGCCAGTACAACGGAGAGATCCCCGTTCAGGGGAAGCTCGGCGGCGGGGTCACCGTCGAGCAGGGCTACCAGTCGGCGCGACTGTGCGGCTTGAACCACTTCGCCATGGCGAAACATTGCCTGGATGGCGATCTCGACCGCATCGTCCGGGCCGTGCGTCTCGAAGGCTACGTGAACAGCGCGCCCGGCTTTACGGAAGCGCCCTGGGTGGTGAACGGGGAGAGCGACCTCCTCGTCGAGGTGCTCGGCGAGGAGCGGGGGAAGCACGCGCGCGCGGCCTTGAACATCAACGAACTCACTTACGACGCGCCGGTGGAGACCATTCTCACACTGCAGATTCGTCCCTAGCTGTCCAGGGGTTGTTGAAAAAGCCCTCTCCGCCTCATCCTGAGGATGTCGAAGAGACGCTTCTTCGATACAAACGCTCCTTTGTCGGGGCTGTTGAAAAAGTCCTTTCCGCCTCATCCTGAGTAGCGGCGAAGCCGCGTATCGAAGGATGCCCTCTCGCCCCGGTGCGAGGCGTTCGACTCCCCTCGCCCTTCGATACGCCGCCTACGGCGGCTACTCAGGGTGAGGTCATTTCGGTAGCCAAAAATGACGAGGGGTACGCGCTCGCTACCAGAACCGGCTTTTTCAATACCTCCCTCAAGGGGGGAGTGGTTTATCCTCTCACATCGCTCGATTACATATATCGAATGAGGAAATTAGGGTTTTTCAACAGCCCCTTGTCAGTCGCGTTTTACCTGCGGCGGCTACTCAGTTTGAGGAAAGAGGCGTTGGCGGTTTGCGTAGGTCGCAGACGGGGTTTTTCAACAATCTCCTAAGCTTCCGTCTTTGGCGATCCCAGTTCCGTGAGGCATGTGCTGACGATCACGGCGCTGGTCGTGGCTTCCGCCGTGATGACCCTCGTGGCGCCGGCCGCCTTCAGTGAGTCCTCGTCTATATCGTAGAGGGCGCGCGCAATGACGGGAGTGTCGGGAGCCGTCCGGCGAATTGCGCGAACCGCAAGTTCCGTGGCTCGCGTGTCGTTAATGGTCACCACCACCAGACGGGCGTTCCTGCTACCAAGCTCCTCCAGCACTTCCCTCTGCGTGACGTCTCCATAAACAGCCAGTTCTCCTGCCGCTTTTGCGGCGCGAACGTTATCGACGTTCACGTCGACCGCGATGCAAGCGAATCCCGCAGTGCGAGCGGCCAGACATATATCCCGGCCTGTTCGGCCGTAGCCGGCAACGATGACGTGGTCGCTGTGCGGCTCGTGGGCATCGAATCCGGGAGGCTCGGCTCCCAGTATCCGGTTCAGCCATGGGACGCGGTCCGCGCCGAGAGCCAGGTGAGGGCCGAATGCGATGACCATCGGTGTGACCAGCATGGACAGGATGATCGCCACGAGGAGATTGTGGGACAACTCGTCTCCAAGGAGACCGGTTCCCGAAACTGCATTAAGTAGTACGAACGAGAACTCGCCGATCTGGCACAATGTAGCCGCCGACAGAATAGCCACGCGAAGCGGCAATCTCAGGATCAACCCCATTGCGAATATAATCGCGAATTTGCCGACGAGGATGAGGCCGAGAAGCCCGAGAATCGGCGCAAAATGCTCGAACACGTCCGAAACGTCCAGCAGCATGCCCACGGAAACGAAAAAAACGCTGGCGAAAACTTCTCGCACGGGAATCAGATCTGACATCGCCTGGTGCCGAAACTCGCTTCCGGCGACGATCAGGCCGGCCAGGAATGCCCCGAGCGCGAGCGAGATTCCCGCCAGCGACAAGGCCCAGGCGATCCCGAAGCATCCGAGAAATACGGTCAGTACGAAGAGGTCCCTCTCCCTCGTCTTGGCAACGAACGCGAGCAGATACGGGACGACGCGGCTGGCTGCCACCAGCACGCCCGTGAGGATGAGAATACCGATGATGGCCGCGACTGCGATTTCCCGTGTGGAACTCTGTTGTCCGGCCAGGATGGGCGCCACCAGGAGCATGGGAACCACGCACAGGTCCTGGAAGACGAGAATGCCGACCGCCAGTCGGCCGTGCGGCGAATCCAGTTCCCCCCGTGTGGACAGGCCCCGCAAAACGACGGCTGTGCTGGATACGGCGACGACGCAACCGAGAAATACGGCGGACCTCGTTTCGAGTCCGTACCAGACGGCCACGGCGGCGGCGCATGCGACCGTAGCCGCCACCTGAATGCTCCCGCCCAAGAGGATGGCTTTCCATAGGCGTCGCAGGTGGCCGAGCGAGAGTTCGAGGCCGATCCCAAACAGAAGGAGGACGATGCCGATCTCGGCCAGCACCTCGACCTGATGGGAGTCGTCCACGAGGCGCAATGCCGTCGGCCCGACAAGGACGCCTGCGAGGATAAATCCGGCGATAGACGGAACGCCCACGCGGCGCAGCACCGTTGCGACCACGACCGCCGACCCGAGTACGATTACCAGATCCCAGAGATACACGATTTCAGGCAAGCGCTTTCGCCTCCAGGGTGCGTCGGTGTGTGCCGGGAGGAGGTCGCTGTCCGGGCGCCGACGGCGATTCCAGCCGGCTGGAAATGTCGAAGCCCATCTTATCACATCCGCAAACGACCGGCTCCGAAAGATCGTGCTCGGGGGAAGCACGCGCGCGGCCTTGAACATCAACGAACTCACCTACGACGCGCCGGTGGGGACCATTCTCACTCTGCAGATTCGTCCCTGGCCGTCCAGGGGTTGTTGAAATAGTCCTGATTTCGTGATTGGGCATATGTAAGAAGCCGACCAAGGAAGGGGGCTGTAACGGACAGGCCCCTGTGCCTGCCCGAGGTCGCGACCTTGGGCTGTTCACAAAAACGGCCCACTACAAGGCGGTGCGGTTTTGCCCGTCATTCCGGCGAAAGCCGGAATCCATTTTACGCCTTTTGCCTTTGGTAAGGGTTCCCGCGCATCGGCGGGGAATGAAACGCCGCCTTTCATACACCCACATCCGCAAATGGATTCCGGCTTTCGCCGGAATGACAGCAGTGCCCAATTCCGAGCGGGGAGGACTTTTTCAGCACCCCCTCTTGGTTCTGGCTTGAAGCACTTGTTCGGTGTCTGCTTTCAGAACGCCTGCACGCCGCTCATTCGCGCAGGAGCGACATAATCTCGGCGCCGAGGGTGAGGTCTTCCACGCCGCCGAACTTTTGCTTGCGCAGACGCCCCTCCCGATCGATGAGGAGCATGGTCGGCGTGCCTTGCATGGCGTAGCGGGCCATCGTTTGCGGCGGACCCGCGCCGTCCGACGGCGCATCGATGCCCACCGGGAACGCGATCCTGTATTCATGGAGGAATGCGGCCAGCGCCTCTCGGGTTCCCTGCGCCGCATGGTGCTCGAACACCGTATGCAAACCGATTACGGCGACATCGTCTGGGCTGAATGTCTGCCGCACGCGCATCGCCTGCGGCAAGGCGTGGGAGACGCATCCCGGGCAAAGCATCTGGAAGGCTTCCACCAGCACAATCTTGCCGCGCAACGCTTCAAGCGTGACGGGGTTGTCGGTGTTGAGCCACTCGGTGGTTTGCAATTCGGGCGCGATTTCGGGTTTCATCCGTTTTCTCCTCCTGCTTTCGCGGTCGCCTGCCTGTCCTGCTTATCTCCCTGTCACGCCGCACCGAACTTCTCGACCTTGATTTCGTCGATGTGGACGCGCGCCTGCCAAAGATCGTAAGCCATCTGCAGGCCGAGCCAGGTCTCCGGCGTCGAACCGAACGCCTTGGAAAGTCGAATCGCCATTTCTATGGAGACCCCCGTGCGCTCGTTGAGCAGTTCCGACAAGGTCTGGCGCGCGACGCCGATGCCCTCGGCGGCCTTCGTTACGGACAACCCGAGCGGTTCGAGACATTGCCGCCTCACGATTCCGCCCGGATGCGGCGGATTTTTCATCGCCATCGTTTTGCCCTCATTAGTGGTAGTCGAGGTAATCCACGTCGACTACATCCCCTTCTTCGAACCGAAAGGTCACCCGCCGGTTCCCCGAGACGGCTACGGCGTAATAGCCCTTCAGTTCACCCTTTAGTGGATGGAGCCGGAAACCGGGAATATCGACGTCCCGTGGCCTTCGACTCCTGTCGAGAACAGCCAGGATGTCCCGCAGCTTCTGGACATGATCCGGCGCAACCCGCCGCGCCGTTCGGCCATCGTAGAGTGCTTTCATGCCCCGATGTTTGAAAGACGCGATCATTGCTCAAGGCTAATGTGTCAGGTGTCGACTGTCAACTGACGGACCGGCGGCGATAACGCCGCAAGGCGGCTTGGGGGCGATCCGGTGGAAATCCCCTCACGCGCCCGGTCGATTTTCATCTTGCATGGGCCGCTCAACGTGTGATATTTTCGTATTATATTCGTTAGGATCAGTCATGCGCCGACCGCCCAAACCGAAGCGGCTCTACATCGATTTCGACGGCTTTTTCGCGTCCTGCGAGGAGCAGGCGGACCCCGGCCTGCACGGCCGCCCCGTCGGAGTCATACCGTTTGCGGGGGCGCGCAACAGTTGCGTCATCGCCGCCAACGCCGCGGCCAAGAAGTTCGGCGTCAAGACCGGGACTCCGATCGCCGAGGCGGGCCGGTTGTGCCCCCGGATAACGCTCGCCCCGCAGCGGCCGGACCTCTACGTCCGCATCCACCACCGGATCATCGCCGCGGTGCTCTCCGTGCTGCCGGTCGACGTCGTCTGCTCGATAGACGAACTCGCCGCCGTCCTGGGGGAGCGGGACCGCCCCGAGGAGATCGCCGGAAGGATCAAGCACAGCATACGGGCAGCCGTCGGGGAGCGCATCACCTGCTCCATCGGCTGCGCGCCCAACAGGTGGCTCGCCAAGATCGCCGCCGGCCTGGATAAGCCCGACGGCCTGAGGGTGCTGCTTCCGGGCGACCTGCCGGGTCCGCTGCTCCACCTCGGGCTGGATGCGCTGCCCGGGGTGGGGGAGCGCATGCGCGCGCGCTTGAAACGCGGCGGGATAGCGACGCTCGAGGACATCTGGAAGGCCGACCCCGGACGGCTGACTTCGCTCTGGGGCAACGTGACCGGCGCGCGTTTCTGGTACGCCTTACACGGCTACGCCGTGGAGCCGCCGGTGACGAAGCGCGGCTCGATAGGCCATGGCCGGGTCCTGCCCCCGGGGGAGCGCAGCGTGAAGGCCGCCCGGCCGATGGCCAGACAACTGGTGGTGAAGGCCGCCCGGCGCCTGCGCCGGGAGGGGTTCCTCGCCCGCAGGCTCGGGCTGTCGGCCGAGTGTCTCGATGCGCCCGCCTGGACGGCCTCGACGCTCGTCGCGAGAGCGAACGACGATCTCACCTGCCTGGGCGCCCTCTCGGAGCTGTGGGCCGCGCTCGCCGCGGCGCGGGGCCGGGCCGCCCTGTTCCGGATCGCCGTCTCGTTCGACAGGTTCATTCCCTCGGATGAGATGCAGCTCGAACTGCCTCTCGGCGAGCCGGACGAGAGGCCCAGGCTGATGAGGCTGAACGCCGCCGTCGACTCGATCAATAGCCGCTACGCGCGCACCCTTGTCGGCTACGGCGGGTGCGCTCCTCCGGGCGGCTACGCGGGGGCCAAGATCGCCTACGGGCGCATTCCCCGGCTGGAGGATTTCCAGTAATGGCGCTTCTTTTGGGCGATTACGCCGAGGGAGACTGGTATTTCATCGTGGTGTGCGAGGCCTGCGGCCGGGAGAAGATTCTGGAGCCCGCCGAACTGCTCGCCGAGCCGGGGAGGGAAAAGGTGCACCGGGGAATGCGCGCGAAAGACTTGGAGCCCCTCCTGCGCTGCCGGGAATGCGGCTCCAAAAGAGCGCGCCTCGAACCGGTCGCCAGAACCCGCAAGCAAGGCTTCGTCGGCGGGATGATCTGAAGGGTGGGGTGGTTTGCGGGCGACGAACACGAAGAGGGAATTGTCTCTACCCCTCCCTATGCTCGAACACCTTATACACCGCCGCGCTATCGAGGGAGCCGAGCCCCAGTTCCTGTCCTTCGGTGTAAAAGGGCAGGCAGAGATCGCCGAGCGGCATGTTGGCGCTCACGCTCTCTCCTAAGGCGAGTCCGAGTTTGATGTCCTTGGTCAGCACGTCGAGCGTGCTCACAGGGTTCGAAAAATCTCCGCTCACCATCCGGGGGCCGCGGTTCCTGAGCTGTCTGCTGTCGGCGGCGCTTCGCATGAAGGCGTCCAGCAGCAGTTCTCCCTTCACGCCCGCTCTCAGGCCCATGCGGAGCGTCTCGGCGATGGCGCACCGCTGCAGGCAGGTGAGGTAGTTGATGAGCACCTTCATCGTCGCGCCGTCGCCCGCGGCGCCGCAATGAATCTGATCGGATAGTAGGCGGCCGAGCATGTCCTTAACCAAGCCGTGCGTCCGCTCCTCGCCGCCGACGAGGAAAAGCCCCACCCGATTCTTCACGTTTTCGCTGTTGCCGCTCACGCACGCCTCCATGAAGTCGAAGCCGCGTTCCTCACACAGCCGCGCCATCTCGCGCGTGTCCTCGGGGTCCGCCGTGGTGGTGTCGATGACGGCCTTGGGCTTCTTGTCCGGATCGGCCGTGAGATACCCACCCGCACCCCGGGCGCATTCGAGCGATATCTTCGAGTTGGGTACCGAGATGAATACGAAATCGGCCGTCTCGGCCACATCTTTGGGTGAGGCGAGCGCCGCGCCGCCCAACGCCTTGAATTCCTCCTGCGCCGCCGGAACCGGGTCTGCCCCCACGAGCCGGTAGCCGTCCTCGATCAGGTTCCTGGAAAACGCCCGGCCCATGAGGCCCAGACCGATGAAGCCGATGGTTTCTTCTCTTTGCGTGTTCACACTTTTCTCCCTGCGTCTATGCTTTCATGGTGATGTGTGGGTGGTTTTTATAAGGGAAACATTATCGGGACCCGAAGGTTGCCGGAAAGTATAAAATTCAGCTTTCCTGATTCGGTAAGAGCACCACCTTGATGGCCCCGTCTTTTCGCTCGCGCATCATCTCGATGCCCCGGTGCACCATGGAAAGCGGTATCTGGTGCGTGATCATGGGTTGAATGTTCAACTCCCCGCGCGCGGCCAGGTCGATGCAGACCTCGAATGTGTCGGGGTGTCCGCGCGAGCCGATAATCTCTTTTTCCAGATGCTGGAGGTGCTCGAGCGGTATGGGCGCATCCACCGAAAACGCGCCCACGACCACGATGCGGCCTCCCTTTCGCGCCATCTCGAAGGCCTGCGCCATCGTCTTGTTCTGCGCGCCTCCCACCACTTCCAAAACGGCGTCCGCCCCGTGCCCGCCGGTCAGGTCCTGCACGGCGGTAACGGAATCATGCGCGCGCACGTCTATGGTCTCATCCGCGCCCATCTCCCGGGCGACTTCGAGCCTCTCCGACACCGCGTCGATGGCGATCACGCGGGCGCCGACGTATTTCGCAGCGGCCAACGCGCACATGCCCACAGGCCCCATGCCGATGACGGCCACCGTTTCGCCGGCTTCCATCCGCGCGCGGTTCATCACCACGTGGTAGCCCGTCCCCAGCGTCTGCATCACCGAAGCCGTGGCGTCGTCCAGCGCATCCGGCAGGGGCAGCACGGACTTGGCGGGCGCAACCACATGGCGGCTGTAGCCGCCGTCTACGTTCATGCCGATGGAGCGCGAGTCGTTGCACAGGTTCACCCGGCCCATCTTGCAGAAATAACATTCCCCGCAGTGCACGTGGTTCTCGATGCAGGCGCGCGCGCCGACTTCCACGCCTTCGGCGCCCGGGCCCAGCGCGCTCACCACGCCCATGAGTTCATGGCCCGGCACGACGGGGTATTTCGCGCGCCGCACGTGGCCGTCCATCAGGTGGAAATCGCTGCCGCATATCGCGCAGGCGCCGACTTCGACGAGCACCTCGCCGGGGCCGGGTTCGGGAACGGGGCGCTCCACGAGTTCGAGCCTCCCCGGTTCATGCAAAAGGGCCGCGAGTGAATTTTGCGCGTTCAAGGGGAATCCTCCGGTGGCAGTTCAGTTTTCGGCAATTTGGCGACGCACTATAAGGTTTTATCCCGCGCTTCGCCAGAGGAGGGTACCTCCTGCGGTTTTCCCCACTTTCTGTTTTTCATCCCGTCGCCGAAGTCTTCTCACCGGTTTTATTCGAAGCAGCCCTGCGCGCCTTGCGGAGCGCGGGTCGGGATTGTAGGATTCGCGCGTCTTCAAGGAGAAAGCTAAATGGTGATTGACAAGAAAGAGGTCGGCATCGGCCTGATCGGCGCGGGCAAGATCGGCTCGCTCCGCGCCCATCTGGCGGCGACCTCGCCGGTGGTGAATTTTTTCGCCATATCCGACATCGACCCCCAGCGCGCCGAGGCTGTGGCCCAGCAGAACGAGGCGGCCTTTCATACCTCGGATAACCGTGAGGTCATCGAACACCCCCAGGTGGATGCCCTCATCGTCTCCACGCCGGAGGGTGAGCACACCGAGGCCATCTGCATGGCGCTGGAAGCCGGAAAGCCCGTACTGGTCGAAAAGCCCATTGCGCTCACGCTGCCGGATGCGGACAGGATCATGGAGTCCAAGGACAAGGGTGGCGCGGAGCTCTACATCGGCTATACGCAGCGGATCAGGCGAAAGTTCCTGGCGATCAAGGAGCACATCGACGCGGGCCGCCTCGGCGAGGTGATGACCGCGCGCATGACCATCTACAACACGCGCCCCACGGCGCGGCAGGTCTACCTCCGCGCTCCGCACGCGAATCCCTTCACGGACGAGATCACCTACATGGCCGACATGGCGCTCTGGTTCTTCCAGCCCAGAAAGCCGGTTCGCGTCTACGCGCAGGCGGGCAGCGAGGTGTTCCACGATCATCCAGATGGGATGGGCGATTACGGCTGGGCGGTCGTCACCTTCGACGACGGGGCGGCGGCGTGCCTGGGCGGGAACTGGGCGCTCCCTGAGCACTGGCCCGCCACGGTGGCGACCATCAGCATGGACATCTTCGGGAGCGAGGGCGCGGTCCGCATCGACGACGGCCACAAGGACGTGATGATGGTGGGCAACGAGCGCGTCCCCTCGCCCTATGCGCCGGATTCCTCGGTGGAGGTCGCCTTCCTGGGCTCCGCCATGCCGGGAGACTGGGCCGTGGGCGATTTCGTGGGGCCGATGCGCGATGAGACGAGGCTGTTCCTGGAGCGCGTCACCACCGGAAAGGAAGTGCCGCTCTGCGACGCGGAAACGGGCCGCGCCGTGCTCGAACTCACCCTCGCGATGGAAGAGAGCGCCCGCCGGGGCGGCGAGGTCATCGAACTGCCGTTTAAAGGATGAAAATGTGAAGCAAATCGGGTTGGGCATCATAGGTTCCGGGCGCATGGGGCGACTCCGCGCGCATCTGGCTTCGGGCTCGCCCGAGGTGAAATTTCTGGCCTTATCGGATAGAGACCCGGCGCGCGCCAAGCTCATCGCCGAGGAGACGCAGGCCGATTTCCACTCGGGCGAAAATGAAGAAGTGCTCGCGCATTCCGACGTGGATGCCGTCATCGTCTCGACTCCTGAGTTCGACCATGCAGACGCCGTCTGCCGGGCGCTGGAGCTCGGAAAACCCGTACTGTGCGAGAAGCCGATATCCTTGTCGCTCGATGATGCGGACAGGATTCTCGCGGCGTATGAGAAATCGAATACCGAGCTTTTCATCGGCTACACCCAAAGACAAAGGCGCCGTTTCTTGAACGCCAAGGAGCAGATTCAGCGCGGCCGCCTGGGGCATCTCCAGACCGCGCGCGCCACGCTCTATAACGTCACCACCAACGGGGCGGAGATATACAAGCGCGCCGCGCATGCTGGCCCCGTCACCGACACGCTCACCTACATGGTGGATATCTGCCTGTGGTATTTCGAGGGCAGAAAACCCAAGCGCGTCTACGCCCAGGGGGGAAGCAAGGTGTTCCCGCACCATCCGATGGGCTGCGGCGATTGGGCCTGGGCGATCCTCACGTTCGAGGACGGCGGCACCGTGAACTTCGGCTGCTCGTGGATTCTGCCCGACAACTGGCCTGCGAACATCACCTCCATCGACCTCGAAGTCATGGGCACCGAGGGGGCCATCGCAATAGATGACTCACACAAGAACGCCGTCATGGCGACGAACAAGGGCGTGCCCTCGCCCTACGTGGACGGCATGTCGTCAGACGTTGTGTTCCTGGAATCCATGATGGCGGGCGACTGGCTGGTGGGCGATTTTTGGGGGCCGATGCGCGATGAGACGAGGCTGTTCTTGGAACGTGTGACGATGGGCCGGAGCGTTTCGCTCGCGCTTCCCCATCACGCCCGCACGGTGCTCGAAGTGACGCTCGCCATAGAGCATAGCGCCATGGAAAACAGGCCCATCGATTTCCCGCTCACGGGCGTCCATTCCCATTAAGTCCCATTCGCGGTGAACTCCGGGCAACAAATCCTGCTTTCGCATCACAGGTACGAACTCGGAAAAACCGCCTCGGGCGAGCGCTACACGCTCGCTGGCGATCTCGATGCGGAGGGAGCGGCCCGCGTCCTCGAAGCGATGGAAGCCCAGGTATTAACCACAGACCTCACGAGCCTCGATTTGGAGGATTTGGAACTTTTGGACGGCGCCGCCGTCGCGCTGATGGTGGACCTCACCCGCCTCCTTTTGAGCGCCTCCGGGCGAGTGCAAGTATTAAAATCTCCGCAGTCTCTGGCGCACACCCTCTATAGGGTGGGGATGCTGGAGGGCGATTCGCGCTTAGAACTCATCGAACCCCGCGAGGAAGAGGGAACGACCAATTAAGCGTGTGGATGATGCGCCCTCAGCCTTCATAATCCGAATATACAGGAAATACAGGAGAGGCCATGAGTCCCGTTTCACCCGATGAGCCTTATGAGAGAAAGCGCGTCAAAGTCTTGGACGCGGAGATGGCGTATATCGAGGCCGGGGAGGGTGACCCCATCGTGCTCCTGCACGGAAATCCGGCCACCTCTTATCTCTGGCGTAACGTGATCCCCCACTTGGAAGGCCTGGGCCGGTGCCTCGCGCCCGACCTCATGAACAGCGGGGCGTCGGACAACATTCCGGGGGGCGGCTGCCGCTACGGGGATCACATCCCTTATCTGGATGCCTGGTTCGAGGCGGCGGGAGCGACGCAAAATGCGTTCTTCGTGCTCCACGATTGGGGCGCGGCCCTTGGTTTCAACCGCGTCTCCCGCTTCCCGGAGCAGGTGGTCGGCCTCTCTTATATGGAGTCCATGGTGCGCCCGCGCCTTTGGACCGACATGCCCGAGGATAGAGTCGCGCAGTTCAAGACGCTGCGAGGCGAGGCGGGGCTTCAAATAGTCATGGAGGATAATTTTTTCGTCGAGACCATGCTCTTCGAGCGGGGTGTCGTGCGAGATTTGAGCGAGGCGGAAAAAGAAGCCTACCGCGCGCCCACCCAGGATCCGCAGAAAAGGAGGCAGACCCACCAATGGGCGTGTGAGATTCCCTTCGAGGGTGAGCCAAAGGACAACTACGAGATCGTGAAGCGCTACAGCGATTATCTGCATGCGAGCGAGAATCTCCCCAAATTGTTCATCAACTGCGAGTACGGACACGCGCTCGCGGGGGCCGCGCGCGACTTCTGCCGCACATGGCCGAACCAGGAGGAGATAACGATACCCACCCGCCACTACGGGCAGGAGGATTGCCCCGATGAGATTGGCCGCGCCGTCGCGGCGATTATCCAGAAGGTGAGGGGGAAGTGATTTAGCGCATCACGTTTATAAAGGAGAAACTGGGTAATGACCAAGAACACCAGAATCACGGATGCCAAGATCATGAACGCGGTGCTTGTCATGCTTAAGGAGAGAGGCCCTCTCAGTGGAACTGAAATAAAGAAGCATGTATTGGAGGCGCTTATCACACGCACTGACTATAAAAATGCAGGGTATTTGGAAAGCAAAAAACAAGAAGGAACACAAGAGCATAAATGGGAAATCACCAAGAAGGGTATCGAGGCGCTCGAATTGGATGATGTTGATTTATACAAGAAAGCACGTGAAGCAAGCCGAAAAGTCAGGAAATAGCGTTTAAGCAAGCTAGGAGAATAAAATGACTATCTACAGATTCGAAGATTTGCAGGACGTGCGTCAGAACCCCGGCCTCTCCTCAGGCCACGGGGAGACCATCAAGGGGGAGAAGATGTATTTCTGCCACCGCATCTGGGAGGCGGGCACGGAAGCGAAGCCCCACTACCACGCATGCGAGCAGTTCATCTACATCATGCGCGGAAGGCAGAAGTTCACGATGGGCGGGGAGGTGCACGAACTGGGACCCGGTGACGTCATCCACATACCCGCGAACGAGGTGCACGCGGCGGAGATGATCGAGGAGGTCGAAGCCATCTACGTCAAGGACACAACCTGGAGCCTCAAAGGAGTCGCCGCTGGTGAAGCGGCGCCCGACGCCCCGCCGCCCGATGATCCGTTTTAGGTTTAGCCACCCGCATTGTAGGGGTCGTATATATGCGACCCTCATAGAGAAGAGAAGGCCACGGGCATCGCAATCCTTCCTCCAGTGTCGCAGCGCGTTCTTATGAAATCGGCGAATGTCAGACAGCGGGCCGATGGGGTGGACGCCCCCTTCCGGCAGTTTAGAATGTGGCGAGGCAACGTCACACACCGCCCGGAAGGAGGCATCCATGGAAGGAGTCTACATCATCGGCATCGACTTGGCGAAAAACAGTTTTCAACTCCACGGGGCGCGCGCGGACGGTTCGGTAGCGTTCCGCAAGAAGCTCGGTCGGGCGGGTCTGCTGAACTTCCTGGCCAAACAGCCGCGCTGCGTGGTGGCGATGGAGGCGTGCGCGGGGGCGCACCGCTGGGGCCGTGAGATTGCGAAGCTCGGCCACGAGGTTCGGCTCGCGCCGCCGGCCTACGTGAAGCCGTACGTGAAGCGCCACAAGAACGACGCGGCGGACGCGGAGGCGATTTGCGAGGCGGCCTCACGACCGACGATGCATCTCGTGGCGGTGAAGAGCGAGGAGCAGCAGACCGAGGGGATGCTGTTCCGGGCGCGGGATTTGCTGAAGCGCCAGAAGACGCAGACGATCAACGCGTTGCGGGGACACCTGGCGGAGTTCGGGGTGGTCGCGCGGCAGGGTCCGGTGGGCCTCACGCGTCTGGCGGCGGCGGTTCGGGGAGCGGAATCGGGTCTGCCGGTGGCGGTTCGGGAGTTGGGCGAGGTGTTTCTGGAGCAAATCGCGGGTCTGAGCCGGAAGATCGGGGAGTTGGAGAGTCGGCTTCACGCGAGCGTCCACGCGGACGAGGAGGCGCGGCGTCTGATGCGTATCCCGGGGGTGGGTCCGGTTACGGCGTCTGCGATCCGTGCCTTCGCGCCGCCGATGGAGAACTTCCGGCGGGGCCGGGACTTCTCGGCCTGGCTGGGACTGGTGCCCCGGCAACACTCGACGGGGGGCAAGCCCCGCCTGGGCCGGGTATCGAAGATGGGCCAGCGCGACGTGAGGCGGCTGTTGGTCACGGGCGCGATGTCGGTGATTCGCCAGGCGCTCCGGCGCGGCGCGCCGCCGGGTTCGTGGCTGGCCCGGATGCTGGCGCGCAAGCCGAGGATGCTCGTCGCGGTGGCGCTGGCCAACAAAATGGCGCGCATCGCGTGGGCGCTGATGCGGAACAAGGACGACTACAGGGAACCGGCGCCCCTCGCCTGAGCGGCGGGCGCGCGGATAGAGCCGGGAGGAATGTGGGCAGGCCACAGGAGGAGTAAGGGCAAACGGTCATCGAGACGGGGTCGGGGCAACCAGTTACATGCGACGAGCGAACCATCGAGCTCGCCGGGCCGATTCGGACCCGACCCGCGCATCTCCATACGGGCCCGCGGCCGTTACGAAGCGCCGCAACGAAGAGGCCGAATGTACGACTGAGTCGAACCGCTTTGCGCCGAACCCTCCCAAAAAACCGCTTGCATTCCAGGGGGGCGTCCATGTACGCATGTATGTCAGACATATATGTCTGACCCTACACGAACATCGTGGTTTTACGGTGGCGGGCCCAGCCTGTAACCACGTCAGACATCACCAGGGAGAAGAAAGGGTAGGGACAGGTCGCGACCTCGGACAGGCACAAGGGCCTTGTCCCTACAGCCGACATCATCCGATTACCTACACCGTCCCGTAGAGTTCCTCCGCCTTGGCGTCGAGATGCTTGATGATGTCCGCCAGATCGTCGGGGTAGTGGTGGTCCGCCCCCAGGTCGGGGTCTTCGGCGGGTGATTTCGCCACGAACATCACCGCCTTTTCGGTCAGCGTTCTCCCGCCGTGGAGCGTCCCTCTGGGAATGTGAAGTATGTCGCCGGGGCCGATGATTCGCTCCTCATCGCCGAGTCTCATGTATCGCTTGCCCTCGATGATGTAGACGTATTGTTCCTCGTTGTTATGCCAATGAGGTTTGGAGCCCGTGCCCCTGCGGTAGGTGACCATCCCCGCCTTCATGAACTCCCCGGCCAGGGGCTTGTACTCGCCCGGGTTTCCCGTGCTGAGCTGTACGTTCTCGATGGTGTCGGTGCTGTAAAATGGCATTTTACGCGCTCCTGCAAGTGTTGTGCATACGAGATAGTTGCCAAAAGGACCCGCGAATCATAACCCGATTCCAAGAAAAGCGTCATCTCGCGTATACTTTCATCATCCGAGAGAGTTGTTTTATTCCAGATTCTTGCATTTGAGGAGAGAGCGCATGGTCGTCAACGCGGTACGCAAGGTTCCATGGTTCACATACTTTCCCGACAATTATCGCTGGTCTTTCATCGTCTCCATCGGCCTGATGCGCGTGGCGGGCGGCGGGGCCGATACGGCGGAAATTTTTGAGGTCTGCAGGAATCTGGATAGAGACGTCGGCAACGACGATCTCTGGTTCGATGAGTGGGCAGGCATGGGTGATCGTTTGCGGGCGATGGGGATGGCGGCTTTGCGGCGCGGCCACGACCTCACGGCGGCGGGCCATTTTTCCCGTTCCGCCACCTATCACCAGATGGCCGATCGGTTCCGTTTCCCGAAGGACAAGGTATCGCAGGGCGTGTACCGCAAATCCATCGACAGCTTCAAGCGCTACGTCCGCCTGAACGACAGGCCGAAGACGGAGATCGTCGAGATTCCCTATGAGGGGGGCAAATCGCTGCCCGGCTATTTCATCCACGCAGAGAATACGCGTAAATCAAAACCGCCCGTGGTCGTGCTCTACACAGGTTTCGACGGCACCAAGGAATCGCCCATGGTTATCTCGGCGTTGGAACTCGCCCGGCGCGGTATGAGCGTGGTGGTGCCCGACACCCCGGGCGTGGGCGAGGCCATCCGCTTCCGCAAGATTTTTCTGAGGCACGACTACGAGGTGGCGGGCTCGGCGGTTCTCGACTGGCTGGAGAAGCGTAAAGACGTGAACGCGAAGCGCGCGGGCATCATGGCGTCGAGCCTGGGGGGATACTACGCGCCCAGAACCGCCAGTATGGAGCGCCGCTTCAAGGCTTGCGTCGCCCACGGCGCGATTTGGGACTACCACGCCATCTGGAAAAGGCGTATCGACGCGGCGTTCAAGATTCAGCTCCCCTCGCCGGGTAACCACCTGGCGTGGAGCTTCAATGTCAAGACGGCGGAAGAGGCCCTGGAGAAGCTCGAAGGCTTCCGGCTCGACGGCGTGGTGCAGAAAATGAAGTGTCCCTTTCTGCTGGTGCACGGGGAGGACGATCAGCAAATCCCGCTCTCGGACGCGAAATTGCTCTACAAGGCGGCGGGTTCGAAGGACAAGACGCTCCGGGTTTACAAGGGGACCGATGGCGGCTCCCAGCATTGCCACATGGACTACATCACGCCCGTCGTGGGGCATATGGCGGACTGGATGGCCGAGAAACTGGGCGCGTAAGGCCGGACAGGAGTTTAATGTGGCGTGACTAAGCCGGCCATATGTGCATACCCGCACGAGCGCAGGCGTTTGACGCGTGATTGAGGAGTCATAGGTGGCGACGCTGGGAATCGAGAGCCGGGGAAAGGTCAAGGTCTACTATGAGGAAGAGGGCGCGGGCGAGCCGCTGGTCATGGTGGGCGGCCTGACGGCCACGGTGGAGGTCTGGGGCAAGCTCCGGGGCCTGCTTGCGGCGAGGTGCCGCCTCGTCATGCCGGACAACCGGGGAACGGGCCGAACGAAAGCGCATCAGGATGACGGCGACCGCGCCCCGGCGCGCATGGCGGAAGACCTCCTGGGCCTGGTCGACGGACTGGGCCTCGATTCTTTTCACCTGATGGGCGGCTCCTACGGCGGGACCATCGCGCTCTCCTTCGCGGTGAAACACCTCCAAAGAATAAAAAGCCTCATCGTCGCGTGCTCTCATTTTGGAGGAGTCGATAAGGTCGCATCCGCACCGGGCGTCCGCGAGACGCGCGCGCGAGGCGGCGCGCCCGATGCGAGTGATGAAGAACGCCGCGCGGCGCTGGAGACGCTCTTCCATCCCCACACGATCGACGAAAGGCCAGAGGTGGTCGCTTTCTATGACGGCTTCAAGCGCCGCTTTCCCATCAGCAAAGAAGAGATCGAAAGACGCAACAAGGGGATGGCGGAATTTGATGTTTCTGAAGAGATCGAGACCTTGCGCGTCCCCACGCTCGTCATCTCGGGCGAGGCGGACGTTCTCGTGCCCACCGAGAACTCAAGGCGCATGGCCGGGAGGATTCCGGGGGCGGAGTTGGTGATTGTTGAGAACACGGGCCATCATTTTTATTCCGAACAGCCGGAAGCCTCGGCCGAGGCGATTCTGGCGTTTCTGGCGAGGCATAAGTCTGGATGAACGCGCCTGCTTTCGAGACGCTTCTGTTCGAGGTGCGCGGCCACGTTGCGCTCGTGAGCCTGAACCGCCCCGAGCGGCTGAACGCCATGAACCGCACGATGCTGCGCGAGTTGAACGAGGCGTGCGATTTCATCGAGGCGGAAGACTCCATATTCGTCGCCGTTCTAACGGGGGAAGGCAAGTCTTTCTCCTCAGGCTTCGATCTCAAGGAACAGGCTGAGAACACCCCTGTCGGCTTCACCGAGTGGCGGTGCGCGCTCAGACAGGATTTCGACGCCGTCATGCGCTTCTGGAATCTCTCGAAACCAACTATCGCCGCCGTTCGCGGACACGCTTTGGCGGGAGGCTGTGAGTTAGCCTTGGCGTGCGACGTCACCGTCGCGGCGGAAAACGCCGTGTTCGGGGAGCCTGAGCTCAAATTCGGCGCAGGAATCGTCGTCATGCTGCTACCCTGGCTCACGAACCCCAAGCTGGCGAAGGAGATCATCCTGACCGGGGAGGATGGAGTTCCGGCGGCTGAGGCCCATCGCATCGGGCTGGTGAACCGGGTCGTTCCGGAGGCCGAGGTGATGGATACTGCGATGTCACTGGCCGGGAAAATGACGCGGATGGACCAGAGCCTTCTGCGTGCCACCAAGCTGGCGCTCAACCGAACCTACGAGATCATGGGAATGGGCCGCGCGCTCGAAGCCGCGCTCGACCTGGACCTCATGATCGAGGGCAGGGGAACCGAGGATAAGGCCCGGTTCCTGGAGATTGCGCGAACAGAAGGCCTTCGCGCCGCCGTCGTCTGGCGCGACGCCAGGTTCGAGGGTTCCGAATAAAAACTCCCCGCGAAATCCTGGGTCGGCTATCATCCGCCGCCTAATTGTGGAATCATGCCGGGCGTTCTCTCGCAGGCGTCATCGCGGATGAGACGCTGTTTTGTTTTGCGCTTTTTTTGTTCATCCAAGGAGGAAGTCAGCAGATGCACCCACTCATCAAGAACCGCAGAAGCCTGCGCGCGTTTAACGGCGTGCCGCCCGAACCGGAAAAAATCGAAGCCCTGCTCGAGGCGTTCCGCTGGGCGCCGTCCTCGAACAACCGCCAGCCCTGGCGCGTCATCGTCGTGGAGTCCGAAGAGGCGCAAGCGAAGTTCAACGAATGCCTGAACGAGGGGAACCGCCAGTGGGCGGCTGCCGCCCCGCTCAAGATGATTATTCTCGGAAACCCGGAGGAACAGCCCGAGCGTAACGGGCAGGATCGTTACCTGCTCGACGTCGGCATGGCGCTTGAGAATCTCCTGCTTCAGGGCAGTGATTTCGGGCTGACCGTGCACGCCATGGCGGGGTGGGACGAGGCGAAGGTGCTCGAGAGTTTCAACATACCCGAGCCGTTTCGCGTCGCGGCGCTGTTCGCCGTAGGGTATCCGGGAAAGACCGAGGAACTGCATCCCGACGTACAGGCCAAGGACAACAAGCCGCCCGCGCGCAAAGACCCCGCCGAAATTTTCTTCCGGGACGAATTCGGCAAATCGGGATAAGCTTGAAGTCGGCGTTTCGTGGCGCGTTTCGCGTTTGACCCTCTCCGTCCAAGCCCCTAGAATCCGGCTGGTTCGCGGGATGAGGTTCCCGGCTTTGTGATTTTCAGTGGTTCATGTCGCCTGCTATTTGTCGGTTCTCTTGTCGCTGTAAGGGACGGTCTTGTTCTCATCCGACTTCATTCAGCAGTTGCTAATTGCTGTGCCGGCCATTCTGCTGGCGCTCACCTTTCACGAGGTGGCGCACGGCTGGATGGCCGACAAGCTGGGCGACAACACGGCGCGTATGCTGGGCCGCTTGAATCTCAACCCCATCGTCCATCTCGATCCGCTGGGGACGCTCGCCTTCGTCATCTCCATGGTGGGGGGCGTGGGCTTCGGCTGGGCGAAGCCTGTGCCTGTAAATCCGGGTAATTTCAGTCACCCCAGACGCGGGATGATGTGGGTGGCCCTCGCGGGACCGGCGACGAATTTCATACTGGCCATCATCAGCGGTTTTTTGTTTTCTCTGTTGCGCAGCTCGGGTATGGGCTTCACCTTCGTGGGCGAGCCGCTCATGTTGATGCTGCGGGCGAGCTTCACCATCAACACCGCGCTCGCGGCGTTCAACCTGATTCCCATCCTCCCCTTCGACGGGGGGAGGATCGTGATGGGGCTTTTGCCCAGAAGATTAGCGTGGCAATACTCGCGCAGCGAGCCGTTCGGGTTCTTTATCGTGCTGGGCCTTTTGCTGCTGGGTGTGCTTCACACGATTATGATGCCGATTTTCGTCGCTCTGGCTACGGCCGAGCAGGTTTTTGTGTTAAATCTTCTCAGAATCTTTGGATTGGCGTAGCGGGTTTTTTGTAGTGAGTGGATCAAGGATACACGGATGAAGGACAGCCGGAACCAGAAAAACAGGCCGACGCGGTTTCTCTCCGGTGTGCAGCCCTCGGGAAAACTGCACCTGGGTAATTATTTCGGCGCGCTCAAACAGCACATCGCGCTCCAGGATGAGGCCGAGGCCTTCTACTTCATCGCGAACTATCACGCCATGACGACGGTGCAGGACAAAGACCTGCTGGCGGAGCAGACGCTTGCCGTGGCGATGGACTACCTCGCTCTGGGGCTGGACCCCGAAAAGGCGGTTTTCTTCCGCCAGTCCGACGTGCCCGAGGTGAACGAACTCGCCTGGATGCTCTCCGCCGTCACGGGCAAGGGACTTCTGGATCGTGCCACGTCGTTCAAGGACAAGGTGGCGAGAGGCATCACGCCCTCGATGGGGCTTTACTATTACCCGATGCTCATGGCCGCCGACATTCTGATCTACCGCTCCACCATCGTGCCTGTGGGTGAGGATCAGGTTCAGCACCTCGAAATGACGCGGGATATGGCGCTGGCCTTCAACAACACGTATGGGGAAATCTTCCCCCTGCCCACCGTCAGGCTCGATGCAGGCGCCAAGGTGCCGGGCTTGGACGGCCAGAAGATGAGCAAAAGCTATGACAACACGATAGAGATTTTCGAGGAGGGAAAACGCTTGAGAAAGCGCGTGATGTCGATTGTTACCGACTCCACCCCGCTCGAAGAACCCAAAGACCCCGACGCCTGCAATGTGTTCGCCTTGTATCAGCTCTTCTCTGATGAGGCGGAACAGGAGGAGTTGAGGGATAATTACCGGACGCCCGGGTTCGGCTACGGCAACGCGAAACAGGTACTCTTCGAGAAGATGGACGCGTATTTCGCGCCTTATCGGGAAGAAAGAAAACGCCTGGAAGGGGATATCGGCTATGTAGAGGGCGTCCTGGCCGAAGGCGGAGCCAAGGCGAGAGCGGAGGCGCAAGAGACGATGCGCCTCGTCAGGGCTGCGGCGGGAATACCCGGGATGCCCGTATCGGCGGTCGAAACGACCTAAAAAGACTGGATGGGAGAATGACGACGAACTACAAGGAACTGTTGAACCTGCCCAAAACCTCGTTTCCCATGAAGGGGAACCTGCCCGTGCGCGAGCCGCAGATGCTCGAGTCCTGGGCGGAGCAGGACGTTTACGAGAAGATCAGGGACGCATCACAGGGCCGCAAGAAGTACATCCTGCACGACGGCCCCCCCTATGCGAACGGACACATCCATCTGGGAACGGTGCTGAACAAGATTTTGAAGGACGTCGTGGTGAAATCGAAGCAGATGGCCGGTTTCGACGCCGTCTACGTGCCGGGGTGGGATTGCCACGGGCTGCCCATCGAGCATCAGGTGGACAAGGAGCTCGGCCGCAAGCGCTTCGAGATCGACGAGGTTCAAAAGCGCAAGATGTGCCGCGAATACGCCGAGAAATACATCGACATCCAAAGGGACGAGTTCAAGCGCTTGGGCGTCTTTGGGGATTGGGAGCGGCCCTATCTCACTATGAGCTACGACTACGAGGCCGCCACCGTGCGCGAACTGGCGCGCTTTATCGAACGCGGCGGCGTGTATCTGGGCCTGAAACCCGTGCACTGGGCGCCGGGTTTGAGGACGGCGCTGGCTGAGGCCGAGGTGGAGTATGAGGACATCACCACGCCGAGCATCTATGTGAAGTTTCCAATCGCCGAGGAGCAACTCCCGGGCTGGGCGGAGAAGATCGATGGGTTGGGTGAGGCCGCACAAGGTCGTCCGGTCAGCGTTCTCATCTGGACGACGACGCCCTGGACGTTGCCCGCCAATCTGGCGCTGGCGTTCAGCGAGTCCCTGGAATACGGCGTGTTCCGTCACGGGGAGGAACTCCTCATCTTCCATGAGCATTTCCTGCCCAGGTTGAAAGAATTGGCCGAGCAAGAGGGAGCGGGCGACTCTTTCGAGAAGGTAGCGAGTTTCCAGGGAGGGGTAATCGAGGGCTTGCACGCGCGGCATCCCTGGGTGGAGCGCGACTCGCTCGTCGTGGTGGCCGATTACGTCACTCTCGATCAGGGCACGGGCGTCGTGCACACCGCTCCCGGCCACGGACGCGAGGACTATGAGACCGGCCTCAAATACGGCCTCGAAGTCTACAGCCCCATAGCGGATGACGGAAAATTCACCGACGACGTGGCGCATTTCGCAGGCCAGTTCGTTTTTGACGCCGACCCGAACATCATCGCGCATCTGCGCGATTTGGGACGTCTGTTTGCGGTGGAAGATTACACCCATCCCTATCCGCACGACTGGCGAAGCCACAGGCCGACCATCTTCCGGGCGACGCCGCAGTGGTTCATCTCGATGGAGCACGACGATTTGAGAAAGCGCGCGCTCGAAGAGATTCGAAAAGTCGCCTGGGTGCCGCCCTGGGGCGAGGAGCGCATCTACGGCATGATCGAGAACAGGCCGGACTGGTGCATCTCGCGCCAGCGCTCCTGGGGAGTGCCCATCGTGGCGTTCCATTGCGAGGGTTGCGCGCACGTGGTCGTGGATGCCGAGGTGGCGCATCGCGTGGCGGACCTGATGGAAGAAGGCGGCGCGGACGTCTGGTTCGAAAAGCAGCCCACGGAACTTCTGCCGCCGGGTTTCACCTGCCCCGAATGCGGCAGCGCGTCTTTCAGAAAAGAGACCGACATTCTCGACGTGTGGTTCGATTCAGGCGTGAGCCAGGCGGCCGTCCTGGAGAAAAGAGGAGAGTTGACGTGGCCTTCGGACATGTATCTGGAAGGCAGCGATCAGCACCGCGGCTGGTTCCACAGCTCCCTGCTCGCAGCCGTGGGCGTGCGGGACGCGGCCCCCTACCGCGAGGTGCTCACCCACGGCTACGTGGTGGACGGCAAGGGCAAGAAGATGAGCAAATCCCTGGGCAATACGATCGCGCCCGAGAAGATCATCAAGAGATACGGTGCTGAGATATTAAGGCTCTGGGTAGCCGGAGAGAACTACAGGGAAGACATCCGCATTTCCCCACAGATTCTGGACCGCATGGCCGAGGCCTATCGCCGGATAAGAAACACCTGCCGCTTCCTGCTGGGCAATCTGAGGGACTATGAGAGTTTCGACCCCGCGCAAGACGCGGTTCCCCTTGCCGAGCGCATGGAGATCGACAGGCTCATCATCAGCCGGCTGGACAAGCTCGTCGAGCGCGTGCGGCAGGCCTATGCCGAATATGAATTTCACGCCGTCTACCATGCGCTCAACAACTTCTGCGCGGTCGATTTGTCCTCGTTCTATCTCGACGTGCTGAAAGATAGGCTCTACATCTCCATGCCCGATGACGTGGACAGAATATCGGGTGTCAGCACCATGCACGAAATCCTGGATGCGTTGCTCAGGATGATGGCGCCGATCCTGCCCTTCACGGCGGAAGAAGCCTATCAACTCACGCCGAAACTACATGGCGAGAGCGTTCATCTGGCATCCTTGCCTGAGGCCGACACCGCTCGGCGCGACGAGGCGCTGGAGGAAAAGTGGGAGCCGCTCATGCGGGCGCGGGGCGAGGTGCTCAAGGCGCTCGAACTCGTCCGCCAGAATCAGGAAAAGGGCAAGGGCAGTTCGCTCAATTTCAGCGTGAGGCTTTTTGCGGAAGAGAAGATGCGCGAGAAGCTCACTGCCCTGGAGCCCGAGATGGGAGACGTGTTCATCGTCTCTGGCGCCGCGCTCGCAGGCGCAGGCGAGGCGCCCTCGGGCGATGCCTACCGCAGCGAGGAGGTTGATGGACTGGCCGTCGAAGTGAGCGAGGCGCGGGGAGCGAAATGCGCCATGTCGTGGAAAATCTCGGAAGACGTGGGCTCGGACCCCCGCTTCCCCGACCTTTCGGCGCGTTGCGCCCGCATCGCAGCGAAGGTGCTTTTGTGAGCCAAAGTCTGGGGCTCAAACCGTTTTTCCTCATTGCCGCTCTTTTCGCCTTGGCCGATCAGGCCATCAAGCAGGTTGTCGACAAGACTTTCGCACTCGGCGATTCGCACGCCGTTATCCAGGGATTTTTTAACCTTGTATATCTGAGAAATTCCGGCGGCGCGTTCAGCATTCTCGACGGCCTGCCTCCCCTGTGGGGTCGCCTTTTCTTTATCTGCGCTACCCTGGCGGCTTTGGCGTTCGTCCTCTATCTGTACTGTTCTCATCCGCCGGGAAATCTCTGGGGAAGAGCGGGCATGATTCTCGTTTTCGGCGGCGGTCTGGGGAATCTGGTCGACAGGGTCGCGTATGGCGAGGTGATTGATTATCTCCTGTTCTATTATGGGCAATACCATTGGCCCGCTTTTAACCTGGCGGACTCAGGCATCACGGTCGGGGTCGGTATGATGATACTCGATATCATACGGGGTCCGGCCGAGACCGCATCGACGGGGGAGAGCAGGTAGAACGAATCGCCCGGACAATAGCCGGTTTCACGAGAGGTGGATTATCTTTCCGGAGGGTTGGAGATGCTGGGCCCTTTCCCGTTTTCGGGGACGCATGCGAGCCGGAACAATCCCTCGATAGGCTCGGCGACCAGGGCGCGCGGCTATGCGCGCCATTATTTATGGAACACCTCTATTTTCTGGGGACTGGTTTCCCTGGTGTGTATTTCGTGCCTGGGATTACTGGTCGCGCAGCGCCCCATTCAACAAGAGACGCTCTTCTACGCCGCCGCATCTGTTCTTGGCGCTTCGCTCGCCTATGCGTTCTGGAGAACCTCGCGCGCCCTCACGGACCTGATGGGCGAACCCGTGAACTTCGAGGGCCGGGTGGCGTCCAAGTCCTCTTATATCTTCTGGAACAAGCTCGCTTTTCTGGAGGAGAAGTATCATCTCCAGATCGTACGCGGTATCGGTATGCGTCCGCTGACGCTCGGGAGCGGAAAAAGCATAAGGGAAGGCTGGTTTCTGGCCGCGCAGGGTTATCACGACCTCCTGGCTCAGGGCGACCAGGTCCGCGGGACAATTTATCCCCGAACGCGCATCGTCGGCACCCTCGTCAAGGTGTGAGTATGGCGGAGCGAGGCGAGAGGACCTGGACGCTGACCTGCCATGAAGGCGCCAAGCGGATCGATTCGTTCCTGGCCCATAGGCTGAAAGAACTCTCTCGTTCGCGCGTGCAGGGGCTCATCAGGGACGGCATGGTCTCAGTCGATGGAAGAACCGAGACAAAGGCGGCGCACTCCCTTCCAGGCGGCGCGCGTGTCGTGGTGACGTTGCCGCCTCCCGTGCCCTCTCACATCGAGGCCGAAGAGGTTGCGCTCGACGTTCGCTACGAGGACGCGCACCTTCTCGTCGTCAACAAGCCCCCCGGCATGGTGGTTCACCCCGGGGCGGGTCAGCGCAAGGGAACCTTGGCCGCCGCTCTTTTGCATCATTGCATGGGGCAGCTTTCGGGCATCGGTGGTGTGGAAAGGCCCGGCATCGTTCACCGGCTCGACAAGGACACTTCCGGTCTTCTGATTGCGGCGAAAACAGACGCCGCGCACGGAAAACTCTCCGCCGACCTCAAGGCGCGCCGGATTCACCGGCACTATCTGGCCATCGTTCGGGGCATACCTGCGCAGGGGGAAGGGACGATAGACGCCCCCATTGGGCGGCATCCGGCTCACAGAACGGCCATGGCGGTTGTGGAAAGCGGTCGTCGGGCGGTGACCCATTACAAGGTCCGGGAAGTGCTGGGAGACGCATCGGTTTTGGGTATTAAGCTGGAGACGGGCAGAACGCACCAGATCAGGGTGCACATGAGCCATATCGGGCATCCCATCGTGGGAGATCCGGTGTATGGCCTGGGGCGGTTGCCGAGAGGGCCGCGCAAGAAAATAAAATCGAATCAAAAAAGCCTCATCGAGAGACAGGCCCTCCATGCCCACAGGTTGGCTTTTCGCCACCCCATCGACGGGGAAGAGCGGGAGTTGATGGCCGAACCGCCGGCGGATTTTCTCAAGCTGCTGGAGGATTTGCGGGAATAGCTTTCTGGCAGAGAGTGTTTTATGCCCGAAACGTCCGTTACGCCATGCGATTTCAGTGCGCTTCATTCCTTGCCTATCGCGTTCGAGGTATGCCATAAGAACCCCTGGTTTATGAAAATACCAATTCAAGCATTTTAGTACTCCGTACCGAATTTGGAATACCATATGGTCGGATACAATTCATCTCTTTGAAAATTGAGGGTTTACATGAAAGATGTCGTCATTCTCAGCAGCGTTCGTTCTCCGGGCGGGGCCTTCGGCGGCACGCTCAAGGGCATGACCGCACCGGAGTTGGGCGTACACATCGCGCAAGAGGCTATTCAAAGATCGGGGGTGGATCCCGAACATTTCGACGAGACCATTATCGGCCACGGATGGCAGGCGGGCGTGGGGCCCAATTCCGCGCGGCTCATCTCGGTGAGCGCAGGTCTTCCGAAGGAGACGCCCGCGTACACGATCAACAAGCGCTGCGGTTCGAGCATCAAGGCCGCCGCTCTGGCCGCGCAGGCGATTCGTGCGGGCGATGCGGAGGTCGTCCTCGCCGGAGGAGTGGAGAGCACCTCCAACGTGCCCTTCGTGAACCCGGGTGCGCGGTGGGGGAACCGCTTCGGGCACGCGCAGTTTCTGGACCTGATCTACAAGGACGGCTATGAAGATCCCCTCTCGGGACAGCTCATGGGCGTGACGGCGGAGAATCTGGTGGAAAAATACAACCTGAGCCGAGAGGAGCAGGACGAATACGCGCTCGAAAGCCAGGAGAAGGCCGTAGCGGCCATTGAGAGCGGGAAGTTCACCGGGGAAATCGTGCCGGTCGAAATGAAAGGGCGTAAAGGCGAGGTGAACGTGTTCGATAAGGACGAGACGCCCCGCAGCGGCATGTCGATGGAAAAACTAGGGCGCCTCAGGCCCGTTTTCGACAAGAACGGCTCCGTCACCCCAGGCAATTCGTGTTGTCAGGCGGATGCGGCCTCCGCACTCGTGCTGGCGTCGCAGGAGAAGGCGGACGAGTTGGACGCAAAGCCCATCGCCGTCCTGCGCGGCTACGCCTCAACGGGCGTGGAGCCTCGCTACATGGGGCTGGGTCCCGTCACGGCTATTCCGAAGGCGCTCGAACGTGCGGGTCTCGCGCTCGAGGATATGGACTTGATAGAGGTGAACGAGGCGTTCGCCGCCCAGGTCATCGCCTGCGAGCGCGAACTCGAGTGGGACAGAAAAAAGCTGAACGTGCATGGCGGCGCCATCGCCCTCGGGCATCCGGTGGGTGCTACGGGCGGCAAAATTATCGCCACCTGCCTGAGCGCGCTCGAGCAAAGGGGCGGGCAATTCGGCGTCGTGAGCGCCTGCATCGGCGGGGGCCAGGGTGTGGCCGTCGTTTTGGAGCGCGTCGCTTAGGCGCGGTGATTGTAAGACTTAAGGACGCAAGAGGGTGAGATGGGGATAGAAAAGGCAATGGTGGTGGGTGCGGGAACGATGGGCGCAGGAATCGCCCAGGTGTTCGCGCAAAACGAGATACCGGTGGTACTGACCGACCTGAACGAAGAGATGGTGGTGAAGGCCATCGGGAGTCTCGAGGCGCGCGCGGCGAAACGCGTCGAGCAGGGAAAGATGTCTGCTGAGGCGAAAGACGCCATATTCTCGCGCATCACGCCGGGAACGGGCTACGCGAAGGCGGCGGATGCGGACATCGTCGTCGAGGCTGTTTTCGAGGACATGGAAATCAAGAAAAAAGTGCTGGGCGCACTGGATGAGGCGGCGCCCGAGCGCGCGATTGTCGCATCGAACACCACTTCCCTCTCCATCACCGAGATGGCGGCGGCCACTTCCAGGCCGGAGAAGGTCGTGGGCGTGCATTTCTTCAATCCGCCCCTGGTGATGAAGCTCGTCGAGATCATGCCGGGCCTCGGTACCTCCAGGGAGACGGTGGAAGCGGCGCGCACACTCGCCGAGCGGCTCGGCAAGACGCCCGTAATGGCGAATTTCGACAGCCCGGCGGGCATCGGCAGCCGTGTGCTGGCGGGGATGCTCAACGAGGCGGTGGAGGTATATGCGGGTGGTCTCGCGTCCGCCGAGGACATCGACAAGGCGATGAAGATGGGCGCAGGCCTGCCCATGGGGCCGCTCGAACTCATCGACCTGATCGGCGTGGACATCCACCTCGCCAAGACGGAGACGCTCTACCGTGAACTGGGAGATACGCGCTACCGGCCCAATTTTCTGTTGCGCAAGATGGTCAGGGCGGGTCATTTAGGCCGAAAGTCCGGCCGCGGCTTCTTCACCTACGAATAAGCATCATATCCTGAGAAAACAGTGGATTTTGAACTCAACGAAACCCAGCGGCTGATCAAGGAAACGGCGGCGGAGTTCGCCCAGAGGCGAATCGTGCCCGTGGCCCGGGAAAACGACGAGAAAGAACGTTACCCGGCGGAGATCGTCGCCGAAATGGGCGAGTTGGGCATGTTCGGCGGGCCGATTCCCGAGGAATACGGCGGCGCGGGTCTCGACTATATCTCCTACGCCATCATGAACGAGGAGATCAGCAAGGCGTGCAGTTCGGTGCGCACCGTCTTGTCTGTGCAGCTCTCTCTCGTCGCCACCACGATTCTGAAGTGGGGCAGCGAGGCACAGAAGAAGAAGTATCTGCCGAAACTCTGCACGGCGGAATGGATTGGTTGTTTCGGCCTCACGGAGCCGGACGTGGGCTCCGATGCGCAGCACCTGAAGACCTTTGCGCAGAAGACTGCTGGCGGCTGGAAACTGAGTGGCCAGAAGATATGGATCAGCAACGGCGGCGTCGCGCAACTCGCACTCGTGATCGCGCAGACCGATCGTGAGAACCCCCGCAAGATGGCGGCGTTCCTGGTGGAAACCGACCGACCCGGCTTCGAGGCCAAGACAATGCACGGAAAACTGGGTCTCAGGAGCTCGAACACCGCCGAGCTTTTCCTGGCGAACGTGGAAGTGCCGGATGACGCCTTGATGGGGGAAGTGGGCGATGGCTTCAAGGTCGCGATGAGCGCGCTAGACAACGGTCGCTATTCCGTGGGCGCGGGTTGCCTGGGCATCGCACAGGGTTCCCTCGAAGCGTCTGTCGCCTACGCGAAAGAACGCCACACGTTCGGAAAGCCCATCGCGGCGCATCAACTCGTACAGGACATGATTGCCCGGATGGTAGTCGATATCGACGCGAGCAGGCTCCTGCTCTACCGGGCGGGGGAACTCAAGAACGCAGGGCAACCGAACACGCGCGAGACCTCCATCGCCAAATACTATTGCAGCGAAGCGGCCCTTCGCTGCGCGAACGACGCCATTCAGATTCACGGCGGCATGGGCTACAGCAACGAGTATCCCGTGGAGCGCTATATGCGCGACGCCCGCGTGGCGACCATTTACGAGGGAACCAGCCAGATTCAAAAGATCATCATCGCAGGCTTTGAAACCGGAATCCGCGCGTTCGCGTGAGCGAATAATATCGCAAGTCTTTGAATTTCTGTTATTTGAATGTTGTCAGGCACCCAGTCATCGATTGTTCTCGGAATCATGATGCAAGAAACCTCTTGAAATTCGTTCCGATACGCGGTAAGGCTCAAGAAGGGCAGTGATATCAGCCGCTACGCGAGGTTGTCATGACGAATCCCGAGCAGGAACTGCACAGAACCTCCCTGTATGAAACCCACAAGGCCGCAGGCGCCAAGATGGTGCCCTTCGCAGGCTATGAGATGCCCGTCCAGTACACGGGCGTCATCGAGGAGCACCGTGCGGTGCGGGAAGCGGCCGGTCTGTTCGACGTGAGCCACATGGGCGAGTTCGAAGCGCGCGGAAAAGAAGCGGGCGCTTTCGTCCACAAGTTGGTGACGAACAACGTCCGCAAGCTCGAGGTGGGCGGCGTCCTTTATGCGGCCATGTGCAGGGAGGAAGGCGGGATCGTGGATGACCTCACGGTCTACCGGCTCGATGATGAGCGCTATATGGCCGTCGTGAACGCGGCGAACATCGAAAAAGACTGGGAGTGGATGGCTTCCCACCACACCGAGGACTGCGAGTTCGAAAACGTGAGTGAGCGGATTGGCCTCCTCGCCTTACAAGGCCCCAAGGCGGAATACATATTAGGCAAATTGATTCCGGGCGGAGGAGACCTCGCCGGCATCCCCTACTACGGGGCGCATCACAAGGATGTGGCGGGGTGTGAAGTGCTGGTCTCCCGCACGGGCTATACCGGAGAGGACGGTTTTGAGCTCTATTGCAAATCGGCAGATGCGCCTGTGCTCTGGGATGCGCTGATGAGCGAGGGCGTGGGCGAGGGTCTCAAGCCCTGCGGCCTCGGCGCGCGGGATACATTGCGCACCGAGATGAAATTCGCTCTGTATGGAAACGACATCGATGAGTCCACCCATCCGCTCGAAGCGGGTCTCGGCTGGGTGGTGAGGTACAAGGCGGGGGATTTCATCGGCCGCGAGAAACTGTTGGCCCTCAAGGCCGAGGGCGTGAAGCGAAAACTGGTTGGATTCGAGATGGTGGATCGTGGTATTCCTCGTCATGGAGCGCCCATCCTCATCGACGGCGAAGTGGCCGGTGAGGTGACGAGCGGGACGATGAGTCCCTCTCTTGGCAAAGCCATCGGGATAGGCTACGTTCCTGCCTCGAATGCAGGTGAGGGTGCTGCTCTCGAAATCGACATCCGCGGCAAAGCGAGGCGGGCGCAGATAGTGAAGACACCTTTTTACAAGAAGAGCTAGCGGAGAAAATTACATTTTCTCATAACAAATCATCAGAAACTGCCGTCATTTAAGAGGGAGGCATTCAGGAGCATGGAACTACCGAGCGGCCTCAAATATTCCAGAGAGCACGAGTGGGTGAGAGTAGAGGGAAACATCGCGGTGATTGGGATCACGGACTTCGCCCAATCGGAACTGGGAGACGTAGTGTACGTCGAACTCCCCGAAGTCGGCGCCGAGGTGGAGGCGAACAACACGTTCGGTGTTGTGGAGAGTGTCAAGGCGGTATCTGACCTTTTCGCGCCTGTCTCCGGCGTCGTCGTCGAGGCGAACACCACGCTCGAGGATCAACCCGAACTCGTGAACTCCGAGCCCTATGAAGACGGCTGGATGATTCGGGTGGAGATGAAAGACGAGTCGGAGTTGAACGATCTCCTGGAAGCCGATTCGTACCGGGCTTACACCGAGGAGGAAAGCGGTTAGCCCGAACGGCTCTTCTTCGCGCTGGAGGGAGTATTCATCTCCCGTGAACCGGAGCGGAAATGATTTGTCCGCCTGAATCCCCATAACCTGAAGGGGCGCATTCATGCCGGAATCTCGCTTGTCTCTCGAGAATCTCGAGAATCGGGGAGAATTCATTCATCGCCACATCGCGCCGAGCGATGAAGACATTGCGGCGATGCTGGGGGTGGTCGACCTGGACTCCCTGGACGATCTGGTCGAAAAAGCCATACCTTCATCCATCATCTCTAACTCGAAGCTGAATCTCGCCGCGCCCAGAACGGAACAGCAGGCCCTCGCCGACTTGGGTTCTTTCGCGGGCAGAAACCAGGTGTTCAAGTCCATGCTCGGCATGGGGTATTCGGATTGTCACACCCCGACCGTCATTCTACGCAACATCCTGGAGAATCCGGGTTGGTATACGGCGTACACGCCCTATCAGCCGGAAATCTCACAGGGGCGTATGGAGGCGCTGCTTAATTTCCAGACCATGATCATGGACCTCACCGGCATGGAAATCGCCAACGCTTCCTTGCTGGATGAGGGCACGGCCGCCGCCGAGGCGATGACCATGGTGATGAACGCGAGCCGGAACAAGGGGCGCAAGTTTTATATTTCGAAAGACTGCCATCCCCAGACCATCGAAGTGGTGCGCACGAGGGCGGAGCCTCAGGATATCGAAGTGGTGGTGGGCGACCACCGAGACGGTGCGCTGGCTGAGGATGTGTTCGGCGTCTTGCTCCAGTATCCCGCAACGGGCGGGGAGATATTCGACTATGCCGATTTTGCAGACATGGCGCACGAGACCGACGCCTTGGTCGTCGTCGCTGCGGATATTCTCGCTTTGGCGCTCCTGAAACCCCCCGGTGAGTTTGGAGCGGATGTCGTCGTTGGGAATTCGCAGCGCTTCGGCGTACCACTCGGCTTCGGCGGGCCGCATGCGGCATATCTGGCGACGAAAGAGCAATTCAAGCGCGCCATGCCGGGCCGCATCGTCGGTGTTTCCATCGACGCGGACGAAAAGCCCGCCTTGCGGCTTTCCTTGCAGACAAGAGAACAGCACATACGCCGCGAGCGCGCCACGAGCAATATATGCACAGCCCAGGTTCTTCTGGCCGTCATCGCGAGCATGTACGGCGTGTACCACGGACCGACAGGCGTCGAGAGGATCGCGCAGAGAACGCACCGCCTCGCAGGCGCGCTGGCCGATGGTCTGGAACGCATGGGCTGCGCACTGGCGGCGGTTTCTTTCTTCGACACCGTGGCGGTGCGCGTGGGTGCGGGAGGCGCGGCCCGAATTGTCGAAAAAGCGGCGGTGCGGCGTATGAACTTGAGAGCGCTCGACGATGATACAGTCGGGATCGCCTTGGATGAGACCACCGGAAGAGAAGAGGTAGAAGCGCTTTGGGGGGTCTTCGCCGAAAACGGCTCAGCCCCGATTTCGTTCGATGAAGTCGAGGCGAATGCGGCAGAGAGGATTCCGGATCCCCTGCGAAGAACCTCGCCCTACATGACGCATCCGGTTTTCAACTCCTATCACGCAGAACATGAAATGCTGCGCTATATCTACCGCCTTCAGGAAAAAGACATCGCGCTTACGCGCTCCATGATTCCCCTTGGTTCGTGCACCATGAAGCTGAACGCCACAACGGAAATGATTCCCGTGACGTGGGAGGAATTCGGCGGAATTCACCCCTTCGCGCCCGAAGAGCAGGTGCGCGGATACCGCGATTTTATCGCCGATCTGGAACACATGCTGGCCGAGTGCACGGGGTTCGATTCCATCTCCATGCAGCCCAACTCGGGCGCGCAGGGCGAGTACGCCGGCTTGCTGGTGATTCGCAAATACCATGAGGACAAAAACGAGGGTTACCGGAACATCTGCCTGATTCCCAGTTCGGCTCACGGAACGAATCCCGCGAGTGCCGTCATGGCCGGTTTCGAGGTGGTGGTCGTCGATTGCGATGCGAACGGGAACGTGGACATCGTGGATTTAAGGGAGAAGGCCGAAAAATTTTCGGAAAAACTGGCCGCGTTGATGATCACCTATCCCTCGACGCACGGCGTTTTTGAGGAAGGCGTGGTGGAAATTTGCGACATCATTCACAAAAACGGTGGTCAGGTGTATATGGACGGCGCGAACTTGAATGCGCTGGTCGGCATCTGCAAGCCCGGCGAGTTCGGTCCCGACGTTTCCCATATGAACCTCCATAAGACGTTCTGCATTCCCCACGGTGGTGGTGGGCCGGGCATGGGCCCCATCGGCGTCGTGAAACATTTGTCTCCCTATCTGCCGAAACATTCGGTGGTTTCAGGTGTGGGGCCGGACACGGGCGTCGATGCGATTTCCGCGGCTCCCTGGGGAAGCGCGGGAATTCTGCCCATCTCCTGGATGTATATCGCCATGATGGGCGGCGAGGGCCTCATTAAGGCGACGCATGTGGCCATTTTGAATGCGAATTATGTGGCCAGAAGGCTCGAGCCCCACTATGAGGTTCTGTACAAGGGGGCGAATGGCATGGTGGCCCATGAGTGCATCATCGACATCAGGCCCCTTGAGGAAGCCTCTGGCGTGACGAACGAGGACATTGCGAAGCGGCTGATGGACTATGGCTTCCATGCGCCTACGATGTCTTTCCCAGTAGCGGGAACCTTGATGATCGAGCCGACGGAGAGCGAATCGCGAGAAGAGCTGGACCGTTTCTGTGACGCGATGATCGACATCAGACGCGATATCCAGGAGATCGCGGACGGGCTGATGAGCGCGGAGGACAACGCTCTCAAGAACGCGCCCCATACGGCCTCGGACATCGCGGCCGATGAATGGACTCATCCCTATTCGCGCGAGAAAGCCGTTTTCCCGCTGCCCTGGGTGCGCGCGGCGAAGTACTGGCCTCCCGTCAAGCGGGTGAACAACCCTTATGGAGACAGGAACCTGGTCTGCTCTTGTTTGCCTATTGAGAACTATGCCTGATAATGGAACGCACAGATTCTGAACCGCAAGAAGTCCCCCATGCACGTTTCTTAAATACGGGCGAATCTACTGCCGCCTGGAACATGGCGGTGGATGAGTTGTTGTTCGAGTGTTGCCAGACACATCTGAGAGAAGGTCATCCTTCCAAGGAGGCGCCCCTCACGTTTCGCGTCTACGCATGGTCGCCCCCGGCTATCTCCTTGGGCCGCGGCCAGGCCGCCGAGCGCGATATTTTTCTGGAGAAGTTAGTGGATGAGGGGATCGACATCTGCCGGAGGCTCACCGGCGGGCGCGCGGTGCTCCATGATTGTGAATTGACGTATTCCATCACGGGTTCGCAGGCACTGTTGGGTGATGCGATTGGGGAAACGTATCACAAAATCAGCGAAGGACTGGCCGAAGGATTGGCGGCCTTGGGCGCGGAGGTCGAATTGGCTCCCCCGAGCGGGAGTGCGTATGCTTCGCAAGGCTCTTGCTTTGCCACGGCATCGGTGTGGGAACTCGCGATTGGCGGGAAAAAGATGGTGGGCAGCGCACAATGCCGCGAGGGCGGCGCGGTTTTACAACACGGAAGCGTGCTGCTCCGCTCCTCGGAGGAGCGACTGGCGGGTCTCCTCAAACCAAGGAGAGCCGAGCGGCTGCTCTCCCGCAACGCGCACGCGATTGGTCTTTGGGAAGTGTTGGGCGGAGAAATTTCGTTTCATGAGGTGGCCGACTCCTTGAAGGCAGGTTTGGAGAAGGTGTTTGGTTTTCGCTTTGAACCAGGCGAGTTGTCGGATATTGAGAGTGCGGGAGCTTTGGAAATTTCCCGCGCCCGATACGAAAACCAGGAGTGGACGCTGGCAAGGTAACGAGACGTTTGCCGATTGCATTATTTTACCTTCCATTTCCTTGACACTATCGGCGACATGGCCCTATCGTTCGTATGTAGGCGGGCGTAATTCAGGGGTAGAATGCCAGCTTCCCAAGCTGGACGTCGTGGGTTCGAATCCCATCGCCCGCTCCATTCTTCGAGCCGGGCGGAAGCCGGAGTTTCCCTCGCATCCAGGAATCTGTATCCATGTCGCATGACTTTCATTTCAATGGTCTCTCTCTCGATGCAAAGGTTGTAGAGCTTCACACCCATTCGAATATGTCCGATGGCTTGGAGTCTCCCGAAAAACTCATGCAAAGGGCGAAACGCGCCGGGGTGCGTGCCATATCGCTCACGGATCACGACACGGTTGCGGGTTTGTCTCGTGCGGACGCGGAGGCGGAAAGACTGGGGATGGATTTTATTCCCGGCATCGAGTTCACATGCGACCATGATGGTCGAAGCGTGCATGTTCTCGGCCATTTTATTCAGCCGGACGCGCCCCGTCTGGCGGCGCAAATAAAAGTGCGCGGCTTTGCCAGGGTGGAGAGAATGGGTGAGATAATTGATCGTCTCAATCATGCCGGTTTGTGTTTGGATAAGGAGGATTTTTTCGCCGCCTATGCTGATAGCCCGAGCATCACACGGGGACAGTTGGGCGCATACATGCTCAAGAAAGGGTTCGCCAGGTCACGCGAAGAAGTTTTTACGAAATACATCGGTGAAAACGCGCCTTGCTACGTGGAACTGAATACGCTTACTCCTTATGACGCGCTAGATCTCATTCATGAAGCCTGTGGAGTCGCCACTCTCGCACACCCGATGTTGAGCGCGTGTGATGAAATTATCCCGGCCTTGGCGGAAGCGGGTCTCGTGGGCCTCGAAGTGGAGCATCCCTCGCAGGATTCGGACGCACAGCGCCATTACCGGAAAATGGCCGAAGAACATGGTTTGTTATGCCTGGGAGGATCGGATTGTCACGGTATTCCCCACAAGCGGGATAGACTGGGACAATTCTCACAGCCCTTGCATTTGTTGCTTGAACTTTCGAAGCGTGTGAATACTCGCCGGGCGGCAACATAAGGAACGCTACATGGCGCTTCAGGATCAATTCATTCGACGGTGGCGGCTTCTCAGAGCTCTGGAGAGCGGAGAAAGCTGGTCTTATGAAGAACTCCTTGCGCTCTTGGGAAAGGAGTCCGCTGGAGATATCGCCCAGAAGTGGAGTTTGAGAACGCTTCAAAGGGATATATCGCATTTGCTGAAGGCTGGATTCCCGCTGGAGAGGGTTCGCACGGGTCGCAAGATGCGATATCGTTTGTTAAGAGATTATGTGGATTCGGTTCCGAAGCCGTTTTCGCCTTCTCAGTGGGCGTCTTTGTATTACGCCCTTTGCATGTTGCGGGATATGCCGAGTAGTCCGTTAAGGGAGGAATCGTTCAGCGATAGTGTCAGCGGCGTTTTCAGCCGGTTGCGAAATTACATCCCCGCGGCTTTGCGCGCATATGCAGAGGGAGTGGAGCCGCGTTATGCCGGTGTCGTAGGGGCGCTGAGGGAGCACGGGCGGCAGCGCAGGGTTGGCGGCATTCTGATCGAAGCGATAGAGAAGGGAAAACCTGCGAGAATCCTGGCGGCCCGTGCGGGCGAGATTCGTAAACGCTGGTGGAAGATAGACCCCTATCTCCTGCATTTCGATGGCGGAAGCTATCATCTACTGGCGCGCGAATCAGAAAAAAATGCCATGGACGTCTGGCATCTGGAGGGCATAGAGAGCGTCCGCGTCATGGCCGGGGCTTTTCAGATGCCTTTGGGTTTGGATTTGAAGGCTTTGCTGGCCGAGTGCTTGCGCGATGCGATGAATAATGGTTTGAATGTGAGAGTTCGATTCGGGAAGGATGTGGCGCTTCATGCAGTTATCGCTTTCATGAAAGAAGCGTTCGGCGAAGTGGAGCAATTGAAAAAATTGAGCAAATCGAGCCGCGATGTCACGGTTCGGGTAAGTGACGTTTGGGGTTTCAGGCGATGGCTGATGTCTTTCGGTCAGGAAGCGGAGTTGATGGCCCCGGCCGAATTACGCGATGCGTTCGCTCAGGATCTGGAAGCTGCCTTGAAGAAGTACCGCAAGGGCCGCCGCGGAAGAAAAGTAGCTAATCCGGCCTGATAAATTGTTGAGGAGGGCCTGATATGAGATTGAGAAAAGAGATGATTGAACGAATCGCCAACAAGATTGTCGAGCGGCTGATTCGTCGTGAAATGATATCCGAGGATTCGAATGAGGAAGTGCTCAGGACCCGGATTACGCACGTCATCGAAGCGGATCTGATGGTGGAAGATCGCCTCAACGACGAGGTCAAAGAAATCCTGCGGGATTTCGAAGAGGAAATGGACAGGGGCAACGTGGACTACAGCCGGATGTTTACGATGGTGAAAACAAAGCTTGCGCGCGAGCGAAATCTCGTGCTTTGAAGGGGTAGCGAGGAGTTTTCAGTTTTATTTTAATTTAAGGAGAACGCGGCCATGAAACTCAGCCGCGAGAAGATCAATCATCTGACGAATCTGGTCGTCAAGGACATTGAAGAGTGTGAGGATGTGGACTTTCTGGTCGAGCCCCAGGAATTGCGTATGAATGTGTTGCGCGCCATTAGCAATGAGCTGATCATTGATGATGAAATAGAAGAGGAGGTGCGAAGGATTTTGAGCACCTATTCCAGCAGGTTGGTCGAGGGTAGCCGCGACTGGGAGATACTCTTCAACAAGCATTATGAGCAAGAGGCGAAACGACGCGGCATTTGATCTCCTCAACTGGTGCCTATGATATGTTGCCTCCCGATAGCCGAAAAGCGATGACGTGCGCAAAGTTGGTTTGACTGGAGGAATCGCCAGCGGGAAATCCACGGTGAGCCGCATGTTCCAGGACCTGGGTGTTCCGGTCATCGACGCGGACGTCATAGCGCGCGAGGTCGTCGCTCCTGGGTCTCGGGCTCTTGAGGCGATCGTCGACGCTTTTGGCGAAGAAGTCCTTACTGATGAGAAGAGCTTGAACCGCGCCAGACTCGGAGAATTAGTTTTTTCCGACTCTTCAAAAAAGAAGGTTCTGGAGGGTATCCTGCATCCTGAAATCATCGCCGAGCAAGACAGGCGGCTGAGCGACTTTGAGCGGGAAGGACATGCACCCGTCGCGATTGTGGACGCAGCCGTCATGATTGAGTCGGGAAGCTGGAAGCGATTCGACTCGCTAGTGGTTGTCGATTGCGATGAATCCCAGCAGATTAGCCGATTACGCCGGCGAAACGCGATGAATGAAGAGGAAGCCTTGAGGCGCGTTCATGCGCAGATGCCGCTTTCTGAAAAAGTGAAGTATGCGGATCACGTGATTGACAATCGCGGTTCAATCGATGATACCCGTAAGCAGGTAGAGGAGTTGATGAAATTACTTTCTGAGAAATGAATTGAAAAGTGTTGACAAAATTGTTTGAACTGATTATTTTTTTGAAACACTTATGAATTCTATTCCTGACACTTTTCGTCGCCCTGAATTTCAAATTCCATCTGATGTGTAACGATTTGGATTTTTAGAAAAGAGAAAATGTATCTTAGGAAATATAGGCACGCGAAGTTATAGTTCTCTCCGCGTACAAATATGTTCCCATGAATGGGTTCACGCGCGCGCCCATGATTGGCTCTGCAAATTACCGAATGCGCGCTTCACATCGCACCCGGCGATGAGAACCTGCATTTGAATCTGACATGAAGGAATTTCATTACATCAACTTTACCGCTTGAGGCTAGGAGGAAAAGTCTCCCCGCGCAGAATGTGGCGAGTGGTGCGACCAGAAGGCGCCATCTCACGTTCCAGGTGGTAAAAAGTGCCCACCCAACCGAGGAGAAGGGAGTTATGGCAACAACAGAAACAAAATCTAGAAGCTTGAACCTGGCGGAACTGAAGAAAAAGACCATTGGAGAACTCAACCAGATTCTCAAGGAGTTCAGTACCGAAAGTGCCAGCGGACTCAGAAAACAGGATCTGATTTACAAGATACTCGAGGCGCAGTCCGACAAGGACCGCAACGGCGGTGGTGGAACCATCACCGGAGAGGGCGTACTCGAGATTTTGCCGGACGGATTCGGTTTCCTGCGTTCGCCCGCTTACAATTATCTGCCCGGCCCCGACGACATTTACGTTTCCCCCAGCCAGATCCGCCGCTTCGATCTTCGCACCGGCGATACGGTAAGCGGTGAAATCCGCCAGCCGAAAGAGGGGGAGCGGTATTTCGCGCTGTTGAAAGTCGAGAAGATCAATTTTGAACCTCCCGAAGCGAGCAAGGACAAAGTTCTGTTCGATAACCTCACCCCCTTGTATCCGGATCGCCGGATACAACTCGAAATATCCGGGGAAGAGGTCAGTTCGCGCGTACTGGACCTCATGACGCCGATAGGCTTCGGGCAGCGCGGCCTCATCGTCGCCGCGCCCAGAACCGGTAAGACGATGATGCTTCAGTCCATCGCGAAGAGCATCGCGACGAATCACCCCGAAGTTCACCTGATCGTTCTGCTCATCGACGAGCGCCCCGAGGAAGTCACGGACATGGAACGCTCCGTACGCGGGGAAGTGATCAGCTCTACTTTCGACGAGCCGGCGTCTCGTCACGTTCAGGTGGCGGACATGGTGATCGAAAAAGCGAAAAGACTCACCGAGCACAAACAAGATGTCGTTATCCTGCTCGATTCCATCACGCGTTTGGCGCGCGCGCACAACACCATCATCTCGCCGAGCGGAAAGGTTCTCTCTGGTGGCGTGGACTCGAATGCGCTGCAGCGGCCCAAGCGCTTCTTCGGCGCGGCGCGAAACCTGGAAGAAGGCGGGAGTCTCACCATTCTCGCCACGGCGCTGGTGGAGACGGGCAGCCGGATGGACGACGTGATTTTCGAGGAGTTCAAGGGCACCGGCAACATGGAAGTGCACCTCGACAGGAAGCTCTCCGACAAGCGCGTGTTCCCCTCGGTGGACATCAATAAATCCGGCACGAGGAAAGAGGAATTGCTGCTCAGCCCGCAGGAACTCAACCGCGTCTGGGTGTTACGCAAGGTTTTACAACCACTTGGCGTGGTGGATTCGATGGAGCTCCTGCTCGAGAAAATCCAGGAGACGAAGACCAACGAGGATTTCCTCGCCTCGATGAACAACTGACGCTTAATGCCAACCTCTTGTTTTTACCTACTTTTGGGGGTAGACAAGGCGCTGGAGTTTCGATATAAAGCGCTCTCCTCGTAGGAGAGGGGGCTGGTTTTATTTCTCGAAAAACCACGTCTATTTAGCGTAATTTATCGAAATTTACGGAATTGTTTCCGACGTTTCGACCCCGAGATTTTGGAGCGCCTGATTATGAAGGCCGAGATTCATCCCGAGTTGTTCGAGTGCAAGGTTTCCTGCAGTGGTTGCGGCACCGAATTCACGACGTTCTCCACGCGCAGTGAAATCCGTGTGGAGGTCTGCTCGCAGTGCCAACCGTTCTTCACCGGAAAACAGGCGCGCATCGTCGATACCGAAGGCCGCGTAGAGAAGTTCGTCAAGAAGTTCGAGGGCAAGGAGGCGCGGGTCTCCAAGCGCAAGAGAAAGCAGGCCTCCGCCGAGGCGGAACGGGTCGCCCGGTTGGAGCGTGAAGCGAAGCAGGCCGCCGAGAAGGCGGAGGAAGAGAAAAAGCTCAGAGAGGAAGCCAGGCAGAAGCGGGCCGAGGAGCGCGCCGCGAGGCAGGCCGCCCAGGCGCAGAAAGAAGAATCCGCCGAGGCCGAGGCTGTCGCCGCCGCTGAGGATGCTTCGCCTGCGCCTGAACCCGCCGGTGCCGATGCGGCTGCCGCCGCGGCTGAAGACGCCGCACCCGAAGCATCGCCTGCGCCCGAACCGGACGGAGAAGCCGAAAAGCCCGAGGATTCATAAGCACGGAGCCTACCGTGTTTGCCTGGGGGCCGCCCCTGGGCGGAGGTTCCTCGGCAAACGCGAATCCGTGGCCTGAGGACGATTCCGGGCCACCCCATTCGCTGCCCGTCGGTTGATCCCATGTTCGAAAAAATCGAACAAATCATCGAAAAACACCAGACGCTGGAGATGCGCCTCTCGGACCCGGCCTTGCTCAAGGACCGCAAGAAATTCGAGCAGACCGCGCGCGAGCACAAAGAACTCACCCAGGTCGTCCAGGCCTTTGAGGAATGGCGCGGTTACGAAAACGCCATCGAGGAGGCGAAGGTCTTGCTCGATGACGGCGATCCGGAGATGAGCGAACTCGCCCAGGCGGAGCTCGAGGACGCGGGCGCGAAGCGCGAAGAAGTGGAGGAGAGGCTGCGCCGGCTCCTCCTGCCCAGAGATCCGAACGATGAGAAAAACGTCATCCTGGAAGTTCGCGCAGGCACGGGCGGCCAGGAGGCCGCGCTCTTCGCGGCCGATTTGTACCGCATGTACGTGCGCTACGCCGAGGTCCAGGGCTGGAAGGCGGAGGAGCTGAGCAAGAGCGAGAGCGACTTAGGCGGCCTCAAGGAAGTATCCGCGCTCATCAAGGGGGCGGGCGCCTACAGCCGCCTGCGCTATGAGAGCGGCACGCATCGCGTCCAGCGGGTGCCCGTCACCGAGACCCAAGGCAGAATCCACACCTCCGCGGCCACGGTGGCCGTGCTTCCAGAAGCGGACGAGATAGCGCTCGACATCGGCGAGAAGGACTTAAGGATCGACGTCTACCGCTCCTCGGGCCCCGGGGGCCAGAGCGTGAACACGACCGATTCCGCCGTTCGCATCACCCATGTGCCCACCGGCCTCGTCGTCACCTGCCAGGACGAGAAGAGCCAGCACAAAAACCGCGCCAAGGCCATGAAAATCCTCTCGGCCCATCTGCTGGACATGGAAATCCAAAAACAGATGTCCGAGCGTTCCGCGCAGCGCAAAAGCCTCGTGGGTAGCGGGGACAGGAGCGAGCGGATCAGGACCTACAATTTCCCCCAGGACAGGATTACCGATCACCGCATCGGCCTCACCCTACACGGTCTTCCCGCCTTTATGGAGGGCGGCATCGACGAGATGGTCAAGCGGGTCATCGAGAGCCGTGAGGCGGAACGTCTGGCCGAACTGGAAGAAAGCACGGAAGCCCACTCCGCGGAATGACCACTTCTCCTCCTGCGGCGCAAAGCGAATCAGGAACAAAAGTATGTGCCCTGCTCTCCCGTCTGGAAGAGCGGTTCGCCGAGGCGGGCGTGGATGCGCCGGGGCTGGATGCGCGGCTCGTCGTGGCTGTGGTATTAGGCTGCGACAGGGCGCACCTTCACGCGCATCCTGAAAAAGTGGTATCCGCCGGGGCGCTCGCGCGAGTGGAGGCGCTGGCGCGCAGAAGGGCCGAACGCGAGCCGTTGGCCTATATCCTGGGCGAGCGGGAGTTCTGGTCCATGACTTTTCTCGTCTCGCCCGACGTGCTGATCCCCAGGCCCGAATCGGAGTTGCTCGTCGAACGCGCCGTGGCGCTTTTGGGAGAAGGACGAGAGAGCAGGATACTGGACTTGTGCACGGGCAGCGGCGCAGTGGGGCTGGCGATAGCCGGTGAATTAAGCGAGGCGCGCGTCACTTTGCTCGACCTCTGCCCGAAGGCGCTAAGAGTAGCGAGGCGGAACGCAGATAAATTCGGCCTTGCTAATCGAACGAGGTTTCTGGCCTCTGATTTGTTTCAGGCTCTGGTCGGTGAGGAGCGGTTCGAGCTGATCGCCTCGAATCCGCCTTATGTGGCCGAGGGTGAACTGGTTGGCTTGATGCCTGAAGTTTCATCGTTCGAGCCGCGGCTCGCGCTCGATGGCGGCGCGGACGGGATGGACTTCATCCGGCGCATCATCGAGGCGGCGCCCGCTCATCTCGCGCGCGGGGGTTTCCTGATGATCGAGATGGACCCGCGCCAGATGACGGAAGCGGGAGCCTTGGCGGAACGACAAGGGGATTATCGCTCGGTGAGCCGGCATGAAGACCTCGCCGGGCGCGAGAGGGTTCTGGAACTCGAGAGGGTTTAGTTTTGGAGCGATTTCGTATCCGGGGAGGAAGGCCGCTTCGCGGCGAGGCCGAGGCGTCGGGTTCCAAGAACGCCTCTTTGCCGATTCTGGCCGCCGCCATTCTGGCCGATGGCGTCAGCCATGCGCGGCGCGTCCCGGACCTGCGCGATACGAATACGATATTGGCGCTTCTGGGCGAATTCGGCGTAAAGACGCGCGAAGAATCGCCCGGGTGTATCGCCCTGGACGCCACGAACATCACCGGCGGCGTCGCGCCCTATGAACTGGTGCAGGCGATGCGGGCCTCCATCATGGTGCTGGGGCCATTGCTGGCGCGCTTCGGCTCGGCCCGCGTTTCCCTGCCGGGCGGCTGCGCCATCGGGGCCAGGCCCATCGATCAGCACCTGAAGGGACTGAGAGCGATGGGAGCGGAGATCGAGATAGAGAAGGGTTACATCGAGGCCAGAGCCCGGAAACTCACGGGTGCGCGAATATCGTTCGACTTAACGACGGTGACGGGTACGAAGAACCTGATGATGGCGGCTTCTCTGGCGAATGGTGTCACCGTGCTCGAGAATGCCGCCTTGGAACCCGAGGTTGTCGCGGTCGCGGATTTGTTGAACCAGATGGGCGCGAAGGTGAGCGGTGCGGGCACGCCCGTTATCGAGATCGAAGGGGTGGATTCCCTCGGGGGATACGACGCGGTCGTCCCTGCAGACCGCATCGAGGTGGGAACCCTCATGATTGCCGCCGCCATCACGGGAGGGGATTTGAGAATTACGAATTGTGAGCCGGAGCAGGTGCATGCGCTGGCGCTCAAGCTGAGCGAGGCCGGTCTCGAAGTTTCAGAAGGCGTGGACTGGATTCACGTACGTGGCGACGGCTCCGTACGGCCCGTGAACGTGAAGACGGCGCCTTATCCCGGATTCCCCACGGACCTGCAGGCCCAGTTCATGGCGTTGATGACGCTGGCGGGCGGAACCTGCGTACTTACGGAGACCATTTTTGAGAATCGCTTCATGCACGCCTCCGAGCTTGCCAGAATGAACGCGCGGATTCATATCGACGGCCGGACGGCGCATATCGACGGGGTGGCGCACCTCGCCGGCGCCTCGGTGACGGCGACCGACTTGAGGGCGAGCGCATCGCTTGTTCTGGCGGGTCTGGCGGCGAGTGGAGAAACCATCGTTCGCAACGTATATCATATCGACAGGGGATATCAGCGGCTCGAGGAGAGGTTGAGAGAACTCGGCGCGGATATCGAGCGCGAAGTGGAGTCGTGATGAAAGAGAATCAGGAAAAAGAATTGATTATCGCACTTCCGAAGGGAAGAATTTTTACCGATGCCACCGAATGTCTGGTGAAGGCGGGTGTCTTGTCCAAACCGATATCGGACAAATCCAGGAAGCTTATCCTTCGGGACCCGAAAACGGGCGTCCGGGTCCTGATTCTCAGGAATCACGACGTGCCCATCTACGTCGAGCGCGGCGCCGCCGATCTGGGCGTTATCGGACGCGACGTTTTGCTCGAACAGGGGCGCGACGTATACGAGCCACTGGACATGAACATGGCGCCGTGCCGCCTCATGGTGGCGGCGCCCGAGGGCATCGCCTGGGAGGATTTGACTGGGCGGATATCGCTGCGCGTGGCGACGAAGTTTCCCACCATCACCACCCGTTTTTTCGAGCAGATGGGGGTTCAGGCCAAGATCATCAGGCTTTACGGCAACGTGGAGATCGCGCCCGCCACCGGCGTGGCGGACCTGGTTGTGGATTTGGTGGACACCGGTGGAACGCTGCGCGCCAACGGGCTGGTGCCGATTCGCGAGATATTCAGCGCGACCGCCAGACTCATCGCCAACAGGGCGAGCCTGAAGACGAACTATAAAAAAGTGAGTGCGATCATCGAACAGTTGAAGGGGGTGATTCCCACAGCCCAAAACCGTTCCGGTAACGGCGCGGGGCCGGCGCCCGGTGAGGAGAAGGCGTGAGACGCTTCAGTTTCGCGGGGGAGAATTTCGCCGCCGGGATCGAGCGCCTCTCTCTGAGCGGAGAAGATGCCTTTTCCCGCGTCGAGGCCGATGTGCGCGCGATCATCGAACGCGTACGCGCGGAGGGTGACGACGCGCTCGTTGAGCTTACGAAAAAGTTCGACGGTGTTTCCCTGGACGCCGGGAGCCTGGTCGTAGGCCAGGAGGAGATGGCGCGCGCGGTCGATACGCTGCCGCCCGAGACGCTGGGCGCCCTGAAACTCGCCGAGGAGCGGATTCGCGCATTCCACGAGGCGCAGGTTCCCCGAAGGATCACGGCCGAGCAGACACCCGGCGAGCGGCTCTCGTTAGAACCCACCCCGCTCGCAAGTGTGGGTCTCTATGCGCCCGGCGGCACGGCGGCCTATCCCTCTACTGTGCTCATGAACGCCGTTCCTGCGCGCGTGGCGGGTGTGGACGACCTGGTTTTGTGTACGCCGCCGGGTCCAAACGGCGAGGTGCCCGCCGCCGTACTGGCGGCGGCTTCTCTGGCGGGTCTCGAGCGCGTCGTGCGCATCGGCGGTGCGCAGGCGATCGCCGCCATGGCGTATGGAACGAAGAGCGTCCCCCGCGTGGACAAGATAGTGGGGCCGGGCAACGTATACGTCGCCGCCGCGAAGCGCATCGTGCGCGGGCGCGTGGAAATCGATAAAGAAGCTGGTCCGAGCGAGGTGGTCGTGCTCCTGGACGACCCCGCTCTGGCCGAATGGGCGGCGGCGGATTTGCTCGCCCAGGCCGAGCACGACGCGCAGGCGATGGCGGTGGGCGTTTGCGTGGGCGCGGGTGTGGCCGACGCCTTAGAAAGAGAAGTGGAAAGCCAATTGCGCGCAGCCTTAAGGAGCGAGGAGATAGCGCAGGCTTTGGAGAATCGCGGGGCCATCATCGAGGCGGCCTCGCGTGATGAGGCGCTAAAGGTGGCGGAAATGCTGGCGCCGGAGCACCTGGAGATATTGATGGAGCGCGCTGAAGAGGCGGCCTCAGGGGTTCGCAATGCAGGCGCGGTGTTCTGCGGGCCGTGGAGTCCGGTTCCTTTGGGCGATTACATCGCAGGCCCCAACCACGTGCTTCCCACCGGAGGAGCCGCTCGCTTCGCCTCGCCGCTCGGCGTATATGATTTCATGAAATGGACGAGCAAGGTGTGTTTCGATGAGGCCGCCGCCGCGCGGCTGGCCGAGACTGCGGCGAGACTCGCCGATCTGGAAGGCCTGCCTGCCCATGCGCGGGCCTTGCGCTTGAGGCGTGGCGCTTCTGAAGAGGACGCTGGCGGGGCGCGCACGGATCAAGCATAATCGCACTGCCGAAAGGCGGCGTTTTCACTGAAGTTGGAACTTTTCATCCGCCGGGAGAGAGAAGGTGGCCGCAAAAGCCAAGCAGAGAAAAGCGCGCGTGAGCAGAAAGACGAAGGAGACCGATTTTTCCGTCGCGGTTAACTTGGACGGCGCGGGGGAGGCCGAAATCAATACGGGCCTCGGTTTTTTCGATCACATGCTCGCCCAGATCGCCCGCCACGGGCTGGTGGATATGACCGTTCGCGGCAAGGGAGACTTGGACGTCGACGGCCACCACACGGTGGAGGACGTGGGCATTATTCTGGGGCAAACGCTGGCCAAGGCGCTCGGGGACCGGGCGGGCATCACCCGCTACGCCGACGTGCGCCTGCCGATGATGGACGCGCTCGTTCACGTGGCGGCGGATTTCGGCGGCAGGGGAAACCTCGTCTTCCGCGCCGCGTTCCCCGAAGCCCGAATCGGCGAGTTCGACACCTCGCTCGTGCGCGAATTCTTCTGGTCCCTGGCCACCCACGCAGGCGTCGACCTCCACGTCGAGGTCTGCTACGGGGACAACAGCCACCACATGGTCGAAGCCGTGTTCAAGGGCTTTGCGCGGGCGTTGCGCGCTGGCGTCGCGCTCGACCCGAGAGATACGAGCGTGCCCAGCACCAAGGGCGTCTTATAAGATATCTTTCTGGAGTTACATCATCGGGTTGTTGAAAAAGTTCCCGGGAAGCGATTTTTGTTTCGCGCACGCTTTTGAAGTTCACTCCCCCCTTGAGGGGGAGTCGATGAAGCCGAGCGGTATTTGCGAAGGCTGAATCGGTGGGGGGTAGAATGCGTTTTATCGCCATTCCGGAATATACCCCCCACCAGTTCGCTTTCGGGCTTACGTCCTCAACTCACTGACTCCCCCTCAAGGGGGGAGTGGTTGGTTGGCGATTTCAAGGGAGGAGTAAAGTTTCATCCCTCCCTAGTCGGCTCCATACGTGGAATCACGAAATCGGGGTTTTTCAACAGCTCCAGAAGGGGGAGTAGAATGACGGCCGAGATCGTCGTAGTCGACTACGGCATGGGAAACGTCCTGAGCGTCAGGAACGCGCTGGCCAAAATAGGCGCCGAGGCGGTGCTGAGCGACGACCCGCAAGTCCTGGAGGCGGCAACGGGCGTCATCATGCCAGGCATTGGTGGTTTTCCGGAATGCATGCGCGCCCTGGAGGACGCAGGTCTCACAGGACCACTTCGCCGCGTCATCGAAGAGGGCGTTCCCTACCTCGGGATATGCCTGGGTCTTCAGGTTCTTTTTGAGGAAAGCGAGGAGTTCGGTTCCACGCCTGGGCTGGGAATTCTCCCCGGGCGCGTGCGGCGTTTTCCCGAGGGGATGACCGAAAACGGCTCAGCACTTCCCCTGAAGGTCCCCCACATGGGCTGGAACCAGCCGCAGTTTCAGAACCACTCCCCGATTCTCGCGGGCGTGCCCCAGGGAGCGCATTTCTATTTCGTCCACTCCTACTATGCGGAGCCCTCAGAAGCCTCCCGGCCCTGGATTGCGGCGACGTGCGATTTCGGCGTGCCCTTCATCGCCAGTGTTCATCGGGAAAACCTCTTCGCCACCCAGTTTCACCCCGAGAAAAGCGGTACGCTCGGTTTGGGGATTTTGAGGAAGTTCGTCGACATCTGCCGCACGCATAAAGCCTTATCCGCATAGGGGCGGCCCCTGCGGCGGGTCACCTTATCCTCTCGCGGGTCCTTTTCTGCAAGAAATCCCCGTAAGCGTTTGCAATAAAACCCGTTTGGGTTTAATGAGAGGCGCAAGTGTTGCGGGAATCTCATCTTGAGGATGTCGTTTTGCTTCTCATTCCGGCGGTCGATCTCAAGGGCGGTAAATGCGTGAGGCTCATCCAGGGCCAGAAAGGCCGCGAGATCGTCTATGGTGACGACCCTGTGGCCTGGGCCCTGCGCTGGGTGGAGCAAGGAGCGCAGCGGCTTCACCTCATCGATCTCGACGGCGCCTTTGACGGCGCGCCAGCCCACATCGACGTTCTGACGCAGGTGGCCGGGGCGGTAGACGTTCCCGTGGAGTTCGGCGGCGGCGTGCGGTCCGAGGAATCGCTCGCTGAAGTTCTGGAGGCGGGGGCGAGCTTCGTCATCCTCGGTACGAGCGCGCTCAGAAACCCTGAATTCTTGGAATCCGCCGCCCGAAATAATCCCGGCAAAATCCTTTTGGGCATCGACGCCAAAGACGGTGAAGTCAGAATCTCGGGCTGGGAGGAGGGAGACTCGGTATCGCCCGAGTCGCTGGCGAACCGCTTCGCCGATCTCCCCCTGGCGGGAATCATATTCACCGACATCAGGCGCGACGGCACGCTGGAGGGCTTCGACCCCGCCCCTACTGTAGCTCTCGCGGAAGCCTGCGGTCTGCCCGTCATCGCCGCAGGCGGGGTGAGCAGGCTCGAGGACGTCACAAAGCTCATCCCCCTGGAAGATAAGGGCGTCATCGGCGCCGTCGTGGGACGCGCCCTCTATGAGGGGACCATGGATTTCCCAAAGGCGATGGAGATGCTCTCTTGCTAGCCAAGCGAATCATTCCCTGCCTGGACGTCAAGGAAGGCCGCGTGGTGAAGGGCGTGAATTTCGAGGGCCTGCGCGACGCGGGCGACCCCGTGGAGTGCGCCGCGCATTATGACGACATGGGCGCGGATGAAATCTGCTTTCTCGACATCACGGCCTCGAAGGAAAAGCGCGGCACCCTGCTCGACATGGTGCGCCGCACGGCGGAGCGCGTGTTCGTTCCCTTGACGGTGGGCGGCGGCGTGCGCGAGGAGCAAGACGTGCGCGATCTGCTGCGAGCAGGGGCGGACAAGGTGAGCATCAACAGCGCGGCGCTCAGGGACTCAGGACTTCTCAAGCGCTCGGCGGAGCGCTACGGGAGTTCCACCATCGTGTGCGCCATCGACGCCAAGCGCGTCTCGGAAGATGCGGATGCGCCCCGTTGGGAGGCGTTCACGCACGGGGGTTCGCGGCCCACCGGACAGGACGCCGTGGCCTGGGCGGAGGAGGCGTGCGAACTGGGCGCGGGCGAGATTCTCCTCACCAGCATGGACAGGGACGGAACCAAGGACGGGTATGACCTGGCCCTCACGCGCACGATTGCCGAGCGTGTGGGCGTGCCCGTCATCGCCTCGGGCGGCGTGGGGAATCTGGAGCATCTTTACGATGGTTTGGAGGAAGGCTGCGCCGACGCCGTGCTGGCCGCCTCGATATTTCACTTTGGCGATTATTCGGTCGAGGAGGTGAAAGTCTATCTGCGCGAGCGCGGCGTGGAGGTGAGGCTGTGAGCGAGGTGGAAATCCCCGAAATCAAGTGGAACGAGCAGGGCCTTGCCCCCGCCGTCTGCCAGGATGCGGGAACGGGGCAGGTCCTGACCCTCGCTTGGGTGAACGAAGAATCGCTCCGCTTGACGCTGGAGAAGGGAACCGTCCATTTCTGGTCCCGCTCCCGAGGGGAGCTCTGGCACAAGGGCGAGACCTCGGGAAATTATCTGCATCTGGTCTCGGCGAGGCTCGATTGCGACGCGGATGCGCTGGTGTTCATCGTGCGGCCCGACGGGCCGGCCTGCCACACGAACCGGATGTCGTGTTTTTTTAACGAAATCCCCGTGCCCGAGCGGGAAGGAGAGGGCGAGGCGCTCGATTTCGATCAGAACCTGCTTGAATCGGTATATCGCCTGATCCTGGACAGGAAAAAGGCGGGCGAAACGGATTCGAGCTACGTGGCGCGCCTGTTCGCCAGGGGCGAGGAGCGTGTGCTGGAGAAGATAGACGAAGAGGCCGCCGAGGTCGTCACGGCCATGCGCGAAGAGGGCCCCGACGCGATAACGAACGAGGTGGCCGACTTGTGGTTCCATACCCTGGTGGGGATGGCCGCGCACGACGTGCCGCCGGGGCGGGTTTTTGCGGAATTGGCGCGCCGGTTCGGGCGCGGCGGGAGGCCCGAGTCCGAGAGATAGGACGTTCCCGGCCAAATGGGCTAGTTGAAAAAGTCCCTGGGAAACGATTCGGGTTGCGCGCTCGCTTTTGAATTTCACTCCCCCCTTGAGGGTCGGTCTATCCTCCTCGGGTAGACCGACGGTGAGGTATGGGAGTTTTACCCCCGAAACTGAACCGGTGGGGGTATATTTCGAAATGGCGATAAAACGCATCCTACCCCCCACCGAGTCAGCCTTCACCTATCGGTTCGGCTTCCTCGTCTGGCTTTCCCCTCGGGAAGCCAGACCCTCAAAGGGGGGAGTGAAGTTTCATACCTCCTCGCTCGGTTGGTTACATACGCAGAATCACGAGGTCGGGATTTTTTCAAAAACCCCAAAATTGGGCGAATTCCGCCCGAAGCGATGATTGTTTCATTATATTCATTATGTTTGACAATTTTCGGCTCCGCTCCTATATTGACTTCTAATAGTATGGGGTAGTGTGCACTTTGTAGCGCCCGATTATATAAGCAGTTGAAATTCAAAAAGATACGGGATGGCTGAGGGTCATCCCCTCATTTTATTCATGGACGCTGCGTTCTTCGGTCTGTCTTGAAGAACGCTCGACGAAAAGGACCCCGATTACCATTTCGCCCCACCGGTGTTTCCACTGATTCCAGACCGGGATGCCGGAAGAGCACCGCCTGTTTTTCAATCGAGATTTTCGGAAAACGCCGTTTTGCCCCGGTAGTGGGCGAAGCGCATTATTTATTGTTGAATCTATTATCCGTGGATGATGGTTGATGGATGATCGCACACTGCAAGGCATTGAATTCGCAAGTGTTCTGAAGCTGCTGGAGGCTCGCTGCGCCTCTGCCTCCGGCGCGGCGGCGGCCGCAGCGCTTAAGCCGTCCACCTCGTCTTTCAAGGTCGATACCCTGCTCGATGAGACCGATGAAGCGGTGGCGCTACTCGCCGCCGGGGAATACTTGCCGCTGGCTGCCTTCGATGACCCCGAAGAGTGGCTCGAGGACATCAGACGCCGGGGAGGGAACCTTGAGGGCGAGAAATTCCTCTCGATTCTCGCTTTGCTGAACCTCGCCTCCGAGGTGCGCCGTTTCGTGGAGGAGCGCGCCGAGAGGCTGCCCAGGCTCAGGATGCGCATTCACGGCGCGGACATGCAATATCCTCTGGCCGCGCGTATCAGGCGAATTCTCGATGAGCGCGGCGAGGTGCGCGACGACGCGAGCCCCGAACTTAAGGAATCGAGAACAAAGCAGCGCGCGCTCAGGGCCGAGATACGCCGCCTGCTGGACAGGGTGATGGCGACGCACGCGAATGCGATACAGGAAAACCTGATCGTCCAGCGGCGCGAGCGGTATCTTGTTCCCGCCAAGACAACCTACAAGCGCTCCTTCGAGGGCGTGATACAGGATCGCTCCGCGAGCGGGGAGACCCTGTTCGTCGAGCCGCTTTCGGCGGTGCCCGTCAACAACGCCATCGCCGAGGAGCGCGAGGCCGAACGCGCGGAGTTGGAGAGAATCCTGCGTGAGTTGACCGCAGAGGTGATGGCGGCGCGCGAGGCAATCGTTTATCTGGTGCAATGTCTGGCCGGGCTCGACCTCATCTGGGCGAAGGCGCGTCTGGGAGTCGATTGGCGCGGCGCGCGCGCTCAAGTGAGCGCGGAGGGAAGCATCCGGTTGCGAGCAGCGCGTCATCCCCTCCTCACGGCGGGCGTCGGCGCGGTGCCGAAAGAACAGGTGGTGCCCATCGACCTCGAGGTCGGGGGGGAGGGGGTTCGTCAACTACTTATCACGGGGCCCAACACGGGCGGCAAGACGGTGGCCCTCAAGACGGTGGGCCTTTGCGTGGCGCTCCACCAGTGCGGCGTGCCCATACCGGCTGCGCCCGAGAGCGCCCTGCCCGTCGTCAAGACGCTCGTCGCCGACATCGGCGATGAACAGGACATTCAGCAGAACCTGAGCACCTTCTCGGGCCACATGGCGCGCGTCTCGGGCGCGGTGCGCGAGGCGAGGGAGGGCGTGCTCGTGCTCCTGGACGAGTTGGGTTCCGGCACCGACCCCGCGGAGGGTTCGGCCATCGGCGTCTCCGTGCTCGAGCATCTGGCGGCGAGCGGCGCGCTTTGCATCGTGACGACGCACCACGACGCCCTCAAGCATTACGCCTATCAGGCCGCGCACGCCGAGAACGCCTCGGTGGAGTTCGACGCCGATGACCTCTCGCCCACCTACCGGATCCGCATGGGCGCGGCGGGGCCGAGCAACGCCATGTCGGTGGCCGAGAAGATGGGTCTGCCCGAATCCGTGCTGGCGCGCGCGGATGCCCTCCTCATGAAAGGTCCTGTCCAGGTGGATCGCCTGATGGCGAACCTCTCCGATCAGGCGCGCGAGATGGAAGAAAAAGAGGCCGACCTCTCGGCCCGTCGGGTGCGGCTCGAAGCGCGCGAGGGGCAAGTCGAGTGCCAGTTAGGCGAAGAGGCGCGCCAGAGAGGCGATGAGGCGGCCCGGTTCCTCAAGGACTTGCGGCGCGAGGCCGACGGCCTTTTGAACGAGATGCGCGGGGCCCTCGAAATGGAGGAGGCCAAGCGTATCGCGCGCGAGCGCATCCGTGAATTGAGCGCCAGAATCGAAGAAGCGCTTCCTCCGGGGCAAGAGGAGGCGGCGACGCGCGCGCCGGTTTCGTGCCGCGTGGGAGACAGGGTGCGCATCCCGCTCATGAACTGCACGGGCGAGGTGGCCGCCTTACACGGAGAGGATGAGCTGACCGTGTCGGTAAACGGCAAATCCCTGCGCCTCTCCAGCAGCGTGGTGGAGGTTCTGGACGATACGCCGGTCGCGCCTCCACGCAGGAGCACGGTGACGCACGACGTCTTGTCGAGGGGAGATGATTTCTCGCCCGAGCTTCAACTGCGCGGCGTACGCGCGGAGCGCGCCATCGAGATGGTGGATAAATATCTCGACGACGCCGCGCTCGTGGGAATCGCGTCGGTTCGCATCGTTCACGGCAAGGGAGAGGGGGTGCTCTCCCAGGTCATCGCAGAGAGGCTCAAGGAACACACCCTGGTGACGAAGTTCGGCCCCGCGCGGCCCGAAGAAGGCGGCTGGGGCGTTACGAACGTGGAGTTGGCCCTGCGCTGATTCTTTGCTTTTTTTATGAGGTTGCTGGAATGGGACGGGTACCTGAAGAGGTGGTCGATCAGATACGGGACGGCGCTCCGATTGAAGACGTCGTCGGCGAGTTCGTGAACCTCAAGAAGGCCGGCACGAACTTCAAGGGGCTTTGTCCGTTCCACGACGAGAAAACGCCTTCGTTCAACGTGAACCCGCGCATGGGTATCTACAAATGTTTCGGCTGCGGAGCGGGGGGCAACGTCTTTCAGTTCCTGATGCAGCACGAAGGCATGAATTTTCCGGAAGCGCTCTCGCGCCTGGCCAAGCGCCAGGGAATCGACCTCACCCGCTATGAGGATTCCCGGGAGAGGAGTCCGCAGAAGCCCGACGCGCGCCGGAAGATACTGGCGGCGAATCGCCTGGCGGCCGATTTCTTCAAGGCGGCGCTCGAGAGCAACCCCGGCGAGCGGGGCCGCAAGTATCTGGAGGAGCGCGGCGTCACGGAAGACGCCCTCGCGAGGTTTCGGGTCGGGTTCGCGCCCCCGCGCTGGGACGCCCTCATCAAGGCCGCGGGCAAAAGGGGCGTATCGCCGGATGACCTCGCGGAGGCGGGTCTCGCGGTGCGGAGTGAAGACGGAAGTCGGATTTATGATCGCTTCAGAGACCGCATCATGTTCCCCATCCGCAACCACGAGGGCGAAATCGTGGGCTTCGGCGGGCGTTCGCTGCCCGACAGCGATTCGCGCCACGCCACCGCGAAATACGTGAATTCGCCGGATACGGCGCTCTTCAAGAAGGGCAGGACACTCTATGGCTTTTATGAAGGCAGGGAGGCGATTCGCGAGAAAAAGCGCGCCCTGGTGACGGAGGGGTATTTCGACGTCATATCGCTTTGGCGGCATGGGTTCCGGGAGGCCGTAGCGCCCCTCGGCACCGCGCTGACCGCCGAGCACATCAGGAGCTTGCGGGCGCACGCCGAGGAACTCGTGTTCGTCTTCGATCCCGATGCCGCCGGTCTCGCGGCGTCTGAGCGCGCGGGTTCGGTGGCGGGGCGTATGCTCGGCCTCGCAGGCGCGCCCGATCTGCTCGTGGCCAGTGATTTGATGCGCAAGAATTTCATCGATCGCGACGGGGCGGGCGCCGTGCGCCTCAAGGTGGTGAACCTGCCTGAGGGGCGCGACGTCGATACGTTTTTGGGAGAAAACGGGGCGGAGGATTTCGCCGGCCTCCTCTCCTCCGCGCAGGGAATCCTGGAGAACACCATCCAGACGGCGATGTCCGGAATCACCGCTGGCGCGAGCCAGGCCGAGAAAATCGAGGGCATCCAGCGGCTCTTGCCCATCCTCGGGACTTGCCACCGCAGCGTTCAGGACCAATATTTGGCCTTGTTGGAGGATCAGCTCGGGATCCCCTATCCCACGCTGACGGCCATGGTGAGGAGAATGCTGGCGGAAAACGCCCGGGAAAGCTCGCCCCGAAGAGAGGAAGAGAAGGTCGATCTGCTGGGAGTGAACCTCGAGCGTCCAAAGTTCGAGATGGACGCCCTGCAGCTTTTGCTGATGAAGCCGGAGTTGGCGTCCGAGGTGCCCGATGGCTTGTTGACCGACCCGGCGGTAAACGAGGTCCTCTCCCTCATGAAGTCACAGGATGCGGCCTCGCTCACGGCGGCTTCCATCGCGGACAGGCTGGAGAGCCCCGCCGCGAGCGCATTGGTGGTGGAGTTGGCCGTCGTCGAGGTGGAGCCCGAAGAAGTGGAGGCGGAGCTTTTCGATTGCATCGAGAGGCTCAAGGAGCGCCGCCGGCGAAAGGTGGAAGAGGATTTAATGAAGCGCATCGAACAGACGCGCAGGCAAGAGGGGGAGGATTCCCCTGAAATGTGGAAACTTCTGGAGCGGAAAAACGCGCTTCTGCGCGAGCGGCAACGAACGGCCTCGCCGCGCTGAAGCTTTTTTGAGGGTTTTGTTTTTGTCATGAATTCGCAGTGCTTTAACTGCCTGGCCGGATGAAAAGGAGAGTCACATTGGCGCAAGCGACGCAGGCGAAAAAAGAGAAAAAAGTAGATGACGTCAAGAATCTGATCGACCTCGGGAAGGAGAAGGGCTTTCTCACCTATGAAGAGGTGAACGACGTTTTGCCGCCCGACGTAACCTCGCCCGAGGTCATCGATGACATCATGGTGCTCTTCAGCGACATGGACATCGAGATTCTCGACACCGAATCGGCGGAGAAGCGCGCCGCCAAGAAAAAGAGCGAGTCGGGGAGTTCGGGGAAAGAGGGATCGGAGACGATTAGTTCGTTCGATGATTCCACGTACGGGAAAACCGACGACCCCATGCGCATGTACCTGCGAGAGATGGGGCAGATTCCCCTCCTGAGCCGGGAGGGCGAAATTACGATCGCAAAGAAGATTGAAGAGGGCCAAATCGAAGTGTGCCAGGCGGCGGTGAGCACACAGGTGGCGATTGACGCCGTCCTGGACCTGGCCGATCAACTCAAGAAAGGTGAACTCGGCGTGACCGAACTCGTCGTCGTCACGAACGAGACGGCCTCGGATGATGAGGAGCGGGAAAAGCCGACGTATGAAGAGGACAAGCGGCGCATCCTGAAACTCGTGACCAGGCTGAAAACGCAACTCCGCACCCTGGAGAAGAGAAAAACGGAGAAAGACAATCCCGCCAACTTGCAGAGAGCGCGCGACAGGGTGGCGGCCTGCATCCGTGAGATGAACCTGCGGCCCGAGCGCGTCGACAGCATCGCCGAACGGGTGAGGTCCTATGTCGAGACGATGCGCAAATATCAGGAGGAGATCCAGGGATATCTCCGGCAGGTGGAGATGGAGGAATCCGAACTGCGGTCCGTGATTCGCGAGATCACAAAGGCGAAGGGCAAAAATGGCGGCCCCGCGATTCGAACCGTCGGGGAGAAGCGTATTCCCGTCAGCATTCTCTCCGAGTATGATCGCCGCATCAAAAACGTGCGCCGCAAAATTCGCGCGACGGAAAAGGAGGCGGGCGCCTCGCGCGAGGACCTCGAGAATTCCCTGAAGATGATCCGCCGCGGCCGCCGCAAGGACCGCCGGGCGAAAAAAGAGCTCGCCGAGGCGAATCTGCGTCTCGTCGTGAGCATCGCCAAGAAATACACGAACCGGGGGCTCCAGTTCCTGGACCTGATTCAGGAGGGCAACATCGGCCTGATGAAGGCGGTGGACAAGTTCGAATACAAGCGCGGCTACAAGTTCAGCACCTATGCCACCTGGTGGATTCGCCAGGCCATCACCCGGGCGATTGCCGATCAGGCGCGGACGATCCGCATCCCCGTGCACATGATCGAGACTATCAACAAGCTCATCCGCACCTCGAGGCAGCTCATTCAGGAACTCGGACGCGAGCCGCTGCCCGAAGAAATCGCCGTGAAGATGGATATGCCCGTCGACAAGGTGAGAAAGGTGCTCAAGATTGCCAAGGAGCCCATCAGCCTCGAGACGCCCATCGGCGAGGAGGAAGACAGCCAGTTGGGCGACTTCATCGAGGACAAGAAGGCCGAGGTGCCGCAGGATTCCGTCATCAAGCTGAACCTCAAGGAACAGACACAGAAGGTGCTCCAGACCCTCAGCCCGCGCGAGGAGAAGGTGCTGCGCAAGCGCTTCGGCATCGGGGCGGAGAACGAGCACACGCTCGAGGAGGTAGGGCAGGATTTCGACGTGACCCGTGAGCGCATCCGCCAGATCGAGGCGAAAGCGCTCAGAAAACTTCGCCATCCTTCACGGAGCAAGAAGCTCAAGAGCTTTATCGAAGAAGAAGTGTAAGCCGTAAACCTCGCGCGATTGACATTGAACGCGCGCGGGGCCATATATGCACAGCGAACGCGCGGCGCCCGAGGCGGAGGACTCACCGATCTCCCGATGCGCCCCTCTTGAAGGACGCGTTGCTATCGGGCCCATAGCTCAGCGGTAGAGCCGCCGGCTCATAACCGGCTGGTCCTTGGTTCGAATCCAGGTGGGCCCACCAAGCGATTTCTGGCTGATAACCAAACGATGCGAGGAGTATGACGTAGTGCACCCGGAATTGGCGGCCTTGATGGAACTTCAGGCGATCGATGTAAAGTTGGATCAATGCCGCGATGCGATTTCGCAAATCCCTGCGTTTATCGAAAAGGAAAAACAATATCTGGCGAGTTTCGAGTCATCCGTTGAGGAACTCGAAGGGGAAGTAGAAGCCGCCAGGAAGAAACTGCGTGATGCGGAGGGTGAAATCCAATCCTTCGATCAGAAGCTCAGAGACACGCGCGGCAAGCAGACGCTTGTCAAGACGAACGAGGAATATCGCGCCCTGGGCACAGAGATCGAAGGGTATCAAAACCGAATCAGCGCTCTTGAGGATACCGTTCTCGAGATCATGGAAAGTATGCCGGCGCACGAAGAGAAACTCGCCGGTGCGCGTGAGGAGTTGGAGGCGGCCCGCGGCAAGGTGCAGGGCGAGGTGAAGAAGCATGAAAACCATCGCGCGGATTTCGAACGTGAACTAGGCGAACTTCTCGATAAGTCGAAAACCCTCGCAGGCGGCGTGGGCGAAGAATGGATGAAGCGCTACCAGGGCTTGAGAAAAGCCCGGAAGGGGTTGGCCGTCTGCGCGGTCGTCAATCGCACCTGTCAGGGCTGCCGCACGGCGGAGACCATCAAGCGCTTTTTGGAGATCAGGGATTCTGAGGACAGGATTTACGAGTGCTCGAATTGCAAGCGCATCCTCTATTACCAGGAAGAGGGTGAGGGTGTGGAGTTGAGCTTACCGGCGGTGGACCCTGAATGAGGACGGGCCACCTTCGGATTCACACGGATGGCGCTGCCCGGGGGAATCCGGGCCCAGCAGGCGCCGCCGCTTTGTTGTATGACGATGCGGGCAATTGCGTGGCCGAAGAAACCAGGTATCTGGGAACGGCGACGAATAACGTGGCGGAATACCAGGCGTTTTTGCTGGGCCTTGAGCGTGCGATGAAACTCGGCGCCAGGAGCGTGGAAGTCGTGACGGATTCCGAACTCATGGCCCGCCAGTGGAGCGGAGAATATCGGGTCAGGAACAAGGCCCTCAAGCCCTTGTATGAGCAGGCGAAGGAAGCGGCCCGAATAATCGGCTCCATCGAGGTGCGCCATGTGCGCCGCGGCGAAAACACGGCGGCCGACGCCGCCGCCAATCGCGCCATCGACAGCGGGATGGATTGACGAGACGCAAGCATGAGCGAAGCTGGCCACCGGTTGTGCGTGCAACGGCGCTGGAGTATGAAATATCTACCGGAGTGGGCTGCGCGGCCGCGCGCAGCAATAGTCTGCGGGAGGAAAGTCCGGGCTCCACAGGGCAGGGTGGTGGATAACGTCCACCAGGGGTGACCCTCGGGAAAGTGCCACAGAAAACAAACCGCCCCGCTGAGTCGGGGTAAGGGTGAAACGGTGCGGTAAGAGCGCACCAGCAGCCCGGGTGACCGGGCTGGCTCGGTAAACCCCACCCGGAGCAAGGCCAAATAAGGGGATGCTTGAGGGCTGCCCGTCCGATATCCCCGGGTAGGCTGCTTGAGGCGTTGGGCAACCATCGTCCCAGATAGATGGCCGCGGGCCCGCTATCGGCGGGTGACAGAACCCGGCTTACAGGTCCGCTCCGGTCGATTTTGTTCAAATGCGCGCGCTTCATTAACCGCGAAAACGCCCGCCTCGCGTTTCCCGATGCACAGATTGGGTTGACCGTTCGAAGACGGGCGAGAGTAAAGGCGGGAAGTGGCGCGTTTTCTTCTCGAACAGTACAAAGGAAGACACAGGCGCATGGAATCCCAGGTATCACCCAAAACATTGGAGCCATCGCTCATCGCCGCCGAGGCGGCTCGGGCGGCGGAGGCGATATCCCCTCATTTGAGACCGACCCCCGCCCGACTGAGCGAGAATTTCTCCGAGCAGTTGGGAGTGGAGATTTATCTCAAGCCGGAAAATTTTCAGCGGACGGGTTCGTTCAAGGTGCGCGGCGCCCTGCACGCACTCCAAAAACTGGAGCCCGCGCAACTCCAGTGGGGCGTCGTCACCGCAAGCGCGGGCAACCATGCCCAGGGCGTGGCCTTCGCAGCCAAGCAGTTGGGCGTCAGGGCCCTCGTGGTGATGCCCGAAGCCACCCCGAACACCAAACTAGACGCCGTGCGGGCCCTGGGCGCTGAAACGGAACTTTACGGCGCATCTTTCGATGACGCCTATGCGCGCGCCCACGCCTACGAGGAAGAGCGCGGCCTCACGATGATACCGCCTTTCGATCACCCCGACGTCATTGCGGGCCAGGGTACGCTGGGCCTCGAGATTTTGGAAGAAGTGCCCGATGTGGGGACCATCCTCGTTCCCGTCGGAGGTGGCGGCCTGATCTCGGGCCTCGCCGCGGTGGTGAAGACCCGTAAACCCGACGTCCGCCTCATCGGCGTGGTGGCGCAGGGCGCCGCGGCGCTCATGCGCTCGCTCGATGCGGGGAAAATCGTCGAATCGAAAACGGTCCAGACGATTGCGGACGGCATCGCCGTCAAGAGAAACGGAGAACTTTGTTTTCCCCTGATTCAGGACCTCGTGGATCAGGTGGTATCGGTTTCGGACGATGCGATGGCCAACGCCATCCTGGGACTCCTGGAGCGTGAGCGGATGCTGAGCGAGGCGGCCGGGGCTTCCTCCCTCGCGGCGCTCATCGAGAGAAAAACCAGGGTGAGCGGCAAGGTGGTCGCCCTGATCAGCGGCGGGAATCTGGACGTCAACCTGCTCTCGCGCATTATCGGCAAGGGTCTGGCGCTCGCGAACCGCTTCGCGCGGATACAGGTGCCGCTGCACGATGCGCCCGGCGCGCTGATGCGTCTCTCTAAAATCGTGGCCGATTGCCGGGTGAACATCATCCACATCGAGCACGACAGGCTTTCGACGGAAGTGCCCATCAACCATACCCTCTCGACCCTCCACATGGAGGTGCGCGGACGGGAACATCTCGAACAACTCATACAGCTTCTCCTCCAGGAAGGATATGAAGTGCGCCGGGAGGAAGCATAGCCCATGAACGAAAAGCGCCGCGCCATCATCAGCGTGAGCGACAAGAGGGGCGCCGCCGAACTGGGCGCCGCCCTGGCCGATGCGGGTTGGGAGGTGCTCTCCACCGGCGGTACGGCCAGATCGCTGCGCGATGCGGGCGTCCCCGTGCGCGAGGTTTCCGATTATACGGATCAGCCCGAAATCATGGGCGGGCGCGTCAAGACGCTTCACCCGAAAGTTCTGGGCGGCATTCTGGCGCTCTTGCCCGAGCAGGAAGAGGAGATGCGCGCGAACGATATCGCGCCCATCGACCTGGTGGCGGTGAATCTCTATCCCTTCCGGGAGACTGTCGCCAAACCAGGCGTCACGCGGGCGGAAGCAATCGAGCAGATCGATATCGGCGGCCCCACCATGGTGCGCGCGGCTTCCAAGAACCATGGCCGCGTGGCCGTACTCGTCGATCCGGACGACTATCAGGACGCCATCGGTCACATCCGAAACGGCGGACAATTTCCGCCCGATTGGCTGGCGGGTTTGGCGCTCAAGGCGTTTCGTCACACAGCGAGTTATGACGCCGCCATATCCGGCTATCTGGGCGATGGTGATGCAGGCGCACTGCCCGAGCGGATCGAGATGAATCTCGACCGCGTCCAGTCGCTTCGCTACGGAGAGAATCCCCACCAGAAGGGCGCGCTATATCGCCTGGATGGCGCAGGCGGTTTTTCTCTTTGCGATGCGGAAATCCTGGGCGGCAAGGAACTCTCCTTCAACAATCTACTCGATGCCGCCGCCGCCGCCGAACTTGCGCATGATCTGGAAGGCGTGGGCTGCGCCATCATTAAGCACACCAATCCTTGCGGCGTGGGATTGGGGGATACCCAGGCGGCCGCCTATGAACGCGCGCTCGCATGCGATCCGGTATCGGCCTTCGGCAGCGTGATTGGCTATAACCGCAAAGTCGACGCAGATACGGCCGAGGCCATGCGTAAACTCTTCGTCGAGGCCGTGGTCGCCCCCGATTTCGACGATGAAGCGCTCGCCATTATGCGGAAGAAGAAAAATTTAAGAATCCTGCGCTTACATGGTCTGGGGGGCGATACCGCGCCTGCGGGGTTGGACATGCGCTCGATTCCCGGCGGCGTTCTCTTGCAAGAGCGCGACAGTCTGTCGGACGAGGAGTTTCACTGGGATGTCGTCACCCCCCGTGCGCCCTCAGCGGATGAGGAAAATGCGCTCAGAATCGCCTGGCGCGTGGCGCGCCACGTAAAGAGCAACGCCATCGTCATGGCCGATAAAGACGGCACGGTTGGCGTGGGCGCGGGCCAGATGAGCCGTGTGGATTCCACCCGTCTTGCGGCGGAGCGCGCTTTTTTGCCGCTCGCAGGCTGCGCCCTGGGGTCGGACGCCTTCTTCCCCTTCCGCGACGGTATCGACGCCGCGGCCTCCCACGGAGTGAAGGCGATAGCCCAGCCGGGCGGTTCCATGCGCGATGAAGAGGTCATCGAGGCTGCGGCAGAGCACGATATCGCCATGGTCTTCACGAGCAGACGCCACTTCAGACATTGAGATGCCCCAAAATATCCTCGCCCCTCCCGTTCTGGAAGATTCGCTTGCGCCCGTAGAGACGCTGAGGCGCGTAGAGGTTTTTTTAAGCGCCCTGGCCGCACTGCCCAAAAAATCCTGGCGCACGCGGATTGACCCTCGCGGCATCAAGGTGGAAGGGCCGGGACTCACCAGGGCCGCACGATTATACGAAATCCTCGAAGTTCCCGGTGCGTGGCAGTCTGTGATTCACGTCGTAGGAACGAGCGGCAAAGGCTCCACTGCGCTGATGATAGCGCAGTCCCTCCTGGCGTCGGGCAAGAGAACGGCGGCTTTTTTCTCACCCCACCTCACCTCGATAGTCGAGCGTTTCTGGATTCGGGGTCGCTTCGCAGAAGCAGGCCTCATCGGACGATGCGCGAAAGAACTCGCCGACGCGGTTGCCCGGATGGCGGGAGAACCCGAATACGGGCCGCCATCGTTTTTTGAGTCGACTCTCGCGCTTTTGCTCTTGATGGCCAGGGAGGAAGATTGTGAATACCTCGTTCTGGAAGCGGGGCTGGGCGGCGCGTTTGACGCCACGAACGCCGTGGGACCCGCCGTCCTCGACGTAATTACCTCTATCGGTCTGGACCACACTGATTTGCTCGGTGATTCCATCGCGCAGATCGCACGGGACAAGGCCGGCATCATCACGGAAAAAGGCCGCGTCATATCACAAAGTCTGCTTCCTGACGCGCGCGCCGAAATTGAACGAGTCGCCCATGAGCGAGAGGCCGGTTTGTTTCCTCCGCCCTGCGTGGAGAATCTGGATCTGCGCTCCGGCGGCGTTTCTTTCGATCTTGCATTCGATGACGACATCCGGTGGGGGGATTTTTCGACTCCCATGCCCGGCGCGCACCAGGCCGTAAACGCGAGCCTCGCCGCAGAGGCGGGCCGACTCCTGGGGTTGGGAGAACAGGAGGTGCGTTGGGGCGTCACATCCACACGCCTGCCTTGCCGTATGGAAGTGGTGCAGTGCGGCCCGCAGGTCCTGCTCGATGGCGCGCACAACCGCGACAAGGCGCAAGCGCTGGTAGAGGGCGTCTCGAGCCGGGAGTTCGAGCGACTCATCTTTGTTCTTGGAGCGGTGAACGACAAGGATTTCGCGGGAATGGCGGAGGTGTTCGCTCCTGTGGGCGACAGGTATTTCGTCACGCTTCCACCCGCGAGCGCGCCCAGACCGGGCCTCGCGCCGGATGTTTTCGCACAAGCGCTCAAAGAAGCGGGGGCTGCAGGCGTGGAGACGCGAATCGACGCATGGGGAGCGCTCGACGAAGCGCTCGATGAGGCAGGGGAGGAAGACCTCATCGTCATCACGGGGTCGATGTTCATTGCGGGAGAACTCAGGCGCCGCTGGGTGAGCGAGGAGCGAATCGTGGAGAGCGGCAGCGCGTTTCCGCCGGAGGCGCGCCAGTGATGGAGGGCCTGCGCTTCTCATCTGCGGAGTGGACACCTGCGCCCGCCGTGAAATGTCGCGGGCGCGTGCTCGGTTTCGAGCAAGTGCGCATTATGGGTGTCTTGAACGCAACGCCGGACAGCTTTTCCGACGGCGGAGATTTTTTCGACCTTGATGCGGCGCTAGAACAGATCGCGCGAATGACGGAAGAGGGCGCCGACGTCATCGACATCGGCGGCGAAAGCACCCGGCCCGGATCGAGCGGTGTGGACGAGGAAGAGGAAATCCGGCGGATACTCCCGATCTTGGAGCATATGGATATGGATGGGGGCCCCCTCGTCTCGGTCGATACCTCAAAGGCCGGCGTGGCGCGGGCGGCGCTCGAGGCGGGCGTTCACGTCATTAACGACGTCACGGGTCTTCGCGATCCCGAGATGCGCGCGGTCATAGCCGAATCAGGCGCCGCGGCCATCGCCATGCATATGAAGGGCGAGCCGCGCACGATGCAGGCAAACCCCGAATACAAGGATCTCCTGGGCGAGTTGTCGGAATATCTTCGTGAAAGCGCGCGGCTGGCCGAGTTGGACGGGGTCGTGTCCGTTCTGGTCGACCCGGGCGTCGGTTTTGGGAAATCGTGGGATCATAACCTCGAGATATTGAGAGAGATGGGTGTGCTGAGAGATTTGGGCTATCCCCTGGTCGTCGGTGTTTCGAGAAAGGGTTTTATCGGGGAGATCACGGGTGTCGAGGCTGCGGGAGAGCGGATAATCGGCTCGAAGGTCGCCGAGGCTTTCGCCGTTATCGGCGGAGCGGACATGATCCGTACCCACGACGTGGGGGCGGCCGTCGAGGCGGTGCGCATGGGCGAGGCCATTTGCAGGGGAAGCGTTCGCACTTGAGAATGTTTCATCCAGCCAACCTGCGCCAGGATTGAACAAACGGATTATATGATTCGTCCGAATCTTGTTTTTTTATTATTTCGTTATAAAGGAAGACCGGTGTCTTGATTGAATATATCTTCGAGTTCTGGTGGATGCTGCCTGTCGCTTTTTGCGTGTGCCTCACGGCGACGAGTACGAGCGTGGAGGGCGCGGTTTTCTTCGCGCCCATTTTCATCCTTCTTTTCCCCTGGGCGGCGGGTGTGACCATCGTCCCCCTGGAGGCCGTTTTTCTCGCGCTTTCCATCGAGATTTTCGGGTTCGGCAGCGCGCTCACCGGCTATATGAGAAGAAGACTGGTGGATTACGAGATCGCCAAGAAGGTGCTCGTCGTATCCATCCCCGTGGGCATGGCGTTCGGTTTCCTGGCCCATTCGGTGCCCGCCAGACTCATCCTGGGCCTTCTGGGCGGGATGATGGTGCTTCTTTCGGTCGCCATGCTCTACGCTTTCCTGCAAGGCGGAATCCAAGAGGCGGAACAGGCCGAGGGAGCCGGTAAACCCACCCGCACGGATGCGGCGGGCAGGAGGTACTGGTATCGCTACGAGCACGGGGCTTTCGGCCACAGTTGGTCGGCGCTCGGAGGTGTTCTCGTGGGTTTTACGGGCATCGGCATCGGGGAGCTCACGACCACCGCCTTGATAGTCAAGGACAAGCTGCCCGTTCGCGTGGCGGTGGGCACGGGAATCCTGATCGTCTTCGCGACGGTGCTGCCCGCCACCCTGGTGCATGCCTACGTGTTTTCATCCGGCGAGGTGAACGTGCACTGGAACATCCTGTTCATGACGATCCCCGCGGTCGCCTGCGGCGGTCAGATATCGCCCTTCATCAACAACCGCGTCGATGGCGAAAAGATGAAGGTGTTTCTCTCCTTCGTCTTCATATTCGTGGGCGTATTGCTTCTCTGGCGCTCCCTGGGCGGCTAGGCGCGACCTCTTGGTTGAGCACAACCAACCCATCGTCGTCGTAGGCCCCGGCGCCGTCGGCTCCATACTTGCAGCGCAACTGCAGAAAAACCTCCCCGAGCGCAAAGTGTATCTGGCGGGTTCGGCTCACCCGAGCCCGGAGACGTCCGCGCATCTGGCTGAAATAGAAAAGAACGGCGTCAAGGTCCACGGCGAGTCGGCCTGTGCCGCGCGACCCCTGGTGTGCAGGGGAGCGGTGGATATCACGGCCTCTTATCTTTTTTTCACCGTGAAGGCGGGGCGAGTCGAAGCGGCGTCGGCGGCGTTTTCAAACATGGCGGGCGAGGGGACAGTCACGGCCGTATTTTCGAACGGGCTGGACGTTTGCAAGGATCTCCCGCCCTCTTATCGGGAACGCGGGGTCGTGCGGGGCCTCATCAACACGGGGGCGGAGATCACGCAGCCGGGGCACGTGAACCAGTTCGGCGCGCTGGACGTCACCCTCGCCCCTGAGCCGGGAGCCGCGGGTGACGCAGCGCACGTGAGGCGATTGGCGGAATTCCTGGAACCTCTCGGAATACGCGTCCGCCAGAAACGCGACGGAAAAGAGGCGGAGTGGATAAAGGCGGTGGCCAACGCTGTCATCAACCCGCTGGGGGCCGCGCTTGAGCTCAGAAACGGCGAGTTGCTGGAAACGCCATCCGCCGCAGTGCTCGTAGACGCCCTGGCGAAGGAGTTGCAGGCGCTCATCGACGCAGAAGGCATGACGCTCGACGCTCTTGCGATCGTCCGCGAAACAGCCCGCGCAACGGCGGGCAACAGAAATTCCATGTGGCAGGACTTGATGCGGGGCCGCCGAAGCGAGATCCGCGAAGTGACGGGACGCTTTATCGAGCGCGCGGATGCGCTCGGGGTCTTGTTTTCCGCCCATAAATCGCTGTATTATCGGGTATTATCTCTAGAAAAAGATTCTTCCTCCCGTGATGCGCATGGCGATGAGCGCCTTGACATCGAAGGAGGAAATTCATAATCATTACAAGCTGTGCCGGGAGCCGCTGGCCCTGGACACATTGACGTGAAAGCAAAGTATCTCATTCAGCCCTGCAACAGGCGTTCACCCAGAGAGGGAGCGACCATGAGCACAAAAAGCCTCGCCAAGCTGTATTCCAACGGTAAAAATTCCACCAACGGTAACGGCGCGCACAAGAAAACGCGCAGAAAAGTCACCACCGCCACCATTCGGGCGCGCAAGGGCGGGAAGAAAATCACCTCCGTCACCGCGTACGACTACCCCACGGCGAAACTCGTGGATGGCGCCGACGTGGACGTCATTCTGGTCGGCGACAGCCTGGGGATGGTGGTTCTGGGGTATCCCGACACGACCAAGGTGACTCTGGGCGATATGGTGCACCACACCCGGGCCGTGAGCCGCGCGAATCCCAAGGCGCTGCTCGTGGCCGACCTGCCGTTTCTGAGCTTTGGGGTCAGCGTGCGCGACACCATTCTGAACGCGGGCCGCCTCATCCAGGAGGGCTGTGCCGAGGCGGTGAAGCTCGAGGGCGGCGTACGCGTGAAAGACGAGATACGCGCGGTGGTGGACAGCCAGATTCCCGTGATGGGGCACGTGGGCCTCACCCCCCAGAGCGTCCATGCGTTCGGCGGCTTCAAGGTGCAGGGAAAGACCGACGAAGGGGCGGATCAGGTGCTGCGCGACGCGGTGGCCGTGCAGGAGGGCGGCGCATTCTCCATCGTGCTAGAGGGCATTCCGTCGGCCCTGGGCGCCCGCGTGACGCGAGAAGTCGATATTCCCACCATCGGCATCGGGGCAGGCCCCGATTGCGACGGCCAGGTGCTCGTCACCCACGACATGCTTCGTTTGTTCAGCGATTTCACGCCGAAATTCGTGCGCGTGTATGCCGATGTCGGAGAAATGACCACCGAAGCGGTAGAACGCTACTGCCAGGAGGTGAGAGAAGGCGCGTTTCCTGCGGAGGAGCATTGTTTCTGATATTCCTCATCCCGGCCTGGCCTCGGGGTTTGTTCAGAAGGTGGATTCTTCTTAGAGGAAATTCACGCCTCTCTTTTTTTTATCAGTAGAGTCCCGGACATGATTCCCAAGCGCATCTGAACGCATGGCGGGGGGTATCCATGACAGCGCTGGCGCAGGCCGTAAGGTTCTTGACGGTTTTGCCATGGCCGGGTGCGCCTCGGGAACATGAGCCTGTCGACATGGCGCGCGCGCTCGTGCGCTTCCCTTTCGTTGGCCTGCTGATCGGAGTGGTCCTCTTCGTTTTGGACTGGGCGCTTGCAAGTGTCTTTTCCGTTTCGGTGCGAAGCGTCCTGCTCATTTTCACACTCATTGTTTTGACCCGAGGAAATTCCCTGAGCGGATTGTCGGATTTCGCGGCAGCGCTTGGGTCTGGAAATCACGCAAAAGAAGGGTCCCCGGTATCGATGGGCTTCCTGCTCATCCTCGGCGCGCTCCTGCTCAAAATTGTCGCCCTAAGTGAATTGCAGGGAAAAGAGCGCTACCTTGCGCTCCTGGTCTCGCCCATCCTCGCCCGCGCGGCGATGGCCAACCTCATCGCGTCGTCTCCGGCCGCGCAGGAAGTGGGGGAGGCGAATAGCCTGGGAATCACTCGGCCGTCAAGCCCGCGAGAAGGATATATTGCGCTGGGCTGGTCATTTCTGCTCTGCTTTCTCCTGGCATGGTTCTGGGGACTATTCCTGGCTATCGTGGCCGTGGGTGTTACATGGGGTCTCAAGCGCCTCCTCGGTAAACCAGACAAGAAGCCAAGGGATGCGCCCGGCGCCGCGAGTGAAATCGTCGAGACCATGACTCTTGTTCTTTTTTCTTCATGGTAAAAGATTTTTTCCTGTTTTTCCCATCCTGGTTATAGCACTCTCCCACATTTCCCCACTATGATTTTTATTAAAGTTTAACTTCAGTGTATTAAAAAGAATTATTAAGGTAATACTTTAAATTATTTGTCCAGATAAGATGATAATTATATGATATATTTACTGGTTTATATTTACAGAAACCATTGTTTTTTATTACTTTTTTAAATTTTCGTGTTGACAGAGATTCTATCCGGGGGTATATATGTAAATTCAGGTGGGAGAATATGGGGTAAAGTGGGAGGTGCAGGCAGGATGCTCATCAGTTCCCATGCGGTCTCTGTGGATGCGAAGGGTCGGGTCAGTATTCCGGCGCGGTTCAGGGAATATCTGAGCGCCAAATACGGCGACCAGGTCGTTCTTCTCGGCAAGGACGGCTGCATATTCGCGTATCCCGTGGAGGAGTGGAAGCGCAGGTTCAGCGAGAAGCTCAGTGAGCTTTCCACCTCCACCAAAGAGGTTCGCCGCACTCTACGCAGGCTCTATGGCCGCGCCGAATCATGTGAGTTCGACCGGCAAGGCAGGATCCTACTGCCCTCCAAACTGCGAACAAGTTCTTCCATCGAGAAAGAAGCCGTTATCGTTGGCATCGAGAACAAGCTCGAGATTTGGGACAAGGGAAGATGGGATCAGGAAATGGGTGATGTGGACGATGGGGCCGCTGATGAACTTCCAGATGAGGATTTGATCGAATTCGAATTCTGATGCGGGCTCAAAGGGGGAGCGAGGGTGTTTGCCGCACTGGAAAAACCAATTTCAAGCGAATATGCCGCAAAGGAATATTTTTGCGGTGAGAATATGGAAATGACGGCATCTCACGTCCCGGTCATGGTTCAGGAGGTCTTGCGCTTCCTGGCGCCATCTCCGGGCGCTGTGTTCTTGGATACTACCTTGGGCGGAGGGGAACATGGCGACGCGGTTTTGGATGCGGTTCAGCCATCGGGTGTGCTGATCGGCTGTGACCGGGACCGGGATGCTGTCGAAATCTGCAGGAAGCGGTTGGCGAAACACGGGCCCGCCGCCAGAATTCATCATGCGCATCATGGCGAAATGAAGCGCATCGTGAGGGCTGAGGGGTATGAGTCGGTCGACGGCGTATTGTTCGACCTCGGCCTTTCCTCGATGCAGCTCGACACGCCCGGCCGCGGGTTCCGCATGAACGCGCCCGAGCCGCTGGACATGCGAATGGACCAGACGCAGGGGCCGACCGCGGCGGATTTGGTCAATCAATTGCCGGAAGAAGAACTCGCCAATCTCATCTATCGATATGGGGAAGAACGCCACTCCCGCGCCATCGCGCGCGCCATCGGACGGGCGCGCGCGGGTGCGGGTGGAGGCGTGAGACATTGCGATGAACTCGCATCGATCATCGCCTCTGTAGCCGCCAGGAGGAGCGGCCGCCGCGGGAGGAGTTGGCGCATTCATCCTGCCACCAGGACGTTCCAGGCGCTGCGCATCGCCGTGAACCGGGAGATGGAGACGCTCGAGGAATCCTTGCGCGATGCGGTGGACCTCCTGCGTCCGGGCGGGCGCATCGTTGTCATCAGCTTCCATTCGCTCGAAGACAGAATCGTCAAGAATCTCTTTCGTGAACTCGCAGGCGGCGATGAGCCGACCCTCGAAATACTCACGCGCAGAGTCGTACGGCCCGATGAGTCGGAAGTGAGAGAAAACCCGCGCAGCCGCAGCGCGAAACTTCGCGCCGCCGAGCGCCTCGGGGGTTCTGGAAGATGAGGCGCTCGAAAAACCGGAGCGGGTGGCGAGAGAGGTTAGGCGCGTTTTTTTCCGGCAAGGAATCCGTCGGCTCGAGCATTTCGCTGCTTAAAGCAGGTTTGTGCATTACTTTCATCGCATGCAGCGCCGCCGCTTTGGTGTGGCCGCATCTGGAAATGGTGAAGATCGGCTATCGCCTGGCGTATTTAGAAAACCAAAGAGATAAGCTCATGCAGGACAGGCGTGTCTTGCGTATAGAAGTGGCGGCGCTTCGTCAGTTGGATCGCATTGAGTCGATTGCGCGAAAAAAAATGGAAATGGTTTTTCCAGATCCCGGGCAAATAGTGTATGTAAAAGTAGGGCCCGGAAGTGTAGAATAACCATCACTTCCTCCTCCCGCCCTTGGCAGGTTGGTCCATGAAGCAGGGCTTCTCTCGTCGCTTGATGGTTTGCGGCTCCTTGGTGGTGTTTGGATTCTGCATGTTGGGCGTCAAGCTCTTCATCATCCAAATCCGCGACCGTGACCACCTCGTGGCCTATGCGGAGCGCCAGTTGCGCCGCACGCTCGCGGTACGCCCCAGGCGCGGAGACGTCGTGGATGCGCGGGGACGGCCTCTGGCTGTGAGCATCAAAGCGCCTTCTCTTTTCGCCAACGCCAGGGTAGTGGCTGATCCCAGGAAAACTTCACTCGAGCTCAAAAAAATACTGGGCGGCTCGGCGAAAGAATATTTCGAAAAATTGAATGGCCGCCGCAGTTACGTGTGGCTCAAGCGGAAGATAAATCCCGATCAGCAGAGAAAAATCGAAAAATTGGGGATAGACGGCCTGGGTTTCGTCACCGAGAGCAGGCGGTTCTATCCAAAGCGTGAACTCGCTTCGTCTCTGGTCGGCTTCGTCGGCGTGGATGACGCGGGCATGTACGGTGTTGAGCAATCCTACCAGGAGCACATGGGGGGGCGAGTAGGGCGCATCCGTATCCAGCGCGACGCGAAGGGGAGGTCGGTTCATCCCGAATCCAGGGTACTCGTGCCCGCGCGTCCGGGCGCGGACGTTCGTCTCACCATCGATGAGGTGCTTCAGTATATCGTCGAAAAAGAGTTGAGCGCCCAGGTCCGCCGGGTGGGCGCGCGGCGCGCTATCGGGGTGATGGTCGAGCCTCAAAGTGGAAGGATTCTGGCTCTGGCGTCCGTGCCGGGCTTCAACCCCAACACGTATAAACAATATGGCGCATCCCTTTGGAAAGAGCCCGCCATTCAGGAATTCTACGAGCCCGGCTCGACGTTCAAGTTCGTCACGGCGGCAGCCTATCTGGATGCAGGCGAATTGCTCTCGAAAAAGTATTTTGCCGAAAACGGCTCCTACAAGTTTGGAGGGGGGCGTTACACACTCCGCGATCACAAGAAATACGGCTGGCTCACAGCCGAAGAGGTGATAACGAACTCATCGAACATCGGCGCCTTCAAGATGGCGCGTGATATCGGCAAGCACCAGCTCTATTTCATGGCGCACCGATTCGGTTTTGGACGCAAGACGAGTATCAGTTTCCCCGGAGAAGCCCGGGGTGTACTCCGTGCGCCGAAGAAATGGTCGAAAACCTCGTTGGCGGCGGTAGCTATCGGTCAGGAAGTAGGCGTCACCCCGCTTCAGATGGTGATGGCCGTGGCCGCGGTGGCGAACGGCGGCCTGATGCCCAGGCCCGTGCTGCACGATTCTATCGAACGCGACGGCAAGAGGACGCTCCCGGCCCAGGGGCCTGGGTTCAGGCGCGTTCTCTCGCGCCGTGTGGCAAAGCGTCTCGGTGCACTGATGAGAAAAGTTGTGGCCGAGGGTACGGGGAAGAAGGCCGAAATACCAGGCTATGGAGCGGCTGGGAAGACGGGCACGGCGCAGAAGGTTCTCCCGGGCCAAAGGGGTTACAGCCGCTCGGATTTCATTATGTCGTTCGTGGGATTCGCTCCCTATGAGAATCCCCGCTTCGCCCTTATCGTCATCTTCGACGAGGGCAATGCGCCCGGAGGCGCATGGGGGGGGACGATTGCGGCGCCGGTTTGGCGGCGAATCGCCTGGCAGGCGCTGCGCTACATGCGTGTGCCTCCGAAGGGAGCCAGGGTGTTGCAGGTGGCGGACTCGCGCCCCCGGGTCCGTGTTCGCGCAAATGCGGAAAACGGAAATCGAACGATAGGCGAGAAGATTCTGGACGCAGCAAGAGATGTGCGCCGTTATCTGCATGGTGATCGAGCGCAGGCGGCTTCATGGGATGCGGTGCGTTGAACGGAGCAATGGTCGTGAGTGAGAAAAACGCCTCATTTGAGGAATTAACGCAGGCATTGACCGGAGAGAGAGGTACGGGAGATTTCTCCGCGCTAATTACCGGCGTGGCCTACGATTCGCGCATTGTCCAGCCGGGCGACGTATTCGTTGCGGTCGCTGGTTTCCAGGTCGACGGGCACGACTTCGTCAAAGACGCGGTCGAGAGAGGTGCCGCCGCCCTCGTCGTGGAGAGGCGAATAGAGGGCGTCCCCCCCGAGGTGCCCCAGTTTATCGCGCCTTCCGGACGCGAGGTCTTATCCCGCATCGGCGATGCGTTCTATGGGCATCCCTCGGGAGATCTGGCGCTCATCGGCGTCACGGGCACCAACGGCAAGACGACTACCGCGTTTCTTATCGACGCGATTCTCCGCTCATCGGGCAGGCGCACCGGCTTGATGGGGACGATTCATTACCGTGTGGGCGATGAGGTGTTCGAGGAGCCGCGCACCACATCGGAAGGCCCCGACGTTCAGCGGTATCTACGCAGGATGGTGGACGCAGGCGCTTCTCATGCCGTGATGGAAGTGTCGAGTCACGGACTGTCCCTGGACAGACTGCTCGGTTGTGAATTTCAGGCGGCGGTTTTTACGAATCTCACCCAGGACCATCTCGATTTTCATGGCGACATGGAATCTTATTTTCAGGCGAAATTAAAGCTGTTCAGAGAGTTTTCGCCCGCAAACTCCATCGTCAACGTCGATGACGCCTTCGGGAAAAGAATCGCTGCGGAAGTGCGGGGAGATGTCTGGACGTACGCCCTGGACACCGGGGCGGACCTCGGCGTGGAGGACCTCTCGAACTCATCAGCAGGCATGTGTTTTCAGATGCTGACGCCCGCCGGAGCGGTGAGGGTCGAAACGGCGCTCATCGGCCACCACAACCTGAGCAACATCCTGGCCGCATCGGCGGCGTGCCTCTCCCAGGGTTTGACGCCCGATGAAGTGGCGGCGGGGGTCGCGTCTTTGGAGAACATCCCCGGACGTTTCGAGAAGGTCGACATGGGCCAGCCCTTCCTGGTGGTGGTGGATTACGCGCACACCGAGGACGCCCTCGCCCGCGTGCTGGAGTTCGCCCGGCCCGTCACGGAGAAGAGAATTCTTACCCTCATGGGATGCGGGGGCGACAGGGACATAAAAAAACGTCCCCTCATGGCCGCCGCCGCCCTGCGGGCGAGCGACTACGTGGTGATGACGTCCGACAATCCGCGCACCGAAGACCCTGCGTCGATCCTGAGAGAAGTCGAATCCGGCGCCGCTCTCGCTTCCGGGAGCGATGGTCGCTGGCGCAGCATTCTGGACAGGCGCGAGGCGATTCGGGCCATCGTCGCCGAGGCGCGTAAGGGTGACACCGTGGTCATCGCGGGCAAGGGGCACGAGACGTATCAGATACTGGGGACCGAGCGCACCGCTTTTGATGATCGTAAAGAGGCCCGTACGGCGCTGCGCCTCGCGGGATATGAGAAATGATAGGGGCGGAATCGATGGCGGCAGTTTTCAGCGCAAGTGAGATCGTGGATGCGATGGGGGGGAAACTCATCCGCGGGGACGGCTCGGCCCACGCCGCTGGAGCAAGCACGGATACGCGCACGCTGGAAGCGGGTGAGCTGTTCATCGCCTTGAAGGGTCCCAATTACGATGGGGCGCAGTTCCTCGCCCAGGCGGTAGAGAAAAAGGCGGCGGGCGTCGTCGTGGAGAAAGACGCGGATGTACCGGATGGCGGTGAGGTTTTCGTCGTCGAGGTCTCTGACACGCTGAGGGCCTTGGGCGATCTGGCCAGCGCGCACCGTAACTGCTTCGACATCCCCGTGGTGGGAGTGACCGGCAGCAACGGGAAGACGACGACGAAGGAGATGCTCGCGGCGCTGCTCTCTGTCAGGGGCGAGACGTGCAGGAGCCAGGGGAACCTGAACAACCTGGTGGGTCTGCCGCACCAGGTTCTCCGGTTGGGTGAGGAACACGTATACGCCGTCTTCGAGATGGGAATGAGCGAGGCGGGTGAAATCAGAAGGCTCGCCGAAATCGCCCGGCCCCAGGTCGCCGTCATCACGAACGTAGGGCCTGCGCACATCGAGGGTTTGGGCAGCGTGGAGGCGGTGCGCGATGCGAAGGGCGAAATACTGGAAGCCATGCCCCCGGGCGGCGTTGCCGTGCTCTCGAACGAAGACTCTCACAGCCGTGTTCTGGCCGGGAGATATGAGTCGACGGGCGGGCGCGTGATTCGTTTTGGTTTTTCGCAGGAAAGCGACTTCTGGGCGGATGAGGTACGCATCTCCGCAGATGGCGCGCCCTTTACGCTCTGCTGCCCGGAAGGCGAGAGGGAGATTCGGCTGAAGGCGCTCGGGCGGCATAACGTCCTGAACGCGCTGGCCGCAGCGGCGTGCGCGTCTGTGCTGGGGGTCGGTCTGGATGAGGTGGCTGACGGGCTCTCGCGGGCCGTACTGCCGAAGATGCGATTCCAGGCGCGCGAGATACCCGGACGCAGGGGCGTCCACCTGCTGGATGATTCCTACAACGCGAATCCCGCCTCCGTTTCCCAGGCGCTGGAGACAGCACGCGTTCTCAGTGGAGACGGGCGGTTTATATCTGTTCTCGGGGATATGGCGGAGCTGGGACCGGTCGCCGAGAGCGCGCACCGCGAAGTGGGCCGGCAAATGGCTGCTTGCGGCGTGGACCTGTTCGTGGGCGTGGGGCCGCTGATGAGGTTCGCATCCGAGGAGGCGCGCCGCGCAGGTATGGATGGTGCCCGAGTCATGAATTTCGACACGCCGGAGCAGGCCGCTGCCTCACTGGGCGAAAAGCTCCTCTCCGGTGACTGGGTTTTGGTGAAGGGGTCGCGCTCGATGATGATGGAGCGCGTCATTGAAGGACTCGAATTCTGATGCTTTATTCCGCTTTCATTTCGATGAGTGAGACGATTTCGGCGCTCAACGTGTTCCGTTTCATCACGTTCAGGACGGCGATGGCGGTGCTCACGGCCCTCGTCATGTCGTTGTTGTTGGGGCCTCTCCTCATACGTTATCTGCAGAAACGTCAAATCGGCGAAGTCATCCGCGACGATGGCCCCCAGACCCACTTGGCGAAAAAAGGAACGCCGACGATGGGTGGGCTTCTCATCCTCTTGTGCGTGGCCGTGCCGGTTCTGCTCTGGAACGAACTCACAAACGGCTACATCTGGCTCGCTCTGTTCGTTCTGCTTGCCTTCGGCATCCTGGGATTCTGGGACGATTACAAGAAAGTGATGCGCAACGATAAAAACGGCGTAAGACCCTCCATGAAGTTTCTGGCCCAGGGAATCATCGGCCTGGCCGTGGGATATGCCCTGTATAGCGGAATCACGGGAGCGGATTTCAAACCCGTCGTCATGCTGCCTTTTTTCAAGAACGTGCAACCCGACATCGGGATATGGTTTGTTCCCTACGCCGCTCTCGTCATCGTTTCGACGAGCAACGCCGTGAATCTCACGGATGGCCTCGATGGCCTCGCCATCGGCCCGCTGCTGATAGCGGCGGGAGCGTATCTCGTTTTCAGCTATGTCTCGGGACATGCAGGCATTTCGAAGTATTTGCTGATTCTCCATGTTCGGGGCGCGGGAGAGCTGGCCATCGTCTGCGGCGCCATGTTCGGCGCGGGGCTTGGTTTCTTGTGGTTCAACGCATATCCGGCGCAGGTGTTCATGGGCGATGTGGGCGCGCTCTCGCTGGGCGCTCTGCTGGCCACGATAGCGCTTTCGATCAAGCAGGAACTCCTCTTGTTTCTGGTGGGCGGTTTGTTCGTCATCGAGACGCTTTCGGTCATCGTGCAGGTGGTTTCATTCAAGCTCACCGGTCGGCGCGTGTTCCGCATGGCGCCCTTGCACCATCACTACGAGGAGGAGGGTTGGTCCGAACCCAAGGTGACGGTCCGTTTCTGGATAGTGGCGGTCGTTTTGGCCCTGATGAGTTTGGCGACGCTCAAGCTGAGATGAGGAATCTTGTTTTGGACAACAAGGCCACGGCGTGGATAGAAGCGCTGCCTGCGCGGCGAGCGCTCGTCATGGGAATGGCGAGGAGCGGAATAGCCGCGGCGGGGGCGCTGGCGCGCATGGGAGCGGATGTGGTGGCCACGGATTTGGCGGAAATCCCGGGTCTGGAAGAAAGCCTGCCATCGGGCGTGGTTCTCGAACTCGGAGGCCATAGCGAGGCGCGTTTCGAAGCGTGCGACCTGCTTGTGGTGAGTCCGGGAATTCCGGCAACGAATCGCTACATTGCACTGGCGAAGGCGTCGGGCGCCGAAGTGATCGGCGAGGTGGAACTCGCCTGCCGACTTTGCGCAGCGCCTATCGCCGCCGTCACCGGAACGAATGGCAAAACGACGGTCACCACGATGCTCGGAAGAATTCTGGAGGAAAGCGGACTTCACGCTCCAGTAGGCGGAAATATCGGAAAAGCGCTTGTGGAGGTGGTGGAAGCCGAAGGCGATGAGGCGGATTTCATCGTCGGCGAAGTGAGCAGCTTTCAACTCGAATGGGCGCCGACGATCAAGCCGAAAGTCGGCGTGATGACCAACGTGACACCCGACCATCTGGATAGGCATCCGGATATCGATGAATACGCAGCCCTCAAGGCGAGGCTGTTCGCCAACCAGGGGGAGGGAGACGCCAAGATTCTCAATGCCGAGGATCCCGTGACGGCGCGGTATATGACCCCAGGCCCGCAGAGCGTCCTGGCGTTCAGCCGAAAGGGTCGAGTGCGCCGGGGCGCTTATGTCGAAAATGGCGATGTAATATTGGCCGGTGATTACTGTGCCACCCGCGTTTGTGGTACGGACGAACTTTTTGTCCCCGGCCTTCATAATCTGGAAAATTTTCTGGCGGCATGCGCGGCGGCTCATTTTCTGGGGGCGGACACCGAGGCGATGGCGCGCGTGGCGCGCAGCTTCAAGGGCCTGCCCCACCGCATGGAGGTCGTTGGCGAAATCGGGGACGTTCACTGGGTGAACGATTCGAAGGGAACGAACGTGGGCGCCACGGCGATGAGCCTCGAAAGTGTAGCGGGGGATGTGATTCTCATTGCCGGAGGCGTGGACAAAGGGAGCGACCTCGCGCCCTTGCGCGACGTGGTGGAGAAGAAGGTCCGGCGCCTGATTCTCATTGGCGAGGCGGCGGAGCGCTTTGGGCGTTTTTTCGATGGATGCGCGCCGATTGCCTATGCCGAATCGCTGGATGAAGCCGTGCGCATCGCAAGTGAGGAGGCGCGTGAGGGCGATACTGTTCTTCTCTCGCCCGCTTGTTCGAGTTTCGATCAGTTTCGCGATTACGCCCACCGGGGCGACGCGTTCCGACAGATGGCGCAGGAACTGACGGGGAGGGATGCGAATTGATCCACAAGCGTATCGACCCCGTCATCTTTTTCGTCTCGCTGGGGCTGGTGGCTTTCGGCGTCGTCATGGTGTTCAGCGCGAGCCACATTCTCGCGCTGGACAGGTACGGCGATGCGTTCTACTTCGTGAAACGCCATGTTTTATGGGCCGTTATCGGGTTCGCCTGCATGCTGGCCATCTCACAAATGGACCCCCAGCACCTCCGCAAGATCGCATATCCCTTAATGATCGCCTTGGTTCTCGCGCTATTGATGGTGTTCGCACCGGGTATCGGGAAAGAGGCGGGCGGCGCGCGCAGGTGGCTGATGCTGGGTCCTGTTTCCTTCCAGCCGGCCGAAGCCGCAAAAGTAGGATTGGTGATATTTCTCGCGCACTTCTTGGCGCTCAAGGGCGAGCGCTTGAATCTTTGGATGTACGGATTCCTCCCGCCCGTCGGATTCGCTGGAATCATCTTGGGTCTCATGCTGATCCAGCCGGATTTGGGTACGGCCACCCTGACCGCTGCCGTCGTCGGCGTTTTGTTGTACCTGGCGGGTGCGCGGCTGTCTCATCTAGGCGTTTGCGCACTGGCGACGGGATTCGTCCTGGCGGGCATGGTGGTCTTCGCACCCTGGCGCATGAAGCGGATTTTCGCTTTCTGGGATCCCTTCGCCGCGGCGAAAGGAGCGGGCTATCAACTCATTCAGTCTCTGCTGGCCATCGCGAGAGGCGGCCTCCCGGGACTCGGCTTGGGCGAGGGCAAGCAAAAGCTCTTCTATCTGCCCGAACCTCATACCGATTTCATCTACGCGGTCGTGGGCGAGGAGTTGGGGCTCATCGGCGCTTTGTGCGTCGCGGCGGCGTTCGTGGTCTTGCTTTGGCGCGGGTTCCAGATAGCCGCGCGCTGCGAAGATTCCTTCAGCGCCCTGTTGGCGGCGGGCGTGACGTTCCTGGTCACGGCCCAAGGGTTTTTGAACATGGCGGTGGCGACGGGTCTTCTGCCCACAACGGGCATACCGCTGCCCCTGATCAGCCTGGGGGGTTCGTCTCTGGTGTTTACGCTCATTTCTCTGGGACTGCTGATTTCCATCGAATCGACGCATCACGCTTCCAGGCAGCCCGGGCCGGGGAGCCCGCTCGACGCGGCAATCGGGTGGATTTCGCGCACGCGCAAGCCGATCACCCGCAGGAGGGCGAACACATGAGGCTTCTCGTAGCGGGCGGCGGCACGGGTGGACACCTCTACCCGGGCATTGCGGTGGCGAAAGCCTGGCTGGCGGACGGGGAGACGAACGATGTTTTGTTCGTGGGCACGGCGCGCGGGATCGAGACCAGGGTGCTGCCGCGTGAGAACCTGCCGTTTCAGGCGATTTCCTCCGCCGGCGTGCTGGGACGCTCGATGGCCCAAAGAGCCAAGGCGTTGGCCATGGTGAGCTATGGATTCTGCCAGGCCATGGGGATTATCCGGCGCTTTCGCCCCCATGTCGTTTTGGGGGTAGGCGGCTATTCGAGCGTTCCCTCGGTCGCAGCGGCGGGCCTTTGGAGAAAGCCGATTGTCCTGATCGAGCAGAACGTCGTTCCCGGCGTGGCGAACCGCCTGCTCTCACGTTTCGCATCCAAGGTGGCCGTGGGTCTGCCCGTGCGCGACGCCGGTTTCGCTCGCGGAAAAATCGTCGAGACGGGCCTGCCGCTCAGGAGCGAGTTTTCGGAAAATTTCGAGCGCGGAGAGGACTCCTGGAACGGGCCCTTGAAGGTGCTCATATTCGGCGGGAGCCAGGGAGCGCGGGCTATCAACGAGGCCGTGATGGAGGCGCTGCCCCTCATGGGAGACGCACTCGGAAGAATGCGGTTTGTTCACCAGACGGGAGAGGCGGATTTCTCCCGCGTGAGTGCGGCTTATCAAGAAGTCGGCGCTCATGCGGACGTGGCGCCTTACCTGTACGACATGGCGGAGCGGTATCGCTGGGCGCAGGTATGTTTCTCGCGTGCGGGAGCGATGAGTGTGGCGGAATTATCCGCCATGTCGCTTCCCGCCGTGTTGATTCCGCTGCCCAGCGCCACCCACGGACATCAGGAGGCGAACGCCCGCTATCTCGCCGAGCGCGAAGCGGCGCGGATGATACTTCAAGAAGACTTGAGCGGCCGGGTTCTGGCGGATATCTGGCTCGAATACGAGGCGGAGCGCGGAAAGCTCGTCTCCATGTCGGAGCGAACGAAAGCCCTGGCCCGCTCGAACGCCTCGGAAGCTGTGGCCGTCTTGTGCCGTCAAGAGGCGATGGCGGCGTGATGAGGAAAGGAGCCCGAGAGTGATAGCGCGACCCTACGCCACACACGCCATGTTCAGGCACTCGAGCCGCGTTCATTTCGTGGGCATCGGCGGGACGGGCATGTGCGGCATCGCCGAGGTCTTGCTGAACCTGGGCTATGAGATCAGCGGCTCGGACATCGCGAGCAACGAGGCGATATTCAGGCTCCGCGGCCTGGGCGCGAAGGTGGTTCTGGGACACAGGAAGGAAAACGTGGTGGGAGTGGACGTTTTGGTCTACAGCTCGGCGGTTACGGGCGACAACGTGGAAGTCGCCGAAGCGCGGCGGCGGAAAATCCCCGTCATCAAGCGCGCGGAAATGTTGTCCGAACTCATGCGTATGAAATACGGCATCGGCGTAGCCGGGACGCACGGCAAGACGACCACCACGTCGTTCATCGCGGCGGCCCTGGCGGTCGGCGGCCTCGACCCCACGGTCGTCGTGGGAGGACGCATCAACGCCCTGGGTTCGAACGCGCGAATGGGAGAGGGCGAGTATCTGGTGGCGGAGGCCGATGAGAGCGACGGCACGTTCTTGAGGCTCACGCCCACCATAGCGATCGTGACGAACATCGACGAGGAGCATCTCGATTTTTACGAGAATTACGACGCCATCAAGACCGCGTTCTTAGAGTTCGTGAACAAGGTGCCCTTCTACGGTTTTTCGGTCTTGTGCCTGGATCATCCCGCGATCCAAGAGATCATCCCCCACGTGGAGAAGCAGTTCTTCACCTACGGGTTCGGCACCCAAGCGGATTACGTGGGCGAGGAGTTTCGCTACGAAAACGGCGAGGCGGTCTTTGGCGTCAAGCGAGGTGGAGAGCGCCTCGGCGAGATTCGCCTCCTCATGCCCGGTCGCCACAACGCGGACAACGCGCTGGCCGCCGTCGCCGTCTCGATGGAACTCGACGTCTCCTTCGAGGACATCCAAAAAGGACTCCACGAGTTTGACGGCATCGGCCGTCGCCTGGAGCAGGTCGGTGAAACGTCGGGCGTCACGGTTTTCGATGACTACGGGCACCATCCCCAGGAGATTAAGGTCACGCTCCGCGCCGTTCGCGAGGCATGGCCGGAAAACCGCCTGGTGGTGCTGTTTCAGCCGCATCGCTATACGAGAACGCATCATCTCGAAGAAGCCTTCCACACCGCCTTTTACGATGCCGACAGGGTGCTCGTCGCGCCGATATACGCCGCCGGCGAGCCGTCTATCGAGGGGGTAAGTTCGGAAAAACTCGCCGAGGGCATCAGAGCGCATGGACATAGAAGCTGTGAGGCGGCAGAGGGATTGGAGGACGCCTCGAATCGCCTGTTCGAGGAGGCGAGGAGCGGCGACATCGTTCTCACGCTGGGTGCGGGCGACGTCTGGAAGGCGGGCCGGGAGTTGCTCGAAAAACTCGAACGCAGAGACGGCGAATCAGAGGAAGCGGTATGAGCATCGGGTCGGCGGAGGAAGTCATGGCGCTGGAGATGGCGGAAAAGCTCAAGGGTCTCGATTGCGAGATTCTTTACGATGAGATGCTGGCCGCGTACACCACGTATCAGGTGGGCGGCCCGGCGGACGCCCTCGCGCTGCCGAAGTCGGAAGATGAACTTGTGGCGTTGATCCAGAGATGCCGGAGCGAGGCGCTGCCGGTAACGTTATTGGGCGGCGGCGCCAATACCCTGGTGCGCGACGGAGGCGTTCGCGGCGTAGTCATTGCTTTCCCAAAGGCTTTCAGGGGAATCGAAGTGCTCGATGAGAGTACGGAGCGCGTACTGATCGAAGCACGCGCGGGAGAGAAGATTCCGGCGCTGGTCCGCTTCGCCGCCGAGCGTGGCTGGGCGGGAACCGAATGTCTGGCGGGTGTTCCCGGCACCGTGGGAGGCGCGCTGGCTATGAACGCGGGCACCGCCGAATCATACATCGAAGACGCCGTGGAGAGTGTTCGCTGGATGCCTCTGGATGGGGAAGTTCCAGAGTGGCTCCCCGCGAGGGGCTTGCGTTTCTCGTACCGGCGCGCCGAATTGCCCGCTCCGGGCGTGGTGTTGGCCGTTCGCTTCTCGCTACGGCCGGCGCACGTCGTCACATTGCGGGAGCATTTGAGACGAAGCGCTGTCCAAAGACGGGAGCGTCAGCCCTGGGGTGTGCCTTGCGCCGGGTCCATATTCAAGAATCCACCCGGTGAGCGAGCAGGCGTGCTCATCGAATCGGCGGGCCTCAAAGGGATGCGCGTCGGTGGCGCGCAGGTGAGCGAGGTGCACGGGAATTTCATGGTGAATCTCGGCGGGGCCACGGCGGCGGATGTTCTGGCGCTCATCGGCGAGGTGAAAGGAACGATTCTGGAGCAAAAGGGCATCACGTTGGACCTGGAGTTGAACATCATCGGGGAGGACCCGGCGTGAGGCGTTTATCGTTCAAATTGCGAGGGAAAGCCGAGGGCCGGGAAATTTTTCTGAATCTCGCCCAAACGGCCGAATATCCTGGCATCGTCAGGAAAAAAGTCGAGCGAGACGGCAAGAAAAGAGTCAGGCGAAAAGGCAATGAGAGTACAAGTGGACACTGGATATGGCCCGCAATCGGTTTTTTGGTTTTCGTAGAAGTGCTTCTCCTGGGTGGGCACGCTGTCCACTGGGCGAGAAACACCCGCCATTTCGAGTTGAGCAAGGTGGTTGTGCTGGGACAGCAGACGCTTCAGGCCGAGGAAATCAGAAAACTCGTTGGAATCGAGGCGGGGATGAACATATTCGACGCCGATTTGTCGGCCGTTCGCCAGCGCGTGGCATCTCATCCGTGGATAAAGCGCGCGAGCGTGCGCATGCGCCCGCCCCATTTCCTTCAGGTCGACATCCTCGAGCGCAAACCCGCAGCACTTATCGTGGGCCGTGAGACGCTCGTGGTGGATGAAGATGGCGTCGTGCTCGGCAAACCCGTGACGCCGCTCGCTGGATGCCTGCCCATGGTCGAGGGATTCGACTCGCGGCGTTGGCGTCCGGGCGACGTGGTTCGTGACCCGCGCCTGGCGCGCTCCATAGAGGCAGTTTTTTTCTTCCAGGATTCTCCGGTGATTCGCGGCGAGTGCATTTCCGTCCGAAATACCGGACCTGGTCAACTCCGGCTTCGCGCCTTGGAGGGAAAAGTGGAACTTATGGTCAGTGAAGAGAGGATGGAGAGTCAGGCCGGTCGGCTCCGGGCCGTTGCGGATGACGTTCTCCTCCAGGAGAAATTCGGAGCGGGTGGCCTGCAATTCGATCTGAGATTTCCCGGCAGGGTTATCCTTCGGCCGCTCACAAAGGATGGAGGGACAACAGGATGAGCAAACAAGGCGACGTGCTGGTGGGTCTGGACATCGGCACCTCGAAAATCTGTGTGGTCGTGGCCGAAGTGAGCGAGGACGGTTCCCTTGAAATCGTAGGATTGGGGAAAACCGCCTCGAAAGGGCTCAACCGGGGCTCTGTGGTGAACATCGATCAGACGGTGGAGTCGGTCCAAACGGCGGTGGGAGAGGCGGAGTTCATCAGCGGCTCGCCCATTCGCTCCGCGTTCGTCGGTGTGGCGGGAGGACACATCCGCAGCTTCAACACGAACGGCATCGTAGCGATCAAGAGCAAGATCGTGACGCAAGAGGATATCGATCGCGTTGTCGAGCAGGCGCGCGCGGTCACGATGCCGACGGATCACGAAATCATCCATGTGCTGCCGCAAGAATATATCGTCGACGATCAGGAGGGCGTCACCGAACCGGCGGGTATGGCGGGCGTTCGCCTGGAGTGCAAGGTTCACGTCGTGACGGGGTCCATCCCTGCGATTCAGAACATCACGCGCAGTGTCGAGAGAGCGGGCCTGGTTGTCGAGCGACTGGTTCTTCAGCCCTTCGCCTCATCGCTTGCTGCGCTGAGCGAAGACGAGCGTGACCTGGGCGTGGCTGTCGTGGACATCGGAAGCGGCACATCGGACGTCGCCGTCGTCAGCGGGGGCGCGCTGCGCTATTCGGCCGTCATCCCCGTAGGCGGCAGCCACATCACGAGGGACATGGCGATAGGATTGCGGACGCCGGACTACCAGGCGGAGCGGATCAAGCAGGAACACGGCTGCGCCCTGGCCGCCCGGGTATCGAACGACGAGGAGATTGAAGTGCCGAGCGTGGGAGGTCGTCCGCCGCGCGTGCTGAGCCGACAGATGCTCGCCGAGATCATCGAGCCCCGGATGGAGGAGATATTAACGCTCATCCGCCGCGAGATCCAGAAAAGCGGCATGGAGGATCTCCTGCCCGCGGGCGTCGTGCTCACGGGTGGAGCGAGCATCATCGAGGGTATTGAAGAACTGGCGGAGAATGTGCTTCAGCTTCCGGTGAGGCTGGGTATTCCCAGTGGCATTAGCGGGTTGGTGGATATGGTCAACGGACCCATGTATTCCACCGGCGTGGGCCTCGTGATGTACGCCATGAAAACGGGCGCCTCGAGACGCCGCGGTCTCGGGAACGGAGCATCGAATGGCCCGATTCGCCAAACAACACAAAAAATCCGCCATGTTTTGGCTAGCGTATTCAAATGATCGTGAGGGGAGGCGGGAGGCGCTTCCCGGGATCGAAGGGGGGGAGAATGAGTGATACGACGTTTTTTACACTGGATCAGGAGCCGCCGTGTAGCGCGAGAATCGCGGTTGTCGGCGTAGGAGGCGGCGGCGGAAATGCCGTCAACACCATGATCTCCGCGGGCATGGAGGGCGTTCATTTCGTTGCTGCAAACACGGACGCCCAGGTATTGGAGCGCTCTCTGGCGTCCGAGAAAATCCAACTCGGCCAGGAGTTGACGAACGGACTGGGAGCCGGCGGTAACCCCGATGTCGGTCGGAAAGCCGCCCTGGAAGACACCGAAAGTCTCTCAGAATTCATGCAAAACCTGGAGATGGTGTTCGTCACTGCCGGCATGGGCGGTGGCACGGGTACGGGAGCCGCTCCCGTCATCGCGCGAATCGCGAAAGAGGCGGGCGTGCTGACGGTGGGCGTCGTCACCAAGCCGTTCGACTTCGAGGGGCCACGCCGGATGAATCAGGCCGACGAGGGCATCGGAGAGCTGCGCGACGCCGTGAATACGCTGATCACCATCCCCAACCAGCGTCTGCTGGGCATGGTCGAGCGTTCCACACCGATGATGGAGGCTTTCCAGAAAGCGAACAACGTCTTGTTGCAGGCGTGTAAGGGAATTGCCGATCTCATCACCACGCCCGGCCTGATCAATCTCGATTTCGCCGACGTGCGCACCATCATGCGCGACATGGGCGGTAAGGCGCTCATGGGCAGCGGCACGGGCCAAGGCGAGAATCGCGCCGTCATCGCCGCGCAAAACGCCATCAACTCACCGTTGCTCGAGGAAGGGACCATCGAGGGCTCCCGGGGCGTGCTCATCAACATCACCGGCGGTCAGGATCTCTCGCTATACGAGGTGAACGAGGCATGCAGGCTCGTGCATGAGAAAGCGCACCAGGAAGCCAACATCATTTTCGGTTCGGTGATTGACCCGAACCTGGACAACCAGATTCGCGTGACGGTAATCGCGACGGGCTTTGGACGGGAGTCTATCCGCGAAGTCCCCCCCCTGGAATCGGAAGCCACGGGCACCGAGGGCGGAAAAATATCGGTACCCGCGTATATCCGCCTGAAAAACACAAAGACGCCATCCGGTGTCCCGGATAATCTGGAGGATGACGATCTGGACGTGCCCACTTTCCTGCGCAAGCAGGTTGACTAACCCCCCCCACGTCGTCTGGCGGAGGGTGCCTCCCTCGCGCCAGACGACGCATTCCCCATGGACGCGACTGGGGGAGAGCATTCTCCCCCAGCCCCGCCTTTCTCGAGAGCACAGGCCTGTTTCTTGTGGCGTCATGGTCCTCTCTTTATAATGAGAGCGGAGCCAGGGAGTTTATGCAGAGGTGTTCGATGATTTCTCGTTGTCCGGAATGGGTTGCGAATGAGTTCTTTGGAATGCCACGAATCCGGCGGCGTTGAATTTTTCAGATCACCCTTGCTGGAAGAACCCGGTTTCGCGCGTCATGGGTTCAGCACCCGAAGGGGAGGGGTGAGCGAGGGCCGATTCCGTTCCCTCAACCTCGGGCGCGCCAAGGGTGAAGCTCCCGAAAACGTAGCGGAAAACAGAAGACGCTTCTTTGAGGCCACCGATTTTACGGCGGGACGCCTGGTGGAAGTAAAACAGGTGCACGGGCGCGACGTTCTCGTGGCCGAGCGCGTATCCCCTGGTGAAAAAGCGTGCGGCGACGCCCTGATCACAAACGTCTCCGGCTTAGGCGTAGCGGTCCAGACGGCGGATTGCATTCCCGTGCTCATCGCAGACGCGCGGAAAACGGCCGTTGCCGTCGTGCATGCGGGACGCAAGGGGGTGGCCGGCGGCGTTTTGTCCGTGACCATCGAGCGGATGCGGGAGGAATACGGCTGCGATCCCAGGGATATGCGTGCCGCTATGGGTCCCGCCATTTCCGGGAATCGCTACGAGGTGGGCGAGGAGTGCCTGCCGCCATTTCGCGAACGGCACCGGAACTGGAGAGAATTCGCCACGCCCCTGGGGCGGGACAAGTGGCTGCTGGACCTCCCCCTGGCGGCGAGGCTACAGTTGGCCTCGGCGGGGATTCCCGAAGACCGGATTGGCGCGCCGGGGCCTTGCACGTTTTCTGAGTCATCGAAGTTTTTCTCCTACCGCCGCGACGGGCCTCAGACGGGGCGACTGTTGTCGGTCGTCTGGATAGGAGCATGAGGAATACGGTGAGTGAAGTTGGGCAGCGATACGAGATGGTAAAAGGGCGCGTGGCGGATGCGGCCATCGCCTGTGGCCGGAATCCGGATGAAATTCGCCTATTGGCCGTAAGCAAGACCCAGCCTCCCGAACGCGTGGTCGAAGCCATCGAGGCGGGCGTCGACATCATCGGGGAGAACCGGGTGCAGGAAGCCCAGCGCAAGAGGGACGAAATCGACCCGGAAATCGCGGGCAGGGCGAGATGGCACCTCATCGGCAGCCTGCAAAGGAACAAGGCCCGCGCCGTGCCCGGACTGTTCAACGTGGTGGAATCGCTCGATTCCCTCGCCCTGGCGCGCGAGTTGAACAAGCGCGCCGATAGCGCGGGGGAAGGCCCCCTGGACGTGTTCATACAGGTCAATACCGGGGAAGAAGCCCAGAAGGGAGGGGTTGCCCCGGCGGATGTGATGACGCTCATACAAGAGGCGTCTGCCCTGGAAGCCCTGCGGATGGTCGGCTTGATGTGCATCCCTCCGCTGGGCCGGGAGGCGGAGGAGAGTCGCCCCCATTTCGAGTGTTTAAGAAGATTGAGGGATGAAGCCCAGGACGCCGGCTTCGCCCACGTCAAAGAGTTGTCGATGGGAATGTCGAACGACTTTGAAATTGCGATAACCGAGGGAGCGACGCTCGTCCGCATCGGCACGGCCATATTCGGGCCGAGAGAAACGAACTGAACTGAATTTGAATCAGGTCAATCATTTCAGTAGGATGGGCCAGCCCCGGCGTTCGGGGCGGTTTCGAACCCACACGCGGAAGGTGCTTGGAATATGGCGGAAATCCTTGTAGTCGGTGGCGGCAACATGGGCGAGGCGCTCGCCATGGGAATGGTGAATTCCGACTATGCGAAAGTCGAAGACATCGTTATCGCGGAGCCTCTGGCCGAGCGCGCCGAATATCTCAGGCAAACATCGGGGTTCCGTGTGGTGGCCGATGGGGCGGAGGCGGCTCCCGATGCGCAAAGTGTGGTGATCGCCGTGAAGCCGCAGGTGCTGGACATCGTTCTTGGTGGACTGAAAGACGCCCTGTCGCACCGCCCGCTCCTGATTTCCGTCGCCGCAGGCGCGCCCACACGCCGGTTTACGGGAATTTTGGGCGATGAGGCGCGCATCGTCCGCGTCATGCCGAACACGCCCGCTCTTGTTGGGGAAGGCGCCGCGGGGTTGTGCGCCGGTGGAGGGGCGTCGGAGGCGGATCTATCGCAAGCGAAACAGCTTCTGGAGTCCGTGGGTAAGGCGGTTGTTCTGCCCGAGTCGTTGATGGACGCCGTGACGGGTTTGTCCGGCAGCGGTCCTGCGTACGTCTTTCAGTTCATCGAAGCTCTGGCCGACGGCGGGGTGAGGGCGGGTCTGCCGCGCGAGGATGCGATGCTGCTGGCGACCCAAACCGTTTTGGGCTCCGCAAAGATGCTGCTCGAGACGGGGGAGCACCCGGGCCGCCTGAAGGACATGGTGGCTTCGCCCGGGGGAACGACCATCGCCGGTTTGCATGCGCTCGAAAACGGGGGGTTGCGCTCCGCCGTGATGAACGCCGTGAACGACGCCGCACGCAGGAGCGAAGAACTGGGACGTGGTTAGACCGTTTTATCAAACGAGGGTTCGGCAGTGTTCTTGATATCGAATTTCATGAACGGGATCGGCGTTATTCTGAGCTATCTGCTCACCATCTACATCTGGATTATCATCATTCGCGCGCTCTTGTCGTGGGTGAATCCCGACCCCTACAACCCGATAGTCCAGATATTGTACCGCCTGACGGAGCCGGTGCTGGCCCCGGTGCGGCACCGGATGCCGGACATCGGAGGCATCGATGCGAGTCCGATTGTGGTGTTATTGATCATATTCTTTTTGCAAAGTTTTCTGGTACAGAGTATCTTTGACCTGGCAAGCATGCTGCGTTGATTTTCACCTGGGGGGGTGAGGATGAAGTTTACCGGCAATGACGTCCGGAGCCATAGTTTTTCGAACAAAATGAGGGGCTACGATCGGCTCGAAGTCGATGCGTTCCTGTTCAAGGTGGCCGACTGGCTGGATCAGTCGGTACGGAAGAACGAACAACTCAGCCTGCAATGCAAGGACCTCTTTGAGCAGTACAATGGTCTGAGAGAAGAACACGCTAATCTCCAGAAAATCCTCATCTCCGTGAACGAACTCAGGGACCAGGCCACGGCCAAGTCCGGTGAATTGGTGGAAAAAGCGGAAACCGACGCCGAGGGACTCATCAAAGAAGCCGAAGCCGAGGCCGAGAAGATTCGCGCGAAAGCCGAAAAGGATATTGAAAAACTGCGCGAGGAGATCGAGAGTTTAACGGAGCGGAGGGAGACACTGCTCATGGAAATGTACGAGACGTTCCTCTCCCAGATTCAGGTACTCGAAGTCCAAGGTGTCCGCATGGGAGTCGACCTCGCCCGCCTCCATGAGGAAAGCGAAGAGGACCCTGACGAAGAAACCGAAAACGTCATCAAGCTGAACCAAAAAGCGGAGGGCGATGCGTCGTGATCGGCCTCCGCGAGGAGGCGGACGGCGTCAGCTTTGAGGTTCGGGTCCAACCGCGCTCATCCAAAACGGAAATCACCGGAGTTCAAGACGGCGCCCTGAGGGTGCGGCTGACGGCGCCGCCCGTGGACGGAGCCGCCAACAAGCAGTGCATCGAGTTGCTCTCCCGTAAAATGAAGATACCGAAGCGCGACATACGCATCGCCTCGGGCGCGGGCGCGCGCAGGAAGCGCCTGAAAGTCTTTGGCATGGGCATCGAAGAGGCGAAGAATATTCTGAGGGCCATGGCGTAAGTAGCCACGCGTTCGCACGAAGCATGAACGAGAGAATCCGAATGGGCGGAACGAAAGAAATTGAGGGAAATTTTCACAGCATAGCGTTTCGAGGGGGCGCGCTCGTTCTTCTCGATCAGCGGAAACTGCCCCGCGAAGAGGTGTATCTCGAATGCCGCACGGAAAAGGAAGTGGCCGAGGCGGTCAAGACCATGGTGGTGCGCGGCGCGCCCGCCATCGGGATAGCGGCTGCTTATGGCATCGCCCTGGCCGCCGCCCGCCACGCGGGTTCAGGCGACGATGCGCAGCGCGAGGCGCTCGAGCGGGCGGCCCGGACCCTGGGCGCCACGCGCCCCACGGCGGTCAATCTCTTCTGGGCGATTGAAAAAATGATGGCGCACGTCGACGAAAGCGACTCGGCGCCCGAAGCGCTGGCCGAAGAACTCCTCCGCCTGGCGAAGGAAATGCACGAGGAGGACGTGGAAAATTGCCGCCGGATAGGCGACTTGGGCGCAGTTCTATTGCCGGAGGGGAGCAGCGTCCTCACCCACTGCAACGCAGGCGCGCTTGCGACCGCCGGCTACGGCACGGCGGGCGGCGTGATACGCAGCGGCTTCCGGGACGGACGGGTGCGGGAGGTGTTCGTGGACGAGACGAGACCCTTCCTGCAGGGCGCGCGCCTCACCGCCTGGGAGTTGAGCCGCGACGGCATTCCGGTCGTGCTCATCACCGACAACATGGCCGCGCATTGCATGAGCCTGGGGAGAATCGACGCTATAGTGGTAGGCGCGGACCGCGTGGCCGCAAATGGGGACGTCGCCAATAAAATCGGAACCTATGGCCTCGCGGTGCTCGCCAGGGAGCACGGGGTGCCCTTTTATGTGGCGGCGCCGACGAGCACCGTCGACATGGAGGCGAAAAGCGGCGCGGACATACCCATCGAGGAGCGGCCCGAGGAGGAAGTTCGCTCCTTCGGCGGCCAACCCGTCGCGCCCGAGGGGGTAAGCGTTTTCAACCCCGCTTTCGACGTGACGCCCGCGCGTTTCGTGGACGCCCTCGTGACGGAGCGGGGGGTGGTGCGCCTCGCAGAAGGGGAGACTCTCGACTCGATACCGGGTTGAGCGGTATTCAGTGCAACGGAAGTCAGGTTTGCCGTTTCAAGGCGAGATGTAGACTGCTCGTGTTGACTTCCGGCACGCGTGCGGGCTATAAACCGACATTCTTCGGGCGGCTTTGAAGAGCTTTTTTCATGGGGGCTGTAGCGAAGTTTGGTTATCGCGCTGGCCTGTCAAGCCAGAGATCGCGGGTTCGAGTCCCGTCAGCCCCGCCACCTTCAACTCCGCTCAGAATCTTCGCCTTTCAAGACTATACAGGCGAATATGCCGCTCATTCTCATGCCGACGTCAGAATTCGGGCGAGCTTTGGTTTTCGGCGGGGTGTTGGTGTATAGTAAATTTTAATGTATTCAATTTATTTTATTGATAGATGAATTTTCGCTTTCCTACATCATAAGCGAATCTCTCATGATTTACCGGCGTATGGTTTGATCTGTGTCGATGGTATGTCGACGCCGTAAAGCTTTGCGTCTTTTTGCAACTCCTTGGGTCGTCTCAAGGAAGTCTTCTATTTCGAGGAGAAACGGAATGAAAAGGTTTGTTGGTTTCGCACTGGCCGCCGCGTTCGTAGTGGGTACGTTCGTGGTGGTCGCACCGGCCGAATCGGCGACGCTGCGAATCGGCGCGCACCGCTCCATGTGGGGTTCTTTCGAGATTATCGCCGACCGCATGGGTTACTGGAAGAAAGAAGGGCTGAAGTACAAGGTAGGTCACTTCAAGCAGGGCAAACTGATGCGCAACGCCATCATCCAGGACAACCTGGATACAGGCACCACGGGTTTCTCGCCCTTCACCACGGCGATCTCCAAGGGCGCGCGTGTGACGGCCATCGGCGTGACGGCGAACATCTGTGAAGCCATCAACATCATCGTGCCCGTGAAGTCGAAGGCGAAAAGCCTCAAGGACCTCAAAGGCTCGGTGTTCGCCAACAAGAAAGGCACGAGCACGGACTTCTCCTTCCAGGCCTTCGTCCTTCCCGCGTATGGCATGAAAAGCTCCGATTTTCCGCTCCTGAGCGTCCGCGCCACCGAGCGCATCGCCGCGCTGATCTCCGGCGCCGCCCAGGCGGGCATGGTAGGCGAGCCGCAGGGTGAAATCGCCCGTGAGGCCGGATACGTCCGCTATCTGGAAAATCTGTGCGCATACGACAACCCGAGCATGATGCACGTGGGCAACCCCCAGACCATGAAGAAACACCCCGACCTCTACTACAAATACTTCCGGGGCTGGCTGAAGGCCCACAAGTTGCTGAAAGAAGACCCTGCGAAGTACGCCAAGGTCTATACCAAAGCGTTGCTGGAAGTCGGCGACAAGGCCAAAGAGAGCACCACGCTCAAGGTCGTGAAGAAGATCAAATCCGAGCTTTTCCTGAGCGATCGCGTGAAGAATTACCTGAACAAGATGGGCGACAAGCAAATCGAGTTCGGCTGGATCAAGAGCCGCCCCGATTTCAGAAAGAGCCCGTGGCTGGATGACTCCATCCTCCGCAAGGCCGCGAAGGACATCGGCTTCAACTAGGCGACACGTACGCAAGACGCAAAACGAAAGCCCCCGGGAGTATCCGATCCCGGGGGCTTTTTTTTGAATCCTCACTGCATGTTGTATTTTTCCCGTAATTTGTATAATAAATATAATATCTACATGAATCTGGAACTTGTTTGGGGCTGAATCTCTCTTTTCACAGTTTGAGAGGGGGGCATCGAACCAATGGCGGATGGGTTTCCGGCGTCGGGGATATCCTTGCGCCGCAATCCTTGTGTTTTCCTGTAACGTGTAACGCTTTTGTCTATCCATGGAAGTCTTCATTCACTCGAAGGAGGAGCAAGCATGAAAAAACTTGTTGGTTTCATACTGGCCGCCGCGTTCGTAGTGGGTACGTTCGTGGTGGTTGCGCCCGCCGAATCGGCGACGCTGCGCATCGGCGCGCACCGGGCCCTGATGGGGTCTTTCGAGGTCGTCGCCCACCGCATGGACTACTGGAAGAAAGAGGGCTTAAAGTACACGATGAGCCACTTCAAGCAGGGCAAACTGATGCGCAACGCCATCATCCAGGACAACCTGGATACAGGCACCACGGGCTTCTCTCCCTTCACCACGGCGATTTCCAAAGGCGCCAGGATAACGGCCATCGGGGTGACGGCGAACATCTGCGGCATGGTCGCCATTATCGTGCCCGCGAAATCGAAGGCCAAGAGCCTGAAGGACCTCAAGGGTTCGGTGTTCGCCAACAAGAAGGGCACGAGCACGGACTTCGCGTTTCAGTTCTACGTCGTTCCCGCACATGGCCTGAAACGCTCGGATTTCCCGCTTCTGAGTGTCCGCACCACAGAGCGCATCGCCGCGCTGGTATCCGGCGCCGCCCAGGCGGCCATGGTCGGAGAGCCGCAGGGTGAAATCGCCCGGGAGCAGGGCCTGATTCGCTATCTCGAGGATCTGTGCAAATACGACAACACGAGAATGATGCACGTGGGCAACCCCCAGACCATCAAGAAGCACCCCGAGCTCTATTACAAGTACTTCAGGGGCTGGCTGAAGGCGCACCAGTTGCTCAAGAATGACCCCGAGACCTACGCCAAGGTCTACACCAGGGCGCTGCAGGAAGTCGGCGACAAAGCCAAGGAGAGCACCACTCTCAAGGTCGTTAAAAAGCTCAAGACGGAGGTTTTCCTGAGCGACGAGGTGAAGAAATACCTGAACGACATGGGCGACAAGCAGATCCAGCTCGGCTGGATCAAGAGCCGCCCCGACTTCACCAAGAGTCCGCACCTGGATGACTCCATCCTCCGCAGGGCCGCGAAGGACATCGGCTTCAACTAGGCGGACAGACAAGACGCAACAGAAAACCCCCGGGGGCGCGAGGCCCCGGGGGTTTCTTGTTGCCGGAGCCGGGTGATCACGCCCTGGAGCGGGTTGTTGAAAACGCCTTCCTCGGTCGGGGTCGCGGTATTGGCAGCAGGGAGGACAGGTCGTGACCTGTCCCTACGGGGTCGCCTCCCGCCGTCATTCCGGCAGTGCCCGATTCCGAGTGAGGAGAGGTGTTTCAACAACCCCATGTAGAGGGTTTGTAGGGAGAGGCCCCCGTGCCTGTCCGAGGCTCCCGGACCTGTTCTTGCAATGCGCAACCACGGAGATGGAAATATCCAATACGGGCGTCCATAGAGGTTCAGGGCGGCCACGGGGGCTACCCCTACGGAGTCCCCCTCTGCCTTTTGAAACCAGTCCCCCTCAGGGGGCTATTTCCTGCATCTGTAGGTAGACGGCGCGTGCAGGACTCATCCTTCCGAGACATAAAAAAACCGGGCGCGACTCTCGCCGCGCCCGGCTGTTAAACGTTTGTCGTTATTGGCTTGATTACACCTTCTTGTCCTGCGCGCCCATCGCTTCCATCATGCCCCAGCGGATGACGGTGCGGCTCTCGATGGGCTGGAAGAGCACCTTCTCCAGCACGAAGCCGAACAAGCCGAGGACGGAAAGTGCGACCATCATGAATGCGATGTCGAGGTATTCCTGCGCGTCGAAAATGCCGGCGGAAAGCCCCCAGCGGATTCCCGCAAACGCCTCCGCCCCCACGCCCGCGCGCCAGGCGCGCGCCAGCCCGATGCGAAGACCGCTCAGAATCATGGGTAGCGAGCCGGGCAGGACGACGGTTCGGAAAATCCTCATCTTGTCCGCGTTCATCGATTGGGCCGCGCGTATCCACACCGGGTTCACGGTTTTCACGCCCGTCCAGACCGCCATGGCGATGGGCAGGAACGAAGCGAAGGCCGTGATGACGATGACCGTCTGATCCCCGATGCCCGACCAGATGACGACGATAGGCGTCCAAGCGATGGCCGGAATCGGCAGCAATACGGAGAGAAGCGGCACGAAGAACGATTCCCAGAAAGCGAAGCGTCCCATCAAGATTCCCACGATGGTGCCCACGATGGCGGCGATGAAGAACGAGAACGGAAGGCGCCACGCGGTGTTGAGCGTATGGAGCAGAATCGGGCTCTCAAAAAGTTTCCAGACCTGATCCATGATTCCCAGGTTCGGGTTCTCGGCCAATGCCCGGAACAAGGGGTCCGTCACCAGTTCCCATGCCCTGAAGACAATCGCGTCCACGGTCGGGAAGAGCCTGCCCTGATTCCCCTGGGCCTGCATGGCGGCGACCTGCCAGATGGCCAGAATGACGATAAAGGGGTAAATCGGCCTCAGCTTCACCCAAAACGGCGATCTTATTTCTTTTTTCTTCTCGTCCAACGATGGAGGAACAGGCGTTGCCTCGGATGTCTGCATGGATAATTCCTCTCTAAAAATCGCGAATCAAATCGTTCACGTGTTTTTGCAGTTTGATGAACTCGGGCGCGAGATCGTCGCGGGGCCTGGGTAGATCGACTCTCACGATCTCGCGGATTCTCCCCGGATTCGGTACAAACACGACGATCCGGTTCCCGAGGTAGACGGCTTCGCTCAGGTTGTGCGTGACATAGAGAATCGTCTTTTTCGTCTTCTGCCATACGTCGACGGTCAACTCCTGCAGCTCTTCGCGCGTCTGGGCGTCGAGCGCGCCGAAGGGCTCGTCCATCAGGAGAATTTGCGGGTCGAACGCCATGGCTCTCGCCACCGCCACGCGCTGACGCATGCCGCCCGAGAGATTGTGGGGAAAGAAGTCCGCAAATTCCTCGAGGCGAACGAGGCGAAGGAACTCGAACGCGAGTTCTCTGCGCTCCTTCTCGGGCATGTTTCTGATCTCGAGGCCGTATTCCACGTTCTGTCTGGCCGTGCGCCACGGGAATAGGGCGTATTCCTGAAAAACGACGCCCTTGTCGTAGTCCTGGGTGAGCGTTTTTCCGTCCATGGTGATTGTGCCCGCGGTAATCTCGACGAAGCCGGCGAGCATGTTGAGCAGCGTCGTCTTTCCGCAGCCCGAAAGCCCCACGAGGCAGATGAATTCGCCGTCCTCGATATTGAGGTTCACGCCCTCGAGAGCGTGCACACGTCTTTCAGGCGTGTCATAGACTTTTCTCAAGTTTTGAATCGATATTTTGGTGACCATAAATAATAGTATTCCCAAAATGATGAAAGACTTAGCCTTTCAGGTGAATTGAAAATTGAAATCGAAACGAAGCAGGGTGATTCTAGCAAATACGTGACGAGAGAGAAACCGCAATTATACTTTCAAGATGTTTTGTAATAATCTCTTGTGCGCTCATCTGTGTTGATGAGTGGCTCTCAGCCGAAAAACATTGATATTACTTGAGATTTGGGTGAATCCCAAGTCATGTGAGCACTAGTATGCTCCGCATGCCGAGGTGGACCTCGGGGGCGGGAATACTGGAAAGGGTTTTTGATGGATGGTCGACTTCCGCTGGAGGGGTTAAGGATACTGGCGGTGGAGCAATTCGGCGCGGGGCCGCTGGCCTCGCAACTGTTGGCGGATATGGGGGCCGAGGTCTTGAAAATCGAGGACCACGCCGTGGGCGGCGATTCCGCGCGGCCCGTCCCCCCGTACGCCCTGCCGGATAACGACAGCTATTATTTTCAATCCTTCAACCGCAACAAGAAGAGCGTCGCGCTCAGGATTCGCACGCCCGAGGGCAAGGCGATATTGCGCAGACTCGTGCCGAAAGCGGATGCGCTCTATGCGAATTGCCGGGGCGATGCGCCCGAAAAACTCGAATTAACATATAAGCACTTAAGCCCCTACAACGAGAAGATCGTGTGCTGTTTCCTCTCGGGCTACGGGATGACCGGCCCCAGAGCGCCCGAACCGGCCTATGACTACCTCATGCAGGCCTACGCGGGCATCATGGACCTGACGGGAGAGCCCGACGGCCCCCCCACCAAGGCGGGCGTGAGTTTTGTGGATTTCTCGGGCGGATTCATATCGCTCGTGGGCCTGCTGGCCGCGCTGTGGGAGGCGAGCCGCACCGGAAAGGGAAGGGACGTCGACGTGGCGCTCATGGACGGCGCTTTGGTGCAGCTTGCGTACATGGCCACCTGGGCGCTCAATTGCGGCTACGTGCCGCAAAAATTCTCCCGAAGCGCGCACCCCTCGATGGTGCCCGCGCAGAATTTCGAGACCAAAAACGGCTGGATAAGCGTGCTTTGCCTGAAACAGAGTTTCTTCCCCATTCTTGTCGAGCGTATGGGGTTGCCGACGCTGGCCGAGGACCCGCGCTTCAAGCTGGCGCAGGATCGATTCGAGAACCGGGAAGTTCTGTTGGATATTCTCGAAAGGGCGTTTCAGGAAAAGACGAACGCGGAGTGGACCGACCTGCTTCAGGGCCACGTGCCCTTCGCGCCGGTGAACACCGTGGCGCAGGCGATGGAAGACCCCCAGATTCTGGCGCGGGACATGATAGTCGAGATGGAACACCCCGCGGCGGGGACCATGAAGGTACTGGGGCCTCCCATTAGACTGCCAGGCGCGGATATGAAGTACAAGCGGGCGCCCTATCTGGGCGAGCACACGAGAGAGGTTCTGGGTGACCTGCTCGGTATGGAGGATGCCGAACTCGAGGATTTGAGAGAGAAGAATATCGTGTCCTGGAGCGCCCCGAGCGAGGGGTAGCGCGCAGGACTGAACGAGAATATTCCGGGTTTCATACACATTTTTGGAGGAGAGCTCATGACGGATTTGCCCGTACCGCAAGTCGTAAATTCCCTGGACGTAGACGAGGACAAGGCCTATGAGCCGCCTTATGACATTCGCTGGGGCGTGAACCAGGAGACGACGGGGACGGATACCATCACGATGGGGAGAACCATTATCCCGCCCAGAGGGCGCAATGCGCTGCACTACCACAAGAACTGCGACACCACGATTTACGTGGTGAAAGGCCCCATCAACATCTACTGGAAAGATGGGGAAGAGATTGAAAGAAAAGAAATACCCGTCGGCCATTTCGTCTATTTCCCCTGCGGTTGCATTCACGGGCAGGAAAACCCGAGCACGGACGGACCGGCGGAGTTGATTTTCACCTACGGCGGAATGCCCAATAAGGAAGCGGCGGGCACGACGTTCGTGGACGATCCCAGAGACCCGCTGAGAGACTAGCTTTTCGCTTTTCGAGGGTGCGCACCATCCACCCGTCATTGCCCGAGAATGAGGAGATGAGCACGCGAATGTTTTCCCCACGAATCCTTGTTTGTCTGCTCCTCATCTGTTTCCTGGGCGTTACCCTCTCGTTTGCAGAAGCGCAGCAGGTCCGCAAGAAAATATCCGGTTTCGACGGTGCCACTTTGGTGCACGTGCCCCCGGGCTGGTTCGTGATGGGCAGCAAATCCGGCGACAAGGACGAGCGTCCGCCCCGTAAAATCTTTGTGCCGGGTTTCTGGATCGACGAGACCGAGGCGACGGCGGAGCGCTTTGCGCGCTTCGTCTCACAAACGGGCTACAAGACGACGGCCGAGAAGCGGAAATGGTCCTGGACGTGGGACGCTTCTCTCAGGAAGGGGAAGGGCGGCTGGCGAAAGACGAAGGACGCGAATTGGCGTCGGCCTGAAGGCCCGAAATCAAACTGGAAAAGCGTTCCGAAACAGCCGGTCTCCCACGTGAGCTGGCCCGATGCCGAGGCTTATTGTCAGTGGGCCGGAAGGCGTCTTCCCACCGAGGCGGAATGGGAGCGAGCGGCGCGCGGCGGGGACGGAAGACGCTACCCCTGGGGGAAGGCGCGCGACGCGATGAGAGGCAACCTCAAAGGTGGGAAGGACGGGTTCCCCGGCGTCGCCCCCGTGGGCCGTTTCCCGAAAGGCGCGAGCCCGTTCGGCGCGCTTGACATGTCGGGCAACGTCTGGGAGTGGGTGGCCGACCGCTATGGTTCGAGAGCCTATCAGAAAATGGCCGAACGCGACCCGCACGGGCCTGCAAAGGGAAAAACGAGAGTCGTACGCGGCGCGTCCTGGGGCAGTCCGGTCGCCTGGGCTACGGCGCACAACCGCTACCACCGCACTCCCGATTATACGAACAACAAGATCGGCTTTCGCTGCGCCACGGGCGAGGGTGGTTGATAGGGCCGAATTAAATGACACGCTGAGCCCAAGAGACGAGCGAACGCTGACTACGCTCAGCGGAGGACTCTCAATTCGTCAGGATTTTATAAGGTAAATCAAGCGAAGTTCAGGTCCGTTTCTCCGTTCACTTCGACGTTCTTTCAATCAGAGCTTCCAGCGCCCTCATGCTTTCGCGGTGGCGGGTGTCCAGAGCGGCCATGGTTTCTTCATGTTGCTTGTCTCTGGCTGCGGAAGCGCGGTTCATCTGTTTCAGCCCATATAGAATGAGAAAACATTGAACGCTGCCCACGACTAGTGAAATCAAGGCGTGAATAGCCGAAATCCAGAGGCCAATACGTGATAGTTCGAGCGTCGCTAATTCAAACGGCGTCATCTTTTCCTCTCCTTGGTTTCAATCAGGAGTGGAGTCACCTCTCGAATATGATACAGGGGAGCGGGAAAAGCAACTTTCGGCATCTATCAAGTCATGCCGTTCATTCGGGATATGTAGTGGTCTTCATCAACGTAAGTCGTGAATGAGCCTGTCCGATTCGACGACTGGCTTTCCGTTTTCGAAGCGAGAACTTAGTTCGTCGGCGCGGGCGGCACGACGAGCACGCCGTGCGCCCCGTTGCCCACGCGGATTTTCCCGATGATGCGGTGTTCTCTGGCGTCTATCACGAACAATTCTTTGGAATCGCGGTTCGTCACGTAGGCAAGCGCGCCGTCGGGCGTGAAGGCGATGAGGTCGGGCCGGATACCCTGCTTCACGCTGGCGACGCGCTTTTGCGCGGGCAGGGAGAAGACGGATACGCGGTTTTTGTGCGGGAGGGTGACGTAGAGGAATTTTCCGTCCGGCGTGATGAGGGCGTCGTGCGGCTCACCGGATAGCTTGACGGTCCGGATGATGTCGAGCGTGTCAAGATCCACCACGCTGTAGGAGTTGCGCTCCCCGTTCATGACGTATAGATGCTTGCCGTCGCGCGTGACGTCGATGCCCTCGATGTAGTGGCCCGCCTCAATTTGTTTGATCGGTTTTCTCGTCTCGAGATCGACGACGGAGACGTCCTCGCTCAACTCGTTCGCCACGAAGGCCCGGCGGCCGTCGGGGCTCAGCTTGATGTTCACCGGGTTGTTGCCCCCGTGCTTGATCAAGCCGATGATCTTCCGGGCCGCGACGTCCAGGATCGTCACGTTGTCCGAATAGGTGTTCACGAAATAGGCGCGCGCGCCGTCTGGGGAGAACACGAGGTTGTAGGGGTCGCGGCCTGCGCGCACGCGGCGGACGAACTTGAGGGTATGCGTGTCGAAAATGCGCACGAATGCGCTGCCGTCGTTGATGACGTAGGCGTGGCGTCCATCGGGTGCGAGCGAGAGTCGGTTCGCCTTCCTGCCCGCGGGGATGGTCTTGATGACCTCGTGCGTATCGCGCGAGATGACGCTCAGCGTGCCGTCGCGCGTGTTCGTGACGAGAATCCGCTCTCCCGAAGCGAGCGCAAGCGCGGGAGCCGAGAGTAAAAGAGCGAAAATGACGAGTGAGAGAGTGAAGTAGCGCATTTTGGAAGAACCTACCGGCCTTGTTGCTTCAAAAACGCCTCTTTCGCCTTGGGGTCGAAACGGCAATTGCACAACTTGCGTATCAGGGCCACCAAATCATGAATCTCCTGATTTGTAAACACGTTGCCCCACGGCGGCATGATGGGGGAGAGGTCGCTCGCCCCGCCTCCGTGGGTGATGGTGCGCACCATGTCCTCGTCCGAGAACTGCGCCATGTCCTTGCCGTCGGTGAGATTTCGGGGACTCACGGGCAGCTTCTTGGTGTTGTTCACTCCCTTTCCGTCTCCCTTGGGGCCGTGGCACTGGGTGCAGTACCAGCGGAAATTCTCCGCGGCGCTCACGCGGCTTGCGGGCTCCTCCGCGCCTGCAAGCAGGGGCGTGCCCACCGCGACGGCGATGATGCAAGCGGATATGAACATTCCACTGAAGAGACGTGATGAACGCTTCATTTGAAGCTCGCGATGTAGGCGGCGAGCGCGATGAAATCCTTCTCGCTCAGCCGGGTGAACGGCTTGTCCCCGTATACCGGCATTCTGCCGTTTGGGTTGTAGCGCGCAGGTTTCTTCAGAAAGGCCACGATGAAATCGGGGTTCAGCCTGTGTCCCGCATCCTTGAAGTGGGGCGCGCTGTGGCCGCCCACCTCGATGGGCGTCCGGTAGACCGTCTTTCGAATCGCGACCATGTGGCAGGAATAACACGGCTGTTTTTTCTGGAACAGGATTCTCGCCCGCCTGAGCACTTTTCGGGGAACTTTCTTCCAGCGCGTGACGACGCCCACAGGCATCTCGGGGTCCTTCAGGTTTTCCAGATAAGCTGCGACCTTGGCCGCATCCATTACTGTAAGGACGGGATGCGGATATTTGCCCCGCTTCATTGTGCCGTAGACGACGCCTCGGAAAGATTCAGGTTTCGCGAGCCATTTCGCCAGAAAACCGGGGCGGAACTTGCTGCCCGCATACCAGAGCGTGGGGCCTTTAATCGCGTGGCGCGCAGGCGGGGGTATCCTGGTTTCAGGGCCTTTGCGGGTGTGGCAGCTTCCGCAGTTGTTGCGCTCGAAAAGGGATTTCCCTTCCGCTACATCCTCGCCATGAGCAGGAACGGACATCAGCAGGAGAGATAAAACTCCCGCGAACGCGAGGGGAAAAATCTTTATCATGCGCTTCATGCGGATGGTCCTTGATCCATTTGAATCGTCTCGGGCGGTCGCGAGGTGGAGTTTGCCGAAAAAGCTTTATTTCGGCAACTCGGGGGCCTTGACTGCCGGGAGATCGCCCGTGAGCGCGCCCATGAAGACGATCAGGTCCGCTTTTTCGGCCTTCGTGAGCTTCAAGGGCTTCATGTCCGGGTCGAGATTGGGGTTCGGGTGGCCGCCCTCCTCGTAGAAATCGACGACTTCCTCCAGCGTGGCGAAGCGGCCGTCGTGCATATAAGGCGCCGTCTGGGTGATGTGGCGAAGCGTGGGCGTCTTGAACTTGCCCCTGTCCTTTATTTTCCTGGTGATCGCCTCTCGCCCGAGTTGCAGGGGCTTCTTGTCCATCCCGACGCCCAGGTTGTGGAACTTATCGTCCGTGAAGGGCGCGCTGAACTCATCCACCAGGTGGCATTTCACGCAATTGCCCTTTTTCATGAAAACCTCGAATCCCCTGATCGCCTTGGGCGAAAGCGCGGACTCATCGCCTCCGTATTTCCAGCGGTCGAAGGGGGAATTCCCCGAGAGCAGGGTGCGCTCGAAGGTGGCGATGGCCTGCACCACGCGCTCGAGACTGACGTCTGGACTACCGAACGCCTCTTTGAACCGCGCACGGTATTCGGGGATTGCGCCGAGCGTGCGGATGATTTTTTCCTCGGTCGAGGCCATTTCGCCCGGATGGAGGATGGGCCCCTTGGCCTGTTCCTCGAGGCTCTTCGCGCGTCCGTCCCAGAACTGGGACTCGTTATAAGCGGCGTTGATGACCGTGGGGACGTTCCTGAGCGTGAGCCTGCCGTCAAAGCCCGTTCCGTACTGGCGCGCGTTCGAGTATCCGCGCCGGGGCATGTGGCATGTCGCGCAGGAGACCTTCCCGTCGCCCGAGATGCGTTTTTCAAAATACAGCATCTTGCCGAGTTCGATCTTGGGCCGCGTCATGGGGTTGTCATCGGGCACGGGCACGTCGTCGAGACCCAGGGGCGGTTCCGGGGGGAGTTCCTCCTGTTCCTGCGCGCGCTTATCCTGCGCTTGCGCCGGCGACGCAACCAGCCACACGAGCGCCGCTATCAGGAGAGGCGGCGCTGCAAGTCGCGCGAGCTGATATATGGACTTTCTCTTCAAGGCGGAGCACCGTCCATGGCGGATAGGGCTTTGTGCTTTATGACCTTTTCAGCAGCTCGATGCTGACGCCATCGGGCGCCTCGATGAAGGCGATCTGTGTCGTCGGGTTGAATTGTACCGGTTCGACGGTGAATTTCACGCCCTTTTGCTTGAGGTCGTCGCAATAGGCCTGAAAATCGCCTGCGATCTGGAAGGCGAAATGATCCGTCCCCCATTCGAGGCCGCCCTTGGCTCCGGCGCTCTCGCCCGTTCGCTCACCGCGGACGATGACCGTGGCGCCGTTGAATCTTACGGGAATCTGAGGCGCGCCCTTGAACACGACGCCCTCTCCGCGCGCGCCGCCCAGATTCTCGACGAACCAGTTCACGCTCGCCTCCGGGTCTTTGCTGATGACGTGCACGTGATCGAATACGATGTCGGCTGAACTCATTTCATGACTCCTGTCTCTTTTGACCATTTCAGGTCGTTTTTATCGATTAGCCTTCCCGGGACGCGCGATAAGAATCGCGCGCGCCGAATTCATCCAGCTGCTCATTGTTATTTAACCTTCCCAGGTGACGTCCCCGAATTCATCAGGCGCAGGTCTTCCTGCGGCCCGGAAACCGGCGACTTCCGCCTTGCTCTGCGCGACGGTGCTGTTCGCCCCGTGGCCGGGGTAGAGAACGGTATCATCCGGCAGGGCGAAAACCTTGTTCTCGATGGAATCGAGCGACGTGAGCAATTGCCCGTGGTTCCAGGTCTTTCCGGGGCCGCCGGGGAAAATCGTATCCCCGCAAACGCAGTGGCCCGGGTAGAGGAACATCAGCATGCCCTTGCAGTGGCCGGGCGTGTGGATGGCCTTGAGGGTGATTTCGCCGAAAGTTATCTCTTCGCCGTCCGCGATGGTGAAATCGGGGCTGATGCCGAACTCTTTGGCGTCCTCGGCGTGCTGGCCCAGGGGCGCGCCCGTGCTGCTTCGCACTTCATCGAGCGCGTCGATGTGGTCGCCGTGGCAATGGGTCTGTAGAATGTACCTGGGCGTGGCGCCTTCGCACGCGGCGAGAATCGGCTCGGCGGAATGGGAAGTGTCGATGATGACGCACTCTTTCGTCGCCTTGCACGTCAGCACGTACACGTTGTTGCTGTAGGGGCCGATGTTGAGTTTTTGAAAATCGAGTGCGGGAAGGTCCACTCTCTGGTCGAATTCACCCATGTCGTTTTCTCTCCTTTGTCTGGTGAAGACCTGTGTTCATGAAGACGAGGTGACAGGAAACTTTACTGCCTTATCCGGGCAGACCACAACTGCAAGGTGAGAATTTTCGTGGACAAACCCTTCGTATACGCGAACCTGGCGATGACGCTCGACGGGAAAATCGCAGGCCGCGACCGCGCGGATTTCTCCTTAGGATCCAAAGCGGATCGCCTGGAGATGGATCGCTTGAGAGTGGGTGCGGACGCCGTGATATGGGGCGGCGAGACGCTCAGGACGGCGCGCCACCCCGCGCGGGTGCGCGAGGAATCCCTGGTCCGCGAGCGCGTGGAACGCGGCCTGCCGCCGCACCCGGCGAACGCCGTGATCACGAAAAGCGGCGATTTCCCGAAAAATTTGCCGTGGTTCGAGACGGATGAGATTGAGCGGTTCATATTCACCGCGCCTGAGGGTGCGCGCAGCTTAGAAGAAGCCCACACGGGAAACGCGCGAATCGTGGTTCTGGACGAGGCGGAATCCCTCGCCGGACAGGTGCTGGGCCACCTGGGGGAGTGCGGGATGAAGCGCGTGCTTCTTGAGGGCGGTGGTTCCCTGGTATGGGAGTTCGCCCGGCATATCGATGTGTTTCACGTGACGCTCACCCCCTGGCTGGCGGGGGGCGCATCCGCACCGACGCTCATGGACGGGCTAGGTTTTCCCTCGAGTGAGTTTCTGGGGCTCGCGCTCGAGGAGGCACGCAGAGAAGGGGATGAGCTGTTCCTGCGCTACAAGGCGAAGGATGTGTGACGGCGGTGGTCAATTTCGAGTGAGGGGTTTGTAGGGACAGGCTCCAGTGCCTGTCCGAGGCCTCCGTGCCTGTCCTGAGCAGGGATAACCACAGGGGGAGAAGGCAACCCAAAAAGGTTGTCCCTCTGCATTTTCAAGGGTCCTCTCTCGGGTCGCCGCCCGTCCCTGCAAGGAAACCACAAGACTATCTTTTCCGATCGCGTCCGACCTCCGCCCATCATTCCGTATTCGTGGTGTAGGGGTCGCATATATGCGACCCGCCTTTTTCGCCGTCCGGAATACGGGTCGCATGATATGCGACCCCTACAATAAAAACCTCGAATAGCGACCGTAGGGACAGGTCGCGACCTGTCCCTACCATAAATCCTGCAACCCTCATTCTGTGGTCTTTTCCACCAACCCCCCACCGCGCGGATTGAACCACCACCGCGCCGTGTGGTACTCATGGAAGTCTAAAAATCATGTTCTCATGACATTCCAACGGTTGCATTGCGATGATGTCGCCGGGAGGAGGAAGCCGTGGCCACCAGGGCGAAGCGAAGATCGGCAAAACCGAAAAGGTTGACGAAAAAGGACTTGAACGCGATGTACCGCAACATGCTGCGGATCCGCCGCTTCGAGGAGAAGACGGACGAGTTCTTCATGGCGGGCCGGGTGAAGGGTGCGGTTCACGTGAGTATCGGGCAGGAGGCGTGCTCGGTCGGCGTCTGCACGGCCTTGAACGATGAGGACGCCATTTTGACCACCCACCGGGGCCACGGGCACTCCATCGCCAAGGGCACCCGGATGCCCGAGATGATGGCCGAGTTGCTCGGCAAGTCCACGGGCCTCTGCAAGGCGCGCGGCGGCTCCATGCACATTGCCGACATCTCGAAGGGCCACTACGGCGCGCACTCCATCGTGGGGGCGAACATGCCGATGGCGACGGGCATGGGCCTCGCCTATCAACTGGAAGGAACGGGCCGGGTGGCGGTGGTCTTCTTCGGCGACGGCGCCTCGAACCAGGGCAGTTTTCATGAGTCGATGAACCTGTGCGCCATCTGGAAGCTGCCGGTCATCTTCTTCTGCGAGAACAACCACTACGCGGTGAGCTACCACGTGGAGCGCTCCACGTCCGTCAAGGACATCAGCGTGCGCGCGCAGGGCTACAACGCCCCCGGCGTGACGGTGGACGGCATGGACGTGGTGGCCGTCTACGAGGCGACGGCCGAGGCCGTGCGCAGGGCGCGCGAGGGCGGCGGCCCGAGCCTCATCGAGGCGAAGACCTACCGCTTCTTCGGACATTCGCGGGGCGACCCCCAGTTCGGCCCCTACCGCACGAAGGAAGAGGTGGACGAGTGGAGGAAGCGCGATCCGCTTACCATCGCGGCGAAGATGCTCAAAATGACGGAAGCGCAGAAAAAGGCGCACTTAAAAGCCGTGGACGATGAGTTGAACGGGGCCATCGACTTTGCGGAGCAAAGCCCCGAAGCGACGCTCGAATCCGCACTCGAGGACGTATACGCGTAGCAAAGGGAATGGTGGAATCACTCCCCCTCAAGGGGCTGTTGAAAAAGCCCCGGCATTGTGATTGGGTGTAATGACACTATCTCGCCCGAGATGGGAGTTCCCTCGATGATAGGCAGCAAGGGGCGCGAGCAGATGGATTTGTTCGTGGCCGGTTCGCTGGAACGGCTGATCCCCGAGGATCACGTCCTGATGCGCGTGGACCACGTACTGGATTTGAGCTGGCTACGGGAGGAGGTGGCGGATTGCTATTGCGCGGATAACGGTCGTCCGGGGATCGACCCGGAGGTGGCGCTCCGCTTGATGCTGGCGGGTATGTTGCTGGGCTACGTTCACGACCGTCGCCTGCTTCGCGAGGCGCGTGCGCACCTGGCGATCCGGTGGTTCATCGGGTACGGGCTGCACGAGGAGTTGCCGCATCATTCGAGCCTGACGCGGATACGTCAGCGCTGGGGGGAGGCACGGTTCAAGGAGATATTCCGTCGCACGGTGCAGGCTTGCCTGGAGGCGAATGTGGCGAAGGGGGAAGTGGTGCACGTGGACGCCTCGTTGATACGCGCGGACGTGAGCTGGGAGAGCCTGGCGGCGCACCACGCGGAGAAGGTGATTCAGGAGAATCCCGTCGATGATGAGGTCGGGAAGAAGGGAGGAGGCCGCGGTGGCGGGGGTCCGGTGAGCCGGACGGACCCGGACGCGCGGCTTGCGCGCAAGAGCGCGCGGGCGGGGTTCGAGCCGAGCTACAAGCAGCACGCGGCGGTGGACGATGAGCGGGGTGTTGTTCTCGACGTGTCGGTGACGGAGGGGACGCGGAACGAGCGTGAGATGATGGCGTCCCATATAGAGGCGGTAAGCGAGTTGTCGGGCCGCACGCCGGAGATGGTGACGGCGGATTCGGGGTACGCGTACTCGAAGGTTTATGGCGAATTGGAGCGGCGGGGCGTGGAAGCGCTGATACCAGCGAAGAAGGAACCCAGCCAGAGCCGTGTTCCGCTGCAGTTGTTCCACTACGACGCGCGCAACGAGGTGGTGAAGTGTCCGGGAGGCAAGACGCTGCGCCCCCGGCAGGCGACGGAGCGGGGGCGCTCCTATGTATCGAAGACGCGGGATTGCGCGGGCTGCGCGCTCAGGCCCGATTGTCTGTCGAAGTCGCGCACGAGCAGGACGGTGTTGATTCCGCACGCGTATCCGGCGCTGTTGCGCGCGCGTCGGTGGCATGCGCGCTGGGGGCAGGAGGAGAAGCGTCTCTATGGCCGCCACCGTTGGCGCTCGGAGGGCTACCACGGCGAGGCGAAGAGCCGGCACGGACTGGGGCGGGCGGTGCGCCGGGGCCTTGCGAACATGCGGATCCAGTCCTACCTGACGGCGATAGCGGTGAACCTCAAGCGGCTGGCCGCCGCTTTTGCGGCGCGTATATTCGCCTTGTGGACGGCCTGTGCCGCCCGGAGACGCCGGCTGCGCGCACATGGCGCCCTCACGCGCCGATTGGGCTGCCTCCCCGCCGCCGCGTGAGCCGCCAAAACGCCCGCTTCCAACACCGGGTTTTTCAACAGACCCCTCAAGGGGGGAGTGAAAAAAGCCCAAGCAGGAGAGAAATGACATGCGAGAGATTACTTTTGTGGATGCGTTGACCGAGGCCCATCACGAGGAGATGGAGCGCGATGAGCGCGTGATCGTCATGGGCGAGGACGTGGAGCTTGCCTACGTTTTCGGCGTGACGAAGGGGCTGGCCGAGAAATTCGGGCGGGACCGCGTGCGCGATACGCCCATCAGCGAACTCGGCATCGTGGGCGCGGGCGTGGGCGCGGCCATGGCGGGATACCGGCCCATCGTCGAGATCATGTTCATGGACTTCATCATGCTGGCGATGGACCCGCTCATCAACCAGGCGGCGAAGCTGCGCTACATGCTGGGCGGGCAGTTGAGCGTGCCGCTCGTGGTGCGCACCCCCGGCGGCGGCGGCGTGCAGTACGGCCCCACGCACAGCCAGTGCCTGGAAGCCTGGTTCATGCAGATACCGGGCATCAAGGTGGCGGCGCCGAGCGACCCCGCGGACGCCAAGGGTCTTATGTGCGCCGCGATCCGCGACGACAACCCCGTGCTCATGGTGGAGCACAAGATGCTCTACAAGATGAAGGGCCCCGTGCCCGAGGGCGAGCACGTCACCCCCTTCGGTCAGGCCGCCGTGAAGCGCGAGGGCACGGACATCACCCTCATCGGCGTGGGCTACCAGGTGCACAACTGCCTGGCGGCGGCGGATGAACTCGCGAAAGAGGGGGTCAGCGCCGAAGTGGTCGACCCCAGGACGCTGGCCCCGCTCGATACCGGGACGCTCGCCGAATCGGTCCGCAAGACGAACCGCTGCATCATCGTCGAGGAAGGGCACCTGAGGAGCGGCGTGGGTTCGGAGATTTCCGCGGCCGTTCAGGAAGAGGCCTTCGATTACCTCGACGCCCCCATCGGCCGCGTGGCCGCCCTCGATGCGCCCATCCCCTTCGAGCCCCGCCTCGAGGATTTCGTGCTCCCCAACACGGCGAACGTCGTCGACGCCGCGAAGAAGGCGCTGGGGGTTAGTGTGTAAAAGGGCTTCGTCCGAGAAATTTGTGGAAAGCTCTGAAGTCTGTGGTGGGTTCATTTCTTTTCAACGGACTCAAACGCTTTTGAGAGAAATGGCGCGCCCGTAGGAATACCAGCCAGATGAATACCAACCTCGAATCATCGGTAAAGACTCACTCCAAAGTCATGGCCGAAGCGTAAGAATCTGAGTTTCTGGAAGGGTAGGGACAGGTCGAGACCTGTCCTTTTGCAGGACAACCACTGGTGGGGGGTATCCCTACGAAGGCGAGGGAGCCGGGCAGTTGCCGGAATGGGTCGTTTTGACTTTTCAAGCGCCTTGAGTGACATTGAAAAGCAAGCTGCTCCACGAGGACAGACAGGAGAGAACCGAATGACGGAATACGAAGCCGCAAGCCTCGCCGTGCAACATTCTGCCCTCGCCTTGCAACAAGCCGCCATATGGGTTGCCGCCGCAGTCGGGGCCGCGCAATGCAGCCTCATCGGAATTGGCCTCTACATCATGCGGCAGGCCTCGAAGCAACGCGACGCCCTGCACAGGGAAACCATGGCGTCGCTGAACGCTCAGCGAGAGGCGCAAAGCGAACAGCACCGGGAAACCATGAAGGCGCTGGAAGGCCAACACAAGGCGCTGGAAAACCAGAGCGAAGCGCTCCGGGAACTCATCCGGCGTACGTCTGCGCCATCCGCGCAGGAGGACGGGTGAAGTGAGAATCACCGCCTCCTCCGTCTTTTCTCTTTCATTACCCTAGCTTCCCAGAGCGCGTGCATTTTTTTATGCAAAATGAAGAACTGCTCTGCGCGCTCACGTGCGGAGGCGAAGCCGGTGCGGTGGTAGAGGATGTGTCAAAGGGAGCGGTTTTCGAGATGTTTGTTTCTGGTCTTGAAGTCATGTATAATTTTCTCATCATCGGCAATTCATAAGGTATTGTGGGTTTTGCGGCTCCTGCCGTGGACCGACAATTCAAGCCAGCGGGAATGCCCAATCTACAGAGGAGATTGGAGCAATGTCCTCACGCCGAGCCCTGATCGATGTCGCCCTAGGCAATGAACCTGCGGAACTCGCCATCACGAATGGCCGCGTCGTCAATGTACATACCCGTGAAATCTATAGCGCCGGGGTTGCGATCAAGGGTGACCGGATAGCGGCGGTCGGCGACATCGATTACGCGATCGGTGAGAACACGGAAGTGATCGACGCTGAGAACCGCTATGTAACACCCGGCCTGGTCGACGGCCACCTCCACATGTATCACTCCTACCTGGGCGTGAACGAGTTCGTCGAGGGGATGCTGCGGCATGGCGTCACCGCCTACGCAGACGGCTTCTATGGCCAGGGGATCGTCGGTGGTCGGGAAGCGATCCGGTTTTTCAAGGATGCGTTAGAAGCCACCCCGCTCAGGCTTATATTCCTGGTCCCTACTCTCGCGCACCTGCAGAACCGCGAACTCGGCCTCGAGCCCACACCAGGCATCAGCATCGAAGAGATGAACGAGATGCTCGACTGGGAAAACTGCGTGGGTCTGGAGGAGCCGCCGTTCCTGCCGGTCTGTGAGAAGTGGGAAGATTACCTGGACCTCTTCGACCGGTGCCTGGAGCAGCGCAAAACGATTACGGGGCATGCCGCCGGCGCCAGTTGGCGCCAGATGCAGGCATACGCCGCGGTCGGGACCAGTACCGACCACGAGTCCATTGCGACCGACGAGGCGGTCGACAAGACCCGGGCCGGCTTTCGCCTGCTCATGCGTCTCGGGTCAGGCGCGATTGACGTGCCCGAACTCGTCAAGGCGTATCTTGAGCACAAGGTCGACCCGAGAGCGCTTGCCATGTGCGCCGATCTCGCTTCGCCGGAGAAACTGCTGCGCGAAGGCGGAGTCGATGCAAATATCCGCGTGGCCGTTCGAAATGGCGTGCCGCCTGTAATCGCGGTTCAGATGGCGACCATCAATGTCGCCGAGGCCTTCTATTTGCAGAGGGACATGGGGGCGGTCGCTCCAGGCCGCTACGCCGACATCCTGCTCGTCGACGACCTGGTCACATTTGATATCTCCCGCGTATTCGTCGGCGGGGAGACCGTAGTCCGGGACGGCGAGTTCCTGGCGGACCTGACCCCCATCGAGTATCCAGGCAACTTCCGCGGGACGGTCAGGATCGAGCGTGAGATCGCCCCTGTTGCTCTCGAACCTCGGACCGATGAGGAGGGCCCGGTGACCGTTCGGGTGATCGGCGTGACGGACGGCAGCCTCGTAACCGATGACGGAAGGGCGGTCCTCGACGTTAAAGATGGCGTGATTCAGCCGGATCTCGACAACGACGTCCTGCCGCTGACGATGGCCGATCGGTTCGGCAAGGGAGGGGGGCGCATCGGCAACGGCTTCGTGCGCGGCTTCGGGCTGAAGCGCGGGGCGATTGCGTCGACCGTCAACGCCGTCTGCGAGAATCTGGTTGCGGTCGGTGCGAGCACGTCCGATATGGCGTTCGCCATGAACAAGCTCGCCGAGATCGGCGGCGGAAAGATAGTCGTTGCCGATGGCGAGATCCTCGCGCTGGTGGAGTTGCCCCTTCTCGGGCTTTTGTCCGAAGAACCGACGCAGACGGTTACTGCGAAGTTCGATAAGGCGTTCGACGCCATACGTGAACTCGGGTGCGATCTCGCGAGTCCGTTCTCGCAGCTTGAGTTCAGCTTCGCCTGCGGCGAAATCGGCGACCTGCGGCTTTCCGACGAAGGGTTGTTGCGGGTTGACCCGCCGGAGATGGTGTCGTTGGTCGTAGATTGACGCAAACCGGAAACAAGAGGGAGAGATCATGAGTGACGGAAAGCTGGCGGGCCGCGTTGCAATCGTGACCGGTGGATCGCGGGGGCTTGGACAGGCGATTGCGTGGGAATTCGCGAATGAGGGCGCCGACGTGGCCGTGGTCGGCCGAGACGAAGACGCCCTCTCTGAAACGATTGACGGCATCGAGCAGCGCGGCGGAAAGGCCGTCGCCATTGCGGCGGAACTCCGTGAAGTCGCCTCGATTCCAGGGGTCTTCGACAAAGCCGAGAGCGAACTCGGCGAGTCGACGATCCTTGTCAACAGTGCGGGCGTACAGGAGGATCGTCCTGCGCTCGATGTCACCGAGGAGCAGTATGACGAAGTAGCCGACACAAACATGAAGGCGCTGTTCTTCTGCTGCCAGGAGGCCGGCAAGCGGTGGATCGATCGCAAGAGCGGCGGACGCATCATCAACCTCGGCTCTATTTTCGCCGTCGTCGGGATGCCCAATTTCTCGGTCTATTGTTCAACAAAAGGGGGCGTGCTGCTGCTGTCCAAAGCGCTCGCGATCGAGTGGGGGCCACACGGAATCAACGTCAACCTGATCGGCCCCTGCGCCACGATGACAGACATGGTAAGGCCGCTGTTCGACGACCCCGATTTCAAGGCGGCTTACATGCCGCGGGTGCCCGCAGGCGCCCTTCCAGATCCCCTGGACATCGGCAGGGCAGCCGTCTTCCTGGCCTCGGACGACGCTCGGATGATCCATGGACACCATCTACTCGTCGACTCCGGCTATACGACCAACTAATCGAGGTTCGGGGGGGGCTGTGACCCTGGTGACTGACCAAAGCGATACACCAGGCGGTCCTATAGCAGTCGACCAACCCGGGAACGGTCCCGAACAGGTAACGACCTGGGCCGTCGGCGCTTTGGAGCGTACGCGTGGTCTGCTGCGTCACGAGGTGCAGCTGCTGCTCGCCCTCGTCCTCCTCTACCTCGGGTTTTCGATCATAGAACCCGACATCTTTATCTCTATCAGGACCATCGAGAATCTCGCCAGACAGGCGGGCGTCCTGCTGGTCGCCAGCGTCGGGCAGATGCTGGTGCTCGTCGTGGGCGGGTTCGACATCTCGGTCGGAGCTACCGCGGGACTCGCATCCACGGCGCTCGCACTGCTCGTTGACGATTTCGGGTTGTACGGGGCCGTTACGGCGGCGTTGGCGCTCGGAGCCCTTGTCGGCTCCGTCAACGGTCTTGTGATCGCGTACTTGAGGGTCAATCCCTTCGTGGCTACATTGGCGATGCTGACATTCCTGACCGGGTTGTCAAACGAACTGAGCAGCGGCGCTTCGGTTCCGATTACCGACCGGGGTGTGAGCGCGTTCGGGGCGGACGAGTGGGGGCCGCTGCCGGGGACAATGGGTGTTGGACTGGTAGTCGTATTCATTGCATACCTGCTTCTCAACCGCCTCAGGGCGGGTCTCTACATCTATGCGATCGGGGGGGGGCGCGAGACGGCGCGTCTGTCGGGGATTTCGGTCGCCCGTTACGAAGTTCTCGCCTATGCGATGTGCGGCTTTTTTGCGGCCGTCGCCGGGGTCATGCTCGCATCCAGGGTCACGCTGGGACAGGCAAGCCTCGGGGCTGGCCTGGAGCTTGAATCCATCGCCGCGGCGGTGATCGGGGGCGCCGCGATCGGCGGCGGAGTCGGCCGGCTGCTTGGCGCTGCGATGGGGGTGGGGATCCTGACGGTTCTCACCAGCGGTCTCGAGATCGTCGGTGTTTCGGAGTTCGCGCGCCAGATGGTTACCGGCGTCGTGCTGGTTGTAGCGGTCGCCTTCAACCAACGAGGACGGCTGGGTGAATGGGCGATCTTCAAGCAAGCGAAATTACTGCTCCGCGGCCGCGGCGTACGGCCCCGCGGTCCTTGACGCAACATATCGTTTCCACTGCCAAAGGAGAACACCATGCGTATGAAATATTTGATTGCCATGCTGAGTCTCGTCACGTTGATGCTTATGTTCTGGGGAGGGAGCGAGGTGAGCGCCCAGGCCATCAAGATCAGCCCAAAAGATGCGGCCTATGCGAAGTATCAGGCGCTTTCGACGGCGAAGAAGTTGCATTCGAATCTTCCCTGCACGGTTTCTCCTACCCCGAAGGAAGCCGCTGCGTACCGCGCGCCAAAGGCGAAGCGCAGGTACACGATCGGCTTCATGGAGCCCACGCTGGCGGGACACTATTACCAGGCAGGCTCCAGCGGCGCGGTCAAGGCCGCCAAAGAGGCGGGCGTGAAGCTCGAGTTCGTTTCGGCGGGCACCGGATACGCGTCGCCCGAGCAGCAGTTCAAACAGGCCGAGCGTCTCCTGCTGAAAGGCGTGGACGCAGTCGCCGTCATCCCGACCGATATCCAAGGCGGTGTCGCAATCACCAACCTTTTCCTCCGCGAGAAAATTCCGGTCGTGATCGTGGCCACCGAGTCCAGCTCGCCGGATGCATACATGGTGATGCAGGACGACTACCAGATGGGCCGAGATTCGGCTGACCTGCTGGTGAAAGAGACCGGCCCGAATGCCGGGAAGGGCATCGTGATCGCCGGGCCGGCCAACGCCACCTGGTCGGCCAAGCGGGCGGCTGGTTTCGCGGATCGGGTGAAAGAAAAATACCCGGGCGTCAAGATCGCCGTCTCGGCGACGCAGAATGTCGATCCCGCCCAAGGGCTGAAATCATTCGAGAACGCGGTTCAGGCCCATCCTGATATCAAATGGGTGTATTCGGTCTTTAACCTGCTGCTCGATCCCGACTCGCTGCCGGCGCGGTACAAGAAGGTGGCTTTCGTCACGAATGGCCTGGACCCTGCCTCCATTCAGGATTTGAAAGAGGGTCAATACTCGACGATCATCGGCATCACACCGACTCCGATGGGTTACCAGGGGGTCGGTCACGCCGTGTCGATCCTGAATGGCGATCAGAACGTGCCCGCCCTGGTGTGCATCCCGCTGACGCGGTACACCGCAAAAGACATGCCGCCCGACAAAACGGCGGTGACGCTGGAGCTTATCCAGAAAGGGTTTGAGGTCTCGGCTAAATAATGACCAACCAGCAGCGCTTCGCTCGCGAGCCTGGTGGTCGCAGAGGATGGAATTGCTGAATTCCCCGGTCGAAAAACGTCGCGTTCCCGCCATCGGGATGCAGAACGTCACCAAAACGTTCCCCGGCGTAAGGGCTCTGGACCGCGTCAGTTTTGATGTCGACCACGGTGAGATACACGCGCTTGTCGGGGAGAACGGGTCGGGAAAGTCCACACTTTTGAAGCTGATGGTGGGCGCTTTCCCGATGGATTCCGGGCAGATCCGCATCAACGGGGATGAGGTGCGGCTGCGCTCACCGCGTGAAGCCAGGAAACGATACGGCATCAAGTTGATGCCGCAGGATGTCGAACTGTGCGGGCAACTGATTACCGGCCGCAACATCATGCTGGGCCTCGAGGGGGCGCTGGTCGACCGGAACAGGCTGTCGCGCCGCGAGCGATCCATGACGACGGAAGTCCTCCGCCTGATCGGCGCTCACGTGGATCCCCTGGTCTTGGGGGAGGATTTAAGCACACCGGAGGCTCGGTTTATCCAGATCGCCCACGCGCTCTTGCCTCCGGTGAACGTGGTCCTTTGCGACGAGCCGACGGCGGTGCTCTCCGCAGTGGATGCCGAGGCGCTACTGGCCACCCTGACCCGGATTCGGAGCGAGGCGGGTACGGCCATTGTGTATGTCAGCCACCGGATCGGTGAGGTCCTCCAGATAGCCGACCGCATCACTATACTGCGCGATGGCCTCAGCGTCGGTACGTTTCGACGCGACGAGATCGACCGGCAACAAATCATTGAACTGATGACCAAGTCCGCGCGCGCCGGCAAGCAAGGGGCGCCGGCTCAAGACGCTGCCCGGAGCGCAGCGAAAGGAGGCAAGCTGGCGGTTAAGTCGCTCAGGCTCGGTCGAAGCTTTTCAGACGTTTCGTTCGAAGTAGAGGCGGGACAAATTGTGGGAATCGCCGGAGCCCAGGGTGCGGGATTCGGCCCGCTGCTCGCTACAATCGCGGGCCGTACTAAATACGACGCCGGCTCAATCGAACTGGATGGGGTCTCCATTCCGCCCGGATCGACCACGAATGCGTACAGACATGGGGTCGCGCTGGTCCCTGCCGACCGGCGGAAAGCGGGCATCGTTCCATCACTCACGGTTCGGGAGAACATCGCCTTGCCTGTTTCAGGCTCGCTGGGGCGATACGGTTTCCGGCTTCGACGGACCGAGCGAGAGACGAGCCGAAAGAGCGCTGAGATATTCGATATCAGGGGAGCCGGGTTGAACACCCTGGCCGGGAACCTGAGCGGCGGCAACCAGCAGAAACTGGCGATTGCCCGATCCCTTCAGGGGGCTCCCAAGTTTCTTCTCCTCGAAGAACCCACGCAAGGCATCGATATCGGTGCCAAGTCCGAGATCCGCCATTACATCAGCAGGCTCGTCCGTGACGAAGGAATGGGCGCGTTGGTTGCAAGCTCCGAGTTTGAAGATCTCATCGGCTTTTCGGACGTCCTCCATGTGATGCGCCTGGGCCGGGTCGTCGCGACGTTCGACGGGAAGACGGCGACCTACTCGGATATCCTTCACGCAGCGCTCCCGTAGGCGTCGTCACTGAGGTTGCAGCGAACGGCGCCGGATTGGCGCGCAACCTCGCCGGGGCATCCTGTTCATGGAGCGACCGCAATCCCTCGTGTCTGATCTTCATCGTGCGATTGCAACGCGCAGCGCCTTGCGCCACATGCGGCCTGTTTTTATGTAGCTCAGTCTTCTTCATCGAAAGACGGCATCCGCATTTCCCCGCATTTGCTGTGTCCAAGTTTCCGCCCGGATGGAGCACAATCCCGCGCGGGAAAGAAAGCGTTTCCGGCGACTTAAGGAGGAGAGGAGATGGAAAAGGCGATTCGGCATCCTTCGGGATTGTTCTTCTCTCCGGTCGGAATCGAGCCGGGCGCTCCCCGGAATCGAAGGGTAGGGAATAACCGAAAAAAGCAGAAAACAAATCGATAAAATTAGATAAATTCACGGGGTTTTTCGATAAATAGCCGAAAATTAAAAGCGGCGATATGCCATAATTGCGCTTGGAAAAACCGGCGGAAAAACGGGGGGCGTACGCCCCCGAACCGATGGCGCAAGAGGAGGCGCAAGATGGGTCTGGTGAGCATCAACCATACGAGTTTCACGGTGTCGGATGCCGAGGCGATAGCCGCGTGGTACTGCGAAATGCTTGATTTTACTATCGTTTCGGTCGATACCCGGCCCCAGGACTACAGCGAGGAGGTGACGGGCATCGCAGGCGCCGACCTGCGCATCGTCTACATCAAAGGCGGGGGCTACCACATCGAGCTGGTGGAGTACGTGGGCGCGCCGGGTGTGAAGATAGACACGGCAACGAACAACGTGGGCAGCGCGCACATCGCCTATAACGTCAATGATCTCAATGGGATGTACGAGGCGTTGGCACCAAAGGGAGTGAGGTTCGTCTCCGAACCCGTGCCCGTCACGCAAGGCCCCAACACGGGGGGATTCGTCGTATACATCGAGGACCCGGACGGCAACACGCTCGAACTCATCGAGAGGCCGGGCACGTAAGGTAAGCCAAATCAGAGCGTTACGCTCTCCCCCGGCTCCAGGACGATGACTTCCGTATCCAGGCCGCGCTTGCGCACCTCTTGGGTGAAGGCCTCGGGCGTTCCCGTCAAGTGGGGCAGGCTCGAGTGGTGGATGGGCACGACGCGCTTCGCTCCCAGCAGCTCGCACGCCAGCGCCGCCTGGCGCGCGCCCATGGTGGCCCTGTCGCCTATGGGCAGGCAGCACAGGTCGGGCGCGTAGAGTTCGGCGATGATGCGCATATCGCCGAAAACGGCCGTATCCCCCGCGTGGTAAAGGCGTTTGCCGTCCTCGAAGGTGAGAATCAGACCGCAGGGCTCGCCCGTATACTTGAGTTCCGGGCCGTAGGCGCCGCCATGAAAGGCGTGGGTGAGGGTGAGCTGAACGCCGCCGAAATCGACCGTGCCGTCCTTTCCCATGGGGGTGGCGTGAGAGCCCAAATCGTGTTCGGCGCCGATGGTACGGATGAGGTCCATATGGCCCGCCACGGGGCATGGATTCGCCTCGAAAACGGGGATGACGTCGCCCGTATGGTCGAAATGGCCGTGCGTGAGGCAGATCAAGTCCGCTTTTTGCGGTGTTTTGAGTTCAGGCGGGCAAACGGGGTTTTTCTCGAGCCAGGGGTCGATGTAGATGCGCTTGCCGCCGTCTGTTTTGATGAAAAACGTCGATTGCCCATGAAATATCAGCGTTGCGCCCATGTTTCGAATCACCTCCTAAGTTGTTGATGTATTGGGGGAATCTATAGATGCTCGTCAAACCAGGCCTTCGTTTCCTTCAAGGCCGTCTCGAAGAGTTCCGGGTTGTTCACCTGGTAGACGTCGTTGTGGCGGCCCTTGGGAAGCATGACGATCTTTTTCGGCTCTCCGCAGGCCGCATAGCAGGCGTGCGCTTCTGAGGGAGGAACCATGACGTCTTCTTCCCCGTAGATGAACAGGACGGGCCTGGGCGAGATTTTGCCGGCCACCCATTCGGGGCGATAGCGAAAACACGCCTCCACGCTTTCGAGATCGAGTTCGAGCACCTCTTCGGAGCCGTGTTCCTCCAGTGTCATCGGGGGTTTGGGATTATCCGGGTCGTCGCTGTAAATGTCATGGCGGATGATGGTTTCCCGCTCGTTGGTGGTGACGCGCCTCCGGGCGGCTTCCCGTATCCGGGACTGGAAGGCGAGCCATTCATACGGCCTTCTCAATGTTTTCAGCCAGCGTTCGCCGTCGTGCACCCCCACGGTGGAAACGGTCGCCTTCACCCGGTCATCGAAAGCCGCGGCCCAGATAGCGTGAGCGCCCCCAAAACTCGTGCCGTACAGGCCGATTCGCTCACTGTCCACGCCTTCTACGGTTTGCAGAAAGGTGATTCCGTCGTAGGTGTCCTGGGCCTGCTCAAGCGGGCGGTGACGTCCGCGAGCACCCTCGCTCACGCCGTAGCCGCGATAATCGGGCGCCAGGGTGAAAAACCCCGCTTTGCTCAAGTGGATGGGCATGTCGATTGTGGCCAGGTTCTTTCGGCCGCTGTATCCCGTAACGCAGACGACCCCTGGCCGAGGCGGGTCGCCGGGTTTCCAGTCGTCCGGGCGATACAGATGCGCGGCGATTTTGTGGCCATCACTGAAATAGGCGATGTCTTCGTGCATTTGAGTTTCCTTTTTAATGTATTAAATTACAATTGATTAGAGAATACCGGGTTTTTGACACCCAGGGCTACTGCTGATAGGAGTAAGAAGGCATACAATACACGGTCTTTCTCGAATTTCCGAGAAACTGGTGCCCCTGGAAAAGCCGCATGGGAAGTGTGTCACGGATAGTTTGGCGCCGCTGCTTGTAGAGGAGATACTGATTCAATCATGTCTCGTCAAAAAGTTTTCATCATCCTGGCCGTTCTGGTTCTTATAGTAGGCTTAGCGATCACGAAGTTGCTGATCGAGAATCGACCAGAACCCGAGACAGTGACTCCCACCGCACCACGCAGATTCGTCAGAACCATGCTTTTGAAAAAACAGGACAAAACCTTCTGGGTCAAGGGGTTCGGAACAGTCCGTCCCAAAACGGAGATTTCCATCGTGCCTGAAGTGTCCGGGAAAGTGGTCAAGCGTTCACCTGGGTTCAGGACCGGCGGCTTCATCAAGAAAGGGGATGTGCTTTTCCGAATCGACCCTGCGGATTACAAACTCGCCATCGAGCGGCGAAAAGCGGAAATCGCGCAACTCAGAGCCGATATCGCTAGGTTGAGACAGGAGGAGCAGAACCACCAGGCCGATCTGAATATCACTGAACGCCATATGGAGTTAGTTGCTCAGGAAATGGAACGCAACGAAAGATTGCGTAGACAAGGCGTTATTTCTTCCGGTCAATATGATCAGTCTCAACAGAGTTTTCTCAGGCAGGAGAGAACTGTTCAGTCGATTAGGAACATGCTGGCGCTATTGCCCGTTCAGTTGAGACAGAAACGCGCGGCTTTGAGTGCGAACCAATCGGAACTGAAAAGAGCTACCCTGCAATTGTCTCGCACCAAAATATTGGCTCCTTTCGATTCTCGCGTGCGAGAGACGAGTTTGGACGTGGGGGATTTCGCCAGTGCGGGTAAATCAGTCGGAAAAATTTATGATGTTTCCGTGCTCGAAGTTCCTGTTTCCCTGCCGGTGGAGGATGCGCGCTGGGCGTTTCGCCGTATTCGGGAAGTATCCTTTCCCCGTAGCCAGGAAGAGGTAAAGCCTTTTTTCCCCGCTGCCAGGGTATCCTGGAGTCAGTTCGGCAAAAAGTTTGAATGGAGAGGACGGGTGTCTCTCGTGGATTCCGGGCTGGATGAGTCCACGCGCGCGCTCACACTTGTAGTTGAAATTTCTGAACCCATGAAAAATTGGGAATCTGGAGAGCATCCTCCCCTTTTTGTGGGGATGTTCGTTGAAGTGAAAATCGAAGGTGTCACGATGCCAGGCGTGTTCGTCATTCCGCGCACCGCATTGCGTGAACGGGACCACGTTTATTTGTTGGACGAGGGGAAATTAAGGATTCAAAAAGTGGAAGTCATTCGAAAAGCTCAGGATGGCGTCGTGATCAGAAATGGAGTGAGTGAAAACGCCCGTATCATTCTTTCCGCAGTCCCCGAGCCCGTTTCCGGCATGATACTCAACGAACAAAACGGGATTCCTGGCGGGGCATCCACGCAATGAAGCAAATTCTGGCTTGGTCTGCACGCCATACCGTTTTCGCCAATCTTTTGATGGTGATAATGATAATCATCGGCGTTTTCGCCGTTTTTCAAATCCGCAGCGAACTGATCCCTCAATTCGCCCTAGATCGGGTTAGCGTCAAAGTAACGTGGGAGGGCGCGAGTCCTATGGAGGTGGAAGAGGGAGTTTGCATCAAAATCGAAGAAGCCTTGACCGGTGTCGAGGGGGTAAAAAAAATCACTTCGGTTGCCTATGAAGGGCGATGTGAAATTGCAGCGGAACTGCATGCTTGGATCAAGAGTTCCAGGGATTTGATGGAAGATATTAGAAGCGAAATCGACCGCATCAAGACATTGCCAGAGGATATAGAAAGGCCAATCGTTTCGGAAGTGAAGCGGATACTTCAGGTAATTGACATCTCTTTGTTTGGCAATGTTTCGGAAGAAGTCCTGAAACGAAAAGCCACGGAGATCAAAGATGAATTGCTGGAAATACCCAACATTTCCAAGGTGGTTTTGAGCGGCTTGAGAGATTGGGAAATTTCAATCGAAGTTTCAGAAGAGATGTTGCGCCGCTTTGGGCTCACTTTTGAGCGAGTTGGAAATATCATTCGCAAGAATGTGCTGGAACTCTCGGGTGGGGATATCCGTTCAGCGGAGCGAAGAATCAGAATCAGGACATTGGGGAAGCGTTACACGGGCCTGGAATTCGAGCGGCTTGAAATACTCACCCAAAAAGACGGCACCATTTTGAGGCTGGGTGATATTGCTCGAGTGGTCGACGCTTTTGAAGAAAGCGATAGAACGGGCCGGTTTGATGGGAAGCCGGCTGCGCTCATCACGGTGTATAGAACCGATGAGGAAGATTCGCTTTCGATTTCTAAAGCAGCAGTTGGATACGTTAAGAAAAAGCGCGAGGTATTACCTGAAGGGTTGGATTTGGTCCATTGGGCGGATACCTCGCGTTTGATACAGGACCGGCTCGATCTTTTAATGAGAAACGGGCGCGTCGGACTCGTTTTGGTTTTCTTCTCCATGTGGTTGTTTTTGAACATCCGTCTTTCATTTTGGGTGGCCATGGGAATTCCCGTATCCCTGTTGACGGCACTCGGTTTTTTGAATTTCACCGGTGGTACTCTCAACATGCTTTCGATGTTCGCCTTCATCATGGTTTTGGGGATACTGGTCGACGATGCAATTGTAGTGGCTGAAAATATCTATTCTCATATGGAAAGAGGGAAGAATCGCGTCCAGGCCGCTATTGACGGTTGTTATGAAGTAGTTCTGCCGGTTATCGCCACTGTCGTGACATCTATTGTGGCTTTCGCTCCCTTGCTTATGGTGGAAGGAACTGTCGGGAAATTCATGGCGGTGCTTCCGGCGGCAATCATCGCAGCCTTAATTGCTTCTCTTATCGAGTCATTATTCATTCTGCCGGCTCATTTGGGACATTGGGTGAGGTCGCCCAGGTCGGGTGGAATATCAGCGCGCGTGAGGAAAGCCATCGATAGTGCAATCAACTGGCTTATCTATCGATTTTATGCGCCGATTCTGAGATTTTGCCTCAACGCCAGATATCTGGTCATCTCACTGGCTATGGTGGTTTTTATGGTGACGGTAGGTTTGGCCGTGGGTGGGCATGTGAGATTTTTGTTTTTCCCAAAACTCGATTCCGATTGGGTGGAAGCCAGAATTCTGTTCCCTCCAGGAACCCCGATTCGGCAAACGCGAAACGCTGCGCAAAGGATTGAGCAGGCAGCCGTTGCTCTTGATGAGGTTTTTCGTTCGAAAACGGGTGAGCCGATCGTGAATCATATATTCACGACACTGGGCGAGCAATTTGGCCAAAACCGCGAGCGTGTCGCGGGGGGCAGCCATATGGCGCATCTGATTGTGGAGTTGCTGCCCTCGGAGGCCAGAGGAATCAGTGGGGAGGAAATTACAAATCGCTGGCGCGAAAATACAGGAAAAATTCCGGATGTATTGAGCCTAACTTTCGGTTCCGGGAGAGCCGGCCCGCCTGGCGGTAAACCTATCGATGTGCAGTTCTATGGTGATGACATCGAGACATTGAGAAGTGTATCCACGGAATTCAAGCGGGAGTTAACAAAATATCCTGGTATATATGACATTCAAGATGACTTCAGGCCCGGAAAGCTTGAATTCAGAACATCATTGAAGCCACAGGCGCGGGTGCTTGGCGTGAGCCTCGATGACTTGGGGCGTCAGTTGCGCGCGCGCTTTTTCGGGCTGCAAGTCATGCGTCTGCAACGCGGTCGGGATGATGTGAAGGTCAAACTTCGTTATCCGCCCGAGGAGAGGCGATCTGTCGAAGACATCAGGAAAATGAGGGTCAGGACGGCATCAGGGGCCGAAATCCCTTTCCATGAGGTGGCGGAAGTCGAGATGGTTCAAGGGCTTGATGAAATCAGGCGTGTGTCCAGAGCAAGGGCGATCAACGTAACGGCCGAAATCGACCAAAACCGCGCCAATCCCACCGAGGTTCTGAACGACTTGAATGCGAATTTCTTCCCGAAGTTCCTGAACCGCCATAACGGAGTAGGGGTTAGATTCGAAGGTCAGGCAAAAGAAACGCAAGAGTCATTCAACAGTCTGTTTCGCGCCTTTGCGCTTGCGATTGCCGTTATTTTTGCGATTCTGGCCACTCTGTTCAGAAGCTATTTCCAGCCCTTGATAGTCATGAGCGCGATTCCGTTTGGGATTGTTGGCGCAATTTGGGGGCATATAATCCTAGGGTACGATATCTCCATATTGAGTATGTTTGGAATCTTGGCGCTTACCGGGGTTGTGGTGAATGACTCTTTGGTTCTTTTGGATTTCGCAAATCGGAGTATCAAAGACGGAATGCCGATAGAAGATGCGCTACAGCAGGCTGGTGTCGCAAGATGGAGAGCGATTGTTCTAACGACTTTGACGACCGCCGCAGGGTTGGGGCCGATGTTGTTCGAGAAAAGTTTTCAGGCGCAATTCTTGATTCCCATGGCGATTAGTCTGTGTTTCGGGCTGCTTTTCTCCACGGTGATAACGCTTATTCTGGTTCCTGTAATTTCTTTGATAGGCAACGATGTGGGGCGATTCTGGTGGCGGATATGGACGGGAAAATGGGTTACGAGAGAAGAAGTGGATGTACATTCTCCGCAGAAAGAAAGAGAAATCCACGCCTGATATTATGCTTCATAGTTTTATCGAATTGAACTACTTGCGGGAATGTATTTATTCAATTCCCCCAAAAGTTTGCTTTCTATTATTGATTGTAATCTCGAATACGAATGAGTTTAGGAGAACAAGATTTTATGTCCTCAGAAATTGATGTGCGCTACGGTGAAGAGGTAGGAGACAAGATGGAAGCGGTCGTGATGACCGCACCTGAAAATTTGGAAATACAGTCCGTTCCCGTTCCGGAACCGGGCATCGGGGAAGTGCTCGTAAAAGTGGAATGCACCACGATTTGTGGTACAGACATAGAGATCATCAAAGGCGGTCACCTCCCCAACTGGCCGCCCCGGTTTCCGGCCATCCTGGGGCATGAATGGTCGGGCAGAATCGTTGCGATGGGCCCGATGACTGAGGGTTTCGGTCTCGGTATGGGTGATGCCGTGGCTGGGACGAGCCATGCTGGATGCGGCGCCTGTCGCATGTGCCTCATAGGCCGTTATAATCTCTGTTATAATTACGGGAATACAGTCACTGGACACAGGCAGTACGGGCATATCACGCAAGGCTCGTATGCGGAGTATGTCGTCAACAACATACGTGCGTTGCACAAAATGCCCGAGGGAATGTCGCTTGAGTATGGGTCGGCCGTGGACCCTGCTGCTTGCGGGCTCTGGACGGCGAAGCGTGCTGGGATCAATCCTGGCGATACGGTCGTGATATTGGGTTCCGGACCCATCGGTGTTTTTGCATATGAATCCGTCAAGGCGATGGGCGCAGGACGCATAATCGTTGTGGGCGGTGGCAGGAGGCTCGAGATTCTAGAGGAACAAGGCGCCGAAGTTGTCAGTTACCGAGATGGCGGTGTGCCGGAACGGATAGATGAGATGACCCGCGGGAAAAAAGCCAACGTCGTGCTGGAGACGGCTGGAACCACGGATAGCTTCAAATGGAGTGTGGATTGCGGCGGCAAAGGCGCGCGAGTCGCCATTACCGGCATACCGGACAACATTCCTGATATGGCATGGAAGCGCGTCGTGCTCGAGGAAATGGATATTTTTGGTGTTCGGGCAAATCCCAACTGTGGAGATGAAGTATTATCACTCATTCAAGCCGGCAGGATGAATGTGGACCCATATATTACTCATCGGTTCCCCCTCAGAGAATACCAAGAAGCGCACGATACGTTTGTGGCTCGAAAAGATGGCGCTTTGTTGGTGAACCTGACTCCTGGAGCATAACGACAATGTCTCAAGGCGAGATGAAATATGGCGCGAAGATGATTGCGGAGGCGAAGCTCGAAACCGTTCCGAATCCATCAATGCAGCGCGATTACGTTGTAGATTTCACCATTCCCGAATTCACTTGTCTTTGCCCGCTCAGTAATTTTCCCGACTTCGCCACAATTCGCATCAAATACGTTCCTGGTGAAATGATAGTGGAGTTGAAATCCTTAAAACTCTACATCAATAATTACAGGGACCGGGAAATATTTCATGAACAGGTGGTCAGCACCATCCTTGACGACTTGGTTGAGGTTTGCGCGCCGAAATGGGTGTGGATTGAAGGTGATTTTAACGTTAGAGGAAATATCAAAACGAAAATTCGAGCCACGCATGGTGTGAGACCACCAGATATTCCGGAATAGACGAATCGCTGATCAAATTGTAACGTTGCTCGGTGCAAAACAACTAACTTATAGTACTTAACATTAAACCCGATGAATTAAGCCATATTTCTCAATGAGGTGGAAATGACAGACTATAAAGTCGCGGGCATGGGCCTTACACGAATCGATGCACCTGACAAAGTAGCTGGCAGTGCAAAATATGCGGCTGACGTTCCATCGAGCCGTTCACTCATCGGTCTAGTCTTGGGTAGTCCGCATCCGTATGCGAAGGTACTGAGCGTAGATGCAAGTGAGGCGCGCAAGGTGCCTGGCGTCCGGGCAGTCGTGACGCGAGATGACGCCCCCCGCATTCGATTCGGCGCCAACATCAAAGATCAGAGTTGGTTTGCGCAGGATGGCTTTGTTCGATATGGCGGAGAACCTGTGGCTGCTGTGGCCGCCGAAGATATGGATGCCGCTCAAGCGGCAATTGAATCGATTCAGGTGGACTATGAAGTTTTAGAGCCAGTGGTAAACGGCTTGGACAGCCGGGCAGGCGAGGGTCTTGCCGTCCACGAAGATTGGCAAGATTTGGGGCTTGGCCCGAATGCAGACAAAAACATTATCGCCCGATTTGAAAAAGAAATTGGAAATGTCGACGCCGGATACAAAGACGCAGATCGCATTTTTGAGCACACATTTTCTACACCATTCGTACATGCCGGCTATATTGAGCCTCACGCTTGCGTTGCCGAGGCAGGTGCAGACGGAAAAGTCACAATCTGGACAACCACGCAGGATGCATGGTCCATCCGGGCGGACGTGGCTGAGGCGCTTGGCCTCCCGGCAACTCATGTTCGAGTCATTCCTACTGAAATCGGCGGTGGGTTTGGCGCTAAGCTAAAGAGTACTTATGAGCACCTAGCCGCTCTTTTGGCTTTGAAAACTGACCAGTCCGTGCGCATGGAGATGACGCGCGAAGAAGATCATATCGGGGTGAATCCGAGACACCCGCATTTCATTACGATACGCACAGCGGTGAAGAATGACGGTACGTTTGTCGCTCGGGAGCTTGATGTCACGATGGATCATGGCGCCTATGGCCGAGGCGCACCGTTTCAATGCAGTAGCAAGATGCTGATGGGTTCATGCTCGTATCGTATCCCCAACGTTAGGATTCGTGCTTGTACGGTATATACCAATGGCCCCGTTTGTGGTCCCGTGCGTGCTCCCAGCGGTCCCCAGTACCACTTTGCCACTGAAGTGCAGATGGACATCATCGCGCGCGAGATGGGGATTGACCCACTCGAGATAAGGAGAATAAATTCCCTTCGGCCCGGAGATGAGACGCTGGCTGGGAAGGAGCCGGCTCCATCCATGCGTAGTGTGCTTGACTCAACAGCCGTGGAAGGCATGTGGGGAAAGAAAATTGAGGCTAACGGAGAGCTTGAGGGAGATGGCTGGAAGCTCGGCCGCGGCATTGCTTGCGGATATTGGCCCGGGCCCGGGGAGGCGTCTAGTTGCACGGTCCGCCTGAATCAAGACGGCACCGTACAAGTGGTAGCGGGAACGGTGAACCTTACGGGTATGAGCACTTCCATATGCCAACTTGCCGCAGAGGAATTGGGCGTTAGTTTGGATGAAGTGCGGTACACGAACGGAGATACGGATTCGGTTCCCGAATCATCGGCGGCGTCAGGCAGTAAGGCGACGCGCGCGGTTGGAATGGCAACTTTGAGTGCCGCCCGTGATTTGCGGAACAAAATCTTGAATGTGGCGAGTATAAAACTCGAAGCCGCTGCGGATGATCTGGTTTTGGAAGATGGACAAGTCAAAGTGGCTTCAGCGCCCGACCGAGCTATGTCTCTTGCACAGGTGGCCAAGGCGGCGCCTGAAATTCAGGGATTTTTAATCGGACAAGGTGAAAGCGCAAAGCCTCCCCCATGTCCGATACATACCGGACAGGTGGCGGATGTAGCCGTGAATCCGGAGCTTGGTGAGGTCAGGGTTTTGCGCCTTACATGCGTGCAGGACGTGGGATTTGCCATAAACCCATTGTCCGTGGTGGGACAAATTGAAGGCGCCATGCTCCAGGGACTCGGATTGGCCCTCATGGAAGAGCAGCCCAGGCGCCCGGATGGTAATTTGCACGGCGATACCTTCCATGAATATCTGATACCTACCAGCATGGATATGCCTGAATTGAATGCCGTTTTGTATGATAACCCGGCCGAGGGTACGCCCTATGGGATGCGAGGCGTGGGTGAACCGCCCATTGTGGCGACTGCGGCGGCGATTGTGAATGCCATTCAAGACGCTGTTGGTACACCAGTTTTCTCATTACCTGTTGGCCCGCATCATATTCGAGAGGCTCTGGCTACGAACAGCGTATAAATCACACCCGACACTTTTCAAGGAGAATCCAATGCCTGTGGACGAAGGAACAAGTTTGCCGGATAGTTTGGGCGTGACCGATGAGATGATGGCATGTCCTTTACCAAGGTTGCCTTTCGTCGATCCTGACAATGTTCCCGACGAACTCAAGGAAGAACTCGCTCCGCTCTACGATTGGTCGAAACGGATGTGGGGCACTGTCCCACGCTTTTTACAGCTTTTGGGAAATTCACCCCCTACTGTGGAAGGATGGATGTTGCTCGACCAGAAGCTCCGTACGAATCGATTAAAAACGGAGTCCGATTACATTCGACTCATGGAACTGGTCATCGTCAAAACGGCCATTTTGACAGAGTGCAACAACTGAATCGGGCACAATGTGGAGCTCGGTCGAGCTCTGGGTCTTACGCAGGATCAAATCAACATGTTGGAAGGCGATGATTGGAATGAAAGTGATTTGTTCGATGACAAGGAGAAAGCCGTTATCCGTTGGGCGGATGAAGTATCGAAGTTCAGGGCGAAGAATAATGACTTCGCATTCAATGAGATGAAAAAATATTTCTCCAATCGGCAGATCGTGGAACTCACTTTTATTTGTGGGATGTGGCATCTTTCGGGAAGACTGGCCGAGGCGCTCCACCTGGTTGTGGAACCACCGGGAGGGCGCATCGAATTTCAGGCAGAAGACATGGCGTAAACACAAGCTTCATCGCCAAATACATTTGTTGAGCGATCCTTGCGTTGTGTCGTTTTGGCTTAATGTACGCGTGCGCATACAAATCATGTCCAACATTTGCTCATCTGAAATTCATCTTTCCGGCTTCCATTTTCGTTTTTTCGACTAACTATTTCATCCGCCCATGATATGAAACATGTTTTGAACAATGCATTTTTATCGGTTGAAAAATAAGGATATATACATAAAAAAAGAATTGCTTTTTTTGAAGATTTTTGTATACTCCCCCGCTTTGTGATGTCGCCTGAATCAAACCCAGGCTAATTCGTTTCGAGCCGCCCAATGAATGAGGAAGAAATGCTCGAGTTCAATGAAAGTGTTGCTGTCTTGGATCAAGAGTTTTTCGCTGAGTCTGGCGATGTTTTGCCAACGGATGTGGACTATGATGTGTCTGATGACGGTGCAAGTGACGATTTCTCCTTTTTAAGTGACGGCGAAGGAGGCAATGCTCCTGCTGCTTATTAGCATCCAACAGGAGAAAATGATTCAGCGCCCGGTAGAGATTTCAGCCGGGCGTTTTTTGTCCTGAAATATCTGTAATATGGAATTTACTTCATAACTATTGGAAGAAATTGTGATGGCGACAGACGAACTGACGATTCATCATGAAGACTTGCGTGGCCGCATTCTCTCAGCGGATTCGATGACCTATTTTGACGAAAGGGTTGGAGAATGGGACGTTCTCATTGGAGGCTCTTACGCCGCACGCATGACGATGGCGTGGGCAATGCGCCTGGGTGCGAGGGCAATCATTGCCCATGCGGCAGGAGTAGGGAAGGATGATGCAGGGATAAGCGGTCTCCGGTTGGCCCAGGAATATCATGTCCCTGCATTGGCATGTGAGACAATGTCCGCAAGACTCGCCGTTGGAGTATCCGTTTATGAAGGCGAAGTCGGCCATGCGAATCAAGTGGCCCAAAGTCTCGGTGTTGAAATCGGTCAATCCATTGCTGAAGCTTCGAAAATTTTGCTCGATGCCGATGTGGGCCGGGAAGTGATTGTGGAGGAAAGCCTGGATGATAGAATTTATGAGCTAGAGCATTTGCCTGATGGTAATATACGCGCTTCATGGGGAATTCCCGTCCTGCGTTCTATCCAGGAACCAAGGCCCCAAGATGTTTTTATCCAAGCCTCGCATTGCGGACTCACTCTCGTACCGCATGTCATGAAGCTTAATTTAAAGGGTGTTATTGCCAATGATGCAGGACGGGGGAAAGATGACTCCGGCACCGCATCTTTCCCCTACCTGGCGCGGGAGGGGATTGCGGTGGCGGCGGTCGGAGCCATGAGCGCGCGCATAGGTGATGTGATGAGCACCTGGCAGGAAGGCGTTATTTCATGCATGAACGAAGTAGCCGAAAAGCGTGGAGTGCGAGGAGGCATGAAGACGCGAGAGGCTGCTCTCGTCATGCTAAATGGTTAGGGTTTTATTCGAAATTGTCCTGGTGGAGGTGAGGGGATTCGAACCCCTGACCTCGTGGGTGCGATCCACGCGCTCTCCCATCTGAGCTACACCCCCACAAAGGAACTTGAAGGTAGGCGAAGGAGCTTCGGGTGTCAAGTGAAATAGGGAGAGCCGGTGAAGTGCTCCCCCTAGGAGACTTCACCGGCTCTCGACCTGCCGCAGAGTCCGCCCGTTTCCCCCGCAGCAGGGAATCATATTCGAATTAGTGGGAGCCAAGGACTCAACCACCGAGGTGTATTGTCCCCGGCTCCCGATCCTGCTGCAGAGTCCGCCCGTTTCCCCCGCAGCAGGGAATCATATTCGAATTAGTGGGAGCCAAGGACTCAACCACCGAGGTGTATTGTCCCCGGCTCCCGATCCTGCTGCAGAGTCCGCCCGTTTCCCCCGCAGCAAGAGAATCTATTAAAAATCCGTTTTGGTGAGAGTCGGGGGACAACCCTCCGAGGATTCTCCCCCGACTCTCGTCCCGTCGCAGAGTCCGCCCGTTTCCCCCACGACGGGTAAATTAGTTCAAGAACATCCACTCGTCGCGCCACATGTCATACATTTGAGGCACGTGCCGTTTCGCACTAAAGTGAACAAACCACAATCGCTGCATGCTTCACCCTCATACCCTTTTGCCCGCGCTTCTTCGATACGTGAATCGAGGGTGGAACTTGCTTCTGTTAAGGGTGTCATCGAAGTTTGGGTGGATTCTTTTTCATAATTCAAACTTATACGGTCGCTGCGCGGTGCGCTCGCATCCGGTCCCGGGAATACGGTTTGAATTTCATCTTTTTCCTCAGTGTCGAATTCCGGGATCTCATCTTGGGGACGCCCAATGGTGTCACTTCTCAAATCCTCCGACACGACTTGCGCAAGGTCGTGGCGTCCGAGATATGAAACTGCCAGTTCACGGAAGATGTAATCGATGATGGATGTGCTCATCTTGATGTGGGGGTTACCGGAGACCATTCCCCCGGGCTCGAAGCGTGTGAAGACGAAGGCATCCACGAATTCGTCCAACGGAACGCCGTGCTGGAGCCCCAGCGAAATCGCGATGGCGAAACAGTTCATGAGGCTTCTGAAGGCAGCGCCTTCTTTGTGCATATCTATGAAAATTTCGCCGATAGAGCCGTCCTCGTACTCACCGGTTCTAAGATACACTTTGTGTCCACCGATAACGGCTTTTTGCGTGTATCCGCCACGGCGGGTAGGTAACTTGCGTCTTCTGGATTGGTAAATGATCCGGCGCACAATCTGCTGAGCAACGTGCACGGGAGCACTTTGGGAAGCTGGTTCTTCTTCACCGATATCACTGAAGAGTTCCGCTTCACTTTGCGCGGAAAGTGGTTGGCTTAGTTTCGAGCCATCGCGGTAAATCGCAATTGCTTTGGTCATTCGCAGCCATGACTCATGGTAGATGTCCAAAATGTCTTGAATTGTTGATTCCGCAGGCATGTTGATGGTTTTGCTGATGGCGCCTGATATGAAAGGCTGCGCCGCCGCCATCATGCGAACGTGCGCCATCGGGCTGATGAAGCGCTTGCCTTCTCGCCCGCATTTGCTCGCGCAATCAAAAACGGCTAGATGCTCTTCTTTCAGGTGGGGGGCGCCCTCAAGCGTCATTTTCCCGCAAACATAATCATTCGCTTCGCTGATTTGCTCTGGAGTGAAACCAATGGCTTCGAGCAAATTCAGGTTCCAGTCGGCTATTTGCGCTTCATTAAGATTCAATTGTTCACGACAGAAGTCTTCACCAAGGGAGTATTTGTTAAATGCGAACTGGATTTCAAACGCCCCTTCAAGTGCGGCTTCCACCTTTTCGAGGGCTTTGCTGGTAAACCCTTTTGCATGTAGAGATTCTGGATTGATATGAGGCGCATTCGTGAGGGTGCCCCGCCCTCTGCAATAGGCGACGATTTCGCGGATTTCTTCATCGTCATAGCCCAGGTGCCGCAAGGCAAGAGGAACGGACTGGTTGATGATCTTGAAATAACCGCCTCCGGCCAGTTTTTTGAATTTCACCAATGCAAAATCTGGCTCGATTCCCGTTGTGTCGCAATCCATTACCAGGCCAATAGTGCCTGTTGGCGCGATGACAGTGGCTTGCGCATTCCGGTAGCCGTTTCGATAGCCAATGGCCAACGCGTCATCCCACGCTTCACGCGCCGCTTGGAGAAGATAATCGGGGCAGATTTCCCCAGCAATTCCTTTAGGCGCCTTCGAGAGCATTTCGTATTCTGTTTCAGGCACTGAATAAGCTGCGCGGCGATGGTTTCTCAATACCCGCAGCATATGTTCCTGGTTGTCCTGATACCTGACGAAAGCTCCCAGTTCTCCTGCCATTTCGGCACTTGTAGCGTACGAGCAGCCCGTCATGATAGACGTGAGAGCGCCGCACCACGCTTCCGCTTCCGGAGAATCGTAAGGGATGCCGAGAACCATGAGCGCAGTGCCGAGATTGGCGTATCCAATTCCCAAGGTACGATACTCAAATGAGCGTTTGGCTATTTCGGGGCTGGGGAATTGCGCCATGAGCACCGAAATTTCAAGGACAACCGTCAGCAGGCGAATCACATGGCGATAGTCTTCTATCTGGAAATGATTCTGTTCTGTATCCAGGAATTTCATGAGATTCATCGACGCCAGATTGCATGCGGTGTCATCCAGGAACATGTATTCCGAGCAGGGATTAGAACCATTGATACGTCCATCAGTGGAGCACGTGTGCCAATCGTTGATGGTCGTGTCGAATTGAAGGCCAGGGTCTGCGCAACACCACGCCGCATATCCAATCTGATCCCAAAGTTCTTTCGAACTGACGGAGTCGGCGATTTCACCATCGGTGCGTCGAATCAAGTTCCAATCCGTATTTTTTTCGGTGGCATTCATGAAATCATCTGAAATACGTATCGAATTGTTCGAGTTTTGCCCGGACACCGAAGTGTAGGCCTCGCCTTCCCAATTCGTGTCGAATTCCTCGAACTCGATCTCGGTGATGCCTTGCTGCGCGAGTTGAAGGGTTCGATGAATGTAATTATCCGGAACACCGGCGAGCCTTGCGGCGCGTATTGCTTTGACGAGCGATGGGTTCTTGTCCGGCTGATGGAGGTTGCCGTTGAGGCCTAGGTTCTTTCCTTCCAGGCAAGCCGCGAGAATGGCGTTCATGTGCCGGCTGCACATCTTGCTGCCCGATACCAGGGCGGCCACTTTCTGTTCTTCATGCACCTTCCAGTTAATGAATTCCTCGATGTCGGGATGATCGATGTTTAACGTGACCATTTTCGCCGCGCGTCGCGTCGTGCCGCCCGACTTGATGGCGCCCGCTGCGCGGTCCCCAATCTTAAGGAAACTCATCAGGCCGGAACTTCTTCCGCCACCCGAAAGCGACTCCCCTTCCGCCCTCAAGCTCGCGAAATTCGTACCGGTACCTGAGCCGTATTTGAAGATGCGCGCCTCGCGCGTCCATAAATCCATGATCCCGCCCTCGTTGACGAGATCATCTTTTACAGATTGGATGAAGCACGCGTGCGGCTGGGGACGTTCATAGGCGTTGGTGGAGCGGAGGATTTCTCCGGTTTCCGGGTCGCAATAGAAATGGCCCTGAGCGGGACGCGTAATGCCGTAAGCCCAGTGGAGGCCGGTATTGAACCACTGCGGCGAGTTGGGAGCCGCCATCTGGCTCGCAAGAATGTATAGAAGCTCATCATAGAACGCCTTGGCGTCCTCTTCCGAATGAAAATAGCCGTGCTTCCAGCCCCAATACGTCCAGCATCCCGCCAGGCGATGGAAAACGTCCCGTGCGTCTCGCTCGCTGCCGTATTTCTCGTCCTCTGGGAGGGATTCGAGTTTTTCCGTGTCCGGCTCCGAACATTGCAGCCACTCGGGTACGCCTTCTTCGGGAATTTTTTTCAGATGGGTGGGGACGCCGGCTTTACGAAAATATTTTTGCGCCAGAATGTCGACGGCCACCTGAGACCAGTTCTCCGGCGCCATGATATCCTTCGCTTCGAAGACGACCGAGCCGTCCGGGTTGACGATGCGAGAGGTGCGCGGCGCGAAACCGACCTCGCCGTACGTGTCATCTCCGGCCCGGGTGAAACGCCTCGTAAACTCCACTCCCTGTCTCCTTCGTTCTGGGCGTCCCGCTGTGCCGGGGACATATTTAGTATGCCGAAATCAAACCGCAACACTAAATGTAGTATGCTTTGTCCCCGTCTGTCAATACTTTAAAATCGGATATACACAAAATATATGAACTTACCCACACCTTATCCCCAAATGTTGTGCTTTCATGTGGATAAGCGGCGCAAGGAGGATAATGAGGGCCGAAACACCGCCCCGATCCGCACCTGCAGCCTCGTTATCCGGGGCGGCGGCGCGCCCGAAGGGGTGCGCGGGAGCACCCGAATCACGGTAACGTGGCCGACATTCAGGGGTGTCTCCATCGCGAAAAATCACCCGCAAACATGCCCCGGATGTGCCCGGAAAAACACAGGAAATTTATCGAATAACCCCGTGAATTTATCTATATTTATCGTATTTTTCAGAATTGATTGGCTCTGGTTCGCCGTCCCGATTCCGCGCTGATGACTCCACACTCCCGGATATTCTGATTGCGCGAAAAGAGATTCTTCAAACGAGCCGACCTCCCTGTCGCGCGACCCGCGGTTTCAAGAGCGAAGACAGCGCGTCGAGCAGGGGTATGGTGCACCACCGCAGAATCCGCACTTGCGGGGAAATGCGCGCTTCCCGGCTGAGGCGGGTCTCATCGGCTCGCTCAACGAAGGGCAGCCTGCGCTCATCCACCGCGCGCATCGACAGTCGGCGAATCACGTCGCAGACGGAGTGGCCCATGCCCCCCTAACCGTCGCCGACGACGACCAGCAGGTCCTTGGTGTCGACCGTGGTGCCGGCCGGCGCGACGATTTTCGCGACGACGCCGCTCCGTTCGGCGCGGATCACGGTTTCCATCTTCATCGCCTCGATAGCCACCAGCACGTCGCCCTCATCGACCGCATCGCCCTCATGGAAGAACACCTTGGTCACCATGCCCGGCATCGGCGCGCCGACGTGGCCGGGGTCGCCTTCCTCGGCTTTTGGGAGCGCCGTGACTGCGGCGGCGGCGCTGCGGTCGGCGACCCGCACCGTCCGCGGCTGCCCGTTCAACTCGAAGAACACCGTGCATTCGCCCTTGCTGTCGGTCTCGCTGCGCGCGACATAGCGGATGAACAGGGTGCGCCCGCGCTCGAGGTCGACGGCAATCTCCTCGCCCGCCTCCATACCGTAGAAATAAACCGGCGTCGGCAGCACGCTTACGTCGCTGTATTGGCGCCGCGCCGTCGCGTAGTCGGTGAATACCTGCGGATACATCAACCATGAGGCGAACTCGGCATCGCTTATCGGGCGCTGGGCGTCTTTTTCGGCTTCCTCGCGCCCTGCGTTGAGGTCGGCGTCGGGCAGCACCGAGCCGGGCCGAACGGTAATCGGCTCCTTTTCTTTGAGTATCTTCTCCTGCAAGGCGCGCGGGAAGCCGCCGTGCGGCTGCCCCAGCTCGCCCGCGAACAGCGAGACCACCGATTCGGGAAAGGCGATTTCGCGTTCGGGGTCCACTACGTCTTCGGGCGTCAGCCCGCCCGTCACCATCAACAGCGCCATGTCGCCCACCACCTTGGAGGAGGGCGTCACCTTCACGATGTCGCCGAACATGCGGTTGACCTCGGCGAAGGCCCGCGACACCTCCGGCCAGCGCTGGTTGTCGATGCCCAGCGCCCGCGCCTGCTCGCGCAGGTTGGTGTACTGGCCGCCCGGAATTCCGTGGTTGTAGACGTCCGAGGTGCCGGCGCGGAAATCGCTCTCGAACGCGCGGTAGAGGTTGCGCACCTGCTCCCAGTAGGTGGAGAGTGTCATCACCGTATCGGGGTCGAATCCGGGGTCGCGCGGGGAGTGGCGCAAGGCCGCGGTTATCGAGCCGAAGCTCGGCTGCGAGGTGAGCCCGCTCATCGAATCCATCGCCGCGTCCACGGCGTCGACCCCGGCCTCCACGGCGGCGAGCACGCTGGCCGCGGAAATCCCGCTGGTGTCGTGGGTGTGGTAGTGGATAGGAATGCCGATCTCTTCTTTCAGGGTCTCGACGAGGAGCTTGGCCGCCGCTGGCTTGCAAAGTCCCGCCATGTCCTTGAGGCCGAGGATGTGGGCGCCCGCCGCCTCGAGTTCGCGGGCGAGCGCGACGTAGTATTTGAGGTCGTACTTGGTGAGGTTCGGGTCGGTGATGTCGCCGGTGTAGCAGATCGCCGCTTCGCAGAGCTTGCCGGTCTCCAGCACCGCGTCCATCGCCGGGCGCATGTTCTCGACCCAGTTGAGCGAATCGAAGATGCGGAAAATGTCGATCCCGTTTTCGGCCGATTGCTGTACGAAATAGCGCACCACGTTGTCGGGGTAGGTGGTGTAGCCGACGCCGTTCGACGCGCGCAGCAGCATCTGGGTCAGGAGGTTGGGCATCGCGGCGCGCAGCCGTTCGAGCGTCGCCCAGGGACATTCGCCCAGAAACCGCATCGCCACGTCGAAGGTCGCGCCGCCCCAGCATTCGACCGAGAAAAGCCGGGGCAGCATCCGCGCGTAGAACGGCGCGACGGCGAGCAGGTCGTAGCTCCTAACCCGTGTCGCCAGCAGCGATTGGTGCGCGTCGCGGAATGTGGTGTCGGTCATCAGCACCCGGTCCTGCTCGAGCATCCACTGCGCGAAACGCTCGGGCCCGAGTTCATCGAGCATTTGGCGCGTGCCGTCCTGGATTTCGGCGCCGGGAGCCTCGGGCGCGCCCGGCGTCTGGTGCGTCGGCGGTTTGGCCCGGCCCTCGACGGCGCCGTTGCCGTTGACGATCACCTCTCCCAGATAGCGCAGCAGCCGCGTCGCGCGGTCGCGCCTGTAGGCGAAGGTGAACAGTTCCGGCGTCTCGTCGACGAAGCGCGTCGTGCAGGCGCCCTCGATGAACTGCGTATGGCCGATGACGTTATCGAGAAATGCGAGGTTGGTGGCAACGCCCCGGATGCGGAATTCGACGATCGCCCGCTTCATCCGCCGGTTCGCCTCTTCGAACGTCGGCGCCCAGGCCGTCACTTTCTCCAGCAGCGAGTCGTAGAACGGAGTTATGCGCGCGCCGGAATAAGCGGTGCCGCCATCCAGGCGTATGCCGAACCCGGTGGCGCCGCGGTAGTTGGTGAGCACGCCGTAATCCGGAATAAAGTTGTTCTCAGGGTCCTCGGTGGTCACCCGGCACTGCATGGCGTGGCCGTTCACCCGAATGCCGTCCTGACCGGGGATTCCGCTCCCGGGAGCGCCGATGGCGGTCCCGTCTGCGATGCGTATCTGCGCCTTCACCAGGTCGACGCCTGTCACGACCTCGGTGACCGTGTGCTCGACCTGGATGCGCGGATTGACCTCGATAAAGTGGAACGCGCCTGTGTCGTCGTCGACCAGGAACTCGACGGTGCCTGCGTTGTTGTAGCCCACCGCGCGGCCTATCTTGAGCGCGCTCTCATGAATCGCTGAGCGTGTCGTAGCGTCCAGATAATGCGCGGGCGCCTGCTCGACGATCTTCTGGTTGCGCCGCTGTACCGAGCAGTCCCGCTCGTGGAGATGGACGAGGTTGCCGTGGTTGTCCCCCAGAATCTGGACCTCGACGTGGCGCGCGCGGCGAATCAGCTTTTCGAGATAGACCTCGTCGTTCCCGAACGCCGCCAGGCACTCGCGCCGCGCCGCCTCCACTCCGTCGGCGAGTCCGGCCTCGGTCTCGATCGTGCGCATGCCGCGTCCGCCGCCGCCCCAGCTCGCCTTGAGCATGACGGGAAAACCGACTTCGCGGGCGAGACGAGCGGCTTCCTCCGGGTCGCGGGGGAGCGGGCCGGTCGCAGGCACCACCGGAACGTCCGCCGACATCGCAAGTTCGCGCGCCGCCACCTTGTTGCCGAGCGCGCGCATGATATCGGGCTTCGGGCCGACGAAGACGACGCCGGCCTCCGCGCACGCCTCGGCGAAGTCGGGGTTCTCGGCCAGGAAGCCGTAGCCGGGGTGGATCGCATCGGCGCCGTTCTCGCGCGCAACGCGAATCACCTCGTCGATGCTGAGGTAAGCCTCTATCGGGCCCATCCCCCGGCCCACCTGATAGGCCTCGTCGGCCTTAAAGCGGTGCAGCGCGAAGCGGTCCTCCTGCGAGTAGATGGCTATCGTCTCGATGCCGAGTTCGACCGAGGCGCGGAACACCCGGATGGCGATTTCGCTCCGGTTGGCTACCAGTATCCTGCGGAAATTGGTCTGCGGCTGGTTAATCATAACGCTCCCTTGGCTATCTTGCGGAACTCTCGTCCGCCTGTGTTAGAGGTTATGTCGTCGATGCGTCTCATCATTCATCATATGGGCGCGGGCGCCCCAGATTCCAATGCCGGTCTGCGTCGGTTCTTCCCGTCAATTTCGAGGAATCTGCAGATAACGAATTTTCGCATGTTGCCGCGTAATCGGCCAGAGCAATCGGCGCGATCCACACGGGAGGACTTTCATAGGAGAGCGGCTTGCTCAGTCCTGCTCCAGGAGGACGGCCAGCTTTTCGAGCACCTCGCCCACCACGCGCGGTGGCGCCTTGGATGCCAAGCGAGCCTTTCGTGCCCGCCAGTCGAGGCTTTTCACCTGATCGGCGAGCACCACCCCCGATACGGGGCCATCGGGTGGGAGCGTCACCTCGAATGGATAGCCCTTGACTCTGGAGGTGATGGGGCACAAGAGCGCCAGGCTGCTTTTCTCGTTGTAGCTTCGGGGGCTGACGACCAGCGCGGGGCGGCGGCCCGCCTGCTCATGCCCCGCCTGGGGGGTGAAGGAGAGCCAGACGACCTCGCCCCTGCCCGGAACGTAGTCCGCGCCGGAAGCTACCCGCCTCGCTACCATGCCTCGGCGCCCTGCGCGGGTCCGGCATCTTGCTCGGTGTGTAGGTTATCGGGACTGATCTCGGATAGCATGTCAGCCAGCCGGTAGCCTCTTTTGCGCATCACCACCCGGTCGCCGCGCGCGCTCATCTCGATGGCCGAACCCTCCCGGACGCCCCATTGCTCGGCGACGGGCTTCGGGATGCGGACGGCCAGGCTGTCTCCCCACTTTGCGATGTGCGATTTCGCACCCATGCGGATTTCCTCCTCTCAAGATATCATATCTATAATATATATCTATTTAGAGATGGTGTCGAGGGGAGGGGATTTCTTAATGCTCACACCAGGCATGTTTGCAATTACTCCCCCCTTGATAAGCATCGACGACCGATATAATAGGTTTACGTTTATGTACGGCATTCCGGCGCATGCCGGAATGAAGGTGAAGAACCGCGTCCGCCGTAGGGACAGGCCCCTGTGCCTGTCCTAGGTTCCCGTCATTGTTTCCTTACCGATTGGATTTGGTTGTAGGGGCCGCATATATGCGGCCCGTGGTGGGAAGGCGAAAAGGGAGGGTCGCATATATGCGACCCCTACAATCGGTGTGGATTTTTAATTCCCCGCCTCGAGAATGAACTCTGGTGTCGGTCGACCCCATCGGCTCGTGCTGAATTAACCGAATGTTTCGTCCATGCGGAATCACACCGACTCCGGCATTTCGTCCCAAGTCCTGTCGTCCAGCGTTCGGCCTGTCTTTTTCTTGAACACGCCGCCCCATTGCTTAAAGAAAAAGGGCGTGCCGCTGTTCACGCAGTTGTCGCGAATCTCCCGCACCCAGTCCGGCTCCATAAGCCTGGCGCCCGGCCCGGATTCACCGCCGACGATCACCCAGTCGACGCCCGTCAGGTCCAGGCCCGGCAAAGGGCCGAGCAGGGGTTCGAGAGAGAGAAACTTCGTCCGCGCGCCGGTCACCCTGAGCGGCGCCAGACGCCCGAGCCATTTTTCGGATTCGATGCTCGCGCCGAGCCAGATGTTGGGCGACCAGTTCAACTTTCTGCTAAGTAGAGCGGCGCGGCCCGGCCGCTTGGTGAGCACCTGAAACGTGTGCCTACTCGCGCGGTTCATCACGTCGAAAACGGACTCGATGAAATCAGTCGGCACAGATTGATGAAACAGATCGGACATGGAATTGACGAAGACGAGGCGCGGTTTCTTCCACTTCAAAGGTTCATCGAGCGAAGATTCGTGAGTGGCGAGGGAGAACCCGTTCTTGTACTTTTTCATTCCCATGGCCTGTAGCCGTTTCGACATCCTCTCGGCGTAGCAATGCTTGCATCCCGGACTGATCTTCGTGCAGCCGGTAACCGGGTTCCAGGTCATCTCGGTCCATTCGATTCTCGAAATCGTCGACATGGCTATATGTGCTCCAGGATGTGTTCTGCAATAATCGTGGCAAGTGAAACTTTCCGCATTCGCCCACGCATCCTCACCCGATCTTGAATCGCCACCGCGCCGCGAGGCAGCACAGGAGCTTGTTTCGTTGATTTTATGAATACTAGGCGAAAAAATTATCTTGATGTTTGATTTCTGTTGAGTATGATGCTTGCTCTTGTTTCTCGAAAATCAAATCCCGCCCGCTTTTCTGAAACCAATTGACCCACAGACTCCAACATACAAGTTGTTGTTTGAAACTGTATCTTCTCTCAGAGGATTGAAAAAGAATATGGCAATCTATTTTTCTGAACACTTTGAGGTAGACCGAGAATATCTGAATGACTATGGAGCATTTGACATTTCTTTGGCGTCAGACCTCCCTTTGTTTATTGATCCATTTTTACTGTTTAACAGTAAAAAAGAGAAATATCGAAATCTCCATGAGGAGATTATTAAATATTTGCGTTTTCTTCGGGACAAAGTAAAAGGCGGTCAGACGCCTCCTGTACTCTTGCAGAGCTGGTGTAAGTTTCCTGAAGTAAAACAGACCTGGTTAGGATTTGCTATAACCGGGAATGATGGAAGAGGCCTAGGAAATAAATTCGCAATAGCGCTTCACGATAGCTTAGATAAAATATTTAGTGATTTTGGTGAAGAACAACTCACACGAGGTAGCCATTTAGAGAAGCTGTGTCTAATTCGTAATGGTGTCGGGCGTGATTGCATAAGTGATTTCACTACGAACCTGATCAAGGGTTTTCTTTGTGCTTTCACCCAAGAGTTTGCCCGAGAGCATATTTCAGAAGGAAAAAGAAACGTAAGAAATGTTAGCCACGTTAGATTTAATTTTAAAACCGAAATTTGGGAATCATCGGAATTTGACCTCCCTTGGGTTAATGGTGATTTTGCATTGTTGACACCAAAAGAACTTCTTACGAGGGATGATACATGGATAAATAAGACGGATCTTGTGAGTGATTTTGAGCGCCTTCCAGAGGCTCTTCCAAACGAACAATTGCGTTTTCAGGTCAATAATTATTTCTTAAAACAACTTAATCTCCAAGATGATAAAGAACCAGCTAGGGAAGAACGCGAATCGGCCGCCAAAAGTACGATATTGCAATTCCCCCAGCTAATTGATGCATATATTAAACATAAGGAAGACAGGGGAGAAGAGGCTGAAAACATTAGTAGTGCTAAGGTCAAATTTTCAGAACTTATTTTTAACGAACGAATTAAGCTGCTTCGATCAATACTGAAGAAGGAAACGGAGTTTTATGAGTTAAACAGAGGCACATTTGAAGAGGCGCACAAGAGAGTCACCTACCTAAAAGACTGCATAGAAAACAAAGGGGGATTTAAGTTATTTTACAATGATGGTCAACCAATCAAGAAAGAAAAAGACCTCCAAATTATGTATAGACTTTGTTGGTATGACACTTCTTATGACGTGAGTCGTGAAGTAAACGATGGTAGAGGTCCAGCGGATTTCAAGATATCAATGGGTCAAACTGATAAAACGATAGTGGAATTTAAGTTAGCAAGTAATAGTCATTTAAAGCGAAATTTACAGAATCAGGCTGAAATTTATCAAAAAGCGAGTGATGCAAAGAACGCCATTAAAGTAATAGTTTATTTTACTGAGAGTGAACTGAAAAAAGTGGATAAAATAATGAATGATTTAAATCTTTCGAACGAACAAGATGTCATTCTTATAGACGCACGAATGGATAATAAGCCATCAGCTTCTAAAGCCTAGAGATAGTTTCTAATTTTTGATTTACCGAAAATGGGAGCTTGAAGTTTGGCAAGGTATTTCCACACTCAACAGTCTTAATTTCTTCAAGTAATAGGTCTTTCCCTCGACTACCAGCTCTTTTCACGTCGCGCTTGAATTGCGACTAACGAACGGGGGTCAGCACCTACAAACCCATCTCCTCGAACAACTCCCCGGCGCTCTCGAAGCGCTCCCCCTTGCCCTCATCCAGTTCTTCCATCGCCTTGCGGGTGGCGGGGTTCGGCGCGCGGACGACGAAGGGCAGCCTCCGCTCCTCCGCCACGCGCATCATGAGCAGGCGAATCGCATCCGAAACCGAAAGGCCCATGGCGTTCAGCGCCTCGGTGGCGCGGGCCTTTGTCTCGCTGTCGATTCGGGCGCGTACGACCGTATCTGTCGGCATGTGGCGTCCTCCTCTTGTGTAGCCTCATTGTAGCTACAACACCTCGTGCTCCCTGTCAAGCCCGCTTTTCGTGTGGTTTTAGTATGAATCCCTCCCCCCGTTTGGCATGAGCGCGGAACCTTGGTCTAATGGGCGCGGTTTTTTTCGTTGAGCGCCTTACCCGAAGGAGGCAGCATGGCGGCATATGACGTGGCGGTTATCGGCGGGGGACCTGCGGGCTATGTGGCGGGCGTGCGTGTGGCCCAGAGCGGGGGAAGCTGCGTGGTCATCGAACGAGACGAGCTGGGCGGCACCTGCCTGAACTGGGGCTGCATCCCGAGCAAGAGCCTGATCGCCGCCGCGGAAGTTTTGAGGAACATCAGGAACGCGGACGCCTACGGCATCGAGGTCACGGGCGAGGTGCGCGCCGATCTCGCTGCCATGGTCGAGCGCAAGGACAAGATAGTCGCAGGCCTGGTAAAGGGAATCGGCGGGCTGTTCAAGGCCCACGGGGTGGATCACATGGCGGGTGACGCCGAGATACTGGAGATGGGTAAAATCTCGGTGCGCGGAAAAGAAGGGGAACACGAGATAGTCGAGGCCGATAAGATCATCATCTGCACCGGTTCCCGGCCTGCGCAGATTTCCGCCTTTCCCATCGACGGTAATAAAATCATCTCCTCCGAACAGGCGGTGCATCTCAAAACTTTGCCCAAGAGGGTGCTCATCGTCGGCGCGGGCGTCATCGGCTGTGAGTTTGCGTGTCTGTATAGAGAACTGGGCGCCGAAGTCGTCATGGTGGAGTTGCTCGACCGCGTCCTGCCGCTGGGGGACGAGGACGTCTCGAAACTCATGGCGCGCGAATTAAGAAAACAGAAGATTAAGGTGCGCCTGAATGAGAAGTTAACGGGCGTCTCGCGCAAGGGCAGGGCGATGGTCGCCGAATTCGAGGGTTCGGATGAGGAGGAACGCGCCGACCTCGTACTCGTCTCCGTGGGCCGGACGATGAACACCGACGGGCTGGGGCTCGAGCGAATCGGGGTGGAGCTCGGTCCGCGCGGCGAAATCAGGGTGAACGATATGATGGAGACGAACGTCGCGGGCGTTTATGCGGCGGGGGACGTGGTGGGCGAGCCCATGCTCGCGCACGTGGCCTCGGCGGAAGGAGTCGCCGCTGCGGAAAACGCCATGGGCGCGGAGATTCGCATGGATTACCGGGCGATTCCGGCGGGTATCTTCACGCATCCCGAGATCGGCGTCGTCGGCATGGCCGAGCACGAGGCGGAGAAGGCCGGTCACGCAGTGCGCGTGGGCAAGTTCTCGGTGCGCTCTCTGGGCAAGGCGCAGGCCGAACGCGCGCTGGAGGGCGAGGTGAAGGTCATCGCCGACGCGGGAGATGACGCCATTTTGGGCGTTCACATCGTAGGCGCCCACGCCGCTGACATCGTGCACGAGGCCGCCGTCGCCATGCAGCACCGCGTCACCGCCTCGGACCTGGCCGGCACCATCCACTCCCACCCCACGCTCTCGGAAGCCGTGATGGAAGCGGCATTGGACGTCCACGGCGAAGCCATCCACGCGCCGCCGAAGAGACAGTAGGCTTGCGCTCTGCGGGCTCGATTCTGGCTTTCTCTGGATTGTTGAATAAAGCCTTAATTTCTTGATTCGGCGTATAGGGCCGACTGGGGAGGGAGGGTTGTGGTTTTTGTAGGTCGGACATATATGTCTGACATACATGCGTACATGGACGCCCCCCTGGAATGCAAGCGGTTTTTTGGGAGGGTTCGGCGCAAAGCGGTTCGACTCAGTCGTACATTCGGCCTCTTCGTTGCGGCGCTTCGTAACGGCCGCGGGCCCGTATGGAGATGCGCGGGTCGGGTCCGAATCGGCCCGGCGAGCTCGATGGTTCGCTCGTCGCATGTAACTGGTTGCCCCGACCCCGTCTCGATGACCGTTTGCCCTTACTCCTCCTGTGGCCTGCCCACATTCCTCCCGGCTCTATCCGCGCGCCCGCCGCTCAGGCGAGGGGCGCCGGTTCCCTGTAGTCGTCCTTGTTCCGCATCAGCGCCCACGCGATGCGCGCCATTTTGTTGGCCAGCGCCACCGCGACGAGCATCCTCGGCTTGCGCGCCAGCATCCGGGCCAGCCACGAACCCGGCGGCGCGCCGCGCCGGAGCGCCTGGCGAATCACCGACATCGCGCCCGTGACCAACAGCCGCCTCACGTCGCGCTGGCCCATCTTCGATACCCGGCCCAGGCGGGGCTTGCCCCCCGTCGAGTGTTGCCGGGGCACCAGTCCCAGCCAGGCCGAGAAGTCCCGGCCCCGCCGGAAGTTCTCCATCGGCGGCGCGAAGGCACGGATCGCAGACGCCGTAACCGGACCCACCCCCGGGATACGCATCAGACGCCGCGCCTCCGCGTCCGCCGCGTCGTTCTTGTGGCGCTTCACGTACGGCTTCACGTAGGCCGGCGGCGCGAGCCGAACCTCGTGGCCGAGCTTCGCAATCTCACGGCCCCAGCGGTGCGCCCCCGCGCACGCCTCCATCGCCACCACGCAGCGCGGCTGTTTGGCCAGGAAGTTCAGCAGACCCGCCCGACCGAGCTTCTTGCGGAACGCTACCGAACCGTCCGCGCGCGCCCCGTGGAGTTGAAAACTGTTTTTCGCCAAGTCGATGCCGATGATGTAGACTCCTTCCATGGATGCCTCCTTCCGGGCGGTGTGTGACGTTGCCTCGCCACATTCTAAACTGCCGGAAGGGGGCGTCCACCCCATCGGCCCGACCGGTTCGTGGCTTGCGGGTCGCATTTATGCGACCCCTACACCCCGAATAAGGAATGACGGCAGTGGTCAATTCTGGGCGAAGAGGATTTTTCCAACAGCCCCCACAAGGCTCTCGAAACAGCCTTGCGGATTCCGTAATGCTTAATACGGCACGTCGATGAGCATACCCTCACCCGATCGCATGTCTTCTTCCAGAAGCTCGCGCATCGCTTTCGTCACCGGGCCGGGCTTTCCGTCCCCGATGATTTGGTCATCCCACTGCACCACGGGGGCGACGTATATCGAGCTTCCGATGAGCATCATCTCCGCGGACGCCTTGGCCTCGGCCACGGGAATGTCGTCCACCACCACGTCGGCGATGACCTCTTGCTCCACGAGGCGGCTTGCGAGTTCGAGCAGGCGCTTCACCGTGCAGCCCGAGAGGATGTTCTCGAATTTCGGGTGCCGCAGCACGCGCTCGTTCGTCACGAAGGCGCAGTTCATGTTCGAGCCCTCGCCCACGTTCCCGGCCTCATCCACGAAAATCCCGTTGTCCAAGCCCTGTTCTTTCGCCTCCATCTGCATCAGCGTGTTGGGCAGGTAGTTCGTGCTCTTGGTGACGGCGTAGAGCGGCGGCTTGATGGGGTAGGTCGTCGTCATCACCCGCATTCCCTCGGCGTAGTAGCGCTCGGGATAATCCAGGCCGCCAAAGATCATCACGAAAAATGCAGGCTTGGCGTCGCCTGCAGGGATGAGCCCCAGGTTGCCTGTCCCGGAAGATGCCCAGTAGCGGATTGAACCCTCGCGGCGGCCCGAGAGCGCGCTCGTGCGGATGACGATATCGCGCATCTCCTCGCGGCTCGGCAGTTCGAGTTTCGATGCCTCCGCTGAGCGGATGAAGCGGTCCAGATGGTTTTCCAGGTCGTAGATCTTCCCCTCGATGATGGCCGCCGTGTCGAAGATGCCGTGTCCCCGGTGCACCATGTGGTCGTCGAAGGGGATGACCATCAGGTCGGGGTCCGTCACCACGCCGCCCAGGTGGCTCGAATAAAACGCCGAATAATCGACCTCCTGCGTCTCGCGCAGGTTCTTGAGACTATCGAGGACGTCCTCTCTCGTGAGGACGCCGATGTTTTCCGCCATGGCCTTCTCCTTGTGCGTCGAATCGAATCCCTGAAATTTCAGGGAAGCATACCGGTGGATGAAACCGCATTTTTTCGATTTCTGCCGCATGATGCCGCTTGGGTGATTTTCGGGCAAGGGCCTGCTACATTATCGCCCGGATGGCTTGGGTCTATGAAGTGAACCGGAGGCATGGTCGATGCAGGACGATGTTTATTTGAACGACGAGCAGACGATGGTGCGGCAGATGACGCGCGATTTCTGCGAGCGCGAGATCGCCCCCCGGGCGTCGGAGATAGACGAGGGCCGCTTCCCGGCGGAGGTCGTGAAGAGCATGGGCGAACTCGGGCTGATGGGCCTTACGGTGCCGGATTCCTACGGCGGAGGGGGGGCGGACCCCGTCTCGATGGCGCTGGCGACCGAAGAAGTCGCCGCCGCGTGTCCTTCGACGAGCGCCATTTTCGCCGCGCACAACTCCCTGGTCTGTGAACCTGTCTACCGCTTCGGCAGCAAGGGACAGAAGGAAAAGTATTTACACGGCCTGGCGAGCGGCGCGAGCATCGGCGCATTCGCCCTGACGGAGCCGGGCGCGGGTTCGGACGCCGCCTCGCTCACCACCAGCGCGGTGCGCGAGGGAAATGCCTACCGCATCAACGGCGTGAAGCGCTTCATCACCAGCGGCAAGCAGTCGGGCCTGTGCCTTCTCTTCGCCGTGACCGATCGCGCTATGCGCCACAAGGGGCTGAGCGCCTTCCTGGTGCCGACGGATGCCGAGGGCTTTGAGGTCGTGCGCAGCGAAGACAAGATGGGGATGCACGGCTGCTCGATATCGGAGCTTCGCTTCGACGCCGTGGAACTGCCCGAAGAGAACCGCATGGGGGAGGAGGGGCAGGGCTTCGAGCTTGCGATGCGCATCCTGGATTCGGGGCGCATTATCGTCGCGGCCCAGGGCCTGGGCTTCGCGCGGGCGTGTCTCGACGCCTCGGTGGCCTATGCGCGCGAGCGCGAGACGTTCGGCGTGCCGATAAAGGATCACCAGCCCGTTGCGTGGAAGCTCGCCGACATGGCCACCCGCGTCCACGGCGCTCGGCTGCTCACCCTGAAGGCCGCGCGGCTCAAGGCGGCGGGTGAGCCCTATTCGTCCGTGGCCGCCATCGCCAAGGTATTCGCAACCGACGCCGCCCAGCGGAATGCCGAAGAGGGCGTTCAACTCCACGGGGGGAACGGCTACATGCGCGAGTATCCCGTGGAGCGCTTCTACCGGGCGTCCAAGGTGACGCAAATTTACGAGGGGACGAACGAGATACTCCGCCAGGTCATCGCCAAGCACCTGCTCAACTGAAAAGAAAGCCGCCCACCGCCCATAATCGAGTAACATTGAAGAAAGAAACTGTTTTGTCGCTCACGTATTTACCACAAAGCCGTTTGTCGCTCACTTTTGGGCGAAAATGATTGACAAAACCATTAGCTGAGCATTTATTAACTGCAAACGCGCCCCCGCCCGTAAATGGAGATGATGAGCCGATGTCGGTCCCAGGGGTTCGCTCACGCTATCTATTCTGGAAACGGGCGTCTCGCGCGCGCCGGCGACGCCATTTTTTGCTCGCTTTCGCCCTCGTATTTCTCGTGAGCGGCTGCGTCACGCCCACGCCGAGGCGGCAGGGGAATATCTGTTCGGTTTTCGATCAGAAGCCCGACTGGTACGACTACGCCCGCGCGTCCGAGAAGAGTTGGGGCACGCCGGTGCACGTGCTCATGGCGTTCGTGTGGAAGGAGTCGAGCTTCCGGAGCCACGCGAGGCCGCCCATGCGGTGGTTCCTGTTCATCCCGCTCGGCCGCCCCTCCACGGCGCTGGGCTATGCGCAGCCACTGAACCAGACCTGGCGGGACTACAAGAAGGAGCGCGGCCACATATTGAGCAGCCGCACGCGCATGAAGGACGCGCTCGATTTCATCGGCTGGTACAACGCCAAGTCACGTCGCGAACTGGGCATTTCCCTGAACGACGCCCACAGGCTCTACCTCGCTTATCACGAGGGAAGGGGTGGCTACCGGCGCGGCACCTGGAAGAAAAAACCGAAATTGCGTCGCGCGGCGCAGCGGGTGGCCGAGACCGCCCGTCGCTACAAGGCGCAGCTTGCGCGTTGCGAGTCGAAGTACCGCTGTGATTCCTGGTATCAAATCTGGCCATTTTGCCGCTGAGGGTTTCAGAATGTTTCCGTACCGTTTTATTAAATGTCCTGCGATTGTCATCTGCGTTCTGACCGCTCTTCTCGCCCTCGCTCCCGGCGCTCTCCAGGCGGAGGAGGTCGTGCTCGGCCGCTTCTCGGCGGGCGATCTCACGGGCTGGGAGCCCAAGAGCTTCGAGGGAGAAACCAGGTACCGCCTGATCAAGGAGAAGGGCGGCGAAACCGTGCTCGAAGCGGTGAGCAAGGCGACTGCGTCCGGCCTCGTGCTCAAGCGCAAGATCGACGTCACCAAAACGCCTGTCCTCATCTGGCGCTGGCGGATAGAACACCCCGTCAACCCACCGGATGAACTGTCGAAAGAGGGAGACGACTTCGCCGTCCGTGTCTATTTCCTGGCGCCCGGCGCCGGCTGGCTCTCTTTTCCGGATTCGGTCGTTTACGTCTGGGCCAGCAGCCAGCCCGCAGGCTCCGCCTGGCCGAACCCCTATACGAAAAAGGCCCACATGGTCGCCGTCGATTCCGGCATGAAGCACGCCGGGCAGTGGCGCACCCATCGCCGGAACATGCGCGAAGATTTCAAGCGCTACTTCGGCCGCGACATCACCGAGATCACCCACATCGCCATCATGACCGACACCGACAACAGCAAGCTCTCGGCCCGGGGCTGGTACGGCGACATCCGCGTCGCCCCCGCCGGGCCATAGAACGCGACCCGCTGACGGGTGGCTTCACGCCCTAGGAGCTCTTTTCCGATTTGTACTTTTCGATGGCGGCCAGCGCCTGGCTGTGATCCTCGGGGTCTTCCACGCGGCGCACGGTATCCATCGCGTCGTCGATTTGCCCCGCCACTGCCTGCGCAACGGCGATATCCCTGTAGGCCCAGGAGCGGTACAGCGCCTTGCTGATGCCGCTTGCGGAGTTGAGTGCGGCGGGAAAATCTCCCGCTTGCGCCTGAGCCGTGGCGATTTCCTGCAGGGCCCAGGAGCGCCAGGAAGAGTCGCCGATTTCGCGGGCGCTTTGAACGGCGGCGGTGAAATCTCCCGCCTCGGCCAGGTCCATGACGCTTCGCCACGCTTCTTTGGAAAGGTTTTTTTCGTCGCGGATCTCCTCGATCGCTTCGAGAGCGGCGTTCAACGTATGGGAGGCGATTGTAGCGGCGGGACCACTCTGAATGGCGGAGAAGTGCTTGAGCGCCTCCATTTGATCATCGGGGTCGTCGATGCGGCGTATCGTCTCAATGGCTTCACTGATATGTCCCGCCCTTGCCTGTGCGATGGCGATTTCCCTTAAGGCGGAGGCGTAAAAAAGAGCGCTTCCGATGCCCCGCGCGGTCTCGATGGCGCCTTCGATATTCCCTGCCTTTGCCTGTGAGTTGGCGAGCTGACTCAGATGAATGGAACGGTTCACGATTTCGCTGAGGTATCGGGCGCTTTCGGTCTCGGGGGTGAGCTTTCGCCCGTCAAGCGCGTCATCCCGGATTTCCTCGCTTTCCGGCAAGAAAGATGGCGGAGCCGGCTTCTCGACTTCGCGCGAATCCCCCAGAAATCGCATGAAACTCCGGATTATTCTTTTCATTCGGCTCCTCCCATATCCTGCACGGGAGCATTGGTCTTTCTCAGGTTTATCCCTATTAGATTGATAGTATTTGTGTTGTTTTACCTGGTTCATTCTCTTCAAATTCGTTTTGTCATGCAATAAAAAAAAGAGCCGAAAGTCCTGATTCGCAGATTCTCGCAATGTATACGATATAAATACATGCGATGAACCAATAAAATACAAAATTTACTGGCGCTACGTTGGGTAGGATGGGGCAAGTTCTGCGGTTTTACTCCTCGATCGCCTCGGCGACGAGTTCGGCGATGTCGGCGGCGCGGATGTTCTTATCGGGGTCGAGCGCCTTAAGAGCGTCATCGAACATCTGCATGCAGAAGGGACACGACACGGCGGCGGTTTCGGCCCCGCAGGCCTTCACATCCGCGAGCCGCTCGTGGTTGATGCGCTTTTGCGGGTCATCGTCCATCCAGGCGTAGCCGCCTCCCGCGCCGCAACACAGCGAACGCGAACGGTTGCGTTCCAGTTCCGTAAAGCCGCCGTCAGAAATCTGGTGCAGCACCTCGCGCGGGGCGTCGTATACGCCGTTGTGGCGGCCCAGGTAGCAGGGGTCGTGGTAAGTGAGGGAGCCGAGCGATTTCTTGAGTTTGAGCTTTCCAGATTTTATCAGTTCCGCGATGAGCTGCGTGTGGTGTACCACCTCGTAGTTCCCCCCGAAGTCGGGGTATTCGTTCTTGTACGTGTTGAAGCAATGCGGGCAGGTGGTGATGATTTTCTTCACCTCGTAGCCGTTCAGCGTCTCGATGTTCTGCTTCGCGCACATCTGGAAGGTGAATTCACCCCCGACCCGTCGGGCCGGGTCGCCCGTGCAGACCTCCTCCGCACCCAGGATGGCGAAGTCCACGCCCGCCGCGTCCAGAATTTTCACCATCGCCCGCGACACCTCGATGTTGCGGTCGATCATCGAACCCGTACAGCCCACCCAGTAGAGGTATTCCGCCTTCCCGCCGCTTGCGAGGACTTTTACGTCGAGCCCCTCGTACCATTCCTCGCGGTTGTGCTGCGCGCCCACCCAGGGGTGGAGCCGCTCGTCCATCGACTTCAGGAACTGGCGCGCGTCCTCGCTCGTTTTCGATTCCATCATCACCAGGTAGCGGCGCATGTCCACCATTTTTGGAATATGCTCGATAAATACGGGGCACTCCTGCTGGCAGGCCCCGCAGGTGCGGCAGCCCCAGAGTTCTTCCTCGAGTACGGCGGGTTCATCCCCGGGCTCGCCGAACAGGGGCGCTCTCTCGCCCGCTTCTCCGTTTTCCGCAAGCGCCGCCGGGCCCGCCTCGCTCAAGTGCGCCTTCATGTCCTGGATCAGCTTTTTGGGGCTGAGCGGCACGCCGCTCATGTAGGCGGGGCAGACGTCCTGGCAGCGGCCGCAGTTGGTGCACGCGTCCAGGTCCAGCAGGTTTTTCCAGGTGTACCCTTCGATTTTCTCGACGCCCAGGGTTTCGATGGCCTCGGGGTCCGCTTCCATCGTCGCCTCGATGTCGATGAAGGTCAGCTTGCCGCTCGATTCCAGATTTCTGCAGAACATGTTCAACAGGCCGTACCAGATGTGGTTGAATTTCCCGAAACCCATGTAGCCGAGCAGCACGAATGCGGTGACCGCGTGGAACCACCAGTTGATGCGGTGGAGGAACCGGAGCGTCTCGATGCTCAGACCCTGGAGGGTGAGGGCGACCGCGTAGCCGCCCGGCGACCACGGCGCCAGGGCCGGGTTGTGTATAAGTTCGGTCGCCGCGATGCGAAGCCCCTCCACGACGAAGCCCTGGACGAATACGAGCAGCAGCAGCCAGAGCGCGAGGTAGTCGTCCAGCACGGAGTTCATGCGCTCGGGCTTCATCACCAGGCGCCGCCAAAGCGCCATCAATATGCCGACGATACCCAACAGTCCGAAGCCGTCGCTGAGCAGCGAGTAGCCCAGGTAGAGGTTTCCCTTCAGGTAGTGGATTCCCGTCCATTCCTGAACGGCAATCATCGAGGTAGCGATGAGTTCGGCGAAAAAGCCGTAAAAGATGAACAGGTGCATGAGGCCGGGGTAGGGGTCCCGCAGCATACGGCGGTGGACCACCAGTTCATCCACCACGCCCCAGAGGCGTTTCACCGGATTGTCGGTTCTCAGTTCCCCGCCGCCCAGGCGCCACAGGCGCACGCGCTGGTAGATACCGTATGACATCACGCCGATAGCCGCCGCGGCGAAGAGGTAGACCAAGGGGCCGAAAACGATGTTCCAGTAAATTTCCCGCGTGGGTGTCATGTGAAATTCCTGTGGGGCGATTCATTGCGTTGTCGTTTATTTCTGATTCACCGAGGTTACGAAAACTGGGGGCAAAAGTCGACACGTCTTTTCGTTCATTTGAAACACGGCTTTCTTTACAGGATAATCGGGCTGGAACCTTCCATAGTATTTCGAAACGCGGAGATGGCCGATGAACGAGAGAAAAATACGCGTACTGGTGGGAAAGCCCGGCCTCGACGGCCACGACAGGGGGGCGAAGGTGGTCGCGCGCGCGCTCCGGGACGCCGGTATGGAGGTAATTTACACCGGCATCCGCCAGACGCCCGAGCAAATCGCCTCGACAGCCATGCAGGAAGACGTCGACTGCGTGGGCCTCTCGATACTATCGGGCGCACACAACCACCTGTTCCCCAGAATCCGTGAATTGCTCGATGGGCACGGCATGGAGGACGTTTTGCTCTTCGGGGGCGGCATTGTGCCGGATGAGGATATTCCCTCACTCAAGGAAAAGGGGGTGGACGAGATTTTCACCCCGGGCGCGACGATGGAGGACATCGTCGCCTATGTGCGCGAAACGGTGGCCCGGCGCAGGGAAAACGCCTGAGGGCGTGGCTTCGTTGCGGTGCGAAGGCGCAGTTCGTATACTGCGCGCTCATGAGCAGGACGGGGCGCAAGATTCGGGATGAAAATTTCTTGGAGCGGCAAGATGAAGAATTCATGGATCATGATATTGGCGGTCTGCTTGCTGCTCGTTTCCGCCTGTCAGCGCAAGCCCATCGAAAGGGCCGTACGCGGTTCTCTTCCCAAGGTGGAGGAGAATGTGGTCGTAACGTCCTACTGCCAAAGCTGTCATCTTCATGCAAGTTTTCAGGCAGCCCCGCACGTCGAGAAGCAACAGCTTCGCTATGAAGAGAAAAGCCCGCTGCGCACGGCCACACAATGCCTCGCATGCCACCTGGTCCGCCCCGAGTCGTTTTTCAAAGTAGAGCAGCGCAGCACCAAGTTCCCGCACGGCGCATTGGTTGAGATGGCCAATATACCCAAGCCTAAACCGCCCAAGGCCGCCCCTCGTCTGAAAAGAGAGAAAGGGCCGGGGCCTGCGCCCGAACAGGAAACTCCTGTTCCCGCCGTCAAAGAACAAAAGAAGAAAAAACGGCGCTGGTATTTCCTCTATCTCTTCTGAGTCGGGTCGAGCAGGTCTCTCAGCCCGTCGCCCAGGATGTTCAGGCCCATAACGGTGAGGGCGATGGCGATTCCCGGATAAATCGTCAGGTGCGGGGCGACGAGCAGGAAATCGCGCCCCTCGGCCAGCATCGCTCCCCAGCTCGGCTCGGGCGGCTGGATCCCCAGTCCCAGGAACGATAGTCCCGATTCGGCAAGAATCGCTCCCGCCATGCCGATGCTTGCCTCCACGATGACCGGCGAAATGACGTTCGTGAATAGATGGAAAGTGAGGATCCGCGCGGGTTTGGCGCCTGCGGCGTGGGCGGCGATAACGAATTCGCGCTCGCGCAATGCCAGCACCTGCGCGCGGACGAGGCGCGCGTAGCCCACCCATCCGAACACCGAAAGCGATATGACGATGTTCCACAGACTCGGCGCGAGCACCGACATGAGCGCGATGGCGAGCAGAATGCCGGGAAAGGCCAGGAACACGTCGGTGACGCGCATGATCGTCTCATCCCAAACGCCGCCGAGATAGCCCGCGATTCCCCCGATGATGACGCCCAGAAGTACGGATACCGACACGGCGGCGAAGCCCACGGTGAGCGAGATTCTCCCGCCGTGCAAGACGCGGCTCAGGATGTCGCGGCCGAGTTTGTCCCGCCCGAAGGGGTGCGCCGTCTCGGGCGCCGCAAGTCCCTGGGCCAACTCCATCTCATAGGGGTTTTGGGGCGCGAGGAGCGGAGCGGCCAAGGTGGCGATGAGTAAAAGGGCGATGATGCCCCCGCCCAGGTATATGGAAAGCCTGCGCTTCATGTGAGCCTCACGCGCGGGTCGAGCCAGGCGTACGCGATGTCGGCCAGAAAGTTCGCGCTCACGTAGACGGCGGCGATGAACAGCACACAGCCCTGCACGAGGGGGTAGTCGCGTGAGGCGATGGCCTGAATCACCAGGCGGCCCACGCCGGGCCAGGCGAAGACGGTCTCGGTGATGATGGCGCCCGAGAGCAGGGCGCCGAGCTGGAGGCTCAGTATCGTGATGAGCGGCAGGCACGCGTTCTTGAGCGCATGGAGCCAGAGCACCTTTTTCTCCGAAATGCCCTTCGCGCGCGCCGTGCTTATGTAGTCTTGCGGCAGCACTTCCAGCAGGCTCGATCGCGTCATTCGCATTATTATCGGAGAGAGTGCGGTGCCGAGCGACACGGCGGGGAGGATGAGGCTGAATGCGCCCTCCCGGCCCGAGACGGGGAGCCACCCCAGCCCGATGGAGAAGACGATGATAAGCAGCGGCCCGAGCCAGAAGACGGGCATGCTCGCGCCCGCCACGGCGAGAAAACCGGCCCCGACGTCGAGCAACGTGCCCTGTCTTCGAGCCGCCGCGATTCCCAGCGGAAGCGAGATGAGCAGGGCCACCGCCATCGAGGCGAGCGTGAGTTCCGCCGAAGCATAGGTGCGTTCGAAGATGATGGTCGAGACCGCTCTTTTCTGGTGGAGCGATGTGCCTAAATCTCCCCGCAGGAGACCTCCCATGTAATCGGCGTATTGAACGCCCAGGGGCCTGTCCAGCCCCAGCGTCTTGCGCAGTAGTTCGCGCTGGGCGGGCCGGGCGGTTTCGCCCAGCATCAGGTCTACCGGGTCGCCCGGCAGCACCTGTGTGACGACGAAAACGAGCGTCGTCACCCCCCACAGGACGGGGATGAGGAGCAGAATGCGTCTTAAGAGAAATTTTCTCATCTATCGCTCCGCCGCCGGGGAGAGGTTAGCCCTCGCCAGCGAGATGAAGTCCGCGTCCGGGAACACCCGGTATCCCGAAATGCGCCTGTCGAAGACGGCCACGTTCACGCTGTGCCACAGGTTGATGTAGGGAAGCTCACGGCCCAGGATGCGCTGCACTTCGCCGTAGATGCGGGCGCGCGCCTTTGGCGCGATGGGTTGGCGAGCATCTTCCAGGAGCGTGTCCACCCGTGCGTTCTTGTATAAGCCCCGGTTGAGACCGGCCGGCGGCATGAAGTGGCTGTGAAAGATGTAGCGGTAGATGTCGGGGTCCGATATGCCGACCCACGTCAGGCTGTAGAGCTGGAAGTTCCCGTTTCTGATGTCGCCGAAAAACGTGCCCCACTCATAGGAGCGGATTTTCATCTTTATCCCCACCTGGGCGAGTTGATGACCGAACACGGTGGCGATTCGGCGGCCAAGCTCGTTTTGCGAGGTTTTGTAGACGAGTGTGAAGCGCGGCTCGGGCCCCGGCCCGTCGGGGTCGGGAAATCCAGCCTCGTCGAGTAGTTTTTTCGCCAACTCCGGGCGGTGCGCGTAGCTTGGAAGACCTTTTTGGTGCGCCCAGTGATCCGGCGGCAGCAGGCTGTCCGCCTCCTGGACGAGGCCCTTGTGGATGAAGCGCACGATGGGCCGCCTGTCGATGGCGTGGGCGATTGCGCGCCGCACCTCGAGTTTCGAGAGGATCGGGTCGCTCAGGTTGAAGCCGATGTAGCTGAAGTTCGTACCCAGCCGCTTGCGTATCTTGAGCCGCTTATTCTTGATGAAGCGCGGCAGAATATCGGGCGAAAAGGCGTTCTGGAGAAAGTCGACCCCCCCGCTTTCGAGTTCCAGGACGCGGATGGTCTCCTCCGGCAGTATCCGGAAGATGAGGCGCTCATAAGCGGGCTTTCCCGCGAAATGTCCGGGAAACGCCTTAAGCGCGATCCGCTCGTCCGGCGTGAATTCCACGAACTCGAACGGGCCGGTACCGACGGGTTTTTGGGCGAATCGCTTTCCCGTTTCGCGCGCGCTTTTGGGGAGGATGCCGACCATGAGGGATTCCGCGAACGAGGCGGAGGGTTCAGAGAGGTGAAAGACGACACTGTGCGGGGTTGGCGTTTCGATGCGCTCGAGTTCCTTGAGTCCCGCCGCCTTGGGCGAGGCGAGGGAGGGGTCGCGAATGGAGTCGAAGGTGTACTTCACGTCGGATGAGGTGAGGGCTTCGCCGTTGTGGAACCGCACCCCGCGCCTGAGTAAGAAACGGTGGACGAGAGGCGTGGGCCGCTCCCATTTCTCGGCGAGCTCCAGGACAATTCGGCCCTCGTGGTCATGCGATATCAGACGGCTGAAGATGAAGCGCTGCACCTTGGAGGAGATAGCGTCTTGCGAAAGCCTCGGGTCGAGTTGTGTGGGGTTGGTGCCGATTCCGACGACGATGGCGTCGTTTTTTTGCGAACGCTCCTCCCCGCAGGCGGATAAAAACGCGCACGCGAGGATGAGGGCCACAAGAGCGAGCGATTTGTTTCTCACCAGAGCGTACCGGAGGGCGGGAGACGCTTGGAGATTCGCATACGCCGCGACTCATCGTCAATCCGGCTCGTCCACAAGGTTTACAGCCCGTTCCGGGCGGATTAAGATTCGCCCCGGCAATTGTTTTTGACTCGATGACTTGGAGGCTTTCCCCGATGAGATGGTGCAAGTGTCAGTGTAAGGGAACTTTGCGTATAGCGGCGATTGTGCTCGCTTTCCTCTGTATGAGCGTGAACATGGCGGCGGCCGCGCCATTTGATGAGAATCGCCCCAAGGTGGGGGATAAGGCGCATGAGTTCGAGATACAGGGCTTCAAGCTGTCCGGCCTCAAGGGCAAGAAAAACCTCGTGATGATTTTCTACCGGGGGCACTTCTGAGTGATTTGCCAACGGCAACTCGTCGAGTTCCAGCGAAATTCCGATAGAATTCATCGACTTCAGACCGAGATCATCGCCATCAGCGCGGATAATGCGCTTGAGATGAACAAGACGACACGCGAGTTGGGAATCCGGTATCTGCTGATATCGGACGCGAAGAAGCGAATCATTCAAAGCTTCGGGGTGCTTCACCCGAGAGAGGGGATCGCCCGGCCCGCCACCTTCATCATCGACAAGAACGGTGTGGTTCGCTACGTTCATGTGGGCAATTATCCCAGCGACCGCCCGACGGTTCAGCAGGTGATGCAGGCCCTCGCATTTATGTGAGAAAGCGAATCGGTATTCCCGCCCCCGCCCGGCGCGTTACGGACACCGAATATGAGAATCATGGGACAGGAATCAACGGGCCGGTTTTTGAGATTTCCCCTATGGGCGATGGTTTTGTGCCTCATCGCCATGTGCGCGTCTGACACCTTCGCCGCAGGAAAAAGGCGCGCTCCGAAAAAAAGAGTCGCTTCCAAAAAAGGCGTCGTCTCGAAGGCCGCCTTCCAGGCCAGGGTAAAACGCGCCATAAAAAGGCAGTGCGCCCGCCCCGGACGCCTGGGACTTTACATTCGTTCTGTTTCCACCGCGCAGACGCTCTATTCCCATAACGCCGCCACGAGGCGGATACCTGCGTCGAACGTCAAGATATTCACTGCCGCCGCCGCGCTCGCACGCCTGGGGCCGGACTACCGCTTCGCCACCGATTTTTACGCGAAGGGCAAGGTTCGAGGCGGCGTCCTCCGGGGAGACCTGTACCTCAAGGGCTATGGCGATCCGCTTTTCGTGCATGAAAAGATGCGCGACCTCGTGCGCCGCCTCAAACTGCGGGGCGTAAGGCGTATCGAGGGCGATCTGGTGGCGGACGACACCTTTTTTGACGATAAGAAACATGGGCGCGGCTGGCGCGTGGGCCGCTCCATCCGGCCCTATCTGGCGCCGCATGGGGCATTGTCCATGAATTTTGGTCAGGCGAACGTACTCGTGGCTCCGGGTGATAGGGTCGGCGTCCCGGCTTTGGTGAATCTCGAGCCGCCCTCTCGCGCGCTTCGCCTCAAGGCGAGAGTGAAGACCTCGCGCAGGAGCTTGAATATCCGGCTCGGACGCATGCGCTCCAAGGGAAAAGATGTCGTTATTGTAAATGGTTTGTTTCCGGCCGGAAACAGGATGAAGAAGTACCGGGTACCCGTTACGGACCCCGCCGGCTTCACCGCCGGCGCGGTCGCCGTCGAGTTCGAGAGGCAGGGTATCGCCTTGATGGGCAAGATACGGCGGGCCGCCACGCCGTCCGATGCGAAACTCCTGGCGAGAAACCTCTCGCCGCAGTTGAGCGAAGTGGTTCGGGGGCTCAACAAGTTCAGCAACAATTTCGTGGCCGAGCAAGTTCTCAAGACAATGGGCGCCGATACGCACGGCGCGCCGGGCACGGCGGAAAAAGGCCTTCGCGTCGTGCGGGATTTCTTAATCTCCACCGGCGTTTCGGCGAAAGAGATCGCCCTTGCCGACGGTTCGGGCTTGAGCAGGATGAACCGCTCCTCGCCGCGCGCTCTGGCGACTCTCCTCGAGGCGGCGCACAACGATTTCAGGCTACGGCCCGAGTTCATGTCATCTCTCGCCGTCTTCGGCGTCGACGGAACGGTGAAGAAAAGACGCCGCCGGGGAGTCGATTCGCGCCGGGTGCGGGTGAAGACGGGCGTGTTGAACGGCGTGCGCGCTTTTAGTGGATATGCGGCCGCCGGAAACGGAGAAATCCTCGCTTTCTCTGTTCTCATGAATGGGAATGCCTGCCGGCCCAAAGGCTTCACGGGCGAGTTGGTGCGCTCGATGGTTTCATTGAACCGGAATTTTTCAAAACCCGTGAACACCCACTTCAAAGGGGCGCGCGATATGATGTCGCGCTCCATGCCGAAGCCTTCCATCAGAGACGGATGGCGCAGGCGCTCCTCTCCCCGCACAGGTCCGGCCGAAGAGGGTGAATTTGAATATCTAGGGCCGGGAATCGTCCCGTTCGCCGAATCGCCTCTGGATGGTTCCACCGGCGACTCGTCTGCGGAGAATTCTGCCGAAGCGGCTCAGGCGGAAGGAAGCGCTGCATGGCCCTCGAAAAACACCCCGGGCAGGCGTAGCCGTTAGTGATGGATGAGCGCGGCGCTTGCCCGGAACCGACTCTCCCGGCGCGGTCGCTGCGGACGGAGACGGGGAGCATGAAGAGCCGATGAGCAAGTCCACCGGCCCGCTCGCCTTTTCCAGCAAGTGGACCCTGCGTCCCGTCGATAAAGAAGCTGCGGAGAAACTTTCCCGGGAATTGAACGTACCCCTTCTCATGGGGAGGCTCCTCACGCAAAGGGGCATTCAAGACCCCGGCGAGGCGCGTAAATTCCTGGACGCCCCCCTGTCGGGACTGCACGATCCGTTTCTCATGAAAGGGATGGAAGAGGCCGTCTCCCACCTCATGGAGCAGGTAAGAAACCGCCGCCCCATCGGCGTTTATGGAGATTACGACGTGGACGGCATCTCCGCCACGGCGCTCCTGTGCCGGTTTCTCTCCCAGGTGGGCGTCAGGGTTCCCTACTACATTCCGAATAGACTGAATGAGGGGTACGGCCTGCACCGCAAAGGTCTGGAAAAGCTGAAAGAAGCAGGCTGCGGCACAGTGGTGACGGTCGATTGCGGAATCAGCGCGCACGCCGCCGCAAAAGAAGCCGAGCAGATGGGCTTGCGCCTCATCATCACCGATCATCATCGCCCGCCCGATGAGTTGCCGCCCTCCGTGGCCGTCCTGAACCCCCGCCAGCGAGGCTGTGAATATCCTTTTCGTGGACTCAGCGGAGTCGGGGTCGCGTTCAAGCTCATCACCGCCGTGAGAAGGCGCTTGCATGAGGGCGGGTTCGCGGCGCCGCTGCCGAACCTCAAACAGCACCTGGACCTGGTGGCGCTGGGCACTGTGGCCGACGTGGTTCCCCTGCGGGATGAGAATCATATTTTCGTGCGCCACGGGCTCGAGATTCTCTCGCCCCCCGAAGTGGCCCAGGGCGGGTTCGAGACCCTGGATCGGCGAAAGGCGGGAATACGCGCCTTGCAAGCGTCGGCGAATCTGAAAGCCGAAGCGCTCAACGTCGGGCACGTGTCCTTCACCCTCGCGCCGAGGCTCAACGCGGCGGGACGGGTGGGAGAAGCTTCCTTCGGCGTCGAGCTTCTCACCGCAGACGACGAGGGCGAGGCGCGCTCCCGGGCGGAAGTACTCGAAGAATGGAACCGTCAGCGCCAGAATTTGCAGCAGCAAGCCTGGGAGGAGGCGATGGCCTTCATGGAGTCATCGGGAGTCGAAGCCCGCGATGAGGCCATCGTTCTCGCGAGCGACAAATGGCACCCCGGCGTCGTGGGCATCGTGGCCTCTAAACTCGTGGAGGAGTATCACCAGCCCTCGGTCCTCATCCACTTGAAGGACGGGGTGGGCAAGGGCTCCGTTCGCTCGGCCATGGGTCTTCACGTGTACGAGGCGCTCGAGCGCTGTTCTGATTTATTGATTCAGTTCGGCGGACACAAGGGCGCCGCGGGCCTCAAGGTGGCGGAAGAGAAGATAGACGCTTTTAGGGGACGCTTCCGGGAGGTGATTCGCGGGATGAGAAAATCCGGAGCGGATGAGCGTGAACTCATGCTCGACGCCCGCGTCGATTTTTCCGAGATGGACGCGCCGCTCCTGGAGCAACTCGAGGGCATGGCGCCTTTCGGGGAGGAGAACCCGCGGCCCGTGTTTGTTGCTTCCCGAGTCGAGGTGGCCGGAAGTCCCGGGGCGGTGGGCCGCGAGAGGGAGCACTTGAAGCTGAACCTGCGCCAGTTACGCGAGGAGAGAGAGGCCATCGGCTTCGGCATGGGGGCGCTGCTCAAGGAGCCGGAGCGTTTGAAGGGCAAGCTCGACGTCGCGTTCTCCCCCGGCCTGAACCGCTGGCGAGGCAACACCAGGATACAACTCGAACTCCGCGCCATCCGTCCGGCGGGCGGCTAGCCGAAGAGGGTTTCGAGCGACTCCCTGTCGTCGGGCTTCATCGAGAACTCGCTCAAATTGCCTAGATCCAGGTTTTTGGACAACAACATCACCTTGATGGCCCCGCCCAGACCGGTGGGGTCCATGATTCCCATGATGGATTGGCGCTCGCGCCTCGCTTTTTCTTTATCCTCGGCCTTCCAGTTCTCCACCGCTTGCGGAAGCCCGGCGCCCAGAAGAAAGCGCGTCTGATCCGTGAAGCCCGCGAGTTCCATGCCGTGCGAGGTGGCCGCCCGCAGGATGGAGGTGAAGTCGACATGGGTCGTGAGGTCGGTTTCACCGGGAAGGGAGAGCACGTCGCTAACGAGGGTGTGATCTCTGTAGCCGCGAAGCGCGCCCTCGTGGCGGGTGGGGCCGTAGAGGACGCGCGCGGAGAAGCCGTAGTCGAAGATAAGAATGGCGCCCCGCTCCATCCGGCGCGCCACTTTGTTCACCCAGTCGAAGGCGCGCAGGTTCACCTCCGCCATCTGTCCCCTGGAGAGCCGCACACCCAAATCGGGGAACCAGCCGCTCAAGCGCGCATCAGATAGCGCGCCCTCGCAGAATTGAAGCCTCTGGCCGCTCTGAGCCACATATCTCTCTTTAATGTCCTGTTCTTTCTGGATGAGGGCGTGGACGGGCAGGGCGTCCAGGAACTCATGGGCGAGCACGACGCCCTCGAAGCCCGGTGGCGGGTATTGTGATGCGTCAGCGAATCGAACCTCGTCCGAATCCTGGAATTTTTCTCCAATCCGCGCTTGGGCCTGCGCGCTTTGCTCGGCGAACGTATACTTGATGGTCTTTTTGAGGGCAGACTGAGATGTGCGAGCCGATTCCAGGATGTCGAAGGCGAGCCATCCCTCTCCCGGTCCGTACTCCCAGACGTTTAGCAAGGGCGGCTCGTCCATGCGGAGCCGGATTTTCTCGAGAAGCGGCGCAATCATCCGCCCGAGCCATGGGCTCTGATGAGGCGAGGTGTAGAAATCGCCACCTGGGCCGATTCGCGAGTCTTCCCGGCAATAATAGCCACCTTGGGGATGATAGAGGGCGAGTTCCATGAATCGGCGAAAGGGGATGGGGCCTTTTTCGAGCGCATCCGCAAGGGCTTTGGAGAGTTCGGGATGAGAGGCGATTTTCATGGCGCGGAGTATACACCCGCTAAAGATGGACAAGAAGAGCGAGTCGCGGGAACATCTCCTTGATTCCGGTGGTAGGAATAACTATCATCCCGAGGTGAGAGAACTAATTACAGCATCACGAGTGAGGTACCACATGATTGTTCGCGTCAAATGTTTCGCCTGGGCCAAAGAGGTGACGGGCGAGGAGGAAATAGACCTGGAAGTGCCCGATGGCGCCACGGTGGCCGATTTGAGGGATAGCCTCGCCGAGCGGTTTCCGGTTTTTTCGGGGCGCATGGAGTCCATCGCCGTTTCCGTCAACCAGGAGTTCGCGGGCGAGGGCACGCCCGTGGATGCGGGCGATGAACTGGCGCTCATCCCGCCCATCAGCGGAGGTTGCGCATGATTTGCCGCATCACGGATACCGCCATCGACATGGACGAGTTGACCGACAGCTTGGATTCCCCCGAATTGGGCGGGCTCTGCACGTTCGTGGGCAAAGTCAGGAACCACAGCGCGGGGCAGGGGGTGACGCATCTCGAATACCACGCCTATCCAGAGATGGCGGAGAAGAAGATGCGCCAGGTCGCCGGGGAGATCGAGGAGCGCTACGGCGTCACCCACCTGGCGATGGCCCACCGGGTGGGTACCCTCGCCATAGGAGATATCGCGGTGGGCATCGCGGCGGCCTCCGCCCACCGGGACGCTGCCTTCAAGGCGTGCCGCTACGCGATCGACCGCATCAAGCAGATCGTTCCGATATGGAAAAAGGAATTCGGCGAAGACGGCGTGGCCTGGGTCGAGGGCTGCGCGGTGGACGCGGAGACGGCGGAGCCTCAAAAAGCGCAAAATCAGCGCGTTTGACTTTTTTCCCCTTCCAGCTAAAATTTATCTATACCAACAGAGAATTGCGCCTGGAGATGGCGTTTGATGTCTATGACGTATTTTTCGTTCCATAGTTATTGATTACGCACATATAGAGCTTCGTTTCATCCTGCTTTGGAAACATTTGAAGAAAGGGCGGATTTACCGCTGCGAGATTCAATGTTTTTCCCACCTAGCAAGGAGGATAGAAAATGAAAATGGCTCGCATCTTCATTACAATCGCATTTTTGGTGACGACGGCGTTCTTCGCCAGCCCGGTACTGGCTGCGAACGAAATCCACTTCGGCGGAGCCATCTCCCAGACGGGCCGTTATGCGGAGCCTGCCGGCAGGTTCGTCAACGCCTACAAGCTGTACATCGATCAGGTAAACGCCAAGGGCGGTCTGCTGGGTAAGAAGATTAAAGTCACTCTCCTGGACGACAAATCGGACAAGCAGACAAGCATCAAGCTCTACGAGAAGCTCATCACGCAGGATAAGGTCGCCATCACGCTCGGCCCCTACTCGAGCGGCATCACCGACGCGGTGGCCAACGTGCTGGAACGGTACAAGTACCCCACGCTGGCGCCGGGCGCCTCCTCGGGCATCATCTGGAAAAAAGGCAGAAAATATCTTTTCAACCAGAACGCCATCGCCCAGAACTATCAAAGGGGCGCCGTTTTCATGGCGAAAGATATCGGCGTGAAGCGAATCGCCATCGTCGGCGAGGACAGCCTCTTCCCGCGCCAGTCGGCCGAGGGCGCCGTGGAGTGGGCGAAGAAACTCGGCATCGAGGTCGTGCTGAACGAGAACTACACGCGCAAGCAGACCGACTTCACCGCGCTGCTGCAGAAAATCAAGGCGCGCCGCGCTGAGGCGCTCATTTCGAACAGCTACTTCGCGGATGCCGTGGCCCAGATTCGCCAGCTCAGGGAACTCAACATCAACCTCAAGATTTTCGCCGGAACCGTCGGCCCCGGCCTGCCCAAGTTTGCGAAACAACTCGGCAACACGGCGGAGTACGTTCTGGGCTTCAGCCAGTGGGAGCCGCGGCCCGAAATTCTGAAGTTCCCGGGCATGAAGCATTTCATCGACTCGTACGTGAAGCGTCACAAAGTAAAGCCGAACTACCACGCCGGAATCGCCTGGGTGTCGATGCAGATTATGACCCAGGCCATCGAAAAGGCGGGTTCTTATGATCGCCAGAAGGTCTGGAAGACGCTGCGCACCTCACAGTTCCAGACCGTTATGGGGAAATGGAAGGTGGATGAGAACAACCTGAACGATCATGACGGCCTGACCTTCCAGATTCTCGACGGCCAGCGCAAGATCGTCTGGCCGAAGAAGATCGCGGAAGTCCCCTACAAGCTGCCGATGCCCAAGTGGAAGGACAGGGCCAAGAACTAGGAAGGCGGCGTGTATGGAGTAGGTTTTTAACCTTGGCGCGCCGTATTGTGATTGCGGCGCTATGGTTGAGCTTCCATAAGAATCCATAAGAGGAGGATCGGAAATGAGGAAAAGCCTTGTTTTGGTTCTCGGCTTTGTTCTCGCGCTAACGGCTGCTCCCTTCGTGGAGAAAAGCCACGCGAAGGACAAAGTCACCCTGGGAATCGCCATTTCGCAGACGGGCCGCTACGCCGAGCCCGCCGGACGTATGGTGAACTCCTACAATCTGTACGTGGACCAGATGAACGCCAAGGGTGGTTGGATCGGCAAGAAAATCGATATGATCATCCTGGACGACAAATCGGACAAGCAGACCAGCATCAAGCTCTATGAGAAGCTGATCACGCAGGACAAGGTCGACCTGACCATGGGCCCCTACTCCAGCGGCATCACCGACGCCGTGGCCAACGTGCTCGAAAGGTACAAGTACCCCACGCTGGCGCCGGGCGCCGCCTCGGGCATCATCTGGAAGAAGGGCCGTAAGTATCTCTTCGACATCATCGCCGTCGCCCAGGACTACCAGAAGGGCGCGCTCCACATCGCCAAGGACATCGGCGTGAAACGCATCGCCATCATCGGCGAGGACAGCCTCTTCCCGCGCCAGTCGGCGGAAGGCGCCGTGGACTGGGCGAAGAAGCTCGGCCTCAAAGTGGTGCTGAACGAGAACTATCCGCGCAAGCAGACCGACTTCACCGCGCTGCTCCAGAAGATCAAGGCGCGCCGCGCGGAGGCGCTCATCTCGAACAGCTACTTCGCGGACGCCGCGGCGCAGATTCGCCAGCTTAGAGAGCTGAACATCAACCTCAAGATTTTCGCCGGAACCGTCGGCCCGGGTCTGCCCAAGTTCGCCAAGCAGCTTGGTAACACGGCGGAGTACGTGCTGGGTTTCAGCCAATGGGAACCGAAGCCGGAAATTCTCAAGAGGCCCGGCATGAGGGCTTTCATCGCTGCGTATAAAAAGCGCTATGGCGTGAACCCGAACTACCACGCTGGTCAGTCTTATGCGTCCATGCAGGTTTTCGGCGAAGCGGTGAAACGAGCCGGCTCCATCGACAGGGACAAGGTATGGAGGACGATGCGCACCATGAGCACTACGACCATCATCGGTCCCTGGAAAGTGGATGACACCAACATGAACAATCACGAGGGCTTGACCTTCCAGATATTGAATGGCGAACGCAAGATCGTGTGGCCCAAGAAGATTTCGGAAGTCAACTACAAGCTGCCGATGCCCAAGTGGAAGGACAGGGCCAAAAACTAGGAAGGCAAAGGAGATAGGCAAAGGTCGTAATAGCTTAGCAAGTCGACTCCCGCCCCGCGCGTGGTATTGCGTGGGGCGGGATTTTTGCCGGTGCAATAAATTTTTGAGGGTTGTTCATAAATTCTTTATAAAACACCCTTTGACATATAAAACAATATGCGTATCATACCGCACCTATTAAAGGCAAAAATGTGCATTCAGAACTACGAGAAGTTGATTATTTCACGAAGAAATAGTCTGAATTACTGCAATGTAGCCGTTCATTTATGAGTAGTAATTCAAACTTGTTTTTCTGTTGTTAGGCAGTATTATTTGTTTCCATCAAAGGAGTGTAAAGAAATGAAGAAAAGCTTTTTATTGATTCTCGGCTTTGTTATCGCCCTCACGGCTGCTCCCTTCGTGGAGAAAAGCCACGCGATGGACAAGGTCACACTGGGTATCGCCATCTCGCAGACGGGCCGCTACGCCGAGCCCGCCGGACGTATGGTGAACTCCTATAAGCTGTATGTGGACCAGGTGAACGCCGGAAAAGGGTGGAACGGCAAGAAAATTGACTTCAACATTCTGGACGACAAATCGGACAAGCAGACCAGCCTCAAGCTTTACGAGAAGCTGATCACGCAGGACAAGGTGAACCTGACCATCGGCCCCTATTCCAGCGGCATCACCGACGCCGTCGCCAACGTGTTCGAAAGGTACAAGTACCCCACGATGGCGCCGGGCGCCTCCTCAGGAATTATCTGGAAGAAAGGCCGCAAGTATCTGTTCAACATCATCGCCGTCGCCCAGGACTACCAGAAGGGCGCGATTCACATCGCCAAGGACATTGGCGTAAAAAGAATCGCCATCGTCGGCGAGGACAGCCTCTTCCCGCGCCAGTCGGCGGAAGGCGCCGTGGAGTGGGCGAAGAGGCTCGGGATCAAGGTGGTGTTGAACGAGAACTACCCGCGCAAGCAGACCGACTTCACCGCGCTGCTGCAGAAGATCAAGGCGCGCCGCGCTGAGGCGCTCATTTCGAACAGCTACTTCGCCGACGCCGCAGCGCAGATTCGCCAGCTTAGAGAGCTCAACATCAACCTCAAGATTTTCGCCGGAACCGTCGGCCCGGGTCTTCCCAAGTTCGCCAAGCAGCTCGGCGACACCGCGGAATACGTTTTGGGCTTCAGCCAGTGGGAGCCGAAGCCGGCCATCCTCAAGCGGCCCGGCATGAAGAAGTTCATCGCGGCGTATGAAAAGCGCTACGGCGTGAAGCCGAACTACCACGCGGGCCAGTCCTACGCGTCCCTGCAGATTTTCGGTGACGCGGTGGCGAAAGCCGGTTCCGCGGATCGTGACAAGGTGTGGAAAGCGTTGCGCTCCATGAAGACAACGACCGTCATCGGCCCCTGGAAGGTGGACGACGCCAACCTGAACCAGCATGAGGGCTTGACCTTCCAGATTCTCGACGGCCAGCGCAAAATCGTGTGGCCCAAGAATATCTCGGAAGTCCCCTACAAGCTGCCGATGCCCAATTGGAAGGAAAGAAGCAAGAACTAGGGGTTGCATTAAACGCGAAAATGCAATAAACATTTGAACTTTCGCGCCGGGGCTGTTAAAGGCGGCCCCGGCGCGAAGGCGAAAGTATCCGGTTTTTTTGCGTAGTATTCCGAGGACATGATTTCTCATGCAGGAAAAAGCGGAAATCCGTAGTAAATACTGGTTGGCGTTGTTTTTGGTTGCGGCGTACACCATTCCTTTCGGCATCGGTATTTATACGGATAACGTCTTCTTCGATCTTCAGTGGCTGGCGGATCTGACCACCGTCATCCTGAACGGCATTATGCAGGGTGGCGTATACGCCATGTTCGCTGTAGGGCTCACGCTCATCTTCGGCGTCATGCGCATCATCAACGTGGCGCACGGCGAGCTGGTGATGCTGGGCGCCTACCTGACCTGGATGTTCTTCTTCTACGTTGGATTCGACCCGCTCCTCGCCTTGTTCATCACGCTCCCCATCGCTTTCGTCATCGGGCTCCTTATCCAGAAGCTGCTGTTGAACGCCGTGGTGGGTGGGCCGGAACTCACGCCTTTGCTGATAACTTTCGGTATGGGCCTCACGATCATCCATATCGTGGAAGCCATCTTCACCACGGATTACCGCACTATTCCATACGCTCCCGACGCGTTCCAGCTCACCGAGACTATCGCGGTGAGCAGGAGCAAGATCATCAGTTTCGTGATGGCCGCCTTTATTTCCATCAGCGTCTTTGTTTTTCTGAAAATCCACCGCATCGGCAAGGCGATACGCGCGACGGCGCAAAACGCGGACGTCGCTATGGTCTGCGGCATCAACATTTTCCATATTTACATGATCACCTCGGGACTGGCGGCGGCGCTTGCGGTGGCGGGCGGCGCACTTGTGTCGATTCAGTTCGGCTTCAACCCGGAAACGGGTGTTTTGTATACGCTGCAGGCCTTCGCCATCATCGTGCTCGGAGGCAGGGGCCACTATATCGGTGCGCTCATCGGAGGGGTGATGCTCGCGGTCATCGAGAGCCTCATCTCCTTCATGATCCCCAACGGCACCGCCATGGTGGAAATTGCGTCCTACGGGATGATGGTTTTCGTGCTGCTGATCAGGCCTCGCGGCCTGATGGGGCCGAAAGAAAACTAGGAGAGATCTGAATGGGCCAAAAAGAACACCTCCGCAATTTCGGAATGCTGGCCATACTCATCATCATCCTGTGTGCGTTGCCATCGAATATCAACCTGTACCAGCGCTCCGTCATCATGTTCACGATGATGTACGTCGTTCTCTCCTTGAGCTGGAACATCATCAGCGGCTATACGGGCTACGTGTCTTTCGGCCATGTGATGTTCTACGGCATCGGCGCATACGCCACGGGCATTCTGGTGGTGGACTACGGCTGGCACTGGGTTCCGACCCTCTTCATGGGCGTGTTCGTCTCCTTCGTGGTCTCATTGATAATCGGATTTCCGGTTTTGCGCCTCAAGGGCCCTTATTTCGCTATCGCCATGCTCGGCGCCGCGGAGGGCACGCGCGTGGTGGCCACGGTGTGGGAAGACCTCACCCACGGTGGCGAGGGAATTGGACTGCCCAACATCGAAAACTCCTTTGAAACGTATTTCGCCATGCTGGTGGTCATGCTGGTCACCATTGTCGTTTCCTACTGGGTAGGGCATTCGAGGTTCGGGATCCGCCTGAACGCCATACGTGAGGACGAGATCGCCGCGGAGAGCCTGGGCATCAACACCACGTTCTATAAACTCTCCGCCTTCGCGCTCTCCGCCATCTTCCCGGCGGCGGCAGGCGGCATTCAGGCGTACAAGGTTCTCTACATCGACCCCGAAACCGAGTTCTTCATCCTCGTCACCATCTACATGAAGCTCTTCGCCATGTTCGGCGGCAAGGGCACGGTGATCGGGCCTATTCTGGGCACGTTCGTCTTGTATATCGTTCAGGAAATCACCTGGGTGAAATTCCCGACGGCTCACCTCATCGCCTTCGGCGTCTTTATCGTCCTCGTGGCCCGGTTCATGCCGCGCGGATTGATGGGATACGCCATCGATAAGGGTTGGGCGCGCAAGGGAATGGTTCACTAAGAAACGGAGCAGCGCAAGAAAATGGCCGAAACGGAAATTGCTCTCGATATTCAGAACCTGAAGAAGTATTTTGGGGGCATCAAGGCGGTGGACGGGTGCACGTTTCAGGTGCCCAAAGGCCAGATATCGGGCCTGATCGGACCGAACGGCTCCGGCAAGACCACCACGTTCAACCTGCTCACGGGCGTTCTCGCGGCGGACAGCGGTGAGGTGCTCTATAACGGAGAGAACATCGTCGGCTTGAGGCCCTATGAAATTTTCAACAGGGGCATAAGCCGTACGTTCCAGATTACGCGCATTTATCGCGAAATGACGGTGTTCGAGAACATGCTTTCCGCATCGAGCATGAAAATGCCCTTGCGCGAGGCTCGTGCCCGGGCGGAACAGTTGATGGAATTCGTCACGCTCACGAAGCTTCGAGGCGAGTATGGCGGAAACCTCTCCTACGGACAGCAGAAACTTCTCGAATTCGCCCGCGCCCTGATGACGGACCCCGACCTCATCCTCCTCGATGAACCCGCGGCCGGCGTCAACAGAACCCTGCTCAACAACCTGCTCGACCATATTCACCATCTTCAGGAAGAGCAGGGAAAAACGGTGCTCATCGTCGAGCACGACATGAACGTCATCATGAATCATTGCGAAAAAGTGTTCGTGCTCGACTACGGCGTGAAGATCGCCGAGGGTCTGCCCGAGAACATTCAGACGAACGAAGAAGTCATCGAAGCATATTTTGGACACAAATAAATGGCGTTATTAGACCTCAAGGATGTCAACGCGGCGTATGGCCGAATCCAGATACTCCACGACGTGTCGCTCCACGTGAACGAAAAAGAGGTGGTGGCTGTCATCGGGCCGAACGGCGCGGGAAAATCCACGACCTTCAAAATCATCATGGGCTTCATTAACTATCTCGGCGGCGAGATAGAGTTCGACGGCCAGAACATCGTAGGTTTCCGGCCCGATCAGATTCTGGGCCGAGGGCTGGGATACGTGCCGCAGGGCCGCATCGTTTTCAATCAGATGACGGTCAAGGAAAACCTGGAGATGGGCGCCTATATCGAACGCGATCAGAAGAAAATCGACGAGGCGATGGATTATGTTTTCACGCTCTTCCCGCGCCTCGGCGAGCGGCAGAAGCAGTTGGGAGGCACGATGAGCGGCGGCGAGCAGCAGATGCTGGCGATGGGCCGCGCCCTGATGACGAGGCCCAAGATGATCATGCTCGACGAACCGTCCCTCGGTTTGAGCCCCCGCTTCGTCACGGAAGTGTTCGAGAAAATCGTAAGCCTCGCGAAGGAAGGCCTGACCATCATGCTGGTCGAGCAGAACGCCGCGCGCGCCCTGGAGATATCGGACCGCGGCTACGTGCTCGAACTCGGCAGGAACCGCTATCAGGGCGGCGGCCACGAACTCCTGAACAACCAGGAAGTCAAGATGATGTACCTGGGCGGCGGCTAGCAGACCAACCCCTTCTTCACCTTGTAATTTCTTTTCTCCTAGCTTGAAAAGCCTCGCGCCCTCTGCTTGATTGAATCCTTTTCCCTCGTTCCTATATCATTTGGACTGCACCTTTGCGCTAGGCTTGCGCTTCGACTCTGTGCTATAAATGCTTGCTCTGCTCGGGAGGATTCCACGCCATGATCCGCGTGAAGATTTGTGGGGTGACGACGGTAGAGGACGCGGAATTCGCACTTGATGTGGGGGCCGACGCCCTGGGGCTGAATTTTGTTCCGGGCACTCCACGGTGTCTGGAAGTGGAGCAGGCGAGGGAGATTGGAGATGCGCTCCCGCCTTTCGGGACGCGGGTCGGCGTTTTCGTGAACGAGTCCCCCGAGCGCGTGATGGAAATCGCGCATCAAGTCGGGTTGGATGCGGCGCAGCTTCATGGAGATGAAACGCCTGAGGATTGCCGCTGGCTCATGGAGCGGGGTTTACGCGTCATCCGGGCTTTAAGGGTGAAAGGGCCCGAGACGGTAGCGCAGATAAACGACTTCCCCGGCTGCGCCATTTTGTTGGACGCCTACGTGAAAGGCGCGCTCGGAGGCACGGGCGAGACTTTCGATTGGGAGTTGGCCCGGCGGGCGGCCGAAGCGAGACCCATCATCCTCTCGGGCGGTCTTAAGCCCGAGAACGTGGGTGAAGCCGTGAGGAGCGTTCAGCCCTATGGGGTGGATTCGAGCAGCGGGGTGGAGGGCGCGGTTTTGGCCCGCAAAGACCCCGAGCGGGTCCTGGGATTCATCGAAAACGCGCGAGCGGCGATAACAGAACTTGAGGAAATGAGAAGATGAGCGAATTGGTCTCCAAGGGAAGGTTCGGTCGGTTCGGGGGGCGCTATGTGCCTGAAACCCTCATGCCCGCTCTTGATGAACTTGAGGTTGCTTACGAGGAAGCCCGCAGCGACCCAGCGTATAACGAAGAACTCGCCCAGTATCTCAGAGAATTCGTGGGCAGGCCCACACCGCTGTATCTGGCGGAGCGCCTCTCCGATCATTTGGGCGTACTCAGGGTTTATCTCAAGCGCGAGGATCTCTGCCACACGGGCGCCCATAAGATTAACAACACGCTCGCCCAGGTCCTTCTGGCCAGGAGACTGGGGAAAACACGGATCATCGCGGAGACGGGAGCGGGTCAGCACGGAGTGGCCACGGCGACAGCGGCGGCGCTATTCGGCCTGGAATGCGACGTCTACATGGGCGAGGAGGACATCGGCAGGCAATCGCTCAACGTGTTCCGCATGCGCCTTCTGGGCGCGCGGGTGATTCCGGTCACCTCGGGCAGCAAGACCCTCAAGGACGCCACGAACGAGACGCTGCGCGACTGGACGGCTTCGGTGCGAACGACCCACTACATCATCGGCTCGGTGGTGGGGCCGCATCCTTTTCCAGAGATGATACGCGATTTTCAGTCCGTCATCGGTCGTGAGGCGCGCGCACAGATAATCGAGGCCGAAGGCCGGCTTCCCGACGTTTGTGTGGCCTGCGTGGGAGGCGGCAGCAATTCCATCGGCCTGTTCCATCCCTTCGTGGATGACGAAGACGTCGAACTCATCGGCGTGGAAGCAGGTGGCCGGGGTCTGGACACAGAGGAGCACGGCGCATCCCTGACCGCGGGGCGTGTGGGTGTTCTGCACGGATGCGAGACGTTCCTGCTCTATGACGACGATGGGCAAATCATCCCGGCGCATTCTGTGTCCGCGGGTCTCGATTATCCCGGCGTAGGGCCTGAGCATTCGTATTTCAAGGATTCCGGGCGTGCGCGCTACGTTACGGTTGAAGACCATGACGCGCTCAAGTCGTTTCAAAAGCTCTCCGTGCTGGAGGGCATCATCCCCGCGTTCGAGAGCGCCCACGCGATATCATATCTGGATCGCCTGGCCGAGGAGACGAGAGAGGCGGGCGAGATGAAGACCGTGGTGCTTTGCCTTTCGGGCCGGGGAGACAAGGACGTGCATCAGGCGGAAGGGCTTTTGACGGAAATGCTCGATGACGAGGAAGTGCGCTGATGGGCGATAGACTGGAAACGTGTTTCAACCGTTTGCGCACAGAGGGCCGGGCCGGTCTGTTCCCGTTCGTTACAGCGGGCGACCCTGACCTTAGCTTCACTCGTGAACTACTGCCCCTCATGACCGAGGCGGGAGCGGACGGCTTCGAAATAGGGGTCCCCTTCAGCGATCCCCTGGCGGACGGTCCTACCATCCAGCGCTCGAGCATGCGCTCGCTCGAGGGCGGAACCCGCCTGAGCGGCGTCCTGGAAATGGTGGGCGAGGTCCGTGCGGATATACCCGATACGCCTCTGGTCCTGATGACATATTACAACCCCATCATCGCCATGGGTCTGGCGGAGTTCGTACGCGGCGCATCGCAGGTGGGGGCCGACGCCGTCATCGTGCCTGACCTGCCGCCCGAAGAAGCGAGCGCTCTTGTCGAAATAATGAACGACTATCCGCTCGAGCCCGTTTTCATGCTCGCGCCCACGAGCACGCAGGAGCGTATCGAGCTGGTGAACGACGTGGGTGGCGGCTTCATCTACTACGTCGGGCAGATGGGGGTGACCGGCGCACGCGACGCCCTGGATTCGGATTTGGGCGCCACCCTGACTAAGATCAACCGGGTGAAGGATCGGCCCGTACTCGTGGGGTTCGGCATCAAGACGCCCGAGCAGGCCGCGGAAGTGGCCGGCCATGCCGATGGCGTCATCGTGGGCAGCGCGCTGATAGATGTCATGGAGGCGCAAGCATCCCGCGATGGCAAGATGCGGTCGGCTTGTGATTACATCGCCTCTTTGCGGGAAGGTCTCGATCGCTCAAAAACGGTTTCTTGATAATCAAACTCAACATGATGCGTAAGAATCTGTAGATCATTTCGAGGGTAATGCCATGTCGAAAAACACGCTGTACGATAAGGTTTGGGATTCCCACACCGTGGCCAAGCTCGATTCGGGCCAGGACCAGATATTCATCGGCCTGCATCTCATCCATGAGGTCACAACACCCCAGGCGTTCGGGATGCTCAAGGAAATCGGCGCCGGCGTCGCTTTCCCCGGCCGCACGATGGGGACCGTGGACCACATCATCCCCACGCTCAGCCAGATAAGGCCCTACGAGGACGAGCAAGCCGAGAAGATGATGGCCGCCCTGGAGCAGAACGTGAACGAGTTCGGCGTCCGCTTTCTGCATCTCGATTCCGGCAAGCAGGGCATCGTTCACGTCATCGGGCCGGAGTTGGGGCTCAGCCAGCCCGGCATGACCATCGCATGCGGCGACAGCCATACGAGTACGCACGGCGCGATGGGTTCTCTGGGCTTCGGCATCGGCACGACCGAGGTGGGCCACGTCCTGGCGACGCAGACCCTGGCGCTGAACCGCCTGAAGGTGAAGCGAATCGAGGTCACGGGCGCTCTCAGCCCCGGCGTGACGCCCAAGGACGTGACTTTGCGCGTCATCCACGATCAGGGCATCAAGGGCGGCCTGGGCTTCGCCTATGAATACGGAGGCGATGTTTTCGATGACATGTCGATGGAAGGGCGCATGACGGTCTGCAACATGAGCATCGAGGGCGGCGCCCGCATCGGCTATGTGAATCCGGACCAGACGACGTTCGATTATCTCGAAGGCCGCGAGTTCAGCCCCGAAGGAGAAGCATGGGAAAGAGGGCTGGCGTACTGGAAAGATATCGCCTCGGGCGATGACGCGGAATATGACGATGTCTACGAGATTGCGGGCGAGTCGATCGAACCGATGGTCACCTGGGGTATCAACCCGGGGCATTCTGTCGGAATCTCGCAGCCACTTCCCGAGGTTGGCAGCTTCGCGGGCGAGGACAGGAATACGGCGGAACACGGCTATGAATTCATGGCCCTCAAGCCGGGCGAGTCGATTCTGGGCACGAAGGTCGATGTCGCCTTCCTGGGTTCCTGCACGAATTCGAGAATCTCCGACTTGCGCGAGGGCGCGCAGCTGATAAAGGGCAACAAGGTGCACCCAGGGGTCAGGATGCTGGTGGTTCCCGGCTCCCAGCAGGTGAAGCAGCAGGCCGAGGAAGAGGGATTGCACGAAATTTTCACCGATGCGGGCGCCGAGTGGCGCGAAGCGGGATGCTCGATGTGTCTGGGCATGAACCCGGACAAGCTCGTGGGTGCGGAGAGAAGCATCTCCACTTCGAACCGCAATTTCATCGGGCGTCAGGGCAGTCCGCGCGGAAGAACACATCTGGGCAGTCCGGCCGTCGTCGTCTCATCGGCGATTGCGGGCTGCATCGCGGACCCCAGAGAAATGGGAGAATAAGCATGAGCACGAAAAAAATCGAAAAAATCGTCGGCAAGGCCATACCCATGCCGCGCGACGACATCGATACCGATAGGATAACGCCGGCGCGGTTTCTCAAGTCCATTACCTTCGAGGGCATCGAGAAGGCCCTGTTCTGCGATGAACGCGAGAACACGCCCGATCACCCCGTCGACAACCCCGCCCACAAAGGGGCCAACATGATGTTCGTGGGCAAGAACTTCGGTTCGGGCTCCTCGCGCGAACACGCTCCGCAGGCCCTAAAACGCTTCGGCATCGACGTGCTTGTCGGGGTATCGTTCGCCGAAATTTTTGCAGGCAACTGCTTCGCCATCGGTGTGCCGCTGGGCGTGGCTTCTTCGGATGACGTGAATGAGCTGATCGAAAAGGCGCAGGAAGAGCCGGAGACGCGCTTCACCGTGGACATCAGGAAATCCACTGTCAGCTTCGGCGATCGCGTCATACCAATCGACATTCAGGAGACGCGTAAAGCTGCGTTTCTGGCCGGCACTTGGGACATGCTCGCCAATTTGAGAAGCAATCTGCCCCAGGTCGAGGAGGTGGCGCAGCATCTACCCTACGTCACGAATTTCGAGGGTGAAGCGTAATAAGGAGAGGAGTCTTCAGTGAGTAGTTATCGGATAGCCGTTTTGCCGGGCGACGGCATCGGCCAGGAGGTGGTGGCGCAGGCGTGCTCTGTCCTGGAGGCGGCGGGCAATCGTTTCGGTGTGGGTTTCGAGTACGAAGAAGGGCTTTGCGGCGGTGCGGCTTATGACGCTACGGGAGAACCCCTTCCCGAGGAAACACTCGCCCTCTGCCGCCGGAGCGATGCCGGGCTGTTCGGCGCAGTGGGAGGTCCGAAATGGGATGAACTCTCGCGCGACAAACGCCCCGAGCAAGCCATCCTGGGTTTGCGGAAAGAGTTGAACCTCTTCGCCAATCTAAGGCCCGCTGTGATGTTCGACCCATTGGTGGAAGCATCTTCGCTCAAGCCCGAGGTCGTTCGCGGCCTCGACATGCTCGTAGTGCGCGAGGGCGTGAGCGGCATATATTTCGGCCAGCCGAGGGGTATCGAGCGGCTATCGCCTGATGAGGAAAAAGCGGTCGACACGATGACGTATACCACGGGCGAGATTCGCCAGATCGTTCGGCTCGCGTTCGAGTTGGCCTCCGTGCGCGGGAAGAAGCTCTGCTCGGTGGACAAGGAAAACGTACTCGACAACAGCCGCTTGTGGCGCAGGGTCGCTGCAGACGTCGCCGGGGAATTCCCCGAAATTGAAACCAGCCACATGTACGTGGATAACGCGGCGATGCAGTTGATTCGCGACCCGCTCCAATTCGACGTCATCGTCACGGGCAACATGTTCGGCGACATACTGAGCGATTGCGCCTCCATGCTCACCGGTTCCATCGGCATGCTCGCATCGGCGAACCTGAACGAGACCGGTTTCGGCTTGTATGAGCCGGTGCACGGCACCGCGCCCGATATCGCCGGCCAGAACAAGGCGAACCCGATTGCGGCCATCATGTCGGCCGCGATGCTGTGCCGCTATTCGCTCAAGCGCGTGGACGTGGCCGAAGTTATCGAGGCGGCAGTCGCCGCGGCGCTCGATGAGGGTCTCAGAACGCCCGACATCCATACACCCAGCGCAACGGCGGTGGGTTGTGAAGAGATGGGCGCGAGAGTCGCCGCTCTGGCGGGAGGAGCGTCGTAATGCGCGTCGCCGTCGCAGGCGCCACGGGCGCTGTGGGCCGTGAGATGCTCCGGATTCTGGAGGAACGGAAGTTTCCCTCTGAAGAAGTCGTTTTGCTTGCGAGCGAGCGCAGCGTGGGCCATAAAATTCCGTTTCGGGACTCGGAACTCACGGTAAGCCAACTTACCGAAGATGCCTTCAAGGGCGTTGATCTCGCTCTTTTCTCCTGCGGCGCTACCCGCTCACTCGAGTTCGTGCCCGCGGCTGTCAAGGCGGGGGCGGTGGTGGTGGATAATTCCAGCGCATTCCGCATGGATGAGGATGTTCCCCTCGTGGTGCCGGAGGTGAACCCGGATGCGATGGCCGCGCACCAGGGGGTCATCGCCAACCCGAACTGTTCCACCATCCAGCTCGTGGTGGCGCTCAAGCCACTTCACGACGCCGCTCGCATCAAGCGGATCGTGGTGAGCACCTACCAGGCCGTGAGTGGGGCCGGACAGGCCGCCATAGACGAGATGCAGGCGCAAGTCGAGGGCGACGCTGCGTCGCCAGAGAAAATGCCCCATGAGATCGCCTTCAACTGCCTGCCCCATATCGACGTTTTTCTCGAAGGCGGGCATACGAAAGAAGAAAAGAAGATGGTTGACGAGACGCGAAAGATTATGGACGCGCCTCACCTGGCCGTCAGCGCCACCTGTGTGCGGGTGCCCGTTTACAACGCGCACTCCGAATCTGTAAACGTGGAGCTTGAAGACACCATCTCGCCGGATGAAGCGCGATCGTTGCTCTCCCGCGCGCCGGGCGTGGAGGTGGTGGATGACGTAGAATCATTCTCCTATCCCATGCCCAAGGACGCAGACGGGGAGGATTCGGTGTATGTGGGCCGCATCCGCCGGGACGATTCCCGCGAAAATTCGCTCAACCTGTGGGTGGTGGCGGATAATCTGAGGAAAGGCGCTGCGCTCAACGCGGTGCAGATAGCCGAAACCTTGATCGAGAAGGGAATGCTCCGGGCCACCCCGGTGAAATGATTGCGAACGAGGTTATCTAAGTGTCTGATGTGAATATCGGAGTCATCGGCGGCAGTGGCCTTTACGAGATGGCGGAGTTGAGCGAGGTCGAAGAACGCGCGCTCGATACGCCCTATGGCGCGCCCTCGGCCCCCTATATCCTGGGGACGCTCTCCGGCAAGCGAATGGCGTTTCTGCCCCGGCACGGGCGAGGGCACGTATTTCTGCCGCATGAGATTCCCTTCCGGGCCAATATCCACGGGTTCAAGCAGTTGGGTGTGGAATGGCTCATATCCGTCAGTGCGGTGGGCAGCCTGAAAGAAGGCATCCATCCGGGCGACATCGTGATTCCCGACCAGTTTATCGATCTCACGAAAACGCGTGTGAGTACGTTTTTCGGCGATGGCGTCGTGGCGCATGTCTCGATGGCGGACCCGGTATGCGGTGTATTGAGCGAGGTGCTGATGGGCGCGGCCTTACGTGCGGGCGCTACGGCGCACAGGGGCGGCACGTACGTGTGCATGGAAGGCCCCCAGTTCAGCAGCCGGGCGGAGAGTTTCCGCTACCGCGATTGGGGCGCTTCGGTCATCGGGATGACGAACATGCCCGAAGCCAAGCTCGCGCGCGAGGCGGAGATGAGCTACGCCACCATCGCGCTGGCGACGGACTATGACTGTTGGCATGAGGAAGAAGAGGCGGTGAGCGTTGAGGCCGTGATAGCTCTCGTGAGAAGCAATGCGGCCCTCGCGCAGGAGATAATCAAGGAAGCGGTTCCCCAGATCGGTGGCGAGAGCCCATTCGCAGGCTCATTGGCGACGGCTCTCATGACCGATCCTGCACGAATGCCGAACGAGACGAAAGAACGTCTCCGGCACCTGATTGGGAAATACATAGCTTGAACCGGACAAAATCCGAGGAATTATTCGCGCTGGCGCAAAACCGCATCCCGGGCGGCGTGGATTCACCCGTCCGCGCTTTTCGAGGCGTCGGCGGCACGCCTTTTTTCGTTGAAAAAGGAGAGGGCGACCGAATCTGGGATGCCGACGGCAACGCCTACATCGACTACGTGCTCTCCTGGGGGCCGTTGATTCTGGGTCACTCCCACCCGCGCGTGGTGCGCGCCATTCAGGAGGTGGCGGCGAGCGGCACGAGTTTCGGCGCGCCCACAGCTCTTGAGACTGAACTGGCGGAGTTGGTGAACGCCACATATCCATCCATGGAGCTATTGCGTTTCGTGAACTCGGGCACCGAGGCGACGATGTCTGCCATCCGCCTCGCGCGTGGGTTCACGGGCCGGGACGTGATCGTCAAATTCGAGGGCTGCTACCACGGTCACGCCGACGGGCTGCTCGTCAAGGCGGGAAGCGGCGGCGCCACACTGGGCGAACCGGACAGCGGGGGCGTTCCGGGAGATTATGCGCGCAACACGGCGACGCTTCCCTACAACGATATCGAGGCGGTCAGGGGTTTCTTTGCCAGACGTGGAGCGGACGTGGCCGCCCTCATCATCGAGCCGGTGGCCGGAAACATGGGATTGATTCTGCCCGAGACCGGGTTTTTGGAAACCTTGAAGAAGGAAACCGAAAAAGCGGGTGCTTTGCTCATTTTCGATGAGGTGATGACGGGGTTTCGGGTGGCGAGAGGAGGCGCGCAGGCCCTTTTCGGAATCAAGCCCGATTTAACGACACTCGGAAAGGTGATCGGCGGCGGCATGCCCGTGGGTGCTTATGGCGGAAGGCGCGACGTGATGGAATGCGTCGCTCCCCTGGGTTCTGTATATCAGGCGGGCACGCTTTCTGGAAATCCCCTGGCCATGACGGCGGGGGTGGAGACGCTGAATATCATCGAGGAACTTGGATTGCCCGAAGCTTTGGGCGGGAGGACGAAAGCGCTCTCGGAAGGGATGGCGGACGTGGCGCGGGCGGCGGGAATCCCGCTAACCGGCGCTTGTTGCGGGTCGATGTTCGGCGCTTTCTTTCAGGAAGGCCCGGTTCGCAATTTCTCCGACGCCATGCGCTCGGACACCGAAAGATATGCCAAATTCTTTCATTCTATGCTAAAACGGGGTGTGGCATTCGCCCCGAGTCAGTTCGAAGTGGGGTTCATGTCTTCCGCCCATACGGATGAGAGCGTGGAGGCCACTCTGGCCGCCGCGCGAGAGGCGTTCGCCGAGCTGTAGTCAAAGCAGTTCGCGCGTCTCGGAGCCTGAGCGCGATGAGTAAAGCAGGACGATCATCCACCACGGGCCAATCGCCTAAAGCCAGACTTTTCTTCTGGCTCTCTGCGGGAATCATTATATTGCTGCTGGGTTCGGCATGGCTTGGTCAGGACGGGTATCTCGCCGTCATCGTGAACAAAGAGCGCGTGTCAAAGCTCCAAAGAGAAAACGCGGAAATCGAGGCGAGGAACAAGGAGTTGCGATCGGAAATTCGTTCTTTGCGCTCCGATAAGCAGGCGATCGAGAAAATCGCGCGCGAAGACTTAGGGCTCGTCAAGAAAGGGGAAGTCGTCTATGAGTTCATCCCTTCTAAAAAATGATTCAATGTCGGTTCCTGAATCCCAATCGAACTTCCCTGGTGTATCTCAAACATACTCCCTCTCCTTGACAGAATGTCTATGCGGGAGTAGATAACACTTATTGATGCGGGGTGGAGCAGTCTGGTAGCTCGTTGGGCTCATAACCCAAAGGTCGGAGGTTCGAATCCTCCCCCCGCTACCAAGAAAAAATGGCCGCGGAGTCTCCGCGGCTTTTTACTTGCCGGATACATTCACGAAGTCATAGAGACGGAATGTTCAAGAGTGAAAGGGACAGGAATGGCGGATAAAAAAGAACTGGGGTTGGCCATCGTAGGCTGCGGGGTCGTGGGGCGCATGCGGGGCGCATTGGCCAAAGATTTCCCCGGAATCGGCTGGATCGGCCTCTCCGATATGAACGAGAAGGTCGGCAATAATCTCAAAGATGACATCGGGGCCGATTATTTCACCACCGATTTCAAGGAACTCCTCGCCAGGCCCGAGGTGGATGCGGCAATCATCGCCACGTCGACCTGGGCGCACGTCGAACCCACGCTCGCAGCGGCGGAGCGCGGCCTGCCCATGCTGATCGAAAAACCGCTCGCTACGGACGCGCGCGAGTCGGCCTCAGTTCTCGAGGCGATAGAATCGGCCGGCGTAGACGCCGTGGTCGGCTACACCCAGCGTTTTCGCAGGCGTTTCCTGGCCGTGAAGGACCGCGTCGATAACGGCCAGATCGGCGATGTCACGGCGGCGGTCACGCGCGCCTTCATGAACCGCATGGCGCCGACAGGTGAAGTGCGGCTTTCCCAGGATCGCCGGTTTCTGACGCCCATGGTGATTTCGGGCACCCACAGTCTCGATATGTGTCTGTGGCTGATGGGCGACGCCAAGCCCGTCTCCATATTCGCGCGCTCGACCGAGGGGATATTGAGCGATCTCGGGACCAAGGACGCCACCTTCGGCGTGTTCACAATGGACAGCGGCGCCATCTGGAGCATGAACATCTGCTGGGCGCTGCCCAAGGAATGGCCCGGCGCTGTGTATGGGCTCGAGATCGGCATCGTGGGCACCAAAGGTGTAGTGGACATCGAGGACACGCACCGCGACGTGGTGATGGCGTCTGAATTCTCGCAGGGGCCCGCCTATAATCCGGATGATTTCGAACTGGAAGCGCGGCGCAACGTCGAATTTCTCACAAGCTTCCCCCCGGGCGACATGTATGAGGGGGAACTCTGGGGGCCGATGCGCGAGGAGACCAACTCCTGGTTCCAGCGCATCTATTCGGACAAGAGTACGCCCCATGCGACCGCCGCCGAGGGGCACCGCAACCTCATGCTGACCATGGCGATGGACCTCTCGGCCAAGCGCGGCGAGGAGTTGAAGTTGCCAATCAGTCCTGCGGAACTGATGGCGGGTCTCGAGGCGTAGGGACGTTCAAGAGATATTTTAGGCGCGGAGTAGGGCGGATACATGGCTACGCGGGAGTTGGGAATCATTCTGCACGGGGCGACGGGCGGCATCTGCTCTTTCCAGCATCTGAGAAACTCGCTCATACCCATCATCAATGAAGGTGGCCTCGACGCAGGCGGCGAGAGAATCCTGCCGAAGCTCCTGCTTGTCGGCAGGAGCGAGGAGCGGCTCGCGAAACTGGCGGCCGAACACGGCGACCTTGACTGGACGACCGACCTCGATGCGGCTCTCGGTAACGCTGCCTATTCCGTCTTCTTCGACGCTGTGTCCACGCATTTACGGGTGAATGTACTCAAGCGCGCCATCGCCGCCGGGAAACACATTTATACCGAAAAACCCGTAGCTCCTACCGTTCAGGAGGGGATGGAGCTTCTTAGCGCGGCGCAGGCCAAAGGCCTCAAGCACGGCGCGGTGGAGGACAAGCTCTTCCTTCCGGGGTTCCTGAAACTCAGGCGGGTGGTGGCGAGCGGTTTTCTGGGCCGCATCATCGGTTTTCAGATTCAATTCGGCTGGTGGGTATTCGACGGAATCGAAGCGGAATGCCAGCGCCCGAGCTGGAACTACCGAAAGGCGGGCGGCGGCGGTCTTATCTCGGACATGCATCCGCACTGGCGCTACGTCGTCGAGGGAACCTTGGGGCCGATTGCGCGCGTGGCGGCGCTCTCCTGGACGGGCCAGACCGAGCGCGCCGACGAAGCGGGGGCACGCTTCGATGTCGACGTAGAGGACAACGCGCATACCCTCCTGGAACTCGAAAGCGGCGCGCGCGGCGCGATTCTAAGCTCCTGGTCCACCAGGGTGCGGCGTGAGGACCTTGTGACTTTCCAGGTCGATGGAACCAAAGGCTCCGCGGTGGCGGGTTTAAGGCGCTGCTGGAAGCAGGGGACAAAAGACATGCCTTTGGTGCGCGGTTTCCTGATGGGGCGCGACGCGGACACCATGGACGTCTCGGTGGATTACCGCGAAAACTGGGAGGAAGAACCAGACCCCGAGCCTTATAAGAACCCCTATCGCTATGGTTGGGAGCGCTTTATCCGCCATGTAGCGGGCGATGAGCCATTTTACGCCGATCTCACCGCCGGAATCCGGGACGTGAGGCTCGCAGAGGCCTGTCTCCAAAGCGCGCAAGAGGGCGGCTGGGTGGATATGAAGCCGTGATGGGTAGCCTGGATGCTGTAAACCTCAGCCTATAGGGTCCTGCCCTCCACCGTGGTTCGTCACTTCCCCTTCATGCAGTTGAACGTAGGCCTGTGCGAGAACGATCGCGGCTGTGTTGGCGAGGTTGTAGGAGCGTATCGGCCCGGGCATGGGCACGTATATCCGCCGCTCGGGCCAGCGGGCATGCCACGAATCGGGCAGGCCTGTGTTTTCATTTCCCAGTAGCAGCACGTCTTCGTCCCGATACGCTACCCGGTCAAAACGCGAAGCGCCGAACTTCGTGATGAGCCAGGGCGTTCTCTCGCCCAGCCAATCGAGGAAGAGGGTTTCGTTCTCGTGGATGGTGAGTTTCACGTCGTGCCAGTAGTCCAGCCCCGCTCTTTTGAGTGAATTGTCCGAAAAATCGAATTTCGCAGGTTCGATGATGTGGAGATGCGCATCCATCCCGACACACAAGCGGCCGATGTTTCCGGTGTTCTGCGGAATCGCCGGATGATAGAGAGCGACGTGGAGCATTTCATTCTATTCGAAAGTTGAGGAGCCGAAGCCGATCATTACGAAACGACGCCGCGAACGCTCGCCTTGTCCATCGCGTCGGTGAGGATGTCCATCGCCTGATCCATCTGCCCTTCTGTCGTCGTGGCCGGCGGCACGAAGCGAAGAACGCTTCCTCCGCGCCGCTGGCTGAAGATGAGGCCGTTCTCGAGGCATCTGCGGTTGATCTCGCTTCCCTGTCTGGTGGCGGGCGTTTTCGTCCGCCTGTCCTCCACCAGTTCGATCCCCTGCAGAAGCCCCCGGCCTCTGATGTCGCCCACCATTTCATACTGCTCTCCAAGCCAGGTGAGGCGCTCTCTCAGGTGGGCGCCGATTTTTCGCGCCTTGGCGGGTACGTCTTCCTGTTCGATGACGTCGAGGCTAGCCACGCCTGCGGCGCAGGCGAGCGGGTCGTTCGTGTGTGAATGGGTGACGACGAACTCGGTGGACGCTATCTTCTCCTCCACCTCGGCGCTCGTCGAGACCGAAGAGATGCTCACGCCTCCGCCGAAATGCTTCGCCAGCGTCACGACGTCGGGCACCACCTCGTCCTTCTCGAAGCCGAACATCGTGCCCAGCTTGCCGAGACCCGTCTGTTCATCGTCCACGATGAGGAGCATGTCGCGCTCCTCGCAGTTTTCTTTGAGCTTCTTGAGCCATCCGGGGGGCGGCTCCACCACCCCGCCCGCGCTGAACAGGGGCTCGGTGATAACGGCGGCGGGCTTGCTCGTCGTTTGCGCGTCGATGAGCTCGAAACTCGTGTCCAGACAGGCGATCTCGCAATCGGGGAATTTCTGGGCGAGCGGGCAGCGGTAGCAGTAAGGCGCGACCATGGCCATGCTCCCCGGCGAGAGCGGCCCGTGCCCGCTGTGCCAGCCCGCGAATGTGAGTGAGCGCGCCGTATCGGAGAGGCCGTGGAAGCTGATGTGGGGGCTCGCGACCTCGAAGCCGTCGGTGTGTTTTCGGGCAATTGTCACCGCCGCCTCGTTGGCGTCAGCGCCCGATCCGAGAAAGAGGCTTTTCTCGAGCGGGGGCGGCAGCAGCGCGCCGAGCCGTTCGGCGAGAATGATTTCCTGATCGTTGAAGAAGCTACTGTGCGCGTGAATCAACTCATCACAGCTTTTCTTGATAGCGTCCGTGACGGTGGGGTGGTTGTGTCCCAAGGCGGAGCACATCTGGCCCGAGTTGAAGTCGAGGTATTCCTTGCCGTTCACGTCCTCGACGGTGGAACCCTCGCCGCGAACGAAGACGGGGCCCGAGAAAACCGACTTGTCCACCCGCCCGCGGAAGCTGTATTTTTTCGCCGAATCGAGCAGGTCTTTTTCGCTTCGCATGGGAATCGCCTCCACGGGTTTGAGAAGTAGGGGTGCTCGTTGCGCACCTCTCGCAAATACGGTTTTTTCGGCAGAAGCCGCACTCCATGAAACGCTGATAAGCTGATTTATGGTTTAATACTACCGTATATTCATGGATTCGGATATGGCTTATCATCGAGCCTTGAGGCGATGGTCTTTCATTGACGGAACGTCCATGAAACTGCGTGATCGCGTGAATCATGGCCCGTGACTTACAGGAGGGTTGGTTCGAATGAACATGGCGGAGTTTCTGACCCGGGCGGCCAGAGCCTGCGGCGAGCGGCCAGCCATATCCTCGGGCGAGGCGGTTCATTGCACGTATGAAACGCTTGCCCGCAGGGTGGGCTCCATGGCGGGTTATCTGCGCGAAGTTCTTGAGATGAAGCCTGGTGATCGCGTGGCCATCACCATGAAGAATTGCCCGGCGTTTCTGGAGGTTCTCTACGCCATATGGCATGCAGGGTGCTGTGCGTTGCCCATCAACGCGAAACTCCATCCGAGGGAGATGGCCTTCATCCTAGAGAATGCGGGTGCGCGCTGCTGTTTCGCCACCTCCGACCTCATGGAGACGGTTGCGCCGCTTGTCGATGAAATTGAGACATTAAAGAGCGTGATGGAGGTCGACACCCCCGAATATCGGGTGATGCAATCTCGAGAGGCCATACCCATCGAACCACAGGAGCCCGATGATTTGGCCTGGCTCTTCTATACGAGCGGCACGACGGGCCGACCGAAGGGCGCCATGCTCACGCATCAGAACCTCCACAGCATGAGCCTGAGCTATTTCGCCGACGTCGATCCGGTCTCTGAAAACGATTGCATTCTCCACGCCGCGCCCTTGTCCCACGGCTCTGGCCTGTACGCCATACCACACGTCTACAAGGCCGCGAACAACATCGTTCCCGAGAGCGGGGGGTTCGAGCCCCCGGAGATTTATCGTCTCATCGAGGCCTATCCGGGCCTCGCCATGTTCGCGGCGCCCACCATGGTGACGCGTCTGATTCAGCACGAGGCGCTCAAGAATGCGGATACACGGAATCTGAAGGTAATCGCCTATGGCGGCGGGCCGATGTACGTGGCAGACCTCAAAAAAGCCATGGATGCACTGGGAAACAAACTCGTTCAGGTGTACGGGCAGGGGGAAAGTCCCATGACCATCACGGTTGTCTCCAGGGAGCGGCACGTCGACACTGACCACCCGCGCTATGAAGAACGGCTCGCATCCGTCGGTGTGCCGCACACCGTGGTCGAAGTGCGCGTGGTGGACGCCGAGGACAACACCCTGCCGCCGGGAGAGACGGGTGAGGTCCTCGTGCGCGGCGACGTCGTCATGAAGGGTTATTGGAACAACCCCGAGGCCACGGCGAGTGCGCTCAAGGGCGGGTGGCTCCACACGGGCGACGTGGGGGAAATGGATGAGGATGGATTCCTCACCCTCAAGGATCGCTCCAAGGACCTCATTATCAGCGGCGGGAGCAACATCTATCCCCGCGAGGTGGAGGAGGTGCTACTCCGACACGAGGACGTTCTGGAGGTCTCCGTCATCGGGCGACCTCACCCGGATTGGGGGGAGGAGGTCATGGCCTTCGTGGTGCGCAAGGACGGGCGAGGCGTGAGCGAGGAAGAACTAGACGGCTTGTGTCTCGAACACATCGCGCGCTTCAAGCGCCCCCGGACGTACCGCTTCATCGAGGCCTTGCCGAAGAACAATTACGGAAAAGTTCTCAAGACGGCGCTTCGCGAGATGGCGGAGCGCGAATCCCGGGAAAGCGAAGGATGATGATGAGGGGCGCAGCACCAGGCGTGGAGGAGATGAAATTCTCCAGGCTTCGGCAAGCGTATTCCTCGGGTGAGCAGACGCCTTCGGACGTGGTTCATGAGGTTTATCGGCGAATCGCCGCGCGCGGTGAAGACGGCGTGTGGATTCGCGTCGAATCTGAGCGTGATTTACTCGCGCGCGCGGAAGAGTTGGAGGCCCGCAAGGCGGATGCACTTCCCCTTTACGGCGTTCCCTTTGCGGTGAAGGACAACATCGACGTCGCGGGCGTTCCGACGACGGCGGCGTGCCCCGAATACGCCTATACGCCTGAGGAGAACGCTCCCTGCGTGGAACATCTGCTCGATGCCGGGGCCGTTTTCGTCGGGAAGACGAACTTGGATCAGTTTGCGCTGGGCCTTGTCGGCGTGCGCACGCCCTATGGCGTGGCCCGGAACCCGTTTCACGCGGACTACGTACCGGGCGGCTCGAGTTCAGGCTCGGCCGTGGCCGTCGCGGCGGGTCTGGTGAGTTTCGCGCTCGGTACGGACACGGCAGGTTCGGGCCGGGTGCCTGCGGGGTTCAACAACATAATTGGTCTCAAGCCCTCGCGGGGACTGGTGAGTACGCGGGGCGTGGTTCCCGCCTGCCGCACGCTCGATTGCGTATCGGTCTTTGCTCTCGAGGCTTCGGATGCGCTTTGCGCCCTCGATACGATGGCCGCCGTGGATGAGTACCCGTACAGCCGTGCTCTTCCGGCGGGAGTCTCTTTGGAGATAAATGCGGATTTGCCGAAGGGGTTGAAGGCGGGAGTTCCTCTGCCCGGACAAAGAGATTTTCTGGGAGATGGTGAAGCGAAAATGGTTTATGAGAGGGGGGTCGAGCGATTCTCTGAGATGGGCGTGGTTATGCAAGAGGTCGATTTCTCGCCTTTTTTCGAGGCGGCGAAACTCCTCTATGGCGGCCCCTGGGTGGCGGAGCGGCTGGCGGCGATTGAAGAGTTTTTTGGAGCGAAGCCGGATGCCCTCCATCCAGTCACGAGAGAGATAATAGAGGGAGCCTCCCGGTATACGGCTGTCGACGCTTTCCGGGCATTCTATCGACTGGAGGAACTAAAGCGCGAGGCAAAAAAAGTCTGGGAAGATATTGATATTGTGGCGGTTCCTACGACGCCCACGACCTATACGATAGACGAGGTGAATGCAGATCCCATCGCTTTGAACTCGAATCTGGGGATGTATACGAATTTTGTGAATCTCTTGGATTTATGCGCCATCGCCATCCCGAATGGATTTTATGCGAACAAGCTGCCTATCGGATTGACTCTTCTCGCGCCCACCTTCCAGGAGGGACTCTTGTGCACGGTGGCGGAGGAGTTTCTGGCGAGGGCGGGTTGAAATAGATGAAAACGAGAAAAACTTTAACGGAGGATATCTGATGAAACGATTGGGTTTTGTAGGAGTCGGAGCGATGGGCGGCCGCATGGTGCCGCATCTCATCAAAGCGGGCCATGAAGTGGGTGTGGTGGACGTCGGCCGCGAGGCTGTGGAGCGCGCCGTGTCATATGGCGCTATCGAGGCGTCCGGCCCTGCGGAACTCGCCGCCACGTGCGAAATCGTGCTCACGTCCCTGCCCACGGGAGCCGAGGTGGAAGAGGTCTATATGGGCGAGGGTGGTCTCATGGAAGCAGTCGGCGAAGGCGGCCTGCTGGTCGACCTATCCACCATAGAACCCGACCAGAGCCGCAAACTCGCGGCCGAAGCGGCGGAGCGAGGCGCCGTTGCGCTCGATACGCCCGTCTCGGGCGGGGTGATGGGGGCGGATGCGGCGAGCCTCACCATCATGGTCGGGGGGCCGAAAGAGGCGTTTGATACGGCACAGCCCGTTCTGGCGCTTCTGGGGAAAAACATCATCCACGTCGGGGGGTACGGCGCGGGTCAGGTCGCGAAACTCTGCAACAACCTCATCGCGGGCGTCACCATGGTGGCGGCGGCGGAGGCGTTCGCCATGGGGAAGGCATCGGGCGTGGACACCAAGATTCTCCACGAGGTGATCCGCACGAGCAGCGGCGGAAGCTGGGTGATGGAAAAAGACCCGCCTTGTCCCGATCTCATCGAGGGCGCGCCTTCGAGCAAGGATTTCGAGGCGGGCTTTACGGTGGATTTGATGCTCAAGGACATGTCCCTGGCCGTTTCCGCCCTCATGTCACTCGGGATTCCGTGCCCTTCGGGCGCTGCCGCGAACCAGGTCTACCGCATGGCTTCGCGCGATGGTCTGGGGGATCTGGATTTCGCCGCGGTGGCCATGCTGACGGGTGCTGCGGAGCGACCGCAATGAGCGATGCATTGTAGGGATGCGCTCGAGAACGAAGCGCCCTGATTGGAGGAACAATATGATGGAAGAGATGAATCCTGTCCAACTGAGCGCCGTTCGCGCCGCAAAGGCGATACGAGAGGGCGAATTGACTTCCCAGGAACTCGTCGAGGCGTGTCTGGCCCGCATCGAGGATCAAGAAGAACAGATCGGCGCCTGGGAGCACCTGGACAAGGAATTCGCGCTCAAGCAGGCGAGGGAGGCCGACCTCGCCAGAGGGGACGGGAGGGCCCTCGGTCCTTTTCACGGGGTTCCCGTCGGAATCAAGGACATCATCGACACGGCCGATCTGCCGACCGAGAACGGCTCCATACTTCATGCGGGCCGCCGGCCAACCGAGGATGCGCCACTCGTATCCCTGCTCAAAAACGCCGGCGCCGTCATCATGGGCAAAACCGTGACGACGGAGTTCGCCGTCTATCACCCCGGCAAGACGAAGAACCCCCACGACCCGAAGCGCACGCCCGGCGGCTCGTCGAGCGGTTCCGCCGCTTCCGTCGCCTCCCACATGGTTCCCGTGGCGGTGGGGAGCCAGACGAACGGCTCCGTGATACGGCCCGCCTCTTTTTGCGGCGTCTGCGGCTTCAAGCCCACCCACGGATCGATTTCTCGCTACGGCATGCTTCCGCAGTCAAGGCCGATCGATCACGTGGGCCTTTTTGCGCGCTCGGTCGAGGACATCGCCTTCCTGGGTGATCAGCTGATGGTCTTTGATGCGCGCGATCCGGATATGCGGCATCGCGCGGCCCCGAGACTGCTGGAAACCGCCGCCTCTGAGCCACCGGTCGCGCCTCGCTTCGCGTTCGTGAAAACGCCCGTCTGGGATCAGGCCGAAGAGGACGCGCAGGCGGCCTTTGAGGGATTGGCGACGCGTCTGGGCGAGAGGGTAGTGGAGGAAGTCGAACTGCCCGAGCCCTTCAATAACGCGATCGAATGGCACCAGATCATCCTGGAATCGAACCTCGCGCGGAACTTCGAGACGGAATACGAACGCGGCAGGGACAAGCTGAGCGATCTTCTGCGAAAGATGATGGAACGCGGCAAAAAGTATCTTGCGGTGGATTACACCCGGGCGGTGGAGAAGGTGCCCGTGCTGAACGGTTTGCTGGGGGAGATATTCGAGCGTTACGACGCCCTGCTCACACCGCCAGCGCCGGGGCAGGCGCCCCTGGGGCTCGGCGCGACGGGGAATCCGGTTTTCTGCACCATCTGGACCTTGTGCGGGACGCCGGCCGTGACGCTTCCTCTGCTGCAAGGAGCGGACGGGATGCCGATAGGGGTTCAACTCGTGGGACCCAAGGGAGACGACGCCAGGCTGCTCCGGACGGCGAGGTGGCTGGAATCCCGGCTCGGCGGGTAGTTTTACGGAATCCGCGCAATTCACGGCAGGTGGCGGTTTCGCCACGCTCATCGAAGAGCTTGCCGGGTACAAGGTCTGCGATACAGGTTAGCCTTACGGGGTTGTTGAAAAAGTCCAGATTTCGGGATTCGGAACGACGGATGTGAAGTTGTAGGGGTCGCATATATGCGACCCTGCCTTTTACGCCTGCCGACTATGGGCCGCATATATGCGGCCCCTACACGACCAATCTTACCCACTCGCGCCGAGCCGGCTTCACATCCATCGCTTCGTGACACTCCATACCGCCCGTTCCCAGAGCCGGGTTATTCAACAACCCCTTACACGACTATCTCCGGATCGCCGTCGCCGAGCCACCCGATGGCAGTCATCGAGACTTCCGTGCCCGCGACGGGCGAGACTTCCGGTATCTGAATGGCCGTGAAGGCCGGCCTTCGTTTCGGGAAATATCTCTTGAACAAGGGCTCGAGCGCCGATAGGTGAGCGATGTTCTGGAGAAATAGCGTCAGGTGCGTCACCCGGCTCATATCGGAATCTGCTGCTTTCATCGCGCTCTCCATCTGATCCAGAATTTCCAGTCCCTGTAGGACTAAATTTCTCGTAGCCGGCGGAGACGTTTTCGGTAGTTTCCGGCGTAGCGCTCCCTTGAGCTCGCTTCTTCTGCTGATCGGTTCGCCGTCCCCGTTCAGGCCGACGAGGTTCGAGAGGAAGAGTACTCCCCCCGCCGCGACGCCCAGGCTCATCTGGGCGCCTGCTCCATCCTCACCCCGAATGACCTCGCGCTTGATCTTGCTTTTGTTCATCAGCGCCGTGGGTTCGATTTCGATTTTCTCGCCCTTGTGGCCGACTTCCGCCACCTGCATCACCGTAAGTGCTGGCGGGTCTTTTGGGAAAAACCGCTCGTGGATGCGGTGGAAGGTGGGATAATCGCGCATGTCCCCGAGATAGACGGTGAGGTTCAGGATGTTTTCGAGCGAAGAGTCCGAGCCTTCCAGATGTTTCCGGATGAGGTCGTAGACGAACCACGTCTGCGCGGCGATGGGGCCGTTTCTGCTGTCCTCGTGGCTCTGCCCGACGGAGAGGAATCTTCCCCTTTTTGGGATGTCGGGATAGTTGCGGATAAGGGGAGAGCCGGGTTTGGAGGTATCGGTCGGAATCTGCCCGGCGACGAAAAGGTACGGCCCGGCGCCCACGACGTGTGAGAAATGGGCGGCGGCCGAATGGGCCTTCGAGCCTGCATGCTTCATCCTTTTCCCAAGAGTTTTCGCCGCTTCGGGATTTAAGGCGATGCCGTCGATGTTGAAGCGCACGGAACGCTCGGGGTCGAACGCGCCCATGCCCACGGCGGTGCTCGGCGTTGGCGCTTTCGGTTCGTAGTGGCGCCTGATGCTGTCGAACACCGGGAAAAAGCGCTTATCCAGCTGGTAGAGGTGGAACCTGAGCAGATTCTCAAGCCCCCCGCCATTCGCCACGAGCGTTTCCCCAACGCCTTCATAGGTGGCGATGGCCTGCGCGCCGATGGGCGCTTCGATCTTGTCGACCCATGGGTAGTTTTTGGTCCGCGCGGGTCCGCTGTTCCCGATTTCGGCGTATCTGGTACAGATGTTCCCCGTTTTCGGGTGCATACCCATCTGTCCGCTGAAGAACAGGAAAGGCCCGCCCGAAACGCACCGGGGCCACTTGGCGTGATCTGAAAAGAATTTTCTGGACATTTACGCCTCTATGAAGGATGGGGGTTGAAATGCGGTGATCTCGGGGAGTTCTTCCGCGTAGCGTTCCATCTCCACAAGCGCGCTGTGCGCGCTCGGACCCTGGCCGAGGCTGGAGGTTCCCTTGTCGGGCGTCAGTACGTTGGGGTTTCCGTGCTTGTCGAGAGCCCCGATTCTCCCGGGTTCCTGCGGGTCGTACCAGGCTCCCGTTGAAAGCTGGATGACGCCCGGGAGCAGACCATCGGTGATAACGGCGCCTGCGAGAATCGAGCCTCGCTCGTTGAAGATCCTCACGACCTCTCCGCCTGCGATTCCTCTAGCTGCGGCGTCATCGGGGTGAATCCACACCGGTTCCCTGCCGTGAATCTTGCTTTCGAGACTGGTGGAGCCGTTGTCCATCTGGCCGTGGAGCCTCGTGCGCGGCTGGTTCGAGATCATGTGCAGCGGGAATTCCTCCGCCACCTCGCTACCCAGCCACTCGCGGGGTTCCAGCCATGCGGCGTGGGGCGGGCAATCGGCGTACCCGAAGCTCTCGATGCGTTCGGAAAATATCTCGATTTTCCCCGAGGGCGTCTTGAGCGGATTGCTCTCAGGTGTTTCCCTGAACTCGGCGAGATAGACGTACGGCGTCTCCGGCGGGGCGACTTCCGTGTGCCCCGTCTCCCAGAAATGCTCGAACGTGTCGAGAACCACACCCTTGGCAGCGGCCTTCTGGCGCGCTTCCTCATAGATGTGGCGGAGCCATTCCAACTCGTCGCGGTCTTCGGTGAACGCGCTCTTGAAGCCGAGGCGTTCTGCGAGGTCGGCGAAAATGTCGAAATCGTGACGGGCATCGCCCACCGGCTCGATCACCTTGTGCATGGCGAGTATGAAGCGATCCCTCGAACTCGAACCGACGTCGTTGCGCTCGAGCGTGGTGGTGGCGGGCAGCACGATGTCCGCATGGCGCGCCGTGGAGGTCCACCAGGGGTCGTGAACGACGATGGTTTCAGGCCTTTGCCACGCCCTCACCAGCCGGTTCAAATCCTGGTGGTGGTGGAAAGGATTGCCCCCGCACCAGTACACCATGCGGATGTCGGGGTAGGTGCGGCGCTCGCCGTTGAAGTCGTATTCTTCGCCCGGGTGGAGCATCATGTCCGCGATGCGGGCAACGGGAATGAAGCTGCCCGTCGGGTTTTTCCCAAAGTTCATTTTGACGGAGGGGATGTCCTCACGCGGCGTTCCGCGCCCGCCCATACTCCCGTAGCCGAAGCCGAACCCGCCGCCGGGCAGGCCGATTTGCCCGAGCATGGCGGCGAGCGTGATGGTCATCCAGAACGTCTGCTCGCCGTGATCCCCGCGCTGGAGCGACCAGTTCGTGTTGAGCATGGTTCGCGCGCCCGCCATGCGCCGGGCGAGGCTTCGGATGACGTCCGCCCCGATCCCCGTGATGGGAGCTGCCCATTCCGCGCTCTTGGGCCGCCCGTCGGTCTTACCCGACAGATAGGCTTCGAACTTCTCGAACCCCACGCAGTAGCGCGCGAGGAAGTCCTTGTCGTGCAAATTCTCTTCCCAAAGCGTGTGGGCGAGGCCGAGCATGAGCGCCACGTCCGTATTGGGGCGTACGGCGAGCCACTGAGCGTCCAGTAAATCGGGCGCATCGTCTTTCAGGGGGCTTACGTTCACGAAATCCACCCCGTTCGCCTTCGCCCTTTCGAGCCAATGTTCCAGGGTGTGCTCTCCCGCGCCGCCAGCGGCCACTTGCGTGTTTTTGGCCGGGACGCCGCCGAACATGACGAACAGATTTGAGTCCTGCGCGATGCTGTCCCACGTCGTGATGGGGCCCGAGCAGGCGGTATTGTCCCCCAGGACGTGGGGTAGGATGACGTATCCGGCGGCGATGCTGTAGGTGGTCACCTGATCCGTAAAGCCGCCGAAGCAGTTGAAAAACCTCTTGACCAGCGTGTTCGCATGGTGAAAGCGGCCCGCGCTCGCCCAGCCGTATGAACCGGCGAAGATGGATTCGTTGCCGTGTCCGGCTATGATGCGCCGGATTTCGTCGGCAATAGTCTTGAGGGCAAAATCCCAGGAGACGGGCACGAAAGGTTCGCCGCCACGCCCTTCGGACTTTTTCCCGGGGCCGCCCTCGAGCCAGCCCGCGCGGATCATAGGCTGGGAGACGCGGCTTTCGTCATAAACGGCATCCTGGATCGAATCGAGAATGGGGGAGGGCGCAGGGTCTTTGGCGAACGGCTCGAAACCCACCATGCGGCCATCACGTACGTGCGCCCGGAATGCGCCCCAGTGGGAACTGTGGTGACGTTTTTCAATTCCACTTTGCCCGTCGGGCATCAGATGATTTCCTCCGCGATATCGGATCGGACCCATGATTTGATGTGCATTAAACGCAGTATATCACGAGTGGGAGACAAGTCCCCCCGACCTGGCGTTCCAAGCGTCCAACACTGGTAACGGGATGATTTTAAGGCGAGAATATGCCATTGTTCCACCTTCTGAGTTCAAATTTTCTGATTTGGAGAATCTCATGGATTTGCTCACGCGAATGGCCGGTGAAATCGGGCAATTGCTGAAGGATAAGGGACAGACGGTCGCCGTTTCGGAAACGTCTGCCGGTGGCCTGGTGTCGGCCGCTCTGCTCGCCGTTCCGGGGGCTTCGGCCTACTACATGGGCGGCGGCGTGCTCTACACCTACGATTCGAGGAGCATCCTGCTCGGCTTGCCCGAGGACGCCTTCGAGGGTATGCGGCCGAGCACGGAGCCCTACGCGGCGAAGCTGGCCGGGGCGATAAAAGACAGGCTGGGGTCGACCTGGGGCGTGTCCGAAACAGGAGCGGCAGGCCCTGCGGGAAACAGGTACGGGGATGCGCCGGGGCATTCGTGCATGGCGGTTTCCGGTCCGGTGGATATGGTGATGACGCTGGAGACGGGCAGTGCGGAGAGGGAAGCGAACATGTGGGCGTTCGCGGAGGCGACGCTCGGCCAGCTCAAAGAGGCAATCGAACAAAGCTAACCATATGGAGAGATGCGTTATGTTTCGTGCTCTGGTTTTGGAGGAAGCGGACGGGAAAGTCAGTTCAGCGATTCAGGAACTCGATGAGGCGAGTTTGCCGGATGGCGACGTGACGGTCGCTATCGATTATTCGACGCTCAACTATAAAGACGGGATGGTGCTGGGCGGCATCGGGCGACTGGTGCGAAATTATCCTCACATCGGGGGCATCGATTTCGCAGGCACGGTGGAGAAGAGCGCGCACCCGGGTTACAGCCCCGGAGACAAGGTGATACTCACCGGCTGGCGGGTCGGCGAGGCGCACTGGGGGGGATATTCCCAAAAGGCGCGCGTCAAGGGAGACTGGCTGGTCCATCTGCCGGAGAATATGTCCACGAGACAGGCGATGGCGCTCGGCACGGCAGGCTTCACGGCGATGCTGTCGGTTCAGGCGCTTGAAGACCACGGCATGGGCGTGGATGACGGGGAGGTGCTCGTCACAGGCGCCGCAGGCGGGGTGGGTTCGGTCGCCGTGGCCGTTCTTGCGGGTCAGGGGTATTCCGTCACCGCGTCGACGGGCAGGGAGGAGACCCACGGATATCTCGAATCACTGGGCGCTTCGACCATCATCGCCCGGAGCGAACTCGCCGAACCCACGAAACGCCCGCTCGATAGCGAGCGTTGGGCGGGGTGCATCGACTCGGTGGGCGGCACGACGCTGGCGCGCCTGCTCACGCAGATGAAATACAGAAGCTCGGTGGCGGCGGTGGGTCTGGCCGGCGGGAGCGGGCTCGATACGACGGTAATCCCCTTTCTCCTGCGCGGCGTGAATCTCCTGGGCATCGAATCCGTCATGTGCCCGTTTGAGCCTCGTAAGAAGGCGTGGGCGCGGCTTGCGGAGGAGATGCCGATGAACAAGCTCGAATCCATGATCTCAGAAGCGACGCTTTCCGATCTGGCGGGTCTTGGCGGTGACATTCTGAAGGGTCAGGTGCGGGGCCGCGTGGTCGTGGACGTGAACGCCTAGGCGTTTCTTTTTTTCGTCAATTCGCGGTCCAAGGCCGCTGCGAATTTATGGCGATCCGCGGTGGCCATGGGCGGCGGGCCGCCCTGAACAAGGCCGCCCGAGCGCATATCCATCATGAAATTTCGTAAAGACAGCCGCTCACCCACGTTTTCCTCGTTGTAAACTTCTCCTCGCGGGTCGATGGTCAACGCGCCTTTTTCGACCGCCTTCGCCGCAAAGGGAACATCCGCGGTGATGACGAAATCACCGGCGGCCAAGTGATCGACGATATACTCATCGGCCACGTCCGCCCCGCCGGGGACCTGAATCATGGAGACAGAGGGAATATCCGGCGTCCTGAGCTTCATGTTGGCCACCAGCACGGTGGGAATATCGAGCCGATCGGCTGTTTTATAGAGAATCTCCTTGATGTCTTGCGGGCATGCATCGGCATCCACCCAGATTTTCATGTGTTTTCCCTTTCATCGCCCTTAATCCCAGCAATTCCTTTATAGTATGATGCTTTTCAATCGAGATGCCCAATACGCTAGGCACAAGCGTCTGACATTTGTCTGCAGAAGGGGAAAGAGATGGCGGAAAATCAAGAGGGTCATGAGAAAATTGCGGCGCGGATAAGCGAGATGGCCGATACAGTCTTTGGCGTGCCCCGGGATGAACTCGGCCTCAAGACGGCGGATGATTGCGCCCGGATGCTCCAGATTCTCTCAGGCACACCCGTAGAATCCACCGATGAGCCGTTTCTGCCCATGCTCGAAGAGCCGAAGGCCGATGAGGGTGCTAAATGAGTGAACACTGGCGGCTCTCATTGAGTGATGGCTTAAGCAAGATGGAGAAGGGCGATCTCACCGCGACGGAGTGGGTGCGCTCTCTTTTTTCCCGCATCGACGCTTGTGAGGATAAGGTGAAAGCCTGGGTGCAGGTGGACACGCAAGGCGCTATTGAGGCGGCGAAGGCGATAGACGAGGCCCGAAACGTCGGGGAGGCGTTGGGTCCTCTGGCAGGCGCGCCTTATGCGGCCAAGGATATTTTCGGCATCCGGGGACTCAAGCTCGAAGCCGGAACGGAGATATTCAAGGGACAGACGGCTGCCGAGGACGCCGCTTGCGTGGCGCGCCTGCGGAGCGCGGGCGCGATTGCCCTGGGCAAAGCGGTGACGACGCCTTTCGCACAGGGAGACCCCTCCATCGCCCGCAATCCCTGGAACATCGAGCGAAGCCCGGGCGGGTCGAGCAGCGGCTCCGCCGCCGCCGTGGGCGCGGGCATGGTTCCCGCCGCGTTCGGCAGCCAGACGACGGGCTCCACGCTTCGTCCCGCCGCCTATTGCGGCGTACCGGGCCTGAAACCCACCTATGGACGGATACCCAGGACGGGCGTCATCGAAGTTTCGTGGAATTTCGATCACCCAGGAATCATCGCGCGCACCGTCGAGGACATCGCCAAAATCCTGGAGGTGGCGGCAGGTCCCGATGGCGCGGATCATAGCGCTGTGGATGCTTCGCCGCCCTCCGCCAACCAGACGCCCCGTAAGCCGGTGAAAATCGCCTATTTGAAGCATTTGCTCTCGCTTGCCAGCAAGGAAGTCGTCGAGTGGACCGAGCGAGCCGTAGCCCGAATAAAATCAACAGGTATCGACGTCGACGAGGTGGAGTTGCCCCTGAGCATGGATGAGATAAACGCGGCGCATTTCATCGCCCGGTGCGTGGATACCGCAGCCTGCCATGAGGATTTGTACGCGGCGCACAAGGACGAACTGCCGCCTTACGTGCGCAGGAGCATGACGATCGGCTACATGGCGCCTGCTGTTCACTACGTGAAGGCGCTGCGCGTACGGACGAATTTTACCCGGAAAATGGACGATCTGATGAACCGCTACGACCTGTTCGTGCTGCCGAGTTTCGACGCGGGGCCGCCACCGTGGGCGGAATCCACCGGTGGGCCGGCCATGTTGCAGCCACTAACCTTTTCGGGGCAGCCCGCGATCACCCTGCCTATTGGACGCGGGGACATGAATCTTCCCCTGGGTATCCAGTTCGGCGCGATGCGCTGCGGCGAGGAGAAGCTCCTGGCGATGGCGAAGTGGTTCGAGGACGAGATGGACTGGCGGGCGGCGTTTCCGGAATTTTAAGACTGCATACATTATTGAGTTCTTGACATTGAGGGGCCTGAAATGAACGAGACGGGACTTGAAACGGCGGCGCAAGAAACGACGGATGAGGTGAAGCTCAAAATGATAGATGCGGACATTCATCCGCGGATGAACGGCATGTACCAGCTTCACCCTTATCTTTCCGAGTCGTGGCGCAAGCGCATGGGCGTGGCGCCGCTCAGTTCCGCCAAAGACCCGACGACCGCGCGAAACGTCTTTTCGATACCCAAGCGCTGGTACTACCATCCCCACGGCGCGGAGCGTCCCGACGCCCTGCCGCCCGACGGCGGGAGACCGGGTTCCAGCCTCGACATGCTGCGCTCCCATCATCTGGACAAATACGGGGTCGACACCGGCATTCTCATCGCAGGCGATCTGTTCGGCATCGGGGGACTGCCGGACGCCGACATGGCGGCTGCGTTCATCGCGGCGAACAACGACTGGCTGCTCCACGAGTGGTGCGAGCCGGAACCCCGGCTCAAGCTCGCGATTCACGTCGGCCCGCGCGACCCGGGGCTCGCCGTCAAGGAAATCGAGAGACTCGGCGCGCATCCCGCCGTGGTGCAGGTGCAGATTCCGCAGATGGACGTGCTGCTGGGAAACCGCCACTACTATCCCATCTACGAAGCCGCAGAAGCCATGGGGCTGCCCATCGGGATGCACGGCGCGGGAGAGGGGGCGGGCGTGAACACGCCCATGAACCCCACGGGAATCCCCGCCTATTACATCGAGGTGCACACGGGCGCGGTGACGATTGCGCAGGCCCAGGTCATCAGCCTGGTGTGTGAGGGTGTGTTCGTGCGCTTCCCGAAGCTCAAGGTCGTTTTTCAGGAGATGGGCTACGCCTGGCTGCCGAGCATCATGTGGCGCTTCGATCAGGAATGGCGCTCGCTGCGCGCCGAGGTGCCCTGGCTGGAGCGCCCGCCGAGTGAATACATCGTCGACCACATCCGGTTGACCACGCAGCCCATCGCGGAGCCGCCCACGAACGAGGACCACCGCCAGATTCTCAGGATGGCGAAGGCGGAGAAGACGTTGCTGTTCGCGTCCGATTATCCGCATTGGGATTTCGACAATCCCCGGCAGGTTTTTCAGGAAGTCTCGGATGAACTCAGACGGCGCATCTACCACGAGAGCGCCGAGGAGCTCTACGGCCACAAGCTATAGTCCAAAGGCCGCGAATGCCGACCAAAGAGAGAGAAGATATTACTCCTCCCTTGAGGGGTCGGGCTTCCCGAGGGGAAAGCCCGAAGAAAAAGACCCCTTTTTAGGGGGTAGAGGCGATGCCCCCCGACAAGGGGGGTCGGGGGGTTACTCCCTTGAAAAAGCCCTTGCCGTCTCATCCTGAGTAGCGGTGAAGCCGCGTATCGAAGGATGCCCTCTCGCCCGACGCGAGGCGTTCGACTCTCCTCGCCCTTCGATATAAACGCTCCTTTATCAGTCGCGTTTTACCTTCGGCGGCTACTCAGGGTGAAGATAGAGGTGTTGGCGGTTGTAGGGACAACCCTCCGAGGTTGTCCTTTTCCAGGATGGTTGCAATCAGGACAGGCACGGAGGCCTGTCCCTACGGGATCATCACATCGCCGACCGGGGGATACATGGACTTTTTCAACAGATCTTAAATGGGTGGGGCTTTCAAATGGCTGAATGGCCGGTGATGCCTGCCGGTATTACAGATCGAGGCGGAATTTGTGGACCGCCTCCTCATTCACTTCCACGCCCAGGCCCGGACCCTCGGGAACCTTGACGACCCCGCCTTCCGCCACGAAGCCGGTGACGATGTCCTCATCGTGCCAGGCGGGGGCCTTGCCGGATTCGTTGTAGACGATTGATGGGGTCGAGGCGAACAGGTGCGCGCAGGCGGCGTCGTTCAGCGCGCTGTGGATGACGCTGCCGCAAATGCCCTCGATGCCGTGAATCTCGATGAGGGCGGCGGCCTTTTTTGCGTGCAGCAGCCCGCCCTCGCGGTTCACCTTCAAATTCACGATATCGGCGGCGCGCCTGCGGGCGATTTCGGCCAGATAGTCGGGCCGGAACGACTCGTCCGCACAGATGGGTATGCGCGTGTTCTTGTTGACGAATTCCAGGCCGTCGAGATCGTTGCCGGGCACGGGCTGCTCAAGCATGGTGATGCCGTACTCCTCGATGCGCGCGCACATCTGCACGGCGAGTTTGGGCGTCCAGCTCATGTTCGCGTCGACGACGATGTGGGCCTCATCCCCGGCCGCCTCCCTGGCCGCCGCGACGCGCGCGATGCTTGTCTTCGTGTCGCGATTCATCTTCACCTTGAACGAGGTGATGCCCAGAGCCATGGATTCCGCCGCGAGTTCGGCGGTTCGCTCGGGTGATTCCAAGGGCAGGATGTCGAAGGCGGGCATTTCGTCCCTGATTTTTCCGCCCAGCAGATCGTAGACCGGGCAGCCCAGCAAGCGCCCGATGAGATCGTGCACGGCGCAGTCGATTGCCGCTTTGGGGGAATAGTGGAAGGGAATGGCCTTTTCCATCTTGTGGACAATGAGTTCCCTATCGAAGGGGTTGCAATCGGCGACTGCGGGAACCAGGTATTCATCGAGAATCTGATACGCGCTCTTGAGCGTTTCCCCGGTGGGAAACGAGCGCAGCGGCGCCCCTCCCCAGCCGGAAACGCCGTCGCAGGTGATTTTTACGACGATGTCTTCTGAATGCGTCGCCATGCGCGTGGCGCTCTTATAGGGGTGGTTCAAGGGGATGGCGACGGGGAAGAGTTCTATTTTCTCGATTTTCATTTGCGCTTCAGGCTCCTGTGGCGGGGAATCACACGTGCAGCATCACCAGATCTTTTTCGAGCGTGACCTCATACGTTTCGATGGAGGGGTCTTCTTCCGCCTCGAGCGTGACCTCATAGGTTTTGACGCGCATTTTGTGGGGGTTGAAGACCGAGCGCCCGTTCGTGATGTCGAACTCCCAGCAATGCCAGGGACACACGAGTACCTGCTCGTCCATCACGTAGTCATAGGTATGGGGCCTGGATGACTTCATGGTCCCCTTGACCTTGCCCAGGCAAAGCGGCGCGCCCTGGTGCGGGCAGGAGTTCCTGACCGCGTAGAGGGAATTCTTGATGTTGAACACGCCGATGGAGCGACCCTCGACCTCGACTATCTTCCGCTCACCGGGGGGCAAGTCCGATATTTTGCACACCATGTGTTTCGCCATTCGCGATTCGCCCCGACTTAGTTCCCGGCCGCTGCGGCCGCCGCTTTTTCTCTCAGCATCTCCTCGAGCTTCGGCATGGCCCGCACCGACGCATAGCGCGCATGCTGGCCGCTCTGTGTGGAAAGGTTGCGCTTCGAGCCTTTGGGGATATGGATGATGGAGCCGGGACCCGCTTGCTGGTGATCGTCGTCCACCTGTGCGTCGATGACTCCCTTGATGACGTAGACGAATTCCTCGTGCGCGTTCTCGGCTGTCTGGTCCTCATGGCCCTCGGGAATCTCACCGTAGCCGAACGCGAGGCGCTCGCCTTCGATCCATACGGTGTGGCGTCCCGAAGATGCGGGCGCGTCCAGGGAGGGGAGTATCGGGTAATAGGAGTTGTTCAGGCCTTCGACGATGATTTCCGATCGCTCGGCGTCTCTTTCGAATTCTTCCGCAGTGCCTTCCTCGTACCGCTGGTTGATTTCCTCAACGGTAAGCGCCTTGTCCGGCACAACCTGGTCTCTATCCAGGCCCACGACCGTCCAGGAGCGGTCCTTCACGTAGAGGTAGTCCATGTCGCCGTCTTCGGTGGCGCCCATCTGATGCTGCGCGTAAGGGGGAACGTGCACGAAAGTGCCCGGCGTGACGACTCTTCTGTCCTTACCGACGAGGGCGTTGATTTTACCGCTGATGGGGAAAATCATGAGCTCGTTGGGGTGGTAGTGTATCTGCGAGCCCGTGCCGGCCACCTTGCTGACCTGGCAGAAATACATGTATTCCCCCTCGATGATGGAACCCTGGCCCGAGGAGAGATGGGGCGTAACGGCTTTTTTCTCTATTTCATCGAAACGATGGAACGGCATCCGGTAAACTCCTTTGTTGACGAATATATCCCTGCTTTGGTTTTCGGTGATTCAAGGCAATTCGCCGCCGAGAATCAAAATATTTTGTTATCAGGTTTGTTGAACCCAAGGGGCGAATGTTACCCTTTCCCGTCGCGTCTGACAATTTATGTACGACAAAAAATGAGGCGTTCCTTGGCGTTTTTCGCGATGGACGCTGACGTGGATTTCAAGGCATACACCAAACTTAATGGAGGTAGTTATGGCGGATGAAAAAGTACGGTTGGCGTCCATCGGTCTGGCCAACTGGGGAACGATGCTGGGGAATGCCGCGAAAAGGGCGGGGAACGTGGAGATTACCCGATGCTTCACGAGAACCGAATCTGCGCGCGAGGAATTCGCGGAGAAATTCGGTTGCCGCCCGGCGGCGTCTTTCGAAGAAGTGCTGAAGGACAGCGAGGTGGAGGGAATCCTCATCGCCACGCCGCACTCCACGCATACGGACCTGATTACGCAGGCGGCATCCGCAGGCAAGCACGTTTTTGTGGAAAAGCCGCTCACGCTGACGGTGGCCGATGCGGACAAGTGCATCGACGCCACTGAAAAAGCGGGCGTTACGCTACTGATCGGGCACCACAGAAGGCGGCAGGGAGCGAACCGCAGGATACGGGCGATGATAGACGAGGGCGCGCTGGGCATGGTTCACGCCCTGGAGGCGAACCTCTCCAACCCGAACGGGCAAAACCCGAGAAGCGGCTGGAGAAACGACCCGGCGGAATGCCCGGCGGGGGGAATGACGGGGCTGGGCGTCCATATGGTGGACAATCTCCAGTACCTGGCCGGCCCCGTGAAGCGGGTGAGCGCGTTCAGCAAGCAACTGTTCGCTGCGGGTAATCTCGATGACGTGACGAACATCATTCTCGAATACGAGAGCGGCCCGCTCGGCTACATCACCACCTGCTACGTTACGCCCAAGCAGTGCACGACATCGGCCCACGGCACGGAAGGCTCCGCATGGAGCGAAGACGAGGGGGAGAAGCTCTATCTCCAGAAGAAAGGCGAGAATGAAAGGAGTGAGCTCTCCGTGGACGGCGGCGATGCGCTTGCGGAAGAAATACAGGAGTTCGGCAAGTGCATCCGGGGTGAAGCCACGCCCGAGACGGACGGCCAGGCCGCGCGGGAAGTCGTGGCCGTTCTGGAATCTATCGTCGAAAGCGCCAAGAGCGGGCGCGTGGTCGATGTTTCCGATATTAGAGGAAATTAAGTGTGAGTCGAGAATCATGGGAAATCGGGGGCGTGGAAGTGGCCGCAGGCTCCTATGAATATGTGAAAATACCGGTGGCGCGAATGCTCACCGGCTCAGAGACGGGTCTGCCCGTGCATTGCGTGAGAGGCGAGAAGCCCGGCCCTACGCTTTCCGTACTCGCTTGCGTTCACGGGGATGAACCGCAGCCGATTCGTGCGTTCCAGAACGTGCTGGCGCAAATCGACCGGAAAGAATTGAGCGGCGCCTTGCTGGTGGTTCCGGTGGCGAATCCGTTCGCCTTTGCGAATTTCTCGCGGCAATCGCCCGATCAGCACGAGCAGACGAACTTGTGGGGCGCTTTTCCGGGTTCGGCCAAGGGGACGCTGACGCAGCGCTACGCGCACAAGATTCGCGAACTCCTGATTGGGGGTGCGGATTATCTCGTGGAATGTCATTCCGGCGGGGCGGCGGGGAGAATCCAGAGGCGCGTCGATATGGACCCGGACATCGAGGGTGCAGCAGGTGAGAAATCGCGCGAAATGGCGATCGCATTCGCCAGCGGAGGGGCGGGTCTGGTGCACGGCGTGCCCTTCAGCAAATCGAGCGCCTCGGGCCATGCGCTCGCGCAGGGGATACCGGCCGTAAGCGTGGAGATTGGCGGCGCATATCTGCCCGAATGTGAGGAAAACCTCTACCGGGACAACCTGGAGAACGGTTTTTTGAACCTCCTCGTTCATCTCGGGATGATGCCCGGGGAGGAGAAGAGATTGAGGATCAACTATTTCGATTTCGCTCATCGCGCCGAGGCCAACCCTTCGAGCGGCGGATATCTCATCTCGCGAAAAACGCATTTTGCAGACCTGGGCGCGAAGGTGAGCGAAGGCGAAATTTTAGGGGAAATGCTGGATCCGTTCTCCTTGGAGGTTGTGGAGGAGTTGCGCAGTCCCGCCGACGGGGTGCTTTTCTTCAGCAGGTGCAGCGGGCCGTTCGAAGTGGGGAACAAGGGGTTCGCAGTCGCCACCGAATACCGGGAAATATGACAAACCGCGCGCAAGCGCAAATCTATTGATGGGTTTTTGAACAACTTATTTGGAGGAAACGCAAGAAAATGCCTTTTTACGAACCCGAATCGATGGAGCAAAGACTGGCGGGGGCGAGCTACAGCACCTCCGAGGGCGTGTGGGTCGATGGCGAGCGCGTCATTTTCGGCATCATCAACAAGCCGGCGGGCACGGGCAGCAGGCCCCATCGCCATGCGAACGAGCAGTTCATTCTCGTTCAGCAGGGCAGCCTGCAGGCGATGATCGACGGCGAGCGGAAAACGGTCGGCGCAGGGGGCATCATTCACATACCGGCGAATTCGCTCCACAGCATGGTGGCCACCGATGATGAGGACGTCATTTTCATCGTCGCGAAGGATACGGCATGGCAGATCGAGGGCGTCCCCGAGGATGATTCGACCTACGGGGCATATATCGGCGAGGGCGCTGATGATAGCGTGGCTGCGCGTTTTCACGAGATTTCCGAAAAAGGCTCCGAATAAGCGATAATCGGCGCGGGCTGACGAAAGCGCCGGGAGGCGAACAGTTCGCGCGCCATATCAAAAACGTGCAAATCTTTGGCGTAAGATTTTGACTTGGGAATCTATTTTTGCAAGAATGCCCGAAATTCGGACCGAAGCCGCAATGAACCATATAGAACAGACGGGATAATTCCATGGCTCCGGCCATGAGCGCATTGTGAATGTAATGCTTTGAAATTCGCATGATTTGGGAGGCTGTTGATGGCGACGGCGAGTGAAGTCAGAAGGGATGAAGTAAAACTACCTGACGAGTACACCAAGCAGGAAAGAGTCTGGATGTGGCTCAAGGACAACGTCCCGAGCTTCATCGCGGTGCTCGTCATATGGGAGTGCATCGCATTTTACGTGAGTGAGCCCGCGCTGTTCCCGCGCGTATTTCCCATTGTCCACCGATTTTACGAGGTCACCTTCCTGAAGTCCGGTGAGACCACGTGCGTCTTGTGCGTGCACTCCTACCATACCGCCTGGCGGATCATGATAGGAATGCTCATCGCCGGCTTCGTGGGGATTGCCATCGGCATCGCTATGGGGCGCATCGGCTGGTTCGAGAAGTTCATGATCCCCATCCTGAGCATGCTCCTGCCCATACCGGCCCTGGCCTGGAGCCCGATTCTCGTCCTGTGGTTCGGTCTCGGCAACACGACGATGATCTTCATCACCGCGTTCGCCGCGGCGCTCCCGGCCATATCATCCACGTGGACGGGGGTGAAGACCATTAACCCCATCTGGATACGCGCGGCGCAATCGATGAACGCCGAGGGGATGACCCTGTTCTGGAAGGTCATATTTCCCGGCTCGCTGCCGTTCATTCTCTCGGGCATCCGTATCGGCCTCGCGCGCGCATGGCGCGCCGGCATCGCAGGTGAGATGGTGGCCGCGAGCGACTGGGGTTTGGGTTACGCTATCTTCGACAGCCGCGAAGACCTCGACACCGCCTTCATGCTGGTGGGAATCGCGGCCATCGCCCTGGTCGGCTTCGTGATGGAGAAGTTCATATTCGAGAAATTCGAAAAAGTGACCGTCGTCAAGTGGGGCATGATGGAAGAGGTCGGCGGACAGCGCCAGTAACGGATAATAACAGACAGGCCATAAAAAAGGCCGGCTCCCTCGGGGGGCCGGCCTTTTTGTTTGTATATCAGATGCAGAGGTGAAGTTAGTTGCCGCGCACCGCCTCGGTCGCCATGTGTTCGAGTTCGATCACCCTCGGGTCGAAAGGATCGCGTGGGCGCGGCACGTCCACGATAATCTCTTTATGGATTACGCCCGGCTGGCCCGCGAGAACGACGATCCTGTCCGCGAGGTAGACCGCTTCACTCAGGTTGTGCGTGACGTAGAAGATGGTCTTCTTCGTTTTCTCCCACACCTCGACCGTCAGTGACTGGAGATTCTCGCGCGTCTGCGCGTCGAGCGCGCCGAAGGGCTCGTCCATGAGCATGAACTGGGGCTCGTAGGCGTACGCCCGCGCCACGGCGACGCGTTGCTTCATGCCGCCCGAGAGGTTGTGTGGATAGAGATGTGTGAACTTTTCGAGGTGCACGAGTTCCAGATATTCCTGCGCCTTTTTCATGCGTTCTTCTTTGCCCAGCCCCTTCATCTCGAGACCGAACTCGACGTTCCGGAGAGCCGTGCGCCATGGGAATAGGGCGTATTCCTGAAACACGACGCCCCGGTTCATACGGCCTGCCGCCGAAATGGGGTTGCCGTCCAGCGAAATGGAGCCCGCCGTATGATTCAGGAACCCGGCGAGAATATTCAGGAGGGTGGTCTTCCCGCATCCGGACAGTCCCACGACGCAGACGAATTCCCCGTCCTGAATGTCGAGGTTGATGTCCTTTAAGGCGTGAACCCTTCTGTCCTTCAGATAGTATTCCATGTGCAGGTCTTTGATGCTTACTTTCACCGGCATGTTTTTCGGTCCTTATGAGATATCTGATAAAACGTGATTCCACATTTTGTTTTTCACGATGAACCCGAAAAATAACGCAGATGATCCGCCCCCGTCAATTCCGTCAGTCCTCGCGCTTCGTTTCGCAAAAATCAGAAAAAAGCGGCGAGTCCCCCGAAGTTCATCACTACGAGGAGAGCGCCCATAATGAACAGAATGATCGTGACAATCCGGAAGAACAGCTGATCCGTAAAAATGTTGTATATCTTCGTGCCCACGAAGAATCCGAGCAGCACGGGCGTCGTCAGGATGAGGATGAGCCACAGGGCCGTCTCGCCGATGTAGCCCGCCGCCGCGATGGAGGCGATGGCCGCGACCCGGAGCACCACCTGGCTCGCGCTCAGCACGAAGAGGTAGCGCTCTTTCGAGATTTTCATCCCCGTTAAGTAGGAGGCGATGACGTGGGAGGGAATGTTGATGGTGCCCAGCATGAGTCCTGCGACTGCTCCCATGCCCAGCGAGCGTTTCAGGGAATCCTCGGGCGCGGGCTTTTCGTGCTGATACCATTGCCAGACGATCTGGCAGATCAAGAAAGCGCCCAGGATGAATTTCATCAGGCGCGGATCGGTATTCAGTAGAATTGTCAGGCCGACGGCCAAGCCAACCAGGCTCATCGAGAAAAAGGGAACGAAGGGCCGCAAGCCCTCGTGAACGGCCGCGCGCGTTCGCCAGGCGTTCATGAGGCTCGTGCACAGGGTGGGGATGGAGATGACGGCGATGGCCGTCGGCACGTCCCAGAAAATGGCCACGGTGGGCGTCGTGAGAGTGGCGAAGCCGAACCCGCCCACCGCCTTGAGACCCGAGCCGACGAATGCGGCGCAAAAAACCAGAATATAGACCAGAGGACTCAAATTGACCCCGTCAAAAAAGAATGATTACGCCAGGCGAGATGAGGCTGAAAGCGACACTCGAAGACGTGAACGGCTCATTGCGAGAAATCCGCAAACATGACGCTGAACCTTGACGCCGCTGCGAATATATCGGCATTATAGCCGCCAATCTCGAGTACGGGAAATCTCACAGGCTTGTTTCATCATCATGTGTCGGATGCCCCTTCGACACCTGAAAGGGAGCCGTCAACCACGGCTTCGGCGCGCCGGATTTGAGGATTTTTGAATGGATTTTTCCTTATTTTATATCCTGTATCGTCCCGAAGATATGACCGAGGCGCAGGTCCATGAGGATATGTTCGAAGAGAGCATTCTGGCGGACGAGTTGGGCTACTCTTGCGTCTGGTACGCAGAGCATCACTTCTCCTGCGTCGGGATGATCCCCGACCCGCTGCTCATCTGCGCCGCCGTCGCGCAAAAGACGAAAAAAATACACGTGGGCACGGCCATTTCCATCATGTCGTTTCACGATCCCATTCGGCTGGCCGAGCAGGCCGCCATGGTGGATCTCCTGAGCGGCGGCAGGCTGGAACTGGGCATCGGGCGCGGCTCCCAGCCCAAGGAGTTCCAGGGATTCGGCGCAAGGCCCTCGGAAAGCCGAGAGCGCTTAAAAGAAGGGCTCCACATTCTCTCCCGCCTTCTCGAAGGGGAGAAGGTGACGTTCGAGGGCCGGCATCATCAGTGCGCGGACGTGGAAATCTTCCCAAAGCCCCTGCAAAAGCCCAGGCCCCCCATCTGGCTGGCAGGAACGAGCCCCGAAACCTACACCTACGCTGGGGAAAACGGCTTCAAGGTGATGGCCTCGGCCGGCTTCACGGGCCCGGAAGTTTATAAGGAAAAGTTCGGGCTTTATGAGGGCGCTATCCGAAAATCGGGCGGCGACCCCTCCGGTATCGACAGGCCCCTGGTTCACCACATCCACGTCTGCGATGCGGAGGATGCGGAGGAATGCTTCGACCTCACGGTAGAAGGGGAGGGCGAGTACCTGCGCTACCGGGCGAAGATGAACGAGGTGGAAATGCCCGAAGATGAGGCGATGCACCTGAAGCGCAACTGGAGTTATGAACTGGACGTCGCCGAGATCGTCAGGGGCGGCGGCATCATCGCCGATCCGGGAGCCGTGGCGGAGGATATTTGCAGGCTGCGTGATGATTACGGGGTCAATCACGTCATCCTGGCGCCGTGGCGCGGGCCGGACCACGCCGCGGTGATGCGCTCGATCGAGAGTTTCGTGCGCGACGTCATGCCGCTTGTGAACGCCACCGCGCCCGTCGCTTCGAATGGAAACAACTCTTGATGCCTTGATGTTTTCTTTTTTGTCTTAGATTTTGGGAGGCGCTTATTCGTGGGTATGAGCTTTAGTTTGCATTTGGTGCCGGATGACATCCGGGTCGTGGCGGAGCGTTCGAAATACGCCGAGGACAACGGTTTCGAGCAGGTGTGGATTGCGGAGAGCCACCTCACCTGCCGGGATCACAACATCGCGCTCGCTCTGGCGATCGAGAAAACCTCGCATGTGAAAATCGGCCCCGGCGTGACGAACCCGGTTCTCCATGACGACAGCGTCGCGGCGAGCGCCATCGCCACACTCGATGAGCTATCGGGCGGCCGGGTGCTGTTCGGCATCGGCTCGGGCGACACGCCCGTCTATACACTGGGCAAGAAGATGGCCCGGCTCGCCCGGATGCGTGAATCCATCGCGGCCATACGCGCGTTTACGCGCGGCGAGACGGTGGAATACGCCGAGGGCGTGAACGTGAACATGTGGTGTGAGCGGGATATCCCCATCTATACATCCGCCGAGGGCCCCAGGACGCTCTCCATGTCGGCCGAAGTCGCGGACGGCGTCATCGTGGGTTCGGGCGTCTACCAGGAGACGGTGGACTGGGTGATGAAGTACCTGAACGAGGGGATGGCGAATCGCGACGCCTCGCTGGGCGAGATGGACATTATTTTCGGCGCGGTCGTCTCGGTGGATACCGACAGCGTGCGCGCGCGCGAGAAGGTGCGGGCGCGGGTTGCGAACCGGGCGCACCATAATTTCCGCATGACGCTCGACTCGGTGCCCGACCAATACAAGCCCGAAATCAAACACCTTCTGGACAATTTCGACGTGAGCAACTGGCGTGACCCAAAGCACGTGCCCCTCATCACCGACTACATCCTGGACCGTTTCACCATCACGGGAACGCCCGAGGAGTGTGTCGACCGCATTCAGGAGATCGAGTCCTACGGGGTCAAGAGCATCATGATCGACCCCCCGAACCAGGATTTCGACGAATCTCTCAAAATGTTCACCGAAGAGGTTTTGCCCAAGTGCGTCTAATCGCATAGTGGACATAATCGACCGCCTTTTTCATAAGAGGAACCCAAAATGGCGCTGATTCCCGATTCTCATGCCGGCATTCTCGACACAAAGGCCCTCCTGTATCTGGGCACCCAGAACAAGGACGGCTCCCCCCAGGTCTCTCCCGTATGGTTCGGCACCAACGGCGACATCATCGAGGTCAATTCGGCCAAAGGCCGCCTGAAGGACCTGAATATGCGCGCGCGCCCCAAGGTGTCGATGGCCATCGTCGACCCCGAAAACGCCTACAGGTGGGTGGGGTTACAGGGCACGGTGGTGGAGATCACCGAAAACGGGGCGGAAGAGCACATCGACGCCCTGGCGAACAAGTATCTGGGCGTGGACAGCTATCCGAACCGACAGGCGGGGCAGGTGCGCGTCATCTACCGCATCCGGGCGGACAAGGTGTTCACGATGGGCGCATAAGCCGCCCTGCGCACACGATATTTGTAAGTGATGGAGACCGGAAAGATGAAGTTTTCGCTATTCTATATTCCTGCATGTCAGGAGGGGGAGAGCTACAAACACGAGTTCGATCAGTTGATCGAACAATGCGAGGTGGCCGACGAACTCGGCTATGAGGCCGTGTTCCTGGCCGAGCACCACTTCTCCCGCGTGGGCATGTGCCCCGACGCCCTGATGGTCGCGCTCGCCATCGCGCAGAGAACCAGGAAGATACGGATCGGCACCGCCATCTGCATCATGCCGTTCCATAACCCGGTGCGCCTGGCCGAACAGGCCGCCCTGGTCGACGTGCTGAGCGGCGGGCGTCTGGAGCTGGGCGTCGGGCGGGGTTCCCAGCCCAAGGAGTTTCAGGGCTTCAACATCTCGCCCAGTGAGAGCAGGGAGAAGATGCAGGAGGGCCTCGAGGTGATGACCCGCCTGCTGGAGGGGGAATGCCTCACCTTCCACGGGAAGCACTACAGCTGCATCGACGCGGAGATTTTCCCGAAACCCATACAGAAGCCGCGCCCTCCCATCTGGCTGGCCGGCACGAGTCCCGAAACCTACGTCTTCGCCGGCAAGAGGGGGTACAACATCATGGCGTCGGGCACCTTTAAGGGACCCGAGGTGTTTCTGGAGAAGATGGCGCTCTTCCAGGAAACCGTGCGCAACCGGGGCGGCGACCCGAGTGTTTATCCCTCCCTCATGGCGCACCACGTCCACGTGTGCGACGACCCCGAGCACGCCTGGAAGCAAATCGAACCCTCGGAATCGTGGTATCTCTCCTACCGCAGCGCGGTGAATTCCATCGAGATGCCGCTTGAGGAGAAAGAGGCGCTCAAGCGCAACTGGAGCTACGACGTCGACATCCGCCAGGTTATCGAGGGGGGCGGCGTCATCGGCCCGCCGGATAAAGTGATCGCCGATCTCAAGCGGCTCCAGGCGGAGTTCCAGGTGAATCACATCATGATCTTCGTGCTGCGCGGCATCGCACAGGACGAGGCGATTCAGTCGATAGAGCGGTTTGCGAAAGAGGTGATGCCCGCGTTCGCCGAAGAGCGCGCGGCGAGTTCAAGCGAATAACATCGGTATCGAGGAGAACGGAGAATGTGGATATCCCCATTAAGGCTGAATGACGCGCAAGAACCCGCACGCGGCATACTCGAGGGCATCCGGGCGAAACGGGGCGCCGTGCCCAAGCTGCTGCTCACGATGGCGCGGCGCCCTAAGGTGCTGAACGGACGCCAGACGATGAACATGGCCGTCCACGGCGGCAATTCGACGCTGGGCCAGAGGCGCGAGGAGTTGATATCCTACTATGTCGCCACCATCGGCGGTTGCTATGGCTGAACGATGAACCATGGCCAGGCTTTCCGTGCTGAAAGCGGCGACGACGTAACGCTGGCCGACGTGGCCACCGTGGTGATGGACAGGGACAATTCCCCGGTTCTCGACGATGCGGACAAGGCGATGCTCGCCTTCGCCGAAAAACTCACGTTCGACCACTACGCCATGAGCGAGGCGGACCTGGACGAGCTGCGCGAGGTGGGCTTCAGTGATGAGAACGTGCTGGACATCATAGGCTCCGTCTCGTACCGGAACATGAGCAACCGGCTGAATCTCGCGCTCGGCCTCGATGCCGTCGAACCAGAAGGCCCAGACGAGTTGATGGAGGTAGTGCGCTTCTCCCGGACTGCGCGGGCGTAAAAACGTACATCCATTTGCCGGCCGAGCAAGTCCGGGCCGGTGATTATCAGGCAATTGATTGCCACCGTTGATTTGCGGCCCGAAGCGGCCGCGAAACAAAGCAGAAAGGAAGAGATTCCATGTCAGAGCTCACCATCCGTCCGCTGAACTGCGGCACCATTCACACGGATTACTCCAATATGGTGTATTGGACGAACTTCGGGACGAAACTCGAGATTCCCTCGTTCATCTACATGATCGAGGGGGCGAAGGACCACGACGGCAAGGACGTGAAGGTCGTGGTCGACACCAGTTTCCTGGACCCCGAGCGCGGCGGCGCCCCGTGGCCCGCGAGCCGGGAACCCGGCCAGGGCGTTCGCGAGCAGTTAGAGGGCGCGGGCTGGAAGCCCGAGGATGTGGACATCCTCATCCTCACGCACCTCCATTGGGACCATTCCCAGAACTGCGACCTGTTCACCAACGCCATCAAATACGTGTGGGCGGAGGAGCTTCAATACTCCATGTGCCCGGTCGCGCTGCAGTCGAAACCATACGACGCGCCGATCCACCCCAACACGCGCTGGCCGGTGATCGCGCAGCAGGGCATCATCTTCGAGCCGATCTGGAAGGATAATTTCGAGATCGTGCCGGGCGTCACCTACTTCCACACGCCAGGCCACACGCCGGGGCATTGCTCGGTGGCCGTCGAGACGCGCGTGGGAACGTACGTCATCGCCGCCGACGTGATCCAGATTAACGAAGGCCTCGAGCGCCGCGTTCCCGCCGGCCAGATGTCGAGCATGCGCGACGCGATGGACTCCATCCATAAGTGCATCGAACGGGCCACGAAGGAGGAGTACATTCTGCCCGGCCATGAGATTTCGGTGCTGGAGAAGGAAGTCTACCCGTAGGAAGGGAAAATCCGGGCGCGGCGGCTGCGCGCCTTTGTTCAGGGAGGATTCACGATGGCGATGAGCGAGCGGGGCAGGGCCTTGTACGAGGAGATGAAGGCGGCGCGCGGGTTTATCTACCCGGCGTATGAACTCCTGTGCGAGGTGGACCCCGAGTTATTGGAGAACTACGAGAACCTCAAGAACCACATCATGAAGAAACAGGGCCCCTTTCATGAGAAATACAAGGAGCTCTTCATCGCGGTGGCGAGCGCCTCGCGCAACCCCTCCGATTTAGAGAGCATTAAGAACCACCTGAAAAAAGCGCTGCAACTCGGCGCGACCGTCGAGGAGGCGACGGAGGCCCTCGAGTGCATGCTGCCCCCCTGCGGCATGACGGCGCTCGTGGCGGGCTGCACGCAGCTCAAAGAGGTGATCGACGAGGGATATTAGGGCAGGACTGGAAGCATTCGACCGGGGGAGCCTGAAAACTCCCCCGGGTTTTTTGTTGTGTGAGGGATGCCTTGCGAGCATGGAGTGACAGCTCCTCCTCGGGGTTGTCCCACAGACCTGCGTGTCCGCCCTACAGGATCATTTATCTCATCGCCCCGTGATATGGCGAAGACAAAAATCGGGCGGACACGCAGGTCCGCCCCTACACCATCATTTAGGTTCAAGGGCCACAGGGACAGGTCGCGATCTTGGACAGGCACAGGGGCCTGTCCCTGCCGGCTCTCCCTTTTGGGGCTGTTGAAAAGGCCCGGTAAGCGAATTTGGGTTGCGCGCATGCCCTTGAAGTTCACTCCCCCCTTGAGGGGGAGTCAGCGCGGCAAGGACAATGTCCGCCGCCGCGCTGGTGGGGGGTAAAACGCGTTTATTGCCATTTCGAATTATACCCCCCACCGAATCGCTTTCGGGCTTACGCCCTCAGCTCTTCGTCGGCTTTCCCCTCGGGAAGCCGACCCTCAAGGGGGGAGTGAATTTCCTATCTCATTGGATTGTAATGACTCTCAAGGGGGGAGTGATAAAAGCCTGCGCCAGACAACATCACAACACTAACCTGTCTCTTGTATTTCCTCCGGGAGTTGCGTGGTTATCATAAAAGATGTATATTATATATATAATATATGGGAGAAACACTCGATGAGGCTGACCGTTCAGACAGACTACGCTCTCAGGATGCTGATGCACCTGGCCTGCCGCGCCGATGCGCTGGTGACGATCCACGAGATTGCCGAGCGGTACGCGATATCGAAAAACCATCTGATGAAGGTCGCGCACGGGCTGGGCCGCGCGGGGTTCATCGAAACGGTACGCGGCCGCAGCGGCGGACTCAGGCTCGCACGGCCGGCGGAGGAGATTCCCGTCGGAGCCGTGGCGAGACGAACGGAGCGCGCCAGCGTCCTCGTCGAATGCTTTCCGGGCGGCAACGGGGGGTGCCTGATTACGCCGCACTGCCGGCTCAAGAGCGTTCTGGAAGAAGCGCAGGAAGCCTTTTTCCGTGTTCTCGACCGCTATTCCGTCCACGACTTGGTGAAACGCAATCCCGCGCTGCTCGACTTGCTCGTTGGAGACGCCGCATGAACACGAATCATCTCAAAATCGTGGGAGAACGACGGGCCGGAATCCAGGCGAAAGCCGCCGCGATGGGGATCGATGAGGCGTACGTCTCCGAACTCGTGAATACCTTCTACAGCCGCATCCGGGAAGACCGGCTCCTCGGGCCGATTTTCGATGAGGCCATTGGCGACAGATGGGGGCTTCATCTCGAGAAGATGAAGGATTTCTGGGCGACGGTGGCCTTGGGCGCCGGGCGCTACTCGGGAGAACCGATACCGGCCCACAAGAAACTCGTGGAAGTCCGGCCCCGGCATTTCGACGACTGGCTCGAACTGTTCGAGGAAACCCTGAAGGACACGGCGCCGACGCCGGAGGCTGTCGCCTATTTCATGGGGCACGCCAGGCAGATAGGGCGAGGGCTGCAGATCGCGATGTTCGGCGCATCAGGTCTCGGGAGGGCAGGCGCATGAGCGAGAGCATTCCTGAAGGATTCGTCAAATACTACGAAAGCATAATCTTCACCGAGGCGACCGTACCCGAAAAACTTCTGACCCTGCACGATACGAAACCGGGCGTCTGGGCGCGAATCGTGGTTCTCGAGGGCAGCCTCGACTATGTCATCCCGGGTGCGCCCGAGCGGAACCGCCGCCTGGATACCGGAGATGTCGGTATTATCCGGCCCACTGAGGCGCACCGCGTGGAACTCCTCGGAATGGTGCGGTTCCAGGTGGAGTTTTACCGGCCCGAGGAAGAGGGCTAGCAGGGGCGGCGCGTGAACCGCCCTTACAGACCCAACCCTTCACTCACCCGTTGCAATGCGCCACTGTGGCGGTGGCGAACATGCCGGCGGCATCGACGAGGTTCTGAGCGGGCACGCGCTCGTTCGGCAGATGGGCCTCCGAGATGAACTCGCCGGGGCCGAAGAAAACGCCCGGAACCCCGTTCTCGATGAAGAGCCTGAGCGCGCCCGGAGACTCGATACCGGGCAGGAATTCGTTCGGCGTCCCCCGCACGGCGGGGACGACTCGCTCCATGAGCTGCACGACGGGCTCATCCTCGGCGATTTCCGTGACTTCGCGCGCGCCGCTCGGCATGATCTCCACCGACGCGTCGAATTCGGGGTCGTCCGCCGCGAGTTCTGCGAGAATACCCTCGAGCTTCTCCTTGACGCCCGCTGAGGTCTGTCCGGGCAGCATGCGCACGTCGAAGGTGGCGCTGCAGCGACCGCCCACGACGTTCACCGCGGAACCCCCGTTGATGGTGGAGAAAGCCAGCGTGCCCGGACCCAGGAAAGGATGCGGCGGAGGCGCGATGCGTTCTGCCTTGAAGGCGTCGATGATTTTCGCCATCTTCTCGATGGCGTTGACGCCCTTATCGGGCACGCTTACGTGGACGGAGCGGCCCTGCACCTTGACCTCGAAGAACACCCGCCCCTTGAAGGAGCGGATGATGTTGTTGCCCGTCGATTCGGTGTAGAGCACCATGTCGCCGCCCAGTTCCCTGAAAACGCCGTTGTTCACGAGTGATTGCGCGCCGTAGTAATCGCCCTTCTCGCCGTCCGATAGCAGGACCCAGGTGAGGGTGCCGTTTATGGTGATGTTCTCATCCTTGAGCGCTTTCAGCGCGCCGATGGTCGAGGCCAGCGCGCCCTTCATATCGGCGGCGCCGCGCCCCCAGATTTCGCCGTTTTTGAGTTCGCCGCTGAAGGGGGGAACCTCCCATGCGTCCACTTCTTCTGGGTGGACGGGCACGGTGTCCATGTGGCCGCCGATGACGAAGTGACCGCCCGGGCCGCCGTCTCCCGTGCGGATGATGAAGTTGGGCATCCCCGACTCGTATTCGTAGGTGGTGATATCACCTGCGCCGATGGCTTTGAGCTCCGCGAGGATGCGCTCGGCCATGTCGGAGCAGTCGCCGGGCGGGTTTTCCGCGGGTATGCGAATCAAATCCTGCGCGAGACTGACGACGTAGTCCCCATCCACGGGAACGGGGGTGATGGCGTTACTCATGAAAAACTCCTTTCCAATCGAAAAATTCATTCACACAAAGCTCCGAGGGACGAGAATGTCCGCCCGGGTCGCAATCTACAAATTGAGCGCCAGGCGGCTCACGGTGATTTCGGTTTCCTCCAGAATTTCCGCCCGCGTCGTTTTTCCGCTCAGAACGGCCGTCAACTCCTCGTGCAGGAGGCCCACGGCTTGATCCTTGGATATCTCGCCGCGCATGACGCCGCTGATGTCGAGATCGGTGTTCTCCGCCATGCGCGCCGCCGTCCGGGGATTGGCCGTCACCTTGATGGTGGGGGAGACGGGGTGCCCGATGGGGTTTCCATTGCCTGTGTTGAAGACGATGGCCTGCGACCCGCACGCGGCCAGCGCCGTGACGTTCTCGACCCCGGCGCTCGGCGCGTCGAGGAACACGCAGCCGCGCTCCTTCGTCAACTCGCCGGGAACGATGACGTCGGCGATATCGCGCGTACCCGCTTTTTTCACCGCGCCCAGGCTTTTTTCTTCAATCGAGGAGAGACCGCCCTGAATGTTGTCCTCGGTCGGGTTGCAGCCGATGATGTCCATGCCCATCTCATGCGCGTAGTCCATCGTGCGCGCAACCGCTCCCAGGAGTTTTTTGCGCACCTTGGCGCTCGCCGCCCGCTTTGCGAGAAGGTGCTCCGCGCCGACGATCTCCATGGTCTCTGAAAATAGCACGACGCCGCCCGCGTCCACGATCCTGTCCGCCAGGACGCCGGTGACCGGGTTCGCCACAAGGCCGCTCGTGGTGTCCGAGCCGCCGCATTCAGTGCCCAGGGTGACCTCGGACAGATTGCACCTTTGCCGCCTCGCCGCGCTCAGGTGGCCGTACAGCTTCTGGGCGATCTCCACCCCCCGGCTCGCCGTCTGGAGCGTGCCGCCCGTCTCGTGGATGGTCAAGGTCTCGATAGGCATCCACGGCGAGGCTTCCGCCGCCACGTCGGCCAGGTCCTGTGCGCTCTTGGGCTCCAGGCTCACGACGATGGCCGCGCCCACGTTCGGGTGACCCGCCGTGCGGCCCATCACCCGGTAGTGCTGCCTCTCGTCCTCGCCGAACAGGTTTCTGCCAAAGGTGGTGTTCACGACGACCGCCTCGCGCACGAGTTTCCCGATACGCCGCGCGAGGGGGTTGGCGTTGTCCATCGCGCTCACGATGACGAGGTGGTTCCGCGCACCGGGCGGCCCGCTCGGACGCCTGAAGCCCATGAAGGTGTTGCTCGGCTTTTTTCTCGGCAATCTCATTCTCCCGTATTGGTGTAAAAGCCTTGGAGCCGTGCTCTTTAATCGTCAAACGGCGCTGGGCGGTGGTGTACGTTCACCTCGCGCGTCTTGATGTATTCGATGACGCCGATGAGACGTTCCACCACGGCCTCGTGGAAGGCGCGCCCTTTCTCCGGGGTGGCTTGGGTCGGGTCGCCGGATTGTCCCTGATCGCCGATCTCGGCCCGGTATTCGCTCACCGTCTTGGGGTAGAAAAAGCGCGGCGCGTCCACCGCCGGGTCCGAAATATGGTGCCCCGTCATCCACTCGGGGTTGGGGTTCGAGTTCTTAGGCTCAGCTTTTTCCATGTCGACCAGGTGGGGATACATGTGGAGCGCGTGCGAGGCTTCCAGCTCGCACGCGTGGCCCTGTCCGCCGGGGGGCGTGGTCCTGATATCCGCAATCCTGTCGAAGGCGATGATGCCGACGTCCACGATGGCGAGCGCCGCTCCCGTTTTCTGCCGCATCTGGTTCACGGCGATCTCGAGCGGCGCCAGGTTGGCCCGCCTGTGTCCGTTCACCAGGATCACGCGGTTGAAGCCGTGGTAGAGGAGGCTGCTCATGATATCGGTCACGACGGCTGTCAGGGTCTCGGGTCTCAGCGTAACCGTGCCCTTAAGCGCCATGTGGTTGTTGGTCCAGCCGTACCAGAGGGTGGGGTAGACCAGAACGCCCGCCCGCTGCCCTGCGTCCTGCGCGACGTGGTGGGCGGCGAGCGCGTCGTGGCCCATGGGCATGTGCGGGCCGTGCTGCTCTATGCTACCCACGGGCAGGATGACCAGATCGTTTCCCGAATCCAGGTAATCGCGCACCTCGCGCCAGCTTTTCTCATGCGCCCAGGGAGTTTCGGCGGTATCCATGGCTTTTCTCCTCTCGTGTGGGGGTTATTGAAAAACCCCTCGTCGGGTTTCCCTGCAATACAGCCTTCCCGTCTCCCTCATCCTGAGTAGCGGCCCCTCGACTTCGCTCGGGACAAGCTCCGCCCCCACCTTCCTCATCCTGAGTAGCCGCCGAAGGTGGCGTATCGAAGGGTGCCTTCTCGCTTGTCACGAGGCGCCTCCCATCCTTCGATACGGCGCTTGCGCGCCTACTCAGGATGAGGCTTTGTTGCGGCGTGCGCCGCGTGCCCCGTCATATGTCCGATCTCGAAACCGGCTTTTTCAACAACCCCCTGGGGTTTCACTAAAACAAAAGGCTCCGCAAGCCCGGAAACAGCATGAATACGCAAACGCCCGCGCCGAGGCCCGCGAGCAGGTTTTTTCCCGCAGCATAGAAGACGCCCACGCAGACCGCCAGCCCCGCGAGGCGGTCGATGAGGTGTGATTCCGCGAGGGCGCCGCCGGGCAGCAGGATGATCTTCATCATCAGGCCGGTGGCGATGGCGTAGGCCACGCAGGTCACCCACTCGAAGATGGGGCTGTCGTCCTCAATCCGGCCCGCGATGAGGACGCCCATCCACCGCCACGAATAGGTGCAGACGATGGCGATTCCCAATAAAATCGCGGCGTCAGGCATCCTTCTTCCTCATTCTCCCGAACCAGAAGGCGAGCGTTCCGGCCAGGACGCCGCCCGTGAGGAGCCCCCAGTCGGTGGAGACCGTATACCCCAGCGGCACGAGAACGCAGCCGAGCACCACCGAGGTCAGAACTGAGCGCTGGCTGCTCCGGGCGGCCAGCAGCAGCATGAAGAGCGGCGTGATGAGCATGAGCGCCCGCGCGATGAGGCCGGGCATCCTGGAGGCCATCGTGTATCCGAACGCGGTGCCCAGAAGCCCCATGGACATGCAGGCGGTCGTGAAGCCGAAGAAATAAGCCGTGCGCAGGCGCTTCTCCTGGACGTGGCGGCACATCTCGACGATCTGGACGAAGGAGGTGACCGAGTTGACGTGGGCCATCCAGAAATGCGCGGTCTCTACGCCCGGCCGTTTCCGCAGCAAGGGCATGGTTGCGATGGTGAGCGGGAACATCCGCACGTTGGCGATGGTGACCGAGGCGATGAGCGCGACACCCCCGACGCCTGTGGCGAAAAGCTCCACGAAGGCCACCTGGCCCGGCGTGCTCCACATGCCGCCCGTCATGCCCAGTGCGATCAGGAGCGAGACGCCGCTGTCCCTGGCGAGTGCGCCGAAGCCCGACATGGCGGCGAAAAGCCCGATGCCGGGCGCCTGGGTGCAATGTTTCGCCCCCTGGCGGAAATACGCCCCCCAGGTTTTTTCGGTGCGTCGAAAATCCATCAGGTGCTCATGATCTTTTCGAGCTTGTCGGCGGCCTTCAAGCCGTGGCCCGTCACGGGAACGACCACGATGTCCGACTGCTTGACCTTCCCTTGCTCCTTCAAAAGAGCGAGAGCGGCAAAAGCGACGGCGCTCGTCGGCTCCATCAGGATGCCGTTCGCGCCGAACTCCCGGAGGAGGGGAGGGATGGTTTCGTCCCGGGTAGCGACGAAGCATCCCCCGCTTTCTTGGACGGCCTCGCGCATCTGCTTCCAGCGGACGGGCGTTGCGATGGAGATGCCCTCCGCGAGCGTGTCCTCCGGGATGATCTCCGGCACGGCGTCGAGGTTTTCCTCCCACATCCGCACCATCGGCGCGCAATTCGCCGCCTGGGCCGCGAAGATTTTAGGTAGCTCATCGATATAACCGGCGCGTAAGAGTTCCTTGAACCCCAGGTACGCGCCGAGCAGGGCCGAGCCGTGCCCGGCGGGGGAGACGACGGCGTCGGGCGCGCGGAAGCCCAGTTGCTCCCACACCTCGAACGCCCAGGTCTTCGTGCCGTGGTTGAACCAGGGGTTCCAGAAATGGGAGGCGTAGAAGCGCTCTTTGGCCGCCTCCATCGCGACGGCGGTGGATGCGGCCCGGGGACCGGGGATTTTCTTGAGGTTTGCGCCGTAGGCGGTGATTTGCGCGCACTTGGCCGCGGAGGTGGAGGCGGGCGCGTAGATGTCACATTCGATTCCGGCGCGCGCCGCGTAGGCTGCGACGGCGGCGGCGGCGTTGCCCGAAGAATCCATGAGCACCTGATCGAGGCCCCACTCCTTCATCTTGCTCATGAGCACGGTGGCGCCGCGGTCCTTGAACGAGCCGGTGGGGAAGAGGAAATCGAGCTTGCAGAGGATTTCCATTCCCGAGAAAACGAGGGGGACGAGCGGCGTCATACCCTCGTTCATGCTGACGATGTTCTCATCCTTCTCGACAGGAATCGCCTCTCTATAGCGCCACAAGGTGGCGGGGCGTTTTCCGAGGGACTCGCGGGTGAAGACGGCGTTCGGCACCACCTCCAGGGGCCCGCCGCAATCGCACCGCCAGCGGGGTTCACTCGGGGGGTACTTCTCCCCGCAGTCGATACAGGCGAATTCCACGTCACTCATTTTCCGCCGCCGATTCATCCGTTATAGTGAGGGTAAATGACGTTCAAGGCTAAATGATTCCGCGCGTCGGCGTCCAGTCGCGCGGGGGAGATTCGGGGGGGAGGGATGGAGGTACTCCTTTCTGGAGGGAGTTGTTGTCAAGGTCCTGATATTCTGATTCGAGGTATGGAACTGAGTGAGGTGGGGGAAATACAATATTTCCCCCATGCAGAATGCTAACCAAACACTCCCCCCTTGAGGGGGAGTCGGCAAGGCGAGGACGGAGTCCGAAGCCGCGCCGGTGGGGGGTATAATTCGGAATGGCAATAAAACGCATTTTACCCCCCACCGAATCAGCCTTCACCTGTCGGTTCGGCTTCCTCGACTCCCCCTCAAGGGGGGAGTGAATTTCCCCTCTACTTGGGTAGTAGTGATCCTCAAGGGGGGAGTAGTTCTCTTCTCTCTCGTGGATTGGCGATGCTGTTCGAAGAAGTCGTCAACATAAACGTATAATCCACATTCGAATTGATAATTTCAGGAGATTTTCATGGTAACGGACCCCAGGTTTTTCCCCAGAGACGGTCGCACGGGCGACGCGGCGGCTGCGTTTTCTACGGAGGAGCGCGACAGGCGGTGGAACGCGGTGCGCGCCGCCATGGACGAGCGCGGGCTCGACTGCCTCATCGTCATCGGACGCGGCTCGAACGGCAACGGCGACACCCGCTGGCTCGACGGGGGCGATTACGGGGAGCGCAGCATGGTGTTTCCGAGAAAGGGCGCGCCCGTCACCTTCTGGCTCCTGCAGAACTGGGGCAAGTGGTACACCGAATCGTGCTTCGAGGGGGTTCGCTACCGGGGGCACGAAGGGAAGGTGAGCATCGTGGCGGCCGACGCCATCAAGGAGCTGGGGTATGAGAGCGGGCGAATCGGCATCGTCGGCCTGATCGGCGGGGGATACGGTTCCGAAGGCGCGATTCCCTACATGACGTACCAGAACCTGAAAAGGCTTCTGCCGGACGCGGCGTTCGCGGACGCTTCGGACATCCTCACGCGCCTCCGCATGTTGAAGAGCGATGAAGAGGTCGCGATGCTCGAGAAGGCGGCCGAGATGGTGAACATCGAGATAGACGCCGTGCTCGGCTGCTGCCGACCGGGCGTGCGGGAGAGCGAGGTGTATGCGGCGCTGTTCGGCGCGAGCCTGCGCGCGGGGGCGGAGCCGGGGCGCGACAGCTGGCTCATTATGTGTTCGGGGAAGGGCTATCCGGTGAACAGAAGGCCCACGGACAGGATTCTGCGCACGGGCGACATGATGTGCATCGGCTATTATGCGCGCTACGGGGGCTACTGGAGCCATCCGCACACCTCGATGTCGCTGGGCCCGATGGATGAGGAATACAAACCGATTCGAGAAGCCGTGCGCGAAAGCCTGCACGCCGCGCTCGAAGCCTTGAAGCCGGGCACGCCGTGGAGCGAGGTGGACCGCGCATCGAACGAGGCGATCTTAAAAGCCGGGTACTACCACGAGATTCCCCAGGTGCACGGGGTGGGAATCGACGGCATCGAGCCGCCCATGACGACGATATGCGCGGGCGAAATTCCGCGAAAATTCGCGTGGCGCGAGCCTTTCGTCGAGGGGAGCCTGGCCGAGAACCCCGAATGGCGCGAACTCGCGGGGGACCGCTACGGATTTCTGGCGGATTTCGAGGTCGAGGCGGGCATGTGCCTCGCCGTCGAAATCAAGGCCGCGCACGAGGACAGGATATTCATGGTCTTCGGTCCACAGGTGATCGTGGAGGAGAGCGGCCCGCGGATTCTCACGCCCGAGGCGATGGACGTGATCGAGTTGTAGTTCGAGCACGACCGATGCGGGAGGGTTCAACGCGACCAATGCGGGGTTGTTGAAAAAAGTCCCCTTTTCAGGGGATGGAGGGGACGTACTTATCGACTGGAAAACCAACCCCCCCTACCCCCCCTTGTCAGGGGGGTAAAAAAGGCGATGCACCCCAGCCGGGCAGAGGGGGTTTTGCTTTTTCTTGCCCCCCTGACAAGGGGGGGTAGGGGGGGTTGGTTTTATGGGGTTGCCGTTACCCACTCAAGGACTTTTTCAACAGTCCCATCAAGGAGGGAGTGAATCTTTACTCTGCTCGGTCCGGTTTAACCTCCGAGGGGAGAGTGATTTCCCTGCCAACTCGGGAGTCATTGCACCCGTATTTGCCCGCATTTGCGGCAGGGGGGCAATGGAGAAAGATTCCGGGTATGTCGGCGCTGTGGTCCGGCCCCACTGGAGCTTATGGAATTTCCGAAATTTTCGATCGCGGCGTAAGCGCGTCAGCGCGACTTCGGTACCACCAGGGTCTCGGGGCGGCGTTCCTGGGCCGTCTTGAAGAGCGTGAAAGTCTGGTTCACGAAATTCACCACTCCGGAGATATGTTCGAGATAGGCGTCGAGCTCCGGCGTGCGCTCGGCCTCGACGAGTTGAACGGGCCGATCCTGAGGCGTCGTTTCGAACTGGCAATAGAAAAGCGGCTCGCCCCGGGTGAGGCGCAGCGCCTTGTCGACGTCATGCCACTCGAACGCCCACATCAGGGGTCTCGGCCACACGTCGATGGGAAAGCGGCCGCCGAAAATCGTGCCTGGCCAGGGTTCCTTCTGGTAGTGCATGAAGGGCGCAATCTGGGATATATAGACCGGTTCGTCCGCGATGAACACGTAGGGAAGCGCCATCTGGATGGTGGGGCGGTCCGGATAACGCCATTCCGCTTCGGGCGTGATGTGAAGAAAGGAAGAGAGTTGCTTCGTGCGAACCGGTGACTTCTGGCCCAGGAGGTTCCGCAGAGCCGGCTTGCCGTTCTTGTTCCGGGTGAAACCGAGATGCAGGTCGAAGGGGCATTTCACTTCGAAGTAACGGCTCTCTAAGTTGAGTATCGCCGGGCAGCGGGAGGCCGATTTTGCGTGGCGCTTGCTCATCTCCGCAGAGCGCACGCGTGTGGGCGCGTCATAAATTGCGCCGCCGCGCTCTTCGGTCAGCAGCCAGCCGATTTTCACCGGGCCCGATCCCGGGCCTTCGCCCGGCAACTCATGGGTGACGTGAATGTCCATCATCTCTCCTTATTATATGAAAGCAGTGAACGCCGACGACTCATGAGGCATCGCGCCGGGTATCGTCCGCTACTATTTCGAACCCGCAAGCGCGGCGCTGGAGAGTGAACGCGGTTTGGCATTCAATAATCCGGGTCATGCTCGACGTCCGTCTCCGCCTCGAAGGCTTCGTGCGTTTCCTTCGACATGATCAGGATATTGCATTCATTTTTCCGTTGGTATTCGATGCTGTCCATCACCTGGTTCACAAGGAAAAGGCCGAGCCCGGCCAAGAGTTCTTCGCCTTCTTCCGGTGACCCATCACCATCGGCCGTTACCGACAAATCGAACGATGCGCTGTTGTCCACAATTTCGACGATGAGTTGGCTTTCCTCCACACGCAGGATGATTTCGATTCGATGTTGTTCGTCATCATCGTATCCATTGCTGATCCTGTTGGTGAGAACTTCCTCTATCGATAGGTTGACCGCATAACCGATCTGCGGCGCGTAGTTCCGCTCCGCGCAGAATTCGTCGATCTGCGCGGCGACGCCGGCTATTTCCCTCAGGTCGTTAACGAGCGAGATTTCAAGGGTGTCTTCTTCCATGATATCTCCTCCCTTCGAAAAAGGCGCGTCGCCTATTCCTCTCTCATGGAGCGGCTGTAAAAATCCGTTATCGGCTTGGCGAGATAACTGATTAGCGAGCGTTGCCCGGTTTGTATGTGCACCTCCACAGGCATGCCGGGCGTGAGGGCCAGTCGACCGAGCAGCGCTTTCGATCCCAGCCGCTCATTTGTCGATTCAGCGGAAGAGTCGGCCTCTTCTGAAGAAGTTCCCGTCATCCAACGAATAAAATCAATGAATGAGTCTTTTGTATCGACGGCTTTTTTGGTTGCGCCATCCGCTCCGTTCGGGTTCTCGCCCATGGAGAGATCGATTTCGTACCACGAAAGGCCGCTTCTCGGGTCGGTCACCGCATCTACCGAAACGCGAATCACGTGTCCGGGGAATTCCGGCGTCACTCGCGCAGGGAAGGAGGAAAACCGAAGCCGCGCCTCCTGCCCTGGGTACACCTGATCCACGTGAATCGGATTGAGCCTGGCCATCACCACCAGACCAGAGTCCTCCGGCACCACGTAGAGAATCGGCTCGCCCGAGCGCACGACCTCGCGCGGAGCGACAACCTTCATGCCGAACACTCTGCCGGAGACCGGCGCGCGCACCTCCGTGCGGCTGAGACGCCCCCGCACCGATGCGAGTCGCTCGAAAATCTGGTTCTCCTGGGCTTTCGCCTGGCGGACCAACTGCTCCGCTTCTTCGATCCGGCGCGTATCGACCCGGAGTATCTGGATCTCCAACTCCGAGATGCGGCCCCTGGCGCTGGCGATGGAGGCGTCGTTCGTACCCGTCAGTCCATCGATGTTCTTCGCGGCGCGCTCGAGCGCAAGGAGCCTGTCGAGCGAGGTCAGCCCCTGGTCGAACAATTTGCGATACGCCTTGAGTTGGCGAAAGATGAGTTCTTTTTGTTCCTCCAGCGATAAGGCCCGCGCTTCGAGTCCCTGGATCTCCTTACGCGTCTGGTCGATGCGCTCACGAAGCTGCGACACCTCGCCGCTTCGCGACGCCGCCCGCGCGCGGAAGAGCCTCTCATGACCGTCGAGTATTTCCCGCACACGCACGTCGCTCGCAGCGAGTTCGGCGATATCCTTCTCCCAGGCGATCGCGTCCGCACCCTTAAGTTCCGCTTCCAGTCGGTTGCGCCGGGCCACGAGCTCGGCGTATTCCGATGCGAGGATCGCCTCCTCGGAACGCAGAAGCGAGGCATCGAAGCGAAGCAGAATGTCGTTTTTCTTCACGGCATCGCCGTCTCGAACGTAAATCCGGCTCACCGTGCCGCCGTCGATATGTTCAACCACCTGGTTGTGGCTCTCGACTCCGAGGCGACCGGAAGCGATTACGGCGCCCGAGAGCGAGGCGAATACACTCCAGCCGACGAGCCCGCCTCCCATCAAAATCATCGTCATGAAACCCATGTAGAGCGCCTTGCGCGGCGAAAATCGCTTATTGCTCATGACGCATTACCCTGATTCGCCGGATTGCCGGAAACATCCCCGCTCGTCTGCGGCGCGGGGCTTGCATCCGTATCTCCACCAGTATTATCGTCCGGAGGTTCAGCCGAGCCGCTCACCCGCTCAACGGCTTGAGCAATCAGTTCTTCACGCCCACGACCGGATCGAGAAACCTTGCCGGGGGGAGCAGGTCCGGGCGAGGGAGTTTGCTGTCCATCACGCGCACCTGGACGCATATGCGCGCTCTGATCCCGCTCGATAGGCGCCCGCGGCGTTTCGCTTTCATCCGGGTTTTTGGGAGGAGTTGCTTCCCTCACCCGCGCGATGGCGCCGGCGATTTGCTCTTCGCGCCCACGAACGATACGCACGGACGGAGGCTGGTTTTTTCCCCCTCCAGGCGCAGGACGCGCCGGAGCTCTTTTACCCGCCGGCGGAGCCTGGCGCGCAGGCCGTCCTTCTCTTTGTTGTGCGCTGCCTCTCGCGGGAGGCAGCGCCGGTTGCCGTCCGGGCGCGGCCTGCTGCGCGCCTTGGCCTTGACTCCGGGGTTTTTGCTGCTCGCCGCCCGCCTGCAGTTGGCGCACTGGCGCAGAGCGGCCCTTATCTCCTCCCGTCGCCGGGACGGGCCGCCCGTTCTCCATCACGTACACCGTGTCGCATTGAGCGAACGCGCCGTGGCGATGCGCCACGATGAGGGCCGTTCCGCCGCGTTTTTTCTGGTTTTCGACCGCGCGGGCGAGGGCCATGGTGCCGTCGGCGTCGAGGTTGGAGTCGGGCTCGTCCATCACCACCACGGCGGGGGAGCCGTAAAATGCCCGGGCCAGCGCGATCCGCTGGCGTTGCCCGCCTGAGAGGGCGCCGCCGCCGGCGGACACCTGGAAATCGTACCCGCCCGGGAGTTCGAGTATCATCTCGTGCGCTCCGGTGCGCTTCGCCGCGTCGACGATGTCCTCGTCTTTCGCGCCGGGTAAGAAGCGGGAGATGTTCTCCGCCACGGTCCCGTCGAAGAGAACGACCTCCTGGGGGAGATAGCCGACATAGTTGCCCAGATCTTCGCCGTACTGTTCGAGTTCCGCACCGTCGAGGCGCACCGAACCCGCAATGGGCCGCCAAACGCCTGCGAGCGCGCGCGCGAATGTGGATTTGCCAGCCGCGGAGCGGCCTGCGATTCCCGCCGCCTGTCCCGGTTCAAGGCGAAGCGCCGCGCCGCGCACAGCCGCCACTTTCGCACCCGGCGCAGCGACCATAAGGCCCTCCGCTTCGAGTATTGCGCGAGGAGCGGGCAGCTTGGTGCGTTCGATATCGGGCGGCATGTCGGCCAGAAGGGCGGCGAGCGAACGCCATGCGGCAATTGCGCGCTGGAGCGTGGGCCAGTGGCCCACCGCCTGATCGATGGGCGCGAGCGCCCGGCCCAGCAGAATGGAGCCCGCAATCATCACGCCGGGCGTGAGTTCGCCATAAATCACGAGCATCGCGCCGAGCCCGAGCATCATCGACTGGAGGAACAGGCGCAGCGTCTTCGACAACACGCTGAAAAAACCGTTTCTGTCCGAGGCCGCCAGCGTCCTGTCGAGAACGATGTCGCGCAACCCGGCCGAGCGCGACACGATGGCGCTCTGCATGCCGAGCCCCTGCACGGTTTCACCGCCCGCGCGCATCTGTTCGATGAAGGTGGCGGAGCGGGCGCTCGCCTCACCGACCTCGAGCTGGATGCCTGACGTTCCCGCCTGATTGAGGAGTGCGATTCCGCCGAGCAAAACGCCCGAGAAAACTGCCAGGAGTCCAAGCATCCAGTGGAACGAAAACAGCACGAAGAGGAACACCGGCGTCCATGGCGCATCGAAGAAGGCGAAGGGCCCCGAACCCGAGGCGAAGCGCTGAATCGCCTCGAGATCGCGAAGCCCCGTCGCTGGCCGCGAGCGTTCTGCGGGAGAGACCGAGCGGGAGAGAATGGCTCTTAGCACGCGCGAATCGAGACGCGCCTGCAGCCGCGCGCCCACCCGGGCGAGAACCCTGCCCCGCGCGTGGTCGAGCACGCCCATAATCAAGAAGAGGAACGCCACGATGACGACCAGCGCCACCAGCGTCGCCATGGAGCGCGAGCCGAGCACCCGGTCGTAGACCTGGAGCATGAACAGTGGGCCCGTGAGCATCAACAGGTTCACGATCACGCTGAAAAAGCCGCATGAGATCAGAAGCCAGCGGCTCTCGGTGAGCACGGCGCGGATCTCTTTTTCGCCGGTTTTGCCCTGCGCCATTCCAGCCACCTGATAGTCACCTCACGTTATCGTCGACGGAATCGGCGCCTTTTCCCCACGCGAACCGCCGCCACCCCGGAAGTGTCAAAACCTCGAGCGCCCCGGTCGAGCCGCCCGGCTATTCGAGTTTCCTCCGGGTTCTCGCGGACCGAACCAATGGGATCAACCCGGTTCGTGATGTTTCGCGAACGCACCGCGATTCACTCGTGTCAATCTATCAAAGGAAGGTTTTCAGCTTCCCTATGCCTCGTGTGTGCCATCTTCGTCGCAACTTTAGTAAAAGCTTAACAAGGATACTTAATAAATACCAGAAATCTTCGTGGAAGTTGACGGGTTTATTCCCGGTGAGGGTCGTTCATCTTCGCTTAGTGGATCGTAAATTGCGCAACCGGGAAGAAATCAGACGTCGGTCCGACCCGGTCGCCCGGGGGTGGCGGGAGTTTTCATGAATGTGCTTTCGGTGAGATTGAAGATTTTGGAATGCGGATTCCGGGAGGGAGCGGAGAAATAATCAGCCGGTGAATTTCCACTGCTCACGGGAGCGGATCGGTTCATTAAAATTTCGATAAATATCGCTAAAATTCGATAAATTCACGGGGTATTTCTGTAAATTAACGGGAGGAAAATCGGCGGGATCAGTTACCCGCGCGAGACGCACCATACCGCGTCCAGGTAGGCTCCCAGGCATCGCAATTGCGGGCAGATGCGCCCGAATAGAAGAAGAAAAAAGGTTAGGTATATAGATTTATCGTACTGTATTCATATTAGTTAGGCGTTTCTTTAAGGCGGGAAGAAAACCGCCGAGCTCGACGATCTCTCGCAGCGCCTCCGGCAGCGGCTCCGAAGCGCAGGTTACGCCTCGGGTCAGGTTCTCGACCTCTCCTGTACCGAAGTCGACGCGGAGTTCATCCCCGTCCTCGACATACGCGCCTATATCATTGAAAAAAGGGAGGGTAGGCAACCCTGCCGCTACGATCATCCGGTAGGTGAAATGGGGAACGCTCTCCGCGATGAGGCCGACTCCCAGGCCGGCCATGCCCAGAAGGCCGTATATGTGAGGGTTCCCCTGGCCGAACCGCTTTCCCGCCACCACGATGTCGCCCGGTTTCGCGCGCTCGGGGAAATCGGGGATAATGTTCGTAAATACATGTATTTTCAGGTATTCCGGGTCCGAAACGCGCACGCCCTCAACGAAGACCTTAGCGAATTCGAGGATGTCGTCGTCGAGAGAGAGGTTGTCCCCGAATTTCCAGCAGCGCCCCTGCATCGTCCAGTTCAAGATGCGCTCCTCATGCGAGATAATCCCTGGGGTCCGCTATCTCGCCCCTCACGGCAGAGGCCGCCACAGTGGCCGCGCTGGCGAGGTAGATACGGGCCTCACGACTACCCATCCTCCCCACGTCGTTTCGCGTCACCGTGGCGATGCAGGTTTCCCCGTCCGCCAGCGGTCCTCCCCTGCCGATGGCGCAGGGGCCGCATCCGGGCGGGCCCACCATGGCGCCCGCCTCACAGAAAACGTCCATCAAACCATCTTCTACGCAGCGGGCGAGCACCTCCTGGCTGCCGGGCGTCACGATCATCCTCACGCCAGGCGCGAGCTTTTTCCCGCGCAGAATCCGGGCGGCTTCGGCCATATCCTCATACTGGTCCGCCGCGCACGACCCCAGATATGCGGCATGAATCGGCATCCCGAGTGCCTCTCCCAGCGGGGCCACGTTCTCGGGTCTCGGCGGAAGCGCTATGGTGGGCTCCATCCCGGAGAGGTTGAACGCGTAAGTTTCTGTAAATGCGGCGTCTGGGTCGCTTCTCGTGGCTTCAAAGCCGTCTATATTTCTCTCGCGCATCCATGCCGCGACGACGTCATCGGCGGGGATGATGGCGCTTTTCGCACCGATCTCTATCGGCAGGTTGCAGAGCTTGACGCGCGCGTCGACTCCCAGATGGGCGAGAGCCTCCCCGGTGTACTCGAAGACGCGGTAATCGGCTGTATCCGGGCCGATTTCGTGAATGATGTGGGCGGCGGCATCGCGGATTCCCACACCCGGCGGGAGTTTTCCGCTCAGATCGATTCGAATCGTCTCGGGCGCCTTGAGCCAATGGCTACCGGTAGCGAGTACGGCAGGGAACTCGAAGACGAGCGCGAGGCCGAGACAACCCACCGCGCCATAGTTCGTGACGTGGATGTCATAGGCCAGTACACATTCACCGGGTTTGATAAGGCCGATTTCCATAGGAAAAACATGGCCTTGCCCGCGGCCCGGCCCGAAAAAATACTTCACCCCCCAGCGTTTGACGATCCCTCTTATCTGCTTGGCGCGATTCGCGACGGCGACGGTTTGCGGGATCGTGTCGTGATCGAAGCATACGAACACGCGCTCCGGGTCCCAGGGGCGTTCCACGCCGAGTTCGGTAAGTTGGCGGTCGGCTTCCACGACATAGAGGTCGTGAATCGTCGCCAAATCGGCCTCCGGGTAGACGATTTCCCCAGCGCGCAATTCGTCTCGGCCCGAGGCTTTGGCCATGATTTTTTCTGTCAGGGTCATGCCCATGGCGAATCCTGTCCCTAAATGGAGAGAAACGAGACTAGCACCGGCCTGGAACGCGGACAAGGATGAATCATCCTGCCCAGCCGCGCAATAAGAGGCGGAATTTGTTACAATGATTTTTTTTGCGATCAAAGCAAATTATGTGGATATGATTGATAAACGAAGAGTTTTCGGTTTGGAGGAAATGGCATGGGTTACGCAGAAGTTCACGGTCGCTCCCTCTCGGATGCGCAGGCGTTCTGGGCGGAGGTCGCGGAGGATATCCATTGGTACAAGAAGTGGGACAAGGTGCTCGATGACTCGAACCCGCCCTTTTACCGCTGGTTCTCTGGAGGCGAGGTCAACACCTGCTACAACGCTGTCGATAGGCACGTCGAGGAGGGACGCGGGGATCAACTCGCCCTGATATACGACACACCCATCACGGGTGAACCCACTCAGAAGATTACCTACGGGGAATTGCAGCACAAGGTGGCGCATTTCGCCGGCGCTCTCAAGGCCCAGGGGGTGGAAAAGGGTGATCGCGTCATCATCTACATGCCGATGGTGCCCGAAGCCGCCATCGCCATGCTGGCCTGCGCGCGCATCGGCGCGGTGCACTCGGTCGTTTTCGGCGGATTCGCGCCGAACGAACTGGCCACACGCATCGAAGACGCGAAACCCAAGCTCATGATATCCGCCTCGTGCGGGGTCGAACCATCGGGCGTCATCGCCTACAAGCCCCTGCTCGATGAAGCGATTAACTTATCCAGCACGAAGCCTGAAAAGTGCATCATCTTACAGCGCTCCCAGGTAGAGGCGGAACTCATCGAGGGACAAGACATCGAGTGGAGCGATTCGCTCGAAGGCGTAGAGCCTGCGGACTGCGTGCCCGTCGCCGCTACGGATCCGTTGTATATCCTCTACACCTCGGGCACGACGGGCGAGCCCAAGGGCGTGGTGCGGGACAACGGCGGCCACATGGTGGCGCTCAAGTGGTCGATGAGAAACGTGTACGACGTGTCGCCGGGTCAGGTGTTCTGGGCGGCGTCCGACGTCGGCTGGGTGGTTGGGCATTCCTATATCGTATACGCGCCGCTGGTGCATGGCTGCACCACTATCCTCTTCGAAGGCAAGCCCGTGGGCACGCCCGACGCAGGCGTATTCTGGCGAATCATCTCCGAGCACGGTGTGGAAGTCTTCTTCACCGCGCCCACGGCGTTCCGTGCGATCAAGCGAGACGACCCCGACGCCGAACTCATGAGAAATTACGACCTCAGCCGTTTCCGCATTCTTTTCCTGGCCGGGGAGCGCTCGGACTCGGATACCATCCAGTGGGCGGAGGAGCATCTCCAGGTGCCGGTCATCGACCATTACTGGCAGACGGAGACCGGCTGGCCGATGCTGGCGAATCCCATGGGTATCGAGCACATGCCCGTCAAGTACGGCTCTCCTTCGAAGGCGGTGCCCGGCTATGATTTCAAGGTGCTCGACAGCGAGTGCCGCGAGCTGGGCGCGGGAGAAATGGGCGCGCTGTGCGTCAGTCTTCCCCTGCCACCCGGGTGTCTGCCAACGCTGTGGAACGCGGACGACCGCTACATCGACTCCTATCTGAGCGAATACCCGGGCTTCTACAAGACGGGCGATGCCGGATACATGGATGCGGAGGGCTACGTCTACGTGATGTCGAGGACGGACGACATCATCAACGTGGCGGGCCACAGGCTCTCCACGGGCGCGATGGAAGAGGTCCTCTCGACCCACCCCGCCGTGGCCGAGTGCGCAGTCATCGGCGTGAAGGACCAGCTCAAGGGCCAGCTCCCGCTTGGCTTCCTGGTGCTCAAGGCGGGTGTGGAGAAGGAAAACGAAGAAATCGTCACCGAGGTGGTGCAACTTGTTCGAAGTCAAATTGGCGCGGTGGCCTCCTTCCGCCAGGCGACGGTGGTGAAACGCCTGCCCAAGACGCGCTCGGGCAAGATTCTGCGGGGAACGATGTCGAACATCGCCGATGGCGAGGAATACAAGATGCCGGCCACAATCGACGACCCGGCCATCCTGCCCGAGATAACAGAAGCCCTCGCCGGGCTGGGGTATCCCTTCGACTAGGCGGCGCCGAGGATTTATGAATGCACAGCCGTCAGGGTGACGTTCCCCAGTCACCAGGTTTTTTCGCCGGATGCGTTTTCGTGCGCCTGCACCAGGATCGGCCGGAATCAATTCGCGGGTAATTCTCTGGATTTCGGGTTCAGCGCGAGGGGGAGAGTGGGTGTGATACTCGCCCCCGGCTGCCGTATCGCGCAGCGCCGCTCGCACCTTCCTTTTGTGGGGTGATTTTGCTCAAATCCTTAGACCCGAACCTCCTGTCTTTCATCGCGGCGTTTTTCGTCGCCATCTCTCAGGTATTCTATCGAAAAGCGTTGATCCACATCGGACCCGCGATTGCGGCCATCGCGATGAACGTTCTCTCCGCGATGTTGGCGAGCGTGCTCTACCTCGCTTGGGACGAAAGCGTTACATGGCACTTAAAGGGTGTCATGTGGTACATGCTCATCGGCCTGTTCGGGAGTTCGGTCGGGCGGTACATGATTTTCGGCTCGATGCGCCTGATCGGCCTGGCGCGAACGCAGATTATGGTGCAGTCGGTTCTGGTGTGGTCGGCGCTCATGGGGGTGTTCATTCTGGGCGAGCGGTTCTCGTCGGGCGTAGCCGTCGGTACGCTGGCGATCATGATCGGGGCAATTCTTCTCGTCTACAAAAGAGAGTACTCCAAAAGAGAATCGGGTGAGAATGATGTTTCACTCCTTTACTTTCTCGTTCCGGTAATCGCCTCCTTCCTGTTTTCCCTTACGTTTGTTTTCAGAAAATACGCCCTCCTCCTCATACCTTCTGAATCTTTGGGAATTGCGATTTCCACCACCACTGCGTCTGTCCTGCTCCTTCTCGCCATGCCGTTCACGAAGGAAGAAGGAGGGATGAAAGGCTGGAGCCTCAGAGGACTGGTGACGATAGCCTGCGGGGTTCTCGCGAATATAATCGCCGCCCTCTGCTTCTGGACGGCGTTCAGGGAGGGGGAGGTAGTGCAGGTGATACCCATCAACCGCCTCTCCGTCTTGTGGGTCATCGTCTTCTCCTGGTTTTTTCTGAAAAAACAGGAGAGCGTCACGCTGCGCATCGTGATAGGCGGCGTCCTGTCCGTGGTGGGCGCGTTTGCGATTGCGTGGGGGAAGTAAAAGGGAGTTTCACCACTTGATGTGTGAGCGTCCGGCCTATTCCTCCACCCATTTGGCGGAGAAAGGCACATCCCCGCCCAGGGTGATGCCTGCATCCGAATCCGCCCAGTCGGCGTAGAAAAGAAGCGCTGCTTCGTAGCTGTTCGAGCGCGTATTGCTCGTGCGCGTGTGGGTGATGACCAGATGCGCCAGTTCCAGGGCCTTTGGCAGGCCCTTGGCCCAGACTTTATGCACCCCGTAGACGCCGTGTTGGATTTTCTCGCCGAATTCGGTGATTTTCCCGGGCGGTACGCTCGTGCCCGTGGGAGGGCCGCCGGGGTTGGGCGCGGATTCCAAAGGTTTCGAGATGTCGTGCAGGATGCACGAGGCGATGAGCAGGTCGCGGTCGACCTTAATTCCGTGGAGTCTTTCGGCGATATCGGCCAGAGCGAGCGCCATCTGGGTTACGCCCTGAACGTGGCCGATGAGCGTCATGTGTTTTTCTTCTTTCAGGTTTTTGGGAATATCCTCAAAACGCTCCCAGGCGGTTTCCCGGGCCAGGTCCAGCCAGATGTCGATTACCCCATCACGCAACTTGGGGTCTTCGATTTGCTCCACCTCGGGGAAGAGAGCTCGAATCTCATCCGCGTTCGTCTGGATCGCCATTTCTTCTCTCCGCGCTGTCTTTCCTATGCGTCCGGGACTTCGAGGCCGACCAGGGGTCCGAACTGCTGGCCGCCGTAACAATCACCGTCTTCCAGGTCGCAGGAGAACACGGGACGGGGGATGGATATCTTAATCGCGCGCGCGGCGTCGTGCTGCACGAGCAGCACTTTCTCCTCCGCCAGATTGTAGAGGCGGCAGAACACCTCTTTCGAGAGGACTCCTGAATTCACCACTTGCCGGTAAGTTTCTTCTTCATCGAACATGACGTCGAATGTGAGGTTGAACGGCCCTGCGTTTTTCGAGCGGATGAGTTTTGCGAGTTCCCCGAGCGTGGCCATCAGTTCGCCACCTCCATCATCTCGCTTTGGAACATCTCGTAGGGGTCGTCCGGGTAGACGATGTGATTCAGGTTGAAGCGGTAGACGGGGCCCTTTTCGATTTCCGCCGGCGTGAAGGGAAATGCCAGCGTCGAAATAAGACCGCCCCATTCGGGAATGGGGTAGTGGAGCGCGAAATGGGCCAGAGTGGCCGCCATGGTGTTGGCGGATACCTGGTCCTCCGCCGTCACCTCGAAGAGAACGCCCACCTCGTGGGGAATTCGTCCAGCCTCGGGTTCGAGCGTTCCCATCACGGCGTCGCGTCCGAATACACGGATGTGGAGTTGATAGGCGGGCGGCGTTTCGTGGTCAGGGAAAATTTCCTGAACGCGCGTCTCAAAGCCCTCCCGGATGCCGTCGAGCCAGGAGTCGAGTTGCTTGAGGATCATGGGGTCGCGCACCCCGCCGATGATCACCGACTGGTAGCCGACGAGTTCTGCCCCTTCGAGCTTTATGGAATACCGCTCAGCCGTATGAAACTCAGACCCTCCCACGCGAACGGCACGTTCACTCTCCGCCGAGTAGGCCGAGTGGGTCGTGTCCAGGACTCCCGCGGGTTCGGTGATGCGGTAAGGGTCTGTGTTCTCATACAGGGTGTGCGAAGCCACGCTCTGCGGGGTGCAGTACATCTGGGGGTTGAGTGGTTCGACCACAAAATGATCGTCGCGAATCCAGGCGAAACACCCATCCGGTCGCGCACGGTGCACGGCGCAAGCCGCGCCGCATTCGAGAATCTTGGCCGCATGCCAGGAAAGTCCCCGGTCCGCACCCATTCGGACAGGATGGCAGGCGAAGACCGAGGTGTCGGAAGCCCTGCCGGTCAGCACGACATCCGCTCCCTCATCGAGCGCACGGGCGATGGGTTCATCGCCCATCATACCGACGATGTGCGCGCTCTTTTCGATTATCTCCTCATCGAGCGGAGGGGCCGGATCGAGCGCCTGTATGCGACCTTCCCTGTATCTTTTCTTGAGGTACGCCTTGTCCTGTTCACCGTGGACCAGAGCGAGGTTGAAGCTCATTCCCTCTTCATTGGCGATTTCGAGACAAATATCGCGCGCCCACTCGAGGCCCGCATCACCGCCCCCCGTGCCGCATGAACCCACGATCATGGGGACGCCCAGGCGTTCGCGCCCTTGGAGCATGAGCTTTAAGTCTCGCTTGGTCGCCGAGCGGGAGAAGTTCGGTTTTCCCGCGCCGAGAAAGGCCGGTCCGTTGTCCGTCGAACCCCCGTCGCAGGCGATGACGTGGGGCTTCATGGACAATCCGCGCTCGAAGGAGCTTTGGGGAAAACCGGAGCCGATTACGCCGCAAGGGGATAGTACACGCGCTTCCAAGATTGATTTCACTCCATACAGGTGAGACACATGCGCATCCTGCGCATGAAGCACGCCCCGAGGTTGCTTCGATGCTGGATGCTGCCAAGTCATTATAGCGAGCAAGCATCCTACACCGGTTTTCTCGTGAGAGAAAGACAGAAGACGAATCAGGCGCGCGGCGCTATTCCCCGTTTAATTTTCGGCGAACCGCAAGGAGCGCGGCCAGGTTGCTCGTCATCACAGGGAGGTCGGGGTAGCGGGCATGAATCTCAGGTAAAGCGTCCACGGCGGGCAGGTTCGTGCAGGAGACGAAAAGACAATCCGCTTTTTTCAGGTTTTGGGTGGAGAGTTTCTCGTCAGCGAATTTGAGGAGCTTATCCGCCCGCGTGTTTCCGATCTCGATGTTGTCCGTTATCCCCATGCCGTCTATCGAGAGTACCTCCATGCCGTCTTCTTCGAGCGACGCGCGTATGGGCCTGTTTAACTCATCGACGTAAGGTGTAAGCACCACGAGTTTCTTCGCGTTCATATCGGCGAATTCACACGCGAGCGCCGAGAGTATGGTGGCCGTCTCGGCGCCGGTTTCTTCCTCGATTTGTGCTTTTATCTTCTGGTCATGCGCCTGTCCGAAGAGCGCGCCGCCCGACGTGCATCCAAATACGCAAAAATGCGGCTCCACCGTCTTGAGCATCCGGTTCGCCTCGGGCAGGGATTCCTCGAGCATTCGGATTTCGGCCTGTTTCGTCGTCTCGTCCAAAAACATGCGGGAGGTGGCGGTGAAGACTCCCTCCGGCAGATTCCTGTGAAAATCTCGCTCCATCGTTGCGTTCGAGGAGGGAACAAGAAGGCCGACCCGGAACTGGGCTCCATTTATCGCGTTCATCACGAACTCCAGGGCAGGTGATGGAATCAGGAATTGTAGAGCAATTCGATGGGTGAGCAAACCGGGATTAGCTGGGACATTGCGTTCGCGGTGCGGAATTGTTTCGAGGGGATACCTGTGCCTCGCCTCGAAACAAAAGGTGTTGTAAAACTTGTGGTGCTGCGCCTTTTTCGTAATTTGCAATGGTATCACTTTCATATATCGGAAGGGATTTTCGTGGATTTTGGGCTCGAAGAATCGGATCGCCTGCTCCAGCAGACGGCGCGAGAACTGGCGATAAGAGAATTCGCAGGAGATGCCTTCTCCTATGCGCGAACGGGCGAGTACCCCCGGCGCTCCATGAAGATGTTGGCCGAGCACGGCATGATGGGGATGACGGTGGCCGAACCGCACGGTGGGGGCCAATCGATTTTCGAAGCCTGCCTGGTGATGGAGGCGGTCTCGCAGGTGTGTCCCCACAGCGGCGACGTGGTGCAGATGGGGAACATGGGGCCCATCCGCGTGATAGACGAGTTGGGCACAGCCGAGCAGAAGGAGCGCTTTCTGCCTCCGATATGCCGGGGGGAGAGAGTAATCTCCATCAGCATGACGGAGCCCGACGCCGGTTCGGCCGCTACGGAATTACAGACCACGGCGGAATATGACGGCGAGAGCGTTCTCGTGAATGGCCAAAAGTGCTTCAGTTCCAACGCCCCGCACGCGGACTTGTTCGTCGTATACGTGCGCTTTGGCCCCAGGACGCGTGATTGCGGGGCTGTCGTGGTGGAGACGGGAACGCCAGGCTTCACGAAGGGAAAGACCGAACACTACATGAGCGGGGAGGCGCACTGCGCGCTTCATTTCGAGAACGCCCGTATCCCCAGGCAGAACGTGCTGGTCGATGAGGAGGGTTTCCGGGTGCTCATGCCCGTGTTCAACGTTGAGCGGCTCGGAAACGCCACGCGCTGCCTTGCCCTGGCGCAGGCGGCATACGATATGACGGTCGCCCACACCAGCGAGAGACGCCAGTTCGATCGCCCCTTGTGCGAGTTCCAGGGAGTGCAGTGGATGGTGGCGGATATGCGGGTGAAGCTCGAAGCGGCGCGCCTGCTCCTCTATCGCGCGCTATCGAACGCGCGCGCGGGCCTGCCATCGGCGGTGGAGACGACGAGCGCCAAGCTCTACTGCAACGAGATGGCGCGCCAGGTGGCGGACGACGCGATCCAGCTTCACGGCGGCTATGGCTTTTCGACCGAGATGCCGCTCGAGTTCCTCTACCGCAAGATCCGCGGGTGGTCCATCGCGGGTGGCTCCACCGAGATGTTGAGAAACCGCCTGGCTTCCCTGATCTACGAGCGCCCCTTCAGCCAGCGTCCGCCCAGGGCGTAACTTAATCCGCGATGAATTTTAGGGGATTCTCCTGATCATGGAGCGCAGTACGAAAGAGAGCCTCGCGCGCTTGCTCTCGCCCAAATCTGTCGCCATCATCGGAGCGTCGGCAAACCTGGAGCAATTCAACGGCCGCGTGGTGAAGAATCTGCTGCGTCACGGTTATGGTGGCAGGGTCTATCCCGTTAATCCCAATTACGAAGAAGTGGCCGGAGTGCGCTGTTGGCCCCGGCTCGATGCGCTTCCCGAAGCGCCGGATGTCGCCTTTATCACAGTGGGAATAGAGCGAGTCCCGGACGTGCTGAGTCAATGCGCCGAGGCGGAAGTAGGCGCGGCCATCATTTATACCGGCGGTTTTTCCGAGGCGGATGAAGCGGGCGCAAGCCTGGAAGCTGAAATTCAGCGCATCGCCCAGGATGGAGGAGTCCGCATCTGCGGGCCGAACACGGCGGGCGTGCACAACTTTCACCATAAATTTCACTTGGCGGGCCTGATAGCACTCGACGTGGAGGAGATGCTGCCCGGCAGCATCGGGGTGGTCTGCCAGAGCGGGAGCATCGGCGGCGCAATGCTCTCGCGCGCGACGCAGCGCGGCATCGGTTTCAGCCACCTCATCTCCTGCGGCAACGAGATGGACTTGGAGCTTTCGGATTATCTCGATTTTCTCATCGACGACCCCCAAACCCGTGCTATCGCGGTATATCTCGAAGGAGTTCGCGACGGCGAGAGATTCAAAAGAGTTTTGGAAAAGGCGCTGCGAGAAGAAAAACCCCTGGTCGTCCTGAAGGTGGGCGAAGCGCGCGAGGGAGAGCGCGCGGCCTTGAGCCATACAGGGGCCATGGTGGGTGAAGACAGGGTGTACGAGGCGCTGTTCCGAAAGTGGGGCGTTACGCGGGTAGATGACCTCGAAGCGCTTTTCGAAGTTGCCCACATGTTCTGTGTTTCCCCGATACCCGATGGAAACAGAATAGGGGTCGTAACGACGACGGGCGGGGCAGGCGCTTTAATGGCCGATAAATGCGGCGCCCTCGGCCTCGAAATCGCAGAGGTGGATGACGTCCTCAGTACCCGGATGAAGGAAAAACACCCCGCCTTCGGGCGGATAGAGAATCCGCTCGACACCACCATCGCAGACATTCACCTGTATTCGGATTTTCTCAAAACATTTCTCAAGAGCGGCTGCTTCGACGCGGTGATTCCCATCGTGGGTTCAAGCGCGCAGTTCAAACCCGAGATGGGAGTAGAGCCCATTGTGCGGTTGAAGCGGACGAGTCCTGACGTTCCGATGCTGGCCTACTTCAACCCCCATGCCGAGGATGCGCACAGGCTGTTGGCGAGGGAGGGAATCGCTTCTTTTCAGTCGATATCAGGCTGCGCCCGCGCGGCGGCGGCCTTGGTTCGGTATGCAAAAGTATTGAAAAGAGAGGAGAAAAGCGCATCGCGACCCGTATATGAAGCGCCGTCTTCTTTGGTAGCCGAAGCACTGTCCGCTGCCGGGCCGCTGAACGAGGCGCAATCTCTGGCGCTCACCCGTGAATTCGGTTTGCCCGTGGTGGCGCATCGTTTCTGCCGCTCGGAAGAAGAAGTGCGCCTGGCGGCGCGTGATTTGCGTTTTCCGCTCGTTTTAAAGGGCGTGTCCTCGAAAATTCACCACAAAATGGAGTGGAGGCTGGTGAAAACGGGCCTCGGCGATGAGGCTGCGCTCGAAGCCGCGCTCGCGGATATCACGAGCCTTTGGGAGAAGTGCGCTTTGGAAGGTTATCTGCTTCAGGAGCAAGTCGAGGATGGCGTCGAATTCATGCTCGGCGTGAAGCGAGACTCTCAGTTCGGCCCGGTCGTGACGGTTGGACTCGGAGGGGTGAATGTGGAATTGCTCGATGACGTAAGCGCGTGCATTGCGCCGTTTACACTCGATGACGCATACGAGATGATGGATGAACTAAAGTGCAGGAAAATTTTCGAGAGCCACAGGGGACGCGGGCCGTTGGATGTGGAAGCCTTTTCCGAGATCATTTTACGGTTGGGGGATGCCGCTTTCGCACACCGTGAAAAAATTGAAGAAATGGATTTGAATCCCGTATTTTTGCGTGAGAAGGGTGGAGGATGCCTGGTGGCGGATGCGCTCATCATCACGGGAAACTCTGCATAAAATTGCGCTTTTCTTCTGTTTGATGCCATGAAAAAGGCGCACCCCATGCGCCGAAAATCGCCGATTGACTTTGCGGTAAACAACGATTAGTGTTTTCCATACCTTGGATTCGCAAAGAGCCAATAACATTTTTTGATTTTGTTTCTTCCTGGTTGAGCAAGGTTGAGGATAGATGAGTGCGCTTCTTGAAATCGAAGACTTGAGAACGCATTTTTTCACCTCCTCAGGTGTCGTGAAGGCTGTCAACGGCATCTCCTACGATGTTCAGGAAGGCGAGACGGTAGCGATCGTCGGAGAGTCGGGCTGCGGGAAGTCCGTCAGCGCGCTTTCCGTTCTCGGCCTCATACCGAATCCGCCCGGCCGCATCGTCGGGGGTGCGATACGCTTTCTGGGTGACGATCTGATCAAGCTCGAAGACCTGGAAATCAGAAACATCCGGGGCCGCCAGATCGGCATGATCTTCCAGGAGCCCATGACGTCCCTGAACCCCGTGTTGACCATAGGGCTGCAGCTCACCGAGACAATGGAACACCACCTCGGCATGGACAGGGCCGACGCGGAGAAAAAAGCGGTCGAATATCTCCGCCTCGTGGGTATCTCAGAGCCCGAGCGGCGACTCCGGCAATACCCGCACCACCTGAGCGGCGGGATGCGGCAAAGGGTGATGATCGCGATGGCACTTTGCTGCGAGCCGAAGCTCATCATCGCGGATGAGCCGACGACGGCGCTCGACGTCACTATCCAGGCCCAGATACTGGAGTTGATGAAAAACCTCACCAAGCGAATGGGTGTTGCGCTCATCATCATCACGCACAACCTCGGCGTGGTGGCCCGGTATGCGGACCGCGTGAACGTCATGTACGCGGGAAAGATAATCGAGCGCGGCCTGGCGGCGGACATCTACCGCGAACCGAAGCATCCATACACCCTGGGGCTGCTGAGTTCCGTGCCGAGGCTCGATCAACCGAGGCAAAAGCGACTGGACCCCATCGACGGACAACCGCCTGATCTCACACGCCTGGGCGCGGGTTGTTCTTTTCTGCCCCGGTGCAAATTCGCCGTGGATAAGTGCGCGAGCGAGATTCCGCCACTAGAGACAATCGGGAACGGCCATCTATCTGCTTGCTGGGAAAAAGAAAACCTGGAAACGGTGAAAGGTTGAGCGAATGACTCCTGACGCATCCACCCTCGAACGTGACGCTCAATACTCCCGAAACAGTGAGCTTGGCGACGTGCTCGTGGACGTCAAGGGCCTTAAGATGCACTTCCCGATCACCGAGGGCATCATTTTCAATAAGCTGGTCGGGCTCGTGAAGGCGGTGGATGGGGTAGATTTCCACATCAGGCGTGGCGAGACGCTCGGCCTCGTGGGTGAGAGCGGTTGCGGCAAGACGACGACGGGCAGGTGCATCCTCCAACTCGAACGCCCCACGGAAGGAGAGATATTTTTCGAGGGTGCGGATCTGACGAAACTCGATCAGGTGGCGCTGCGCGAGTACCGGCAGAAAATCCAGGTCATCTTCCAGGACCCTTACAGTTCGCTGAATCCGCGCATGAAGATCGGCGAGATGATAGACGAGCCCATGTACGTCCACGGTATCGAACCAGATGCCCGCAAGAGAAAGCAGAGAATCAGCGAACTTCTCAGCGTCTGCGGACTCAACCCCAAGATGGCCGACAGATATCCCCACGAGATGAGCGGCGGACAGCGCCAGCGCGTGGGAATCGCCCGCGCCTTGAGCCTCAAGCCCGAATTCATCATTTGCGATGAACCCGTCTCGGCGCTCGACGTGTCCATTCAGGCGCAAATTATCAATTTGCTCGAAGATTTGAGAGAGGAATATAATCTCACCTATCTTTTCATTGCGCACGATCTGAGCGTGGTGCGCCACCTTTGCCACCGCGTGGCGGTGATGTATCTGGGCCGGATTGTAGAGTTGGCGGATTGCGATGAGTTGTACGACAATCCCATGCACCCTTATACGAGGGCGTTGCTGTCTGCCGTTCCCGTGCCGGACCCGGAAGTAGAGCAGGGACGCGACGTCAGTTTTGTCGCGGGAGAAGTGCCCAGTCCCATAAATCCGCCGCCGGGCTGTGTGTTCCATCCCCGGTGTCCCATCGCCGTGGAGAATTGCTCGAAAGAAGTACCCTTGTTGCGTGAATTGAAACCGGGCCATTGGGTGGCCTGTACGGAAGTTTAATTTTTCCGCATTTGTTGTTTTACTCGTGACTTGCCTGATTTGTGATGTATCGATTTTACCCTGGGAACATGAAAGGAGATTCCTTATGAGAAACACTCGAATGAAAACCCTAATGATTGCGGCGGCGGTGCTCGCCCTGGGGCTGTGGAGTTTTGCTCCTGTCGAGGCGGCGCCCAAGAAGGGCGGCGTTCTCAAGTTCGTCGTCGGCAGCAAGATTCCCTCCTACGACGGTCACATCGAATCCACCTTCGGGATGATTCACCCGTTGCGTCCCTTTTACAGCCTGTTGATTCGCGTGAATCCGGAAAACCCCGCCTCGCCAACCGATTTCGTCTGCGACGTGTGTGAGGGCGGGATTCCGAAGCCGACCGAAGGGCACACGAAGTACGCCTTCAAAATCCGCGACGACATCACGTTCCACAACGGCCAGAAGCTCACCTCGGCGGACGTGAAGGCGACGTATGACAAGATTATCAGCCCACCCAAGGGCATCGAGAGCAATCGCAAGGCGTTTTTCAGCATGGTGAAATCCGTCTCCGCACCGGACCCGAAAACGCTGGTGTTCAAGCTGAAATATCCCACGGGCGCCTTTGTGCCTGCGCTTGCGCTGCCCTACAACTTCATCTACTCGAAGGCCGATCTCGACAAGCATGGCTACAAGTGGCACCAGAAAAACGTGAACGGCACGGGCGCATTCCGCTTCGTGCAGCACCAGCCGGGCGCTTTCGTCGAGGGCAAGCGGTATGAGAAATACCACCACAAGGGCAAACCCTATCTCGACGGCTACCGGGCGATCTCTGCTCCGAAAATGGCGATTCGTCTCCAGGCCATTCGCGGCGACCGCGCGGCCATTGAATTCCGCGGATTCCCGCCCAAGGCGCGCGACGACTTGAAGAAGGCGCTGGGTGATAAGCTCACCGTCCAGGAGAGCGACTGGAACTGCAACCTCATGGTGACGCCCAACCACAAACGCAAGCCCTTCGATGACGCGCGCGTGCGCCGGGCGCTGACGCTGGCGATCGACCGCTGGGGCGGCTCCAAATACCTCTCGCGCATCGCCATCGTGAAGACCGTGGGCGGCGTGGTTTTCCCGAAACACCCCCTGGCGGCCACGAAAGAGGAGTTGACGAAAATAGCGGGCTACTGGCCGGACATCAACAAATCCCGCGCCGAAGCCAAGAGGCTGCTCAAGGAAGCCGGCTATCCGAACGGCTTCGAGTTCACACTGCACAACCGGGGCGTGGACCAGCCCTACAAGGTTGTTGGCACCTGGGTTATCGACCAGTGGCGGAAGATCGGACTTAAGGTCAAGCAGTGGGTGCAGCCTTCCGGGCCGTTCTACGCCACGCTGCGCAAGAAGAAGAACTTCGACGTATCCATCGACTTCAATTGCCAGTCGGTCATCAACCCGCTGGTGGACGTCTCGAAATTCATCTCCGACGACAGGGCGGGCAACCAGTACGCGGAGTATCAGGACCGCCAGCTCGACAAGTGGTTCGACGAGATGAACCGCGAGCCCGACGTGAAGAAGCAGCGCGCCATCATGCGCAAGTATGAAAAGCGCGCGCTCGATGAGATGGCGCACCAGTTCGTGACGCTATGGTGGTACAAGATCAACCCCCACCGCAGTTACGTGAAAGGGTGGAAGATAGCGCCGAGCCACTATCTGAACCAGCATCTGGACAACGTCTGGATCGACAAATAGCTCGTATCGTCCCCCTTCGCCGCCCGGATCGCCGGGTGGCGGGGGAGGGCGGTCTGGAGCCTCGTCTGGCGTAAAACGCAAGGGCGCACGAAGTGTATAGATACACGATCAAGAGAATCCTGCTGATGTTCCCGACGCTGCTGGGTGCAGCGGTGCTGGTGTTCTTCATGCTTCGCCTCATACCGGGTGACGTGTGCGAACTCCGCATGGCCGGCACGGGTATGTTTGTTGACAAGGAAGCGATAGCGACGTGCCAGCAGAACCTGGGCATCGATGCGCCCATCTACGTGCAGTTCATCGACTTCATCACAGGGTTCTTCACCTTCGATCTGGGGGAATCCATGTGGACGGGCAAGCCAATCCTGCATGAAATCGGCCTGCGCTTCGAACTCTCTCTGCAAGTAGCCATCATGGCGACGCTCACGGCCATTCTCATCGCCATTCCACTCGGCACAATCTCGGCCATCAAGCAGGATACTTGGATCGACTACGTCGTGCGCACGTTCAGCATCGCAGGCATCGCCATGCCTTCCTTCTGGCTGGGCATCCTGATTATTCTCGGCCTCTTGATCATGACGCAAAAATTTTTCGGCGACCCCTGGATGCCGCCGATTCATTACACCCCGATATGGGAAGACCCGGTGGCGAACATATCTCAGTTGATATGGCCGGCCGTCGCGACGGGCTATCGGTATTCGGCCGTCGCCACGCGCATGACGCGCTCGGCCCTTTTAGAGGTTTTGCGCGAGGATTACGTGCGTACCGCCCGAGCGAAAGGGCTGCTCGAGAAACTCATCATCAACCGCCACGCGCTCAAGAATTCACTTCTGCCCGTGGCGACCGTCATCGGCCTGGAGTTCGCCTTCCTGATGGGTGGGCTTGTGGTGACGGAGCAGGTCTTCAACCTGAACGGTTTGGGGAAACTCTTTGTCGAGTCGGTGACGAACCACGACTACACCATGACGCAGTCGCTCGTCATGCTCGTGGCCGTCGTCTTCATTTTTACGAACCTGTTCATCGATATCCTCTATGCGTGGCTCGACCCGCGCATACGCTACAGCTAGGAGTTGCGCCATGGCGTCACCGAGTGATCTCGCCGTATCCGAGATGGATTTCGATGTCGTTCCCGAACGATCATGGGTCGACAAAATAAAGGATACGGCGCGGAAAAAGCCCCTCGGCGCGGTGAGCGCATGCGCCGTCCTCGTAATGATCCTCCTGGCCGCTTTCGCGAACGTGATCACCTTCTACGACCCGGTGCAGAACGCCTTCGACAGCATGCACGTCGCCCCGAGCGTCACGCACTGGTTCGGGACGGATCAGTTCGGACGCGATATTTTTACGCGCATCGTTTTCGGCGCCAGAACGGCGCTGTTCGTCGGGTTTTCGGCCTCGATTCTCGGCTCCACAGCAGGCCTCATCCTCGGCGTTGGGAGTGCTTATTTCGGTGGACGCTTCGACCTCATATTCCAGCGCTTCATGGACATCTTCATCTCATTCCCGCTCATCATCATGGCGCTCTCGGTGGTCTCGATCTTCGGAACGGGGACGCAGAACGTGATTTTCGCCATCACGATTCCCTTAATACCCAGATGCGCCCGCGTGGTGCGCTCGAGCGCGCTCTCGATACGGGAAATTCCCTATGTGGATGCCGCGCGAGCGCTCGGCTTCGCACACGTTCGCATCATCTCCCGGCACATGATTCCCAACGTCATGGCGCCTTATCTCATTATGCTCACTTCTTTCCTGGGGCAGGCGATCCTGCTCGAAGCCTCGCTCTCCTACCTGGGACTCGGCGTACAGGAACCCACCGCCGCCTGGGGACTGATGCTTCAGGGAGGTGCTGAGGAATACGCAGAGAGCGCGCCGTGGATTCCCGTATTCCCGGGATTGGCCATCACCGCCGCCGTCTTCGCCTTCAACCTATTCGGCGACGCCGTACGCGACACGCTCGACCCCAGACTCCGCTCCGAATAATTTCATACTGGCCGCATCTTGTTCTTTACGACAGGAGGCGTACGCCTTTTATGATTTCGTGAAACGGCTCTTACGGAACGGGTGATGGACTAGAGGTGAAGCGCGCCGCGCGTGGGAGTACTCCTCAAAGGTTCTTGAGTTGCCGGTTGCGCCTGCGCTCTTTCTTGGAGGCGCGCCTGGGGTTTCCCTTCTTCTTCGTGTCGCGCTTAGGCGTCCTGGTCGGCTCATCCTCCGGCGCGTCACCTTCCATGAAGGCCGCCTGGTAGAGGAGATCGCGAAACTCGCCCGTGCGCATGATCGCAGAGGCGAAGGGCGCGGCCGCCTCGCCGAGGGCCCTGTCCGAGGTGACGAGAACGGCGCCCTTGTAGTGGTCTTTCAAGAGGCGCAGGATGAGCGCGTCTGCGATTTCGTGCCTTGAGAAGAGCACTTCAATTCCGCCCGCGTTTTTTCCACCTCCATGATCATGATGGGATTTACCGTCGAATACGACGGTGATTCGTGGATTGACGACGGAATTTCTGCGGTAGCTCCGGAGCATTTCGAGCAAGCCCTCGCGCCCAGCTTCCAAATCCTGATGGAGAACGCGCCTGAGTTCGGGGATGGCGGGAATGAGATTGTATCCGTCGATGACGATGCGCATGTCTACCCGGCAACTCCCTTAAAAGGGCTGGAAGAGGACGTCCATGAGCGCAGCCGCTTTTTGCGCGTCACCCTCGATACGAAGGGATCCATCCGCGATTTTCCGCGCGCGATCCGAACGCCCCGCGCACAGGAGCACCATGTCGCTTCCAGATGCGGAAAGGACGGCGTCGGGGGAGTCGGAGGGACTCTCAAGGACTGATGCTTCGCCACCGGCTATCGACATTTCCCACGCCGCAACCGGCTCGCTCGTCTCGAAGCGGAACACGCCCGCAGGCCCGGTTGCGCCCGAGCGGTTGAAGTACAGGGGAAGTCTCGTTTCGAGAATCTCGACGAGCGCGCCCAGCGATTCGGTCTCGATCGGCGCATCCGGGTCGTTTTCTAAATCCCAGCCGTGGAGCGCAACTTCATACAGCCGTTGAGCGGGGAAGGTGCGCACTTTCGTGTGGCCCTTCCGGTGCCAAAGGTCGCGGTCCAGGTCGCCGGTTTCCAGGCGTTCGATTTCGGCCTGGAGGTCGTCCTGGCTTTTCTGTATCCAATCGATGCGTTCCAGCGGGGCCATGGCGATGGATTTGCGGGTGATTTCTTCTCGCGCGGCCTGAAATTTCGCAGGCGTCTCGGCTCCAAGTGAGAGGATGACCTCGCCCCGGCGCGCCGCCCGGATGCGCTCGGCATAGGAGATGGCTCCTCCCGTCATATGGCCGACGAGTTGGGCCGCGTTCCATCCGGGGCAGAAAGTGGGGCTCGCCCATTCGGCGTCAGAGAGAGCGCGAAGCTGCACGATGAAGCGCGCGTTCTCGTGCGCCAGCCAGGGTATCGGGGGGAGAAGGGGAGCGTTGTTCAATTCGAACTCGCCAGGAGCAAGAAAATCGCCCCCAGAAACCGGGGGCGATGAAGAGATAACATGCTAGCTTGAGGAATGCGCACGCCCGTAGCGTACGCGCTATTTGCCCGAAGCGCGAATCCAGGCCTTGCCGATGGCGCGCGCGGTGTATACGCCCGCCAGATGACGTCTGAAGTCCGCTCCGGCGTAAAAATCATCGAGTGCGTCTACGCCTTCACCGGCCCCCGCAGCCGCTTTTCGGATCGATTCCGCACTCGGCGCGCTGCCCATGAGGGCGTTTTCGACACTCGTGGCTCGATACGCTGCTGCGGCTACGCCCGTCACGCCGACGCGGATGGAGGCGACCACCCCGTTTCCGTCCAGCGCGAGTCGGGCCGCCACGCCGCACACCGCAAAGCCGCTGGCTTGCTGCGCCGCCTTGAGATACGCGCTTGAGCCCCGTACGGCCGAAGCTCGTATGCGGACGGAGGTGATAATCTCGCCCGCGCGTAGGGCCGTCTCGTATGCTCCGGTGAAGAAGTCATCGGCGCCGATGACGCGCTCGCCGTCCGCGCCCACGGCGGTGATTTCCGCTCCCGCCGCCAGCACGACCGCCGGGTAGTCCGCGGCGGGGTCGGCATGGGCGAGGGAGCCGCCCAGCGTCCCGCGGTTTCTCACCTGTACGTCGCCGATGGCGCCGGCCGCTTCGACGAGGGAGTGGCATTTCCCCCGAACCAGGGGTGACGCCTCGATTTCGGCGTGGGTCGTCATCGCGCCGATGCGAACTCCGCCCTCTGCTCCCTCTGATTCGGAGATGCCCGAGAGGTCCTCAAGGCCCGCGACGTCGATAAGGACGCCCGGATCGGCGAGCCTCGCCTTCATCACGGGCAGAAGGCTATGGCCTCCGGCGAGGACCCGTGCGTCTTCTCCATGCTCCCTGAGTTGCGCGAGAGCGTCTTCTAGCGATTGTGGTCGAACGTAGTCGAAAGAAGCTGGAATCATACTTAAGCCCTCTTCTCGGCGATGGCGCGCCACAGTTTTTCGGGGCGCAGCGGCATGTCGATGTGCGTGATACCGAATGGCGAAAGCGCGTCGAGCACGGCGTTCACCACGGCGGGTGTGGAGCCGATGGTGCCGGCCTCACCCACGCCCTTCGCGCCCAGCGGGTTCACGTCCGTCGGCGTGGTGGTGTGCAGAAGCTCGAAGCGTGGCAGCCTGTTCGCCTTAGGCAAAGCGTAGTGCATGAACGATGCGTTCAGCGGCTGCCCGCCCTCGCCGTAAATCATCTCTTCTTCCAGCGCCTGTCCCAACCCCTGGGCGATGCCGCCGTGGATCTGCCCGTGCACGAGCAGCGGGTTGATCATGTTGCCCACGTCATCCACCGCCACGTAGCGGAGAATTTCCACATCGCCCGTTTCCGGGTCGACCTCGGCCAGTACGATATGCGTCCCGAAGGGGAAGGTGAAGTTGCTCGGCTCAAAGAAGTGGGTTTCCTCGAGGCCCGGATCGGTGTCTTCGGGAAGCGCGATGGCACTGTAGGCCATCATCGCGATCTCGGCGAAGCCGGCCGATTTCTCGGGTGCGCTCCTGACGAATACTTTGCCGTCCTCGAATTCGATGTCGTTCTCGTCCGCCTCGAATTCCATCGCCGCGAACTTGGCCATCTTGGCTCGCACCTTGTCGCGCGCGTAGACGACCGCCGAGCCGCCGACCACGGTACCCCGGCTGCCGAAAGTGCCCACGCCGTAGGGCACGACGTCGGTGTCTCCATGGATGACGGTCACGTCGTTCGTGTCGATGCCGAGACCGTCCGCCACGATCTGGGCGAATGACGTCTGTTGGCCCTGCCCGTGGGGCGATGCGCCCGAAAAAACGGTGGCCTTGCCGGTGGGCTCCACGCGTACCCGCGCGCTCTCCCAGCCCTGGCCGCCCAGTGCGGCGGAGGGTCCCATGCCGCAAATCTCGACGTAGGTCGAAAAGCCGATTCCCAGATATCTGCCGTCTTTTCTGGCTTCTTCCTGCTGCGTGCGCATGGCGGAGTAATCCGCCGCTTCGAGCGCGAGGTCGAGCGCCTGATGGTAATCCCCGCTGTCGTAGCTGAGGCCGGCGGACGTGCTGAAGGGGAACTCGGATTTGTCCGGGAAATTTTTGCGCCTGATTTCCACGGGGTCCATGCCCAGCTCTATCGCCGCGATGTCCATCATGCGTTCCAGGATATATGTCGCCTCGGGACGGCCAGCGCCCCGGTAGGCGTCGGTCGCCACCTTGTTGGTGAACACGCCGGTGGCGTTCATCTCGATGTTCTCGATTTTGTAGGGGCCGGGCAGCATCAAACCCGTCAGCGTAAAGATGGCCACGGTGAGCAACTGGTAGTAGGCCCCGCAATCGGCGAGCACGTTGTAGCGGAACGCGGTGATGGTGCCGTCGTTCTTGAGGCCCATTTCGACATCGCCCACCTGGCCGCGCCCGTGGATGGTGGTCATGAAGTTCTCGGAACGGCTTTCCACCCACTTGATCGGCACGCCGAGTTCGCGCGAGACGAAGGCGGCCAGCGCCTCTTCGCGGTAGATGTTGAGCTTGCTGCCGAAGCCGCCGCCTACTTCTGGGGCGATGACGCGCATGCGGTTTTCCGGCATCCCGATCTGGAGCGCCACCAGCGTGCGCACCTTGTGCGGCACCTGGGTGGAGGTCCAGATCGTCAACTTGTCCTCACCGGGGAGGTAGTGGGCCAGAACGCCTCTGGGCTCGAGTGCCAGCGGGGCGACTCTGGCGTTGGTGATTTTCTCCTTGACGATGACGTCGGCCTCACTCATGCCGGCTTCCACGTCGCCGCCTGCGATTCCCCACTTGAACGCCTCGTTGCTCTCATAGGCGTCGTGCACCTTGGGAGAGCCGGACTCGATAGCAGCTTCCAGGTCCACCACGGCGTCGAGCGGTTCGTAGTCGATATCAACCAAGTCCGCCGCGTCGCGCGCGCCGTAGCGCGTCTCGGCAATCACCGCGACGACTGGCTCGCCCGCGAACAGCGTCTGTTTATCGGCCAGTATCGGCTGCTCGGGAACCTTGGCGTCGGGTACGAGGCCGCCCACGGGAACGGGGCCGATGCCCTTTGTTTCCTCGTGCGTGTAGACGGCGACGACGCCTTCCGCCGCGGCCGCCTTGGAGACGTCGACCGAGCGTATATTGGCTTTGCCGTACGGGCTTCTCACCACCGCCATGTGCAGGGTGCCGGTTGGGTTGAAATCGTCCACGTAGTGGGCGAGGCCTTGAATGAGACGCGGATCGTCTCGTCTTTTGATTGGTGCGCCGATGAATTTGGGTGCCTGGGCCATCTCTTATTCCCTCATCTGAGCCGCCGCCGCGGATATGGCGTCGACGATGTTTTGATAACCCGTGCAGCGGCATATGTTGCCTTCGATGCCGTGCCTGATTTCCTCGTCCGTCGGATCGGAGTTGGTCGCAATGAGCTGGTTCGCCGTCAGGATCATGCCCGGTGTGCAGAAGCCGCATTGCAATCCGTGTTTTTCCCAGAACTGCTCTTGAAGCGGATGGAGCTGATCCCCATTGGCGAGTCCCTCGATGGTCGTGACCGCGCAGCCATCCGCCTGCGCGGCCAGGACAGTGCAGCTTTTCACCGCCTTGCCGTCCATCAGGACGGTGCATGCTCCGCAAATCGAGGTTTCACACGCGATGTGCGTGCCTGTCAGGCCGGCGTCATCGCGCAACAGGTGAACAAGAAGGGTTCTGGGTTCCACGTCGAACGTCCGGCTCTCGCCGTTGATGCTGATATTGATTTCCAAGGTCTTCGGGCCCCCCACGCATGAAAAAAAGTTCGAAGCGAATCCCCGATATGGGAGTCTATCGCCTCACCGAAGAATTGCGTTCCTCCACGATATGATCGAGTGAAAACATTATTGATGATAGGGCGAGGCCGTGTCAAGACGAAACTTTTTGAGGGCGGGAGCCGGGGTGTTTCGAGCCTCTCATCGTCTTTCGGGGAAAATGCGTGTAGGATACCTCTATCTCGCCGCCTGAACAGGATATGACAATGGCCCACGCAGGTTTCGCCACGACAGAGGGCACGAAAAGCTACGCAGAGGCCCATTCACCGGTCTGTCATCCCGATCATTACAGGCAGCTGAACGGCCTTTGGCTCTCCTCCATCGGGGTCGGCACCTATCTCGGAGAAGCGGACGAGGCGACCGACGCCGCTTATCGAGAATCCGTGGCCGCCGTCGTCCGCGGCGGTTTCAACGTCATCGACACGGCGGTGAACTACCGCTTCCAGCGCAGCGAGAGGAACATCCGCGCAGCGCTGGACGATCTGTTTGCGGCAGGCGAGGTGAGCAGGGATGCGCTGGTCATATCCACCAAGGGAGGGTTTATCCCCTTCGACACTCATCCACCCACCGGGCAGGCGGATTTTACCGAGTACATGAGGAAAACCTATTTCGAGCCCGGGGTTTGCACGCCCGAGGATATCGTTGCGAACTGCCACTGCATGACGCCTGCGTATATCAGACACGAACTCGACGCGAGTCTCGCCAATTTAGGGTTGGATACCATCGACATCTACTACGTCCACAATCCCGAAACGCAGCTTCAGGAAGTCTCGCGCGAGGTTTTCCTGAGCAGGCTCAAGGAAGCCTTCGAGGCGCTCGAGGGCGCCGTGGCCGAGGGGAAGATCAGAAGCTACGGCACGGCCACCTGGAACGGGTATCGCATGGAGCCGGGTAAGGGGGAGTATCTCTCGCTGGCTGAGGTGCTCGGAGCGGCGCAAGCCGCGGGCGGTGAGAATCATCACTTCAGGGTCGTTCAGCTGCCGCTGAATCTGGGCATGCCCGAGGCTTTCTCCAAGCCAAACCAGAGCCTAAACGGCGAGACGACGTGCTTTCTCGCCGCCGCCGCCCAAAGAGGCGTCACCGTCATGACGAGCGGCTCGATACTCCAGGGACGCGCCGCCGAGGGGCTTCCTCCCATAATAGGGGAGGTGTTCCCGGGGTTTTCCACCGACGGGCAGCGCGCCATACAGTTTACCCGCAGCGCGCCCGGCGTGGCCGTCGCTCTTGTAGGTATGCGGCAGATGGACCATGTCGTCCAGAACATGGAAGTGGCCCAGTCCCCGCCCGCTCCCTTTGAGGATTTCATCCGCCTGTTCCGCGAAGAATAGTTTCAGAAAAAAATCTCCCGCCGGCCCTTTTCCAGGCCCATGCTCTTCCCATAGAATGCGCGGCGAATCTCGACACTACGCTTCTCGACAGCATTCATTCCTAGATGGAGGAAACATGCGCAGACCCTCATATCACCCAAACCCCATACGCGGCGGCGGCAACGACGCCTACACCGGAGTGGACCACGTACTCACCGAACCCTGGGAAGAAGAGGCGCACAACGTCCGCCTCGTCGCCCATTCTGACTTGAACGGCTGGGGCGACGCCTTCCAGATTCAGGTGAGCGGCGGCATCTGTTACGTCGCGGCCTCGGGCGTGAACGGCCACGACGGCATGACGATTCTGGACGTCAAGGACCCGGCGAATCCCAAGATCATCAACCAGCTCGTCGACAGCCCCGCTGCGCGCACGCACAAGGTGCTCCGTATCAACGACGAGGTGCTGCTCACGAACTCCGAACTCAGGCCCGCCCTGCGTGAGCAGTACCCCGACGCCATCGGCGGCCTGCGCATTTTCGACAACTGCGACCCGTTCCACCCAAAATTCGTGAACTACGTGGAAACGGATGGGTTCGGCATTCACAGGCCGATCTATGACCGAAAGCGCCAGCTTCTCTACAGTTCTGGCTTCAAGGACGGCTATGCGGGCAAGGTGCTCCTCGTTCATGACATGAAGGACCCCTGGGCGCCCGAGTTCATCGGCATGGGCCACGTCCCCGGCCAGAAAGACGGCGAAGAACCCTCCTGGGACCCCGAGATCGTGGGCGACGGCGGGTGGATTCACGAGGGTAACCCCTGGGGTAACTACGTGACGGCGGGCTATTGGGACGCCGGCATCGCGCTCTTCGATCTGACCGACCCGACGAAGCCCGAACTCATGTGGCGCCACAACCCGCATGAGACGCATGGCTGGGCGGGCTGCTACCATAGTTTCATTGTGCCGGAGGGGTCGGAATTCGGCATCGTGACGCAGGAGACCACCACGGTGAACTGCGACGACCCGCCCGCGTTCGTGACTTTCTACGATTTGAGGAACATCCACGAGCCGCTGCCGGTGAGCACGTTCATGCCCTATGAGATCGACCCGATCGAGATGCGCCCCCTCGATGATAAATGGAACAAGACGGGCTCGCGCCACGGCGCGCACAACATCTGGCTCGACATGACGAAGGACGACCTCATGTATATCACCTGGTTCAACGCGGGCCTCCGCGTGGTGGACTGGTCGAATCCGTTCCGTCCCAAGGAGGTGGGCTACTACATCCCCGCCGGCACGAAGGAGCGCTGCTGCCCGCAGAGCAACGACGTGCAGGTGGACAAGGACACGGGCCTCATCTACATGGCCGACCGCTGGGGGCTGGGTCTCCACATCATGGAGTACACGGGCTAAGTTTCATCATTGCCTGCCCGGCGGTGACACGGATGTGCGGCATCGTTTTCACCTGATTGAGGACGCGGGCAGTTACTGAATTTTCGTTGGAAGAAGGGCCGCGGAGCGAGAGATTCGATTCTCACGCCCGCGGCCCTTTTTCTCTTGAAGAAGATGGGCGCGGGCTCTACTCGCACCTTTTTCAAATTCACGCCTCACTCGAAGTATGAATGTGGCGGAAAAGCCGCCTGGTGGGGTATTCTCCCCACACCTGCCCGGGTGGTGGAATGGTAGACACTAGGGACTTAAAATCCCTTGGCCGAGAGGCCGTGCCGGTTCGAGTCCGGCCCCGGGTACCATGTATACTCTCTAAGTATTTGAAAGCACTTCTGTTGCTATAGTCGGCCTTTGAAAAAGCCTGTGCGATGAGGTTTTCCGTCATCCATCGCGCCGGTTCCATCCGTTGAGGGAAGGCGCGAAAACCTGAAGCAGGCGAACAAGCCCTCCCGAACAGGCGTGGCCGGGCCAGGACCGGACCGTTCGAGTAGAGTGCGGGATGCCACCGGCACGCGCTCTTCGGGATGCGCGCGGCGCGCCGTCGTCTTCCCGTCCTCCGAAGTTCTGCCCGCAATGTCTTATTCACCGTTATGCTCCGGCGCCACGCAACGTCCTCTCGATAACCACCGGTCGAAGCTCCATGACCCGGCCCGAATCGCGGCATCCAGGTTTCGGTGCTTGAGTGGAAAGCGAGGCAGCAATGAAATAAGCGTGAGAGACGAAGATACGGATTCGATACGAATTTTACTGTTAAAAAAGGAAATTATGGCGATGGTTCCATACCGGCCCCGGGGCGCCATGCCGCCGTTTCCCGCGTTTCCGTGAATGCCCGAATATCCATCCAAAACGCTTAAAAACATGAAATTAGCCAAGTCTTGATTTTCGGTTTTACCCGCTAGTGACATAAAAAACTTGACGAAAAACAATATATGTACTATGTTCTATATATGACACATTTTGGAAGCACTATCCGAACCCAACGTGAAAGTCTGAGACAGGAGGACCGGCGCTTTTCGCTGAGGCAGGTGGCGCAGCGGATAGGAGTCGAACCGGCCTATTTGAGCAAGATCGAGCGCGGCGACGTGGCGCCGCCTTCTGAGGCCACGACTCTGAAGCTGGCGCGGGAACTGGGCGAGGACCCGGATGTGTTGCTGGCCCTGGCGGGGAAGGTCTCGAGCGACCTGCAGGAGATTATCCGCAAAAGGCCAAAACTGTTCGCGGAGCTGATCCGCCAGATGAGAGAGGCGCCCGATGACGCCATCCTCCGGGTGGTGCGCGAGGTGCGGGACGGAGACTGGTAAAGGAGGATAATGATGATCATTCTTAAAAACGATTGCCTGGATATCCGGTGCCCCGAGGTTCACGACCACGCCCGGTGCCAGATCGAGTTCCAGCGCACCCTTCGTATCCCGGACGACGGGGAAGATTACTTCCTGCCCCCGGGTCTGGGTTGTTTCCCGCTGCGGCACCTGGACGACTACGCAGAGCGCCTGCCAGGGGAGTGGCTCGGCCGAGGCGGCGTGATTATGCCGATGTTCCAGGCCGAGGCCCTGTGGATCAACTTCGATTCGGGATTCAGTGGTTCTCTTCCCTATCCATTCGCGGTGAAGATCGCGACCGGAAAAATCTGCGCGCTCACCGGCGATAACTGGGTGGACCACCTGAACACCTACCCGCAGGATTACCTCGTTTTGCCCGAGCAGCCCTGGCTCGACGGCTACTGCGTCGAAAAAGGGAGAGTCCGCCAGTTCGTGGCCATGCCCCTGGGGGAGGGTTACACCGCCGAGGAGCAGTTGCAGGGCGCCGCGCGTCTTGGCGGCCTGCAGATCGTGGCCTATCCCATGAAGCGTGAGCGCTATGAAGAGATGTGCAGAAACGTGACGGGACAGGGTTTTGTTCTGGAGAGTCCCTCGGAGATGGGCATGGGACTGGCGCCCGGCGGCCGGATGCAGCAGGAAATCTATGAGGACCCCTATGGCCTGGATGCCTGGGACCAGCGGCATCCCAGCCGGTGTTTCGTCACCATCGCCAATTCCGTCCAGTGGATGGCGATCTCGGGCGAGCGGCCGCCGGTTGAGCCGCCCACGGCCAGGGACTACACTGAGGCCGGTCTGCCCTGGTTCGATTACTACAACGCAGACGCGGAGGCCGTTTCGGGGAGTAATGTTCTAAAGTCCCTGAAGAGTGTAGGGCAGACTGGTAAGGCGAAAAGGGAGACGCCGCTGCCGGAGAACGAATCGATCGGCGCGTGCCGCGTCGTCAGTCTGCGGGATGTCAGAGGGCGCAAGGTACGGGAGTATCCCACCGGAGAAGTCGTTGATTCGTGAAGCGAACTTTTAGAATTCGATTCATGCCGCAACCTGTGCGATGAGATGTTCCGCTCTTCATCGCGCCGGTTCCATCCGTTGAGGGAAAGATGTCCGAATCGCAAGCCGCAGCGCCTTTGAGTGGGTTCCGGGTGCTGGATTTCACCCAGGTCGTCGCGGGTCCTTTCTGCGCCGCCATGCTGGCCGACATGGGGGCCGAGGTGGTGAAGGTTGAGCGCCCAGGCCACGGGGACGATACGCGCCGCATCACCCGCTACAAGGACCGCGAGGAGCACGAAGATTATTTCTATGCTAACAACCGGTCAAAAAAGAGCGTTGCCATCAACATGAAGACCGAGGCGGGCAAGGACGCCGTGCGGGCCCTGGCGGGTGAGGCCGATGCGCTCATCGAGAATATGGCGCCCGGCAAGCTGGCCGAACTCGGCCTGGGCTGGGAGGATGCCCGCGCGGCGAATCCCAGAATCGTCTACTGCTCGCTCTCGGGCTTCGGGCAGAGTGGCCCTTACCGCGACCGCGTAGGGCTCGACCCGATATTGCAGGCCGTCTCGGGCGTCATGAGCGTAACGGGCATGGAGGACCCCACCCAGATCGGCGCGCCGCTCGCCGACGTGCTGGCGGGTATGTTCTCCGCCTACGCCATCGTGAGCGCGCTCCATGCGGTCGCCCGCGAGGGCGAGGGCCGCTATATCGACGTGAGCATGCAGGACGCCATGGTGGCCGCTCTCGGGCCGCGCATGGGCGAGACGCTCCAGGCGGGCGTGTCGCCTGGGCGGCACGGCAACGAGAACCCCATGCGGGTGCCTGCGAACACCTACCGTACGAGCGACGGGGAGTACGTGACCGTCATCGTGCAGCACGACGGTTTCTGGCCGGGTTTTTGCCGCGCGCTGGAAGTGGAGGACTGGCTGGAGGACCCGCGTTTTCAGACCGCGCGGGCGCGCGTGGCGAACCGTAGCGCCATCAATGAGCGCGTGTCCAAAATTTTCGCATCGCGCACGATGGCCGAGTGGGAGCAGCGCCTGGAAGCCGAACGCGTGGGTTTCTCGCCGGTGAACGACTACGAGCGCGCACTCTCGGACCCGCAAGTCGCGCACCGAGGCCTCATAAGACGAGTCGCGCACCCCGTCTCGGGGGAGATTCGCGTGGTGGGCGCGCCGTGGATCATGAGCGGGGCGCAAGCCGAAGTGAAGCCGCCGCCCCTTCTCGGCCAGCATACAGCCGAAGTGCTCAGTGAATGGCTTAAATGGCCGGAGGAGGAAGTTGCGCGCTTCATGGCGGGGGAGGGGGTAAGGTAGGTGAGAGAAAAACAGCCCCTTGATAATGATAGCATAATTTGCTAGCATTTGCTTGGTAGATGTAACATCTGCATGTAGAAGAGCAGGAGGCTATGCGATGAGCGCCACGATTACAGTCCGGAATATGGATGATGGGGACAAGGCTTGGGTCAGGCGTGAGGCGCGGCGTCTCGGGGTCTCGATGGAGGAGTTCGTTCGCCGTCTCATACACGAGAGACGGGAGAAGGATGAAAACCGCGCCAAGCCCTCCGAGATATTCAAGCGATATTTTGGCCCTGAATACGGCGTTGAACTGCTGCCGCGTGTCCGCTACGGCTATCGCCCGCTCGACCTGAGCGATGGAGAGGAGGCGTGAGCGGGCCTTTTGCCTATTTGCTTGACACCAACGTCGTTTCGGAAATGATGCGCCCGAACCCGGAGCCTCGCGTTACGACGTGTATCGACGCAATTGCCGAAGAGGGAATAGCTCTCGCTTCCATCACCGTGTGGGAAATACTCGACGGCATCGGTCGTCTCCCTCCGGGCCGACGCCGCGAGGAGCTTGCCGAGCGTTTTCAAGGGGTTCTCGAAGACCTCTTCGAGGATAGCGTGCTCGATTGGGCTTTCAGCGACGCAAAGGTCTGCGCCCGAGTGATGGAGGAAAAACGCAGGCGGGGCGAATCGCTGGACGACCACTTGCCGGATGCCATGCTCGCCGGAATGGCCCTTTCCCGAGGGCTTTCACTCATCACGCGAAACGAGAGAGATTTCCGCAATACCGGTGTTACCTTAATTGATCCATGGAAACGCGCGCGGTCTTGAGTCGAACGGCTTAAAATTCTGCTCAACCCGAAGGAGGGAGCCATGATCTTTCAGAAGTGGGACGACATCCCTAGGATGCGCATCATCCACGAGAACATACCGGCGGAGAGCGTCATCGAACTCCAGATGATCGTGGGCGAGAAGCAGACGCTCGCGCTCTGGACGTTTTCGGAGGGTTCGGAAGTCGCCTCTCACAAACACCCCCACGAGCAGATGTCCTTCATCCAGCGGGGGCGCTTTTTGTTCCGCGTCGAGGGCGAGGAGGAGCGCGAGGTCGGCGCGGGCGAGGTGGTTGTCTGTAAATCGAACGTCGAGCACTGGCTGAAAGCGCTCGAGGACGGCTCGCAGGACCTCCAGATATTCAGCCCCCGGCGGGATGACCTGCTGGAGTTCCGCGGGGCGTATATTCCGGTGTGAGGGGAGGGGGGCGTTCGACGAAAGAAAGTGGTGGACCTGAAGCATGTATGAGCCTCTTGCTTGCTTCCTCAGGGGACGCGATTCGGTCGGCCGCGAGAATTGAAAGCAATGCCCGTCAGGTCGATACGGCGTGCGCCACTCGCTTGGGTAGGCGTCCATCGATGAACAACAGTCCCAGTCCAATTGTCGCGGCGCCGATGAGCTCGTGCATAAAAATAGGCTCGCCCAGGAACAGGTTCCCGAGAAGCAGCGCCGTCACCGGAATCAGCAGTGTCACCAGCATTACGTTGCTTGCGCCTGCGCGCGATAGAATCTCAAAGAACACGATGTAGGCGATAGCCGTACCGAAGAGGGCGAGACCACCGAGCGCCAGCCAGACCTTTGCGCCGGGCAGCGGCAGCGTCCAGGGGCGATCGACGACCGCGACCACTACAACCATGATCAGGGTCGAAGAGAGAAGCTGGCAAGTCGCCGACTTGAGCGGCGGCATGTTTCTCAGATGTCGACGCCCCCAGAGCGCGGCGAACGCGTAGCTCAATGCCCCGGCGAGGCATAGTCCAATCCCCAGGAGATGGGTGTCGGCAGCTGCGTCGCCCGACCAGCTGATGATCGCCACTCCCGCTACGCCCAGGAGCACACCGATTACGCTGTTCCACGTCAAACGCTCCTCGCGGAACGACGCCATCACAATTGCCGTGAATAGCGGAGTCATGCCAGTCATGATCGACGTAAGACCGGAACTGATCATGGTCTGTCCGGTGTTCAACAGACTGAACGGCAGAACGTTGATGAGCAGGCCCATCACGATAAACGGCGTCCAGTCGCGCAGGCCGCGCGGCAGAGAATAACCCAGAAAACGGAATGGAATGAGGAGAATCAATCCCGCCATACCGACACGGGCCAGAACGATGGTCAATGGCGGCAGTTCGGTCACCGCGACGCCTACGAAGAAGAATGCGCCGCCCCAAAGAATCGACAGAAGCACCAGCAGGCTCCATTCCGCGCTGTTCATCGCCTTGGGTTCTGACGCCATCTGTCTCGCTCCCATCTCCTTGCGTCCGTCATCGAGCAGCACGGACGGGTACGGCGTACTCATCGAGCCGTTTGCTATGCAGGCGACTACGCGGAGTCCGCAAGCACGACGACATATTCGCGGCTACAGATATCAGGGCCGTCGGACATTATCACATCGAGGCCGCGGGTATATATTCCGCCGCCGCCTACAATCCTGACGAAACCATTCGCCATGCAGCATGGCTTCATTTTTCATCGACCCTATAAGTGCGTGGCCTTGCGTACTCGCATCGTTGTCGGGTGATAAGCATAACGAAGCGCCGGTAAAACGAATCGTGTAGAATAACTTTCACTACTCAACTCAGACGGATATGAAAAAAGGGGAGATAACAGATGCTCCGCCGATTGACGTTTATGGCTCTTGCGATCTGCCTGTGCGCTTCCCCGGCGCTTGCCGCTCCGCTTCACGATGCGGCGCTGAAGGGCGATGCGGCGCAGATCAAAGCCCTGCTCGCCGGCGGCGCGGATGCGAATGAGAAAAACCGCCTGGGCATGACGCCGATATTCTATGCGGCCATCAAGGGGAGCGCTTCAGGGATAGAAACCCTGGCCGGGGGCGGGGCGGACGTGAACGCGCGGGACAAGATCGGCAAGGCTCCGCTCGACTGGGCGGCGTTCCGGGGGCACGGGGCGGCGGTTGCGGCGCTGCTTCGCGCAGGCGCCAGGCCCAATGCCAAGGACAAGGCGGGCCTGACCGCGCTTCACGGCGCCGCGCTCAAAGGACTCACGGCGGGCATCGAGGCCCTGCTCGCAGGCGGGGCGGACGTGAACGCGAAAGCGCCGGACGGATTGACGCCGCTTCACGTGGCGGCGGGAAACGGGCGCGCGGATGCGGTGAAGGCTCTCCTCCTGGGCGGCGCCATGATTGAGGCGAAAGAAATGAAACACGGGAAGACCCCGCTGCACTGGGCGGTATTCGGCGGAGGGGCTGCGGCCGCCCGGGTCCTGCTCGATGCCGGGGCGGATGTGAACGCGGAAGACTGCCGCGGGCAGACGCCACTGGCGGCGGCGCGGCTTCGGCTCAAAGCGCCGGGCGGGAACAAGGAGCCGTTCCAGGAGGTGATCGAGGCGCTCAAGGCCCGTGGGGCGAGGGAGTGAGGGTGAATTCCTCCTTCCTCAGTCGGATTTCGCCACCTCCGTCATTCCGGCGAAAGCCGGAATCCATTCTATTGCAGAATGACAATACGCCGGCTTTTCAACTCCTCGTCATTGGCGGGAACCAATCAGAAAAAAATAAAGGCAAAACAAATGGATTCCGGCTTTCGCCGGAATGACGATCAAAACCACAATCTCTCGCCCGGGCTGATTTGATTTTGAAGAAGACGCGATGCGCGTTTTTCATTACCCCGGAATCTCTTTGCGGTATAATGTTGGGAATTTGTTCTTATCACTTCCGGGCTTCGCGCCCTTCACGTATTGCTTGCAGGCTCTCCGGACGGGAGCCGGAAAGGAGTCCGAAATGAGCAGAAGAGGCGTTTTCGGGTTGTTCGCATTGGGATTCGCGGCGTTTCTGGCGTTTGCGGGGTATGCGCAAGGGGCCGATAAGAAGGAGATGAAAGACGGCGTCTGGTTCATCGAGCCCAAAGACGGCGCGCAGGTGAAAAGCCCCGTGAAAGTTGTGATGGGCATGAAGGGCATGACCATCAAGGTCTCGGGCAAGGTGGTGAAGGGGACGGGACATCATCACATAATCATCAACGGAGGTCCCATGCGCAAAGGCAAGGTGATACCCACCGACGCCATGCACCCGCACTACGGCAAGGGACAGACGGAAGCGTCTCTCAAGCTGGCGCCCGGGGACTACAAGCTCACGATGCAGTTTGCAGACGGCCTCCACCGCTCCTTCGGGAAGAGGTGGGCTGCGACCATCTCCATTAAGGTTTTGCCCTAAAGTATTGTCCGGCTGGCAGACTCGGCTTCGGGGGAAATGGTCGAATTTGACACCACTGCGCGCTCTTGGTGTAATCCAAGAAATCCTCTCTTTTCCGACGCCGGCCATAGGAGCGCAATTATCGAATCCGGCAATGCCCCAAGAAACCTGGAAGATTTCTGTCCATATCCATAGATTGGGAGATGTCAGATGACGAGACCAAGTTCGAGACGTGATTTCCTGAAGCTCGCTGCAGCAGGCGCCGTGACGGCAAGCACGGGGCCGTTTATCCTCAGGGAGGCGTGGGCCGCCGCCCCCATCAAGATTGGTCACGTCAACACGTTCAGCGGGCCGCTCGCCGCACTCGGGGAGCAGGGGCGCTGGGGACTCAATGTGGCCGTCAACCGGATCAACAATGCGGGCGGAATCAACGGCCGCAAGATTCAGGTCATCGAGCGCGACGACGCCTTCAAGCCCGCGCAGGCCGTGCGCGAGGTGGAAAAGCTGATCCTCAAGGAGAAAATCGACGCGCTCACGGGAACTTCGAGCAGCGGCATCTGCGTCCAGCTCTCGCCGGTAGTGAAGCGCTACAAGACGCTCTACGTCCTGGGTACGGGGTGTGGAGACGACCAACCTGACCGGCGGCAAGGTGGCCGCCTGCCCGAAACATGTGTTCCGGCCCTATAACACGACGAAAAGCCAGGCGATCGCCATGGCGCCGTGGGCGATCAATAACGGGGTCAAGACCGCGACGGGTCTTTATATGGACTTCGCCTGGGGCCAGTCGGTCGCATTCGATTTCCGCGACGAGTTCAAGCGGCTGGGCGGCAAGTGGATCGATCCTGTGCCGGTTCCCCTTAAAACGGCGGATTACATCGCGTATGTGAACCGGCTCTCGCGCGATGCCGATGCGATCGTGATGGGGATGTCGGGCGGCGCCGCGATTAAATCGATGATCGCCCTGGGCGATGCGGGCCTCACGAAAAAGGCCAAAGTCGTCGGGCCGGCGTCGGTGTGCGACGTGAATACCATCACCCAGCAGGGCAAGAGCGCCGTCGGCGGGTTCTATCTACACCGCTATTCGCCCGTCAACGACCTCAAGGGCTCGCCGTTCGACAACGCCCCGAACCACTCGTTCCGCGGCGAGTTCATGAAACTGAGCAAGGGCGTATTGCCGAGCGGATTCGCCCAGGCGCAGTTCACCGGCATGAACGTCATCAAGTCGGCGATGCAGGCCGTCAAGTACAAGAACAAGAAGGAAGACACGTCCAGGATGATTACCTGGCTCGAAGGTGGCAAGACGCCGATGGGACCGGGCCGGATATTCTCCCAGGGCAATGACTTCCCGCAGGGCGACATCTACCTGCGCAGCACCGATCACCAGGGCTTCGTCGATTTCTATATGACGACCGTGGACGATAACCTTCATTTCAAGATCATCGGCGACAAGGTGCCGATGAAGACGACGCTCTACGACGCCAAATTCAGCAGTTGCGGCTAATCTGGCTGCGTGAAGAAAATCGCCTCCCTTTCTCCCGCTACCGGGTCGGGAGGGGGGCGATTTTCGCATGCAGCATGGAAGGTTCCGAGTGTCCGATCTCATTCTTGAAACGAAGGCGCTGACCAAGGCGTTCGGCGCGCTGGTCGCGGTCGACCACGTCGACTTCCAGCTCCCGAAGGACCAGTTGCGGGCCATCATCGGTCCGAACGGCGCGGGCAAGAGCACGTTTTTCAGCATGCTGATGGGCGTGCAGCGGCCATCGGGCGGCGAGATTCGGGTAAACGGGGTCGAGACGTCGCGCATGCCGCCCCACAAAATCAGCCGGCTCGGTGTCAGCCTCGCCTTTCAGATCACCAACATATTTCCCGACCTCACGGTGGCGGAAAACCTGCGCCTCGCCGCGCAGAATCGCGCCATGAGCTTTCATCCGTTCCGCAACGCCGCCGGGTATCCGGGCGTCGAGGAGAAGATTGACGAAGTGCTCGAGGAGATCGGGTTGGCCGCAAAGCGGGCGGAACCGGCATCGAACCTGGCGCACGGAGAGCAGAAGTATCTGGAAATCGGCCTTGCCCTCGCGCTGTCGCCCGAGTTGCTGCTTCTCGACGAGCCGACCGCAGGCATGAGCGCAGTCGAAACACAGGAGACGGCCGGCCTGATCAAGCGCCTCTCCGAGAAGCTGAGCATCGTCCTCGTGGAACACGACATGGACGTCGTGATGTCGATCGCCGAGACGATCAGCGTGTTCCACCAGGGGCGCATCATCGCGGAGGGCAATCCCGAGGAGATCAAGAACGACGATGAAGTGCAGCGCGTATACCTGAGAAGCTCCGATGCTGCGGCTTGAAGCCGTCCACTCCTACTACGAGAAGAGCCACATCCTTCAAGGGGTGAGCCTCGAAATCGGCGAAGGCGAGACCGTCTCGCTGCTCGGGCGGAACGGCGTGGGCAAATCGACCACCATGCGGACCATCATGGGCCTCAACCCGCCGCGCCGCGGGCGTATTTTCTTTGAAGAACACGACGTCACAGGCATTCCGCCCTACAAAATGGCGACGCTGGGCATCGGCTACGTACCCGAAGACAGGCAGGTGTTTCCCCGACTCTCCGTGATGCAGAACCTGCGAATCGGCCTCGACCTGCTGCCGCTCACCGAGGGCGAGAAGCAAAAAAGCCTGGACGCCGTATACGAGTCGTTTCCCCGCCTGAAGGAGCGGGCCGACCAGGTCGGATCGACACTTTCGGGCGGCGAGCAACAGATGCTGGCGCTGGCGCGGGCGATCGTCACCAAGCCGAAACTCATATTGCTCGATGAACCCACCGAGGGCCTGATGCCCGCGATGGTCCACGAGATCGAACAGATTATCCGGTGGATGGCGGAGGAACTCGGAATCGCCATTCTCCTCGTCGAGCAGGATTACCGGCTGGCCCTGCGGGCAAGCGCGCGGGGCTACATCATGGCCAAGGGCCACATCGTCCATAGCGGCGAGTCGGGCGACATCCTGGACGATGCGGAAACCCTGCACGAACACCTGGGAGTCTCCTGATGGAGCAATTCTTCGAGCGCCTGGTGATCGAATCCGTCATGGGACTCCAGAACGGTCTCGTGTTGGCCCTCGTCGCCGCAGGCTTCACCCTCATCCTGGGCGTCATGAACATCGTTAATTTCGCCCACGGGGAATTCTACATGGCCGGCGCATTCGCCGGCTGGCTCACACTCAAGTTCGGCTCCGCCGTCTTCGGTTTCTGGGGCGCGGTGGTGATCGCGGGCGTCGTCGTCGCCGCCTTCGGGTTCGCCATCGAGCGGAGCCTGTTCCGGACGACGCACGGGGGCAATCCGTTCATTCCCCTGCTGGTTTCCTTTGGGCTGGCGCTCGTGCTCCAGCAGGCGGCCCTGACCATTTTCGGCACAATCGGCAAGTTCATGGCCCCGCCGATCAAGACGTCGGTTCCATTTTTCGACCTCGAATTCCCATTGTACCGGATCGTCATCATGGGGGTGGCCGCGCTCATCATGCTCCTGCTCTGGCTGTTCGTCACGCGAACGAAATGGGGGGTGTGGATTCAGGCGACCATCCAGAACCGCGAGATGGCCGCCTGCATGGGCGTACCCGTGCCCCGGGTGTACCAGATGGTCTTTTCGGTCGGGTGCGGGCTTGCCGCGATGAGCGGCGTCCTCGTCGCTCCGATATTCAGCGTGGACTATTCGATGGGGTCTGACATCATCGTCGCCGCCTTCATCGTGGTCGTCGTCGGCGGTCTGGGCAGTCTGCCGGGGACGATGCTCGCAGCGCTCTTGATAGGCGAGCTGGAGGCCATCGGCTCGATTTTCCTGGAGGGTTCCCAGCCTCAGATACTGAGCCTTCTCGTCCTGCTGGTCTTCCTGGTCTTCCGGCCCAACGGATTGATGGGTGAGCGGGGTCTCGAATGATGGACCTCTCGCTTCGCATCGGCGTTCCTGTGGTCGCACTGATCGGGGTGACGTTCTGGCTTTTGCCGGTACTCGCGGCGGTGGAATTGCTCGCCATACTCGCCTTGCTGCCGTTCATCGTATGGGTTTTGTCCAGGCTTCCGGACCGTGTGAAGCTCGGCCTCCAGCCGTTTTTCGGCGTCAGGTACGCCGCCCCCGTTATTTTCGCGGTGGGCTTGAGCCTGCCGTTTTGGGCCGGCGATTTCGAGCTCAGGTTCTACAGCGAGATGCTCATCCTGGGCCTGCTGGCGATGAGCCTCGACGTGATGATGGGTTTCGTCGGGCTTGCCAGCTTCGCGCATGCAGCGCTTGCGGGCGTCGGGGCCTACGGCGCCGCGATCATGCTGACCAAGTTCGGGTGGAGCCCCTGGGCGGCGATAGGGTTCGCCGTCGCCTTGGGAACGACGCTCACCACCTGCATGGGCGCGTTTTCCGTGCGCGTGCGCGACATATATTTCGGCATCATCACGCTGGTGTTCGGCAGCGTGGCGTTCATCGTGGCGAACTCGTGGGTCTCGGTGACCAACGGCGAAGACGGCATGACGATAGATTTGCCCACGCTCGGGTTTTTCGGGCTGTTCGGGGTCGAGACCGGGGAGTTTTCGCACTTCTGGTACCTGACGTTCGGCGTGGTGTTCTTATCCTATCTTTCCCTGCGGGCCTTTCTCCGCTCGCCCGTCGGTCTCGTGTTCATGGGCATTCGCGAGAACGAGCGGCGCGCCGCCTATCTCGGCTACAACGTGAACGCCTACAAGATTTTCAACACGGCGGTTTCGGGTTTCTTCACCTCGGTGGCGGGGGTGCTGGTGCTACTCAAAAACGGCATCATCGGCACGGAGCAGATGGACGTCATCCATTCGGGGGAAATCGTCATCTGGTCGGTCGTGGGCGGGCTCGGAACGCTCATCGGGCCCTTCGTGGGTGCGAGTTTCGTCCATTACCTGAACGATTTTCTGGGGGAGTACACCGAACGGGCGATTCTGGTCATCGGCCTGTTCTTCATCATCACGATTCTGCTGGCCCCCAGGGGAATCGTCGGCTCGATCATCGAGGTGTGGCGGGTGCAGCCACAGGCGGAGAACGAGGAGTGAAACCCTTCCAGAGCGGGATTGTTGAAAAAGATCTGGATGCACGATTCGGCGTATGAAGCCGACCGGGGAGGGGTTGTTGAAAAACCCGGCATTTGAACAAACGCATTCTCCTCGCCTTGCATGCCTACGTATCTGCCTCACCCTGAGTAGCCGCCGGAGGCGGCGTATCGAAGGGCGCTCTCCCTCGATACGGCGCGCAAGCGCGCCTACTCGGGATGAGGATGGTTTTATGGATAAGGGCGACGAATGCGCTACACGCAATTTCCCTTTAACGAGGACTTTTTCAAAAACCCGTATTTGACCGGGTTCACACGCTCAACTCCATGACAATGCGCCTGCTCCGGCTATCTGGGCGGCGGGAAAAGTTGTATATTCAGTTATCCGAAAATTGAGTGATATGGAATCGGCTATTTTCTCAAAAGGAGATTGATATGAAATGGAACCTGAAAGCATGTTCTTTCTGCTTCCCTCTCGCAATTGTCCTGGCTGCGGCTTTCGTTGCGCCCGCCTTCGGCGCGACCCCGATTTCGCCTCAGGAGAAAAAGCTGATTCCGCTCGCGAAGAAGGAAGGAGCTGTCACCTTTCTCCAAACTTCTTTCAATAACCCGACAATCCGGCGCATGCGCGCAGCCTTCACCAAGCATTATGGCTTGGGAAGCGGCTTCAAGCTGAACTCCATCCAGAAAGGTACGGGGCCCACTGTGTCCCAGGCACGTCAGGAGATACGGGCGAACAAGTTCAGTTTCGACGCGGTCGCCGTCGCCTCTGCGGGCTTCTTCATCGGCGCCGCTAGGGCGGGGGCTTTCCTGCCCCTGGACAGCGGCCAGTTGAAGAACCACGAGGAAAACGCAAAAGCGCGCGGGGTGTTCTATGATTACCCCCATTTCATCGCGCCTTTCTCCTACACCTTCCAGCCCGTCTGGAACTCGGGGTGCCCCGGCGTAGAGAATTTGAAGGTCAACTCCTACAGTGACATCCTGGACAACCCCAAGCTGAAAGGGAAAGTCATCGCCAGCGACGTCACCAAGAGCACCTCCTACTCCCTCACGACCATCGGCCTGATGGAGAACGGATTCGACGTGCACGGGATGTGGAAGAAGCTCAAGGCTCTCGACCCGCTCGTGGGTTTCCGCACCTCGGCGAAGCTGCAGTTGATGGCGAACTGCGAAGGCGCCGTAGACATGTGGAACCTCACCGGCCGGATGATCCAGATAATCCGCAAGAAGCCGGACCTCGCCAAGGTCCTGCGGTGGGGCACCTACAAGGAAGGCCAGGTTCTCTTCGGCATGCAGGCGGGCGTCGTCAAGGGCGCGTCGAATCCCAACGCGGCCAAGTTGTTGATGGATTTCCTCCTGACCAAAGAGGCGGTGGACATCGTCGCCGAGGAGGAAATCAGCTTCTACTCCATGCTCAAAGGCTACAAGCCGCCCGAGTCCGTCAAGAAGTACATGATGGATTTCGACAAAGTAAAAACCCTCCCCATCAAGGATCAAACTGCTGCGGCGAAGAAGTTCAAGAAAATGCGCAGAGAGTGGCAGCAGGTATTCCGTTAATCGCTAGCGGCATGCCCCGGCTCCGGGGCCGGGAGACGAGGCAGTCGTCTCCCGGCCTCTGAACCACTTGATCGAGGGGAGAACATGGCTGGCATATCCGGTTCGGAGGCTGTTCCCAGGAACTACCTGAGCCACCTTCGGAACTTGTTTCAGGCTGAAAATCTGACCACCGCCATCGTCAGCATAATCGTCACGGTCTTGGTGGTGACCCCCCTGATCGCCCTGGTGGTGGGAAGCTTCCTCGTACTGGACGATCTGGGCTTCGGCGCGGAGTGGGGCCTCGAGAACTACCGGGAGATGTTCCAGGATCCCGTCATCCGCAGAGCCTTCTTCAACACCCTCTTCGTGAGTACGGGCGCCACTCTGCTGGCCACCTTCATGGGCGTATCTCTCGCTTGGATCAACGCCCGGACGAATTGCCCCCTGCGGGACAGGCTCGAGCCGATGAACCTGATCCCTTTCTTTCTCAGCCCTTTCGTCGGGGCGATCGCCTGGCACAATCTCGCCTCGCCCAAGGTCGGGATGCTGAACAATCTGGCGCGCGACCTGTTCGGGATAGAGGGCGCCCTCCTGAACGTGAACAATCTGTTCGGGATCATCTGGGTGACGGGGATATTCTTTACGCCTCTCATCTATCTCTTCGTCGTGGGTTCGCTCAGGCGCATGGACCCCTCCCTCGAAGACAGCGCGCGCGTGACCGGGGCGGGTCTGCTGCGCACCACCCTGACAGTTAGCTTACCGCTCGTAGCGCCCGGCATCCTTTCGGGCGCCATCATCGTCTTCGTCACGAGCGCAGGGGAATTCGGCGTGCCCTTCAAGCTGGGCGCGCCCTACGGCTGGGAAACCCTGACCACCCAGATATTCACCAAGGCCGTGGGTGATCAGGCGAACACCTATATGGGCTCGGCCATGAGCATGGTCCTCGGCGTTATCACGGCCATCTTCATCTGGGTGCAGCGGCGCATCATCGCACCCCGGGAGTTCACCACCGTGACCGGCAAAGGCTTCCGGCCCAACCTCATCGACCTGGGCCGGTGGAAGTGGGCAGCCTTCGGCTACAACGTCTTCTACATTTTCGTCACCGTCGTCCTGCCCATCTTCAGCATCCTCGTGGTGAGCCTCCACAACGTATGGGTGGGCAAGATCATACCGGCGGATTTCACCACCCTGAACTACGAGCGCATCCTTTTCTTCTGGACCCCCACGGTCATACAGCCGGCGACGAACGGCATTTTGAACAGCTTCATCCTCGCCATATCGGGTTCTACGATCGCGATGATCCTGGCCATCATTCTTTCCTTCCAGATTCATCGCCGCAAGGGCCGGTTCGTCGGACTGCTGGATTTCCTGTGCGCCGTGCCCGTGGGCTTTCCGGGCATCGTGCTCGGGATGGGGATACTCATCGTCTACATCAAGACGCCCATCTACGGCACCCTCTGGATACTCCTCCTCGGCTACGTCACCCGGTTCTTCCCTTACGGGCAGCGTAACGTGGCCTCCGTCATGCTCGCCGTCTCGGAAGAACTCGAGCAGAGCTCCCGGCTCGTCGGCGCCTCCTGGGCGACGACGCTCAGGCGCATCACCATCCCGCTTCTCAAGCCGGGCATTTTCGCCGGCTGGCTCCTCATGTTCCTGATCTTCATCCGAGAACTCTCCATCTCCATCATCCTGTTCACAGCGGGTACGGAGACCCTCTCCACCGGCATCTACTACCTCCAGGAGTACGAGACGGAATCGCTCACCTGCACCCTCTCCGTCATTCAGACTTTCGTTCTCCTTGCCTGCGTTCTCCTGTTCCGTAAGATAGTGGGCAGAGAGGCGCTCGTAGCCTGATCCGTCGCTGTACGGCCCGATATCGTTTTTTCGACATGTCCAGTTTCGGCGCTTTTTGCGTTGATGGAGCATATGAAGGAGGTTCGTCATGACCGCGCAGACCATCGCAATCATCAGTCCAGGAGAATTGGGGAGCGCTGTAGGCGGTGTTTTAAAAGAAAATGGACTCGACACCGTCGCCTGTCTCTCGGGACGAAGCGCGCTCACGCGAGAGAGGGCTCTGGCGGCGGGATTCCGGGATGTTCCGACACTGGAAGCGCTTCTGAAAGAAGCGGACCTCGTGCTCTCCATCATGCCGCCTGCCTGTGCGGTGGAGGTGGCCCGAGAGGTCGCTGCGGCGATGAAAGCCACCGGTCATCGTCCTCCTTACGTCGATTGCAACGCCATATCGCCCGATTCCACCCGCCATGCCGGGAAATTCATCACCGATGCGGGAGGGGCGTACATCGACGGCGGGATTATCGTCGGTCCACCTCCCTGGGAAGGGAAAGTTCCGGTTTTCTACGTGAGCGGTGAATGCACCGACCCGATGACCCGACTGGACGGAAAAGGCATCTCCGTGCGTGTCGTCGGGAGTGAGATCGGCCGCGCATCGGGCCTCAAGATGTGCTCCGCAGCACTTCGAAAGGGGACGCTCGCGCTGCAGACCGCCGTTCTCATCGCCGCAGAGGCGATGGGGCTGACCGAGGAGTTCGAAAAGGAGATGCTCGGCAGCCGCGAGGCCCTCTACCGACAGATGGAATCGGGAACGCGGCGGCTCCCCTCCGTGGCGGCGAGGTACATCGGCGAGATGGAGGAGATTGCCGCGGCCTTCTCGTCCGTCGGCGTCACGCCGAAGTTTCATCAAGGAGCACATGACGTCTATCGGCTCCTCGCCGAGACGCCTTACGCATCCGAGACTCCGGACACGATTGACGGCGGCCGCACCCTGAAAAAAGCGGCGCAGACCTATGTCAATCACCTGCCGATGGGAGATTAGTGTTTCGTCCGGTGCAAAAGGGCAATTTTTACCAACGCTAACTGTCTCGCATTCACAGCAACTGTTCATTGTCCGCTTAAAACCATTCTCCGCCGGATTTGCCCTCGCATTTCCCCGCATTTGGCGTCTCGGCGGTCTCTTCGGAATGCGCGAGAATTTCATATGGGCAGGCTTAGCGAGGAATCAAAATTCCCGTAGCCCATTCATTGGGACATGCCCGGCGGACAATTCAAATTCACCGCAGCCATTTTATATGGGCATATCCGGTGGATGAATTGATTCTTCGCAGCCGTTTCATAGGGGCAGGCTGGACGGGAGGAATCTGGTTTCCTCACAGCCGCATTCATAGGGATGGACAGGGCGGTGAAATCAATACTTCGACTGTGGATTGATAAAGGTGAAGCGATGATTCGGCGAATCCATGGCAGGCGTTGCGAGATGGACGAAGGCGCAAAGGCGGTGAAATCTCGCCCGTACGCCGTACGCGCGCCGGGTTTCGAATTCATGAAAATATCGATAAAATTGGATAAATTTCCGAAAAGGTTTGTAGTTGAAACTATCATGGCACTATACATCAGTTCAAAATCTTATCAAATATATTTAAAGTAATACTTTATGTAATTATCGAAATTTATCGAATTAAAATTTTTTTGGGAACCACGCATTTGTCCGCATTTCCCCGCGCAGGGACATCATTTGAGCAGCCACACGCCGTCCTCGCCGTCCACCTCGCGCATCCGCACCTGGATGTGCTCCTGAAGCGACGTGGGCACGTTCTTACCGATGAAATCGGGCCGGAAGGGGAGTTCCCTGTGGCCGCGGTCGATGAGGGAGGCGAGCCAGATCTTGCGTGGCCGGCCCAGATCCATGATGGCGTCCAAGGCCGCGCGCACCGTCCGGCCCGTGAAGAAGACGTCGTCGATAAGGAACACGCTCCGACCGGAAAGGTCGAAATCGATGTGGGTGGGCTCGAAACCGCGCCCCTCGGTGGGGTGGCCGCCGTCGTCACGATGGACGCCGATGTCCAGCGCGCCCAGAGGAGGTGAGATGTCCTCCAACTCCTCAATATGCTGTTTGAGCCGCCTCGCGAGCGGTTCTCCCCGCGTGAGCACGCCGATGAGCGCGATGTTCCTATCCGCAGCGCACGCCTCCATCATCTCGGAGGCGATTCTTTTAAGCGAAAGATCGAGCTCCTGCGCCGTCATAATGGATATTTGCGTCATGGAAGTGTCCAGAGTTCTCAGAAACCGGTTCAGGCCATCCTAGTGTTTATGGGCGCGGCGATCAATGGTTCAGCCATTTTGGGGAAGGGGAAAATTCCGCCTGGCGAACTCCTGGGCCTCCTCCTTGGTGGATATGCGCCCTTCGAGTAGCTCGTCTTCGATCGCGAAGAGGATTTCTCCCAGCTCACGCCCTGCGGGATAGCCCATCGACATGAGTTCGTGCCCGTCGAGCAGTCGCGGTGGGCGCAGGGCTTCCTCGTGGATTTCCTCAAGTTTTCGGGTGCAGAATTCATGGGTTCTCAGATTCCCGTGGCTGGCGAGGCAATCGATGCGGTGGAGTTCGAGCAATTCGTCGAAATAGGGCTCGCGCAGGAATCGCTTGAGGCGGGCGTCCCGCATTTTCTCCACGTGCATGAAGCGCATGTGATTGGCGACCAGTTCCCGGATTCTCGATGCGCGCGCCTTAGGAATTCGGAGTCTCTCGCAGATCTCTGCGCTCATCGCCGCGCCCGCCTTGTCGTGCCCGTTGAATCGGATTCTGTCGGTTTCGGTAAAAGTGGCCGGTTTTCCGACGTCGTGAAGCAGCAAGCCCCAGCACAGCGTCGGCGATTCGGAGCGCTTGATGCGCAGCATGGCGCGCACGTGCGTCCACACGTCGCCTTCTGGATGAAATTCCGGTGGCTGCGCCACGCCTTTCATGGCGTCGACTTCGGGCAGTACGCATTCGAGGAGACCCGAGGCGTCGAGCATGGCGAATGCGCTGTCGGCGTTTTCCTGGGTCAAAATCGTCGTCAGTTCGTCGCGGATTCTCTCGGGACTGATTTTCTCGATGAGCTGTGCATTTGCCTCGATGGCGGAGGCGGTCACTGGCTCGAGAGCGAAATCGAATCTCGCCGAGAAGCGAATCGCTCGCATCATCCGTAAATGATCTTCACAGAACCTGAGTTTCGGCTCACCGATGGCCCGGATGATTCTGCTTTCGAGATCGCGAATCCCTCCGACGTAATCGAGGACCCGGCTCGCCGTTACGTCATAAAACATCCCGTTGATGGTGAAATCGCGCCGCTTTGCGTCTCTTTCATCATCAGAGGGTCGAACCGAGTCGGGATGTCTCCCGTCGCGATAAGCGCCGTCTTCACGGAATTGCGCCACCTCGAACTCCTGGTCATCCATGCGCACGAGCACAACGCCGAACTGCGCTCCCACGGCAACGGTTTTCTCAAAGCGGCTCTGCACGATTTCCGGAGCAGCATCCGTAGCGATATCCCAGTCCTTGGGTTGGTGCCCAAGTAAGGCATCCCTTACGCACCCGCCCGCCAGAAGCGCTCTATGCCCCGAGGCTTCCAAGGTCTTGATAATCCGAATCGCCGCATCGGGTGGCTTTATGTTCAACATTGTCATCTCGCCGTAGTTGAAATGCGCGAACCAACGATACTACGATAGGCCCAAATCCAGATGCGGGCAAATCGTGGTTGATGTAGATACACGCCCGGTTTCAGAGACTGCGGCCCGCGAATTGATTACCGGAGGATACATGACACTCCATTACGCGAGAATATTCATTTTTTTCGTCGTTTTCGCGGTTTTGACGAATCCCTCTCTTGGCGCTTCCCTGGATCAAAAATCGATTCACAAAGGACTCGAACAGGTCGCCGCGGGCGACTATTCTGCAGCTTCGGATACTTTCGATCAGGTAATAGCATCATCGCCCGAGCGTCCTGAGGGATATTTTTTCAAGGCGTCTGTTTTTCATATTCTGAAAGGACATATCCAGCGCAAGACGTATTATGAGATATGGCGGAAAAACGCCGCAAAGGCTTTGGCCCTCTCCGAAGCTTTGTTGGAGAAAAATCCTAAGGACACGAGAGCGCTCCTCCTTGCCGGGCTGACGGAAGGCATGCGGATCGTCGATGCGCTCGACAACAGCAGTTATCTCACCGCATTCCTGCGGGCCGGCGCGATGGAGAAGCACCTGGAAACTGCGCTCGAGATCGACTCGAATATTCATGACGCCTACTACGGATTGGGGATTTACCACATTAGAGGAAGCACGGAGAGCTGGGTGAGAATGTTCCGGTTTTTCGTTGGCGATACGAGTGCGAAGGGCAGGACCTATCTGCGGCGCGCGGTCGATGGAAACGGCTGGATCTCCAACTCGGCGCGGCTGGCTCTCATTTGGGCGCTATACCGGGTGGAAAAATTCAAAGCGGCAAGAAAAGACGTCGAGTATTTGCGAACGCGCTATCCAAAGAACGTATTATACGACATCGCCTATGCGGAAAGCTATTTCATCGCCGAGGATTATCCTCGCGCACGGGCGGAATATGTGAAATTACTGCCTCGCCTGAAACAGTCGAAAAACGAGATTTTGAGATTGTATCGAGATTTTTCAAAATGGCGAGTGATTCGTTGCGATTACGCCTTGGGCAAGCAGGAAGAAGTGGAAGAAGAAACCAGGGAATTGCTGACCGAAAAGCACATGTATGCCTCACTGATGGAGCAGATTCGTCTGGAGCTGCAATCCGCACAAGGCGTTTTGAAAGAGAGATGATTCTCCGATGATATGTGAAAACCAGAGAGACAGGGAGAAATGAAGCGCATTCCGGCTACGCGGGTCGGTCTGGCGGTTGCCATGGCCATTGCAACGATTTTTGTGCATGTGAGTTTCGCGTGGCCTGCCCCAACCAGCGTGGATTTGGAACTCGTTTTGGCCGTCGATGTTTCCGGCAGCGTGGATGAGGAAGAGGGTAAACTCCAGCGGATGGGATATGTGAACGCTTTTCGCTCCCCCTCTGTTTTGCGCGCCATTCAATCCGGAAGGCACAAAAGTATTGCAGTTACCTATATCGAGTGGGCGGGCTTCGATTTTCAGAGAGTCGTCGTGGACTGGAAGCAGATTCACGACGAGACGAGCGCCGAGAAATTCGCTTCCCTGCTTGCTGAGACGCCGATAGGGGTGGGCCCCTATACGTCAATCAGCGGCGCAATAGAATTTGCGCTGCCGTTGTTCGAGAACAACGGATTCACGAGTGAACGCCGCACGATCGACATTTCCGGTGATGGGCCGAACAACAGCGGAGACTATGTGACGAATGCGCGGGATAGAGCCATACGTACCGGCGTGACGATAAACGGGCTTCCCATTGTGAACAACCGGCCGAGCCCCTGGGGAAGAATGCCGATGCCGAACCTGGATTTGTATTACAGAAATTGCGTCATCGGTGGCAGGCGCTCTTTCCTGGTGGTCGCGAATGATTTCAAATCTTTTGGGCGCGCCATCAGGAGAAAGCTGATCCTGGAGATCGTTGGCTTGCGGGGGACGAAAAAGCAGAAGCAAGCCCATGAACTGCGGAGCCCGATGGTAAGTCCTGTACTGGTATCGAGGGCGGCTCCTCCTTGTGACGCCGGGGAGAAGCGCCGCAGAAGCTGGACGGATGAGTATTAGGTTTTCTGGCATGCCTTTATGCATTATGAAGCGGATTCTATTCACCGTTCGATAATTTTCGGACTGTTACTCAAAACAGGGGAGTGAAAATTCTGATGAAAGCTGTGCGCGTACATCAATTCAACATGGATGTTCCCATGCGGGTGGACGAAGTGGAGGACGCGAAGCCAGAGCCAGGCGAGGTTTTGATTAAAGCCGGTGCAGTCGGTGTGAACCCGGTCGACCTGGCCATAAGGGCCGCCAAGCACCCTTACGCCAAGCTGGTGACGCCCCCTTATATTCCGGGTGCCGAGGCGGCCGGAGAAATCATCGCCCTGGGCGATGGCGTGGAAGGCTGGCGGATCGGGCAGCGGGTGTATGGCCGCGCCATGGGCGGAGGCTACTCAGAAAACGTGCGGCTCGTGGCAGGCGCCATGGCCGAGTTGCCAGAAGCCTACTCCTATGAGGAAGGCGCCTGCATTACGGTGGCGTTCTATACGGCGTGGAACGCGCTCGTCATCAAGGCGCAGGCGGGCCCCGGCGAGACGGTGCTGGTGCAGGGCGGCGCCGGGGGCGTGGGCATGGCGGCGGTTCAACTCGCCAAGCGGCTGGGCTGCCGCGTTTTCGCGACGGTGAGTTCCGATGCGAAGGCGAGTTTCTGCAAGGAGATGGGCGCGGATGAGACGATCAACTACCGCGAGGAGGATTTCGCCCAGCGTTGCATGGAGCTCACCGGAGGACGCGGCGTCGACGTCGTCGTCGAGCTTTGCGCCTGCGATAATTTCGACAAGGATTTGGACGCCATTCGCGTGGACGGGAAAATCATCGTCATCGGTACGGGCACGGGAAAAGGCCCGGGGGCTGAGTTCCGGGTTCCGTCGGTCATGACGAAAGACGCCGTGGTGCTGGGGCTGGCCGTGGTGAATCTGTTCCCGAAAATGCCGGAACTGGTGCGCCGATTCACACCCTTGCTGCAAGAAGGAGCGTTCCGGATCAACGTCGACAAGGCGTCGAGTTTCGAGGATGCGAACGAGGCCCATGATTACGTTCTGGATGGTCAGTTCTTGGGTAAGGTCGTCCTGGTCCCGTAGCCGAGAGACGAGGCGTAAAAGGAGGAAGCGATGAAAGCGGTACGAGTGACGCGGTTCGGCCTCGAACATCCCATGGAGTTGGAGGAGGTGGCGGAGCCGAAGCCAGGACCGGGAGAGATGTTGGTGCGGATAGTGGCGGCGGGGGTGAACCCACTGGAGGTCGCCATACGCTCGGGAAATCATCCGCGCGCCAAGGCGATGACGCTGCCTTATACCTGCGGCACGGACATCGCCGGCGAAGTGGAGACGGTTGGCGAGGGTGTCGAGGCTTTTGCGCCGGGGGACCGGGTGTGGGGCCGCGCCTCCACCGGGGCGTATGTTGAAAAAGGACTGGTGCCCGCAAACTCGACGGGGAAGCTGCCAGATTCAATGTCCTACGCAGATGGGGCCGCACTGCCCATCCCGCTCCTTACGGCCTGGAACGCCCTGGTCGTGAAGGGAGAGGCTGCTCCGGGCGATTGCGTGCTCGTGCAAGGCGGAGCAGGTGGCGTGGGCTATCTGGCGATTCAACTTGCCCGCACGTTAGGCTGCCGGGTGTTCACGACGGTCAGTTCCAAGGAGAAGGGGGATTTCTGTCTTTCGGCGGGCGCTGAGGCGGTCATCAGCTACAGAGAAGAAGATGTGCCCGAGCGCGTGATGGAGCTCACTTCCGGCAGGGGCGTCGATGTCGTTGTCGAAACCGTTGGCTGTGACAATCTGGGTTCAGACCTTAAGCTCAACGCCATCAACGGCCGAATCGTCATCGTCGGAACGGGAACGGGCAAAGGGCCGGATGTGACGATTCCCCTGCCTGTGGCCATGGGCCGGGACGCCAGGATTCTGGCGCTCTCATCAGGCAATCTGAATCCTCTCGTCCCATGTATTTTGAAGCGGCTGGATCCCTTGCTGGAAAGTGGAGCCATCAAGCCTCATGTCGGACGGGAAATGCCGATGGAAGAGGCGAATGAATCGCACGAGGTCCTTCTGAGCGGTAAATTCCTGGGTAAAATCAATTTGGCGCCTTAGAGAGGAATCCCCGTATTTTGAGGAGGTGGATGAGAGATGCTCAAGCTGGGCGAGCATGAGATCGACCTGTGTCTGTTCGATGCCTACGGTACATTGTTCGACGTGACCGCGGCGGCGGCGGAAAAACAATCAGAGCTTGGCGATCAGTGGCAGGCGCTCTCCGCGCTCTGGCGGACCAAGCAGATTGAATACACTTGGCTCAGAAGTCTGATGGGCAGCCACGCGGATTTTTGGCAGGTTACGGGCGATGCGCTCGATTTCGCCCTGGATACACTGGACATGGAGAGGCCGGGCCTACGAGAAGAACTCATGATGCTCTACAAGCGGCTGAACGCGTATTCCGAAGTGAAGGGTGTGCTCCAGAAGCTGCGGGAAGACGGGGTTCGGGCCGCAATTCTCTCCAACGGTTCTCCCGAAATGCTTGATAGCGCGGTGAAAAACGCCGGAATCGAGGAATATCTCGAAGAGATTATATCCGTGGAGAGCGTCGGGATATTCAAGGTGCACCCGTCGGTCTATCAACTGGCGGTGGACCGGCTTGGCGTTCGCGCCGACAGAATCTGCTTTTTCTCCTCGAACGGCTGGGACATCGCGGGTGCGTCGCATTTCGGATACCGCGTCGTCTGGGTCAATCGTTTTGCGCAGAAAAAAGAGCGCGTCCCGCACGAAATCGATGCGGAAATCACCTCGCTCGACGAGTTGGAGAGGGTGCTGGTCCACAAGTGAAGCCCCTCAGGGCTTATGAAACGTTCAGGGCCTTTTTTAGGGTCCGGATTCTTCCCGCATGGTCCGTATGGTTGACCGGCGGAAGTTTTTCCCTGTTCGTCACAGGCAATACGATGAAATGAGGACCCGCTTCTGTGAGTAGTCGGGGTAGGGCGTCTTGAAACGTCTCAAGTGAATCAATGCGTTCCACCTTGCCTTTTCCCGTAGCGCCGCCACCCTCGAACCCTGAGGCGAGCGCCAATTCGACGAAATCGGTCCGCGGGGGGAGTTCCTGCCCGCCCACCATCTCGTAGCTCCTGTTCTCGAGCAGGAAGACGACCAGGTTTTCAGGCGCATACTTGGCCAGCGTCACCAGGGAACCCAGGCTCATCAACATCCCTCCATCCCCCTTCCAGACGATGGTTTTGCGCTCGGGCCGGGCGATGGCGAGGCCTAAGCCGAAATCTGCGGCGTGTCCCATGCCGAAGGCGAGAAAATCGAAATCGAGATCACTCTCCGAGACAAGCGGCCATTGAAGAGTGGCCGTCATGGTCATGACCACAATTTCATTCGTTCTTCGCTCCGCCACTGCCCGGAACAGTTCCATGCGTTCTATCAAGATGATCCGCCTTTCAAGGCTTGAATGCGTAGCCGGTGATGACGGCCGCCGGGTAAGAAGTTTGCGCCGCCGTCTGGTCCATCAGTTCGAGTGTTCCCAGTTCATCGTCTGACATGAGATGCCAGGTCGGGATTTTCCACGCCTGGAGAAGTGGCTCCGTGAAGGTATATGCCGAATCGATCGGCAGCTTGCCGGACATCGCTCCGCCGTATCCCCGCCAGCCGACCATCATACGCAAGGGCACCCTGGGTCCTGCGCCGCAGCCTCTCAGGGAGTCTCCCGCCTCCATCAGCCCCGTGTTCTGAATCACGAGCAACGGCTTCTGTCCGCCTGTCCAGAGACCGGCTGCGATGGCGACCGATTCCCCCTCGCGGCAAGGGGTGATCAGGTCGATATTGGGGTCGTTATCCAGTGCTTCGTATAGAAGCCGGCTTTCGCTGTCCGGGATCATGAGAACGTGCGTGAAGCCTAGTTCATGGAGTTTCTGAACTGTTTTATGTGCGCTTGCGCCCTTTTCGCTCAAGGATTTTCCTCTTGATGGGAATTTCATATTCTTATCTGCCGAGGAGCCATCTTCCGCGCCGCATAACGCCTAAGTCAAGAGTTCCAGGTGAAATATTCCGGGAATCGATGATGTGGGAATACGATAACCTGCTCTAAGTGATATGCTCCGATTTGCCTGAACGCGAAGAGATATCCGCACTTGGTGCGCTGAGAAAGAAAGGGAGCAGCGTTGAAACGACGACCCGTAATCGCGATGACCATGGGAGACCCGGCGGGGGTAGGGCCCGAGGTCTGCCTGAAAGCCGCTCTTGAGGCCAGCGTTCAGAAAAAATGTGCGCCTCTTATTGTGGGCGACATGGCTGTGCTCAGGAAACACGCCCGGCGGATGAAGATTCCGGTGCGGTTGACTCGGGTTAAGGACGAAAACAAGCTCGAATACGGGGGCTTGGAGCAAACGCCCGTGATTGATCTTAATAACGTTACTCCAGAGCACCGCGTTTTCGGAAAGGTCCTCCCCGAATTGGGCGCTGCGGCGGGCCGGTACATCGAAAAGGCCGTCTCGATGGCGCGCACAGGCAAGGTGGACGCCATAGCCACCGCGCCGATCAACAAGGAATCCCTACAAGCCGGTGGGTATGACTACCCCGGGCATACTGAAATGCTCGCCGATTTGTGCGGCGGCGGGTGGCCCGTCATGATGCTGGCGCACCGCAAGATACGCATTGCGCATTTGTCCACGCATTGTCCCTTGCGAGTTGCTCTTCGGCGCGTCAAGCGAAAGAGAATCGTCTACGTGGCGAGCGTTCTCGATGACGCCCTGCGTCGACTGGACCGGAAAAAGCCGAGAATTGGCGTCGCGGGCTTGAACCCTCATGCGGGCGAGGCCGGGCTGTTCGGTAGCGAGGAAGTAAAGGAAATCGCGCCTGCGGTCGCGGACTTAAGGGAGATGGGCATCGATGCGCACGGCCCCGAACCGCCGGATACGATCTTTGGGAAATTGCGCGGCGGCTACTACAGCGGCGTCGTAGCCATGTACCACGATCAGGGCCATATTCCGGGCAAATTGATGTGTTTTCGCTTCGACTCCCGAGGGCAGGCGAGCGTGCGCGGCGTCAACGTGACGCTGGGCCTGCCCATCATCAGAACTTCGGTGGAGCACGGGACGGGCTTCCCCATCGCAGGGCAGGGCCTCGCCGACCCCTCCAGCATGATCGACGCGCTCATCCTCGCGGCGAAGCTGGCCGGGGATGGGTGAGGGAATACGCACACCCCTCACTGCATTTTGATCCTCAAACCCGGACAGGTCGCGCTACAAAACCACACCCCTCAAGATCTACAGATGGTGAGCAGGTGCACCGCCTCGGCGCCCGCCTTTTTGAGTTCCCGTGCGCAGGCGGAGGCGGTCGAACCGGTCGTGACGACGTCGTCTACCAGGATGCACGTGGCCGCTTCGAGCCTTTGGCGCGCCACCTTGGGTCGAATCCGGAAGACACCCCGCATGTTCCGGCGCCGCTCCCTTGCGGAGAGGCCGGTCTGCGAGCGGGTATCCTTTGCGCGCTCAAGAAAATCCGCGTGGGGTTTGTCCAGGCATTCCGCCGTCATGAGGGCGAGCAGCATCGCCTGATCGAAACCTCTCGTCTTCCAGCGGGCGGGGTCGATAGGCACGTGCGTCACTACCACGTTCCTGGCTTCTTCATTTACGCCGAATTCGTCCGTCGCGAGCCTGGCGAGATGGGGAGCGAACTCGCGCGCGAGTTTCGTGAAGCCCTGGAACTTGAAGAGGTGGACGGATTCCCGCAGCGAGTCCTCATAGGCGCCGATGGCGCGGACCATGTCGTAGTGATGCCCGTTTTCGAGGCAATCCGCACAAACATGGGTCGGGGAATGGGCGAGGGTGGTCAGGGAATGAAACGGATTTCCGCAACGAGGGCACCAGGGCGGCTCGAAGCGTTCGAAGGCGTCCGTGCAAGGCGTGCATATCGCCTGTGGATCGCCGATTTGCATGGAAGCCGAACACAAGAGGCATTTCGGGGGGATGAGGAAATCAATTGCTGCGCCGATGATCCTGCGGAGGTAACCCATGGTCCTGTAAGAGCTCGCTTCGGGTCCTGGGTATTAAGGAATGCGGCCCCCTCGCATGGGCCTGTTGCGGTGAGAAACTTTAAGATTTTCTTTTGAGTTGCACTCTCTTGCTGCCTGCGCCCTCGCCCAGCGCGCCGCCCTTGCGGCGGTGACGGATGAGTTCGGCGACGATGGCGACCCCAATTTCGCCCGGCGTATCGGCGCCGATGTCCAGTCCGATGGGCGCATGGACGCGCTCGATGAGTTCGCCTCTGTCGTAGCCCTTGTCCTGAAGATGGCGATAGGTGAGCAGCACTTTGCTTTTGGAGCCGATCATCCCGATGTAGCGCGCGGGTGTCTTCATCGCCCATTCGAGGACGACCTCGTCGTTCGAATGGCCCCGGGTGATGATGGCGAGATAATCGGACTCATCGACCGGAATTTTCTCGAAAATTTCAGGGCATTCTCCGACGAAGAACGATTCCGCCATCGGGAAGCGCTCCTTGTTGGCGAACGAGGGCCTGTCCTCGACAATCGAAACCCGGAAACCTGCGAGATAGGCCGCCTGCGCGACGCAGAATGAGACGTGCCCGCCGCCGAATATATAGACGAGTGGCTGGCCGGAAATGGGTTCGACAAAAATTTCGGTTGCCCCTTCGAGCGTGGGTCTTTTTCCGCTCGCGCGCGCGGCGTCCGTGTTGAACTGCAGGAGTGTGGGGCTGCCGTTTCGGATGATTTGCGTGCTCTCCGCCCAGATCTCCGTGGAATAGGTGGGAATCTCGCCCACGGCGCTGCCGTCGCGCCTGAAGAGCATTTTTCTGGCTTCCGGCGCCGGGACCTCGAGATCGCCCGGCTGAACGATGGTCGCCAGCGCCGCGCTGCCGCCCTGGTTTCTGATCTGGTTGATCTCATCGAGCAACTCTTCCTGAAATGCCTGGAAAGGTTCCACGAGTATCTCCACGACGCCACCGCATATGTGGCCGCTGTCTTCGGCTTCCTGCTGGGTGAGGTCGAACCTCAGCTTTTCGGGTTCGCCCGACTCGAGGACGCTCATCGCGGTTTCCCACACTTCGGCTTCGAGACAACCGCCCCCGACGGTGCCTTCCGTGCTGCCGTCTTCGCGCACGAGCATCTTCGCATCGCCGCTCATGGGCGCGGACCCCTTTCGAGCAACGACGGTGGCGAGCGCGCCGCCCTGGCCGTCTTCCTTGAGCTTTGCCATCTCCCTGAATACGTCCTTGCTCATTCCCTGCTCCGCCTACGAGAAGTGATGATCTCTACGCATCCGGCGTAATCCGTAAGATAACTTCACATACGTTGTTAATACAAGATGTGAAGAGGATTCCGTCCGCCGGGCCATGAGGCTTGCCTGCAAACTTCCATACAATATATGCGATTTCTCGTAATTTTTCCAGTGAGGTCTCCATATCGGCCTTGTTCACGACGATCCACTTGCACGTTCCCTCTTCGACCTTATGAAAAAGGCCGTCAGGATGTGCGCACAGTTTCCCGACAGCATGGGGCGTAATTTCCTCACCGGTTCTAATTCCGCAGATCCGCGCGAGCGCCTCGGGACGAAAAACGTGCGCCTTATCCAAGGTCGCGCCCAGCGCGTCGAATCCAACAACGCCCAATACAATGTCGAGATTTTCGGGCAATACGGGTTCATCGGGTCCCGGCGTTTTGATGGGCAATCTTCTGGCTCCGTCCGCCTCGATGAGCATGAGGGCGCCTGGGAGCCTCAGGCGGGTGATTTCCGAGGGTGTGAAACCGCTCAGCTTCATGCGCTGTTCGCTCTCATGGCCCGGAACCGGGGCTATCCCCTCTCGCCTGCGAGCGAACCAGGATATGCCGCATGCGTTCATATAGGGTTTGAGGTTATTTGAGAGGGTCTCGGCGTCGCCCAAAGCGAGTTGGAGTTTTTCTTCCGGCAGCGGCGCGAAAATCTTCGTTGTAGTCGTGAGAATTGCAGGTTTTCCAATTTGCGCATGAAACTGCCTGGCGATGGCCGTCAGCAGGCTCGTTTTCCCGCCACCGCCGACCGCCGCGACGCTCTGGCCTGGCGTGATGCCGAGAGAACGGACAACGTCTTCTCCCGTTACCAAGTGCGGCTCTCCAAGCCGCCGAGCAGTTCACGCCTCAGGATGTTCACGAGTTCGGTGGAGAGCTGGGAGAGGTCCTGCACTACGATGTGGTTGGGGTAAATTTGCTCCACGAAGGGGTCCACCACACCGACGCCGATGACGCGGACGCCGAGTTTCTGCAGCCGGTTCACCGTGTTGACGAGGTGGGTCGCATCTCCGTTGGGCTGGCCGTCAGAGGTGATGATGATGATTTTCTCTTCCTCGGGCCGCTGGATGAGCCTGCGGTAGGCGAAGAGCAGGTGTTCTTCGTCCCAGTTGTTGAAGCGGGGATAGATGTTGACGAGCCTGTTCTTGACCTGGGCGAAATGATCCTCGAAACCCTTGTAGATGCGATGCTGGAGCGGGGAGTGGCGGATGTGGCGGAACTTGAATGCCGGTATGTGGCCCAGGGCCGCCGCCATGGCGGCTTCAGAACTCTCGGTGGAGTAACCGATGACCTCGAAGGGTACTTCGAGGCGGTCGAGCGCTTCGGCGAAGAAGATGGTCGCCTCCCTGGCGGCCATGTACTTCGACTCGCGGTTCATGCTGCCGCTCTCGTCCACGAGCAGCGTGAAGCACACATCGAGCTTTTCGGGCTCTTCTTTCCGGTGGAAGAGATGGAATTTCCCCAGCCTTTGCTTCCACAGTTTGGGGAGATTCAGCTTGCCCGAGCGATGCGACCCGCTGAAGCGGGTGTAGGTTCTCTCCTGGATGATCTGCATCAGCTTCCAGACCAGCACCTTGATGTGGCTGCCCGCATTATCGATGACCGCCGCGTATTCCTCGGTCTTGCCCTCGGGTGGTAATACGATGGACCTCTCGTCGGGATGATCTGCAGTGGGGTGGATTTCCTTCTTGTTCCCTTCGAGTTCGAACCAGGGTGCTGCCCAGTGCCCGAGCGCTGCGAGTTCCTCGGGACTCAGTTCGACCTCCTCGCCCACATCTTCTTCGTTGATTTCCTCGGTAGCCTCGGGGTGAAGCATTTCGAGGGCTTCATCGTCGTCGCCCTCGAGGTTCTGGCTCTCGATTTTCTGCAGAATCTCTTCGGGAACCTCCGAGAGGTCCTGATCCTCATTCATCCGGGAGAGTTGCTCTTCGGTGAGATAGCGCTGGATGGCGTTGTAGATTTCATTGGCGCAATCAAAGGCGGTTTTTGGGTCATCGGCGGCGCAGGCGCGGTCTATCAGCGGGATGAGCCTGTGAAAAATCTGGACGACGGCGGTATCGAACCAGGCCGCGGGCAAATCCCCGGGCCGCGAGGAGGGGACGCCGGGCGTCTGTCCGATTCCGGCGAGATAGATTCCCCACTGAATCTGGAGAAACAAGGGGAGTTGTCCGCTCATCTGGTTGCGTTCGGCCGCCTCAATGGCCGGGAGAATGAAGGCGCGGAAATTTTTCTTTGTGCCGGGCAGCGATTCAGCGAGGCGGTTTTCGCACCGCGCGTCCTCGAGTGTGTGCCATATGTGGAAAAGTCCCGGCCTCTCGCGATTCGCGAGCGCGGCGCGCCCCGCCCAGCGGAACGTCCCCTGGATTTTGTGGGCCACCTCGATGAGCGTCATGCCCTTCTGGAACCTGAGGACGTGCTCGTCGTTCAGGTCGCCGCCCAGGCGCGCCAGGGTTTGTTCGGGGTCTTCGACGTGAATGGCGTCATCGCCGTTCTTCGCCTTTGGGCCGAAGTTCAGTGCGAGTTCGTAATCGTGCGCTGTCACCTGTGCGAGCGCTTCGAGACGGGCGCGTCGGCGTTCCATGCCTCATCTCCCGGCTAGAAGTGGTTGTCTACGATATCCTCGAGCACTTTGGCGTCGAAAGAATTGACCTTGCTGAAGATGGTAGAGATGGCGGCCTCCATGGGGTCGAACTGTGCCGCCATACGCGCCCAGTCGATGAGACGCCGGGTGCTGAACGTGCAGAATACCTTTTCGTTCAGCATGGCCTCGCGCACGTCGTGGCCCACGCGCACCATGCGCTTGATGAGCTCCTCATCGCGGTTCCCGCTCTGCTGCATGATGACCTCGACTTCCGCGTCGAAGGGCAGGTAGTTCATCTTGACGGTGACGGGGAATCGATCCAGTAGCGCCTCGTTCAGGGGCTTGGTGCCCCCGTATCTGCGATCCTCATGCGGGTTCATGCTGGCGAAAAGCCTGAAATTCGGATGAGGCTTGATGATGCGGCCGTCGTATTCGGATAAGACGATCATGCGGTCGTCGTCGAGCAGGCTGTGCAGGCAAAAGGCGATTTCGGGCAGGCACGCGTTGATCTCGTCGATAAGGAGCCAATCGCCCGACTGCATGGCGTCGACCAGGATGCCGTTCACCCAGTAGGTGCCCTGTTCGTTGATCATCAGTTTGCCCACGAACTCATCGACCGTTGTCATGCCGTTCAGGTTCACGCGACGGAAGCCGTTGTTCGTCATGTGGGCAAGGTGGCGCACCGAGAGGGTTTTGCCGACGCCGGTCTCCCCCACGAGGAGGACGGGGAGGTTCTTGCTCACCGCCCACGCGATGCGCTCGAGCGCATCGCCCGCCGCGAGATAGAATTGGGTCGGAGGAACGAAGGAATTCCCGTTCGACTCATTGATCGGAATTTCGCTTCGCCCGATGCGGTAGGCGCCGTTTTCCACCGTTTCACTCAAAATTTCGGTACTCAATTCGCATACTCCATGGCTGATACGCCGAACAGAAACATCATGATGGCTTCGAGCGCGCCACCGCCGATGGCGCGCGATTTATCGGATATCGTGTGGCAATGGGAGGGCTCGGCTCTCGGGTCGACGTCACCCACCTTGAAGCCCTCGCTCACCTCGATGCCGTCTCTAAGGAGACCTCGCAAAACGCCGTCAATGGAGGAGCGAACCTCCGCATCATTCACGCGGGCGACGACCTCTCCCTCGCTCACGACGTCGCCGATCCTGGCGATGGAGGTGAAGACGCCGGCATTGGGCGCGCGCAGCAGCCGCTCGGTGGTGTAGCCGCCGATGGGGCCCGGAATGCCCGTGTTGGCCTTCGCTGCTCCCTCCAGAATCACCCGCCCCAGGTCGTGGCCCCGGGAGGTCTCGATGACGGCGTGGCAATCTGCGCCGGCCGTGAAGCCCGGCCCCAGGCCGACGACGACTTCCGCGTCCTCGATTCGAGTACCGAGGTTTCGCTTCGCAAGAATCGCGTCTACCACGGCGGCGGGCTGGAGGTGATGTATCACCTCGGCTTGCGGGTCCACCATCACCGGAATCGAACCCGCCTCCAGGATGGCGCGCGCGCGCGTCGATTTCTCTTCTGCGGACTCCCCGTCCGCCTGGGCGGAGGTAACGCCTTCCACTCTCCACTCATCGGCGTATAGACACTCGGCAAAGGAGACGGTGCGCCTCACCATGGTGGGGTTTTCGATTTCGGTAATCGCGACCGGAAATCCCGCCCGGTATAGGCGGTGCGCCACTCCGGTGGCGAGGTCGCCGCCTCCCTTGAGGAGCACGAGCGTCTCGGCGATGGACCTGCGGCTGCTCATAGCGTCTAATCTTCCACGAAGGCGATCGCGTCTATCTCGATGAGCCACTCGGGTTTCGCCAGGCCGCTCACGACAATGAGCGTGCTCGCCGGGTAGGGTTCGCCGAAATATGTCTGCCGCACTTCCATGCATCCCGGGACATTCGCAGAGTCGGTGATATAGACCGTAAGGCGGATGATGTCCTCCATACCGGCGCCTGCTGCTTCAAGGGCGGCATTGATGTTCTCGTACACCTGGCGGGTCTGGGCCTTGATGTCATTGCCGCCGACCGAATTGCCGTCCACGTCTACCGCCACCTGGCCCGCCAGCATGATGAGATGTCCGTTCGATACCTTCCAGCCCGTGGAATACGCGGCGACCGGCTTCACTTTGTCCGAGTTGATTTGTTGTTTCGCCATTGGGTTCTCCCTTTCGCATCTCATCAGAAAGAAAAAATCATCTTTCCAGGAAACGGAAATCTAGCACGGGGTCGGACCAGAGGCAACGCAAACGGGTGGATTTATCGTGTTGCATCGGCTCAAAAAGAACTTTGAGTAGAGGCGAATGAGCACCTCCGGTGATCACCCGGAATGACGCGATATTTCGTGAAATGGGCTAGTTCGTGTGATATGCTTCGCCCGTTATTATGAGCCAATCCGCCAAACCGGTATAGGGCATACGGGGGAATTTGTGCTTCGCCGGGCAAACGGAGAGAGGACCCATGGGAAAATTGCCGAAGTTCGACATGGACGAGGTGTTGACGAAAGCGATGGGCCAATTCTGGCGTCACGGCTATTCGGCGACGTCGATTCGCGATCTCGAGAACGCCACAGGCCTGTTCAGAGGGAGCTTGTACCACGCGTACGGCGATAAGCGCGAGATGTTTTTCCGTGCGCTCCACCGTTACGACAAGCTCTACCGTGAAAACCCGATAAATGAACTCGAAAAGCATCCCTCGCCGCGAGAGGCGGTGTTGTCCGTGTTCGAGGCAGCCGCCTCGCAGGTGACGGAAAACGGCTCGAGCGATGGCTGTCTCGAAGTCAACATCGCCTTGGAGCTTGGCGCGCACGACCCGGATGTTTCTTCGTTCGTGGCCGGCGCATTCGCCGGCATGGCGGAGTTTATTCGGGCTTCCATCGAACGGGGGCAGGCCTGCGGAGAAATTTGTCCCGAAGTCGACCCGGAGCAGACGGCGAAGTCTCTGCTTGCGCTGTTCCTCGGGCTCAGGGTGCTGGCGCGCGTCTCTCCCGATCAGAGCTTTCTGGAAAGCGTCGTCAAACAAGCCGGAGCTCTTTTACCGACGCCGGAAGCGGTTTCCTAGATTTGGACACCTCGTGAGGGATTCGGGCGGGTCGGCTCTTGGAGGGTGAGCGGAGTATCTCCCGGTCGTTTAATTCTTCTTCGGTCGGGATGGATTGTTGATCCGTCAATTGGTGGAACCCAGCAGCAGGGACAGGTCGCGACCTCGGACAGGCACAGGGGCCTGTCCCTACATATCACTCTGACTCTATATCAACTGGTGTCGATCTTTTGCGTCACCGAGCGCGTGGGGCCGAAAGTGGGCATGTAGCAAGAGTGCTTGCCGGCCCCGCCCGTGACGATGAGGATCAAATCCTCCGGGCCGTCGAGAAGCGGGATATCGAAATCGTCCTCGTCCTCGTGTTTGGCTATTTCCTCGCCCCAGGTCTGCATCCCCCACATGGCGCCGCGCTTTAACTGGCCCACGGGCTTTCGCGCGAGCTCGACGATTCTCCGCTTCACGTCCGCTTTCGTCAGGCCGTCCCCCGCGATGGTCGTCGCGTGCTCGGGGCCCAGGGCGAGAACGGGTTCGCCGCGCAGATAGAAATTGTTGCTCCCCATGATGGACATGGTGTCGGCGGCGGTGGCGAGAATTCCCTCCGCCGTGTGGCTCACGTGATCGTTGATGTTGTGGGGTCCCTCGCAGCCCACGAGCGTCACGGCGCTCTCCTCGCGCGTAAACCCGCGCTCCACGTGCAACGGCTCCCAGGGCGAGGCCGCCTCGTTCTCGGCGATGCAGAACGCGTATTTCGCGGGCGTTCCTTGCGTGGCACGGTCCAGGACGCCGGGGCTCGCCCCGCCTATGTTCAGGAGCGTCAGGCGCATTGCGCGGCCGATAGTCGCATTCGCCCTGTTGCCGGGGGCGAAGCATCCATATTCCGCATTCAGGCCGATTCCTTCGACGACCGGGCCGTTCACTATGATGAGAGGCGCCACCGGGTGTGTCGTTGCCTGAATGGCGTGGAGCGAGAACTCGGGCGCCAGCACCGCCCGGACCGCTGCCACCAGAACGGGCATATACGCCGGATGACAGCCGGCCATCACGGCGTTCACGGCGAGGGCCTCGACCGTGATGACTCCCTGGCGGGGCGGCATGAGGCCGATTTCCACATCGGATGCCAAGCCTGAGCCCTCCACCATCCGAGCGACGCGCTCGGGCGTGGGGGGAACGACGGGCAGGCCGTCGCTCCATCCCCGGGCTTCGAGCAGGCGCGCCATCGCCTCCGGCGTGTCGCGGACCTTCACGCGCTCGCTTTCAAACGCCATATCTTCCTGAGAGTGGTCGTTCATATGGCAACCCGCCTATGCGAAGAGCGCCTTGTGGCGCACCGTCTTGCGGGGCGGGACGTATTCGCGCTCCCGGTATTCTCGCCTGAGCGATTCGGCATCGCTCGTGAGGATGCGCCGCACTTCCTCCACCGCGCCGTCTCCCAGCGCGCGCGCTTGTTCCGGCGCGATTCCCCCCACCGGATGCGCGACGACGACTATCGGCAGGCCGGGCATCCCCAGCGCTGTTCTCTCGTTCGCGCCCAGGGCCGAGAATTCACTGGAACAGAACGTGGCCGTCGGAACGCCCGCTTTTTCCATCTCCACCGAGTCATGGATACTCCATGACGTGCAGCTCCCTCAGTCGCCCACCGCGCAGACGGCCAGGTCGACCTGTTCGAGGAATTCCTCCAGGCGATCCTCCGGCAGGGTGGGGTTCGGTTTTCCCCATCGGACGATGCGCAGCGCTTCGTCCTCTTGCGCGAGAAGCTCCTCGATCCGCTCCAGCAGGACGTCGGCGTTCGGCTTGTTGTTGTGGAAGAAACCGATGCTGAGACACCCGATATCTTCGGGCCGCTCCGCCAGGGGGTGGTCGCCCGCACGGACGAAAGAGGTGGGTTTCACGATTTCAATCATCTGGCTCATCTCGAATCTCCGTAATGGGGAACTATAAACTTAATAAATTCTGGGCGATGACCATGCGCTGAATCTGGTTGGTGCCCTCGATGATCTGCAACTGCTTCGCGTCTCTCATGAACCGCTCGAGCGGATGGTCTTTCATGTAGCCCGCGCCGCCGAGCACCTGTATGCCGTCCACTGCGGCCTTCATGGCGGCGTCGGTGGCGTAGCATTTCGCGGCGCAGATAAAATGCACGTCTTCTTTCCGGTAGCGGCCATTATCCACCATCGAGGCTGCGCGGTAAACGAGCATGCGGGCCGCTTCTGTTTCCATGAACATGTCGGCGAGCATGAACTGTACGGCCTGATGCTGCGCGATGGGTTTTCCGAATGCCTCGCGCTCCTTGGCGTAATTCGAGGCGTAATCCAGGCACCCCTGCGCCAGACCCACGCCCCGCGCGCCGATGGCGGGCCGAGCCTGGTTGAAGCCGAGCATGGCGGTCTTGAAGCCAAGGCCTGGCTCGCCGATCATATTCTCAAGGGGTACGCGCGCATCTTCGAGAAATACTTCACAGGTCGGGATGCCGCGCATCCCCATCTTCCGCTCATGGCGCCCCACCCGGAATTCACCCCTGGGGACGATGAAGAAAGAGATGCCCTTCGCCCCTTTGCCGGGTTCGGTCTTCGCTGCCACGGTGATGAAATCGGCCACGCTCGAGCCCGTGCAGAAGCACTTCTGGCCGTTGATCACCCACGTATCCCCGTCGCGTACGGCGCGCGTAGAAATGTTCGCCGCATCCGAGCCCGCATGCGGCTCGGTGAGCGCGAAGGCGGGACGCAACTCGCCCCGCGCGACGCCAGCAAGATAGCGGTTTTTCTGCTCCTCGCTTCCGCCGATGGCGATGGGCCGCGTGGCGAGCAGGTGGACGGAGAAGAAGAGGGGAGAGTTCGAGCAAAACCGCGCCATCTGCTCGATAGCGATGCATGTTTCCAGGATACCGAGACCCGCCCCGCCATAGGCTTCGGGAACGTAGAGGCCGAGCAGGTCTTGGGATTTCAAGAGTTGAAAGACGTCTTCGGGGTATTCGTCGTTCTCGTCGATTGCAGCGGCGCGCGGCGCGATGTGGCGGCGGCTCAGTTCGTATACCGTCTCGGCCAGCATCCGCTGCGCCGGAGTGAGTTCAAACGCGCCTGTGGAATCCGGTATTCCCGTCACGCTCGGCTTGCTCCTAGAGGCCGAGCAGGTTCCGGGCGATGATCATCCGCTGAATCTGGCTCGTTCCCTCGACGATCTGGATCTGCTTGGCGTCGCGCATGAAGCGCTCGAGCGGGTGGTCCTTCATGTAGCCCGCCCCGCCGAGCACCTGGATGCCGTCTATCGCGCACTTCATGGCCATATCGGCCGCATAGGTCTTTGCCGTCGAGAAATACCTGGCGTTCTCCTTGCCGATTTGGCCCGCGTCCACCATGGCGGCCGCGCGGTAGACGAGCAGCCGAGCCGCCTCGATATCCATGAACATGTCGGCGAGCATGAACTGCACGGCCTGGTGCTGGGCGATGGGTTTACCGAACGCCTCGCGCTCCTTGGCGTAGTTAGCTGCGTAGTCGAGACAGCCCTGGGCCAGACCCACCGCGCGCGAGCCGATGGCGGGCCGCATCTGGTTGAAGCCGACCATCGCGGTCTTGAAGCCCTGGTTCAGATCGCCCACCTGGTTTTCAAGCGGGACGGCCACGTTGTCGAGATTGAGCATGCAGGTCGAGATGCCGCGCATCCCCATCTTGCGCTCGTGCTTGGCGATGCTGAAGCCCGGCGTGTCGGTGGGGACGATGTAGTAGGTGATGCCGCGCGTGCCGGCGTGGGGGTCGGTCTTGGCGGCGACGGTGATGAAGTCCGCCTTGTCGGGCCCCGTGCAGAAGCACTTCGTTCCGTTGATGACCCACTCGTCGCCCTCCTTGACGGCGCGCGTGCGGATGTTGCCCGCATCCGAGCCCGCGTGGGGTTCGGTGAGCGCGTAGGAGCCTCTGAGTTCTCCCTTCGCGAGGCCCGTCATGTAGTGGTTTTTCTGCTCCTGCGTGCCGCTCAGGTCGATCACGCGGCTCGAGAGCATGTTGAGCACGATGAATAGCGGGGAGTTCGAGCAGACGCGCGCTATTTCCTCGATGGCGACGCAACCGCCCAGAAAGCCCATGCCGCCGCCCCCGTATTCCTCGGGGAAGAAGATGCCGAGCAGGCCGTGTTCTTTCTGGAGCTGGAAGATGTCTTCGGGGTATTCCTCGTTCTCGTCGATGTCGGCGGCCCGAGGGGCGATGTAGCGCTCCGAGAGTTCGCGGACCGTCTGGCGAAGCATCTTCTGCGTTTCATCGAGGTCGAATTGCAGCGTGGATTCCGTTTGCAGGCTCATTTCATGGCTCCAGCGGTTTGATAATTTTGAGAAAGCGCTAGGGTTTATGCTTTCATATTCCACCCCGCAGCGATTGCGTGTCAACGCTTCGAGGGGAATAATGCCGCAAACGCGCTATTGTACTGACCGGCGCGCGTCCCGGTTGCAGCCCGCGCCTCGTTTCACCCAAGGAGTTATGCGCATGGACATCGTCATTCGCGGTGGATACGTGATCGATCCTTCGCAGGACCTGGAGGGAACGATGGACGTCGAGGTCGCGCGCGGCCGCGTGAGGCGGGTGGCTCCCCACATCGAGCCTGAGGGCAGGCAGACACTGAACGCGCGGGGAAAAATCGTCACTCCCGGCCTGGTCGACCTCCATTGCCATTTCTATGAGGGCGTTACGCATTACGGCGTGAATCTGGATGCGGCCATGCTATCACGTGGCGTGACGACGGCGGTTGATACGGGCAGCGCGGGCGCGCAGACGTACCCGAGTTTTCAGGAATGGTTCCTGGAGAAGGCGCGCCCGACGGTGCGCGCGTACTTGAACATCTCGGAAGGCGGGCTCCTGATAGACGGCCTCGGAGAGAACATCGACATGCGTGCGCTGCGTGTTGACAGGGCGGTGGCGTGCTACCAGAAGAACCGGAAATACCTCATCGGCATGAAGGTGCGTCTGAGTGATAATGTGGTGGAGCGAAGCGGCTCGAAACCCCTGGACGCGGCACTCGAGGCGGCGGAATATCTGAAAGTCCCGCTCATGGTCCACGTGGGCAACACGCCCTCATCTTTGCCGAGCATCCTGAAGCGCCTCCGCCCCGGCGACGTCCTCACGCACGCGTTTCACGGCAGGCGGGAGAACATACTCGACAAAAGCGGTCGGGTGCGCCGTGCGGTGTGGGAGGCGAGGGATTCGGGCGTGCTGCTTGACGTGGCGCACGGGCGCTTGAGCTTCAGTTTCGAGATTATGGAGCGCGCCATGGCGCAGGGACTGATGCCGGGCAACCTGAGCACCGACCTCCATACGCACTGCATCAATGGGCCGGTATATGATTTCCCGAGCCTCATGAGCAAGTTTCTGGCCCTGGGTTTTCCTCTTAAGGAAGTTGTTCGCCTCAGCACGCAGACGGCGGCGGAGTGGATTGGCCTTAAAGGCAAGGTGGGTACGCTCAAAAAAGGCGCAAGGGGCGACGTCGCCGTGTTCCGGATGAAGGAGGGCCGGTTCTTTTTCGAGGACTCCATGGGCGCGCGGCGGAAGGGAGACCGGATGCTCGAGGCGACGCACGTGGTCCTGGGAGGCAGGCTGCTCAGGCCGTCCGGGAGAGAGCGGCGAAGGCTCACCGAGGTGGCGGGGAAATCGAAATAATCTGTAAATTTCCGGTGCAGGGGGTTGACTACCTGCTTTAGCAGGACTATTTTACGGCCTTGTTTTTCAGAGAATTATCATGTTTTAAATTTCAAAGGCGGTCATCATGCGGACGATGAATAGATCTTATGGCGGGTATTGCTTTTTCGGCTTTATCACCGTCCGTCTGCGCGCCGATATGTAATAACGAACGGCGGGCGGGTGGACAGCCCGGTCGCCACGGACAATAGAGAAACATTCGCCGTGGGACAGACTCACGGCGATTTTTTTTTAGAAACACGCTAAAAAACTTCGAGAGAGAAAAAGGAGATTCGTTTTGATTATCGTGATGAAGCAGGGCGCAACGGATGATGAGATTGGGAACGCCATCAACAGGATTAACGAACTCGGCTACAAGGAACACGTCATCAAGGGTGTGGAGCGTACGGTGATCGGGGCCATCGGGGATGAACGGGGGAAATACATGCTGGAATCACTCGTTTCTTTAAATGGAGTGGAAAGCGCGATGCCCATTCTCAAGCCCTTCAAACTGGCGAGCGCGGAGGGAAGGCCCGAGCGCAGTCAGTTGCCCATGGGCGAGGGGGTGGAAATCGGCGGTGAGAAAATCATCATCGTCGGCGGGCCGTGCTCCGTGGAGAGCAGGGAGCAGATTTTGCAATCCGCCGAAATGGTGAAGGCGGGTGGAGGTCACGTGCTAAGAGGCGGCGCGTATAAGCCGCGCACATCGCCGTACAGCTTCCAGGGCATGGCGGAAGACGGCCTCAAACTCCTTGCCGAGGCGCGCGAGAATACAGGACTCCCCATCCAGACGGAGGTCATGGACTCAGAAGACATCGATGTGTGCTGCGAGTATGCCGACGTGCTCCAAATCGGCGCGCGCAACGTGCAGAACTTCTCGTTGCTGAAAAAAGTCGGCAAGACGAAAAAGACCATTTTCTTAAAGCGCGGTATGTCCACGACGATAGAAGAGTTCCTGATGTCGGCCGAATACATCATGAGCCAGGGAAATCCGAACGTCGTGCTGTGCGAGAGGGGGATACGCACCTTCGAGACGGCCACGCGCAACACGCTGGACATCAGCGCCGTGCCCGTCCTCAGGGAGCAGACGCATCTGCCGATCGTGGTGGACCCGAGCCACGCGGCGGGCGCATGGCGGTACGTCGGACCCCTGGCGAAGGCGTCCGTGGCGGTCGGTGCGGACGGCCTGATGCTCGAGATGCACCCCGAACCCGAAAAGGCGATGAGCGACGGACCGCAGTCGCTCAAACCAGGGAAGTTCGCTGCCCTGGTCGAGGAACTCAAGGTGTTCGCAGAGGCCGCCGGCAGAACGATATAGCATGTCCGTTCTATTCGTGTTCGTAGACGGCCTGGGAATCGCTCAGCCGGCGCCGGGCAATCCGCTCTCACGCGTAAAGGAGCCTCCTCTGGGGCTTTTATGCGGGAACGAGGCGCCCGGTTTCCGCCTCATCGAGGCTGACGCCTGCCTCGGCGTCGAGGGCATCCCCCAGAGCGCGACCGGCGGAACAGCCTTATTTACGGGCGTGAATGCTCCCAAGGCGGTGGGGAGGCACGTTCAGGCCCTTCCGAATACGCAGTTGCGCCGCATCATCGCTCGAAACGGACTTTTCAGGCGCGCCCGAGAGAGCGGCGCCGCCGTCGGGTTCGCCAACACGTATACTCCTCGTTTTTTCATACGCGGCAGAAACCGCATACGCTCGGTGACCACGGTGATGGCCGAGAGCGCGGGCCTACGCCTGAAACGTCTGGAGGACCTCGTCGCGGGCAGGGCCGTTTATCGCGACTACACGAATGGGCTCATCGTCGAGCAGGGTCATGACGTGGCGCGTCTCAGCGCCGAAGAGGCGGGCGCCCGCTTGGGAGAATTGGCGAAGACAAAGGATTTGCTGCTCTACGAGTTTTTTCAGACCGATCACGTCGGACATCGCGGAACCGCCGAGGACGCTTTTGAGGTTCTGGCGAATTTGAACCGATTCCTGAGGGCCGCGCTCGCACGTATCGACCCGGCTGTGGATACGTTCGTTCTCAGCAGCGATCACGGCAACGTGGAGGATATGGAAACGTCAGCGCATACGACGAACCCCGTTCCCATTTTGCTCTACGGAAAAGGCGGAAACACCTTTCTCGCAAACACAGCGAATCCGAGCATCTGCGACGTAACGCCTATGATTCTATCCATTGTTTCGTAAAGTTTCCTTAAATATTTTTTGATGCGTCAATATAGTGTTTTTTTGAGGCGGAGAAAGGGGTCTTGCTTTTTTCAAACATTGACTTTCGGCCCGGTTATGAAATAGACTCGAATCTCATATTTCGGGTCGTTTTTGTTGTTTTTTGGCGAAATGGGGCGCAGGATGGAAAATCTCGACCCGACACTGATGGCGCGGATAGAAAAAGAGTGTGTGGGACCTTTCTTGCGTCATATGCGCGAGGAAAAAGACTTACTACTTCGTTCGATCTCCGAACAGACAAGAATCCGAACATATTATCTGGAAAGTATCGAAAACGGTGACTTCGATAAGTTGCCGACAGGCCCGGTCGGCCTGGGTTTCGTTCGCGCTTTTGCGGATGCTGTCGGTGTAGACAGCAATGCCGTCGCCGCGAATTATAAACGCGAAACGACCGGCGGGGTTCCCTTGGAGGAGTTAGGTCTGGAACCCGAGTCCCGTACCTTGTACAGCCCTGTTTCCCGGGTAAATCGATTCTCTTCCGTTGCCACCGTTGCTTTTGTATTGGTTTTCCTTCTCGCCGGCGGCGGCGTTTTGTGGTTCATGAAGGGACGAACGGAGCAGCTAGTTCCGGTTAGCTCGATTGTCGGCAGGATCAAGACAGCGATTGCGCCCGTGGCGGAGAAGACAACCCGGCAGAATGGGGTTGATGAAAAAGCGAATAATAAAAATGGAACGGGGACAGAAGCCAAAATTGTCGGAAATAAGGAGCCAGTGCAAGAGCGTCCTCCCGCCTCGGCCGCGAATTTAAAGAAGCCTGTTGTCTCCGAGAATGAGGGAAAGCCTTCCCGGGCCGAAGAGAAACCTCCGCTTCAAGCGAGTGCCCCTGCCCGGCAGAATCCCGCGGTAGAGGAGACTCCTCCCGCACAGGCAAGTCCATCGCCTCAGATTCAAGAGAGTACTTCCGCTCAAGATAGCGTACGGGCCCAGGAGAGCTCCCCGGCCCCGCAAAACCCCTTGGTTGAGCAGAGTGCTCCAGCCGAAGAGAAAGTCGCTCTCAACACGGCGCCGGCTCGTCAAGCTGCCTCGCAGGAACAGCAATCCTCGGCGGCGCCTGCGTTACCGGCCCCGGCTGCTTCCACATCGCCGACCCCAGCCCCGGCATCTTCCAAAGAACTTCCGCTGACTTTGAAGATTTTTGCGACGGAAGACACCTGGCTGCGAATCGTGGTCGATGAGAAGAATACGGAAGAACTCCTTTTGTTGGCGGGCAACGAGAAAGATTGGAAGGCGTCGGAAAAATTCGCCCTCACTGTGGGGAACGTGGCGGGAACGCAGATATCCTTGAACGGCGCGGAGGTCGCGTTGCCCAAGAATAATTCCAACGTGCTCCGGGACTTTGTGATCAGCAAGAAGTATTTGAATTAAGGTTTGTCCGAAATTTTCCATGCGAAACGGGATGTCCCGACTCATTTCATCGACTGATGACCGGTTTGAATTCTGATATTTGCGCTATGGATAAATTCTTCATGTCGCTTCTTGGCCTCGATGGGGCCAAGCGGATTCTCCTGCGCGGAGCGAACGATGCTTCGATCGCCTGGTGGCTGGCCCGAATTGCGTGCGAACACCCCGGACCCGTCGTTTTCGTCGAGGGGGAGCAACGTCGCCTCGAAGTGATCAAAGCGAACATGAAGCTGTTTCTCGGCGCCTCGGTGGCGCGCGATTTGCCCGTTCTGGGTTTTCCGGCATGGGACGTGTATCCCTTCTCACGGTTGTCTCCATCCAGCGAGGTCGTCGGCGAGAGGATGTCCGCGCTGCAATTTCTGCGGGGCGGGGAACAAGGCGTCGTATTGACCAGCATAACGGCTATGGGGACGAGAACGCCTTCTCCCGATCGTTTGGGCGACGCCATGATGCGCTTGCGCGAAGGGATGGCGATTGAGCGTGACCCTTTCATCGGTTCACTCGAATCGCTGATGTACCAAAGAAGGTCGTTGGTCGAATCCCCTGGAGAGTATGCCGTGAGAGGCGGCATTCTGGATTTTTTCTCTCCCCAAAACGCATATCCGACGCGCCTGGAGCTTCGCGGGGATGAAGTCGATTCCCTGAGAAACTTCAACCCCCAGACGCAGCGGAATCTGGAAACCCTGCAAAGCGTGGACGTCTTTCCGTCGAAAGAAATTGTTTTCTCGCCGGAGGATATCGAGAGGGGCCGCCGCGCCCTTGCCGAAATCACTGCGCCGGAAACGAGAGAACGAATCGAGCGTCTTCTCGAATATCTCGATGTAGACGGGCATTTTTCGGGTATGGAAGGTCTTGCGCCCTTGTTCCTGTCCGACATGACGACTTTGTTCGACGTAGCACCTGGCAATACGCTCTGGATAATGAATGAATCGGAAAATCTCGATGAAGCGATGGAGAAATTTTGGGACGAGGTGAACGAGGAGGCGCGTCTTGCGCCCGAGAGGGGACTCGTTTCCTTTGCGCCCGAGCGTTTGTGGCAAACGCCGGAAGAAATTCGCGAGGAACTCTCCATCTGGCCACGTCTCGAGTTTGATTCACTGGGACTGGACGCCCCGAATCCAGAGGAGAACATCAAGGCGGACGATGCCTTGCGCGCGGAAAACATCAACCCCTTCCGTGGGCGTGTGGAGGCGTTTGTCGATCAGTTGCGCTCATGGCGCAGAGAGGACCAAAGCGTCGTCATCGTGGCGGAGGAGAAGACCTTAGCCCTTAGGATACAGGCGCTGCTTCGCGAGCATGAGGTGGGCGTGGAAATTTTGCCCGAAGGCGCCTCTTTCATGGATGGGCGTCATGACGTCGTGCTGGCGGAGGGGAAACTAAGCGCCGGCTTCAGGCTACCCGATGAGCAGAGGGTGTTTTTTCGCGCGCAGGATTTGCTCGTCGGCGCTTTGGGAAGGGATTCGCGCCGCCTCCCCCAATCGAAACCCGGCGAGGGTTTTAAGGATTTGAGTGAAAAAGACCTCGTGGTGCACGCGGAACACGGCGTCGGCCGCTACATGGGAACACGCGTCATCGAGCACCGCGACGGGGAGAATGAATTCCTCACCCTCCAGTATGCGGGCGGCGACAAGCTCTACGTCCCCATGGACGACGTAGAGCGCATCCACAAATATCGTGGAGGCGGAATCGCGCCGCCGCTGGACAGGTTGGGCGGGAACCGGTGGAACAAGACGAAGAACAACGTCAAGAAATCGCTCCGCGGGATCGCCCGCGATCTTGTGCGTCTGTATTCAGAGCGTAGCTCCGCGTTGGGATACGCCTTCTCGGCCGAGGGGGCGTTCGATCATGAAATATCCGCAGGCTTCGGGTTCGAGGAGACGCCAGATCAGGAACAGGCCATTCGCGTCGTGCTGGAGGATATGGAGCGCGCCCAGCCGATGGATCGCCTCATTTGCGGAGACGTAGGCTACGGTAAGACGGAAGTGGCGCTCCGTGCCGCGGCCCGGGCGATTTCGGCGGGCAAGCAGGTCGCCGTCATCGTGCCGACGACGCTGCTCGCGCACCAGCATTGGGATACCTTCCGCCAGCGCTTCGAATCCCTGCCGGTGCAGGTGGAGATGCTCTCGCGCTTCAGAACCAGAAAAGAGCAGGCGGAAGTGGCGGAAGGACTCTCGGCGGGGCGGGTCGACATCGTCATCGGCACCCATCGGCTTCTGCAAAAAGACGTGTCGTTCCGCGATTTGGGTCTTCTGGTCATCGACGAAGAACATCGTTTCGGAGTCTCCCACAAGGAGAAGTTAAAAAAACTCCGTGTCAACGTGGACGTTCTGACGCTCACCGCCACGCCCATCCCCCGCACCCTGGAGATGGCGCTCTCGGGCACGCGCGATTTGAGCGTCATCGAGACGCCCCCGCGCCACCGTGTCGCGCCGCGCACGTACATCTCGCGCTTCAGTGAAAAACTCATCACAGACGCCATTACCAAGGAGATCGACAGAGGAGGCCAGGTGTTTTTCGTGCACAACCGGGTGCAAAGCCTCCCCGCCATGCGGCGGCTTCTGCAAAAACTCGCACCCGACGCGCGCATTCTGGTGGGCCACGGAAAGATGAAGGAAAGAGAACTTGAAGAGGTGATGGAGCAGTTCGTGACCCGCCGGGCCGACGTGCTGCTTTGCACCACGATCATCGAGAGCGGTCTCGACATCCCTTCGGTGAACACGATCGTGATCAACCGCGCAGATACGTTCGGTATGGCGCAGCTCTACCAGTTGCGCGGTCGCGTGGGGCGCGACAGGTTCCAGGCGCACGCCTACCTCCTGGTTTCGGGCGCCGGCTCTTTGACGAAGCAGGCCAGAGAACGGCTGCAGGCGATCGAGGAGCTGAGCGAGTTGGGGGCCGGTTTCAAGCTGGCTATGCGTGATCTGGAGATTCGGGGCGCGGGACACTTGCTCGGGCACCGGCAGTCGGGTCAAATCGCGGCTGTGGGGTTCGACATGTACTGCCGCCTTCTGGAAGAAGTCGTGCAGGAGGCGAAGGGCGAGACGGTCGAACGTCGAGAGCCCGAGATCGTCGCACCGGTGGCGGGTACGCTGCCGCCTTCGTGGATTCCGGCCCAGGCCGAGCGCCTCGACGTATATCGTCGAATCGCATCGGCTCAGGCGCCGATCGAATTAAGAGAATTGGTCGTGGAGCTCCAGGATAAATACGGAGAAATGCCGACGCGCGCCCTGCACCTTCTGCAACTGGGGGAAATCCGCTTGCGCGCCCGCCTATGCGGAATCAAGTCTCTCCACGTTCGCGGGAAAGAGGCGCATCTCGAGATTTTCCCGGGCGATTATGAATTAACGGCCGCTTTTCTCGACATGCCCGGCATGATGTTCACCAATACCCATGCTTTTCGGGCGAGCGTCAGCGGGCGTTGGACGGAGGATTTTGACTTTCTCGTTCAAGTGCTGGATGCTTTGGAAGTGTGCAAGGTTACCGAAGACGAGTTGGCTGCGGAAGAGGCATGAGGCTCTCATTATGGAAGACGAGAGGGGCGCGCGGCGTCTGAGGCGTGGCGGCCTTACCTGGTGGGCATGGGTTTGCTTGGTGACGCCGCTCATCGTGGCGGGCTGTGATTCTGCGCTTCAGACCCGAAGCGAGAAAAAAGATACCCTGCTGGCGCAGGTCAACGGCGAGCCGATAACCCGCCAGGATGTCCGCGCGCATTTCATGGCGAGCGGGGCTCAGGAAATTGCGGGCAAGGCTGAAAAGCCCATACCGAAGGTCTTGCTCGATCAACTCGTGGAAAGGCGACTCTTGCTCCAGCGCTTCCGGGAGACGGGCGAATATGTCAGCGAGGGGAAAGTAAGGCGCTTCGTCGAATTTATCCGCCGCCAATATGGCGATCAGGATTTGAGCGCCATCATGAAGGATCAGGGGATTGACGAGGAGTCGTGGCTCAAAACGATGCGCGAAACACTCGAGATTGAATACCTGCTCGATAGGGAAGTGTATTCGAAGCTCAAAGTCTCGGATTCGGAGATAGAAGATTACTACAACCGCAACAAGGAGAAATTCAAGGTCGGAAGGCGGCTGCGTGTTCGCCAAATCGTCGTCTCTTCGGCTAAAATGGCGAATCGATTGAGGAAGCTGATTCTCGGGGGGGAATCGTTCGCGTCTTTGGCGCAGAAGAATTCCATAGGCCCCGAGAGCCGCATGGGCGGCGATTTGGGTTATTTCGAAGAAGGGGAGTTGCCTGAAAACATCGAGAACGTGGTGACTTCGTTGAATTTGGGCGAGGTGAGCCGGGTCGTAAAGAGTCCGGCGGGCTTCCACCTCCTGGAGGTGTCGGAGAGGAGGTTGCCGTTCCAGAAAACTCTGGCGTCCGTGAGGGAAAACATACGAAAACGACTGCTGGCCGATAAGGGAAGAGCGAGACTCGAGGGCTGGCTCGGAGAACTCAAACGAAATGCGAAAATCAAATACTACCTGGAAAATTTTGAAAATGTCGTATCGGGTTAGGCGTTTCTTCGTTTTGGTGGCCGCTTTTTGCGTGCTGGTGGGCGCGCCCGTCGCTGCGACCTCCGCCGCCGTGACGATTGAGAGAATCATCGCGAAGATTGACGATGACATCATCATGCTATCCGAGCTTCAGGATTTCGTGAAACCGAACGTCGACAAGTTGAAGCGGAATTTCAGGGGAGAACAACTGAACCGGCGGATTCGGGGACTCGAACTCCAGGCGCTCGACGCCATGATTGAGAACAGACTCATATTGACGCGCGCCGCTGCTCTCGAGTTGAGCGTCAGCGAAAAAGAAATCGAAAACGCCATCGCGGGCATCCTCCGCCAGAACAAGACGACGACGGCCGGATTGCGTGAATTTTTATCGTCGCAGGGGATGACGATGGAAAAATATCGCGAGGAAATTCGCGAGAAACTTCTGGCGCGAAAAGTGGAGAGCACCGAAGTCGGCGTTCGTGTCTCGGTGGTGGAGCAGGAAATCGCAGATTATTACGACGCGCATGCCGATGACTACCGCGAGGCGGAAAGCCGTACAGTGCGGCAGGTTTTCCTTCCCGTGAGCAAAGGCGCCGCCGCTGTGGATATCGAAGCGCAGCGTAAAAAGGCGGATATTGCATACGAGGAGGCCATGAAGCCGGGTGCTGGTTTCGCCGAAGTGGCGGAGAAGCATTCCGAGGGCCCCGCCCGGAGCCGGGGCGGCTCGTTGGGTTCCGTGAAGAAGGGCGAGGTTTTCCCCGAACTCGAACAACTCATATTCTCGACGCCGAAAGGCGGGACGAGCAAGCCGACAAGAACGAGAGTGGGCTTTCACGTCATACACGTCGATGATGTGAAACCGGGCAAAGTGATCACCCTCGACAGGGTGTCCGGCAAAATCCGCAACAAGTTGTTCCAGGAAAAATTCACCAAGAGGCGACGCGAGTGGGTAACGGAACTCAAAAGAACCGCTTTTCTCGAGGTCAGCTACGACCCCACGCCTTCGCCCGGCGGCTTGTCTTCCGTGTTCAAGGATGTTCGCGAACAGATCAGTTTCAGGCTGATCGGCATCAAGCTTAAACAAAAGGGCGGGTTGTTCGGGCAGGACAGGGTCCTGTGGGCCTATGGCGCGAACAGGGACAAGCCCCGCTGGAAATCGGACAGGGTGAAGGTCGGAGAGGGGGCCAGTGTAGGAAAAGACGCCATCGGCGCCCTGGAGACGGGGCACCGCTTGTTCGTGAATCCCGACCCTTCGGCGAACCTCTATTTGTTCCGCTACGTGTATCTGCTGCCCGACTCATTTATCGGCAAGGTCAGCTTTGCGGATATGATCAAGGCGTACTCGGCCCAGTCGAAGGCCGGGGCCGAAGGGCAAAATGCCGAGGCGAAGAAGATGACCTTCGAGACGGAGAACAAGGCCGCGCGGGTCGAGTTCGAGGTGGAGGTCCAGAAAACGCGCAGCATCGTAGCGGATCCCAAAGAAATCACCCAATGATGGTGCAGAATGCGCCTCGACCAGTTTTTGCGCTATAGCCGCCTGGTCAAGCGCCGACCCCTCGCCAAGAGCCTGGCGGACGGGGGTGCGGTGGATATCGAGGGAAAAACGGCCAAAGCATCGTCAAAGGTGGAAATCGGAGACGTGTTGAGCCTCAGGCTCGACAACAAAACCCTGCGCATCCGCATACTGGGGGAGGCGAGGCGCAATTTGTCGAAAAAAGACGCATCCGACCTGTTCGAGGTTATGGAGGAAGCCGCTCACGTCCCCGATGAGAGAGAGGAACTATCAGGCGCGCCGCTGGATTTTTTGAAGCGTTCGTGAATTCCCTCTTGCCCTTTGTGGCAAAGACTGCTAGTTTCCAAGAAATGTCCCGGCCGGATTTTCGCCGGGCGGAAATAACCTGGTGATAGAGAAATTCCCCTTTAATGTCGTCCCGTGAGGCGGCGAAGGAGGAAACGCAGATGCTTGCCATTCTCGCGCGTGTTTTTTGCACTCCATGCCCTGTGGGCATGGAGTTTTTTTTGTGCTCATTTTACGCGCAAACGCCCGAACGCCGGATTTCGCCCTGATGATGAAGCAACTCGATGCCGAGCAGCTCAGGCGCACCTTGCGGCGTCTCTCGCATGAAATTCTCGAGCGCACCGCCGATCTGTCGGACCTGGTGTTCGTCGGCATCCGCACGAGGGGCACGCCTCTGGCGGAAAGGCTGGCCCGGGAGCTTCAGTCTCTGGTGGGCGTGCACCCGCTCGTGGGCGCGCTCGACGTGACGCTCTACCGCGACGACCTGAACCAGGCCGACGGGGTGAGAACCGGCCTCAAGAAAACGGACTTGTCCTTCTCCTGTGAGGGGAAGGACGTCATTTTGGTCGACGACGTGCTCTACACGGGCCGCACGGCGCGCGCCGCCCTGGCCGCGCTCATGAGCTTCGGCCGGCCCCGCAGGGTGCGGCTCGCCATCCTGGTGGACAGGGGAGGGCGCGAACTGCCCATACGCGCCGATTTCGTGGGGAAGAACATCGAGGCCGTCCATCCCGAAGAAGTGCGTGTGCATCTGGAGGAAACAGACGGCCAGGACGCCGTTTTCAAGAGATAAAACGAGCCCGGAAGCCGGGGCATTGCCAGTGGGGGGGATAATATGAGCCTGGAGACCTACCGAAGAAAGGATTTGCTCTCGATTCGAGAACTCGAGCCCGAGGAAATAACGTTCCTGCTCGATCAGACCGATTCGTTTCGCGAGATCAACGAACGCGACATCAAGAAAGTGCCCACGCTGAGAGGAAAGACGATCGTCAACCTGTTCTTCGAGAACAGCACGCGCACACGCGCCTCGTTCGAAATCGCGGGCAAGCGCCTCTCGGCGGACGTCATCAACCTCTCCGTCTCGACGAGTTCGGCGGCCAAGGGGGAAACCCTGCGCGATACGGCGAGGAACATCGAGGCGATGGCCACCGACGTGCTCGTCGTCCGGCACTGGGCGTCGGGCGCGCCGGCCTACCTGGGCAGAGAACTCGATTGCGCCGTCGTGAACGCGGGTGACGGCTGCCACGAGCACCCCACCCAGGCGCTGCTCGACCTCTACACCATCAGAGAGCACAAGAAGAAGTTCAAGGGCCTGAACGTCTCCATCGTGGGGGACATCGCGCACAGCCGCGTGGCGCGCTCGAACGTGGCCGGGCTCCTGAAGCTGGGCGCGAACGTCACCTTCTGCGGCCCGTCCACGATGTTGCCCGCCGAAGTCGGCTGCCTGGGGGCGCGCGTGACGACGAGGCTCGATGAGGCCATCGACGGGGCGGACGTGCTCATCGCCCTCAGAATCCAGCTGGAAAGGGGCGCCGGGAGCGCCTTCCCCAGCGAACGCGAGTACGCCAACACCTACGGAATCACCAAGAAGAAGCTCCAGGGGGCGAAGCGCGACCTGCTCATCATGCACCCGGGGCCCATCAACCGGGGCGTGGAGATGTCCCCCGACGTGGCCGACGGGCCGTTCTCCGTCATCCTGGAACAGGTCGAATACGGCGTCGCCTGCAGGATGGCGATTCTCTATCTTCTCTCGGTGAAGCGGGATGAAGAGACGGGGGATGAGGCTTCCAAGGAAGTGGACGCCGCGGAGCCTGAAAAATCGCGCAAGGAGGTGAGAGATGCCGTTGCTCATTAAGGGGGGACGCCTCATCGACCCTGCAGACGGCGTCGATGAGAAATGTGACATCCTGATCGAAGAGGGAAAAGTCGCGCACAGGAAAAAGAACATCTTGCCGCGCGGCGGGGATGAAATCATCGACGCCGAGGGGCTCGTTGTCGCGCCCGGTTTTATCGACATGCACGTCCATTTCCGGGAACCGGGGCAGGAATACAAGGAGGACATCGAGAGCGGCACCCGCGCCGCCGCCGCCGGCGGGTTTACCGGCGTGGCGTGCATGGCGAACACCGACCCGGTGAACGATACGAGTTCCATCACCGAGCGGATACTCAAGCGCGCGCGCGAGGTGGGCGCCTGCCGCGTGTTCCCCATCGGCTCGGTTTCGGTGGGACTCGAGGGCGAGGAATTGAGCGAGATGGCCGAGCAGATAGAGGCGGGCGCGGTGGCCTTCAGCGACGACGGCGTGCCGGTCAAGACGGCCGCCCTGATGCGCGCCGCCCTCGAATACGCCGGAATGCTGGGTGTGAGCGTGCTCGATCACGCAGAGGAAATGACGCTCTCCTCAGCCAAGGTGATGAACGAGGGGGCGGTTTCCACCCTGCTCGGCCTGTCGGGCAACCCGGCGGCGAGCGAGGACATCTGCGTATACCGCGACATCCGCCTGGCGGAACTGACGGGGGGCAGGCTCCACATCCTCCACATCTCCTCCGCGGGCGCGGTGGACCTGGTCCGGTCGGCGAGAGCGCGCGAGGTCCGCGTAACGGCGGAGGTGACGCCGCACCACTTCTCCCTGACGGATGAGGTGATACTGGGTTTCGACTCGGCCGCCAAGATGGCGCCGCCGCTGCGAGACGAGGCGAACAGGCTGGCGCTGCTGGAGGGCCTTAGGGACGGAACGATATCCGCCATCGCATCTGACCACGCGCCGCACTACGAGGCGGAGACCCAGAGGGAGTTCGACGCCGTGCCGTTCGGCATCGTGGGGCTTGAGACGGCCGTATCGCTCGCGCTGGACAGGCTCGTGGGCGGGGGCGTGCTCACGCTGCCCGAGTTGATTGCGAAGTTCACGACGGGGCCGTGCGAGGTGCTGGGACTGCCCCACGGGACCCTGAAAGAGGGCGCTCCCGGGGACGTGACCATTCTGGACCCCGAGCGCGAGATCACCGTCGACCCCGACGCGTTCGAGAGCAACGGCAGGAATACCCCTTTCACAGGCTGGAAGCTCAAGGGATGTGCCGTCGCCACGGTCGTTGCGGGGAACGTACGGATGAGCAGGCTTACGGGTGAAATGAAAATTGCCGCACAGGAGGCGCTCGTTTCATGAAAGGACGAAAGATAAAACCGGCGTTCCTGGCCCTGGAGGACGGCAGAGTCTTCCGGGGCGTGAGTTTCGGGGCGGATTCTGACGCGGAGGGCGAACTCGTCTTCAACACGGCTATGACGGGTTATCAGGAAGTGCTCACAGACCCCTCCTACCGCGGCCAGATGGTGGTGATGACGTACCCCCACATCGGGAATTACGGCGTCATCCCGGGCGATGAGGAATCCCGCCGCGTCTGGGTCGAGGCGTTCATCGTGAAGGAAGTCTGCAGGCGTCACAGCAATTTCAGGGCGAACGAGGACCTGGACACCTATCTCAAGAGACAGGGTATCCCCGGCATCGAGGGCGTCGACACGCGCGCGCTCACGCGCCACATCCGGGAGGCGGGCGCCTTGAAGGCGGTGCTCTCCTCCACCGATCTGGACGAGGGAACCCTCATCGCGCGCGCCAAGGCGAGCCCCGGCCTGGACGGGCGCGACATGGTGCAAGGCGTCACCTGCGAGGCCCCGCACGCCTGGGGCGAGCGCGCGGGCCGTCCGCTTTGCGTGGCGTACGACCTGGGGGCGAAGGACAACATTTTCCGCGAACTGGGCCAAAGGTTCGATCTGGAAATCGTGCCCGCTTCCGAGACGGCCGAGAACGTGCTGGCGAGAAAGCCCGCCGCCGTTTTCCTCTCGAACGGCCCCGGCGATCCGGCGGCGCTCGGCTACGTCGTCGATAACGTACGAAGCATCATGGGCCGGGTTCCCGTCGTGGGCATCTGCCTGGGGCATCAGATTCTTGCGCAGGCCCTGGGCGGGCGGACGTACAAGCTCAAGTTCGGCCACCACGGGGCGAACCACCCGGTGCAGGATTTGAGCACGAAAAAGGTGGACATCACCTCGCAGAACCACTCGTTCGCCGTGGACCCCGAGAGCCTGCCCGAGAGCGTGGCGGTTACGCATTCCTCCCTGAACGACCAGACTTGCGAGGGACTCAAGTCCGAATCCCCCAAAGTGTTCAGCGTGCAGTACCACCCCGAGGCCTGCCCCGGCCCGCACGATGCGGGCGCGCTGTTCGATGCGTTCTTCAGCTTCTGCGTGGGGGAGTAGGGAGTGCGCGCGGATTCTCGTGAGGGCAATAATTGATTCAAAAGGTGTTTGAAACGTCCATAATATTTTTCTTCATAGAGCGAGTGGCCTGATACATGCCGAAAAGAACGGACATATCGAAAATACTGATCATAGGCTCCGGCCCCATTGTCATCGGGCAGGCGTGCGAGTTCGACTATTCGGGCGCGCAGGCGTGCAAGGCCCTGCGCGAGGAGGGCTACGAGGTGGTGCTGGTGAACTCGAACCCCGCCACCATCATGACCGACCCCGAGATGGCCGACGCTACCTACGTGGAGCCCATCACGCCGAAGGTGGTGGAGGAGATCATCAAGAAAGAACGCCCCGACGCCCTGCTGCCCACCATGGGCGGCCAGACGGGGCTGAACACGGCGGTGGCCCTCGCGGAGAGCGGCGTACTCGACGCCCTGGGCGTGGAACTCATCGGCGCCAAGCTGCCCGCCATCAACTGCGCGGAAGACAGGGACCTCTTCAAGAAGGCGATGAGCGAGATTGGCCTCGACCTGCCCCGGAGCGAGGTCGTCACCACGATGGCCGAGGGCTGGGAGGCGGCGCGTGATATCGGATTTCCGATTATCCTGCGGCCCGCCTTCACGCTGGGCGGCTCGGGCGGGGCCGTGGCTTTCACCGAGGATGAGTTCGAGGAGAAACTCGCCTGGGCGCTCTCGGAAAGCCCGGTGGATCAGGTGCTTCTCGAAGAAAGCGCTCTGGGCTGGAAGGAATACGAGCTCGAAGTGATGCGCGACTTGAAGGACAACGTCTCCATCATCTGCTCCATCGAGAATTTCGACCCCATGGGCGTCCACACGGGCGATTCCATCACCGTCGCCCCCGCGCAGACGCTCTCGGACCGCGAATACCAGACGATGCGCGACGCGGCCATCGCCTGCATCCGCAAGGTGGGGGTCGAGTGCGGCGGCTCGAACATCCAGTTCGGCCTGAGTCCCACCGACGGCCGGATGGTCGTTATCGAGATGAACCCGCGCGTGTCGAGAAGCTCGGCCCTTGCGAGTAAGGCCACCGGGTTTCCCATCGCCAAGATTGCCGCCAAGCTGGCCGTGGGCCTCACGCTCGATGAGATACCGAACGACATTACGCGGCAGACGCCCGCCTCGTTCGAGCCATCCATCGACTACTGCGTCACCAAGATACCGCGCTTCACCTTTGAGAAGTTCCCGGAAACACCTCCCGTCCTCGACACGCAGATGCGCTCGGTGGGGGAGGTGATGTCCATCGGCAGAACCTTTAGGGAATCCGTGATGAAGGCCATCCGCTCGCTCGAGATCGACCGCTACGGCCTGGCGGACCCAAAACCCGAAGAACTGGAGGGACTATCCGAAGACGCGCGCAGGGAGCTGATCAAAGAGGGTTTGAGGATACCCGGCCCCGACAGGCTCTGGACTATCGCCCGCGCCTACCGGGAAGGATGGACCGAAGATGAGATTTACCGCGCCTCGGGCGTCGACCCGTGGTTTCTGGCGCACCTGGACGAACTCGTGGCGTTGGAAGAAGACGCAGGCGCGCCCGGCCTGCTCGATGATGAATTCGCTCTCCGCTTTTTGAAGCAAAACGGTTTTAGTGATCTGGAGATCGCCGGAAGGCAGGGCGAGGACGAGAGCGTAGTGCGCGCGGCGAGACACGGCCTGGGCGTGCGGCCCGTCTACAAGCAGGTGGATACCTGCGCCGCCGAGTTCGAGGCCCATACCCCTTACCTCTATTCCACTTACGAGCAGGAAGACGAAGCCCCGCCGACTGCGCGTGAGAAGATTATCATCCTGGGCGGGGGCCCCAACCGCATCGGGCAGGGCATCGAGTTCGATTACTGCTGCGTGCACGCCGTGATGGCGCTGGCGGAAGCGGGTTTCGAGGCCATCATGGTGAACTGCAACCCCGAGACGGTGAGCACGGACTACGATACGAGCGACAGGCTTTATTTCGAGCCTCTTACGCTCGAGGACGTGCTCGAAATAATCCACCGGGAAAAACCTGCGGGCGTCATCGTGCAGTTCGGCGGCCAGACGCCGCTCAAGCTCGCCCTCGCGCTCAAGGAAGCGGGCGCGCCGATTATCGGGACCTCGCCCGAGAGTATCGACCTGACCGAGGATCGAGACAGGTTCAGCCATCTGCTCAAGGAACTCCACCTCACTCAGCCGCCCTCGGGCACGGCCACGAACACCGAGGACGCACTCGCGATTGCGAACGCCATCGGCTATCCCGTGCTCATGAGGCCCAGCTACGTGCTGGGCGGGCGCGCCATGGCGCTCGTGCACGATGCGGACGAGCTCGCGGCCTATATGCGAGACGCCGTCCGCGCCTCGGCCGAGCGGCCCGTGCTCATCGACAGGTTCCTGGAAGACTCCGTGGAGGTCGACGTGGACGCGGTCTCGGACGGGGAGAACGTCATCATCGCGGGCGTGATGGAGCACATCGAGGAGGCGGGAATCCACAGCGGCGATTCGGCGTGTTCGATCCCCCCCTACACGCTGGGGCCCGACATCGTGGAGGAGCTCAAGCGCCAGACTCGGATTCTGGCGAAATCCTTGGGCGTCGTGGGTCTCAACAACGTGCAGTTCGCCATCCACAAGCGCCAGATCTTCATTCTGGAGGTGAACCCGCGCGCGAGCCGCACGGTGCCCTACGTGAGCAAGGTCGTCGGCGTGCCCTTCGCCAAGGTCGCCGCCCGCGCCATGGCGGGCGAGACGCTCCCCTCACTCGGCCTCGAACACGACGTGGAACCCCGCCATTTCGGGGTGAAAGAAGCGGTGTTCCCGTTCAAGAAGTTCCCCGGGGTGGACGTGATCCTGGGACCCGAGATGAAATCCACGGGCGAGGTGATGGGGCTGGGGGCGGATTTTCCCACGGCGTATCTCAAGGCGCAGGAGGGGGCCGGCTCCATCCTGCCGCTTTCGGGACGGGCATTCATCTCGGTTCGTGACGGGGACAAGGCGGCCATCATCCCGCTGGCGCAACTGCTCGTCGAACTCGGGTTCTCTCTGGTGGCGACGGCGGGGACGAGAGCGACGCTCATGGCCAACGGCATCGAGGCTGATTTCGTACATAAGGTGACCGACGGAGAGCCGGGCCACGTCGTGGACCAGATGGAGGCGGGGGAGGTGGACTTCGTGCTCAACACCACGGCGGGCAAGCAGTCGATAAAGGACAGCTATTCCATCCGCAGAACGGCGCTCTTGCGCAACATCTTCTATTGCACCACGCTCGCCGCAGGCCAGGCGGCCATTCGCGCCATACGGATTCTGCGCGAAAACGACTATTCGGTGCGCTCCTTACAGGATTATCACGCGAATCTGCGTGACCTCGCCCGCGCGTAGCATTCCCAACAAGCGATTCTGGGTGTAGAGTAGCGTTTTTCCGACTCTCGCCGCACCTCGTGAGGCCCCGGCTCATGTTTCGATTTTTGTTTTATCTGGCGTTGTCTTGGGCTATATTTTATCTTATACGCAGTTTCTTCAGCGGTATCGGGAACGCAGCCCGGAAGAATCGTGAGGCCGAAAGCGGCCTGGACGATGAAATGTTGAACTGCCCCGAATGCGAGACGTTCTTCCCCTCGCGTATGGGGATTACGAAGCGCGCGGGCGGCGGCAGGCATTCGTTCTGCAGCGTAGCGTGCGCAGAGAAATTCGCGGAAAGGGGCGGCCCGCCCGAAGCGGGTGATGAGCAAGCCTGAGCGGATAAGACAAGCACAGGAGATACTCCATGACGAGTGGAGCAACCGACCCGAACGCGCGGGGTGAAGACGGGTCCACGGCCTTGCACCATGCGGTGATGGGCAACGACGCCCTGGAAGCCGCAGGCGACCTGCTCGCGGCCGGGGCCGATGTGAACGCGCGCGACAAAAACGGCTGGACGCCGCTCCACTGGGCGGTGCGCTACATCCAGGACCCGGACGTTCTGGTGGTCTTGCTGCGGGCCGGCGCCGACGTGGAAGCACGCGACAGAAGAGGAGCCACGCCGCTCCACACGGCGGCGGCGTTCCGCGCGGAGCCTGCCGTTCTGGAGGCGCTCCTCGAAGCCGGCGCCGACCCCAATACGGAGGGGATATACGGCTGGACGCCCCTTCATGCGTCGGCGGCCTTTGGGAAAATCGGCGCCAACGTGGGGATACTGGTGAGCGGCGGCGCCCGGGTGAACACGCCGGACAGAAGAGGCCTGGCGCCGCTGCACTGGGCGGGCATGCGAAGCACGGCCCCCGGCGTCGTACGCGCCCTGCTCGCGGCGGGCGCCAACCCCGACGTGCGCGACAAGCGCGTTCGAACCCCGCTTCACTACGCGGCTGCGAAAGATGAAGTCGTTATCGAAGTCGTCGAAGCCCTCCTCGAAGCCGGCGCCGACCCCGCAGCAAAAGATTCCGAAGGCAAAACCCCTGTCGAGGGCGTCAAGCCCGATTCTCCTTTCCGGGATACGGAGGCGTATCGAAGGTTGGGGGGGTGAATTCCGACTGATGAAGGAGGAATTCCTCCGACCGATGAGGGAGAGTTTGCGGTTACAATCTTTGTAGATTGCGAGATGGTTTTGTAGGGGCGGACCTCTGTGTCCGCCCGTTATTTTTGTTCGTCACCCAGGAATGATTTTACCCGGGTTCCATAAAATGGGTTCCGCAATCGCTCCCTTCTCAGTCGCGATTGATGCCGGAATGATAATAAATTTCACTCTATCTTGAGGCTCAATTTCGAAAATAGAATGAGGGATTTACTTCGAAGTAGGGTTAGGTCTTGACCTGTCCCTGCTGGCTGATTTATGAGAGGAAAAATTCGAACAAAGTGTGGAACATTGCGAGTTAATCTTTTCTCTACTACGAAAATCGTTTCTTCATCAGCGATATAGGAAAATGAACATGGGTAAAAAAACGCCCGAAAGCAACGACGATTCCCAAAATACCAAAGCAGGCTCCGAAAATATTGAATCGTCTTTTGATGATATTCTTGACGCATTAACTGATGCACTTAAGCATATCGAGAAATATCAAGATAGAGGTCAAATTCTTCGAGATCTAGTGGCTGCAGTGATTGCACAAGAAATGTCACGAATGACTGTAACCAAAATTAGAATGGTTGCTGGTGAGTTATCTGATGTTGATCAGGACGACCTTTGTATTGTCTGGTAGGTGCTCTCGCGGCATTATGTTGGTGGTAAACATCAAACGTCTCTCGACAAGGGAATTCGGCAGCTCGAGAAACTAACGAAAGAAGAAGCTCGGCACGTTATATATGAAATCAGGTGTGCAATTGAAACCACGATAAACAGGGAAATGGAAGAAAAGACGATAAATATAGGGTTGGCTATTCCGGTAATAGGCAAAATAGGGCTAGGTTCAATTCGGTTGAATGTTCGCGGAACAAGACTTGCCGTGAGGAAATTCCAGGGCCGATTTGTTCGTTTATTGGTGAAAAATAGTCTATGGCTTGCGGTTATTGCGGGGACAATTCACTGGATCAGTTGGACTATATTTGATGAACCATTTTTGGCCTCAAGATTTGAGAACTTGGCGAAGGTTATCCAATTTGTTCTATTGCTCCCTATCACTTTTGGAGTTTTGATTATAACTCAAAGCGATATCCTTAGCTTCATTGGAGACAAGACCAATTCCTTGCGTAAGTTTATCAAGTGGGCGTTGTGGTTTATTGCGGTAGGCGGGTGGTTTTATTGGATTATTTGGTTACTTTTCGGCATTCCTAAGGGAGTTACAGGTTTGGAAGAGGTACTGCAACTTTCATTGCCGTTTTTGTTGATTCTTGGAAGTGTGGGTGTGTGGATGTTCGGGCTCATATTCAAAGGAGAAAAGAATAACGAATAGCGGAGTGGAATTTCCCAGCACACAAAAGAAATTAATTTATCGATCCGAAGTATTCTGATACGCAAGCGGTGAAAAGGAATAAGTGGCACAGACAGCCGCTTGTTAGCTATTCGAATGACACGAAGCCAAGATGAATGCCCTATTTGAGTTTCCTATCGAAGGTATATAGTCCTTAGGGGCGGTTCTCGAACCGCCCCTACACAATCCCTCGTTGTTGGTCGAAAATATTCCTCACTCTTCCGTCGGCTTTGATAACGGATTTTATTTTTCAGCTCACGAAACAGGATTTCAACGACTTGAGATCACAAATTGTGATCTCAAACCGGGGCGGCAGGCGGTATCAACTTCTTCTGCTCCGGATTCCGCAATCGTTTCCTACTCCAGGCTGTTGAGAAAGCCCCTCTCCACCTCATCCTGAGTAGCGGTGAAGCCGCGTATCGAAGGATGCCCTCTCGCCCGGCGCGAGGCGTTCGAATTTCCTCGCCCTTCGATACGTCCTTCGACAGGCTCAGGACTACTCAGGGTGAGGAAAGAGGCGTTGGCGGTTTGTGGGGGTCGAACCCGATTGAGGAATAAGGGTTCGACGCGACCGGGGAGGGAGCGTTCGTTGCCATTGACGGGGCTTTTCAACAGCCCCTCATCGCTTGGGATTGACACCATAATGACCAGGAGGTGGCCAAGCCAGGGCGGGGCGGGCACACTCGAACTCCCCCTCCTCGGCTCCTACTGCGCGTATTCATTACAGGGCGGTTCTCGAACCGCCCCTACACAATCTTTCCATTTCGGCTGGAATTGGGACACGCGCGCGAGAAAGGTACTTGCTCCCCGGAGGCGATTCGCTTAACCTGAATGCGCCTAATCCGCAATAGGAGCCTCGTTATGCCGAAGCTCAATGTCGACCTGACGGAGCATCAGGAAGAATTGATCGAAAATCTGGTCATATCCGGGCAGTACCGAGACGCGGGTGAAGTGCTCCGCGCGGGTATCCGTCTGGTGGAACGGCAAGCGGCGGAGGACGAGGCCCGCTTGAAAGCCCTGCGCGAAGCCGCCGATTCAGGTATCGCTGACATCGTGGAAGGGCGGTTCCGAACCTTCGACGCGCCTGAATCGCTTCGCGGGCATCTCTCACAACTGGCCGAAGACGCCATCACAGACCCAGCCGCCGAGGCATAGGGGTGGCGGATCGCCGACATTGGCGGGTCCGACTCACGAAGTCTGCCGAAACCGATTTCCATAACATACTGCGCTGGACTTCTGATCGATTCGGTGAAACGCAGGCGCGCATCTACGTCGATACCTTGAACGAAGCCATTGGAGCGCTCATGGAAGGACCGGATGTCACCGGGGCGAGGCGGCGCGATGAGATCGCAGAGGGGCTGATGACGCTTCATGTCGCCAGAGGAGGACGAAGAGGCCGTCATTTCGTACTCTACCGAGTAGGTGAAGGCGAACCGTTTCAAATCGATGTGCTTCGTTTGCTGCACGACGCGATGGACCTGCCCCGCCATCTGGGGGGAGATTAGGATAAGTCCGCTGGTGGAGAGCGCCCGTGACGACAAACCGCATGACGCCGAAATTGTGGACTACCATAAAAGGATGGTCGAATGAACGTGAAAAACGCCATGAGGCCGGTGCATCCGGGCGAGATACTGCGCGAGGAACTGGACGCGCTGGAACTCTCGGCCAATGCGCTCTCGAAGGCGCTCGGCGTGCCGGTGAACCGGATCACGACGATACTGAACGGCCGGCGAGGGGTGAGTGCGGACACGGCTCTGCGCCTGGCGCGTTATTTCGGGACGACGCCCGAACTCTGGATGAACCTGCAAAAAACCTGGGAGCTTCGCCGGGCCGAGCTCGCCCAAGGCCGCGAGATCGCCAAACGGGTGAAGCCCCGGCAAACGGCGGCGTAGGGTAGGGGCCGGGTACAGGGCCGTTCACGAATGATGGGCGGACAGTTAGGCCTGTCCCTACGGCGCTTCTGCTCGTCCGGCACCCCTTTTTCTTAGATCGGTTTTGCCCCTCCGCCCGGACATCTTGCCAAGTACCAAACTTTGGTATGATGTGTGTGAAGGAGGGATTCTCATGCCGCGCAATACGTCGGTTTCGCTCGGGGATCATTTTACGGGTTTCATCGACGAGCAGGTTTCGTCGGGACGCTACAACTCGGCAAGCGATGTGGTGCGCGCCGGGCTGCGCCTGCTGGAAGAATACGAAACCAAGGTGGAGGCTCTGCGCGAGGCTCTCATCGAAGGCGAGGGGTCCGGCCCGGTGACACCGTTTGATTTCGATGCATTCATCGCCCGCAAGAAATCCTCCTGAACGGAATGGGTGAACAAAGACGGGCAGGCACAGGGGCCTGCCCCTACAGCGCGTTTCCACTGCTGGACGGTTCGCGAACCGCCCCTACCCAACCCTGCCTACACGCATAATAAAAATCACAGACAGCCGTCGTTCCGCCGTATGCCGGCGGCAACCGCATGGTTGACCGGAGTCGGGGAAAGTGATGATGTTGCGGGACTGTGGCTGATGCCTTTTCGCGGGGAGAATGGAGAATGTGGGCTGATAAGAGAATACTGGGACTGCTGGAAATAGAGCACCCCATCATACAGGCGCCCATGTCCGGCTCCACGAACCCGGAACTCGTGGCGGCGGTATGCAACGCGGGCGGCCTGGGGAGTTTCGGGGCCGCCGGAACGAAACCCGAGCGATTGCACGCCGTGGTGGAGGCGATTCGGGAGCGCACGGATTGCCCGTTCAACGTGAATATATTCTCCGCAGATACCGAGCGGTTCGACCGCAGCATCTCTCCCGGGCCCCGGCTGATGCGGCGGCTCGAAGAATACCATGCCGAAATGGGACTGGGAGAAATCCCGGAGCCGTCAGCGATGTTCGGCCCTGCGGAGGAGCAACTGGAGGTATTGCTTGAACATAAGGTTCCCATAATCAGTTTTCATTTCGGCGTCGAGCCGAGCGTCGTGGAGAAGAGCCGGCGTTCCGGCGCCAAGGTTTTGTGCACCGCGACGACCGTGGCCGAGGCCAGAGTGCTGGAGGAGGCCGGCGTCGATGCCGTAATCGCGCAAGGCTCTGAAGCGGGCGGCCACAGGGGAACTTTTGATGGCGATTACCGCCAGGCGCTTATCGGCGCCCTGGCGCTGGGGGCATCGGCCGTTCAAATGGGCACGGCGTTTCTGGCTTGCCCGGAAGCCCCGGTAGCCGGGGCGTGGCGCGAGGCGCTGCTTCGCGCGGAAGCGGACGCCACCGTGGTGACGGAGGCCATGTCGGGCAAGCCGGCCCGCGGGATTCCCAATCGCTACGTTAGGAAGATAGAAGCGCTGGATGAGACGCTGCCGCCGTATTCCGCGCAGTACTCCCTCTCCCGAGAACTGCGCAAGGCGGCCTCCGAGCGGGACAATCCTGAATTCATGGCGATGTGGTCGGGCCAGGGGGTAGGGCTCATCCGGCGACAGCCCGCCCCTGAGCTGGTCGCTACGCTGGTGAGAGAGTCTCGGCGAATCATGGAGCGATTCACCGGGCAATAGCGCGACTCGCCGGTAAATGTATTTTCCCCCGGAAAATTTTCTTCGGGCATACCCGCAATTCCCCGCATTTGCGGCTCTCGGGCAGGGCGGGCCTACCTGTAAGGTGGCGAAGCGTCCCGGCCTCTTCACGGAGAGGGGCAGGTGAATTACCGGCGGCGCCATGAAGAGGAAGAGACGATGGCGAAAGATGTATCGGGCGAGCAATCCATGCAGGCTAATTCGTGGCGGCGGGAGAATATCTCGCGTTATCCGTGTGTCCGCGGCTCTGCACGGACGAAGTCGGACGGCGGAAACGAGCGCGCGTGCGCGGATACGGAATTAATGAACAATTCGATAAAAATAGATAAATTCACGGGGTTATTCGATAAATTCCTGAAAATAAATCGCCGGAAGAAATCTTGTAACCGATTTAATTTCAATGATATCAATGAGTATATGAGCGCGTGCCGCGCAGATAAAGGCGCAATAATTTTTTTCACGCACAGCATTTGCCCGCAATTTCGATGAGTTAAGCGCGCCTCGGCGCATTTTCCCGCAATTCCCCGCAAATCCTCACCCTCCCGCCATGTTGACATTTGGGCGCAGTGGCGTCATCTTCAGAATAGCGGGGCATGGCTCCGCAGGGGGGAAATCAACACATCCGGCGGGAGGCAAAATGAAGATATTCATCGATACGGCGAACGTGGAGGAAATCATCGAAGCGGCGTCTACGGGCATCCTGGACGGCGTGACGACGAACCCTTCGCTCATCGCGAAGGAGGGCGCCGACCACCACACGCGAATCAAGGAGATATGCGAGGTGGTCGACGGGCCGGTGAGCGCCGAGGTTATCGCCACGGAGTGGAAGGAGATGGTGGAGGAGGGCCGCGAACTGGCCGCCATACACGAAAACGTGGTGGTGAAGGTTCCGGTGGGCGTCGATGGCCTGCGCGCCGTCAAGGCCATGCGCGAGGAGAACATCAACACGAACGTCACCCTCATCTTCAGCCCCGCACAGGCGATGCTGGCCGCCAAGGCGGGGGCATCGTTCGTGAGCCCCTTCGTGGGCCGGCTGGACGACATCTCCAGCCCGGGCATGGATATGGTGGCCGACATCGTGCAGATTTTCGAGAATTACGATTACGCCACCGAAGTGCTGGTGGCGAGCGTGCGTACGCCCATCCACCTGCTCGATGCCGCGAAAATGGGGGCGGATGTCGCGACGGTGCCCTTCGGGGTAATCGCGCAACTGCTCAAGCATCCATTGACGGATATCGGGTTGGAGAAATTTTTGGCGGATTGGCGCCGCGCCAATGAAATGCGCTGACACTCCGGGAGGTTAGAATAGCCATGCCGATGTATGAATTTATTTGCGGAAGCTGTGAAAAAGATTTCGAGACCATCGTTTCCTCCTCAGATGCCGTCGATGGGGTTGAATGCCCTGAATGCGGCTCGAAGAAGGTTCACAAGAAACTCTCCCTGTTCGCCAAGTCCACTACCGGTGCTGCGGCGTCGGCGTCGGCCTCGACCTATAGTGGATACTCGGCTGGCGGGGGTGGCTGCGGAGGCATGTGTTCGTGCCACTGATCCCTCCAATCTGAGTTTTACTCTCTCGCCGCCTGATTCGCGCTCTATCCTTTCAGTTAATTATCTAGGGGAGGGAACATCATGTCCCAAGACGAGCGAGTCAGCGTATTCGAGACCGCAGCCGCCCAATTCGACCGGGCGGCGGAACTCATCGGTTTAGACGATGAAATGCAGTTTCTTCTCAAGACTCCCTTTCGTGAGGTGAAAGTAGAGCTCCCCATCCGCAGGGACGACGGCTCCCTGGGCGTTTGGCAAGGCTACCGCGTCCAGTTCAATGGCTCCCGGGGGCCTTTCAAGGGCGGAATCCGCTACCACCATGAAGTGGATATGGACGAAGTGCGTGGTCTCTCGGCCCTGATGGCCTGGAAGACGGCTTTGGTCAACATTCCATTTGGAGGTGGGAAAGGCGGCATTACCGTTAACGTGAAGGACCTCAGCGTCTATGAGTTGGAGCGGCTGACCAGGAAATTTATCGCGCGGATCGGCCATATTCTGGGGCCATACCGCGATGTTCCCGCCCCGGACGTGAACACGAACGCGCAAGTGATGGCGTGGATTTTTGATGAATACAGCAGTCGGCACGGATATGCACCGGCTTGCGTTACCGGAAAGCCTTTGGCCATGGGCGGCTCTCCGGGGAGGGAGGCTGCTACGGGGCGTGGCGCCGTCATGGTGTTTGAGGAGATTGCAAAAAGAGAAAGCTGGGAACCTGCAGCCATGACGGCGGCGATACAAGGTTTCGGAAACGTCGGCTCTTTCGCCGCCAGATTCATAAAGGAAATGGGTGTGAAGGTGGTGGCGATTTCGGGCAGCAGAGGCGCCTATTTTAATGGCGACGGCATTGACATCGAAGCGGCCGCTGCACACCGGATGGAAGCAGGTACGCTCGAGGGTCTTGGGGGAGTCGAAGAAATCACAAATGAAGAGCTTTTGGCGCTCGATGTTGACATCTTGATTCCGGCTGCTCTCGGCGGTGCTATCCATGCCGGTAATGCCGCAAACGTGAAAGCCCGGGTAATTCTCGAAGCGGCCAATGCTCCCGTAACCGAAGAGGGAGAGAACATTCTGGCCGGTGATGGTAACGCCTTGCTGATCCCTGACGTTTTAGCGAGTTCCGGCGGCGTAACGGTCTCGTATTTTGAATGGGTTCAGAACATCCAGCAATTTGGCTGGGATGAAGAGCGGGTGAACGGCGAGTTGGGCAAAATCATGACGCGCGCTACCTCAGAGGTGTACGAACTGGCCAATGAAAAACAAGTGTCTTTACGCACGGCGGCCTTTATTGTTGCAATTGAAAGAACCGCTGAGGCCGAGCGCCTTCGCGGTTTATAGAACCGGCACATCGGTGGAGTGTTCGTTGCCTGGATTCGTAATAGACGCTCAAGGCATCAAGAAATCCTTCGGAACCCTCAAGGCTGTCGATGGTGTCTCGCTTCAGGTGAAAACCGGTGAATGTTTCGGAATTCTGGGTCCGAACGGAGCCGGGAAGACCACGACAATCAAAATGCTTCATGGGGCAGTTGAGCCTGATGCGGGTACTTTGAGGGTTTTAAGTAGAGATGTGGCAACCCAAAGTCGGTTCATTCGCGAGCAGATGGGTATCGTGTCGCAAGAGGATACCTTGGATCGCGATTTGACGGTGTATGAAAACCTTTGGGTATATGCCGGATTTTTCGGCATCGCCAAAAAGGTGTCATTATCCCGCATCGAGTACTTGCTCGATTTCATGCAGCTTCGTGAAAAATGGGATTCACAAATCAAGACCCTATCCGGCGGGATGAAACGGCGCCTTCACATCGCTCGCGCCCTCATCCATGAACCGAAATTCCTGATACTGGATGAACCCACTACTGGCCTGGATCCGCAGGCGAGGCACCTTGTCTGGCAGAGGCTCCGAGAACTCAAAGCGCAGGGTCTGACCATCCTCCTCACAACGCATTATATGGAAGAAGCGGCCCAGATTTGCGATCGCATCGGTATCATGGACGGGGGAAGATTTCTTCTCGAAGGCGCACCGCAAACTCTGGTTCAGGAAAAAGTGGGCGATGAAGTATATGAACTGAGAGGCGGTGACTCTGAAGAATTGCTCAACTCGTTGCAAGGCTTATCCGTTAATGCCGAAGTCGTTGCCGATATATTGTACTTGTATAGCCACAACGGAATGGGTGTGATGGAACATTTGATATCTTGCGGCCGAAAGGATTTTTTAAGAAGACCTGCCACCTTGGAGGATTTATTTCTAAAACTGACTGGCCGGGAACTTCGGGATTAATGCTCTTTCCCCAGGCTCCCAGCCATCGCGCCTTTCGCGTATGGGTTCGCCATTTGGTGTATTATCGCTCTTTCTATTTGGCGGAATGGGCGGGTAATCTGGGTGAACACATTTTATGGTTGGTGGCGTTTGGATATGGACTTGGTCGGTTGGTGCCGAATTTGGACGGTATTTCCTATGCGCAATTCATTGGCCCAGGCTTGATGGTTTCCGTCGCAATGTGGAATGCCACGTATGAATCCACGTACGGGGCATATTCGAGAATGAGAATTCAAAATATATATGAATCCATGCTGATGGCTCCGCTCACAGTGGGCGATATCGTGCTGGGCGATCTTCTTTGGTGCGCGAGCCGCGCCTTGATTGGTTCGACGTTGATGTTGGTAGTATTGAGCTTGTTCGGTCTGGTAGGCTCTTTGTGGGCAGTGGCGATTCTCCCAATTCTGTTCATCGAGGCGGTGATGTTTGCAGCCTTGGGACTCATTGCGACGTCATTGGCGCATAGTTTTTCGTTTTTCAATTTTTATTTCTCCGCCATAGTAATGCCCATGTTTTTCTTCGCTGGCACCTTATTCCCGATCAAGGGTCTTCCGCTTTGGGTAGAACGATTATCCGAAGCTCTCCCGCTCACGCATGCGGTGCGTATCTCGCGCGGCTTGTTTATTTACGGGTACGTTGAGAACTTTATCTGGCATTTTTCGTTTTTGCTTGGTTTTACCTTGTTGTTCTTGAGTGTCGCCTGTGTTTTGGTGAGTAGACGAATGGTGGAATAGCATGGGCTCTGTAACCAAAATCCTACATCCTCCTGAACCATTTTTATTTCACGAAAGTTTGTTGCGTTTTCGTGTTTCCAAAGAGGAGTTTGTCAATTCCTACATTGACGGTGTGTATCGTCGGGTTGTGGAGGATGGGAAAGGTGATTTGGTTTTGTTAGAAGCCGAAATGGGAAGCGAGGGTCGGAACTCGATTCGACTTCGAATGACCACGGAAGGGCGGATGACGAAATCGGCTCAAAATGCAGGTTTGGACGCGATAAAGCATATTTTGGCTTTTGATCTTGATCTGAGGCCATTTTACAGGATAGCGAAAAATGATGCGAATTTGGCTCCGACCACGAAAAAATTCAAGGGGCTCAAGCCAATACGTTTCTTGAGCGTGTTCGAAGCTCTTGTTACGGCGATTACCGCACAACAGGTGAATTTAACATTTGCCGGCACCATACGTGGCCGTATGGTGAAGCGATGGGGGAGAAAGTTGCAAATCGATGGGAAGACGCATTTCGCATTTCCGCGTCCGGAGCGTTTGGCCAGAGTTCGAGTAGCCACATTACGCAAGATGCAATTTTCGGAACGAAAAGCCGAATATGTGATTGAGGTGGCGCGCGCTGCTATGGAGGGCAACTTGGATGAGAGTGAACTGCGTATTCTCCCGATAGACGAAGCAGTAGCTCGCTTGATCGAGATACTGGGCGTGGGGCGCTGGACAGCCGAGCAAATGTTGTTCCGGGCGCTTGGCCGCGTCGAGGTATTTCCTGGAGGTGATTTGGGAGTGCAGAAAGTCGTGGCGCGTTATTGCTATGGAAAAGAGCGTGTGGACGAGAAGGCGGCACGCATGCAAGCTGATAGGTGGCATCCATGGGCTTCTCTAGCAACGACTTATTTATTCGCTGCATGGCGTGCGGGTGTCCCGCCCGCTGGTGAAGCAAACTGATATTTTATGAGCCAGATACGTTTATGAACATCACACGAATTTCCATTGAGGAGCGGGAAACACTCCTGCTGGCCCCCTATGCCGCACACAGCGCCGATAGTCTTGGACGCGAGTACCCGGAACCTGAGCACGACATGAGGACAGCTTTTCAGCGTGATCGTGATCGAATCATTCATACGCAGGCGTTCAGGAGGCTTGAGTACAAAACTCAGGTTTTTGTGAATCATGAGGGGGATCATTACCGGACGCGCTTGACACACACTATAGAAGTAAGCCAAATCGCTCGCTCCATCGCTCGCGCGCTGGGCTTGAATGAAGAACTCGCCGAGGCTGTTGCCCTTGCGCATGATTTGGGCCACCCACCATTTGGGCATGCCGGTGAAAAGGTTTTAGATGAACTGATGAAAGATCACGGTGGGTTTGAACATAATATACAAGCCCTGCGGATCGTCGAAGTTCTGGAAAAGCGCTATCCATCGTTTCCGGGTTTGAATCTGACATGGGAAACGCGCGAGGGGATAATTAAATATCTTCATCGATACGAAGGTCCTATGCCTCCCGGTCTGACGAATACGGTTTCTCCCAGCCTCGAGGCACAGGTGGTCGATGTCGCGGATGAGATTGCATATAACAATCATGATTTAGACGATGGACTCTCATCCCGGTTATTTGATTTGGAAGATGTGCAGGATACGCTCCTTTGGCGTGAACATTACAGAAGCTCGAAAAAATCTTTTCCAGGTTCAACCTGGCGAGAGAGCAAGCACGATACCATACGCCGAATTATCAACTCACAAGTTCAAGATATCATCACATCCACGTGCGAGCGCATTAAGACTCGGAAGATACGGGATATTACGGATGTTAGAGAGAATGGGCATGATGTCATTGTATTCGGTGAAAATATGAACGAGAAGAACATAGAGCTCAAACGTTTCTTGATGGCAAGGATGTACAAGAACAAGCGCGTCATGAAATTAGAAGAAAGCGCTCGAAAGATATTGAGTGGATTGTTCCAGTTATACATCGTTGATCCTAACAAAATTCCGGAACATGTACGTAAACTCGAGAGTGTGGATGGTCGACATCGAATGGTTTGTGATTATGTAGCAGGGATGACGGACCGCTACGCTCTCCAACAACATGAGCGAAGGTTGGGCTCATAAAATTCACGGTCCATAGAAAACAAGAGTTTAACGAAGAAAGAAATTTTGGGGTGAAGACTTTTGCATTGATTTACTTTGCGTGAGGATGTTATTTGATTTGAAGAGCAGCGAACAGGTTTGTTTCTTTTCTCTTCAAAAGGAGGAGTACGGAGCCCTCTAGGCGGGATTTGTCAACGATCGACTTAAATTCTTCTATTGTTTTTACAGGTTTGTGGTTAACCTCCTCGATTACATCACCTGGCCTGATTCCACCAAGCTCGGCAATACCGCCTCTGAGAATCGAGGAGATCACCAATTTATTCTCTCCATAGGTCAACCCGAAACGCTGGGCAAGATGTGGAGTAAGCGATTCCACCTTCATTCCCATGTCCGTATGGTTTGTCATCATTCTCGAATTGGGTGCTTCTGGCTGACTGCCTATACGAATATAGACGCTCTTGAGGCGCTTTTCTCGATAATATTTTACCAACACAAGGGAATTTGGTTTCGTGCGAGCTACTATGCGGGGAAGGCTCTGCCATGTGCTGACAGATTTGCCGTCAAATTCAATGACCACATCTCCTCGATGCAAGCCGGCGCGATCGGCAGGGCCATCGCGAGTGACTTGCGTGAGCTTGGCGCCCTCGAAGCGGGCTAAGCCCAGATTTTTCCCCTCTTGTCGGGGGACTGCGGATATGGCCGCACCTATGCGACCCCGGACTGGATAGCCTTTGTGGCGGAGGGAATCGATGACGGCTTTGGCCTGGTTGATTGGAATAGCGAAGCCGATGCCCAAACTCCAGGCGCGTGACCCACTGGAAAATATCACTGTATTGACGCCGATTACGTCGCCTTCCGAATTTGCGAGTGGACCACCAGAATTACCGGGGTTGATCGATGCGTCGGTTTGGAGATATTCATCATAAGGACCTTCTTTCAAGTCTCGACCCTTGGCGCTTATAATTCCCACAGATAGGGAATTCGCCAAACCAAATGGGCTGCCAATGGCTATAACCCATTGCCCGACATCAATAGTATCTGAATCTCCAAGAGACGCTTCTTGGAGTTTTTTAGTTGGTTTTATTTTTATTAAGGCAAGATCTGTTTTATCGTCTACACCGAGCAAACGGGCCGAGAATTCCTCCCCTTCATGGAGTTTGACCATAATTTCTTGCGCGTTCTTGATAACGTGGTAGTTTGTTAAAATATGACCTTCTTGCGAGACAATGATTCCAGACCCCACGTTGTAATTACCGCTAAATGGCACATTCCCCTGATCAAATTTTGGAGGATTGTCTTTTTGACGGCCTCTCCCGAAAAGGTTGAGTAAAGGATTGCCGTCGATGCCTTTAGGTTTTACACGGATATGTACAACTGAAGGTTGTAACTTTTTGGCCGCATCGATTATGAGGCGACTACCAAATGGATGAGACGCTGCCGCCAACACTGGTGAGACGTAAAATAAGCAGAGCAATAAAAAGGAAACGTGGGTAGATACATGTAGACTGCGGCAGCGCATAGTTAAGTGTACCCTAATGTAGGGGTCTGAAATACGCATAAACGGCTGAAACACCGCACGTTGCATATGCTAGCATCGTGTATTACAGGGAGCAATCAATTTGACCAAGGTTAAACAAGTTTGATATAGCGTGTTCGCTCGATCATCTGTGCAATTAGCAGGTTTATCTAGTGCAAATTTGATTGATGCTCGGGATTCGAAAAACAGCTATGAGATTTTCAAGCAGACTCACGCAGTTCCGGCATTTGCGCCATTCGCTTTCCTAGAGAGATTTCTTCCGGCTGTGAAAATCGATCGAATCAGAAACTTCTCAATTATCGCTCATATAGACCATGGGAAATCAACCCTGGCGGATCGCATTTTGGAAATGACCGGGGCGCTTTCAAAGCGTGAGATGTCTTCCCAGGTCTTGGATTCCATGGATTTGGAGCAGGAGCGAGGCATAACAATCAAGGCGGCGACAGTTCGGATTCTCTATAAATCGGCTCGGGGCGAAGACTATGTCTTTAACCTCATAGATACACCCGGTCATGTGGATTTCAGCTATGAAGTTTCCAGAAGCCTTCAGGCTTGCGAGGGCGCTTTGCTGCTTGTCGACGCTACCCAAGGTATCCAGGCGCAAACGATGGCGAATGCGTATCTTGCTTTGGAACAGGATTTAGCCATTATCCCAGTGATCAACAAAATCGATTTGCCAGCAGCTGATCCTGAACGCGTGATAAGGCAAGTTGAGGACATCATCGGAATTGATGGGGATGAATGCCTTCTGGTGAGCGCGAAACAAGGCGAAGGTGTAGATTTGCTACTTGAAGCAATCGTTGAGCGAATTCCCCCTCCTAGTGGAGAGCCACAAGGTTCCGCTCAAGGGCTCGTAATCGATTCTTGGTATGACTCCTACCAGGGGGCTATTCCACTCTTCCGGATGTTTACGGGGACTATTCGCAAGGGCGAAATCGTCCGCTTCATGTCGACTGGCAAGGAATATCAAGTTCTAAGTTTAAGTACATTTACGCCTCATGAAGTTAAAATGAAAGAACTTGGGCCAGGCGAAGTCGGTATTTTGTCTGCTTCGATACGCGAAGTGAGCGATACCCGGGTAGGTGACACTATTACGCTTGCAAAAATACCTGCGAGTGAGGCAATCCAAGGCTTCCAGGAACCGAAAGCGATGGTATATAGCGGGTTATATGCGGCGGACAGTGCCGAATATGAAGACTTAAGGACAGCGCTCGAGAAACTCAGGCTGAACGATTCGGCCTTCACCTATGAACCTGAGACTTCGGTTGCTTTGGGGTTTGGTTTCAGGTGTGGTTTTTTGGGTCTTCTTCATATGGAAATTATTCGTGAGAGGCTAGAGCGTGAATATGATCTGACGCTCATCATCACAGCCCCGACTGTGATTTTTCGTGTTCTGCTTAGTGACGCTACAGTGGAGGAAATCGATAGCCCGGCGAAGTTGCCCGAACTCTCAAGGATTGAATCGATCGAGGAACCTTTCATCTTGGGCACTATTCTTGTGCCCTCAGAGTATGTGGGCGCTGTTCTTAAATTGGCCCAGGAGAAGCGTGGCATACAACGCTCTATGGAATATATCGATACGACGACAGTGCAAATTGTCTACGAACTACCATTTAGTGAAATTCTCTTTGATTTTTACGACAAATTAAAATCAGTTTCTCGCGGATACGCGAGTTTTGATTATGAGCACCTGGATTACCGTTCGGCGGAAGTGGTAAAGCTGGATGTCCTACTCAACGGACAGCCGATAGACCCATTTTCAACGATCATTCACAAGGAGAAAGCTTACTATCATGGCAGGGCGCTGGTGCAAAAAATGAAAGAAATCATCCCAAGGCAAATGTTTGAGGTTATCATCCAAGCCGCGGTTGGGAACCGGGTGATTGCGCGGGAGACGATCAGGGCCCTGAGAAAAGATGTGACTGCGAAATGCTATGGTGGTGATATCACGCGAAAACGAAAGTTATTGGAAAAGCAGCGAGAAGGTAAGAAGCGCATGAAGAATATAGGGACCGTAGAAGTGCCTCAAGAAGCATTTATGGCTGTCTTGGATGTGGGCAAGGAGTAAATGTGTCAGATGCCAGTTTAGCAACACGCAAGAGCGAGAAGCGTAAGCGTAAATCCAAATCAACTTTTCGTGAATATGCTGAAGCAATAATCATTGCTTTGTTGCTGGCTATGTTTGTGCGCACATTTGTAGTGCAAGCATTTAAGATACCCTCGGGCTCGATGGAAAATACTCTCCTTGTCGGCGACCATATACTCGTCAATAAATTCATATATTGGTTCCGTGAGCCCAAACGCGGAGATATTATCGTTTTCAGGTTTCCTAAAGATGAACGACGCGATTTTATCAAGCGCATTATTGCTTTGCCGGGTGAGGAGGTGATGGTTCGAGGGGAAAAAGTGTTTATCAATTGCGCCTCGCCGAATACGCCGGAAATATGTGTGCCGCTGGATGAAAAATATGTGCGTTTCAAGCCCAATGGTCCCTCTGTAGGATTTGAGAGCAAATGGGGGCCACAAAAAGTTCCGCCAGGGCACCTGTTCATGCTGGGGGACAATCGAAACAATAGCCAAGACAGCCGTTTTTGGGGTTTTTTGAAAATGGGTGAGCAAGTGAATCATATACCTGTCCGTTTTGCGGGTTATTCTTTTGGGTTGCCTTTCCCTTGTTCGTTATGGTCTGCGCCATGTTGGGACGATAAGATTCGTGGTTCCGCTTTCATGATTTACTGGTCCTGGAACGGAGATTCGGGTTCACCACGCTGGGGCAGGCTGGCAAGTTTTATCAGTTGATTTTTTTAATGGGGTCACATCAATTCTGCCACAACTAGTTTAAAAAATATCTGACCTCATATAGTTACCCATGGAGTGCAGAGCGTGCCTGAGCCTATTGGGCGCCAAACCCTCATGTCGGAATCTGGGCCATATAATATCGTTGAGCGAGGTGCGTAAATAGAAGCGAGGTGTGAAACTCCGGAATCCCCTCCAAAATATGCGGAAGATTTTGAAAGAAGAGCACTTAAAACTTTGGGCGTTATACCCTTGAAAACAGGAATAGAATCTCCTAACAGCCTCTGAAATTCCTCGCAAGCGACTGAATCCGCTGGTCCTTCAATCATGACGGGCCGCTGGGCTGTTTCATCTGCATGCCTTCGCACCATTGTTGCAAGAATTCGAGGGGGAACCCATTTGCTTTTTCCGCCGCCGCCTGGATGGATGATAAATAAATCACCCTCTACCCCATATTTATTCAATATGTTATCAGCTACAATTAAACTCTCGCGTGAAGGATTGAGTGTGATTTCTTCGCTCATGGTAGCATTTAAAAACGACCAAGGACGCAACATCCACTCGCAAATGTGAATTTCTTCGGATAAAGGAGGAAAAGGCGGATGGATCTGGAATTTACCTAACCGATATAAGTTCAGTCGTTTAGCGAGTTCTCCTGAGTTATCAGAAGTATAGAATATGCACCTATCGTAGGGTCCGATGAGTTGAAATAACGCATCATTTTCCTGTGGTTGGTCGTGAAACAGAAGGTGGAAAGGGGCTGCTCCCCCATCGAGAATTTCGTGAATCAGCCCCGAGTCGAGTAGTGGGGCTGCATAATTTGGGTTTGCTGCCAGCGTAATGTGAACGTTTTCATAGATAGCTCGTAATTGTTTGAATAATAAAGCCAATAAGAGAGTGTCCCCGAATGCTCCCATTCGGTAAATTAAGATTCTGGTTGCCAACGTTTACTTGTTACCCATGAATGATTCCAGGGCCCGGGAAATTCTTGCGAATTCATGAGCGTTCAGGGTCTCGGCTCGTCGACTTGGGGCAATTCCTGCTATTTGAAGAAAGTTCCGTAAAGCCTCCGAATTAGAGGAGGGTTCTTTCAATTTTTTTAACTCAAATAGATTCAGTGATTTGAGATTGTTGAGCAGCGTTTTTCTGCGGTGTGTGAATCCCGCTTGGATGATCCGGAAATAGAGATTTTCATCTTTCACCGCTACTTGAGGTTTCTCTCTCGCCTCTAGGCGGATAATTGCAGAATCGACCTTGGGCGGGGGCCGGAAAGCGCCAGGGGGCACCACCTGGCATAACCTCGCCTTGTAGCGATACCCTACCCAGATAGTGAGTGATCCATAGTCCTTGCCGCCTGGCGCAGCGCAAAGCCTCTCGCCCACTTCGCGTTGCACCATCAATACCATGAGAGGATATTTCTCAACCTTTTCAGTGAGTTGCGAGATTATCGCCGAAGCGACCTGGTAGGGTAAATTCGCCACCAGTTTCATCTTTTCAGGGAGGGCGGTGTAGTCGATATCGAGCGCGTCGCCGTGAATCAGATGAAATTTCTCGCGTTCATCCTCCATCTTCTTGAGCGCGGGGATGAGGGCGTCGTCGATCTCGATTCCGAAAACTTTTGCGCCGGCGTCTAAGAGATACCGCGTGAGGGCCCCTTCGCCCACGCCGATTTCGAGCACGTCCTCTCCCGGCGCAATATCTGCCAATTCAATGATATGCGAGAGATATCTCTTCTCGTGCAGGAAGTGTTGGCCGAGTTTTCGTCTTTTGCGTTGCGCCATGGCGAACCGCGTCTCGGGGGGAGGGTAACTGGTTGACTATGAACGAGTTATATGAGAGTATCCTTGTTGAAGCGCGCCTCAGTAATTCATCGGTAATTTATCGAAAAACCCCGTGAATTTATCTAAATTTATCGAATTGTTCACCTTTACCGACAGGCATTGAGCCACCTGAAAATCACTCCCACCCTATCAGAATCGATCCTCGAGTTCCAACCGGATTTCGGTGCCTCCGGGCGATGAAAAATTCTTATCCCCTGGGCTGGCATCGGAGCGGGGGACGTGATAAGGAGAGGGCGGTAAAGTTCGTTTTATTGAGTGACGAGCGTTTTGCCCCTGAAAATTCTTTCGGGGCCTGGTCGGCGAATTTTATCTTTGAGCGCAATTGTTTTTTCGTTTTATTCGCAATTTCGGCGACGTATTTTTTCGCATGACGAAACTTAAGGGGAGCATTGAATGAGGATCAAATTCGACAAACTCGAAGCACCAAAACAGGGAACGCGCATCTCTTTCCGGGGCAATAAGCCCAGGATACCCGACGACCCCATCGTCTGCTACGTCCGGGGAGACGGCATCGGCGAGGACATCACGCCCGTGATGATGAATGTGGTCGACGCCGCCGTGGAAAAGGCGTTCCGCGGCAAGAAGCGCATCGAATGGTTCCGCGTCATGGCGGGCGAGGACGCCATGGAGACTTATGGCGAACTGATGCCCGATGAGACCATGAATGCGATTCGCCACTTTTATTTCGCCATCAAGGGCCCGCTCTACACGCCCATCGGCGGCGGGTTCCGGAGTCTCAACGTCGCCTTCCGGCAGATGAACGACCTTTTCGCCTGCGTGCGTCCGGTGCGCTACTTCAAGGGCGTTCCCTCTCCGATGGTGCACCCCGAATGGGTGGATATGTGCATCTTCCGCGAGAACACCGAGGACGTCTACGCCGGTATCGAGTGGGAGCTCAACTCCAAGGAAGCCAAGAAGATGATCAACTTCCTGAACAAGGAGATGGGCTGCAACGTCCGTGCGGACAGCGGCATCGGCGTCAAGCCGATCTCCGTTTTCGGCAGCGAGCGCATCGTCAAGAAGGCCATCGACTACGCCATCGCGCAGAACAAGAAAGTCGTGACGCTCGTCCACAAGGGCAACGTGCAGAAGTACACCGAGGGTTCCTTCAAGGATTGGGGCTACGCCTTCCTCAAGAAGAAATACAGAAAGTACATCGTCACGGAAGAGGAACTCTGGAGCAAGAAGTATAACGGCAAGATGCCCAAGGACAAGATACTCGTGAACGACCGCATCGCCGACAACATCTTCCAGCAGGTGCTCACCCGACAGCGCGAATACCAGGTGCTCGCCTGCACCAACCTGAACGGTGATTATCTCTCAGACGCCATCGCCGGGCAGGTCGGCGGCCTCGGCATGGCCCCGGGCGCGAACATCGGCGACAGGATTCACTTCTACGAGCCCACCCACGGCACGGCGCCCAAATACGCAGGAAAAGATATGGTGAACCCGAGCAGCCTCATCCTCTCGGCGGTCATGATGCTCGAGGACATGGGCTGGGAGAAGGCGGCGAAGCTCATCGTCAAGGGCATCGAAGGCGCGATCCAGAAAAAGACGGTCACCTACGACCTGCACCGCCAGATGAAGGGCGCCAAAAAGCTCTCCTGCTCTGGCTTCGGAAAAGCCATCATCGCGAACATGTAACCACGAGGAGACGGGAGAGAATCATGGCGAGGCCAAAAATCACCATTGTGGGCGCGGGAAACGTGGGCGCCACGACGGCCCACTGGGCGGCGGCCAGGGAACTGGGCGATATCGTCCTCATCGACATCATCGAGGGCGTGCCCCAGGGCAAGGCGCTCGATCTGTATGAAGCGGCGCCCGTGGAGGGTTTCGACTGCCGCGTGATAGGCACGAACGACTATGCGGACACCAAAGACTCCGACATCGTCGTCGTCACGGCGGGCGTCGCCCGAAAGCCGGGCATGAGCCGCGACGATCTCATCAACATCAACGCCGGCATCGTCGGCTCCGTGACGGACGAAGTCGTCAAACAGTCACCCGATTGTATCCTGATCATCGTCTCGAATCCGCTCGACGTCATGGTCACCAAGGCGCACATGCAGTGCAAATTCCCGCGAGAGCGCATCATGGGAATGGCCGGCGTGCTCGACAGCGCGCGATTCCGGACGTTCATATCCATGGAACTGGGTGTCTCGGTCGAGGACATCACGGCCACCGTGCTCGGCGGCCACGGGGACAGCATGGTCCCGCTGCCGAGATACAGCACGGTATCGGGAATTCCCATCACGGCGCTCATGGAGGCCGGTCGTATCGAAGAACTCGTGCAGCGGACGCGAGACGGCGGGGCGGAAATCGTGAATTACCTCAAAACCGGCAGCGCGTTCTACGCGCCCGGAGCGTCCGTCGTGCAGATGGTGGAATCCATCTTGAAGGACAAGAAGCGGATTCTCCCCTGCGCGGCCCTGCTGGAGGGTGAATACGGCCAGGATGGCATTTTCATGGGCGTTCCGGCCAAGCTCGGCGCAGGCGGGATGGAACAGGTTGTGGAGCTAGAACTGACGCCCGAAGAAAAGACGGCGTTCGATAACTCCGCCGATCACGTGCGCGAGCTGATAAAAACCCTGGGCTGAGCGCGCTGCAACGAACAGCCGTGGGAGATGGACGTGCGATGCGAACGATAGACGCAGGCGAGGTGACGGCCAGGATTCGCGAAATGTCCATCGAGTCGAACTACCATGTCGACCCCGCCTACGTGCGTAAGGTCGAAGAGGCGAAAGCGGGTGAAACCTCATCCTTGGGCCTCATGGTGCTCGACCAGATCACCGAGAACGCGGCCCTGGCGTCCGCCGAGCGCGTGCCCTATTGCCAGGACACGGGCATTTCCATCGTCTTCGCCGAGGTGGGTCAGGACGTCCGCATCGAGGGCGGGCTTCTGGAGGACGCCATCAACGAAGGGGTTCGCCAGGGCTACCGGGACGGCTATCTGCGCGGCTCGGTGGTGAACGACCCGATCCGCCGCGTGAACACCAGAGACAACACGCCCGCCGTCATCCACTACCGCGTCGTCGAAGGCGATCGCCTGAAGCTCTATTTCGCCGCGAAAGGAACGGGGGCCGAAAACATGAGCATGGCGCGCATGCTCAAGCCCTCGGATGGCCGCGAGGGAGTGATCCGGACGATAGTCGACCACGTTTTCAACTCGGGGGGAAACCCGTGTCCGCCGGTTCTGTTGGGTATCGGTCTGGGTGGCTCGATTGAAAAGGCGGCGCTTCAGGCGAAATGGGCTTTGTTTCGGGAACTGGGCGAGCCCAACCCCGATCCTCTCGTCGCTGAACTCGAAAAAGATATTCTGGAGGCGGTGAACAAGACCGGCGTCGGGCCGATGGGTATGGGCGGGGATACCACCTGCATCGCCGTTCACGTCGAAACCTACGCCTGCCACATCGGAGCGCTGCCGATCTGCGTGAACGTGGAGTGCCACGCCCATCGCCACGCCGAGGTGGTCCTCTAATATGAAATTGATCGACCTTCCGCTCGACCCCGGGGTTGTGGAATCCCTCTCGATGGGGGATATGTGCGAGTTGAGCGGCGTTCTCTATACGGCGCGGGACGCGGCCCACAAGCGGATGCTCGAGGACGCGGCGCGCGGTGAAGCCCTGCCCATCGACGTGGCGGGCCAGGTGCTCTACTACGTGGGGCCGACGCCGCCCAAGCCGGGCGCCGTCATCGGCTCGGCGGGACCCACGACGAGCGGCCGCATGGACGCCTATACGCCCAGGATGCTGGAACTCGGCCTCACCGGAATGATAGGCAAGGGGGGCAGGAGCCCGGCGGTGGTGGAGTCCATCGCCAGACACCGGGCCGTCTACTTCGCCGCCATCGGTGGAACGGCCGCCCTGCTGGCGAAGCGGATCAAGGAGGTCGAACTCATCGCTTATGAGGATTTGGGGACCGAGGCGATTCGCAGGCTGGTAGTGGAGAGATTTCCGGTCGTGGTCGCCGTGGACTGCCGGGGAAAAGATATTTTCGCGGAAGGTTTCAAGGAATTCGCAAGGTAAATATCGCTCGCGCGTTTCAGGCTTCGTGTTTATGACGCGATTATTGGGAATTAAGAATGTGGTTTGACGTTAGGATTTCAGGTTCCGGATGCGAAAGGAAAATGTACTCACTCCCACTTGAAGGAGTTGCTGAAAAAGTCTTGATGAATGAGGGTTCGGTGCTACCGACGAGAGGGAAAAAACAATCCCCTCTTATTTGATTTGCCACTCCGCCTCGGTTTGTAAAATCACTCCCCCCTTGAGGGGGTCGGGCTTCCCAAGGGGAAAGCCCGACAGAGGCCGAGCGGTTTGTGCGAAGGCCGATGTGGTGGTGGGACGATTCTCACTAAAATAAAAGCTCCCCCCACCGAGTCAGCCTTCACCTGTCGGTTCGGCTTCCTCGACTCCCCCTCAAGGGGGGAGTGAATTTCCCTTCTCCTTGGGTAGTAGTAATCCTCAAGAGGGGAGCGAGAAAACCCGAGTGGGGGAGAGTGGTTCTGGTAAAAGAATGATGAATTAAACTTGTCGCAGCTTTATCAATTGACGGGCGAAAAAGGGTTTGTAAACCGAAGGAATATGATTCACTTTTGTACGTAACGGTTCAGCGTTGAAATGTTTTCATCGCATTGATTCTGGAGGGGTTGGATGAACATCCACGAGTACCAAGGCAAGGAATTGCTCGCGAAGTACGGCGTGGCCGTCCCGAAGGGCGGGGTCGCCGAGACGGCGGACGAGGCCGAGCGCATCGCTGCGGATCTGGGCGGCACGGTTGTCGTCAAGGCGCAGATTCACGCAGGCGGGCGCGGCAAGGGCGGCGGCGTCAAGCTGGCGGCGACGCTTGCGGAGGCGAAAGATGTTGCTTCGCAGATTCTCGGCATGACGCTGGTGACGCACCAGACAGGGCCGGAGGGTCGTCTGGTCAAGAAGGTATGGGTGGAGGAGGCGAGCGACATCGAGCGCGAACTCTACCTCGGCATCGTGCTCGACCGCGCCACGGGCCGCCCTACCGTCATGGCCAGTACCGAGGGCGGGATGGACATCGAGGAGGTGGCCGCGAAAACGCCCGAAAAGCTCCTCAAGGTTCCAGTCGATCCGGCGCTCTCCGTCTGGCCCTCGACCGCGCGGCGCGTCGTTTATGGCCTGGATTTGCCTGCCGACCTCGTTCGCGAGGGCGTCAAATTCGTCACGAATCTTTACCGGTTTTATGACGAGATGGACGCTTCGCTCCTCGAGATCAACCCCCTGGTGCAGACGAAGGACGGCCGTATCCTGGCGCTCGACGCCAAGGTGAACTTCGACGACAACGCGCTCTACCGCCACGAGGAGGTGGCCGCGATGCGCGATGAGGACGAAGAAGACCCGCTCGAGGTCGAGGCCTCGAAGTTCAACCTCAACTACATCAAGCTCGACGGCTCGGTCGCCTGCATGGTGAACGGCGCCGGACTCGCCATGGCGACGATGGACATCATCAAGCTCGCGGGCGCTGCGCCCGCGAACTTTTTGGACGTCGGCGGCGGCGCGAGCAAGGAGATGGTCGAGAACGCCTTCCGCATCCTCATGGACGATCCGGACGTGAAGGCCGTCTTCATCAACATCTTCGGCGGCATCCTGCGCTGCGACATTCTGGCGGAGGGCGTCGTGGAGGCCGTCAAGACCGTGAACGTGAACGTGCCCATCATCATCCGCATGGAGGGGACGAACGTGGAGAAGGGCCGCGAGATCCTCGAAGGCTCGGGTCTCGATTTCACCGTAGGCAAAGGCATGGCCGATTCCGCCGAGAAGGTGGTCGCGGCCCTTAACCGCTAGGGGGTCTGGTTTTGAGTATTCTTATCGACAAGGAAACGCGCATCCTCGTGCAGGGCATCACCGGGCGCGAGGGAGGCTTTCACGCCGGGCAGTGTCAAAAGTACAGCCGCGAGTTCGCGGGCGGCGGCGGCGCGGTGGTGGCCGGCGTGACGCCCGGCAAGGGCGGCCAGGAGGCGGACGGCGCGCCCGTGTTCAACACGGTGGCCGATGCGGTTCGCGAGACGGGCGCGAACGCCTCTCTCATATTCGTGCCGCCCCCCTTCGCGGCGGACGCCATCGTGGAGGCCGTGGATGCGGGTCTACCGCTCGTGGTATGCATCACGGAAGGCATTCCGGTGCGGGACATGGTGTATGTGAAACGCCACATGGAAGATAGCGGCGCCGTCCTCATCGGCCCCAACTGCCCGGGCGTCATCACCCCCGGTGGTTGCAAGATGGGCATCATGCCGGGCCATATTCACAAGGAAGGCACCATCGGCGTCATCTCGAAGAGCGGCACGCTCACGTATGAAGTCGTCGCCCAGCTTACGGAACAGGGTCTGGGCCAGACCACCTGCGTGGGAATCGGCGGCGACCCCGTCATCGGCACGATGTATATCGATCTCTTGCGCATGTTCGAGGACGATCCTGCGACGGAGGCCATCATCGTGATCGGCGAGATCGGCGGCTCCGCCGAGCAGGACGCGGCGCGCTGGGCGAAGGAGAACGTCACGAAGCCGCTCGTGGGCTTCATCGCGGGCCAGACGGCTCCTCCGGGCCGGCGCATGGGCCACGCGGGCGCGATCATCTCGGGCGGGGAGGGCACTGCGGCCGAGAAGATGCGGGTCATGGACGAATGCGGTATTCACGTCACCGAAAGCCCGGCCGAGATGGGTCTCACCATGGCCAAGGCGCTGGGCAGGGCATAACGACACACACGGAAAGGGAAACAGCACATGGAACGCACGTTCGCAATGATTAAACCCGACGCCACCGCGCGCGGCTTAAGCGGCAGGATTCTCTCGCGCATCGAGGAGGAGGGTTTCCAGGTTCTGGGCATGAAGCTCGTCCACATGTCGAAAGCGCAGGCGGAGGGCTTTTACGCCGTTCACAGGGAGCGCCCCTTCTTCGGCGAACTCACGACGTTCATGTCTTCAGGTCGGACGGTGGTCCTGGCTCTCGAGCGCGAGGACGCCATCAGGCGCTGGCGCGACGTGATGGGCGCCACGAACCCTGCAGACGCCGATCCGGGAACGATTCGCGCGGAATTGGGCGAGAGCATCGAGCGAAACTCCACGCACGGCTCCGACGCGCCGGATACCGCCGCCTTCGAGTTGGGCTATTGGTTCCCGGGAGTGGAGCTGCCCGCGGACGAATAAAGAAAATTCACACATTCGTGTATGGAATCAACGGGAGAAGTCATACTATGCGTTTGAAGGATAAAGTCGCCATCGTCACCGGGGCGGGGCAGGGCATCGGAAAGGTCATCGCGCTTACGTTCGCGCGCGAGGGGGCGAAGGTCGTGCTTGCCGCGCGTTCGGTCGGGAATCTGGAGGAAACCGCCGCCGAGATGCCGGACGGCGCTTCCCTCGTCGTCCCTACGGATCTCATGGACGAAGCCGCAATTAAAGCTCTCGTCGAGAAGACGCTCGCCGAGTTCGGCACAATCGACATTCTCGTAAACAACTCCGGCGTCGCCGGACCCACGAAGGCGTGCGAGGACGTGACGCGCGAGGAGTGGGAGGAGTGTTTCGAGGTCAACGTCACGGGCGCGTTCCTGATGACCAAGCACGTCATCCCCACGTTGAAGAAAAACAGGTACGGGCGCATCATCAACATCAGTTCGATGAGCGGCAAGCGCCCGCTGCCGAACCGCACTCCGTATACGTCGTCCAAAATGGCGGTCATCGGGTTGACGCGCACCCTCGCGTTCGAGCTCGGCGAATACGGCGTGACGGTGAACGCGATCTGCCCCGGAGCCACCTCGGGCCCGCGCATCGACAGCGTCATCGAGAACATGGCGGAGAGTTTCGGCACATCCTTCGATGAGGCGAAGGCGACCTTCACCGCACCGGCGGCGCTCAAGACGCTCGTCGACGCGGAGGATCACGCCGCCTTGTGCGTTTTCCTGGCTTCCGAGGAGGCCGCTCACATGACCGCCCAGGACATCAACGTGACGGGCGGGCTCATCTTTTACTAGCCCGCTCATCGCCTCGCCTTGGTGAGGCCCCGCGCGGCGGCGCGCGCCGGGAGAGCACATGTCGTCCCTGAACGGAAGAACGCGGCGGGAGAGGCAAATCCGGGTCCGGGGTGCGCGCGAGCACAACCTCAAGGACCTGAGCCTCGACATGCCGCGGGACAAGCTCATCGTCATCACGGGCCTGAGCGGCTCGGGCAAGAGTTCGCTCGCCTTCGACACCCTCTACGGTGAGGGCCAGCGCCGTTACATCGAATCCCTTTCCGCCTACGCGCGCCAGTTCATCGACCAGATCGGAAAGCCCGACGTCGATTCCATCGAGGGCCTCTCGCCCACCATCGCCATCGAACAGAAGACGGTGAGCAAGAACCCGCGCTCCACCGTCGGCACCGTGACGGAGATCTACGATCACCTGAGGCTGCTCTACGCCCGCCTCGGCCTGCCGCACTGCCCCTCGTGCGGACAGTCCATGAACGCGCTCAACGTGGAGCAAATGGTGAGCCGCGCGATGGGCTTGGGCAAAGGAAAAGAACTCGAGATCCTCGCTCCCATCGTGCGGGGCCGCAAGGGGATATACCGCAAGGAATTCGAGGACCTGGAGCGCAAGGGATACTTGAGAGTGCGGGTGGACGGGCGTTTTTTCCGCCTGGGCGAAGAGATATCCCTCAACCGTCACATGACGCACAACATCGAGGTGGTCGTGGATCACGTCGTCCTGCGCGCAGGCGTGGAAAATCGCCTCGGTGAATCCATCGAGACGGCACTGGGTCTCGCGAAGGGGCTGGTGATTTTCCTTGAAGACAATGGCACCGAGTATCTCTTCAGTGAGGAGTGCACCTGCGCGGAGTGCGGCGTGAACATCCCCGAGATGGCCCCGCGCATGTTCTCTTTCAACAGCCCCTACGGCGCATGTACGGAATGCAGCGGCCTGGGTGTGGTGCACCGCATGGATGAGGAGAAAATCGTCCCCGACCCCGGGCTCACGCTCGATGAGGGGGCAATCGCCCCCCTCTCGGGGAGCAAGAGCTTTCTGGCTTCTGCTTTGCGCGCGGTCATCGAGGCCGAAAAGATCCCGGTGGACAGGCCCTTTGCGAAACTCTCCAAGAGACACAGGAACATCCTGTTCTACGGGAGCAAGGGCGGGAAGCTGAAAATCCGCCACAAGACGGGGAGGCGCACGCTCAGGCGCGAGCGCGTTTTCCCGGGCGTCATACCCGCTCTTGCTGAGCGTATAGAGAATACGTCGAGCGAGGGAATGCGGGCGGATTTGGAAAAATACATGAGCGTCATGCCGTGCGAGGCCTGTGCGGGTGGACGCCTGAAGCCCGAGAGCCTCGCCGTGACCTACGGCGGTAAAAGCATCGCCGAGGTCTCCGCCATGAGCATCAAGAATCTGCGCGCCTTTTTCGAAGAGCAAAACCGCGCGGATGGCGCCGACCTCGTTGCGGAACGCATTCTGAAGGAAATCATCGAGCGGCTCGAATTTCTCGAAAAGGTGGGTCTCAGCTACCTCACGCTGGAACGTCCATCGGGTACGCTTGCGGGAGGCGAGGGGCAGCGTATCCGGCTGGCGAGCCAGATCGGCTCGAGCCTGGTGGGCGTCTTGTACGTGCTCGATGAGCCGAGCATCGGCTTGCACCAGCGGGACAACCGCCGCCTTCTCGATACGCTGTGCCGCCTCCGCGACATGGGGAACACGATCATCGTCGTCGAACACGATCGCGAGACCATCGAATCGGCCGACTACGTGGTGGACTTGGGGCCAGGAGCGGGCGAGCACGGTGGATACCTCGTGGCATCCGGCGCACCGGACGATATTCGCTCGAACGCCGCTTCGCTTACGGGGCGATACCTATCCGGCGAAGTCGATATTCCCCGACCCGAGCAGCGCCGCGCGCCTAGCGGGGACTGCATTTCCATCCGGGGGGCGCGGCAGCACAATCTCAAGAACGTGGATGTCGATTTTCCGCTCGGCATGCTCATCTGCGTCACGGGCGTGAGCGGCAGCGGCAAGAGCACCCTGGTGGACGAGATTCTCTATCGCGCGCTATCGCGGCGTATCTACCGCTCGCTCGCCACGCCCGGCGCGCACGATTCCATCGAGGGCGTGGAACTCATCGACAAGGTCATCGCCATCGATCAATCGCCCATCGGGCGGACGCCGAGGAGCAACCCGGCCACCTACACGGGCGTTTTCTCCCCGATTCGCAACCTTTTCTCCCAGGTGCCCGAGGCCCGAAAGCGCGGCTATCTCGCCGGACGCTTCAGCTTCAACGTCAAGGGGGGACGCTGCGAGACCTGTCAGGGGGACGGCTACATTCGTCTCGAAATGCACTTCTTGCCCGATCTGTTCGTGCGCTGCTCGGAGTGCCAGGGCAGGCGCTTCAACCGCGACACGCTCGACGTCCGCTACAAAGGGCGGAACATCGCCGAAGTGCTGGAGATGACGGTGGATGATGCCCTGGCGTTTTTCGAGAACATCAACGCGGTGCGCTGGAAGATGAAGACGATGCAGGACGTGGGTCTGGGCTACCTGCGCCTGGGCCAGCCGGCCACGACGCTGAGCGGCGGAGAGGCCCAGCGCATCAAGCTCTCGAGAGAACTCGCCAAGCGGGCCACCGGCAGGACGGTGTACATTCTCGACGAGCCGACCACGGGGCTTCACTTCGCCGACATCGAAAAGCTGCTGGACGTGCTGCACCGCCTCGTCGACCAGGGCAATACCGTGGTCGTCATCGAGCACAACATCGACGTCATCAAGGCGGTCGACCACATCATCGACCTGGGTCCGGAGGGAGGGGAGGAGGGCGGTTACCTGCTCGCCGAGGGCCCGCCCGAGCGAATCGCCGGAATCGAGACTTCCGCAACGGGCAATTCCCTGCGCGATGCGTTGAACGGCACGCTTTCGAACTCACAGCCCGCCTGACCGTCTTCACCGATGAACGCCGAAAACACCCGCTGCCTCGTTTTGTGGATAGAGTACAAGGGCACGAATTTTCACGGTTGGCAGACCCAGCCCGGCCAGCGAACCGTCCAGAGCGTAATAGAGGGCGCGCTCACGAAGATGTGCGGGGAGCCGATACGCATCATCGGCTCGGGCCGCACCGACGCCGGCGTCCACGCATGGGGACAGGTGGCGCATTTTCATACGCGCTCGCAAATCGAACCCTACAAGGTGCGGATCGGCCTGAACACCATGATGTGCCGCGACGTCTCGATTTTCGATTGCCGGGAAGCGCCGGGCGGTTTTCACGCCCAGTTCGACGCCGTTCGCAAGACCTATCGCTACCGCATCTTGAACCGCCGCTCGCCGAGCGCCATCCGCCATCCATACGCCTGGCACGTGCGAAAACGCCTCGATGTCGAGGCGATGGGCCGGGCGGCGGAAATCCTGGAGGGCGAGCATGATTTCGCCAGTTTCTGCCGGGAGAAGGGGAGGCCCGATGACACCGTGCGCCGCCTGGAGCGCCTGAGCGTGGAGCGCGCGGGCGATGAGGTGGTCATCGAGGCGACGGCGGGGGGATTTCTGCGCCACATGGTGAGGAATCTGGTCGGCGTCCTGGTGGAGGTGGGCCGCGGGGAGCGCGAGGCGGATTCCGTACAAGAGGTGCTTGCGGGGAAGAACAGGGCGCTTGCGGGCGTCAACGCGCCGCCCCAGGGCTTGGCGCTGGTTAGCGTGGATTATGGCGACAGGCTGCCGCCCGGGTCCGCTCCGGGGCCCGAGGAAACCGACGCTTGACCATTTCTCCCATATTTGGGTATCTTCCTCGAAGCAGCGGAATTTTCTTGCAAGGGGTTGGGAAGCGGATGGGAACGAGAGAAACATTCATGGAGGCTTGGCCCTGGCGATGCTCCGCCAAATCTGGAGGTGCGCCATAAGGGTAATTGTCTGAGTTTTTTGAAAGTGAATCCCCAAGCCATGGCGGCCCGTTCGGTCCCGTGGCTTTTTTATATGGAGGCGAGGCGCCGCTTGTAAGACGATGCCTCGAATAAGGATGAATCCAGAAAATCATTCGCCGGACAAGGAAACCTTCCTCGCTCTCTGCGAGCGGGGCAACATCATTCCGGTGTACCGGGAAATACTCGCCGACCTCGATACGCCGGTGTCCGCCTATCTGAAAATCGCCGACGGCTCCCATTCCTTCTTGCTCGAAAGCGTCGAGGGCGGGGAGAAGTGGGCGAGGTACACCTTTCTGGGCAGCGAGCCCTCTCTCATCTTCGAGAGCAAGGGCAGGCGCGTGCGGGTCACGCAGGAGGGGAAGAGTGAAGCGTTTGACGTCGATGACCCCATCGATGCGCTCAGGCAGTTGATGCAGCCCTACATACCCGTCGACCTTCCCGGCCTGCCGAGGTTCTGGGGAGGGGCCATCGGCTGCATGGGCTATGACGCGGTTCGCTTCATCGAGCGCCTGCCCGGGAATGCGCATGACGATCTCGAACTGCCCGAGCTGTTGTTCATGATCACGAAGTCGCTGATCATCTTCGACAACGCGGCGCAGAAGATGTTCGTCCTCGCCCATGCGCACATCACGGATGACGGCCCCGAGGCCGCCTATGAAGATGCGTGCGCGCGCGTCGATGCGCTCATCGATAAGCTGAGAGGCCCATCCGTCGCCCCGCCTTACGAGCCGGTGGAAACGCCTCGGGACGGCGGGAGCGGACACCCTGTGGCGAACATGCCGGGCCTCTACTCGTCTTTCACGCGCGAGGGGTTCGAGAAGGCCGTCGCCGATACGGTGGAGCTCATCCACGCCGGCGAGGCGATCCAGGTCGTGCTCTCACAGCGCCTGGAGAGCGCCCTGGACGTGCACCCGTTCGCCATCTACCGGGCGCTGCGGACGGTCAATCCCTCGCCCTACATGTTTTATCTCGAACTCGGCGACGTCACCCTCGTCGGCGCATCGCCCGAGGTGCTCGTGCGGCTCGAGGGCGATAGGGTCGAGGTACGCCCCATCGCGGGCACACGGCGGCGCGGGCGCGACGAGGCGGAGGATCGCGCGCTGGCGGATGAGCTCCTCGCCGATGAGAAGGAACGCGCCGAGCACATCATGCTCGTCGATCTGGGCCGCAACGACATCGGCCGTGTCTGCGAGCGCGGGACGGTGCGCGTCACCGAGCAGATGGTCATAGAGCGCTACTCCCACGTCATGCACATCGTGAGCAACGTGGTGGGCGAGCTGGCCGAGGGCAGGGACGCCTTCGACGTGCTCAGGGCCTCCTTTCCGGCCGGCACCGTCTCGGGCGCGCCCAAGGTGCGGGCCATGGAGATCATCGACGAGATGGAGCCCGTGCGGCGGGGTCCCTATGCGGGCGCGGTGGGGTATTTCGGCTTCGGCGGCAGCATGGACACCTGCATCGCCATCCGTACGCTCTACGCGCGCGGCGGCAAGCTCTACCTCCAGGTGGGCGCGGGCGTCGTGGCGGACTCGAAGCCCGATTTCGAGTACGAGGAAACCATCAACAAGGCCCGAGGGTCGCTGCGCGCGCTGGACGTGGCGCGGGGCGGCCTTCCGTAGGCCGGAGAATACGATATGAAGCGCGTATTGATGATCGATAATTACGATTCGTTCACCTACAACCTCGTCCAGTATCTGGCCGAACTCGGTGCTGAGGTCACGGTGTGGCGGAACGATCAGTTCGAGCTCGATGACGTGGCCGAACTCGCGCCCGAGATGATCTTCATCTCCCCGGGGCCGGGGCGGCCCGAATCAGCCGGTCTCTCCATGCCGCTCGTCGAGCGCTTTGCGGGGGAATATCCCATCCTGGGCGTGTGCCTAGGGCATCAGGCCATCGCGCAGGTATACGGCGGCGGCATCGTCCGCGCCGAGCGGATCATGCACGGAAAAACCTCGGAAATTCACCACGACGGGCGGGGCGTTTTTTGCGAACTCCCGAACCCGATGACGGCCACGAGGTACCACAGCCTCCTGCTTGCGCGCGAGAACATACCGCCCGAAATCGAGGTGTGCGCGGAGACGGATGAGGGCGAGATCATGGGGCTCCGCATCCGGGGCGTGGCGGTCGCGGGCGTTCAGTTTCACCCCGAGTCCATACTCTCGCCCGAGGGCAAGGCGCTGCTTCAAAATGCGCTCGAAGGCGCTATCGACCGGCCTTGAGGGAATCCGCGCGGACGCGGTATGGTAACCTGGAACAAGCGAAACTCACGCGCTCTCAGACGCAAATCACAAGAGGTGTGCGTGCGGTGGCGCGGACCGCAACGGAGCGGGAACGAATGAAGACACAACAACTCAATGAGGATATGCGTTCATGATTCAGGAAGCCATCGGAAAGCTCGTGGAAGGCCGCCACCTGAGTGCGGATGAGGCGGAGAAGGTGATGGACCTCATCATGACGGGCGAGGCCACCCAGGCCCAGATCGGCGCCTATCTGGTGGCGCTCCGCATGGCGGGAGAGACGCCCGAGGAAATCGCTGGCAGCGTCCGCTCCATGCGCGCCAGGGCGACGTGGGTGAAGACCAAGCACCCCTTCGTGGTTGACGTGGTGGGCACGGGCGGCGACGGCGCCCATACCTTCAACATCAGCACGAGCGCGGCTCTCGTCGTGGCGGCGGCGGGCCAGCCCGTGGCGAAACACGGCAACCGTGCGGTGTCGAGCAAATCGGGCGCCGCCGACGTATTGAAGGCGTTGGGGGTGAACATCGAGGCCACGCCCGAGAAGGTGGGCGAGTGCATCGACGAGGCGGGCGTGGGCTTTATGTTCGCGCCCATGCTCCACGGCGCGATGAAGCACGCCATCGGCCCCAGGCGCGAGATCGCCATGCGCAGCATCTTTAACGTCATGGGTCCGCTCACGAACCCCGCGCGCGCCCAGAGCCAGCTGGTGGGCGTGTACGCGGCAGAACTCACCGAGCTGGTGGCGGACGTGCTTCGTCAGGTGGGCTGCCGGAAGGCGCTCGTTGTGCACGGGTCCGACGGTATGGACGAGTTGACGCTCACTGGCTCCTCGCGCGTCTCGGAGTGGGACGGGAGCGAGATCAGGACGTATGACGTCACGCCGGAAGATGCAGGCCTCGAGCGCGCAGACGCAGATGCCGTGAAGGGCGGCGAGCCTGAGGAGAACGCGGAGATCACGCGCGCCATCCTTGGTGGTGAGATAGGCCCCAAGCGCGACATCGTGCTCTTGAACGCCGCCGCGGCCCTCATCGCCGCGGACAAGGCGGGGGATCTGAGAGAGGGCGTCGCCCAGGCGGCCGCGGCAATAGATTCGGGCGAGGCGGCGAGCGTCCTCGCGCGCCTCGTGGAAGTGTCCAACTCCTGAGCGAGGTGGGTATGGCTTGGGGTTGTTGGAAAAGTTCTGGAAAGCAATTTTGAGTTTCTCGCACGCTTTTGAAGTTCACTCCCCCCTTGAGGGTCATTGCCGACCGAAAAGGGAGGGAATGTCGGTGAGGTAAGGGCGCATGCCCGCAAGCGAACCGGTTGGGGGTAGAATTCGGAATGGCGATCAAACACGTTTTACCCCCCACGCATCAGCCTTCGCACAAGTCGCTCGGCTTTTGCTACTCCCCCTCAAGGGGGGAGTGGATCTCTTCTCTCTCGTCGGTTGGCAATGCCGTTCAAGGGCGAAGCTCGAAACCGTGCCGGTGGGGGGTGAATTTCGGGCAATTTGTGACTGATTCAACAAAACCCGGCTTCGCTGGCTCATAGATTGTCGATTCCTGCTGGGAGCATGAAACCTTGACGATTGCGACGCATACGGTTTTGGATAAGCTCGTGGAAGGCGTCCGCGAGGACATCGCCTCGGACAAGAGACGGCGCTCCGAAGCCGACCTCAAATCCATGGCGAAGGATGCGCCGCCCACGGTGAGTTTCGCAGGCGCGCTCAGGCGGCCCGAGTCTGGCGAAGATGACGACGGCAGCCTGATGCGCGTCATCGCCGAAGTGAAACAGGCCTCCCCCTCTCAGGGCCAGATTGCCGAGAGTTTTGAGCCGGGCGAAATCGCCAAAGCCTATGAGGCGGGCGGCGCCGCCGCCGTTTCGGTGCTGACCGAGCGGAGACGCTTTCTCGGCGAAATGGCGCATCTGGAACAAGTGCGCGGCGCGGTGGGTCTGCCCGTTCTCAGGAAAGAGTTTATCTTCACCGAATACCAGATACTGGAGGCCCGCGCGGGCGGGGCGGACGCCATTCTGCTGATAGCGGCCATCCTGGAGACGGCGCAGATGGAGGATTTGCGCGCGCTCGCAGAAGAACTGGAGATGGACGCGCTCGTTGAGGTGTATGCCGAAGAAGAACTCGGGCGCGCCCTGGAAGCCGGGACCCGGGTGCTCGGCGTGAACAACCGCAATCTCAAGACCTTCGAGGTTGATACGGAGCATACTTCCCGTGTATTCGGGCGGCTCACGCCCGAGCAGAGAGAAGCGCTCGCCCTGGTGTCGGAGAGCGGGATATTCGGATGGGAGGAGGTGGCTCCGCTCGTGGATGAGGGGGTGGACGCCATCCTCGTCGGCGAGGCCCTCATGCGCGCGCCCGACACCGGGGAACTGCTGCGCGAATTGAGGGGCATCGGAGTCGAATAGCGAAAAACATCCGTCGGCGAATGCGCCGTAAGGTATTGAATATTTTATCTAAAACTGAGTTTCGCGGCATAGCCTGAAGGGGAAACCTGCATGTACGAAGAGATTGTTTACTACAGCGACGGCCTCAAAATCGCATCCCACCTCTATGCGCCCAAAGGCTGGAAAAAGGGCGACCCGCCCGGACCCGCCATCATCTGCCTGCACGGCTACAGCGGGATGAAGGAAGTCTACGGGATGGACGTGCCCAGGCGTCTCTGGGAGGAGGGCTATTTCATCCTGGCGCCCGATCACCGCGGCTTCGGCAAGAGCGATGGCGAGCGCGGCCGCCAGCGGCCCCTGGAGCAGGCGCAGGATACCTACGACGCCATCTCCTACATGGAGACCGTCGAGGGCGTGGACCCCGAGCGAATCGGCATTTTCGGAACGAGCTTCGGCGGGGCGAACGCCATCTGGGTGGCGGCCTTCGATGAGCGCGTGAAGGTGGTGGTCTCCTCGGTGGGGGTGCACGAGGGCGAGCGCTGGATGCGTTCGGTGAGGAGGCCGCACGAGTGGGATTCGTTCCAGAAGACAGTCATGGCGGCCGCCAGAAAGCGCGTCACCACCGGCGAGCCGACCACCATGCCGCTGCCCGAGATCATGCTCTGCGATCCCCATACGCTCAAGGTCATCCAGGAGAACCACCAGAAACACGATGACTACGTGAAGGACTACGACCTGCAAAGCGCCGAGGCCTGCTGGCGCTACAAGCCCGAGTGGGTGGCGGACAGGATCGCGCCGCGCCCTGTCTTGTTCATCTATTCGGAAAACGATTTCCTCGTGCCCGTGCAGGAGCAAATCAGCTGCTACGAGGCCTGCGGAGAGCCTAAGAAAATCGTCAAACTCCCCGGCGCGCAGCATTACGAGTCCTATTATTTCTGCAGCCCCGAGCACCACGAAATCGGCATGGTCGAAGCGGTCAACTGGTTCAAGAAGTATTTATGACGCTTGTGTCGATGGCTTGAATGAAGGGGGCAACGGAGCGATAGGCACTTGCATATCCAGTTGTAGAGAACGACGCCCCCTCGCCGCAACTTCATGCCCGGCGGCCACGGATTATGGCTCGGGATGCTCTCTCAAAATGGAGCCGTTGAATAATCCATGATTTCGCGATTCGGTGTATCTGACTGACCGATGAGAGAGGGAATTCACTCCCCCCCTGAGGGGGAGTCGAAGAGGCCGAGCAGTTTATGCGAAGGCCTATTCGGTGGGGGGACATGCCACGGATTAAAAGCTCCCCCCACCAACTCGCCTGCGGGCCTCGCCCTTGTCTCGTTGTCGGGCATTCCCCTCGGGATGCCCGACCCTAAAGGGGGGAGTTAACTTCAAAGGCGTTCGTGCAACCCAAATTCACTTGCCGGGACTTTTTCAACATCCCCAACAAGGGGGGGTGCTCTCTGGACAAAGGCTTTTCAAGAACCCCTTTCAGAGTCGGCTTGATGGGGTTTTGCCGGGTTTGTGCTCCTGTTCGTAAATTGAGTATCATGTGCAACGAGCCTGCTTTCCCCCAATGAGAGCCATTATCTCCAATGACCAGGCAACTGCACCTCAATTTGTTCATCCAGTCCCGGGGCCACCACGAAGCAGCCTGGAACCATCCCGATTCTTCGACGGCCTCGCTTACCGATATAAACTACTATGTGGATTTAGCCCAACGTGCGGAGAAGGCGCTTTTTGATTCGCTCTTTTTCGCCGATTCCCTGATGTTGACGCCGGATGCGCCGCGCGCCGGGCGGCTCTGGCTGGAACCAATCACTTTATTGGCGGCGATCGCCGTCGCAACCGAGCGGGTCGGGCTGATCGCGACGGGGTCGAGCACATATTTCGAGGCCTTCAACCTGGCGCGGCAGTTCAGCTCGATCGATCACATCAGCAATGGCCGCGCCGGCTGGAATATCGTCACCACCTGGATGGCGAAGGTCTCGCGCAATTTCGGTGATGCGGGTCAGGATAGTCATGCGGACCGCTACCTGATGGCCGAGGAATTCGTACAGGTCGTCAAAGATTTATGGGACAGCTGGGCCGATGACGCCGTGGTAGACGATCGCAAAGGCGGCGCCTACGCCAAAAGCGATCGAATTCGTCCAATCGACTTTAGTGGCAAGTATTATAGCGTTGCGGGGCCGCTGACCCTGCCGCGCAGTCCGCAGGGGCGGCCGGTGCTGGTGCAGGCGGGATCGTCGGATGCCGGACGTGATTTTGCTTCGCGTCACGCCGAGGCGGTATTTACGGCCCACCTCGAAAAGGCGACGGCGCAGCAGTTTTACACGGATATCAAGAAGCGGGCGGCAGCGGCGGGCCGCGATGCAAGCCAGGTCCTGATTCTGCCTGGCCTGAGCCCGATGATTGCGTCGACCGAGGCCGAAGCAAAACGGATGGAGCAGGACCTCAATGAGAGTACCGACCCGGAGAGCGGTCGCCGTACGCTCTCTTCACGGTTCGACGGACATGATTTCTCGCATTTGCCGCTGGACCGACCGCTGACGCCGGACGATTTCCCTCCACCCTCCGGTGTCGAAACCATGCGTAGCCGGTCCGAGTTGGTCGTCAATCTCGTGCGTAACGAAGGCCTTACCTTGCGGCAGCTTCTGGCCCGTTTCGCCGGTGCTCGCGGCCACTTTACTTTCGCCGGCACACCCGGGCAGGTCGCTGATTTGATTGAGGACTGGTTCCGGGATGGCGCCGCCGATGGTTTCAATGTCATGCCGCCGCTTTTTCCCACGATGCTGGATGCTTTTGTCGAAGAGGTGATTCCGGTTCTTCAGCGCCGCGGGCTGTTCCGGACGGAATATGAAGGCAAGACGCTGCGGGAACACTATGGGCTCGATAGACCCGCCGGGCGGTTTTGGTAGATGAAAAGACGCTGAATTTTCCAGGCGCCGCGAACTCCTTATAACTTTATGCAGGGACTTATGTCATGCGGTGAATAGGAGCGCTATTCACCGCATTTCGTGCGGTAATTATGCTTGCTTATGCAGTGAATAAAAGCAGAATCACTACAATTAATGCGGTGATTGATATGTGGATACATGAACATCAAAGCTGGCCGGACTTCATCTGGGACGAAGGAAAACTCGCCTCGATGCTTTCGGAGGTTCGGCATCGGCAGGGTCGTCTGCTCGGCAGGATGGAAGGATTGGGCTTTGTGCTCAGGCGTGAGGCGAGCCTCATCACGCTGACGAATGATGTGGTCAAATCATCAGCCATCGAGGGAGAAAATCTGGATCCCCGAGAGGTGAACTTATCCATCGTCCGACGCTTGGACATCGATTTTGCCGGGCTTGTTCCAACAAGCCGCGATGTCGAGGCCATCGACAGGCTCAAGAAGTATTTATGGCGCTAGGTAGAGTGGCCTGACGAGTAAGGAAGCGAGTTGTGGTTGTTATCTCTTCCGAGCAGTGCATTCTCGAAAGTATTGTTCGATATATTTTTCTGGAGCCTGAAGGGTGCCCCAGATCGTTTTCTGAGAACGCAACTCAACAAGGACGCCTTTCGAGACATCTTTGAAGGCGAGACTATAGGAATAGTTGCCCGTGGCGCCGCCGAGCATAGCCTTGAAATCTGAAGATACAAACCATCGTTCACGCCGTTGATCGAAAATTCTACGAAATTCAAATTCCATGAGACCCCCATAGTTTTCTCTCAAAATGTCCTCCATGCAGGCAGAGAGCGGCTCCGCAGCAATTCCAGCGAGATCATAACGGCGGTCAGGAGCTATGCTTTTTATTTCGACATAAGAAGCGCAACCAGCCGTAATCAAAGCGACTAAAATTGCAAAGAACCTACAAAGCATTTCATTACCTCCAAGGGTCATCTGGAACGAGGAGTTGAACTAATAACGTTGACTTTCGAGCATAATTATCCCCCCATCACGCGATGCGCGTACCGAACTTCTCTATCGCTTCTTCAGAGAGCGTCAGCCCGAGGCCCGGCGCATCGTTCAGATAGAGCGTCCCGTTCTCGATGCGGGGCGGGTTCTCGAACAATTCGGCCTGCAGCGGGTCGCGCTCGGGGTCCGTGAACGACTCCACGATGCAGCCAGCCGGCGAGGCCGCCACGATGTGGGCGTGGATGAAACAGTCGTGGTGCGGAGCGATTTCCACGTGGTTGAGTTCCGCGAGGGCCGCGAGTTTTCTCCCCATGGTGAATCCGCCCATGCGCGTGCAGTCGAACTGCACGATGTCTATCGCCTGCTCCTCGAGCAGCGCGCGCACGCCGTGCCCCGTCTGTTCGCTCTCCCCGGCGGAGAGGGGGATGTCCGTCTTCCGAGCGAGAATCTTGAGTTCCCGCCTGTCGTCGAACCAGCGCACGGGCTCCTCGAGCCAGCGGGGGCGGATCTCCTGGAGCAGACGCGCGCCCTCGATGGCGGTGGGCAGATCCCAGGCGCTGTTCACGTCGAGCATGAGCTCGGCCTCATCGCCGATCACATCGCGGATCACCCGCAGGCGCGCCATGTCTTCCTCCAGTGAGGCGCCGCCGATTTTCGCCTTGAACGCCTTGTGTCCCTGCTCGTGGAGCATTTCCATTTCTTCGCGCAACTCGACTAAATCTTTCCCGTCGCGGTAATAGGCGCAGGTGACGTAGCAGGGCACGTCTTCCCGATATCCGCCGAAGAGGCGAAACAGGGGCTGCCCCGAGGCCTTTCCGAGAATATCCCACATGGCGAGGTCGAGGGCCGCGCTGGTGATGAGCATCCCGTTCCGCGACCATTCCTTCACAAAGGCGAGCTTTTGATGGGTGATGGAGAAAATCTTCTCGTACAGCCTCTCGGGGGCCAGCGCGTCCTCCCCTACGATGAGTTCCTTGAGACCTTCGTTGAACATCTCGGCCGCGCCCTTGATGAGGAGACGGCTGCTGCCGAGGCCGAAACCCTCGATCCCCTCGTCGGTTTTGAGCCGAATCAGCAACTCGTTCGCCTGGTGGACGGGGTAATGGCTGACCCAGTGGCCGCGCTCCTCGGGCGGGCCGGTGAGCATATATGCTTCCACGTCTGTAATCTTCATGCTTTTCCTCATGAGTTCGTATGAAATGTCGGATGGCGTCCGTAAAGCCGGGCTAGTTTGCCAGAGCTTCGGGGCGTTCACAATCGCCGGGCCTTGGGGTAGGATAGCGCGGTTTTTGGGGCGTTAATCTTGATCGAGGTGTTGCGAAATGAACGATTCGCCGAGAGTGAGCTATCTGGGGCCGGAGGCCACCTTTACGCACGAAGCCGCCATTTTGCGCTTTGGCGAGGGGGCTGCTCTCTCGCCCGCCCAGAGCATCGACGCCGTGTTCGATGAGGTGGAAGGCCGTCGCTCCCGGTGGGGCGTTGTTCCGATCGAAAACGCGATCGAGGGCACGGTCAACATCACGCTGGACAGGCTTTTGGAATCCCCGCTGTTGGTGGAGTGTGAAATCACGCTGCCCATCGACATCCACTTGCTCACGAACGCAGACTCCATTGCGGAGGTGGACTGCATTCTCAGCCACCCCCATGCGGTGGCCCAGTGCCGGCGTTGGCTTCGTGAGAACGCCTCGGGCGTCAAAATCGAAGAAGTATGGAGCACCTCACTGGCGGCGAAGATGGCCGCCGAAGATCCCGGGCGCGCGGCCCTGGGCAGCCGATTTGCTGCCGAGCATTATGGTCTGAAGATCATTGAGGAAAAGCTCGATTCCGAGATCATCAACGTGACGCGCTTTTTCGTCATCGGGACCGAGAAACCCGAACGCGGGACGTATTCCAAAACGAGCCTGTTCTTCGGCCTGCCGAACGAATCGGGCGCGCTTCATAAGGCGCTGGCACCCATCGCCGAGCGCGAACTCAACATGACGAAACTCGAATCCCGGCCATCGCGAAGAGCGGCGTGGGAGTACGTTTTCTACATGGAAATCGATGGTTTTGCGGAAGATGAGGCGATATCGCAGGGTATTTCGGAACTGAGAAATCTGGTGGAATTTATTCGCGTACTGGGTTCGTATCCTGTGCTGAGGCAAGAGCGCGAAGAAAATTGATGTTTTGAGATGCGGATGGATTTTTCGCCGCAGACGTCTGGCGCCGTTGGTGTGTGAGGAGAGGGAATGAGATTTCAAAGGGCGCGTCCCGTTTCGGACATCATCGTCTACCAGCCGGGAAAGCCGGTGGAAGAACTCGAGCGCGAACTCGGCATCGCCGATTCCATCAAGGTGGCCTCGAACGAAAACCCTCTGGGGCCGTCACCCAGGGCCGTGGAAGCGGTGAACGGTGCCATAGAGGAATTGCACCGCTATCCCGACGGCGGGGGTTTCTATCTCAAAAACGCGCTGGCTGAACATCATGGGCTGGCGCCGGGGAATTTGGTTCTCGGCAATGGTACGAACGAGGTTCTGGAGATTCTGGCGCATGCGTATCTGGACCCTGGAGACCCCGTGGTTTTCTCAGAGGGGGCCTTCATCGTCTACCACATCGTCTCGCAGCTCTGCTCGTGTGAGATAAGGCGCGCGCCGATGCGCGATTATCACCAGGACTTGGGCGCCTTGGCGGATCTGGTCTGCGAAAAGACGAAAATCGTCTTCCTCGCGAATCCCAACAACCCCACGGGTACGGCGGTGGGGGAGGGGAAACTCAGAGAGTTTCTCCAAAAAATCCCGCAGACCACCCTCGTCGTCATGGACGAGGCCTATTGCCATTACGCGCATCTGGAGGATTACCCCGACGCCGCGCGTATGCTGGACGAATTCCCGAACCTCGTCGCCATGCGCACCTTCTCCAAGGTCTATGGCCTGGCCGGGCTGCGCGTCGGCTACGGCGTGGCGGATGAGGAAGTCGCCCAGGCGATGGAAAGCGTCCGCGAGCCGTTCAACGTGAATTCCCTGGCTCTCGTGGCCGCGCAGGCCGCATTGGGCGACACCGGGCACGTCGAAAGGTCGGTCGCGGTGAACGCCGAGGGCCGGGAGTATTTCGTGTACGAGCTGTCGGCTATGGGCCTTCCTTTCGTTCCCACGCAGGGGAATTTCATGATGGTCGAGGTGGGCGAAGCGATGCAGGTGTATGAAGCCCTACTCAGGGAGGGCGTCATCGTCAGGCCCGTGGCGGGATACGGTTTCCCGCGCCACCTGCGGGTTTCCATCGGTACGCCGGAGGAGAACGAAGAGGTGATAAAGGGGATGTATAAAGTGATGAATATATAGTCATAACAAGTAGATACAAATATAATCTAATGTAATTTATAGAATAATGAAAAGGGTATGAAAGTGCTTTTCGAGCAGATGACCATCATCGGCGTGGGACTCATCGGCGGCTCGCTGGCCCGCGCCGCCAGAGAGAGGGGTCTCGTTTCGAGATTCGTCGGCGCCGGCCGCAGTCTGGGCAATCTCGAACGCGCACTCGAACTGGGCGTCGTGGATCGCTTCGAGACGGACCATCTGGAGGCGGTGCGCGATTCGGACCTCGTCGTGGTTTGCACCCCGGTGCGCTCGGCCGTACGGGTGACGGAGACGATTCTGCCCGAAATGGCTCCCGGGGCCCTGCTCACCGATGTGGGCAGCGTAAAGGCGCCCTACGTGCGTGCGGTGGAGGCGATGGATTTGGGAGACGTGAAATTCCTGGCGAGCCATCCCGTCGCCGGCGGCGAGAAAACAGGCGTTGAGGCGAGTTTTTCCACTCTCTTCGAAGCGCACCAGACCATCCTGACGCCGACGGAGAGAACCCATCCTGAATCCATCGAACGCCTGCGGGCGCTTTGGGAGGGAGTGGGCGCGAACGTCGAGATTCTCGACCCCGAGGCACATGATCGCGTGATGGCCGACATCAGCCATCTCCCGCATCTTGTGGCCTACGCCATGATGAATACCGCTCTTGAGGGCGGGGCGCTCCGGAATGCGTCGAGCGGGTTTCGGGATTTTTCACGAATCGCGTCCTCAGGAGCGGAAATGTGGCGCGAAATCTGCGAAGACAACCAGGAGGCGCTTCTGGGCGCGCTGGACAGGTTCGAGAATGAGCTGGCGGATCTTCGGAGATTGCTGGAAGAGGCGGATTCCGAGGGGCTCGAGAGCGCGTTTTCGAGAGCCAAAGACGGCCGGGACGAATGGGCGCGGAAAAAGGGTTGGGCTTGAGAGAGAAATCGAGCCGAAAATCGGCCGGCATCGTCATACCCATCGATGGCCCGGCAGGTTCGGGCAAGAGTACGGCGGCCAAAGGGATCGCGGAGAGGCTGGGTTTCGACTACCTCGAGAGCGGCGCTCTCTACCGGGCTGTGGGTTACCGGGTTTTGAAGGAAAATCGAGAGGGTGATTTTGAGAGTCGGGCGGTCGACTCCGCGCGTGATTTGCGCTTCGAGTGTCGCAGGGATGGGAGTGGCTGGAGGAACATTCTGGACGGGGAAGACGTTACGGATGCGCTCCGGGCCGAAGAGATAAGCGATATGGCGTCGCGCGTGTCGGCGATACCAGGTGTACGGGCGGCGCTGCTCGATTTTCAAAGGAATTTCGGACGGGATCGAGGGGCCGTTATTGATGGCCGAGACATAGGCACGGTCGTTTTCCCGGAAGCCGGACTCAAATTTTTTCTCGATGCGGACATCGAAGTGCGAATCCAGCGGCGCTTCGCCGAACTCGAGGTGAGGGGAGTCTCCTTTCACCCCGATCGACTGCGTGAAGATTTGATGCGCAGGGACGAGAGGGATCGTCACAGAGCCAGCGCGCCGCTGCGCAAGGCCGATGACGCAGAGGAGATACGAACGAGCGATATGGGCATTGACCGGGTGCTGGAGGTCATGTTAGAGAAAATCCGCATGGTTTACGGGGAAGCCATTGAGGATGCTTGAGTTATTGGTTGATTCTCTCCTTTCTCGCGTGTAATATTATTATTTCGCCAATTTCATGCCGATGACTGCGATAGCGGTGGGCGCTTGAGCGGTGGCGGCAATTTTCTTTTTCTCAAAACGGGGTAACGCAATCAGATGACGGAAACTTCCTCTAACGAAACAGAGGCTCTTCCCACCTTCTCATCGAAGGTGGCCGAATTACTACCCGACGAAGTAGATCCAGACTCCCTTTCCGCAGAACAGATGGATGACTTATACGCCTCCACGATGCAAGTGAAGGATGGCGAAATCATCGAAGGAACAGTTGTGGGGATGGAAGGCGAATATGTTCTCGTGGATGTAGGTTATAAATCTGAGGGTTTTGTGCCCCGCTTCGAATTCCCGAGCCGCGGTCGTGATCTGAAGCCTGGCGACAGGGTGGAAGTATTCGTCGAAGAGCGTGAGGACGAAGATGGCCTCATCGTGCTCTCGAAGGAAAAAGCGAACCGTATCAAGATTTGGGACGAGATTAGCAAGGCCCATGACAACGACGAGATTATCCAGGGCGAGGTCGTCGCCCGCATCAAGGGTGGTCTTACGGTCGACATCGGTCTCAAGGCCTTCCTGCCGGGTTCCCAGGTCGATCTGAGGCCGGTGAGAAACTTAGATCAGTTTATCGGCAAATCCTTTGACATGAAGATCATCAAGCTCAACAGGAAGCGCGGGAACATCGTTCTCTCCAGGCGCGTGCTCTTAGAGGATGAAAGAGCGGAACTCAAGCGCGAGACGCTTGCGAACCTCACCGAAGGCATGGAGAAGGTGGGCGTCGTCAAGAACATCACCGACTACGGCGCGTTCATCGACCTCGGCGGAATCGACGGTCTGCTCCACATCACGGATATGTCGTGGGGGCGGGTGAGCCACCCGAGCGAGCTTCTCTCCATCGGGGACAGCGTCAAGGTCATCGTGCTCAAATACGACAAGGAGCGCGAGCGCGTCTCCCTGGGCCACAAGCAGATCACGCCGGACCCCTGGGAGCACGTGGAAATCAAATACCCCATGACCGGCAAGGTTCGCGGACGCGTCGTCTCCATCACCGATTACGGCGCTTTCGTCGAACTCGAACAGGGCGTCGAAGGTCTGGTGCACGTGTCGGAGATGTCCTGGACGAGGCGCGTTCGCCATCCCTCGAAATTCGTCGCGGTGGGCGATATCGTGGAAGCCGTCGTTTTGAACCTCGACAAGGAAGGCCGCAGGATTTCGCTGGGCATGAAGCAGGTCGAGGCCAACCCGTGGACCACGGTGGAGGAGAAATACCCCGTGGGCATGCGCGTAACGGGCAGCATCCGGAATTTGACGGAATTCGGCGCATTCGTCGCCTTGGACGAGGGCATCGACGGCCTCATCCACATTTCGGACATTTCCTGGACCCAGCGATTCAAGCACCCCTCTGAAATCCTGCGTAAGGGCCAGGAAATCGAGGCGGTCGTTCTGAGCGTGGACGTCGAAAAGGAGCGTCTCTCCCTCGGCATGAAACAAATCACACCGGATCCCTGGGACGACATCAACGACCGCTATGAGGTAGATGACGATATCGAGGCGAAAATCACGAAAATTACGAACTTCGGTGTTTTCGCCGCTCCCGAGGAAGACTTGGAGGGGCTGGTCCATATCTCCGAACTCGATTCGGACAAGGTGAAAGAACCACAGGACGTGGTGCATGTGGGCGACGTGTTCAAAATGCGCGTCATCAAGATCGATCGGGAGCAAAGAAGGCTGGGCTTGAGCATCCGCGCATATGTGGAGTCCACTGGTGAGGACCCGGTGATAAGCCGGGCGCCCCAGCCTGTGGAACCGCCTGAAGGGGAAAGTGTTTCCTCCACCGAAGAAGTGGGGGAAGTAGAGGCTGCGCCTGAAGCGGAGGCCGATGCGGAGGAGACGCCTGAAGCGGAAGTCGTTGCGGAGGCTGATCCCGAAGTTGCGGAAGCGGAGGCTGATGTGGAGGAGACGCCCGAAGTAGAAACCGTAGCGGAGGCCTCTTCCGAGGTGGATGAGCAAGCGGGATAATTGAGTGGATGGCGATAAGCCATCCAGTGTATTTGTGGAAAATAGATCAGAGAGACTTCTCGCCGCTTGAGGGGGGCCTCGTTCTTTAACTGGCCGATTTACCGATCGTGCAACATTGCACGGGTGGTTCGCCATGTGTGATTCGGTGACCACACCGGGTGGATAGCCGAATCCATAGGGCGGAAGCGTGGGTTTACCGATACGCGGACGTATCCATCGCGCTCCCAGGGAGGATGATAATTCTCATGACTAAGGCCGAGTTGGTTGAGCAGATAGCTGAGAAGATCAATCTCACGAAAAAAGACACCGAGCGCGTTGTGAACATCGTTTTCGGAAGCATCATGGGCGCTTTGGCGGATGGCGATAAGGTGGAGTTGCGTGGATTCGGGAGTTTTCGCGTGCGTTCGAGAAACAGCCGCGACGGCCGGAACCCGAGAACGGGTGAAGCGGTGGCGATTCCGCCCAAGAATGTGCCGTTCTTCAAGGCAGGGAAAGAATTGAGGCAAATGGTCGATGACTTCGGGTTGTCTCCTTCAGGGGATGGCGGAGGAGAGCCCGAGTCCTCTGATAATGGCGCATCGGCTGAGGATGATTCTCTCTTCTGAACAAGCGGTTTTCAGACAGCACGTCCCCGGGACTCTCCCGCCCAATCGGAACTTTTTCTCATGAATGAGAAGCGCGTCGGCCGCGGATGCGTGATACTTCGCCAGGGTGATATCACCGAATCAGATGTGGACGCCGTTGTGAACGCGGCCAACAACCATCTCTGGATGGGCGCAGGCGTCGCGGGCGCGATTAAGAGAAAAGGCGGGGAGGTCATAGAAGCCGAAGCCGTGTCCAAAGGGCCGATTCGAATCGGGGGCGCCGTTATCACGGGCGCCGGGGAACTCCCCGCCCGACACGTGATTCACGCGGCGGGCATGGGGACGGACCTGCGCACATCGCCCGAAATCGTGGAAGACTGCACCCGAGCGAGCCTCGAAGCGGCCGAGGAGAATTCGCTGAGCAGCATCGCGTTTCCCGCTATCGGCACGGGTGTCGGGGGCTTGGATGTGAAGACGGTCTCCTCCGGTATGCTCAAGGTCTGCATGGCGCACTTGCAGGCGCCGAAGGGCACGCTTACCCGAATAGAGTTCGTGCTGTTCTCGGATGCCGACTTGGCTGCGTTTCAGGATGCGCTCGAAGCGTTTTAATCTTCAAGCGATGCAACCCTTGTGCCGCTCTCATGCCCGGCCGGAAAATGAGATGGTTCCGAGGCGATATTTAACTCTTGGTGAGACGAACCCCCTCCGCTTGTTGCTTCCAAACCCATGAGTAGCAATAAATCGGGAAATCCACACCCCATCATCCTCGTTGTAGGAACCACTTGTTCGGGCAAAACGGCTTTTGGCGTAGCGCTGGCCAGGCGCTTCCGGGAAGAGGGAGTGTCCCTGGAGATAGTCGGGGCCGACGCCAGACAGATTTATCGGGGCATCGGCGTAGGCACCGCTAAACCCGGTCTGGATGTGCGCGGCGGCGTGCCGCATCATATGTTGGATGTCGCGGAACTGGGGGACACTTTTAGCGCAGCGCGTTATGCGGATGAAGCGAATCTTTGCATTGAGGACATTTATCGCGCAGGCGCATATCCGCTCGTGGTGGGAGGGAGCGGTTTGTATATCCGCGCTTTGGTGGAGGGGTTTTTCGAGGGCCCAGAAGCGCAGCCCGAAATCAGGGAACGATTGGAAGCGGAGGCTTCAAGGAGAGGCCTTGCGGCCATGCACGAGCGCCTCTTGGCCGTCGACCCGGAAACGGCGGCGAAACTCCACCCCAACGACCTGCGCCGGGTGGTTCGCGCCCTGGAGGTGTATGAGGCGACGGGCCGGCCGGTTTCACGGTTGCGCGCCGAGCAAAAAGCGCCCAGGTTCGCATCTCCGTTGTATATCGGTCTCAGGTATCCGGTATCCATCCTTGCAGAGCGGATCGAGCGCAGGGTGCGGCGGATGCTCTCGGACGGAATGCTGGAGGAGGTGGCGATGCTGGCAGAGATGAATCTCACCGACGCACGGGTTTTCGAGGGTCTAGGATTCCAGGAAGCCCTCGCGTTGCGCAGGGGAAAGATGACTGAGGATTATGCGGTTCGGGAGATATCCCGGCTGCACCGCAACTATGCGAAAAGGCAGCGCACCTGGTTCCGCAGGCTCGAGGGCGTGAACTGGTATGATCCCGGCGAGGAGAATCTTGAGGTTTTATTACGAGATGCCCATGATAAGGTATCCCGATATCTGGAACTGGAGTCTCGGATGGAGGGTTCCTCTTGAGCGTCGTTCTCATCGGTTTCAAGGGATGCGGTAAATCGACCATCGGACCTTTGCTCGCCGAAGAACTGGGGTTCTCTTTTCACGATCTCGACCATTTGATCGAACAAAGACATTTTGAGGAGACAGGAAAGCGGCTGGGATTTCGCGAGGTTTTCAGAACGAGAGGCGAAGAATCTTTCCGCTCATTGGAAAATAATTTGTTGCGCGAGCATCTTGGTCAAGCGAATCTCGTTCTTGCGCTCGGCGGTGGAACGCCGATGTCGCCGGGTGTAGATTCTCTGCTTGCTCCCCATTGTGTGGTTTTTCTCCAGGCGCCGGAGAATGAAATCATCGAGAGGGTACGTGCCGATGGCTGGCCCGCCTATTTGGAAAACGAGGCGGATCCGGAAGAAGCGTTGCGTCTGCTTTTCAAAAAGCGCGTTCCGCGTTATGAAGAACTCGCGAAATTGATCGTGGAGAACACGTGCGCGCCTGAGGAGGTCGTCGCGGCGATTCTGCCTGAAATACGCGTGCTTTTGTCGAAGATTGAAACGTAGAAAGGGAAATCGTGTCGAACACGTTTGGCCGTTTGTTTCGTTTTACAACTTGGGGTGAGTCCCACGGCCCCGCTCTGGGCGTCGTGGTGGACGGCTGTCCTGCAGGTCTGCCGCTGGAAGAATCCGACCTCCAGCGGGATTTGGACCGTAGGCGGCCGGGCCAGAGCCGGGTGACGACCCAGCGAAAAGAAGAGGACCGGGCGGAGATTTTATCCGGCGTCTTTGAAGGCATGACGACCGGGCATCCCATCTCGGTTCTCATTCGGAACAAAGACGCCGATTCGAGTAAATATGAACCCTTGCGCAACTTGTTTCGACCGGGACACGCGGATTTCACCTACATCAAGAAATGGGGGATACGTGACCATCGAGGCGGTGGGCGTTCCAGCGCGCGGGAGACGGCCGCACGCGTTGCTGCGGGAGCGATAGCCAAGAAACTCCTCGCCCGCCTCGGCATATCGATAATGGGCTACGTCGATCAGGTGGGAGAAGTTCGCTGGGATGGTGCTCATTTCGACGCAGACGAGATAGAGCGGAACATCGTTCGCTGTCCAGATCCAGAAACGGCGTCCCGGATGGAGGCGGCCATCCTCGAGGCCCGAAAGGCGGGCGATTCGGTAGGCGGGGCTATCACCATTCAGGCCGATGGCGTTCCCGCTGGTTGGGGAGAGCCGCTATATGGGCGCCTAGACTCGGATCTTGCGGCGGCGATGATGAGCATCAACGCGGTGAAAGGAGTGGAAATCGGCTCCGGCTTCCGGGCCGCCGGGATGCGAGGTTCCGAGAACAACGATCCGTTCGAGATGAAAAACGGCGAGCCGGGGGTGAGGACGAACAACGCGGGCGGAATTTTGGGCGGCATATCCTCGGGCGCGCCCGTGGTGGTTCGCTTCGCGGTAAAGCCCACTTCCTCCATTTTGATTGAGCAGGACACGGTGACGTCGTCAGGTGAGAAAACGACTGTGAAGGTAGAGGGACGGCACGACCCCTGTGTGGCGACACGGGCGGTGCCCATCGGCGAGGCGATGATGGCGCTCGTTTTGGCGGATCATTGGCGTCTCGGCTTAGGGAGCCGCATCGGCGAGCCCGGTTGAGCGCTGTTGAAAGTAAAAATCATCGGATTCTTGGCATTAGCGAGTTTATGCGTCGCAGAGAGTGCCATCTATCTACGTTTTATAGGGCAAGGGTTATCGGTTAGAGTCATTACAATTGTTTCCGTTTCTCCATGGAGTGCGTCATGAAACTCGGGGTCGTGGGTCTTGGCGTCATAGGCCAGGCCGTGGTGAAGGCCGTGGATGAAGGGAAAATACCCGTCGATATACCTGTCGCCGCGACTCGAACGCTCGAAAAAGTGGAAGATTTTCTGGCGAGTCTTAATAATCCGCCGCGCATGATGGACCTTACGAGCGTGGCGCAAGAAGCGGACGTCGTAATGGAAGCCTCGGGCGGAGAAACCGTAGAGGTGATTTGCCATGAGAGTTTCGCGCGAGGGAAAGACGTAATCATCAACTCTGTTGGCGCGCTTCTCGAACGGGATGATTTGATCGAAGAGGCGAAGCGGGGAGGTTCCCGTATATTTGTTCCCTCGGGCGCCATCATCGGTTTGGACGGTCTCAAGGGCGCTTCGGCCGGCAGGATGGAATCCGTCACCATGACGACGAGAAAACCGCCCGAAAGCCTGAAAGGCGCCCCCTATATCGAAACCCAGGGTATTGACCTCGACGCCATCGATGCACCGACGGTGATTTTTGAGGGTAATCCCTTGGAAGCATGCAAAGCGTTTCCGGCGAACGTGAACGTATCCGCCGCCGTAAGCTTCGCGGGAATCGGGCCGCTCAGGACGAAACTGCGGATCGTGTGCGACCCCACGGTCAATCGGAATATCCACGAGGTCGAAGCAGTGGGAGAATTCGGGCGTTCCTTTATCCGTATTGAAAACGTGCCGTCTGTAAATTATCGAACGGGTATATTGACGTATCTCTCGACATTTTCCTTCCTCAGAGATCGAACATCCACATTGATTGTCGGCACCTAGCAGTTTGACGCGCGGTGCCTGAACGGAGGTGTGTATTTGAACCAGAACGTCGTTTTTTTCGTGCCCGAGACGCGCGCGCCCATTGAGTCGCTGCGAAACATGCTGAAGCCGCATGGCGAGTTTCGCGACGGCGGCCACCGGAAGTGGAGCGAAGACGAATTGGTGCGCGATGCTCATGAATGGGACGCCCTGCTGGTAACTTCAAGAGAGCAAATCACGGAGCGGGTAATCGAAGCCGGCACGCGCCTGAAACTCATCGCCAAGATCGGCGTGGGCGTTGAGAACATCGATATCCCTGCGGCGACAAAGCGAAAAATTCCGGTCACGAACTGCCCGGGCGCGAATGCCGTCGCCGTGGCGGAGGCGGCTCTGGGCCTGATGCTGGCCGCGAGCCGACGGATTCCCCAGGGAATGGAAAAGCTGCGAGAAGGGGGTTGGCGCGAGGGAATCTGGATCTCCAACGAAATGAGCGGAGCGACGTTCGGCATCGTCGGCTTCGGGAACATCGGGCGGGAACTGGCCAGGCTCCTGTCCGGCTTTCAGGGTCGCATTCTGGCGTATGACGCGTTCGTGCGCGATGAGGCGATACGCGAGGCGGGTGTAGAGCCGGTGGATTTGGATCGGTTGACGAGTGAATCGGATTTCATATCGGTCCATTGCAGTTTGACGCCCGAAACGCGCCACATGTTCGATGCCAAACGGTTTCGGATGATGAAAAAATCGGCGGTGCTCGTGAACTGCGCGCGTGGAGCGATTATCGATGAGGCCGCGCTGGTACACGCGCTCAGGGAAGGGGAAATCTGCTCGGCCGGCATCGATGTTTTCGAGGAAGAACCCCCGAAGTCGGATAATCCGCTTTTCGATTTAACGAACGCCGTAGTGACGCCGCATTTCGCCGGCGCGAGCCACGAGGCGCGAGAGCGCGTGAATCGGCTGGCCGGCGAGAACGTGCTGGCTGTCATGAGGGGAGTGCGGGTGAATCCCGTGACGTTGCTCAACCCCGAGGTCTATGAAAACTGATTTTGACCTGAAATGGCGCATGATTTATTTGTCTCGGAGGCTTGCGCCCATCCGTGTCAGATCACTATACTTGCGCGGTTGCTCAAAACTCCGGGCCTCACAATCCCACAGTGCTGGAGGATGTTTTTTTGGAAGGCGCAACAGATAAAATTTGGATGGATGGAGAATTCGTCCCCTGGAATGAAGCAAAAATTCATGTCCTCACGCATTCGCTGCACTACGGATTGGGGGTATTCGAGGGGATTCGCTGCTATCAGACCGAGCGTGGCTCCGCTATTTTCCGCTTCGAAGAGCACATGCGGAGACTTTATGATTCCGCGCAGATTGTGGGTCTGGAAGTGCCCGTCACGCAGGATGATTTCACCGAAGCGGTGCTGGAGACGATTCGCACCAACGAGATGAAGGCGTGCTATATCCGCCCGCTCATCTGGCTCGGTTACGGGTCCATGGGGGTGAACCCCAAAGGGGCGCCCACTCATGCGATGGTTGCAGTCTGGAGTTGGGGAGCCTATCTGGGCGAGGAGGGCTTGGCCAAAGGCATCCGGGTCAAGGTCTCATCTTTCACGTCTCATCATCCGAACAGCTATATGACGAAGGCGAAAACCACGGGCAACTACGCCGTCAGCCAGATGGCGAAGCTGGAAGCCGTGGGTGCGGGGTACGATGAGGCGCTTATGCTGGACCCGGAGGGTCTGATAACGCAGGGTTCGGGCGAGAATATTTTCATCGTCAGAGACGGCGTGCTCAAGACGCCTCCGCTTCACGGCGTACTGGCGGGCATTACGCGCGACACCATCGTCCAGCTCGCCGATGAGCAGGGTGTCGAGATGCAGGTCGCACCATTCGCTCGAGATGAAGTCTATGTGGCGGATGAGGCCTTCTTCACCGGCACGGCGGCCGAGGTGACACCCATTCGGGAGGTGGACGGTAGAATCATCGGTTCGGGAGAGCCTGGTCCGGTAACGAAGAGGATTCAATCCGCATTTTTCGAGATCGTGAACGGGCGCGATGAGAGCAAGCTCGATTGGCTTACCTTCATTTAACGACGAGGAGATACGAGAAGTGCCGATTTACGAATATGAATGCAGCGGATGCGGGGATGAACACGAGGTGATCCAGAGGATGTCGGATGGCGCCTTGAGAAAATGCCCGAGTTGCGGCGCACTCAGACTCAGACGCAAAATCTCCCGCTCTGCCTTCCACCTCAAGGGCGATGGTTGGTATGTGACGGACTACGCCTCGAACGGCAAGGGCAAAGAGCAGGACTCTCAGAGCAGCGATTCCGAGTCGAAATCAGAGAGCAAATCAACCGAAAAGAAAGAAACGGCGGCCTCGAACGGCTCAACTCCGAAGCAGACCAGCACGAAAAAGCCCGAACCGGTAGCTGCAAGTTAGTTTTTCGGTAAAAACGCAACCATTCTAACGATACAGCCGTCACCGCCCGTCCATCGCCAGGGGAATGCGGCCAGCGCGAATCGTTTGCCCACGACCTTGTCGATGTCTCCCCCCACGTTCTCGAAGCCGACGATTCCATTCCCCAGAAGCGCGCGGTGGCAGGGCTCCCAGTCAGGGAAAGCCTCGCTTGTGGGGCGGTCGAACCGTTGTTCGTATTCCTCGAGAGTGAACGGACAGATGGGCTGGGGTCCCCATGCGATTTTCGTCCCCAGCGGATGATCGAGCGCCTGTTGGTCTACGCCCACGCCCTTCACGCCGCGTTCCACGAACCACTCGCCCGCCTCCTTGTAGAGACCAGGGGAGTAGATGAAGTATTTCGTGTTGTCGCCGTAATATCGGTGCCATCCGGTATGAACGATGACGATGTCGCCCGGTTGAATCTCCGGCCTTGCGTTTTCAAGGTCCTCGGGCGTAATGACTTCCCATTCCTCTTTTGGAATATCGACGCACACGGCGTTGCCGAAATAACTTTGCAGCGGAACTTCATCCATGAACGGCGTACCTTCGATGACGTGCGCAGGAGCGTCGGTGTGGGTCGTGCAGTGCATGAATGTGGTGATTTGCTGACTCAAGACCTGGCTTTTGGCGTGATAGTGAAATCTTTCGATCTTGACATCAGGAAAGTAGGGCCAAAGCGGGGCGCCATGCCCCCAGGGGTGGCTCAAGTCGATAATCTCGTAATCATCCAGACGGTCCGTGTCGATTATCATGGTATATTCGTCCTTCCACGAAAGATGTGATGGGTTTGATGACTATGGGTTCAAGCGAAATGTAGCAAAGATTCGAATACGCCGCCATGAATACGTGCTTTACGCGGCGATGACAAAGAAAGGAATGACGTGGAAACGCATGAATGCCCCGCATGCGGCTTGCGATTTCGGCATGCGAACCCCAATGCGTGTACCGCCTGCAGCCGGGTGCATTGCCGCAACTGTCTCAAGGTGTTCAGGGACGAAATGGAAGAAGAACCGGAGGGGCGCTTTATCGTTTTGTGTCCCGAGTGTGAGGATTCCATCTCCTGGCGAGTGGAAGCACAGGAGGTATCGGCGTCGAGCTGGTCGGAATACGGTGGATGAGTCTCGCACGAAGCGAAAATGCGTTACGCATCTTGCCAGAAGGCATGAGGAGACGCTAAGTTACATCTTCTTTCTGCCGGAGTGGCGGAATTGGTAGACGCAGTGGACTCAAAATCCACCGGGGGCAACCCCTTGCCGGTTCGAGTCCGGCCTCCGGCACCAACTTGCGTTTTTTCAAAATGGATTTTCGATAGGACAAGAAAGTCTCCATGCGCGTACCCCTTTATGACTTGAAAGCTCAAAACGGACCGCTCAATGCCCAGATGATGACTGCGGTCGAAAGAGTAATGTCCCACCAGAGGTTCGTCATGGGTGAGGAGATTGGCGCTTTCGAGGACGAAATGGCGGCCTATTGTAGTGCCGGTCACGCCGTCGCCGTTTCTTCGGGTACGGATGCTCTGCTCCTGGCATTGATGGCGAACGACGTAAGACCAGGCGATGAAATTATCACCTCGGCGTTCACGTTTTTCGCCACGGCGGGCGTCATCCATCGCCTGGGTGCTAAGACGGTGTTCGTGGATATCGACCCCGACACGTTCAATCTCGCGCCTGAACTTCTCGAAGAGGCCATCACGCCCAAAACGAAAGGGGTCATACCCGTTCATATGTATGGCCGTTGCGCCCCGATGACGGAGATTCTCGCAATAGCCGAAAGAAATGGGATTTTCGTGGTGGAAGACGCTGCCCAGGCCGTCGGCGCGCAGTTGAATCTGGGGATGGCCGGCGCCATCGGAGATGCGGGCTGTCTATCGTTTTATCCCACAAAAAACCTGAGCGCGCTTGGCGATGCAGGCATGGTTTTGGCCAAAGACGGCGCGCTGGCCGAGCGCATGAGGAAGCTCAGGATTCATGGTTCGCCCGACAATTCCGAGTATGACGAGGTGGGCGGGAATTTCAGAATGGATACGATGCAGGCGGCGTTTTTGTCCGTCAAACTAAATCGCTTGGAAGAGTGGAACGCAAAGAGGCGGGAAAACGCTCGAAAATATCATGAAAGGTTCGAGGCGGGCGGGATTATCGGGGAGCGCTTCAGGCCGCCTTTGATTCCAGGTGTAGGCCATGTGTTTCACCAATATGTCGTTCGCACACCCGAGAGGGACGCGCTACAGGAACATTTGTCCCAAAATGGCGTCGGTAGCGCCGTTTATTATTCCTCTCCTTTACATCTTCATCCCTGTTTTGATGGGTATGGGCAGGGGGATTTTCCCGAGAGCGAGGCTGCAGCGGCCCAGGTATTATCGCTTCCCGTCTATCCGGAATTGCCGGATGAGGACCTCGATTTTGTTTCGGAAACGGTGATTCAGTTTTTCAGTGTTAGATAGAGCAGAGCGAGAAGAAGTCCCGCTACCCCGAACCAGAGGATCTTGCCTTCTGTTTTGAGGTAGCTCCTCCATTCCTTCCTGTCGTCTTCGGTGAATGGTTCCCTGCGCGTGCCGTCATCGTGCGGGCCGGTGATCTCCTGATACAAATCCTTTTCCCGCGGTGTGGCTGATTCTTGTTTCTGGCGGTTTTGCGCCGTCCAGTTCAAAAGGGCGAAATAGGCGAGAAAAACGGTTATCGTCAAAAGCCCCGTTATTCGTGCGGCAGTGTGATCTCCGAATATCCAACTCCCGATTCCCACGCCTAGAATGACGAGAAGAAAAACCGGGGAACAACCGGTGAGCATGTTTTCTCCAATTGTTTAAGAATGATGATTCTCGGTCATCTGATATCTATTAACGCCTTAATCCTTTTTCTGCCCGATGCGATTTTCCTCTCCCCGCAACAATCGTCCGATGTTGTCCTGATGTTTCCAAATCACCAACGAGGAGATGAGAGCGGAAGAGGCGCACACCGCTGTGGAGTAGCTCATCCAAACGCCGGCGAGCGGCACCGCCGCCGCGGCGAGCATGGAGCCGAGAGAGACATAACGCGTCACGGACACCACAAGTATAAATGCCAGTGCGGCGATAGCAGTTGGCCCCGGAGTCAGGAGGGCGAAGACGCCCAGGCCGGTAGCCACGCCCTTGCCCCCGCGAAACCCGGTAAACGGCGAATACATGTGTCCGAGCACCGCCGCAAGAGCGGCGATGGGCTCCAGATCGGGGGCAGAGACGAGCGAGGCCGCATAACGGGCGAAAAGGATGGCTGCAACGCCTTTCAGCACATCGAGCAGAAGGGTGAGAACACCGCTTTTCCAGCCACTCGTTCTTAGTACGTTTGTCGCGCCGATGTTGCCGCTTCCCGATTTTCGCGGGTCTTCGGCACCAAGTAATCGAGTAATCAGTACTCCGAAGGGAATGGCCCCCAGGAATCCGCTGACCAGGGTGACGAGAAAATAAGCGCTTATCAAGAGATAGCTCGGATAATTTGTCGAAAATAATCAACTGCAGAAACCACCGCCGCTATCATGGCGGCCCAAATCAAAATGGTGCCGAGCGGAGGAAAAATGCTCAGGATGAGGAAAAAAATCGCCGCGACCTCCAGGCCCATCTTGATTTTGCCGAGAAGGCCTGCCGGCACCACCAGACCACGACGCAGGGCCACAGCGCGAAAGGCTGTCACTATGAGCTCCCGGCCGAGCAGAATGCCTACGACCCAGGCGTCCACTTTTCCTAGCGATACGAGGGGGATTAAAGCAGCGACGATGAGCAGCTTGTCGGCCACGGGGTCGAGAATCTCACCCAGAGGGGTAACCTGGTCGCGTGTTCTTGCCAGGTGACCGTCGAGCCAGTCCGTAAAGGCCGCCATGACGAACAGGCCGGCCGCGAAGTATTGTGCGGGGGGGGAACCCTGGAGCAAGAACATGACGAGCAATGGGACCATCAGGATGCGGGCGAGGGTCAGACTGTTGGCGAGCGTGAATTTTTCTCCGGTTCCACTCGCGATAAGGCGTGAAGCCGCCTCTCGCCAGCCGGCGGGTGAAGCGTCGGATTTTTCTTGCTTCGCCTTGGACATCGTCAACTCAGGAAATCATGCAGTGTCTCGTGACTGCTCTCCGCACGAAAGCGATTGATTACTTTTTTTTCAATTTGCCTGATTCTTTCGCGCGATAATCCAAGTTTGTTCCCGATTTCTTCGAGCGTCATCGCCTCTCCGTCGAAGCCGTAGCGCATACGGATGATGTCTCGTTCTCTGGGGTCGAGTTCGGCTAGCAAGTCTTCCACCTCTTCCTCCAGAGAGTGTTGCACCACGTTATCCTCTACGGATACGGCGCTCTGCTCTTCGAGTAAATCAAGGTAGCTGGTGTCGTCGTCGGGCGAGATGGTGGCGTCTAGAGAAAGATAATTCCGATTCGCGCGTATGAGTTTCTCGATGTCCGTCACTTTTATGTTCAATCGTTCGGACAACTCGGACGTCGAGGGTTCTCGCTTGAATTCCTGCCGGAGCTTTTCGTACATGATGGAAATTTTATGCAGTAGACCGGCCTGTTTAACGGGCAGCCGGACGGTGCTTCTCTGATCCGCCAAGGCGTGCATGATGCTTTGGCGAATCCACCATACAGCGTAGGTGATCAGTTTTACGCCGCGTTCCGGGTCGAAGCGTTTGATTGCATTGATCAACCCGATATTCCCTTCATTTATCAAATCCTCGAGTGAAAGCCCGAAGCCCTTGTAGCGGTTCGCCACACTGACGACATATCTCAAATTCGAGCGAACGAGTGTATTGAATGCTTCTTCATTCCCATCTCTTGCCGCGAGGGCGAGTGCGTGTTCTTCATCGCGCTTGAGAATAGAATGGGCTCCGATGTTTCTCAGATAGAGGGAAAGTGTATCGGCTGTTGGAGGAGAGGACGTGTCTTCTTCAGAATTGCCTGGTGATTCGGAGAACGTAGGCGCATCTTCAGTATCACCTGAAGTGTGGGGAGACCTCTTTTTCGAATCAGGAATATCACTGCGTTCAACAGGGGATTTTCTGTCTTCAGACTCGCCTTCGTTCGGCTCAGACATCGAGAATTACTCGCATGTGAGTAGGAATTTGGAACAACTTGGGGAGCAAATCATTTCTTGCCTGTGAGCACGAGGAGGCGATTATAAGCGGTGGAAGCGTGCTGGTCATCGGGATACGAGTCCAGTAATGAACGATAGGCCTCTCCTGCTTTCTTGAAACTCTCCTCAATTCTGTAGCTTTCCCCAAGCTTGTACATGGCTTCGGCGCGCACTTGGGGGACGTCTTCAAAATCTCGAATGATTTCTTTGTAGCGTGGAATGGCGGAAACGCGCAGATTCGTCTTGAAGTAAAAATTCGCGACAAACAGAGCGTTGTTGGCAAGATGTTCCCTTAATTCTTCGATTTTCTGTTTGCCATCTGCCGTGTATTTCGAGCCGGGGAAGCGGCTCACGAGAGTTTGAAAATTTTCGAGAGCGTCTCTCGCAACGGAGGCGTCCTGGTCGATTTCGAGATTTCTCTGATAATCGCTCATGGCTAGGAAATAATACGCTTTTGGCGTTCCGGCGCTTACGGGGTAGAGGCGTACATATTCGGCGTATTGCAATTTCGATTCGATGTATTCTTCCCCTTGGTAGTAAGAATCTCCTAAACGCAACAGCGCGCTTCTGCGGTGTTTACTGTCTGGATGCTCCTCGAGTAAGCGCTTGAACGCGAGGCGCGCCGCCTCGAAGCGCTCGGCCCGCATATCCTCCTCGCCGATAACGAGCAACTCTCCGGGCGAAGCTTGTTGTTTCGGGCGCTTGGCGCAACCGCTCAGAATGAGGAGTACGCAAACCAAGGAGAGAAAAACAGTCCCAATGTTGTGTGTAGAACGATTGAGCATACAATTCTCTATCAAAAGGAATATCACCGTGCAGTTTCAGTTCAATCTGAATCTTAGGAGAGCACCGGAGGAGGTGTCAAGAAACCTCTGATTCTATCGGCGAACGATGAGTTTTTCCCCGGGGTAAATTTTGGCCGAGGCGCTCAGGCGGTTCCATGCGAGGAGCGTTTCCGTTGAAACCCCGTATCGTTGGGCGATGGTTGAGACGTTTTCTCCCGGTCCGACGAGATGGTGGGTTTGTTTGTCGTTGGTCCTTTCTGGTTTGGTGTCCTCGGCTTTTTCAAGGCGTTTTTTCGAGGGGAGGTGAATTTTCATACCGACGGACAGGCGCTTCGGGTCGATTCCGGAATTGCTCTGCACAAGTTTATTGGTGGAGATATTGTATTTCTTTGCGATGAGCCAAAAGTTCTCACCTTCTTGTACTACATGCTGATTCGGCAAAGGTGCGTTCCCGTTCACCGGTGCGGAATTTTCTAGAACTGACCTTAAGTTTTTGGACGGTTTTGGCAAAATAATTTTGGCGCCCACTTGAAGCCTTCTGGGATGGAGATGAGTGTTCATCTCGATAAGCTTGTCCAGCTTTATTCCGAATCTTTGTGCGATGTCGCCGAATGTATCTCCCGGTTGTATTCGGTAATGGCCGGTAGAGGAGTGTAATTTAATGGAAAGTTTCGCCAGATTCGCGGTAAATCCCTCAGCCTCTTTATCCGGTAGGAATAGATGGTATCCATTGCTTGGGGGCGTAACGGATGTTCTCAACTCCGCATTGATTTCCCTCAAAGTGCTTAAAGGAACGTTCGAAATACGGGAAATCGCGCTCAAGCTGGTGCCATGAGTAAGTTTGACGGCTTTATAATCCCAGGAGTTTTCATAATCGATGCCTACGAAACCGAAAACTTCCGGGTTTTTAGCGATTATCATCCCTGCCAGGTACTTGGCGACGTAGTTGCGGGTTTCGTTGGGCAGGTATCTTGTTCTGGCGAGTGACCAATAGTCTTTTTGCTTCGATCTGCGAAGGGCTCTGGCGATGCGGTGCTCTCCCGCGTTGTATGCGGCGAGCGCCAGATGCCAATCCCCGAATTTCACATAAAGTTTCGATAGGTAGGCCGCGGCAGCTCGAGTGGATTTCATCGGGTGGCGGCGCTCATCCACATAATAATTAATTTTCAGGCCCATTCGCCTCGCAGTACCCGGCATGAACTGCCAGGGACCGACCGCGCCGGCTCTGGAGCGTGCCTTCAGGCTGAATCCGCTCTCAATCAAAGAGAGATAGGCCAAGTCTTGCGGCAGTTGGTGCTTTTTCAGAATTTGACGGAATAATTTGATATAGCGTCCCCCTCTGCCCAGCCAGACGGAAAAACTGACGCGTCCGGGACCCGTGAAATACTTAACCCAACGGTCCACGATGGCGTTACGAACGACGGGAACGTCATACAAGAAAGCTTTGGGTTTCTTGGCTTCCGGTGTTATGGGAGGCTTGTGAAACTCTCCGGTTTCAGGAACAGGCAAGCTGATGTCATGAGGGGAAGGTTCAGAGTCTTGAAACGTCTTTTCGTCCATGGATTCTTCAAGGTCCGGTCGCCTGGCGACTTTTTCGGTTGCCTTGGATGGTAATTCTTTCTGAGAGGCTGCAGGTAGTTTGAGCGTTGTTGATTTTGGAGCCGGGGGAGGGAGTAAAACCGTATTGCGGGGAGTAGATTGGGTGCGCGTCTCTATGGAGATGTTATTTGGTAATTTCTTAGGCTGAATTTCATTCTGGGCGACAGGCGCTGTGCTGCAGCCTGCTGCGAAAATACAGAACAGGAGAAAACATCTTCGTTTCATGAGCAAGATACTTTCTCCCCAATTTCAGGCATTTCTCTCATAACGTTCAGAAAAGCGGAAAAACCACCGCCAGATAGGATAGCAATCACCGGCAAGCTTGGTCAAATGAATTACGCGCGGTGTTCGGAGGTGCGAGAATCCCGGAAAAGAGAGAGTTGATAGTCGTTATCCTCGACGGAAATTGGATATTGCCCCGAAAAACAAGCCGTGCAAAACGCCTCTTCATCCGGGTGCACGCAGTGGAGCAGGCCCTCCAGAGATAAATAGCGAAGACTGTCCGCCCTCAGGAATTGCCGAATTTCCTCAACACTGCTCGAAGAGGCTTTGAGTTCCGAGAGGGTAGGCATGTCGATACCGAAAAAACACGGGTGGGTGATGGGAGGGGAGCTGATGCGCATGTGAACTTCTTTTGCGCCTGCTTTCCGGATGAGTTCTACAATTTTTTGGCTCGTCGTTCCTCTGACGAGGGAATCATCGACCACGATGACCCGCTTGTCCTCCAGGAACTCTTTCATGGGATTCAATTTGAGTTTGACGCCGAAATTTCGAATGGACTGTTCCGGCTCGATAAACGTACGGCCCACATAGTGGTTACGAATCAGGCCCCATTCAAGAGGCAAGCCCGATGCGTTCGCGTATCCGAGCGCGGCCGATAGGCCCGAGTCCGGAACGGGCGTGACGATATCCGCCTCCACGTTATCTTCCTCGGCGAGTCGAGCACCAAGTTTTCTCCTGACGGCATAGGCGTTTTTCCCAAAAATGAAGCTGTCCGGGCGGGCGAAATAGATGAACTCGAAAATACATTGTTGATGTTCAACGGACGGAGTAAAAGTGATGCTTTCTACTCCGTCTTTATCGATCACGACCATTTCGCCTGGTTCCACTTCCCGGACGTATTCGGCGTCGATCAGGTCGAGCGCACACGTTTCGCTCGCGAGGACCCAGGAGTCGCTCCCTCTTTGTGCGGCGGGGAGTTTGCCCAAAGCCAGAGGGCGGAAGCCAAGGGGATCACGGATGCCGATCAACTTTTCCTCGGTCATCATCGTGAGCGTATAGGCTCCCTCTAATCTCCTGACAGCTTCGATGATGGCTCCCTCAGTGGTTTTCTCATCGGAGCGAGCGATGAGATGCAAGATAACCTCACTGTCCGTCGAGCTGCGGAAAATGGAGCCGTTCGCTTCGAGCTCCTGACGCAAGGCGCCGCCATTGACGAGGTTTCCGTTGTGGCCGAGAGCGATTGTTCCCTTGGCGTAGTTAACCAGAAACGGTTGTGCGTTTTTAATGTCGGATTGCCCAGAAGTGGAGTAGCGATTGTGTCCGATGGCAATGCTGCCGGTAAGCTTGGCGATACGGTCTTCCGTAAAAACATCGGCAACGAGGCCCATACCGACTTCGCTGTGCACCCTCTCCCTGTTGGAGGCTACGATGCCCGCGCTCTCCTGTCCTCTGTGCTGAAGTGCGTAGAGACCCAGGTAGGCCATGTTGGCCGCTTCGGGGTGGCCGTAGATACCGAATACGCCGCATTCTTCTTTCGGATGGTCATCTATCCAGGTAGACATCTCACAGCACCTCGGAGAGGGCGTTCGACCATGCCGCCACGATATTCGGCATGGCCAGGTTAATGAGGGGGGCATTATCGGTTGTTTTGACTACGAAAGCACTCTCCTGTACGCGACCAATGCGCGTAAGCTCCGCCCCGCAACTCTGTACAGCTTCTCGAAGCGCGCTCACCGACTGAGGAGATACGCTCACCAAAATGCGCGCTGCGGCTTCGCCGAATAACAAGCCGTCGAGCCGGCCCTCTTGCTCGGGAAGCCACACCTCGGCTCCAAGGCTGCTTTTCGGCGACGCGAGCGCGGATTCGGCCATAGCAATTCCCAATCCGCCTTCGGAAAGATCGTGTGCGGATTGCAGCAGACCTGATTCGATGCCGCGTCTGCACGCTGTTTGCACTGCTTTTTCCGCATCCAGCGAAATCTCCGGTGCGTCTCCTCCTTCTTCCCCTGTTTTCACCCAAACGTACTCATGGGCGCATGCGTGCGGCAATGGCGCTTCGTCTTTGGGATGAATCAGAGCGATGGCGTCATCCTCCGAGACGAAACCATGGCTAGCTCTTTTATGGGTGTCATCGAGTAGTCCTACCATGCCGATGATCGGGGTGGGGTAGATGTCGATCTGGTGTGTTTCGTTGTAAAAACTCACGTTTCCGCTCACCACGGGCAAGCCCAGTGAACGGCAAGCTTGCGCCATGCCCTCGATTGAGGAGGAGAATTGGAACATGACGGCGGGGCGCTCCGGATTTCCGAAGTTGAGGCAATTGGTAATCGCGAGCGGCTTTGCGCCCACGCAGCAGATGTTACGCGCGGCTTCCGCCACGGCGAAAATCCCCCCCTTGTAGGGATCGAGCATGCCGTATCGTGCGTTCCCGTCCGTCGTGAGGGCCAGAGCCTTGTTCGTGCCCTTTATTCGGATGACGGCGGCGTCTCCGCCCGGAGGTGTCATCGTGTTCGTGCGAACCCTGTGGTCATACTGACGCCATATCGGCTTTTTGTCCCCATGGTTGGGGTGAGCCAACATCTTGAGCAGGGAGACTCCTAAATCATCAGGCACCGGCAGTTTGTCTAACGGATCTTCGAGTGGGAGCCCGCGTTCTGGTTTTCTTGAGCGGTCATAGGAAGGCGCGTCATCCGTCAGCGAAGATACGGGCAGATCGGCGACTTCATCCCCACAGAAGGTTGCGCGAAGCCTCCCATCCCGGGTCACTTCCCCCACGACGGACATCGGCAAATCCCATCGTTCGAATATTTCCCGCACCTCGGATTCTCTGCCTTTCTCAGCTACCAGCAGCATCCGCTCCTGGCTTTCCGAGAGCATCATCTCATAAGGCGTCATTGCCTCTTCCCGGCAAGGCACCGCATCCAGGCGAAGCAGAAGGCCGGTGCCAGCGCGTCCCGCCATTTCGACGGAAGATGAGGTGAGGCCTGCGGCGCCCATATCTTGGATGCCGACCACGGAGCCGCGCTTCATCAATTCCAGGCATGCTTCGAGCAGGAGCTTTTCCCGGAACGGATCTCCCACTTGAACGGTGGGTCTCTTTTCGAGAGCGGTATCATCGAAACCCGCCGACGCCATGGAAGCGCCGTGAATTCCGTCTCGCCCGGTGGGCGCGCCGACGTAGATGACTGGGTTTCCGACGCCAGAAGCCGTGCCCCGGAATATAGCGTCTGATCGCATGATGCCCGCGCACATGACGTTTACCAGAATGTTCCCGTTATAGCAGGGGTGAAATTTCGTTTCACCACCCACCGTCGGTACGCCGATGCAATTCCCGTAACCTGCGATGCCACCTACGACACCGCCGACGAGATAAGGAGTGCGGGGATGTTCCGGCGCTCCGAAACGCAGGCTGTCGAGCAGCGCGATGGGCCGCGCGCCCATCGTGAAGATGTCCCTCAAAATGCCGCCCACTCCGGTGGCCGCACCCTGGTAAGGTTCGATGAAAGAGGGGTGGTTGTGGCTCTCCATCTTGAATGCGACGGCCAAGCCTTCACCTATGTCGACGACGCCCGCGTTTTCTCCGGGCCCTTGCAGGACGTGGGGTCCTTGCGTGGGAAACTTTTTCAGGTGGATGCGGCTGCTTTTATACGAACAGTGCTCATTCCACATGGCGGAGAAAACGCCGAGTTCCGTAATGTTGGGTTTGCGCCCCAAGGCTTCCTTTATCTTTTCCCACTCATCCGGGGAAAGACCATGGTCGAGGGCCATCTCTCGCGTGGCGAGCGTGTCTGTCGTGATCATGATGAGGCCACCATCCGCAGAACGGACATAAACATTCGCAACCCGTCCTCGCCGCCCACCAGATGATCGCAACTGCGTTCGGGGTGCGGCATGAGGCCCACCACGTTTCCCTGCAGGTTGCATATGCCCGCGATGTTTTCCATCGAGCCGTTGGGGTTCGCTTCGGGGTTCACGTCACCCTCTGCGTTGGCGTAGCGAAAAACAATCTGATCGTTATCTTCGAGGTTGGCGAGTGTCCCGGGATCGCAGAAGTAGTTTCCCTCGCCGTGCGCAATGGTCATTTTGAGGATTTCTTCCGGCTCAATGCCGCATGTGAAGGGGGTTCTTGGGGTTTCGCATTTGAGCCAAACCTCGTCACAAACGAAGCGAAGCGACTCGTTTCGCCTCAAAGCCCCCGGCAGGAGGCCGGATTCGGTCAGGCACTGAAAGCCGTTGCATATACCGAGCAGGGGACGGCCCTCTCGGGCATGTGCGGATACAGCTTTCATGATGGGAGAGAAGCGTGAAATGGCGCCGGCTCTTAAGTAATCCCCGTAGCTAAAGCCTCCCGGGAGTATCACCACCTCCGCGTCTCCCAAAGAAGTCTCCTTGTGCCAGACGAAGCGCACCGGCTGATTGAGAACGTCTTTTATGGCGTGATAACAGTCATGATCGCAATTTGAACCGGGGAAGACGATGACGGCGAACTGCATTGTCATCTCTCACCATTCTTGGATTCATCCGCCATTTCGATGCGGTAGTTTTCGATGACGGGGTTGGCGAGCAGGTCCTGGCACATTCTCTCCAGATCGTCATGAATGTTGGCTGTGTCATCGAGCTCAATCTCGATGAATTTTCCAACGCGCACATCACTCACGCCCTTGAAACCGAGAGAGGAGAGTGCTCCCCGAACGGCTTCCCCCTGGGGGTCGAGTACGCCCGTTTTGAATGTCACGTAGACTTGGGCTTTCGGCATTACCACCTCTGGGCGAAAGTTAATCTATGACAAGCTTTTCGACTTCGGCGTATGCGTCTTCCACGTTGCCTAAGTCCCTGCGGAAGCGATCCTTGTCCAGTTTCCGGCCCGTTCCTTTTTCCCAGAAACGGCAGCCATCCGGCGTGATTTCATCACCCAGAAGCAGTTTGCCGCCCTCTGCCGCGCAGCGTCCGAACTCGAGTTTGAAATCCACGAGGTCTATGTTGCGCTCGGAGAAGAACGAGGTAAGGATGTCGTTCACCTTGAATGCGTATTCGCGCATCTGTGCGAGTTCTTCGCGCGTCGCCAGTCCGAATGCAACGGCGGTGTCTTCGTTGATGAGCGGGTCGTCGAGTTCATCGTTTTTCAGGTGCAGATCGACAATCGTGTTCGGAAGGCGCGCACCTTCTTCCACGCCCATTCTCTTGGCCAGGCTTCCAGCGATGATGTTTCTCAGCACCACTTCGACCAGAATGATGTCGAGTTTCTTCACAAGCATCTCTCGCTCGGAGAGCTTTTCCACGAAATGCGTGGGTATGCCCTGACGTTCCACCTCTTGTAGCAGACGAGATGAGATGGAGTTGTTGAAGACGCCTTTTGCTACGATGGTGCCCAGTTTCTTGGCGTTGAATGCGGAAGCATCGTCTTTGAAGAACTGGATGCAGTAGGCGGGGTTGTCCGTCTCGTAGATGATTTTGGCCTTGCCTTCGTAAAGTTGTTTGCCGCGTTCCATGAACAATTCTCCATACGAGGATCGTTGAATTCGAGCCTTCTTCTCAGGGGTTATTCCAATATTTGAACGGGTTGAGAAACGACCATTCCGGGCGGTCAGGAGGTGCTATCCTAACATAACCGAGCCGGTGTTTGTCACCCTGTGGATTCAAGTTTCATTCCTCATCGGGACCGAAGACTCTTTCGAAAATCCGGTCAATATTTTTCAGGTGGGCGTCCATGTCGAAGCAGTGGGCGAGTTCCTCTTCACTCAACACACCTCCCACTTGGGGGTCCGCCGCCAGTTTCGTCTGAAAATCACCTCCCTCGGCCCAAACTTCCATGGCGGGAGCCTGAACTCGCGCGTAGGCTTCTTCCCGTGTCATGCCCGTTTTACGTATCAAGGCGAGCATGACGTGTTCGCTGAGGAGCAATCCCTTTGAGCGCGCGAGGTTTTCCAGCATCTTGTCGGGATAGACGACCCAGTTCTTCATCAAGTCGTTGAGTTTGACCAGCATGTAATCCACGAGAATTGTGCTGTCCGGCAATATGACGCGTTCCACGGATGAGTGGGATATGTCGCGTTCGTGCCATAAAGGAACGTTCTGGAGGGCCGCCGTAGCGTTTCCCTGGACAATGCGGGCCAAACCGCACAACTGCTCCGAAACCACGGGGTTTCTCTTGTGGGGCATGGCGGAACTTCCCTTTTGTCCCTTGCTGAAGAACTCTTCCGCCTCGCCCACTTCGTTCCTTTGCAGGTGGCGTACCTCAGTCGCAACGCGGGAGATGCTCGCCGCCACGAGTGCTAGTGCAAGGTGATAATCCGCATGGCGGTCGCGCTGGATGATTTGGCTGCTGACACGGTCCACCTTGAGGCCCAGGCGCTCGCAGATGGCCTCTTCGGCATCCGGGGGGATGTGGGGACACGCGCCCACGGCGCCAGATATCTGGCCGACGCGGACGGCTTCACGCGCGCTTTGCATTCGCTCGAACGCGCGCTCGAACTCGGTGTACCAGGTGGCTATTTTGAGACCCAAAGTTGTGGGCTCGGCGTGCATACCGTGGGTTCTGCCCGATATAATTGTGCGTTTTTGTTCCAGGGCGCGTTCTTTCAGTGTCTGTTTGAGTTCCTGAATATCATCGAGAATGATGTCGGCTGCCGAAATGAGCTGAAGCGCAAGGCCGGTATCGAGGACGTCGCTGCTCGTCATACCGAGGTGGATGTAGCGCGAGGATGGCCCTACATGCTCCGCCACGTTGGTGAGAAAGGCAATCACGTCGTGCTTGGTGACGCGTTCGATCTCTTTGATTCGCTCGGGTTCGAAAGCTGCTTTCGATTTAATCTCCTTAAGTGCCTCCGCCGGAATGTCACCGCGTGCGCTCATTTCCTCGCAAACGGCTATTTCCACGTCCAGCATGCGCTGCAGCTTTTCCCGTTCTTCCCATATTTTCGCCATATCGGGGCGTGTGTATCTCGGAATCAAGGAAGACCCTCCGTTATTCCTCCGGCTCCTACCAGGGGAGTCGGCTCATCCTGAGAGGCGCTCAGGAGATTTCTCTGTCCGTGGCCGTTCAACGCTTTTCTGGCTGTTTCCAGAAGAAGCTGGTTCTCATTGTTCTCCAGAGAGATATGAGCGCAGATGAGCCACTCGAAATCGGCGGTAACGATATTCTTGAGCAGTTTCGCAGCTTCCTCGTTGCTGAGGTGTCCGAGCTTTCCTCGAATCCTCTGTTTGATCGGCCAGGGGTAGGGGCCGTTGATGAGCATTTCCACGTCATGATTGAATTCCAGGACAAGTCCTTGAAGCCCCTGGAGCCGCTGGCGCGCCAGATTCGTGGCGAATCCCATATCGGTAGCGAAGCCGACGCGGCGCCCGTCTTCAGCGTTGAAAATCATCCCGAAGGGGTCGGCCGCATCATGAGGCGTGCTGAAAGGCTCCACTTTTATACTACCAATATGAAATGGGAGCCCCACTTCAATTTCCTTCCACGCAGGAGTTTCGCCTATCGTTTTCTGGCTCGCCGTGTATGTGGCTTTGTTCGTCCAAAGGGGCAGATTCCATCTCCTCGCCAGGGTGCCCGCGCTTCTGACGTGATCGATATGTTCATGCGTGAGCACGATGGCCATCAGGTCCTGCGGGCTTATACCGTAGATTTCGAGGCGTTTTGTGATTTGCCGTGCGCTGAGGCCAGAATCGACGAGAAACGTCGCACCGCTTGAGCGAACCAAGGCGGCGTTTCCCCGACTCCCGCTGCCTAAAATTCCAATTTCCATGTTTCGCGTCCCGCCGTTAATTAGGCTCAGCCAATGAGGGCGATTTTTCGCTATTGCGATTCCCTGGTGAAAGCCTCATCAATGCAGTGGCAAATATAATGAAGAGCGGCTTCATGGGCTTCCTGTATGAACCCGGTGTCATTCGAGGGCACAGTCACCGAATGTCTCGCAGCATGGGAGGCTGGGCCGCCACCCCCGCCGGTCATCGCGACGCCAACCAATCCAAGGGCGTCGGCTCGTTTGATAGCGGTGACGACATTGGCAGACTTGCCGCTCGTACTCAGACCCAGGGCGACGTCTCCCGCTCGTCCGTGCGCCTGAATTTGCCGTGCGAAAATTTCCTCGTACGTGTAGTCGTTCCCGATGGCGGTGAGTGCGCTCGTGTCACCGCTGAGGCAAATAGCGGGCAGAGGAGCGCGATCAGCCAGAAAGCGGCCTACGAGTTCGCCTGTGAAGTGCATGGCGAGTGCGGCGCTCCCCCCGTTGCCGAAGGCGATGATCTTCCTTCCGGACACCAGGCATTCGACGATGACGCTGGAGATATCGTCTACTTGCCGGGAGTAGTCGCTCGAGGCAAGCGATTCATACTTCACGGCGCGCTCGGCCAGGAATTCCTTTGCCGATGATCCCAAAGGATGCCTCTGAGTAGTGGGGCGGTAGGAAGGTGGATCAGGGCATCCACCCAGTGCCCTGCAATCTAGCCGATCCACGGGCTGAATTTCAAGGGTTGATGTTCAATCGTTTTCTAAAGTCATCTATTGTCGCCAGGAGACCCTCTTCCAGAGAAATCGCCGGCTCCCAACCGAGATGTTTTTTTGCTTTCCCGATGTCGGGTTGGCGGATTTTTGGATCATCAACTGGCAACGGTACATGCTGAATTTTTGAGTCCACTTCTGTGAGCGCAATGATTTTCTTTGCCAGGTCGAGAATCGTCATCTCGGAAGGATTTCCGAGGTTCACGGGATTATGAATATCGCTGTCCATCAGCTTGATGAGGCCATCGATAAGGTCTGTGATGAAACAGAAACTTCTCGTCTGCTTGCCATCGCCAAAAACGCTGATGGGTTCGTTTCGTATGGATTGCGTAATGAAGGCGGGTATGGCGCGACCGTCTGCGATTCGCATTCTCGGACCATACGTATTGAAGATTCGGGCGATGTGTGCGTTAAGGCCATGCGTCCGGTGATAGGCCATGGTCATGGCTTCTGAGAATCTCTTGGCTTCATCATACACGCCGCGCGGCCCGATGGGATTGACGTGGCCCCAATATTCCTCGTGTTGCGGGTGAATCTGGGGGTCGCCATATACCTCCGAGGTGGAAGCCAAAAGAAAACGCGCTTTTTTCTCCTTCGCAAGCCCCAGGGCATTATGTGTGCCAAGAGAGCCGACCTTTAACGTCTGAATAGGAAATTTTAAATAGTCATTCGGGCTGGCCGGACTCGCGAGATGGAAAACGGCGTCAACGTTTCCCTCGATATGAATGTGTTCGCATACGTTGTGTTTGATGAGTGTAAAATACGGATGCCCATTTTCGAGGAGGTGGCCGATGTTGGTGTGGTGTCCGGTGAGGAAATTGTCGACGCATACGACGTTGTTACTTAGAGCGATGAGTTTGTCGCACAAATGGGAGCCGATAAAGCCCGCTCCACCTGTCACCACAACGCGGGAGTTTTTCATTTTCAAGGATTAACTGACGATTTTCCGATGCTGAAGTATTCAAAACCAGCATCTGCTACTAACTCGGAAGAGTAGACGTTTCGACCATCGAATATAATCGGCTCCATCATATCTGATTTCAAGCGGCTCAGATTCAACTGTCTAAATTCACGCCACTCCGTGACGATAACAACCCCGTTTGCGCCTTTCGCCGCATCGTAGGGGCTTTGGCAGTATTCGACTTCCTCATCGCCAATGATTCGCCTGGCGTTTTCGGTGGCGATGGGGTCGTATGCCCGCAGCCTGGCTCCTGCCTCACGGAGCGCGTGGCAAATTTCGATGCTTTTTGCCTCTCGCATGTCATCCGTGTCCGGCTTGAACGATAGCCCCAATACGCCGATGGTTTTTCCCTCGAGTGGCTGGCGGCTCTTCGCACCGAGTCTTTCGATAATTCTTTGTACGAAGCGGGGCACACGGCTGTCGTTTTCCGCTCTCACGGCCTCTAGAATCGGTATTTCTGCGCCAAGTCTTCTGGAGGCGTGCAATAGGGCATCCACGTCTTTTGGGAAGCAGGAACCGCCATAGCCCAGACCTGCCCCCAGAAAGGCGGGGCCTATCCGCGAATCCGCGCCAACCCCTTTGGCCACTTCGCGAATATCCGCCTGTGTCTGCTCGCAAAGGTTCGCCACCGCGTTTATGAAAGTGATTTTCGTCGCCAAAAACGCGTTCGAGGCGTATTTGATCAACTCGGCGCTTTGCGTGTCCGTGATGACACATGGCGCGTTCAGGGCTTGGTAAAGAAGCTGAATGGTTTTCGCCGCTTTATCCGATGATGAGCCGATGACGATGCGATCCGGCTGGAGCGTATCCCGCACGGCTTGCCCTTCGCGCAGGAACTCCGGATTGCAGACCACATCGAAATCTGTGGGCGCGACGCCATTTTTCTCGATAACGTCTCGAACGAATTCCCCAGTGCCGACAGGCACGGTGCTCTTGTTGACGATGATCTTGTAATCCTGTACCGAGCGGGCGATGTCCGCCGCCGCCGCTTCAACTTGCGAGAGATCGGTTCCACCATCCTCGGCAGGTGGAGTGCCCACGCAGATGAAAATGATCTCGCTTTTCGAAACGGCCTCGGGTATGGAGGTGGTGAACGTGAGCCTGCCCTCTCTGAGGTTCCGCTCCAGCAGTTCGGGCAGTCTAGGCTCATGGATCGGGCAGCCGCCCGCGTTCAGGGTATCCACGCGGTTTTGGTCGATATCCACGCCGATGACATCGTTACCCAAGTCGGCGAATATGGCGCCTGTGACCAATCCGACATATCCACAGCCGATTACGCAAATGTTCACTGAGTTGCCTCACCCTTCATCATATGGTCAGGTTGCGTGAAAAATGAGAGAAAACCGTGCTATGTTACTCAAAAGGCCAAGTCGCCCATGAACCGATTCCCCCAGATTTGCCACCTCTCAAAACATTCCGTCTACTCGTGGCACCCAGGCCACTCTCTGATTCGAGCAGGCCGATGAGGCTGAAGCCGAGGAAAACCTCGTTTTTATCCTTGGTGTCGGTGAACGTGAGTTCCACGCCCCAGCAGCAATCGAGGTAGCGCGCCGTGACGCTTTGCTCCAGTGTGGTTTTTTCGGTTTTATTCAACCGCGAGAAATATTCGAGGAAAAGATGCTTGTTGAGGGATAGCCCACCGGCGAAATTCAGATAACTTCCCTCTGCGTATTCCCGGTAATCGTCTCTTTGTCGCGTCCAGGTCCGATCGAGATTGAGATACCACTTCTTCCCGCCATCTAGAAAGACACCCGTGGAGTGTTCGCTGATTTCCAGATCATAGGGGTTGTATTTGAATTGCTGCAACAGGCGAAGTTTGGAGAAGGGCTGTGATTCGAGCCTGAAAGTGATGTCGCTCAAAGGACGTTTCGGCTTCGTGTCCAGGTCTTCTTTCCTTCGCGCCTCGACGAAATCATATGTCTGGCTGATGCGGTAGCGAAATAACTGCCTTGTCTGGAACCCGTCTTTTGCGGGTAGTTTCGTCAGCAATCGATTCACGATCGCGTATTCGATGGCATGTTCATGCTGCAGGGTGTCCACCATATCCAGGGGCAGGATAAGGCTTCTGTCGTACACGTCGTTGTTGGGGCTGTATTGGTACATCGTTTCAAATGAGAGGATGTGCTTGAAATCCCGGAATGGGCCGAGTTCGCCTCGGTAGACTTTGCTGTATCTCGGGCCAATCGCATGAAGTCTTGCAAACCACATTTCACGTGAAAGGCCGGATTCCACGTGTTGCGAGTCATCAATATGTGAGCCTGCAAGCGGCTCTGAGCTTTGATGCGTCCAGTGGGTTCTGCGGAATCCGATTTCGGGCGTCAGGCCGAGCCAGGGAACAGTCTCCAAACGAAGCGACAAAGATGGTTCGATATGAAACCGGCTCAACCGGAGCGTATTTTCGTGCTCCGTTTTTCTGAAATTGGTGAAGGAGGAATCCAGGTTGAAGTAAAAATCGCTTTTACCCAGACGTTTGTTGTGGATGTCCAAAGCAATATCCGGCGCTCTTTGAAACAATTGCCCATCATTTTCACCCAACCCTTCGCGTCGCCTCATTCCCAGCTGGAACTGCCCGGCAATTATAGGGAGATTTTGCGTGAAAGTGACATGGGTGTCCGTGTCCTGGCGCGTACGAGTCAACAAATCGCCTTCGAGGGAGCGATCGTTTGGCGGTCGTTTTTGCAAATCGACGACGGCGTGTAGATTGGCGTCTATGTCTTTGAAATTCGAGCGATGGAAGCTTCTGACGTCCCAAAAAGTCGATCGCTCGATTTTGTCTTTCAGGTAGCGCCCTGTTATCTGTCCCGAGGTGTTTCGATTCGGTGCGTAGCGGTACTCTCCTTTATAGCGCATACCGCGCTTGGTGAAATAATCAACTCCGAAGGTGGCGTCTGACGAATCGTTGATGGCCCAGAAGTATGAGGGGGAAAACTGGAAACCGTTCCGACTGCTCGAGCCGATGCCCGGCAGGAGGAAGCCGGTGGCTCTTTTCGCTTTTATCGGCACCATGACCCAGGGGAGAAATGCCGCCGGCACGCCTTTCACCGTCATGGTGGGGGCTTCGAGTTGGGCATAGCCCTCGACCTGGAAGGTCGCCCGCTCGAAGCCGAAAGCCCAGTCAGGAAGATCCCCTTCGCATGTGGTGAAAGTGCCTCCCTGGACTTCATACCTGTCTTCTGAGAAGCGTCGTATTACTCGTCCCGAAACATAATAAGTTGTACCGATGATGCCGCGCGCGTTGAACACTACGAGCCGTTCGGTATCGAGATTAAACTCGATGCGGTTGGCCACGATGCGATCGTCCTTGGTTTGAAAAACAATGTTTCCACTGGCGACGCCATCACGCGTCGATGTTTGCACTTCGATATGGTCCGCCCGGATTCTATTGTCTAAATATCGGATGTCTGCGGCTCCGCGACCGATAATCCGCTGCCGCTCCCGATCTTCACTTATCTCATCGGCCGTGATGGAGATAGAGGCTTCTCGCTTTATTGAAAGCTGAGTGTCTTTGTTGCTTTTCGTGGACGGAGTGGGCAGGGCTTGGTTTTGCACGCCACTATTTTGTTGTGCCTGCGAGGAAGACGGCGTCCAGAACAGTGCGAGGGAGAAAATGGCGATTGATAGATAAAGCCCATGTGTTTTAAGAGAAACAAATTTTTTATTATTCGACACGGAGGCTCTCATCATCGTGAATCGTTAAGAACTGTCTCTGACTTTAGATGAATAAGATTTTTCTGTAATGGTTTTGAGTCGAATAGATTATGAATACAATTTAATGAGATCGCAATCTAGGGGACATAAGCAACAAGGTGAGATTCGGCTCATCTTCCGAGCCGTTTGCTGCAGTTTGAGATGCGCTTCTAGGAGGATTATGTTGATTCCGAATGCGTTTCTTCGAAGTTTTCGGAAGCGCTCCCTCGTTTGGTTCTCCGCCATCTCGTAATCATTCCATAGGGGCCGGAAGCGGCGTAGCAGACAAAAGCCAGACAGGCGACTACCTGAGGAATCGCCGCCGCCACGAACAGAGCCAGCACCGCGCCGACGAGGACGCGAAATGGTCTTCTGAGCGGTCCGCTTATATCCTTGAAACTCTTGTAGCGGATGGTACTCACCATAAGGAATGCCAGAACATAGCTGAGCGCAGCAATGAGGAGTAATGGGACGTGGGGTTTGATCGAAAAATCTTCAACCAAATATACGATGGATGCCAAAACACCTGCCGCCCCGGGTATCGGCAGGCCACGGAAATCCATGGAACCGCTGCCTGCTTGCGCCAGCACGTTGAAGCGCGCCAGCCTTAAGGCGCCGCAAGCGGCGAATATGAATGTGGCCAGCCAGCCGATTCTCCCGTAAGGGGCGAGGAGCCAGGTATATATCAAAACGGCCGGTGCGATGCCGAAAGCCGTCAGGTCGCACAAAGAGTCGTACTGAAGCCCGAAAGGACTCGTACTTTTCGTCAACCTGGCGACAGTACCGTCAAGCCCATCTAAAACGATGGCCAACAATATCGCCAGCGAGGCCCAGATGAAGTTTCCCTGTATCGAGGCGACGATTGCATAGAAACCGGCAAAAAGACTGCCTGTCGTCAGCAGATTGGGAACCAGGTATATCCCTCGCTGAAAAGAGCGCCTTCCTGAGCGGCGTCTTCTTCTGCGTGAACGACGACCAAATTTATTTCGTGGCTGTCTGGTAGTTTGCTCGTCCAACGATAGTCTCTCCTCCGCGAACGCGCTGCCCCTGTTCTACGGATATTTCAAAACCTTTCGGAAAATATAGATCCGTTCGCGAGCCGAACTGAATCAGCCCAAAGCGTTCTCCCGCATTTATGGAATCTCCCACTTTTGTCCAGCAGACAATCCGCCGGGCCAGTACGCCGGCGATTTGAATGACTCTGAAATTATCGCCTGTGTTCGTCTCGATTTCCAGTCTATTTTGCTCATTGCTGCTCGATGCGGCTTCTTTATAAGCAGCCAGGAAGCGGCCTTTTTGATAGTGGATGTTCGATATTCTCCCCTCGACGGGCGATCTGTTGATATGAACGTCTAGAGGGGAGAGGAAAATCCGGACCACGCTTCCGCCATCCTCAGTGGAGGCGACCTCCACGACCCTGCCATCCGCAGGGGACAAGACTACGTCAGGCTCATTAGGCGGGGTGCGGTAGGGGTCCCTGAAAAAACCGGCTATAGCCGCGGCCAGCAGAAAAAAAAGAATCGCCCATATCCATCCCCCCAAGAGGATCGAAATGAGGCCGATGGCCATTAAACCCGAAACATAGCCCCAACCTTCTCTTGCAACAAATGGTCTGCTGGAGTTGTCTCTTTCACTCATTGGTCAATTTTTTGCGCCCTTGAGGGTTTTGGCCCCTCGGGTGAGTGCGACCTTGCCTGTGCGGGCGATCTCTTTGATACCGAATGGTTGGAGTAAATTCAATATGGCGTGGATCTTGCCTTCGTCTCCTGTGACTTCGACGGTAATGGTATCTGTGGACACATCGACGACGCGGCCTCGGAAAACGTCGATGATTTGAAAAATCTCCGGCCGCGCGGCTTTCGGAGCAGAAATCTTGATGAGTATCATTTCACGCTCGACGCTGTCCGACTCGCCCATGTCCATCACCTTGAAGGTGTCAATGAGCTTGCTGAGGTGTTTTCGGATTTGTTCGAGAATTTTTTCGTCTCCGCGCGTGACCAGAGTGATTCGGGATACGCTCGGGTCCTGCGTCACCCCCACGCAGAGGCTGTCGATGTTGTAGCCGCGGGCGCTGAACAGGCTTGCCACCTTGGCGAGAACGCCGAATTTGTTCTCTACTAAAACCGCTATCGTATGCGTGTCGTCCTTGGAATTGTTGTTGAAATTTCTGGGCATTATGCGATGGGCTCCCAATCGTCGGGCATGCCGTCGTAAGGCAGTGATATCATTCCCGTGCGCGCCATTTGCGATATTCCGTAGCCCTCGAACGCTTTCAGGAGGGTTCTGACCTTGTGATCGTTGCCGCTCGCTTCGAGGGTTACTGTATCGTCGGTCATGTTGATCACCTGAGCGCCGAAGGCGTTGGCGAGTTGGATGACCTCACTTCTTTGGCTAATGGGCGCTTTGATTGTCGCGAGAACGAGTTCGCGCGTGACGGCCTGGTTGTATGAGATTTGCTCGACCTCTCGCACGTCGTAGAGCTTGCGGAGTTGTTTGGCGATCTGGTCGAGTTCGTTTTCTTCGCCGAAGGCGACGATGACGATGCGCGTTATCGTGGCATCCTCCGTCGGTCCGGCGGCGATGCTCTCTATGTTGTATCCACGGCGCGTGAAAAGGCCTGCTACGTGGGAAAGCACGCCAGCGTGGTTGTTAACGAGAATAGAATAGACTTGTCTCATGATTTGGCTTCCCTGGAGGGGGGTGCGAGTTGCATCTCATCGTTTCCGGCTCCGGCAGGAACCATGGGCCAGACGTTTTCTTCCTTGTTTACGAGGAAATTCAACACCACTGGCCCGTCGTGCTCGGCCGCCGTCTCAAGGGAATTCCGCACTTCATTCACGTCGGTGACGTTGATGCCCTTTACGCCATAGCCTTCTGCGATGGCGGCGAAATCGGGATTTTCCGGGTAATGCGAATGCGAATAGCGTTTCTCAAAGAACAGTTCCTGCCACTGGCGGACCATTCCCAGATACGCATTGTTCAGGATGGCGACCTTCACAGGGACGTTATATGTAGCCGCCGTGGCGAGTTCGACGAGCGTCATCGCAAAACTGCCGTCGCCGTCGATGAGCCAAACGTCTTTTTCCGGGCGGGCGAATTTTGCGCCGATGGCGGCGGGAAGACCGAAGCCCATCGTTCCGAGGCCGCCGGAAGTCACCCAGGTCTTCGGCTCGTTGAAGCGGATGAACTGCGCCGCCCACATCTGGTGCTGGCCTACGCCGGTCACGTATATGCCGTTACCCTCGGTAATTTCCTGAATCTGATCAATCACGTACTGAGGTTTAATGGAGCCGTCCCAGTCGTATTGAAGGGGATAGTTCTCCTTCCAGTCCATCCAAGTCTGCCGCCACTCACCGTAATCTCTGGGTGTCAGGCGCTCGTTGAGTGCAATCAGCACGTCCCGTACATTCCCGAGTATCGGGATATGGGTGTGCACCCGCTTGTCGATCTCGGCGTCGTCGATGTCAACGTGCGCGATGGTCGCCTTGGGGCAAAAACTCGATACCTTGCCAGTCACGCGGTCGTCGAAGCGGGCGCCTAGATTGATGAGTAAATCACACTCACAAAGAGCAAAGTTCGCGTAGGCCGTGCCGTGCATGCCGGGCATGCCGAGGAAGAGATCGTCCGTTCCCGGGAAACCCCCGAGCCCCAGCAATGTGTTGATGACCGGGATGCCCGCCGCTTTTGCGAATTTCACTAGTTCTGCGGATGCCCCGGACTTGACAATACCGGCGCCGCCAATAATGACAGGTCGCTCGGCCCGCTCAATGGCTTCGAGTAGTTTGTCGATTCCTTCGGTATCTAGTGCGGGATATTCCCGGAGAGCCGGAAGAGGGGATTCAGCGGATTCTCGCGGCGTGTATTCCGCTTTGGTGATTTGGATGTCTTTAGGAAAATCGATCAGGACGGGGCCGGGTCGACCCGTCGTTGCTACGCGAATCGCTTCCCGCGTAACGTGTTGAATTTCATTGACATCCTTGATGAGCCAGTTGAATTTAGTGACCGGTATGGAGCAGCCGTACATATCGGCTTCCTGAAAGGCGTCGGTCCCTATCATATTGGTCGCGACTTGCCCTGTAATGGCGATGAGCGGCACGGAATCCATCTGTGCGTTTGCGAGGCCGGTAATGAGGTTCGTGGCCCCGGGGCCGGACGTCGTGACGACGATGGCGACTTTTCCGCTCACGCGCGCGTACCCGTCCGCCATGTGGGCGGCTCCCTGTTCGTGTCGTGTGAGGATATGAGGGAAATCCGACTTCATCAACTCATCGTAAAAAGGCATGATGGCGCCACCCGGGATGCCGAAAGCCATCTCTATGCCTGCCGCTTTCAACTCTTCGATAAGGATTTGCGAGCCATTGAGCTCCACGAATGAAACCTCCTAGTTATCAGGCAAGGCGCTGAGCTTGCCTTGAAGTACTTTTTTTCGGCTGTCGCGCACAATCATGTCTTTTGTCGCGCCGCCTGCGGGTACCATCGGGAACACCAATTCGTCAGGGTCGACGATCACGTCCAGGATGTAGGGTCCCGGTGTATTGATCATTTCCTGAATGGCGGGTCTGATTTCTTCTTTGTCTACAATCCTGCGACCGCTGGCGCCGAATGCTTCCGCTAGTTTGACGTAATCAGGAGAGGATTCGAAATCCACTTCGCTAAATCGTCGATCCATAAACAGGTCCTGCCATTGGCGAACCATGCCCAGCGTGGCGTTGTTGAGCAAAAAAACTTTTACGGGAATGTCGTATTGAACGGCCGTGGCGATTTCTTGCATCACCATCTGAAAACTTCCATCTCCCGCAATGTCGATGGCCAACTTATCCGGTCTTGCCAGCGCCGCGCCGATGGCTGCGGGAAAGCCGAAGCCCATGGTTCCGAGGCCACCCGATGAAATGAACTGGCGCGGGAACGTGAAATTATAAAATTGGGCGGACCACATTTGGTGCTGGCCCACTTCGGTGGTGATGATCGCCTTGTCTCCCACTTCCTCACTCAAGGCGAGTATGGCCTCCTGCGGCTTGATCGGCGAGCCCTCGGTGGAGTCGAACGTGAGCGGGTATTCTGCTCTCAAGTTTTGAAACCGCTTCTTCCACAAAGGACGTGTCTGAGGTTCGATGAGTTTGTTGACTTCAACGAGCACCTGACGGGCGTCGCCGACGACAGGGATATCCGCCGTCTTGTTTTTTCCGATGGCGGTGGGGTCTATGTCGATATGGATGATTTTCGCCCGCGTAGCGAATTCCGAGACCTTTCCGGTGACGCGGTCGTCGAACCTTGCGCCGACGGCGATGAGCAGATCACACTCCATAGTCGCATAGTTGGCGTATGCTGTTCCGTGCATGCCGAGCATACCCAATGAGAGTTCATGGGCGCTTGGGAAAGCTCCTGCTCCCAAAAGAGTATAGGTGACCGGAATTTCAGCCGTTTCCGCGAGTTTTACGATCTCCGAATGCGCTTCCGCATGAATTGCGCCACCACCCACGTAGAGCAGGGGCTGTTTAGATTTCTCGATGGCTTCGGCTACGCGCTGAATTTGCCTCGGATGGCCTTTGGTCGTGGGCTTGTAGCCTCGGAGTTCCACTTTTTCGGGGAGTATGTAGTTCCCATCGCCGAGGAGGACGTCTTTGGGCAGATCTACGAGGACCGGGCCGGGCCTTCCCGTGCGCGCAATGTAGAATGCCTCTTGGATTGTTTCCGCAAGATCATCCGTGCTCTGAACCAAATAGCTGTGCTTGGTGATGGTTCTGGTCATACCGACGATGTCGGCTTCCTGGAAGGCGTCGTTGCCCACCATCGTAGTGGCCACTTGGCCCGTAAAGCATACGATGGGGATAGAATCCATGTAGGCATCCGTGATGCCCGTAATGAGGTTCGTGGCGCCTGGCCCGGAGGTGGTAAGACATACGCCGACCTTCCCGCTGGCTCGGGCGTATCCCTCCGCCATGTGCGCGGCGCACTGCTCGTGCCGGATAAGCAAGTGCTTGATTTTGCTTCTTTTAAGAAATAGGTCCAAAACCGTTAGCAGAATGGCGCCCGGATGTCCGAAAACGTACTTCACCCCCTCACGCTCAAGGCTGCGGTAGACAATCTCAGCGCCTGATATTTTCTGCGGCTTCAGTTTTGTGGGTTGTTTTGCGGTTTGGTTTTTCGCCTTGGTCGCCACGGCCAATTCCTTTCAGCCAGTTGAGCTAATTCTCAGTCTGGCAATAAAGTCGATCCGAAAAACGCCGATGATGCCGGCGGGTCGTTAAGAAGAAATCAGGGGACGGCGCACGAGGGCACACCGCCCCCTTCTTACGCCAGACTCCTTATTCCACAACATCTTTTTCGGACCCATATGGCCGTTTTCCATAATAATTCGTGCGCTAAAATCCAGAATACGTCTCAGAAAAACCCGGGTGAATGAATCATCCCGATATCTCAAGTACACGACGCGTGATATTACTGCATGTTTTTCCATCTGGTCAAGGATGAAAACGTAAAATCTTTTGTTTCAAGGCTCTAGCATACTTCAGTGAGCGAAACACCGGTTATTCAACTTTTCTCCATCTTTTCCAGTTGTGTCTTGATAGCGAGTTTTTCTTTTTTAAGGCGTTTTATTTGCTGCTGTTCTTCCGCGGATGGAAACCGAATTTCTTCAAGCGCGCGAATCTTTTCATCTAAAACGGAATGTTCTTTTTTCAAGAGAGCGAGTTCCTCGTCTTCATTCAAAGTTTCTTCCACTTTTTCAGTCGCTTCCAATGAAAAGTCTCCTTCCAGGTATATATGGTGAATATTTCAGGTTCTCATTTTCGGTTGTATGCGTGTCTGTGAATAATCGTTTAATCTACGAAATGTTGGCGCTTGGATCAACCCTTCGGATCGGCCCACTTGGTTTGCGCCTGTGATTTCCGGCAATAATTCAGCGATATGTTGTCGCTGCGCGGAGGCGTCTGGCTTTGTAGCGCCCTGTGGGTCAGCCAAGCGGTCGCAGCAGCCGAGGAGTCCACTTCATGATGCCTGATCGTTCCCTGTGAAGCTCCGGAAGCGAAGCACTCGGGTAAACCCTCTTTATCCCCTGCGAGCAACGTGTCGCCACTTTCCGGAGGGCGGAAAGCCTCGGGGGCGATGATTTCATCCTCCCTGACGCGGGAGAGGGCGTTTTCCTTCGATGATTCCTGGTTTTCGGATACTTGAAACAAAGCTGTGAACAATTCCCCGTATCTGGCGTCTCGAAAGGGGAGAATGTAATCGGGCAGTCTGCGGCCCGCGCGCATTTCGTTCAACAGAGCTGCCATCGCCATGACTTCCAAAGATGAAAATCCATATAACGGACAGCCCCAGCCCAATGAAAGGCCTTTTGCGCAAGCGAGTCCCACCCGCAGTCCGGTGAACGTTCCCGGGCCGATGCTCACTCCGATGGCCTGAATCATATTGGCGCGAATATTTCTTGTATTCAGGAGTTGTTCTACTTGTGGCAAAAGAGCCTTGGATATACGGATATCATCCGAGAGAAGCGCCTCTTCTTCGGCAGTTCCCGTAGAACAAAAAAGAGAGCACCTTCCTCTCGGGGTCGATGTATCAAGGGCCAGAATATAACGGAGTTCATCCATGCACGTGCGGGCCCCTCAAGGGTTTTTTGAGAGATAGAACGAGAGATGTTCCAGCTCACTACCCAAATCCACGTTTTTCACCTTTACATTGAGCGGTGTCTGTATTTGGGTGGGTGCAAAATTCAATATGCCGGTAATCCCGGCATTCACGAGCGCCGTACCTACGTTTTGCGCGTTTTCGCTCGGCACCGCGATGATGCCGATCTTGATTTGTTTTTCTTGCACGACCTGATGCAAATCCGACATCGGCAAAACAGGGAGAGAACCGGTACGGTGCGGGGGTATTTTTTCAGGAAACTTGTCGAAGACGGCGTCGATCTCAAAGCCATGCGCCAGAAAACCTTTATACGCCAATAGGGCCGTTCCGAGATTGCCCGCTCCGACGAGTACGACTTTCCATGTCTGGGTAACGCCCAGAATTTTTTTCAGATTGTCCCTCAACTCCTTGATGTAATAGCCCTTCCCGCGGACGCCGAATTCACCGAAATATGCAAGGTCTTTTCTGATTTGCGCTGGTTTGAATCCGCACTGCCGAGCGAGGTCGGCGGAAGCGATGAGCTCGGTTCCCTCACTATTTATCTGGCCCAGAATCCGGGCGTAGGTGGACAACCGGTTCACGGTAGCCTCGGGAATTTTAGTTTTCGTGTTTTCCCACATCGGCTTCATGCGCACCCTGAATGTAGAGGCAACCAGAGAATCTCGCAGAGCACGGTGTCTCTCGAGAAAGATTAGATCCTATGCGTTTGGATGAGCAGGGCAAGTGGGGATTGGCCAATTTCGAGAAAGAAGAAATATCAACTGCTAAGCCAAGCGGTTTGCCTGTGAATCCGCATCCAGGCGGTCTTCGATGAGTAACGCGAAAAGGGGGAGCCGTCCGGCCCCCCCCTTGAGTCTCGCGAGTGCTGGTTTATCTAGCCAAGGATGATGATGAGGCAGATAACGAACGTATAAATGACAAGGGACTCGATTAAGGCGAGACCGATGATCATCGACACGCGAAGATCTCCGCCGGCTCCCGGGTTGCGCGCCGTGCCGTCCAAGGCGCTGGCGATGCTCCTGCTCTGGGCGAAGGCGCCCGCTGCGGCGGCGATGGCCAGAGCGAACGAGGAGGAGATCATTCTCCATTTCATAACTTCACCGCTTCCGGCATCGCCGGCTGCGGCGGCGAAGGCATTGGTGGCCATGGCTACGAAGCTGGCTAACGTGAATCCGATTATCCCCAAACGTTTCATCCCTTACTTCTCCTTGTTGAAGTGATTCCTACATGAACCGTTATCGTTAATGAGCGTGGGCGGCCTCATGACCATGCTCTTCGTCGTGGTCGTGTCCTTCAAGCGACCCGGCGATATATATCATGGTCAAGAGGGTGAAAACAAAGGCCTGAATGAAACTTCCGAAAATTACGAACATCTGCATCGCCCAGGGAACGGGCAGGAAAATCTGCAGGCACAGCAGCATCAGAACGCCGAGCACCAACTCCTCGCCCGTGATGTTCCCGAAAAGGCGCAAAGTGAGTGAAAGCGGACGGCTCAGGTGAGAAATTATCTCGATGGGTATCATGAGCGGCGCCAGCCACATGATGGGGCCCGTGAAATGCTTGAGATACGCCATGCCGCTTCTCTTGAGTCCCACGTAATGCGTGGCGAAAAACACGGTGAGTGCACAACCCACGTTGGTGTTCAGGTTGCTCGTCGGCGCCATGAAGCCCGGCAGGATTCCAATGACGTTGCAAAGGAAAATGTAGGTTCCCAGCGTGAATACGAGGGGGAAGAAGGGCCGCCCCTCATTGCCGAGGGGGCCTTCCATGAAGGCGGAGAAACCATCGAAAATCGCCTCGAAGAGGTTTTGTCCTCCAACGGGTATCTTTTGCAGCGCTTTGGTGACGAGCAGTGAGGTCACGATGAGGAACACCATCACCAGCCAGCTGTACACGATGTTGGGATAGGCGGAGAGCCCCGGGTAGATGTCGAAATACAGGAACGGGTGAAATTTTTCCATTTGTTATGCTCTTGTAGATCCTTGTATTCGCAGGGCGTATCGAGCCCCGTGAATGAATATGGCCAACGGCGGAATGGTTAACCCTATCACCACGCTCACGACGGGAAGCTCTATCCAGCCTATCGCGAGCGCTACGACGCCCATGAGGGCGATGAAACGCATAATGTATAAAACGTGATGCCACCATTTCGGGCGGCTGATGTTTTTTTGAAAAATGCGGGCGAAGTATACATCCATCATCCGAAAACTTCCAAGCGCGCACGCTCCGCCAATCGCTACGCCCAGGCCCGTTGAAACATCCTTGAGAATCAGTCCCGCCAAGCTCATCAGGGCCAGAATCAGCCAGCCGGAGTTCGATATGCTTCTCAGGATGGATGACGGCGGGTCTTGGTTTCGCATTCAGCGGACCCCTCTGATGAGATCGATAAAAGCGGAAACAAAACCCAAAAACAGTCCAACTACCATCGCCCACGGATATGTATCGACATAATGATCAATGACATACCCGATGCCGCCGCCTACGAGCGGCGCCGTCACGAAGTTCCAGCCCAGTGCCGCGAGATGCACGTTTCGCACGCCTTTGCGAATTTTCCTGTCCCGCGCCCTGGCCGGTTTCTTCGCTTGTGGTCCGCGACTCGGCTCTTGAGAAGGATCGGAAGCCATGCCCTTCTTCCTCCCCAGACGAGAAGTGCGGCAACGAAATTTACGGGCGCGAACCTACCAACACGGCACCTGGGTGTCAAGAGAACTCGGGCGTCTCGGCGAGAAAAAAAACATTTGCCCGCATTTGCCGTCATCGGGCTCCACGCGGGCCATGGCAGAATTCCCCTGCGCCCCGGTGCGGCGGCGTCATTTCCCGGGAAAACAATTTGCATCTATTTATCGAATAACCCCGTCAATTTATCTTATTTTATCGAAATTTTCAGATTTTATTTTTTGCATTTCGCATAATTCCCGCTTCGCCTGGGCGACCACCTTCCGCTCCTGCGCTCGGCGCCCGCTTCGCCATCTCAAATACCGTAGGGCCGACGGACGGCCTTTCGAGCATACCTCATCGCCCTGCAAATCCCGTGACGCCAACTGCGCGCAAATGCGCGGGCGAAGCGTCTCCGTCCGGTCGCGGATTGACGCCCATACATTCCTTTGCTACTCAGAATCGCCCGCCGTTCTCCGGGAAGCGCCGGGTGAAGCGCATGCAAGAGCCGTCCCGGAATGAACTTATCCGTAAAGCCATACCGTAAACGACTGGAGGGAACATGATGAGCGAACACGAGCACCAGGCGCGCGGCGCCAGGAACAGGGACTGGTGGCCGAATCAGTTGAACCTGGAGGTTCTCGACCGAGACTCCCGTCTCCGGAGTCCGATGGGGGCGGATTTCGACTACGCAGCACAGTTCGAGACGCTCGACCTGGACGAGCTGAAGCGAGACGTCGAGGAGGTGATGACCACTTCGCAGGAGTGGTGGCCGGCCGACTACGGCCACTACGGGCCGCTCTTCATCCGGATGGCCTGGCACAGCGCGGGCACATACCGCATCCATGACGGCCGCGGCGGCGCGGCCTCGGGCGCGCAGCGCTTCGCGCCCCTCAACAGCTGGCCCGACAACGCGAACCTGGACAAGGCGCGCCGGCTGCTCTGGCCGGTGAAGCGCAAGTACGGACGCAAGCTCTCCTGGGCCGATCTCATGATCTTTGCAGGGAACTGCGCGCTGGAGTCGATGGGATTCAGGACGCTCGGTTTCGCAGGCGGGCGTGAGGACGGCTGGGAGCCCGAGGACATCTACTGGGGGCCGGAGAGCACCTGGCTCGGAGATGAGCGCTACACCGGCGAGCGCGATCTCGAAAAACCGCTCGGCGCCGTTCAGATGGGTCTCATCTACGTGAACCCCGAGGGGCCGAACGGCAATCCGGATCCGCTCGCCGCGGCCGTGGACATCAGAGAGACGTTCGCCCGCATGGCGATGAACGACGAGGAGACGGTCGCGCTCATCGCGGGCGGACACACGTTCGGCAAGTCCCACGGCGCAGCCTCCGGAGACGATTACCTCGGCGCCGAACCCGACGGCGCCGCCCTGGAGGAACAGGGCCTCGGCTGGCGGAACGGCTTCGGCAGCGGCAAGGCGGGCGACACCATTACCGGCGGGCCGGAGGGGGCATGGACGACCAATCCGGTCGGGTGGGACAACAATTTTCTCGACAACCTGTTCGGTTACGAGTGGGAGAAGGTGAAGGGTCCCGGGGGCGCGTGGCAGTGGACGCCTGTGGATGCGCCCGAGGCGGTCGCCGTCCCGGATGCCCACGACCCCGATGAGCGTCACGCCCCCATGATGCTCACGACCGACCTTTCGCTGAAGCTGGACCCGGCTTACGAGGCGATTTCGAGGCGTTTCCGCGAGAACCCGGGAGATTTCGCGGACGCCTTCGCCAGGGCGTGGTACAAGCTGACGCACCGCGACATGGGCCCCCGCTCGCGCTGCTTCGGTTCGCTGGTTCCCGAGGAGGCGCAGTTGTGGCAGGACCCGGTGCCGGACGTGGACCATGAACTCATCGGGGAGGGGGATATCGCCGGGCTCAAGCGCGCCATCCTGGCGTCGGGCCTCTCCGTCTCGCGCCTGGTCTCGACCGCATGGGCGTCGGCGGCGACCTACCGGGGCACCGACAGGCGCGGCGGGGCGAACGGCGCGCGCATTCGTCTGGCGCCGCAGAAGGACTGGGCGGTGAACGACCCGGCCGAACTGGCCGGCGCGCTGGCCAAGCTCGAGGAGATACAGTCGGAATTCAACGCCGCACAATCTGGCGCCAAGCGGGTATCGCTCGCCGACGTGATTGTCCTGGGCGGGTGCGCTGCCGTGGAGGATGCCGCGGCGAAGGCCGGAAGCGGCGTGGAGGTTCCCTTCTCGCCGGGGCGCACGGACGCCTCGCCGGAGCAGACCGATTCGGACTCGTTCGATGTGCTCGAACCCAAGGCGGACGGGTTCCGCAACTACATAGCAAGTGATCTCGAAGGGACGGCGGAGGAGTGGCTCATCGAGCGGGCGTACATGCTGACGCTCACGGCGCCCGAGATGACGGCGCTCATCGGCGGCATGCGCGCCCTGGACGCGAACGCCGGGGGTTCTGAAGCCGGCGTCTTGACGGAGCGGCCCGGAACGCTCACAAACGATTTCTTCATCAACCTGCTCGACATGAACACCGAATGGCGGGCTTCTGGCGACTCGGGCGGAGCGTACGAGGGGCGCGATCGCACGACGGGCGCGCTCAGGTGGGCCGCCACCGCCGTCGACCTCGTCTTTGGTTCGGACGCCCGGCTCCGGGCCATCGCGGAAGTCTACGCTTGCGACGATTCGCAAGAAGGGTTCGTGCGCGATTTCGCCGCCGCTTGGGCGAAGGTGATGAACCTGGACCGCTACGACTTGGTCCGGGCTGCGCGCGCCGCTTCCGCTTAGGCGGTTAAGGGGAAACGAGGAAAACAGGCTGAAACACCGGGCCGCGTCTCAGACGCGGCCCGGTGTCGTATCTCGCCGAATCCACCAGCGGACGGCGCCGTTTGAGAGTGTAGGGGCCGCATACATGCGGCCCGGCCTTTCCGCAGCCCAAAACGGGTCGCATAATATGTCAGACATATATGTCTGACATACATCCCGAAGACGAAATGATGGAACACGTTGATCGCATAGGGCGGACGCATGGGGCCGCCCCTTCAACCCTCTCCACGTCGGTCGGGCTCGTTCACACCGCCATCATTCCGGCATGCGCCGGATCAAGAACAAGGACCTGCGATTGGGAAGGTTCGCGAACGCCCCTCAACCCGCGGGTTGTGCGGCGGGGTGCGCCACTTCTTCTTTCCTGCTCGGTTTTACTCTGGAAGGGTAGGAGAGCACGAAGAACAGCGAGGCGACTCCGGTCAGGAAGCTGAACAGGATGGAGAGCGTGTAATTGCCGCTCAGATCGTGCAGCAGCCCGCCCATGAACCCGCCCGTGGCCATTCCCGAGCTGGCGCCCGTGATGAAGGCCCCGAACAGGATGCCTATTCTTTTGGGGCCATAGTATTCGCGCGTGACCACGGGGTACATCGTCCCGTGTCCTCCCATGCCGACCCCGACTACCAGGGCGACGGCATAAAATGCGTAGGTGGAATCAATCCAGAACAGGAAGGGAACAGCCAGTGTCTGCGTCACGAGCGTAGTGAACAATGCCCATTTCGAGCCGATGCGGTCCGAGAGCACGCCCATGCTGATTCGCCCGATGAGCGTCCCCAGACCCATGACGCCCACCAGACCCGCCGCCTGCAGGTGCGGTATGCCCGATTCAATCGCGATGGGCACCAGGTGAACGATGAGAACCGAGTGGCACATGCAGTCGGTGGCGTGACTCGAGATGATCATCCAGAACGGCCTGCGCTTGAGAATTTCCCGCATTCCCATGGACGCTTCGGGGAGGATCGGGTCGGGTTCTTCCTGTCTGGCCGGGGATTGATTGGAGCCGTCGCCCGCCCTGGATTGTCTTTGCGGCCTCAGGGACAACGCCGCGGGCACGGCGAGAACGAAAAATATGACGCCCAGGTACAGATATGAGAGTCTCCATCCGTGATTGCTGATGAAAAAGCCTGTGAGGGGCGCCAGGATCAAGATGCCGAGACCCGTGCCCGAGCCGGCCAGCCCGGTGGCCAGCCCCCGGTGCCTTGTCAGGTTGCGCTGAATAAAGGCTTGCACGGGCGTCGCGATGGCCGCGCGACCGGTACCCGCCATCACGCCGGTGAACAGGAAGTAGTGCCACAGGTTCTGGATGAAGAATGAAAGAAGCAGCGAACCGCCTGCGATCAGGATCCCGACGATCAGCACGGGTCTCGTACCGAATTTATCGGAGAAGCCGCCCGCAATCATCGAGCAGAACGCTATCATGAACATGTTGAGGGAATACGCTGCCGAGGCCGTCGAGCGGTTCCAGGCGAACTCGTCTACGAGTGGGTTCAGGAATACGCCGAAAAGAAAATTAAGGCCCGAGAAGAGCCCCATGAGGACAAATGCGGAGACGATGAAAATCCATTGTCCGGGTGAGAATAAACGGTTTCTTTGTTCCAAATACGTTTTCCCAAAAATACAGCGGAAATGTTTGAAAGAAACTATGTTCCATTCATCCTAGAAGATGCGGCGCTTGCCCGCAAGCGGAATTGATGAATAAGCCCTCCTCAGCCGCATTTGACCACCGCCGTCATTCCGGTGAAAGCCGGAATCCATTTTCGCCTTTGTCTTTGGCCTTTCGCCCGGACGTTCTCGCGCCCGGCGAGGAAGATACGGACGCCGCCATATATATCTGCCTCATCCGTTCTGGATTCAGGCGCGGCGAGCCCTCCCGCGAGTCGGAATCAAATGCGAAAACAAGAGTAAGAATCATAAAATGGATTCCGGCTTTCGCCGGAATGACGGTGATTTTGCCGCATCGAGGGGGTTTTTCAGCAGACCTTGTCAGGGGGGCATTGTTTTCTTTACCCCCTGTCAAAGGGGGTAGGGGGTTGCTTTTGTAGCGGACAGGCCTCCGTGCCTGTCCCTACGCCCCCCGGTCGGCTCCATAAGCCAACTCACGAAATCGGGACTTTTTCAACAGCCAGCAAGAGGGCTGGCGGTTCCGCCCGTTTTCCCCAGTCCCCGGTTGCCCTGTCCGCATGCTATCGTGTAAGCAGTTCTCTTTGCGCCCCTGAACGAAAATCCGGGGCGCGCCGTGGTTCAACATGGGAAGTAAGAGGATGTCGAAGCGGAATGCGAAGCCTGAGAAGACGAAATCCATGAAACCCTGGGGCGGAAGGTTCCGGGGAGGGACGGATGCGCGCGTGGAGGCTTTCACGGAGAGCGTCTCGTTCGACTATCGTCTGGCGCCGTATGACGTCTTGGCTTCCATCGCCCACGCGGAGATGCTGGGGGCGCAGGGCATCATCACGAAAGCGGATGCGCGGAAAATCGTCTCGGGCCTCAAGGCCATATTGAGGGAAGTGGAGGCGGGCGAGTTCATATTTCAGGCAGAGCTGGAAGACGTGCACATGAACGTCGAGGCGGCTCTCACGGAGCGAATCGGCGCCGTCGGCGGCAGGCTGCACACAGCCCGGAGCCGGAACGACCAGGTGGCCACCTCGCTCAGGCTCTGGCTCAGAAGCCGGATAGACGAGATAGGGGACGCGCTGTTGGCGATGCGGCGCGCCCTGCTCGCCCAGGCGGAGGCGCACGTCGACACGGTGATGCCCGGCTACACGCATTTACAGCGCGCGCAGCCCGTCTCGCTGGCGCATCATCTGCTCGCGTATTCCCAGATGCTCAGGCGCGACGGGGAGCGGCTCGCCGAAGTGCGCGCCCGCGTGAACGTCCTGCCGTTGGGCGCGGGAGCGCTTGCGGGCACGAGCCACCCGATAGACAGGAAAATGGTGGCGAAAAAGCTCGGGTTCGCCTCCGTCGCCGAGAACAGCATGGACGCGGTGAGCGACAGGGATTTCGCGCTCGAATTCGCATCCGCCGCCGCTGTTTCGATGATGCACTTGAGCAGACTGGGCGAGGAGGTCATTCTCTGGGCGAGCGGGGAGTTCGGCTTCGTGGAGCTTGCGGATTCGTTCGCGACGGGCAGCTCGCTGATGCCCCAGAAGAAAAACCCCGACGTGGCCGAGATCGTCCGGGGCAAGAGCGGGCGCGTTGCCGGAGATTTCATCGCCCTGCTCACGTTGATGAAAGGGCTGCCGCTCACCTATAACCGCGATATGCAGGAGGACAAGGAATCCCTGTTCGATGCTGCGGATTCCCTGCTGGCCTCACTGGAGGTCATGGCGCCCATGGTCGAATCCATGAAGTTTCTGCCCCAAAGAATGGCCCGGGCCGCGGAGGGCGGGTACATGACGGCGACGGATTTGGCGGACGCCATGGTGCGGCGCGGGGTGCCCTTCAGGCAGGCGCACGAGGCGGCGGGGCGCGCCGTGCGAATCGCCCTCGAAAAAGGGGTGGCGCTCGGGGCGTTGAGCGCCGAGGACCTGGAGGAGGCAGGCTCCGGGCTCGACATGGATGATCTGGCGGAAACGGATTTGCAGAAATCCTTGCGTTCGCGGAGCAGCGCAGGCGGCGCATCGAAGAGAAGCGTGCGGGCGCAGATACGGGCCGAGAAAAAACGACTGGGAATATAGGATGATGAAGAGAATCTTACTGGCGGGTGTCCTGATTTTCGGGATGGCCTGCATGGCCGTGGGTTGCGGCGTCAAGGGACCGCCGAAACCACCGAAGAGTCCGGTCGCCAAGAGTTTGTGAGAACGCAAGCTCGGAGGGATCCGGAAGGAGAGTATTCAGAATGCACCATTTCGATTACAAAGACGGGGAGTTGTGCGCCGAAGACGTATCGTTGACGCGGCTGGCGGAGGAGGTGGGGACGCCTTTATACGTCTACAGTCACGAGACGCTCGCGCGTCATTTCCGCGTCTTCGACGAGGCGTTTGCATCCGTTCCGCATCTCATCTGCTTCGCCATGAAGAGCAACTCGAACCTGGCGATCCTCAGGCTCTTCGGCGCGATGGGCGGGGGGCTGGATATCGTTTCGGGCGGGGAACTGTTCCGCGCGGTGAAGGCCGGGATGCCCGTCGACCGGGTCGTGTTCGCGGGCGTCGGCAAGTCGGACGATGAGATCGCCTACGCGATCGAAAAAGGCGTTTTGTTGTTCAACGTGGAGAGCGAGGAGGAGCTGGTGAACATCGGCTCGGTGGCGAGCCGCATGGGCAAACAGGCGCAAGTCGCGATTCGGGTGAACCCCGACGTCGACCCCCAGACCCATCCCTACATCACCACCGGCCTCAAGAAGAGCAAGTTCGGTATCGACATCAATCGGGCGAGGGAGCAGTACCAGACCGCCGCGAATCTCGATGGCATCGAACCCACAGGCGTGCACTGTCATATCGGTAGCCAGATCACGTCGAGCAGCCCCTTTGCCGATTCGGTGGAAATCGTGGCGCGCCTGGTGGGCGAGTTGCGCGGCGACGGGCACGACATCCGCTACCTGAACCTGGGCGGCGGCCTCGGCATCACCTATCAAGACGAGGCGCCGCCGCTGCCGAAAGACTATGCGGCGGCCATCCTGCCGAAGCTGAAAGATTTGGGATGCACGTTGATCTTCGAACCCGGCCGCGTCATCACGGGCAACGCGGGCATTCTCGTCACGCGCGTGCTGTACCAGAAGGAAAACCCGGAGAAGCGCTTCGTGATCATCGACGCCGGCATGAACGACCTCATCCGGCCCAGCCTCTATCAGGCCTTCCAGGACGTGTGGCCCGTAACGGAGGCGGCGCGGGAGAGGCCGAAGCATGTGACGGACCTGGTGGGCCCTGTATGCGAGAGCGGGGACTATCTGGCGAAAGACCGGGATTTGCCCGAACTTCACCGGGACGAGCTGGTGGCCGTCATGAGTTCGGGCGCGTACGGCTTCACCATGGCGTCGAACTACAACTCGCGCCCCCGGCCGCCCGAGATTCTTGTGCGCGGGGATGAGTATCATATAATCAGGGAGCGCGAGTCGTATGACGACCTCATACGCGGCGAGCATATACCGGCATTCATCGAAGAGAGGCGGATTCCGTGAGCAAAATCAAATTCACCAAGTTCAGCGGAAGCGGCAACGATTTCATCTTCATCGACAACATGAACCTGGAGCACCGGGCCGATGAGATGATCGATTTCGTCCAGCGGGTTTGCCGCAGGGGCCAGTCCGTCGGCGCCGACGGGCTGATGTTCATCGAACCGAGCGAGCGGGCCGATTTCAAGTGGCGGTTTTTTAATGCCGACGGCTCGGAGGGCGAGATGTGCGGTAACGGCGGACGCTGCGCCGCGCGTTATGCAAAGGAATTGGGCATCGCCACGGACTCGGTATCGTTCGAGACCATCGCGGGCGTCATCGACGCGACGATGATCGACTCGAGAGTCAAGCTGCGGATGACCCGGCCCTTCGATTATCGCGCGGGTATTGAACTCGATATCAACGGGAGAGGGGTAGTCGTGGATCACATGAATACCGGCGTCCCCCATGCCGTGGAGTTCATGGACGACGTGGAGTCCGTGGACATCGTGGGCGACGGCCGGGCCATTCGCACGCACGATGCGTTTGCGCCGGCGGGAGCGAATGCGAATTTCGCCCGGGTGAGCGGGGCCAATTCCGTGATTCTGAGAACCTATGAGCGAGGGGTGGAGAACGAGACCCTGGCATGCGGCACGGGCGCGGTGGCGACGGCGATACTCGCGGCCACGCGCGGATTCGTAACCGCTCCCGTGGACGTAAGCGTGCGCAGCGGCGAAATCCTCAAGATCTATTTCGAGGGCGCAGGCTCAGATGTGCGCGACGTCTACATGGAAGGGGAGACCAGACTCGTCTACAAAGGAGAGATGACGGAAGAGGCTCTGCTTTGAATTTCTAGCCTGCGTTCAAGGGGCTGATGAAAAAGCGCCCCAACAAATAGGAATGGATTTCTCAATCGACATATGCTTATGAAATGACTCCCTCTTAAGGAGTTTCTTGAAAAACCCCTGCAATGACGGCCATAGGATTCCGCCTTGCCGAAGGGAGTGTAGGGGCCGCATACATGCGGCCCTCGTAGTAGGTGAATAAAACAGGCTCGCATATATGTCGGACATATATGCCCGACCTACTCACAAATAAATTTCCCCTCTCCGGTTTTTTCAACCGTCACTTCAATGAAGAGTTGTTCGTACTATTCGGATGGCGCCGCGCTCGGGAAATCATCCAGCCGGAGTTCTCTCAGGAGAAGGCAAACCATCCCCGAAACGATGAGGATGGCGCCCGCCAGGGTGAAATCGAGCAAATCGTAACCGGCGTATATCTCATACATCAAAATCCACATGGCGGCTCCAACAGAGAGGCCCGGAAGCCCGGGACATGGTTTTTACGCCATGCCCCGGGGCGCCGGGATGTCTACTAGTAAGTCTGGGACTGGTTCCCTCGGCCTGGCCCTCTGAACATCTGTTCATGCATTCCGGGACCCCTGCCGCGGTGCTTTCTCGACCGGGCGATTTTCGTCAGCTGCTTCTGCTGCTCGTCGTTCAGGACGGATTTTCCCTCCTGGATCGCCTTGAGTCGCGCAATCCGCAAGTCCACCCGCATCTTCGAAATCTCGCGTATTTTCTTTTCCACGTCGGCGAGGTCGAGCTTTTCGGCGTCGAGCGCGCGCCTGAGGTCGATTCCCAGTGCCTTTACGTCAGCGCTTTCTTTCACCGCCTTCTTGGAGAACGCGTCACGGATGTCCTTGAGGCGCTTCATCTGGTCGTCGGTGAGCTTGAGCTCTTCGTGGTTTCTCAGCGCGATGGAAACCAGCGGACGCGCCGAGTAGGGCCTCGGGCCGCGCATTCCGCGGTGTCCCCGGTGGCCGCGCCGGCCGAAATGCGCGTCTTCCATCATGTTTTGCATGAATTGCGGAAGATTCTGCATGTGGTGCGGAGGGGTGGGCGTGGGAGATTGGGCCCAGGCCGCCGCGCCTGCGAGACCGAGGCTCAATACGGCGGCGATGACGGCTGTCGAAAGGGTGCGGCGTTTTAGACGTTTCATGTTTTGATTCCTCCGGTGTTGCGTTTTATTCTGGCGGCATAGCATCTGCTTACAGGTACTCACTGCTTCTTCGACTGACCGGCCGGGTCGCCTGGGTGGTGCTTCCTGTGCTTCCTCCATCTTCTTTTGCGTCTTTCCTCGAATTTCCGGACCATTTCGTCAAAAGATGTTTTTTGCTCATTGTCCAGGAAAGAACGCACGTCCTTGCGTATTTCCTGCATGATGGAGTTGATCTGGGGTCGCATCTGGCTTCTGATGTCGCGTATCCGCTCATAGTGGCGCTGGAGCGCGCGGTCCACGTTGTCGCGTTGCGAGGTGTTCAGGTTTAAGTCCCGCTCGAGCCTGCGCATGAAGCGTCTTTCACCTCTGGAACGGCGTCTTGCGCTTCTTTCGCTTCTGGCGCGGGCCATGGACGCCGGGGATCCTGCGGCTTTGATGCGGGACTTGAATACGCGGGACATGTAATCGTTGTGGAACTTGTATGCCGCGTATTTATGGCCGCCGACGTAGCCGATGCCCGCTCCCGCCAGGAATACGATCAACAGCACCGCCGACGCCTTCATGAATTCTTTCGTGAACCAGTTTTTCATCGTCTCAATCTCACAGACTAACGATCCGTCGAGCCGTAGGCGACGTATTGAAGCAAATCTTCGCCCCGCTGCGCCTCGAGTTCGCCCCCGATCATCACAATCGGGTTTAGGGGATTTCTGTCCGTATAGAGCGCCAGTACCGCCTGGCGCTCCAGAATGCGCGCCTGCCTCTCCACACCCTGGTTCCAGAGAAGGCCCGCTGCGAGGAGCAGGACGCCCAGGGCCGCAACGGCGAATCTCGGCCCCGTAGCGGCCAGCGCCGAGATGAAGGAAAAGGCGCCGTTCGCTTGCCCCTCATGGGCGGCGAGCTGGGGGCGCAGCTTTTCCCAGAGTTTCTCGTCAGGCTCAGGCGCATCATCGCGCGCGGCTTCGAAGAGGGCTTGCAGATCGGCGACCGTCTCATCGTCAGGCTTGTGCGCGTCCCAATCCTTTGCGCTTCGACCTCTTATGAAAATGTTGTCCCACCAGCGCATCACTTCGCCTCCAGGGCGCTTTCGGCCACGCGAAGAATGCCCGCGCGCGCGCGGTTGAGTCTCGAGCGCACCGTGCCGGGCCTGATTTCGAGCACTTCGCCTATCTCATCGTAACTCATACCCTCGAGTTCGCGCATCACCAGTATCCGGCGATGCTTTTCCGGCAATTGCGCCAGGAGCCGCTGCAGTTCATCGCTCGCGCGCCTCTCCTGCCTCTCGCGCAACTCGTCCTGTTCTTCCGCATCTTCCGGTACGGGCGCATCGGCGATTTGCTCTTCTTTGAGTTCCAGCGGCAGCGGTGCGCCGCGCTTCAGGTAATCGCGGCAGTGGTTGACCGCGATCCGGTAGACCCAGGTGGAGAACCGGGCGTCTCCCCGGAATTTGGGCAGCGAGATATACGCTTTCAGGAATATCTCCTGGACGATGTCGTCGGTGTCTTCCCTGCGTTCTCCGAGCATCCCCCACACGAGGCGCTGGATTTTGCCTGCGTTCTGGCGAACGAGGGGCTCGAAAGCGTCCTTATCGCCGTTCTGGCAGCGTTTGATCCAGAAAGACTCTTGGTGTTCTTCGTGCGGGGCTTCCAAAAGTCCAAATCCCCATGCCGGTATTGCCAGAGAGAACATCCTTATCGCCTTATAGTATCAAATTAGCTGCCAGAATACGGGCGTTTTCAAGTTTCCTCTTCCTACACCCGTTATGACGCGCGCAGGTTCCCACTTCGCGGCAAAGCGCATATAATAGGCTTACAATCAATGACTTGTTGATATTTCTAAATCAGGGAAGGGGAATCCCGTGTCGATACGAATCGTTGTGGCCGGAGCCGGCGGAAGAATGGGGGGCCGCATCATCCACCAGATTGCCTCCTCAAGCGATCTCTCCCTCTCGGGCGCGCTCGAGCGCGAGGAGTTTGACGCTTTGGGAGCGGATGCGGGCGCTCACGCAGGCTGCGGGAATATGGGCGTCGCTCTCACCAACGATTCGGCTTCGCTGAGCGGCGACGTGCTGGTTTCCTTCGCGATCCCCGAAGCCAGCGTCGCCCACGTGCGCCTGGCGGCCGAGAAGGGGATGGCGGCCGTCGTCGGCACCACGGGCTTCTCGGATGCCCAGCGCGAGGAGATCGCAGGGTTGGGCGAGAAGATCGCCTGCGTCCTGGCGCCGAACATGAGCGTGGGGGTGAACGTCTCCTTTCGCCTGATAGAAGAGGCTGCCCGGCTCCTGGGCGAAGCCTACGATATCGAGGTAATCGAAACTCATCACAACCAGAAAATAGACGCCCCCTCGGGAACGGCGGTGCGCATGGGCGAGATTCTTGCCCGGGTTACGGGTAAAAAATACCCTGAAGACGCCGTTTTTCACCGCGAAGGCCAGACGGGCGTACGCCCCGAGGGCGTCATCGGCATGCAGACGCTGCGCGGCGGCGACGTACCGGGCGAGCACACCGTGTATTTCTTCGGCATGGGCGAGCGGGTGGAAATCACGCACAGGGCGGGCAGCCGGGATAATTTCGCGGCGGGCGCCGTTCGCGCGGTTCGCTGGGTGGCCGGCAAGCCCTCCGGCATCTACGGCATGGCGGACGTCCTTGGGCTTTGATACTTGAAATCGGTGTGTTCATGACAACTTGAGGAGGTAACGGATGGCTCATGAAATCGAAGCCGACGGTATTGAATACGTGAAGGCCGCGGACGGGAGAACGCTGGCGCAGGTCATCAGGAACAACTTTGACGATTACGCCGCCTTCCCGCCTTACCTGGATTCAGAAGAGGAACGCGCCCACCTGGCGGAAGCCTACTCCGGCGCCGACCCCGAAACCGAGCGAAGGACGAAGGCGCACATGACGCCGGACGAAAACCCGCTTCAAATCGTCATGCTGAACCGAAATCCCGGTTCCGTGGTGAACCCCCACTACAACGAGGTGACGGATCGCCCCGTGAACACGACGCGCCACCAGATCATGATATGCCGCTCGGGCCGTATGCGAATCGGCGTGTACGCCAAAGAGGGCGATCACGCGGGCGACGTGGATCTGGCGCCAGGCGATCTGATTCTCATGTACGAGGGACACCGCATCGAGTTTCTGGAGCCGGGCACGAAGGCCATCGAGATCAAGGAAGGCCCCTTCCCGGAAATCGACGAGGCGGATAAGGTCGATTTTTAAGGGATTGTTGCTGTGTAGCCTATCCCCGTCCTGGGGGGTTGAAAAAACTCTTCATTTCGTGATTCAGCTTATGGAGCGGGGGATGCGAGAAGGTTCCGTAGGGACAGGCCCCCGTGTCTTTCCGAGGTCGAGACCTGTCCGTTACGGTCGCCATTCGAGGGTGATGTGTAGGGGCCGCATATATGCGGCCCACGGCTGGAAGGCGAATAAGTAGGGGTCGCATATATGCGACCCCTACAAAGTCGTAAGGCTTACGTACGCCCTACGCGCCGGATTCTGCAATCCCGAATTGTTTCGCGAGCGTTTTCGCCGCCTGCTGGTAGGATTTCTGCAGTTCGGGATTTGGCGCTATCGGGTTGTGGTAGCGTCCCAGGAAACGGTTCTCCTTGCTCCAGAGTTCGCGGACCTGGAGAATGGAGTCGACGGTGCCGTCACTCTTCTCATCCACGAACGTATAGTAGTAGCGGCTGTACTGGTTCGCGACGTTCGAGAAGAATTTCTCGTCCTTATGGTAAATCTTCTGAATCGGGCCGGTCGGCGCCTGGATCTGCAAGGTCCGTCCCCCGAATATCGAGTCCGATACCAGGAGCGTATATTTTTTGCCGCCGATGGTCTGGTTGACCGAGTAGACGCTGCCCGAAAGTGTCGGTTTCTTGTCCCCAAGCGCGAAGGCGCTCAGTTTCCCGTAGAGGCTGGTGTTCACGGATTTCGAAAAGTTGTTCGAGATGCCGTAAACCACGAGCAGTATCACCGCCGCGGCCAAGAAGACGAGAGTGGGCGATCTCCTCGTCGGTTTCCCTTCTTCTTCCCTGCCCCGGTTGGTGGCCACGTCCTCGCGCATTTCGGCGAGGTCCTTGTACATCTCCTCGACCGTGAGCTCCAGGGGCTCCGGCAGCGGCTCGGGTTCCGGCGCCGCTTTTTTCGCCGGAGCGGCCGCCGCACCACCGCCTGCAGCCGCTGCCGCAGGCGCCGCTGCGCCTCCGCCCGCGAAGAAATCCGCGTTTATCTGCGTGTATTTGCTCCACTGGGAGGGCAGGTCGCTTTCTTCGAAAATAGCGTCCACAGGACACGCCGGCACGCAGGCCGCGCAGTCGATGCACTCCACGGGGTCGATGTAAAGCATTGGACTCGAGCCGTCCGCCGCCTCATGGATGCAGTCGACCGGGCATACGTCGACGCATGCCGTATCCTTGGTGTCGACACATGGTTCCGCGATGACGTGGGTCATCGGATTGTGCTCCTCATGCTGGGTTTCGGACGAATTTGCCACGCGCTTCTAGGGCGCGCTCTTGAACGCGGCGATGTTAGCATTTTTTTTCGGGGAAACACAATCCGCGCGGGGGATGGGTAGGGTTTTGGGGAGGCACGATAGCTATAGCGCTGAATTATCGAGTTGTTCACAATACTAGTTCGGAAGGAATGCGCCGTCTTCTTCAATTCAGCCCATACACCAGATCTGAGCGTATCTCCAGAAATTCTTTGCATTCCACAAAACGCTAAGTATCGTTTTGTTCTTCTGGTTGGTTTTGATCAGTCAATTTCTTTAATTCATTTCGAGCTACAAAGCCCGCCGAGAAAATTGGAACGACGCTAGGCAACGTAGACATTAAATCAGAGTTTGTTGCTTTCAAACTGTAATAGATTGGTGGGCAAAGAGGTATACCTAAAATTACAAAACCTGCGGTCACTGAAGCTATAATCTCAAGGAAAGTAATATTAGTGTCTCTGTCGAAAATATGCCTTGCCACTACTCCAATACAAAAAACGATTGCTACTGCTAAAATTACTGCACTTTGACTAATTAGCATGCTCGTAGCCTGAATTTGCTAAAGGATTTCACACCTTAGGTTCATCAATTGTAATGTTCAGGTTGGACTCCATAATACAGCCAACATTGATTTCTTAAAGTTTTTTGGCATTTCAGGTTAGAATCAGTCGCGTTCAAATCCATAGATTCGATCTGCAACCAAATTTGATTTCCTGACGTAGAAGGGAATCTTTTTCTTTCGATAACCTTAAACTCCTGATTTTTATTTGTTTTGCCAATCTTGTTGTTAAACCAATTCCCAATTATAGGTGAAGGTGAATAGGAATAAATGTCCAAGCCAGGAGTAGCAGAAAAATTTTCTCCTTTTTGGGGGATGCCTTGGTGTAGTTTCTTTCCCATCAATTGCGCAGAGAATACTGATGACACTAATAAGATGCATAAACAGAGGAAAATAGACCCCACCGTGCAAAAGATTATTCGCTTCCGAAGATAAACAATTATTTGGTCAATGATTGTCTTCATTGCAAAATAAAACTCTTGCGAATCATTTTTGCTCCTCCTGAAACTTCATCCTTCGGCACCTCTAACATTGAATTAATTTAATGTAATTACAATACACTTAATTATGTGGTAACAAAAAATTGTTGTCAACCCAAATTTACAGAAATCGTTGCTTGATCCGGTTTTGGTTGCACCCCCCACTCCACCCCCAAACCTTGCCGTGATTTTCCAGCCGTGCTAGGTTTCCGGCTCATGGAATCTGAATGACTGGGTATCTTGCGAGAAATTGCATCAGGAAAACATTGCAACTTGCTGATATATTTCAGATAACGGACACGGCTATTTCTATCAAACACCACTCTTGAGGAATTTCATGGCGTCAATCAATATCGAACGCGCGCACAGGCTCAAGCGCTTGCCTCCCTATCTCTTCGCGGAAATCGACCGGATGAAGGCGGAAGTCGCCGATTCGGGCATGGACATCATCAGTCTCGGCATCGGCGACCCGGATTTGCCGACCCCTGGTCACATCATCGAAGAACTCGACGTGGCTTCGCGAAGGCTCACGAACCACCAGTATCCCTCCTACGAGGGCTTGCCCTCCTACCGCAAGGCCGTGGCCGACTGGTACGGGTCGCGCTTCGGGGTATCGCTCGACCCGGCTTCTGAGGTCATCTCCCTGATCGGCTCGAAAGAGGGCATCGCGCATATTCCGCTTGCGTTCGTGGACCCCGGCGACACCGTGCTCGTGCCGGACCCGGCCTATCCCGTCTACGAGATAGGCACCTATTTCGCGGACGGCAAGGTGCACTTCATGCCCCTCACGGCGGAAAACGATTTCCTGCCCGATCTGGGCGCGATTCCCTCCGACGTGGCGAAAAACACGAAACTCATGTTCATCAACTACCCGAACAACCCCACCGCCGCCTGCGCGGAAGTTGATTTCTACAACGAGCTCGTCGAGTTCGCCCGCACGTATGACATCATCGTGTGCAGCGACAACGCCTACTCCGAAATGGCCTTTGACGGCTACGAGCCCATCAGCTTCTTAAACGCCGAGGGCGCCAAGGACGTGGGCGTCGAGTTCCACTCGTGTTCGAAGACCTACAACATGACGGGCTGGCGCATCGCGAGCGCCGTGGGGAACGCGGAAGTCCTGGCGGGCCTGGGCGCCATCAAGACGAACGTGGATTCCGGCGTGTTCGGCGCTGTGCAGGAAGCGGGCATCAAGGCGATGAGCGCGGATCAGACATGCGTGGCCGATATGCGCAAGATGTACCAGGGCAGGCGCGACGTCGTGATGGAGGGGCTTAAAAAACTCGGCCTCGAAGCCAATACGCCCAAGGCCACGTTCTATGTATGGGTGCGGTGCCCCGAGGGCTTCACGTCGAGCGAGTTCACGGCGCACGTTCTCAGGAATTGCGGCGTCGTCACCACGCCGGGGAACGGTTTCGGTCCCTCAGGGGAGGGATATATCCGTTTCGCCCTGACGGTTCCGGAAGCCAGGCTCAAAGAGGCGCTCGATAGAATCGAGAAGACAGGCTTTTGAGCGAAAAGGCGCGCGCCTATATCGGCGCGGGCGCCAATCTGGGCGAGCCGGTTCGTCAACTCGGGCAAGCTATTGAGGAATTGCGCCAAAGCCGGAGTATCAAATTTCTCGGCGCCTCGTCTTTTTATCGTACGCAGCCCATGGGTCCCGTCGAACAGCCCCCTTTCATCAACGCCGTTTTTTCGCTCGAATGCGGTATGAGCCCGCAGGAATTGCTCGCGCTCATTCTGGATATTGAACAAAAGATGGGGCGCGTAAGAGGGGAGCGGTGGGGTCCCCGGTTGATCGACCTGGACCTGCTCTTCTACGGCGATGCGGTCATCGAGGAACAGGGTCTGGAAGTTCCGCACCCCAGGTTGCACGAGAGGCGCTTCGTCCTCACGCCCTTGGCCGAAATCGCACCCGGCCTCGTTCATCCCGTCATCAAGAAATCCGTTTTAGAACTCCTGGCCGAGCTTCCTGCGGGGGATTTCTGGGTCGAGAAGCTGGAATTGGAATCCCCGTGAAGCCTGTGCCGCCTCCTAGGGGCAACCATTTTTGGGGTTGGTGAAATAGTCCTCCTTGAAGGGAAACTGCCTATAGCGCATTCGTCGCCCTTGTCTGTAAGACCATCTTCATCCCGAGTAGGCGCGTTTGCGCGCCGTATCGAGGGAGCGCGCCCTTCGATACGCCGCCTGCGGCGGCTACTCAGGGTGAGGTAGATATTGTGCTATATGAGATGATGGGAACGCCCTGTTGCCAGAACCAGGATATTCAACAACTCCTTGTTTTCAGGGTCTTGTTTTTCCCTCTGAATTTTAAGAAGATAGACTACCGCCGCCCGCAACGGTGCGTGTTGCCCGTTCTGTCCCGAGATTCCCGATGAAAGTTGTCGATACGCCTCAAAATATGCGTGAAGTGGCCGAAACTCTCAGGCGGGAAAATGCCCCGCTCGGGTTGGTGCCCACGATGGGAGCGCTGCACGAGGGGCACAAGAGCCTTATCGCGCGCGCGATGAGCGAAAGCGGCGCCGTCGTCGTGAGTATTTTCGTGAATCCGGCCCAGTTCGCAGCCGGAGAGGATTACGACACCTACCCGAGGACTTTCGAGGCGGATTTGGAAGCCTGCCGGGAGATGGGCGCAGCTTTCGTCTATGCGCCCAAGGCAAGTTCCATGTACCCCGGCGGATACGACACCTGGGTGGACGTGCCCGGTCTGGGCGCGCCTCTTTGCGGGGCGCACCGGGCAGGACACTTCCGGGGCGTCGCCACGGTCGTGCTCAAGCTGTTCACCGCCTGTCTTCCGCACCGGGCGTATTTCGGAGAGAAGGATTATCAGCAACTCGTCCTGATCCGCCGGATGGCGGATGATCTGGATTTAGGCGTTGAGATTGTTCCCTGCCCGATAGTCCGCGAAGACGACGGGATGGCGCTCAGCAGCAGGAACGCCTATTTATCGGATGATGAGCGGTTTCGCGCGCGCGCCATCAGCGGCGCCTTGTTCGATGCGAAAAAGAAGGTGGCGGCCGGGGAGAGATTGAGCGCCGCCCTCATTCAGTCTTGCATGGATGAACTCGAAAAAGTGGGGTCTCGGGTCGATTATGTGGAAATCGTGGACCCGGCGACACTCGAAAAGGTAGAACAAATCAACGGCGCCGCCCGGATGGCCGTGGCGGCCTATATCGGCGAAACCAGGCTTATCGACAACATCTCATTGGAGCCTGACGATGAGGCGTAGTCTTTTCATTATTGCGGCGTTCTTCCTTGCGGGGTCCGTGTTGGCGCCGATTACACCTGCCCGGGCGCAGTTCAAGGAAACGCCGCAGTCTCATCTGGAATTCGGCCTGAACACCTACCGGGACGGGTTTTACGAGCCCGCGATAGACGCCTTCAGGGACTACCTGAAAGCGGCGGGGAACAGCAAAGCGGCTTCTATCGTGCGCTATCTCCTCGCCGAGGCGCTTCGTCGTGACGACAGGCTCAAAGAGGCGATCGCCGCGTATCAGGAGTTTTTGAAGCGGCATCCCCGTCACGAAAGGGCCGGCGAGGTTCAGTTCCGAATCGGAGTGCTCGCCGAGCGGGTCGGGGAGAGGAAAGAGGCGATACGCGCCTATTCTTCCGTCAAACCCGGGCGCTACCGTATAGAGGCCGTCTACCGGGTCGCCGCGCTCAGGCTGGCGGCGCGCGAGTGGCGCGGTGCGGTAATCGCGCTCGATGAATTCATCAAGTCGGCGCCCAAAGACCCCCGCGTGGAGAATGCCCTGTTCGAGCGGGCCATTGCTCTTGATCACATACCGCTGATTAGGGAGGCCGAGAAGGCGTACAGCCTGGTCGTGCGCCGTTATCCGCGCAATCCGAGAACGCACGCCTTCAGGCTTCGGCTTGCGAAAATTCAACTGCAACTCAAGAAGTTCGGCTCGGCGGAAAAGACGTTCGAGTCATTGTTTCAGGGAAAACCCGGAGAGAAAAAACGCGCGGACCTGAGGCTGGGCCAGGCCGCGAGCTTGTTCGCGCAAAAGAAGTACAAGAAGGCGGGTGCGGCATTCGAAGCAGTTCTTGGCATGAAACTTTCAGAAACACAGCGCACGACGGCGGAGCGGGGTCTGGCGTCTTCCTGGTGGCGCGCCGGTGAATACGCGAAAGCCGCACCGGCCTATCAACGGTTGATTCGGGAGCCGGCCGAGGATGGGGCCTACTTCTTGTTTTTCTTGCAAAGTGTGGAGAAGGCGGGGCTTTGCGCGGAGGGAGGTGGGAAATATCTCGCTTTTGCGCTCGACGCCCTCGGCAAAGGCGCGCCGCTGCCGTCTTCTTCACGCTTCCGGTTGGCGGATTGCCTGCTTGGCGCGCGCTTGAAGAAAGAGGCGCTGAGCCAATACGACGAACTCATCCAAAGTGCGCCGAACACGCTTGAGGCCGTATGGTCCGGACTGCGTCTGGCAGAGTTTCTCGAAAAAGAGCCGAAGCGAAACACGCAAGAACTGCTCCAGCGGTATCGGCAGATATTGGCGTCATTCGACGAACTCGGAAAAACGGAGAAAAAACTCGAGCCCGAACTCATGCGGGCCGTATACCAAGGCGTACTAAGGGCGGCGTTCATCCATAATGCGCAAAAGGATTGCGGCAGGTCCGTTGCTCTGGTGAAAGTGGTTCCCGAAGCGTATGTTCCCCGGACCTTGCGCTCCGAAGTGGCCTTCCTGAGAGCCGAATGCGCATGGGGGGCGGGTGAATTCGATGAAGCGGACAAGCATTATCGTCAAGTAGCCTCAGGCTCAAGGCGCCCCGAACTCGTCATCCGGGCGCGGTACCGGCTGGGCGAGTTGTCGGAGAAGCGTGGAGACAAGAAAGAGGCCTTGAAGCGTTTTCAGGGCGTTTTGCCGCATCTTCCCGAAGAACTGAAGCGCGAGGCGCGCCTCAAAATCGGCAACCTGTATCGTGCGCAAGGCGATTTTCAGAATGCGCGCACGTTTCTCCTCCCGCTCGCGGGCGATGAGGCGGTGAGCGCCTCAAAGAGGCGTTCGATCTGGTATTTCCTGGCGCGAAATGCTGTCAGCGCGCGAGACTGGAACGGTGCGGATGCGGCCTTCTCATCCTGGGATGCGCTCTCTCCGTCCGATCCCGGCGAGGGGCTCAGGCTGTGGTCGCTCGTGTTGTTCGAGCAAAAAGACTGCGCTCGCGCCTTGAAGATATCGGGGCGGGCGCTGCCGCATGAAATGACGAAGAACGAAAAATTGGCATTGCGCCGGCTTCGCGCGGCGTGTTTGCTGAAAGAGAATAATCTGGAGGAATTTACAAGTGAACTGCGCCATGTTCTGGCCCTGGCTCCACATGACGCCGAGGTGGCGCTGAGGTTGGGCGAAGCTTATGAGAACTTGGGGGATGGTGACAAAGCCGCTCGAGCCTATACGGATTTTCTCGGCAAATTTCCTGAAATCGACAAAGCGGGTATGGTGGCCTTGCGGCTCGGTACGATTGAACTGCAAAGAAAACAGCCCGAAGCGGCTTCGGCGGCCTTTCGTATCGCCGCAAAATCGGATGACGGGAACATTTCGGGCCCCGCGTTGTTTCAAATCGCAGTGCGGTTTGAGAAAGAGGGGGAATGGAACAAGGCGCTCGATATTTTCGAGTCGCTGATGCGCTCGGGTCCAGGTCATAGAGAGTGGGTGCGCCTGGCGACTTGGCGCGCTGCGGCGATACGTGAATCGCGTCAGGAGTGGAAGAAGGCCATCGGCCATTACCGAAGCATTGCGGCGCTCGCGAATGGAGATGCTTCGGCGCGGATGGGCGAGGAAATCAAGAAAGCGAGACTGAGAATTCACAAAATCGAGTCTTTTTTGGCTTCTGTCAAAGAACGTGAATGGAAAATGAAAAATCAAAAGCCGATGCTTCGATGAGGGATATATGATGTGTTTCGCGCCGTTAAATTTCCGGTGCAGGTTTCTGCTTGGCCTGGTGGTCATTTTCTGTGGCTGTTTGAGTGCGGGAAGCGCCGCGTCGGCGCAGGGAGGAAACGCCGCCGGCGTGAAACAACTCACCATTTCCTTGCCCGAAGTCGTGGTGGAATCGCCCAATATAGAGCACCTCATCGCGGCTCGCGTGCGCCCCGTCCCGCCTAAGCGACTGGGCGTTCGTCTTCCCGCCGTTTTTGTAGAGATTGAAACGCCACCGATTCGTCTGCCTGTCCGCCCGATTCCACATGAGAAAAAACCGGACCTGGATTTGACGCAACTCTACAGTAGTTTGTCGGATGACTTTATCGGAGAGAATGAACACTTCAACACGGCGTATGCCTATCTGCAAAAAGGCTCGCCCGTCGAGGCGCTCGCTCTATTCGATGCATTGGCGAAAAAAACGGAGCTTCATTTCTGGCGTGCGGCGGCGCTCTTCTGGGCGGGAGAGACGCTACTGGCTTTAAGAAAACCTCAGGAGGCGAGGGATAGAAGAGAGAGGTTGTTGAACTCGTTTATGACCGACGGTATGCGCTATGTGGCGGCCGCCAGATACGCCCTGGCGCAGGAGCGTTGCGAGGTGCGTGATTACGAGGGATGCCTCAGCCTGCTGGAAGGGCAAACATGGGAAAAGGATATACTTGCTTATGAGCAGGCGATTTTCCTGAAAGGCTGGGCGCAGGCGAAAGCAGGTTCCGTCGATGATGCGATTGATACATGGACGGTGCTTGCCAATGATAAAGGGCGCCTCGCGTCTCAGGCCCTTGTGGCGCTCGGACATCTTCACCTTCAAAGAAAAAACTATGCACAGGCGGAAAGACGCTATGTCGCGGCCGAGGCGCTCGGTTCAGACAAAGGCGAGTCTGGTGATGCGCTTCAGGGAGATGCGCTCTACGGCGTCGGCTGGACGCGATTGTTCCTGGGCAGAACCGAAGAAGCAAAACGCGCTTTTTCCCGTTTTATGCGCCGTCATCCGAAGCATATCCTCAAAGTTTTCGTGCAGGCGGGTTTGCTTTCCGCTGAAATCGAATCGCTCCAAAAATCCCGGAAAGGCCTGGACACGTTAAAAGCCGGCCTGGAGGGATTTTCTCGCGCCAATCGCCGAAAAACGCTCGACGGCGCCTTGCGCCTGCAAATGGCCTGGAAGCTGTTCCGGATCGGGGGGTATGGAGAAGCGTCCGTTCTGGCGGGAAAGGTGAGCGATGAGTTCCCGCTCGGCAGGATCTACCGCATCGCGAGGGTCGTGGAAGGCCTCTCCCGATACCATCTCGGCAAAGTGAAGCGCGCCTACGGGATTCTGCGGCAGGGTGCTGATTACCCGCCGGTTTCCGTTCACCGGCTGGCGGAGCAGGATGCCGCTCGTTCTGCGGCCATGGGAACGGCATTTGCCGCATTCAGGCTCCGGGATTTCAGGGGCGCTTTGAATGTGCTGAAACATTGGGCTTTCCTGCCGGAGAGAGGATCCTCGGTTTCCCCGGATGGTCTGGCCATTTTGTGGTACGCAGAGGCGGCCTTCGAATTGGGCAATCTCGATGAGGCTGCTCGCGCCTTCCGGGCGGTTCCCGAGCGGACCCCCGAGTATTACCGCGCCCTGGGTGGGCTTGCGTGGGTTCAGTACAGTAAGAAGAACTGGAAAGAAGCGGCGCTCGCCTTCGATCGCGTATTCGAGCATAAGCCGGGTGGCGTCGTGGCGGCGGAAGCGCTCGCGCGTGCGGGAGAGGCCCGCTTTAACCTTAGAAACTATGACGGCGCCTTACAATCTTTCGAGCGAATCGAGAGGAAGTACAGAGGCAGCGACGTCGCAAAGGAAGCGTTGTACCAGAAGGCGAAATTGCTGTTCAGGCGCAGTCGTTTCGGTGCGGCGGAGAAGAACTTCCATGTCTTTTTGAAGCGCTACCCCAAGAGCAAAGCGGTGGTCGAGGTAAAATATTTTCTGGCGCTGATTCCTTTCCGAAAGGGCGATTATCCCCAGGCGCGCAAGAAACTTCTTGAATTTCGTGAATCATATCCAGGTTCCTCCTTGGCGGGAGACGCATATTTACGCCAGGCCGACTCATCCTACAACGAAGGCCGCTACAGGGAAGCGAATCTCTTATACCGCCTGATGATGAATAAATATCCTGATCACCTGAAATTCTCCGAAGCCGTCTATGGCCGTTTGCTCAGCCATCTTCAACTCGGGGAATATGCGAAATTCTTGTCAGGCGCGCGGGAGTATATTGAAAGCTATCCGGAGAACAACCTGAGCATTTCCCTGGCATTTCAGATTGGTGAGGTTTTGCTCACGCAGAGGGACACGGCAGGCGCCCTGAAGGCGTACAAGGATGTCGTCACGCTATACCCCGACAACGATTTGGCCGCTCATGCCCTGCTGCGAGTGGCGGGCATACACCGAAGCAAAAAAGATATCGACAAAGCCCTCGATTCATACGAGACTTTGTTGACCCGGAATCCGGCGGGTGGTTTCCGCGCCGACGGGCTTTTCGGCGTGGGGGAAACGCTGGCGGGCATCGGGCGGTGCGCGGAGGCGAAACTGAGACTCACTGAATTTTTGGAGACATTTCCTGGACATGACTACGAAATGCTGGCCCGATTCGCCCTGGGACGCTGCCTGGTTCGGCTGGTCGAAAACGGCGCGGCGCTCTCTCACTTTGTGCTGGTCATGAACAATGAGTTCGCAGGATTGGCCCTGCGGAGCCAATCTGGCCTCCTGGCGGCCGAGCTATACAGGAAGCAGAGAAAATACGCCGATGCGCAGCGCGCGCTAAGCGCTGTCATCGAGTTTGGAGCGCCGGATCTTGCGGCGGAGGCTTATTTCGCGCACGCCCGGATATCCTCTGAACGAAGAGTTCCAGGCGCGGCGGCCGAGTACTTGAAGTTGACCTATCGATACCCGGATCAGAAGATATGGGTCGCGCGGGCATTGAGGCGGGCGGGTCAGTTGTATGAAAAAGCAGGGAAGCGCACGCTTGCCCTCCGGATTTTCCAGAAGATGAGCAAAGTGGTGGAAGATCCCGCATGGAAGCGAAGAGCCCGAAACGCCATCAGACGAATTACGAAAAAAACCAGGAAGCGTGCAAGACGGTGATAATCGAAGGCTCCCATATACTTAAAGGGGCAAATTGATGTTTGAATTTTTGGCCAGAGGCGGGGTGTTGATGATTCCGCTGGGCGTTTGCTCCATCTTGGCCGTGGCCATCATCCTGGAGCGGACGCTGAATCTACGCACCCAGAAGATCATTCAACTCGATATTCTGCAGCAGGTCAGGGATCTGGTTGCGGAGAACCAGGTGTCTGACGCCATGACCCTTTGCCGACGCTATCCTTCGGTCATGGGCAGGATACTGCTCGTCACGATAGCGAGTCACGATAGGAATCGGGAAGAACTCCGCTCCGTCGTGGAGGACGCGGGCAGGCAGGAGGTGACCACGCTCGACAGGAACCTGGGCGCCTTGGGAACGATTGCCGCCATTGCACCGCTGCTGGGGCTGACGGGTACGGTGTTCGGCATGATTCGCACCTTCGCCATCATCAGCGAAAAGGGAATCGCTCATCCCAGCCAACTCGCCGGCGGCATCAGCGAGGCCCTTATCACGACGGCAACCGGACTCGTCATCGCAATTCCCACGCTCATTTTCTACAACTATTTCACCAACAAGGCGGACCGCCTCATCCTGGAAATCGAAAAGCACTCCTACCGGGTCGTCGAGACGCTGAAGAGGTGAGCATGCGATGAAATTTCGAGATCTCAGGCGCGTACGGGCCGAGCCCGGCATGACGGCCATGATCGACATCATTTTCCTGCTGCTGTTGTTCTTTGTCCTGAGTTCTTCATTCGTTTTGCAGCCGGGCGTCAAGGTGGAGTTGCCGCGGACCGTCACGCAGGAACACCCCGTCCGCAAGGATTTGATCCTCATTATCTCGCGTGATGAAAGGGTGTTTCTGAATAATGATCAGGTGCCCCTGAAATCGCTCTGGGGCCGGTTGATAGAAGAGCTGAAAGTACAGCCCGAAGGCATGATGATCATTCGAGCGGACAAGGGCGTGCCGCATGGTCTCGTGGTGCAGGTGATGGATATCGCCAAACAGGCGGGCGCCCTGCGCATGTCCATCGCGACGGCGCCGACGAAACGGGTGCAGAAAAAGAACACGCAATAGCCCGAGGGAGGCAGGCTCAAATACCATGAGCTTTTCACTCATCCTGACGATCTTGATTTCCATCGCCCTTCATGTCGGCTTGATACTGCTCGGTCCTACAGTCAAACTGCCGACGATATTCGCCAAACAGCCCGAAAGGATGGAAGTTGACCTCGTGCGCCGCGAGGTTCCCATCCCAGAAGCGCTGCTGCCGAAGGTGCTGCCCGAAGTTCCTCTGCCCGAGCCGCTGGATTTGAGCCGTATGCTTCAAAAACAATCCACGGAGGAACGGGACTTGAACCTGGACGTGAAGACGAAGCTCGAAGCGCCGGATCCGGGGGCGTTGCCCGAGAGCGAGCCGCTGCCGGACGCCCCCGCTTTGGATATGCCGAAACCGGTGCTCACCCCCGGTGAGATACCCTCGATGGGCGCTTTGGAAGCGGGCGGGGCGCTGGACGAGATTGTTTTACCGATAGATGGCAAGGCAGGGGAATCTAAGGGTTTGAAGCGTGGTAAAAATATCACGTTGCCGGGTTCCGGAGCGGACCGGAAAATGTTGGAGCAATTATCGCGCCTGAACTTCTCTCGCCCGTCCCGGGATAAGAAACGACCAGCCATTGCGGGGCCTGCGGCGAGGCGGAGAATCCTGTTTCAACCCAAGCCCCCGACACTCGAGAGGCTCGAGAGCACCACGGAGATCGTGCTGAAGTTCTGGGTGTTGCCCGACGGCACCGTCGGCCGCGTCATCCCGACCAGAAAAGCGAGCGCTTACCTCGAGGGCCTGGCTTCGAACCATCTGAAGCGCTGGCGCTTCAGTCCGCTGCCCCCGGGCGCCGAGGACAAGGAGCAGTGGGGCGAAATCACTTTCCGTTTCCTTTTACGCTGAGGAGTGTGTTTTGGAATACGAGGCTACGGGTTTGTTTTATGAGGAGTTAGAAGAGGGTAGGGCGTGGAAGACCGCCGCGCGCACGATTGGAGAGTCCGACGTCAATGCCTTCTCCGCCCTCACGGGCGATTACACCTACCTGCACACCGATGCCGAGGCTGCGGCCAAGACGCCTTTCGGGGAAAGAGTGGGCCACGGATTGCTCGGTCTTTCCTTCCTCATGGGTTTGGTGACAAGGCTCGGAATTATCGAGGGAACGGTGGAGGCGTTTTTGGGCCTGGAATGGAGGTTTCGCGGCCCGATTCGCTTCGGAGATACGATTTCAGGCGAGGTTGTCGTGAAATCGAGGCGCATTTCCAGCAAGGGGCAGGGTTTGGTGACGCTCGCCCTGAAGCTCTTGAACCAGCGCGATGAGCTCATTCACGAGGGCGACGTCACCATCATGGTGGAGCGCAAGGAGAAGGAATAGGGATATTCATCTCTTTTGGAAATGAGGTAGGACTTCCTCCCCGAGCAGTCGAATCGAGTTCATAATCTTGGTGTGGTCCAGACCGGGAAACTGAATGAGGAAGTGCATGGATGTCGTTCCGAGTTCATCCCGGTATCGTTCGATCTGGCGAATGCAATCATCCGGCGAGCCCAGAATGAAGCGCCGACGAAGATTTTCCGTCGCCTCGGTGCCCCGCTCCACCGGCTTGCCATCGTCGTCCACCAGATGACCCCAATCCAGATACTCCTGGTAGTTATAGAGTATGGGTTCCCGCGCCTCTTCCCAGGCTTGCTCGCTCTCTTCGGCCACATACGCTTCGCGCCTCAGGGGAAATTCCACTTGGGATGCGTCCTTCCCTGCCTCGGCCAGGGCGTCGAGATAGATTTGTTTTCGCTCCTTGAGCAACTTGAGCGGCGTCACCGGGTCGGCGAGCCATGCGTCTCCCATGCGCGCGGCGCGGCGGATGGCGGCGGGCAGCTTGGCCCCCACCCAGATGGGAGGGCACGGCTTCTGCTCCGGGCGGGGCATGAGGGTCACGTCCTCCATTGGGAAACTAGGGCCCGGGTGCGTCACGCCCCGCTCCGTCATCAACCGGCGGACCAGCCCGAGAGCTTCTTCGAAACGGGCGGCCCTATCCTCGAAGGGGACGCCAAAAGCCGCGAATTCCTCCCGCCTGTAGCCGAGTCCCACTCCCAGCACGAAGCGTCCCTTGGACATGATGTCCAGAACCACCGCGTCCTCGGCCACGGCCAGCGGGTGATAGAAGGGAAGGAGGAGGACGCAGGTGCCGACCCGCATTTTCTCCGTCCGGGTGGCGATGCCTGCGGCGGTTACCATGTTGGAGGGGAAATAGCCGTTGTCCTCCACCATGTGGTGTTCGCTCGTCGTCACCATGTCGAAGCCGTACTTCTCCGCCAGGGCGATCTGTTCCAGGGAATTGTGATAGGCATCCACCCAGTTTTCGGTGAGAGACTGATAGCTGTAGTGCAAGGCGAATTTCATGGCTACATCCTCCGGTACTCTTTGCGAAATTGTTAAGGTGTCTACCATCCCTGTCTGGAGCCGGATGTGCTCAGCCTGTTTTTTTCGCGGGCAGTTCCGACAGCAGAAAAAGGTTAGTTCTGACCAGAGCGGCGTTTTGCCCTTCTAAGTAGTATATAATTCCGTTTATACCGTCTCTACGGGAGAAACGGAAATCTCTGTACTCTGAAATCTTGCGGTGGGGAGGATGTCATGGCTGCAAAGCCACAGGTGGTATTGCTGGTTGGGAATGAAAGCGTCGTTACCGTGGACCCGCTACGGCGGGCTTTCCCGGCCGCTCGGACGGGGAGGAGACCCTTATGACGCGCATCGCCACTACCCACGTCGGGTCGCTTCCGCGAAGCAAGCGGGCGCTCGATTTTCTCTTCGCCCGCGATCGGGGCGAGTCCTACGACCCGGCCGACTTCGCCGCCTGCATGGCGGAAGAGTGCGCGGAGACGGTTCGCCGGCAGGTCGAAGCCGGGGTCGATATCGTCTCCGACGGCGAGACGTCCAAGATTTCCTACACCACCTAAGTCAAGAACCGCTATACCGGCTTCTCCGGCCAGAGCGAGCGGGCCGTGCCGGGGGATCTCAAGCTCTTCCCGCGCTATCTCGAACGCCTCGCACGCGAGGGTGGGACGCCGAAGCTCGTCCGTCCGCAATGCACCGGGCCGGTAGCGCCGGAGGACGACGCCGATCTCAGGGCCGACATCGGAAATTTCAAGAACGCGGTGGCGGCGCATGGCGCTAAGCGCGGCTTCCTGAACGCGGCGTCGCCCGGCGTCATTGCGCTGTTCATGCCGAACGCCTACTACCCCACTCGTGAGGCCTACCTGGAAGCCCTCGCCGACGCAATGAAGGCGGAGTACGACGCGATTTTGGCGGCGGGCTTCGACCTGCAGCTCGACTGTCCGGACTTAGGCCTCGCGCGCCATGTGCTGTACGAGGATTGCTCGGACGACGAGTTCGGCAAGATCGCGGCGGCGAACGTCGAGGTACTGAACCACGCGCTGCGCGATGCCGACCCGGCGCAGGTGCGGGTCCACATCTGCTGGGGGAACTATGAGGGGCCACACGTGTGCGACGTAGCACTTGACCACGTGTTTTCCGCCTTGATGTCGGTCCGCGCCCGCTACATCCTGTTCGAGAACGCGAATCCGCGGCACGAACACGAATGGACCGTATTCCGCGACCGGCTGGACGAGATACCCGAGGAGACGATTCTCGTGCCCGGAGTCATCGACACGACAAGCAACTTCGTGGAGCATCCCGAACTCATCGCGCAGCGGATCGGGCGCTTCGTGGAGATGATGGGTCCGGAGCGGGTCGTTGCCGGAACCGACTGCGGGTTCGGGACGTTCGCCGGATTCGGTACGGTCGATCCCGACATCGTATACGTCAAGCTCGCGGCGTTGGCCGAGGGCGCCGCCATCGCGTCCGGGAGAATATGAGGCTCGTCGTAACTGGAAGACGTAGCAGGAAGTCCCCCTTCAGGTGAAACTGAAAGAAGAGAACAGCGGATTCGATGACAGGGGGACATTAAAAAGTCCTTGCGGTTTGGTCGTATTTCCACTATGGGGGCCGCATATGGGGTTGTTGAAAAAGCCCTGATTTCGTGGTTCTGCGTATGATTCCGACCGAGGAGGGGGGATCCGTATAGGGACAGGCCCCTGTGCCTGTCCGATGTCGAGATCTTGTCCCATTCACAATAACGGCCCATTACAAGTCTGTGCGGTTTTGTTCGTCATTCCGGCTTTTGCCGGAATGACGGCGGTGGTAAGTTCCGACAGCCTTATTTGTCCACCTCTTTTGACTATATTTAGTTCGATAAGGAGAGAGTCTATGGGGTTATCCAGCCGAATCAAGCCAACCAGTTATCTCAAGGCCCACGCCTCGGAAATCATGCGAACGCTTCGTGACGAGCGGGAGCCCCTAATCGTCACCCAGAACGGCGAAGCCAAGGCGGTCGTGCAGGATATCGAAACCTACGAGCAGATGCAGGAGACTATGGCGCTGCTCAAGATACTCGCGCTTGGCAATCGTCAGATCGAAGCGGGTCGGGTGCGGCCCGCCGCCGATCACATCGCGAAGCTGCGGGAGCGGCGACAGATTCCCTGACGCCCCTCTCGGTTCAGTTGGCCTATGACGCGCCGCGCGGGACGAACCGGCCGTAGCCCGGCTCTTGTATGAGCTCCCCGTCCCGGAGGAGCGGCTTCCCGCGCAGGAGGCTGAGTTCCAGACGGCCGCTGAGCTCCCATCCCTCGAAGAGTGAGTAATCGGAATTCGTGTGCTGCCCCGCCGCCCTCACGGTTGAGCGTCCCTCGGGGTCGATCACGACGAGGTCGGCGTCCGATCCGACTTGAAGCGTTCCTTTCTGCGGATAGAGACCCAGCGTGCGCGCCGGATTCTCGCTCGTGAGCTGTACGAGGCGCTCGGCCGAAATCCGCCCGCCAGCGACGCCTTCGCTGTAGAGAACGGGGAGCAAGGTCTCGATGCCGGGTGCGCCGAAAGGAGCCTCGGTGAAGGGAGGGTCGTTCTTCTGCGCCTGGGTGTAGGGGGCGTGATCGCTCCCGATGAGGCTGATCCATCCCTCCTGGATGCCCTTCCACAGAGCGGAAATGTCGGCTTTCTCGCGCAGCGGAGGCGCCACCTTGGCGGGAGCTCCCATCTCCCGCACGGCCTCCCCGGTGAGAGTCAGGTACTGCGGGCAGGTTTCCACGACGATGTCCTTTCCGGCCGCCAGGCCGCGCCGCGCCTCATCGAGAGCCAGCTCCGCCGTGAGATGAACGATGTAAAGCGGGCAGCCCGCGAGATCGGCGAGGTGGATCGATTTTGCGACCGATGAGGCCTCGAGCTCCGGCGGGCGCGAGTATTCCTGGAAATCGGCGCCGTCCATTCCGGCGTCGAAAGCCTTGTTCTCCAGGTAGTCGATGACAGGACCGTTTTCGGCGTGGACGAGCACGGTGCCCCCATGGCGACCCACGATATCGAGCGCTGCGTAGAAGTATTCGTCCGGTATGCAGCGGCCGCGGCCCCGCTTCTTGTAGCCCATCATGACCTTGAAGGTCGTGACGCCGCCCTCGATGGCTTTTGGTATTTCGGCGAGGTATTCGAAGTCCTCGAATATCCAGGCGTGCAGCGAGAAGTCGATAACGCTCCCGGCTTCGCCCTCCTCGCGGCAACGCTGCAGCGTGGTGAGCATGGTCTCGTTCTCCTCACCCGTGGCGAAAGCGACCATGGTCGTAACTCCGCCGTGCGCGGCGCTTCGCGCAACGTCCGAGATGGAATCGATGTGGTTCGAATACGCCCGGAAGTGGACGTGGGGGTCGATGACGCCCGGGAGAACGAGCTTGCCCGGAACCTCCAGTACATCGGCGGCTGCAGGCATACTTTCCGGTGCGCCCACACAGGCGATTTTGCCGTCTCGAACCCCGAGTGCAGCCTCCTGCCTCCCGTGGCCTGTTACGACCGTGCCGCCCGTAACGAGAAGGTCGAGTGGTTTCTGGTGGGAACTATCTGTCATGAAAACCTCCCTTGCGGACAGCCGCCGACGCCGGAACAAGCAGTCGGTTCACGCCGGCTCCGCCTGTTGTGAAATGGCCCGGCAACGAAACGATTATCGAATTTTGATGCTTTAGCTGAATAATAAGGAGAATACCATAAAACCCCGGCGCATCCTCATCCCCCCACGATGGGCGGGAACACGCAAAGCTCGGAGCCTGCGGGTATCACGACCGATTTCTTCGCGTGCCGTCCGTCGAGGAGGACGATATAGGCTTCCTCATATGGTATTTCGAAGCGGTCGAGCACGTCGTACACGCTCGCGTCCTCCGGCAGCGTGATTTCGGCCACGCCCTCCGCATCCTGCTCAGCGGGCATCTTCTCCGCGAAATCCGCGAATAATTTTATGCGGACCTTCATGGGTGACTCCTCAACTCTTTCTGAGCGGGCTTGCACCGCGCCACTCGCATTACCCGCCAAGACGTATCTTCATGACCCGCTTCCAAGCATTTCCCTCGCGCGCGCGAGGGCCGCCTCGAGCACCCCCTTGAGAGGTACTCCGCTTTCTTCCGCAAGCCGCCTGCAGTCCTCGTATTCGGGCGCGAGGTTCGTGAGCTTGCCCTCGAAGGTTCCTGTTTTGACGCGCACCCGGCCCCAGGGGAGTTCGACCTCCACCCACGCGCGCTCGGCCACCGCGCGCGCCGTCGTGCGATGGCGAACGCCCAGGGTCGATGTTTCCCGGAACAGGAAGCGGGTGAGGGCATCTTGTTTCGCGAGGGGACTCAAAATCGTGAGCAGTTGCGCGGGCCTTCCCTTCTTGCCCGTTACGGGAATGGAGAACGCATCGAGTGCGCCCGTTTTAAGCGCTCCTTCGATAATATGCGGGAATAACTCGGGGCTCATGTCGTCGATGTTGGCCTCGAGCACGGCGATGGTGGTGGGCGGCCCTTCGCCTTCTGTGCTCGCTGCGCTCTCTCCCAGAAATGCGCGAACCACGTTGGGCGTGTCCGGCTGGTCCTTGTCGCCCGCGCCGTAGCCCACCCGCTCTATCGTCATCTCGGGCATGGGGCCGAAAAACGCCGCGCTCTCTCCGAGCAGCAAGGCCCCCGTGGGCGTCAGCACCTCGCCCTCGAGGTTGCTCTGCGCCACGGGTATGCCTTCGAGCAGCTTGGCTGTCGCAGGAGCGGGTACGGGCATCCGCCCATGCGCGCACTGCACGAACCCGCTTCCCACGGGCGGGGGAGAGGCCGCGACCCGCTCGACGCCCAGCATGTGGAGCCCCAGAAAATAGCCCGTAACGTCGATGATCGAATCCACCGCGCCGACTTCGTGGAAATGAATCTCGTCGAGCCCGACGCCGTGGATGCCCGCCTCCACGACGCCCAGGCGGTGAAACGCGGAGATGGCGCGGTCCTTGGGAGCCTCCGGGATCGGCGCTTTTTCGAGCATTTCCCGAATTTGGCGGTAGGAGCGGCCATGATGAGCCGCGCCGTGGGAATGTCCCTCTTCGTGATGATGATGGTGGTGCGTTTCGTGGGTGATGTTCACTCTGAACTTAGAAGACGTAACTCCTTGTTTTAGGACGCTATCATTAGATATCGAATAGCCCTCAACCCCCAGCTTCTCAAGCTCAGCTTCGAGGGCTGTGAAATCAAGCCCCAAATCCAGCAAAGCACCCACGAGCATGTCGCCCGCTGCACCCGCAAAGCAGTCGAAATAGATCGTCTTCATAAGGCAGCCGTCTGCTGGTTGATGAGGTGCGCCTGGTACGCAGCGCCGAAGCCGTTGTCGATGTTCACCACGCTCAAGCCGGAAGCGCATGAGTTCAGCATGGCGAACAGCGCCGTCAGTCCACCCAGATTCGCGCCGTAGCCCACGGACGTAGGCACCGCGATGACGGGGCAGGCCACCAGACCGGCGACCACCGAGGGCAGGGCGCCTTCCATCCCCGCCACGGCGATAATGACGTTCGCCTCGCGCAAAGTTTTCACCTCCGCCAGGAGGCGGTGCAGGCCCGCCACGCCCACGTCGTAGACGCGAGTCACCTCAGAACCCAGGATGCGCGCGGTCACCGCCGCCTCCTCGGCCACGGGCATATCGGAGGTGCCCGCACAAACGACCGCGACCGAGCCCACGGGAGCGGGCGGATTCTCGCACGGGATTTCGACGATGCGGGCGGTTTCGTGGTGATTCGTGCGGGGAGAGAGCTCCAGCAAGGCTTGCGCCTGGTCCGCGCCAGCGTGCGTCACCAGGACCGTCTGGTCTTGCGCCATCAGACTCCTTGCGATTTCGACGACTTGTTCTCTGGTTTTTCCCGCGCCGAAGACGACCTCGGGAAAGCCGTTTCTGAGTGCGCGATGGTGGTCCACCCGGGTATGCCCCAGGTCCTCGAAGGGCAGGTCCCGAAGGCGCGCGGCGGCGTCATCGGGCGCGAGACGGCCCTGCTTCACCTGCTCGAGCAGATCGAGAATGAGTTCGGGGTTCACGAGAGAATGAGGAGATCGGGTTTGCGATCGGTATTGAGCACTTCGTTCATGCTCCCCGAACGGAATCCTTCCAGGTCGATGGTCACGTAGGTGAAGCCGGCCCTTTTCATGCGGGCGATCACTTGCCTGGATGTCTCCTCATCGACCAGCCGCGCGATGTCGGCCTTTGGCACTTCGATTCTGGCAACGTCGCCGTGGTGGCGAACCCGCAACTGTCTGAAGCCCAGCTCCCGCAAGCCGCTTTCCGCCTTTTCGACTTGTGCGATTTTCTCGGGCGTGATGCGGTCTCCATACGGGAAACGGCTCGAGAGGCAAGCCTGCGCCGGCTTGTCCCATGTGGGGAGTCCGAACGATTGGGATAGGGTGCGGATGTCCTCTTTCGTCATACCTACTTCCATGAGCGGGCTCCGTACGCCCAGCTCCCGCGCCGCCTGCATGCCGGGGCGGTGATCGCCCACGTCGTCGGCGTTCGAACCATCGACGATGACGGCCATCTCCTCCTCCGTAGCCACGCGGCTCAAGACGGAGTAAAGCTCGTTCTTGCAGAAATAACAGCGGTTCGGCGGGTTGTTCCCAAAAGATTCATCCGCAATCTCGTCGGTGTCGATAATGATGTGGCGAATACCGATTTGCGTTGCGAGCGTGCCCGATTCTTCGAGTTCGGATGCGGCCAGGGTGACGGAGCGGCCCGTGACGGCGAGCGCACCTGCTCCCAGCACCTCATGGGCCACCTTGGCGAGAAAGGTGCTGTCCACGCCCGCCGAGAAGGCGACCAGAACGCTCCCCATCTCTTCGAGGGTTTGTTCGAGTTTTTTCAGTTTCACGTCCGGCTTCGCATCGCTCAAGATGAGTCTCCGTTAAGCGGTTGATCCGCCATATTCTAGCCCGTCCCGCTCACCGAGGGCAATGCATCGACTTTCCGGGTGTTATGTCGTATGACGATATCCGGTTCCTTCGTATGGAGTATACATCAGCACGCCCGTCGGGGAGGGTGTGGTCAAATCGCTTTGAATAGTCTATATGTTCGCCGTTCTGGGGGTTCAGGACGATGACGAGGATGACAACGAGAGGATAAGGCTTTGAACGTGGAAGAGCTGCTGAGAAAAGGCGTCTCATCGCTTAAGGCTTATGTTCCGGGGCGCTCTATCGAGGAGGTGGCCGCCGAGTACGGGCTGAGCGAAGTTATAAAGCTTGCCAGCAACGAGAATGCGCTCGGCCCCGCGCCCGGCGCGATGGATGCGATTCGCGGCGCGCTCGATGGCCTGCACCGCTATCCCGACGGCGGGGCGAAAACGCTTGCGGGCCGCCTGGCGCAAAAACTGGGTGTCTCCCAGTCGCAGGTATTCCTGGGAAACGGGGGCGACGACGTTCTTTCCGTCATGAGCAGGACGTTCCTGAACGACGGCGACGAGGTGGTGATACCCCAGCCGACCTTCAGCCCCTATGCGCACGTGAGCCGGGTGATGGGTGCGCGAGTCGTCTTCTCACCCCTCCGTGACATGCGAGTCGATTTGGACGATGTTCTCGACAAAATATCCGTGCGCACGAAAATCATCTTCCTCTGTTCGCCGAACAACCCCACGGGCGGGATTCTGACGGAGGAGCAACTCGTCTCCTTTCTCGAAAAATTACCCGAGGGCCTTCTCGTACTCCTGGATGAGGCTTATGGCGATTTCGCTGACGATCCGGCGTATCCCGACAGCGCATCTCTTGTCGGTCACTTCCCGCTGGTTGTCCTGCGTTCGTTCTCGAAAATCTACGGCCTTGCTGGACTGCGCGTGGGATTCGCCCTGAGCCGAGAGGGCGTCGTCGAATACATGAACCGAGTCCGCGAGCCTTTCAACGTAAACCAGCTCGCGCAGGCGGCGGCCCTGGCCGCGCTTGAAGACGACGACTACAAGGAGCGCGCCGTCGCGCTGGTGCGGGAGGGAAGGGAAGCGCTCTATGCGGCGTTTTCGGAGATGGAACTCGAATACATGGAGAGTCAGGCCAATTTCATCTTTGTGCGCGTGGACGACGGCGATGCCGCGATGGATGCCCTGATGCGTGAGGGCGTCATTGTTCGTCCCGGCAGCGCATTCGGGCATCCCGAATGGATTCGCGTGACCGTCGGACTCGAAACGGAAAACGGACGCTTCCTATCGAAACTCAAGGAATTTCTCGCCTGAAACCGTTGCGTGATTCGCTCATGCAGAATCCAGAGGCGTCTTCGAAAGCGAAAACCCCGACGCCAGAATGTCCAGCGTCGGGGTTTTGGGCCAGATAATTGCTTCTTACTGGATGAATACCTACTGTTAATCAGATGATTTGAAAAGCGGGACTACATTACGTTTAAATCTATCGTTGCTTGGAATCATTCAACGAATAATAATCGTGTGATTCCCGAATCAGACGCCTTCAAAAGCCGGCGTTTATTTGTTCACCGCGTCCTTGAGGCTCTTGCCTGCGGAGAACTTGGGCGCCTTACTCGCCTTGATCGAGATTGTCTCACCCGTTTGCGGGTTGCGACCCGTTCGTGCCGATCGCTTGGAAACGGAAAAAGTTCCGAATCCGACCAGGGAAACGCGGTCACCTTTCTTCAGCGCTTGCGTAACGGAATCAAGCAGGGACTTCAGGGCGCGGTCCGCCGCCGCTTTCGAGATGCCTGCGTCCCCGGCAATTTTATCTACGAGCTCGGATTTCTGCATATGGGTCTCCCTTCCATGTCCGACTACCGGCTTGATAGAAACGATGTATTTCACGAGGATATTCAATCTATCGTAGCCGTGTGGAGAGGTCAATAGATAACATGACGGAGTGCAGGATTTTTTCTTAAACAGACGCGCATTGATTCTTGTAAGTAGCTTTTTTTCAAAGGCTTGGAAAGTTAAAAAATCTTTATCAAATTTTTACAGAGAATGGGGCCTTATCTCGGTTATTTCGTGTCACATTTGCTGAGGGGGCGCTAAGTATTAGCGTAGCGACAAGCCGGTCCGGCGCGGCATTTTGCGAAGTCGCTCGTAGCGCGCCACCCTCGGTTGGTCGAGCAGGGGTTTGGGTTCGTTCTCGATGCTTTGCTGGTGGACGTCGTCGGCGAAACCTTCCATGCCGACTCTGGGCAGCGCCTTGCCGATGAAGCGTTCGATATTCTTGACTGGCGTGATTTCGCCGGGCGACATGAGCGTCATGGCGTAGCCGATGCGGCCGGCGCGGGCCGTTCTGCCGGCGCGGTGGACGTAGTCTTCAGGGTATTCGGGCACGTCGTAATTGATGACGTGAGAGATGCCCGTCACGTCGATGCCGCGCGAAACGATGTCCGTCGCCACGAGTATGCGGTGCTGACCCTGGCGAAAGCCCGCCAGCGCGCGCTCCCGTTGGCGTTGGCTTCTGTCGGAATGAATCTTGGCGACGGAAATTTTCTCGTTTTCCAGGAAATTGCAGAGCACATCGGCCCCGGCTTTGGTTCTCGTGAAGATGAGGACGCTGGTGGGGTTGTATTTGTCGATGATGCCCAGCACGCCGCGCGGCTTGTTCGCCATGCTGATAGGGTAGACGCCGTGGTGGATGCCCTCCGCCGGCGTCGAGGGCGGAGAGATGTTGATTTGCACCGGGTCGCTCACCGCGCGATTCGCCAGATCCTGAATTTTTGCGGGCATGGTGGCGGAGAAAAGCATGGTCTGCCTCTTTTTGGGCAGGCGTTTGAGGATTTCGGTGATCTCCTCGGCGAAGCCCATGTCCAGCATGCGGTCGGCCTCGTCGATGATGAGTATTTCCAGTTTCTTGAAATGTACGGATTTTCGTTTCAAATGGTCGAGCAGCCTGCCGGGCGTGGCGACGACGATGTCCACGTTCTCATGAAAAGCCTGGAACTGAGGCTCGTAATCCACCCCGCCGTAGATGACCGCGCATGAGGTTTCGACGTGTTTTCCCAGACGGTGGAATTGTTCCGACACCTGGATTGCCAGTTCCCGCGTGGGCGTCAGCACGAGGCACCTCGTGCCCGAGCCGCCTTGTAGGCGTTCGAGCGTCGGGAGGGCGAAAGAAGCGGTTTTGCCTGTGCCCGTCTGGGCGCAGCCGATGATGTCCCGGCCCTCACGTGCGACGGGAATCGCATCCCGCTGGATGGGCGTGGGGGCGTCGAACCCGAGGCCGTGAATCCCGCGGAGCAACTCAGGCCCGAAGCCGAGTTCCCGGAAGCCCTCGGGCGCGTCTGCTACGTCGAAATCGTCCACGCCGAATTCGGCAGGGTCTTTTTTGTAGGTGATGCCGTTATAAGAGGGATTCGCCGCTTTCTGGGATTTTTGCGGTGCGGCCTGTGCTCCCGCCACCGCGGGTTTCTTCTTGCGGCGCCTTCTTGTCCTTTTGTTTTTGGATGGTTTGTCGTCGTTTTCCAGATTTTTCGATTCTATGGTTGCTGCGTTTTGCTTATGCAATGTTTCTCCATTATTTTGTTTTTTCCGGGGGCGACTGCGCCGGCGGCGTTTGTTCCCGGGGTTCGTCCCGTTCGAGTCGGTTTTTCCCTGCGGAGATTCGACATCGGCAGGTTTCGAGGCGGAAGAGGCTTTGTTCCGTTCGGCATGGTCAGTGGAAGGCGCGGAATTGGATTCCAGGACCTTGGCGGAAGGTAGGCTCTCGGGGGTTTGTTCTTTGCTTTTGGAGCGAATGATGTTCGCTAAATGTTTGATAATTCTCACGATGAGTGTTTATAGGGAAGATGCTCGCTGCTGTCAAGCGCGAAAATCAAGGACTTGCGGATTGAAGGGAGTCGGTAGATGACGGAAAAAGGGATAGTTTTGTGGCATCAGGAGACCATCGACGCGCGCGAGGTTCCGCGATTCGCGCGATGGTGCGAGGATTCAGGCATCGATTCGCTCTGGTTTCCAGAAACCTGGGTGCGCGACGGTAGCATCCTCATCTCCATGGCGGCGCAGGCGGTGGAGAAGATCAAGCTGGGAGCCGCGGTGTTCAACGTCTATGGCAGAACGCCCGGCCTCATGGCGCAGACTGCGGCGGAACTCGATGTGTTGAGCGATGGCCGCTTCCATCTCGGGCTCGGCTCGAGCGGCCGGGCGGTTATCGAGAACTGGCACGGGGTTTCTTTCGGCAGTCCGCTCAAACGCTCCCGGGAGATGGTCGAAGCCCTGCGCCAGGCGTTTCGCGGCGAGCGCGTGGAATTGGACGGTGAAATCTACCGGATGAGCGGCTTCAAGCTGAGGCGAAAACCGGTGCAGGAGCGCCTGCCTATCTATCTGGGGTCGAACGGCCCGAATTATACGAGGCTGACCGGGGAGATCGCGGACGGCTGGATTCCTTTCTGCATCCCGTTCTCGAAAACAAAAGACGCGCTCAAATTTCTGGAGGAGGGCGCTGAAACGGCGGGCAGGGTGGTCTCGGAAATTGATGTGGCCCCGTTCGTCTACACGGCGCCTTTTGACGATCTCGACCGCGCGCGCGCACTCGTGAAGCCCGAACTCGGCTTTTACATCGGCGCGATGGGCGATTACTACCACGCCCAGCTCACGCGCTGGGGCTACGGGGAAGACGCCGACAACATCCGCGCGGCCTGGCGAAAGGGCGGCCGCAGGGCAGTGGGCGATGCACTCTCGGATGAACTGGTAGACGACCTCGCCATCTGCGGGCCCAAGTCCAGATGCAACGAAATGCTGGCTGCAATCAGAGAGATGGGCGTCACGCAGCCGCTTTTCCGCGTGCCCGACGAAACGCCCGAAGAGGACGTGAAACAAGCGCTAAGGACATTGGGAAAACTCGATTGAAATCTAAATGGGGTATCGCCCCCAGCCTGCGATATGGCCCCTGAGGTAGCAGATTTGTCCGATATGGGAGATATGATCGCCTACATACCTGCCCAGCACCAGGCCGAGCTTCATGGGCTTCTTGCTGGCGAAGTCGACTTCTTCCCGATCCAGATCAGCCGCGCTCAAGCCTGAGAGGCAGGCGAGTGATTTCTCGCGCACAGCTTCGAAATAACCCATCAGGGTGTCCTTGCTGACTTCAAGCGCCAGTACCTGTTCGAGCGTGAAGCCTACGCCGGTGCATTCGGGGTCGGGCTCCATGCCGAAGCGCTTGTGCCATTTCCCCTCTATCCAAAGTTCCTGCGTTCCGCCGAGGAACGAAAAAGTCCTGTCCTCAAAGCGCGTCATGTGCCAGATGATCCAGCCCATGGGGTTGTCGTTCGGGCCGGGTTGAAGGGTCAAGTCCTCATCGGTGACGTCTTCCATAACCTCTCTCAGCCTCGTCCCGTAGGCTTCGAGGCGCTCTTTGAAGATAGTCGGTGCATCCATGTCCCGATTCCTCCATGGTTCGTGATGCAGAAAAAACGCCCCCACTCACGAGGGGGCGCTGATGAACGACTTGTCCGGCTAGATCGCTGTGCTCGCGCGAGCGGTGAAGATGGTTTGCTCCATTTTTGGCATTCCCTCGAATGCGGGGTCTTCGTTCACCATCCGGGCCAGATATTCATCCACGTACTCGGCGTTCGACCAGGTGCATTTGTAGGCCACTTTCCCGTCCTTGCCGACGAGCCAGATGGTGTTCGGCAGGTCTCCGAGCATGGCGTGCACCTTCTGGTCCATCTCGTCGACGAGGATGTTAGTTTCCATTTTTTTGATATCGGCCAGCTCTTGCGCGTAGCTCCGCTTGTGCTCGTAGGATTCATGGTTTCTGATCTCGGGGAACCCGCGCTCGCCTGCGTGAGGTTCCCTCACATAGAGATTGAAGACGACCACGTCGCGGTCCGCGTATTTCTCTTGCAACTCTTCATAAAACGGCACCTGCCGCCTGTATGGCGGTCACGTGATGGCGCCTGTGGTCATCACCACGTATTTCTTCCCCAGATAATCCGCCATGCGGTGGCTGTTTCCGTGAATGTCCTTGAGTTCGAAATCGGGGAAGGGGCTGCCGGGAGGAAGGACGTTGGGAAATTTCTCATAAAAACTCTTGACTCGTTTGCTCGTGACGAGTTTGATGGTCTTCAACAGGTTCAGATACTGCCAGGACCAAAAACCCGCCAGCGGTCCCCAGGGTTTCGGGACGGAATCGTTAGCCGGTCTCATAGAATGAAACTCCTCTGCGATATACGTTTGTTTGTATGATGGCGTATGCCCAGTCCCTTTGTTTACCCAATCGCAGAGTGAAACACAACCGCCCGAACGTGGGAGCGAAAGACGGTCCTTGAAAGGCAAATTTTGTGAATTTTTTTCACTTTTTATTTCAAGTTTTAATATTGTTTATCTAAAGTAGATTGTAGAAATTAAAAATCGAACGACAGCTGCGGCTCTTTCTCTCCCGAAACGACTTTTTGGGGATTTTTCGGAGACGTGCTCACTCCTCCGCGCGCGCGTGGTGGTTTTTTCCGGGGTTTCGCTGCGCTTGGTTCACCTGGTGGCGCCGGAAAGAGGGGTTGCGTTACATCCTGTGGGGACAACCTGGATTTTCTCGCTTCGGGCCGAACATCCTCCGGGCTCGCCTCATTTGGCTGTTGCCGATCTTGACTTTTGTTTCTCCCACGGGCGTTTGCGGCCTCCGCCTCGAGAGCCGCCGTCAGGTCTCTGGGCCGCTCCCAGGGGGCATCTTGCGAGGATGCCCGCTCCCCGCCCTTCATGCGCATGAGCTTGGTTTTGAGGTCCTCGATGCGCGCGTAAAAGCCGGGGCTGTGGGGTGTGGAGGGAATTCGGAGAAATTTTCTGTCGATGTGGTGCATGAGTTCGTGGATGAGGGTATCCAGAAACGTCTTGCCAGCGACGACCTGCTTGCGAATGGACGTCAGGTTGGCGATTTCGATCAACGCGCTGTCGCAATGGTAGACGCCGTACAGCTTGTAGGCGAGTTTTCCGCCATGCAGCTTGTGGGGTTGCCGCTTTTCGAACACGCGCAGGCGCGCACGGGGAATCTTGAGGCTGCGGCAAATGTTGTCGAGAAGCTTCTGGCCCAGCGCTTCGCGCTCGTCCGCGCTCGTGGAAACGATGAGTTTTCCGGTGAGTTCGCGCTCCTGCGCAGCGGGTCGGTATTCCAGTGCCGGGAGTTTGTTGGAGCGCATGAAATCCGGTGTATCGCGGCGCCTGCCCATGAGAAAGCCGTTTCCGAAACGAGTCCGGGCGGAACAAGTCGCAGAGATGCGATGGGCTAACGAGTGAGAATTATACGCGAATCAGACCCATGTTGCGAGAGCCTTGTTTCGGGCCTAATCGTTCTCCAGAATCTCCTCGATTGTCACAATCCGTCTTTCTGCGTTGCTCTTCAGGATCGCCCGCATGATGGCGAGAGCGCGAACGCCGTGGCGACCGGTGACTTCCGGGTCCCTGTCTTCTCGAATCGCGCCGATCAGGTCGTCGAACTGCTCGCGGTTCGCGAGGAGCCTTCCCTCCACCAGGTCGTGATCGAGCTCCACTGTCTCTGTTTCCAGGCCGCCCATCAGGTCGATGGGCCGCTTGAGAGTGGGGTTTTCCGTCGTGGAGAGGCTCAGGTTCGCTTCGGTGCCCTGAACGTCGAAGGCGAAGTGGAATGGGGCCAGATAGCTGCTCGAAATGACGCCCATCAGCCCGCTCTTGAAGCGCAATATGGCGGCGGCGGTGTCTTCCTGGGGGTTGGGGCCGCCCACCTTGGCGCAAGCGGCGCTTACCTCGTCCACGTCGCCGAAGAGATATTCCATAATGTCGCCCAGATGGATGGTGTAGCTGTAGAGCGGCCCTCCGGGGTTTTCCGTGGCGTCCCACCGCATACTCTTGGGGCCGGAGGTGAAGCCGTGGTTATTGGAAAACGTGGCGACCGTGTAGTTCACGAGACCCAGATTTCCGCTTTCGACGATTTCCTTCGCCTTGCGAAACATCGGCCAGCGCCTGAAGTTCTGCCCCATGTGGAGTTTCACGCCGTGGTCTTTACACGCCTGCTCCACTTCTTTGGCGTCGGAGACGTTCAGCGCCATCGGTTTTTCCAGGTGAACGTGCTTGCCCGCGCGGGCGGCGGCGACCGCGATTTCCTTGTGTACGGAGTTCGCCGTGGCGATGACGACAGCTTCTGTCTCGGAGTCGGCCATCACCTCATCAATTGAGGCGAAGTTCTGCCCTCCGTATTTCCCGATAAAATCTTCGCGAGAGGAGGGTGTACGGGCGAAGCCGCCGGTCACTTTCACTTTTCCGGAGGCAAGGGCGGCGTCTGCGAGCACGGCGCCCCACCAGCCGAGTCCGATGAAGGCCATGCCGATTTTAGGTGCATCATTCATCTATTGACTCCTTGATACGAAATATATGCGCAATTCAAATTGGGGAAGGTGGGCCAAAATCTTCAGCGGCCCTGCCATTCGGGTTTTCTCTTCTCCATGAAGGCTGCAAGGCCCTCTTGTGTGTCATGTGAGGTCTGGAGTCGATAGCTGATGAGTTTCGCCATGGCGATGCCTTCGCGAACATCGGGCGTTCTCAGACCCTTGAGCACTGCCTCTTTCGTGTGCCGGACGGATAAGGGCGCGTTCTCGTTGATGAGGGCGGCCATGGCGTGCGCCTCGTCCATCAGGGCGTCCTGGGGAACGACCTTGTTCACCATGCCCCAGCGCGCCGCTTCATCCGCTGGGATGTGCCGGCCGGTCAGCATGAACTCCATGGCGATGCCGGGCGGGATGGTCTTGGGCATGCGCTGGTGGCCGCCAAGGCTCATCGCGCCGTATTTGGGTTGGGGATAGCCGAAAACGGCGTTTTCAGATGCGATCCGGATGTCGCAGGAAAGTGCCAGGGAACACCCCCCGCCGAAGGCGTAGCCGTTCACCGCGGCGATCATGGGTTTGTATATCTCGAATTCTCCGTACCACACCGTGGGCGAGTCGTGATCCTTGTATTGTCCCTCACTTTCCACGACCAGGGTGAGGTCGTGTCCTGCGCAGAACGCGCGATCGCCTGCGCCTGTGACGATGGCCGTCCATGCGTCGTCGTCCTTGGCGAATCTCTGGCAGGCTTCGTACATCTCGTCCACCATCTCCTCGGTGTAGGCATTGAGCTTCTCGGGCCGGTTCAGGGTGATAGTGGCGGTTTTATCCTTCACTTCGTAATTGACCAGGCTCATGGGACTTCTCCGTGTTGATTTGGTGAATGCGCTCGTTGCGTGTCCTTTGCGCCGAAAGTAGCGAGGCCGGGCCTTCAAGTCAACGATGCGGAGGCATCCATCTCTTTTGCACGCATTCGACAAGCCGCCCCGCCCGTGTTTTCTTGACAGGTCAATGCGCGGGTGCTAGCGTCGCCGCGAATTTCATATTCAGAACAATCGTTTGCAGACTCGATATTTTCAGACCGAAATCTTTGTTTTGCGAGGAGGAAGATGCAATGACGGACTACCCCACGTGGGCGCGCGGCTCGATGATGGTCGACTGGGAGCACCGCATCGATATGGACCGCATGCGCAGAGAGCGCGTCGAGAAAACCCAGGCGGCGATGAAGGAACAGGGCATCGACGCCCTCATCCTCTGGAAGGACGAGAACGTGCGCTACCTGACCAGCGCGCGCGTCATCATGATTCAGTACCGCTCCTCCACCACCTACGGCGTTCTGCTCAGGCAGGAGGGCAATCCGACGCTACTGGCCTCAAGCGGCGAGGCGCACCGCATCGAGGAGTGCATGCCCTGGATAGACGATTACGTGCCCATCGGCATCCTGGAGGAGCCGGGTCTCGTGGAGCACACGGTGGGCACCGACATCAAGACGCGATTCGATGACTGGGGGGTTTCGAACGGAACCATCGGGCTGGATGGGCACACCTTCACCCAGCGGGCGATGATCGATAAATATTTCCCCGAAGCCACTTTCGTGGACGGCGAGCAGTTCATGTACATGAGCCGGGTACAGAAGACGACGGATGAGATCGCATGCCTCCATCAGGCGTGCGCCATCGCCGACGCCGTGACCATCACGGCGCTCAACCACGCCGAGCCCGGCGTTCGCGAGTTCGACGTGGCGGCCGAGGCCATGAAGACGCTTTTCACCCACGGCGGGGAATTCGGGCATCTGGCATCTCCATTTGTCGCCTCGGGCGAGCACATGGCGCCGCCGACGCGTTTTCCTACCGATAAAATCATCAGGAACGCCGACATCGTCTTCATCGACATCGGCGCCTGCTGGAACGGCTATTTCGGGGACTGCGGGCGCGCGAAGGTGGCCGGCGGCCCGCCCCATCCAATGCAGCAAAAGGTGTATACGACCGTCTACAAGGCGCTCAAGGCGGGAATCGCCAAGATGCGTCCCGGCTACACGAACGACGATTCGGCGGCGGAGTTCCTGGAAGTGGCGCGCTCCGCGGGTCTCGAGGAAAACTTCATCAAGCTATTCATCGGGCACGGCTGCGGCATATCGCCCAACGAGCCGCCCTACGTGGGCGAGGTGATGCCCGGGGCCGAGAGCGTGGATTTCGTGCCGGGGATGACGTTCGCCATCGAGCCGCTCATCTTCGTGCCGGGAATTCCGGGCGGGGCCGGCGTGCGCATCGAGGACCATATTCTCATCACCGAGGACGAACCCGTCTACATGACGCGCGCTCCATATTGTGAGGAGTTGATCATTCAGGATTAAGCAGGCGTTGACCTGAATCGGCGCCCCTGGCGTGTGGTCCGGGGGCGCTTTTTCATTCTGAGACGAGGCATGCGTTGACAGAGATTCCCCTGGCCGTTGCGGCGTCGGCTTTTTTCGCGCTGACGTTCATCTTCTCGCGCCTTGCGACGCGGGAGGCGACGCCTGTGTTCGGCGGTTTCGTTGCTTCGGCCGTGGTGACGCTGCTCTATCTGCCCTGGATAGCGGCGAGCGTGCCGATGAGCGCTTTCGCCAACCCGCACCTGCTCTGGTTCGTGGGGCTCGGCATAATCACCCCCAGCATATCGAGGACGTTTCAGTTCGCGGGCGTTCAGCGCATAGGGGCGGCGCCTTCGGGAATCCTGCGCGGTCTGGGGCCGCTCTTCTCGAGCACGCTGGCCGTATTGCTTCTCGGCGAGCAGCTCACGCCTGTCCTCGCCGCGGGAACCGCGCTCATCGTCTGCGGCATCATCGTCTTGTCGATCAGGAAAGATGAAATGCGCTCGTGGGCGCTTACCGGAATCGCCTACGCCATCGGGGCCACGCTCATCTGGGTCATGCGCGACCTCATCATCCGCTACTCCTCGCCCGACGTGCCCTACAAGACGCTCGCGATTTTCGTGATGGCGGGAACGTCGAGCATTGTCATGGCTTTTGTCCTGGCGAATTCCAAAAGCGCCCGCAAGAACTTCACCGGGAAGGGACTCTTTTATTTTGTGCTCGTGGGACTCGCCAGCTTCTCGGCCCTTACAGCGCTTTTCTTCGCGCTCGAGGAGGGACGCATCGTCGTCGTGACGCCGATCACCTCGGCCCAACCCCTGTTCGTGCTGCTCTTCTCACGGTTTTTGCCGCAGGGCATGGAACCGCTGACGCCGCTCATGGTGCTGGGTGCGGCCTTCATCGTCGCGGGAGGCGCGTTGATAAGCCTCGCGTGATCAATCGGAGAGCCTGTCCTCAAGGTCTAATTCTTCCGCCAATTCTCTGAGTTGAGTAACCACGGGCACGGCGACTGGTACGCCCTCGCGGCGCATCTGCTCTTTCCGGTGCGCGAGGTTCTCGCCGGGAATCCGGATGGGGCCTTTGCCCTCCATGGGAGCGGAGTTTCTGATCTCGCGGATTCTCAGGTCCATCTCCACCTTGAAATCTTCCAGATCGCGAAAGATGTCCGGCCGCATGGCGAAAAACACCTGGCCGGTGTTCGTGGGTGTCTTGAAGTCCTTGTTGAAATCGATGACGTCCGACCCGAAAGCCGCTCCGTTTAACACACCAGCGAGTGCGCCGATCATCATGTTCAGACCGTAGCCCTTGTGACCCCCGATGGGCAGCAGGAAACCCTCTTCGGCGCGCGTGGCGTCGGTGAGTGGTTTTCCGTCTCTGGTCATCATCCAGCCCTCGGGCATCGGTTTTCCCTCCTGGGCGTAGACCTTCACCTTGCCGTAGGAGGTCTCGGTGGTGGCCATGTCGAGGAGGAAGGGCGGCTCCTCGCCAGCCGGGATGGCGTAGGCGATGGGGTTGGTGCTCAGGAGCATGTCCACGCCTCCCCAGGGGGGCATGTGGTTGGCGTTGGCGACGGCCATGTACATGCCGATCATGTCGTGCGCGAGGGGCAGGGCGGCGTAGACGCCCGCGGCGCCGGCGTGGTTTCCTTGGTGTATGCCGATCCACGCGAGTCCGCTTTCTTTCGCCTTTTGGATCGCGAGTTCGGCCGCGAACGTCACGACCACCTGGCCGAAGCCGTTATCCCCGTCCACTAATGCGCTCACGGCGGTCTCGCGCTCGGCGCGGATGTCGGGCCTCAGGTTGTAGCCGCCTTCGCGGATTCTGCGACAATAGGGAGGTAGGCGGAAGATGCCGTGTCCGTGCATCCCGTGGAGGTCGGCTTCGATCATGCGGACGGCGCAAGTGCGCGCGTGATCGTCCAACACGTCGTGTGCCGCCAGGACGGCGTGAATGAAATTTTCCAGGCGTTCAACGGGGTAGCGCAGTTCGGACATCGTGTCTCCTCGATCGATAGGCGGTTTCAATACTCACAAAGCGCGCCAGCGCCGTGCATGTGTACAGTTACAGACTTTAAAGTTTCCTAAATTTCGGGTTTTCTCACTACGGGGTGAGATTTCTATGATATATTTCTAAAGGCCGTCATGGAAGGCGAATTCGCATCCATGGGATAGCTCAAAACGATTCGCCTATTCTGGAGGATACACCAGACTCCAGCCGCCACCCAAAAGGGGATGACATGAAATTTATCAAAAAGCCCGAATGGTTGATGCCCGAGCGTGAGGCTACGCCGGAATCCGTGTTTTTGAACCGCCGCAAGTTTTTAGCGGGCGGCGCAGGTCTGATGCTGAGCCAGATGGTGACGCCTCCCTACTGGCCCGAGCGTGACGGACCGCTCGCCCTGGCGCAGGCAAAAAATGCCGTCGCGCATCCCAAAGATCAGACTGTGGGCCTTTACCCGGCGCGCCGGAATCCCGCTTTTACCTTGGATCGGCCCCTGACGGATGAAAAAGTGGCGGCCGAATACAACAATTTCTACGAATTCGGCGGCAACAAGGCGATCTCCTGGCTGGCCAAGCGCATGGAGACCCGCCCCTGGCAGGTGGAGGTGAAGGGCCACGTCAAGAAGCCGAAAACCTACGATATCGACGAGTTGATCAAAGGCATGACGCTCGAGGAGCGACTTTATCGTTTCCGCTGCGTGGAAGCGTGGGCGATGGCCGTTCCGTGGACGGGTTTCAAGATTTCCGAGTTGATTAAAAAAGTAGAGCCCACGAGCAAGGCGAAATACATCAAATTCACCACATTCTTGAACCGCAAGGTGGCGCTGGGTCAGCTCCAGGTCTGGTATCCGTGGCCTTACGTGGAAGGCCTCACCATGAAGGAGGCCATGAACGAGTTGGCCATGATGGGTACGGGAATCTATGGGCATCCCATGCCGCAGCAGCATGGCGCGCCCTTGCGGTTGGTGATTCCCTGGAAATTCGGCTTCAAGAATATTAAATCCATCGTTTCCATCGAATTCACCGATAAGCGGCCTCGCACGTTCTGGGAGAAGGCGGCCCCCAGCGAATATGGATTCTGGGCCAACATCAACCCGAAATTCAATCACCCCAGGTGGTCCCAGGCTACAGAGCGCATGCTGGGAACGAACGAGAGAAGGCCGACGCTCCTATTCAACGGCTATGCGAAATGGGTGGGAGATATGTATCCGAATATGAACGACCGGAAGTATTTCATGTAAGCGCGAATTTCAAAAAAAGCCATCTTCCGGCCTCGTAGACGACCGGGAGATGGCTTTTTTTGTAACAAAATTACGCGTTCAACGCCTGTTCGAGATCCTCGATTAAATCGTCCGCGTCCTCGATTCCCACGGACAGCCGAATCAGGGTATCGCTGATGCCCAACTCTTTTCTGCTTTCCTCGGTGAGCGAGGCGTGGGTCATGATGGCGGGGTGCTCCACGAGCGACTCGGTGCCTCCTAAGCTCTCCGCCAGGGTGAATAGCTGCACGTTTTCCAGGAACCTGCGCGCCTCGGGCAAGCCGCCTTTCAGGTAGAACGCCAGCATGCCCCCGAAGCCGCTCATTTGTCTTTTGGCCAGCTCGTGCTGGGGGTGTGACTCCAGCCCCGGGTAGATCACTTTCTCAACGCCTGCGTGTCCCTCCAGGAAGCCCGCGATCTTCATGGCGTTATCCTGGTGTTTTTCCATTCGCACGGGGAGGGTGTCGATGCCCCGCATGGTCATGTAGCAGTCAAAAGGGGCGGGAGTCGCTCCGAGCGCGTTCTGGTAATGCCTGATGCGTTCATGGAGAGTCTGACTTCTCGTCACCAGCGCGCCGCCGACGACGTCGCTGTGTCCGCCGATGTATTTCGTCGTGCTATGAACGGCGATGTCCGCCCCCAGTGCGAGCGGCCTCTGGAAGTAGGGGCTCATGAAGGTGTTGTCCACGGCGACGATGGCCCCGTCTTTCCCGTATGTGGAGGCGATGCTCCGGATGTCGGCCATCTTCAAGAGCGGGTTCGTGGGACTCTCTATCCAGATGAGCCTCGTATTCTCCCGGATTTTACCGGCCAGGGACTCTTCATCCGCCATGTCGACGTAGTCGCACGTGATCCCGAATTTCTCAAAACCCCTCAAATCCTTGCCCGTAATGAGGCGGAAGGTCCCGCCATACACGTCGTCCGAGCAGAGCATGTGATCGCCATGAGACAAAAGGGCGAAAAGAATCGTGGTGGTCGCGCCCAGGCCTGAGGAAAAAGCCAGTCCGTGGCATTCGGCATCCTCGTTATCGGGGCGTTCGAGACCTGCAATGTTCATCTCGAGCGCCTCTCGCGTCGGGTTGCCCGAGCGCGAGTACTCAAAATCGCCTACCGGCTCGCCGGGCGTATGTTGCTTGAATGTGCTGCTCAGGCAGATGTCGGGCTTCACGGAGCCGGTGAATTCGTTGGGTTCTTTTCCGTGGTGAACTGCTCTGGTGGATATTTTCATTGTGCTCCCGGAAGGCGAGGGGTGGTATCAATCTCCATATCGACCTTTAGCTCATAATTCAGCGAAATTGACAAGACCAATTTTCGTTATATTCAGATTTTTCGATATGAAGTCTACCCGAACATGTGCGACGGAAACAGATGGCCACCCCTGCACAATACGCGATGGGTTTGTAGGGGCGGACCCATGTGTTTGCCAGCAAGAGAAGTCCGTAGGGATAGGCAGGGGGCCAGTCCTTATGGACTCGCTTCGTCCCGAAAGGCTGGATTCGTAAAATGAATCGTAATATCTTTTGCCTAGTGTCGTATCCCCTGTTTATCCAGCAAAAAAGGTTCAAAAGAAGCATGGAAATAAGAGCCGCCGGGCAAAGCGATAAACTTGCATTGCAAAATTTATATCACAAGGCATTCCCCGATAATGAAGGCGGGATGGTAGGCAGGCTTGCAGTCAGCCTGCTTGCTGAAAAAACAAATTCAATCACCGAATCCCTCGTGATGGACGACGGGGGAGATATTAAGGGGCATATCGCCTTCAGTCCGGTTTACGTCACGGGGCATGAGGATTTCAGGGCATATATATTGTCGCCTCTGGCCGTCCGCAGCGATTGCCAGGGGCAGGGCATAGGCTCTTCCCTAATCGATTACGGAAAGCGACTTCTATCGAATGGCGGCGCGCATTTCGTCCTCGTATACGGCGATCCCGATTATTACGGTAGGTTCGGATTCCAAGCGGAGGCGGCGTCGAGGCTCATTCCTCCTTATCCGCTTGAATATCCTTTCGGTTGGCAGTCCCTGGAGTTGAACCGATATGAAATCAGGGGAGAGACTGTCGAAATCGAATGCGTGGCGTCGCTGAATAATTCCGTCTATTGGTAGCGATAGCGCTGCCTCAGGGCCTGTAGATGGCCGCCTTGAAGTCAGCGGCCCTCCCGCCTCTATCGCGCGCTTTTGAATGCCGGCGCATCTTCCAGTTCCTCCGCATCCAGGAAACCGTTGGCCACCATCCATTCGTCTGAGAATATCTTGCTTAAGTAGAACATGCCCGAATCCGGCATGAGGGTGACGATTCTCTGCGGTTTTTCGAGGGATTCTGCATACCGCACGGCGCCTGCGACCGCGCCGCCCGCAGACCCCCCCACCAGGATGCCTTCTTCCCGCGCCAGCCTGCGCGTCATCAGTAGGCATTCCTTGTCGGTCACGCGGACTACTTCGTCGATGTTATCGAAACTGAGCGTATTTGGCTTGAAGCTCTCCCCGATGCCCTCGGTCTTGTAGGAGTCCGCCTCGGGTTCCGCTTCGCCGTAGAAAAGGCCGTAGAGAATAGAACCGATGGGGTCCACGCCGACGATTTTGATGTCGGGGTTCTTTTCTTTCAAAAATCTTCCCGTACCCGAAATAGTCCCTCCGGTACCGAGTCCAGTGACGAAGGCGTCGAATTCGCCTCCCGTCTGACGCCAGATTTCAGGCCCCGTCATACGGTAATGGGACTCAGGATTATTGGTGTTGTTGTATTGATTCGCCAGAATGCAGTTGGGTGTCTCTTCCACGATTCTGCGCGCGACGCAGTAATGGCTCTCGGGGTCGTCAAGCGCCACCGTGGGTGTGACGATGACTTTCGCGCCATATGCGCGGAGCCGGTCGACTTTCTCCTGGCTCATCTTGTCGGGCATCACGAAAACACAATTGTAGCCCTTGATGGCGGCGACGATGGCGAGCCCGGCGCCGGTGTTGCCGGAGGTGGCTTCGACGATAGTGCCGCCCGGTTTGAGTTCTCCCTTTTTCTCGGCGTCTTCGACAATCAGCGGAGCGATGCGGTCTTTCACCGAAAGGCCCGGATTCATGTATTCGACCTTGACGAACAGTTCGGATTCGACATCTGCGCCGATGGAGTTGAGCCTTACAATAGGCGTGTTGCCGATGGCCTCCAGAATATTGTTCTTCACTCGTTATACCCTTGAGAGCGGCTTAAAGATTCGAAAACCCCAGCTTGCGAGAAGATTATGCGGCATCCACGTGGCCTCTACAAATCATCGAGAATTTCGACGGCCTGAAACGATTTTCCCTCCATGAACTCGAGGCTCGCCCCCCCGCCCGTGCTCACGTGGCTCACCTTCGCGCTCAGCCCGGCCATCTCGATGGCCGCAGCGCTGTCGCCGCCGCCGATGACCGTCGTGGCCCCGTTATTCGTCGCTTCCGCCAGGGCGCGAGCGACGGTGAACGTGCCTCCATCGAAGGGCTTGACCTCGAAGACGCCCATGGGGCCGTTCCAGACGATGGTCTTTGCTCCTGAAATCAACTCCGAGAACCGGAGTGCAGATTCAGGGCCGATGTCGAGTCCCATCAGGCCCTCGGGAATCTCTCCCTGAAAAACCTCGAAGGGCGCTCCCTCTTCGATGGCGCGCGCAGCGATGACGTCAGTCGGTAATACGAGTTTCTCACCGCCAATGGATTGCAGCCGCGCGGCAACGTCGATCCTGTCTTCTTCCACGAGGCTCGCTCCCGTCTCCTGTCCGTTCGCACGCATAAAGGTGTAGACCATGGCGCCGCCGATGAGTACCCGATCGCATTTCCCCAAAAGGGTTTCTATGACCATCATTTTGTCGGAGACTTTTTTTCCTCCGATGATGGCGAGAAAGGGTCTATTCGGCTCATTCAGCGCCCCTCCCAGGTATTGAAGCTCTTTCTCCAATAAAAACCCTGCGACGCGGGGCTTGCCCGCCATCATCTGCGGCACGGTGAGCATACTCGCGTTGTCGCGGTGGCAGGTACCGAAAGCGTCGTTCACGTAGACCTCGGCCAAAGACGCCAGTCCTTGGGCGAAGGTATCTTTTCTTCGTCTTTTTGTCTCATCTTGCGCTGCCGCTTTGTCCTTGATCTGCTCGGCCTTGTGAAAGCGCAGGTTTTCGAGCAGGCAGCATTCCCCGTCTTTCAGCGAGGCGGCCGCGTTCTCGGCGGCGGATCCCACGCAATCTTCCGCAAAAACAACGCCCTTGCCGAGGAGTTCCTCCAGACGCTCGGCAATGGGTCTGAGCGTCCATCTGCCGTCGGCCTGCGGGTCTTCTCCTTTCGGGCGTCCCAGATGGCTCATGAGAATAAGGCGGCCGCCGCCATCCAGGATGTGGTTTATCGTGGGAAGCGCCATGCGGATTCTGCGATCATCAGCGATGCGGCCGTTCGCGCTCTGGGGGACATTGAAGTCCACCCGCATTAGAACGCGTTTACCACGCACGTCGAGGTTCGATATGCTTTTCTTCGTCATCGAGTATCGCCTCTATGAATGTGCACCTCGCCGGGAATGTCGCCGCATGACAAGTGGTGTATAAGAAAAATCGCCATGAAAATCCAGCGTCCGAGCTACAAATCGAGAAGTTGACGTTTTTTCATCCGGCGCAGATGTGAGGATGAACGAATTACTAGGAAAGGGGAATAGATGATCACCATAGATTTGAACGGAAAAACCGCCCTGGTGACGGGTTCGAGCCAGGGCATTGGAAAGGCGTGCGCGATGGTGTTGGCGCGCGCGGGGGCCTCTGTCGCGCTCGCGGCCCGGAACGAGGAGAATTTGAGGCAGACTGCCTCGGAAATCACTGCAGCCGGTGGAAGCGCGGAGGTGATGGCGGGCGACCTCACCGCTGCCGGACAGACCGAGCGCGTTGTGGAGGAGACATGCGCCCGGCTCGGGGGAATCGATTTTTTCGTCAGCGCAGCAGGCGTGAGCAGGCGCACGGACCCCATCGTGACGACGGATGAGGACATCGACCTCGCCATCGACTTGAAGCTGCGCGCCGCTATCCGCGTGACGAAGGCCGTGATTCCGCAAATGAGGAAGCGGGGCGGGGGCGTCATCGTCTATTTTTCGGGGCTGAGCCACGTGCATACCTCCGAATTCCACGGTTCGGGCTGCATTCCGAACGCGGGCCTCGCCGCCTACAAGCATCAGCTCGCCCGCAGACTCGCGCGCGAGAACATTCGCGTGAGCCTCATCAACCCCGGCACGACGGATACCCCGAGGTATATCCGGCAGACGACGAAAATCGCAGAGTTGACAGGTCGTACTTACGAGGAAGTAGATGCGGAAAGGCGCGCCGAACTGCCCATGGGCCGCCTCACGCGGGCCGAGGATTGCGCGAATGCGGCGTTGTTTCTGGTCTCTGATCTGGCTTCGAACATCACGGGCGAGTCAATCAACGTGGACGGCGGGCGTTGCGACGTGGTGAGACCCTAAAGGGCGCTGCTGCCGCCGTCGAGATTTATCGTCTGCCCTGTCATGTAGTTGCTCTGCTGACTGCAGAGGTAGACGATGATGGGCTGGATTTCTTCGAGTTTGCCATAGCGCTTCATGGGAACGTAGCGTAAAAACTCCTCGCTTTGATCGGGGTCTGCGATACGATCGACCGTCATCGGAGTAGGGAAGCGGCCCGGCGCGATGCAGTTCACTTGAATGTTCTTCTCCGCAAGTTCGACAGCGAGCGCCTCGGTGAACCCCCGTACGCCTGCTTTCGACGCCGCGTAGGCCACCTGATTGGGGCGGCCCCGGCTGCCTGCGCCCGAGCCGATATTGATGATTTTCCCTCCTCCAGCCTCGAGCATGTGGCGCACCGCCGCGCGGCTGCAAAAGAACATGCCGCTTAGATTCAAGTCGATGGTCTGATGCCAGATTTCGTTCGTCATTTCGAGAATCGGGCTGGGGAGCGAGACGCCTGCGTTGTTGATGAGAATGTGCGGGCCGCCGAGCTCTTTGGTGATTTGCTCGAAAAGGGCGTTTACCCGGGTCGAGTCCGTGACATCGCAGACGGCGGGTCTGGCCCGCACGCCGAATTTCTCGCATTCTTTCGCGGTTTCCACCATCGGTTCCGCTCGGCGGCCGATGAGGACGAGGTCTGCGCCCGCCTCTGCCAGTGCGATGGCCATCGAAGCACCGAGTCCCTGGCCGCCGCCCGTGATGCAGGCTGTCTTACCGCTCAAATCCACGCCGGATGAGGTCATTTTTCTCTCCGACTTCCTATGTGCTGGACGTAAGATGCGCAGGCCATGTTCCGGTATGCGTGTTTAAAGTCGCTGGGGGACTTTACCACCATGCGGTAGTGGGGTACATAAAGCTTGGTTCCGCAATAAAATCGATAAATATTCTCTTTCACAATTTTGCGAAGAGTCAAAGAGAACAACTTTTGTGAGGATGCGATGAGTCTCGCGCAGGCACCTGCGGCAATCAGTTTTGAGAATATGGAGTTACTCGGGTATCACGACCTCGCAGATCGCCCTGCCTTCAAGACGGCGATTCAGGAGGTGGACGGGCGATTTTATCTCTATCTCTCGCAATTTTGGGTAAGCGGCTGGAGCGTTCTGGACGTGACCGATCCTGCGGACCCCAAACTCCTCAAATATATCGAAGGCCCCGACAACACGTGGACCCTTCAGGTGCAGGTGGCAGATGGCTTGCTCATCACCTCTTTGGAGAGAATTCCCCCTGGCTGGGGGCCGCGGCCTGATGATCCGCCCGAAGCCGAAGGGGTCTACATCTGGGACGTTAAGAAAGATCCTGCGAATCCGGAGCTTATCTCACATTGGCAGACGGGGGCCGATGGAACGCACAGGAATTATTACAACGGCGGCCGCTACGCCCACCTCTCCGCATACGCGCCCGGCTACGACGGGAACATCTACCGCATCCTGGATTTGGCCGACCCCCGGAACCCTAGGGAAGCGGGCCGCTTCTGGCTGCCCGAGCAGGAGGGAGCCGAGACCGACATGTCGGACGACTGGAGTGAGGGAATGCGCGTGTTCCAGCACGGGCCGGCCCATGCCGAGAACGGGCGCGCCTATCTGCCTTATGCGCGGGGCGGATTCGTCATCGCTGATATCGAGGACATATCCAACCCAAAACTAATAAGCCGCTTTAACGTCTACCCACCGCTTGGCAGCGCAATCGCCGTACACACGGCGTATCCCTATCTCAAGCGGGGATTTGCCATCATCAACAGCGAGGCGCTCAAGGAGAATTGCGACGAGCCGCTAAACTACACGGCGATAGTGGATATAACAGACGAGGCGGACCCGAGACTCATGTCACTCTTCCCGGTGCCAGAGCCGCCGCCCGGCTATTCCCACAAGAGTTTCTGTGAGCGAGGCGGGAGATTCGGTCCGCACAATCAGCATCACCCCCAGGGGCTCGAATGTCTTGAGCAAAGGGAAGACCGCGTTTATCTGACGTACTTCAACGCAGGCCTCAGGGTTTACGACATTTCCGAGCCCATCCATCCCCGCGAGATTGCGCACTACATACCCGCCGACCCGACGAAACGCCTCGGCATGCTGCCAAAAACACTCGTTACGCAGAGTGAGGACGTCATCGTGGATAGACGCGGGATCATTTATGTGACGGACAAGAACCATGGGCTGCATATATTGCGTTGCACCGTTTAGGAGAAAAGGAGAAAATATCTATGCCTACTATCGTTGACCTTTCACGAGAGATTTACCATCGCACGCCGGCGTATCCGGGCCAGCCGCCCATTCTGTACGCCGCGTGGAAAAATCATGAAGAAGCTTTCAAGGATTCGGGCAACGTATGGGGGAACGCCCTGAATTTCGTCACCATGCCCGAGCACGGCACCACGCATCTCGACGCGCCGCGCCATTTCCACCAGGACGCGCAGCCGATGAACGAATACCCGCTCGAGAACTGCATTGTGCGCGGCATCTGCATCGATCTACAGCACATCGTGCCCCGGGCGGAAATCACCTCGAGCGACCTCGATGAAGCGGTGAAAAAGACCGGCCTCTCGGCTCCTCAGGGCGGCACCATCCTGCTTTGCACGGGCCATCATGCCCGCACGTTTCCCACGAAGGCGTATGGAACGGATAATCCGGGCATCAACGTGGAAGCCACCGAATGGCTGGCGGACCAGGGAATCGTCCATTTCGGCATCGATTCCATGCGTCCCGGTCCCGAAGGAGATATTAACGCCTTGGTGCACAAAACATGCTGGGAGAGGGATATCACGCATCTGGAAAGCCTGTGCAACCTCGAAGCGCTGCTGGGCAAGGGTGAGTTCCAGTTCATCTCCCTTCCCCTGAAGTTCCGCGAGGGAACGGGCAGCCCCGTCCGTGCCGTGGCGGTTCTCGACGATTAGTCCACGTTCCGGGGTCCTTGCCTTTCGGAGGCGAGGACCCCGTTTTTTCGATTAAATGATCAAAATGTGATAGGTTAGGAGTCTATCTAAGACATCCGCCCCGGGGAGGGGAATTTTCCAGCCCTCCACCAAGCCTATGCCTGAGTCTCCCAAACCCCGATCTGCGTATGCGCTCGAATTGGGACGCCGCATCGCGCGAGCGCGTGAGCGCAAGGGATGGAACCGCAACCAGTTGGCGCGCGCCGCAAGAGTCACGTGGGCCAATCTTACCCGTTACGAGCAGGGCCAAAACGAACCGAGCGCGAGTAAACTGTTTGAAATCGCAAAAGTACTCGACGTGTCCGGCGATTGGTTGCTGGGCCGAACCGGCGCGCAGGAAATTCCGGGCGTCGGGCCTCTGGACGTCGTTTTGAGCATGAGTGATAACTTGCAGACGCCGGGCAAGGTGAGCGATGCGGAGTTTCGGGCCGTGCCTTTGGTGTCGGGCTCCATTGCGGCGGGCAGCGCCAGAATCGTTGACGAGCATATCGAAGAATACGCTCTCATCCATGTCTCTCAAATCGCCGGGCGTGGAGATTTGGTCTCGGTACGGGTTGATAGAGAGATGGGCCGCAGCATGGTTCCCTTGATACAGCCGGGCGCCGTGGTCGTCATCGATCGCCGTGACAAGACGATAGTTGCGGATGGGATTTACGCCGTTCGGGATGAATCCGGCGGATGCACGCTCAAGCGGTTGCAGTGGACCCCACCTCGTCTATGGCTGGTGCCGGAGAATCGAGAAGAAGTGGTCACCCATATAGATTTGGATGGAGAAGAGCCTGCCGATAGAATCGTGGGCCGCGTCGTCTGGGCCTATCAACCGCTCGTCTGAGAGCTAGGAATCCATCAATTCCTTGCATTTTTCCGTCAGCGCGGGGATGACTTTCTTGTAGTCTCCCACTATGCCGTAGCGCGCGCGCTGGAAGATGGGCGCTTCGGCGTCCGTGTTGATGGCCACGATGTTCTTGCTTGGTCCTGCGCCGACCATATGCTGCATGGCGCCAGAGATGCCGACGGCGATGTAGAGATTCGGGCTCACGATCTTGCCTGTCTGGCCCACCTGCATCGGCGTCGGCACCCAGCCGGCGTCGACGGCGGCTCGGCTCGCACCCACAGCCGCCTTGAGAACCTTGGCGAGTTCCTGGAGGTATTCGAAATTCTCTGGGCCTCCCAGGCCGCGGCCGCCGCTCACGACGATTTCCGCATCTTCTAGACGGACGCCTTCGGCTTCCACCTTTTTCGCCTCTACGAAATTCATGCGAATCTCGTCGGCATCCACAGAAACGCCGATTTCCATAAATTCGCCCTCACGGCCCTCTTCGATATCCGCCAGCGGCAGGGCTTTCGCGCGCGTGGACGCTATGGAGAGGGAATCCGTTTTTGAGCGGACGTGGCTGATGGCGCTGCCTCCGTGTACCGGTCGGACGGCGGCGAGTTTGCCGTTCTCGATCGACAGATCCGTGCAGTCGTGCGCATAGCTGGCGCCATGCCTGAAAGCGAGCCTGGGCGCGACATCCCGCCCCATGGAGGTATTGGCGACTAACAAGATGTTCGGGTTCTCTTCCGTGATGACGGCGTCGATCACTTTGAGATACGCCGCATTTGTATATCCATCCAGTATATCCGACTCGGCCGCCAGCACTTTGTCGGCTCCCAGGGCGATGAGTCCTTTCGCCAATTCCTGTGTGCCTGCACCGCCGAGGAGAAGGGCTACCAGGGGACCTCCTTTTTCATCGGCGAGTTTTCGGCCGATACCGCAAAGTTCACTACTCACGAGCGCGAGTTTGTCTCCCGCGCGCTCGGCCAGAATGAGGACGTTGTTCGACATGGTGTTATTCATTCTCCCTTAGATAATTTTATCTTCACGAAGGCGGTTCGCCAGAGCGCCGGCTGCTTCTTCGAGTGATTCGCCTTCGATGAATTCACAGTTACCGTCAAAGACAGGTTTATAAAATTTTGTGACTTCAAATGTAGCCGCCTCTTCGCCGACCGCATCTGGGTCTATTCCGACGTCCGCTAAGCTCCATACGGGAATTTGCTTGCGAGACGCCATCAGGATGCCTTTGACCGAGGGCAGGCGAGGCGTGTTGATCTCATTGCTGGCGGTGAGCAGGCAAGGGGTCGATACTTCCACGACCTCCACACCGTCTTCCAGGGCGCGTTCGCACCGGATCCCTGCGTCGGTTTTCTCCACTTTCTGAAGCTGGCTTACGCTCGGGAGGTCGAGCGCTTCGGCGAGGGCGAGGGCTGTGGTTCCATAGCTCCAGTCGCTGCTCAGCCTGCCGCAGAAGATGATGTCGAAGCCAATCAGCTTTTGAATGGCGCTCGCCAGGATTCGCGCAGTGGCGAAGGCGTCGGAACCCTCAAAGGCCTCATCTTGAAGCAAGACAGCTTCATCGCACCCCATGGCCAGACATTTCTTCAGGCCGTCTCTGGCTTTTTCATCGCCCATCGTCATGACGGTGACTTTTCCGCCGTGTTCATCCTTGAGGTTGATGGCCGCCTCGACGGCGTTTTCGCAAAAGCCGTTGATGACGGGCGATACGTTCGCGGGAGGGATGACATCCATCTTCTCCTCATCGACCTTGAAGTCGCGGGGAGGAATGTCGGGGTCTTGTACTTGCTTGATGCAGACGATGATATCCAAAGGATTGATTCTCCTTGTTTTGCTAGTTCAAGTCTGTCATGGTCGCTTGAGACGCTCGGATGTATTCTGAATCGACAAACGAGACGGCCTAAAAATAATGAGATGGCGGCGATGCGTCAACCGAGCAAGGCGATTTTCCTGATTTTCCGCGTTACAGTAAAATTTGGTTTCTCTTTCACGTTTGACACCCCCCAGAATCCAAGCGATAAGATGAAAAAGTCTGGTAGGAGCATGGAACTTTCCTATAAACGATCTTTTCAGCGTGTTTCCAGCTTGGATTAGAGGATTCCCCTATGTCAGAAGCAACCGAAGCCCAGATTCTAGAGGCTCTGAAGAAGGTGCGAGACCCCGAAGTCGGAAAAGATCTCGTGAGCCTCAATATGATCAAGGAAGTTCAGATTTGTGGAGATGCAGTCGCCTTCACATTGCAGCTCACCACCCCGGCGCATCCGCGCAAAGAAGAATTCGAACAGGAGTGCAAGTTGGCCGTGGGCTCATTGAAAAACGTGAATTCGGTGAACGTGCGGGTGACGAGCCACGTCACCGCGCGGCCATCGATGGCGGGCAAGATGGACGTCGAGGGCGTGAAGAACATCGTCGCCATAGCGAGCGGGAAGGGCGGCGTGGGCAAATCGACCGTGGCGGTGAACATGGCGCTGGCGCTCAGTACGGAAGGCGCGAAGGTGGGTATATTGGACGCCGATATTTACGGGCCGAGCCAGCCTCTGATGCTCGGGATCCCCACTGCGCGGCCCATCGCAGAGGATGGGAACAAGATACGGCCCCTGGAGGCGCATGGGCTTAAGGTCATGTCGATGGGATTTCTGGTCGATGAGGACAGCCCCGTTATCTGGCGCGGCCCCATGGTCATGCGCGCTCTCGTGCAGTTTCTGAGCGAGACGATTTGGGGGGAGCTCGACTATCTTATCCTGGACCTGCCTCCCGGCACCGGCGACGCGCAACTGACCATCGTTCAGCAGGTGTCCCTGGCGGGCGCCGTTATTGTCAGCACGCCTCAGGACATCGCTTTGCTCGATGCGCGCAAGGGTCTTCAGATGTTCAGAAAAACCGACGTTCCCATCCTCGGGATCATCGAAAACATGAGCTATTACCTGTGTCCCGAGTGCGGCCATCGCGAAAACATCTTCGATACGGGAGGCGGGGAGAAGGCCTCCCAGCGCTATGAAGTCCCGTTTCTGGGCGCCATTCCACTCGACATCAAGGTAAGGCTGGGGGGAGACTTCGGCATGCCCGTCGTAGCGGGGGAGCCGCATCATCCTACGGCCAGGGCGTTTCGCGAGTCGGCCAGAAAAGTGGCCGAGCAGGTGGCTATAGCCAATGCATCCGGGCCCATTTCGGTGCCTGAACTCAAGATCATCGGGTAGAAGAGTTAGTAATTGGGTCGTCCCCATGCGGGAAACCTCGGTCCGCAATTCCGGCGAGGATCTGTGAATTATCTTTGAGCCCATCGGCCGCTTTGTTCTGTAACATCGCTTTTCATCCGCGAGGCGAGCGGCCGATTTTCATCTGAGGATTTAATCATGGCGAAAGTTGTGTTGGTAGATCCGCTTTATTCGACGCCTGCGTGGAACGTGGCTCCCGACTGGCTGGGCGCGGAGCACGAAATCGTAGCGCCGGCAGAATATACCCCGGAGGCCATAAATCCGCTGCTGCCTGAAGTGGAGGGCATTCTGACGGTATTTCGGCCCGTCTCGCCCGAGATGATGGACATGGCGCCGAATCTCAAAGTGGTGGCAAAACCGGGTGCGGGCGTGGACAACATCGACGTCGATGCGGCCAACGAGCGCGGCGTCATGGTCTGCAACGTCGAGGGCGTACGTGGTCGCTCCGTGGCGGAGCACGCTTTTTTCCTGGCGCTCTATGTCGCACGACATGCCTGGATGCAGGATCAGCAGGAAACCTGGGAGCACATGCCCGCTGTGCAACTGGGCGGCAAATCGCTCGGCATCGTGGGTCTTGGCGACATCGGCAGGAGGGCGGCGCGCATCGGCCATGGTTTCGGGATGGAGTTGCTCATCAACACGCGGACGGAAGACCCCGCCTACGTGCCCGAGGCGAAGCTTGAGTTCATGTCTTTCGATGCCCTCTTGCCGCGCGCCGATTTCCTGATTCTGTGCATGCCCCTGGCTCCGGAGATGCGGGGCATCATGAACAAGGATAATTTCCTGAAAATGAAGCCCGACGCCATTTTCATCAACGTTTCCAGGGGGCCCGCCGTCGTGAGCGACGACCTTCTGGAGGTGATGCGCGGCGGCCACCTCGCAGGCGCGGGGCTCGACGTCACCGATCCTGAGCCTCTGCCCAAGGATCATGGCCTGTGGGGGCTTGAGAACGTGATTATCAGCCCGCACCACGCTTCGCGGACGCCCGAGACGCAGGTCGCCGCCATGGAGCGCACGGCGGAGAACATGCGTCTGGCCCTGGCCGGCCAAAAACCCACGAACATCGTGAATCCAGGGGTCATCTAATCGATTTCCCCTTGCGCCGGACAGGTCGATGGGGGCTGGCCGGGTCGGAGTGTGAATGCCGTTCGAACTGGTCGCCCTGAGCCCGGCTGTCTTCTTCGCCCTCTCAAGCATCATGACCAAGCGAGGGCTGGACGGCAGCACGCCCCACACGGGAAGCCTGGTCGTTCTCATCATGCAGGTTGTCTTCTTCTCCTCCTGCCTGGTGGTGGTGGATTTCTCCCGCATATCGCTCTCGGTCCATTGGCTCGCCTTTCTGGCGGCGGGGATTTCCTCGCCTGCGCTGTCCCTGATGTTCCTGTTTCGCTCGATTCAGAGAATCGGCGTCGCCTCCACGAGTCCCATCTCGAATACCCACCCGATTTTCGGGGCGTTCTGGGCCTTTCTGGTGCTCGGAGAACGCCCGCCCGCCGTCGTGTGGGCGGGAATCCTCGTCGTCGTGGCTGGTGTCTACATTATGTCGAGCGGAGGAGGACCGCTCGCCAGAGGCCGGGTACTGTTGTTGCCGTTTACCGCGGCGGCTTTTATGGGGCTCGCCCATACGTTCAGGAAAATGGGGCTGGGAGGGATGGAATCCCTTGTTTTTGGGGGGTTTCTGCAATCCGTCTCGGCATGCGCCCTGGGCCCGCTGATCCTGAAAGTGAGCACCGGGTGGCGTCCGTTCGTATTCAACAGGTCCTCGCTCACGAATTTCATCCTGGCGGGACTTGCGATGGCCGCCGCCCAGTTGTGCCTGATGGCCGCCCTGAGCTTAGGAGAAGTATCGCGCGTCACGCCCCTGGTGGCGACGGTGCCGCTCTTCATGCTCGTGCTGGCGCCCCTGTTACTGGGGAAGCGCGAGAAAATCACCCTGCGCATCGTCCTGGGCGTGCTCATCACGGTGGCGGGGGTGATTCTGGTGACGGCGCTGCGCTAGCCCGCAATTCCGCGCAATTGCCGTCATGGCGGAACGCGCGGCCCATGGCAGAATTCCCCTGCGCCCGGATTCCGCGGCGTCATTTCCCAATAAAATCAATTGCCGGGTATTTACCGATAAACCCCGTGAATTTATCGATATTTATCGAATTTTTCAGATATAAAACCCGACCGATGAGCGAGGGTTTGACCCGACCGATGAGCGAGGGTTTGCGGATACCGGACAATCCGATTGGCTTCCCCATCATACCCGCTCTCACTCCCGCGCCCGCCGCCGCAGATGCGGACAAATGCGCGTCCCGGCCTCGTGGATACCGAAACCGGACACCCCACCGAATAGAAACCGCGTTACGCGCAAACCTTTCAGGATACTTCCGTCCGCTCCCCTCACGCCACGGCAAATGCGGGCTATTGCGCGTGGGCTTCGAGCGAAGAGGTCGAACTCGAGCGGGGAGGGGGTACGTCGTGACAGGCCCCCGCGTCTGTCCGAAGTCGCTACAAGAGGCGGTGCGGTCTTGTTTGTCACTCCGGCGAGAGCCGGAATGACGGTGTTGTGGTTCGGCCTCGACGGATGCGAAGTGGAATCGCAGGCAGTCCCGGGCATCGATTCAGACCAAGGTGGAGAAATCCGCGCGCCTCATCCCGCGTCGTCTGGGCGGCGTTGATCCCGAAGGCCATTTATGAAACCTTGGAATCTCCCGAGGGATTCATGGAGTCCTGGTTTCAAGTCCGGCGAAGGCCGGTTGACGAGGAGAGGTAAGAGACGCCGCGATGCATGCGGCTTGATATCTTGATTCATTTGCCGCCGGGCGGGCGGCCCCATTTGCGAAAGGAGTGGACATGGGCGCATACGTGGTCGGACACATCACCGTCAAGGACGAAGAGGGATTCAACAATTACGCCGAGCAGGGCCTCGCTATCGTCGCCTCCGTCGGGGGCGAGGTGGCGGCGAGCGGACAGCTCGTTAAGGTGCTCACCGGCGAGCACGACAGGCAGATGTTCGTTCTCCTGAAATTCCCCGACCAGGAGGCGGTGGAGAAATGGTATTATTCGGACGGCTACCAGGCCCTGATTCCCGGCCGCAACGAGGCGGTGGACATCACCTTCATCTCCTACGACGAGCCGGAGGAGTAGGCGTTTGAGGAGGGGGGAGCGGGGAAGTACCTTCTAAAGATGATCTGCTGACATTTACGATATTGATGCGCTAATGCCAAAGCATAGCAAGTGTTATACTACAGAATGGACTCGTGTTTTGTTCGGAGGGCGCAAGTGGCTGATGTAGTGAAGCAGAGTTTTCCCGGTGGTTCTCGAAAGAGAGTTAATAGAGCTGGAGAACAAGTTCGGAGAGGTGCCCCGGCATCTGAAGATCTTGAGGTAATTGAGACATGGAGAACTGCTCACCGCCCAGTGATTAACTCATTCAACTCTCTTCTTCGGATGCTGATTAGTCGTACAGGTAAAACTGGAATCGTTGTGGCTCAAAGGCACAAACGGGCACGTACTATCATCGATAAGCTAAAGAGATTCCCTAAAATGCAATTGAGCCGCATGGATGATGTGGCGGGGTGTCGCTTGATATTTGAAAATATCGAGGAACTAGAAGAATTTCGTGAGAGTATTCACAAAGCGAAATTTAATCATAAGAGAAAGAATGACAGTGACAAATACGATTATATAGAAAATCCAAAATTGAGTGGATATCGTGGAATTCATGATGTCTACGAGTACAATGTAAGATCGGCAGCCGGTCAAGCTTACAAAGGACTGTTAATTGAATTGCAGTACCGTACGTTCCCACAACACGCTTGGGCGACATGTGTAGAATTGGTCGGATTTCTTGCTGGCAACCAGCCAAAGTTTGATCGTGGTGATGAGCAATATCGTAACATTCTCAGGTTAGCAAGTGAGATTATTGCTCGTTCAGCGGAAAATCTTAAGTCGAGCTTGCCTGATTTAAGCAACGAAGAAGTAGTCAAGCAATTTTTGGAATTTGATAACAAGCTGAGATTTATGCACAGGTTACGTGCTCTGAACGCTGAGGAACAATCGCATTCGAACTACAAGAATTTCATTCTAATATTTGAAGAAGAGGGGGATACTCCACTTGAAATTCTGTCATTTCGATATGCAACGGATGCGTTGAAAAGATTGTTCGAGCTTGAAAGTGAGCAGTCCGGTCGGGATATCGTTTTGGTGAGGGGTGATACAGCAGAGGACATCCGTGAAGCATTCAAGAACTATTTTTCTGACGCACGCAACTTTGTTGAGTTAATCGAGAAAGGTTGCGAAGAACTCTCTGTCCAGTTTCTATGGCCAGAGTTCAAATAACAGCTACTATTTGCATTCTGAAGTCGAGTTCATACTAATTTTCATGTACATTTGGGATATGGCATTAACCGAAGTTTCTGGTGCTATAATACGGATCATAGTGCTATCACGGTGACCGACTTGACTTCTCTAGCGTAGAATCTGAGGACATGAAACCTCTCTATCCCGACCTGTGGCAGACCGGCCGAGGAAAAACAGTTCGGCGTCCTCACCGTTCACGCCTATCTGCTCGAACGCCCGGAAGGCAACGTCCTCTTCTACAACCCGAGAAGTTCAGGCGATTTCGAGGAGATGAGCGAGCGGGGCGGTGTTGCGCATCACTGCCTGAGCCATTGCCACGAGGTGGACGAGTCGCTCGCAGATGCGGCCGGGCGATTCGGCTCGAAACTGTGCTGCCACGCGCTCGTCGCGCCCTACCTCCCCGAGACGGTTTCCGCAGACGTGGCTTTCGATTCTCCCCCGCGCGAGTTTCTCTCAGGCGACATCGAGGTGCTTCATACGCCGTGCCACACGAATAACAGCGTGTGCTACCGCTACCGCTCGCCCCATGGCAAGACGTACCTCTTCACGGGCGACGCGATCTATCTGGATGGTGGAGAGTGGAAGACCATCATCGTCGCCGACGACGGAGGCGATGAGGCGGAGATGGCGAGCAGCCTCGCAACGCTCCGGGAACTGGAAATCGACGTCGTGATCTGCAGCGTCTCCGTTGGCGAGATGCGAATCGTGGAAGTCACGCCAGCGGAGTGGCGAAGGGTTATTGACGGGTTGCTTGGGTAGGAAATGTAAATTTATATAGGAACAATACCAAGGAGGTTGAAACACTGTGCAACGCAAATTCAAAGCGCTAATTAGTAAGCTTGATTCAACTTTTCAAAAACTCAAAAAAATGCCACCCGTGCATCATGGCAACTTGCCGAAAAATATGCCGCTATCAGGTGTTTATCTATTCACTGTAGGAAAAAAGCACCTTTATGTCGGGCGCTCAAGGAACATCCGAAACCGCTATGGACAGCACCATAGGCCGAGTTCGAGTCACAATAAAGCACCCTTTGCATTTCTTCTTGCACGAAAAACGACTGGACGAACCCAAGCAAGCTATGATTCAGGGGTTGGTAGTCGGGAGGCTCTAATGCAAGATGAACATTTCAAAAAGGCGTTTGACGATGCGAAAGCGCGCATAAGAAAAATGGACTTCCGCTACATAGAAGAAAAAGATCCAACCCGGCAGGCGTTGTTAGAAATATACTGCGCCGTTGTATTAAAGACGCCATATAATAATTTTATGACACATTAGTTTTGTTTAATCAAAATTTGGATAGTGAAGCGTGCTACGTCGGTCAAAACGAGGAACGTGATAACGGACTGAAGTGATGCGTTAGCATATTAGGTTCGTGTTCAGAAGCGGCTTCCGCAAACTTAGAAACTCCGCAGTTCAGAGTGATCCCAACATGACTTCACAAGCCAGATATTAACTCAATACTATTCTAACCATCCCTACATCTGCATCCACGGCATATCGATATCGATCCCGCTGAACAATAATCCAGGCGCTGGATTGCTGAAACGGATCAATTTGTTCTCCCGCTGCTCGCAAAAAAGCTCTGCTCCCTATTTCAGGCCATCCGGTCAAGTTCCCATATCCAAAATTCTCGAATGTAAATCTTTGTTTATCTTCCAAAACTTCTAATGGTACAATAGTAGATTGGGGTATCAGTTCGCTTTGTGGCCAAAGTTCATGTGCTATATGTCCCTTGGCGAGTTTCTGGCTCACATTATGAAACCGGGCAAGTTCTGGTAGCCATACTAAGTTGCCTTTATCCTTTGTTTTACATTTCTCGATTCGTTGTTTGAGAGTATCTTTTCTTTCAAGGATGCGTTTTACATTAGAGCGTGTGAGATTATCGATTTTAGTGGTGCCGCAAATTACACACTCCAAGAAGCAAGCTACATATTCCTCATCCAGGGAGAATGATCGATTACAACCCTCGCAAGCAAGCACAGTAGGCAATTGAAGGGGATATGGTTCATCAAGCAAAACCTTTGAAGGAACATGGTCACGTGTATTAGATTCGCCCTCGCAATATGCACATACGCTTCCTTTCAAGCGTTCGTCCATGGGCAAGTGGCGTGGGTCCATGCTGTTTCCTTTGAAGTTAATCTCTCACGCTCACGTAAGTGGTGCCAAGAAAGTTTTGTCTTCTAAAAATAGGATTCGTTTTTAACGCTAGAAACCTAATGGGGGATCTGTGTTCTTGTCAAAATCCAATCCTATGTTGTTCTGCTAGTCACCCGTCCGGTTATTAGAACTCCCATACCTCCTAAAGACATTTTTCCTGCTGCTCACGCCGTTCTGTTTTGGAACGAAATTACCCGCATTTGCCGTCACTGGTTTTTCAGGGGGACGGGGTTTGCTCTGAAGGCTGCCCGCCGCCCTCTCATCTTATTAGCGCAGAGGGCCGCCTTCTCCGGAGACCGGCGGGTCTTCCGCTTACCCTTTCACCGCGCCGGCTGTCATGCCGGCGATGATCTGCCGTGCCGAGAAGAAGGTGAAGATCAGCGGCGGTATGACGATCAGCGTGCCCATGGCCATGATGCGCCCCCACTCGGGGCCCGAGTCCGTCAGGAACAGGCTGGTGGCGACAGGCAGCGTGCGCGTGGTCCTGTCCGTCAGCAGCAGGGCCAGAATGAACTCGTTCCATGCGATCCGGAACACGAAGATGCCGGTCACCGCGTAACCGGCCTTCATCACCGGGAAGAGGACGCGGGTGAACACCTGCCAGGGCGTGGCCCCGTCAACGATGGCGGCTTCCTCGAGCTCGATCGGAACCTGCTTCACGAAGCCGTAGAGCAGCCATATGGCGAAGGGCAGGTTGAGCGCCGTGTAGAAGAAGATGAGGCCGGAAAGCTGGTTCGCAATCCCCAGCACGATGGAGACCGCGAAGGCCGGTATCGCCAGCACCGCGGGCGGTATCATGCGGGCCAGGAGCGCCCCGTTTGCGATGGACTGGCGGCCGGGGAACTGCATGCGGGCCAGAGCGTAGGCCGCCATGCCGCCGGTCGTCAGCGTGATGAGGGTCGCCGAAACACCCACGATGACGGAATTCGCCAGATACCGGTCGAAGTGCGCATCGCCGATGATGTCCACGTAGTTCTGCACGGTGGGGTAGAAGAAAAACCACACGGGATTTCCGTCGAAGATCAGCACCTCGTTTTTGAAGGAAGTGCTGATCATGATGTAGATTGGCGTCAGGCATATGATCGACAACAGGATCAGCCCCGCGTAGTGGATGGTCATTCTCGATTTCGTCGGTTCGAAACGCATCGCCTTCACCTCACACGTCGGCGCGGGTTTTCATGGGGTTGCTGACCAGCAGGATCGCCAGGCTGAGGGCGAAGACGATCAGCAGCAAGAGTACGGAGATGGCCGCCGCATAGCCGAGTTGCTGGGCGTCGAAGGCGGTCTTGTAGACGTGCAGCGACAGCAGTTCCGTCGCCAGTCCCGGTCCGCCTTCCGTCAGGATCAGCATGACCTCCAGCCCCTTGAAGACGTCGATGATCCGGAGCAGGAGGGCGATGATCAGGATCGACTTGATCATCGGCAGCTTCACGAGGAATATCTGCTGCCACGTATTGGCGCCGTCGATGCGCGACGCTTCGAGCACCTCCGAGGGCAGCGCCTGAAGGCCTGCGATCACGATGATGAAGACGAACGGCGTCCACTGCCAGATGTCCGTGAACACGATGGCGAAAAACGCGAGATGCGGCTCCCCCAGCCAGATCAGCGGCTCGAAGCCGGCAAGCTCCAGGTAATGGTTGATCCAGCCCGCCCGGGCGTCGTACAGGTAGCGCCATACCAACCCGACCACCACGGGCGAGATCATGAGCGGCATGATGAAGATTGTCCGGAAGATGGACGCGCCGCGAATCGGTTTCTCCAGCAACAGGGCCAGTGCGACCCCCAGCGTCATCTCGATGGTGATCGTGAAGAAGCCGAACTTGAACGTCACCCACATGGATTCCTGGACGTTCTCGTCGTGGAGCATGCGCAGGTAGTTGTCTGCGCCGATGAACTCCGCCGTGGACATCGGCGTGCCGATCGACCAGTCCTGCATGCTGAGCAAAAGCCCCTGGACAACCGGATAGATGAGGCCCGCGCCCATGAGCAGGACGGCGGGCGCGACGAACAGGTACCCGACGATCCACCGCCGCATGCCTGTTGCGACCGGAGGGGATGGGTCGCTCATGGTGTACGTTCCGGGAACCGGCCGTCCGCAGGCGAAGCGCCTCCCCCGGCCGGGCCGGGGGAGGCGGGTTCAGGGGTTTCGGCTACTTGGAAGATTTCGACTGCCACCGGTAGTAGCCCTCGCGTTTCATGACGGCGCGCGCCTTCTCCGCCGCTTTGTCCAGAATCGGCTTGATGGGCTTGTCGGAGGTCAGGACCTGGTGCAGCGCGATGCCGAGCACCTTGATGTTCAACTCGTTCCACTCGGGGATCAGCGGCCGCCAGTCCGGGTCGGCGCATTTGAGCTGTTCCGCAATCACCGGATATTCCGGGAACTTCTTGGAGAACACCGGATCGGTGAGCGTGGAGATGCGGATCGGGTCACCGCCGAGCTCGACGATCCGGCGGTCGGCCTTCTTCGAGGTCAGCCACTGGATGAACAGGAACGCCGCCTCTTTGTTCTTCGAGTTGGCCGGTATGCCCATGGCGAAACCGCCCGTCTCGGAGCCGCACTGGACGTCGGTCGGATGGAGCGCGTAGCCGACCTTGCCGACGACCTTCGATTGCTTCGGGTCGCGGGCTCTTGCGGCGATCTTCAGCGAGTCGATGTACATGGCGGCGTCGCCATGCAGGAATGCCTTGGACGCCTCACCATAGCTGTAGGACGGAATGCCGCGCGGGCCGTACTTCACCGTCTCGCGCAGGAACTCCGCGGTCTTCACGCCGGCGGGGCTGTTGAAGACGGGCTGCCACTTGTCGTCGAAGACGCGGGCGCCCATGGGCGCGGCATGGAACAGCCAGGCGGCCGTGACCTGGTGGCCGGTCTTGCCGCGCATGGTGAGGCCGCCCATACCCGTCTTCTCCTTGATGGTCTTCGCCGCCTTGCGGACGTCGGCGTAGGTCTTCGGCACGGCGAGGCCCAGCTTCTTGAACACGTCCTTGCGATAGGCCAGGATCGAGGTCTCGGCGCCGAACGGCAGGCCGTAGAGCGCGCCCGACTTGCCGGGCAAATAGCCCTTCTTGCCACCGACGATGCCGCCGTTCTGGATGTAGGCGTCGGCAATGTCCTCGATGTCGTAGTTCGGGTCGACGAACGCGGGGCTGGTGAAGAACTGCGAGAGGGGCGTCAGCAGGCCCTTCGCCACGTACTCGCCCTTCCACATCACCACCCAGGCGACGACGTCGAAGTCGCCGTCTTTCTTGCTCATCTCCAGAAGCTGGCGATTCCGCATCTTGAGGTACTGGGAGTAGTCGATCTCGACCTTGATCCCCGTCTCCTTGGTGAACTCGGCGACCAGTTTCTTGGCCTTCTTGAAGTGTGAGTTCGAGGGCCAGCTGACCACCAGCGTCTTGCCCTTGTACTTCTCGTAGGGATTGGCCATCAGCGTCGTGGCGCTGAACGTCAGGGCCAGGGCCGCCGCAAATACGACCAGTCCTATGATCCGAAATTTCGATTTCATGATTTCCTCCTTTCCAGGTAAGTTAATAAAGGGAATTATACACACGAATCGACAATTTTTTCCGAGTGGTCAATTCATAAAGAATCCAGCAGCCCGATTCATCGTCCTCTCTCCAAAACCACTCCCTCGTTCTTGGGCTTTTTCTCACTCCCCTTGTTGAGGGGGTGTAGGTCGGACATATATGTCCGACATATATGCGACCCGGCCTTTTCTCGCCATCCGTCATGGGCCGCATATATGCGGCCCCTACACTTGCGCCGCAGACGGGGTTGCCCTGCTACAAAACCATCCCTTAAGAAAACGTCCCGGCCCGAGCGGCAGGCTTGAGCGCGAGACCGGTCTCCTTGTCGAACAGGTAGAGTCTTTCCGTTTCGAAATAGTAAGTGCCCGACTCCATTCGCCCGTGCTCCGGGCCGGCTTCCACGGAGACGGAAATCCTTTGCTCGCCGATGCGCGCGGCGAGGAACTGGTTGGAGCCGACATACTCGGCGACGTCGACCGTCAACTGCACCGGGGCCGTGGCGCCGCCCGAATACCTCGCCCCCGTCGAGGAGAAATGCTCGGGGCGCAGGCCCGCGACGACATTCCGGGAACCGGCGTTCTTCAGGCTCTCATGGAAGGCCCGGGGGATCGGCAGTTCGAAGCCGTCTCCGGAAATTACATATTCCGAGCCTTCCCCCCTGATCTCTCCGTCCAGCATGTTCATGGCCGGCGAGCCGATGAAGCCGGCGACGAACCGGTTGACCGGGTGGTTGTAGACCTCGGGCGGCGTGCCGATCTGCTGGATGACCCCCTTGTCCATGACCACGATGCGGTCGGCCATGGTCATGGCCTCTATCTGGTCGTGGGTCACGTAGATCATGGTGCGGTCGAGTTGCTTGTGCAGAAGGGCCAGCTCGGTGCGCATCTGGGCGCGGAGCTTGGCGTCGAGGTTCGAGAGGGGTTCATCGAAGAGGAAGCAATATGCGTCGCGCACGATGGCGCGGCCCATGGCGACGCGCTGGCGCTGTCCGCCGGAAAGCTCTCGCGGCTGGCGGTGCAGCAGTTCGCTCAGGCCGAGCATTTCAGCGGCGCGCGCCACCCGCGCGGCGATCTCCGCTTTTGGAAACTTGGCGAGGCGAAGGGAGAACGACATGTTGCCCGCCACGTCCATGTGCGGATAGAGCGCGTAGGACTGGAACACCATGGTGATGTCGCGGGCCTTGGGAGGCGCATGGGTGACGTCGTTTCCGGCGATCATGATCCGGCCCGCCGAAACCTCCTCGAGACCGGCGATCATGCGAAGCGTCGTGGACTTCCCGCAGCCCGAGGGGCCGACCAGCACCACGAATTCGCCTTCGTCGATCTGCAGGTTCAGATCGGTGATGACGGTAACCCGGCCGAATCTCTTCGTCACGTCGATGATTTCAACGGCCGCCATGATTCCCCTTTTTCGGCACAGGCGACCACCATGTCCGCATGACGGTGAATCCTCCCGTATCGCTCAACGTCGATCATCGTATAACCGGCGCCTGTGCTGACTACGAGTTTGAGGAACTTCCCTTCACTTTTATCTCTTAACTTTGCGTATACGGCAAACTGAAGCGATTTGCAATTGTCCGAAAATCGGTGGAGCCCGGCCCCGTGCATGCGGTTGGCGAACCAAATGCGGGCAGCTGCGCCCCAGGCTCTACCCTGTTTCGTTTGTCGGCGAGAGGGAAAGCCGCCCACGGATTTCTCGAGCCGCCCCTTGGATTCTTCACCCGGTGCGGGCGTGTGCCGATGGCAATCGCCTTTCCTGGAAACACCGCCCGAGCGTGACGCGCCCGGCGTATTGCGCGTCGCCCGAAACGAGACCCCCGCGGTGACTTCCGCGCCCGGCGAGATATGTCCCCGCAATGCCGGCGCGCCTGGGGAAAGTCTTGCCTCCCGCCTCGAATCGCCGGTGGCAGGCATTGATAATTTACCCGCTGAATGCGCGCGAGGCGAGGTAGGCGCCCAGCGCAAGGATGGAGAGGAAGAAAATCTTTCGGAACATCTGCTCGGAGAGTTTGCTGCGAATTCGCTGCCCGATGATCATCCCCGCCATCGCCGGCGCAAGCGCCATGGTGGAAAGGGCGCCGTGCTCGAGCCGCAGCAGGTCGTTGGCCTGAAGCGAGAACGCAAGCGCCAGCGTCGATACCGTGAAGAGCATTCCCATCGCCTGGATGAGCGCGTCTCTCGAGAGGCCGAGCGCCTGTAGGTACATCACCCCCGGCACGACGAAAGAGCCCGTCATGCCCGTCAGCACCCCGTTCACGAGTCCGACCAGCGGCCCCGCCCACTTCTCGCGGCGGGCTTCGACCTCGAACCGCAGTCCGAGCAGGTTCGCGGCTGCGTACGCCGCGAGCAGCAGACCCAGAAGCGCAGTCAGCAGCGAGAACTCGACGCGCGTCAGCGCGGACGCGCCGAGCCGCACGGTGATCGCCGCCACCAGCAGGAACAGCCAGATCCGCCGCAGCAGGTCTCGTCCGTTGCCGCCGACCATCGCCTGCCAGACGTTCGTCACGAACGAGGGCACGAGGAGCAGGGCCATCGCGTTCGTCAGGTCGAGCGCCACCGCCAGGACGGCGAGGCTGACCGTCGGGAGGCCCAGGCCGATGACTCCTTTCACCGCGCCTGCGAGCAGGAAGGTTCCGGCGATTGTGGTGATGGTGGCGGCGTCGAACATTCCGTTTTTCCCAGGGCAGCGTTCGCAGATGTACCTGCGAGGGTACATTCCCCTGCTCGGGGGATTGTGTCACCACTTCAGTATTGCACAACAGACACAGCGATTCGATGGGCCGCCATAGTCGAAACCAGCCAATCGGACCGGAGCAAGCTTATACAAAATAATCGAGTGGCTACTTTAGCTGAGAATACTGCTTTAATTCGATATTGGTCTGGACAATGCGCGTTTTGTGATTATGAGGCCGGTAGCCTACTGAATCTGAGCAAACTGCTTGTTGTCCGGGTCAGGTATCAGCCGGCAGTTTTCGAATCAAATCAGTCTCTATTGATCACTGCTTCAGCGCTTTGAATCTGCTCGATGATCCACCCGAAATCAGGAATGTCTCCCAGGATCATGTCCTGCATGGCCCTGTAATCTCTTTCGATCGCCGAGCGCAGTTCCGGTTGCGGCGCCAATCGCACCGAACCGGGGGCGGCCTTATCGAACCGTTTCCAGGCCTGCTGAAAAGCGATAAGGTTGTGTTCCCGAACCGCATCCAGAAGAACGATGTTCGTGAGAGCAGACCTTCCGGTTTCGGTCACCGTAATCATCGCGGCATCGTAGTAATGACGCGAGATCAAGTCCTTGTCGGTCGGCAAGCGTTTTCCATTTTCGTACCCGTAGCTCAGACCATGCAGGATCAACAGCTTCTCCCAATAAGTGCGTACCGGCGCGAAGGTTCTGACGCCGCTCACATCGAACGACCATTCAGGCAGAACACTGAAAATGTACGGGCTGACGGAGCAGGTCAAGTTCGGGTTCAGAGCGGATCTTGCTCCCGCCTCGATCTTCACGCGTGGGGACACGTAGGAAACGTCGCCGCTTGGATACAGGGTGGAATACTCGATAAAGAGCGTTTGCCGCCTTTCATCATCCTCGTCCGGCAAGACGCTGCACCCTTCCACCATCTCGTCAATAATACCCATCAGCGACGCTTTCAGATCTCCCAGAATGTAGTCGCTGCAGGCCCCCGCGAGTTGTTTGAAGAGTGAATTTCGTTTCTTTCTGGATAGGTCTCCTCTGATCGTCGGGTCTCTATCGCCTTCGAAGCCCAAGCCGTCGCGATGCACCACCAGATCGATGTCCTCGGAGAACCGCTCGATTAGACCGAAGGCTTTGGACAAGGATGTTCCGCCCTTGAAGAGCAGTTTCGGATGTCCGTCGGGCAATCCGTTGTAGAGCGCATCGAGAACGAAACAGACCCAGAAATCCTTTTCCACGTAGCCGGGCAACGTGCCGAGTCGCTTCGCCGACGCTTCGAACACATCGCGTTTGTCTTGCTCGGCCAAGGTGAAAAAGGATGCGAATGCTCCCTTCATGAAGCGATGGGCTCATCGGTCGTAATGCTGCGTGCGAGCGGTTGCGCCCAGCCGGGCAAGTCACGACTGTTTTGTGCCAAGTTGTGTTTTACCGCGTCGGGGAGACGACGCTTCAGAATCGAGGCGACCCGGGTGTCGGCGGCTCCAGGGCCGAGCCACCGGAGCGCCTGAAAAACCGGGGCCGCCGCCTTTCCCGCCCAGCGCATGACGCTTGGACTCGCATGCCGGAACTGGAGCGTTCGTCCGTCAATCTTGATTAAACGCGAGGCGCCATCCGTCACATAGCAAGGTCTGGCAGGAACCGCGTTGGTTAGGCCGAGCTGGTTTGCGGCCGCCATGCCATCAGGCATGACCCGGATGCCGTCTCTTCGTGCAATTGCTGCGATTGCGGAATCCAGATCGACCGGCGCGGGCTGATTCAGCACACCGCTCATCCTCGGCTTGTCGTACAAGCCACGACCGACCCGGCGCAGTCGGCCTGCCTTGGCGAGTCGTGACAATGCTTGGTCGATGGCCTCACGGCTTCCGATATCCAGAAAATCCCTCGGCGTGCACACCCACCTTACGCCAGCGTTTTCAGATATCCTCTCTATGATCTTATCAGCCATGGAACCCATTTGAGTATTCCTCATCTTCAAATGTCAGAGAATATGCTATGTATATCTGACAAATCAACCCTGTTGTTACAATATCGACAAGTTCGCGGCAAACCTTCCCCTATATCGCCAGCCCCTTCCTCCACAATTGCCAATCATTCTCCCCTCAGTCGACAGTCCGTCCTGAAAAATTCGGAGCAGATCATCCGAAAAAAGAGGTTGACAGAATGGGCTGTGAGCGTTTATTCAAAAGGTATGAAGGTTAGGGTTTCTTGAGGTTATCTTGCTGGCGCAACACGAGGCCATGGACGAGTTACAAATTAAGAACGTACGTCGAACACATCATCCCCTATCGCCCAATGGGAGGATGACATCATGCAGTCAACTCATGTAAAGAGCCGCTCCGCAGTTTCCGGCGCCGCCGATATCCTCCGTGACGTTTTCGGCGATATGGACTACGGGCTCCGCTTCCGCATGTGGGACGGGACTACGGTATCCGTGGGCCGCGAAGTGCTGCCCCTGGAAATCACGTTCCCCTCGCTCGATTCTTTCAAACACATACTACTGAATCCCACCGCGGATGCCTTCGCGGAGGCGTATTGCGACTCGGTCATCGATTTCGAGGGCGATCTGTTCGAGGCCATGAAGGTGGCCGACAGTTTCGAGAATATCGAATTGACCACGATGCAGAAATTCAAGTTGGCCCTTCGCATATGGAAACTCTCGGAATGAGCGTACCGGAAGTCATCGTCGTCGGAGGAGGCCCGGGCGGCAGCACGGCCGCTTGGGAGCTGGCGAAGCGCGGCCGCCGCGTTCTCGTGCTCGATGCGGCCACGTTCCCGCGCGTGAAACTCTGCGCGGGCTGGGTGACGAAGCAGGTGATGGGCGACCTCGGACTCAGGCCCGATGAATACCCCCACACCATCCAGCCGTTCCAGAGCGTGTTCGTGGGCTATGACGACAAGCTCCTGGAGACGAGGTGGAGCGAACCCGCGAGCTACGGGATCATCAGAAGCCAGTTCGACACCTGGCTCTTAAGGCGCGCGCAGGAAGAGGGCGCCGAGGTGCGCGAGGGCGTCAGGGTGCGCGGCGTGGAGAAAACTACAGGCGGAATGCGCGTGGACATAGGGAGCGAGCAAATCGAGGCTCCCGTCATCATCGGCGCGGGGGGGCATACCTGTCCCGTGGCCAGGACGTTCGGCGACGTGTCGTCAAAAGAATCCGTCGTCCTGACCCAGGAGAGCGAGACGAACGTGGGCGCCGAGAAACTCCGCGACCTTGCGCCCAACTACGGCTTGCCCGAGTTGTTCGCCGAACCCGACTTCAAGGGGTATGCCTGGTATTTCACAAAAGGGGATTTTTTGAACATCGGCGTTGGCTGCATCGGCAAGAAGCCGAGCGTCCATGAGCGTCTCGATATTCTGCTCGAAAAATTCCGCGAGACGGGCAGGCTGCCCGCCAGGATGGAACTCACGAAATTCCGGGGCCACGCCTATTCGGTCCACCGCAGGCACGTCCGGCAGCCTGCGGGCGATGGCTTCGCCCTGATCGGCGACGCCGCGGGCCTGGCGAAAGATTTCAGCGGAGAGGGCATCGGCCCCGCGGTCCATAGTGCTAAAATGGCGGCGGAGGCCGCGCACAAGTATCTGGATACGGGTGAGGGCATCGCCGAATACGGCGAGGCGCTCTATGAGAAATACGGAAGTGGCGGGGAAGGGTTGTTCGATAAATTGATCGATCGTCTTCCGGATAAGGTTCTTTTCGGCGTGGCGAAGTTCATTTGCGGCAACGCTTGGCTCAGACGCCGGCTGGTTCTGGAAGGCGCATTCGGAATCGGTTGAACAAAACAGTGAGGCTGCCATGGTAAAAGAGCGAACAAAAGAATTCGACGCCGAGGCGATTTCGCACCACTACGATCTCTCCAACGAGTTCTACGAGCAGTTCCTGTGCGAGAACATGCTCTATACATGCGCCTATTACCGCGAACCGGACGGCGACCTCGCCCAGGCGCAGCGCGACAAGATGGACCTCGTCTGCAGGAAGCTCAGGCTCTCGCCCGGCGAGGACTATCTCGACATCGGTTGCGGGTGGGGTTCGCTGGCGATTTGCGCGGCGAAGCACTACGGCGTGAACGCCACCGCCGTCACCCTCTCGCGTGAGCAGGCGAAGTGGGGCCAGGAGTGGGCGCGCCGCGAGGGCATCGACGACAAGTGCGAAATCCACCACATGGATTACCGCGATTTCCCCGAAGAGAGGACATTCGACAAGATTTCCGCCATCGGCATCATCGAGCACGTCGGCATTGCGAACTACATGAGCTACTTCACTTCGGTGAGAAAGCGCCTGCGCGACGGCGGCTTGTTCCTCAACCACGGGATCACGACGAACAAATTCTGGAAACCATCGAGCCAGAACGAATTTCTTCTGCGTAACGTCTTCCCCAACGGCGAGATGGACAACATTTCCCACATTCAGGACATCATGGAGCTTGCGCGCTGGGAGATTCTGGACGTGGAGAGTCTGAGACTCCACTACGCGCGCACGTGCAAGCACTGGTACGAGAAATTCGAGGAAAACGCCGAACGTATCAAGGAACTCGTCGGCGAGCGTACGTACCGGATTTACCGCATCTGGCTGGTTTGCTCATCGAACGCGTTTTTCAGCAATTCTCTGGGTCTCTATCAGGTGCTGGCGCAGAAATACGAGTTGGAATACCGCTTCGACCCGCCGACACACCGCGAGGGTATTTATAAAGCGTTTCTAGATCAGGATGCCTGAGCAGCGCCTTCGCATTCGCCCTGTATGAATGCGCGCGCCGCTTCGCTCACCCCCCAATTCCGGCCGGCCTGGTATTGTCGGGGGCGTCACCTACAAAGCTCATGGGGATATTTTTTTAGGAAGCGCCCGCGCATCCCCTGGCGTCGCGAGCGTTGGGATACGCCCGACGGCGATTTCCTGGACATCGATTTCCTCGACGCAGACGATTCGGATGCTCCGACGCTGCTCGTCCTGCACGGCCTGGAAGGTTCTGCCGATTCCCATTACGTACGAGGTGCTGCGGCCAGGGCGCGCACGCTCGGCTGGCGGACGCTGGCGCTCAACTACCGCTCCTGCAGCGGCGAGCCGAACTTGAAGCCTAAATTCTACCATTGCGGAGAAACGGGGGATCCGGGCTTCGTGACGGGGCGGATTCTGGAGCGGTTCAGCGGGCCGCTTGTGCTGGCGGGTTTTTCTCTCGGGGGGAACGTGCTCCTCAAGTGGTTGGGAAAATGTGGCAATGGGGTATCAGCGCGCATTCGCGGGGCCGCCTGCATTTCCCCGAGCGTAAACCCCGCCGCGTGCGCGAAGGTTCTCGACTCCGTCCCGGGTTATTTCTACAGATGGCACCTGCTGAGCAGCGTGAAGGAAAAAGCGGAGCGTTTCGTGAAACTGCACCCCGGCCTCATCGACATCGAGGGGGTGCGCCGCGCGCGGACCTTTCACCATTATGACCGCCTCGTCATCGCGCCGCTTTATGGCTTCAGGGATGAGCTGGATTATTACGAACAAGCCGACGCTTCGCCTTATTTGCCTCGAATTCGAGTGAAGACGCTCATCCTCTCGGCGGAAGACGACCCCATCGTGCCGCCCCACGTTTTCCCGCACGACCAGGTGGCGGAATCGGAGTGGCTGAGCGGCGTTTTGGTGAAAAATGGCGGACACGTGGGTTTCGTGGCTGGAGGGAACCCCCGCGCGCCGCTCTTCTGGGCCGAAGAACAAGCGTTCGAGTTTCTGGACGGTTGTCTGCGAGCGTGACGTAGAGACCCGATGCGGGGAATTGCGGTGGGGGTCAATTTCAGGAGAGGAGAACCTGTTCCCCATTGGCGCGGTTGCGGGCTTCGCACTTGGGCAGCATCGCCAACCGACGAGAGAGAAGAGAACCACTCCCCCCTTGAGGGGGAGTCGAAGAGGTGAGGGCGTAAGCCCGAAAGCGATTCGGTGGGGGGTATAACTCGGAGTGGCGATAAAACGCGATTCACCCCCCACCGATTCAGACTTCGCACAAACCGCTCGTCTTCATCGACTCCCCCTCAAGGGTCTGTTGAAAAACCCGGTGTTGGAAGCGGGCGTTTTGGCGGCTCACGCGGCGGCGGGGAGGCAGCCCAATCGGCGCGTGAGGGCGCCATGTGCGCGCAGCCGGCGTCTCCGGGCGGCACAGGCCGTCCACAAGGCGAATATACGCGCCGCAAAAGCGGCGGCCAGCCGCTTGAGGTTCACCGCTATCGCCGTCAGGTAGGACTGGATCCGCATGTTCGCAAGGCCCCGGCGCACCGCCCGCCCCAGTCCGTGCCGGCTCTTCGCCTCGCCGTGGTAGCCCTCCGAGCGCCAACGGTGGCGGCCATAGAGACGCTTCTCCTCCTCCCCCCAGCGCGCATGCCACCGACGCGCGCGCAACAGCGCCGGATACGCGTGCGGAATCAACACCGTCCTGCTCGTGCGCGACTTCGACAGACAATCGGGCCTGAGCGCGCAGCCCGCGCAATCCCGCGTCTTCGATACATAGGAGCGCCCCCGCTCCGTCGCCTGCCGGGGGCGCAGCGTCTTGCCTCCCGGACACTTCACCACCTCGTTGCGCGCGTCGTAGTGGAACAACTGCAGCGGAACACGGCTCTGGCTGGGTTCCTTCTTCGCTGGTATCAGCGCTTCCACGCCCCGCCGCTCCAATTCGCCGTAAACCTTCGAGTACGCGTACCCCGAATCCGCCGTCACCATCTCCGGCGTGCGGCCCGACAACTCGCTTACCGCCTCTATATGGGACGCCATCATCTCACGCTCGTTCCGCGTCCCCTCCGTCACCGACACGTCGAGAACAACACCCCGCTCATCGTCCACCGCCGCGTGCTGCTTGTAGCTCGGCTCGAACCCCGCCCGCGCGCTCTTGCGCGCAAGCCGCGCGTCCGGGTCCGTCCGGCTCACCGGACCCCCGCCACCGCGGCCTCCTCCCTTCTTCCCGACCTCATCATCGACGGGATTCTCCTGAATCACCTTCTCCGCGTGGTGCGCCGCCAGGCTCTCCCAGCTCACGTCCGCGCGTATCAACGAGGCGTCCACGTGCACCACTTCCCCCTTCGCCACATTCGCCTCCAGGCAAGCCTGCACCGTGCGACGGAATATCTCCTTGAACCGTGCCTCCCCCCAGCGCTGACGTATCCGCGTCAGGCTCGAATGATGCGGCAACTCCTCGTGCAGCCCGTACCCGATGAACCACCGGATCGCCAGGTGCGCACGCGCCTCGCGAAGCAGGCGACGGTCGTGAACGTAGCCCAGCAACATACCCGCCAGCATCAAGCGGAGCGCCACCTCCGGGTCGATCCCCGGACGACCGTTATCCGCGCAATAGCAATCCGCCACCTCCTCCCGTAGCCAGCTCAAATCCAGTACGTGGTCCACGCGCATCAGGACGTGATCCTCGGGGATCAGCCGTTCCAGCGAACCGGCCACGAACAAATCCATCTGCTCGCGCCTCTTGCTGCCTATCATCGAGGGAACTCCCATCTCGGGCGAGATAGTGTCATTACACCCAATCACAATGCCGGGGCTTTTTCAACAGCCCCCTCAAGGGGGGAGTGGTTGTTGGGGGCTCTGCAAGGGGAGAACGGTTTAGCGCGATCCGTAAGGGCTTTTTCTTGCCCCCCTGACAAGGGGGGGGGTAGGGGGGGTTGGTTTTCAAGGCAGGGGGAGGACGAGCGGGGCGGCTTTTTCAACAACCCCTCCTCGGGGTTGTCCCACAGTTCGCGAACCTCGGACAGGCCTCCGTGCCTGTCCGAGGTTTCCGCGTCTGTTTTGACGAAGGACAACCACGGAGGGATGTCCCTACAAAACCGTCGCGCCCCCACGAGGGCTCCCTCCCCACCGTTGCGTGAAAGGCTGTATGACGCGCGTCGACGTTGCAAAGGGGTTAGCGATCAGGCGCTTCTGTCGTATTCCCTGAGCCTGAGTTTCTCGTGGCGCGCCATTGCGCAGCCGATGAGCCGATCCAGCATTTCGGGGTAGGAGACGCCCGCCGCCTGGATCATCCGGGGGTATCCGCTCAACTGCGTGAAGCCGGGCAGGGTGTTTACCTCGTTGATGTAGGTTTCCCCCGTCCGTTCGCGGTAGAAGAAATCCACGCGGGCGAGTCCCGAACAGCCGAGTGCGCTGAACGCGCCCCGCGCGTAGTGGCGGGCGTGATCGGCGAGGGATTCCTCCACCGGAGCCGGGATAATCAATTCAGCGCGGCCTTCCTCGTATTTCGCCTCGTAGTCGTACCAGCCCGTATGCGTCGTAATCTCCATGAGCGGACTGGCGAGGAATTCTCCGAGTGAAGGGCCTTCGAGTACGGAACACTCCAGTTCGCGTCCCTGCGCGTGCTCTTCTATCAAAACCTTGCTGTCGAAGCGGAAGGCGTCTGCGACCGCGTCGTGAAGATCGTCAGGACTCTCCACCAGGTGGACGCCGACGCTGCTGCCTGAGGATGAGGGTTTGACGAACAGGGGATACCCTATTTTGGCGGCGGCTTCTTCAGAAACGGCGTCGCGGTCCGCACCCCAAGTTTCGGGAAACAGCGTGAGCGACGGCAGAACGGGCAGTCCTGCCGCGCGCAGCACCGCCTTGGCGACGGTCTTGTCCATCGTGACGGCGGAGGAAGCGCACCCCGAACCCACGAAGGGGACTTCCGCCAGTTCGAACAGTCCCTGCAGCGTGCCGTCTTCCCCGAATGTGCCGTGAATGATGGGGAAGAATACGTCGATATCGAGAGGCTCATCCCTTCCGGCGTACCTGAGCGGCCGCCCGTTCGGCGTGCCCGAGAAGAGAACCTCTTCGCCGTCATCAGGCGGCGCATCCGGGGCGGGGAGGGCGATCCAGGCGCCCGATTTCGTGATCAGGAGGGGATGGACGTCGTATTTCTCTGTGTCGAGTTCCGCCATGATGGCCCGGCCCGAGTTCCGGCTCACCTCGTGCTCGGTCGAGCGGCCGCCGAACACGACGCCGACGCTTGTCTTTTGGGACGGTGACGCCATTTTCGGCGAATCCTTCCTCGGTGCGTGCGAAGCGTTTCAGGTGGGCGTGGGAGTTAACGTATCAGTTTCGAGAGGAATTTGAAATCCTCGGTGCCCGCCACGCGGAGCAATTCGAAGAGCGCCTGCTCGGTCGTGGCGGGAATGGCGCCTGCGCGCTCCAGCGCCGATAGGCCCGTCCGCCAGTTCAGCTTCGAGCGCGAGCAGGTGGCGTCGGCCACCGCGTGGACGATGAAGCCGTTATCCAGCAGGTCGAGCGCCGTCTGGTAGCAGCACACGTGCGTCTCTGCACCCGTGAGCAGTATCTTCGTCCTGCCCGTCTCGTGCAGGCGGGGCAGGAACGTCTCCTCCGCGCAGCAGCTGAACGCGATTTTCTCGATGGGAGTAAACCCGGGTACCTTCTCCGCCACCGCTTCGACGGTGGGGCCTAGTCCCTTGGGGTATTGTTCGGTGACGAGTACCGGGAAACCGAGGCGCGTCGCCGTCTCCGCCAGCGTCAATATGCGGTCGACGACTTGGGCGCGCACGTCTTCCTGCATGACGGACATGAGCCGCTCCTGCGCGTCGACGATGAGCAGGAGGCAGTCTTCGGGATCGAGCCTGAAAGAATCGATGTCCGGCATGGGCTCTCCTCGAGCGGGAAGTGAAGAAAAAGGCTATTACAGGGGTCTCACGCGGTCAAGGATTGGCCCCAAAGCCTTGATTCCCTTATGTGCGTGGGATAGCATCGCGCAGTAAATTTTTCAGGCCATCATGGAAACCAACAAAAGGGGAACAACATGCCGGATAAGGCGAAAGTCGTCCTGACCGATTACGTCTGGGAGTCCCTGGACGTGGAGAACGAAATATTGGGAGATCTGGCCGATATCGTCGCCATGCAGACGAAGACGCCAGCGGAATTTCTCGGGGAAGCCGCCGATTGCGAGGCGGTCTTGAACACCTACGCCGGCCCCATCACGAAAGAGGACATGGCGGGGATGCCGAACTGCAAGATAATCGCGCGCTACGGCATCGGCGTGGACACGATTGACTTAGACGCCGCCACGGAGGCGGGCATCATCGTCACGAACAACCCCACCTACTGCATCGAGGAAGTCGCCGAGCACACCATGGCGCTCTTGCTTACATCGGCCCGTAAGGTGGTCTTCTACGACCGCCAGGTGCGCGCGGGCGAATGGGCGGTGCCCCCGGGCAAGCCCATGTTCCGCTTGGTGGGCGCCACGCTCGGTCTCGTGGGTTTCGGGAACATCGCCCGGATGGTGGCCGTCCGCGCCGCTTCGTTCGGTATGCGGGTGCTCTTCAGCGATCCCTTCGTGGAGGAGGGCCAGTTCGATGCGCCGGGCGAGAAGATGGAACTGCCCGAGATGTTCGCGGAGTCCGATTTCGTCTCCATCCACCCGCCGCTCATCCCCCAGACGCGCGGGATGATGAACGACGAGGTCTTTTCGCAGATGAAGAACACCGCCGTCATTATCAATTGCTCGCGCGGCCCCATCATCGATACCGACGCCCTCGTGCGTGCGCTCGATGCAGGCGAAATCGCAGGCTGCGCGCTCGATACCACAGACCCTGAACCACTGCCCGACCCACACCCCTTAAGGGGCCGCGAGAACGTCATCATCAACCCCCACGCGGCCTGGTACAGCGAGGAGTCCATGGTGGGCTTGCAGCAGGGCGCGCCGGGCGAGGTGCGGCGCGTGCTTTCGGGCGAGTGGCCCGTGAACGTGGTCAACAGAAAGGTGAAGGACAACAACAGGGCTGGTTTGTAGATCAATCGCGATTGATGAAAGAGCGATTGACGACACCAATGCGGAAGCGATTGCTGCTGACGAGGAATACATCTTTACTGGAATTCTGCTACTCCGGTCGTGTTCTAACAACATGTGCTGGATTGACGAGCGAGATATCGGTGTGCACTCGGCATCAGAACCGCATCCGCTCTTGACATCGGTTGCTTTCGTCCGTAATAAGAATCTTGTGATTGCTTAAATCCCTGTGGCTTCGGCGTCCGGCGAGGCCATGCGCCGCCCGTGGCGAAACCAAGCGAATCGGTTTCATTTTCCCTCGCTATCGGGGATAATGCATCCGCGTGTCGCTGGAAGATGGATAGCCTTGGGGATGTGCGAAGTGAATAGGTGGTTCGTGTCTCAGAACAGGAGTGTAGAGTCCGCATGAACACTCGATTAAAAGCCCCTCCGGTGAAGCTGCCGGCCGATTACGAGGAAGAGGCGAAAGAGAAAAAACCGTTCATCGACCGCAGGCGGTTCATGAACTACACGGGGTGGCTCGGCGTCCTGGGCGCCATCAACATCGCGCTGCTGGGTTTCTTGCGCTTCATGTTCCCGCGCGTACTGTTCGAACCGCCCACCGAATTCAAGGCGGGGGACCCGGCGGACTACGCCGTGGGCGTGGTGGACACCCGCTACGTGAACAGCGAGCGCGTATGGATTATCCGCGAGCAGAATGGTTTTTACGCCCTGAGCGCGATATGTACCCATCTGGGATGCACGCCTAAATATCTAGGCTCAGAGGACAAGTTCAAGTGCCCCTGCCACGGGAGCGGATTCCGGAGATCCGGTATCAACTTCGAGGGTCCGGCGCCGAGGCCGCTCGAGAGGCTCAAGATCGGCCTGGCCGAGGATGGGCAACTGATTATCGACAGGGGCAAGCTGTTTCTCCACGAGAAAGGGCAATGGGACGACCCGGGCGCTTTTCTCTTTACTTAAGAGCTTATATGTTTGTTTGATGCGAGTACGTGGGGGTTTTTAGATGCCGAGTTTGAAAGAACGCATGAATCTGGACCAGGTGAAACGCAGCGTGCTCGACTCCCAGGTGTGGAGGTCGATGTTCCGCCACGGGTATGAGGACACGCCGAGAAACCGCGTTCTCATGGTGGTGGACAACCTCTGGCTGCACTTGCACCCCACGAAAATCAGGCGGCACGCCATTCGCATCCGCTTCACGTGGTGCATGGGCGGGGTGACGTTCCTGCTGTTCCTCTATCTGGTCGTTACCGGCGTGGTCTTGATGTTCTACTATCGGCCCGTGGGCGAATACGCCTACGCTGACATCAAGTATCTGGAATTCGACGCCCCCTTCGGCATGTTCATGCGCAACATGCACCGCTGGGCGGCGCATGCGATGGTCATCGCCGTGTGGCTGCACATGCTGCGCGTTTTCATGACGGGCTCCTACAAGCCGCCGCGCGAGTTCAACTGGGTCATCGGGGTTTTGCTGTTGACGCTGACTCTTTTGCTCAGTTTCACCGGCTATCTGCTCCCCTGGGATCAGCTCGCCATCTGGGCGGTGACGGTGGGAACCAACATGGCGCGGGCGACGCCGCTTCTGGGGCACGAGGGCCCGTTCGCCGAAATGGTGGGCGTCACGCCGCGCTTCGACGCGCGCTCGGCGCTGCTGGGCGGAACCATCGTCGGACCGCCCACGCTTTTGCGTTTCTATGTGCTGCACTGCATCGTCGTTCCGTTGATAGCGGCGATTCTGATGATGGTGCACTTCTGGAGAATCCGAAAAGACGGGGGTATCTCGGGACCCTTGTAAGTTTCGTGGCATAACAGGGAAGGGCGAGTACATTGGCGAAGGAAGACAAGGTCGTCGGCTCTGCCGATGAGATGGCCAAAACCAGTTGGGAGCGGGTGAACGACAAGGTTCACGTGTGGCCCTACCTCACGCGCCTGGAATTCATGTGCGCGATCATCATCACCATATTCCTGGTGGTGTGGTCCATCGTGATCGACGCGCCGCTCGAAGAACCCGCGAACCCTTCCGTCACGCCGAACCCCTCGAAGGCGCCGTGGTATTTCCTGGGCCTTCAGGAGCTGCTCGTCTATTTCGACCCGTGGATGGCGGGCGTCGTGCTGCCCACCCTTATCATCGTAGGCTTGATGGCCATTCCCTTTATCGATGTGAACCCCAAGGGGAACGGTTATTACACGTTCCACGAACGCAGGTTCGCCATCTTCACCTTCCTGTTCGGATTTCTGGTCCTGTGGGTGTGGATGGTGGTGCAGGGAACATTCCTGCGCGGGCCGGGGTGGAACTTCTTCATGCCCTGGGAGTATTGGGACCCGCACAAGGTCGTGGCGCTCACGAACGTGGATCTGCCCTACATGCTCGGCTTCAGGAGCTACTGGAGCCAGGCGGCGGCGGGCACTGTGATGATTGTGCTCTGGTACGCCACCATTCCGGCGTACTACATCTGGCGGCGCGAGCGCATGAAGAACGTAGGACTGGTGCGCTATCTCATAAAAGCGTCGCTCAACATGACGATGATGGGGATAGTGGCGAAAATGGTCCTGCGCATCGGGTTGAACGTCAAATACGTTCTCGTTACGCCCTGGTTCAATATTTAGGTTTTACTTGAGCGGAGAAGATGGTTCAGGATAGACAGCGAAAACATCTGTGGTGGGACGCTTGCGGCGTGAAGGTGGCCGCCCTCGCTCTGCTCGTCGTCTCGGGCGTGATTTATCTCTTGGCGTAGGAGATTTAAGGACACGAAACGTTAAAGCTTATTGACTCTGAGATTATGAAACCGCTTCCCGGACAGGGAGGCGGTTTTTTTATCTTCGCGGGTCGTGCCCTGCCGTCATCGTAATGATTGCATTGCAATCATTTTGTAGTGTAGAATGTAATCCTAAGGAGGGTATGAATATGGCGAGCATCACGATTCGCAACCTCGACGACGACGTGAAAACCCGTCTCCGCGTGCGTGCGGCGGAGAACGGCCGTTCGATGGAAGAGGAAGCGCGGCAGATCCTGCGCGAGGCTGTCGGGGGCAAGCCCGGTTCGCAAAACCTCGCAAGCCTTATCCGCGCCCGGTTCGAGCCCTTGGGTGGTGTGGATCTGGAGTTGCCGCCGCGTGAGCCTGCTCGTGAACCGCCCCGGTTCGATTGAGGCGGCAGGTATGATCTTGCTGGACACGAACGTCGTTACCGAACTGATGCGTTCCTCACCCGAGCCAGCCGTAGAAGCATGGATTGCGGGACATCCCGTGGAGGAGCTGTTCTTCTCGGCGGTCGGTGAAGCAGAACTGCGCTGCTGTGTTGCCGTCATGCCGATGGATCGACGTCGTGACAGGCTGGCTTCTGAAATCGAAGGCATGCTTCGCGAGGAATTCGAAGGCCGCGTGTTGCCGTTCGACGGCGCCGCAGCGCGCGCTTATGCGGAAGTCGCTTCAGTGTGTCGCGCCGCAGGGCGTCCTGTCCCGCTGGCCGATTGTCAGATTGCGGCTATCGCACGCTCAAGAGAGATGGCGGTGGCGACGAGTAATGTCCGGGACTTCGAAGATATGGGGATTGACGTCATCGATCCGTGGTCGGGCGCGTAAGGGACTTTCTCTAAGCCATCGCCTCACTCCGCACCAGGCCAGGCCATGTCGTGTGCATGGAGTATCTCGCGGAGCTTCGCGACGTTGATGAGCTCCATCGGTGCGCCTTCGGAGTATTTCTGCACCTCTTCGGTGAAGTATCCCGTCGATACCAGGATTCCCTTCAGGGCCCTTTCGGCGCGCACTGTGTCGGAAAGGCCGATGACCCGTATCGAGTTCACAAAGTCGCCCTCCGGCACGAGTATGCCGTGGATGATGTAGTCGCCCCCGAGGATGGGCGCCGGGTTGTGCGCGAGGATGTCGATTTCCTCCTCGTTGACCCAGTGAACCTCCACGATGCGCATGTTCATGCCTTCTAGCAGTTCGATGAGCATGCGCTCGAACACCTGGGGAGACATCTGGCGCAGGGATTCGATTTCCGAGTCGTTTCTGGTCTGCTCGGCATCCGCTTCGAGCGCGATGTTCGAGGTCGTTCTCTTGACGAACAAAATGGTAATAAATCCCAGGATGAGCGCAACGAAGATGAGTTCTAGCATTTCGGCTTCCAGGAAATAAGTGAGAGGATAGGCGCGGCGCCGGAAACGATCATCGAGAATTCAGGATCATACGCGGGAGGATTGACGCGAGACAGAGAGTGGAACTCAAGGCGCTTATCGGATCATCTCGTCGTATACGTCGTCTTTTTTCCCTTTTTTGATGAGTTTGTCGTGTCTGAGGCCCTGAGCGATGGCCAGCCAGACGAAAAACGCCACCAGGGGAATCATGAACGCGATGGGGATGTTGTCGGGCTTTGTCAGAATGAGCAGGAAATTTTCCATCTCGAATCCTTTGCAGTCGAATAGTCGATTAAAACAGCGTTGCTATTCTGACGCAAATCCGGCCCGAGGGCAAGAGATTCAGGAGTTTGGCTCCCCCATTTGAGGCTGGCCTTTACGAGATGCCTTGACAACCGGCGTGCGGAATGGATATATCTTTGGTATCGATAGTAAGTCGCCGGTTTGTAATGTTCATCCGGCGGGTCGCCCTTTTTGAATAGAGTTTACTGAGAGGCGCGGTTATGCCCCATTTCATTTTTGACGCTTGCATCGGGTGTTCGGTATGCGAACCCGTCTGCCCCACGAAGGCCATTACGGGCGATCCGCGTGAAATATACAAAATTGACCCCACGCTCTGTATCGACTGCGGCGTGTGCGGCAAGTATTGCCCGGCTTTCGCCATTCAGGACGATACGGGCGACATCATCAAGAACATCAAGCACAAGGAAATGCCCAAAGCGTTCGTGCTGGAGGAGAACTGCACGGGCTGCATCTGGTGCGTGGACGTCTGCCCGTTTGACTGCATCCGCATGGCGCCCTCCTCTGTGGAGCGCGACCACAGCGCGGTGGCCGTGGTGGATCAGTCCACCTGCGTCGGCTGCCGTCTGTGCGAGGAGATTTGCAACAAGGGGGCGATCATCGTGCCCAAGCACGACGACGAGTCCGAATACATGACGCCGTTCATGCACGAGTTCGTCACCTCGCCGCTGCGCGCATACTAAGACGAGACATTCCATATGTTGACTCCCCCGGAATCGGGGGAGTCTTTTTTTGTGCGAACTCCTTGACGCTATATCGGCGCTCAGGTAGCGTTTCCTTTGCAGGAGGCCCTATATTCATTCCAAGGGTCTGATTTTGCTCTTTTTCGTCTTCAGGCCGAGCAAGTCGAAAGAGGAGGAAATTCGTTGCCTCCAGTTTTGACGTCACGCCCACCCGCCCGGATCATGGACATCGTCGATCTGGTCGAGGAATACTCGCCCGATTGCTCGGATCTGCTCACCAAAGCCTACATCTTCACGGCGAAGGTCCATAAGGGACAATCCCGCATTTCCGGTGAACCCTACATATCCCACCCGTTGGAAGTGGCCCGGCTTCTGGCGGAGTTGCGCCAGGACCCCGAGACCGTATGCGCGGGGCTTCTCCACGACACCGTGGAGGACACCGCCACGACGCTCAGGGAAGTTGACGAGCATTTCGGACATGACGTCGCCGAACTCGTGGACGGCGTCACGAAGCTCGCCAAAATCGACGTGTCGAACACACAGGTTCGTCAGGCGGAAAGCTACCGTAAGATGCTGATCGCCATGGCGAAGGACATTCGCGTCATCATCATCAAACTCGCAGACAGGCTCCACAACGCGCTGACCCTCCAGCATCTCCCCCAGAAAAGCCGGGAGCGTATTGCGCGGGAGACGGCGGAAATATACGCCCCGCTCGCCAACCGCATCGGCATCGGATGGCTCAAAGGGGCGCTCGAGGACGTGGCGTTCAAGCACTTGCATCCCAAGGAATTCCTGGAAATCGACGAGATGCTCCGCGACGGTCTCGAAGATCGCGAATCGTATATGGAGCTCATAATCGAGCAGGTGAAGGAGAGCCTGGAACTGGAAGGCGTCGGCGGCGCCGCGTCCGCCAGGTTCAAGCTCCACTCCAGCATCTATGAAAAAATGCAGACGCAAAACCTCGATTTCCATCAGGTGTACGACATTTGCGGCGTGAGGATCATCGTGGATTCCATGAAGGATTGTTACGCCGTATTGGGCGTCTTGCATTCGAAATGGACGCCCATCCCCGGACGCTTCAAGGATTACATCGCTCTTCCCAAGGCGAATCTGTACCAGTCTCTCCACACCACAGTCGTGGGGCCGGAAGGGCAGCGGGTGGAGTTCCAGATTCGCACCAATGAGATGCACCGTGTGGCGGAAGAGGGCATCGCCGCGCACTGGAAGTACAAGGAGGGTGATGAGGCCGATGACGACGGAATGGCCGACAAGTTCGAGTGGATCAGGAGAATCGTGGAGAGCCTGAACGAAGAGTCCGATCCCAGGAACCTGGTCGATTCCGTCAAGGTCAATCTGTTTCAGGATGAGGTGTTCGTCTTCACGCCCAGGGGCGAGGTGAAGAGCCTTCCGCGCGGGGCGACGCCGGTGGATTTCGCTTTCTCTATCCACACGGAGGTGGGCAGCCACTGCGTGGGCGCGAAGGTCAACGGAAAAATCACGCCGCTGAGTTCACAGCTCGAGAATGGCGACATCGTCGAGATCATCACGAACCCGCACCGCAGGCCAAGTGCGGACTGGCTCAAGTTCGTCGTCACCGCCCGGGCGAAGCAGAAAATCAGAAACTGGATTAGACAGGAGCAGAAGGAACGCTCCCTCACGCTCGGCCAGGAGCTGCTCGAACACGAACTGGAGCGGTTCATAGAGAAGAAAGAAGTCGCCTCCTACAAGAAGCCCGCGGAATTGAAGGAGATGGCGCGATTCTTCGGGGTTCAGACCTATCAGGACGTGCTGGTATCGGTTGGATTCGGGCGCGTGTCCGCACGGCAGGTGGCGCACAAGCTGTTGCCGGAAAAACTCGTGAACGAGAGAGAGAAACGGGAGAAATCCCGTCTCAGGCGGCTTGTGAGTCGCGTGAGCCGCCACAAGAACAAAGCGGGCATCCTCGTGAAGGGCCAGGACGACGTCCTGATTCGTTACGGAAAATGCTGCCAGCCGATTCCGGGCGACGAAATTGTGGGTTTCATCACGCGCGGGCGCGGCGTGACGGTGCACAACGAGAGTTGTCCCAACATCAGGTCGCTGATGGACGAACAGGAGCGTCTGGTGGAGGTTTCCTGGGGCGAGGTCGACAAGGATCAGATGCATCTGGTGACGCTTGTCGTCGAAGCGCGCGACAGGCCGGGCGTGTTGGCAAACCTGAGCGCCGCCATCGCAAGTTGCGAGGCGAATATCTCCCGCGTGGCGGCCGAAGCCGCACAGGACAAGGCGGCGATTCGCCTGGACGTGCAAGTGCACGACCTCACCCAATTGAACGACGTCGTCAAGAAGGTTCGTGAGGAGAAATTCATCCTCTCCGTCAACCGAATTGCGCCCGAGGTGGCCCCGGTCAAGGGGAAGGTGCCGCAGATTCCCACGGAGTAGGACTCTTTCTCGCAGCTTCGGCCCAATGCGTACACCCCGGATGCTTCATCGATAACTCGATTTGTACTGAAAATATCCCGCCCGTCTCATGAATCGATTCTAAACCAATGGCCGACTTGCTCCATCATCCCTGGGAGATTGCGCCTGCCGAAGCCGTCCGGCTTCAAAAAGCGCTTCAAGAGCGTCTGGTGCTGCGGCCGCTGTCGGCCCCGCCGAAAACGATAGCGGGCGCGGACATTTCATCCGAATGGCGTGGGCATTCCGGAGTGGGCGGCATGGTCGTATTCTCCTGGCCGGATATGCAGCTCATCGACGAATCATTCCATAGCGGTGAATTAAAATTCCCTTATGTTCCGGGGCTGCTCTCTTTTCGGGAAGGATATTTGCTCGAAAAAGCTTATACGGGCTTGAGGGAAAAACCGGACCTCATCATCTTCGACGGGCAGGGAACGGCCCATCCCAGGGGGTTCGGCATTGCCTCGCATTTGGGATTGCGCCTGGGTCTGCCTGCCATCGGATGCGCCAAAAGCCGCCTGTTCGGCGATGCCGCCGAGCCGCCCGGGGAGGAGAAGGGCGATTGGCGGTACCTGCATTCACCGGGTGGGCGGGAGATAGGCGCGGTCCTCAGGACGAGGAGGGGAGTCAAGCCCGTGTACGTTTCTCCCGGCCACCTTATCGACATCGAAGATTCGGTCCACTGGGTGCTCGCTGCCACCTCGAGGTTCCGCCTCCCCGAGGTGATACGCGCGGCCCACAGACGCGTGAACGAGGAGCGGAAGATGCGGAAAAGAGCATAAAAAAAGCGCCCCGTTCGAGGCGCTTTTTGTGTGTGAAGTTGAAGTCTAGCCAGGCGATGCGTCACTCGTGGTTTGTTTGTCCTGCGCCTCTTTATCGGGTTTATCCGTTTGGGGTGCCTCGTTCTTCGCACTCGATTCGGCAGGCTTTGTAAATTTCTTCTCAATCATCAGGTAATCGCGCATCGCACGGATTTGCCGGTACGCGTCACCCCCGAGGAGTTCTTCGTCGATGGGCTCGCCGTGGCTCTCTACCGTCGCTTTGCCGATGGTTTTTCCGAGGTCGGTGGGCGAGGAAATGGTCATTTTTTTCTCATCGATGCCCGTCACCTTGACAAGATGGGTAGCGCCTCCGACCCGCAGGGTGGCGAATTGCTCTTCCGGCAATTCGACTTCCTTGGTGGCTTCGAGCTCGTAGATGAACAGGTCGTCTTCCTTTTCTCCCTGGACGCCCTTGACGATTTCGGCCACCGAGCCCGCACCCTCGAAGAAGTTCGGCATCTTGGTTCCGGGCTGGATTCTGCCCGGATATATCAGCCAGTCAACAATCCAGTCGGGCCGTAGGCGATTCTTGGCGAACGAGAGGTTCGGTGCCGTCGGGGGTTCCTGCCCCGGCGGGGGCGGCCATGCGCCATGACAGGCCAAGCATTCGGCCATCTCGAAGAGTTGCTTTCCGGCCTTGTAGTTTTCCGTGCTCACGCTGGTGGCGTCGAAATGGATGTAAGGGTTCAGTTTCGAGTCCAGAGCGGCGAAGTAGTCCACGAGGGCCGCTGCGTCCTCGCCGGGCATCTGGAAGCTGGGCATCCGCACCTTAAGCCACGGCCTCAGCGTCACGACGTTGCGCAGGAAGCCGAAGAACCAATCGGGCTGTACTTTTCTGCCTTCGCCGTTAAGCAGGGGAGGGCCGTTCGTCTTATCCTCATAGCGCCTGAGCAGGTCGCCGCCCCAGTTTTCGATGACGTGGCAGCCGTTGCAGTTGTATTTCTCGATCATCCGGCGGCCGTTTTCGATACGCCGGGCGCGCGTGTCGAGCACCTGGTGGACACTGTGCGGCGCGCCGTGCGGCGTCATGGAGCGCAGCAGGGTGCGTATGGAGGAGACCTCCGCGTCCGAGAATTCGAAGTTCGGCATGAGCAGCGTCTCGCGCTCTGTCTGGTAGAGCTGCGGGTTTTTCAGCTTGCCGAACGTCCAGGATTCCCATGTATGGGGCATGTCCACCACGTTGCCGAACGATAGCTCGAACGGCTTTTTGGCGGCGAAGCGAGTCAAGTCCGGCCCGATCTTGGAGAGCTTCTCCGTGCCGGGTATGACGTGGCAGCCGAAACATCCTCGCGTCGCCACGAGTTTCTTGCCGCGCTCAAAGGAGGCCTCATCGCCGAGTTTCCGGGGCTTGGGCCGTTTCGAGGCGGGTGTGAGGCTGACGAGGTAAGTGGTTACTGCACTCGCCTCCTCATCCGTGAGGCGCAGGCTCGGCATCTTGGTGTCGTGCCAGTATGACTTGGGGTTCTTGAGCCACCGGAACAGCCAGTCAGGCTGGACCTTGGCGCCGATGTTCTGGAGCGCCGGTGCGAAATCGCGGTTCCTGTAGACGATTGGCCTGCCGTTCACGCCCTCGAGCGGGGGGCCGAGTTCCAGGTCTTTTTCGTTGCGGATGTGGCAACTCAGGCATCCGACTTCTTCGAAGGTGGATTTTCCTTTTGCAATCATCGCTGCGTCATCAAGGGCGGGGAATTTAGCCGATTCCACCTTGCGCGGGCCCTGCCGCCAGACGTAAGTGGCGATGTCCAGCGCTTCCTGGTCCGTCAGGCTGAAATAGGGCATGCGGGTACGCGGGTTGTAGTCTTTCGGCCTCTTGACCCAGGAGACGAGCCAGGAGGGTGATACTTTCTCCTGGATTCTCGAGAGGTCGGGCCCCACCTTGCGCAGGCCTTCCGTGCCCGGGAGGGTGTGGCAGCCGTTGCAGCCCAGTTCCCGGGTGAGTGAGATCCCGCGCGAGATTTTAGGCGCCTCGGGGATATTGAAAATCTCGGTGTGGCAGCTTCTACACTTGGTCTGCGTTTCGCTGCCGTGGAGAAGGGGGTCTTCCCAGAATTGCACATGGCCGTGGGCCGTGTTGAGGCTGGTGACGGCCGACCCTTGTCCTCCGTGGCAAAGCGTGCAGCCGACCTTGTTGAATTCGTGCGTCGATAGATAAAGGCGTCTGTTGGGGTGAGTGCGGAACGGCTGGGGCGCATTCTCGAAGCCCGCCCGGTTGATCCCTAAATGACACGTCTGGCACCGTTCCACCTTCATCACCGGTTCGTTGAAGTTGTTTCGTTCGTATTCGCGTAGGACGAGCTGGTTGATCTCGTAGGGGCGGGCGGCGATGCCTTGCAGCCGCCGCTCCTGGAAGGAAATGTCGCCCGCTACTTTTCGTCTCGTCGCCTGGAGCGTTTTCAGCTCATTTTCCTTGGCTTCGATTTTCGCCTTAATCGCGTCTCTCGCTGCTTCGGCCTTTGCCGCGACGGGCGTTATCTCATCGAGCAGGGCCTTGGCCTCGTCGACTTCCTTTTGCTCGGCTTCTTTATCGTGTCCTTGCCGAATGGCTTCCTGGAGATAGAAGTAGGACTGATCGTAAAGCGCTTTTCTGAAACCCAGTTCCTGCACTTTCTCGAAAGCGTCCAACTCGCTCTTCGTGAGTTCTTCCTTGAGTTGTTTGAGTTCCTCGTCACCCGCAAGATTTTGTTGTTGCTCGGTGATTTTCTTGTCGAGCTCGGAGACCGCGGAACCCGTTGTTTTTTTGAGTTTGGCGAGTTCTTTCTCTACCTGTGTTTTTTCATAGGCGTTGAACTGTTTCTGGTATTGTTTCCAGGGTCTGCGCGTGAACGCCTCGTCCCAGACGGTCCAGAACGTCACGGCGACCATGACGAGTCCCAGGATGAAAAACGTGATAGGACTGGTCTTCTCTTCCGGAGGTTTGAAATCTCGACCTTGCATCTTGAAAAAACGCTCCCCCACCGGCGTTCTGAGCGGAAATGCCGGGTTTCTAGGCTAAAATCCGGCTGATTATAGGTATGAGCAGGACGGGCGTCAACCGTGTAGCGGGTAGTTTTGACTTAGCGCAATTACGCCTGAATACGGGGAATATATGCTGAAAACACAAGGTGGTTCAGGGAGATGACTGCGGGCGTGTATATTCCGCGTCGTCTCGCCTCGAGCTATTCATTTTGACTTCTGATGATGCCGGCGAGCTGGCCGATGATGGCGATAGAGATGGTGGGGTGCTCGTGGATCAGTTCGAGAAGAGGTTCTTTCTCGATGCCCAGCAGTGAGGTGTCCTTGCTCGCGCGCGCGCCTGCGCTTCTGCCCTCATCGCCGAAGAGCGCGATTTCACCGAACGAGGCCGTGCGGTCGAGGGTGGCGAGGATCTTCGGCTCCCCGTTCTCCTGGTTGAGAATGATTTCAATTTCCCCGTCCACGATAACGTAGAGGTAATCGCAAGGGTCACCCTGTTCGAAAAGAACTGTTCCCGACTCTATCTGGATTTCCCTGGAAATGTTGCTCAGTATTTTCAGTTCATCCGCGCTCATCGTTTCGAACATGTTGACGCCTTTTAGAAACAGGGCTTTTTCGATTGTCGAGAGCATGAATGTCTCCTGTCCGGATTGAATGTCGCCCTCTGCACCGCGATTGCTACGTTCGCGGCGCACCTGGATGCGCACCAGTTGATTCTCGTCATTCTCCATGGTTCTCAATAACGACTCAGCATCGTCATCATCTTTCCCGATTATTCTCAATGCGGCAACCGCGGCCTCTCGGACGTAGGGGTCGCCCTCTGACGCATGCGCCTTGAATTGCTTGCACCACTCGGGTGTCGTTCCATCCGCTACGCTTTCAAGATGTTTCCCCGCCGCATCGACGGCGATGGCCTGAAGCCAGGCGTTCCCCGAAGCCATATATGTCGTCAGCACCTTGTCAATCGATTCTTCAGGCATGTCCCATATTTTCCTGCCTTCGGAAACTTTATCGGCCGTCGATCTGCCCAGCAGCAGAGGTTCTAAAGCCAGAATCATGAGTCTCGTGTTGCCTGCCGAAGAGAAGTTCGAGAGCGTCTCGATGGCGATCGCCCTCGATGAGGAGCCGCCCCGGGCGAGAGATTCCGACACGGTGTCCACCGTTTTTTCATCCCCTATTACACCCAACAACTCGAGCAGGACGAGCTGTCTTTCCTCGACGACGTCTTCGAGCGCTTTTCTCAACATCGTGAAGGCGGATGCGTTTTCCCGGCGTTCGATAACGTGAAGGTGGTTGATGACGTCATACACCTCCTTCAGGTGCTCCACGGCGAACCCGGAGAGGGAGTCCACGATTTCCTGAGCGCCCATCTCGCGGGAGCCGTTATTTCCGCTTCTGAACAATAGCGGGGCGAGAAACGAAAACATCCCGGAGCCTTCGAGAGACAGGGTTCCTTTTCGCTTCATGTTCTTAAGCGATTCGACGGCCTCTCCTCTCACCAGGGAATCGACGTCCGAAAGAGCGGCCAGAACGAGGTCGAAGTTTTCACGCGAGCTCTTGTTGCCCAGTTGCCGGACGCCTCTGCGCCTGATGGCCGCACTCTCATCCGAGGTGGTCACCCGAAGGACTTCCTCCATGCTCTCCTCGTCGACCCCCTGGTTCGCGGCCAGAACTTCTATCGCCTCCAAAGCGGCTTCACGGACTTTCTCCTCCTCCTGGTAGAGATAGGGAATCAAGCGTTTAATGAAGCGCGGGTTCTGAAGTTCCCCCATGCACCGCAGGGCGCAGATTCTGGCCGCTGCGTCTTCTTCGTTCAGCATCCGGTGCAGCGTTTGCAGGCCGTTGGCGAGCCAGAACAGATCGTCGGAGCGGACGAGAAGCTCGACGGCGCGCGCCCTGACTTCGGGTGAGTCGTCTTCCAGGTTTTCATGCACGAACTCTGCCGTCTCATCGGTCAGCCCGATGCTTTCCGCCGCATCCATGGCGGCGCACTGAAGGACGGACTCACCGCAGGTGAGGTGTTGTTTCAGCAAAGGTCGCATTTGCTCGCCCTCTTCGGCTCCTGGAGCCTTGGCGAGAATTTTGAGCAACTCGGCCGCCGCGTGTCCTTCTCGTCGGGGAATTTCTTCGAGAATGATTTGAAAAGTTTCGCTTCTGCCGCTTTCCGCCATCATCTGCGCGGTGAAGACGCAGAGCTCGTCATCGCCCTCGCGAATATTTTTCCTGAGTGTCGCCATGCTCTCATCGTCAACCGGGCCGTATCCCTCTTGGGCGTAGCGGAACAGCCCCAGGTTTCTCTCCTCGAGCATCCGGCGCAGTGCGGCGCTGTATTCATGGCGTACGAAAAACCCTGTGGCCAGATAAGCGAAGGCGATGAACAAGGAGATGAGCGCCACCCAGCCTGCGCTCAAGGGGAATAGGGCGAGGCCGGTGGGTTTGATGATGAGCAGGGCGACGCCGCTGACGATACTTGCCACTGCCACCACCTGGCCTGCGACGAACGCGCCCACGCGCGCGCGGATAGAGGGGGAGACGGCATTATAGAGCAGGGCGTTTATGGCGTTTCGAATCGACTCCTGGAGGTTCTTGTTGTTGAAGCGCAGGAAGACGGCGGAATAAAACCCGGGCGAAATCGCCATGCCCGCGAGACCGATGATGGTCGTAAGCGGATAGAGGAGGTTCGCCGTTCCCAGTCCGAGCCGCTTGATGATGCGCGGGGTGATGAACGTCTGGACGAGCAGCGAGAAGGCGCTACCGATGGCGGTGAAATACCCGAGGAACGAGGCGAGCTGCGCGCGGTCGGGAAAAGCCTCGCGGAAGACGAGGCTGTACTGGAAATCCTGGAAACTCCTGAGAATCACCACGATGAAACTGAATAGCGCGAACGCGCAGACGTACCGGTTCGTCCGCATAAGCGCGAGGTTGCCGCCTTTTGAGGCCGTTTTCTTCGTCGTTTTGCGTTTTTTTGGGCCTGCATCTTCGATCAGGTGGTCCTTGAGCCGCCATTCGGCGTATTGGACCACCCCGATACTGACGACGATGGCGCCGATCCACACATAGAGCAGGTTCGAGACGCTCCCCAGTACGGGGATGAGCAGCGGAATGGCCAGACCGCCCAGTATGCCGCCATAGCGGCCCCCTGTCAGGATGATCGGAACCAGCCGCTTGGATTGCAAGACGTCCAAGTACTGGCCGTACAGAGCGCGGAAATTGTTCGGCAGCATGTTCGTGAACATGACGAACAGCGTGTGGAGAAGCGGGAAAGCGATGGGCATCGCATAGGCGCGGAAATCCGCGAATATGAGTAGCTTGATACCGAAAACGAGCGCGATGAAAAAAATCAAGACGGTCTTGAACATCGCCGGAATCGAGAGTTTTTCGGTCAGTGATGAGTAGAAAGTGCTGATGAAGATGATCATCAGGGCGTTGAATATGTACATATAGGGGAGAAAACCCGGGCCGACTTCCGAGAGGAACAACGCTTCGGATACGGTGAGCCCGATGGAGAACTGGATCCCGATCAGGAAGTAGAAGAAAAAGAACACGGAGAAGACGAGCAACTCCTCTTCCTGGATGTTGAACGCTTTTTTGAGGAGTTTCGCCATATCGGTCACTTCTAGAGCGCAGGAGGAGGAGCCTTCGCGCGAGTCTTGCCCCGTGAGATGCCTGTAGTGATGACAAACGCGACCCGGCTGATTCTAGCTTAGAGTTTTTGAGATTTCCATGAGTAGAACGACAAGGCGTCCTCCGCCCACTGCGTGCAGTTCCGGCTGAATCTTTCCCAGCGGCTGTTGGCGCATTGGGCGCGGACGGGGTCTGCGTTGCCCTCGGCGATCAGGCCATTCATCGGCGAGAGGTCGAACTCGGCGCGAACCGGCACCCTGGCGCGCTCCTCGGGCTCGAGGAGAGTCAAAAAGCGCTCGAAAGCATCAAAGGCGCCGCAAAGCTTCTCGCACAACCGCTCCGCACCTCCCGCATACGCGACCAGGGACGGCGCCAACGGCGCATAGCGGTTCAGTTCCATGCCTCCTTCCGTGCGGTTCGTGATGCTGTCCACACCGACGACCCCGATGGATTCGTCCGAAAATTCCACAGGGAAGAGCCTGGCGTAAATCGTTTCTACAACCATTCCCTCACGGCTGAGCCTGAGATGCACGCGAACGCTGAAGAGACCGAAATCGATCCAGCTGCATATGAGTGGCTTGTAGCGTGCGTCGAATACCTGCTCATAGTTCTCGATGGCGCTCGCCAGGAGGCGAATCGAATCATCCCTGGAGCGGGAAGATTCACGCAGTTCGGATTCGAGTCTGGGCGCGCAGTTTCTGAGCATTTCCCCCAAAACATCAGGCGAAGCGCCGCCTCTCACCTTTTGGGTCTTGATGTAGGCTTTCGTGGTTGCCGGGCTGGCCTGGAAGCGATGTACGAGCCAGTCCATCGCTCGGAGGTGATCGGGGTTTTCCGCGTCAAGAGACAAGGGCAGGGGGGTCGCATTGTCCGTCGCGACGCCGAGTCTGCTCAGGTCCGGAAGCCCGAACCCGTTGGGGTAGGCGTCCAGCCGGAAACATCCGCGTCCTCCGCCCCCTTCCTGCGGTTTGACGAAGAAAGTCCGCGCCCCCCATTTCTGCGACAAGGCGGAGGCGGAATCCAGAATGGCGGCGGCTGTGTCCGCAGGCCTTCCTCCGTTTAGTTCCACCACTTCATAGCCGGCCGTTAGGCGATGCCCGTCCGCTCCGGAAGATTGGGTGTCCTCTCCGTTTCCATTCAGGAGTTCATAGGTGGTTTTCTTGTTGGAAAGCGGCCCGCCGGGAGCGGTGATAGAGCCCGGCGCCACGACGATTCCCCGCTCCTCCAGAACCCTGGCGAGGGTAGCGTCGTAGAGGCTTCTCTGGGCGGTCTGGCTGATGACGAGCAGTTCTTTCGGCGCCTTTGCGGCGCGCGCCAACAGTTCCTCCCGTCTGTTCAGGACCCTGACGGGGATGGACAAACCGAGTTGCTTCAAGTGTGCCCGCATCACCCGGGCCGTTTCCATGGTGAGGGGCAGTCGGCTCGGGGAGCCGTCCAGCAAAAGGATTTCTCCCGGACGCCGAAATGGTGGAGCGTCTTCCAGGATGCGCAAGTTTTCGAATCGGGGTTCACGCGACGCCCATCGGTTGAGGCTATCGATCAGGGTTTCGTTCAGATCGCCGTCAGACGAATCGAACTCCTGGCTCACGCGGTACAGATCCCAGGCGCCGCCGCTTGCATCGGGCGTGAGATTGTAGAGGGAAGGTTCCCGCGCGAGCAGGGGATGGCTTGGTGTTTTTTGCGAGGTCAAGGTTTCGCTCTTTATGTCCAAAATACCGATTTGCGCTGGCGCATGAAATGTTTCATCACCCAGTCCGCAATGGCGCCGCCAACCGCGTTGTCCGTTGCGAGGGAGGAGGGGTTCGGGGCCATGCAGCTAAGAGCGCGTATCCCCGTCATGCGGTATGCCTCCTCGCGTACATGCGCTTCGTTGGCGAGCCGACCGGAAATGAGCATGTTTTCCTCATCCACCTCCAGGTGGCTTCGTATCCAATGAACGATGAGCGTTGATTCGAGCGTATCACATGCGCAGATAATCAGACCTCTTCGCGCAAGCCAGTCTTTGACCCAGGGGTCACTCGCTACGTGTAGACTAGCGTCGGAAGATGGAGAGTCCGCCAATTCCGCGATGACGATTTCCGCCTTCGCGCTGGCGTGGCGAAGCAGGTTCTGGGCGCATCGTCTGACGCTGTGCATTGAGACGCCACACGTGGAAGCGAGCCCCGCGTCGACGAAATCCCACCCAAGTCTCGCGGAATCGAAAAATCCGAGCGGTCTGCCGTAGTTCACCTGCATGAGATCCCGCATGCGTCCCGTTCCGGTCAATTTCACGTATGACACGTGGATGCCCGAGGAGTGGAGGGCGGAGGCGAGCGAGGACGCGCAGGTCGTTTTACCCACGTCCATCTCGGAGCCGGTCACCAGTATGATGGGAGCGCAGGGAATTCCTTCTTCATCCACGTGGCACCGGGTATCGGGGATGACGGGAAGATCGGAAAGCCGGGCGGGTTCGCCTCGCAGCGCGACGCCCCCTTTCACCTCTATTTTCACGCACGGCGTTTCTGGGTTAGTGCGGACCCCGCAGACGCCGCCGACGTTCAACAGGTCGAGTACGACTCCGGGCTCTGCGGGCGAGTCCGGTTCGCGCCCCGAAACGCTGCGATTCGCATAGCGCGCACCGATCGTAACGACCATGTTCATTTTTTCCCGCAACTTTATTTCACTCGTCTTCCAGGCGTCTTCCGTTCCCTGGAGGATTTCGATAGTTTCCAGGCGATTGATGGGCGCATTCTCGGGCGCGGCGACGATTTCACCCAGCGCGATTCCATTTGCGTGGACGGGCCTGGGGTCAGGCGAGAAATCCGTCTCAAATGAATACGGGCTTTCCTGCGAGAGGAACAATCCTCGGGCGGTGGATGCGAAAAAATCTGTTTTCAATTTTCACCTTGTCCTAAGCAGGAGAAAGAGCGAGCCGGCGCGTGAAAGTATCTATCATTTCCCGGGCGGCAGGGGATATCTGCTTTTCTCCCCCTTCATAGATGGATGAAACGCCCTCGAGCTTACAGAACGCTCCCCTCGGTTCTACTATGGTTCCTTTCGCCGGAGGAGAGCAAGTGACGAGAACCTCATTGTGGCCTTGAACGTCACTTAGTCGATAACCCCGCCGGATGAATTCAGGCATTCCATTTTGGATGATATAGATGCCGGGAGCGAGTGAATGGCCGATTTTCATTCGTGAAGCGCTCGTGTTTCGAATCAAGAGCTGGAAGCCTGATAAATCCGGTCGGCTGAGTTCGGCGAGCAAATCCCGGTGTGCGTCGAGAGCGTCGCCAGACTCCAGGAATTCGGCCAGATGCCAGAAGGTGGTAGTGGGAGCGCTGCTCTGGATTTCTTCGAGTTCGGTCATCAGTTGCGTGGTTCCCAGCACGCGCGGGTTGAGTTCGAGGGTATAGGGTTCGTCCTCATGGACGATAAAATCGACGCCGTAAATTCCCCGGTAGCCCGCCCCGGCTATCCACTCGCCGATTTTCAGGGTGAATGCCTCTATTTTCCGGCGGCTTTCCTCGGATACCAGCCGATACGCCGAATAGTCGCTGCCGGCGTAATCGAAGCGGTGCATGGAACATCCGGGGATTCCCGTGAACATCACCGAAGGGTGGGACATCCAGGGTTTTCCGTCATAAATCAACCCAGCCGTGCCGACGGCGGGACCGCTAAGGAACGTGCTCGCGATCACAGGCGCATCGGGCCCGAGTTTTTGGGTGAGTTCGTCACGTTTACGGGAAAGCGCCTCGGCTGAGTCGATGAAGTGCGTCTGATTGCCCGAGGAGCCGATTTTTTCCGAAATAATCATAACGGGTCCGAATTGTTCAAGCTGTTTGGACCCGAGTTCGCCCAGAGCCACCACGTCGCCCGGTGGGACGCTGAACCCCGCTTCGATTGCCTGGCGACGGAAAGATACCTTGTCGTCGAATCTCGTCTTGATTTCCACCGGATTCGCCAGGATGCGTAGCCTCCCATCCGCTTCTTTGGCGAGTTTCCCCAGAAATTCCGTGGAGCGGTAGGGGATGACGTACCGTGGAGCTTCCCCTTGTGAGAGAAATTCCCGAATTTGCGAACCCAACGCTCCCTCGTACGCTTCAACGAGCGATGAGTGCGTCCACACGATGCGCTTGTTTTGCCCGCGCTCCACGGCGAAATAGCGCAGACGCCTGTCCCATTCAGGCCCGTCGAGTCCGTAGTCGCAGGCGATGAGGAAATCGAGGGGAACGATGTTCTCCATGGTGATCGAATCGACCGCGCGCAGTCCTTGGAAGCCGAACGTCGATCCGTCCGGAACGGCAGAGGTTAATACTTCATTGAAATAATTTTTATTATAGGAGGGCAAGGAGAGAATTCCTTCACCTAGAATCATTACAAATGTCCAAGCGGCTCGGAAATCAAAAACACGCGATTTTAATTCGATAGCCTCACGGATATCAACATAATTCGACGTTTCGGCAAACTATTATTTCCCTCAGTGCACTTCTGCAACTCACCGTGCGCTATGCTAGGATACGGAGCGTCTCGACCCCTATTACCGCCATCAGGCGCGGGAACTGGTGAATGTCCGAAGATAGAATTATTTCTGAATCGGCTATTGATTCGGATGAAAACCCCATGATGTCGGACTCGGAACTCAGGTGGGAGAAATTCCGCCGGAGCATGATGCGCGCCAAACCGGCGATGCTCGGTGGCGTTTTTCTCATTTTGCTGGTTGTCTTTTCTCTTTCGGCTCCTCTCATCGCGCCGCAAAACCCGAGTAAGGTGGACGTGAACCTGCGTCTGAAGCCTCCCGTTTGGGTGGAGGGAGGAAGCGCGAGCTATATGCTGGGTACCGACGCGCTGGGCCGGGATATTCTGAGCCGGCTCATTTATGGGGGCCGCGTCTCCATTCTGGTGGGCTTGAGTTCGGTGGTGATTTCGGGGGTAATCGGCATCGTTCTCGGTCTTGTTTCGGGCTTTTTCGGCGGTAAAATTGACGATCTCATCAGCGGGTTTTCCGAAATTCAACTGGCGTTTCCCTTTATTTTGCTGGCGATCACGATCATGGCGGTCATCGGGCCGGGTCTGCTCAACATCATTATCGTACTGGGGATCAGTCGGTGGGTGGCGTATGGCCGCGTGGTCAGGGGCCAGGTCATCTCGATAAGGGAGCGCGAATTTGTGGAGGCCACCCGCGCCCTGGGCTATCCCCTGTACCGCATATTGTTCATGCAGATTTTGCCGAACACCCTCTCGCCTTTGATCGTCATCGCCACCTTCGCCGTGGCGGGGAACATAATTTCCGAATCCTCGCTAAGTTTTCTGGGACTCGGCGTTCCGCCTTCGGTCGTCACCTGGGGCGGTATGTTGTCCGAAGGGCGCGAATATCTGCGCGGCGCATGGTGGATGGCGACTTTTCCGGGCCTTGCCATCATGGCGACGGTTTTGAGCATCAACCTCATCGGCGACTGGCTGCGGGATTACATGGACCCCCGCCTCGGCGATGATATGTAGGCGTTTTGCTTTTTTGAAGGAAATTTACGCATGAAAAGGGCCTTGTTGTGTGGATTTTGCCTGCTGCTCGTGGCGCTCTCCGCCTGCGGCCGCGAAGCGAAAAAAGGGCCTTTCACGGTTATCCTCTCGGTGGAGGCCAATACGCTCGACCCTCATTTCGCCACCGCCACCATCGAGTGGAGCATCTTGATGAACATGTTCGACCCGCTCATCGAGCGGCGTGGCGATATGACGCTGGGGCCTGCGCTGGCCGAGCGTTGGGAGGTGGATGATACAAAGAAGGTCTGGACGTTTCATCTGCGCAAGGGTGTGAAGTTTCATAACGGTGAGCCGTTCGATGCAGAATCCGTGCGTTACACCTTCGAGCGGATGCGGGATAAGAAGCTGAAGCCGCGAACCACGGTGTACAGGCGGATTTTCCTCGACAGGGTGGAGAAAGTGGATTCCCACACCGTGAAGATTCACACGAAGCGTCCGGTCGCCACCCTGCCGGTTTGGATGGTGAACGCTTTCATGCTGCCGCCGAAGTATTATTCGTCGACTCCGCCCAAGGAATTGTTGAAAAAACCTGTGGGAACGGGGCCTTATAAGCTGGTGAAATGGATCAAGGACGACCGCATCGAGATGGTGGCCAACAAGGGTTGGTGGCGGGGTGAGCCTGCGATAAAAAAGGTGTTCTGGAGGCCGGTGGCCGAGGCATCGGCCCGCATTGCGGAACTAGAGACGGGCGGGGCCGATATCATCATGAACATCTCGCCCGATCAGTCGAAAACCATTCTGGCGAGAGGAGAGGGCCTCCAGCTCAAGGGGACTCGGGGAGGCCGCAGGATTTATCTGGGGATTCGCACGGATCACGGGGTGCTGGGCGATGTGCGCATCCGCCGGGCGCTGAATCATGCGATTGATTTCGAGGCCATCGCAAAAAACGTTTTTCTGGGCCATGGCTCACGCATGAAGAGCGTCGTGAACCCCCCGAACGCCGCCCCGGGCATGAAGGCGTACGCCTATGATCCCCATAAAGCGAAAGCGCTCCTCGCCGAGGCCGGCCTGAAGGACACGGATGGGGACGGCGTGCTGGAAATGAATGGAAAACCATTTGAGATAAAACTTGAAGTGCCTGCATCCAGGTATTTGAAAGGAAAAGAGATATCTGAATTTTTGGCTGCATATTTCCGCGCCGTGGGCGTCCACGTGGAGGTGATTCCGCTGGAGTGGTCCGTTTTCCTCGCAAGAAGAAGAAAAAAGACGCTGGCGCCTTTGTATTTTCACGGGTTCAGTTCCGCCTTCAACGAAGAGCTCGACCTGGGCGTGTTGAGACCCAACCTTTTCGCAAACCTCACCGCCTGGCGGAACCGGGAGTTTATCCAAAATTACAAAAGATTGGGCCAGACGTTCGATCCCGCTGAGCGCAGGCGGATCAGCTACCGGATGCAGCGCATTGTTCGCGCGGAAAGCCCTTGGGTGTTTTTGTGGAACCAGTATGATTTTTTCGGGTTAAGCGCGAGAACGCAGTGGACGCCGAGGCCGGATGAGAGAATCTACCTGCCCACGATTCGGTTGAAAGAAGCGAAACCATAAAATGGGTGCTTATCTATTCAGACGTTTTCTCCGGGCCATCGTGGTCGTGGCCGGCGTGAGTTTCATCTCGTTCGCCGTATTGTTCCTGTCTGGCGACCCGACCGACACCATGGTGGGCGAGGACTGGACGGTTGAGGAGGTCCAGAAACTCCGCGAGGACATGGGATTGGACAAGCCCTGGTTCGTGCAATACGGACGATACGTGGGCAGGGCAGTGCAGGGAGATTTTGGAGAAAGCCTGCGATACCGCCAGCCCGCGTTCGAGCTCATCATGGAGCGTCTGCCCGCGACTCTCGAACTCGCCCTCGTGGCGCTGGTTCTCTCGATTATCCTGGCGTTTCCGCTAGGTGTCGTAAGCGCGACGCAGCGTGGCTCTCCATATGACCACGGGGGGATGCTTTTCGCGCTCCTGGGGCAATCTATGCCGGTTTTCTGGCTTGGCTTGATGCTGATCCTCATCTTCGGGGTGAGTTTGAGATGGCTGCCCGTCAGCGGTAGAAGCGGCTTGGAACATCTCGTACTGCCCGCCATCGCGCTCTCTACTTACTCGATCGCGAGAAACACGCGGGTAGTCCGAAGCTCCATGCTGGAAGTGCTCCGGCATGAATACGTGAAGACCGCCCGCGCGAAGGGGCTCTCCGAGTGGATCGTTATCAACCTGCACGTGCTCAGAAACTCCATGATCCCGGTCATCACGATAATCGGCCTGGAATTCGGGCATCTGCTGGGGGGTGCGGTAATCGTCGAGACGATTTTCTCCTGGCCGGGCGTGGGGAGGCTTCTCATTCAGGCCGTCTACGCCAAGGATTTCCCCCTGGTTCAGGCTTCGGTGACCATAACCGCCCTGATTTTCGTGTCTTTGAATCTCATTGTTGATCTGATGTATTCCGTCCTCGATCCCAGGGTGAGACTCCATTGAGCCGAACCGCGTATTTCTGGACGCCCGAATCGCTCCTGCACGACAATGGCCGTCATGTGGAAAACGTCGAGCGCGCCAGACGCTTGACGTCCGAGAGGGTTCTCCCGCAAGTCCCATTGCTCATACACATGGAGAGAAAGCACCATGACGCTAGTGAGTGGGTTTTGCGGGTGCATGAGGAAGAACACCACCACTTTGTGCGCGAGGCGTGTGCGAGCGGCAGGTGCATTCTGGATGGCGGAGATACGCAGGCCGGTCCGGGAAGTTATGAGGCTGCGCTCGCTTCTGTGGATGCGGCCTTGAGCGCTGCGGACGCCGTCGTCTCCAGGGAGGTCGACAACGCCTTTTGCGCCGCCAGGCCGCCGGGCCACCATGCCTTGCCGTTTCAGTCGATGGGGTTTTGCCTGTTCGCCACAGCCTCAATACTGGTGCGGTATCTGCAGGAACAACATGGCCTCCAGAAAGTCGCCGTGGTGGATTGGGACGTTCATCATGGTAACGGAACCCAGCATATCTTCTGGAGCGACCCGGACGTGTTATTCGTCTCCCTGCACCAGCATCCCCATTATCCCGGCACGGGGCTGGCTGGCGAAATCGGGGAAGGGGCGGGCGAGGGCAAGACGCTCAACATTCCCGTCGCGGCGGGAACCTCTGAGGAAGCGTATCTGGCGAAATTTGAGGAAAGCGTCATCCCCGCCATAGAGGCGCACGGCCCGGAAGCGATAGTCGTATCGGCGGGTTTCGACGCGCATCGAGACGACCCGCTCGGGGGGCTGATGATCACGGAAGCCGGTTTCGCCCAACTGACCCGGTGGGTGAAGGCGCTTGCGGAGGACCTCTGCGCGGGACGCCTCGTCTGCCTTCTCGAGGGCGGGTACAATCTCGACGCCCTCGAACGCTCCGTCGCCGCACACTTACGAGAACTCTCGGCATAAAGGATTTGTATGTTGGCGTGATGAATATTACGAAATAATTAGTTGACTGACTAACTTAAATATTTTATATTTTTCTTGTTTGTTGTTTCTCACGAAGCGAATTTTCCATTTCCGGAGGCTGGTGATGGTGGAAACAGCAATGGCGACGCCCAAAGGCCCCAAGGCCTCCGCGACGAAACAAAAAATCATAGAATCGGCCGCGCGGCTCATCTATCACAGAGGGTTTCACGCAACTTCGCTCGATATGGTGGCGCAATCCGCCCGGGTCAACCGGGGGAGTCTGTATTATTTTTTTCGCTCCAAGAAGAACCTGGCGCTCGCCGTAATCGATCACTACGAATCGCTTCTTCATCAAAACTACCTCTCCTCCTCATTTGATATAGAGGCGAGGGGACGTCAGAAAATAAGACGTTTGGCGGAAGCCTACGCCCGCATGCCGATTCAGGATTCGCCGTGCTGCGGATGCCCGATCGGAAATCTCTCTATCGAACTCAGCGCACTGGACGAAGAGATGCGCAAACGGCTGAAACAGGTGTGGGATGGGGTTTTTGCGAACATCGCTCGCGTATTGGCTCAAGCGCAAATAGAAGGGGATCTCCCAGGGGATGCCGACCCCCTCGTATACGCGCGTTCTTTTTTCTCACAAATTCAGGGCGCGCATATTATTGCGAGATGTTCACAGGATGAGCCGTCTTTACGTGAGGATTGCGAGCGTGCTTTTATGAGCCTGCCTTGGGTCCGGAAAGGGGAGTAGAAATGAACGGGGGAGGTCACGAATTCAGAGGCGGAAGCCCCGTGCATTCCCGCAGATGGCGATGGGTTATCTGGTGCGTTTTCTTGCTGGGCGCCGGCCTCGCATGGCTGTTTGCAGAGCGTTATTTTGGTGGTGTGCATGATCCGAACGCCGTACCCCGCGTCGTCACACCGCGCGGCGACCTCGCCGCCGAGGAAAAATCCAACATAGAGCTTTTCCGTCTCTCCTCTCCGTCTGTCGTCTACATCACGAGGCTGGCGATGAGGCGCGACAGGTTCAGTCTCAACATGTTCGAGATTCCCCAGGGCACGGGCTCGGGTTTCGTCTGGAACCATCAGGGGCACATCATCACGAATTTTCACGTCGTCCAGGGAACGAGTTCCTTGCGCGTCACCCTGGCGGATCATTCCGAGTGGGACGCGCGCGTGGTGGGAGTATCGCCCGATCAGGATTTGGCGGTGTTGTTCATCAATGCGCCGAGAACCCGCTTGAAGCCGATCGCCATCGGCCAGTCCGATAATCTGCAGGTGGGTCAGAGGGTGTTCGCCATAGGCAATCCCTTCGGGTTGGATCAGACGCTCACTACGGGGATCATCAGCGCGCTGGGGCGCGAGATAGACGGCGTATCGGGCCGGAAGATCAGCGGCGTCATCCAGACCGACGCCGCTATAAATCCGGGCAATTCCGGGGGGCCTCTTCTGGACAGCGCCGGGCGGCTGATAGGTGTCAATACGGCCATTTTCAGTCCTTCCGGTTCCAACGCGGGTATTGGCTTTGCGGTTCCCGTGGATACCGTGAACAGGGTGGCGCCTCAACTGATTCGCCACGGACGCGTCATCAGGCCGGGTCTCGGCATCCACGTGGCCGACAGGGGAACGGCGGAGCGCCTGGGAATACGAGGGGTGTTGATCCTTCGCGTGCAGAAAGGCAGCGCAGCTGAAACCGTAGGGTTGCGCGGCACGGGCAGAGGCCAGCGAGGCCGGCTCGTGCTGGGGGACGTAATCGTTGGCGTGGGAGGGAAATCCGTTGCCTCGCTCGATGAGTTGTTGGACGTGCTCGATGAACACAAGGTGGGCGACGTCGTGGAAGTCCACCTGATGCGCGACGGGAACAGGATGAGCGTGAGCGTAAAACTTCAGGCCCTGAGCTAGGGGTGTGCTATGTCCATAAATTCAATCCCTGAAATGCTGGAAATTCCGGTCGAAGGCATGTCGTGCGCGGCGTGTTCCGCGAGGCTGGAAAAACGACTCGGTGCGCTCGACGGCGTTTTGCGCGCGAATGTGAACCTGGCGCTTGCGCGCGCGCAGGTGGAGTTCGTCCCCGCCTTGGTGACGCCTGCCGACATCACCAAAAGGGTGGAAAAAACCGGGTTCCGCGTTCCGCATTCTCACGTCGAGTTCACGATAGAAGGAATAGAGGCGGCGGCGGACGCCGCAGGCTTAAAGGAGCAATTGAGTGGCTTGGAGGGTGTCGTATCCGCCGGGGTGGACCTCTCGACGGGCCATGGTCGTGTCGAGTTCCAGCCCGCCCTCGTTCGCGCGGATGAGATTGTTGATTATGTGGCCAAGGCGGGGTATTCGACCCTTCCCGTGGTGGTAAAAGAGCAGGATGCGGACAAAATAAAGAGGGAGCGCGAGTTCAGAAAAAGTGTGCGTCTGCTTGTGCTCTCAGTAGTTTTGTCCGCACCGCTACTCATACAGATGGCGGGTATGTTTCCGGGCGCTGGGAGCTGGGAATTGCCCAGGTGGTGGCAGTTTGCGCTCGCCACACCCGTGCAGTTCATCGTGGGCTGGCGGTTTTACCGGGGCGCGTATCATTCGCTCATGGGCGGTGGAGCGAACATGGACGTTCTCGTTGCCCTGGGAACGAGTGCGGCCTGGCTGCACAGCAGCGTGGTGACCCTTTGGGGTTTGAGCGGGCATCACGTGTATTTCGAAGCGTCCGCGATCCTGATTACGCTCATCGTGCTCGGAAAAGTGCTCGAGGAGCGCGCCATGGGCAGAACCTCAGAAGCCATAAAGAAACTCATGGGTCTTCAGGCGAAAACGGCGTGCGTGCTCCGTGACGGGGAGGAGCGCGAGGTTCCCGTGGATGAGGTTCGCGTGGACGACGTCGTGTTTGTGCGGCCCGGCGAAAAATACCCCGTAGACGGGATTATTTTGGAGGGCGCCACTTCCGTCGATGAATCCATGCTGACTGGCGAGAGCGTTCCCGTCGCAAAAGGGGAGGGGGACGCCGTCACAGGGGCCACGCTTAACATCGACGGGGCGGTGAAGTTCCGTGTCACCAAGGTGGGCAAGGAAACGGTGCTGGCCCAGATAATCCGCATGGTGGAGCAGGCGCAGGGCTCCAAGGCGCCGATTCAACGCACCGCGGACAGGGTTTCGGGCATTTTCGTACCCATCGTGCTGGGGATCGCCCTCGTCACATACATTCTCTGGGACGCTGTGGGGCCCTTTACGCCCGCGCTGATAAACGCCGTCGCCGTTTTGGTCATCGCCTGCCCATGCGCCTTAGGATTAGCCACGCCAACGGCCATCATGGTGGGTACGGGAAAAGGGGCCGAGGCGGGCATTCTCATCAAGGGTGGCGAGTCCCTGGAAACGGCGCACAAGCTCGACGCTGTCATATTGGACAAAACGGGCACGCTGACCAGGGGAACGCCCGTTGTGACCGATATTTTGCCGCTAGATGGAATTACCGAAGAGGAATTGCTCAGGCTCGCGGCGAGTGCGGAACGCGGCTCGGAGCATCCTTTGGGTAAATCGATAGTGGATGAAGCAGGCGCGCGCGGCATGGAACTGCTTGAGATGCGTGATTTTCGCGCCTTCCCGGGGCATGGGCTGGAAGCGATAGTTGGCGGACGTAATATCTGCCTTGGTAACGAGAAGTTCATGGCCGAGCGTGGCGCGGATGCGCTTGGGTCTGCAGATGAGATACGAATTCTCGAATCGCAGGGGAAAACCGCAATCCTCGTCGCTGATGAGGGGGGTCTGCTTGGCGTTATAGGCGTCGCCGATACCCTGAGGGAACACTCGGCCGAAGCGGTTGCCGCTCTCCAGGGCATGGGGGTCGAGGTCTACATGATGACGGGTGACAACGAGCGCACCGCGCAAGCCATGGCGGAGCAGGCGGGTATTTCTCACGTGATGGCGGAGGTAATGCCGGATGAGAAGGCGGCCATGGTGCAAAGGCTCAAGCGAGAGGATAAAAAGGTAGGCATGGTGGGCGACGGCATCAACGACGCTCCGGCTTTGGCCGCAGCGGACGTGGGATTCGCCATCGGCACGGGCACGGACATCGCGATGGAGGCATCGGACATCACGCTGATGCAGGGCGATCTGTTGGGCGTCGTGGCGGGGGTTCATCTCTCGAAGACCGTGATGCGGAAAATCCGCCAGAACCTTTTCTGGGCGTTTTTCTACAACATTCTCGGCATCCCCCTGGCGGCGCTTGGATTTTTAAGCCCCATCGTCGCGGGGGCGGCCATGGCATTCAGTTCCGTATCCGTCGTGTCGAACACTTTATTGCTGCGAAACTGGAAGCCCGCTCGTTCGAAGAGTGTGGGCTAGGTTCCCGAATGTGGGTTTGCGTGTCTGACGGCTCGGGTTTACTTGGAGAGATTTGATATGGAAAATGTGGAAATCAACGTGGGTGGAATGAGTTGTGGGATGTGCCAATCTGCAGTTCAGGAGGCGCTGAGCGGAGTGGAGGGCGTGGCCGAGGCCTCTGTCGATCTGGAAGGAGGCAAAGCGGCGGTGGTTTTCGATGAGGGGACGACGAACATCGACGCCCTGCGCGCCGCCGTTGAAGATGCAGGATTTGATGTAGGATAAATTGCTATATAACAGATAGTTATATCTTACATATTAAGTAAGTTCTCACTTCCTCTTGGCTCGCTCATGCTCCGTCTCATCCACTCCCTGGATGAAACTTCTAAGCTTTTTATCTCGGTTGTCCGTCCTCGAAACTTCTTTCCAGAAATTCGCCGAGCGTGCACTGCCAAAAGCCGTTCAAGCGGCCGATGGGCTCGAGTTTCTTCATGTCGATGTATTTGCCCGTCATGACCTCCGGATTGACGTGGAAATAGACGACTTCTCCAATCAGGAGCGGGTGTTTGTTCGGTCCCAGTTCGAATACATTGTGTGTTTTGCACTCGAAGTGAATGGGCGCGTCCTTGATGCGGGGGGCCTTCACCTTCTTTGCGGGCACCGGTTCGAGACCGGTGGCGTCGAATTCGCTCTCTTCCGCTGGGATGCCGTTCGCCGTGTCCACCATTTGCTCCCAGTGGCGGTGGGTGACGACGTTGAAGCAGAATTCCCCGGTTTCCTCCGCGTTGATGAGGGTGTGTTTTTTGGTCCCGTCGGGGTTTCTCGCCACAGTGAGCGAGATCATCGGCGGCGCCACGCAGACACAGGTGAAGAAGCTGAAGGGCGCGATGTTGTATATCCCGTCCTTACTGATGGACGACGCCCAGCCGATGGGGCGGGGGACGATGGAGCCCGTGAGCAGGCGGTAAATCTCACGCCTCTCGATCTCGTTGGGGTCGAATTCCAGGTAATCACTCATCAAAAACCCTCAAGATGGCTGCAAATTTGTAATAATTATCTATCCATCTACGACATGTAGCGTCCCGCGTTTACGGAGATGGTCTGGCCCGTGAGGTAGGCGGATTCAGGAGAGGCCAGCATGAGTACCCAGCCCACCATGTCGTCGACTACGGCGATGCGGCCCAAGAGGGTCCCCTTGCCGATCATCTCACGCTGCTCTTTTGAGCGCACCGCGATGACGCGCTCGGTCTCCGTGGTTCCTGGCGCAATGGCGTTTACGCGCACGTTGTATTGCCCCAATTCGTAGGCGAGCACGCGGGTCAAAGCATGAACACCCGCCTTGGCCGCCGCATAAGGCGGAGAGGAGGGCTGGAGCGTGGTGATTCCCGACATGGAGCCCAAGTTGATCACGCAGCCGCTGTTTTGTTTTTCGAAAACGGGGGTCAGATGTTTCGAGGTCAGGAAGACGCTTTTGAGGTTTCTGTCCACCACGGCGTCCCACTCGTCTTCCGACGTATCGCCCGTGGATAGCTGCTGATGAAACCCACCGGCGGAGTTGACGAAAATGTCGATGCTGCCGGCTTCGCTCACGATGCGCTCAATCATCTGTTTGACGGCCACTGAATCCGTGAGGTCGCAGTCGATGAAGGTGGCGTCCCCCCCATTCTCGCGGATGCCGGCGGCGGCCGCCTCCCCGAGATCGACGTCGATGTCGATTAGATACGCCTTGGCACCCGCTTCGGCGAATTTCTCCGCCGACCCTTTGCCGATGCCGCGCGATGCACCTGTAACGACGGCGACCTGTCCGGAAAAATCAAAATTCGTCTTGCCCATGGAACATTCTCCTTAGGGATAATGGGTTTTCAGGTCTGTAGAAATTTCAACACGCGTTCGTTGAATACGTTTGGTTGTTCCCATTGGGCCATGTGTCCGGCGTCGGGAATGACCCCTAGTTCTGCATGGGGGGCGGCATTTTGGCAAGCGCTCCGGCGTACTTCGGGCGTGGGGTAGGCGATGACGTCGGCGTCTCCCCACAGCATCAGCAACGGCATGGAACACGCCGGAAGCAAATCGGGTAAATAGGGTTCGCGGTTCATGGCGTAGATGTTCATCCTCGAATTTTTGAGGTTTGTCCAGGCTTGGGAGAGATATGACTCATCCGCGCATTCAGGTTTTTTGAACATCAGCGCTTTTTGGTTGTGAACGAACACCGCGTACTTCTCCTCAGGACTCATCTCCCTGGTGGCGCGGCGCTCATCGCCAAGTTTGACGTCGCCCGTTATCCCCAAGCCCCCTGGTCCCAGCAGAACGAGTTTTTTGAATCTCGAGGCGTTTTCCTGACAATACGTTACACTCATCGTCGCCCCGAAGGAAAAAGTCACGAACAGGCACTTCTCGATCCCTAGCCCATCGAGCAGACGCCCGATGCCCTCCGTGACGGAGGTTGCCGTGTGTGGTTTGGGCGGCCGGTAGCTTTCACCGAAAGCGGGGAGATCGATCGCCAATGTCCGGTAGTGCTCGGCGAAGAAAGCCTGGTTCTTGAGCCAGTGGTTCGCCGCCCCGAAGCCGCCATGTACGAGGAGGAGAGGTTCTTTGTCGGCAGGCCCTGCTTCAGTGTAGGCGAGCGGGCCGTCCGTAGTTTGCAGTGTTTTGGATATGAGCCGGGCCAACAAAAAGCATCCTCTGTAAGTTACGATTTGTTGGAGGCTATCACCTTTTGGGCGAAGCTGTGTAGCTGGTTCTGAGTTTACGTCCGCATGATTTAGTTTGCTCCGTATCCATGATATGGAAATTTAGTCGTTTACTATTGATACGTCGAATTTTTGGGGAGATGTGGACCGATGAGCGATACCGATAGAGCGCCCGCCTGGGTGTATACGGTTCCCGTGGAGGAGGCGACGGGAATCGTCAAGCAAACCTATGACGCCAATCTCAAGGCGCTCGGATATATCGCCAATATCTCGCGCCCCTTTGGAAACCGGCCTGAGATTATGCGCGCGCACCGTCAGCTATACATGACCCTGATGCAGACGGAGGAGAATCTTACGAAAGCCGAGCGCGAGCTCATCGCCACGTCGGTATCGAAGGAAAACGATTGTTTCTACTGAACGACCAGTCACGGGGAGTTTCTCCAACTGGCGTTGAACGATGATGATCGTGCAATGGCGCTTAAGAACGACCCCGAAAGTGCAGACCTCACGGTTCGTGAGCGGACGATGCTCGCCTTTGCTCGCAAGCTCACGAAATCACCTGCCGAAATGCGAAAATCTGACGTGGAAAAACTGAGAGAGGCGGGGCTCGATGACGCCGCCATCGTCGAGTTGGCCTCTGTTACGGCATATTTCAATTTCATCAATCGCGTGGCGCTGGGTCTCGGCGTTCGACTGGATGAGGCGCTCGAGGAGGCGGCGGAGCCTCACGATTTCGCGAAAGAGGAATCGCGGCTCTCAGGCGCTTTGTGTTCTAGCGAGCGCCTTTGATGAGTTCGATGAACGTGTCGATAATGCCGTTGTCATAGAGTGTCCACGCCGTAACAACGACGACGAGCACGAGAACGCTCAGGAGCAGATATTCGAGCAGGCCGTGTTTGGCTGTGGCGGGTTTTCGGGTGGGTCTTTTCGCCATGAGTTGATTTCTCGGCGTCTGCATGGAATACGGGACGAGTTTGTAGCTGAATTATAGACGCTATTCCCTGCCGGCGAAAGCCGAAATGAACGCGAGGAAAGTCTGATAGACATGGGGTGGGACATCCGTTTATGGTATACCCATCACGAGCCGTCTCATATTCGCATCGCGGGGTTTTATATCTCATATGGAATCTGCCAAACATAATTTCGGCGAAGTCGGAAAAATCGTGACGGAAGCGATTGGGGTTGCAGGAAAGAGGATTTTTCGCATTCTGATCGATTGTCCGACAAAGGCGGCCGCCACGCTCTGGCTGGAGAAAGAACAGGTCTATGGCCTTTCTATGGCGATGAAAAAGATGGTGGAGGCGAAAGGGCAGGGTGAACGCTCGGACGAGGAGCCGGATTTTCCCGATATCGCCGAGGCCGGTTCCACCCCGGTGAGTTCTGAGGGGTTGCTCGAGTTCAAGGTGAGCCGCCTGGGGCTGGCGTATGGACCGGGGAAAAGCCGTGTCACGGTGTTTTTCTACGATGAGCGAGATGAAACTGCCTCGGAGGGTGAGCCTTCAGAAGAAGAGGATTACGAAGAAGAGGCCGTCGGCCCCGCCGCTCTGCAGGTGAGCCTCGAACACGAACTGTTGGATGATTTCATCAACCAAAGCCTGGAAGAATGCTCCTCTGGACGTGGGACGGATGCGCTTTCCCGTCACGCCATGGTGGCCACTGGCAAGGTCGACCCCAATACGAACGGGCATTTTCGTCATTAAAAAACCGCCCCAAACTTACGCGACAGGGAAATCCCGTGGCCCGGAAATCCTCTCCTCCTGAAGCCCAGGAAACGGTGGATGCGCCCGAAGCGCAAGCGTACCGTTTCGAACCGGCGGAAATCGAAAATCTTTTACTTAACTCGGAAATCCTGGGCGGCGAGCTGGTGCCGCAAGGCTCGAACTATACGTTCGCCGTGAAGATGGGTGCGGAGGACTTTCAGTTCTGGGGAATTTACAAGCCCGCGAGCGGGGAGCGGCCCCTTTGGGATTTTCCTTATGGGACGCTTCATTTCCGGGAAAGGTGCTCTTTCTTGGTGAGCCATCATCTGGGATGGCATCTGGTTCCGCCGACTGTAATCCGCGAAGGCCCGCACGGCGAGGGTTCCATGCAGTTATGCGTGCCCTATGACGGGAAGTCGAACTATTTCACGCTTCGGGCGGAGGAGCGCCCGGAACTGGTTCTGCTTGCTGCGTTCGATATTATGGTGAACAACACGGATCGCAAGGGAGGCCATTGCTTCAAATCCGAAGACGGCCGCGTCTGGGGAATCGATCACGGCCTCACGTTTCATGCCGAGCCCAAACTGCGCACCGTTATTTGGGACTATGCGGGAGTTTCCCTGCCCGAGGCGCAGGTGAACGACGTCAAAAGGCTGGAAGCCAGCCTGCGTGATGACGACAGTCCTTTAAGGCTTGAGATGGACGAGCTTTTAGAGCCCGAAGAGGTAGAAATTTTTCTGGATAGGGTGATTCGATTCAGAAAGAACCCTTGCCTGCCGACGCCGGAAGAATACAGAAGTCGGCACTGGCATGTCGATTAATTCAGAAAACGCCCAGTAAAATCGTGAAACACTGAGGGACAGGTGATGAGCGGTAAATTAAGCCTGACGGGGAATTGGCCGTCAATTTATCTTTTCACTCTCATCCTCTGCGCGGGCCTAGTCGGGTGTCAAGAGATTATACGCGTGCGCAGAATACCGCCGCGCGATGTAATGAACGAAAAGCGATGGTACGTTCACGACAACCCCGATCATCCTCAATCGAAGGTATATCTGGCGGAACTCGATGAGTTCGATTTTGAAAGGGCGACCCGAAAGCATACGGCCCACGCGTATAAGGAGTATCTGGAATATCATTATACTGGTAAATACTTCCGCCGGGCGCGCTATTGGTGGGAGCGGCTTCATTATCGGGAAGTTCTCGAATCGAAAGAGCCCGGCGCCCTCGAAAAGTACCTGAAGGGTTTTCCCGAAGGCTGGTTCGAAAAGTCAACAGACGTAGACATCCAAAAGAGTGAATACGCAGCCCTGAAGGAAAAAGACGATATTGCGTCCTACAGGGCGTTCATTAATAAATATAAAAAGGCGCGGAGCGAGTGGACCGAAGCGGCGACCCAGCGCCTCGAACGACTCCTGCTTGATGCGGCGAAAGCCTCGGACGATGTTCTCGATCTGGAAAGATACGTCTTCGACAATCCTCTGAGCTTATATCTTCCTGAGGCGAAGGACGCTTTGCGCGCGGCGAGATTCGAGGGAGCAATGCGATCCAAGAAAGAGGCGGACTGGAAGGCCTTCATCCGTAGATTCAAAGGTTCGGAAGAGGCTGCTCTTATGCAGCAGCACATGGAGGCGCGGGCGCTGGAAGGGGCCGAGCGTTCGGGCCGCGTCGCAGCGCTCGAACAATTTCTTGAGCGCTATCCCAATTCGGTTCACAAGGAGCAAATCCTCTCCTCCATCAACACGATGGCGCAGGAGAGAAATCGCCAAGTCCACCGGTGGGTGCGCGTGGAGAACGCCGAAGTCGAGGTGTACAAGAAACCAAAGTGTAAATCCTGCAGGCCCTATCTGCGCGCTCACGGCACGCTGCTCAACACGGATCCTGATTTTTCCTTCGACGTGGGGCTACAGGTCGAACTCATCCGGAACGGAGAAAAATGCTGCCGGACAAGGCACTGGCTCAGAGATTTGAGACCCGGGGAGAGTCGTCCGTTTTCATTCCCCATACGCGGAGAATCACCCAAAAGGGGTAGTCCCGCTCCATTGTATGAACTCGAAGTGATATCCGGCTCCGCGTATCGGAACCCGAAGGAGGAGCGAATCATGGAAATCGAAGGTTTGGGTGGGAGAGGCAAGGGACCCCAAAGCGATCGATTCGCGCCTGTCAGAGTTCCTGATTTGAAATAGAAATCTTTATATATCTAATTGTTACAAGATTAAATTGAAGTAAAATAGAGGATAATGCCTCTATTCTCAGAGGTTGCTAACGGTTCATGCGACCGGGCCTGCGCCGGTTCACTTTCTTGATGTGTTTTGCGATGTATTGAACGAGGGCGGGGTTTCCGATAAGCAAGGATTGCCGCCACTTGCGGGCGGCGTCCAGGTCTTTCGGTGTGTTCTCCCCGGAGAAGAAGCAATCCAGCTCCCGCCATTGGTTCGTGCGGTCACGCCGGGCGAGTGTCATGCCCCCAGCCTCTTTCACAAGAATCGCGCCCGCCGCCACGTCCCAGATGCTGGGAACGCCGAAGAGCGTATAGTGCAGGCCTCCGCGCGCCACGAGGGCCTGCTCGTAGCACATCGATCCGGTGGCGCGTACCTCGCCCAGGTTCTTTTTGAGCGGCCCCGTCGGGCGGAATTGCGTCCAGTAGGAGCCGGGCAGGGCGGCGATGCGCTTTCCGGTGGGTTTGTCCTCTTCCGCCACTTCGATCCGGTGCTCGTTGCGGAACGCTCCGCCGCCCTCAAATGCATGGTAGATGGTGCCTTTGTCCTCGGGCGTGAAAATGGCGCCCGCAATTGAGCGCCCGCGCTTCAAGACCCCCACGGAACAACCCCAGACGTGCAATCCGTTCAGGAAATTTTTCGTACCGTCGAGCGGATCCAGAACCCACAAATATTCGGGCACTTCTCGCGCACCCTGTTTTTTTGCCTCTTCCTCGTCTTTGGGTTTTTCCTCGCCCAGTACGCCATGCGCCGGAAATTTTTTGTTTATCGCTTTCGTGAGAAACTCCTGGCTTGCGCGGTCGGCTTCGCTCACCGGGTCGGTTTCGGCCTTGTTCTTATAGTCCACCGCCACCTGCTTGCCGAAAAGCCCCATCAGGATTTCTCCCGCCTCGCGGGCGATTTGAGAGGCAGACTCGGCCAGGGCCTGAGAAGTAGGGTCGCTCATTATTCACGCTCCAGCGGGGGGAGGTCGAGCCTTCGGGCGATTTCATCGAGTTCGTCGAGCCGCTCGGCCGATAGCTCGAACCCGTCGCGTCGGCGCTTCGTCTCGCTTTGATGTTCGATTTCGCCCGGAATGAAAATCGTCTCCACGCCCGCCGCCTTGGGCGTTGCCTTGATGATGGAAATAAAGGCGTTGGCGGCGGCCTGGAATTGCGACAATGGCAGCAGCGCTTCGACGTTGACGGCGGCGAAAATGCTCGTGACGCGGCTTTTCCCATGAAACTCGTTGATGCCCACGATCTCGTGGCTGTGGCCGCCTCCCGCGAGGGAGCCCAAGATGGCGTCGATGGCGATGGAAAGTCCACTCCCCTTATAGCCCGCAATCGGAGAGAGAAGTGAGCTTTCGAGGACTTGGTGGGGGTCGGTAGTGGGTCTTCCCTCTTTGTCCAGCCCCCAGCCCTCGGGGATGAGTTCACCCGCGCGCGCCGCCTCGATAATGTAGCCTCGCGCCACGACGGAAAGCGCCATGTCCAGCACCATGGGCGGGTCGCTTGGCAGAGCGACCGAGATGGGATTATTGCCGATCTTTGGTTCTTTTCCTCCCGCAGGGGGCAAAACGCGCAGCGTGTTCGTCGTCACGAGGCCCACCATGCCCGCTTCGGGAGCCATGGCAGCGTACGTGGCTGCGGCGCCGAAATGGTTGCTCTCCTTGAGCAGTACGACGCCCACGTTGTGGGTTTGGGCGCGGGCGATGGCTTCTTCCATCGCGCGTTTGGAAACCACCTGACCCATGCCGTTGTCACCGTCTGCTAGCGCCAGGGCGCCTGCGTCTTTGACGACTTTGAAATTCGGAGTCGGATTCGCCAGGTTGACCTCCAGGCGTCTGGCGTAGTGCGGCATGCGGATTACGCCGTGGCTGGTGACGTCGCGCAACTCGGCCGTCACAAGCGTCTCCGCAGTCCATGCCGCATCATCCACCGGCATACCGAGCTTGGTGAAGACCCGGTTCAGGAAGACTTGAAGCTTTTCGCCAGTCGTGTGTCCGCTCATTCAACCCTCACGCGTGAACAGATAGGCCATTCCGTGCCGGACGTGTTCGCCCGCGTCTACCTCGCTCAGAAAATCTGCCCGCGAAACCGACCAGCGGTTCACCTCGCTCAATTCCCGTACGTCCCAGCCGGGCGTACCCCAAAGCGCATCGCTCCCTGCGTAGCCCGGTCCCTGCTGCACCACCGCCAGATACCAGTGGATGCTCCTCGTGTCCAATATTTGTTTCTCGGCGCCCGAATCAAACGGCAGCCAGCAGGAGAACACGAAATCAGGCGTATGGGCGAGGAGCGCATCCCGCGCGTCCAGGGTTTCGACTCTATCGCTTCCGGCCGGGTCGGTCAGTTTCAGGTTCACGCCACGCGCCTGCAGCGCTTTTCCTATCGTGGCGTCGCCGGCCCCCACTTCCAGAGGCGATTCGGGAGCGAGGGCTAAAATTTCCTTTGTCAGCGCATCCAGCCATTCGACCACGGGTAGCTGAAAGAGGTTTTCCCTCTCACAAAATGCGAGCCAGCCGTCCTTTCGTTCCACTTCTGCAAGCTTTGCGATCGCCTCGGCGTAGGGGAGTGGATTCATCTCTTAAACCCCGGGCGAGGAGAATTTTCGCCACTCTCTGGAAGGAGGTAAATCGCCTCTGTGAGAGAATTCACCCGCAACGTCTCTCCGAAAGTATCCTCTTGGGGCCTGCTATGAATCTCCTAGACGCTGGGCCCAATCCTGTTGATGGCGAAGGCGTTGTCCTCATGCAGGATTTCGGCCTTCGTCATTTTTCCGCTCGCGACGTCTATTACTTCGTCATAGACGCGCCGTCCGGCCACCTCAATGGGCGCGCCCTCGAAGATGTCCGTCACGTCCACATCCGTGGTGTCGGCCTGAAGCCTCGCTGAAAGTGGATTGCCGGTGATGCGGATGGTACTCATCAGAGGGTGGTTGATTGTATGGCCGCCGCCCGTGGAGAAGATGAGCACCTGCGAGCCGCCCGCTGCGATGCCGGTAATAGATTCTCCCCCGTGGCCCGGGGTGTCCATCACGTGGAGTCCGCTTCTGCGGTTCGCGCGTTTCGCCCACGGGATCACGTCCACGATGGGGGCCGAACCCGCCTTCTGGATGGCGCCCAGGGATTTTTCTTCAATCGTAGTCAGGCCGCCCTCCATGTTATCGCCCGTGGGCTGGCTGCCCCTCAGGTCGACGCCGCAGGCGAGGATGCGCTCTTCCATTTCCTCCACCATCCTCCAGATGCGCTTGCCCAGGGCAGGCCTTACGCATTTGTCGGCCAGAACGCCCTCGCCGCCCATCATCTCCGTGGTTTCGGCCAAAAGCGCGCGGCCGCCCTGCTTGACGACCTGGTCCGTCACCCAGCCGGTGGCCTTATTATGCGAGAGCCCCGACGTGGTGTCCGACGTTCCGCAGTTGAGACCCAGCAGGAGTTTGCTCAAGGAAACTTCCTGGCGGCGTTCGTTCGTGAGTTCCCTGAGCATCTCCATGCCGATGCGCGTGGCCTTGGCGGTGGCGTCTATTGCGCCGCCGTCTTCGCGGATGTTGATCGCCTCCACCCGTTTTCCCGTTTTGGCGATTTCATGGGCGATTTCGTCCGCCGTGCAGCCTTCCTCGCGGTGATGATCGATGACGATGACGGCGCCCGCATTGGCGTTTTGTCCATGTCCGACCAAGGTCTCGAACGTGCGCTGGATGTCAGGGCCGATCTGGCAGCGTCCCAGCGGATGGGTGAGGGCGACGCTATGCCTTAAGGTCCTCGCCACGCGCTCGCAAGTAGGGTTCGCGTAAAGTGTGCCGCTCAGTAAAAGGAGATAGTTTCTCGCCCCAACGTCTCCGTTTTCCCTGGGATATCCCCACCAGGTATTTCTCAGGCGTTTCGATTTTGCGCCGCTTCCGTTTCTTCTGGCCATCGTGAACCTCCTTATCTACGCGAGGTCGCCGCGGCCGCGGGCGCTCTCTATGTTATGTACGTGAATGTAGTCGCCTACTTTGATATCCTTGCTCGCCACGCCGATGGACAGGCCGTATTTCATACAGTGCTCGCCCTTTTTCAGCGGCTTGATGCAGATTTTATGGATGTAGGGAATCGCTTGGTTGGCCTTGAGCGTCTTGCCCATCTTTCCATTAAGCATGAGGCGGACGGAGCTTCCCTTCGCCACTTTTTCAAGACAGGTGGCGACGTTGTCTCCCTCTTCGATGATCATTGCAGTTACCGGCATGTCTTCTCCTCAAAAATTCAGGGCGCGAATAATCCTCGCACCCAGTCATGTGATGGATTTGTAAGGAACGTCCAATCAACGAGCCATAAACCTAGCGCATGGGGGCCAACACTTCAACAATGGCGGGGGTTTTCATCACGCTCAGCCCCCGGACAAGTGGGCCACGCCGACATCTTCCGCTATCCGGTCCATATCCTGCGCGAGCGCTTCTTTGATTATGATGCCCTCAGACAATGCGGCACGGTATCTACGGTGAGCTCCTTCGCCGGGGATGCGGATTTCATCGAAGCCGGGCGCCAGCCCCGACGCCTTGATGCGCGTCACGGCCTCATCCACCGACGCCTTGTAATCGCCGCCCAGGCATCTCTCCGGGTCAATCGCCATAGCGAACATGGGAAGGCCGAAGGGCTTGTCCGTTTCCAGCCAGTCGGGCTGATCGGCGTCAAAACCGTTGCCGCTCAAAGCCCCTGTCAGGAAGGTGAACATGAGCGCCAGGCCGTATCCCTTGTAATCGCCCAGGGGAAGCATGGTTCCCTTGGCTGCGAGTGCGGCATCCGTGGTCGGGTTGCCCGAAGGATCCAGCGCCCAGCCTTGGGGAATCGGTTCTCCCGTTCTGGCGGCGAGCAGCACGTAGCCTCTCGCCACCTTGGATGTAGCGATGTCGAAGAGGATGGGATATTCCTGGCTTGAGGGGACTGCGAAGGCCACCGGGTTGTTCCCGATCATTCTCTCGAAACCACCCCACGGAGCAAGATTTCCCACCGCGCCGCTGATGACCATGCCGATCATACCGTGTTCGAGCGCCATGGCGGCGAAATAACCGATGTGGCCGGTGTGGGAGGATTTTCTGATCGCGGCAGCGCCGATGCCGCCGGTTTGCGCCTTCTCGATGGCGACTTCCATGGCGCGCCGTGCGACGACGGCGCTCATGCCGTAGTCACCATCGAGCAGAGAGTAAGCGGGCAGATCGGTGATGGTACGCACATGAGGTTTCGGGTTCGCCGTCCCTTTTTTGAGACGCTCCACGAAAACCCCGAATCGAACGCACCCGTGGGAACTCACGCCCCTCAGTTCGGCATCCACAATCTGGGCTGCACACGCATTGGCGTCAGATTCAGGCAGATCGAGGGCGCAGTAGACGCGCGCTAGGTAGGCGTGGAGGTCTTTCGCTTGAACCTTGATGTCCGGCATGTTTTCTCCTTGCGCGTGCTCGATGGACGCGCGCAAACAAACCCCCGCCTTGTCTTGGCGGATGGGGAAAAGAGTGTTAAGAGCTATTGCGGTGAGTTTGCCTTTACAAGTGGAGGGATCGCAAGCATGAAAGCGTGGCGATTTTACGCCTTTGGCGATATGAGGTTGGATGAAGTGCCGGACCCGGAGGTGAAGCCGGGTTGGGCGCTGTGCAAGGTGCGGCGGGTGCAGCCGAGCATCACCGACGTGCAGAGGTCTTTGGGGGTCGGGACCATCAATTCGGCGCTTTTGCGAGAAATGCTCGAAAAATACGCGCCCGTGCAATTGCTGGGGCACGAGATGAGCGCGGAAGTCGTTGAGGTGGGCGATGGCGTCGAGCATTTAGCACCGGGTGACAGGGTGTGCACCTCGGGCCACGTACCGTGTCTCGCGTGCAGTTTCTGTCGCGAGGGTCGGGAGATGTACTGCATCGACAAGCTGCATGTGGGCATCAACACGCCGGGTGCGTTCGCCGAATACATCGCGCTTCCGGCGCACGGCCTCGTGAAGCCCCCCCAGACGCTGGACGATTCTTCCATTGCCTGCCTGCAGCCGTTTTCCTCCACGGTTGCCGCCATGCGCGACTCGAAGGTTCAGCCTGGCGAGACGGTGGCCATCACCGGTCAGGGGGTCATGGGTCTCTACACCTTACAGGCCGCACGCACCTGCGGAGCGGGCGCCGTCTACGTGAGCGACGTGAAGGACGAAGCGCTCGCATTGAGCCGCAAGTTCGGTGCGGACGAAATCATCGACGCGAGAGTCGACGATCCGGTAGAGAGGGTGATGGAGATAACGGAGGGCAGGGGCGTCGACCTCGTATTCGAGTGCGCTGGGGGCAACGCGGAGCAGGGACTATCGGGCCACACCACGCTTCACCAGGCGACGCGCATGGTGCGCATCGGCGGGCGCGTGCTCCAGATCGCGGGTCTCATCGGAGATGTGAAATTCGACCCGGTTTTCATGCGCGCACAGGGAATTCAGTGGATTTTTCCGGAAGGTCACGGCGCGGACACAGTAGCTCTGGGCGGAAAATGGGTGGCCAGCGGAAGGATCGACGTGAACTCTCTCATTACGCATGAGGAGCACGGAATCGAAAACCTGCCCCGAGTGATGGAGATCACAAATAAGAAGGCCGAATACCGGGCGACGAACCCTTGCCAGCTCGTGCTGGCTTAATGAGCAGTATTTCATCGTTTATTCATGATTTACTAAGGAGAATAAGATGGACCTTGGTTTGACGGGAAAGATCGCCATCGTAACGGGAGCGAGCCGGGGCATCGGCCGCGAATGCGCTATCGCGCTGGCGAAAGAGGGTGCTCGCGTGTGCGTCACGGCGCGCGATGAGGCGCTTTTGTCTACGGCGGTGGAAGATGTGAACGCCGCAGGGGGTGAGGGCATGTTTGTTTCCTCCGATCTGAATTCACTCGATGGCTGCAAGAAGGTGGTCGATGCGTGCGTCTCGAATTTCGGCGGTGTGGACATTCTCATCAACAGCGCGGGCGCGGCACGGGGTGGAGACATTCTTGAACTCGACGCGGAGTTTATCACTGAAGCGCTCACGCTCAAGACGTACGGGTATCTGCGTATGTCCCAGTTGGTGATTCTCCACATGAAGAAAAACGGCTGGGGCCGCATCGTGAACATCGCGGGCGGTGCGGGCGCGAGTCCCGCGCGGGGGAACATCCCCACGAGCGCGGCGAACATCACGGTGCTCAACAACACGAGAGCGCTCTCGGACGCCGTAGCGGGAGACGGAATTCAGGTGAACACCGTGTGTCCGGGCATGACGAATACGCAGCGCGCTCGCGACCTCATGCAGGGGCCTGCGGATAAAGCCGGCAAGGATGTCGAGGAATTCTTGAAAGATGTCGGCGCGAGGACGCCTGCCGGAAGAATCGCCGAGCCCGAGGAGGTGGCGAACGTCGCCACGTTCCTGGCCTCCGCCGCGTGCTCTTACGTGAACGGCAGTTCCATATACATGGATGGCGGCAGCCGCAGGGCGACGCCGTAAACGACGCTGCGCGCCTTTTTCTCCTCCGGGCGGGAATTTCAAGCCGCCCGGAGGATTTTTGTTAGTTATAAGGGATGAGACAGAAGATGGCGAAACTTTTCGATGCGTTTTCTTTGCGGGGTGTCACGCTCAGAAACCGGATTTGCGTGTCCCCCATGTGTCAGTATAGCGCGGATGACGGCAAGCTTACCGAGTGGCACCTCGTGCACCTGGGCGCCCGCGCGGTCGGGGGTGCTGGTCTGGTGCTGGTCGAGATGACGAACGTGGAGGCGCGCGGACGCATTACACACGGTTGCTCGGGCATCTGGTCGGATGATCACGTCGAGCCGCTGGCGCGGGTCGCGCGGTTCGTTTCCGGCCAAGGAGCCGTCGCCGGGATTCAGATAGGACACGCGGTCGCAAGGGTAGTTGCGCGCCCACCTGGGAGGGCGGGGGCTATCTCTCGGATGAGGAGGGCGGCTGGGGGATCGTGGCGCCGAGCGCGGTTCCGTTTCACGAGAAGGCGCGCGTGCCCAAGGCGCTGAGCCCCGATGAGATCGCTGGGATTCAGGAAGCGTTCCGTCAGGGCGCGAGACGCGCTGATGAGGCGGGTTTCGGGTGGCTCGAGATTCACGGCGCGCACGGGTATCTCTTCCACAGTTTCCATTCTCCGGTTTCAAACCAAAGAGAAGACGACTACGGCGGCAGTTTCGAGAACCGTATACGTTTCACGTTGGAGACGGTTCGAATCGTGAGGGAACAATGGCCGGAAGAGAAGCCGCTGGCCATCCGCCTCTCGTGCACCGACTATTTCGAAGGCGGCTGGACGCTCGATGAAACCATTGAGTTCGCAAAAATTCTCAAGATCGAAGGAATCGACCTCATCGATTGCAGCGGGGGCGGGGGAACGCCGCTGGCGAAGATTCCCGTGGGTCCGGGTTATCAGGTGCCGCTATCGCAAGCCGTGCGTTCGGGGGCCGATATACCCACAGCCACGGTGGGCATGATCACCCAGGCGTGGCAGGCGGATCAGATTGTCCGAAACGGGGAGGCCGACATCGTATTCATGGCGCGTGAGATGCTGCGCGAGCCCTACTGGCCGCAAAAGGCGGCCGCCGCACTCGGCGTGATGGATGAGGCCTATGTCGCTGACCAGTACCACCGCGCCCACGGGAGGTGACGTCTAAGCCGCGAACCATCAGATTTTTCCTTATCCTGGCGCCCATTGGCTTTACGGCTTCTCCCGCCAATACATTGACAAGGCTCAAGGGGCCGTGTTGTAATTTTCGGACTGCCAAACAACCGAATAACAGGGTTCACATCCACACGGGAGAAAAGTCGATGAACCACATTTTTTCGCGCTTTTTGAAACGCGCCACTTTCTGGGTTGCGCTCGTCGTAGCGATTGGTTTGCTGGGCGGCCCGATCGCCAGTGACGCGTCAGCGGCCAAGAAGAAACCGCTTCGCTTCGGGGTCGCCGATCCGTTGACCGGGCCCGCCGCAATTTTCGGCAAGGACCAGATGCAGGCGGTCCGCTGGGCGGTCGAGGACATCAACGCCAAGGGCGGCGTCAACGGTCATCCGCTCGAAGCCATCATTCTGGATCACCAGGCGAAGCCGGAGGTCGGCATCGCGGTGGTCAACCGCTTCGTCCACGTGGAGAAGGTGCCCGTGTACATCACCGCGTTCAGCAATGTGGTCAAGGCGGTCGCGCCCATCGCCAACCGCGAGAAAGTGCTGATGCTGAGCGTGGGTGCAAACGCGCCGGCCATCGCTCGGCTGGGCGATTACGTCTATACGACCTTCCCGCTGGCGGACGTGGACATGAACGCGCTCGGCAAATACGCCTTTCAGAAGATGGGCAAGCGCCGCGCAGCCGTCTTGCACGTGAACCACGAGACGGGCAGGGACGGGGCCAAAGTCTTCAGCAACAGCTTCAAGAAAGCCGGCGGTAAAGTTGTCGTATATGAATCCTACGAGCAGGAGCGTTCGGACTTCACCGGTCTGGTGCTCAAGGTGAAGGCGGCGAATCCCGACATCATCCACATCCACAGCGTGATCCGTGATTTCACGGCCGTCGTCGCGCAGATGCGCCAACTCGGCGTGAAGACCCAGATCACCAGCTACCAGACGGCTTTCAACCCCAAGATGATCGAGCAGTTGGGCAAGGGTGCGGAGGGCATCATCGTGACTGCGCTGGCCCCCAGCGTGGAGGACAACAAGAACCTGCCCGCCTATATTGAGCGCTGGAAAAAGGCGTACAAACGGATGCCCATCGGGCTGCCCTATACGCAGTATTTCTACGATGCGCCATACATCGTGGCGGCGCTCTACAAGTGGGTGCTGGACAAGAAACTGCCGATCACCGGCGAGAATATGCGCAAGGCGCTGGTGGCGATAAAGACATTCGAGCAGCCATTGACCAATTCGGTGACCATCAACGACAATCACACGGTCAAGAAGCCGGTCTACTTCTGGCAGGTGAAGGGCGGTAAGTTCACGCTTATCGGCTCCCAAAAGGATTAGCCCAGTATGTATTCTTTGGGTGGGCGCGCCGACGGGCGCGCCCACCGGGATTTAATCGGGTGTGACGTCAAGCCATGCTGACGTGGGGGATAGTCGGCCAACTCCTGTGGACGGGTTTCGCCACTGCGACCTTTTACTGCCTGTTTGCAGTGTCGTTCTCGCTCGTTCTCAAGGTCAACAAGATATGGAACTTCGCCCAGGCCGGGGTGATGGTTTTTTCCTATTACGCCCTTCTCGTGGCGTTTCGGCACTGGGGGTTGCCGCTTGTTCCCGCGCTCGCCTTCGGGCTCCTGATAACGCTTTGCGTCTCGCTCGCGATCGAGCGCTACGCCTTCATGGTATTTCGTGACCGCAATTCCTCGATCCTCACCCTTTTCATCTTCACGATCGTGTTTTCCGAGTTCTCGGGCTACCTCATTGAACTCTTCTTCGGGACCGAACCGCAGACGCTATACCCGAGCCTTTTGTGGCCCGTCGATCTTTACGGCGGCATCGCGATCAGCCACTGGGATTTGATGGCGATTTCTGTGACGGCTGTGCTTATGCTGTTCCTCTATCTCTTTATTCACCGAACGCGCTACGGTCAATATCTCATCGCCGTCGCTGACAACGAGAACCTGGCGGAGATATACGGAATCAGCCGAAAGCGCGCCTACGGCGTCTCGATCTCCATCGCCGCGGTGCTCATCACCGCCGGCATGTATATTTTCGGGACGAAGGCGGCGCTGTTTCCCACCACGCCACTGCAGCATCTGTTGATATTCGCCGTAATCGCGACGATTCTGGCCGGCATCGGCAACGTGTTTCGCGCCGGAATTGCAGCCATTGCGCTGGGTCTCATACAAGCGTTCAGCATCCTCGTCATCGCGTCCAAATGGCAGGCGCTGCTGGCCTATATTCTGATATTTGTCGTCATCATCTTCTTCCCGCGCGGATTCGCCTTGCCGCGCAAGCTGAGCGGGCTGGTGAGACCTTCGGGACGCTCCGCCGCCGTGGCGGTGGCCGATGCCACGCGCGATTGAGTAGGACATGGAATATATTCTCACAGTAATGGTGCTCATCGGGATCAACGTGATCCTCGCTACGAGCTTCAATCTCATTCTGGGATACGGCGGGCTGATGAGCGTCGCCCATCCCATCTTCTACGCCATCGGGGCTTATTGCTCCGGTCTTCTGGCAATCCACTTGCAGATTCCGGTTCAGCTTTCGATCCTGCTAGGGGCGTTCATCGCTATGGTGCTTTCGTTCGGTGTGTCGCTGCCCTCGCTTCGTGTCTCGGGCGATTACCTCGTCATCGCCAGCATCGGGTTTCAACTCGGCATCCTGCACGTAATCAACAACCTCGATTTCACAGGAGCAGCTGGCGGACTAACCAACATTCCGGTGCTGAACGAAGGCCCGTCCCGAAGCCTTGTCTTTGTCCTGCTCGTTGCTGTCGTCGCAGCCTGCGCGGTTCTGCTGGTAGGCTGGATCGTCGAAGGCGATTACGGCCGGGCCATCACCGCCATGCGCAATGACGAGGAGGCCTTCAGCGCCTTGGGCCGCAATGCGATGAACATCAAAATCGTCCTGTTCGCCATCGGTTCGGGCATGGCCGGACTGGCGGGCGCTCTCTATGCGCATTACTTCGCCTACGTCACCCCCGAGCAATTTGGAATATTCACATCTGCGGCCCTGTTGACGATGGTGGTCGTGGGTGGCGCCGCTACGACATGGGGACCCCTGGTGGGCGCAGTGCTTCTGACGACCCTTCCTCAAGCCATTACGTTTCTCGGCCTGCCCGTCTCGATCATGGCGCCGCTGCAGGGCGTCATCTACACGACGCTCGTCATATTCTTCCTCTTTGCACGGCCCCAGGGTCTGATGGGAGGCAGCCGCGGTGGTGGCGGACTCGAGGCCTGGAGCGCGAGCGCGGCCTTCAGAGCGAGGAGGGATGCGGAGTGAGCGAGATTGTCAAGATCGAGGATTTGCACAAGAGCTTTGGCGGTATCGTCGTAGCGGACGACGTGAATATGAGCTTCGAGGCGGGTGAGATCGTCGGCCTCATCGGTCCCAACGGAGCGGGAAAGACGTCTTTGTTCAATCTAATCTCAGGCGTGATTTCTCCCGATGCGGGATCGATATACGTGGAAGGCCATCGCGTTGATCAACTACCCATGCACCACCGCGCGCGCATCGGCCTTGCGCGCACCTGGCAGAACACCCGCATGTTTCACTCGATGTCGGTAATCGACAACCTGTTGATAGCGACGCGCCGCTACCCAGGTGAATCCCTGGTGCGCATTCTGTTTCGCCGCCGCACAGTCGACGTCTTCCGCCAAGAGGCGACGGAGAAGGCCATGGCGCTTCTCGAGCGAGTAGGGCTGGCGGACAAGATGCATGATATGGCGATCGAACTCTCCTATGGCCAGCAGAAGCGGATCGGACTCGCCCGGGCGCTGATGAGCGACGCAGCGTGCCTGTTGCTGGATGAGCCCATGGCGGGTGTCGAAGGCCAAGCGTATGAAACCATCATCCGTGTCATCCGCGAAGAGGCCCAGGCCGGACGCGCTGTCTGTGTGGTGGAGCACAACATTTCGTTTATCCGCGACATCAGCGATCGCACGGTTTTCATGTTCAATGGATGTGTTCTGGCCAGCGGCTCCGTCGATGAGTTGACACGCGATTCGCAGTTAACGGACTTGTATTTCGGCGGTGAACACCCGCAATAATGACGAGAGAGTAATATGTTCGAAGTCCAAAATCTCACCGCCCGCTACGGGCCACTCATCGCCGTGAACGATGTGTCGCTCTCCTTTGAGACCGGTGTGCGGATGGGTATTTTCGGCCATAACGGTTCGGGCAAGTCGACACTTCTCAAATGTCTGGTGGGTGGCGTCAGGGATGTTACCGGCGCCGTGGCTTTTGGCAGTTCGCCTATCGTTGCTGATCAGGTTCACCGAAACGTCATGCTGGGAATCGGCTTCGTGCCGCAGGTCCAGAACGTTTTCCCGAACCTCACGGTCGAACAAAACCTCCACATCGCGGGGTCGAAATCCAACTCCTCGTTTCTCGATGAAGCCTATGCCCTTTTCCCGCTGCTGCGGGAACGCCAGGATCAGTTCGCAGGCGACATGAGCGGTGGAGAGCAACAGATGCTCGCCGTCTCACTGGCCTTGATGACGAGGCCGCAAATTCTCCTGCTCGATGAACCGACGGCCGGACTCGCTCCGGCAATCGTGAAAAACGTGCTTGGCTCGCTCTCGCGCATCAACACGGAACTCGGTACCGGGCTGATCCTCGTCGAACAGAACGTGCTCGCCGCCCTGGACGTCGTCGAGCGCGCAATCGTGCTCAAAGGCGGGCGCATCGTTTTCGACGGAGACAGCGAGGAACTTCGCGCAAAGGAAGATTTGTGGGCCTGGTTCTGACCCCCGCAAGGCACCGATTGAGTCGTTCTCGTTATTTCATTCCAATAGCGTCGATTTGGACCAGCGATTCCGCAACCGGGCCGGGACCATGCACGATCACGCACTCGTACGCGGGCAGGTCCTCGTCTATGAAGGTCTCGCGAACCGCCTCGTAGACCGCGAGGTCCGCCGGGTCGGAGAGATACACTCTGGTCATGGTGATGTCTGCCAATTCCAACCCCGCTCCTGCCGCACTGTTGCGCAATTGCTCCCACGCCATCCAGCATTGCGCTGCGAGACCCGGTAGACGCTCTTTTTCCTCCAAAGTCAACACGACGCGCTGTCCCGCATCGGTAAGGGCGTCCGCGCCCCGCACGAGCGTTCCCGCCTTGTCGACGCCCACCATGCCCGAGAAGTAGCAAACCGGTCCCGCCTGAGTGACGGCTGGAGCCGCAAAGGGCGCCGTCCCCGGCCAGGGGAACGACTGGCGCGTGAGCCCACTACGCCTGTCCATGGCGGTAATTTCGATCTCGATGCGCGTGCCGCGGTGGCCCACCTCGTCGAATCCCACAACGCAAAGCGATGGTTGCACCTCGGGGAAGAAATGGGTGTGTACCCGGTGGTAGGTGGAGTAATCGCGCACGTCGCTCAGGAAAATCGACACGTTCACGACATCTTCCATATCCATTCCGTGTCCAGCGAGCGTGCGGCGCAACTCGTTGAAGACGTACCAGGTTTGCGATGCGATGGGGCCGTGGCGGCTATCGGGATGGCTGCGCCCTGTTGCAAGGAAACGACCCTCCTCAGGCACGTCGTCATAGGAGTTGACCAGCGGTTTGCCGGGCTCTGCGGTCTTGATCGGGATGTGTCCGGCGAAGAAGGAGAACGGGCCCGAGCGTATCGCCTGGCAGTAGTGCGAGGCCGCGGGAAGATCCGGGTTGTAGACGTCGGTCATCACTTCGCGTTCGCCGAACAGGCCGCCGGCGTGCGTGCAGGCGGCTATGGCGTCGACCCCGATCCAGTGTCTGCCGCGTCCGATGACGTCCGTCACTCCCAGTCCGCTGCTGGGAGCGGGCGTCGGCTGCCAGTGCACCCTTACTTGTTCGTAGCTTGGGAAATAACGCTTGTCGCGCTGCCAGATATGCTGGCGCAGCACCTGGTCGCGATGCGTGCCCGCCGCGACGAGAACTTTTTCGAGGCTGTCGTGAACAGCCCAAGAGTCGGCGACGACTCGCTCTTCCGTGAGGTCAGCGAGCGGGTAGCCCTGCATCTGCTCGCGTCCGGCCTCGGGCAGGTCCGCGAAGCCTGCCGGACCTTCGGGCCTGAGACCTGAAACGAACAAAAGCTCGCCGGCCTTTACCGCCACCGGGTAGGACGGGAAGGCGGGAGTCACACCGTCACAAACGATAGGGAATTTCTTCATCACAAAATCATCCTCCGCGGGTTGGCAGGTTGAGGCATCCTTGAGCAGGGTAGGGGAGTTTGCCCCATGGCTCAGCGATAGTTGTCGGTTACATCGCCAGGGTGCCGCCATCACACGATATGAAGGCGCCGTTCATAAAATCATTCTCGTCCGAGACCATGAAGAGCGATACTTCCGCCATCTCCTCGGGAGTCGCAAAGCGGTTCACGGGTATACGGGGCAGTTTCGCCTGGGCGCGCACGGGGTCGTTGATATGAATTTCTTTTACACGCTCACTCTCCGTGGTGCCCGGCATGAGACAGTTGACGCGCAGTCCCATGGGGCCGAGTTCCACTGCCAGGGCGCGCGTCAAGTTGTGCATGGAGGTCTTCGTGGCGCAATAGAGGGCGTTGCCGGGGACCCCGCGCTCGCCGTCGATGGAGCCGATCATCAGGATTTTTCCCTTTCCCTGGGGTGCCATGAGCTTGGCCGCCTCGCGCGTGGCGATGAACACGGATTTCGCGTTCACTTCGTATAACTCGTCGATCTGCTCGTCGGTGAATTCGAGAAAACTCTTGTGCCCTCGCATGGCTGCGCAATTCACCATGATGTCGAGACCGCCCAGGAAATTTGCGCCGTTGCTCATGATGTCATTTGCTTTTCTCGCGTCTCTCAAGTCGTAGCATCGACCGTCGATTTTTCCGTCTTCTGCGCCACATTCGGCGATGATTCCACTCAAGCGTTCCTGGTTGAAACCGCCCGCCGCCCAGATGGATGCGCCCTCCGCGCTGAATCTGCGAGTGATGGCTGCACCAATACCCGATGAGGCGCCCGTGACGATGGCTCTCTTTCCTTCCAGCTTACCCGGCATGTCTTCTCCTTGACATCAAATAACTATTCCTCGTCCGGCAGTATCGCGGATTCTCCCATCGAAAGCGGGTCGCGCGTCGGCCAGCGTCCAGCGTCCACCTCGGTAATGAACTCGAGAACGACCCGGTTGAACATGGCGGGTTCTTCGAGGTTGATGAGATGGCCGGCATTGGGGAAGGTGACGAAAGCAGCCGTCTGGATGTTGCGCTTCATGAACAGCCCGGGTTCCAGGCAGGGGAAATCCTCATCTCCCGTGAGAACGAGTGTGGGTACGGAGCAGTTCTTCATCTGCTCCCCGAGTTCATAGACCGAAGGCCTCGCGCTCTGTACACCGCGCATCGTGTTCGAGCAGCCAAGAGGGGAATGACTCATGAAGTGGTCGATGAATTTCTGGTAGCCGATCGCGTCTTTTCTTTTCAGTTGCATGCGCGTGGGACCGGCGGTGTAGACGGGGCCAAACTTCTCCATGCTCTCGTTCAGGAACCGGTCGGCCACTTCGTTCGCGTCTTTTTGGAATCGTTCACGCTGATCCATTTCGGAGCCGTAACCGCAACCAGCCACGACGATGGAGCGGGTAAGTTCCGGGTGGCGGAGACCCAGATGCAGGGTCGCATAGCCGCCCATCGATAGTCCCACGACGTGGGCGGGCGCGAGTCCCAAGTCTCTGATGAGGCCGGCCAGGTCGTTCACCGCAATGTCCTGGCTGTATTGTGATGCGTCTTCGGGCACCTCGGAGGGTGGAAATCCTCTTGCGTTGTAGGTGATGACCCTGTATCTGCGGTTGAAATAGCGGACCTGATCCTCCCAACTGCGGCAGTCGCCTGCGAATTCATGAACGAAGACGATGGGCGCACCCTCGCCGCTGGCTTCGTAATACAGACTGACGCCGTTTGTTCTCACTTCAGGCATGGTGTTCTCCTCGCAGGATGACGTGTGATTATGAAATTCGTTTCTTACGGGAGAATCGGCAAAATGACAATGCGGAAGAGCGAATTCGCCAGTGTTTTCGGGTCGCCGCGCCCTCATGGTCGATTTTGATAAAGAGTTGTGAAAGATTCGTCTTTCGGGAGATATTTCTTTTTGGGGGACTTGATTTCTGAACCTGTCTGGCTCATGATATCTGGGATTGCTCACAGTATTGAGTTTGACTAAAGATTGGCATGGCAACTTCGCTTGAACGCCCGAACATACCTGAAACGACACTCTGGGATGCTCTTGCAGATTGATTCTTCAAGAATGGGAGAAAACCCTTGTCCACGGCGCCTAAGAAACACAGCCTAGCAATTCACAGAAAAGCCGAAAGAAAGCTCCAGTGGGAGACGGTCTTCGTCATTGGTGTGATTCATCTGCTCGCCCTGATGGCTTTTGATTTGAGTTATTTCAGCGTTTCCGGTCTCATAGTAGGAATCGTGATGTATTTCGTCGCCGGGATGGTGGGTGTCACGGTTTCCTATCACCGACTTCTGACGCACAGGAGTTTTCAGACGTATAAGCCGGTGGAGTATTTCCTGACTTTTTGCGCTTGTCAGGCGCTTCAGAGCGGGCCCATCGAGTGGGTGGCGATGCACCGCATACACCACAAGGAATCGGACGAGGAGCCCGACCCCCATTCCCCGCTGGTGAACTTCTTGTGGGCGCATGCCGGATGGCTTTTCGTCAGTATGCCGGACGCGCACACCTATGACGAGTATTCGCGTTTCGCGAAGGATTTACACCGCGACAAATGGCAGCGGTTTTTCGATAAATTCTTTTTCCCCATCTATGTTCTGACGGCGGTGGCGATCTACTTCGCCGGGGAGTGGTACGGCGGCTTGGGCATGTCATGGCTGGTCTGGGGCGTATTCGTGCGAACGGTCGTTTTGTGGCACTGCACATGGGCGGTGAATTCGGTGACGCACACCTTCGGTTACCGCAATTACAATACGGACGAGGAGAGCACCAACAACTGGCTCGTCGCAATCTTCTCCTTCGGCGAGGGCTGGCACAACAATCACCATGCGGATCAGCGCTCGGCCGCCCACGGCCAGCGATGGTTCGAAGTAGACATCACCTATCGGCTAATCAAGATCATGGAACTCTTGGGTCTGGCTTGGGGGGTGAGAGAGCCTAGCCAGCGCGTTGTGGCGAAAAGGCTCGACATCATGGTGGACCAGGAGGGGTTGCGCGCCTCCGAGGCGAGGAGGTTGGCTTCGGAGGAGGTGCGGGCCGAAGTGCTCCACACGATGACGGACCCGACGATGCCGCTGGAAGTCCCCCGGATGCCCTCGCTGAACGAAGCAAGCGAGGCGGCGATGAAATCGGCCCGAAAGGCGATGGAATCGGTCAACACGGCGCTCGCGCACGCCTCTCACGCGCTACGACATAAAGAAGATGATGCCGACCAGTCGGTTCGCCAGATGCTGGAGAAGGGCAAGGACATGGCGATGGCGGCCGTCGAACAGGCCAAATACGCTGCGGCTGAAGCCGCCGAGTTTTCCGCACAGGCGAGCGCGTATCTGGCGGATGCAAAAGACAGGGCTACGGAATCCGCCCAGCAAGCGGCTGAAAGTGCGAAATCGCTCGCACAGGAGGCGAGCGAAGCGGCTTCAAAAGCCGCCGATGAGATTGCGGCCGCATTCAAGGGAATCGACAGGCCGGTCATCACCTCCGCAGTATAAAAAAGAATTCTGAAAAAGCCGGAGCGCGTTGCTTCGGCTTTTTTGCGTCTCTTCCGTCTCGCGTGAGAAGCAAAGCGCTACCGGCTTTGGAGGCAGTATTTACAATGGGCTCTCAAGGAAGAGGGCCCGGGAAAATGAATCAGGCGCTGAAATCGCGCCCTGACACCCGGAGCGCCTTGACGCTCCCGCTTCCGGCTCCTAGATTATGGTTTCTTTTTTCAGCGGTTTCCCCTAAGAAGCCGACTTCTTTTCGAAAGACGGGTGTTTTCGACCCAAGTGGATCGTTTTTGATGGCGCGGCGAGGGCTGCGAATCCTGGAGGGCCAATGGCCATGAGTGAAGTGAATGAACAACAATTATTAAAAGACCTGAAAATTTACTATGACGCCGATTCGGACCTGAATCTGCTACAAAACAGAAAAATCGCCGTCATCGGCTACGGAAGCCAGGGGCGCGCCCATGCGCTGAATGCACAGGACAGCGGAGCGGACGTCGTCGTGGGTTTAAGGAAATCCTCCCCGCGCTGGAAGCAGGCCGAGGATGATGGCCTCGAGGTGATGGAAACGGCCGAGGCGGCCAAGGCGGGCGACATGGTCGTTATCCTCACGCAGGATCATCTCCAGCCTGCCATCTGGAATGCGGACATTGCGCCCAACATGAAAGACGGTGACGCTCTGGTGGTTGCTCATGGCTTCAACCTGAATTACGGACAAATCATTCCTCCCGAGAACATTGACGTCGTGATGATTGCGCCCAAAAGCCCGGGCCACACCATGCGGTTCCAATATGAGGACGGGCGCGGCGTGCCTGGCCTTGTGGCCGTCTTTCAGGATGCTACGGGTAAGGCGAAAGAATACGCCCTGGCCTACGGCAAGGCGGTGGGCTGCGCCCGCGCCGGCATCATCGAGACGACCATCGAAGAAGAAACCGAAACGGACCTTTTCGGCGAACAGGCGGTGCTGTGCGGCGGCATCACCGAGTTGATTCGCGTCGCGTTCGAAACGCTCGTGGAGGCGGGTTACCAGCCTGCGCTGGCATATTTCGAGTGTTTGCATGAGGTGAAGCTGATCACCGACCTGATCTACCAGGGCGGCATCACCATGATGCGCTATTCGGTTTCGGACACCGCCGAGTACGGAGACATCACACGGGGCAAGGTGGTCATCGACGATGCGACGCGCGAACGGATGCGCGGAATCCTGCGCGACATCCAGACCGGCAAGTTCGCCAGCGAGTGGATAAATGAGAACATGGTGAACCGGCCTACGTTCAATACCGTGGTGCGCAAGGAGAAGGAGCACGACATCGAAGTGGTCGGCCGCCGCCTGCGCGCGATGATGCCCTGGATCGAGGAGCGGGAAGTGGTATAAGAGGGCATTCTCGAGAAATTCTGGCCGGCGGGGTTTAGGACCCCGCCGGTTTTTCTTTTAAAAATGTTGAGTTATGCGGAGGTTGCGCTCTCAATCTGCTTGAAAGAAACATTCGAGCGTCGTATTCTTGACAAATGTTGCATTGGGCCGCCGAGAGGGAATAGATGAGCGTTCAGAAAATCAAATTTCTCATTGCGGGCATGATAATCGTGAGCGCGTTCGCCTACCTGGCCATATCGGGATTTCAGAGCGAGAATCTGGTCTATTTCCTGACCGTGGATGAGGTATCTCAGAAGGCGCCGACACTGGGGGGGCGCGGCATCCGGGTGCAGGGCAAAATCGTGCCCAGGACGATTCAGAAAAATCCTGACGCCATGCTGCTCGCCTTCCATATCCAGGGCGAGAAGGTCACATTGCCCGTGAGCTACAAAGGGGTTCCCCCCGATTTGCTCGAGAACGGGTTCCCGGTCATTGCCGAGGGAAAGCTCAACGGAAAAGGGGTTTTGGTGGCGAAGAACCTGATGGTTGCGTGCCCCTCGAAATTCGAGGAAATGAAGGAGACGGGGGAGAGCATACCGACGGATCACGAGGCAATGATGAAACAAGCCACGAAGCGCAAACAGATGTCCGAAGCCCGTTAGCCACAAGTCCGCGAGGTAAGAGCCTTGTCTCTCGTGCTGTCTTGAAAATCCGCTCCATCCCGGGAGTTTTCAGTTGATTGCCATTCAGTTCGGTCACTACAGCTTGCTGGCGTCGCTCGTCCTGGCGGTGTTCGGGATCGGAGCTTCGATCTTCGGCGCTCTAAAGCGCAGGGCCGACCTCATCGCCGCGGGCCGAAACGCCGCCGTCGGTGTTTTCTGGTTGGTGAGCGGCGCGAGCGCGTGTCTCATCTATCTGCTTATGGTGCGCGACTACCGCGTGGAATACGTGGCGGGACACGTCAACAACACGCTCAATGGTTTTTACCGATTCAGCGCGTTCTGGGGAGGGCAGGAGGGGAGCCTGCTGATGTGGCTCCTGCTCTTGTGCGTGTATGCGTTCGTCGTCATTCACCAAAACCGCGACAGAAACCTGGAGTTGATGCCATACGTCACGGCCACGCTCATGGCGACGGCGCTTTTCTTCCTGGTGATTCTCAATTTCGTTACCCCGCCCTTCGACACGCTCACCACGCCGCCCCCGGACGGACGCGGCCTGAACCCGCTCCTGCAGGACTGGGGGATGGTGATCCACCCGCCCAACCTGTATCTGGGTTACGTGGGTTTCGCCGTACCTTTTGCCTTCTGCATCGGCGCTCTGGCGAGCGGCAAGCTCGATACCGACTGGATTACCTCGACGCGCCGCTGGACGCTGTTCGCCTGGTTCTTCAACGGGGTCGGTATCCTGCTCGGCGGCGCTTGGGCCTACAAGGAACTGGGCTGGGGCGGATACTGGGCGTGGGACCCGGTGGAGAACGCGAGCCTCATGCCCTGGCTCGTGGGGACCGCCTTTCTTCATTCGGTGATGATTCAGGAAAAACGCGGGATGCTCAAGGTCTGGAACGTCTCGCTCATCATCATCACATATGCCCTCACGATTTTTGGCACTTTCCTGACGAGAAGCGGCATCATCTCGAGCGTGCACGCTTTTGCGAACTCATCGTTCGGCTGGGCGTTTCTGGTCTATTTACTCATAGCGCTCGTCATATCCTTTGGCCTGATGATATGGCGTCTGCCCGAACTTCAGAGCGAACACGAGATGGAGAGCTTCTTCTCGCGCGAAGCGAGTTTTCTGCTCAACAACGTCGTACTCATGGGCATCACGTTCGCTGTCTTTTGGGGGACGATTTTCCCGGTTGTTTCAGAAGCCGTGAAGGGCGTCAAGGTCACCGTGGGGCCGCCGTTCTTCAATCAGGTAAACGTGCCCATCGGGCTGTTGCTGATTTTGCTTTGCGGCGCGGGGCCCCTTTTCGCATGGCGCCGGACCTCGCGAAAACAGATGAACAGGAGTTTCGTCTATCCATCGGTGGTGGCGGTGGGCGCCCTGGTCGTTTTGATGCTATTCGGCGTGCACCACGTCTACGCGGCGCTCGCGTTCGGTTTGAGCGCGTTCGTGGTGGGAACCATCGTTTCGGAGTATTGGCGGGGTATTTCCTCGCGCGTTCGTCACCAGGGGGAGCGCATTGTCCAGGCCGCGTGGGAACTCACCATGCGCAACAAGCGGCGTTTCGGTGGCTACATCGTCCATTTGGGAATGGCGATATTGTTCGTGGGCGTAGCGGCGTCCTCGGCCTATCAGGAAGTGGGTGAGGTGCGCCTGCGTCTGGGTGAGAGTTTTGCGCTCAACGGCGTGCGGATGCGCTATGAGGGGATTCGCAAGAACACGACGCCGCAATTCCGATCCGCCTTCGCGCGGCTGGGGGTCTATCGGGCGGGGTATCGCATCGGGGAGGTGGAGCCGGAGAAGAGGCTCTATTTCACGCCCCCGCAGCCGACGACGGAGCCCGGCATCCGCCGGGGGGCGCGTTCGGACATTTACGCCGTCTTCGCCGAGGCCGACCCCGACGGCACGGCCACGTTCAAGTTCATGGTGAACCCGTTAGTGAACTGGGTTTGGGCGGGAGGCGTCGTCTTCACGCTCGGCTCCATCGTCTGCTTCCTGCCGGAGCGTTGGGGCAGGCGAAGAAAAAAACGGGCTTAAACGGTGGAGATTCTGGGGACCGTCATCGCTTTGGGAGCCGTCGGCGCGGCGTTCATCTATACCATCTGGCCCATTATGCGTCCGCAGACGGCCGAAGGCGTCTTGCCGAACGAGGAAAACGCGCGGTCGCTTTCGAATCATGAAGTGACGCGGCTGCTGATGGAGCGTGAGCAGGCCTACAAGAACATCATGGATATCGAGTTCGACAAGGAGATGGGCAAGCTCTCCGATGAAGACTACACCCAGATGATGACGCCGGCACGCGCCCGTGCTGTGGATGTGCTAAGACGCCTAGACGCCCGGGGGGTGAAAGAAGGCATGGCGCCCGTTCAGGTGAGCGAGCGAGAAGCGACTGAGGCGGCTGCCCGGCTCGAAACAAAACATCCGCCTCCCGAGAAAGTCAGGGCCGAGCAATCACCATCGCTCGATGAGCGCCTGGAAGCGGAAATCTTGCGTTACAGAAAAAATGTGGGCGAATCGCAAGATGAATTACAAGATTCGTCATCCAATGAGCAAGCGAAAAGTACGAAACCCCGGTTTTGCGCCTCGTGCGGAAACGCCGTGGATGAAGCGGACAATTTTTGCACCGCCTGTGGGCGCCAGCTAAGTTGAAACGCTTCGGACCCGCTCGGTCATTTATCTTCCTGAGCTTATTCCTGGTTTGCTCCTCACCTGTTTTCTCCTACGCAGGTCCGGCGAAACTCCAGGCCGCGCCGCCTAAAGCGAAGGTTCAACCCTCCGGCCCCACGACGACGGACCTCTCCCGGCTGAAGCTCAAGCGCAACATCTTTACCATCCGGTTGGAGAAGGGTTTTTTCGAGTTTGTGGAGATGATGGATTTCGAGAACGAGGGGAGCGCCACAATCGTCTCGAAAGGCGGCGCTCCCACGCTGCGCTTCGTTTTGCCGAAGAGCAGCAACATCAGAAACCCCCGCGCGCGCTGGGGCGCAGCGCCCGCAGGGCTGGACCCCAAATTCCTGACCTCAATGGAGAATGAACTTCGAACGAGCGAACCCATTCCGCCGGGGCGGAAATTCATCGTCCTGCTCTATCGGCTCGAGGATGAATACGGCGGCATCAGAGTGGAGAAACCAATTCTCTACGACACGCCGAGTATCGCCGTCCTTCCCGAGAAAGACCGCGTACAGGGCCAGGCTATCGGACTTGCCGCTCAGCCCGCCGTCAAGTTTCAGGACAGGGAATACAATCGCTTCGTGGGTGCCGCCAGTGCGGGTACGGTGGTGCGCATCGACGTGCAGGCGCCCGATTCGATGGGCGGCTCGGGTGTTTTCTACACCGTAGGGGGCGTCGTGGTTCTCATGAGCCTGGGGCTGGGGTTTTATATCCGCAAAAGAAGGAATACGGCCTATTCCGCCCAGGTGGAACGCGAGGAAGTATTGCGCGTCATCGCTTTACTGGACGATAAGCTCGCGGCGGGAGAAATCTCTGCTGATGAGCACGCCCGCGAGCGCGCCTCGCGCTACGAGCGTCTGAAAAAACTCTCGGACTAGAGGGCGGATGCCATGCTGGAAACTCTTGGGGTATCCAGGCGGTATGGGTGGAGATGGGCGCTCAAGGATTTGTCTATCTCTGTATCTCCCGGTGAGACGCTCGCTCTACTTGGCAAGAATGGTTCGGGAAAGACCACGCTTCTCAAAACATTTGCCGGTCTATTGAGGCCCACCAAAGGATCTGTGAAGTTCGATGGCCAGCCGATCTCCCGTGAGACGAGGGGCAAAATCGGCCTGCTTTCGCACGAGCCCATGCTCTATACGGGACTGACGATACGCGAAAACCTCGTCTATTTCGCTAAGCTCTTTGGAATAGAAAGCGAAAATATATCGGCTCGTGTGGATTTTCTGGCGGAGACACTCGACATCGGGGAGCGTCTAGATGAGCCCGTACGTGTCTTGAGTCAGGGTTTAAGGCAACGCGCAGCCCTTGCGCGCGCGCTTTTACACGATCCTGAAGTTGTGCTGCTCGATGAACCTTTCTCCGGCCTCGACCCCGATGCCGCCGGACGCCTGGAGAGCGTCGTGCGCGCGCTTTGCGAGCACAATAATCGGATTGTGGTTTTCACGACGCACGACCTGTCAAAAGCCTTCGGTTTGGCGGGCAGAATCGCCGTTTTGGCCGGCGGCGGCCTTGCCTATGAGGGAAGTGTTGAAAATTCGAGAGAAGATGAGGTGTTGACCACGTTCGATAAGTCCTCGGAAAGTTCGGCATGAGGCATTTTTTCTCGGTCCTGATTGCTGTCGTCGAAAAGGATTTGCGCCTCGAATGGCGGACGAAGGAAAGCCTGCTCGTCATGGTGGTTTTCGCGCTTCTGGTGCTCACGCTGTTCAGCTTCGCCTTTGGCCCGGGGGGCGGCAGCGGGGAGAACGCCCGCGCCGTGCAGGCGGGAATCCTGTGGATATCGTTTCTGTTCGCCTGCGTCATCGGGCTGTCTCGAACCATGGGCGTAGAGCGTGAAAGCGCGGGTTTTTCGGCCATGTACGCGAGTCCGGCGGACCCCTCAGCGCTGTATCTGGGCAAAGTAGTCTCCGTGGCCGTTTTGATGGGGATCATGGAGTTGGTGGGCTTCGCCGTTTTGGCCGTTCTCTATCAAGTGGATGTGTGGAAGTCGGCCAGTGCGCTAGCTCTGATAGCCGCTTCCGCCACTGTTGGAATCGCGGCTGCCGGCACCTTGTTCTCAGCCATGAGCGCTCGCACACGAACGCGCGAGGTATTGCTGCCCGTCTTGATGTTTCCCGTTCTCGTGCCCGTTCTAATTGCCGCCGTAAAGGCAAGTGAGGCCCATCTCGGCGGTGGCGGATGGCCGGATTCCAGGGATTGGATTCGCTTGATGTTGGTGTATGATGTAGTATTCTTGGTGGCCGCCTCTATGATTTTTGAATATATTCTAGAAGAATAATATCAATGAGTTATGCTTCTTTATTTATTAAAGAACTTTATGCTCCGCCGCTCCTCCGCATCGCCGGGAGGAGGGATTGATGGGTCGAAACGAGCGGGGCGCATTTAAATGGTTGCCGGTTCTCACCCTGGTCATTCTTGCTTTCGCTATTTTTGCGAATTTATTCATCGCCGGCACCGACAGACTCCAGGGAGTGCCGCAGCGGATTTTCTACATCCACGTGCCATCGGCCTGGGTGGCGTATTTCGCCTTTTTTCTGGTGTTCATTTTTTCGATTAAATATCTAGCGAAAAGAAATCCGGACGATGACATCAGAGCGTACGCCTGCGCGGAGGCGGGAGTCGTCTTCTGTACGCTGGTTCTCATCACTGGGCCCATCTGGGCGCGTCCGGTATGGGGCGTTTGGTGGACGTGGGACGCGCGTCTCACCACAACGCTTATCCTGTGGATGATATATGTGGGCTATCTGATGCTGCGCGCTTACATGACGGAACCCGAGCAAAGGGCGCGCTTCGCCGCCGTAATGGGGATTGTTGGCTTCCTGAACGTACCCATCGTGCATATGTCTGTGGAATGGTGGCGCACGCTGCATCCCAAACCGGTGGTGATGCGCTCGGGCGGATTAAAGGAATTGCCCGACTCCATGCACGTCGCTCTGTGGAGCTCCCTGTTGGCCTTTACACTCCTGTTCGTTTGTTTTGTCAGGAAGCGCGCGCAAATCGAGCGTTTGAACGCGCGGGTAGAAGAGGCGCGCGCAGCGCGAGAGGGGACATGATGGGCTACGTGACGGCGGCGTACATTGTCGTTTTGGGGGGATTTTCGCTTTATTGGTGGACTCTCAAGGCGCGGATGGATATTTTGATCGAGGAGGAGAAAAAACTTAACCAAAGGGAAGATTCTCCATGATGCGTTTTTTGCTCGTCTTAGGCCTCGTGATCGCGTTGTACCCATATCCAGCTGCGGAGGCCGCCTCGCCGGGAGCCAAGACTACATTCTCCGAGGTGGCGGGCGCTCTCATGAGTCCCGTCTGCCCCGGGAAACTTTTGCATGACTGCCCGAGCAGCGAGGGCTCACAACTCCGAGAACTCGTACGCCGAAAGATTTTCGCCGGTGAGTCGAAAGAGCAGATCGTCCGGTATTTTGTCGAAGTATACGGCCGAGACGTTTTACCCAAACCCCCGGCAGAGGGTTTTTATCTCACCGCCTGGCTTCTTCCATTCGGGGGGTTGCTGGCAGGCTTCGGCGTTGTCTTCGTCCTGGTGAGGTCATGGACGAGACGCCCCGAAGACGACGAACAAGGCGAGGAGAAAGCAGAAATTTCGCCGAAAGCCGCCTCGGATGACCCTCTTGAAAATCGCCTGCAGCGCGAACTTGGTGATTTCGAGGGCTAAGCCGCCACACTCCGCATGCCGGGAGTTTTCGATGAAGTATGATCCCAAAGGTGAACTCGCCAGAAACCTCGATGGGTTCTCCCCACACAGACGGAGCATCAAGTGGCGCCTGATCGGGATGGTGATTAGCCTCGTCCTTGTAGTCTGGATGATTGTGTATTTCGGAAGTCAAGGTGAGCGTCCTGCGCAGGAGGTGGAGACAAAGCAGGCGCAGATAACACCAAAGGGAGGCGAAGGGGATGACGCCGCCCTGTTCCGCGACATGATTTTCCTTAAACAGGTCAAACGCACCGATGTCCCGGATGTGATGCTTAAAACCCTGGACGGGCAGAACCATTCCATCACGCAATACGCGGGCAAGCTCGTTCTGGTGAACTTCTGGGCGACGTGGTGCCAGCCGTGCATTCGGGAAATGCCCTCGATGGAGCGGCTTTATGCCAAATACAAGCCGCAAGGCCTCGAGATCGTAGCGATATCTCTGGATCAGGGCAACGAGCAGGAAGTGCGCGATTTTGTCGCGAAGCTGCAGCTGACTTTCCCCATCGTCCTCGACCCCGAGCATAAAGCGAAGGCGACCTACAAGGTGCGGGGCTTACCGACGACTTATCTCGTGGACAGAGAAGGTCAGGTTGCGGGTTATGGCGTAGGGCCTCGTGAATGGGACAGCGAAGCTGCTTTCGCTTTGGTGGGACACCTGCTTGATGAGAAAAGCTGAAGGCATGGAGGCGTCTAAAAGCCCAAACCCCGATCAGCGAAAAGCGAAGCGGCTGGCGCTTTCGTTCATCCTGGCCCCGGTTCTGCTGACGCTGCTCTGGGCGGTGGGCGAACGCCTGACGACGGAGCGTGTCGAAGAGGCGCCGGTGGCCAACCTGGAATTGGGTAATCAGGCCCCGCTTTTCGAATATCCGGTTCTGGGCGGGGGTAGCGCATCTTTGGCGAGTCAGAAGAACAAGGTTGTGCTCATCAATGTGTGGGCAACGTGGTGCGTCCCGTGTCTGGATGAGATGCCGGACCTACAGCGCCTTTACACTCGGATGAAAAAAGACGGCGCGCCCTTCGAGATACTGGCGGTGAGTATCGACGCTCTGGGCGCGGATGCGGTTCAAAAATTTGTCGATCGCTTCGGCCTCACGTTCCCGATTCTTCTGGACCCTCGCGGGGACATCAAGAAACTCTACCGCACGACCGGCGTGCCGGAGACGTTCATCGTGGACCGCCAGGGCCGTCTTCAGCAGAAGATCATCGGTATCCGCAAATGGGATGCGCCCGCGGTCGTCAATTACCTCAAACAAATGGCCCGGTCCTGAGCAACCTCAAAAATAACTAAATTTCAAAACCGAGTTCCAGTTCCTCGTTCAGCTTTTGCATCTGCTCCAGTACGGCCGGGGTGATGGGCACGCCGATGCGCCTGTTCTCCTCCTCGGCGATCGCCTCGGGCTCGCCGTGTATGTAGATGCGATCGTGACCCGGCGCCTTTTTCGACCCCCGGATGGTTTCGAAGAGTTTCGTCATATCCCCGAATATGGCGGATAAGTCCCTGAAGCCGGATGTCTGGATTGCGCCCATGAAGTGGCCCGTGGCGGATTTCGCCGTGCCTGCCGCGCCCGCCAGGCGGCTTTCCAGACCCGCGCCCGAGAGCACGCCGCATAGAATATCCACCATCAACTGGAGACCATAGCCCTTGTGGCCCCCGTTCTCGTCTCCTTCGCCGCCCAGAGGCGCAAGCGGCACCTCGTAGTTCAGGATGCTCTTCTCGTTCAAGGTCGGTGTTCCCAGCGAGGAGAGCACCCAGCCTTTAGGGACTTCGCGCCCTTCGCGCAGGGCCGTCTCGATTTTGCCGACGGCCGTCACGGCGGTTGCCATGTCGAGATGAAAATCGGTTCCTCCCGGCCCGCCGGGTATCGCCACGCTCATCGGGTTGGTGCCGAAGATCGCCTCCGCCCCGAAGGTGGGCGCGGTGCGGCGTCCGCCGTTCGTCATGCTGATGCCGATGTAGCCCGCTTCCATCGCCTTTTTCGCCCAATAACCCGCGTAGCCGAAGTGGCTGCTGTTGCGGACGGTCACGAAGCCGGAACCATGCTTTTCCGCCATGGCGAGGGCTTCATCCATCGCGCGGTTCGAGGCGACGATGCCGATGGCGTCGTCCGCGTCGAGAAGGCCGGTGGTGTCGCTCCCCTTGTGGTATTTCATGTCGGGCCTGCTGTTGAGCACGCCGTTTTCGAGGCGAACCATGAAGAAGGTCAGCCGCGCCGCCCCGTGGCTGCGGATGCCTCTCAAATCGGCGCTGACCAATACTTTCGCCACGAGGCGGGCGTCATCTTCGGGCACGTCTTTGTTGCGGAATATGGTGTAGACGAACTCTTCGATGACTTCGGCGGGAAACCGCACCGTGCCTTCGGGCAGTGGACCGGACTCGACCATGAACATCTCCTTGGAAAAATGTTGATTCTTGGTGCTGAATTGAAAGTTGCGCCATATTAGCCTGTCTTGGCGTTTTTCGGGAAGTCTCACAGGAGTGCGCTGCGCCTTGCGGGTGGCGCTCGCCTTTTGTCAAAATACGCTTCTTTCCGGGATTTACGCTTTGGAACAGGGGAGAGATGAAAGTGGCTCGCATTGCGGTGGTGCGTGGAGACGGAATTGCGAACGAAGTGATGCCCGAAGCTGAGGAGACGCTCAAGGCGGCGGCGGAGGCGGCCTCGTTTCCGGTGGTGTTCGAATACTTCGACTGGGGAAGCGATCGGTATCTGGAACAGGGCAGGGGAATGCCCGAGGATGGATGCGATACGCTTCGGGCGGATTTCGACGCCGTGTTTCAAGGCGCCATCGGCGATCCGAGGGTTCCCGGTTCGATCGTGCAGGAAGAAGTGATTCTAGGGGTCCGTTTCGGGCTGGATTTATACGCCAACATACGCCCCTGCAGGCTCTACCATGAGGATTTGACGCCGCTCAAGAATAAAGGGGCGGGGGATATCGACCACGTCGTCGTGCGTGAGAACACCGAGGGCCTGTTCGTGAACGTGGGTGGTTTTTTCAAGCAGGGCACGAAAGACGAGGTCGCCCTGCAGGAAGAAGTGCACACATACAAGGGGGTGGAACGCGTCATCCGGGCGTCGTTCGACTTCGCGAGGCGTCATAAGCGCAGAAAAGTCACTATGGCGGACAAGGCGAGCGGGCTTCGCTACGCAGGCGGAATTTGGCGGCGCGTGTTCGAGGAGGTGCGGGCGGATTTCGAAGATATCGAGTCCGAGGCCAAACACATCGACGCGGTAGCGATGGAGGTGATCCAGCATCCTGGAGAATTCGACGTCATCGTCACCAACAACATGTTCGGCGATATTCTGAGCGACGTTACTTCGGGCCTCGTGGGCGGGCTGGGCCTTGCGCCTTCTGCGAACGTGAATCTCGAGGGGGTTTCGATGTTCGAACCGGTGCACGGTACGGCTCCCGATATATACGGGCGCGGCATCGCCAACCCGATGGCGGCCATTTTGACGGGCGCTTTGCTGCTGGATCACCTCGGTTGTGGGGAGGGTGGGGCCGCCATTCGGCGCGCCGTGGAAGAGGCCATTGCGAACGGGGAACGTACTGGGGATATCGGGGGGACGTTGACCACAAAAGAATGCGGCGATGCCGTAAGAAACCGATTAAAATAGAACAAGTTACTGGGAGTTATTAAAGTAAATTACAGGAGATGAAAATGCCGGAAAAATCAGTGGTGGACATTGCAAAAACGGCTTTTAAGCCCGTGGAGTGGGGGCAGACGAAAATTCTGGTCAGTCCGACAGCGAACGGCTCAGAGCATGTGCGCGTAGGACTCACCGAGTACGATCCCGCTACCCCGCATGAGCCGCACGCGCATCCAGGGCAGGAAGAAGTCATCTGGGTGCTGAGCGGGCGGGGCTATACGGAAACGCACGGCGAGAAAATAGACCTCTACCCGGGGGCAGTGGCTTTCATTCCGGCAGGGATGGAGCACAAGACGGCGGCTGTGGGTGAGAAGATGCAGGCCATCATCATCAAAGGACCGGTCCGAGATGCGGACGGGGTGCTGAGTTAAAAGGATCCCGGAACGGAAAATGCGTCGGGTGAGGGCAATTGAAGCCCACGAGGGTGTGAGTTTTCAGGGGGCGGATATCAATACACGATCATCCTGAACTTCCAGCTTGGTTCCGAAAGGCTCGTTGAGCGCCTCCATGACGCCTGTGATTCTGCGGCCTTCTCCCCGGCTGGGAGAATGGAGCCTGGGTTTTGAGAATACGCCTGCCGTCACGGGCATCAGATAGAGTTCTCTCACTCCCTTTTTGGTCAGGGTGCAGCCGAACAGGAAGGTGTCGTGCGTTTCGTCGGTGAAGAAGGGGATATTGAAGTCGAAAATCAAATTTCCCATGCTGTAAACGATGGGCGCGCCCTTGTAGAACTCAATCGCCTGGAGAACATGCGGGTGGCCGCCTAATACCAGGTCCGCGTCGGCGTCGATGCTGGCGTGTGCGATTTCTCGTTCGAAATCCATCACCTCGTGCGTCATGCTCGTGCCCCAGTGATGGTTTACCACGACCAAGTCCGCTTTTTTCTTCAAATTCCTGATGTCGCGTTTCATGCGCGCGAGATGGGCGGGTTCCGCCCATGTGTCGATTCGCGGCGGGGTCCCGGGGTATTCAGACAGGTCGCGCCAGGGGCGATAGGCCGTGTGGGCGCGTATGGGGTTCACTCCCGGTCCGGCCGCCATGGCCTCGAACCCCCTCGGGATGACGGAGCAATACGCAAGAAAGCCGACCCTGAGGCCCCCGCGCTCGATGAAGACGGGCTTTCTCGCTTGCGTGAGGTTCATGCCGCCGCCCACGAGCGCAACGCCCAGAGAGTCCATGAGCGCCATGGTTTCCGCAAAGGCGTCCTCCCCATAGTCGAGCACGTGGTTGTTCGCAAAGGCCATGACGTCGAAGCCCGCTTCTGTGAGGGCGTGAGCCATATCCGGCGAGCCGCGCAGCAGAATTTTCTCGGGCGCGGGTTTGCCGCCGCGGGAGAGGGGGAGTTCCAGATTGGCGAATGAAATGTCCGCTTCCCGGAGGAGGGGAATCAGCTTACCGAAAGCGCCTTTCGCCTCCGCGCGGTTGATGGCGATATCCCCTCCCGCCAGAAGTTTGGGTCTATCTTTAGCGCGGGGAGGCATGGGTTTATTCGGTGAGGCAAAGACCGTGGTCGGGTGTGAAGGAGAGATACACCTTCTGGCCGAGGTCGAGTTCCTCAAAGTGGTCGATTTGCACGCCGACCTCATGCGGGCCGACCTGGACCTGGCAGTCGAGGAAGTTGCCCAGGTACACGGTATCGATCACCTCGCCTTCGATGAGGTTCGATGCGTCGGCCGGTTTTTCGAGGTGCAGCAGGATATCCTCGGGACGGATACTCAGGATGATTTTTGCGCCTACGGGTGCGCCTTCCGCGCCGGTGGCCCTGAGGCGGACGGGTGCGCTTCCGTCACCAAGGGGAATTTCGATATCCGTCAGTTCTCCGTCGTGGCCGAGCAGCTTGCCCTCCATGAGATTGGCCACGCCGATGAAATTCGCCACGAACGCGTTCGTGGGTTCGGCATAGATGGTTTCCGGGTCGCCGATTTGCTGGATCACGCCCTTGTCCATCACCACGACCCTGTCGCTCATGACGAGCGCCTCTGTCTGGTCGTGCGTAACGTAAATTGAGGTGATGCCTACGTCGTGTTGCAAGCGTGTGAGTTCGATGCGCATCTGCTCGCGCAGTTTGGCGTCGAGGTTGCTCAGGGGTTCATCGAAGAGAACGACCTTGGGGTTGTAAACGATGGCGCGAGCGAGGGCGACGCGCTGACGCTGGCCGCCGGAGAGCTTGGTGGCGTAGCGTTCGGCGAGATGGCCGAGACCCACGAGGTTGAGCGCCTTCGTTGTTTTCTCCTTGATGGCGGTCCTGGTTTCGCGGCGGATCCTCAGGCCATAGGCCACGTTGTCGAAGACCGTCATGTGCGGCCAGACGGCGTAGCTCTGGAACACCATGCCCAGGTTTCTTTCTTCGGGCGTCAGGAAAACGTCGTTAGTAGCGGAAGTGACGTAGTCTCCCTCGATTTGGATATCCCCGCTGTCGGGATGCTCGAGGCCGGCTATGCACCTCAGCGTCGTGGTTTTCCCGCAGCCCGAAGGCCCCAGCAGGGTGACGAACTCTCCCTGCTCGACGGATAAATCGATTCCTGCCACGGCCACTTCGGGCCCGAATGACTTCACCAGTTTCGTGATTTCGACGAATGACACTCTCTTAATCCTCTAGGGCTTAACGGCCAGCGTATGATCGGGGTCGAGGCTTACATATACCTTTTCGCCTACGCGCAGGCGTTCTCTCGAATGCGCCAGCACCTTCCACTCGAATTCTCCCCACTTCACCCGGCAATCGAGGCAGTTGCCCAGGAATACGGACTGAATCACCTCACCCTCGATTCTGGGACCGTCCATGGGGTTACGCGAGGCGTTCACGTTCTCGGGGCGAACGGAGAGATAGGCGTCGTCGCCTTCCGTGAGGCCGTCGGCGAGCAGGCAGGGCAGTTGCACGTTTTCGTTGCCCTGGGCTATCTCGATGGTTCCTGCTCCCGCACCGCCGTTTCCGACGATTCTGCCCTCGGTCAGATTCGCCACACCGATGAAATCGCTCACGAACTTGTTGACGGGTCGTGCGTAGATGGCGTGGGGGCCGCCCGATTGTTCGATGTTTCCCTTGCTCATCACGATAATTTCGTCGCTCATCACGAGGGCTTCCGCCTGGTCGTGCGTCACGTAGATCGAGGTGATACCGATTTCGTGCTGAATTCGCTTGAGTTCGACGCGCATCTGCTCCCTGAGCTTGAGATCGAGGTTGCTCAGCGGCTCATCGAAGAGCAAAAGGCGCGGCTCGAAGACCATGGCGCGCGCGAGGGCCGCCCTTTGCTGCTGGCCGCCCGAGAGCTGCGTGGCGTTTTTGTCCGCCATGTCGGTGAGGCCGACGATTTTGAGCGCATGGGCGACGCGGTCGTCGATTTCGGATTGGGCGACGTCGCGTATCTCGAGCGGATAGGCCACGTTCTGCGTCACGTCCATGTGCGGCCAGATGGCGTAGCTCTGGAACACCATGCCGATGTTGCGTTTCTCGGGAGCGATGTTGATGCGCTTCTCCATCGAGGTGACCGGGTCCGCGCCGATGCGGATCTCGCCCGCGTCCGGCTTATGGAGGCCGGCGATGCACATGAGCGTCGTGGTCTTCCCGCAGCCCGAGGGGCCGAGCAGGGTGAGGAATTTCCCCTCCGGAATGCCGAAGGAAATGCCGTCCACGGCGCGGTCGTCGCCGAAGTATTTTACGAGGTAGTCTACCTGGAGATAGTTGTTATCAGTCATAGTCTTATGCGGTAAGCGCCTCTTTGCCGGCTACTTTTCGGAAAATGACGACGCAAATCAAAAGCGCGACCGTCTGCGCGATGGAAAGGGCCGCCGTCATGGGTTCATTTTCAAAGTTCGAGAGATAATACACGCCGACGGAGAGCGTCTCCGTGCCGACGGAATACAGTATGATGGAAATAGAGAGTTCTCTCAAAAATATGACGAACAGGAGAATCCATCCGGCGAAAATGCCCGGTTTGAGAAGCGGAATCGTGATTCTCCTGAGCGTAGTGAGCCACGAAGCCCCCGCCATGCGTGAACTCTGGTCGAGTTCTTCCGATACGGCCATCATGATGGAGGAGATGTTACGCTGCCCGTACGGGAAGAAGCGGGTGATGTAGCCGAGCAGAAGAATCCAGAGTGTGGCGTAGATGGGCGTCTTGATATAAGTGACGAGAACGCCCATGGCCAGCACGATGCCGGGGAACCCGATGGGAATCACGCTCAGGAAATCGAGCATTTTCGAACCGAAGCCCTTGGTGCGGTGGATCATATAGCTCACGATGATGGCCAGCACCATGGCGAGCGAAGCGCCGCCGAACGCGAGTATGAAGCTGTTGATGATGCCGTTGGTGGCCGCGTCGATGCTCTCGGGCCACCAGAAAAAGAGCACTTTCTGGTAGTTCCAAAAAGTGAGTTCCGACCAGATGACGCTCCCCGACCAGATTTTGTGAAGACTCACGAATAAAAGACAGATGATGGGAAGAATAACGGCGACGCACACGTAGAACACGTTGTAACCGAAGGCGAGCCACTTCCAATTGCCCAGGTCGATGAGATTCGGCCGGAAGCCCTTGCCGGTCACCGTCGTATAGGCCCGAGGCGCGATGATTCTGTGCTGAATCCAGATGAAAAACGCCGTCACCACGCCCACCACCATGCTCATGGCGGCGCCCAAGTAGTGGTTCGCGTCATCACCCACCGCTTTTGTGAAAATCTGCGTGGTCAGCGTCTCCCAGCCGAACGGAGCGGAAAGCTTGAAGGGTACGCCGAACTCCCCGGCCGTCGTCACGAACACGATGATGGCGCCCGAGAGAATCGCGGGCGTCACCAGGGGCAGGGTGATTGTCATGGTGGTTCTCAATAGGCCCGCTCCCGTCGTCCGCGCGCTGTCCTCGAGCGAGGGATCCATGCGCCTGAGCGAACCCACCACGAACAGGTAGACGAGGGGGGCGAAGAAAATCCCCGTCACCCAGATGACGCCCCACAGATTATTCACGTTGAAAAGCGGGAAAGAAATGCCAAAGAAACTTTTCGCCATGTTGTTTAGAAGGCCGACTTTCGGGGAGGCCAGGTTGTGCCAGGCGATGGCGCCGACGAAAGGACTCAGGAAGAAGGGGATGAGGTTGAAAGGTTCGAGTTGTTCTCTAAACGGGCAATTGGTTCTCGCGTTGATCCATGCGAGCGATACGCCCAGCAGCGTGGCGAGAATAGTGCAGCCTGTGCTGATGAGTGCGGTATTGACGAGGGCTTTTCTGATGACGCGGCCCTGGAATACCTCCCTGTAGTTCTGGAGTCCCCACTCGGTGTCGAAGCCCAAGTCGTCGAGCACCAGAAAGCTGTTGATGACGAGCGCGATTAGCGGCAGGAAGACCGCCACCGCCACGATGAGGCCGACTATGGTCGTGATGAGGTTCTCCTGCGTGAACCATGTGCGCCAGCCCCTCGGTGGGGCAACGTCGATATGAGGTGATGCGGTGTCTGTGGTCATAGCTGTATCAGATAAAATCTTTCCGGCGAATCATGCGCCGCCTTCAAAAGTTTCTCCCCACAAGCAAGTGCGCTGATTCGCGGGGGGAGTCAGTTAATAGAATATCATCACGGCTCACTATCTCGCGAAGGCTCCGCCGGGCTTGCGGCTGATGCGCTCTCGGCCATCCCCGGCTGAATCCTCGCGGCATGGCGGGCCGCTCATTTCCCGTTTCATGATAAAAACCGAAAGGGTGGGAGCCCCTATTAAGGGGCTCCCACCCTTTTCGGGCAACAACCGATATTCGTCCTACTTGAAGCGCTTGATGAATTCGGCGCGCGTCGCCTTGAACTTCTTCTGCGCTGACACCCAGTCCTTGAGACCCAGCAGCTTATGCTTGCTGAGGTCGAGGAGGTAGGGAGCCACAACCTTAGGTGGCTTGTAACCTGCGCGGAAGCTGTAGACGGCCTCGCCTTCCACGTATACGTCGGTGCCCTCTTTGGTGAGGAGGAATTCAACCAGTAGTTTGCCGGCGTTGGGGTTCGGCGCGCCGTTCAGGACAGCCGCCTGGTTGCCCAGCATGACCTGGCCTTCTTCGTAGTAGCCTATCTTGAGGACTTTAGCGAGGTCGGGCTTCTTGATGACGTTCTGATACACACGGCCGGTAATGTTCCAGGGGTCGAGGCCGCGCTCGCAGTTGATGAGCACCTGCATCTTGGGCTCCGTGCGGAACATGACGACGGGCTTCGTGGCTTTCAGGGCGTCCCAGTACTTGTTCATGTCCATGCCGTTCTCGATGAGCGAGATGACGGTGTTGGTGTAGGTGAAGCTCTTTGTGATATCGCCGGCGATGGTCTGGCCCATCACGTTCTTCGCGATGGTGTCGGCATACTTCGTCACGTTGATGTTCTTCATGCCCTTGCAGGCGCTGTTCCACACAGGCTGGAAGGTGTAGGCCAGCGGCGTGACGACGTAGGGGTAGTTCGCGTACTGACCGGCTTTTTTGATCACTCCCGCGAAATGTTTGTTCCACTCGGCGCTGTCGAGCTTGTGGTACGCGCCGCGTTTATGAGCCGCAGCGAAGAAGCCGGGTGCGCTCACCACGTGAACGTCGACAGTGAACTTGTTGGCCCGCATCTCCTGGCGAACCTGGGAGACGGTGGCGCCGGTGCCTTTACGCAGGTTGCGGAATTTGAAGCCGCTGCCGAGGCCATAATGCTTGGCGAAAGCGGGGCCCATGCGCTTGGCCGTGCGGTCACTGAACAGGGGGTTGATGATCGTCACGGCGCCCTCTTTTTTCGCCGCGCGTACGAGCTCTTTCTGGTTTTTCATCATCGCTTCGGATACGAGCGCGCCCGAGGCGAAGACGGCCACCGCCACGACAGCGGCGACAAAGAAATGGATACGGAATTTCATCGAGAATCTCCTCATGCAGGAATAGAGTGGGGAACAAGGCCCCGGTTAAAAAGTATCGCTTATTTCGCTTTTACCAGAAAAACACCCAGACGATAGAAAACAACGTAACAATAGCTTGTTTTCTTTACTGTCTGTGGGTTTTTATGGTAGTGAAGATACCAGATTTTCGGTGTCTGTCAAATACCTTCTTTTCCGGCTGGCGAAAATCCGGGCCGATGATTTTCTGTTCATCCTCGAGAATGGCGAGGGAAAGAAATGTCTCTCTCGCAGTGGACGAACGCAAGTTGACTCGACCGGTTCATTGAGGCCTCGGCCCCGCGAGTTTTTCTCCACTGGATGAAATTCTGGGAGAGGATTTTCTTGAACGTGAAATCGACCGGTTCGCAACTTATCCAGACCCACAGGCTGGAAGCCCCAAAGGGTTCGTTCATGGAACATGTGGAGGTGATCCTCATCGGGGATGGGCCATTCATCCTTTTTGACGCAGGCTACCGCGAATGCATTCCCGAGATGCTCCCCTGGGTGGAGGCGCGCGCCGGAGATAAGTTGGAAAAACTTGTCCTGACCCACCACCACTTCGATCATTCAGGAGGGGCCAATGCTGTATGCGAACTGTTCGGCGTATCGGCCTTCGCCCACCCCCTGGAGATGCGTTTTCTCGAAGAGGAGCAGCCGGGTCTACAAGTCTTACCGATCAGGGAAGGGGAATTCGTCGAGTTGGGAGAAATGCGCCTTGAAGCCATTCTCACGCCGGGCCATTCTCCCGGGCATCTTTCTTTCTGGTGGGAGGAGGAGAAAATTCTCCTGGGAGGCGATAACATTCTTCTTCCTTCGACCACGGCTCTGGTCGCGCCGAAGGGGAATCTGGGTGATTATCTCGAATCGCTGGTAATGGTGAAAAACCTCGCGCCTCGTCTCATCTATCCGGGACACGGCCCGGTGATCGAGGATCCGATTGGCCGGATTGACGAGCTCATCGAGCACCGGAAGATGCGCGGCGTGCAGTATCTCGAGGCGCTGGGCGCAGGCCACGATACGCCGGCGAAGATAGCGGACCTCGTTTATCACGAATTGCCCGAGCGTCAGAAAGAGCTTGGCGCGCGCGTGATATCGCTGTACCTGGAGAGATTCGTGGAATCCGGAGAAGTCGCGAGCGCCGATGGGCGCTACTCATTGACGGGGCCGTTTTAGGGAGGCGAGGGTTTTGCTCACGAACTGCCACACGCTGGTTTTGCGGGAACTGCTGGAGCGTCACCCCGAGATGCCCCACGCCGGGGAAGACGCTTACGTCTATAACGTAGCGCCCGATTCCCTACCCCTCTCCGGGGAATTCAAGGCGAGGGAAACCCACCGCTTCGCCCCGCCTGCAGGGATAATGGGTCGATTCCCGAAGCTCTTGTGGGTGAAATGCCATCTGGTGGTCGACAACATCTGTCATTATGGGAGCATCGCCAAGGTGGGGGGCGGGCTGTCTCCTTCCCAAAAGCGGGGCTACACCTACCTCAAGGGGGTCGAACTCATTCCCCTGATGCGTGAATTCACGAAAGAAATGGGCGTTTCGGCCGATGAGTCTACCCTTCACTACCTCGCGCACGTTCTGGTGGAAATCGCTGTAGATTACGCCATACATCTCGACGACGGGACTGTGGGGGAGCAACTCCGAGACGCCCAGAACGAGATGAGCGACGCGCAGAAACAGGAATACGCCGAGGGTCTCGGCGCTTTATATGGTTGTGCGCCTGAGAAAGTCGCGCGGGCTCGCGGCGCGCCACGCAAGTTTTATGGCGATATGCACGACGTCGACCAGCTCTTCGTGGGCGGACGAACGAAAATCGTGCTGCGGAAGCTGAGGTTGCCCTTCAACGAGGAGAACACGGAAAGGACGTGTCGCCTTATAGAAGAGGGAGCGCGGATGACGTGTGATTATATGGAATTCATTGACGAGTCCGTGGATGCGCTCTCGGACTGGGAGGCATGGGAAGGAGAAGTCGCCATAGACGGCGTTATTCCTTGATTCCGTTTTCTTACTCTGGAATGAATCGCTTCATCAAAAATATCGTTTCCGCTGGTAACCGAAAGCCCGCTACCCAATTATGCCTATTGGTTCGCAGAGACTATTTTGAGTCTTCGCACGGGCAAACCTATCCATACACTCGGTTGCCCCTGCATATTCCTTGGCCGACGGCGCAGGGCTATCCTGTGGAATAGAGGTTCTTTTCTACGTCGAGCCGGATTTCCCGGCCTTCGGGGGTTGCGAGTTCTAGTTCACGGAGGCCTTGAGGCCCGCTCCCGCCTTGAACTTCGGCACGCTGGCCGCCGCCACCATAATCTCCTCGCCCGTTCTCGGGTTGCGCGCCTTGCGGGCCGCTCGCTGAGAGACGCTGAAGGTGCCGAAGCCCGTGAGCGTTACTTTATCTCCGCTCTGGAGCGCCGAGGTTACGGCGCCCACGAATGCGTCGACTACGCCCTGTGCACTCGACTTGGTCAGGTTCGCCTGCTCGGCGATGGCGTCTGCTAGTTCGCCTTTGTTCATTTTTCTTCTCCTCTTTCGCCCTGAGCGGCGCGCGGGCGGTGCGTGCGCGCTCATGCCTTCTCTGTTTGCTGAAACCATGCTCAACAACAGAAATCAAAATATGTGTTAGGCGGAATTGAAATACGGGGCGGGTGTTCACGTTTCTAGAGATGAATTATAGCTATCGAGTCAGTTCCACGCAAGCCCAAAACGCTTGTCAGTCAATGGATGGCGGTGAAGTCACCGTGCGGGGAAATTCCACATCGCATTGTTTCCAACCATCTGATCATAGGAGAAAAGCGCGACGCCGTCGGCTCCTGCCTCCCGGGCGGCGCGCCATTCACGCCATATTCCCGCCGCGTTTTTGGTGAACAGATATGCCCCGAGTCCGATGACGACCCCGGGAGCTTGCGAATGGGGGGTTTTCGCCCTCTTGGCGGCGAGTGCGCTTCGGCTGATCTGAGCGGCCAGATGTTCATCGCGGGAATAGTTCATGACCACGGCCTTATCCAGGAGCCCGCTGTTCAGCCAGCCGCGCCAGTCCTGAAACGCGGAGAGATAGGCGCGTTCCGCCCAGGGAAGAACAGCTGCAGAAACAACCACTTGCTTTCTTAAACTTCTAGTTGTTTCATAAACGCCTCTGACCGCCGACGTGATTTGCGCGCGACGCCACTTATCCCAGGCCGCTGCGTCGGCACGCTTCACGTTCACGCCTGCGCGCGGCGCGGTTTTCTTTGTTTCTTGCTTAAAACGGGCGACCGAAGCCTCGCTGTATCCGAAATCAAGGCGCGGGGAGAAGCGAGAACCCGGCGAAATAGGAAGCGCGTAGGGGTAGCGGATGAAATCGAGATGAATACCTGCAAGCCGCGGATAATTCTTCACGAGATGCGCCGCGACGTCGATGATGCGTTCCCGAACACCCGGATTGCCTGGGTCGAGAAAAATACCGGGCGTTCCGAGGCCGAAGCCTTTCGCCCATGTGGGTTTCCCTGAAAGTGGATATTCGAGCAGCGAACGCCCGTATTGATCCTTGAGTACGGCTTCTTTCCCGAGTTCACGGATGATGGGCGCTTTTTTGTTTCTTGCGAGAGCGAATGCGTTTATCCACGCATGAACCTTGATGGCGCAGCCGTGTTCCTTGCCTCGGGAGGCCAGATCGAGCAGCAAGGCCAATGGGTCCTGCCCCGCCCGCCTGGAAGGAGTGTCATCGGCCAGTTTGGTGGGAAACCACGCGCGGCCCGAGCGGTAGACCTGCGCGTAGATGTCCGTAACGCCTGCGGAGCATGCGCGCTTCACCAGCGCCTTGATTTTCTCCGCGCTGTCGAGGGTACGGTTTGCGCCTTCCGCCTGCACCCAAAGGCCGATTTCGAAGGATTTGGGCGCAAAAAGGCGAACGAGTAAATTTTCGTCAAACGAAGAACATCCATAAACCAGGAGCGCGATGAGCAAAAGGCAAAGCGCACCTGTACGCGGGAGTCGCTTCATCCGTGTTTTCCGTGGGCGGGAGTTTATGCGCTCAAACTACACTTTGCTCCGAGTAGAGGTCAACGCAAAATGGAAGGATACGCGGAAAATAGAATAAATTCAGCACGAAAACGCGCTCTCGCCCAAGTACATTTCTCTACTCTGCACGTAAAGTATTTTTCGTCGCCGATGCGGCCTCGGCCAGCGCTTCTTCTTCCGCCACGGGCATGGCCTCACCCCTGATCTCTAGGTACGCCTCGATCACGTTTAGGGTAGATATCCCGCCCTCCAGCGCTTCCCAGCCAGCCAGGGCCGCACCCAGATGCGCCGCCTCTGGTGCTGCGGCGTGTATTGAGACGATGGCGTCTAGGTCCACCGAGGCGATGCGGAGTTCGTGGTTTTCGATGACGTTTTGTGTGTTCAGGACGAGAACGCCGGCGGGTTTTAAGGCGTTCCCCATCGGGGGGACGACGGCGAGAAGGGGGTCGCAGACGATTTCGAGGTCGTACTCCGCTGGTATGGCGAGGTCGGTGAGTTGAACCCGAGAAATTTTCACCACCGCCCTATCGGGTGAACCGGGTGGAGAAGGAAAGCCCGGCGTACGCACCTGGGCGGAGAACCCGGCCCGGTTGGCTGCGCCGGCGAAGATGCGCGCAGCATTCAGGAAAAGGTCCTCCCCGCCGATTTCGCGTCTTCCATGAAAACAAACAACGCGCATGGCATTATTTCCGCCCTGTATGAGAAATAATTGCAAACCCTTGACAGCTTTAACAAAATCGAAGGTTCTTTTCCATCTTTCAAGTTGACATCGAAAACGCGCCCTCGCAATATGGCCCCAATGAATTCCCGGCAAGCCGAGTCGCCCAATAGTTTCGTTGCGTCGATGGCCGGGCGCAAAATGGAGAATGCGTTTTGAGCAAGAAGTTCAAAATATTCACATACGGCTGCCAGATGAACCGCTACGATACCGAGACGATTACCGGGCATCTGGAGGCCGAAGGGTATGAGGAGACCGAATCGAACGAGGCGGCCGACCTCATACTGCTGAACACCTGCTCGATACGCGACAAGGCGGAGCAGAAGGTTTATAGCCAGCTCGGGCGTCTCGACAAGCTCAAGAAAACGAATCCTGCTCTCAAAGTCGGCGTTTGCGGCTGTTTCGCAACGCGCGACGGGGAGGCGATTGCGAAGCGCGGCAAAGCGGTCGACCTCGTCTTCGGCACCCAGAACATCGCCAAGCTCCCGATGCTTCTCGAGGAGATGGAAGAGCACCGGGTTGTCGATACCGAGCCTATTGCGCCTGATTTCACCGAACTCGCCCCGATGGTGCGCGGAGGCGGGCTGAACGCCTTCGTGAGCATCGCGCGCGGGTGCGATAATTTCTGCACCTTCTGCGTCGTGCCCTACACGCGCGGACCCGAGTGGAGCAAGCCCAGCGAACTCATCGTGGACGAAGTCGAACGCGCGGTTTCCGAGGGTTTCCGGGAAGTCACGCTCCTCGGCCAGAACGTGAACTCCTACGGCTTCAAATCTCCTGGCGAACTCACCTTCGGCGGGCTGCTCAGGCGCCTGAACGAGGTGGACGGGCTCGAGCGCATCCGCTTCATGACGTCGCACCCGAAGGATTGCGATGAAGATATGGTCGCCGCGATGGGGGAATCCCCAAAAGTGTGCGAGCATCTTCATCTTCCTGTTCAGTCTGGTGCGGACGCGGTGCTGGCGCGCATGGAGCGTGGCTACACGGCGGAAGAATATCTCGAAAAAGTCTCTCTCTTCAGGGAGCGCGTGAAGGATGGGGTGCTGACTTCTGACGTCATCATCGGTTTTCCCGGCGAGCGGGATGAGGATTTCGAGGGGACGCTCCGCGTTTTGCGCGAGGCGCGCTACGACAACATCTACATGTTCAAGTACTCCCCCCGGCCCGGAACGCCCGCGTTCGATATGACGGACACCCTTCCCGAGGAGGTGCTCACCGAGCGCTTCGAGGAGGCGAGCCGTGTGCAGCGCGAGATGACGGAGAGTCTGCATGCGGAACTCGTCGACAGCGTTCAGGAGGTGATGGTGGAAGGAGCCGTGAAGCCCAAGAGTGCGCCCGCAGGCTGCGCGGGGTGCTCTGATTTTGCGGATGAATCGGATTCGAACTGGTTTGCGGGTCGCAGTCGAGGAAATCACAGGGTACAATTGTACGCGGAGGGTTTTACGCCCGAGCCGGGAGACGTAGTCGAGGTGAAAATCATGAGGGGCGGCATTCACTCTCTGGCTGGAGTATCGCCGCCAAGCGCCGTGGCGATGGAGGAAGACGAATGATGATCGAGATGAAAGTCAAGGGCCTCACGCTCGATCCGCACACCAATGTGCCGATTGTGGTGCTGCGCGAGACCGAGGGGGAGCGAGCCCTGCCCATCTGGGTGGGCATTTTCGAGGCTCACGCCATCGCGCGCGAAATTGAAAGCTTCGAGACGCCGCGTCCGATGACCCACGATCTGATCAAGAACATGATCAACGACTTGAAGGGCCAGGTCGATAAGATCCTCATCAACGATCTGCGGGACAACACCTTTTTCGCCGAAATTCATCTTTCCGTGAACGGCTCGGAAATCGTCGTCGATTCGAGACCCTCCGACGCCATCGCCGTGGCCCTGCGAATGGGCAGCCCGATATTCGTGGAGGAGAAGGTGCTCGAGGAGGCGAAGAGCATCCAGTTCAACGAAGAGGAAGTGAAAGAGGGCGTCTCCGGGATGGAGCCGCCCTCGGGTGAAGACGCCCCCCCCGAGTCGGAAAAGCCGATCGAAGAAGAACCCGAAGACATCAAGGAATGGCTTAAAGACCTCAAGCCTGACGATTTTCTAAAAGAGGACAACAACTAAGGCGAGGCTCGCCCGGGCGTCGCCCCCACCGGAGTTTGACCGCTTTGCTTCTCTATCTTTTGCGACACGGCGAGACGGACTGGAATGTCGAACAGCGCATTCAGGGCGTCTCCGATACCGCGCTCAACGAAGTGGGCGTCGCACAGGCCGAAGCGCTCGCATGCGCGTTGCGCGGACGCCCGATCGTTCGCGTCTATGCGAGTCCGCTGATGCGCGCGAGGCGCACTGCCGAAATTGTCGCGCACGCCCTCGACGCGCCCCTGCTCGAGGAGGCGGGCATCGCCGAGCTGAACCAGGGCGAACTCGAGGGAGAGCCCTTTCGCCGGCTTCCTGAGACGCACCCCGATTTCATGCACGTATGGCGGAACTATCCTGCGCGTGCGCGCATGCCGGGCGGCGAGACGCTCGCGGAATTACAGGAGAGGGCCTGGGCCGCGATGGAGCGCTTCCTCTCAGCGCATGAAAACGAGGTCATCGCCGCGGTGAGCCACAACTTGGCGATCATCATGATCCTTTGCCGGATTCTGGGCGTGGAACTCAACGGCTTCAGGCGGATACGTCAGCACAACGCCGCGGTGAACATCATCGAGCATTCGCCAGAGCGGGGCTGGAGCGTCGTGACGATGAACTCCCTGGCGCACCTTCAGGACGCGCCCGTCTCGGAGCGGAATCCGTTTCAGCCCTATATCTGAGAATGGATTGCGGGGTGAGCGCGCGGCTCAGTCGTAGTCCTTGCCTTCGGGGTCGGAGACGTTTCGGTAGTAATCGTGAATGTCTTCGACGAGGTGGTCGACCTCGGTTTTCGGTTTTTTCCGCTTGGACGCCATGTAGCGGTACAGCAGATAAAAGGCGATGAATCCCAGGAAAAAGCCCAGGGCCATCCCGTCGAGGAATGTCTGGTATTCGCCCATCTGAACGCTCCGGCCTGTGATTTCGTGTATGGATTCACCTTATCTTCGGGGGCGTTTGCCTGTCAACCGAATGGACAGTTGGGCCGATTCGCCGAGAAGCGTTAAGGTGCGGATATGAATGACGAGGGCGCTTCATCTGCGCGTTGTTGTACGAGGGCTGCATGTTTGACCCACACCAGAGATTATTAAAATGAGTGCGAGAGAGCACAGGACGTATACGATCAAGCGGCCCGCGCCTTCTCCCGCGCGGCGCAAGGCGTATGAAGAGAAGCTCAACCCCCAGCAACTGGAGGTCGTGATGGCGGGCGGGGGCCCGCTTCTCGTCATCGCGGGGGCGGGCAGCGGCAAGACGCACACCATCACCTACCGCCTCGCGCGTCTCGTGGAAGACGGCGTCGCGCCCGAATCCATCCTACTCGTCACATTTACGAACAAGGCGGCGCGCGAGATGCTCCACCGGGCCGCCTCCCTCATCCAGACGGACGCGCGGCGCGTGTGGGGCGGCACGTTCCACCACGTGGGGAATCTGATACTGAGGCGTTACGGGAGCCTCATGGGGTATGAGCCGAATTTCACCATCCTGGATCGCGAGGACGCAGCCGATCTGGTGACGGAGTGCATCCGCCTCGCGGGGTTTGACCCGAAGGAGAAGTATTTCCCGAGAGGCCGCGTGCTGGAGTCGATTTTCGCCCTCGCCGCCGATACCGACCGCAGCGTTTCTGAAACTGTTCTGGGCCGGTATTCTTACCTGGCGGACCGCCTGGGCGAAATAGAGAAAATCGCCGACCATTACGAGAAGCGCAAGAAAGAGATTCAGGCGGTTGATTTCTCGGGCCTCCTCTCCCTTACGCGGAACCTGCTCGCAGAGCACGAGGAGGTGCGCAGGGAGCTCCAGGCGCGCTTCCGCTATATCCTCGTGGATGAGTACCAGGACACGAACAAGGTGCAGGCCGACCTGGTGGACCACCTCGCCGGAGAGCAGAAAAACGTCACCGTGGTGGGAGATGACGCGCAGAGCATCTACAGCTTCAGAGGCGCTCATTTCGAGAACATCATCACATTTCCAGAGCGATACCCCGACGCCAGGCTATTCCGCCTGGAGGAGAACTACAGGAGTACGGCTTCCATCCTCGCGCTCGCCAACGTCTCCATCTCCCACAACAAGCGCCAGTTCAAGAAAAACCTGAAATCCACGCGCGGCGAGGGGATGAAGCCCGCCCTCGTGGCCGCGCGCGACGCCATGCAGCAGGCGGACTTCGTGGTCGACCGCACGCTGGCGCTGCGCGATGAGGAGGACGTGCCGCTCTCCCAGATCGCGGTGCTCTACCGGGCGCACTACCACTCGATGGAACTCCAGATGGAGCTCACACGCCGGGGCATTCCCTTCGAGATCAGAAGCGGGCTGCGCTTTTTCGAGCAGCGCCACATCAAGGACGTCACGGCGTTTCTCCGGCTGGTGAGCTCCCCGTCGGACGAGTTGGCCTGGAAGCGCGCGCTCAAGCTCCTGCCCGGCGTGGGGGACGTGACGGCGCACCGGGTGTGGGAGCAGGTAAAAATGTATGAGGAGCCCTTCTCTTTTCTCGAGAGCGGCGAAGTGGGTTCCGTCCCCGGGAAAGCGCGCAAAGGTTTTGATGTTTTCAGTAAGCTGGTCTTCGAACTCACAGGCGCGCCGCGCGCGGTCAAGGGCGTTGAGCAGTCCGCCCTCCCGCCGACGGAGATGATAAACCTCGTGCTGGATCGGTTTTATCAGGAATACGTCGAGAACACCTTTGAAGATGCCGAAGCGCGCATCGAGGATGTGCGCCAGCTCGCGGAATACGCGGTGCAGTACGATGAGGCGACGGCGTTTCTCTCCGAACTCGCGCTCATGGGAACGGCCGCCGCGGCAGGTCCCGCGACCCCGGACGATCAAGACGAGCCGGATGAGTCGATGGTCCTGACATCGGTTCATCAGGCGAAGGGGCTGGAGTGGAAGGTGGTGTTCCTCCTCTGGCTCACCGATACCCGTTTTCCCTCGACGCGGTCGCTGGCGGACCCCGAAGGAGAGGAGGAGGAGCGGCGGCTTTTCTACGTCGCCCTCACGCGGGCGAAGGACGAACTCTACATGTGCCAGCCCATGCTCGAGAGCGAGGCGTGGAAGATGGGGGCGTTCTCCAGGCTTTCAAGATACGTGGAAGAACTGCCCGAAGAACTGTATGAGCGCTGGCTGCTGGAAGAGGAGGCGATAGAGACCCCGCAGGATGAAGAGGCCCCGGAGCCTGCATCTCGTCTCGCCGACCCTGATGAGCCCGACGGCCTGCGATATGAATATGACGAGGACGCATGAGCGCTTGTTCGCCGCCGCCCCTTCGCGCTATGATTTTCGCCCGATTCCCAGAGGGAATGAGTAGTTTTCGAGCGGCCTTTCTCGTTAGGCTTCATACCGGGTCGTTGTTCGTCATCATAGGCCAAGGAATAAAATTCGTGTCATTCGCAGTTATAAATGGAGGATTGAAGTTCGTGTCCGAGGATAAGAAATACGCACCGGGGAGTTTCTGCTGGGCCGATCTGGTGGCGAAGGAGGTGGGCGTCGCCAAGGATTTCTATACGTCCCTGTTCGGCTGGACGTATGAGGATCGGCCCGTGATGGACGAGGCGGTTTACACCATGTTTTCAAAAGACGGAAAACAGACCTGCGCCATGTTCGAGATGTTTCCAGGAATGCTGGAGAGCGGCCATCCCTCTTTCTGGCAGAGCTACGTGTCGGTGGAAAACGCCGATGAGACGGTGAAGAAGGCGGTGGAACTCGGCGGCCAAGCCGCCCAGGAGCCGTGCGACGTGCTCGACGTGGGCCGCATGGCGATGATTCGCGACCCGGGGGAGGCGTTCCTGTGTATTTGGCAGCCGAAGGCGCACAAGGGCGCGGATATCATGAACGAGCCGGGCGCGCTCAACTGGAATGAACTACTTACGAAAGACGTAGAACGCGCCGGTTCGTTTTACGCCGAACTGTTCGGCTGGACGAGCACAGTGATGCCCGACCCCGCGGGCGGGGACTACACGGTGTTCATGAGCGGCGAGGAGCCGCGCGCCGGGATGATCGAACTCCAGCCCGAGATGGGCGAGATGCCCCCGCACTGGGGGGTATATTTTCAGGTGGAAAATTTTGACGCCGCGCTCGAAAAGGCAATCAGCCTGGGCGGGCAGGGCACTTTCCCCCCGATCGATGTTCCCGACGTGGGGAGAATCGGCGGAATCATGGACCCGCAGGGAGCGTGCTTCACGGCGATGGAATCTGCGATGGCGTCGGCGGATTCATGCCAGTGATTTTTATGGCCATAAATACGCTCGCCATCGACTGCGCGCGAGGGCGTGCTCATCGGCTTACAACTACAGGAGTATGAAAACGTATGAACTATAAAACCATCGACCCCGCCGACAACCACTGGCGGCAGAACTACCGCCTGCTCGTCGGCTCCGTCGTGCCGAGGCCCATCGCCTGGGTGAGCACCATCAGCGTGGACGGCCACGCGAACCTGGCGCCCTTCAGCTTCTTCACCTGCGTGGGCCACGACCCGCCCCTGCTCTCGATATCGGTGGGCGTGCGCGAGAGTTCCTACAAGGATACGGCGCGCAACATCATGGAGACGCAGGGCTACGTCATCCACACTGTGGTGGACGGCCTCGAGGAGCAGATGAACATCTGCGCGGACGACTATCCCTTCGAGGTGAACGAGTTCGAGGAAGCGGGCTTGACGCCGCTCGATTCCGATCTCGTAAAGGCGCCGCGCATCGCCGAAGCCCCCGTGGCGATGGAGTGCCAGTTCCGCCACCTCATCACGAACGGGCGCGAGCACCTGACGAACGTCATCATCGGCGAGGTGGTGCGCTGGCACGTGCGCGAGGACGTGATGATAGAGGAGGGGAAATACATCGACCCCGTGCTGCTCCGGCCCGTTGGCAGGCTCGCGGGGAACGGATACTGCCGCTCGCACGATGTGTTCGACATGCAGCGGCCCGACAGGAAAACGACGCAGTTCAGCCCCAAGGGCTGAGCCGGAATCATATCCATAATAAAATCCTCTTAAGCGAAGGAGGGGAGTGAGATGAGCGATATCCCGGAAACCATGAAGGCCGCCGTCACGCATGACGCGCACGAGGTGCGCATCGAGCAGATTCCCGTTCCCGATTACGAACCCGACCAGGTGCTGGTGAAGGTCGCCGCCTGCGGCATCTGCGGCACGGACATCCATATCTATGAGGGGCACATGCGCCCCATGTGGCCGCCCTTTTATCCCTTCATCCAGGGCCACGAGTGGGCCGGGGAAGTAGCCGCCATCGGAAGCAGTGCGAAGACCTCTCTCCAGGTGGGCGACCGCGTCATCATGGAGCCGACGGTCGGCTGCGGTACATGCGTCACTTGCATCCGGGGCGACTACCACATCTGCGAGAACGCCGCGAAGCCCGACGGCGGCTACAAGCTGCTGGGCCATACGGCGAACGGCGCTTTCAGCGAATACGGCCTGGCGCCGCCGAACAACCTCCACAAGATGCCCGAATCCATGAAGTGGGAGGACGCGGTGATCGTGAACCAGGTGGTCATCGCGCTCCACGCCATCGATCGCGCGGGCATCGAACCGGCCGATACCGTGGCGATTCTGGGCCCCGGCCTGCTGGGCCTCGCCGTGCTCCAGCTCGTGAAGATGATGGGCGCTTCCAAAACCTTCATCACCGGGCGCGGCTACCGGCTGGGAATCGCGGAGGAACTGGGGGCCGACCGCACCATCGACATCACGAAAGAAGACCCCGTAGAGGTCGTGAAGCAGGAGACCGACGGACGCGGGGTGGACCTCGTCATCGAGTGCGCCGGCCCGCCCGAGACGATGCGCCAGGCGGTGGATATGGCCCGGCGCGGCGGACGCGTGGTTTTAGAGGGCATCAACGGCGGCCAGGAGGTGTCCTTGAACACCGACCGCATCGTGCTCGACGAGATAGCCATATTCGGCGGGCGCGGCTCACCCAACTGCTACCCGAGGGCCATCCAGATCATCGCCGACGGCCACATCGCCACTGACAAGATGCTCACGCACTCGTTCGCGCTCGATGAGTTCAACGAAGCGATGCGCATGTTCAAGGCGCGAGAAGACGGCGTGATGCGCGTGATGCTGACGCCCTAAGATTTTATCGAGAGGATTGCGCCGCCGCGCAGCGGTGCTTGAGACGCCTGGAGCCGGATTCGGCTTCGGCCACATGAGGGGAGAAATCCATGCCTGAGAAACTCCTGCCCACCACCGTCGTGGGCAGCTACACACAGCCGGACTGGCTCATCGACCGCGAGAATCTCAACACGCGCCTTCCTCCGCGCGTGCGAGTGCAGGAATTGTGGCGCATACCGCCCGAGTATTTAGAGGCCGCGCAGGATGACGCCACCCTCCTCGCGATCCGCGACATGGAACGCGCGGGAATCGACATCATCTCCGACGGCGAGGCGCGCCGCGAGAGCTATTCGAACCGCGTCTCCACGGCCCTGGGCGGCATCGATACCGAGAACCACGGCTATGCGAAAGACCGCTCGGGCCGGGACAATCCCGTCCCCCGCGTGATAGGCAAGATCCACCGCGCAAGGCCCATCGAGGTGAGCGACGTGGAGTTTTTGCGCGCCAATACGGACCGGCAAATCAAGATCACGCTGCCGGGCCCCTTCACCATGACGCAGCAGGCGCAGGATGACTACTACGGAGGCGACCAGCGCGCGATGGCGCTCGACTACGCCCGCGCTGTGAACGAGGAGGTGAAGGACATGTTCGCCGCAGGCGCCGACGTGGTGCAGTTAGACGAGCCCTACATGCAGGCGCGCGCGGAGATTGCCAGGGAATTCGCCCTGGAAGTGCTCGGCGAGGCGTTAAAGGGCGTGGAAGGAACCACGGCTCTCCACATGTGTTTCGGCTACGCGGCCATCCACGCCTGGCAGGGACTGGGCAAGCCCGACGCATATTCCTTCCTCCCGGAACTCAACGAGAGCGACATCGACCAGATATCCATCGAGGCGGCCCAGCCGGGCATCGACCTCGCCGTGCTGGAGAAGCTGCCGGACAAGACCATCATCCTGGGCGTCATCGACAACGACGACCCCGGGATCGAAACGCCTGAAACCGTGGCCGCGCGCATCCGGGCGGCGCTCGATCACATATCGCCCGAGCGTCTCATCCTCGCGCCCGATTGCGGCATGAAATACATGGCCCGCGACGTCGCCTTCGGCAAGCTCAAGTCCATGGCGGAGGGCGCCGCCATCGTGCGTGAGGAGATCGGGGGGTAGGGGGAGGTTCCGATGGCTCAGTCTCCCGGTTATGGTATGGTGTTCTCATCATCCGCCCACCGAAGCGATTCGGATACCCACATGGCAACAAGAACGAAAGCGCGCGCTCGCAAAGCGAAAAATACCGTCGCCGATGAGAGGCCCGGTCCCCCTCTCAAGTGGGCGGGTGGCAAGCGGTGGCTCGTCCCGCACATCCGGGCGTATTGGGAAAAGCACAGTGGGCGCCGCCTCGTGGAACCTTTCTGCGGCGGGCTTGCGGTCGCGCTCGGCCTCGCTCCCGAGAGGGCGCTCCTGAACGACATCAACGCCCCGCTCATGAATTTCTACACCTGGCTCAAGAAGGGTCTTTCTCGAACACGTATTGGAATGCGAAACGACGCGGATGTCTACTACGCCCACAGGGAGCGGTTCAATGGGCTGCTCATGAGCGGGAAGGGTAGGCACAAGGAGGCGGCGGAGCTTTTCTACTATCTCAATCGCACGGGTTATAACGGGCTTTGCCGCTTCAACAGCAAGGGCGAGTTCAACGTCCCCTTCGGGCGATACAAGACGATAAACTACACAAAAAATTTCGGGGCCTACCGCGAGATATTCGAGGGCTGGGGGTTTTGCTGCCAGGATTTCGAGACGCTACCCATCGCGCCCGATGATTTCATCTACGCGGATCCACCTTATGACGTCGAGTTCACAAAATACTCTAAAGATGATTTCTCCTGGGAGGATCAGGTGCGGCTGGCGGAATTTCTGAGCGCGCACGAAGGCCCGATCGTCCTCTCGAACCAGGCGACGGAGAGAATCGTGGCGCTTTATGAGAAAAACGGTTTCACCCTCTCGTTCCTCGAAGGTCCGCGCCGTATCAGTTGCACGGGCGACCGCTCCCCCGCGCGTGAGGTGCTTGCGGTGCGGGGGGTGGAGAATCAGCGCGGGGTAAGTTGCGCCGCGTGAGGGGAACTATGAGACAAGTCGTCATCAAGCCCGGAGAGGATGGCTTCTGGGTCGCCGAGTGTCCGAGCCTGCCCGGCTGCATCAGCCAGGGCCAATCCAAAAAAGAAGCGATGGAAAATATTCGGGAAGCGATTGATGGCTATATCGAAGTTTTGGAGGAAGAGGGCGATCCGATACCTCGGGCATAGTTCTCCCTAGTTGAGCAGGGGCGCTTTGCAGACCCATGAGCGCCCTGTGATGCAAACGCTCCTTTCTCAGTCGCGTTTGACCTTCGGCGGCTACTCAGGGTGAGGAAGATATGGCGGCTGTTCAGGGTGAGGGCGATACAGCAGCGAGGCGAGGCGAGGGGGCATCCTTCGATACACGGCTTCGCCGCTACTCAGGATGAGGCGGAGAGGGGTTTATCAATAACCCCATATACGCCCCCAGCAATCCTTTTCAATTGGATGTGTTTCCCCCTACTCACCACCCTCCTGAAACGCGATGCGCTCGCCGGGGGGTTCCACGACGAGGTGTAAGGCCTCGGCCACGCGGCCCGTCAGGTTCCAGAGACCGCATATGAGGGTCAGCGAGACGAGTTGTTCGGTGGAGAAATGTTTCTGCATGGCCTCGAACGCCGCGTCGTTATTCTTGGCCGTCAGGTTCGTGACTTCCTCCGCCCAGTCGATGGCGGCTTTTTCCTTCTCGCTAAAGAGGTCGCTGTCCCGCCAGCCGTCGCCCTCCAGTAAATTGATTTTCTCCTGTTCGATGCCATGAGCCCGACCGAGCTCGACGTTGTGCCCGAGTCAGTTGTTGCACTCGGTCAGGATGGCCGTCTTGATGATGACGAGCTGGGCCATGTGGATGTATTCGGGGTCGGAGTCGCGGTGCTGGACGCGGAGTTTTCCGTCCATAATCTGCCAGCCCTCGACGAAGCCGGGCGCCCAGCCGAGCAGGCGCAAAAAGCGCGACACTTTGCCCCAGCGCTTCACGCCGCGCTCATATAGGGGCGCGAGTTCTTCGGCCAGGTGTTCGGGGATGTTGTCCGGATCGATCATAGGCACGCGGGGGAGGGGGCAGGCCATCATCTCCTCGGTGACGCCCATATCCTGAGAGAGGCCGGTGGCTTCGTTTATCGGCATAGCGGAATCCCTTTCTGGTGATGCGTGAACGGATGAGAGTGAGGGCGCATTCTCGCGTACTGAGAGGGTTAGGATCAATTCTCTTTATTGTACTCCATGCCTTCCAAGCGCCGCCGAACTTCTTCAAGCAATGCTTCCACGCGCTTTACAGCAACCTCTCGATCAAGCGGCATTGCGGAAATGTCGCTTGCACCGTAGCGAAATTGAACGGCGTAGGAGGTATATTCCACAAATTCTTCGAGACGTGCGGCCTCTATGTCTTCTTTTTTCATCATATTCATCAGTCGCGCTAAGTCATGCGTGGCGGGATATGTTCGTCCAAGAATAGCTAGTAATGCCTTGAGTAATTTCTCCACCGCCTGTTGCACATGAAAGCCGAATATTTCGTCGGCGAAAATCGTTGTGTCTTCCATGCCGCGGAGGGCGGAATAATCCCGCTCCGCCGCCTCAAGAAGCACGCGAGCCTGCTTAATGTCGCTCATAGAGCACTTCGCCTTCGCGCAGGGCGCGCGCCAGGACATGGTTGAGGGAATCACGCCAGTATTCCACCTCGTCGCGGCTGAAGAGCAGAATGTCCTTGGAAACGTCAAAATCCGCCAGCGCGCGCCATAGGCGAGTGGTTTCGGCGCGCCTGTCCCGGTTTTTCCCGAAAGGCGCCGCTTCCACAACCACGAAATCCACGTCGGAGTCCGCCGCCGCATCGCCACGCGCGCGAGAGCCGAAGAGGATCACCTGCTCGGGATCGACTTCGTCCACGATGGTATTCACCATCTTTTTGAGTAGCGCGTCGTCGACTTGCGTCATGGTTCGGGACTCCTTTCATGCCAACTGGCCGCAAACTTACATTGCGTCATTATAAGCGCGGGTGGAAGCCGCGTCATCATGTCATGGTTGCAGTTGGAATAACCCGGATACCAGAATAAAGTTGTCGACCGTAGGGGCGAACCCAAGTGTCCGCCCACATTGGGGTAACCATGAAGTCTGAGGACGAATACAGGTGGGTGTGGCCTTTACGTTTGTGGTCTCTGGGCGAACACACAGGTTCGCCCCTACAAGTGCGTTATCCTTTCACGCCTGCTCAACCGTCCTTCGCTTCGCTCACGCTCCTTGCGTAGGGGAGGTAGTGGCAGGAGAGGCAGCCGTCGGCGTTCGAGGACTGAATGCGCTTGATATGCTTTGACATCATCCCCCGTTTGCGTAGGTAGTCTTTCCAGGTCAGCTCCGGCCTGCCGACAACATCGAGAGAGTTGAAGCTCGCCGTGAGGGTCTTGTGACGGAGCGTCGCTAAATCTTGATTCGTCAACCTATTGGCCTGCGCCTCGCCGATAGCGGTCATGGCGCCATCAGCGGCCGGGAAGAGGGATCCGGATGCAAGCCATGTAAGGATGAGGAAGCTTCCGAGGAGAAAGAGTTTTTTCATGGCGTGTCCTCCGCATCAGCGGCCGTCTACGCCATGTCTCGTCAGCGGCCAGGAGTAAACGACCGCCTATGTGATTCAATATGGTTCCCGCCGCTAAGTCGCGCAAGTGGGATTGACGAATCTCTCTCATGAGGACAGGTCGCGGCCTCGAACAGGCACGGGGGCCTTTCCGCTACGCCCTTCTCGCAAATTTTCTTGGTCGCTCTTGGGGCGGTTCGTGAACTGTAGACGGACGTGCAAGTGTAGGCTTACACCCTGTAGGATGCGTACGAGGAGGCGACGATAGAATGCCCGAATTCATCATCGCGCAGAGCGAAGAAAATTACCGGGAGGCTGCGGTGTTGCTGCGCGAGTATGAGGCCGATCTCGGAATCGACCTGTGCTTTCAGGGGTTTCCCGAAGAACTCGAAAGTCTCGAACGCATGTATGGCCCGCCGGGCGGGCGATTTCTCTTGCTCCGCGTGGAGGAAGGGACCGCCGGTTGCGTCGCCCTCGTGGATTCGGGCGGCAATACCTGCGAGATGAAGCGTCTCTACGTACGCCCCGCTTTCAGGGGACGGGGGCTGGGGAGAAGGTGTGCGGAGCAAATCGTCCTCGCGGCGCGGGAGATAGGTTACGCCTCGGTGCGTCTCCATACACTACCAGCCATGCGCGAGGCCATTGCCTTGTACCGCTCCATGGGATTCAGGGAAATCACCCCTTACGACGAAACTCCCGTGGAGGGTGTGGTGTTCATGGAGTTGGGATTGGGACCGAAATGACAGGGTTATTCAGAGGTTGTAGGTCGGACATATATGTCCGACATATATGCGACTCGTGGGGTAGCTGCCGAAAAAGCAGGGAGGCATATATGCCTCCCCTACAATAGGCGTATTTCTCCTCTATCCGGTCAGGATCAATACAGTTATTACGGCGCATTCCGGATTCCAGAAATTTTGTCTAAGCCGGAATACCCGTTACGCCCCCAACGCTTTCTTGGCCCTGCGCTGGTCCTTGGGATTCACCCATAGGATGGCGCCGTAGCGCTTCCTGCCCGCGGCGATGGCCGTGATGGCGGTGATGTTGATGTCTGCTTCGGCGAGTTTGGTGAAAACCGGCACGAGCGCCCCGGTGCGGTCCGTGCCCTCGACGAGAAAGGCCTTTTTCCGGGGGCTGAGCTTGAGCTTCGCCTTTCGCGCGAAGGAGGTGAATGCCCGCGCGTCCTCGGGAACGAAATCGACCTGGACCCGCCTGCGCGAGGGGAAGGCGTGCATCGCCAGCAGGCTGACGCCCGCGTCCTTGAAAAGCTCGGCGAGGGCGGCGCCCTCTCCCGGCTTATTGGAAGCGGTGATGTAATAGTAAGTGACTTCCCGAACTGTCTCGGCCATGGCTTGTCTCCTGGATTGAAGCGGCATTTCCGGGGCGGGAATATTTCCTAGTTGCGGCCCACGCCCGAAAGGCGCGGGTCAATGAAAATAATCATACAACATGAAGCGGGGTGAGGTAAACGGAGTGAATCCCGGCTGATGAGAGAGGGATGGGTGGGCCCAGAAAGGTGACAGTATCTGCTCTCTATTTTTGTGAAAGCGAGAACACCCGACCATCATTCAAAGCGATTTTCATTTACTCAGCTCACGCCTCCGAATGTTCGCGGGTTCTCTCGTCCACCGTCCGCCGGCGCATGGAAATTTGGTCGAAGCGAATCTCATGTGCTCAGTCCGCGCCTCCGAATGTTCACGAATTTTTTCGTCCACCGACCCGTCGGCGCATGCGCATTTGCCCGCAATTGCCGCTGTCGGTTTTCGTCGGGATGGGTGAGAATCCCGCGCGCGAACGTGAGAGTTCTCCAGGATGAGCGTAGGGGAGAAAATGGAAAGAGCGGTTCAGATTCGGATCGGAACTGCAGCTACTTTTCAGCCAGGAGGTGCTTCCTCTCCACGGATGGGTGAGCCCAAATCGAGCCCGGGACGGGTCGTCAGGGAATTCCTGAAAAATACGATAAATATAGATAAATTCACGGGGTTTTCCGGCAAATAAACGAAAATATAAACTGGTTGAATAAACCGTTGTAAGATACAGAAATAAAAAGGATTGTCGATTATGCGGGCATCACCTTGGGATGCTCGAGCATCTCCTTGAGCGTGGCGAGGAACTCGGCCGCCGGCGCGCCGTCCACCACGCGGTGGTCGGCGTTGATGCCGACGAAGGCCGTCGTCCGGGCCACGACCTCGCCGTTTCGCACGACGGCGCGCTCTCGCGCCGCACCCACCGAGAGAATGGCGGATTCGGGGTGGTTGATGATGGCGCTGAAATGGTCGACTCCGTAGGCGCCCAGATTCGAGACAGTGAAGGTGCCGCCCTCGAGCATATCAAGCCCCAGGGCGCCATTGCGGGCCGCTTCGGCCAGTGCTCGCGACTCGCGCGAGATGGCGTCGATGGATTTCTGGTCGGCGCCCCGGATGACGGGCACCATCAGGCCATGCTCGACGGCGACTGCCACGCCGATGTTCACGTCTTGCAATTGTTCCAGGGTGTTTTCAGTGAGGCGGACGTTCACGGCCGGGCATCGGCGCACGGCGCGGGCGGTGTAGAAGAGGATGAGATCGTTGATAGACACTTTGACACCGAGGTCGTTTTCCCACGCCTGGCGGCTGGCTTCGCGCACGGCAAGGAGGTTCGTGAGGTCCACCTCGGCCTGCATGGTGATGCGCGGCACCTGGGACCAACTCGAGAGCATGCGTTCGGCAATGATTTTGCGCATCCCGGCCAGGGGTGTTGAACCCGCCACGGCCGCAGGGCCGCTCGCAGCGGCGGCCGGTGCAGCGGGAAGGCCCGATGCCGCTGCCGCTCTTACGTCAGCCTGCACGATTCTCCCGCCTGGGCCTGAGCCTTTGAGTGCGCGGTAATCGATTCCGAGTTCGCGTGCCACGCGCCTGGCGGCCGGACTGGCGAAAATTCGGCCCGTGGGCGAAGTCTGTACCGGCGCGGGAACCGCGGGTGCAGGGGCAGGAGCCGGGGAGGGCGGAGGCGTCGGGGAAGCTTGCACAGCTTCGGGTGCAGCTTCTGGTTTTGCCTCCGCCGGGGGCCTGGGAGACGAGCTCCCAAAACTGCTGATGTCTTCTCCCGATTCGCCTATTACGGCGATGTCCGTGCCGCAGGGAACGACGTCGCCTTCTCCCGCCAGTGTTTTAAGCAGGAGGCCGCCGTCCGGCGATTCGACTTCGTATTCGACCTTGTCGGTCTGGATGTCGAGGATGATCTCACCCTTTTCGACCGTTTCACCCTCGCCCTTTCGCCATTTGAGGATGGTGCCTTCTTCCATGGTGAGGCCGAGTTTAGGCATCGGGAGAGGTGTGGCCATGAATCTTTGCTCCTAATTATTGGATGAGTTCTGAAATGAAACAGTTTCTAACATACCACGAACCCCGGCTATAACATCATCTTTGTCGGGAATGACATAGGATTCTAGTTTAGGCGAAAAGGGCACCGGTGTTTCCTTAGCGCAGACACGTTCAATGGGTGCGTCCAAGTAATCAAAAGCGTCTTTTGCTGCTATGGCTGCGATTTCTGCTCCCCAACCACAACGTTGCACCGCCTCATGGGTGATGAGGAGCCGGCCTGTTTTGCGTACAGAAGCGAGAATCGTCTCTGTGTCCAATGGGAAGAGCGTTCTGGGGTCGATGACCTCGCAGCTTACTCCTTCTTTTGCAAGTTCCTCCGCCGCGACGAGCGATTTTCCGACCATGGAAGAGGTTGCAATAATCGTGAGGTCACTTCCCTCTCTTTTCACCTCCGCGACGCCTATGGGTATCACTTCTTCTTCCTCGGGAACGGCGCCTCTTTCCAGATATAGGAGTTTGTGTTCGATGAAAAATACCGGGTCATCATCCCTGATGGCAGCTTTCAAGAGGCCTTTTGCGTCACGCGAGTTGGAAGGCATTACCACCTTGAGGCCTGGCACGTGAACGAACCATGCCTCCAGGCTTTGCGCATGCTGCGCGGCGGAACTTCGTCCCGCACCGCCCTGGGTTCTGATGACGAGCGAGGTATTCGCTTTCCCACCAAACATGTAACGAACCTTGGCGACCTGGTTGACGATTTGATCCATTGCAACAGCGGAAAAGTCGATATACATCAATTCCGCCACGGGGCGCATGCCTACGAGCGCCGCCCCAAGGGTCGCGCCGATGATACCTTGTTCGGAGATAGGTGTGTTTCTCACCCGGTCAGCGCCATATTTCTCAAAAAGTCCTACGGTCGTTTTGTATGAGCCGCCGAACTCTGCGATGTCCTCTCCGAGCAGAAAAACCGAGTCATCATTTGTCATTTCCTCATCCAGAGCCTCGATGATCGCTTCTCGGTATAAAATCTCGCGCATTTACCTTTCCCCTAATCGACCGCGTAGATGTCGGTCATAGCGTCATCAAGTTCGGGTTCCGGGCTTTTCCGGGCGAATTCGATGGCTTCTTCCATCTCTTTGTTCACGTTCGCATAGATGGCTTCGATACTTTTTTTGCTCAGCCATTTTTTCTGCTTGAGTGTTTCGGCAAATGCAATGAGCGGATCACGCTTGAGCCACTTGCCTACCTCTTTGTCGTGTCCGTAAGCAGTACCGGGGTCGCCTACGTAATGGCCCAAAAAGCGCATTGTTTTCGCTTCAATCAATGTGGGCCCTCGCCCTTTGCGCGCGCGCGCAATCGCTTCGCCGGCCACTTCGTATACGGCTTGAGGGTCCATACCATCGACAACGATACCGGGCATACCGTAAGCCTTTGCTCGATCCGCAATGTCCTGAACCGCCTGGTGGGTGGCGCGAGGCGTACTTTCGGCAAATCCGTTGTTCTCGCACACAAATACGGCAGGTAGCTTCCAGGTGGCTGCGATGTTGATACCCTCATGGAAAGCACCCTCATTGCTGGCCCCGTCGCCAAAAAAACTGACGGCGACATGTTTTTCACCCTTCAACTGAAGTCCCAAAGCGGCGCCGGCGGCGATTGGGATACCCCCGCCTACGATGCCATTCGCCCCCAGAGCGCCCAAGTCCTGATCGGCGATGTGCATGGAGCCCCCTTTACCTTTGCAATAGCCAGTCGCACGCGCGTACAACTCGGCGAACATACCATTGTAGTGGAGCCCCTTAGCGATCATGTGTCCATGGCCGCGGTGAGTTGATGTGATTTGGTCTTTCGGGGTTAAGTGAGCGCAAACACCGGAGGCGACGGCTTCTTCGCCGATGTAGGCGTGGAGAAAACCAGGCAGTTCCCCCGCTTGGAATAGCTCAATGGAACGCTCTTCGAACCTTCGAATGCGGATCATCGTTTCGTATATCCACATGGCTTTGGCCTTTGTCAATCGAATCATGGATTTGCCTCTTCACGGATGACTAAGTCTCAACCAGGGGGCGACTCAATCTTTGGGCAAGGATTCCCTCGGTGTTCCTTCGAGATAAACGCAAAGCTAATTCACTGTTCGTTTTATTTTTAAGACATTTCATCCGTTTAATTCGGCAGAATTTAACATGCCCCATTTCTTCGGGCAAGAATTAGCCGTGTATTACAATGAAGTATTTACACTTGCGCTTTGCTTTAAGGGCGATTAAAGTATTGTAGATTTTGACTGTTGAGTAAGTGGGTCAATTGATGGCCCATTTTTTTATTCACACTCAGAATTGAGTTTATGGTGAAAATTGATGTTGATAATCAAATCTGGACCATTACCCAAAACGTAGTTTCTGAACTTGGGCTTGAATTGGTTGATATTGAACTGACCGGTAACCGTAGCCGGCAGATAATACGTGTATATATTGAGAAACCAGGAGGTATTCTTCTCTCTGATTGTGCAGTTGTCAGCCGAAAGCTTGGGGAACATCTCGATGAGGAAGACGTCATTGAAAATTCTTATCGTCTTGAAGTATCAAGCCCTGGCATTGAAAGGCCACTACGAAAAATCCAGGATTATGAACGTTATGTCGGTCATCGGGTGCGGATACGACTTAAAGGAAGGCAGAAGGGGAAGAGAAAAATTGTAGGTCAGTTGGTTGAGGTTGAGGAAAATATAGTCCATTTACTTTTCAAGAGTGGGGAGAAGGTATCATTTCCCCTGGAAGATGTTGCAAAAGCGAATTTGGATGTGGATTGGGGTAAGGAATTTCAAAGTTTCAGGAGCTCAAGATAGAGTCAACTCAATCCATCTTAGAGGAGTAGTTTTGTGAGTCAAGAATTGATTGCTGTCCTGACACAATTGGAACGTGAGCGGGGAGTCTCAAAAGATGTGCTACTCGACACACTAAAAGTCGCGATGGCGTCAGCTGCGAAGAAGCAATACGGTTTGGGCAAAAATGTGGATGTATCTTTCGATGAGCAAACCGGAGAAATTGACGTCAAAGCGGCGAAAGAAGTCGTCAGGATTATTCAAAACCCCCAGAGTGAGATTCATTTAGATGAAGCACGCAAGGAAAATCCGGAAATTCAAGTAGGGGATTTTCTTTCACAAGGTGTCGAAACCGAGGGTTTGGGCAGAATAGCCGCACAAATTGCAAAACAAGTGATATTGCAGCGAGTAAGAGAGGCAGAACGGGCGAATATTTTCCAGGAATTCAAAGAACGTGAAGGCGATTTGATCACCGGGTCTGTCTCCCAAGTTGAGCGCGGGAATATCTATGTAGATATTGGGCGAACAGAGGCGATCCTCCCTCGTCGGGAACAAATATTCAGAGAGGTTTATAAGCGTGGAGATCGCATCCGCGCCTATATAATGGAAGTACGCGAAATAACGAAAGGTCCTCAAATTGTTCTCAGTAGGACACACCCTGGATTATTGATTCGTCTGTTTGAAATGGAAGTGCCAGAAATCTATGACGGCATCGTGGCTATAAAAGGTTGTGTCCGAGAGCCAAGCGGAAGATCCAAAGTATCTGTTGTAAGTCATGAGCGAGATATAGATCCCGTTGGTGCATGCGTAGGGACACGGGGAAGCCGCGTGCAATCGATCGTTCAAGAACTCAGAGGGGAGAAGATCGATATAATTTCCTGGAGTGACGACATACGCACTTATGCGGCAAATGCACTCAGTCCTGCGAAAATACAGCACATTACTTTATTTGAAGATGAAGGTCGTATGGAGGTGTTGGTACCTGACGATCAGCTCTCTCTGGCAATTGGGAAAGGCGGTCAAAATGTTCGCTTAGCGGCAAAACTCTTGGGCTGGAAAATTGATCTGAAAGGTGAGGGCGAGTATCGGCGCATTATCGCCGAACAGGCATTTTCGAGCGATGAGCGTGAAGAGAACGGTGTTGGTAGTGAAGATAAGCAAGACGAGAGCAACCAGACAACAGAAACTGATGTAGACTCTTCCAGTGAATTGATAGAACTAGAACTGGTCGGTGAGAAAATGGCGCGGCTCCTAGCCGACAACGGTTATACTACAATTACCGCGATTGGTGCGGCATCGACGGATGAATTATGTGAGGTTCCAGGGATTGGGCCGAAGAGGGCCACGTTGCTGATTGAAACTGCTCGAACTCATGAAAAATCCGCTGGCTCGGAGTCCAATGAGGACTGATGAAGGGATGAATGTTTGCCAGATAGATCATGTATAGCTTGTCGGAACAAAGGAAATGCAAACATTTTTTTTAGAATGGTTATCGCCCCAGTTGGAGGTATCATTTGTGAACTTGGAAGAAAATTGCCGGGAAGAGGGGCGCATTGTTGTATTGACATGAATTGCATTTCAAAGCTTGTCTCGTCGGATCGCTTGGAAATTGCACTGAAAAGCAGGAATTTCAGGATCGATTCAGACGAATTGGTTCAAAATGTGACAATGCTTCTTAGGCGAAATATCGAGGGGATGTTGATTGCTTCCAAAAGAAAAGGCGTACTCACTATTGGGAGAGACGCGGTTTTCAAAAAGATTAAGTTCTCGAAAATAGGAAAACCGTTTGTTTCCAAAGATATATCAAGAAATAGTTTGATGAACTTGAAACGCATGTCGGAAGAACTTTATATTCTGCCTTTTACGATGAATGAACTTGGCGAATTTTTCAGTCGAAAACCGTTTGGCGTGTTATTTATCGATGAACCACTGCTTGTGGATAGTATTTGCTTACGTTTGGTGCAGGAAAGGGCAATCTGCAGCAATTGAAGCAAGACAAGTATCGGGATTCACTAAAAAATAACTGTTGATTTGATAATGGATTCAAATAATCTGCAGTGGAGGTTTTATGGCGAGCGTACGCGTATACCAACTGGCTAAAAATCTTGGATATGACAGCCGGACTTTTGTTGAAGAATTAGCCAGGGAAGGAATCGTAGTTAAAAGCCATATGAGCACTGTGGATGATGAAACTGCGGAACTGGTAATGGCTCTTTTTTCTCAAGATTCAGCACAAGAGAAGGAAGTGGCTCAAGAAAGCAAGGCTGAAAAAAAGATTTCACCGAAAACGAAAGTTGATAAACCCCAAGAACCAAGTGAGCCTGCCTCGGTAGATGTGGAATCCAAAGAAGAATCAACTGTCTCTCCTACCACTCAAGAAGCTGTTGTTCAAACAAAAGTCAAACCAGAAAAAGCCGCTGTTGACGAAAAGCTAATCGCGGAAACTATCGAGACTAGTGCAGAAGAACAAACAGTTTTAGACCCCAAAACTCCGTTGCCTGAAGACAAAGTCCTTGCATCAACGCCAAGCCCGAAAGTTGTTCGGGATGACAGCAGAGAAAAACCTACTCGTCGGCATGGAGGGCGCGTACGTATTGCAGAGACGATTACGGTGAAAGAACTTGCTGAAAAAATTAACGTAAAGGCGACGGAAGTTATCAAGGAGTTGATGAAAAAGGGCCAGATGACGACTATCAATCAAATGATAGATCATAATACGGCTACAAATATATCTGAAACCTTCGGCTATGAAGTTGAAATATCCAAAGACAACATTGAAGATCTGCTGATTCAGGAAGAGGATAGGGTAGAAGATCTTCAGCCCAGATCTCCTGTCATAACGATTATGGGTCATGTTGATCATGGGAAAACGAGACTTCTCGATGCAATCCGCAAAGCCAATGTGATGGAAGGCGAAGCAGGTGGAATCACGCAACATATTGGCGCCTATCGAGTCACTACGGATAAAGGGACAGCTGTCTTCTTGGATACCCCTGGACACGAAGCCTTTACAGCAATGAGGGCGCGGGGGGCGCAAGTGACAGATTTAGCCATCATCGTAGTTGCTGCGAATGAAGGCGTCATGCCCCAGACTCGAGAGGCGATTGATCATGCAAAAGCCGCTGGAGTCCCGATTATGGTGGCGATGAATAAAATGGACTTGGCAGACGCTAACCCCGACAGAGTAAAACAGCAACTTTCGACATTGGACTTAATCCCAGAAGATTGGGGTGGAGACACGGTTTATTCAGAAATTTCCGCAAAAGAGAATATCGGAATTGATGATCTTTTAGACCTCGCCATTCTGCAGGCCGAACTCATGGAATTGAAGGCCAACCCGAGCCGTCTCGCTAATGGTGTTGTCGTGGAAGCAAAACTGGACAGGGGACGTGGTCCGGTAGCTACTGTTTTGGTTCAACGAGGCACATTGAATGTGAGTGATAACTTCGTGGCCGGTAAATGGAATGGCAAAGTTCGCGCATTATTGGATGACCAAGGGCGGAAGTTGAAGTTAGCAGGGCCCTCTACTCCAGTAGAAATTTTGGGATTCGCCGGTGTACCTGAGGCTGGTGATACATTTACGGTTTTAGCAGATGAGAAAATGACGAGAGAGATAAGCGCAAGACGTCAACAACGTGAACGTATGGCGGCGCTTATGGCTTCTGCTCGTGTTTCTTTGGAAAGTTTCATGGAAAGCGTAGAAGAAGGCCAGGTGAAAGAACTGAGTTTAATCTTAAAAGCGGATGTGCAGGGTAGCATAGAAGCTTTGAAAGAATCCTTGGGGAAACTGGGGAATGAGGAAGTAGGTGTTAAGGTCCTACATAGCGCGGTGGGTGGGATTACAGAAACCGACGTGATGCTTGCAGCTGCCTCGGCAGCCGTGATCGTAGGTTTTAACGTTCGTCCGACGCCAGGAGCCAGAGAAGTCGCGAAGCATGAAAAAGTAGACATTCGATTATATTCGGTTATCTATGACGCTATCGATGAAATAAAATCGGCTCTTGAGGGAATACTCGAACCCGTGAAGAGAGAAGTAGTTCGTGGACACGCGGAAATCCGGGAGTTATTCCATGTTCCCAATGTGGGTAACATAGCGGGTTGTTATGTCACCGATGGAAACATCAACAGAAATTCGAACGTGCGCCTCATCCGGGATAATGTGGTCATTTATACGGGCACTATTTCGTCTTTGAGGCGATTCAAGGATGATGTGAACGAGGTTCAATCTGGTTATGAGTGTGGAATCGGAATTGAGAATTATAATGACATCAAGCAAGGCGATATCATAGAACCGTATGTTACGGAAGAAGTTTCGCGGACGCTTTAGCTTGATTTGTATCACCTATTTTGAACTCACCACTCCATGCCTGTCGTAGGTCTATTGAATATCGATATTCAGATTCCTGAATGCCGTTCGCTCAAGGCGAAGCGTAAGATAGTTCAGTCAATCACAACACGCCTGCGTCAAAAGTTTAATGTGTCTGTCGCTGAAGTCGATTTCCAAGATAAGTGGCAAAGATGTCGTATCGGCGTATGTGTCGTAAGCAATGACAGTCGGTTTGTAGATAGCCAGCTTAGAAAAGTGCTGAATTACCTTGAGGGAATGGGTTTGATGATTGTCCTGGATTTTGATATCGAGATTTTATGAAATTTATGGAGAGAGATTTATAGCATGAGCAATTCTCGTATGCTGCGCGTAGCGGAACTCATTCAATCCGAACTCGCGAATATGGTTATGAGGGATGTAAAAGATCCGCGTGTGCAACATGTTGTAATTACTCGAGTGGAAGTGTCCCCTGATTTGAGAGTTGCGAAGGTCTACTTTAGCCGATACGGTGAAAATCAAGGGAATGTGGAAGAGATGGAAGAAGGTTTGAAGGGACTCGAACGCGCCAGTGGATTCTTACAGATGAAACTTGCCGAGCGTTTGAAATTGAAAAGTACACCCAAGCTGAAATTCTTCGTCGACCACAGTTTGGCATATAGCGCCGAAATTGAACGGGTATTATCGGATTTAAAGAGGTAAGTTCAAAAAAAGGGTTAGATTTTGGAACTCTCGGGTGTTTTGAATCTGAAGAAAATGCATGGTCCTACTTCACACGATATGGTTGAAGAAGTGAGAAAACTTCTTCCCAGAAAAACAAAAGTGGGGCATGCAGGTACACTTGACCCTATGGCCGAAGGGGTATTGCCAATTTGCATTGGCCCCTCGACGAAATTATTCTCATATTTTTTAGAGTGCAAGAAAACGTATCGGGCTGTCATGTTGTTTGGTCGAGTCACAGATACCCAGGATATTACGGGAAAATTGTTGGCCGAATCTGAGCCAGGGGAGATTACAATAGCTCGAGCCCAGGAACTACTGAATTCGATGCATGGCAAGACAGAGCAGATGCCTCCAATGTATTCCGCTTTGAAATCCAATGGAAAGCGATTACACGAATTAGCGCGTTCTGGCAAGGAAATTGAAAGAGACAAGCGGCCCATAGAAGTGTTCAAGATCAAGACAATTGGCATAGTAGGTCCCCAACTTACCTTTGATGTCACCTGCTCTCGGGGAACATACATTCGCTCGATATGTCATGATGTCGGGGCCAGCCAAGGGGCCGGCGGATGTTTGCAAGCGCTCACGCGAACCGCTTTGGGCCCGTTTGAAATCGCGGATTCTTTTTCTCTTGAAGATGTTCAACGCTATTCGAGAGAAAGTCGCCTTAATGATATTCTTATCAGTCCTGCACAGGCTCTCGCGCATTTACCTGCCATCCATGTACACCCGAGAGCGGAGGTGCGGGTGCTGAATGGCGCTATGATCAGGTTTGAAGATGTTCGGGAAGCTGTTGATTTGCCAGTAGATACTCGTGTCCGTATGCTGAATGAACCGGGAGAGTTATTGGCGGTCGGGAAGATGGTCCATGAAAATGCACGAAAACGAAACCAGGGGTTTGTGGCGCCTGAAAAAGTGTTTGTCACCTAGATTCAAGAGAAAATACGTTCTGTATTTACATTGATGGAAAAGTTGTATAGAATCCGCCCGTTTTCAAGAAGTTACACCAATGTGGCTCGGCAGTATCGAGAGCGACGATATAAGCAGTGGAGGAAGTGACAGAAATGCCCCTAGCAAAGGAGCGAAAATCGGAAGTTATTGAAAAATTTCGCACACATGACACCGATACCGGTTCACCAGAAGTGCAGGTAGCTATCCTAACCGAGCGTATTACCTACCTCACAGACCATTTCAAGACCCACAAGAAAGATCATCATTCCCGAAGAGGGTTATTGAAACTCGTGGGTCAGCGGCGTCGCCTCCTTGATTATTTGAAAGAGAAAGACATCAACCGCTACCGCACGATCATTCAAGATCTTGGCCTGCGTCGCTAGATGCGGGTCTTGCCTCAGAGGGAAGCTATCTAATGTCACCGTATCGTAAAGACATATCTATCAATGGTTATACTCTTGCTTTTGAAACAGGTGAGATAGCCAAGCAAGCCGGTGGCGCCGTAATGATGCATTATGGTGAAACCAGTGTGCTGTGTACGGCTTGCGCCTCGCACTCAACTCGTGAAGGGATAGATTTTTTCCCGCTTACGGTTGACTACCGAGAATTTTTCTACGCAGCAGGAATTATTCCCGGCAACTTTTTTCGGCGCGAAGCAAGGCCTGGCGAGAGGGAAACATTAACTTGTCGATTAATCGATAGGCCAATCCGTCCTCTTTTCCCTAAGGAATTTCGTTGTGAGACGATGATTCAAGTCATGGTCATGTCTTACGATAAGTTGAATGATTCCGACATTTTGGCAATCAATGGCACATCCGCCGCCCTTCACATTTCAGATATCCCTTTCGCCGGTCCTATCGGTGCAGTTCGCGTTGGACGAATTGATGGCGAAATTATTGTCAATCCGACAGTCGAACAACAAATTGACAGCGATCTGAATTGTGTAATGGCCGGCACATCGGACGCGATAGTCATGGTGGAAGCCGGCAGCTTTGAAGTTTCCGAAGACGTATATATGGAAGTGTTTGAGCAAGGGCATGCGGTAATAAAAGAATTATGTGCATTGCAGGATGCACTCAGGGCCGAATGCGGGAAACAAAAACGCGTCATCGAAACTGAGGAAGAAAATACGGAACTTTTGGAGAAGGTTCGTGAAATTGTTGCACCAAAATTAAATGCAGCTGCCGAAATTCACGATAAGGCAGGACAATATGACGCAATAGATGAGGCGAAAGCTGCTGTAGTCGACTCTCTTTGTACAGACGAGGATGGGGCTCCTGATAAAGGCGATGTCTCTGAATGTTTTGGGAAAATCGAAAAAGAAGTATTCCGTGGTTTGATTTTGGATGAGGGGAAACGTTCAGACGGTCGGGGGCTTCGTGACGTCAGGCCGATTACCATCAGAATGTCGCCCCTTGCCAGGCCCCATGGCAGCTCATTGTTTACACGGGGCGAGACCCAGGCGTTGGTGACTGTAACGTTGGGTACCGCCTCCGAAGCGCAATTGATAGACACCCTGGATGGCAAAGCCGACAGAACTTTTCTCCTGCACTATAATTTTCCCGGATTTAGCGTTGGGGAAGCGAAGCCGAACCGCGGCCCTGGTCGTCGCGAGATAGGACACGGCGCACTTGCTTCTCGCGCCGTGCAGGCGATTTTGCCTGAGCAGGAAGATTTCCCCTATACAATCCGGGTAGTTTCAGACATCACGGAGAGCAACGGCAGTTCATCCATGGCGAGTATCTGTGGCGCCAGTCTGGCCCTGATGAGTGCGGGCGTACCGATAACATCACCAGTAGCCGGCATTGCCATGGGTTTGATCAGTGAAGAATCCACAGGAAGAACGGCAATACTCACGGATATCCTTGGTCTGGAAGATCATTTAGGGGATATGGATTTCAAGGTTGGTGGTACGCGCCATGGCATTACTGCCCTTCAAATGGATATCAAAATCAAAGGCCTGCAATTGAGTCTCGTGAAAGATGCATTGTCACAGGCCAACGATGCGAGAATGCATGTACTTGATCAGATGGATAAAGTGATTTCTCAGCCAAGCGAAGAGATTTCCCCTTACGCGCCGAGGATTATGACGATTCAGGTCTCGAAAGATCGCGTGAGAGATGTGATTGGACCAGGCGGAAAAGTCATTCGTGGAATTGTCGAGGAAACGGGGGCGGATGTCGATATTGAAGATGACGGAACCATCTTCATTTCCTCCACAGATGAGGCGGCTGCTCTCAGGGCGATTGAAATCATTCGTGAACTGACTCAGGAAGCCGAGAAAGGCACGATTTACCATGGGACAGTCAGAAAAATCATGGATTTTGGAGCATTCGTCGAAATTTTCCCGGGAACGGATGGCCTTTGTCATATCAGCATGATTGCCAAGAAGAGAATTGGTTCAGTGAGTGATGTCTTGAAAGAAGGCCAGAAGGTTTTGGTGAAATGCATTGAAGTGGAAGGGAATGGGAGAATCCGTCTCTCCATGAAAGATGTGACAGAAGAAGAGTTGCCCGAAGAATGGAAGCAATTCTATGCACCCGTGACTTGATGCTCCCAGGTTTTGATGTGTGCACCGGTCTCCCAGGAGGCCGGTTTTTTTCATCTGCTCTTACAAGAAAGAGAAACAGGTCATTACTTGATTCGGTATCTGTCTAGACAACTTTTCAAGGAAATTCAGAGGGTAAAATGGACAAAAAAGCATTAGGTGTGGGTGTTGTAGGTTCTGGCAGAATAGGGACCTTGAGAGCAAATCTTGTCTCGCATCATCCGTCTCTTGAATTTTTGGCGGTATCGGACATCGATCAGGAGCGGGCGAAGGAATTGGGGGGCAAGGTAGGCGCCCAACTCGCTACTGGTAAAAATGAAGAAGTAATTGAACACCCGGACGTCACGACCGTCATCGTATCCACGCCTGAGCATGATCACGCCGATTCCATCATCCATGCCCTGGAATTGGGCAAGCCTGTGTTGGTGGAAAAACCGATTTCCCTGACCTTGGAAGATGCAGACCGCATACTCTCGGTTGCCGAGAGGACAGGAACTGAACTCAGGGTAGGTTATGCCCAAAGGTTCAAACGTCGGTACCAGATGGCGAAAGAACAAATTATTCAAGGAAGGCTTGGAGAAATCCTCGCAGGCACGGGTCGAACCTGTAACACCCGCGCACAGGGATTACAGATACTGAAGCGCTCCCCGCACGCAACGCCTGTGCTCGACGTGCTCACGTATTGGGTGGATATGGCCTGCTGGTTCATGGAAGGTCATCGCCCGGTGGAAGTAGTCGCTCGTGGAAACGGCAAAATATATAAAGAACACGGCTATTCGGCGAACGACGTCACCTGGTCTATCGTCACCTTTGACAATGGGGCTGTAATGAATTTGGGCGTTTTTTACGCCCTGCCCGCGAAATACCCGGCACTCGGCCAAAGCGTGAGGATGGAGATTTACGGTACGGACGGCGTCTTGATGCTTGATGAAGACCATAAGGATGAGATGCTGTACACCGATAAGGGAATTCCGCACACTTATATACCGGATCATCACATCAACACGGCATTTTTAAGCAGTACGACACCTGGTGACTGGGCGGCGGGTGATTATTGGGGTCCTCTGGGTGATGAAACAAGGAGTTGGCTGGATCATGTCATCAACGGAAGGCCGACAACCCACGCCACTGCCGAGGATGCGCGCCAAACCCTGGAAGTGACGATAGCGATGGAATTGTCTTCTCAAACCGGAGAAGCCGTGCAATTGCCATTGGGTGAAGGGCATTAAAGGCAGAACAATACAAACGGGGCGCACCCCTCGTCAGGATAATATGCCCCTAACTATTTGATTTGTTTCCTGTTTTGCATCCTCGCAAAATACACATTTAATCGTAATCGTGGTCCTGCTATTTCATCTAGGCGTTTGCTTTGATCTCGGAATAATCCTTCGTGTAGTTGGGGGTCGGGGTTGCTCCTTGTCCTTGAATAATGTGAATTTTCCCTTCGGTGCGGTCGGCATTGCGGAATCCGCGCTGGACACCGGTGGGCACCCAGCAGGCATCCCATGGATCGAGAACGGCCTGATGGGTTTCCCCGCGCTCGTCAGCCCAATAGACGACCCATCTGCCCTCTAAAGCGATAAAAAGTTCCTCACACGGGTGGTCATGAAGCGGTGCGCCGCGGCCATTGCCGCATTCCACCATCGCGTATCCAATCTCTCCTTCGGATAGAGATGGCGGTGGGCCCTCTTCCGTATCCCCCGATACGCCACCGATATAACGTCTCAGAGAACGTACTCCCTCCGGGAGTTTCGCTTCGTGATAAACGCTCCAGTTGCGAGGACATTCATCAAAACGGACGAACTGGGTGGCCGGGTCATAGGCGGGTTTTTTGACGTATGCTTCGGTACGAGCGCCATCCGGCAAACCTTCTTGCAGCGAGTCTGGGTAGACGGGATATTGGTAGTCACCTTGGCCGTGTATGAAATGAATGAAACCATCTTCTTTCCCGACGTTTCTGAACCCGCGCATGATACCTGAGGGCACGCGGATAAGATCGTATTTGCCCAGAGTGACGCTTTTGGGAGCATTGGTTTCGAATTCCTCCCAAAATATCTCGAATTCACCTTCCCAGACCATGAAAATCTCTTCATCCGGGTGATCGTGAAGCGGTGCGCCGTTTTGGGGTGGAGCCATGGCGATTCCGCAGGTGAATTCCCAGCCGGGAAGGGGAGAGCGAAGATTTTGTCCCGAAATACCTCCAATGTATCGGTAAATCGCCCGGTGATTCCCCTCCATATTTGATTCATGATATTCCCCCCAATCGGGTATCATTTCACCAAAGCGTATCACTGTAACCGGCGCAACGGTTGTTTTGGGTCGTGGAGCTTGCTGATTTGAATTATTGGAAGTATTCATTTTTGGTCCCCCTCAATGGTGAGAATTACCACATCTCCAACCACGCATTTGCTGTAAGTGGTGATTCGGGCGAATATGTTATCACCATCGCAGGAGTATTTCTATCCTGGATTTTCGGGTGATTTGTGAAGAAAAGTTTTATAAATCAGAGGGCATCGAATGATTCTAAACATTAGAATATTTGCCATAATTTTCGTGGTTTTGGGGGTTCTCCCAACTTCCGCCATTGGACAATCTGCAGATATCGCCCTGGTGAACGGGAAAGTGTTGACGGTCGACGCGAATTTCTCCACTCAACAGGCGGTGGCCATCCAGGGCGACCGAATTGTGTCTGTGGGGGGTGATTCCCAGGTAAAGCAACTTATTGAATCCAATACGAAAGTGATTGATCTTCAAAGCAAAACGATGATCCCGGGTCTGATTGACAACCATGTTCATTTTATCCGTCATGCGTTGCGCTGGGAGCACGAAGCAAGAATCGATGGGGTAACTTCGCGTCAAAAAGCGCTAGACATCATATCCGCCAAGGCGAAGTCGCTGAAACGTGGTGAGTGGGTGCTCATCATCGGTGGCTGGAGCCCGGATCAATTTCGCGATAAGACGGGGTTGTTTACGAAAGCGGAGTTGGATAGAGCCGCCCCGAACAATCCGGTATTCATCCAGCAGTCATACAGACTCATGATCCTGAACAGCTTGGCTCTCAAGAAGGCGGGCATCGATGAGAATTTTGATGCTCCGAGAGGCTGGCGGATAGCCAGAACGGCATCCGGCGTTCCCACGGGCGTTATTCGTGGTCGTCGGGCCATCTTCCGGTTCTGGCGTCGTGAACTGCCGAAAATTACAGACGACAAAACCATATCAGGCCTGAAAAAACTGATGGCGGACTTTAACCGTACTGGCGTGACGAGCGTTTTCGAACTGGGCGGCGGCGGGGTTCGGGACACGACTTACAAGATGATCAAGCAAAGACTGGCTGATAACGACGGCCTCACGCTGAGGATATTTCACACACCTCGCTTTCGGGCTCGAACACCTGAGAAAAACAAGAGAGTTATTCAGAGAATTCGAAACACGCGTCCTGAGAAATCTGCGAAGATGATGGGTAATATTGCGCTTGGCGAGCATATGTATGCACGAATTCACGATTCTGCATTCAGGCCGTCTCGATACCCGGATGAGGATTATGCTGAATTTGCAAAGGTTTCCCGGGCGGCGGCGGATGGGGGATGGACGATTCACGAACATGCTTTTCGCGATACCACGATTACGCGGTATCTGGATATTTTCGAGAAAATCAATCAGAAAAAGAACATAACGAATCTGCGCTGGTCGATTCATCACGCGGATTTCATCTCGAAAAGAAATATCGAGCGCGTGAAAGCGCTCGGGATGACTCTGGCGCTGCACAGCAAGATGACGATTCTGGGCTCCGCACTGAGGCGAAGGTTGGGGGACCGCGCGCTCTCGCTGCCGCCACTTAGGACAGTTCAGAATAGCGGGGTCATATGGGGACTCGGCACGGACGCCGGCGTCGTGGCCCCTTATCCGCCGATGCTTTCCCTGTGGTGGGCCGTGACGGGCATGGATTTGGGCGGGGAGAGGGCGCTTTCGGAGGCCGAAACCGTTTCCAGGAAAAACGCGCTCATCGCCCACACGCGTTCGAACGCGTACCTGTTTTTCAAGGAAAATGAACTGGGCTCCATCGAAAAGGGCAAACTCGCGGACCTCGTCGTGCTTGACCGCGATTACATGAATATACCTGCAGATCAAATCAAGGACATCAAGCCCTTGCTCACGATGGTCGGGGGAAGGTTGGTGTTCCGGTCGGAAATATGAGTTTTGGGCTACCTTTGTATCTATTAGATATATCAGAAGTTAAACTCTTTCCTCACGGCATCGAGTAATTGAATTTGACGGCAAGAATCGGATAGAAGACTCCCGGCGTGGCGATTACATTGTGGTGAATATGTAATGGCTCATACCTTATGGGAGGCGAGGAAATGAACGCGAACGCTCAGTGGGAAGCGATTCTCAATCGGGACGTGAATGCTGATGGCCGCTTCGTATACGCCGTTCGCACCACCGGAATCTATTGCCGTCCTTCATGCGCAAGCCGGAAGCCAAATAAAAACAATGTGTTAATCTTCAAATTCCCGGAAATGGCCGAAGGGCGCGGGTTCAGGCCATGTCTGCGGTGCGTACCGCAGGATGCGGGCTACGATCCGCGACTCGGGAAGGTGAGAGATGCCGTTCGCTACATCGAGGAACACGCGGATGAAAACCCGACGCTTGAGGTGTTGGGGCGGGTTGTGGGTGCCAGTCCACATCATCTGCAACGCACCTTCAAGCGGGCCCTGGGCGTGAGCCCCCGGCAGTATCTCGAATCCCTTAAAGCGCAGAATTACAAGAATTTACTGAAAAACGGACGCGACATCGCAGGCGCAGGCTATGAGGCAGGGTACGGCTCTAGCAGGGGGGTGTATGAGGGCGCCTCTCGTTATATGGGGATGACGCCGGCCACCTATAAAACGGGTGGAGCAGGCCTTTCGATACGCTATGGAACCACCAAATGCCGCCTGGGGACTTTGCTGGTGGCGGCTACGGACAGGGGAGTCTGCCGTGTGAGTATCGGGGATACTACCGGCGAACTCGTATCCGATCTTGAGAACGAATATCCCCATGCGAATCTGAACCGTAGCGATGATGAATTAAAGGAATACTTGATATCTGTCGCGAGCCTCGCCAAAGGTGATGAACTCTCTGGATCCTTGCCGCTCGATGTGCGAGCCAGCGCGTTTCAGTGCCGCGTGTGGGAGCGGCTTAAATCCATTCCCCTTGGAAATACAATGACATACAAGGAGATAGCCGAAGACTTAGGGAATCCCAAAGGCGCGCGGGCGGTAGGGAGCGCATGCGCGCAGAATCCGGTGGCGCTGCTCGTTCCCTGCCACCGCGTGGTCCGGGGAGACGGCGGTCTCGCGGGCTACCGCTGGGGTGTGGAGCGCAAGAGAAGGCTCCTGGATATGGAGAAGAAACAGAGGTAATATCAATTATTTAGGTGGTATATCCTGATTTTCGTTTTACCCGGAATCCCGCCGGTTTTGCGGACGCAATTCCCCGCATTTGCCTTTGCGCAAAGGCCTCCCGGGCCGTAGTATATTCACGCTGTTTCTGCGGGTGGAGGATTATCGCCCGCGCACTACCCCGCAACTTCCCGCATTTCCCCTCGGTAATTTATCGAAAAACCCCGTGAATTTATCTAATTTTATCGATATTTTCAGAAATTCAGGTGGCAATTTCGAGCCTGCTGCTCACTCGAAATTTGAACCGGACGCACCACGAATACAGGTCTCGTTCGGGAGATTTTTCAGGAACTGGATGCAGGCTGCTTGTAGCGCGACCTGTCCTTAGAAATGAGAACCACGGAATCCATCACGAGGGCGGGCGGACACGAGGGACCGCCCCTGCGAAACCATCGCGCACCCTGCCTCCGCCCGCTGAATGGGCAATCCCCCGTGGTTGTCCCTATTCAGGAGGACAGGCGCAGGGGCCTGTCCCTGCATGCCTGATACGGATTGCGCCCGATGATGGAAATTCCGCCGTGTGATGCAAGCGCCGCCTCACCCCCCTGGACGCGTCACGGTGTTGCCATACCCCGCTCTTCCGGTCACCTCGCCGTCTTCCATCACGACTTCGCCGCGCACGAGCGTCATCACGGGCGCGCCCTTCACGGTCCAGCCGTCGAACGGCGTCCACTTGCATTTCGAGACGATGTCGGCATCGCGCAGCGTTTCTTCTTGTTCCATGTCCACGACGATGAAGTCCGCATCCGCGCCCACCTGGATGCACCCCTTTCTGGGATAGATGTTGAAGACACGCGCGGGCTGCTCGCAGCAGACGCGCACCATCTGGTTGAGCGTCAGCACACCCTCGCTCACGGCGTTCAGCATCAGGCGCACCGTCGTCTCCACACCCGGTATCCCGAAAGGCGCATCGTGAATGTTCTCGAGCCCGTCGACTTTCCGCTGGCGGGGGAAGGGGCAGTGGTCGGTGCCGATGGTGTCCACCATGCCGCGCCCAAGGGCCACGCGCATTCCGTCGCGCGTCTCGGGCGAGCGGATGACCGGCGTGAACTTGACGAACGGCCCCAGCTCTTCCAGATGCGAATGGTCCAGATAGAAATACTGGGGACAGCTTTCGGCAAAAATCCTGGCTCCGCGCCCGCGCGCTGCCTGAATGGCCTCTAGCAGTACGGGCTGGCTCACGTGCGCCACCAGCACGGTGCAGCCTGTGAGTTCGGCCAGGGCCACGGCGTCCAGCGTCGCCACGTATTCACTCTCGGGGTTTCGCCAGTCGCTGATGCACATGTAGTCCGTCCGGTTATCGGCGTCGATTTTCTCTTTTGATTTATTGAGGATGGAATCGCTCTCGCAGTGGAGCATCACCGTGGCGCCGAAGGATTTCGCTTCGCGCATGATGTTCAAAAGGACGCCTTCGGACAGGTCGGGCACGCCGTGCAACTCGCACATGAACCCTTTGAAGCCCAGTGCGCCGCCCTCCCACATGGGGCGCAAGTGCGCGAGGTTGTCGACGTCGAGGCCGCCCAGTTGCCCGAAATCCACCACCGAGCGCGAGTCGATGTAAGCCGTCTTGTCTTCGAGAATCTCCCGCGTGTAGACGAGCGGCTCGCTCCTGTGGTGGTCGATCACCGTGGTGATGCCGCCCCTTGCCGCCGCCTCGGTGCCCGTTGTCCAGTCTTCCCGGTCCGTGAAGCCCGGGTCCATCATGTGCACGTGCTCATCCACCATGCCCGGCAGGAGATGGCGGCCCGCTGCGTCGATTTCGCGCGCGGCGCTGGATTCTGCTTTTTGCGTGATGGCGGAAATCCGCCCCCCCTCCACGTAGACGCAGCCCTCGTAGGTGTCGACCGGCGTCACGATTTTTGCGTTCTTGATCAAAAGGTCGGCGCTCATGCAATTGCCCTCTCAAGATTTGTCGTTTTTCTGTGAAACTGCGCGTGCTTCGAGAATGGCGGCATTATGACGCATAAGGGTGTAGGGGTGAAACCCGACTGAAGAAGGAGGGTTGCTCGACATAATAAGACGCAATCGCTCCTTGATCAGTCGCGATCGACCCTTAATTCACACCTTTCGCTTTCGGCGCCAGCCCCAGCGCCCGTCTTTTCCGGATGACGCCCGAGAGGCGGTACCATGCCGCGCGGCCGGGGTCGACCCGTGAGCCACGCTCGATGAGGCGCGAGGCATAGTCCAGCTCCTTGTTCAGGTAGACGAGCAGGGAGGCGAGGTTCAGGAGCACGCCCGTGTCCTTGGGCGATAATTCCTCGGCCGCCTTGAGTATCTTTTCCGCCTCTTCGTAGCGGTACTGGGAGACCAGGTACTTGGCGTACCTGTTCGAGACGACCGGGTTCTCGGGGTCGAGTCCGCGGGCTTTGCGATATGCGGCGAGCGTTTCTTCGAGATCACCCGCATCGTCCATCATCTTCGCCAGGGCGAGCCAGGCGTCCACGTTTCCCGGGTTGATTTTCAGATCATCGCGAATGAGCTTGAGAGCAGCCTCGTCATTTTTTTTCTCAAGGAGTCCTAAGGCGCGCTCGTAATGCGCGCTCGTCGTTTTCTGTAAAATCGAAAATCCCTCCTCCGACTCGATGATTCTCGACGTCGCCCCGAGTTTCAAATCCTGAACCTCGGCCCGGACGCCGACGCTGAATTCAGAAGGCTCCGCATTTCGGATGGCTATGGCTTTATCCTTGAACTCGAGGGCCACCTGGCGGAAGGGGATTCCGAGAATGGCGGTCTTGTCATACGCCTCTTTCGCCAGGTCGTAAGTGGGAAGCGTCAGGACGCGGAAAAAGTGCGGGTCTTCCGCTTTTTTCTCAGGCTTTGGTTTTGGCTGGAGTACGGTCTCCTTCTTCTCTTTGGGAAGAAAGAGAGCGCGGAAGTTCGCACAGCCCGTCAGCAGCAGAAATGCCGCCGGCGCGACGAAGATTATCCCCAGCCGCCTGTCTCCTCGCATAACTGTGTCAGGCGTCCGCGGTTTCCGCCACGGCGCGCTCGAAAGTTTTCATGAAAACCTCCATCGGCTGAGCGCCCGTGATTCTGTAGTTGTTCGCAAAATCGACCGTGGGCGTGGACTGTATCCCTGAGTTCAGCGCCTCGACGTGATCCGCAAAAACGCGCTTTTCCATCTCCGGGTCGGCCATGACCTCGCGCATTATCGCGGGCTCCGCCCCCAGCCGCTCGGCGGCGGCCACAAGCACGTCGGTGTCGTCGATGTTCCGGCACTCGACCAGATGCGTTCGTTCCACGGCTTCAAGGTACTCGCCCTCGCGCTCGGGGAGTTGGGTGGCGAAGGCCTTGATGGCGATCGCCCCGGGGGTGGAATGGGGATAGGGGAAATCGCGGCGCGCCATGAGTTCGGGGTTGATCGCCTCGCCCCCGGGATGGCCCTTCGCCATCGCCCAGTGTCCCATGATGGCTTCTTTGCGGGTCGGGCGATGGTCCGGCTCGGGCGAGAGGAGAAATGCGCGATATCGGATGGCCAAGCGGCCGTCTGTCAGCTCCGTCAGTTTTCGCAACCGCACGGTTGCGATCAGGCACCAGGCTCAGTGTACGCAGTAGGTGTAAGTGGCTTCTACGACATGTTCGTTTGGCAATGCGAGTTCCTCAACGTTCGTCGGAATTGACAGGCAATCCTTTCATCTTGAGCAATTCGGCGCAATCGCCGGACGCGAATCAGCGCAGATATTCCCGCGTATGCCGTGCGGGCGAGGCGTTTCGGGAGAGGCGGCCTTCCAGGGCATCCAAATCGTCCGCCTCGTCGACGTCGCGCCATTCCGGGAGGAGGGAAGTCCCGATGCCGAGCGCGCGCGCCTTCTCCATCGTGCGCGTTAGCACCTCGCTCGTACTCCAGGGGATGCCGGTGAAAATTTCAGGCGCGAACCGGTTCATCCCGACGAGGTAATAGCCCCCGTCCGCCGCGGGCCCGAGCGTGATCTTGGCGTCATCCACGCAATCCAGGTTCTCAAAAGCATCGAGCAGAACTTCATGCGGCAAGTCCGGAAAATCCGTGCCGATGAGCACCGCCCGCCTCCCGCCCATCAGGCACCGTCCCAGAGCCGCCGCCATGCGCGCGCCAAGGTCCGCGCCCGTTTGCGCGCGGTGAAAAAATGCGCCGGGCAGCCAGTCGGCGAGCGGGAATTCATCGAGCGATTCTCCGCGTTCCAGCGCCCATTCGCAGACGAGGGCGACGCCCGGCCTCGCTTCGGTGAGCGCGCGTGCCGTCTCGGCGGAGTCCAGCAAAAAACACTTGTAAAGTCCCGCTGCGCCCTCATACCCGAAACTTTGGGCGAGGCGCGTCTTTACCCGGCCGGCGAGGGGTGGTTTGGCGAAAAGGATGAGAGATTCGGCCGCCATCGTGATTCCCGTGAAACAAGGGTCTGTGGAGTAATACGCGTCGTCTTGCTAGAATCATACCTTCGTTTGATTACCATTTCGCGTCACACCGAGCAAAAAGGATACACAACATGGAATTTAACCAGGAGATTACGGTCGCCGCCCCCCGGGAGAAGGTGTGGGATTTCATCTGGCAGGTCGAGGAGTTCGCCGCCTGCGTACCCGGCGTGAAGGACGTTGAGAAAATAGACGACGCGACCTACGGCGTTCGGGTCGAGCAGAAGGTCAGTTTCCTGAAGGCGAGCTTTCAGCTTCAGATCAACATCGAGGAAGTCCGCGCGCCCGAGTACATCCGCACGGTGGGCGAGGGGAAGGATTCGAAATTAGCGGCGAGCCTCAAGCAGAAAAACGAGGTGACGCTCGAGGCCGTCTCCGAGAACGAAACAATAGTGCGCATTGACTCGAGCGTCGACGTTTTCGGAAAACTCGGCTCGCTCGGCTTCACCGTCATCAAGAACCAGGCGAACAAGATTTTCTCCGAATTCGCAAAGAACGTGAAAGCGAAGGTGGAATAATCTTCCCCCGCGCCGCTCCGTCCGGGGAGTTGTGAGCTTCGCGCGCTCCTCGGATCGTCGGCAAACTACGCCTCTTCCGGTCCAATTTTGCCGCATTACCCCCGATCCAAAGTGGCCAGTTTCGTCATTCCGGCGAAAGCCGGAATCCATTTTCCCTCGGCCACCGCCGAGGGTTCCTGATGGAGAGTGCCTGGGAAAGGCTGCTCACGGCGAAAAAAGGAGCCACGTGCGAGTGGACGAAAAGGCATAATGGATTCCGGCTTTCGCCGGAATGACGGTGAAAGACCAAGAAAGTAGGAACAATGAAGCAGCCCTGCGTCTACATTCTCGCCAACAAGTCTCGCGGCACGCTCTATATCGGCGTTACGTCCGACCTTCTCCGTAGGATCTGGCAACATAAGAATGGTACAGCGAAAAGTTTCACGAAGCGTTACGGCACCCAAACGCTGGTCTGGTATGAGAGCCACGAAACGATGGAGAGCGCAATTGCGCGTGAGAAGAGCATTAAAAACTGGCGGCGTATATGGAAACTCGAACTGATCGAAGAGGACAATCCGACGTGGCGTGATTTGTATGAAGATATTATCTGAAATACCTTCCGGCTTTTCGCGCTACCCCGACCTTGGTTTTGCCTTGCTCGTCATTCCGGTGTCAGTCCCGACTGAGGAAGGAGGGGCTGCGGAATCCATTTTCCCTTGGCCACCGGCGAGGACTTCTGATGAGGTGTCCCTGTAAAGGCTGCGCGTGGCATGTTTTTCGGAACTTCAGGATTTGTTGAAAACTCCTCTTCGCTCGAAAGTGATCACTGCCGTCATTCCGGCGAAAGCCGGAATCCATTTGCGGGCGCGGGTGTATGAACAGCGGCGTTTCATTCCCCACCGATGCGCGGGAACCCTGACGAAAGGCAAAAGGCGTAACAATGGATTCCGGCTTTCGCCGGAATGACGTTGGCACTTTCGATGGGGGTCAATAATCCATTTGAAGGGCTCTTTCACCAACCCCCCCTCAGGGTCGCTTGACGATCCACTCCTCCACCAGTTCACAGCCGCTCTCGCGGTAGAGCGCGGATATCGGGCAGCGCCCGTGATGCTGGCGTTTTAATTCTTCCACCCGCTCGTCGGACTCATCGGTGGTCAAGTGAATCTTCGCCTCCACGTAATCGAAGTTGGGGCTGATGCCGTTGTCCGGGTCCTTGGCGCCCCGGGGGTCGGCCGTGCCTCGAACCTCCACCTCCTGGGCGATGACGTTGAAATCAAGACCCTCGGCCACCTTGTTCGTAATGACCGTGATGCAGGCGGAAAGCGCGCCGAGCGCCAGTTCACGCGGCGTGGGGCCGGTGTCGGTTCCGCCGCCCTGGGCGGGTTCATCGGCGACGAAGTCGTGCTTGCGCGCTTTTAACTCGACCCGGCAGCCCTCCGAGCGCCTGGCTCTCACGCGGCGCTCCTGCTTGGCCATCACTTCCTTGTCTACGGATTCCACCATCGGTATTTCTCCTTATCGAATGAAGGCGAATGCGTCTTCGCGTTAGAAACCTAATCAAACACCACCGCGGCTCTTCCCGTCACCCGGTTCTCGATGAGCGCCTGGAATGCGGTTTCCGTTTCTTCGAGCGGGAAGGTCTCGGTGACGATGGGTTTTATCTTCCCCTGTTGAACCAGCGTGAGCGATTGTCCGAGTTCCTCCATCGAGCAATAGCGCGAGCCGTGAATCTCCTGCGCGTAGGTGAGGAGCTGGAGGGGGTCGACGGTGAAGTTGGGCGATACGTTGTTGTACGCCGCCGCCGGGCGGTAGCCCACGATCACCAGCTTGCCCCCGCGCGCCAGACTGGCCACGCCCGCCTCGAGCGTCTCGCGCGAGGCCACGTAGTCGATGTAGGCGTCCACGCCGCGCCCGTCGGTCAGCGAGAGGATTTCCTCCACCGTGTCGGTTTGTGCCGGGTTCAGCGTGGCGAAGGCGCCGAGCCCGGAGACGGTCTCCAGCTTTTTCTCCGACACGTCGATACCGATCACGTGGCCGCCGCACACCTGGGCCATCTGCACGGCGTGAATCGCCACGCCTCCGCCCGCGCCCACTACCGCCACCACGTCGCCGGGCTTTATCTGCGCCTCGGCCACGCAGTTGTGGTAGGGCGTGCAGATGGCGTCCGCCGCCACGCAGGCGTCGAGCGAACTCACGCCTTCTGGAATCTTGCACAGGTTCACAGCGGGGACGGTCGTGTATTCGGCATAGCCCCCGTCCATCACGAGGCCGAAATATCCCCGGAAATTCTCGCAAAGCGTCTCGCGACCGCTGCGGCAGAAGCGGCAGTTGTGGCAGGTGAGGTAGAAGTGGCAGGTCACGTGATCGCCCACGCCCACGTTCGTGACGTGGGAGCCGGTCTCGACGACCTCGCCCGCGATTTCGTGCCCCAGTATCCTCGGGTACGCATCCACCAGGCCCGGCGTGCTGCGCATGATGACCAGCGTGAGGCCCACGCCCGTGGCCTTGAGTCGCACCAGCGCGTCGTTCGGTCCCGGCTGGGGAATCGGAACCTCCTCGAGCTGAAACGAGCCGCCCAGCTCATGAAGCCGCATTGCTTTCATCGTGGATGCCATGTCGTAGCCTCCTTCGGTCGCATCGAGTGCGCCAGCCGCATCGAGTGGATGTATGAAATGCGTCATAGGACTTTAAGGTTTTTCACCCGCCATGGAAAGAGGCAGGCGCGTTCTGCGCACCTGGTTTTTAATGTCGCCTCATACTTTTTCTCTACTCTGCACTACTCCTCAATATATCCATCCCGCGCAGACTCATGCTAAAATCAATCAACACGCTGCCAAGGAGAGGAATTTTGATCTTCAAACTGTTCTTGCTGTTCACGCTCATCCCCATCGTAGAATTGATGATTCTCATCGATCTGGGGACCTCCATCGGCCTGGCCCCCACGCTGGGGGTGGTCATCCTCACCGGCGCGCTCGGCGCATGGGCGGCGAGAACACAAGGGTTCTACGTGGTCTCGCGCATCCAGTCGGAAATGGCGGATGGGCGACTTCCAGGGGCCGAGATGGTCGAGGGCGCGATGGTGCTGGTGGGCGGCGTGCTGCTCCTGACGCCTGGCCTTCTGACGGACGCCGCCGGTTTCGCACTGATGGTGCCCGCCGTGCGGGCCGTCGCGCGGGGCTGGCTGATGAAAAAATTCGAAAAAATGATTGATGAGGGAAATGTGCATGTCTACCGCGGCTAGAGTGGAGCCCGTCGAACCTCGACACCGCCATGCGCTGGCCGCCCTGGCCGCGGAGGCTTTCGGGCTTTCGCGCGAAGAAGTGGAAGGCGGTTTCGGCGCGCCGGGTACGAAGGTCTGGCTGGCGTGGCCGCCGGAGGGCGACGACGATGCCCCGGCGGGATATTGCCGCATGGTGGTGAACAGGGAGACGAGAGCGCGGGACAGGGCCTGTATCGATGCCCTTTTCGTTCGGCCAGACAGCAGGAAGGCGGGCTACGCGCGGCACCTGCTGGAGGCGGCCCTCGCCGACGCCCGGGAAAACGGCCTGGGCGGTATCTGGGCGTATCTGCCCGTATCGCTACCGGGACGTTTCATATATCTGAGCGGTGGCCGCAAGGTTCACGATCTCCGCTTCCTGAAGCGCGGTGCGCTCGAGGAATTGGGGGAGCCCCGCCTGCCTGCGGGCTACGGGGTTCGCGAGGCGGCGCTGCCCGGCGATGCGGAATGTCTCGCGGATCTGTTCAACGCAATTTTCAGGAACATGTGGAATTTCATGAGCCACACGCCCGAGACAATCACCGCCTGGTACGATGCGCCGGACACGCGCCCGGAAAATTCGTTCATCCTCGAATTCTTTAATGGCGAATCGGGAGACCCCGAGGGAGCGGGGATGGCGATAATGGCCGTCGATCCGAGCCGGCTGGCCTCGGGCGATAAATCCGCCTACATTCCCGAGATCGGCGTCAACAGTGGGCACCGCAGAAGAGGGTTGGGCCGCTTTCTGGTTCAGGCGTCCGCCCGGAGGGCGCTTGCATGCGGCGCGGAGTCGCTCGAACTCATCGTCTCGGCCGACGATCAGGACGTTCGCGCATTTTATCAAGCTCTGGGTTTTGATGAAGTGGGGGTCATCAGCGTCTATGAATGGCTCTGCAGTGATATAGAATCTACTTGAATAACACCTTGCAACCATCTGTTATTAAATCATAAGTATCCTTTAATATAACCCGATATTTCCTCTCGCCGCACTTCGGTCTGGCGGCTTTCCGCCATGTGGCGGACGCTCACCACCCCTTTGGCCGCCTCGTCATCGCCCAGCAGGAGCACGAACGCTGCGCCCGAGCGATCGGCGCGCTTCATCTGACTTTTCATGCTGCCCCCGCCGAAGGAGCGTTCCGTCCGGATCCCCTGCGCGCGCAATTCGGAGGCGAGTTCGAAGACTTCGGCCTGCGCGGCGTCGCCGAACGCGACGATGTAGACTTGCGCTTCTTCTTTTAAGGCCGGGGCTTTTTCACCTGCCAGTTGCAAGAGCCGCTCGACGCCGATGGCGAAGCCGATCCCCGGCGTGGGTGGGCCGCCCAATTCCTCCACGAGGCCGTCATAACGCCCCCCGCCGCACACCGCGTTTTGCGCCCCCAGGCTCTCGCTCGTCACTTCGAACACGGTGAGGCAGTAGTAGTCGAGCCCGCGAACGAGCCTCGGGTTAATCTCGTAATGAACGCCCGCGCTTTCCAAAAACCGGCATACGCTCTCCAGGTGTTCCCGGCACGACTCGTTCCAGTATTCGTCTATTCTAGGCGCGCGCGCGATGATCTCCTGGTGATCCGGGTTCTTGCTGTCCAGAAAGCGAAGCGGGTTGCGCTCGATGCGCTCGGCGATTTCGGTGCCCAGATGCTTCGTCTCTTTCCTTAAATATTCCTGGAGGGAGGCGGCGTAGGCCGGGCGGCATTCCTTGTCGCCCAGGTTGTTGATCTGGAGCGCGAGGCCTCCGATCCCCATGGCGTCCAGATATTCCATGAGCATCACGATGAGTTCGGCGTCGACCGCCGGGTCCTCCGTGCCGAAAACCTCGGCGTCTATCTGGTGAAACTGCCGCAGGCGGCCCGCCTGGGGACGCTCGTAGCGGAACATGGGGCCGATGCAGAAGAGCTTCGAGACGCTCGCGCGGTTGTGGAGGCCGTTTTGCACGTAGGCGCGGCAGATCGAGGCGGTCGCCTCGGGGCGCAGGGTGATGGAGTCGCCCCCCTTGTCCTTGAAGGTATACATCTCCTTGGAGACGATATCGGTTTCCTCGCCGATGCCGCGCGAGAAGAGTTCGGTGCGCTCGAACACGGGCACTCTTATCTCCCCGTAGCCGTAGCGCGCGAAAATCTCGCGCGCCAGGCGTTCGGCTCCCTGCCAGCTAGAAGATTCCTCCGGCAGAATGTCTTTCACCCCGCGCACCGCCGTGAGCTTGGGCCGCGCCATCGCTATCCTCCAAAAGCCGCTTCGAGCAGGCGGGGAAGGGCGACGCCCGAGGGCTCTTGCACCGCCTCGCTCATGTATGGGCTGATATCCGTCGGCTCGGGATTGACCTCGAGCACGAACGCGCCGCCTCGCGAGGCCGTCATGGGCATGGAGGCGGCCGGCTGCACCACGGCGGACGTGCCCGCCACGATCAGGTAATCGCAATCATCCACCGCAACAAGCGACCGGCGCAACTGCTCGGGGTCGAGCATCTCGCCGAACCACACCACGTGGGGGCGCAGTAGGTTCTCGCACGCCTCACATTTCGGGGGCAGGGGGTCGACCGGAACGTCTCTGTTCTCCCACGCGAGCGTGTAGCGCTCACAGCCCGGGTTCGTGCAGCGAACGCGCCAGATGTTGCCGTGCAGCTCCACGATTTCCCTCGTTCCGGCGACGCGGTGGAGGTTGTCGATGTTTTGCGTGATGAGGGTGAAGCGCGGAAAGCGCTCCTCCAGCGAGGCGATGGCGTAATGCCCCGGATTGGGCGCCAGAGGCGCGAGCACCTCGCGGCGGTAGTTGTAGAACTCCCAGACGAGCTTTGGGTCGGCGCGAAAGGCCTCAGGACTAGCCAGCGAGGTGGCGCTGTACTCACGCCATAGGCCGCCCGCTCCCCGGAAGGTGGGCACGCCGCTCTCCGCACTCACGCCCGCTCCGGTGAGGACGACCACCGATTCCGCTTCGTTGAGTGCGTCAATCGCGCGTTGGCTGAACATCGATCTCTCCATCGTCATGCGCCTCGGCTTCGACCAATTGGCGAGAAAGTAGACTATTCGCCCCTCCGCGCGCAAACGGGGATGGAAGTTGACACGCGCGCGGATGCCGCCTAGCTTTGGCGGGCTTCGTTTTTTCGAGGGTTCCGGAGGAGTTATTTGATGGCGCGTAACGGATCGCAGGTCCTGCTGGATGCGCTTCAGGCGAACGGCGCGGAGTACATTTTCGGCATTCCGGGCACGCTCACGCTGCCGGTCTACGACGCGATGATCGACGGCGCGGGCGCCATGCCTATCGTCACGCGCCACGAGCAGGGAGCGGGCTTCGCGGCGGACGGCTACGCCAAGGTGTCCGGCAAGACGGGCGTGGTTTTTACGGTGCCGGGTCCCGGCGGTACGAACGTCGCCACCGCGCTTCGCTCGGCTTATGAGGACGCGGTTCCCGTCGTCGCGGTAACGGCCACGCTCGCCGACAACATGCGCGACCGAAGCGCCATCCACGACGTGGACATGGAAAAAGCGCTCGCGGGCTGCGTCAAAAAAGCGTTCACGCCCGATTCGGTAGCGGGTATCGCGCCCGCCGTGGAGGCCGCGTTCCGCTGCGCGGCGGCGGGAAGGCCCGGCCCGACGCAGGTGGTGATGAAGGCGAACCTGTTCCAGGCCGAAGAGGAGCGGGTCATCTTAGCGCCCGAGTTCGAGGGGCCGCCGCCCCCACCGCCCGTCGATGAGCGCGCGCTCGATGAAATCGCAGAATCCCTCCTGTCCGCAAAACGCCCGGTGATATATGCCGGAAACGGCGTGGTGACCGCCCGTTGCGAGAGGGGGGTGCAGCTTCTCGCTTCCAGGCTGGGCGCGCCCGTCGTCACCTCCGTGAAGGGGCGGGGGATTCTATCGGAAGCCGATCCTCTTTCTTTCGGCCTTGTGCATTTCCTGGGTTGTCAGGAGATGCTCGAAGAGGCGGATTTGTGTCTGGCGCTGGGTACGGGTTTCGGGCAGTTCGCCACCTTTTACTTCAAGGCGCCAATGCCGAAGAACCTCGTGCAGATAGACATCGACCCCGAGCGCATCGGACGGAATTACCCGGCATCCAAAGGCCTGGTGAGTGACTTGGAACTAGCGTTGGAGGGCCTGCTCAAAAGAATTTCGGATGCGAAGGATGTCGCGCTCACAGAAGGCCACATCCGCGTGCGCGAGGGGAAAAGGCGTTATGAGGAAAGGCTGCAATCGTTTTCGACTGAATCGGCCGAGCCTCCCTTCCACGGTCTTTTCGTGATGAAGACGCTGCGCGAGAATTTTTCGCCCGATACGATTTTCGTCTCCGATTCCTCCGCGACCCAGAGCTGGCTCATGGAGCAGGCGTTCGTGATTCACCGCCCCCGGAGCATCCTGCTCTCGGAAGCCTATCAGTCGATGGGCTACGCCATCGGCGCCGCTATCGGGGCGAAACTCGGCGCGCCCGAAAGGCCGGTGTGCGCGGTCGTGGGAGACGGCAGCTTCACGATGGTCTGCGGGGAGTTGGCCACGGCGACGGCGCTCGGTTTGTCGATTACCTACCTCATATTCAATGACGGGGAATACAACGCGCTCAGGCATTCGCAAAAACACGTTTTCAATGAGCGCTACATCGCCACTTCGCTGAATAACCCCGATTTCCCGGCACTGGCGCGCGCATTCGGCGCGCATGGTCACCGCGTGGAGACGGCGGAGGCGTTGGGAAGCGCCATCCGCGACGCTCAGGCGGGGGGCGGCGTTCACGTCATCGACTGTCCGATCGACCGCGAGGTGCTCTCATCGAGATGGACGCGGACGGTGAAATCCTTCCGGGGTGGAGCCGCCACCGCGCCGCCGCCCGATGCGAATTCTTGATTTGAGACCCATCCGGAGTTGTTGAAAAACTCGGCATTTGAACAAACGCGTTCTCCTCGCCTTGCATGTCTCCGTATCTGCCTCACCCTGAGTAGCCGCCGAAGGTTAAACGCGACTGAGAAAGGAGCGTTTGTATCGAAGGGCGCTCTCCCTCGATACGGCGCGCAAGCGCGCCTACTCGGGATGAAGATGGTATTTTGGGCAAGTGTGACGAATGTGCTCCAGGCAGTTTCCCTTTTGGGATGGGTTTTTCAATAGCGCCCTACCTCGCGGGTTTGGTTCACCGCGTGTGGGTTGTCCGTTGATTCCCCACTTCACGGCTTGAATATTCGGACGCGAGGCTCCTTTGAAACGCGCTCCACCCGGCCGCACCGCTCCTGGGCCAGGCTTCGGCTGCGCGGAAACGCTCGACGGAAAAGTGCGCCGCATCCGCCTCGCCGCCCGCTTCAACGCGGAGCATCCCGCCGCGCCAGGGGCGATAGACCCCCAGCCTTCTCTGCCGCCTTCTCGTTTCCCGCCAAAGGTCTGTCCGCATCCATTTCACTCTTTGGGGGGTGGCCAGGACCGCGCGGGGCGGACGCGCTTCGAGCCAGTCGAGCACTTCCCGTTTTCTGAGCAGGCTTTCGGGCAGGCGCACGAGGTCGTATCTTTTCCCGCGAAACCATTTTGGATTGAACGCCGGGAATTTCGAAGGCAGCATGAGCAGCCAGCGGGAACCCGGGTTTTGAACCTCGAAACCCATCGCGCCTCCTCTCCACGAATGAAGCGAAACCCGCGCTCCGCCTCCGGTTGTGCGCCAGACGATGCGGCGGGAATTGCGGCGCTTCCTGAAACGGGAGCGATTTAATGCGGAAGCGCGGAGGTCGTTGATGCGAAGCAGGTTTTCGATCCGTATGCCGGTGGCGAATTCGTTCACGGCGAGTTTTTCTTTGGGATACCTGGAGAGGCTGAGCATCGTGCGCCAGTTCAATTCATTCTCCCGGCGCATCAGGGGAGCGAGCACGTTTCCCCAGGCGTTGAAGCCTCCCGCCTTGCCGCCCGAGGCGTCGACGGCCAGGCCCTTTCCGTCAGGTAGACGCAGGAAAAAGGCGTCCACCTTCCCAGCGTCGGGCAGAAGCAGCGTGGTGCGCTTCGGCCCCGCTGCCTGTGTAGTGGCGCTGGGGAGAAGGAGGAAAAAAATCAGGGAACACACGCCCGCCCAGGCGATTCTCCGCCACTGAGCGCGTCTCGACTGTAATGCGAGCGTCATGAGGGCGTATATCGAGGCGATGAGCCAGATTTCGGGACTCGGCGTGATGATGCTGGCCCAGGGAATTTGAGAGGAATAGGTCGATACGAGAATCATGAAATCCGCCATAGCGCCGGTGAGCCACGTGGCGGGGAGCAGGAGTGCGGCCGCAGCCGCCGGGAAGACGGCGGCGAGAGCGCTCGCTACGAAAGAGAGAGGCACGAGCAGCGAGGCGAGCGGAATGAGCAGAAAATTTACGAGCAGGCCGATGGGATGCGCCTCGTGAAAATGCAGCGCCGTGAGCGGCGTGATCGCCGCGGTGACGACCAACTGGATGATGGCGAGTTGATGCGCGCGCGCGAACCACCACTCCTTCTCCCAGATTCTTAAGTTCGCTTCGGGTCGCGGGAGCCTGTCCGCCGCCAGGATGATGGCGCTCACCGCCACGAAGGAGAGTTGAAATCCCACGTCCCGGATGAAGTCGGGCTCCACCAGAAGGATGAGCAGGGCGGCGAGCAGGACGGAATGAATCGCGCTTCCTGGCCGCTCCAGCAGCCGGGTGATGAGATAGACGACGATCATGATCGTGGCGCGCACCGTGGATATTCGCGCGCCGCTCAGCAGCGCGAAGAGAATCACAAGTGGAATGACGCCGAGCGATGCGAGCTTGGACGGCGTGAGCACGAACGGGCGCAGGGGAAAAAATTTGGGCGGTAGCCTGCGGAGAAGCCCCTGGAGGGAAAAGAAGAAAAATGCGGCGATGAAGCCCACGTGCAGGCCGCTGATGGCGAGCAGGTGCGCCGCCCCCGATTTCCTGAAGGCGTCCTTGAGTTCCCGGTCGATTCCTTCGCGCAAGCCGATGGTCATCGCCGCGATAAGCTTGGCGGCGCGCTCGGGATAGACGGCGTTCATGTGTGCGTTCATTCGATCCCGGAAGCGGAACAATAGCCGCCGCCAGCCCCATTTCTCTTTTTTTTCAAGCTGGTGAAGGTTCTTCACCCCGCTGTAGCCGACGGCGTGGACGCCTCTTAAGCGCAGGAATTCCCGGTAGTCGAACGCGCCCGGGTTCTTGAAGCGCTCGGGGGGCTTTAGGCGCGCGCGCTGGATGAGCAGCCTGTCGCCTACTTCGGGGGTTGTTTCGAGCTTGGAAGCCAGCGTGACGCGCGCGACGCCGGTCATGGGAACCTCGACCCCGCGGATGAGGGCGCGTTCCACGTCGATGTATATGCGCGGTCTGGGCGATGCGCCGTCGTTTCGCTCCACGGGCCGGGAGAGGTGACCCGAGACGTTCATGCGCCCATAGGGCATCTGGCGCAGCATGTGGTGCGCCGGCGTCAAGCTGCGATGGAGTGCGGGAACGGCGAAAGATGCGATGAGTCCCGTGAGCACGAGGAGCGCCGAGAAGAAGCCTTGCCTTTTCCCCCGAATGCGGCGGCTCATGGCGAGCAGGACGGATAAGGTCAAGATGAGCGCGGCGGCGAGGGTGGAGAAGCCGTCACCCCGCTCGAAGTCGAGGGAAAACTCACCCATCAACAAACCCGCTATGTACCCGATCGCCAGCAGATGCAGGGGGTGCACGTTCTCTCCATTGATAGGGAATCGTCCATGTTACACCAAATTGCGCAGGGCGTGCATTCTCCTTCGACTTCACGCCCGCTCGTGGTAGGCTTCGCCCCGGATTATGGGATGAATTTTTATTGAGGATGGCGATGCGCATGCGCCCATTAGGGAATACGGGCATCTCGGTATCTGAAATAGGTTTTGGCACGGGCGGCATCAGCCGCCTCATGGTGGGTGATGACCACGAGGCGCAACTCCGCGCGGTTCGTAGCGCCCTGGACGGGGGCGTGAATTTTTTCGATACGGCGATGGGCTACGGGAGCGGCAAGTCGGAAGCCAACCTGGGCGCTGCGCTCAACCGGCTGGGGGCGAAGGTCGTCCTCACGACGAAGATCCGTCTCACCGCCCAGGAGCGCGAAGCGCCGCAAGAAGCGGTGATCGCCTCGGTGGAGAAGAGTCTCGAGCGGCTGGGCCGACCCGAGGTCGACCTGATCCAGATTCACAACTACGTGGCGCCCGGGAGGGACTGGTCGGTCGGGGAGGTGGCGTTCGATCTCTCCGATATTTTCGGCGCAGGCGGCGTGCTCGATGGTTTCAAGAAATTGCGCGATCGAGGTCTCGTGCGCTTTTTCGGATTCACCGGTATCGGGCATCCCGCCTCGCTGGCCGAGATGGTCGACAGCGGCGAGTTCCATACGGTGCAGGCATATTTCAATTTACTCAACCCGAGCGCGGCCTATCCCGTGCCCGAGGGTTTCCGCGCGGTGGATTACGGCCTGCTCATCGGGCGCGCCGCGAAACTCGGAATGGGGGTGCTGGCGATTCGAGCCTTGGCGCTTGGCGCGCTCACCGCGGAGCCGAACCTGTTGGGTTTTCTGGACGAACGCCCGCCGGTCCTCTCGTTGGGTTCTGAGTACGACGAGGACGTGGCGCGCGCGGAGAAACTCGCGTTCCTCATCCGGGATGGATGCACCTTGGCGCAGGCTGCGCTTCGTTTCGTCTTGATGCATGAAGAGGTTTCGTGCGCACTGGTGGGTTTCTCGGGCGAGGAACAACTCAAAGAGACGTTCTCTAGCGTCGGCGCCGGGCCACTCCGGGGAGATGATATACACCGCCTCAAGAAAATTTGGCAAAACGATTTCGCCTAGACACGAGTTGACCGATCGCTGAATTCATGGACACGTCTCGCAATGCGCGCATGAGCCGACACGCCCTGTGGGTGCTCAGTTTCTCCCAGCTTCCCATCATGCTGGTCTACGCCAATTACCCGACCGCCATCCCGATCCTGAAGGCGGAATGGTCCCTCAGCAATGCGGATGCCGGTTTCATCTATTTCATGTTTTACGTGGGCTACGTGGTCGCCTCCGCCGTACTCACCGGGGCGACGGATTATTTCAGCGCGAGAACCATCTTTCTCTTCTCGGCCGCCTGGCTCGGCTTCACGAACCTCATGTTCCCATTCTTCGCCGAGGGTTTGTGGACGGCCGCTCTTCTCCGGGGCGCCTGCGGGGTGGGGCTTGCAGGCGTCTTCGGGCCGGGTCTGCGTATCGTGGCCGAACACGCCACAGCGGCTTTACGGGCGAAGATGGTGTCGGGCTACGCCTTTTTCTTCACCTTCAGCGTATCGGTCTCGATGTTCCTGACGGGTTATCTGCTGCCTGACTTCGGCTGGCGCTTCACCTTCGCAGCGGGTTCGCTCGGCCCCGTCGTCGGCATCTTGATGGTGCTGATCTGGGTGCCCGACCCCGGCAGGGAGGAATCGGGAAGCGGGGAGAAATTCGCCTTTCCGCGCCTGCCGCTCAGGTGCTGGGTGCTCATCGGCTCCTACGTCATGCACCGCTGGGAGATGTTCGCCTTCAGGGGATGGGGCGTCACGTTCCTGGCTTCGGCTTTCGTGGCGCACGGCCTGCCGAGAGGGGACGCCGTGGATAACGCCGCAACGGGGCTGGCGTTCATGATCGCGATATCCGCTTTTTCGAATTTCATCGGCGCGTGGTCGGCCGACAGGTTCGGGCGGCTCCCGAGCATCGGGTGGAGCTTGCTTCTAAGCGGCGCGATGACGTACGGAATCGGTTCTCTATTCCACGCGCCGATTCCAATCCTGCTTATCGTTTTGCTGGTCTGGGGGGTGATCATGGCCGTCGATGCGTCCGTTTTCCTGGTCGTGATGAGCGAAATCGCGCCCAAGCGCCATCTGGGCACGGCGCTGGGCTGCCTCGCCGGGTTCGGCTTTTTGTTCGGAGCGCTTTCCTCGATCGAAGTGGGCTATATTCTGGACATCACCAACCCCGGTTCCCGCGGCGAGGTTCTGCCCACGGAGTGGACGGCGGCCTGGGCGTCGGTGGGCGTGTCCGTCTGGATCGGCCTGGGAGGAATCGGCTGGCTTTCCCGTATAATGAAGAGGCGAGTGCAGGATGCTTGAATTCCTGATGCGAAGCCGATAGGCTCCCGCGCCAGTGATGCGGATTCGCAAATTCAAGCGCGGGCATGAATGAAGGAAAAAGGATATTGAGCGAGCTTCTGGAAACAGGAAGAACACACGACTGCGGGGCGCTTCGCGCCGCCGACATCGGCAGCGAAGTTGTCCTCATGGGCTGGGCGGGGTCGAATCGCGATCACGGCGGGTTGATTTTCATCGACCTGCGCGACCGTTACGGCGTCACCCAGGTGGTGGCCGATCCCTCTTATGACGAGGCGTCCCATGCCCTCGCCGAGCGGGTGCGCGGCGAATGGGTGCTCGCCGTACAGGGGGTGGTCATCGCACGTCCCGAGGGGATGGCGAACACCAATCTCGACACCGGCGAAATCGAGGTACGGATTACGAAGCTCGAGGTTCTGAGCCAGGCGAAAACGCCGCCCTTCGAGATTGAGGATGATTCCGACGCCGGCGAAGCGCTTCGCTTCCAGTACCGCTATCTCGACCTGAGGCGATCCGCCTTGCGGGAGAATTTTATCAGGCGTCATCAGGCGACCCAGGTGATTCGCAATTTCCTCACGGATAACCACTTCGTCGACGTAGAAACCCCCGTGCTCACCAGGAGCACCCCCGAAGGGGCGAGGGACTATCTGGTGCCGAGCCGCCTCGCGCGCGGAAGTTTCTTTGCGCTTCCCCAGAGTCCCCAGATGTTCAAGCAGATTCTCATGGTCGCGGGTTTCGATCGCTATTACCAGATAGTGAAATGCTTCCGGGACGAGGACTTGCGCGCCGACAGGCAGCCCGAGTTCACGCAGATCGACATCGAATGTTCCTTCCTGAACCGCGATACCTTTTTCGGCCTCATGGAAGGTCTGGTGGCCAGGATATGGAAAGAGGTGGGCGGTGTCGAAATCGAGACGCCTTTCGAGCGGGTTCCTTATTCGGAGGCGATAACGCAGTACGGGACCGACCGGCCGGACAGGCGCTTCGGCATGAAGCTCGCCACCTTCACCGATGTGGCGCAGGCGAGCGAGTTCAAGGTGTTCAAGGGTGCGGTGGAAAAAGGAGGCGTGGCGCGCGCCATGGCGGGGCCGGGCATGGCGTCGGCATCGCGTAAAGAAATTGACGACATCATCGCGCGCGCGCAGGAGTTGGGCGCGGGTGGTCTCGCCTGGGCGAAGCGAACGGAAAACGGGTATGAGTCGAACATCACCAAGTTCTTTCTCGACGGTCAGTTGGAGGAGATTGGCGCGCGAGCGGGCGTGGAGGTCGGCGATCTGCTGATGATGGTGGCCGATAAGCCGGCTGTGAGCGCCTCGGTTCTGGGGCATTTGCGCGATGAACTCGGCGCGCGTCTGGGTCTCGTTTCACGTGACGATCAGAAATTCGATTTTTGCTGGGTCGTGGATTTTCCGCTCCTCGAATATGATGAGGCGGAGCAGAGATTTCATGCGCTCCATCACCCTTTCACGGCGCCCGTACCCGAGGACGCCACGCTGTTCGATTCCGACCCCGGCGCCATCCGCTCCCAGGCTTACGACATGGTGGTGAACGGGAGTGAAATCGGCGGCGGCAGCCAGAGAATCCACCTGCGCGAGGTGCAGCAGAAAATGTTCGCCGCTCTGGATATGGATGAAGAAGAGGCGCAGCGCCGCTTCGGCTTCTTCATGGAAGCGCTCGAGTTCGGCACGCCGCCTCACGGGGGAATCGCGTTCGGCCTGGACCGCATCATGATGCTGTTGACGGGCGCTCCCTCCATCCGAGACGTCATTGCTTTTCCCAAGACCCAGAAAGCCACCTGCCTGATGACCGGCGCGCCGGCTTCGGTCGAGCGCCTTCAGCTCCGGGAGTTGGGCATCGACGGGGCGATTCGGTAGGGCGTTCGGGTGCCTCGAAGGAAGCGGTCGCCTCGAATTAAGGGCGACGTGCGCACGCTCGATCTCGAAAAAATCCTGAGAAGTGGCGACGACCGCCAGGAGACGCCCGAGGGGTTTCGCTCAGGCTTCATCGCCATCATCGGACGCCCGAACGTCGGCAAATCCACCCTGCTCAACCGTATCCTCGGGGAAAAACTCGCCATCGTCACCCGAAAGCCCGGGACCACGCGGCGCAGGCTTCTCGGCGTGTTGAACACCGAAGACACGCAGGCGGCATTTTTCGATACGCCGGGTCTCGAGCGTCCCGCCTCGAAGCTCGGGCGTTTTTTGCTCGAAGAGGTGAAGGCCGCCTGTTCCGGGGCCGACCTCGCCCTGTTCATGACGGATGACGCCGAAGGGGAGGTGGACGAAAACGCGCTCGCTTTGATCGAGGATGCGGGCGTGCCCGCGTTTTTGGTCATCAACAAGGTGGACAAGATGAAAGACAAGGAGAAGCTCCTGCCCGTTCTGGCGAAATACGCGGAAGACGACGGGTTCAAGAGCGTATATCCCATCTCGGCGCTCAAGGGAGACAACGTGGAGCCGTTGGTGGAAGACATCATCAAGGCGCTTCCCGAGGGTCCGAGATATTTTTCACCCGATATGACGACGGACGTGAGCGAAGCGCTCCTGATCGAAGAATTCGTTCGCGAGCAGGTGTACAGCTTGCTGCACAAAGAGATTCCCTACGCCGTGGCGGTGAAGGTGCGGGAGATGGAACGCGCCGATCATTCCGGCCTACTGCACGTGGAGGCGGAAGTCTATGTCGAGAAAAAGAGCCAGCGGGGTATTCTGGTAGGGAAGGGAGGTAACCAGATCAAGAAGATCGGAGAATTATCGAGAAAGGAGATCGAACGGCGCCTTGGCGAGCAGATATATCTCGGCCTCAAGGTGCGCATTAAACCGAATTGGCGGCAAAAGGATGCCGCGCTTTCCGAACTCGGCTATGAGAATGTTTAGGCTTAGCGGTTCTGGGCGCGCATGCGCTTTTTGTGCGCGGCGAGTATCTTTCTTTTGCGCTTTACACTGGGCTTCTCGTAGTACTCGCGCTTTTTGATTTCTGTGAGAATACCTGATTTTTCGCATTGTTTCTTGAATTGCTTCAAAGCCTTGTCGATGGATTCACCCTCGTGTACTTTTACTCCTGGCATATTGGTTGTGTTCCTCCCGTTTGCGGTATAAAGCAACTGAAAATAAATACTTTCCGGTCGCAAACTATCTCTTATCCGCCCGATTTCGTCAAGACCTAAAATTGGAAGACTTGTCGGAGGCGTTTTCTTGGCCATTCTGAGTGACGAAGCCATTGTCCTGGGCGCGCGGCCATTCTCGAACACGAGCATGATAGTGACGTTTTTGACCAACGAAAATGGAAAGGTGCGCCTGGTGGCCAAGGGCGTGCGCTCGGCGAAGTCGAAAGTAGGCGTGGGACTCGAACCGGCGAGCGAGAGTCATATCGAATGGAGCCGGCGCGGCGGATCGGATTTGGGCACGATGCGAAATTGCGAGGCGACCCGGGTCTACCAAAGGCTCTGGAAAGACTATGAGGCCATGCGGGTAGCCACCCGCTTGTTGAAGATTCTCGATGCGGTGTTGAGTGTGGATGAGGGCGAGCGCGCGCACTATCTGCTGCTCAGGTCCTCGCTCGAAGCGCTGGAGAAGGGTGCGGGCGCGGCGGGCATGGAGGGTGTTTTTTTGTTGATGCTGCTCAATACGATGGGCCTCGGGCCGGGTCTCGACTATTGCGCGGCGTGCGAGAAAAAACCGGGAAGCGAGGCGGCGCGGTTTGATATCGCCACGGGTGAGCTTCGTTGTGCGAGGTGCCCGGAACCGGCAGAGCGGGAGATGCGCCTGCGCGCCGGCGCCGTCGCCGCGATGAGGGAGATACTTGGCCTGCCGCCCGATAAATGTTTTTCCATACGATACGCCGCGTCCCTGGGGCCTGAGATCATCGGGTGCGCGGAGGCGTTTCTGCAATTTCATGGCGGGAAGACTTTGCCCCGGCGATCGGGGCGCACCTCCACTTCGCGTTGACGGAATCCCGCGAGGGGAGTATTTGTTCCCTCGCTTTAGCGGGTGTTTTATTTCATGAGGTTTCCGTGCTGAAAAATTTGGTAGTCCCCATTTTCGAGAACGCATTCGAACGCGCGCGCGCAGCGGGCGACTTGACTTCGGAAGAGAAGCCCGCGGTCGTCATAGAAACGCCGCCGAACGAGGCGTTCGGCGATTTCTCCTGTAACATCGCGATGACGCTGGCCAGGGCCGAGCGCAAGGCGCCCATGGTGATTGCAGAGCAAATCGTAAAACACTTCGAGACGCCCGAAGGGTTATTGAAAGAGGTTCGGATCGAAAAACCGGGCTTCATTAACCTGTATCTCGCTGGAGATTACCTGTCCGCAAAGCTTAAGGACATATTGTCTTCGCGGGATGATTTTGGAAAAAACGAATCGGGAGCGGGGAAATCCGTTTACCTGGAGTTCGTGAGCGCAAACCCAACGGGACCGCTTCACGTCGGCCACGGCAGGGGCGCCGCGCTGGGCGATGTGCTGGGGCGCGTCTTGGAGGCTTCGGGTTTTCGCGTGCACCGGGAGTATTACATCAACGATGCGGGCAACCAGATAGAGACGCTGGCGAAATCGACCTACACGCGTTATTTGCAGGACGTGAAAGGAGAGGACGTCCCCTTTCCGGAAGACGCCTACCAGGGAGAATACATTCGCGAGATCGTCAAATCCGCCAGGTTCCGCGAGGGCATCGATACGCTGGAAGATGAAGAAGCGCTCCTCTCGCAAGCGGGCGTTATCGCCAAGGAATTGATACTGGAGAACATCGAAAAATCCCTCGCCGAATTCCGGGTCCGCTTCGATGAATGGTTCAGCGAGTCTTCTCTGTTCACGGATAACGGGAACAAGGTCGCGGAGGCGATAGCCGAGCTCGAAGCGAGGGAAAAACTCTACGAGAAAGACGGAGCCAAGTGGCTCGCTTCGAGCGCGTATGGCGATGAGAAGGACCGTGTCGTCGTGCGTGACGATGGCCGCCCGACCTATCTGGCGTCCGACATCGCCTATCACCACCTCAAGTACGAGCGTGGCTTCGATCGCTACATCAACATCTGGGGTGCCGATCACCACGGGTATTTGCCGAGGGTGCGCGCGTCGATGGAGATGCTCGGCCATGACCCCGAGATGCTCGACGTTCTCTTCGTGCAATTCGTGAGCCTGCGCCGTGGCGGCGAGGCGGTTCAGATGAGCACGCGGTCGGGCGAGTTCGAGGAGTTGTCCGCCGTTGTGGATGAAGTGGGTGTGGATGCGGCCCGATTTTTCTTCTTGATGAGGAGCGCGGACACGGCGCTCGAATTCGATCTGGATTTAGCGAAAGAGCAAAGCAGCGAAAATCCGGTCTATTACGTGCAATACGCCCATGCGCGCGCTTGCAGCCTGTTCAGGCAGGCGGCGGAAGAAGGCGAGTCGCTCGATGGTCTCGATGAGGCGCCTCCCGGCGTACTCGCCCTGGACGAGGAGCATCAGCTCATGAAGAATCTCCTCGAATGGCCCGACGTGGTGCGGACTGCGGCGGAGAGGTTCGAGCCTCATCACGTTACATTCGGCCTCATTGCTCTCGCCAAACAATTTCATGCCTACTATAATCGCAACCGTATATTGGGGCAGGGCGAGGAACTCACCCGCGCCCGCCTGTGTCTGGTAAAATGCGTGCGAGTCGTTTTGAAGAATGGACTGAATTTGCTGGGAGTCTCCGCTCCCGAAAAGATGTAGGCAACACCCGCCCACAACACGAGAAGTCCATGAAGTCCCGGCAGCCAGCATCCGCGAAACGCTACAGGATTGTTTTCGGCAAAGCGCAGGCGGGAATTGTTGCGCTCATTCTCCTCGTGGGAATGGCGGGGTCCTTCGGTTTCGGCTACCTCTGGGGTGCAGGAGGCGCCTCGAACAAGACGAGCAAGACCGGGGTCGCGTCTGCGCCTGAGGCTCTTGAAAAGGATGTGGAGAAGAAGGCGGAGCGCAGCGCAGTCGTCGAACAGAAAAAAATGCCCGAACCGAAGAAAGAAACGCCAATCAAGACGGCGGATGCGATCAAACCAAAATTTTATCAGGATTTACTGAAAGAAAACCAGGAAAACGAGCAGCCCATCGAGCTGATCAAACTGCCGGTGGTGAAAAAAATAATACCGCCGAAACCAGCGCCCCCGACAGAAGCAGTTGCGGCGGAGCCTCCCGAGAAGGAAAAACCCCTCGACAGGAAAGCTGAGGCGAAGGAAGAAAAAACGAATGGGATTGGCGACGAACCCAGGAAGCGGGAAAAGCCGGGCGCGCGTACTTCGAAACCCTGGACGAGAGCGAGTGGTTATACCATTCAGGTGGTTTCCGTCAAGAAATTCGACGTAGCGCTGGGAGTCGTCCGGAAGCTGCGGAACGCGGGTTTTCAGCCCTTCATTAAGAATGCGGACCTCGGGTCCAGGGGCAAGTGGTACCGCGTCCGTGTGGGGCACTATCGAGACAAGGCGGAGGCGCAAAAGGCGCTCTCCGATATGCGGGTGAGGCTCAAGCTGCTAAAGGCTAAAATTGTAACTATGTAAAGTATTTAGAATACAATGTTTTGTGGTTTGTTTGCTATAAACGACTTTAAGCTTGACACCCACGCTTTGCATTCCTAAGATGCACCCTCCCGATAACCGGGAATGGAGGCAATTCGATGGCTTCTAGACGCTTTCCGCCCTGGCTCGTAAAGCGGCTGCCGAACCCGAGCCGCTCGCACGAAGTCAAGGTGCTGATGCGAAACAAGCATCTGCACACGGTGTGCGAAGAAGCCCGCTGCCCGAACCTGTTCGAATGTTTTTCACGCAACACGGCGACCTTCATGATTGGCGGTGACGTCTGCACGAGAACTTGCGGCTATTGCGCCGTCACGAAGGGTGCGCCGGAAGCTTTGGACACACGTGAGCCGCTGCACGTGGCAGAGGCGGCGAAACACTTGGGATTAAAGCACGTGGTCGTCACAATGGTGAATCGCGATGATTTGCCCGATGGCGCAGCCAGCCATGTGGTGGCGACGATTGAGGCGATTCGCGAGTTGCTGCCCCAGACCACGGTGGAAGTATTGGTGAGTGATTTCATGGGCGACTTCGACGCAGTAGAACATGTGGTTCGCGCAAGGCCCGATGTTTTTAATCATAACATCGAGACGGTGAGGCGGCTGTTCAAGAGCACGCGTCCGAATGGCCATTACGAACGCTCGCTGCGCGTCATCGGCATGGCGCGAGAGATTGACCCGGCGATGGTGACGAAAAGCGGCGTTATGGTCGGCATGGGTGAAACCGAAGAGGACGTACTTTCCTTGATGGATGATTTGAGAGATGAAAGGGTTGATTGTCAGATCATGACGATCGGCCAGTATCTCGCGCCCAGGAAGAAAGCGATTCCCGTTCGTGAATACATTCATCCAGACGTCTATGCGCGCTACCGGCTGGCGGGCGAGGCGAGGGGTTTCGCGCACGTGTTCGCCGGCCCTTTTGTGAGAAGCTCCTACAATGCGGAGGAGGCCTTGCACGCCTCCCAGGGTTTGAGGGAGGAGAATTTGCAAGGAGATCCTGAAGCCCGCGCCTTTATGACGACCGATGGTTCGGGGCGGAATGTCCCGGTCCCCTACGATCGCCTGATATCCTTGCCGGTAAGCTGAGGATTTTTGAACATGTATGAGTTCCAACGCATTACCCGTCTGCCGCCTTATGTCTTTGCGAGCGTCGACGAATTGAAGATCGAGGCCCGCCGCCGGGGAGACGACATCATCGATTTCGGCATGGGGAATCCCGATCTCGCCACCCCGCCGCACATTGTGGAAAAACTCGTGGAGGCGGCGACGAACCCCAGAAATCATCGCTACAGCGCTTCGCGCGGCATCACCCGGCTGAGGTCGGCCATCGCCGATTGGTACGGCCGCCGCTATGACGTGAACATCGATCCCGAAGCGGAAGCCATCGTCACCATCGGCGTGAAAGAAGGGCTCTCTCACTTGGCCTTAGCCATCACGAACCCGGGCGATTTGGTCATGGTTCCGAGCCCCACATACCCCATCCATACCTACGCGATGGTCTTGGCGAACGGCAACGTGGTTCATGTGCCGCTTTCGCAGGGGGATGATTTCTTTGAGAACATGACCGACATCATCCGTCCGATTTGGCCGCGGCCGAAAATTCTCGTCCTGAGTTTCCCGCACAACCCCACAACGGTTTGCGTGGATCTTGATTTTTTTGAAAAAGTCGTCGCATTCGCGAAAGAATACAACCTCATCGTGGTGCACGATTTCGCATACGCCGACTTGGGTTTCGACGGCTATGAGCCGCCCAGCATACTGCAGGTAAAGGGCGCGAAGGATGTCAGTGTGGAATTTTTCTCCCTCTCAAAGAGCTATTCCATGCCTGGATGGCGGATGGGCTTTGCCGTTGGGAATAAGGAGATCATCGGTGCGCTCAGGCGCATCAAGAGTTATCTGGATTACGGTGCGTTCCAACCCATCCAGATTGCTTCGATTATCGCGCTCAACGGCTCTCAGGAGTGTGTCGAGGAAATTCGGCAAACTTACGAAAATCGCCGGGACGCGTTGTGCAACGGGCTGGAGAGAATTGGCTGGCCCGTTCAAAAACCAAGAGGCACGATGTTCGTATGGGCGGAGATTCCTCTTGAATATAAAGAATTGGGTTCTCTGGAGTTTTCCAAACTCTTGTTGAGAGAAGCCGAGGTGGCCGTCTCGCCCGGCGTCGGTTTCGGCGAGTTGGGTGATGGGCATGTGCGCTTTGCGCTCGTGGAAAATGAACACCGCACACGGCAGGCGCTCAGAAACTTGCGACCCCTTTTTCAGGAGAAAGAGCCCAAGCGGGCGGCGAGCTAGTACGCCGTTCTTAGGGTCAATGGGATATGAAGAAAATCTGCGTCGGCATATTGGGTTTGGGCACCGTCGGAAGTGGCGTGGTGAATTTGCTCGATGAACAGCGGGAGTTGATCAAAAGACGCCTCGGCGTCGAGGTGTGCGTCTCCAGAATTGCGGACCGCAGCGTATTCACCAAGAAAAAAGAGGCGCGCGGGGTATCTCCCGAGAATATGGGTACGGACTTCGAAGCCGTCATCGACGCGCCCGAGGTCCACGTTGTCGCGGAACTCATCGGCGGAACAGACGATGCGAGGCGCCACATCCTGCGAGCGATCGAGAAAAAAAAGCCGGTCGTGACCGCGAACAAGGCGGTGCTCGCCGTGCACGGGGAAGAGATTTTCGCCGCGGCGGAGAAAGCGGGCTGCCCGCTGGGTTTTGAGGCGTCCGTCGCAGGCGGTATTCCGATTGTCAGAAACTTACGAGAAGCTTTCGCTGCGGATAAAATCGAGAGGCTCGCCGGCATCCTGAACGGCACGTGCAACTACATTTTGAGTTGTATGACGGAGTTGGGTGCGGATTTCGGCGAAACGCTCAAGAGTGCGCAGGAACTAGGCTATGCGGAGGCTGACCCGGCTTTCGATATCGACGGTGTTGATGCGTCACATAAGATAGCGATTCTGGCGAATTTGGCATATGGCACGCCCGTGGATGTCGAGGAATACCACACCGAGGGGATACGCCACATCACGTCCGTAGATATCGATATCGCCAAGGAACTCGGCTACCGGATCAAGCTCGTCGCCATGGCGCAGGAAAAGGACGGGAAACTCGATATCCGCGTTCATCCGATGATGCTTCCCGAAAGCCATCCCCTATCGCAGGTGGGCGGGGTGTACAATGCGGTGGCCGTCTCGGGCGTGAATGCCGGGCCGCAGGTTTTCATCGGCAAGGGCGCGGGTTCGGAGGCGACGGCTTCCGCCGTGGTGGGGGACATCATCGAGGTGGCGAGGTGGCTCAAGAACGGAGGCGACTCGCGAATTCCTGCCGCCGCTTTTTTGCCGGACCAACGCGCTCGCCTCGATATTCTTGCGCCCCGGGAAATTACGGCGCGTTTCTATGTTCGATTTGCCGCGCTCGACAAGCCGGGGGTATTGAGCCGCATTTCCGGCGTTTTCGGCGAACACGACATCAGCCTCGAAACCGTCGTCCAGAAGGGCCGCGCAGACGAAGACGGCTATGCCCGTTTGGTTTTGCTCACCCACAAGGCGACGGAGGAGAATATGCAAAACGCGCTCGAGGAGATTTCCCGCCTCGATGTAGTGCAGCCTACTTACGCGCTCATTCGAGTGGAATCGGATGGCATGGCTTTCATGTGAGCGAGCAGACAAGAGTTCATCCCTGATGCGGAAAATCCTGATGGTTCTCGTGCGCGGCCTTGCAGACAGGCCCGTGGCGGACTTTGGTGGTGAAACGCCATTGCAAAGGGCGCGTACGCCCGCGCTGGATCGCCTGGCGGATGCGGGGTTTTCCGGGGTGTGGGCTCCTGGGTCCGATGACGTGTATCCTTCCCTGGATGGATTTCTGAATCAATTCTTCGGTTACTCCACTACTATGTCTTCCGGCCTGATGCTGGCCGCCGCCGCTGGCCATCTCCCTGAAACGGGGGAGGCGGTGTTCCGGCTCAACTTCGTCTGCCTGAAGCCCGGGGCAACGAGTGTCGTCATGCTGGACCCGACAGGCTGCGGCGTCACGGACGAGGAGAACCGCGAACTCATCGCTTATCTGGAGCGTCACATGCCGCCGGATGAGGGCGAATTTTTCCGCTTCGAATCCCTGGGCGGCAGCGATGCGCTTCTCTTTTATCAGCGTGAAGGCGCGCGCCTCTCACCGGAATCTTTTCACGGCTTTGCGCCGCCGCATGCAATCGCCGGAAGGTCCATCGGAGAACATATGCCGGAGGCCGAAGCGGCGCGGCGTTTCGTTCATTTCGTCAACGATTCCCAGATGGTGCTCTCCACCCACGCGGGATTGCAGGAAAAGGCGCAAACCCGCATGTTCGCGGCGAACTCCGTTTGGCTCTGGGGCGGCGGCTTCGCCGAAGAGGCGGTGCGGATGTCGGAAAAAACGGGAGGCAGGGAGTCTGCGCTGATAACCGACTCACAACTTGCTACAGGCTTTGCCAAACTGGGGGGCGCGGATGTATATGAGCCGGGGGAGGAGGTATCCGCCACGGTGAAAATGGCGCTTTCGCAGCATGATTTCGTCTGCCTGATAGAGGACGCGGATAACATATCCCCTTGGAGGGAACCGGAGGAGAAAATCGAAGCCATCGAAAAATTCGACGCCGGGGTGATGGCGCCCTTGTTGACAGGCATGAGCGAGCCTTGCCGTATTCTCGTGGCGGGGGATCATGGGTTCAGTGTGGAATCCCAGGAATGGATCGCCGACCCCGTCCCGTTCGCCATGGCGGATTTCGATGGCGAGACTCTCACGCCGCCGAAGCGTCCGGGCGGATTGGCCGCCCTTTGGGAGATGATTCGTGGCGATGCGGGGAAGCAAAAAAATTCGGGCACAGGTTTTTCCGAAGAACTTGGGCGGTCGACGCGCGTTTATTCACTCGATGCGGTGAAAAAACGCTTGTTCAGTGGATGATGGGATAAAATGAGTCTTGTCGTAAAAAAATTCGGTGGCACATCGGTTGCGAATCTGGATAAGATTCGCGGCGTAGTGAAGCGGGTGACGTCGGCCAAAAGTTCATGGGATCGCGTCATCGTCGTGGTGAGCGCGATGGCGGGCGAAACCGATAAGCTGATTCGGTTCGCTCACGCGCTATCGCCTCAGCCGGTAGGGCGGGAGATGGATTTGCTGCTCACTTCCGGGGAGCGTATTGCGAGTTCGCTTCTGGCCATCGCACTCGATGCGTCCGGAATCCCCGCCATCTCCTTAACAGGCGGACAAGCGGGTATTTTGACGGAGGGCGCCCATACGCGCGCGCGCGTGCGTTCCATCCGCCCGGCAAGGATTTTGAAGGAACTCAACGAGGGAAAAGTGGTCGTTGCCGCGGGTTTTCAGGGAGTCGATGAGTTCGATGAGGAGATGACGCTGGGGCGTGGAGGCTCCGACCTCACCGCCGTGGCTTTGGCAGCGGCGCTTGAAGCGGATCGCTGTGAGATTTATACCGATGTGGACGGGGTGTACACGGCTGACCCGCGCCTTGTCCCCGACGCGAAGCGAATGGAGCAGATATCTTTTGAGGAGATGATGGAACTCGCGTCCCTGGGCACGAAAGTGCTGCAGGCGCGCTCTGTGGATCTGGCGGCGAAGCATGACCTTCCACTCGTCGTCCGTTCCGCGTTTGATGAAGGAGAGGGAACATTGATCGTTCCAGAATCGACGGGAATCGAGTCGCCCGCCGTTCGCGGCGTTAGCTGCGATTCAAAGCAATCGAAACTAACGATTAGCGCCGTGCCCGACAGCCCCGGAATCGCCGCCGCCCTGTTTGGCCAGTTGGCCGAAAAATCCATCATGGTGGATATGATCGTCCAGAACGTAAGCGAAAACGGCTTGACCGATATCTCCATAACGGTGAACAGCGACATGGCCGGGCAAGCGGAGCAAATCATGGCGGAATCGAATGAAACCTTCGGCGGCGGCGCCATATCCCGGGATGACGATATCGCGAAAGTCTCCGTCGTGGGCGTGGGCATGAAAAGCCAGGCCGGCGTGGCGGCGCGCGTTTTCTCCGCATTGGCGAGAAGCCGCATCAACATCATGATGATCTCGACTTCGGAAATTTCCATATCCGTCGTGGTTCGCCAGGCGGACTCCGAGAACTCGGTGCGTGTACTGCATAAGGAGTTTATCGGTTGAGTGATGTGTTGACGTTTCAGGAAGTGATCATGGGGCTGGAGCGTTACTGGTCTCAAAAGGGATGCGTCATCCAGCAGCCTTACGACATCGAAGTGGGCGCAGGCACCATGAACCCGGCCACTTTTCTGCGCGCGCTCGGTCCCGAACCCTGGAAAGTCGCCTACGTCGAGCCCAGCAGAAGGCCTACGGACGGCCGCTACGGGGAGAACCCGAACAGGCTCCAGCACTATTATCAGTACCAGGTGATATTGAAACCCTCGCCCATCGACGTGCAGGAGCAGTATCTCGAAAGCCTCGTGAGTTTGGGAATCGACCCGCTCGAGCACGATATCCGCTTTGTGGAGGACGACTGGGAATCCCCCAACCTGGGTGCATGGGGCCTGGGCTGGGAAGTTTGGCTCGATGGCATGGAAGTCACGCAGTTCACATATTTTCAGCAGGCGGGCGGGCTGGATTTGGAGATGGTTTCTGCAGAATTGACCTATGGGCTCGAGCGCATCGCCATGTACCTGCAAGGGGTGGAAAGCGTGTACGACCTCGTCTGGGCGCGGGATACAGACGGTGGAGTGGTCAAATACGCCGATGTGCACCATCAGACGGAAGTGGAATTCAGCCACTATAATTTCGAAGAGGCGGACGTAAATATCCACTTCGATATTTTTGATAAATACGAGGCGGAAGGGATGCGTCTCGTGGAAAAAGACCTCACGTTTCCCGCCTACGATCACGCACTCAAATGCTCGCACACCTTCAATCTTCTGGATGCGCGCGGCGCCATCAGCGTGAGCGAGCGGACGCGCTATATCGGCAGAATCAGGCAAATGGCGCGCGCGTGCGCCGAGAGTTATCTGAAGTCCCGCTACAAGGCCGGTTTCCCTCTCATCAGGGACGAAGCAAAGCGAAAAGATCATCTCGCCATCTACGCCACTCAATACGACGCGGAAGAGGCGAAATCTGGCGCGGGCAAGGGGTAAGGGGGTTTCGGTTTGGGCAAAGAGCTGCTTTTTGAAATTGGAACCGAAGAGATCCCCTCTACGTACATGCCGGGGATGATTGCCGCGCTGAAAGACCGGGCGGAAGCGGCGTTTACCGAAAAGCGCCTGGATTACGAGGGTCTGGAGACGCTCGGAACGCCAAGAAGACTTGTATTGCATGTGGCCGATTTGGCGGAGCGTCAACAGCCGCTTCAAGAGGAGATTCTGGGACCTCCCGTGAAAAACGCATTCGATGAAGACGGGAACCCGACGAAAGCGGCTCTCGGCTTCGCCAGGACGAACGGGGCGGAAGTATCCGAATTAAAGAAGGTGGAAACGCCCAAGGGCGCGCGCCTGATGTATTTCAGAGAAGACTTAGGGGGTGAGACCAAAGCCGTTTTGGGGTCTTTGCTGACGAAGCTCATCCAGGATTTGCCGTCTCCTAAATCAATGCGCTGGGGAGCCGGCAAGTTCTCCTTTGTTCGGCCCGTGCAATGGGTTTTGGCTCTTTATGGCGAGGAATGCGTCGAAGGCTCCGTATCTGGTGAGGATGCTTCGATTCCTTCCTTTGGTTCGTTCACATACGGCCATAGGTTTCATAGCAATAAAAAACTAAATATCAATAGCTTTCACGAATATATTCAAGTTTTGAATGAAAATGTTGTAGAGCCTGTCGTCGATGACGGAAACAGGGGCGGGCGCATTCCCATGGTGCGTGAGAGCGTCCTGGAAGCGGCGGAGTCTGCTGGTGGTGAACCCGCGGCGGATGCGGAGGCTGTGGAGCGGCTGGTGGAGAAAGTGGCGCATTTGGTCGAGTGGCCGTTTCCTGTGGCGTGCGAGTTCGATGAGAAATTTTTGGATCTGCCGAGCGAGGTCATCATCTCCACCCTGGAGGTGCACCAGAGATGCTTTGCGCTCAAGGAAAAGGAAGGAGAGCGCCTCATTCCCTCCTTCATCGGCGTGAGCAACACGCGGGCGAAGGAAATGGGCGTAGTACGGAAAGGTTATGAGCGCGTCGTGCGCGCGAGATTGGAAGACGCTGAATTCTATTGGCGGCAGGACCTCGGAACGCCCCTCGTCGAAATGGCGGAGGGGTTGAAGGGAGTTGTCTATCACCCGAGACTCGGCACGAGTTGGGACAAGGTCGAGCGCTTCAGGCGTCTGAGCGCATGGCTGTGCGAGAAGCTCGCTCCGGGCGATACCGCCCTGGCGAGTACCGTGGACGAGGCGGCCGCTCTGTGCAAGGCGGATTTAACCAGTGGCATGGTCTATGAATTCCCCGAGCTTCAAGGAGTCATGGGCAGGCGCTATGCCGAGCGTGAGGACAGGGACGAGGCGGTATCCCGTGCCATATATGAGCATTATCTCCCAAGGGGCGAGGGAGACGACCTGCCGGACGACCGTGTAGGCGCAATCGTGGGGCTCGCCGACCGCATGGACACTATCGTCGGCATGGTGGGACTGGGCTATCTACCCAGCGGCTCTGAGGACCCGTACGCGCTCAGACGCGCTGCTAACGCGATTCTGCTTATCCTGGAAGACAAGGGTTTCAGGATATCCTTGCCCGAATGGGTGGGGGTCGCGAGCGAACCTCTTGAGGATAAGTTCAAAGGCGGCGGCGCCAAGGCGTCAAAAAGAATTTTGGGTTTTCTGCGCAACCGGGTGTCCGCCTATCTCTCGCGAGGAGGCGCGCGCGGCGACCTGGTGGAGGCGGTACTTGCGGCGGGAGGCGACTCGGGCTGGCGCGATGTGATAGATGCGCGGGCGCGTCTCCGCGCATTGGAGCGGTTGGCGTCGAGCGAAGAGACCTTCGAGCCGCTCACGACGACATTCAAACGGGTGAGCAACATCATCCGTCAGGCGAAAGAGGGTGGTGAACAAGATACAGCGGACAGCCTGGATACGCAGCTTCTTGTGGATGACGCCGAGAAGAGGCTGAACGAGTCATTGGACGCCGTTTCAGATGCAGTGAAAGAAGTGCTGGCGAACGTCCGCGCGGGAGACGCGACCTCGCTGGAGGAAGCCTACGTTTCGGCGAATACTTCCATCGCGGAAATCCGCCCGGTGGTGGATGAGTTTTTCGATGAAGTGATGGTCATGGACGAGGATACCGCTTTAAGGAAAAACCGCCTTGCGCTGATGGCCGGCGTGGGCGCACTGTTTTCGGCGAATGCGGATTTCACGAAAATTCAGTTAAGGGCGACGAAATGATCAGAGCCGTATGCCGCCACCCATAACTATTGTTTAGTCGCGCGAGGGGCGCGGGAGGATGCAGGTGATGACGGAAAAGATGATTTATTCCTTTGGGGCCGGGCGAACCGATGGCAGCGCTGAAATGCGCGAACTGTTGGGTGGTAAGGGCGCGAATCTGGCGGAGATGGCGAGCCTGGACATCCCTGTGCCGCCTGGCTTTACCATCACCACGCAGGTTTGCGTCGATTATCTGAAGCAAAACGCGTTTCCCGAAGGCCTCTGGGAGGGCGTGAAAGAGCAGATGGCGCGCCTCGAAGAAGCGATGGGAGCGCAATTCGGCGGCGATGAGAATCCACTTTTGGTGAGCGTGCGTTCGGGCGCGCGCGATTCGATGCCGGGGATGATGGATACCGTCCTGAATTTGGGCATGAACGACATGACGGTTGTCGCCCTCGAGAAAAAATCGGGTAGCCGCCGTTTCGCATACGACAGCTACCGCAGGTTCATCAACATGTTCGGCAACGTGGTCCTCGAGATGGAGCACCATGATTTTGAATCGAAGATCGAGGCGATGAAACAACGCAAGGGGGCCGCGTCCGATTTGGATCTGACGGCGGACGACTTGGCCGAACTGGTGGACGAATACGCCGCCCTCGTGAAAGAAAAAACGGGAACGAGTTTCCCTCAGGACCCTTACGAACAACTTCGCCTGGCCATAGAAGCGGTGTTCAAATCCTGGAACAACGATCGCGCCTTTACCTACCGCAGGCTGTATCACATTCCCCATGACTGGGGCACCGCCGTGAACGTGCAGTGCATGGTCTACGGCAACATGGGAGAGGATTGCGGCACCGGGGTCGCTTTCTCACGAAACCCTGCGACGGGCGAGCACGCACTCTATGGCGAAATTCTATTCAACGCCCAGGGCGAAGACGTGGTGGCGGGCATCAGGACGCCTGAATCTATCGAAAGTCTCAAGGAAAAGATGCCCGAGTGTTACACCGAGTTTGAAATCATTACCGAAAAGCTCGAAGCCCATTACAAAGATATGCAGGACATGGAGTTCACGATTCAAAACGGACGCCTGTTCATGCTCCAGACGAGAAACGGCAAGCGAACGGCGGCGGCGGCCGTGCGCATCGCCATTCAGTTGGTGAGGGAGAGCGTGATAGACAGACGAACCGCCTTGAAGATGGTGGATCCTGACAGCCTCGATCAGTTGCTGCATCCGACAATTGATGCCGAGGATGAGTTGAAAGTGGTAGCCACCGGTCTGGCCGCATCTCCTGGCGCCGCCGTTGGTCGGGTGGTCTTTAGCGCCTCGGACGCTGTGGAGCGGGCCGAAGCAGGGGACCCCGTCATCCTGGTGCGCCAGGAGACGAGCCCGGAAGATATCAACGGGATGAACGTTTCCCAGGGAATCCTCACGGCTCGCGGCGGACTCACCTCGCATGCGGCCGTCGTCGCGAGACAGATGGGAAAATGTTGCGTCACCGGTTGCAGCGCCCTGAACGTCATGGCGGATGAAAAGGTGATGCGCATGAATGGCGAGACGGTATTGGAGGGCGATTATATTTCATTGAACGGTACGACCGGTGAGGTGATTCTGGGCGAGGCGAAACTCAAGCAGCCCGAGCTTTCCGGGGATTTCGCTACCTTGATGGAATGGGCGGATGAGATCAGAACCATGGGCGTTCGCGCCAACGCCGATACTGTGACGGATAGCGAGGCGGCCCTCAATTTCGGTTGCGAGGGAATCGGCCTGTGCCGAACGGAGCATATGTTCTTCGAGGGAGAGCGCATCGACTACGTGCGCGCGATGATTCTGGCGGCTACGGAGGAAGGTAGACGAGATGCACTCAACCATCTCCTGCCCATGCAGCGCAAGGATTTCATCGGCATCTTCGAAGTTATGAAAGAAAGACCCGTGACGATCAGGTTACTGGATCCGCCGCTTCACGAATTTTTGCCCAAAACACAAGAAGACATGGAACATGTGGCCAGGCTCCTGGGCGTGGGTCTCGACACGGTTCGCCAGGCTACCGAAGCGACCGAAGAGCAGAACCCCATGTTGGGCCACCGAGGCTGTCGACTGGTAGTCACCTATCCTGAAATTGCCGAAATGCAGGTGCGCGCCATCATCGAGGCGGCCTGTGAGATGAAATCACGGGGCGTGGACGTATTGCCTGAAATCATGATTCCTCTTACATCGGGCATAGGGGAGTGGGAGTTCAACCGCGACATCGTGCATGACATCGCCGGTAAGGTGATCAAGGAAACTGGCGTCACGCCCCGGTATCTTACGGGCACGATGATCGAAATTCCCAGGGCTTGCCTCCTGGCGGGAGAAATTGCCGACAGCGCGGAATTCTTCAGTTTCGGGACGAACGATTTGACGCAGTTGACCTATGGCTTGAGCCGCGATGACGCAGGTTGGTTCCTGCCTAAATACATCGAAAAGGATCTGATTCCCAGAGATCCTTTCGTCGCCGTCGACCGCGAGGGAGTGGGGGAGATGGTGCAAATCGGTATTGAACGCGGCCGCGCGAGAAGGGAAAATCTCGAGGTGGGCATCTGCGGGGAACATGGCGGCGAACCCACCTCGGTTGAGTTTTGCCACATGATGAAAATGGATTACGTCTCTTGCGCGCCGTACCGGGCGCCGATTGCGAGGCTCGCCGCTGCCCAGGCGGCAATCACGCACGGCTCATACCAGACGGTTGAGATCCATTGATCGGGATTTCACTTTAATGGTTCGTCTCTCCGCCGAGCGTAAAAACGAGTTGATGGCTGAAGCGCTGTCTCTTGCGGCGCGCGCAGAGGGAATGACGAGTCCCAACCCGCTCGTAGGGGCTATTGTTCTTGACGCCGAAGGAGAGTTTGCGGGTCGAGGCTGGCATCAAAAGGCGGGGGAGCCTCACGCAGAAGTTCTGGCTCTTCAAGAAGCGGGTGAGCGTGCACGAGACGGCGTCTTGATCGTCACATTAGAGCCGTGCTCTCACCAGGGCAGAACGCCCCCCTGCGCGCCTTTCGTAGTGGACGCAGGGATTTCTCAGGTAATAGCAGCAGTCTCGGACCCGAATCCACAAGTCTCCGGCGAGGGAATATCTCACCTGCGTGCGCAAGGCGTCAGTGTGGAAATCGGTGTGCTGGCCGAAGAGGCAGTGCGCCAGAATGAAGTCTATTTTCACTGGTGGCGGCGAGGTCGACCTTTTCTTGCCCTGAAGGCCGCCGCGAGTCTGGATGGGAAAATTGCCACCCGAACTGGTCAGAGCAGGTGGATAACGGGCGAGGCGGCGCGAAACGCGGGCCATCAATTCAGAAACAAAGTGGACGCCATTCTGGTAGGCGTGGAAACGGTGCTGAAAGATGATCCGTTGCTTACGGCGCGGCCCGACGGGGTTGTAGGCAAGCCGTTGACGAGGATTGTCCTGGATTCCAATCTTAGAACACCGGCTCGCGCACGCGTACTGCCCCCGCAGGAGGGGTGTTCCACCATCGTTGCGACTACGGGTGCGGCTCCCACGGCCAAGGAAGAGGCATTGCGTGGCGCAGGTGCTGAAATCATCCGCGTAGAAGCAAACCCGGAAGACCGGGTGTCACTCGCGCCTCTTTTAGAAGAGTTGGGCATCCGCGGCGTTCGTCATATTCTTGTGGAAGGCGGCGGGCGTGTGCACGGTTCCTTCATCAGGGAGGGTTTGGCGGATCGGTTCCTTTATTTTCTGTCGCCTATGGTGGTGGGGGACCATGAAGCTCCGGACGCGATTTCTGGCCTTGATGAAGATGCATTGCAATCCCTGCCCAGGTTAATTAATGTATCACATGAAGTTATTGGCGATGATTTATTGATTCAAGGATATTTCAATAAACCGATCTGGCAAGATATTGGGGATTGAAAAGGTGTTCAGCGGAATAATCGAAACAGTGGGCTCAATTCGTACACTGAATAAAGACGCCAAAGGCGCGCGAATCGCTATCGAGGCGCCGAGTGTTTTGGATGGTGTGCAGCTCGGAGATTCCATCGCCCTCAATGGCGTTTGCATCACGGTAGTCGATTTTGACGAAAGAAAGTTCGAAGCCGATTTGTCCGTCGAGACGCTGCGGCGTACCAATTTAGGGGAACTGGCCGTCGGCGACAGATGCAATCTGGAGCGAGCCATGGCGCTGGGAGAACGCCTTGGCGGACATCTTGTAAGCGGCCATGTGGACGGCGTGGGCAGAATCCGCAGTAGAAAAAATGAGGGTGACTCCATCTGGCTCACTTTCGATGCGCCGGTGGAGGTGATGCACTATGTCGTTTATAAAGGGTCAATCGCAGTTGATGGAATCAGCCTGACGGTGGCGGCGTGTGATAATGAAACTTTTTCAGTTTCGATTATTCGGCATACGAGCGAGCAAACGACGCTCACTGAGAAGAAAGACGGCGCCGCTGTGAACCTGGAGGCGGATTTGATAGGGAAATACGTGGAGAAGTTGCTCACGCCTCACGCGGAATCAAGGTCTCAAGATGGCGTCACGATGGAAAAACTGAAGGAGCAAGGCTATGCCTGAGCCGAGAGAGGGAAAGAATTTCGAAGAAAGTCCTTTCTCCACGATTGAAGAGGCGATAGGCGATATTCGCGAGGGCCGCATTGTTGTTCTCGTGGATGATGAGGACCGCGAGAACGAGGGCGATTTCATCCTGGCTGCCGAGAGAGTGACGCCTGAGACGATCAACTTCATGACGAAATATGCGCGTGGTCTGGTTTGTCTCGCGCTAACGCCCGAAAAGGTGGAATCCCTGGGTCTGCCCATGATGGTGCCCAGCGGCCAGAATGGCTCCGCTTTCGGGACGGCTTTCACGGTTTCCATAGAAGCTCGCGAAGGCGTCACGACGGGAATCAGCGCATTCGACAGGGCCCACACGATAAAAACCGCGATACAGGCAGACGCAAGGCCGTCGGACCTCGTGACACCCGGCCACATTTTCCCGCTGCGGGCGCAGCCGGGGGGCGTGCTCAGGCGGGCGGGGCACACGGAGGGCACGGTGGATTTAGCCCGTCTGGCCGGCCTTCAGCCTGCGGGGGTTCTTTGTGAGGTTTTGAATGAAGACGGCTCGATGGCGCGTCTTCCCAACCTGCGAAAGATAGCGGATAAAAACAACCTCTCCCTCGTGACCATCAAGGACCTCATCGCATATCGCATGCGCCACGATCGTCTTGTGGAGCGTGTGGAGGAAGCCGAGGTGCCGACGGCGTTTGGTACCTTCAAAGTGTATGCGTACCACAATCAAAGCAGCGGAAGGATTCACGCCGCATTGGTAATGGGCGAACTGAACCCGGATGAGCCCACCCATATTCGTGTGCAGCCGGTAAACGCTATCTGGGATTTGTTGGCGCTGTTGCGCACGGATTGTCCGGACAGAATCAAGAACGCACTTGCCAAAATTCAGGAAGCGGGCAAGGGAGTGCTGGTTTTTTTGCAGCCCGATTCAATGGGAGAGGAATCCGCGAGAACAGAGAAAGTGACCGCCGACATGCGTGAGATGGGTCAGAAAATCGGAATCAAGAGCGCACCATTCGAAGGTTTGCGTGACTACGGCATCGGCGCCCAGATACTGGTGGATCTGGGCTTGCGCCGGATTCGAATCATGACGAATGATGAGCGCCGTATTGTGGCGCTCGAAGGCTATGGCCTCGAACTTGAGGACAGGGTGGCGTTGGACATGGAGCCACCCTTGCCGTCTTTGCAAAAAAAGAGGAAGGATGACAAGGAGTCCTACTTGCAGCGTCCATGAATAGGGATTTGGAGAGGTAATGGGTAATCCGGTGGAAGGTAATCTGAACGGGCGGGGTCTGCGAATAGGCTTGGTCTCATCGCGATTTAACGATTTTATCGTGACGAACCTCGTGCGAGGGGCCGAAACGGCATTGCGGCAATGCGGCGTATCCGCGTCCAATATTGCGTACGTGCAGGTGCCAGGCTCATTCGAGCTTCCGGCAGCTGCGATGAAAATGGCGAAATCACAAAAATATGACGCCATCGTATGCCTGGGCTGCGTGATACGGGGCGCTACCTCTCACTACGATTTGGTGTGCGCCGAAGCGACGAAGGGCATTGCCCAGGTGGGCGCTCAGACGGGGGTGCCGACAATATTCGCCGTCGTCACGACGGATACGATTGAGCAGGCCATCGAACGTGCAGGAACGAAGATGGGCAACAAGGGATATGAAGGCGCCTTGGCGGCTGTAGAAATGGCGAATTTATTTTTGACAATGGATGGGGATGGGAACGACGCTCTCGAAGAGGGAAACTAATGGTGGAGAACAGAAAGGCCGGACGAGAGCTTGCGTTTCATATTCTCTATCATGCCGATCGCATCGGAAGTTTCACGCCGGAGGAAGTCGAGCGTTATTGGCAGTTGCATCCGGCGGATGAGGGTTCAAAAATTTTTGCCGATAAGTTAATCGCGCTCACTTTGGAGAAAGTTGGGCAGATTGACGATTTGCTCACTGAAGCAAGCGCCAGTTGGTCGCTCGAACGTATGGATGCCGTATCAAGAAGCATACTTCGCTTGGGTGTTTGCGAAATGTATTATTTCCCGGATGTCCCACCTGCGGTCACGATGGATGAAGCGATTCGCCTTGCCAAACGTTATGGACCGGAGAATGCTCCCGGTTTCGTAAACGGAATTCTGGATCGCCTCCACCAAGAGAAAACGACGGTCTAGGGTGATACGCCTTCGCTTATTTCCACAAGGACTACACGAGGTAAGGAGCTTCGCCGCGGTTTCCATGTTTGCGGTGGAGGACTATCCGTTTCAAGGATTATTGGGGAAAATTGATAGCTTGCTCGAGAATGAAGCGAGCCGCCTGGTGCAGCAAGGTAAATTGAGTGGGGCATGGGAGTCTCAGGCCATGCTGGCCTCAAAAGGCCGTCTCGCGCCCGAATACGTACTTTTTGCGGGAATCGGCTCGGTGGAGGACTTGACCCTTACGAAACTCTACCGGCGCGCAAAGGAGATTTTTGGAAGAATGATGAAGACATCGGCAAAAAATTTGTCGTTGCAGGTATCCGGCATTGCGCCATATCCCGGCAGCTTCGTTCCTGTGGCTACGGAGATTATGAACGGCGCGATACGTGGTGTCGTCGGAAATCCTTGGGATGTCGATATTCTTGTTTGCGAACCGGATGACGAAAAATATGACGAATTGATTGCGCTGAGCGAACATATCGCTTTTAGCAGCGTGAAAAACCGAGAACTCTCCTTGGAGGTCTTGATTTGAGCGGGGCGCTGTTGAGGAAAGGTCAAATAATCCGTTTGACTCTCCTTCTGAGTGTTTTTCTGGCGGCGGGTTGCGGCTATGAACTCGAAGGAACTTTACGCCCCGAAAACCTGAAAGCAGTACAGACGATTTCGATTTCACCATTCCTGAACCATACGAACGAGCCGGGTCTTGGACGCGCCGTTATGAAAGCGATGAGAGGTAGATTTTTGTGGGACGGGCGCCTCAGGGTATCCGATTCCGCCGATGCTGACATTGCTCTCGAAGGTGTTTTGCGAGAATATCGTCTTTCTCCCATTGGCTTCACGCGAGCCGATAGAGTTCAGCAATACCGCGTCGTTGTGCGCACGCAAATTAAGCTGCGCGACAAAGAGCGTAGAAATTTGCTTATCAATCAGGTCCTGGAATCTTATGCCGAGTTTGTGGTTTCTTCATCAATTGCGCAAAGCGAAACGAACCGTTCTGAGGCCAATCAAAAAGTAGCTGATTCTTTGTCGAGAGATGTCGTGAGCCTCGTGTTAGAGGGTTTTTAGATTGGCTCCGAGCCGCAAGAAGCCCAAGAGTTCTCTTGCTGCGATTTCCGATGTGCAAAACGCACCGACTCAACCCGTATACTTATTGGAAGGCAAAGATTTTTATTTGCGGGATGAATACTTGCGCGTTATTCGCAACAAGATTTTTGGAGATGGGCCGGCTGATTTCAACCATGACCGTTTCGACTGGGCCGAGGCCGATGCTTCCGAAATAATTTCAATCGCCCAGACGCTGCCATTCATGGCGGAGAAGCGCCTTGTCGAAATTCTCAATTTCGCCAGGCCAGGCGAGAGGGATGAGCCTACATTCCTTAGATATCTCGAGCACCCGTCCGAATCCACAGTTATGGTTTTTTGTTTGGAAGGCGCCGACATGCGCACTAATTTCTTCCAGCGCCTGGTGAAGACTAGCGTGCATTGTCGGGTAGATATCCTGGAAGGGGAGGAATTAAGAAAATGGCTTCATGGGCGCGCCGTGGAGTTGGGATTCGAGTTGCGGCCGGAGGCCGCCGATATATTGGTCGAAATGGTCAAACCCTCCATGATGAGGCTGAGCACCGAGCTCGAGAAAATCGCCTCCTACTTGATGCCGGGAACACTTGCGGGAGTGGAGGAGATTCGTGAAATAGTGGGCCACTCCAAAGAAGAGCTACTCTATAAACTGGGTGATTCACTCAGTCAGGGGAGCTTGGGTGGAACCCTCATTCTCTTGCGCCGGATGATGGAAAACGAACATCCCGTCGTTTTCATCGGGTTGCTGCGTAATTTAATTCGGCGCTGGACGATTTCAAAGGCTTTGATTAGAAGCGGCCGGGGCGCCCAGGGCATAACTCAAGTGTTGGGCCTGCCGCCTTTTGTCGCGAGAAGGCTCGAGAGTCAGGTCAGGGGATTGGGTTCTGCCTATTTACGCGAGCTATATGGGAAGCTGCTTCAAGTGGATCGTAAGCTCAAGCGAACGAGCGACTTGAAGGTCGCTCGTCAGTCACTGGAGTTGTTTTTGGTGGATGTGCGTTCCTCTAGAAGCGGGAAGCACAAGGTTGCTTAGCTATTTTGAAGATGCCGCATGAATTCGTTTCGCCAATCTACCAGCCCTTCTCGACGCCGTTTTTTTGTGGATAATCCCTTTTGTGGCTGCGCGGTCCAGTTGCGACTGGGCTTTCCTCAACAGTTCTTCGGAGCTTTCTTCACTACTCTCCAAGACCTGTTTGATGGTATTGCGAAACTGCGTGCGAATAGCGCGGTTTCTGTCGCGGCGAACGATATTCTGACGATTGCGCTTCTTGGCCGAACGAATATGAGGCAATTTGGTTCATTCTCCGTGAATATAGTTGAAATGTTTCCCTTGAGGCTGTTTCACAGCCCCGGTAAAATACCACGGAATAAAGGGTTGTCAAGCTTACCGCCCAGGTGTCAGGAATTTTGTGACAACGCCACCTGAATCCTCTAATCACGAACAAGAAGAAAATATTTCTCCTGCTGCGCCGGTAGATAATGGTGATTCATCGGCGGAGGAGAGCATTTCCAGATTTGCGGGTCCAGTCAGCTTGGCGACGCTCATCAGCCGTATTGCGGGTTTTTTCCGTGATTTGCTCATTGCCAAATTTTTTGGCGCCGCGATGATGGCCGATGCTTTTTTCGTCGCTTTTGCGATTCCCAATCTATTCAGGCGTATGTTTATGGAAGGGGCGCTGAGTTCCTCGTTTCTTCCCGTCTACTCCGACATACGTGAGCAATCTGGGGCCAGAGAGGCGAAAAAATTCGCCGGTGGAATGATTGTGTTTCTCATCTTCGCGGGAAGTGTGGGTTGCGCGATTGGGATTTGGTTCGCGGAGCCGTTGATGAGAGCGCTGGCGCCTGGATTTACGAGCAACCCGGAAAAGCTGCATCTCGCTGCCCAGCTCACCAGAATCATGTTCCCATTCATCATTTTTATCGGCCTGTGGGCGGTCGCGGCAGGAATGTTGAACGCGGCGCGTCGTTTTTTCGTGCCCGCTTTCGCCCCCGCCCTCCAGAATGTGGTTATCATCATCGCCCTTTTGTTAGCGGGTTATTGGGCAAGCAGTGCGGAAGCCATCCGCTGGCTCGCCTGGGCCGTCGTAATCGGCGGGGCGGTGCAGTTTTTATTCCAACTCCCTTTCATGGGGAAATTACGGATTTTTCCGCATCCTTCCATCCCCTGGCGTGTGGAGGGCGTCGGCAGGTGCTTGGCGCTAATGGGACCAGCGGCTCTTGGCGGCGCAATTTTTCAGGTCAATGTTCTCGTCGATCGATGGTTGGCTTCGTTCCTGGCCGAAGGGTCCATCTCGTATCTCTATTATGCGAACAGATTGGTACAGCTTCCTCACGGCATATTGAGCCTCGCGGTGGTGTCCGCCGTTCTACCGGTCTTATCTGATTATGCGGCGAAAAACAGGGAAAATTCTACAACTGGAGATTCTGAGCGCAACACCATGCTCGAAGCGGGACGTCTGACGTTATTCATCACCATTCCCGCTACATTTGGCTTGATGGCTTTGGCCTACCCGATCATGGAGGTTATTTTCGAGCGGGGGGCATTTACAGAAACCCATACGATTGCGAGCGCGGCTGCCTTGCGGGCGTATGCGGCAGGGTTGATGTTTTTCGGAGTCACGAGGCTTTTGGCCGGGGTGTTTCACGCCCGATTGAACACGAGTTTTCCGGTGAGGTGCGCCAATATCGCTGTCCTCACGAATATAGCGCTCAGTGTTGCTCTGATGTTCCCTCTCGGGTTTATCGGTCTCGCGCTGGCAACGTCTTGCTCAAGCGCTCTGAACGCGGTGTTGTTGCTGAGAGGTGTCATGCGGGAGTGGAGCGAATTTCCGAAAAATGAGTTTGCTCGTTCCTTGAACAGGCTCCTGGTGCTAGGAATCTTAACGGGGTTGCTCGCATTTTTCCTTCATCATCAACTCGTTAATCTGCAGCTATGGGATGCGCAGGGCGCGTCGGTGTTTAAATTGCTGTTGATGATGATTGAAGTGACCTTGGCAGGTAGTTTCTACATTGTCGTGGCGAAAAAAATCGATGCTCCTTCTTATGAGTCATGGTGTCGTTTCATCCGCCTCACATGGAGGAAATCCTGAGCAATGAGGTTCGGACGATGACGAAGGATAAATTTGTAACGAAAGGGCATGAAAAAAGTAACGGGGATTCTCTGGATGTTCATCTGGCGGATATTGTAAGGACTTTCAGGGATTTCCTTCTGATCGAACGCCGCCGTGCGGTGAATACTGTGGAGAGTTATGGGCGAGACATTGAATCGTTTTTCTTTTGGCTGCAGGCAAACGAAGATGCTTCACCGACGAATTGGTCGAAAAACACCGTTATCGAATATTTGAAGGATATGCGGCAGAAGGGAAAATCAGGCACCACGCTGCGTCGTCACCTGGCGTCCATTCGAGCCCTTGCCAAGTTGTTGGTCCGTGATGGGTGCGTCAAGGAGGATTTTACGGCTGACATTGTGCAGCCTTCGAAATGGAAGCGTTTACCCAAAACTCTTTCGCAAGAAGATATATCCAAGATTTTGCTGGCGCCCGATGACAAAACGCCGCAGGCGGTTCGGGACAGAGCCATGTTCGAACTATTGTACGCCACCGGCATGCGAGTCAGCGAGATTATTGGACTCAAACTCAATCAAATTGAACTTGAGTCGGGTTTTTGCATCGTTCATGGAAAGGGAGATAAATCCCGGCTTGTTCCCATAGGAGATGCCGCGAAAGAAATGCTCACGGAATATCTGGATACCGCTCGTCTGAGTCTTCTGCGCGCCCGGAAGTCGGATTATGTATTTCTAACGAGCCGGGCAGGACCCATGACCCGCCAGGCTTTTTGGGCGCGGGTCAAGAGGTGGGCAAAAATTGCGGGTGTAGGAAAAAATGTTAGTCCCCATGTGTTTCGACACAGCTTCGCGACTCATCTGCTCAATCACGGGGCCGACCTGCGTGCCGTCCAGGCGATGCTCGGGCATTCAGATCTTTCCACCACAGAAGTTTACACGCATGTAGACAGGCAAAACCTGCGGAGACTTTTGGACAAGAGCCATCCGAGAGGATAGAGAATAGAAAGCGAAATAAAAATGAAGTTCTTTTGTTGACGCCTGAAATTCTGGGGCGTACGATCAAACATTGCATGGGATATCGATTTTTTTAAAACCGAAAATGTAGATACGGGGAGCCTCAAACTTTTGGCGACAAGAATGTCTGCAAGCCCGCTGGCCGGGCCGGATAGGTTGGTTCATATCATTGGAAATCGGGATGAATCTCTCAAGGCTGTGGAGAGGGCTTTTGACGTAAAAATTAGAATAGCATCAGAGGGGTTCGTGGTTGAAGGTCCACCTGATGCCGCCGAGAAGGCCCGACTGTTTCTGGATGAGTTGACTGAATGCGTGGACGAGGGCTTTCGATTTGATTCGTTGAACATCAAGACGCTGGCTCAAGCCATTGCGGTGGAACAAGACGTTACGCTTCGATCTTTGGTGGAAAATCGGATATCTGTTTCATCGAAGAAACGATACGTCGTTCCCAAAGGTCCGGTCCAGAGCGAATACATAAGGGCGATACGTGATAAAGGGGTAACTTTCGGAATCGGACCAGCCGGAACGGGGAAAACCTATCTAGCAATGGCCATGGCGGTTTCCGGATTGTTGGAGAAAGCATACGCTCGCATTGTCTTGACGAGGCCCGTTGTGGAGGCGGGAGAGAAGCTCGGATATTTGCCTGGTGATTTACAGGAGAAGGTGAATCCATATCTCAGACCGCTGTTTGACGCTCTAAATGATATGGTGGAATTTGAGCGGGTGGATCGTTTCATTCAAAGAGGTGAGATAGAGATAGCGCCACTCGCATATATGAGGGGCCGTTCACTGAATGATTCTTTTATTATATTAGATGAGGCGCAGAACACGACGCCCGAGCAGATGAAGATGTTCCTTACACGACTGGGCACTCGGAGCAAAGCTGTCGTAACGGGGGATATTACGCAAATCGATTTGCCCGAAAAATCCGGGTGCGGGCTGATTCACGCACAAGAAGTCTTGAGAGATTTAGAAGACGTTTGTTTCGTCTATTTTAGTGAGCGAGATGTGGTTCGCACGCACTTGGTGAGAAGAATCGTTTCTGCATACGAGGCCCACAGTCTATAAGCGAGTTCTATAAAGAGAACTTGCACAGCCGAGGGCGTTCACATATAGCCGATACGTCCACGATCCCTTCTTCACTGAAGGATTTTGGAGGTTAATCGCGTGATCCATCGAACCGGCATTGGAAAAACTGCCGGAAAATCCCAAAACATCTTTTTACGTCAATTTGCGTTGCTGGGGCGGTTTCTCGCGGATTGTGTTCTGTCATTCACAAACACGAGGGCGTATCCATGGGTCCTGGGCGTAACGCTCTCTACTTTGCTCTCGTTTCTTCTTACAACCGATCTGTCGGCGCCACGTGTATCTTTTGAAGTGGGTGATGTGGTGCCCAGGGATGTAAAAGCACCTCAAGATATGCGTGTGGTCGATCCGATCGCCACGAATGCGAAGCGCCAGGCAGCCAGAGAAAAAGTTTTGCCTCGCTACGATATCGATACACAGCTTTCTAAAGTTGTGCTCACAAAATTGAATGGTGCCTTTGAGTCCATTCAACGGACGGTAGACAAAGAACTCGAAAATGTGAAAGCCCAGCAATTGAACATACGCACCAAACAGAAGAGTCGGTCACTATTCTCCGAATCGGAAGCTTATCGAGAGTTGTACGCTTCACCTGCCTTTATCAAGGCGGAAAGTGCGTTTCATAAGCTGGTCGGTGGCGAAGTTCCAAAAAAACTGTCGGCTTGGTTGAGAAGTGAGAGGTTTGCAAACTGGATACAGAAGGATATCGCCAAGCTGTTAAAGGAAGCATACGCGCGCCAAATAGTGAGCGACAAGAGATTATACGCCACCCATGCGTCGAAGGGGATAACGGCACGCGACATAAGAACGGGGAATCGCGTCTCCGTCAGCCCAACCATGAGCCCTTTGGAACTCAGGCAGGTCGATAAATTACTCAAGCGAGAAGCACGGAATGTATCCCTCAGGATTCCTTGGCGCATCAGGAGTCTGCTAGTCTCCCAAGTCTTGAAAATGGTTCAGCCAACCTTGACGTTCAACAACAGGGCGACACTCGAGAGCAGAGAAAAGGTTGCGGCTTCCGTCCCACCTGTTTCCGAAGTGCTTAAGCAAGGGGAAATGATCGTTCGCGAGGGAGAACGCTTGAACGAAGGACAAATCATCAAACTCAAGAGCTTGGAGAAAATTTACCGACAAAGTCATGTCTTCGGTAACTTCACTGGCACAGCTTTGGTGATTTTCATCTTGCTCATTCTTGCATGGATTTGTGTGCAAAAATACGATGGGAGTTTTTTGTCATCGCAAAAAAACGTAACACTCTTCGTGATACTGCTTTTAAGTCAAGCTGTTTTACTGAAAATGGGCATTCTGTTCTCAGAAGTGTTGCATGAAACTTTTCGGGGAATTCCGCTCCATTCGTTTTACTATATAATTCCATTTTGCTCCGCTTCTCTTCTTGCAGCCGTTTTGCAAGGACGTTCAGCAGCGGTGCTGATGGCGGTTTTCTCCGCGGTATTAACCGGACTAATTTTGCCGAACCACATCAATTTCAGCCTCATCGCCCTGGGGGGCGGCGTGCTTGCGGCCATTCGCTGGAAAGAATATCGGCGCAGGACTTCCGTGCTTATCGTAGCGCTCATCCTGGGTTTGTTGGGGGCTGCGCTCGCACTGGGGTTCAACGTACAAGAAGGTTTCGGCGCAGCGATTATTAAATGGACTGATATTCCCATCGCTTTGCTCGGCGGCCTTTCAAACGTCATTATCGTGGCGGGTGCCATGCCCTTGCTCGAGTCGATTTTCAAGCTCACGACCGATATGCGCCTTCTGGAATTGGCCGATCAGAATCACCCGTTGTTGAGAAAAATGGTCGTTAGCGCACCGGGCACCTACCACCACAGTCTTCTCGTGGGCAACTTGGCGGAGGAGGCGTCCGAGGCGATCGGTGCGAATCCGCTTCTAACACGTGTGGGTGCATATTTTCACGATATAGGCAAGATGATGAAGCCAGAGTATTTTATTGAAAATCAGGGGCGGGAAAACCGTCACGATAGACTCAAACCCAACATGAGCGCGCTTGTCCTGATCAGCCATGTGAAGGAGGGCGTCGAACTTGCGAGAAGCCATCAACTGCCAAAAGAGATTATCGATTTAATTCAACAACATCATGGCACATCCTTGATTCGCTATTTTCATGAGAAAGCGAAGAAGCACGAAGGGGATGGCGTGACTGAAGAATTTTTTCGCTACCCGGGACCAAGACCCCAGACGAGAGAGGCGGGCATCCTGATGTTGGCTGATATGGTTGAGGCATCGTCTCACTCGCTTTCGGATCACTCTCTCGGGCGCCTTAGCGCCCTGGTGGATCGAATCGTCCAAAGTGCTTTTGTTGAGGGACAATTGGACAATTGCAGCCTCACGCTCAGAGATTTGAGCAACATTCAAGAAGCTTTCATGCGCGTTTTGGTTGGTATACATCATCACCGGATTCATTATCCAGGACAAGAAGATGCTCCCAGGAAAGGAGCCGCGAATGGAAGTCCTCATCAAAAACGATCAAAAGCTCTTCGCGCTGGATCACAAAGCGCTGAGGCAACGTTTGAAGGTCATAGAGAGAGCTCTTCAGTCCGAAGATGATTGGATCAGCCTTGCTTTCATTCGAGACGAGGAGATGCGGGCTTTAAATTCTCGATATCGGGGAGAAGATGAAACAACGGATGTATTGGCATTTCCGCCTACCGACTTCTTCCCACATGGGGGTGAGCAAGAAGAGGGGAAGTCATTCTTGGGAGAAGTAGTCATCTGCGTAGATGAAGTGCTTCGCCAAGCGGAAACGGAGGCGGTAGATTACGGACTCATGGCAGGTCGCCTGCTCGTACATGGCCTTTTGCACCTAAAAGGGTATGATCATTACACGAAGTCGGAATCAGCGCGCATGAGTGAGGAAGAGAAAAGGATAGCCTTTCTACTGAACGGGGGATGGCTGTCTCGACAAAAACCGGGGAATCTTGAGTAAATAATTGTAGGCACGACGACGTAGAAAATTTTCAGTTATTTACACATCGTATCTCGTATGAGAGATCATATTGTTGCTCGTCCGCGGTGGAGCGTAAGTGATACCCTAAAATTATAGACATTCTGCAATCAATTCCGCCCTGATTTTGAATTCTGAAACCCTATGGACTTGGTGGTGATATGGGTAGTCTTCGACTCATCATCGGTTTGATTCTGGCTTTGGCGATATCGAGCTTCGGTGTCATCAACATGCAACCGGTGACCGTTGCCTATTATCAGGGCAGCTTCAACTTGCCTCTTTTTTATGTGCTTTTGGCCGTGTTCGCATGTGGATTCATGGTGGCATGGCTTGGAGGGGCATTGGATAGATTGAAGTTCAGGAACCAGATAGGAAAATTGAAGCGCGAAGTAAAGACGATGGAGATTAATCTGGACGAGGTGCGAGAGAAAAGCGGCAAGCTTCTTACGATGGGAAATACACAAGACGATGAATCCGCTAGCGCAATTGATAAATCAACACCAGAAACTGAATCCAAATCTCAGATGAGCTTATCCCCCCGCGATTCAAAGGCGAAGTAGGTATGTCTCCCCACAAAGGCGCCCTGCAAACAAAGAAAGAAAAAAAAACATCAAGCAATAGGCGCAGTGGTCCGTCTCCTGCAATGCGCCAATACCTGGAAATCAAAAGACGCTATCCGGACGCGATGCTGTTTTTTCAGTTGGGTGATTTTTTTGAAATGTTTTATGAAGATGCGAAACTCGGGGCGAAAGTGCTGGAACTCGCATTAACATCGCGCCAGAGTGATGACAAAGGGCCCATACCTATGTGTGGTGTGCCTTGTCATTCGGCTTCCTCTTATTGTGGACGATTGTTGGAAGCGGGTTTTAAAGTCGCTATTTGCGAGCAGGTGGAAGACACGGGAGAAAGCAAGGGTGTGGTAAGGCGTGAGGTGACTCGCGTTCTCACACCGGGCACCTCGATTGCCGACCTCAAATTACTTGATAGTAAGGAATCGCAATACTTGGCGGGTATCACCGTATCGGCGAGGGAAGGTGAGGCGCTTTGGGGAATGGCATGGCTGGATAGTTCGACCGGTGAGTTTTGTGCGACCCAGGCGGAAGGAGATGCCGCCGAGACGCTTATTTGCAATCAATTGGAGAGACTCTCTCCTCGCGAACTCATTTTGCCGGATGTATTTTCCCCGCCCGATGAGTTGAAAAACAAAATTGATGAACTAAGCATTCATGTTGAAAAAAGGCCGGCCGCCACTTTTCATGAGCCACTTGATTTCAACGGCCTGGATACTATATTTCCAGATGAAGAAAATGTTCGGACGAACCCGTCTGCTGTTGATTCCGCCGTAGGCATTTTGGCGTATCTCAAAGAAAACCAGCCTGGCGATTTCCCCCATCTCAAGCCTGTGCTTTTTTCCCGACTCTCGGACACTATGATTCTCGATGCCGCCACTTTGCGAAATTTAGAACTCACTCGCTCGGCGATGGATCGTGGGAAAAAAGGTACTTTATTTGGTTTGTTGGATGAGACGCAGACAGGTATGGGAGGGCGATTGCTGAAAAAATGGGTCCTTTCACCATTGATTCAAAAACAAGCCATTGATTTTCGTGCCGAATCCGTAGAAGAACTCGTGAATGATTCCGAAATTCTGAATCAGTTCAAAAACGCTATTGAGCCCATTCAAGATATCGAGCGGCTCCTGGGACGTGTGGGGTCTCAAACTGCGAATGCCCGAGATATAGCTGGACTTGGCGGGTCTTTGGCTATGTTGCCGGAGGTCTATGAGGCGATCAAAGGGATGGCTTCGGAGTTGTTTCATTCGGTCGTAACGGGGTGGGATTCTCTCGATGATGTAGCGTTGGAACTCAAAAACGCGATTGTGGATGAGCCGCCTGTTTCGATTCGAGAGGGTGGAATTTTTCGCACTGATTATGATCAGGAACTTGCAAGGTTGAGAAAGGCGCAGCAGGAGGGTGATTTGTGGCTAAAGGATTATGAAAACAGAGAAAAAGAACGAACGGGACTGCCTGTGAAAATAGGGTTCAATCGCGTTTTTGGATATTATCTAGAGATATCCAAACGCTTCAGTGATCAGGCGCCAATGGAATATACGCGCAAGCAGACCCTCGTTTCTGCTGAGCGATACATTACTTCCGAGTTAAAAAAAATGGAAGAAGACATTCTCGGCGCAGAGGAGAGAGCCCATCATCTCGAGTTCATGCTTTTTGGACGCTTAAGAGCGCAATTATCAAAACAAGCCAAGCGCATTCTTGCCGCCGCTGAGAAAATAGCGATCATAGATGCTATTTTATCCTTGGCGCTTGTTGCGCGCAAATATGGATATGTCCGACCCCAAATTTTGGATTCTACAGAGCTTGAAATTGTCGAGGGGAGGCATCCCGTCATGGAAGCGGAGAATCCTGGCATATCTTTCGTTCCGAACAATTTATCGATCCGTGACGATCACCGAATTCTCATCATTACAGGGCCGAATATGGCGGGAAAATCCACTTACCTGCGTCAATCAGCGCTGCTCATCCTGATGGCGCAAATTGGCAGTTTCGTACCAGCCAAGAGCGCGAAAATCGGTTTAGTCGATAGAGTGTTCACACGCGTTGGCGCGCATGACCGACTGTTGGAGGGACAAAGCACTTTCATGGTTGAGATGGTGGAAACGGCCACCATATTAAGAGAGTCGACGCAAAAGAGTTTCATCGTGCTGGATGAGGTCGGGCGAGGCACGAGTACATATGATGGAGTGAGCATCGCTTGGTCGATTGTAGAGTATCTTCATAATGAGGTCCTTCACAGGGCGAGGACATTGTTCGCGACCCATTATCATGAGTTGGCCGAGCTCTCAAAAGAGCTCACCAGTGTGAAAAACTTGACGGTCGAAGTTCGAGAGTGGGGAGATGAAATAGTATTCTTGCGAAAAGTAAGCGATGGCAGTTGCGATAGAAGCTACGGTATTCAGGTTGGCAGGTTGGCTGGGCTTCCAGAGGAAGTGATCGACCGAGCCAAGACTTTGCTCTCAAAGTTTGAGAGTACGGAGACAATTTCCAGTTCCAGTGAGGAAAGAAATATTTGGGAAAATCGCCAGGGGAATGGGCAATTGCCTTTATTTTCATGTAAGGAATCGCAGATTGAGCAAGTGTTGAAAGACCTTGAACCAGATTCCATGACACCTCGTCAGGCTCTCGATACCATTTATGAACTCCGGAAGATCATGGCGGACGTTGAGCAGTAAAAAAAGTGGAACCAGGTTATGGCGCACCATCTGGAAGTTCTTCATGAGCATGAAGATAGAGAAGCCAAACAAGGCATTGAGAGCTTTATTCATATGCGATAGCATTGAATTCCAAGGCCAAGGGGAACATATGTTGTCTAACACCCGGAAAACATTTGTTCTTAGGAAATGCGCCATAGCCATCTGTATGGTTTTCGTTTTGGTGGGGCCGGCGCTTTCTGCAACAGATAATCAAGATGGAATCCGACTAAAAGATATTATTGTCATCAAGAAAAATGGGCAGTTGCTTGTTTTTGGTTCTCTCTTGGGTGCATTTTCTCCAAAATTGTTAGAAGCCATTCATAGCGGTGTGACTACGAAGTTCATCTTTGATGTAAGTCTCTTTCGCACTCGCAAGCTGATTTATGACTTGGAAGTCACCTCACGGCAATTACATCATCAAGTGAAATATAGTGCTTTAAAAAAAACATACACTTTTTACCTCAAAGAAGGTGCGAAAGAGATCGAGAGAAAAGTGACGAGAAGCCAAGGTGAAATGACCGACTGGATGCGTGAATTGAATGGCACGCCCATCGGCTCCGGTAAGACATTGTCCCCCAAAAGTCGATATTATGTAAAAATAAGAGCGCGGTTGAATCAAGTAGATTTTGTTTTTCCCTTTAATTACTTGCTTGCTTTTTGGGGGAAGAAATCTGATTGGAACTATTCGCCGACATTTAGTTCTGAGGGAATGTGAATTGTGTATCCAAAGCGACTGAAAAATCTGGAAATCACTTCACGTCGACGGAGAACACTTCTGCGATCATTCATCGCATTGATCATAATTGCGACTCTTTCATTCACGGCTTGGATTTATTTCAAAGAACTTGAGCCGGGAGTCCCCTTACTGAACAACGTCGTCGTATTTGCACTAGTGAATCTGAGTATCATTCTGCTCATGGTGGTTATTCTCTTGGTAGCGAAAAACTTGGTACGTCTTTACTACGAAGGGAGAACGGGCGCTGGTCGATCGCGTTTGCAATTAAAGCTTGTCTTGGCATTTGTCGGATTTACGCTCATTCCTGTAGTGGCTCTTTTTGTGGTAGCCAGCGGTTTGATTAATCAAAGTTTTAACGCCCTGTTCAACATGAATGTGGAGAGTGCGCTTAAGGGGTCGTTCGAGGTGGCCCAAACCTATTATCGCGAGGTGGAGCGAAACACACTATTCAGTGCGAGTCGACTAGCGCTTGCATTGGAGAAGGCGCATCCCGATACATTACAAAACTCCAAGGCAATTGAAGGAATTTTAGAGTCGGAGAGAAAGAGCTTCGGAGCAGATATTATCCAACTCTATGATCGAAAGAGAAACGAGATCGTATCGGTCAGGCGACCTGGGTTAGAACGAGACGTAAAGTTTTCGCCATTGGTTGGATACGTGGATCAGGTGATCGATGGGGAATCGCGCTCAAGTATAGAAAATTGGGAAAAAGGCGATGTCATCTACGGCGTAGCGCCTTTGAAAATACAGAAAAAAGTGGTGGGGTTTATCGTCGCATCCAAATATGTGCCTGACAGGCTCGTGGAAAAGATTAGGAACATATCGGATTCTTTTGTAAATTATAAAGAATTGGAACTTTCCAAGAACCCAATCAAAGCTAACTACATTATCACCTTCTTAGTGGTTACTTTGCTTATTCTCTTTGCCGCCATATGGTTTGGCTTCTACCTCGCTCGCGGAATCACTGTTCCCATCGAAAAATTAGCGGACGCTACAAGGGCGGTGTCTGACGGCGATCTCGAACATCGCGTAGATGCGCAAACAGATGGTGAAGTGGGGATTTTGGTCAACGCCTTTAACAGCATGACGGAAGAATTGCTGGCTAACAAAGAAAAAATCGAAGAGTCCTCTGAAATTTTACGCCGTTCCAACTTGGAAATCGACAGAAGACGTAGATATATGGAAGCGATGCTCGAAAATATTGGAGCGGGTGTGATATCAATCAATCGCAGAGGGCGCGTTACAATTCTCAACAAAGCGGCAGGGGAATTATTGAGCATTGAACCTCAGGATGCCGTGGGACGAATGTTCAGCGAGGTTTTCGAAAGCGCGCATCTCGAGCCTGTTCGTCAGTTGATGCGTTCCATGAGAGATCGAGAACACCAAAGCGCTTCAAAACAAGTGGAGGTCATGATTGATGGCCATGTAATTACGCTACGCGCAAGCTTAACCCTGCTCAAAAGCGCTGATGGCGGCAGGCTAGGGGCTGTTATTGTATTTGATGATATGACGGCCTTGATTCGGGCTCAAAAAGTGGCCGCATGGCAAGAGGTGGCTCGCGGCATCGCGCATGAGATCAAAAATCCACTTACTCCGATTCAACTCTCTGCTCAGAGAATGAGGCGGAAATTTGAGAGTGAGTCTTACGACTTTGCTGAAGTATTCGAATCTTGCACGGATACCATTATCAATCAGGTGACAAGTTTGATTGAAATGGTGAATGAATTCAGCCGGTTTGCGAGAATGCCAGAGCCGAGATTGAGGCTTTGTGAATTTGTGCCCCTTATTGAAGAAGTTGCAAATTTATATCGTGGCAGAAAGGGGAATGTGAAATTTTCTATCCATATCAACACCGAGAATGCAGCTGTCATGGCAGATCCCGAGCAGTTGCAGCGCGTGTTCATCAATTTGTTGGAAAACGCTTTTGAATCGCACGAAATCGGAGGTGAGATAGATTTGCAATCATGGAGTGATATGGACAGAAATCTGATAGTTGTTGAAGTTGCCGACCAAGGGCAGGGCATATCGGAAGATATGAAAGACCATATTTTCTCACCGTACTTTTCTACTAAAGATCGGGGTTCTGGTTTAGGTTTGGCTATATGCAACCGTATTGTAGCAGATCATAATGGGACCATTAACGTGCGGGATAATCACCCAGCGGGTTCCGTTTTTCGCGTAACGTTGCCGCTGGCGCCTGCAGTAGACATTACGCCTGAAAAGCAAAGGACAGCTTCCATTGGATAAGGGACATGTGCTCATCGTGGATGATGAGCGTGAAATACTCACGAGCTTGGAAGATGTGTTAAACGATGAAGGATATCGTGTCGAACGTGCCGAGTCTGGAGAAACGGCCCTGCAATTGGTTCGTACTGAAACTCCGGATGTAGTTTTGGTTGATGTGTGGATGCCTGGCATTGATGGAATCAAGACATTGCAAGCAGTGAAAGAGTCGAACGCGGATATTGAAGTCGTCGTGATGTCGGGCCACGGCAACATAGAAACCGCTGTTGCCGCTACAAAGTTGGGCGCTTTTAATTTTATTGAAAAACCCCTGTCTATTGATGCGGTTTTGCGTATAGTCGATTCCGCTGTTCAAGCGCGAAGAGCCAAGGAGCTAAAGGCGAGTGATGTTGTCGATGTAATGCTTGATGGTAATAGCAAGAATATTCAAAAAGTTCGGCGGGCCATACGTAAAGCTGCGAAAGAATACAGCCCTTTGCTAATCGCAGGTGAAAGAGGTACTGGGAAGCGTTTTGTTGCCAGGGTAATTCATAAAAACGGCATGAAAAAAGAAGAAGGCTTTAGGCCCGTTCATTGCCGTTCGCTGTTTCCTATGACGGAGATTAGCGAATGGGAAAATACCTTGGAACGGTTGTTGCCAGATGCCTATCAAGGGACGGTATATCTTGATGGTTTGGAGCAGCTACCCATGGCGGAGCGGGAGTTATTTCTTGCGAGATTTCTTGGTCATACGAAAGAATCAATGCGTTTGATGGTATCCGTTGATTATATGGGTGCCCTGAATGACAAGGCCGATGTAAAAGCTTTATCCTCAAAAATAGGCGTTGATGTAATTCACCTGCCCCCTTTGCGCGAACGTAAAGAGGATATTTTGCCGTTGGCCAATAAATTTTTGAATGAATGTAATGAAGCTGGAAGGGATAAGAAAGAATTTTCAGAGGATGTCATTGCGCTTCTAGAAGATTATGATTGGCCAGGCAATATTGCTGAATTGAAAGGCGCGGTGACCAAAGCGTCATATTCATCCCAAGGCTCGGAAATTGATGTCAGCCACTTGCCGTACGCAATACGCGAAGCTTCTGATTTAGCGGCGCACACATCTTCAAAAAATGACGCTCCTTCTAATTTTAATGTGGCCAGAACCCAGTGGGAGAGACAATACCTTTCCTTCCATTTGGAGGAGCACGGTTGGGATATCCACAAAACCGCCCAAGCGGTGGGAATGACGAAACAAGCTTTAAAACGAAAAATTAAAGCATACAATATCGAGCCCGTAACGTCGGCGTCGACGATGATTAGGGAAACAAATCAAAGGAGTATCTCGAAAAGTGTCGTGTTGTACGGCCGAGGGCTTCATTCAGGGTTGAAGACCGGATTAATCATCGAACCCTTGCCGCCGGGGAGCGGAATTCAATTCGGCAACCTGACAAGTCCCGATACCGTGAGAGCAAATGTTGATTTTGTGGATGGCACCAACCATGCAACTAACTTGCGCAATGGAACTGTAACGGCTCGGACAATAGAGCATCTCATGAGCGCGCTACACGCTTATAAGATAAGCAATATACTCATCAAGATGAGTGAAGAAGTGCCTGTTATGGATGGGTCGGCAGTAGAGTTTTGTCGCTTGCTCGAAGAAGCGGGCATTGAAGATCAGAAACAAAAATGTGATGACTTGTGGGTTGATAAGGTTTACGAAGTAGGTGAACAGAGAGACGAGAAGGGTTATATACGCATAGAACCAGCAGATTCTTTTTCGATTTCATATCTCATAGATTATCCTAAGCCGATTGGGAAACAATCATATCTTTATGACCATAAGAACGCATTGAGTTTTCAAGAAGAAATCGCACCGGCCCGTACGTTTGGTTTTGTCTCTGAACTCGAATCACTTGAGAAAATGGGATTGGCCGAAGGTGGTCGCTGGGATAATGTTATTCTTGTAGACAAAGCGCGAGTCGTGAATACCCAATTGCGATTTCCAAATGAATTTGTTCGCCATAAGATTCTTGACGTTATAGGAGATTTGTATTTAACCGGCCGTCCCATCCGCGGAAAAGTGACTGCTGAGAGAAGTGGACACCGACATAATGTCGCCTTGGTCAAGAAATTGATGGAAGACCATGCCTGATAACGAATTCATACCGAGCAATTTCGTCTACCAAATCATGGAACATCACTATTGAACGAACAACACCTAACATACCGCGACGCAGGCGTCGATGTGAATTTGGGAGAGGGTTTTGTTCAAGCTATCTCCGAAGAAGTGAGATCGACCCATGATAATCAAAGTGGCCGTATCCTGAAGGGAGCGGCGGATTTTGCGGGTTTGTTCCGCCTGGGTGGGGAATATGAAGACCCTGTACTCGTTTCGGGCGCCGATGGCGTAGGCACGAAATTACTCTTGGCCCAGGAGTTCGAGCGACATGATACCGTCGGAGTCGACTTGGTGGCCATGTGCGTCAACGACATTCTGACGATGGGAGCAGAACCGCTTTTCTTTCTTGACTACATTGCGACGGGTCAGATTGACCAAGGCGTATTGAAGACAGTTGTATCCGGGATCGCCCGAGGATGCCGGGATGCGGGGTGCGCGCTCCTTGGAGGTGAAACGGCCGAGATGCCTGATATGTATGAACCGGGCGTGTATGACCTTGCTGGATTCGCTGTGGGGGTGGTTGAACGTGAGAAGCTCACCCCAAAAACGCCTGTAAAAGTTGGTGACGCGATATTAGCACTTCCATCCTCAGGTATTCATAGTAACGGATACTCCTTGGTTCGAAAAATATTTGGAGCAACACAAAAACGAGATACGGTGGCGCAAAGGATGGGTATTCCCTTTGAAGAAGTTCTATTGGAGCCGACTCGGATTTACGCAAATGGGGCAAACTCCATTCGAGGAGAAGAGGGGGTAAGCGGAATCGCGCATATCACGGGAGGCGGAATTCCGGGAAACGTAAGTCGTGTGGTACCAGATGAATTACAAGCAAAATTTTACCCGGATAAATGGACGACCCCTGAAATTTTCTCATTGATTCAAGAGTTAGGTCCAATCGAGAATGCGGAGATGTACCGCACATTTAATATGGGTTTGGGCTTTGTCTTTCTAGTGAGGTCGAAGCAAGTGGGCTCTTTACTCGAGTGTTTGAAAAATGTAGGAGAGCAAGCCATGGTTGTTGGTGAGGTCGTTAAAAAACCGAAAAGTGGCCATTCCGTGGTCTTTGAAGGTGTATAAATAGTGCATTCACGGACACGATTACGGGTGGGTGTTTTGGCCTCGGGACGAGGGTCGAACCTTCAAGCTCTCATAGATGCCGGGCAGGACGAAAATTTTCCAGCGGAAGTTGCATTGGTTGTGAGCGACAAAAAAAATGCGTATGCGCTCAAGCGCGCCTCGATGGCTGGAATACGATCTAAATATCTGGCGCCGAGGGAGGATGGTTTCTATCGGATGATGGGTGATGAGATTGAATGTTCCGGAATCGAGCTCGTCTGTTGTGCTGGGTTCATGCGCATTTTACCGCCGGATTTTGTGAGCCGATTTTCAGGGAAAATCATCAACATTCACCCCTCGCTGTTGCCTAGTTTTCCTGGTCTTCACGCGCAAAAAAAAGCTTTGGATGCCGGCGCTAGGGTGACAGGCTGCACGGTCCATTTTGTGGACGAAGGTGTGGATACGGGGCCTATCATCTTACAAGCTGCTGTCCCTGTGTTGCCCCACGACGATGAGGAAACTCTGTCTGAAAGGATTCTCGGGTATGAACACCGTATATACCCATTGGCTGTACGACTCATCGCGGAGGGGGGCGTTTACTGCGTAGATGGCGTTGTTCAGTATTCTGGGGACGCTCTCCCGGAGAGTAGTGGTTTTATCTCGCCCATTTCAGAGTAATCATTCACAAAGGACCACGAGAGATTTGCGCAAATTTAATTTTTTAATGTTTATAGTCGTTTTGGGATTTTTTGCATTCTTGCAAGAACACTCGCTCGGGGCATCTATACAAGATGAGCCAAGTAAAAAAACGGACAAAATTATCTCGGCACTACAGGATAAATATGAAGCTCTTGAATCTCTGCAAGCCTCTTTCGAGCAGAAAAATGAATTAAAATCCCTCGGGCGAACGACTACGTCGAGCGGAAGCCTTTCATGGCAGAAGCCTGGTAAACTGCACATGGAGTACGCCAAGCCTGAAAAGCAGGTTCTAGTTTCTAATGGCAATCAGTTTTGGCTCTACACGGCACGTTTAAATCAGGTAATGGTTTCCAAAACCGGGGGGTTGGGGTTTGGCGCAACCCCTTTGTTATTTTTGTCGGGCAAGGGAAATTTGAAAAAGAATTTTCAAGTGACCGTGGAAGAAGTTGGAATTGCCAGGCGAAGCGGAGGAATTTGGAAAGCCGGTCAGCCCCATCGCATTCGCTTGGAGCCGAAGTCAAAGAGCGCCTCCTTTCGCCGCATGTGGATAGAGGTAGAGCCAGAGGAATTCACAATCCTTACCTTGGCGTACATTGATAATATTGGCAACAAAAGTCACTTGCGGTTTTCAAATGTTAAAGAAAACGTCAAAATCGCAAGGGAGGAATTTGAGTTTGTCGTACCGCCGAATGTCGAAGTTCTACAAATGCCGACCCATAGCGGCCGGTGAACAAGAAGGGTTCACTCTAGAATGGCGATGCAAATAATCAACTGGGTGATGGGTTTGGGGCAGACGATTTTCTGGGCCGTGCTGGTTTTGGGGTTACTCATTTTTATACATGAGTTGGGCCACCATCTCGTAGCGAAATGGCTCAAAATAGGCGTTTCCACATTTTCTTTAGGTTTCGGCCGCCGCATCTGGGGATTTCAGAGGGGAGAGACGGAATATCGCGTTTCTCTGATCCCCTTGGGCGGATATGTAAAGCTGGTAGGAGAAGATCCGGAAGCGCAACCCGATAATCCCGATGTGCCAAAAGAAGCGGATGAGCCGGAGAAATCTTTTTACTTGCGCCCAGTGAGCCACCGATTGGCTGTCATTTCGGCAGGTCCCCTGTTTAATGTCGTCTTGGCGATTCTCTTGAGTTGGGGGCTGCACCTTGGCGGTATTCCAGTTCCCGGAACATGGGTCGGCGGTGTTTTGCCCGATACGCCTGCACAAAAGGCGAATCTTCAAACCGGCGATCATATCGTGGCCATTAGCGGAAAGCGGATTCAGAAATGGTCCGAGCTTGTTGAAATTGTACGAGAAAATGCCGACAAGAATCTCGTATTGACGGTGGAGCGCGGCCGACAATCTTTTGAAACTCTCATTGTTCCGACATCGAGGAGCGCAACAGGCAAAGATTTGGGTTATGGGCGGATCGGTATCAGTATTGGACAGGGCACCTACACCGAACGTTTTGGCTTCTTTGAGTCTTTGGGGAAAGGGTTCGAGCAGAACTACCGCATTGCCAGCTTGACGGTTTTTACGCTGTATTCGATGCTCACGAAGACCATTCCAGCGGACATCGGCGGCCCAATCCGCATTTCTGTAGTGGCCGCAGAGCAGGCGCAGCGCGGATTCCGCTACCTCATCATGTTCACAATATTGCTGAGCATCAATCTTGCGATTCTGAATTTACTGCCAATCCCTGTACTTGATGGAGGGCATATTTTTTTCTTGCTTATTGAAGGCTTGCGTGGCAAACCTATTAGCCTGAGAGTCCGGGAAATGGCCATGCAGGTAGGCACCGTTCTCCTCATCGGTTTGATGATCTTTGCCACCTATAAGGACAGCGTGTATTATCTTTTTGGGAGTGAACCGGCAGCGATAACGAAAAAAGAGAAGCAAGTAGAGAAAATGAAGGATGTAACGAAACAATCGCCCGAAAGCAGTAAAGGCAAATAGGGATTTGGCTATGTTTGAGCCATTTACAGACGACGTGTTTTACACGAAACCCATACCGGGAGTCGGTCTTCCTCCCAACGAGCAGAATACCGCTGTGTTGCCGATGGTTGGAGTGGATGCTACCGGTGAGGCGTTGCCTTGTGCGGATCCTTCATTATTCCCTCTGAATAGAAGGAAAAGTTCTCAAGTAGAAGTACGCGGCCTCAAAATTGGCGGCGGTGCTCCTATCGTTGTGCAATCTATGTGCAACACCTACACACATGATGTTGATGGAACGGTCGGCCAGATCGAGCGACTCGAAGCTGCTGGATGTGAAGTTGTTCGTTTGGCTGTTCCTGACGAAAAGTCGGCCAATGCGCTCTATGAAATCAGAAAACGCACCGAGATGCCCTTGGTGGCGGATATCCATTTCGACTATCGCTATGCCTTGCTGGCTGCGGATGCCGGGATCGATTGCTTGCGCATCAACCCCGGCAACATCAATGGGGAGGAGAGGGTGAACGAAGTGGTCGCCGCGGCGCAAGACCACGGCTTGCCCATCCGCGTAGGCGTGAACGCCGGTTCTCTGGAAAAGCACCTGCTTGATCGTTTTGGCGGCGCAACTCCCGAAGCGATGGTGGAAAGTGGATTGCGTCATATCGCCATGCTGGAGAAGCGAAATTTTTATGACACGAAAATCTCCCTGAAAGCTTCCGATGTTGCCAGGGCGGTGAAAGCCTATCGGTTGATGGCGAAACGCGTCGAGTATCCACTTCATCTGGGTATCACGGAAAGTGGAAGCCTCCAGACGGGCAGCATAAAGAGCGCCGTCGGGCTAGGCATTCTTCTATCAGAAGGTATTGGAGATACCATCCGCGTTTCTTTGGCGGCGGATCCTGTGGAAGAGGTGCGTGTGGGCTACGAAATTCTGAAAAGCCTGAAGTTACGCCAAAAGGGCGTGAATGTAGTCGCGTGCCCGTCGTGCGGACGCGTCCAGATTGACGTAGATAAACTCACTATGGAAGTGGAGCAGGAACTAGCCCATATAAATGCTCCTATTACGGTGGCGGTGATGGGTTGTGAAGTAAACGGCCCTGGTGAGGCGAGAGATGCCGACATCGGTGTGGCAGGCGGCCATAAACGCGCTTTAATTTTCATGAAAGGTGAAAAGTCGGGTTTGGTGTCTTATGAAGATATTAAGAAAAATCTGGTTGAGCGTGTCGAGCAACTAGCAGAACAGTACGAAAAAGGTCAATTCGAAGTAGCTCACTCCTAAAAAAATCTGATTGATGCGATTCTCAAGAGGTTTCTTGCCCACATTAAAAGAAGCGCCCGCCGAGGCGGAAGTTGTCAGCCATAAACTCATGGTTCGCTCTGGCATGATTCGCCGTTTGGCGGCTGGCGTATATACGCTTTTGCCTCTAGGCGTGCGTGTTCAGCGCAAAGTCGAGCAGATACTGCGTGAAGAGTTGAATCGTGCAGGTGCGCAAGAGGTTTTCTTGCCTACGCTGAATCCCGCCGAACTTTGGCAAAAAACGGGGCGATGGGAAGTATATGGCAAAGAATTGATTCGCCTGAAAGATCGCCATGAGCGTGATTTTTGCCTGGGTCCCACACATGAGGAAGTAATCACCGATCTGGTGGCGCGCGAGGTGAGGAGTTATCGGGACCTACCGCTAAATCTCTACCAGATTCAAACGAAATTCAGAGATGAGATAAGACCCCGTTTCGGCGTGATGCGTGGGCGGGAGTTTACGATGAAGGACGGATACAGCTTTGACCGGGATGAGGCCGGTTCGGAACAAAGTTATGAAGAAATGGTGCAGGCCTATACTCGAATATTTCAGCGCTGTGGTCTGAAATTCAGTGCTGTAGAAGCGGATTCAGGAGCCATCGGCGGGAGTTTTTCGCACGAGTTCATGGTTATGGCCGATACGGGAGAAGAAGCAATCACCGTTTGTGATAAGTGTGGGTACGCAGCGAATGTCGAAAAATCGCCGGTATCTTTGAAGCTGCCCGAGAATGAAGGAGGCGAACTTGAAAAAGTTCATACTCCTGGCGCTCATTCGATTGAAGAAGTGTCTGAATTCTTTTCTTTGCCTCCACATCGTCTTGTGAAAACCCTTTTATATGTCGCGGATGATGAGCCGGTGGCCGCAATGATTCCAGGCCACAGGGAATTAAATGAAATCAAATTGAAGAATGCACTCGATGCGGTGGATATTGAGCTTGCCGACGCCGAGACCGTAAAAAAGCTCACCAACGCTGAGGTGGGCTTCGCAGGTCCCGTAGGCTTATCGGATATTCAGATTGTAGCAGATTGGTCCATTGAAAATAGTAGCGGGCTCATCGTCGGGGCGAATCAAACGGACTATCACTACAAAGGCGCGCGTGAGGGGCGTGACTTTACTCCAAGTAAATATGCAGACCTCACTGTTGCCGAAGTGGGAGATGCCTGCCCTGCATGTGAGGCTGGGCTCAGCGTCAGGCGCGGCATCGAAGTAGGACATGTCTTCAAGCTGGGTTGCAAGTATTCGGAATCCCTGGATGCTAATTATCAGGACGAGAATGGCGAGACGCACACTATCGTAATGGGTTGTTATGGCATTGGCGTGGGTCGTACAGTGGCGGCGGCCATAGAGCAGAACCATGATGAGGACGGCATTATCTGGCCGACTCCAATCGCTCCATATCATGTGGATATCATTCCGGTGAGGGTGGATGATGAAACCATGAGGATTTGCGAAGTCATATATGACTCGCTAGAGTCTGAAGGGCTGGATGTCGTGCTTGATGACAGGGATGAACGTCCGGGCGTGAAATTCAAGGATGCCGATCTTATCGGTTTCCCCTACAAGGTAGTTGTCGGACCAAGAGGACTCAAAGAAGGAAATATTGAGTTAAAATCGAGAAAAACGGGGGAAACACAACTTGTGGCATTGAACGATGCAGCATCTTTTCTGAAAAATCTGATTTCTGAAGAAATGAAATCCAACGGTTGATTTCTGGGATTCTCAGGTTTTCATTCAAAAGATTTTTAAATTTCTTTGTCAGGCGTTGGCCGGGTCTGGAGTTTAGGGAAAGGGAAACTCCCTATATGGAAAACTTGACGTTTTCGGGTTCAGGCATTTATATTCTGCACTTGTAGTGGCTGAACTTTCTGAAGGAGATATTTGAGCGTGGCCTACCAGGGAGTTCGCGAGTGTGTTGTCTGCGCTTGGCGTGAAGGTTGCCGCCTGAAGTATCGTAATGAACCGAACGGAGCGATTTTTTGTCTGGAATTCTCTCCGGATTTGAGGATACAACAAACCGAATCGAAGGAAATACCACCTTCGCCTGAAAGCCAGAAACGAGGAGCAAATGACAAATGAGACGTGAAATCGAGATTCTTGTTTTGCTCTTGTTGGGATATTTGTGTTTGATGGTAGGCTTTCGCATGGAAGACATTGGCATTCAGGTTTTCTTCTATATTCTTTCGGCCATGTTTATTTTCGCCATATTCCGACCCAAGCAGTCTCCCTGACGAGGTGTATTCTGGCGGCGTAGCTCAACCGGTTAGAGCATACGGCTCATATCCGTAGTGTTGGGGGTTCAAGTCCCTCCGCCGCTACCATTTCCTCGCCGCTTAGGGGAGGATACCTTCAGTGTTTCCGGACGCCTCACAACCAATGTTCTTGAAGCCAAAAAAAAAATTTGAAGCCAAAGTGAGGAAAGGTTTAAAGAAATCGGCTTATCGGGCCGGTACGGGACCTTTGCTCGTCGGTTTTTCTGGGGGTGCGGATTCAACGGCACTTCTGCTGTCCTTAATGTCGCTACTGCCAGAATCGCAACCACTGTGCGCTGTTCATGTCGAACATGGGCTGCGAGGAGACCTGTCTGTACGAGATGCTGAGCATACCGAGTATGTGTGTCGCCGGTACGGCATCGATTTTCGTTGCGAGCACATTCATGTATCTCGAATAGCGGAATTGGGCCTCGAAGGGGCAGCTCGTGAATCGAGGCGTTCGGTTTTCCTGGCTGTGGCTCGGGAAATGGGCGCGAAAACTCTCGCGTTGGCGCACAACATGGACGATCAAGCTGAAACCGTGCTCATGCGATTATTTGAAGGCGCAGGAGTAAGGGGGATTTCCGGTATGAAGTGGCGGACCCCGCTTTCGTCGAAAGGAGAAGATAGGCCCTACGTCATCCGACCCTTGCTGAATGTGTCACGCGCGGAAATTGTGGAGTACTTGGAGTCGCAAGACATCTCCTGGGTCGAGGACGAAACGAATGTGGACGAGAGTCGCCTTAGAAACCGGATACGTAAAAGAATTATACCGATCATTCGAGAGAATGTGGGAGATACGGCCATAAGCGGAATCGCCAAGAGTGCGGAGATATCAGCCCCGGTTGCTTCCCTTTTGGATGAAATGTCCAAGGATTTGATTACGAAATTCATCCGTGAATTTAATGGAAAACTCGTCGTTTCACCCTTGGGGGAAGTGAAGGAGTTGGCTCAATCACTTCGAGCGGAGGTTTGGCGTTCGGTGCTCGTAATGCTCAGAAAAAATTCACCCGCCCAAACTGGCAGGCGCGCTCTCGGAAAATGGATTGAAGACCTGGACAATCTGGTGCTGGCAGATAATCCATCGGGTGTGCTGAGCTTACCGAACGGTTTGGAAGCGAGACGAGAATACGATCGCCTTATCTGCGGACATCCCGACTTTGATTCTAAGTTACTTGAGGAGAAAAGGCTGCGTATTCCTGGAAAGACGCTTCATCATTCACTTTGCCTAGGAATAGAGGCATCGTACGATTTGTCGCATCATCCAGAAGGAACATGTGAAGTGCGCCTTGATGCAGAAAAACTGGGGGAGAATGCCTGTATCCGGACACGGCGTGATGGAGATCGATTCCATCCTTTGGGTCGGAAAAAAGCGAAAAAGCTCAAGGATTATTTCATTGAACAAAAAATCCCGAAATCCTTAAGAAATCGTATACCTCTCTTGGCAGTAGGAGATAAAGTTGTATGGATAATTGGCCACAAGGTTTCAGCGGGTTTCCTGCTCGATAAGAACGGGAAGAGGGGGATTATCCTTAAAGCGATGCTAGAGAATCAAGACAGTAACTTCTTCAGTTCGTTGAGTAAGTGTTTAGGGGATTAACTCGTGGACGAATGAGAAAATTCCTGATAACTTTGAATGTGAGGTTTTGTAGACGCTCACCCGCAAGAAAAGGAATGTATTTTGAATCAATTTTATAAGAATTTGGCTCTTTGGTTGATTATCGGGCTGATAATGGTTGGCTTATTTCAAGCCTTCAATAGCCCACGATCGACCGACCGAACGGTTGTTTATAGTGATTTCCTGCAAGCAGTTGCAGATGGACAGGTGAGCGAAGTGGTTGTCCAGGGAGACAACATTCGAGGTCGCTACCTTAGTGGAAGGTCTTTCCATACCCACGCTCCCAAGGACCCGAAATTAATAGATACCCTGAGGGCCAAAGGCGTACGCATTACGGCGCAGCCCGTAGAACAAAACTCCTGGTATATGAATATGTTGTTGAGTTGGCTGCCTATGCTGGTGATGCTGGGTGTTTGGATATTCTTCATGCGCCAGATGCAAATGGGTGGTTCAAAGGCTCTATCGTTCGGGAAAAGCAAAGCGCGTATGATGCCGGAGTCTGCGAAGAAAAAAATTACGTTTGCGGATGTGGCCGGCATCGAGGAAGCCAAGGAAGAACTCGAAGAACTCGTTGATTTCCTCCGTGACCCGCAAAAGTTCACACGCCTGGGTGCACGTATCCCCAAGGGTGTTCTCATGGTAGGTCCCCCGGGCACGGGGAAAACTTTGCTGGCGCGGGCCATCGCGGGCGAAGCGGATGTTCCGTTTTTCTCGATAAGCGGCTCGAGTTTTGTAGAAATGTTTGTAGGTGTCGGAGCGTCGAGGGTTCGAGATTTGTTCGAACAGGGCAAAGCAAATGCTCCTTGTATTATTTTTATCGATGAGATTGACGCCGTCGGGCGGCACAGAGGTGCTGGTCTTGGAGGCGGTCACGATGAACGTGAGCAAACGCTCAATCAACTTCTCGTCGAAATGGATGGTTTCGAATCGAACGATGGTGTCATCCTGATGGCTGCGACGAACCGGCCGGACGTGTTGGATCCGGCTCTTCTTAGACCAGGCCGCTTTGACCGCCAGATTGTCGTTTCCTTGCCCGATATCAAAGGGCGTTTGGCCATTTTGAAGGTGCATGCCGAAAAAGTGCCGCTTGCTGAATCCGTCGAATTAAATCTCATCGCGCGTGGAACTCCGCGATTCGCGGGTGCTGATCTGGCGAACCTCTTGAATGAATCCGCACTTCTCGCGGCGCGCCGGGGCAAGCAGTCCGTTGAAAATGAAGACCTGATGGAAGCGAAGGATAAAGTCTTGATGGGCAAGGAGCGGCGTAGTATGGCGCTCAGTGAAAAAGAGAAAAAGAACACGGCCTACCATGAGGCTGGGCACGCCCTTGTTGCATTACTGATACCCGGGACGGACCCCGTCGAGAAGGTGACGATCATTCCAAGAGGTTTTTCACTGGGGAGTACGTGGTCTTCGCCTCTCGAGGACCGCTATAGCAACGATAAAACATTTTTGACGAACCAGCTTGCTTGCCTGATGGGCGGGCGTGCAGCGGAGATGTTGGTCTTTGACGAATTAACGACAGGAGCGAAAGCCGACATTCAGACATCGACCGATTTGGCGAGAAGCATGGTATGCGAGTGGGGAATGAGCGAAAAACTCGGTCCACTGTCGTATGGGAAAAAACATGAGCAAATCTTCTTGGGCCGTGAAATTTCCCAGCACAGGGATTATAGCGACCAAGTGGCTCTGGAAATTGATAACGAAGTGAAAAATATGGTTTCCTCGAGCTATGAGAGAGCATATAAGTTGCTTGAAGAAAATCGGGATAAGCTCAATTTACTAGCCAATGCGCTACTTGAATACGAAACCATCGATCTCAAAGACATCGAATCTTTGATGGAAACCGGGGAGATTTCCAGGAGTCGCAAGAGAAAAGACGAGGTAGGCGAAGGAAACACTCCTGTCGCTCCGAAACCGGAGGAAAAACCTCGCGAAGACCCCCAATCGTCGCCGACTGATTTGGCGCCCGGCCAAGCCTAGTTTCTCACTATATTTCGATTTATGATGCAGATGTAAGCACCTCCGGAGCCAGTCGCTTTGGAGGTGACCGTCCAAATTGCATCGTGTTGGATTCGTAGATTTGAGGTGAAAGATGGCTAAGCTTTGTGTGAATGTGGACCACGTTGCCACCATACGCGAGGCGCGTAAGACGAATGAACCGGATCCCGTAGCTGCTGCGCTTATCGCCGAACGTGCGGGTGCGATAGGCATCACCATTCACTTACGTGAAGATAGAAGACATATCCAGGACAGGGATTTGAAACTGATGCGCCAAGTGGTTCGGGGCAAGCTCAACCTGGAGATGGCTCCTGTATTCGAGATGCAGAGCATCGCACTTGATGTGAAACCGGAGCAGGTTACCCTGGTTCCGGAGCGACGTGAGGAGATAACTACCGAGGGCGGCTTGGACGTGTCGGGCAACATCGAACATATAGTCGACCTGATGAAACCACTGAGAGAAGAGGGGATTCTCTTCAGTCTTTTTATAGATCCTCATTCTGAGCAGATAGAAGCCGCCAAGGAGTTAGACGCAGATTTCGTGGAACTGAACACGGCGGCATATTCTGAAGCCAAAGGGCATGTTTCCCAGCAAAAGGAGTTGACCTCACTCCGGGATGCCGCCCTGCAGGCTAACGACCTCGGCATAGGCGTACATGCGGGCCACGGCCTCACATATCTAAACGTAGAAGCAGTAGCCTCTCTTCCTCATCTGCAGGAACTGAACATTGGACACAGCATTGTCTCCCATTCAGTTTTTGTCGGCTTTAAGAGGGCCGTGCGTGAAATGTCGGATATCATCGAACGAGTGAGCATCGCCTAAGCATGCCGATTCCTGTTGTTACAGCCCAGGAAATGTCGAATATCGATAACCGGGCGATTCAAGAATACGGCATTCCCTCGGCATGCTTGATGGAAACGGCAGGAGTGAAATCTGCTCAAGTAATCTGGGAGAAATATGGCAGAGCCGGGCTCCGTGTTCTGATTGTTTGCGGGAAAGGGAACAACGGTGGGGATGGTTTCGTCATCGCCAGACATTTGTTAAATGCCGGAGCCAGTGTTGATGTGGCGGTCTTGTTTTCTTTGAAAGAAGCAAAAGGCGACTCTGCCGTTTTTTTGACGTCGCTTGATAAGATGAAAATACCCATTCTGGAAGTGCAGGAGGAAGACACCTCACTCTTTGAGGTGATGTCGAAAAATGCAGACCTGGTCGTAGACGCCATTTTGGGAACCGGATTCCGGCCACCTGCCAAGGGCCTTCCGGAAGTGGCGATCCAGATCCTATCCGCAAGTGAATCTCCGATAGTCGCTATCGATATGCCATCCGGGCTCGATGCCACTACAGGCAAGGCTGAACTCCCATATATCGATGTGGAAGTCACCTTGGCGTTGGGCGGGCTTAAACGGGGTCATCTTCTGATGCCGGCCGCTGAGCATGTGGGTGAGGTCATTTCGCTTGACATCGGTATTCCGCAAAGATGTTTCAAAGATGAAGGCGTTTCGCTTCAAGTAACAGAACTCTCCGATGTTGCCGAAAATTTACCTGCAAGGCGCCTGGATGCGCACAAGGGAGATGCCGGCCACCTATTGTTAATTGCAGGCGCGCCCGGTATGTCGGGAGCCGCCTTAATGACGGCTATGGCGGCCCTTCGCTCAGGCGCCGGTCGGGTGACGCTTGCTGTGCCGGAAAGTATTTCTCCTTTGGTGGAGAGCAAGTATCCTGAAGTCATGACGTTTTCTTTACCGGCCACGGATTCGGGAACTGTCGACGCATCGGCATTTGATTCTATCGTCGAGCGCTCAGAAGACATGAATGCACTGGTCGTAGGTCCTGGGTTAATGACAAACCCGAGAACAATCGAACTTGTTCACCTCCTCATTCAACATATCGATGGTCCCATCGTCCTTGATGCCGATGGCTTGAATGCACTTGCGCAGGATTTGACTATCCTGGATGGTAGACTCGCTCAACTACTCCTCACGCCTCATCCGGGCGAAATGGCAAGGTTGCTTGGAATCTCGACGAGAGAGGTGCAAGAAGCTCGCATTGCGCACGCTAGCTCGTTTGCCGGACAACACCACCTTGATATCGCCTTAAAGGGTTGGGGAACAATCGTCGCCACATCAGATGAAGAAACCTGGTACAACCCCACAGGAAATTCGAGTATGGCCACCGCAGGCAGTGGAGATGTTTTGGCGGGTGTTATTGGCGGCTTCCTTGCCCAAGGGCTTTCCCGTAAGTGGGCTTTGATATGCGGGGTATATTTGCATGGCTTGTCTGGCGAATTGGCATCCTTGGAAGTGGGTGGGATAGGAGTCACGGCAACCGATATTTTACAAACCCTTCCCAAGGCGAGAAGGAAAGTCTTCATGGAAGCAGGAGATACCAAAACTGCTTGAATTCCCTTTTGAGATACGAAGTGATTCGGTAGAGCAAACAGCCGAGTTAGGTGCTCGATTAGCGAAAGTATCGAGACCCGGCGAGGTCATTTTACTCGATGGTGACTTAGGCGCAGGAAAAACCGTATTCGCAAAAGGTTTTATCGAATCAATGCCGGGGGGAGAAAGACAAACTGTCCGAAGCCCCACATTTGTCTATATTCACCATTATCCAACCTTGCCACCCGCCCACCACATCGATCTGTATCGTCTTCCCAGGAATTCAGACCTCACGGAAATGGGTTTAATGGATCATATAGGTGAAAGAGATTTTGTGTTAATCGAGTGGCCGAACCATGTGGAGAAATGGCGGTTCTCCGTATCGACGCACGTCAAATTTGAGATTTTGGGAGACCGCAGTCGACACCTATACTTTGCCCGGCCATGAAATATTTCTTCTTTACAATGAAAGTAAAGGGTGGCACTCTTACAGGGCATTGTTTTTGCTTATGTTCTTTTGTGTAACATATGTAACTTGCACGAAAAATTCCATGGTTCTGGAGGGATAAGTTACTTATCTTAGAGATCGCCTGTATAGACGTTGAATACCGCCTGTGTTTCAGAAGGTTTGAGATGCTATTCCGAAAAACGCTGAGAGCGGTGTTGCTGGGCTTTCTATTCGCGATAGGCGGTACTATTGCCTATTTCATCTTGGGCTCTTCAAATAATCAACTCAATTTAGGAGAAATTTCACTCACGGCCTCGGATGCGGATCTTAATATAGATAAGGTGCATGTTGTTCAAAACACAAAAGGTGTTAGAGAATGGGAGTTGTGGGCTGACTCTGCCAAGGTATATCGCCAAAAAGGCATGACAAAACTTAAGAACCTGAAGCTTCGTTTTTATCCGAAAGAAGGTGAGCCCGCGCATGTGACCGCGCAAGAAGGAACCATGCAGAATGAAAGTCAAAACATCAGAATCAGTGGAGATGTTACTATCTTGGCATCTAATGGCGTTTTGATGAAAACAGACTCTTTGTATTTTCGCTCGAAAGAGAAACGCATTGATTCTGATTCGCGGGTTTTGATGGAAGGGGCAGGATTTCGTTTAGTCGGTACCGGCCTACAAGGGCAAACCGATATTGGGAAGTATGAATTGAAAGAGAAAGTGAGCGCGACGATATACGCTAGGAGCGAAGGATTTTTCAAGGAGGGAAGAGAGGAGAAGATTATTCGTGCCAATTAAGGGAGCATGCGGCAGTTCCCGATTGGAGGGCAGTTTTGAGATCGAAAACCTACCGCCTAATGCGTTTTACGCTATTTTGCTTGGGGTTGTATTTAGTTATTTGGGGATGGAATGGCGCTTCTTCATTTGCCCAGGAAAGCAACAAAAAAAGTCAATTAAATCGCAAGGCTCAGATCCACATCATTTCCGATAAGATGGAAGTGAGCAGCCGAAAGAACCTCATCGTGTTCATCGGGAATGTAGAGGCGAACCAGGGGAATATTAACCTGAAAGCAGATCGCCTCGAAGTGTACACCCTGGAAACCAATCAAAAGAGATTGAAGCGTCGCCCGGCCCCTAAGGACAGGGCCGGGGATATCGATAGAATCGTGGCCATCGGAAATGTGAAGATGGGCCAAGCGAAAAAAAGGTTCGCTACTGCCGCCCGGCTGGAGTATCGTGAATCCACCGGCATCGCTATTTTGACGGGCGGACCACGCGTATGGGAAGGCAAAAATCGGTTAGTCGGCGCCAAAATAGAATTGAATTTGAAAGAAGATAAAACAATAGTTCATGGCTCGCCTCGTCGGAGAGTCAGCGTCACCCTTTTTCCATCAAGCGAGAACCCCCCCCGCAAAAAATCGAATTAAACATATGTCTACGCGATCGAGTGGTAATGTGATAGGACGGGCAAGTACTGTTTCTATCCAAGCCACTGGGTTATCAAAAAGTTATTCCGGCCGTAAGGTTGTTTCCGGCGTGAAACTTGAAGTACATCCCGGTGAAGTTGTTGGTTTGCTTGGTCCAAACGGAGCAGGCAAGACCACGATATTTTATATGATTGTCGGGTTGATCGCTCCAGATGCGGGAAGAATTTTTTTGAATGGGAGTGAAATCACCGATCAGCCCATGTACATGCGCGCCAAACAGGGAATCAGCTATCTGCCTCAGGAGGCGTCTGTGTTTCGTCGCCTCTCGGTAAGACAAAACATCATGGCGGTGCTTGAATTGGTATTGCGTGATCCAGGCGAGCGCGAAAGACGATTGAACGAGATATTAGACGATTTGGATATGCAGCATATACATTCCGTGAAGGGATATGCCCTCTCCGGCGGTGAACGTAGACGCGTTGAAATTGCTCGGGCATTGGCCACAAACCCCACTTTTATGCTTCTTGATGAGCCTTTCGCAGGTATCGACCCCATCGTGGTTCACGAGATTCAAAACATTGTAACGGACTTGAAGTCTCGTGGAATTGGAGTCGTTATTACGGACCATAACGTACGTGAGGCTCTTCAGATATCCGACAGGGCATATATTATCAGTGAAGGGCGGATATTGGAGTCCGGCCTCCCGGAGGAAATCGCTGAGAGCGAGAAAGCCCGGGATGTTTATCTAGGCGAAAAATTTCGTCTTTGAGGGTAAAGGGAATCAATATGGCTTTGCAGCACAAGCTGACGATGAGAGCAGAGCAGCGCCTCGTCATGACTGCCATGATGCGGCAGGCGATTGGCCTTCTGCCCCTGAACCGCCTGGAAATGCAACAAGCCGTTCAACAGGAAATGTTGAACAATCCCTTGCTGGAAGAGATTCACGAAGAAGGAAAAGAAGTGGCAGATGGAGAGATGCCGGAATTAAGGGACGATGTTCCCGAGAATCAAAATGATGAAAGAGGTGAGGTGGAGATCGATTGGGATAATCTCGTTCACGACAATTTTGATGATTTATCTCCTGCAACCATTGCCGATGATTTCCCATCTTATGAACAGACCTTGGCGCGGCCCGATACGCTGCATGAACACCTGGAACGGCAGTTAAATCTTTCCGTTGTTCCGCAGCCGATAGCAAGGGTTGCCGAACAAATTATTTGGAATTTGAATGAAGAGGGTTATCTTCAAATAGATGTCGAAGAACTAGCGGCCGGCCTTGGTCTCGGGCCTATCGAGGCTAATGAGGCATTGGCTTTGGTGCAAGGGTTCAATCCACCTGGAATTGCTTCGAGGTCACTTCAAGAATGTCTTGTTATACAATTGAATAACAACGATATACCTGAAAATGGAAATAGCCGATTCTTGGATTTGGCCCGCTCGTTGCTTCTTGAAGATATTGACAAGATCGGTGAACGTCAATATCAGAAACTCGCCAAAACCAACGACGTGGATGTGAAAGATATCGCTCAGGCAATAGACATCATTCGAAGTCTCGATCCTCACCCGGGGTTGCGATTTTCCGATCAAAGAGTAGAGGTAGTGATTCCAGACGTGAGTGTCACGAAAAGAGGGGATGACTATGAGGTAACGCTCAATGATGATGGCTTGCCACGCCTGCGGGTGAACGCCCGGTATGCGGCCATGGCGGCCGACAAGGCGGGAACGACCCCTGATACGCGGAAGTATTTAGAGGATAAATTAAGGGCTGCTACATGGTTCGTCAAAAGCATAGAGCAAAGAAGACAGACGATACTGAAAGTTTGCCGAAGCATTGCGGGTTTCCAAAAAGATTTTCTGGACCATGGCGTGAGTTGCTTGAAGCCCCTGATTTTAAGGGATGTGGCGCAAGAAATCGAAATGCACGAATCGACCGTAAGCCGTATTACAACAGGCAAGTATATGGAAACACCGCAAGGTGTTCTGAGCTTGAAGTATTTTTTCCACAGCGGCTTGGAATTGAGTACAGGAGAAAACGCCTCTTCGGTGGCCGTAAAGGAAATTATCAAGAAATTAGTGGCGCAGGAAGACCCTGAGAAGCCGCTCACCGACCAGCAAATTGCGGATAGACTCAAGCATGACAACGTGGCGATAGCGAGGAGAACGGTGACGAAGTATCGCAAAGAACTCCGAATCTCTCCCACCAGCAAAAGACGTAATATGCGCCAATAACATCCAGGTGCGTTTCACGCATGGACTTAAATTTCACACCTTTGCGCTCCTTTGTTGGCAACGGCTACTCACGAAGCAGCCTGGATTTGTAGTTTATCTGGAAAAAAACAAAATTTTTGTTATTATCCAAATAAGCGGACGTTCTATTTTCCTGTGTGAAGTCTGGCGCCTCAATGTTTTCTTATCGGATTTTCATTTGGTTTCCCCAGAATGGAAATTGTGTGAATTGGGTGTAACGAGCATCGAGGAACATAATGAGCAAGCTCTCAGTATCTCAATTATTTGAAGATCTGCGAGAAGAGTTGAAGTTATCTGTAATTTCTGGCGAATCCGGTATGAATCGCCTAGTGAATCATACGCATTTTCAGAAAAATGGTTTGCCTCTAGCCGGATTCTTGAAAGCCGTACATCCCGACAGGATTCAGGTATGGGGCAGCACGGAGGTTCGTTTCCTGGATGACCTCGAGGAGGAGAAACGGCTCGAGGCGGTACGTAAATATTTTCGCCTGCCCCTGTGCGCGGTGTTGGTTACGGGAGGGAAAGATATCTTCCCAAGCATACGAGAAGCATCTGACAGATTCAGCGTACCGATTATCGTCTCTGGGCTTCATGGCAAAGATTTGATGCCGAAATTATCGGGATATCTCGAGGAACACCTGTCCCTCCATGCACGGCTTCATGGCGTCCTTGTTGATTTGTACGGTGTGGGAGTGCTCATCCAAGGGAAAAGCGGTATCGGGAAAAGCGAGTGTGCTCTCCATCTCGTCACACGAGGGCACAGGCTCGTAGCTGACGACGTAGTGGATATCCAATTACGCGGGAATGAACTGGTCGGGAAAAGCACCGAGTTGCTCAAGCACCACATCGAGGTAAGGGGGCTTGGGATACTGAATTTGAAAGACCTCTTTGGCGTCGTGGCGATTCGGTACGAAAAAAACGTGGAGATGATCGTGGAGCTGATTCCATTGACCCCGGATTTGCCTTTCGAGCGTCTCGGGATCGACCTCGAGACCCAAAATATTTTGGGTAAATTTCTGCCGCACGTTAAAATACCTGTTGCTCCTGGGAGGAATATTCCCACACTCATTGAGGTTGCGGCCAGGAACCTGTTGTTGCAAAGAATGGGTTATTTCTCTGCAGAGGAATTCAGTCGTACGCTCTCCGCCCAGATCGCGCTCGGGACAACCAGTTAGCCCGGAGAAATGAAAAGAGGTTTCGCATGATTGGCTTGGTAATCGTCGGCCATGGAGACTATCCTGATGCGCTGTTGCATGCGGCCGAGTCCGTTCTGTCAGGGACAACGCAAACGAAGGCGCTCTCCCTTCGGCCGGACGCCGACCCCGCCGGATTTACCGATAAAATTGAGAAAACGGTGATGGAAGTAGATTCGGGTGAGGGTGTGATTATTATGACGGATATGATGGGTGGCGCACCTACGAATGCGGCACTCGCAATGCTGAACCATCCCGGTGTAGAGGTTGTGACGGGAGTCAATTTGCCGATGCTTTTGAAGTTGTCGTTCATCAAGGGAATGAGCGTATCCGATGCAGCGCGTTTTCTGGTGGAATATGGGAGGCGGAACTTGGCTCAACCGAGTGAAATGATCAATTCCGTAAAACAACGCCCGGCCAGGGAGGGATAATCTCCATCATGGCGGAGCAAAGAGTCATCATCAGCAATCAAATGGGGCTTCACGCCAGGGCAGCTGCCAAGTTCGTGAGGTTATCGAGTAAATTCGAGTGCGAAATTCTGGTTCAATTCCACGATATGGAAGTAGACGGGAAGAGCATCATGGGTGTCATGATGCTTGCGGCAACCCCTGGCTCGGAACTCCAGATCAGCGCTCGTGGTCCAGATGAAGAAAAGGCAGTAAAAGAATTGACGGACTTGGTTCGAAACGGCTTTGGAGAAATGGCGTAAGGTTTCAAGGTATCGTGTTTGAGATTGGAAGCACAAATATTCATGTATTTTCTACAAGGTTTAATTTATTATACTGATAAATAAATTGTTAACGAAACAATTTTCACGATATTATCTGTCTTACCGCCCCCTGGATGGAAACTTGTTCATCATTCGTTTTAAGAAAAAACAACATTTTTCCCGCGCGCTTCCGTCTATTTTCAAGAAGTGATAAAAGACGCCGGAAAACGCATCTAGCCTAGCGAGGCGTTCTGTTTGAATTGATGACGACCTCCAATTCCTGTGGGAGATAGTAGATGGGTTCCAATCATGGGAGAAATTTCATTTTTACTTCCGAATCCGTTTCGGAAGGACATCCTGACAAAATTGCTGACCAGATAAGCGATTCGGTTTTGGATGCCATTTTTCGTGAAGACCCCAACGGTCGTGTTGCTTGTGAGACGCTAATCACGACGGGCATTGTATTCGTGGCCGGAGAGATTACGACGGCGGCGAATTACGATGCGCGTGAAATTGCACGCGAGACGATACGACACATCGGCTATGACAATTCAGCATACGGTTTCGATTGCAATACCTGTTCGGTCGTTACGGCGATAGATAGGCAATCGCCCAACATCGATCTAGGGGTATCGGAGGGACAAGGTCTTTTCCGTGAACAAGGCGCGGGCGATCAGGGAATGATGTTCGGATTCGCCTGCCGGGAATCCGAAGAGTTGATGCCCCTGCCTATCATGTTGGCCCACAAATTGGTTCGTAAAACTTCGGACGTTAGAAGAAGTGGCGCTTTGGACTACCTGCGTCCCGACAGCAAAAGCCAGGTATCCATTCGATATGAAGATGGCAATCCTGTGGCGATCGACAATGTCGTCATCTCCGCACAGCACTCCGAGGATGTGGGGCTCGACCAAATTCGTGAAGACATCATTCGTGAAGTCATACGTCCCGTCCTCCCGGGAAACATGATTACCGAGGATACCGATTTTTATGTGAATCCAACCGGGCTTTTCGTGATTGGTGGCCCCATGTGCGACACGGGGCTTACGGGCCGGAAAATCATAGTGGATACTTATGGAGGATACAGCCGGCACGGCGGAGGCGCATTCTCCGGCAAAGATCCCTCAAAGGTGGATCGTTCAGCCGCCTATATGGGCCGTTATATCGCCAAAAACATCGTTGCTGCAGGGCTTGCGGATAAAGCGGAAGTCCAACTCGCATACGCCATCGGCGTGGCGGATCCCGTTTCCGTTTTGGTCGAGGATTTTGGGACTGGCAACGTGGATTTGAATGTCCTGTCGAAGGCCGTCCGTGAAGTATTCGGCCTTAAACCCAGGGAAATTATCGAGCACCTCGATTTGCGCCGCCCCATTTTCAAAAACACGGCGGCCTATGGGCACTTTGGCCGGAGTGAACCAGAGTTCACCTGGGAAAAAACAGATAAGGCGGCTGATTTGAAATCCGCTGTCGGGGCGTAGAATTCATCAAGACAAACGACCGATCTTAACCGCGGGAAATTTTGGAGATGAAATGGATTTCGACATAAAGGATAAAAACCTGGCGGGGCAGGGCGCATTGCGGATGGAATGGGCCTCGAGAAGCATGCCCGTTCTGAATATGATACTGGAGCGATTCGAGAGAGAGAAACCGTTAAAGGGTGTACGCATCGGCGCTTGTTTGCATGTGACGACGGAGACGGGATACCTGGTGAAAACCTTGGCGGCCGGCGGCGCCGAGGTGAGCCTGTGCGCATCGAATCCGCTCTCGACCCAGGATGATCTCGCAGCCAGTCTCGTAGAAAACGAGGGAATTCCAGTCTACGCAATCAAAGGGGAAGACAGGGATACCTACTACAGCCATATGGCGTCCGTGTTGGACAGCAAGCCTCACATCACGATGGATGATGGCGCGGATCTCGTAACCCAGATATTGACGGAACGCAGAGAGTTGATTCCCGATATTCTTGGAAGCACTGAAGAGACGACGACCGGAGTGATCCGGCTTCGCGCGATGGCAGCGGATGGCGTGCTGGAGTTTCCCGTCATTGCGGTGAACGATGCGAATACCAAACATTTTTTCGACAACCGCTACGGAACGGGGCAAAGCACGATAGACGGCATCATTCGCGCCACGAACAGGTTGCTGGCAGGCTCGGTTTTTGTCGTCTCGGGCTATGGTTGGTGTGGAAAGGGACTTGCGAGTAGAGCGCGGGGCATGGGGGCCAATGTCATCGTTACCGAAGTGACGCCTCTCAGCGCTCTGGAAGCGCTGATGGATGGATATCGCGTAATGCCCATGGCCGAGGCGGCCAAGATTGGAGATTTCTTCTGTACGGTTACAGGCGATACAAGTGTCATTCGCCTTGAACACATCAAGAAGATGAAAGATGGGGCCATCATATCGAACTCCGGGCATTTTGACGTCGAAATTGATGTGGCGGGACTCGAAGAAGTGGCCAGGACGAAACGTGAGATTCGCTCACTGGTTGATGAATATACCCTTAAAGACGGAAAAAGGATTGTCGTCATCGGAGGTGGCCGCTTGGTGAACCTCGCCACTGCAGAAGGACACCCGAGCAGCGTGATGGACATGAGTTTCGCCAATCAGGCTCTTGCCGCTGAATATATCGTGAAGGAAGGCAAAAATCTGGGAAGCGATGTGTATCCGGTGCCCCAGGAATTGGATGACGATATTGCCCGCTTGAAATTAGAGAGCATGGGTGTGGAGATTGATGCGCTGACCGATGAGCAGGAGAAGTACTTGAGCAGCTGGCAGCAGGGCACCTAGAATTCTCCGCTCCTGATACGCCGCCCGCCACGGGAGAGATTTCTGTGGCCAGAAATTCGTTCTCTACTCTGCTTAGAAGAGAAAAGACAAAACGGCTGCTGAGGAATTCATTTCTCGTTCTCGTTTTTTTTCTTTTTTGCTGGGTGCAAAGCGAAGGATTTGCGCTCGGCGCAAGGAATCCAGTCGCGAGAATTCTTGGAGTTCGAGAGTTTTCCACCCCGGATTATGCGCGAATCGTCTTTATATTGAACCGCGAAGCATTTGATTTTAAATCAGGCGTCTTGAGAAAGCCCTCTCGAATTTATATTGATCTCCCTCGCGGGCGAATCACTCAGGGCGTTCAAATTCCAAAATTCTCTCCGGGAAAAAGCATCGTATCTCGTCTCAGGTTTGGACAACCGAGAAAAAACCGTCTACGCCTCGTGATCGATATCGCGAAAAAGCATGATGCTAAATACCGAATTTTTACCCTCCCTAGTCCACAACGAATCGTGGTTGACGTATGGGCCAAAAGCACAAACATCACGAAACCATCCAACAGGGGAGGGCGCAAACGCCCAGAGCCCCAAAAATCCGGCCGCGCGCTCAAGGCGCCTCCACGTCGGAAGAAGCTGACCCGTCGTGAGATGAATATGGCTCAACGGTTTCGTCACGGCCTTGGCAGAATCGTCCTGGACCCCGGACATGGAGGTAAGGATCCCGGCGCGGTCGGTTTGTCCGGCCTGAGAGAAAAACGAGTCGCTCTCGACATCGCCCTGAGAACCAGACGGGTGCTGAGACGTGTCATGCCAGGAAACCGGGTCTATCTCACCAGAACTACGGACAGGTACATTTCCTTATCCAGGAGGACTTCTTTCGCTAATGAGAATGAGGCGGATATTTTCGTGTCCATTCATGCGAACAGCGCGCGTTCGCGACGCATCCACGGAATCGAGACCTATCTTTTGAGCGAGGCCTCATCGGGCAGGGCGCTCAGATTGGCGGCCAGAGAAAGCGGGACGACGCTTGCGCGTATGACAGATTTACAAAAGATACTGAACGATTTGGGATTGAGGTCGAAAGTTGCGGAATCTCGGCAGTTGGCGCAGCGGGTTCAGCAAGCAATGCTCTCGCGTTTGAGGCCCGGATACCGCGCCATCCGCGACCTGGGCGTGAAGCGTGGGCCGTTTTATGTACTGCTCGGCGCCCGGATGCCGAGCATTTTGGTCGAAGTCGCGTTTATCTCGAATCGAAAGGAAGCGCGACGGGTGCGCAGTCCCAAGTACCGCCAGGCGCTTGCGGAAGGTATCGCAAAAGGTATCATGAAGTTTGTGGGCATAGGCTCTAGTGCAGCCAAAAAGAAAGCCCGGAGGCGCTAAAGACCATTTCATTTAGGAACACTCCATGTCTTCTCCTGTCTTTGTGATCGTAGGGCGCCCGAATGTGGGAAAATCTACATTATTCAATCGTCTAATCGGTAGACGGGACGCCATTGTTCAGGCGGAACCGGGAGTAACCCGTGACAGACGCTACGGTGAGGGAAAATGGGAAGGCACCAAATTTCTCGCCGTCGATACAGGCGGCATTGCCGCATCTGAAGGCGACCCATTTTTGCCGAAAATTTATGAACAGACGGTAGCCGCAATTGAAGAAAGTGATGTGGTTTTATTTCTTGTCGATGGAATTGAGGGCTTACTTCCCGGGGACTACGAGGTTGCGCAAATGGTACGCATCTCACAGAAGCCGGTGCTGCTCATCTTGAATAAATCGGATTCCAAGCGCACCCGAGAAACGGAATGGGATTTTTACCAGCTAGGCCTTGGGGAAGTATGGCCCATTTCGGCGGAACATGGTTCAGGCGTGTTCGAGGTGATGGACGAGGCGATTCGTATCGTTTCGAGTAATTACGGAGCAGAGGAGGTCAAAGATGAAGATGAGCGTCGTATCGCCGTCGTAGGCCGCCCGAACGTGGGAAAATCCTCTTTCGTAAATCAAATTCTGGGAAGCGAACGGACCCTGGTGAGCCCTGTGCCAGGCACGACGCGAGACCCGGTGGATTCCCTGTGTATGCGAGAGGGCAAATCGTACCGCTTCGTGGATACGGCCGGCATCAGGAGAAGAGGGAAGATTGGCAATCGCCAGATTGAAGCGGTGAGCATGATTATGGCTTATCGCAGTATTGAGCGCGCCCAGATCGCATTGCTTCTCATCGACGCGACAGAGGGTCCTACAACTATGGATGCGCAGATTGCACGTCACATCAAGGAATCGGGCCGGGCCTGTGCCATATTATTGAATAAGTGGGACCTCCTGGCGAAGGGGAGTAAGACGTTTGATGAGAAAGTACGTGAGATAAAAGACAAACTGGTACACGTAAATTTCGCGCCGGTTCTTTCGGTGTCCGCTCTAACAGGGCAGAGATGCGAGCGCGTTTTCGATGTCGTAGAAAAGATTCATGAATCTCACGGCAGGCGAGTATCCACCGGACAATTGAACCGAGCGATCACGGAAATCGTTCATGCGCACCCACCGCCCACCGTTTCAGGAGGGCGGCGTCCTAAGGTGTTTTATTCCACCCAAAGCGGTGTTTTTCCGCCTCATGTCATACTCTTTGCGAGTCTCGCCAGCCAACTCCCTGTGGAGCAATATGGACGCTACGTGGAGAACAGGTTGAGGGAGCGTTTTGATTTCGAGGGTACACCGCTTCGGGTGAGTTTTCGCCAAAGAGGGACGAGCGCTCCGCATAGACGTGGTGGAAGAGCAAAAAGATAACTTCAAGGAATTTCGAGAGTTTGAGGTGAAAGCACACCTTCATAGTTCATGCCTAGCTTTAATGATACCCTGCAAGTAATTCAATCTGATTGACAAAGCGAACCTTGGATGGCAGGATTTGCTAAATGATGGATTTACGCTTATCACCGAGTCTGGCGCGAGGACCGTTCCATACGTCACGTTGCCAAAGGGCTGATATCAGAGGAGTTGAGGTAGATGGCGGCACATGAAACTGAAAATATTCGGAACGTTGCTTTTGTGGGAGAGGGAGGAAACGGAAAAACTTCTCTTATTGAAGCCTGCCTATTCACCTCGGGAAGCACCGACAGGCAAGGGAAAGTCGATGCGGGAAATACGATACTCGACTCCGAACCCGAAGAAGTGAAGAGAAACTCTTCCATTCTGGGCGCAGTGGCCTACGCAAATTGGAACAGGTATCGCCTCAATCTTCTCGATACGCCGGGGTATTCGAATTTCATATCAGATACCGTTGCGGCCATTCATGCATGTGACAACGCCGTCGTCGTTCTGAATGCTCACTCTGAGCCGAAAGTGATTACCGAAAAAGTGTTGGGTTGGGCCGAAGAAGAAGGCCTATGCACATTCATATATCTGAACCAGATGGATCATGAACAAGCTGATTTAAGCCGCGCGATGGAATATGCGGAGAAGACGATTAACAAACGTCTCGTAGTGTTGCAATTGCCCATGAATCCCGGAGCCGGTTTCGATGGTGTCGTCGATCTCATTTCGGGGAAAGCTTACACCTACGAGGTCGAGGGGAATGGGAAAGGGGCGGAGAGTGACGTTCCGGCGGAGCTTGCCGATGCCTATGAAGAGTACCGCGGGCAGCTTATCGAGTTTGCGGCGGAGGCGAACGAGGAAGTTCTCGAGAAATATCTGGAGGGAGAAGAACTCTCGCCGGATGAGATTATACAGGGTTTACGCCAGGGGATTCAGGAAGGCGCCTTCATGCCGGTTTTATGCGGGTGTGGTTTGAAAAACGTAGGGACGGACCTTTTTCTCCAAGCGATCGAGCAGTTCGGCGCCTCGCCATTGGCGCATGAATTCAAGGCGAAAAACACGAACGGCGAAGAGGTGAGCATCAAGGCGGATTCAGGCGAGCCTTTCCGCGCCCTGGTATTCAAGACGGTTGTCGACGCTTTCGCCGGCAAATTGAATTATTTCCGCGTGATCTCGGGTGAAGTTTCTTCCGATACCGGTGTTCTCAACACCACGCAATCCGAGAAAGAGAGAATCGGTTCTTTGTTATTTATTCAGGGCAAAACCCAGTCTCCCGTCTCCGACAGACTTGTGCCGGGAGATATCGCTGCGCTCGCCAAGCTCAAAACCACGAGAACGGGGGATACGCTTTGCGACGAGGCCGGCGCCGTTGAGTTCGAGCCGATCAAATTTCCGTCACCCGTCATCTCCTACGCATTGGCGCCCAAGAGCAAGGGTGATGAGGAGAAGCTCAGCACGGCCCTCGCGCGTTTGCGCGATGAGGACCCTGCACTCACGGTGAGCCGTGATTCTCAGACAAAAGAGATGCTTCTTTCTGGTCTGGGCGTATTGCACATCGAGGTGATAGTCGAGCGTATCAAGCGCAAGTACGGCGTGGAAGTAGAGATGAAGACTCCGCGCGTGCCCTACAAGGAAACGATTAAGGGTAGAACCAAAGTGCAGGGCCGCTACAAGAAACAAACCGGTGGCCGTGGACAGTTTGGCGACACCTGGCTTGAGATTGAGCCGCTACAGCGCGGGGGCGGGTTCGAGTTCGTGGACAAGATTGTGGGTGGAGCGATTCCTAAAACATTCATCCCGGCCGTGGAGAAGGGGATCGTAGAGGCAATGGACTCTGGAACCCTGGCGGGCTATCCCGTGACGGATCTGAAAATTACGCTTTATGACGGCAGTTTTCACAACGTCGACAGCTCTGAAATGGCGTTCAAAATTGCCGGCTCTCTCGGGTTCAAAAAAGGTGTTCAGGAGTGTAGGCCTACTCTTCTCGAGCCGATTATGAATATGCAAATCGTCGTTCCGGAAGAGTATATGGGCGACATCATCGGTGACATGAATTCGCGCAGGGGCAGGGTTCTTGGCATGGACCCCAGTGTCGGCGACAAACAGGTCATCAAGTCTCAGGTTCCCATGGCGGAGGTGTTGAACTATGCGCCGGCGCTGCGATCGCTGACAGCGGATCGGGGAGATTTCTCCATGGAGTTTTCTCATTACGAGGAAGTGCCGGGACAGATTACTGAAAAAGTCATTTCTGAAGCGGCTGTCGCCCGCGAGAGCGAATAATTTTCGCATTTAGAGGGTTCCTATCATGGAGAGAAAAGGCGTGAATCTTCTCGAAGGCGATGATGATGAGGATAGGGAAGACGAACCAGAGAGAGATTCCGGCGACGACGGAGGAAGTTATGAACGCCGTAGAGGCGGCTTCGTCGATGTCTTGATGGTCATCCTGTTCGTATGCGTCATGCTGGGAGGCGTGGCGTGGGCGGGTTATCAATTCTGGTGGCTTCCTAAAATGAAAAAATCGGCGCAACTCAAAAGAGACCGCATAAAGCAAGAACAACAAAGAAAAATGCGATTAGCGAAAATGAGTGGCGCACCTGAACGCGCGCAACAGGCTCCCAGCGCTTCCGCGAATTTTGGACAAACCAAGAGAGCGCAGGAACAAAACAGAAACTTCGGCGCAACGGCTCGAACCATGAGACCTGAGCGTCCAGCACTATCGAATCCAGCCGAGAAACCAGCTTCCCCCGCTGCTCCGATGACGAGGCGAAATCCCGACGCCCCAAGCTCGACCGAGAATACACCGTCCGCCTCCGCGGCGGTCATGAAAAAAACCACACTCCCTGTGCAAGCTGGGAAAGCGCCACTCGCCGCAGCTCCGGTGGTGGGAAAAACCGCTCCTCCGCTCAGGACGAAGGAGATGCAGGGGCGTACAATGACGTCGCCGGCGCAAATGCCCGAGAAGAAAGTCCCGCCAAAGAAGGCAGAACCCAGAAAGCAAATTGCCAGGAAAAAGCCGACGACGAAAGTTCGGGGAGACGGGAGGAGCGCCCGCAAGCCGACTCGTGGGTTTTACTATAGCGTCCAGGTGGCTTCTTGCAGAACCGAACGCTGTGCGTCCTCGTTTTCAGAACGTTTGAAAAGCAAGGGATTTTCCGCTTTCAGAGTGACAAGCACAAGCCGTGCGAGGAGACGCAGCGCTCAATTCACAGAGGTGCGCCTCGGTTCGTTTGCGAGCCTTGATGAGGCTCGGGTACTTGCGAGCAAAGCGAGAAAAAACAAAATCGGAGCCAGGATGTATCGCTCCAAGAGTCGATGGATAGTGGCTGCGGGAAGTTTTAAAAACTTAGAAGATGCGGCTCTTCTTCTGGATCGCGTCGAGGATTCCGGTTTTCGTGGCGAGCTTGCTTCCCGGCTTCGAAGCAGTGGGAGAGGGCGGCTTTACACAATCCGAACCGGGAAGTTCGCGAGCCTTCGTGATGCGATGGCATTCAGGAAAAAAATCCGCTCGGCAGGATTTTCCGATGCCATCGTAGTGCGCCGAAGGTTGAAAAAATAGGGAGTCGATCATGGCCCAGACTGCCCAAAACCAGCACATACCCGACAAATTATTCTTCAAGATCGGTGAAGTAGCCGAATTGACCGGTACGAAGCCCCATGTATTGCGCTACTGGGAGAGTGAGTTTCGAATGCTCCGGCCGGCGAAAGGCGACTCCGGACAACGGATATATCGCCGCAAGGACGTAGAACTCGTTTTTTCGATCAAGCAGTTGTTGTATGAAGAGAACTTCACCATAGCTGGAGCCAAGAAACAACTTCAAAAACAAAGAGCAGCGAGAGCTGAGGCTAACAAGGAGAAAAAGCTTACCGAAGCCAAACCGGAAGTTGCTCCCCTGTTGCCGTTTGAAAGCTCAAGCCAGGAAAACATCGATATGGCGTGGGTTCGCAAAGAACTCAGGGAAATACTCGGAATCCTCAACAGAGGCCGTTGAAAGTCGACGTGGATTGTATTGTTAACTCCAAAGATGCACGCATATGGGGAGCGATTGACGGATTACTCCATTCCACTTATCGTGCCGCACCCGCTCACTCCCAATGACGTATACCGAACAAGAGGCTTTGTATCTGAATCGTTGAAAAGAGAATGGTTGATAAATTTCGAATGAAGCCATTGGCGACGAATCGGATCTTCAATACTAAAGGATCATGCTGAGATGGCCAGGACTTTCAGAAAGGAAATTCGGCAGCCTGACGCGTTGCAAACCCAAGGAAGAAAAGTTGTTCTCTGGTTCATCGAGAACCAAAAGATTCTTTACATGGGTCTGGGCGCTGTAATTTTGGTGGCGGCTATTTTTGTTGGTTACCGCATGTGGGATGAGCGTGCGAGAGAAAAAGCGTCTTTGGCATATGCTTTGGCTAAAATCGCTTCTCCGGTTGGTGAGGCGGCGGAAACCGCGTTCCAGAAGGTGGCCGACGATTACCCGCGCTCACGCCCGGGCCTGCTGGCGCGACTACAACTCGCAGCATTATTGCGCGACAGAAAGCAATATCAAGGAGCACGGGCGCAGTACGAGCTTGTAGCGAAGAGCAGCATTTCTTCAGAGACCGACCAGGAGTTGGCGAAGCGCGGAATCGCCTCGGTTTTGATGCAGGAGGGAAATTGTGCAGAGGCAATCCAGACCTGGGAGTCGATTCTCGGCAAAGGGAGTCTTTTCACGTCCGAAGATCTGTATATCTCCATTGCCGATTGTCAGGAAAAGCTCGGCCAGAAGGAGGATGCGCGCAAGACTTATGAGGAACTAAGCAAAAAACATCCAGAGAGCCCATTCTTGACCGAGCAAATCCGTGCGAAGCTGGGCAGCGAAAAAGCCGCCAAATAGCGGGAATCCCGGCAATTCGCCGCGCAAGATAAGTACGATAAGATATGTTATGTAAAATTATATGGCTGTCTCTTTTCCCACCTTTTTCTTGAACTCCCCTGCATGATAGGCTGAGTCATGACGACTCATATCAAGGAAAAACTTCGTGCCGTTCGCGGGAACCCCGTGGATGAAGGCGCTCTTCGCCAGATAGAGTGCTGCCTTGGCGATAATGAGGCGTATGCAGGCGCTCTGTGCGCCGATCATCATCTGGGCTACTCCATGCCCATCGGCGGCATCATCGCCTATGAGAACGCCGTATCTCCAAGCGGCGTGGGCTATGACATCGCATGCGGAAACAAAGCCATAAAAACGAATCTGAAAGCCTCCGACGTGCGCCCTGAGCTCTCCGGCATCATGGACGAGATATTTCGGAACCTGGAATTCGGCATGGGCAGAAAAAACCCTGAACCCATCGACGATGCGCTTTTCGATGACCCGGCATGGAAAATGCTGCCAGAATTTGAAGATTTGAAGCCTTTGGCGCGCTCGCAGTTGGGCACGATTGGCGCGGGCAACCACTATGTCGATTTATTCGTTGAAGAAAAGGACGACGCGCTTTGGGTCGGGATTCATTTCGGCTCCAGGGGATTTGGCCACAAGACATGCACCGGATTTCTGAATCTGGCGAAAAACCGGAGATTCCGTGACTCCCCTGCCCGTGAGCAGATGCACGCCCGGGCGACCGTGCTCTCACTCGCCTCTCCACTGGGGGGCGACTATTTCGCCGCCATGAAGCTTGCGGGCCGTTACGCCTATGCCGGAAGGGATTATGTCGGGGGCCGAGTGCTCGATATCCTGGGAGCCGACTCAGAATGGGAAGTGCACAACCACCATAATTTCGCCTGGGAAGAAGAGCACGAAAGCAAGCGATATATCGTGGTTCGCAAAGGCGCTACGCCGGCCTGGCCGGGCCAGAAATGCTTTATCGGCGGGAGCATGGGCGATATTTCCGTCATCGCAGAAGGCGTGGAGACTCCGGGGTCGAAATCTCTCCTCTACTCCACGATTCATGGCGCGGGCCGGGTGATGAGCAGAACGAAGGCGGCCGGGAAGAAAAGGTGGCGCAAGGGGCGCCTGATTCGCAAGGGCGGCGCGATCTCGCGAGAGAAAATGAATGAATGGGTCACGGATATTGGCGTCGTGCTTCGTGGAGCGGATACGGATGAAGCCCCGCAGGCCTACAAGCGGCTTACCGAAGTATTGGGACTCCACAAGGATGCGCTTCGCATTTTGCACGTGCTCAGGCCCATCGGGGTGGCCATGGCGAGACCCGAAGTGCGCGATGCATTCAGGGATTAGTACGGGTTTATATACCTTATGTAATTTATTCGATACGTCATGGTAAGTACCTGTAAGTACTTTTAAAAATATCTATATATTATATAATTTAAATCTTGAAGGATTCGCTGCTTATTGATTGCCGAAATCATTTTCACTGAAAGCCCGGTCCGCGCGAATGACAAGACCACAGATGAAAATCCTGGCTATCGTCCCGAAATAACCGGATCGGTATGGCCTGTAACGTCGAGTTCGAACCCAGCGTCACGAATCATGCGGTGCGCCGCGGTCGACTCCTGGCCGGGAGTGGTGAGGTAGCCGTCTACGAAAATAGAGTTGGCGGGATAAAGGGCCAGAGGCTGCAATTCCCGCAGTTGTACTTCCCTTCCCCCGGCGACGCGGATTTCAGAGCGCGGGTTGTAGAAGCGCATCAGGCACAGCAGCTTGAGGCAGGTCAGCGGCCCGAGCAAAGGCCTTCCCTCGAGCGGTGTACCGCCGATTGAATTGAGAAAGTTGACCGGTATGGATTCAGGTGCGAGCGCGTTCAGCGCCTCACAAACGTCGATGACGTCGTCTGCGCTCTCCCCTTGCCCGAAAATGACACCCGAGCAGAGTTCCATTCCAGCCCCGCGCGCCGCGCCCAGTGTGTCCATGCGGTCGTCATAGGTGTGGGTGGAGCAGATTTCGGGATAATAGCGCGCGCTCGTATTGAGGTTGTGGTTGAAGCGATCGACGCCCGCCTCGCCCAGCCTGGCGGCCTGGGAGGCTTCCAGTAAGCCGAGAGAACAGCAAATGGAGAGGTCATGGCGCGATTTGATTTCGGAGACGGCGCGGCAAAGCTTATCGATTTCCGTATCCGACGGCCCCCGTGCGCTGATGACGATGCAGTAGCGTCTCGACCCGGCCGCTTCGGCCTTTGCTGCACCCTCGAAGAGTTGCTCCTCATCCACCAGATCGTATCTGTCGACTTGAGCGCTTGAGACGGCGGATTGAGAGCAATACCCACAATCCTCAGGACAGATGCCGCTCTTAGCGTTGATGAGGTAGTGAATCTGCACTTTCTTTCCGAAAAAGTGGCGACGGACTGAAAAAGCGGCGTCCAGAAGCTGAAGAATTTCATCATCGGGCGCATTGATGACGGAGAGCGCCTCTTCTCGTCCGGGTCGTTCATCTTTCAAGGCGCGTTGCGCCAGTTCATGGTAGCTCAAAGCATATTTCCTTCTCTCGGGCATCTGCCGGAAACTTTACGCGCCGCTCTGAAATTTGGCAAACGTATGTGATGAGGAGAGCGCAAAGCAGTGGTTCTTCCCTTGTCTCCATAACAGGTCTGGCATATTATGAACACGTTCATCGAACTTAAAGTAATTTATAAAATAAAGGCATAATTCTTATTTATTATCAATGAGGTACCTGATGGTAGTTGCAGTGTCGCTTGAAGAAGAATTGCTTGAAGCCATCGATGGTGAAGTGCGTTTCGACGTCTTCACAAGAAAAATATACAGCACCGATGCGAGCATGTACGAGATTGAGCCCCTGGGCGTCGTGTTACCGAAAACGAACGCCGACGTGCAAAAAACACTTCAAATTGCGCAACGGCACAACGCCGCCATCCTGCCCCGGGGCGGCGGCACCAGCCTCGCCGGCCAGACGGTGGGCGACGCGCTGGTGCTCGATTTTTCCAAGTTCATGAACCAGGTCCTCGAACTGAACGCCGACGAGGAATGGGCACGCGTACAACCGGGGCTGGTGCAGGACCATTTCAACGATTACCTGAGTCCGCACGGTTTCGTCTTCGGACCCAATACCTCCACGAGCAGCCGCGCCACAATCGGCGGCATGCTGGGGAACAATTCCTCCGGGTCGCGCTCCATCGTCTACGGGAAGACGGTGGATCACGTTATCGAAATATCCGGCTATTTCGCCGATGGAGAGCCATTCACTTTCGGGCCTCTGGACGCGGCGTCTCTCGAAGAGTTGATGCGGCAGGATTCGCGCACGGGCAGACTGCACAGGGCGCTGAAGGACATCGTGGACGAGCAGCGGGTGGAGATTGACGACCGCTACCCCAAGATCATGCGCCGCGTGAGCGGATACAATCTCGATGAACTCACCCTGGAAACGCAGCCGTTCAACCTCGCCAAGCTCATGGTGGGCGCCGAGGGCACGCTGGCCGTGGTGACGGAAGCCAAGGTGCGCGTGTGCCCCAAGCCAAAGTCGCTCGGCGTCCTCGTGGTTCATTTCCACAGCATCGAAGACGCTCTCGCGGCGAGCACGACGATTCTGGCCCACGACGTGGCGGCGATAGAGATCATCGATAAGGTGATCCTCGATCTCGCCAAGCTGAATCTCGAAGCCCAGCGCCTCATGAGCAGCTTCGTGGTGGGCGACCCGGATTCTTTCCTGACCATCGAGTTTTTCGCCGAAAACGACGATGAGGCCAAAGAGAAAGTCAGGCGCCTGCACGACGAACTCGAAGCGAAAAACATCGGCTACGCGCGCGTTCCACTGGACGACCCCGCCCACAAGCAGGATTGCCTGAACATGCGAAAGGCGGGCCTGGGCTTTTTGCTCGGTAGACGGGGCGACTGGAAGCCCTGCGCCTTCGTGGAGGATTGCGCGGTTTCTCCTGAGCATCTCCTGGATTATTACCGGCATTTCGAAGCCATCATGAAGAAGTACGACACGGAAACTTCCTACTACGGCCACACGAGCGTCGGCCTTCTGCACCTGCGCCCGCTCATCAACCTCAAAGAAGATGCGGAGATCGAGAAAATGGCCGCTATCGCCGAGGAGGTCTCGGACCTCGTGCTCGAATACGGCGGCGCCATGAGCGGAGAGCACGGCGACGGCCTGGCGAGAAGCCAGTGGGTGCCCAAGTTCTTCGGTGAGAAACTCTACGGGGCGTTCGTCGAGGTGAAGCGGCTCTTTGATCCCGAGAACCGGATGAACCCCGGAAAAATCGTGAACGCCCTCCCCTTCACCGAAAACCTGCGCTTCGACGGCTCTTACAAGACGCCCGAGATACCGACGATTATGGATTTCTCGAGCGACGGCGGCTTCGCACGCGCGGTGGAGCTTTGCAATGGCGTGGGCGCGTGCCGCAAGCGGGACGGCACAATGTGTCCCTCCTATCAGGCGACGATGGAAGAAGAACACTCCACGCGCGGGCGGGCGAACGCGCTCAGGGAAGTCATCGCGAACGGAATCCCCGGAGAGGACCTGGGCAGCGAACGCCTATATGAGGTGATGGACCTTTGTATATCGTGCAAGGGCTGCAAGGCGGAGTGTCCCTCGAGCGTGGACATGGCAAAAATCAAGGCCGAGGTGCTTCAGGCCTACTACGACAAGAACGGCGTGCCCATGCGCGTGCGTATGATGGGACGAATCGCGCAAATCAACCGCATGAGCGCCCCCGTCGCGCCCATCGTGAACTGGACGCTTGGGAATAACTTCGTGCGATCGCTTCTGGACAGGTTCTTCGGCATCGACAAGCGGAGAAGGCTCCCTCCCCTGGTGATGCCCACCTTCGAGGAATGGTTTAAGAGCCGACCTTCCGCGCGAAACGGAGTCAGCGCGCGAGGAAAAGTCTTGTTCCTGAACGATACGTTCACGAACTTCAATTACCCGGAAATCGGAAAAGCCGCGGTCAAGGTGCTGGAGGCGGCCGGCTTCGAGGTCGGGCTTGCGGAGACGGGCTGCTGCGGACGGCCCATGATTTCGCACGGGCTCTTGCGCGAGGGTCAGAAGCTGGCCGAGGAGAATATTACCAAGCTGGCCCCCGCCATAGAGGCGGGGCTTCCGATCATCGGCGTCGAGCCGAGTTGCCTGCTCACGTTCCGGGATGAATATCCGGACCTCGTTGCGGGTGATACGGCGGGGCGCCTGGCGGAGAATTCCTACATGCTCGAGGAATTTCTCCAAAGCCTGCACGATAAAGGCGAACTGGATCTCAAATTCAAGACCCCGAAACAGCAGAAAGCCCTCTTCCACGGCCATTGCCACCAGAAAGCGCTGGTGGGCACAGGCCCCTCACTGGGGATTCTGGGCATGATTCCAGATTTGGAGGTGACGCAGATTCCATCTGGCTGCTGCGGGATGGCTGGTTCGTTCGGCTACGAGAAGGAACATTTCGACATCTCGATCGCCATCGGCGAGACGAAACTTTTCCCTGCTCTCAGAGCAGGCGATGAAGACGCCACGACCATCGCCAACGGCGTATCCTGCCGTCAGCAAATCGCTACCGGCGTCGGCAAGAAGGCGCTCCACATCGCCGAGGTGCTCGCCGACGCGCTGGACGATTAAATAATAAATTAAAATCAGGAATATATAACAACAAGATACGTGAACTATCTCATGTGATTAATTATATTTCCTAATCCGGATTCCGGATGACCGATCGCAGGGTTTCGCCGCGCTCCATCGCCTCGAAAGCGGGTTCCACGTCTTCTAAGCCGATGACTTTCGTTACCATTCTGTCGAGGTCCAGCTCTCCCTTTTCGTACCAGTCAGCGAGAAGCGGGAAATCCCTCGAGGGCAGGCAATCCCCGTACCAGCAGACACGAAGCGCGCCGCCCAGGCCGAAGAACTGGAGCATAGGCAATTCCATCATCATGTCGGGAGCAGGCACGCCGATGAGCGTGCATGTTCCGGCGAGATCGCGCGACCACATCGCCTGGAGAAGGGTCTGAGGCGTTCCCACGGCCTCGAAGGAGTAATCGACGCCGTTTCCGCCGGTGAGGTCCTTGATCGCTTCCACCGGGTCGGTTTCCGAGGCATTGACGACGTCGGTCGCGCCGAATTCCCTCGCCCAGGCGAGTTTGTTGTCGGCGATGTCGACAGCGATGATTTTCGCTGCGCGCGACATTTTCGCGCCCATGATGACGCTGCAGCCCACGCCGCCGCATCCATACACCGCCACGCTGCTCCCGCGCCGCACCTGCGCCGTGTAGAGCGAGGCGCCCACGCCCGTCATGACGCCGCAGCCGATGAGGCAGGCCTGCTCCGGCGTACAGACGGTGGGTACTTTCACCGCCTGTTTCGCGGCGACGACGGTGTGCGTACAGAACGTACCGATGCCGAGGGAGGGACTTAAAGCCTGGCCGTCTTTTTTCCCCCGCATCTTGGAGGCCGCGTTCAGACTGGCGGCGCAAAGGTTGGGCTGGCCGATGGAGCAGAACCGGCAGACGCCGCAGGGAGCGCGCCAGGCCAGAACGACGTAATCGCCCACTGCCAAGTCGGATACGCCCTCACCCACTTCCTGAACGATGCCTGAGCCCTCATGGCCGAGAAGGTAGGGAAACTCATCCCCGATTTTTCCGAGCTTGTAGTGCAAGTCCGTGTGGCAGACGCCGCTGGCCTGGATTTTCACCAGCACCTCGCCCGGACCCGGGGAGTCGAGTTCGATTTCTTCCACTTCCGTGCGGTCGCCCGCTTTTCTTGAAATCACGCCATGGCCGATGATGCTCATACGCTTCCTCCCGGTCGTATATTCTCGGTGCGCTCGCTATAATGCGCCGCGCAAACTTAAAATTTCCGTTGACGATATTATTCTCTCCCACGAGGGATTATCGCGCAAGGAGGCGACATGTCCGAAGAATGGTACCCGCGTTTCTCGGAAGCAGAAATGAGCAGGCGTCATGGAATGGCGAAAGATTTGATGGAAGAAGAAGGGCTCGACACTCTCTTGTTCTTCGGCATGGGGGGCACGAACCGCAACGCGCAGGCGAACATCTACTGGCTTTCCTGCTACCGGGATTTCAACCACTGCTACCTGATTTTCCCGAAAGAAGGCCTCCCTTCCCTCTTCACGGGACTCTACAACCATCTGCATAACGCGCAGATGCAGTGCATCTTCAAGGACGTGCGCCACGGAGCGTACGGCAATCCCGAACGCATGGCGGACCAGCTCGACGCCCTCGGGCTGGGGAACGCGCGCATCGGCTTGGTGGGAATCAACCCGCGCTTCAAGATTCTGCTGCCCTTCGAGCACATGGACTATCTGACGGAGCGCTTCCCCGAGGCGCAGTGGGTGGATGTGAGCGCGAAATTCAGGGACTTGAGGCTGATAAAGAGCGATGAGGAAATCGAATGGCTGACCGAGGCGGCGCGCCTCACGGACCTCGCCATGGAAGCGGCCGTCACCCATGCGAAACCGGGCATTCCCGAAATCGAACTCTCTGGGCGGATGGCCGCCGCGTTCAGGGAGCAAGGCGGCGAGCAGATGGTGCAGTTCGTGACGGCCACGCCGATGGCCAATCCCCGTACGCCCGTCCCCTGGCAGAATCCGACCAGGCGAAAGCTCGAGGCGGGCGATGTGCTCATCATGGAGATTAGTGCTGCCTATTATGGTTATGCGGGCCAGAGCTTGCGCACCTTCACCATCGGGGCGGACCCGACGCCTCCTTACCAGGCGCTGCTCGAAGCTGCGGTCGAGGTGTACGAGGGCGTGGGCAAGACGATGAAGGCGGGCAATTCCGCACAGGCTGTTTTCGAGGCCACGGACCCGCTGCCCGAGAGGGGTTTCCAGATCTACGATTCGCTCGCCCACGGCTTCGGCACGGACTTGCTCCAGCCCTCCATCGGCATCCGGGGCTCGAACTATCTCGCTCCGCCGGCCGATTTCAAGTACCGCGAAAACATGGTGATGGTGATTCAGCCGAACCCCATGGATACGGAAGGACGGGGAGTGCAGATGGGCGACATGGGAATCGTCACCCGGGAGGGGTTCCGCTCGCTGCACACCTTCCCGATGAAGGCGTTCCGCTGCGACGGGTGAGGACTACTTGCCAGAAGGGATATTGAGAAAGCCCCACCATACATAGGAATTGGATTTCTCATTCATGAAAAGTTTATGAAATTGCTCCCTCCTTGAAGTAGTTGCCGACCCGGAAGAGAGGACTTTCACTCCCCCCTTGAGGGTCGTGGCCGACACACGAGAGAGAAGAATCACTCCCCCCTTGAGGGTCTGTTGAAAAACCCGGTGTTGGAAGCGGGCGTTTTGGCGGCTCACGCGGCGGCGGGGAGGCAGCCCAATCGGCGCGTGAGGGCGCCATGTGCGCGCAGCCGGCGTCTCCGGGCGGCACAGGCCGTCCACAAGGCGAATATACGCGCCGCAAAAGCGGCGGCCAGCCGCTTGAGGTTCACCGCTATCGCCGTCAGGTAGGACTGGATCCGCATGTTCGCAAGGCCCCGGCGCACCGCCCGCCCCAGTCCGTGCCGGCTCTTCGCCTCGCCGTGGTAGCCCTCCGAGCGCCAACGGTGGCGGCCATAGAGACGCTTCTCCTCCTCCCCCCAGCGCGCATGCCACCGACGCGCGCGCAACAGCGCCGGATACGCGTGTGGAATCAACACCGTCCTGCTCGTGCGCGACTTCGACAGACAATCGGGCCTGAGCGCGCAGCCCGCGCAATCCCGCGTCTTCGATACATAGGAGCGCCCCCGCTCCGTCGCCTGCCGGGGGCGCAGCGTCTTGCCTCCCGGACACTTCACCACCTCGTTGCGCGCGTCGTAGTGGAACAACTGCAGCGGAACACGGCTCTGGCTGGGTTCCTTCTTCGCTGGTATCAGCGCTTCCACGCCCCGCCGCTCCAATTCGCCGTAAACCTTCGAGTACGCGTACCCCGAATCCGCCGTCACCATCTCCGGCGCGCGGCCCGACAACTCGCTTACCGCCTCTATATGGGACGCCATCATCTCACGCTCGTTCCGCGTCCCCTCCGTCACCGACACGTCGAGAACAACACCCCGCTCATCGTCCACCGCCGCGTGCTGCTTGTAGCTCGGCTCGAACCCCGCCCGCGCGCTCTTGCGCGCAAGCCGCGCGTCCGGGTCCGTCCGGCTCACCGGACCCCCGCCACCGCGGCCTCCTCCCTTCTTCCCGACCTCATCATCGACGGGATTCTCCTGAATCACCTTCTCCGCGTGGTGCGCCGCCAGGCTCTCCCAGCTCACGTCCGCGCGTATCAACGAGGCGTCCACGTGCACCACTTCCCCCTTCGCCACATTCGCCTCCAGACAAGCCTGCACCGTCCGGCGGAATATCTCCTTGAACCGAGCCTCCCCCCACCGCTGACGAATCCGCGTCAGGCTCGAATGATGCGGCAACTCCTCGTGCAACCCGTATCCGATGAACCACCGGATCGCCAGGTGCGCACGCGCCTCGCGAAGCAGACGCCGGTCGTGTACGTAGCCCAGCAACATACCCGCAAGCATCAAGCGGAGCGCCACCTCCGGGTCGATCCCCGGTCGACCATTGTCCGCGCAATAGCAATCCGCCACCTCCTCACGAAGCCAACTCAAATCCAGTACGCGGTCCACGCGCATCAGGACGTGATCCTCGGGGATCAGCCGATCCAGCGAACCGGCCACGAACAAATCCATCTGCTCGCGCCTCTTGCTGCCTATCATCGAGGGAACTCCCATCTCGGGCGAGATAGTGTCATTACACCCAATCACAATGCCGGGGCTTTTTCAACAGCCCCTTGAGGGGGAGTCGAAGAGGCCGAGCGTTTTGTGCGAAGGCCGGTTCGGTGGGGGGTAAAATGCGTTTTATCGCCACTCCGAATTATACCCCCCACCAACTCGCCTGCGGGCTCCGCCCTTGTCTCGTTGTCGGTCTTCCCCGAGGGAGACCGACCCTCAAGGGGGGAGTGATTCCTGCTCCTTGATCGGTCACATCAAACTCTTGTTTTGCCTGTCCACCATATCTGCCTCACCCTGAGTAGCCGCCGAAGGCGGCGTATCGAAGGGCGCTACCTCGATACGGCGCGCAAGCGCGCCTACTCGGAATGAAGATGGTATTACGGACAAGGGCGGCGAATGCGCCATGGGGAGGTTTCCCTTGAGGATAGCTTCTTCAAGAGCCCTAATGTGTTCGGCTGCGTCCGTTGCGGGCCGGCGCATCCGCGCATAGAATCCGGTTACCGAAATGCTGATGGAAACTTCAACAGAGTCTCGTTTTATTTCCGATCAAAAGAAGGAAATCATCCGTGGAATTCGTGATCAAGATTTACGACAAGCCCGAAGCGGCCTCTCTGAGAGATGTTCACCGCAAGGCGCACCTCGATTATCTGAAAGGATTCGATGACGTCACCCGCTTCGCGGGCCCGTTCCTGACCGACGACGGAAAACTCGAACTGGGCAGTTTCCGCATTCTGGACCTGCCCGACCGCGCCGCCGCGGAAGAGCACGTGGCGAACGAGCCGTTCATCATCGAGGGGATTCAGGAGCGGCCCTCCATACATCGCTGGCGCGCCACCGTGCCTTACTCCTGGCGCGATTGTCCGCGCAAAGAGGGAAACCTGCAGTTCTACGTCCATGCGCAGGATAAGGCGGATGGGAGCGCGATCCGCAAAGCCCTGCATGAAGAGCACAAGGCCTACCTGACCGGACACGGCGATTCGGTGATGGTGCGCGGCCCTCTGGTCACCGATGACGGCGAGACCAGGAACGGCAGCGTGCTCTTGTTCGATTTTCCCGACATCGAGGCGGCGCGCGCGTTCTGGTCGGAGGAGCCCTACAACCGGGCGGGCCTGTATGAGAGCGTGGAGTTCTACGCTTGGCGCTTCGGGCGGGTATTCGACCGCTTCAAGACGCCCGTATCGTAATTCCCCCAAAAGAGTTGCTCAAAGAATCTCGCCGGTGAACTCAGTTCGCACCCGATCCTTGAGCGAGCGTATGGCCTTGAGGGACATCTTGAGGACCTGCTTCTCCCTCCGTGAGATTGCCGACTTCCTCACGTAGCGCGTCGCCTTCCTGATACGCTTGAAATCCCTGAGTTGCTGTCGCAGCAGCATGAACGTCATATTTTCCAGGGCGGCGGTATAATCATCGACCTCATCATTGCTGAAAATCCCCGCCTCGTGCAGCAGGCTGATGCGCTCGTAGGTGGAGGTGGCCTCCAGACCCTCTTTCAGGGCGAGTAGCCGCACCGCTCCAATAAGTGGAAGAATGCCCCCGTGCTTCAGGTTAATCGCCTGCGGCAGGCCCTCTCCCGTTTTTTCCGTACGCAGCATGCCGAACAGACCGAGAGCGACGTGCCTGTCGGCCTCGGTCTGGAACATCGCCTGAAGAACGGCTGGTTCTTTCTGCACGAAAGTAGTGAGGTGATTCCGCAACTCTTGTCCCAGCGAGAGATCTCCGCAAACGGTGTCGAAATCGAAAAAGACGTCGCTCAGCTGCACCTGGAAAGTGCTCCTCTTCTGGAACCAGCGAAGGGTCTGTTGCTTCCATTCGGAAATCGATTTGCGCCAAAGCGGGTTCGTGGCCATGACGTTGCCGTCGCACAAGGGGAAGCCGATGGCTTCGAGGTTCCAGGTCAGCAGTTCCGAGAACTGGATGAAGTAGTCGTTGACTTCGTTGTGCCGCTCCACGGGATAGTCTTCGAAAATGATGCCGTTGTCCTGATCGGGGTTGATGAAGTTCTCCCCCCGGCCGCTCGAACCCATGACGATCACGGCGTACCGTACAGGCGGCTCGCCCCCGCCTGCCGCTTCGATGGTCCCCGTCACTTTTTCGGCCACGCGGCGGTAGATGTCGTTGTTCACATGCGTGAGCAGCGCCTGAATTTCGGGCGCGGTGAGGTTGTCCTCGAGCAGTTCCTGCGCCACAACCGTCTGCACGGCTTTCACCTCTTGCAAGCCGTAGAGTTCAGGTACCTGCGTGAGTGCGTCGATGTGATCCACCACATGCGCGGCCGCTACGGCCATGGCGTCTTGCAAGTCGAGCAGTCCGAGCGGGCGGTTCGCTTCGTCCACAACGGGCATGTGCCGGTGGCCGAGGCGACGCATGCGCGCAATGGTGTGATAGAGGTAGTCCCCCTTATTCGCGGAGTAGACGCGGGGCGTCATCACCTGCTCTATGGATTCAGAGCCGTCGCACCGCAGCGCGACGCGGCGCGTCACGTCTTTCTCCGTGAAAATGCCTGAAAGTTTGTTTTCCTCATCCGTCACGAGAACGCACGTTGCGCCCGTCTCCGCCATTCGGGAAATGACCAGCCTGAGATTTTCGGAAGCCGGAACGATGAGCGAATCGGTTTTGAGAAAGTCATCCACAAGACATGAGAAAATTCTCGTCTGGGATTTCATGGCTTCTGTGTCCGTTATCAAGGCGGATGTTCGGGAACATCTCGTGTTCACGGCGCGTTAATGAGCAATAGTATAGCTTAGTTCTTCATGTGTTTGTCCAAATAAGCGATGCACTTCGCAATCGCCGCAGCTTGCGTTTCATCGACGGCGTATTCCCCATCCCCTCCCCGCTCGGGATAGATGTAGCCGTGCATCGGGTGATCGTATGACACCCACTCGACGTCCCTCCCCGCCTCGACCATCAAATCGTACGTGACGCGGAAGATGCCCTGTAAATGATCCTCATCCCTACCCATGATGAGTATCGGCGTTTTGATACTTTTAATCCTCCTGAGCGCCAGTTCTTCGTTGATGCGCGCCCTGACTTTTTCGACTTCCTCCATCATCATGCCCTCGATGTTTCTGAGTTGCGTCTCCTCGTTCACGAAGGCAGTATCGTCCGGTGCTAAGTCCAGGAATTCATGGGAGGCCGGTTCGCAGGCCACGCAGGCACGCGCGCCACCGTATTCAGATGTGAGCTTGAGGATCATCTCGCCCGCGTGGCTCACGCCCATCAGGCCGATACGCTCCCCGTCCACCTCGGGCAGCGTCTTCACGTATTCGATGATCGCGATCTCGTCTTCATACTCGAGCGGGGAGCGATTCAGGAGCTGGCGGCCCTGGCGGATATCCTCGACGAGGGGGCCGCCGTTGTTGTAGCCGAGCTCCACCTCGGCGCGGTATCTCAGCCAGGCGCAGGAGTAGCCCGCCGCGAGCAGGCGCTCCTGGATGCAGCCCATGTTCCGGGTCGCCTCGCGCACCCAGGCCATGCCGCCACCGCCGTTCCCCCGCCCGAGCAATATGGTTGGATGCGGTCCAGCGCCAGCGGGCGTCCTCAGCCCTATCGGCGCATACACGCCGTCGAGCAGTTCGACGTACATCAGGTGAACCGGGTATTCGGAACCCGGCACGGGCTCGGTGACGACGACGCGCTCGGGGTCGATATCATATTGCACGACAGTTGCTCCTCATTCGCTTTTTAGTGAGCAGGGTGGACCCGTCCATCATCACACACGATACGCGAAGGCGAAAAGCGCAGGCGTATTCTTTACAGGAGAAATTGCAGGCGCGTTTCCCCTATTCCCGCCTTGTGAGAGAATCCCGCACGCATAACGAATGCCTTTTATCCGCCATCCGTTTCAGGAAGGAAGATGCCATGGCCGAGACGCATTGCCCTGATTGCGGGGCTGAAATATCCGGTAGCGATGCCTGCCCCGCATGCGGAGAATCAACCGAAGTGAAACCCGCAGATGACGCCGTCGACGACAGACCCTTGAATGTCATCGACGCCAAACCGATCGTCGTGAAGGTCATGTGGGGCACGGGCGCATTGATGCTCTGCGGCGGCCTGGGCGCGCTTTCCATCGGCGCCACGAAGCCGGCCGTGGGTTTACTTGGTCTCGGCGCTCTTATCTTCGCCGGCTCATACGCGGTCGACTGGTGGACTTGAGTTATCAAAAGTCTTCTGTAACGAATCGCGGATTTCCGGCTCCTATTTGGCTGCCTCTGAGGTTTCTTTCTTCTCGGTTTCTTTTTCTTTTTTCATTTTTTCGGCCAGTTCTTTTTTCAACTCCTGATACTTTTTCTTGAGAGCATCGGGGGCCGAATCCTCAGGCTCCATCAGGACGCTTACTTTTGTTGGATATTCCTGCGCCGCGCCGCTTGCGGCATCAACCAGAATCCCGATTCCACCGCCGAGAATAATGTTTCCCAGGGTGGCAGATACTAAAGTTTCATCGAACGAGTGCGTTGTTTTTTTGAAACCTTTTTTCTCGCACGTTAAAACCATCGGCCCATCTCCCTTGTGAACTGACGTCGCGCTAGGAGTGTTCACCCAGTTATATCTTCTGCCTCGCTTGTCAATACCTGTGCAGGATGCACCTTTTGCGTTTATGACATCGACCAGAATGGATTGGGATGTGCCGGAAACCAAAGTCGCACAGCCGGAAGTGAGTAGTACCAAGAACGCAGTGATCAGAATACGCATCTAACCTTACCTCGTGGATTGGTGTGAAAAATGAAAGGAAATTTATTTCCTGGGTCGGTCGGAGATATAGGAAAGATTACAAATAATGTCAATTACATTAGAAGTAATTAGAGTGAAATTTAAGATGAGAGGTATTTGTTCCTGGAGAATGGCGGACGGGGACGATTGGCTCAATGTGGTACCCCCGGCAGGACTCGAACCTGCGGCCTACGGATTAGGAATCCGGCGCTCTATCCTGCTGAGCTACGGGGGCATGGTTGCGCCCGGTGAGGCGCGCGTCAGTCGTATCGTATCAAAGAGCGCACGAGGTGTGGAGCGAGCTTGTCGCGTCCGTTCAGGAACGCCAGTTCGATGAGGAAGGAAAAGCCGTGGATGCTCCCGCCCAGCGAATCGACGAGGGATATGCAGGCGGAGGCGGTGCCGCCGGTGGCGAGCACGTCGTCTGCGATGAGCACCCTGTCGCCGGGCGCGATGGCGTCTTTGTGAATCTCGAGCGTATCGGTGCCATATTCGAGATCATAGGTGGCCTGGGTCTTCTCCCACGGAAGTTTTCCCGCTTTTCTCACCAGCACGAAGCCCGCGCCGAGTTTATAGGCGATGGGCGCTCCGATGATGAAGCCGCGAGCCTCGACGCCCAGAACGACGTCGATTCCCTCGCCCATCAGAGGCTCCGCCGCCATGTCCACCGCTTTCTGGAAGGCCCGGGGGTTCTGGAACATGGGCGTGATGTCCTTGAACAGAATCCCCTCTTTGGGGAAATCGGGCACGTCGCGAATGTGCGCCAGAAGCTGATTGATGTCGGACATGGAATCTACCCCTCGTGGATGTGTGAGCTCTTGATTCTTCTTGATGTTCCCTGCCGGGTTCGTCACGGCCCATTCGCCGGTTTCTCATCCGGTGGACAAGAGAACCCTAGATAGCACTCTCTTCCCGGCATGTCATCACGACGCCCGCCTGAAATTTATGGCAAGTAGGAGAGCGGGTTCCGGGGCCGCGTGCGATGGCGGATCTCGAAATGGAGGCGCGCGGTCTTAAAACGCGGCGTGCGGCCCGTAAGTGCGATGGGCGCGCCGCGCGAGACACTCTGCCCCTTGCGCACGAGGTTCCGGGCGACGTTGGCGTAGATGGAGTGGTACTCGCCCCCGTGGTGGCGCAGGATGATGAGGCGCCCCATGTTACCGGGGCCGAAATCAGAATAGATGACGCGGCCGGACGCCGCTGCGCGAACCTCGGCGCGCTCGCGTGCGGCGATGATGATGCCGTCCGCTTTGTGGCTGCCACTACCCCTGAAGCGGCGTATCACGCGCCCGCGCAGTGGCCAGGAGAATTTCGGGCCCTTGCCGCGCGCCCTTCGGTACGCCGTATTCCTATTCTTTGTGCGGCGTGTTCGAACCGTGTTCTTAGGCTTCCTGGATGGTTTCCGGGTCGGCCTTACGGAAGCCTTCCGGCGCGGTGCCTTTCTGGGCAGTGGCGCCGCCCAGCGCGGGCGGCTTTTGGGCGGCGTGGAGCTGACGTTCTTCCGGACGAGGCGGGCGGTTCTCGCTCCGGGGATGAAGAGCCGCACGCCTATTTCGATGCGATCCGGGTTGTCGATGCCGTTCAGGACGGCGATCTGCTCGACCTCCACCCCGTAGGCGCGCCCGATGCGCCAGAGGTTCTCGCCGCGCTTGACGATGTGGTGGACGCCGCCGACGCCTCGGCTGCTCTTCGTGGGCGGCGGCAGCGGGGGCGCGACGAACGCGCAACCGGTGAGCAAAGCGAGAAACAAGACAAGAGCGTTGCGCCGCTTGGCGCGCCATCTCGAAGAACCCGATGCGGGCGAAATATCTGATATGGGCAGATCCATGCCGTCCCTCATGAGTAGCCCAGGGCCATCCGCACGGCCTCGCGGGCGTTCGCCGCAGGCACGACTCCCGCCGGGCTTTCCTCGCGCCCCAGCGAGACGACCCGCTTGCCGAGCTTGAGGCCGATAGCGATTTCGGAGAGGGTGCCGTGCGCGCCCGACATGGCGATGAGCGCATGGGCCGTCGCCGCGATGACGACGTTTCTGGCGTGGCCCATTCCGGTGACGACGGGAATGTCGATGAACGGGTTGGCGGACTCAGGCTCATACGTGGGCAGGACGCCCACCGTGAGGCCGCCCGCTTCCTTCGCTCCGCGCGCCGCGGTCTCCATGACGCCGCCAAGCCCCCCGCACACCAGCACGGCGCCCGCGCGCGCAATCTCGGCGCCCGCCTCCTCGGCCAGGGCGGCCGTTTCAGGAGCCGGATCGGAATCGCCGATGACGCCGATGATGGTTCGCATCAGATAATCCCGGGGCGGATTTCAGACTTCCTGATTCTATCGGGCGTGCGGCTCGCGTCAAGTAGCGGTGCGCGAAGGGGTCAGTGAAATACTTTCATCAGGCCTTATGTCCCGCAGCCCGAGCAAGCGCCCTGAACCCCTCATCCTGAGTAGGCGCGTAAGCGCCGTATCGAAGGACCGGGGAGCGCATCTCTTCGGCGGGCGCAAAATTTCGCCCTTCGATACGCGGCTCCGCCGCTACTCAGGGTGAGGCGGGGTTGCGGGCTGCGCAGGACCAGGAGGGGGACTGCGCCGTATCGGCTTTTCAACAACCCTTCTCCGGGGTCTGCGCCCTATCCACCCTCGGGAACGACTACCTGTTTATTGTGGTCCGCGGGCAGACGGTTATTCAGCGAGTGCAGCATCCAGTCCGCGATGGCGGGGTACATGTCCGCCGCGACCTCGCCCATGGGATGGAAGACGCCCTCATAGAGCCAGAGCTCGCGCGGGCACGTGAGGTGCGAGAAGAACACGTCGATATCGTCCGGCGTGCAAAGCTCGTCCATGTCGCCCGCCACGAGGAGGTAGTTCGACTTCATCTTGCCCACCAGGGGCAGCCAGATGCTGTCGCGCTCCTCCACGAACTCGTCGAACGCATCCTCATCCAGGATGTTCGTCATGTACATGTAGATGCGTTTGAAGTTGGGCTGGGCCTGGTCGAAGATGATGTCCGAGGGCCCCACGTTCGCCATCTGGCCGACGACAGTGTTGACGCGCTCGTCCTGGGCAGCGATTTCCACCGTCCAGCGGCTGCCCATGCTCATGCCCATGATGCCGATTTTTGAGGAATCCACCTCGTCGCGCCCGGTGAGCCAGTCGATGACCTTGCTGCCCGCGCGCGCGTAGTTGTGGTGGTCCACCCACACCTGGTTGATGTTGCACTCGCCCTGCCCTGGGCCGTCCATGATGGCGAAGTTCATGCCGCGCGCATGGAACCAGTTGTTGTAGGGCAGAAGCCCGTCTTCCTTGATCATGTCCATGCCGGGGATGAGGAGCACGGTGGGTTTCGGCCCCTCCCCTTCCGCAGGCCAGAAATAGAAATAGGCGTTCTTGCCAGGGTCGAATTCCACCTGGTGTTTCTGGATGTCGCCGCCCCTGACTTCGCGCATCTTGTCGAAACAGCGCGCGACGCCCGCGTAGTATTCCTTCTTGCGCGGGTGTCCATCGACGGGGATGAGGTGCTGGCCGCGCCCGTAGCAAAGGCCCGCGCGGTTGTAGTGCATGGCGGCGGTCACGAGGTTTCCCGCCTCTTCCGCGGCTGTCGCCTTCTGCTCCTGAAGTGCGGCCTGCTTGCCCCACAGGAGGGGAATGGAGCGCCTGCCCGAGACCTTCGAGTAGACGGCTTCCAGGTCCTGGTGGCGGAAACCCCGCTCATAGCGCGTGCCCATGATGCCGGGGTGGAGAACGTCTTCGTTGTCTGAGAGTTTAAGGAAATTGTCGAAAATCCAGTTCTGATTCGCGCGTGACGCCTGTCTTCTCATGCCGCTACCTTCTCCTTTCGTATGGGTGATGAGGCGAGATTTTTCTCTCGCCGCTTTCAAGTCGATATAACGCCGGATTTGGCTCGCTATCTTCGGGCCAGCAGCCATTCCGGGTCAACCGCCTCAGGCGATCTCCGATAAAATGATTTTTTCCCGATTGTATTTGCCGAATCCATTGATTTTGTGTAGATTTTCGTTTTTGTTTTTTCCAGAACAGCAGGGCTTGAAGTATTCATGCGAGTCCTCTCGCGCCCCTGCCGAAATCTTTTCTTTTTGAAAAAGAGGGTTATTGGAATGACAGTGGAAACAGAGTTGGAATTGAACAACAACGAAACCATCGTTCTTCACGCCGGATACCGCAAGGACCCAACCACGAACGCCGTGGCCGTGCCGATCTACCAGACGTCCTCCTACCAGTTCGACAGCACGGACCATGCGGCCGATCTTTTCGCGTTGAAGGAACTGGGCAACATCTACACGCGAATCATGAACCCGACGAACGACGTGCTGGAAAAACGCCTGGCGGCGCTCGAGGGCGGCGTCGGTGGCCTCGCGGTCTCCTCGGGCCAGTCGGCCTCGATGATGGCCGTGATGAACGTGGCCCGCGCCGGGGACAACATCGTGAGTTCGACGGACCTCTACGGCGGCACGTGGAACCTCTTCGCCAACCAGCTGGATGACATCGGCATCGAGTGCCGCTTCGTGGACCCGACAGACCCGGAGAATTTCGTAAAAGCGACGGACGATAAGACGCGCGCCTACTACGCCGAGACGCTGCCGAACCCGAAGCTGCACGTCTTCCCGATACAGGAAGTCTCAGACCTCGGGCGTGAGCTGGGGATTCCCCTCATCATGGACAACACGGCGGCCCATGGCCTCTGCAAACCCTTCGAGCACGGCGCGGCCGTCATCGCTTCCTCCTGCACGAAATACATCGGCGGGCACGGCAACTCCATCGGCGGCATCATCATCGACGCCGGAAACTTCGACTGGGAGGCGCACCCCGAGAGACAGCCCTACCTCAACCAGCCGGACCCGAGCTACCACGGCGCCGTGTGGTCCCAAGCCGTCAAACCGCTCGGCCCCATCGCCTACATCATCAAGGCGCGCGTCACGCTCCTGCGCGACTCCGGCCAGGCGATGAGCCCCTTCAACACCTTCCTGTTCTTACAAGGCCTGGAAACCCTGCCCCTGCGGATGGAGCGCCACTGCGAAAACGCCGCCGCCGCGGCGGAATACCTGAACGGCCACCCCAAGGTGAACACCACGATTTTCCCGGGTCTCATGAACGGGGAGTTCCGCAACCGCGCCGACACGTATCTCAAGGGCGGCTACGGCGGGCTGGTTGGAATCGACCTCGCAGGCGGCTTTGAGGCGGGCCAGAACTTCATCAACGCGCTCAAGATGTTCTACCACGTGGCGAACATCGGCGACTCGAGGAGCCTCGCCATCCACCCGGCGAGCACCACGCACTCCCAGCTCAGCTCCGAGGAGCAGGAGCAGACGGGCGTGACGCCTGGCTACGTGCGGCTCTCCATCGGCATCGAGCACATCGACGACATCATCGCCGACCTCGAACAGGCCCTGGACGCCGCATAGCGCAGAGCACGAGAGAAACGAGAAAGAGGCGTCCCTCACCGGGCGCCTCTTTTTTTGGGGTGAGCGGGAAAGCGTGGACGCGTGAGGGTGTTGAAAACCTCCTCCTCACTCGGAATTGACCACCACCGTCATTCCGGCGCACGCCGGAATCCATGGACTTTGCATTTTCTGTTTGTCTTATCGCTTTATCGTTTTTCATAGTCATCCTGCGATTCGAGAATCCAGTCTGTTCTGGATTCCGGCATACGCCGGAACGACGATCAAAAGCGAAGAGCAAAACCACCCTCCCGCATTGGGTAGCGCTCATTGGGGCATCACTCCCCCCTGGAGGACATTTTCAACAACCCCGTAACGCCTCCTGTAGGGACAGGCCCATGCGCCTGTCCTAGGTCGCGACCTGTCCCCCTACTGACTCCTTGGTTAGCTAGTCGGGCGACCACAGGGGGTCGCCCCTACGCATCTCCCGCGAATGGCGACCGTAGGGCAGGCTTCCATGCCTGTCCTGGCGAAGGACAACCACGGAGGGCCGGACAACACTGAGCAGGGGTGGTCCGGCTACAAAACCAAACCATAGCGCCCGTCCAAGCCGCGTGAACCTCCATGCCGACTGCTTCCAAGACGGGCTTTTCAACATCCGGAAAGGACCGGATTATATATAAAGTATCTATTAATATTATCTTTGTAATTAGCAGATTTATTTACAGATATCGAATTTAATTATTCATGGATTCGGCAAATTTTAAAGTGTTTCATGAGATATTATTGCGGATCGATCATTCCTGAGGCAGGTTCGCTGAAGGGCAAAAAGCGCATCACAGCCCGGGAAGCTGTTTATGTCGCGAAGTATGAAATGGTCGGGGCGAGAGGATTTGAACCTCCGACCTCCTGCTCCCGAAGCAGGCGCGCTACCAGGCTGCGCTACGCCCCGACACAAGCCGTGAGACGGCGGACTCGACACCCGCCTATGGTTTCTCCCAGCCGTATTTTCCCACCAGTTTCACAAAAACGCAGTTCACCAATTCCTCGGGCGCGCGCAACTCGCCCGTTCCGGAAACCCGCCATCGCACGAGGGTCTGCTTATCACCCTCCCCCAGCGGCATGACGATGCGCCCGCCGGGGGCTACCTGCTGGACCCAGGGCTTCGGCACTTGCGGCGCGGACGCCGCGCTCACGATGACGTTGAAGGGCGCCTCTTCCGGCCAGCCGTAGGTGCCGTCCGCCGTCCAGAGCATATAATTCGTCAGGCTGAAAGAATCAAGCCGCTCCCGGGCTCTTGTCGCCAATTCGGGCACCCGCTCTATGGCGCGGACGGAGCCCGCGAGCTTCCCCAAAAGCGCGGTAAGGTACCCCGAACCGGCTCCTATCTCAAGCACTTTTTCCTCGCCCCGGAGTTCCAGCGCCTCGAGCGTGGCCGCCACCATATAGGGTTGTGAGATAGTTTGCCCGTGTCCGATGGGCAGCGCCTTGTCGGCATAGGCGGTATCGCGAAAAATCTCGGGCGCGAAATGATGTCTCGGCACCTCGCGTAAGGCATCGAGCACGCGTTCGTCTGCGATTCCGCGGGAGATGATTTGTCCCTCCACCATCTGCTCGCGCGCGCGCCGCCAGCGGTCCTCTCTTCTTCCCTTTAATGAAAACGCCAAGATTCCAGCCCTTTCATCGCGTCGTAGTCCGTGAGGTCCAGCCTCAGTGGGGTGATGGAAACCTGGTGATTCGAAATCGCCTCGAAGTCCGTGTCGGGCTCATCCTTCCACCGGAGGCTGCCTCCTCCTATCCAGTAATACTCACGGCCGCGCGGGTCTAATTTTTCTACGATGGCTTCCTCATAGACGCGCTTGCCCTGACGGGTAATCTTCTCCCCCCGGCATTTTTCAGGAGAAATGTTCGGGACGTTGATGTTCAGCAAAACGCCCGGATCCAGACCACGGGATAATACTTCCCTCGCGCCGGCGCGCGCAACTTTTTTCGCCAAATCGAAGCGGAGCGTCTCCCCGTCCTCATGGGCCAAGGAGACCGCCACCGCCGGAAGCCCCAGGAGGGTGGCCTCTATCGCGGCGGCCACGGTTCCCGAATAGGTGATGTCGTCGCCCAGGTTTCCGCCCCGGTTGATGCCGGAGACGAGCATGTCGGGGTGCTCGTTCTTAAGCAGGCCGTTTAAGGCGAGGTTGACGCAGTCCGTGGGCGTGCCGTCCACGGCGAACCAGTTGCGCTCCAGTTCGTTGATGCGCAGGGGGCGGTGCAAGCTCAGGGAGTGTCCCGCCGCACTCTGCTCCCTGTCCGGCGCCACGACGATCAAGTCTCCCAGCGGAGCGAGGGCTGCGTAGAGGGCCTTTATCCCATCCGAATCGATACCGTCGTCATTGCAAAGAAGTATTCGAGCCATGGTCTTTCATGTGGCGTACGGGACGGGCGCGTCATTACGGTAATGGATTATCGTTCAGCCGGGGGCATGAGATCAACGCCGCCGGGGGTTTCGCATTAGGTGGGGCAATTGGAAAAGCCCTGATTTCGGTAGCGCGCAGCATGGAGGTTTACGTGGCGGTGGAGAGTAATCCTTCACGGTGCGCATGGGCGCGATGGTTTTGTAGGGACAGGCCTCCGTGCCTGTCCAGGGTCGAGACCTGTCCTTATACGGCGGTTTAGTTTTGTTCGTCATTCCGGCGAAAGCCGGAATGACGGCGGGTAATCTCGATTGAAGAGGAGCGAATCCCTCATCAGGACAGGCACGGAGGCCTGTCCCTACAGCGAACGATTCCGAAAGTCGTGCAGTGGGAATTTCAACAACCTCCCATGGTCCAGGCCTTTTCTTGGAGGCCGCCGCTTGCTTTAATGAATCTTAGAGATTACAAAACCGGAATCACGCCATTTATCGAGGAGCGCACATGAACGAGGAAACCAGGCCCGAGGAAACGGCCCCGAGAGCGTTTCACTTCGACACCAACGCCCTCCATGCGGGTGCGCGGCCCGACCCCGCCACCGGTGCGCGGGCCGTGCCGATCTACCAATCCACCGGTTTCGTTTTCGACGACGACGAACACGCCGCAGGCCTCTTCGCCCTGCAGGATTACGGATACGTCTACACGCGAATTGGAAACCCCACCACGAGCGTTTTCGAGGAGCGCATCGCGGCCCTGGAGGGAGGCGTCGGCGGGTTGGCGACGGCCTCGGGACAGGCCGCCCAATTCGTCGCGCTGTTCACCCTGACGAACCCGGGGGATGAAATCGTTTCCTCCGCCGCCCTCTACGGGGGCACCTACACGCAGTTCGACATCACCCTCAGAAAACTCGGCATCAACACGACATTCGTCGACCCGACCAGGCCGGAGGACTTCCGGGCCGCGGTGACGGAGAAAACGCGCGTCATCTACTGCGAGACGATAGGGAACCCGGCCACCAACGTCGCCGACTTGGAAGCCCTGGCGAAAATTGCGGACGATGCGGGGGTTCCCCTCGTCGTGGACAACACTTTTGCGACTCCCTACCTCTGCCGCCCCATCGAGTGGGGAGCGGACATCGTTCTGCATTCGGCCACAAAATTCATCGACGGGCACGGCACGAGCATCGGCGGCGTCATCGTGGATTCGGGCCGCTTCGACTGGGCGAACGGGAAGTTCCCCGGCATGGTCGACCCCTCGCCAGGCTATCATGGGCTGCGATTCTTCGAGACCTTCGGCGAGTTGGGTTTCCTGATGAAGGCGCGCGCGGAGAGCCTGCGCGACATCGGGTCGTGCCTGAGCCCGTTCAACGGGTTTCTGCTGGCCCATGGGCTGGAAACCCTGAGCCTGCGGATGGAGCGTCATTGCGAGAACGCGCAGAAGGTGGCCGATTATCTCGCGCAGGATGCGCGCATCAGTTACGTAAATTTCCCCGGACTGGCGGAGAACCCCGAGCACGAGCGGGCGAAAAAATATCTGCCGAACGGCCAGGGCGCCGTCTTTTCCTTCGGCGTTCAAGGCGGATTCGATGCGGCCGTCCGCTTCATCAACGCTCTTCAGCTGCACAGCCATCTCGCGAACGTCGGCGACGCCAAGAGCCTCATCATCCACCCGGCGTCCACGACGCACGCCCAGTTGAGCGAGGAGGACATGAAGGCGGGGAACCTCACGCCCGACCTCGTCCGGATATCGGTTGGCCTCGAACATATCGACGACATTCTGTGGGACCTCGACCAGGCCCTCGATGCGGCGACGGCAGGCGCATGATGGATTTTTCCGAATACCAGAACCCACGCACGATTCGCCGCATCCTGCGGAATCACCGCCGCGTGGCGATGGTGGGGCTTTCAGCGAACGAGTCGAGACCCAGCTATTTCGTCGGCTATTACCTCCAGAGAATGGGCTTCGAGGTGATCCCGGTGAATCCGAGATACGAGCAGATTCTGGGCGAGAAATCCTACCCCGACATTGCATCGATACCCGAGCCTCCCGACGTGGTGGACGTTTTTCGCAGGCCGGATGAAATTTCAGAAGTGGTCGACGAAGCGATTACCGTCGGCGCGAAATCCCTCTGGCTGCAATTCGAAGTGGTGAACGAGGCCGAAGCCGCTCGCGCGCAACGCGCAGGGCTTCTCGTCGTCATGGACAAATGCATGAAGATAGAACATGGCCGCCTGCGGGGCGGTTTACATACAGCGGGGATGAGAACCGGCGTCATCACGACGCGCCGCAGCCCGCTCATTTAGGGGTTGTCGAAAACTCCTGATAAAGAATGCTTCAACGCGTTCTACGAGAAGCAACAGATACACTCTCCCATTATTTGCCACTCCGCCTCGGTTTGTAAAATCACTTTCCCCTTTGAGGGGGTTGAATAACCCCCGTGGAGTGATTTTGGTTGCACGCGCGCTTTTGAAGTTCACTCCCCCCTTGAGGGGGAGTCGATGAAGCCGAGCGATTTGCGCGAAGGCTGAATCGGTGGGGGGTAAAATGCGCTTTATTGCCATTCCGAATCATACCCCCCACCAGTTCACTTTCGGGCTTGCGCCCTCAGTTCACTGACTCCCCCTCAAGGGGGGAGTGAATTTTCCTCTTTCATTTGTCGCATCGAGCCCTTGTTCATTGGGATTTTCAATACCACTCTGGAATCGAAAGAATTCCTCCTTCCACAGTCGGATTTCACCACCGCCGTCATTCCGTTGTCATTTCCGAATAAGACGAGAATCGTTCCCTCACCTCTCTGCTCCATACACCGAATCACGGAATCGGGCCTTTTCAACAGCCCCTTCCGTCCCGAATTTCGGAATGTGGTTGCTTTTCCGGTAGTTAGGGAACTTGCAAATCCCCGAAAAATCCTTTACAAATTCTAAGAGGTCTGCCGCTAAGCCGTTTCTCCACGGGGATGACATGACCAGACTCAAGATCCTGATCCTCGGGATGCATCTGTTCCCCCTGTGCATAGTCCCAACCGCCCTCGCGGAAAATAAATATCTCGTCGAAATGAGAGCCATTTCCGGTCTGCCCCACATCGTTTTCTCTCGCGGAAAAAAAGTCGACCTCAGAGGCCGGCGTTCGATGCTCCCTGGCGATCACATCGTCACGAGCGCGAGATCGCGGGCGCTCATTCATTTCCGCCGCCGTCCGGGCTGCACGCTCGTGGTGGAACCGAACACTTCCTTTCAGTTGGTCGGCCTGAAGCGCGGCGGAACGTATACGACGAAACTGAACAGGGGCACGGTGAAGTGCGTCCAAGCTACTTGCGGACTGAGATTGCGCGTGATGACACCTGCGGGTGAATTGCTCGGCCAGGGAGTTGAATTCGCCCTGAAAGCCTATGACCGCTTCACCACCGTATCTCTCAAAAAAGGACGAATGCGCCTGCTTGTCGGCGGTCAGGCCGTCCCGTTGCGCGAGATGACGCGCACCACGGTTTCGAAAACGGGGGGACACCGGATCGCCACGATGTACAGCGGCGACCCCCGGATGCCCAGCCTCTTCTCTCCGCTTCCCGGAATTTCTCCCACTTCTTCAAAACGCCGTTTCCGAGGCAAATACATTTCCCCGGCCTCGATGACGCGAAGCCCTTGACGCGCACCACGCTTAAGCCTTACTAAATAGCCTGTGACATTTCTTTCGCCGAAAACTCGACGCGGACCGGCCCATATGCCCTGGCGCGTCCGGGCCTTTTGCGCGGAACATTTCTTTCGGTCGGGGCGTAGCGCAGTCTGGTAGCGCACCTGAATGGGGTTCAGGGGGTCGGAGGTTCAAATCCTCTCGCCCCGACCATTTTAATTCTTTTGCGTTGAGTGGACAGCGCGTCCGGCGAGGAGGCGAGTGGTGGAGCTTGGTTTCATTGGCCTGGGAAGAATGGGAAGCGAGATTAGCGCACACCTCATTCGGGCCGGTCATGAGGTAACGGCTTACGACGTTCGAGAGGAAGCTACCCTGGAAGCCGAGAGAATAGGCGCGCGCGCAGGACGCAGCCCGGCGGACGTGGCTTCCCGCTCAGAAGTCATCTTTACATCCTTGCCGCACCCGAACATATCGCGCGAAGTGATTCTGGGTGAGGAGGGAATTCTGGCGGGCGCGCGAGACGGCGCGCTGCTGGCGGAGACGAGCACCGTCTCCCCTTCCCTCATCAAGGAGCTTGCCCCACAGGTGCGCGCGCAAGGTGCGGAGTTGATGGATGCCGCCGTAAGCGGCGGCGTGCAGGGGGCCAAGGCGGGCACCCTCACCCTGATGGTGGGCGGCGGCGAAGCGGGGTTCGAGAAGCTCAAACCCCTTCTCGAGCATTTCGGAAAAAACGTCTTTCATTGCGGCGTATCCGGGATGGGGATGCTGTTCAAGGTCGTGAACAACATGCTCTCGCACGTGAACCTCGCAGCCTTGACCGAGGCCATGGCCCTGGGGGTGGCGGCGGGCGCCGACCCCGATCTGCTGTGCGACGTCATCGCCGTCAGTTCGGGCCGCAGCCGACAGGTGGAAGACAGGCTCAGAAAGCACATTCTGCCGGGGGAGTTCACGCCCGGGATGACGACCGACCTCGCGACGAAGGATTCCGACCTTTGCCTCGAGCTGGCCCGAGAACTCCGGGTTCCCACCTTCATCGCAAGCGCTACGCATCACGTTTATGAGATGGCGATACAGAAAGGATACGGGGCCGAAGAATACGCCTCGCTCATCAAGCTCTGGGAGGAATGGCTGGACATCGAGGTGCGCTCGCCCGGCGCCGGACGGAACGGCTGAAACCCAGGAAAGAAACTCTCGATAAGACTTGAAATCCCCTCGCCCACCGTGACGTGAAGGATACGGAATATGACTCCGGAAGAGATGTTCGATGAGGCATTTGACTCCGCTTTCAAAGACAGAAGAAACCTGATCCCATTCCTGGAGGGCATCGACACCGCCCACGTGCACTGGCGGCCTCCAGACGGCGAATGGTCCCTGCACGAGAACCTCGAACACATCCTTTTGGCAGACGATTATTACGCGCACTCCATCGAAAGGAATCTCACCGAGGCGGCGGAGTCCGGCTCGTGGGATAAGGGGCCCGAGAATCCCCAGAAGATGAGCCGGGAGGCGCTCAGGCGCAGGGAGCAGGGCCGGGTTCCGGCGCCCGATTTCGTCATCCCGAAAGGCGAAGGCGAATTCGGTGACATGATTGCTAAACTCATGCCCAACCGGGAGGCGCTTCACCAGATGATGCTCCCCCACCGGAGCACCGACATGAGCCGCTTCACGCATAAACATTTCCGCTACGGCGACCTCAACATATACGACCGCATCGTCTATTCGGGCACGCACGATTATCTCCATCAGGACCAGATGACGCGCGTCCTCCAGGCTCCGGGCTACCCGGGAAGCGGATGATCCGTCCGGCTCACAAATCCGCAGAAACCACCAATGAGTGATTGGACGATAACGGCGCTACGCGATGCCTATCGCGCCGGTGAAGTCTCCCCTGTCGAAGTCGCCGACGACGCCCTTGCCCTCATCAGAGAATGGAATCTTCACCTGAGGGCCTTCGTGCACGTCAGCGAAAGAGAAATGCGCAGGGCGGCGCGGGAATCCGAACGAAGATTCCGATTCGGCGATGAAATCGGGCCTCTCGACGGGGTTCCCGTGGCCTACAAGGACCTCTGCTACATACCGGGAACTCCCACCACTTGCGGAAGCGTCATGTTCGAAGACGACCCGCCCCAGGATGCGGTATCGAGCGTCTGGAAGCGCCTCGATGATGCCGGGACCGTCAACATGGGCAAGCTGAACATGGCGGAACTCGCCATGGGACCGACGGGACGAAACAAGCATTTTGGAGACCCGCAGAATCCCTGGAAGCAGGACCATGTTACGGGGGGTTCGAGCAGCGGGTCGGGATGCGCGGTGGCCGGGGGACTGGCGCTGGCCGCTATCGGCACGGATACGGGCGGCTCCATCCGGCTGCCCGCGGCATTTTGCGGCGTCGTGGGCCTGAAACCCACGAATGGCCGCGTGAGCCGGCATGGGGGGATGCCGCTTTCCTGGACGCTTGACACCTTTGGCCCGCTCACGCGAACGGTGGCGGACAACGCGCTGGTGCTCTCCGACATCGCGGGCGCTGACCCCCGGGACGCGAGTTCAAGTGCGCGGCCCGTACCCGATTACGCCCAAGCGCTCGGGGAGAGCATCGAAGGCGTCCGCGTGGGCGTTCTGGAAGGCGCGGAATTAAGCGGCGCATCAGAGGAGGTGAGAACGGCTTACACGCAAGTATGCGAGGCGCTCGAACGCCTGGGCGCGCGTCTCGCACCAATGACGCCTCCTGATACGGAAGAACTCGAGGAACTCGCCAACACGATATTCAAATACGAGGCGCTGTTGATACACGGCGAGCGTCTGGAGGAATACGAAGACCAGGTGACGCCGGAAATTCTGGCGAGACTGGAAGCCGGGCGCGGGATTCGCGGGGCGGAGTATCGCGCTGCACTCGAAAGGCGTGAGGAACTGATCCGCCGCTACGAGAGCGAGGTGTTCTCAGCCGTGGACGTTATGGCCGGACCGACCACGCCCGTGCCCGCGCCCTCTCACGCGCAGGCGCGCTCGGATGCCGAGGGACTGATAGCCTCGCTGACGCGCTTCACGCGCTGGGTGAACACCCTGGGCGCGCCGGCGATATCCCTGCCCTGCGGGTTTTCGGGAGACGGTCTGCCGCTTGGGGCGCAGTTCGTCGGGCCTGATTTCAGCGAGGCGGCGCTCTACAAAGTCGCCCACGCCGTGGAGGCGGAAATCGGCGGCTGGGCGAAATCGCCCACGTTCGAGTCATTCCGGTGAACCATAGGCGCGGCAATCTGCCCACCTTCAACGGTGCAAGCGCGGGTTTTCCAGATACGCCAGGCTGTCCTCGGCGGCTTCCACGCCGCTTATCATTGCGCCATTCAGGGAAGGCAGCCGCGTGTAGTCGCCGGCAATGAACACCCCCCCTATACGGTCCGGGAGACGGGTACGCATCTCATGCATCTCCCTGAGCATTCCGCCGGGCATCAAACATATGGCTTCCGGCCATCGGTACACCTTCCCGAAAACGGGTTGTTCGGGCATTGCTCGAAAGAACCGGCGCATTTCGCCCATGACACGGCGCAGGACCTCATCGTCACTGCAGGAGAACAACTTTCTTGCGTGTTCGTCTATCACCAGCGCGTGAACAAGGGTCTTCCCGGGTGGCGCCGCTTCAGGGGTGAGGCCCGCCAGGTTGGTGACCATGGTCAGAAACGTCGGAGAACCCTGGGGAAAAAGGGCCGCATGGCAATCCTCCGGCAGGATGTTCACATTCAGGCCGAACGCTACATTGCAGCATGAACTGTAGGTGACACGCTCCAGCACCTCCCGCACCGCCGGGTCCGGGATGATGCGCGCGGCGGTCGAGGACGTGGTTGCGCAAATGACCGCGTCCGCGCGGATTTCTTCTCCACTTACCGTGACGACACCCCTTGCCGCCCCGGCCTCGGTGAGAATTCGTTCTACCGGCGTGGCGACACGGATGGAGTCTGCAACGGTATCGGTTAGAGCCTTGGCGAGTGTAGCGATTCCCTGCTTAGGCAGATAGCTGCGCTCAGCCTGATTGAAGGTCCAGAGCCATAGCAGCGCCATTCCATAAGCAGCCCCCACCTGCTCGGGTCTGCCCCCCGTGAAGCAGTTGATGTCCAGTTCCCCGCCGTGCTTCAGATATCGGTTCAGGTTATTGGTACGGGCAAATTCGGCGAAACTCTCCCCCGTGTCCAGGTCGAAGATTCGAGTGTGGTCCTCGAAGTCGAGTTCGTCGCTGTGTTTCCTCAGCATCGCGAAAAGGCGCGCAAACTCCCACATTCCCCTCAGCGAATTCTGCGGCGAGAAAAACATGGTGCGGAGGCTATCCAGCTTCTGCTTCAGCGACCCCCCCACGTACAGGCTCCAGAATCGTCCGTCAGCGAAACTCTGCGCACCTTTCTTGCCGGGACTCGGGTGGAGCTCCACGTCCAGCGCACGCGCCACTTTCCTAACGGTTGCGAATGACTCGTGGATGACGCTGGCGCCGCCGTACACCTGAAAGCCGTCGACCTCCTCGCAAAACATGCGACCGCCAATCCTCTCCGAGGCTTCCAGTATCTGGACCCGGTAGTCGCCATGTCGGCGGTGCGATGCGAGTGTCCACGCGGCGGCCAAGCCTGCGGCGCCTGCCCCTACGATAATGATTTTCCGTGCGTCCGGATGCGACCTCATGTTCTCCCCCCTGACGTTTTCGCCTGACCGGCAGCCGCCCGTTCCGAGGTAGCCATCGCCACGAGCAGTAAGCGTCCCGGCAAGCACACTTCTTTCCGCGCGCGTTCTCAAAGAACGGCTATGCTGCGCGGAGGCGAAGCCCCGGGCGCAAACGTGTTCGCGCTTTCGATTGTCTTGCGGAAAACTTCCGTCAAGGGGACAGTTGGTATGGATGAGCTTCCTTGCGGCTGCGAGTGAGCCGCCGGATGAGATCGTTCCCTTCCCGTCTGTTCTGTCGGGTCGCTTCCCTCGTGATGCGGAAATGATAGCCACTAACGCCGCATTCGCACAAGGCGGAAACTTTCGTACGCAAAGAAACCTTGAACCGGGGAGGGAGCGGCGCAATGCGGACGCAGTAGTTCACGATTGGCGTTATGGCTTTTCGGCGGAACGGACGAAAAATTCCGCACGGAAAAGGGTGTGTTCTCATTGACGTGGGTAGGGGGAATACGGACCGGCAATACAGAGCGTGATGAAAACTGCAGCCACTCACGATCGGCAAACGATTCCTATTCCGCCACGCAGACCACTTCTTCATCAGTCGTGATTGATCTTTTCCGCCAGGAGCCGATCTTCTTCACTTGGAATTGAAGGCGCACTCACGGTCATCAGCCCCGTGACGCCCGCATGTGGGAGGACGGAGCGATTCGACGCGCTCAGGCCCGTGGAATTTCTGAAAAATTCGATAAAATTAGATAAATTCACGGGTTTTTTCGATAAATTTCCGTAAATTTTCAAAGGGAATTGCAGGGAAATGCGGGGAATCCAGGAGGTGCAAATCTCCCTCCTGAGAAAAACATCACGAGGATACCACGGCCCGGGAGGCGTGCGCGCAGCGGCAAATGCGGGGAATTGCGGGGTTCAAAACACCCGGTCGAAAGCCTGTTAGAGGAAACACTACGCAGTTCGAAGGAGAGGCTTGAAAGCTAGGAAGTTCCTTCTTCCGTTTTTTTCTCTTTTTCCCAGTCTTTCAGTGACTTAGGAAGCTTATCCTTATTCCATTTCTTGGTGATGCGGTAGACCTTCCCGCCCTCGCGCACGTACATGAACGCCGATCCTTCCTTGTCCGCGAAGCGAAACGGACCCCACGTTCCGTGGCGGATGTCCCTGCCCGAGAGCTCGACGATAAAGTCTTTGAAATCAGGCGCTTCGCCAGGTTTCGCCTCCCCTTCCCGCTCGAAATCCCTGAGGGCGCCTACGAGATCGTTCACGTTCCCGGGCTCGGCCTCCCTGCCCTCTGGGGAGAGGAACCGCCAGGAATCGCCGAAACGCTCGAGCTTCATGGAGGAATTATCCGGGAATCGGGCCGTAACCTCTGTAATATCAACATCTTTTGCGTAAAGAAGCAAACGCCGCTCGCTCAGGAAATAGGGCGTTTTCGTGAGCTTGTCATAATCTTCCTTCTTGACGGCGAACAGGCGTTTTTCCCCATCGATTCGGCCGTACGCCCTCTTCTTATCATTGAGGAATCGCCCAATAATCAAAGACTTATCCTCCAGAGGCGCATCTTCTTTCTTCTTCAGCCAGAGGGTGAAACGAAGCGGCGCGCCCTTGCCGTCCTCTGACGCAAGGCCGTATTTCGACAAGTCACTCCCGGGGTCGTCCACATATTCAATCGAATTGCTCCACTTGATATCCCACAAGAGGTCATCCACGTGCTTGTGGCGGCCGATGAGTTTTTCTTCCTTCCCATCCGCCGTGGCGACGTGGAGATCCCACTTCTTTTTCGCCTTTCGGACGATGTCTATTTTTTGAGATTTCGATTCAACCAGAAGGCGTGTGATGTGGTCGACATCATAATCAATGACGGTTTTATGCCTTAGCGAAAATACGGATTTAGGCAATTCATTGACCGTTTTCTCATTAATGAGCATCACGGGGCCGCCGGAGAGCCTCCTGGCGTAATAATAAGCTGCTGGTTTTTTCTTGCCGCTCTTTGGCCCGGGCGCTTCCACTTTTCTGTCGCCCAGGATAACCCCGTCTGCAGGTTTTTGGTTGTCCTCGGTGAAAATGCGTACCGTGAGTCTGGGTTTATCCAGACCATAAGGGGCGAGATTCTCAGGCTTCTCATCGACGAATCTTTGCACCTTGTCCCATTTCAGGGTGGAAACGATGCCTTCGGAATCGATGGCATCGGCCCTGTCCTGGATGGGTTTCACGAGCGCCCATTCATCTTTGCTCTTGCGGACAACGGTGTATTCACCGCCATCCTGAGGCTCGACGATCACCTTTTTTGCGCTTTCAGGCATCACCGGGACAATCGATCTGTCCCTTATACTGAATACCGTTTTATCGAATTTGGCGATGTCGGCAAGCTGGAGAGTAAAGATTTCAGGGGTTTTCGCCAGAGCGGCATATCGAAATTCACGCGTGGGGGTTCTGTCGCCAATATCCAAGGAAACATCTTCCTTGTCTTTCAGCCCAAAGGTGATTTTCATCTTGGGCTTGTCCATCCCGAACTCTGCTTTGTCTTTCACATCTCCGATACGATTGCGCTCGCGGAGTTTCGTCGCCGCTTCGAGGAGTTTCCCGACCTCATCCGCATCGACGGCGGCATCGACTGGTTTAACGAAACGCCACCCTTTCTCCGTCCGGATGATTTGGTATGGTTCTTCTTCTCTCGTTACGTCAATTCTGATCAGCGCCTTTTCGTCAATTCCTTTCAGGAGTTTGACCTTTCGCTCCTCGGCAGCGCGCTCCTCGGACGCCCATTTCACGCCGTAGACGTAATACGCGCTACCAAGGATGACCAATACGAGTAGTAATATGAGATTTTTCTTGGGGTTCACCGCAGTTGCCTTCTCCTGACGTAGACGGCGGCTCCGATGAGGATGATGAACAACGGCATGACCCAGACGGTGAACAAGTGAACGAACCGCCCTTCCCCACCGGCCAACACGAGAGGTTCGCCCGTACGGCTTTTAGGACGAATGGTAATCAGGTCTTTCTCGCCGCCGAGCCAGTTTATGGTGTTGAATACGAGATTCCCATTGCCTTGGGCGCCGATGAAAGCATCGCTCGCAAAATCAGCATCCCCGAAAACGACAATTTTAGCCTCGTTTTTCTCGTTCGTTTTCTTCTGGGAGGCTGGTGTTTTCGCATCGTCTGCAGCCCCCTGCCCTTGCGCAAGTTTGTAAAGATCCAGCGTGACGGTGACAGCGGCACCGATCGGTACGGGACCATCTTTCTTGGTCTTCGGGTCGAAATGAAGTTGACCGTTCTGGAGCGTTATCTCCTCGACGGTAAAACTTCCGGCGCCCGTCTTGACCAACTCCTCGGAATGCAGCCCCGCCTTGGGCATACCCTTGGCGGATATCTTTCTCACCGTTGGAAACACCGTAGCAAAACCCTTTAATTGCTTGGTGATTTCGTGCAACCCATAGTTAAGAGCGAACGGCGTGATTATATTTCCGCCTGCCAGCTCGTAGCGAACCGATTCGGGGTCGACGACGAAAGATTGGGGAATTTCAAACCCGTACCTCTCCAACAGTGTTGTCAGACGCCCCGGCTTCATTCCGGGTTCCAGGAAAACAAGAAGCTTTCCGCCTGATTTGATGTAATCGTCGATATACTTGACTTCAGCTTCTTCCAGTTCTTTTTGGGGGGCCGCGATAATCAGCATACTGGTATTTTCAGGCACGCCCTTTTTTCTGAGCAGCAGAAGTTCATCCACCTGGTAGTTGTCATCCCTCATGCCGATGGCCAGCGCCCTCATCGTCTCTCGTCCCTGACCCGTGAAAAGTCGTTCTCCATGGCCCGTGAGGTAATAAACGCGTTTCTGCTCGGATTGGATGGTTTTCAGAATCGCATTGGCGATCGCGTTTTCCGAAAGGTTAAATATCTTTTCCGATCTGAAGGTCGGTTTCTTCTCCTGGTCGGCGGAGTTCGATTTGTTCTGCTTCTCGATTTGCTCTTTGCCGAAATGGTGAATCACGACCAATGTGCCATAAGCGTCTGCGTCATATTTCTTGGCGGTGCGCGGGGAGGCGTCGAGGTTCAAAAACCGGAAAGAGATTTGTTTCGATGCCCGTTTATATTGCTCTAAAATTTCCGTTACCGCAGGTTCTTCAAGTTTGCGTGTAAAGGCAATGATTTCGATCTGTTTTTTTTCTCTATCGAGTTTATTCAACAGATTGATGGTTTTCGCGGATAGGCTGTAGAAGTTTCCAGGAGTGACGTCCCAACGCTTAAAGTATTTGACGCTCACGAGTTCAACGACAACCAAAATAGCGGTCACCACAACGACCATGAGTGCTACCTGTATGCCCGTTCTGGTAGAGCGGAGCCGGATGCCGCCTTGGAGTTCGCGCCGGGAAATCCACACCGTATAGACGAAACAAACAATTCCCAGGGCGATAATGGCGAACGCCCACCGGGGAGGTTCAGAAAACTGGTCATGCCCGGCCCAGCCGGATATGCCAATCAGCAATAAGGCGGCTGAGGCAATGAACAAGTAAAGATTTCTATTTTCCAAGTTCCTACCCTCTCCACCTATAGTATTCAAGTGATCTGAGCACGAGGAAACCACATAAGAGGTTGATGTTGACGAGATAAATAACGTCGCGGGTATCGATGATGCCCCGAATGAAATTTCGTAAGTGCATGCCTAATGAAAGATGCCTGAGAATCGAAGATAAAGGTTCGCTGGCAGCTATCGCGAGAGCTTCCACCAGGAAAGTGGCGAGTAGTATCATAAAGGCAAGCATGGCTGCGACGATTTGATTCGAAGTCCATGAACTGGCCAATAGACCAACAGAAAGGAACGCCATGCCCGTCAAAACCATTCCCAGGTAAGCCGATAACACGATTGTCCAATCCACGTTGACGAAAGCACTCAGAATAATCGGATAAGCGGTAGTAATTGCCAGCATTATCAAATAGATGGATATAACGGAGAGGTATTTGCCGGCGAATAATTGCCCGTTACGCAGCGGGAAGGTGAGCATCAACTCTATGGTGCCCTGTTTTTTCTCCTCACTGAACAAGCGCATCGTAAGCAACGGAGCGACGAACAAGAGAATTACAGTGACGCTGGAAAAAACCGGTTCCAGAACGGCGGAAGTCGGCGTGATGTTATATTGAGCAGCCGCCTGGGGGTTTCTGGCTAATTGCATGGAAATGGTGGCATAAGAGAGAAAAGCGCCGGAATAGAAGAACCCCATCAACACCGTCCATGCGGCGAGGATCACATAAGCGATAGGCGAGAAGAAAAACGAAGTGAGTTCGCGTCGACATATATAAAAGGTGTTATGCATTTACAGTTTCCTCATCTACAGATTCCTCATCGTGTTCGTGCTCCCCGCTGACGATACGAACAAAAAGATCCTCCAGAGTCAGCCTCATCTGGCGAATTTCGGTCAGTTTTCCATCCGTCGCCAAGACAGCAGCTACCAGGTCAGAGCGAATATCGCCACCACCTTTTGCGTGCACCTCGAAATGCGCTTCCTCACCTGTTGAAGTGCCGAGCGTTTCTACGCGCTCAACCCCAGATACCAATTTCATTTTATCGGACAGCGCGTCGGCGACTCCGACTGCTGAAATGCGTATCGTCGAGTCGGCTTGCATGTTTGCCGCCAGCGTATCGAGAGCCCCCTCTGCAGCTATCCGGCCCTGATGGATGATGACAACCCGATCGCAGACCATATTTACCTCAGGGAGAATATGCGTGCTTAATATAAGTGTTCGGTTGCCCTTAAGTTCAGAAATCAAATTCCGGATATCAACAATTTGGGCCGGGTCGAGGCCAGAAGTAGGCTCATCGAGAATCAAGACAGGCGGGTCGTTCACCATTGCCTGCGCCAAACCGACACGCTGACGATATCCTTTAGAAAGATTGCCGATGATGCGGTGGGCGACATCTTCAAGACCGCAACTACCGACCACCCTTCGAATGCCTGCATCTTTATCCGCACCGCTCATACCTTTCATGGATGCAACAAAATTCAAATAGGCCCTTACTGTCATCTCTGCGTATAACGGGTTGGTTTCCGGGAGATATCCGAGATTTTTCTGGGCTTCCAGCGGTGATTCCGAGACATTGATGTCAGCCACCCAGGCGGAACCTGAGTTTGGAGGCATATACCCCGTCAAAATACGCATGGTCGTAGATTTTCCGGCGCCGTTGGGCCCGAGAAACCCAAGCACTTCACCTTCTTCGACTCGAAAGGATATATCCGTCACACCACGGAGATTACCGTAATATTTTGTAAGGTTCTCAACCCGAATCACGAAGAACTCCCTAAAAAATACTGTGCAAAATCATTCGCCACTATGGTGTCCAAGCCGTTCTTCACTTCTCAGATATCAAGTTGACCTATTCATTTGTGTAAAAAAAACATCCCGAAACTTCTGAGATGAACAGGATAACCCGTTAAATTCTTTATTTATCAATACCTTGGCACTCGATAGCGCTGAGTGCCAAAATAAAAATAGTCACTTGGCCTTCTTTTGTCAACTATAGAAAAAAACTTTTCTTCCTCTCCAGGGGTGAAGGGTATTTCAAAGACGTCAATTTTTCGTTTGAAGATCGCCTCGGATGGCCGCTTTTTTCAATATCGCAGGAACGTTCAGTATTGTAGGCCCATCGAGTTGCAGCGTTATTTCTATATCTTCGCCCTTGCTCAATAGATACTCCCTTTCTCCATCAAAAGCCAACGCGCGATCGGCAGGCGCTCTATAGTGAACGCTCTCTCCAATATTGATTATCTCGTGTCCCTTCACATGCGCAGAAGCAACTTGCCCGGGTCCGATGGGAGAGAGGATGAGGCGGTTGCTTTTCCTGTTCGCCCCTAACTTCAACCACAACCCCACGGGTTCATTCGAATCGATCGGACGCAAACTCGCGCCTAATGAAGACAACCCCAAACGCCCGGGTTCGCTTCTCGTCAGCGCCACTGAGTCCACACGCTCGATGTCCCAGACTGCACGCGCGCCGTAGAATGATTCCTTGATGATAGCGATATCAACCAGGGCGCTTTCGGAAATACCATCAAGGCTCACATGAAGCTGTTTCGTCACCTTTTTCTCGCTTCTGTATACTCTTGGGTGAAGGACATACAAAGCCGCAGCCATACCGGCCACAGTCCCTTCCCACGAAAACGGAAAGGCATTGTTCGTCCCAGTCGATAACGGGATCAGAGGAATTTTGTTACACCCTTTGGCGACAGCGCGACAAGTACCATCGCCTCCGAGAATAATGATACATCGAACGCCCAGTTCAGCGAGTTTGCAAGCCGCTTTGGTGGAGTCAGCCGTTTCTCCACTGGCATCCACTTCAAAGAGTTGCACTTTCGAGTTCTTGTTCTCATGACGAAACCCATCCACTGCGACAGCGCCCAGGGAACCAAGATCGTTGAACATCAGGATATTATCCAGGCCAATTGCAGTAATCCCCGCCATCACTCGGCGAAGCATCAAAACCTTTTCGTTGTTACTGAAAGAACTTGCCAGCGCTACCAGCCTCCGAATGTCTTTACCTGATTGCGGGTTCGCGATTATTCCTACACTTGCCACTCCTTCTCCTTTACTTTTCTGCCAGGAAAGAATAACTGGATTCATGTAAAGTCAAGATTACATCGAATCAAAGAAAAGGGCGAAGCATCACCCATATTCTGTTCACCGATCGATGAAAAGACTCGCGATATGCAATCAAAACGCAGAAGATCCCTCAGAAGAGAAGCACGCGCCATCTTCCGGGCCGGACTAAATGCCGTGCATGCAGGTGAAGCTGTTTATCGTCATATGAAAATCGAGAAGGCAAGTGATCAGGAATATCTCCTGATTGGCGAACAAAGAATATCACTCAGTGGAACGGAAAGAATCCTCGTTTTGGGGGCCGGGAAAGCGAGCTCTCAAATGGCGCGTGCGGTTGAGCGGCGTCTCGGAAATCGAATTGATGGTGGCGCCGTCGTCACCCAATATGGTTATGGCGAAAAGTGTAGATATATTGAAATTCTCGAAGCTTCGCACCCAGTACCCGATATCTCAGGCTTGGAAGCCTCCCGGAAAATTGAAAAATTAGCTGCCGACGCCCGGAAAGAAGATATTGTGATATTCCTCCTCTCTGGCGGAGGCTCAGCCCTGATGCCTGCACCAGCGCCTGGAGTATCTCTCGAAGACAAACAATCCGCCACGAATTCGCTACTGCGAGCAGGCGCCCCGATAGAAGTTCTCAATTGCGTGCGAAAGCACTTGTCCGAGCTGAAAGGCGGGAATCTGGCCCGAAAAGTATTCCCTGCCCGTATGATCGTTCTTCTTGTCTCTGATGTGATTGGTGACCCCCTGGACGTGATAGGTTCAGGTCCTGCTACCGGTGATTCGACCACGTTCTTTCAGGCAAAAGCATACTTGCAACGCTATGGCGTGTTCCAAGAAATGCCGAAAGCTATCAAAGAAAGGATTGAAGCTGGTTGTAAGGGTGAGATTCCAGAGACCCCTCTCCCCGGAGACAAGATATTCAGTCATGTGAGCCACCATGTAGTGGCAAACAACAAAATCGCCCTCCAGGCTGCATACGCAAAGGCAAAATCAATGGGCTACGGCGTTAAGATACAAACGAATACTCTTAGCGGCGAAGCCAAAGACGTGGGCAAATCGATAGCGGAAGACGCCAAACGGATTTCAGACAATTCACGCAAAATAATCTCACCTCAATGCCTTCTGTATGGCGGCGAAACAACTGTAAGAGTGATGGGAAATGGCGTGGGTGGGAGGTGCCAGGAGCTCGGTCTGTCTTTCGCCATTGAGATTGCCGGCCATGGAAATATCTGCCTTCTAGCTGCCGGAACCGATGGAAGAGACGGCCCAACAGAAGCCGCAGGTGCGATCATCGACGGCAAAACAGCTAAAACGGCGCAAAATCAAGGCCTTGACCCTTATACACATTTGCGCGATAATAATAGTCATGTTTATCTCCGCCGCCGGAGAGCTTGTATATATACCGGACCAAGTGGAACAAACGTAATGGATTTGGTAATTTTATTGGTGAATTGCTGTTAACGCCTAGCTCTCAGCGGTTATCCGTGATCGCGCGGTTCGCCCAATCGTTGAGAAATCCATAGGACATACTTATGAAGTACATCCATCCGGCTATTTTCGCCGTTCTGGCGATATTTATGGCCGCCCAACTGCCTGGCTCCGTGTATGCCCAGCAGAAAAAAATAGTGGTAACGGACTTCGCCTTGAATCCGGCTCAGAACAATTCCGACCAATTGCCAAAAGGGTGGGCACTCAAGGTATGGCACGGGAAAGCTGATGTTCGTCTGATCCGGGATAACAACAGACATGCGAAAGTGCTTCGCATGAGAAGCGAAAAAGCGTCTGTTTCTATTTACCGGGAAGTGAAACTGGATCTCAAGAAGTTTCCGGTTCTTTCATGGAAATGGAAAGTAACGAAACTCCCCAAGGGTGCTGATGCAAGGAATGTTGAATCTGATGACCAGGCGGCCGGTATTTATGTCGTATTTCCCCGGTTCCCCAGTTTTCTCAATAGCCGACTAATTGGTTACGTCTGGGATACGAGTGCGCCTGAAGGGTCGATACTGAGAAGTCGTAGAAACCCAATGGTCCATTATATCGTAGTCAGAAGCGGTATGGATAATCTCGGCAGATGGATAACCGAAAAACGCAATGTAATGAATGATTATTTTAGAGTTTTTGGTTCTGAGGCGCCCGATGTTGGTGGAATCGCGTTGATGATAGATACAGACGATACGCTTTCTAATGCAGAGAGCTATTTTGCGAAAGTCGAATTCAAAGGCGATGTTTCCAGGGTTTCATCTGCTGAACAATATGACCGCTTCGCTAAAGTAGTCGGCTCCACGGCCTGGGTCTACGAATGAAAAAGAACTGACTCGACGACTTTCATTCTCATTACAGGCGCATCCTGCACGGCAGATAAACAAAGTAACAATTCGGCTGAACTGAGGTTTTGACAATTGCCCGGCAGCGAAATCTATGTTGGCTTCGATCTCGGGGGTTCATTTCTCAAGGCATCGTCATTCGGTCTGGATGGAGAATTACAAGAGCGCTGCTCCATGGATACGAAACGGTGTCTTCGGGCGGAAGATTACCTCGATTTGTTCAAATATGCCGCAAAATCCCTCTCTTCGAATAAGCATCTCAAAGGCATCGGGATTGCCGTTGCAGGCGTTCTAGATACGGATGCCGGCAAAATAGTCGACTCCCCTAACCTGCCCACTCTTAGTAGTGTTCCCCTTCTCGGGATGTTGGAAGATACCTTCTCCCCTGTTCCGCTACAGATGATGAACGATGCGAATGCCGCTGCGCTGGGGGAATTTTTCGCCGGCGCGGGCGAAGGATACGAGAGCATGTTCATTCTCACATTAGGCACCGGTGTCGGTGGCTGTTTCATTCAAAATGGAGAGATTTGGTCGGGCGCATCCGGGATGGCGGGAGAAATTGGTCATATGGTAATCGAAAAAAACGGCAAGCAATGCAATTGTGGTTCTCGAGGGTGCCTGGAAGCATATTTTTCGAGTTGGTCCCTTGAAAAAGATGCCAAAGCCTATGCGGAGCAACACCCGGACTCAGCCATCGGGACGCTCGAAAAAATATCTCCGATTTCCTTATCAGAACTCGCTGGCTCCGGAAACATCGAAGCAAGGGCAATATGGGAAAATGGTGGTTATGCGCTTGGTATTGGAGTAGCCAACATCATGAATTTGCTGAATCCGGCAAGCATCGTTCTTGTGGGCGGACTGGTCAACGCGAGGGAGCATTTCCTGCCCACCGCCCAGAAGGCCTGGGAGGAGAATTCTTTCGAACAAGCAAGCCAATCTTCAAAAGTTATTTTAGGTATTTTGGGAGAATGGGCGGGCGTCAGGGGCGCTATTCAACCTTTTTTGCAGGAATGATTCTCTCTTTATTAAAATCAAATAATTGCAAAGCCAGTTGAAATAACTATTTATGGCATTTCCTCATAAGTAAATTCTACATTCCGGGTTTTCCCCTTATCACCCCACTCAGGTAAAGCTCAGATTTTTCATTTTCTTTCTTGACAAAATAAAATGTGTAGATAACAATGTTAAGCGTAACAAACATTATTACCTTAACGCAACAATTGGACTTTCATCATCAAAAGGGATTTACGCTATGACTCCACAGCCACAACATTCTCGCGGTTCCCTTTCGCCCAGTCTGGAACATTATCTTCGCGCCATATTCGACCTTCAGGAGAGTAAAGGTTACGCGCGCGTGACGGATATCGCCTCCATGCTGGGTGTGGCGAAGCCGGCAGTCTCAGCTGCGGTGAAGACTCTGCGCTCCAATGGCCTTGTGTCTCACCGTGTATACGAAAGCATACTTTTGACGGAAGAAGGCGCTAAGCGGGCCAAGGGCGTATCAGGTAAATTCTCTATCCTGATGCACTTCCTCACAGACGTTCTGGGCGTGGAAGAAGAGCAAGCCTTTGTCGACGCCTGCGTGATGGAGCACTACGTTAGTGGGAACTCCATAGACAGGCTTCTCGACCTACTGCGCTTTTTCGAAGAGCACGGCAATCAGGAAATTCTGGAGAAATTTCATCAGTTCCGACGCTCATGTGAGAGCGTCGAAACATGCCCGACATGTTCTTACCATTGCGATATCAGCGTTATCGATTTCGACGATATGTCCAAAAAAATAAAGCAATCCAAACGACAACTCTGAAATTTTCGAGTTTGTTGTACCCCTACTCACTCTGGAGCCAACTTCACATGATACGGCCAAATAGTCGCCATCCTGAACAGGAGAAGGAACTTATGTTTGCAGTACTAAACCGAGAAAAGTGTGCGAGGCTGTACGTTGGAATTTCCATGTTCGTCATCTTGGCTATTCTGGCCTTTGGTAGGACAATTGCCAGCGCTGAAGAGGTTGTAAACTTATACTCCTACCGGCAACCTTTTCTCATCAAGCCGATTCTGAAAGCGTTCACTGAAAAAACGGGCATCAAGACCAATATCGTTTTTGCGAAAAAAGGTATGCTCGAGAAAATCAAGGCGACACCAGGGGCGGCAGATGCCGTGTTGACTGTGGACATTGGTCGTCTCCACGACATGGATGAGGCAGGGTTGTTGCAGCCCGTACAGTCGAAAGTATTGGAGCAGAATATCCCCTCCTCCTATCGACATCCCAAAGGCCATTGGTTTGGTCTTACGCTGCGCGGGCGCGTCATATATGCCAGCAAAAAGCGGGTAAAACCGGGTGCAGTTTCCCGCTATGAAGATTTGGTTGATCCGAAATGGAAAGGCCGAATTTGTACGCGTTCGGGCAAACACGTCTACAACGTATCTCTGTTCGCTTCCATAGTGACACATTCGGGCGAAGCGAAAGCCAAGAAATGGTTGATGGGTCTCAAGTCCAACCTCGCACGTAAGCCCAGTGGCAACGACCGTGCGCAAGCCAAAGCCATTTACGCGGGAGAATGCGATCTAGCTATAGCCAATACGTATTACATGGCGAAAATGGCGACAAACAAGAAAAAGAAAGTTCAAAGAGAATGGGCGAAAGCCGTATACATCGTATTTCCCAATCAAAAGGATAGGGGAACGCACGTCAACATCAGCGGCGCCGCCGTTACCAAGCATGCGAAAAACCGGGGAAATGCAGTCCGCCTCATCGAGTTCTTGAGCGGTGAATATGCGCAAAAATTGTACGCCGACCAGAATTATGAATACCCACTGAAAAAGGGCGTGAAGACACATCCACTCGTCGATTCATGGGGAAAATTCAAGGCCGATACAATCAATTTGGCCAAAGTGGCGAATAAGCGGGCTGTCGCCTCCAAATTGGTGGACAAGGTAGATTACAATAACTTCAGACCCAGCAATTAGCTGCTAGTAACAAGACCCCAAAAGTCTTAATATCCTCATCAGGATACAGGGGCTTTTGGGGTCTTTGTTTATATCAAGAGATTCCGAGAGGCGATTACTTGAAGTAAGTCTTGTGGCAGGGACGGCATGAGTGCAGGTGCTGGATTAAACATAGTAGCCTTCCCTTTGCGTTTGGCTAAATGGTTTCAAGTAGATATCTGGACGAGTGGAACCCTTCTGCTCGCATTATTCATAGCGGCTCCTCTCCTGTCAGTAGGTTTTCTCGCTCTCCAGCCTAGTGGTGACATCTGGCATCACTTGCTTACGACTGTATTATCTCGCTATGTAATGACCACTATCGGACTGATGATGGGAGTTGGCATTGGCACATTACTCATCGGCACTGGCACCGCATGGCTGGTGACCCTATGCCGATTCCCGGGGAGACGAATTTTTGAATGGGCGCTCCTCCTGCCTCTGGCGATGCCGGCATATGTCGTGGCCTATGTATATACCGACGTATTCGAGTTTGCGGGCCCGGCGCAGACGCTATTGCGAGCTATATTTGGGTGGGAATCAAGTCGAGACTACTGGTTTCCGGAGATACGTTCTCTCGGCGGCGCAATTTTCGTGATGACGGTCACGCTTTACCCTTATGTTTACCTGCTCGCGCGCGTCGCTTTTGTACAGCAATCAGTTTGCATATTGGAGGTGAGTAGAACTTTGGGCAAAACCGCATGGCAGAGTTTTTTTTCCATCGCCCTGCCCTCGGCACGCCCATCCCTCATCATCGGTGTCAGTCTCGTTCTGATGGAAGCATTGAATGACTTTGGGACGGTTGATTTCTTTGCAGTTGAGACGCTTACGGCTGGAATTTTTGACGTGTGGCTCAACATGAACAATCTACCAGGCGCTGCCCAACTTGCCGTTGTCGCCCTTTGTTTCGTCTTGCTTCTTTTATGGGCAGAGAGAAAATCGCGCAGCAATCAAAGATATTTTAATATGTCCACTAAATATCAAGCCCTTCCATGTTACCAATTGCGCGGCGTAAAGAAGTTTGGGGCGGTGATCTCGTGTCTGTTGCCAATCGGCCTCGGCTTCATACTGCCATCATGTATTTTGGGTTATTACGCCTGGAGTTATTATGAGGAAAGCATTTCTCGTGACTTTTATTCCATTCTTTCAAATAGCCTGATTTTATCGACACTAAGCGCAACTCTATCCGTGCTGGCAGGTATTTATCTTGCGTATGCAGTGCGCCTGAAGGATAACAAGTTACTGAAATCGACTGCCCGGTTCGCCAGTATCGGATATGCCGTACCCGGTGCGGTTCTCGCCGTCGGTGTCCTGTTTCCCATGGGCAAGATGGATGTATTCATCCAAGGATTTCTCAAGAATAATTTTAATATCTCTGCGGGTCTGCTTTTTAGCGGCACAATCGCGGCTGTCACCTATGGATATCTGACTCGTTTTCTGGCGCTTTCCTACGGCACCATGGAAGCCAGTCTTGTGAGAATTACGCCCAACATGGATGGCGCCGCTCGTACGCTTGGCCTGGGTCCAGCCAGAACACTTAAACGTATTCACTTACCCATGATACGTGGCGGTATCCTGGCGGCAGCGATTTTGGTTTTTGTAGATACGATGAAAGAACTTCCAATGACGATCATATTGCGTCCGTTTAATTTTGAAACACTGGCAACGCATGTCCACCAACTGGCGTCAGATGAGCTATTAGAAGAAAGTGCGCTTGGTTCTTTGAGCATCGTAGCGGCTGGGTTATTGCCAGTCGTTTATTTGAGCCGAACCATTCGAGACGCGCGCCCCGGAGCAGGAAAATGAGGATCATGCTCTAAATGGCCAAACTCGATATTGAAAAAATTTCACATTCATATGGCAGCAAAGGAGTCATCGGAAATTTATCCTTGACTATCGAGGATGGTGAGGTTGCATGCCTGCTGGGTCCTTCTGGATGCGGCAAGACAACATTGCTGCGTTTGGTGGCTGGGCTGACTTCCCTGCAATCTGGAAGGGTTCGCCTCGACGAAAATGTGATATCCGATCCCACAAGTGGTATAGAGACGCCACCGGAACAGAGAAATGTGGGGTTCATGTTTCAGGATTATGCCCTTTTCCCCCACTTGAATGTATTGCAAAACATCACCTTCGGCTTCAATAACCCTTCACCTGATATTATGGCTGAAATACAAAGAGCTATGATTCAAATGGATATCGTAGAATTAACCGATGCTTACCCACACACTCTGTCAGGCGGCCAGCAACAACGCGTAGCCCTGCTTCGGGCATTGGCGCCTCTTCCTAGACTTCTACTTTTAGATGAACCATTTACCGGGCTTGATATCAGTCTGCGAGCCCAGGTGCGGGAAGATACGCTGAGATTAATTAAGCAAATGGGCGTAACCACGCTGATGGTCACGCACGACCCACAAGAAGCGATGTATATGGCCGACCATATTTTGATCATGCGAGACGGAAAAGTTGAACAAAGCGGCTCGCCTCGAGAAATTTACCAATTCCCTGCCACGGAGTTTGCCGCTCGTTTTGTAGGGCAGACAAATATATTGCAAGGCATCGTTTTATCGGCCGGTTATGATGAGGTGATGACGAGCATTGGAGCAGTACCATGCCTCTCCATGCGCGACCTTGAATTCGGCACGGATGCTTTTATCTCCATCAGGCCCGAGAGTTTTGAAATCAACCCGAACGGTCCATTTGGGGCGAAGGTTTGCACCATACGCTATGTGGGACAATCTATTCTGTTGGAAGTTGAAATAATCAATGAAATCGGCAAGGGGCACCGACTGAAAATGCGCGTACACCCTAATTTAAGGGTAGACGTCGGTGAAGAGATAAGATTTCGTATTATGCCGGATTTTGTAACAGTGATTGAGGATCCACTCGATGATTAGTTGCCTTTCGTAGCAATTTGCCAATTGCATTCACGTTCTCCAATTCTTCGACTGCCATTACCAGCGCCATCAATTCTTCTACCTCTAGAGGTGAGAGACTGCGTAGGGCATTGTCTTTAAATTTCTCATAAACATCTTCATCCATGAATGGATTTTCAGCACACCCTCTTTGATGCTTTTCCTCCTCAATGAAGGTGCTCCCATCATCAAGCTGAACTTCTACGACGCCAGGAAAGAACCTCGGAAAATCCTGCGAGTCATCCTGGATGAAGGAGACTTTGTTCGCCAGCGCCAGTACTGCAGGATCTGCTATCGCATTTTTTTCGAAATCATCTACACCACATTTGCCCCTAACGAAAATACTCGCCAAACAATAAGGCAAAGAGAATTTTGCGTCGTATTCACCTCGAGGTTTTCGCTTTACCTCGATCGGGTCAAGCACCAGATCAATAGCCCCTTTGGCTGCATGACAAATGATATTTTTGATTTTGGCGTGATGTATTTTCTCACGTTCTTTGAGGCGCAATCCGGCATCCAGAAACGCATGAATCACATGGCCGCAAGGATAGGGTTTGAAGCCAATCGCCAAAGTCTCCCAAGTTTCACTCAAACCTTGCGTTAGTGCTTCTACCTCATAATTATCATCACCCAGATGGCTCTTGAGTAAGCCGAACCTCCCCTCAAAAACGGTTTGTGGTCCTGCGAAATCATGACTCGCGAGAATCGTGGAACAAATACCGCCATGCGACGCCCAACCGGGATGCAGCGCTTTAACGGGGCTCCCATTTTCGAGGTATTCAAAGAGCCCAGCAGCCATACTTCCGCATATGCCGAGGGCCCAGTTCATTCTTTCAGCGCTTAATCCACTCTGAAGCGCATAGGCTATAGCAGCGCCAAAAGTACCGGCTATGGCGGTCATGTGGAAGCCTCGGGCATGGAATTTGCCAGGAGCGGCCAATCCGATTCTGATTTCTGATTCAAACCCGGCCACGCAGGCACGAATCATATCTTGTCCTGATTTCCGGAATGCCTCCGCTCCTGCAAAGGCCGCAGGCACGACCGGGGCTGCGGTGTGGATGATCGACTTCGCGTGTGTATCGTCAAAATCGAGGGAATGGCCCAACGCACCATTCAAAAAAGCAGCGTTAGACGCAGGCATTAGGTTTTTCTCTCCTATTGCACTGCAAGGCCCAAACTCATAAGAGGTACTTTCTGAAGCTGGGATTTTTCCGGTTATGGCATTCGCCATTGCCCGCAAAGGTTTATCAATTTCCGTCGAACAAGCTGCCAGGGCAATCCCTAAAAAATCAAGGACTAATAGTTTTGCTTGATGAACCACCTTGGGAGGAATGTCAGCAAATGCCAAGTCATGGGAAAATCGGCACAATGTTTCATTGGGTGTTGATGGCACGTTATTTCAATCCTTCCTGAACTTTTGGAAACACTTCCTCAGCCAACATCTCCATTGTTTCCAATACGAGGGACTGAGGCATCCCTGGCCATTGAATACTCATTATAAGGTGATTGATACCGAGGTCCGCTAGTTCCAGTATGCTTTCTGCAACTTCGTCCGGCGAGCCGAGGATGAACCTGTCTTCCAATAAATCATCGAATTGCTGCCCTAAATCGTCATCTCCTTTGGGCATGGCCTTATCTTGGCCCCAACGGTGGTATTCCCGATATTTTATCTCGAGATAGGGTTTACTCAGGCGAATTGCTTCCGATCGGTCTTTTGCGACAAATACTTCGCGCCGCATAGGGAATTCATCTGGAAAAGGTTTGCCGATTTCACCCAGTGTCCTGCGATAAAGCTCAATTTGACGCTTTGTGGTGTCGAGGCGATTGTGCGGATTGACGTAATAACAATCGCCTAATCTAGCGGCACGCCGAATGCCAGCATCGCTATTCGCTCCAATCCAAATTGGAGGATGTGGCTTCTGAACAGGTTTCATAGGACAAGACGCTTCGATGAGTTCGAAGTGAGAACCTTCCATCGACACTTTTTCTTCTGACCAAAGTCGCTTTATTGCCTCCAGGTTTTCCTCGAGACGCTTCACCCTCTCCTTTTGCGTTGTACCGAATCCTCTGAATTCCACTTCTCGGTAGCCGAGTCCAGCGCCGAATATGAGCTTCCCGTTTGACATCACGTCAATGGTTGCCAACTGCTCAGCGATATCCATCGGCTTGTGTAAGGACAGGAGCACAATGCCGGCATTGAGACGCAATTTCGGAGCTTCCGCGTTGATGCGAGCGAGAAAAGGTAATTGCTGAAAATCCTGGAGAGGATATGCGCTATAATGATTCCCTTTAGTGATTGATACGAATCCAAGTTCTTGCGCTTTTCTGGCTTGCTCCATCAATTCTCGAAACCGAGACTGCATCTCATCTTCCAGAGTGAATTGACCTCTAAGCATGATACCAAATTGCATGTTCGCACCTTCTCAATTGGAGGAAGCGTTTCGTTTTGGGGTTGGGCGCAAGTAAACGGAGTCATCACCTGCATAGAAACCATATTTGTTGCATGCCATTTCTAAGGTATGGAAGCGTTAAGCTCTTCCGCAGCAAAACTTATATTTTTTGCCACTGCCGCAAGGACAAGGATCATTGCGGCCAACTTTGGGAGCAGACCGCCTGACAGGAGTAGATGTCTGTATCGCCTCTCCAGTGGGAGCATCTCCAAATCCCGATGCATCCGCATGGGAAAATACCATTTCTTGTTCATGGCGCGATTCTTCCAGGGCAACATCTTCATCCGAAATATCGAGTCGATACATATAGAGAACCGTTTCCGCTTCAATTCTCTCCGTCATTGTCCCGAACATGTCGTAAGCTTCTTTCTTGTATTCGTTCAAGGGGTTTACCTGCGCATAGCCCCTAAGCCCAATTCCTTCTTTCAGTTGTTCTATGTTGGTTAGGTGGTCTTTCCATTGTGTATCCAATATTTGGATATAAATGAGTTTGGAGAGTTCCAGGACCGTCTCAAGATCAAAACCGCGGTATTTCTCCTCAAAAACGTTCTGCGCGAGATCGTGAACTCTTTGAATGAGTTCATCTCTTAATTCCTCTTCAATATCCACCACTAAGGGCTCGGAGGTCGTGAAAATGACTTTTTGCCCCTCCACCGTCGCATGGATACCATATTGACTCTCAACCGCGCCTGCGAAAGCCTCCAAATCCCAGTCTTCAAAATGTTCCGATTCCGGCAAATGCAAATCAGCAATGGAATCAAGAATACCAGATGCAAATTCTCTGATTCGATCGATCACATCTGCACCTTCTAAAATCTCTCGACGCATTGAATAGATAACTTCGCGTTGCTTATTCATCACATCATCGTATTCGAGAAGGTGTTTTCTCATCTCGAAATGATGCGCCTCGACGCGTTTTTGGGCGTTCTCTATGGCACGCGTCACCATTTTTGCCTCAATGGGCACCCCCTCTTCCATGCCCAACTTTTCCATCAAGCCCTTGATTCTGTCAGAGCCAAAAATGCGTAATAAATCGTCCTCGAGGGAAAGATGAAATCGCGAACTTCCAGGATCGCCCTGCCTGCCCGATCGGCCACGGAGTTGGTTGTCGATGCGACGGCTTTCATGCCGCTCGGTACCCAGCACATGAAGGCCCCCCAGCTTAACAACTTCGTCATGCTCGACTTGGCACGACGCTTGGAACTCCTTCAAAGCCTCCTCAAACTCAGGACCTTCGTTCGTGTTCGTCTTAGTAAAAGCGAGAAATTCCGGATTGCCGCCAAGAAGGATGTCCGTTCCACGGCCCGCCATATTGGTGGAGATGGTAACAGCTCCCTTACGCCCTGCCTGTGCGATGATTTCCGCTTCTTTACTGTGGTTTTTTGCATTGAGCACATGATGTGGAATCCGTCTTCTTTTCAGAATCGAGGAAAGTCTTTCACTTTTTTCTATGTTGATTGTTCCTACCAGTACCGGTTGTCCGCTCTTATGGCATTCGAATATCTCATCCACAACGGCATCAATCTTTTCTCGTTCTGAGCGAAAGACCACATCTGGATATTCGGTACGAATCAATTCGCGATTCGTCGGCACAATTGCAACATCTATTTTGTAAGTAGAATTAAATTCCGCTGCTTCGGTATCCGCTGTACCTGTCATGCCGGCCAATTTGTTGTAAAGCCTGAAATAATTCTGGAACGTGATGGTCGCCAAAGTTACATTTTCTTCCTGAATCTTTACGTTTTCTTTGGCCTCCAGGGCTTGATGAAGTCCATCACTAAAACGCCGGCCCGGCATCATGCGCCCGGTGAACTCGTCGACAATGACAACCTCGTTGTCCTTCACAACATAATCGATATCTTTAGTAAAAAGGACATGAGCTTTCAGTGCCTGTTCTACATGATGCAGCACGGTGATACTGTTCATGTCATACAGACTTTGGTCATTCGACATGATGCCGGAGCGGCGGAGAAGTTTTTCGGCTTCATGCCCACCCGCTTCTTTTAGGTTCACCGTTCGGCTTTTTTCATCAACAATTAGATATTCGTATTTTTTCTTACTAATGGCGTCTTTGCCACCTTCGACATATCCGTCATCTTCTTCCTCATTCGCTTTTTCGACAACACCATGCCGTTCTTTGAGGAGAGGACGTATCACACGGTTTACAACGCCATACATTCGCGTGGCTTCATCAGCCGGCCCACTAATAATAAGAGGAGTTCTGGCTTCATCAATCAATATGCTGTCAACTTCATCTACGATTGCGTAATTTAATTCGCGTATGACACGGCTACCGGATTCGAATTTCATGTTGTCTCTTAAATAGTCGAACCCGAATTCATTGTTGGTGCCATATGTAATATCGCAGGCATATGCCAGACGACGTGCATCATCATCCATGCCATGCTGTATGCAGCCAACGGTAAGTCCTAGTGCCCTAAAGAGACGACCCATCCATTCTGAGTCACGACTCGCGAGATAATCGTTCACAGTTACAATGTGCACACCCTTGCCCTCCAAGGCATTCAAATAGGCGGCAAGAGTGGCGACAAGGGTTTTACCTTCCCCGGTTTTCATCTCGGCAATTTTTCCACTGTGGAGAATCATGCCTCCGATGAGTTGAACGTCAAAATGTCGCATTTTGAGGTAACGCCAGCCCGCTTCACGCACCAAAGCGAACGCTTCCGGCAATATGTCTTCCAATGTTTCACCGGAGGCAAGCCGGTCTTTGTAGGATTCTGTTTCTTTACGCATCTGGTCGTCTGTCATCCCTTGAATGCGGGATTCATGAGAATTGATTTCTGTGACTAACGGATGCATCGTTTTGAGAAGGCGATCATTCGCCGTCCCGAATACAGATTTGAACATTGAAATGCTTGCTCCAAGAACCGAGCCCATCATTCACAACTCCATTGGGGTTCAGGCGTACAATTCACCTTTAACTAAAAGATAGCCTACCATGGTGGTATAGGGAGAAAAAGCTGAGACCTCAAGCGGGGTGATGTATTTTATTTACTCGACAATATAGAGTCTCGGGTTAACTGCGACTCCGTTGATTCGAACTTCATAGTGTAGATGTGATCCGGTAGACCTTCCTGTGGAACCGACTTTAGCAATCATATCGCCTCTTTTTACTCGTTGACCGACTTTCACTAAATTTGCACTATTATGAGCAAATGTGGTCACAATACCTTGCATGTGTTGTATTTTTACTAGTTTTCCAAAACCTCCCGCTCTTTTTGTGCTTATTACGACACCGTCGGCGGGTGCGTATATGGGAGTTCCTTCTCTTGCCACAATATCAATTCCTGCATGAAATTCTCGTCGATTAGTAAATGGAGAACGCCTATAACCGAAACTGGAGGAGAGCCAGCCCTTAACAGGCCATACGGAGGGTGTATGTGCGAGTAATACACTTCTGTCACGGAATGCTCTCAATAGGTCTTTGTATGCGCTTTCTTGTTCGGCAGCGCGCTTTTCGATGTCTTGGAATTGACGATTTAATCTCCGAATGAACCTTTGCTCTGATGGGGCCATGCTTTCCAAATCATCTGGCAGTGCGTGTTTTGAAATACCACCTACGCCGATGTCATCTTTCTGTTTACCGGGCTTCAATGAAGCCATGACCCGTAGTTGGTCTTCAAGTTGGCGGAGTTGTATCAAGTTATTGTCGAGCGTTTGAAGTTTGCTATTGAATTTTTCAAGAAGTTCTTTTTGCGTTTGGTATTGTCGTTCCAGTGGGAAAAGCTTGGCCAAATTCTCCACCAAGACAATTCTCTCTTTTGCAAGAAATATGGTCATTCCAACGAAAGAGGAAACAGCAAAGAAAAACAAAATCACCATACTCCTGGTGATGCTGAGGCGACGGGTTTTGCTGGAATTACTTGGAATCACCATAATGGTGTACTTCTTACCCATGGGGTACACCCCCCAAGAACTTGCCAAAATGGTTAGTTTGCAATTGAAAGTAAGTGTTTCCCCAGTCACTCACTTGTAATAGATAAAGCAAATTATCAAGGCAGTAGAGACAAGTCAAATTAATATTTAGATTGATATGCAGCTATATATACAGAGACCCAAATTCAGTGCATTACAGCTCCAGAGTCGACCAGAATAGCTTGGCCTGTAATGGTTTTCGCATCATCGCTGGCTAAAAAGGCAACTGCACGCCCAATATCTTCAGTCGATTGCTCGATTCCCATGGGTGTTTGTTCCACAAAATAGTCGAAAACTTCCCTGGCAGATTTTTCCTTGAAATGAGCGAATTTTTTTCTGAACTGAGTAGCCAATTGTTCCCACATAGAGCTCCATATCAGGCCGGGACAAACTGCGTTTACCGTAATACTTGATCGAGCAACTTCGCGAGCAAGCGCTTGGGTGAAAATAATTACCGCCGCTTTGCTTGCGCTGTAATGAGGAATGGTTTCGCGACCATCACGCCCAGCGCGTGAGGAAATATTGATGATTCGTCCCCATCCCTTCCCCTTCATTTTTTCAAGTGATGCTTGGCACAACAGAAAAACTCCCTTCACGTTTACGTTGTAAGTGTCATCCCAATCATCTTCACTAATGTCGGATAGAGGCATGCCCAACTTGAAATCCGTCCCGCCAATGACGCCTGCATTGTTTACGACTATATCCAAGCTGCCCATTTCTTTATCAGTCGCATCTACGATGTCTACGCATTGATTCTTATCTGTCACATCAAGAACATATGGAATGATGTTAACGTCGAATTTCCCAACTTCTTCCGCTGCTGCCTCAGCACCGTTTTTCGAGATGTCGGCCAATGCCAAATGGACACCCTCTTCCGCCAGGCATCGGGCGATGCCGCGTCCTATCCCACCTCCAGCGCCGGTGATGAGGGCCACCTTGCCTTTCAGGCCGCGTTCTCTTGGCAGAGGGGAGGACATTGCTTATTTCCCATACCCTGTCATGGCGCCTCCCGATTCCAACCAATCCTCAAACACCTGGAGGCTTTCCAAGACGGCGGGAACGCCACTGTATGGCGACATTTGGAAAATCACTTCCATGATTTCTTTGTCCGTTGCACCGTAGCTTCTCGCAGCCGTGAAATGAGAACGCATCTGGTTGAAACGGCCAGTTACGCATAAGGCTGCGAGTGCGCAAAATTCTCTCGTCTTGTGGGGAAGAACATCGCGATCATACAACCCCCCGTGAACGAAACGCTGGAACAGCATGGAGAAGTCAGGGTCGAGTTTATTCAGCCGGTCAAATAGTTTTTCCGTGTAACCTTCTCCGTATTGTGTATCGCCTCGCCGAATTGCTGGTGGATAAAACTGTTCGCTCATCACTCATTCTCCCCAGGGATAACGCCCAAAATCAGCTAGTCCGCTTCTATAATTTCGTTGCGCAGTCGGCCGAGTCCACCGACTTCCACTTCCACCACATCACCCGGCGTAAGAAACGAAGGCGTTGCACGAGCGTAGCCTACACCTGAAGGCGTGCCTGTCAAAAAGATATCGCCCGGTTCCAGCGTAAAACCTTCTGAAAGCACCGAGATCATGGACGGAATATCGTGAATCATCATGTTCGTGTTCGAATCCTGGCGTGCCTCGCCGTTTACCCAGCTTTTTACGGTTTGATTCATCGGGTCGCCATAGTCTTCTTTAGGGACGATGTATGGTCCAAGCGGACATGTGCCGTCGAGAGTCTTGCCTTTGAATATCTGCTTATGGCGCCTTTGAATATCTCTCGCGGAGATGTCATTTGCACAGCAATAGCCGAAGACGTGCTCATAAACTTCATCCATGGGGATATTTTTCCCTTTCTTACCGATGATGACGGCGATTTCAGCTTCATAATCGAGCTTTTCCGTCACCCGATGAGCAGGAATGCCTTCATTGTGTCCGATTAGGGTGCTCTGGGCTTTAGTGAAAAAGATGGGTTGATCGAGTTCAACCCTCGTCGTTTGCACATCCTTAGCTTGCAATCCCTCGTTCACATGGTCCTGATAGTTGAGGCCCATGCAAAGAACATGTTTGGGCGGGTGGGGAACCGGGGATATGTGATGTACATCCTCGGGCGCCATGAGGATGGGAACCAAATCCTCCGCATTCGCTTCGGCCAGTGCAATCAATTCTTGAAGCGCAGAGCCATGCTTCTCCCATGCTTTTATAACCTCAATCATGCTGCCAAAGGCCAGTTCCTGTTGACCTAATATGCCAGCCAGACGCGACAAATGAGCGATTCTATCACCCACATACACGCCAACCCTCTCAAGACCTCTGTAACGATATGACAACAGTTTCATTCGCATCTCCTAGGGAAAATGGTTCTTGGAAATTCAGGATATTTTGTAACGCTCAAGCGCATCCGGTGTGAATTCCACGCCGTGCCCGGGCACGTCGGGGACGTCGATGTGTCCATCGCGCACCGTGAAATCCTGCGTGAAATCACCCGGCGAGAAGAATTCCATGTATTCGACCATATAGCCCCTGGGCGTTGCGCCTACGAGGCTGACCGACAGTTCATGGGCCAGATGACTGCTCAGGGAAATGTTGAAGGCATCGGCTAAATGCGCAATTTTGATGAACTCCGTCACCCCGCCGCAACGGCAAACATCGGGCTGCAGAAACCCCACCGCCCGGCGCTCGCAAATCTCTCGGAATCCCCAGCGCATGTAGGCGTTTTCTCCCGCCGCTGTGGGCACCATGCTTTTCTCCGCCACCTCTGCGAGATCATCGACGCAATCAGCCAGCACGGGCTCCTCGAACCAGGCAACGCTGTATTCCGCCAGCATGGATGAAACTTCAACAGCTTCGCGCACGTTGTAGTTCTGGTTCGCGTCGCAAAAGAGAATGAAATCCTCTCCCATACTCTTTCTGAGGTAATCTAGTCGTTCTGCGTCGCGCGCCGTGCCGATTTTGAGTTTATAGCCGCTCATGCCGAGTGAGGCGGCTTCCTGGGCTTCTTCGAGCAGTTCCGAATCCGGGAGCGTGTGCCAGCCCCCGCTGCCGTAAACCGGTATCCTTTGGCGAAATCCGCCCAAGAGGCGATTCAAGGGCAGGCCGGCTGTTTTCGCCACTATATCCCAGCAGGCGATGTCCACGGCAGAAAGCGAATATAAGCCCAATCCGCCGCGCATTCTCGCTTTGTTCGGCGCCCACATGCGATTCCAAAGCGCTTCGGGGGCGAGGGCGTCTTGCCCGATAGCCATTGGAGCCAATTCATTTTCGATGTATGGCAGCATGGCGACGCCGCCCTCACCTCCCAGGCCCATCGTGAAACCCGTGCCGCTCGGGCCGTCTTCGGTATGCATCTGCACTGCGATGACATCGAGATGCGTGTAAACGCCGAGCGAGCTTTGAAAAGTTTTTTTGAGAGGAACTTTGAGAGGAACTGCCTCGAGAGAGCGTATTTTTAGTTGTGACATTTCATCTCCGTCTACAAGAATTTCATGGAACGAATGCGCATGGCCTGGTTCGTTCCATCGGAATGCAAGAAGCTGGTAACGTCTCTTAGATATTTTTCCATCGGCGCATCCGTCATATATCCGGTGCCGCCCCACACTTCCAACGCGTGCGTGGCGATTCTGTATGAGGATTCGGACACGAAACACTTGGTCATGAAACCCATCTTGGGGTCATAAAGGCCCTCCTGGCCCGCCGTCCAGGCGGCGTAGTGAAGCAATCGCCTGCTCGCTTCGTACTCCGCGAAACAATCCGCCAGCATAAAGCCGATCGCCTGATGCTCGATGATCGGCTTGCCCCCCTGAATCCGGCTTCGAGCGTGCGCCAAGGCGTCTTCATAGGCCGCCCTGGCTGCGCCGAGAACGGTGGCGGCTGCTTCGATGTTCGAACCCGGGACGAACATGCGGCGCGCCTCCGTAGCGCGATTCACTTCCGAGATGCGGTTTTCATCCGGCACCCTGCAATTCTCGAAAATCAACTCCGCGTTCAGAGACAGACGCTGCCCCATCTTGTCGTGAATCTTCCCGTAGCGGAAACCGTCCATATCGGGCGTAATGATGAAATATGTCATCCCCTCGGACACGCCTTTCGTCGTATCGGTTCTCATGGCGACGATGCACAGCTTGGCGATTCCACCGTTGCTGATGTAACGCTTCTTCCCGTTGGCTATCCAGTGGTCCCCGTCGCGCACGGCGGTCGTCCGCACGCCGGCGTCCGGGCTGTCGTAGGGGATGATGTTGTCGGTTCCTCCCGATTCCTCCGTCATACCGACGGCGAGATGGAAATGGTGGTCTTCCAGGAAAGATTTCAGATATCGCTCCTTCTGGCCCGCATTCGTCAGCTTTTCGAACAAATGGGATATCTTCCAGGTCTGATCGAACGTGATGGCCGTACCCAGATCGCCCCAGGCGAGTTCCTCGCCCACCAGGCACAGCGTCAGGATATCGCAACCCCCACCCCCCAACTCCTTGGGAAGCGCCAGTGTCCGCAAGCCCAGCCTGCTCCCCTTCTCGAGCACGTCCCAGGGGAAGCGCTTCATCGGGTCGGGTTCTTTATCGAGAGCCGCCGCGACGGGGCGTATTTCCTGAGCGGCGAAGTCGTGCGCCGTCTTTTGCAGCTGTTCCTGTTCGGGAGTGAGTGTGAAATCCATGTTTAGCCCTCTATTCATGAAGCCGCGCCGGAACCGGTGATGGCCCTGCTGCGCTTCGTCCAGCCTTAGCCATGATGTATGCGTACCGGATAGTATCCGCTCGCACCTGCACGCGCAATCGGGAATCGTGGTCGAGGTTCGTCTTGAGAGCAGCCGCCGAGGCGGAGAAAGGATGCTTCGGGGTAGGCGATTCAATTCGTGCAAATGCGGGAAAATGCGTGGTCGTCAAAAAGTTTTTTAATTCGATAAATTTCAATAAATATTTAATGTATTACTTTAATATATCTAGATATTCCATTAAATACATGTCATATATTCCGCTAGTTTGAGCCGGAAACCTTTTCAGGAATTTATCGATATTTATCGTATTGTTCAGCATTACGAAATCCGCGCCGCAAATCCCGAATCCGGCGGATTTCATGCTTTCATTTCTCCGTTCGCATCCAACGGCCCGGCGCATGTTTTCCCTCTCCTTCGCCGCCCCGCCTTCATGGAGGGGCGTACGCAGGATAGTTCAGATGCGAAGAAACGAATTTACTGAAAATGCGGGGAAATGCGCGCTCTGATACATGAGGCGCGTACAGCACGAGGAGGGCTAGCGGATCCCGAAAGAGAAATTTCCTGGGGCCACCATTCGTGTCGGCCCGAATCCGCTGCCGCTTTTGCGGTGTCCACACCGATACAGGCGCACTTGCAGAAACCTGCCAGCGTGTCGTCTCGGTTTCCTGAAACCCCGGTTTCACGCGAGAGAAGATGTCGGCGGACTTTTACGCCCGCCCCTGCACCCTCTTCCGTCGATAATGCCCGTTACTCGTGATAAATCGCCACGGCGCGCACGGGAGAACCCGTTCCGCCCCGTATGTTGAGCGGCAGGCACGAGAAGAAGAACTTCGTGTTCACCACCTCCTTCAAGTTCGCCAGATTCTCCACGTTCAGCACCTTGCGCTCCCGGCAGGCCTTGTGCGCCCAGTAGCCCTTGTCGCGGAAGGCCTCTGAGGAATCCACGCTGGGCGAATCGATACCGACGTTGATGCAGCCCCTGTCCGCCAGCCATATCGTCGCGGCCTCGCTCAACCCGGGGTAGACGTGCAGCCAGGTATGAAAATCCCCGCCGTAGTTCGCCTCGTAGTGGCCCGTCCAGATGAGCACGCTGCCCTTCTCTGGCACTTCCAGTCCCGCCTTCGCGCACGCCTCTTCCAGGTCCGCCGGCTCCATCCAGTCCTCGGTGTTGCAGAATTTGGAGAGGTCAAGGCAGATCGCCTCGTTATAGAACCACTCGAGGCCCAGCTGGTCAATGGTCTCCCCGTCCTTGTCGATGTGGTAGAAGGCGTCCACGTGCGTGGGGCCGTGGTCGCTCATCACGAGGCAGTTCGTCGTCGATGTATGGCCCGATGGCGAATTCGCATACGCCTTGGCCGTTTCGGCGTGCGTTTTGTTGGGGAAAACCCCCGTCCGCTGGTGGCCCGGATAAACGGGCATGCCGTCATAAATCTCCTGCGATAAATCCACGATGCGAATTCCCATGTCTTTGCTCTCCACTTTGAATCGGTTGATTGGTTGAAAAATAATGGCGAGAGTTTACCCGAGAGTGTTAGATAAAATCACGCCCCATCGCGATCATCATTACGGTTTGGTAGCGCGACCTGTCCCTACAATCGAGGTTGGTATCGTCGTCATTCCGGAGTCGATTCCGACCAAAGCGGGAGGTCGAATCCGATTGATGAATGAGAGTTCGACGGAATCCAGAGCAGATGATCGCCAAAATGAGGAACCCCCCAACCCCCCTTGTCAGGGGGGCTTTTCTTCTACCCCCTCGTCGAGGGGCATCGCCTTTACCCCCCTGTCAAGGGGGGGTAGGGGGGGTTGCTTTTCCAGTCGGGAGGGGTCTCCCCTCTACTCGCTAAAAGGGGATCTTTTTCAACAACCCATTCCTCATCAGTCTTCCTTCGGGAAACCCGACCCCTCAAGGAGGGGAGTGAACTTATAGAATCTTAAGGGATGAAGAAGGGATTGTCGCGTACGAGGAAAACCCATTACGTTTGGGGTTGATCACGAGGGAGAAGCACGTGCTTTCGCAAACGATCCATCTGCCCATTGTGTAGTTTAAGATCGAAATACCAGTTTTCGTGTGTCCGCTTTTGTTTAAGTGTACGAATCAGTTCGCTGTTGAATTGGAAAGAGAACATCTCGACAAGGTCGGCGAAAAGGCAATCGACATCAGAGATGAGGGTGGAAGGAACCGGGCAACCCCGGCTAAATGGATCGGGGTATCTGGGTAGAGATTGGTAATTACAGATGTATTCCGGAACCGTGAAGTCATTTCGAGAAGGCACCTTCTCTCGTATCATCTGTGACATTTTTCTTAGATTGTGGCCAACTGTCTTCGGCTCAAATGAAGGCTCCAACCACTTCAGTGTCGCTTTCATAAGTTGCTCTATACATTGTTGTGAAAGAAAAGCAGCAGGGGGATGGAATCCTTTATGAAAACAAGTACGAGCAGGAACATAAAACCAAAACGCACGATTCTGCCAAATAATGTAATCGACATCTCGTTTCGGAATTTTCATGAACAAGATTCCTGCTCATCCTTAGTGCTCGGACGAATGCGTGGGTTATCTTGAACATGCTTATTTTTAAATTTCTCCATCGCAGACGTGAGATTGCCAGTTAACTTAAAGTAATTGCTGATGGCGCGATCCAGCATATGCTCCGCCACTCCCGACGCATCAAACTCGACAACTCCTCTCTCGTCGAGCAACCCATGCTTTAGTATGTTCCGTATTTCATTTGCAGTTCCAACTAAACCCCTCCGGCTGAGTGCTTCGCCACCTAATATTTCGCCGATCTTGACAGCAGCATCTACGAGTGAATCCATTGTAGGCTTATAGGAATCAAATATCTTTTTAAGAGATTGTAAAAACATTTTGAGGGAATCGTTACTCTCACGAGAACTCTCCCTCAATCCCTCAAGTTTCTCGTCGACGATACCCTCCAAATCTTTCAGTAGCTTTTTTTCTTCATTACGACCACGTAGAAGCTTACCTGGAAGATTATTGGGTTCCTCGTCGTTTCGAAGTTTTTCTAAAATCTCTCCGTAAAGCTTGTCGTTTTCCTTGATTTTTTCTCGTAGCTTGTTGATGCTTTCCCGCAAGTCATCAGTCAATGCAGTAATAATGGATTTTTCTTGCTCAAAGTATTTACGTAGTGCGTCTTTGAGTATTTTCAATAGAAAAGACCCGAACAACTCCTCAGCAGCACCCGCCAATGTGATGACTGAATAGTAATCCTTTTCATCACGATAGAGGCAAAGGGCGGTTTCAAGTTGCCTTAACGCCATAGAATGAATGTCATGAGCCATCTGGGTCATTGAATATTACCCTGAAAGGAGAACCACGGAGATACCGTATTACCTTACTCGCTCCCCTCCCGCTCCCACATCCGCAACCGCACGATAACCGCCCCGAACACGACGATGAGCACAGCGCTTGCTAAATATGCGGCGCGCATCGGGCCGAACCAGAGGCTGTCCGCGCGGAAGCCGCTCACGGCGGCGCGTCCGAATGAGTAGAGAACGAAGTAGAGGCAGAAGATGAAGCCCGGCTTGTGGTTTATGAGGCGCAGACGTCTCAAAATGAAGAACCAGAGGAGGTTCAGGAGAAGCTCATAAATCATCACGGGGTGCGTCGCCTGTCCCGGGAATTCCCGGCCCGCGATGGATGTCATGGGAAACTCCACGCCCCAGGGCAACGTAGTCGGCACGCCGTGCGCATCGCCGTTCATGAAGTTGCCGAAACGCCCGAACACCTGGCCGAGCATGATGGCGGGCGCCACCGCGTCGGCGAACTCCCAGGTGGAAACGGCGTGGTTTCTCAGGTAAAGATAGCCCGCCAGCGCACCGCCGATGAGCCCCCCGTGTATGGCGAGGCCCCCGCGCCATATGGCGAAGACCTCCCACATTGCGCCCTGATAAAATTCCCAATTGAAGAGCACATAATAAATTCTGCCGCCCATGATGCCTGCGAACATGACGAGGAGGCCGAAGTTCATCACTTCATCGGGCGTAATGGGCATACCCTTGCGCGCTGCTTCCCTCCTCACCAGCCATACGCCGGCCAGCACGGCGGTGACGTACATGAGTCCGTACCAGCGCAGCGCGAACGGTCCGATTTCGAATATGACGGGGCTCAAATTTCCGGTTCCTTAACCAGTAGTCGGCGGGCGGCGTTCTTGTTCTATTGACGTAAAAAGCGCAGCTTGACTCTTGCTCGGTGTTCTAAAATCCATCCGGTTATTTCGGGTGGCGGTATATCTCGCTCTTTGGAAAATAATCCTTCCAGCCGAACCAGAACGCGAGCGTCGTGGAAAGCTGGTTCAGTCTCGCGCCTTTCATCGGCCCATCGACGGCCATGCCGGTCAGGCGCTGCCAGCGCGAACCCGTTTTCTTGTCCTTCATGAACCGGCAGGCGGCGGCGCCTTTCGCGCCTTCGCTCGTAATGAGTTCGAACTCCAGTGTCTTACCCCTAAAAACGCGGTCGAAAACGACGCCCGTACCCGCCCCCTCGCAGTAGGTGACCAGAACGTCCCGCCCGGCGAAGCGGTCGTTCACGACCCCCGCGCGGTTCAAATCGGCAAATGGGTACACCTTGGATACTTGCTCTCCCTTCTCTTTCGGGGAATCGAGCGCAAGGGCGACCAGCAGGGTTTTCGGGTGCAGGCGGTTGTCCCGGTATTTCTCGGGAATCACGCCCGTCTGCGAACTGTAGTAGTACCCCTCGTAGGGGTCCCTCGAGGAGCTGCGGAACATGCCCCCCATTCCCTTCAGCTTCTTTTTCAGCACCAGGGTATCGGGGTAGAGCTGCGTCCATTCGGAGTAGCGCATCATGGCGGCGGGGAACGTTTTAAGGCGCTTGCCCTTGAGCGGACCGATAACGGCCTCGCCCGTCAGGTGGCTCCAGAGCGAATCCGTCTGGCGGTCGTACATGATAAGCACGTTCTTCCAGAGTTTCCCGGAAACGCCAAAACTGAGTTTCTTATCCCCAAGGTTACGGTCATACACGATGGCCGAATAGCAGAGCGGTCACCAAGTTACGGAGACGGCGCTCCCACCCACCACGTCATTCACGATCTCGTGCGAACTGAGCAGGGGGACGGAATAGGCCCGCTTCTCCCCCTTGATGTTGATGCCGATCACCATCTCGTCGGGCTGCATGAACCTCTTGGCGTCTTTCACGCTCGCGTATTCCGGCGCATCGATGGCGGGAATCCCGTCTTTCGGCAACAGCGTGCGAATCTCGGTTTCTGGATTCGCGCCCGAGAGTACCGGAATGGCGAGAACCAGCAAGGCAACAAGAATGCTTCTCATATGAGGCATGAAAGCGCTCTCCTCTGGCGGCCAGGACCCATTGGGGTTAGCGTCGAAATCCGTGGAGGACGGCAAAGAAAGTCCGCTCCCCGCGGTCCGTTCCGCGAACGACTTGTCCCAGGACGTTCGCGCCCGCGGGAATTTTTTTCAGCAATGCTTCGACGTCTTCGAGTTTTTCTACCGAGACGCGGATAGGCGTTTTTCCGTTTCCGGGCAGACGATAGGTCAGTTCGCGTATCACCATCCCTTCGCGCAAGCCGTCGTAATAGGCTCTACTGCCCTCTTCCACGTCGCTGATGTATACGCCGCCGTCCGTCTCCAGCTTGCCTTTCTCCTTCAGTTCATCGGTCAGGTTTTCCAGCGCCACGCCGTAATTCTTCCTGGTCTCAGGTTCATCGATTTCGCTCGGCTGCGCCTTTGCGTTAGCCGTTTCCTGCTCGGGCAGACGGACCAGCTTGACCATGAATTTTTTTCTTTCGGCGTTTCGCACGACTTCCACCGCTACGGCATCTCCCGGCGGCGTCCAGCCCACGAGCCGCTGGAGGTGGGCCGTATCCACGACGCTCGTACCGCCGAGGCGGACGATCACGTCGCCCATGCGGATGCCCGCTCCCTCCGCCGGTCCGTCTTTCAGCAGAGAGCCCACGAGCGCGCCTTTCGCTCCGGAGAGCCCCAGCAGGTAGGCCATGTCCTGGCTCACCGGCTGAATGCTCACGCCCAGATACCCGCGCGGGAAATTTCCGCTTCTTCTCAGGTACTTGATGACGTCTTTCGCCATGTTGACGGGAATGGCGAAACCGATGCCGCTGCCGGGAGCCGGAATCGCCGTGTTGATGCCGATGACCTGTCCGTCGATATTCACCAGAGGACCGCCACTGTTGCCCCGGTTGATGGCGGCGTCCGTCTGGATGAAATGCTCATAGCGCGCGATGCCCACGCCGCTGCGCCCGATGCCGCTCACCACGCCCACCGTGAATGTCCTGGTGATGCCGAAAGGATCGCCCACGGCTATCGACCACTGGCCCACCTTCACCTTGTCGGAATCTCCGAGCGCCGCCACGGGCAGCTTGCGGTGCGGGTCGATCTTGATCAGCGCGAGATCGGTATAGCGATCCGTGCCAACGACTTTCGCCCAATGGGCGGATTCATCCCAAAGGCGCACGCGCAGTCTCCGCGTATTGCTGACCACGTGGTTGTTCGTGAGAATATATCCGGCCGGGTCGATGATGACGCCCGAACCCGAGGAGAACAGCGGCATATTCGGATGAGGCGACCGGGGAGTCTGCTGGATTGTCCCCTTTTTTCTCTCTGCCCGTATGCTCACGACGGTCGGCTTCACGCTTTCCGCAATCTGCGTGAACGCCCCCTCGATTTTTCTCATGTAGTCGATGCCTACGTTAGCATTCGCAGGCGCGGCGATGCCCATGAGCAATATGAACAGTATCGACGCAATGAAGCGATAATTCATTGAACCCTCATTTTCTCGTTTTGTAAGCGGCTTGTTAACCTGCAAGATTATACAGAGAAGCCGGGTCTTTGTAAGCGTGAGAAGTTATTTGCATCCCCTATTTGCTGTTGAAAACCCATCCTCGTTCGAAATTGACCACCGCCGTCATTCCGGCGAAAGCCGCAAGGGGTGTAAGGAAAAGCCCCCGTGCCCGCCCTCTCCCCTGTCACCTCCATGTGCCAAATCACGAAATCAGAACTTTTCAACAACTCCCCCCCCTCTGAGGCTGTTGAAAAACCTCACCAAAGGAGCGCGGTGAATTTCACTCCCCCCTCAAGGGCCTGTTGAAAAACCCCCGGTATTATGATTGGGTGTAAGGACACTATCTCGCCCGAGATGGGAGTTCCCTCGATGATAGGCAGGAAGAGGCGCGAGCAGATGGATTTGTTCGTGGCCGGTTCGCTGGATCGGCTGATCCCCGAGGATCACGTTCTGTACCGCGTGCATGAGGTGCTGGATTTGAGTTGGCTTCGGGAGGAGGTGGCGGATTGCTATTGCGCGGACAACGGTCGTCCGGGTATCGACCCGGAGGTGGCGGTTCGCCTGATGCTGGCGGGTCTTCTGCTGGGCTACGTTCACGACCGTCGCCTGCTTCGTGAAGCGAAGGCGCATCTGGCGATCCGGTGGTTCATCGGATACGGGCTGCACGAGGAGTTGCCGGACCATTCGAGCCTGACGCGGATTCGTCAGCGTTGGGGGGAGGCTCGGTTCCGGGCGATATTCCGCCGGACGGTGCAGGCGTGCCTGGAGGCGAATGTGGCGAAGGGGGAGGTGGTTCACGTGGACGCCTCGTTGATACGCGCGGACGTGAGCTGGGATAGTCTGGCGGCGCATCATGCGGAGAAGGTGATTCGGGAGAACCCCGTGGAGGAGAAGAGCGGGAAGAAGGGCGGAGGCCGCGGCGGCGGGGGACCGGTGAGCCGGACAGACCCCGACGCGCGGCTCGCGCGCAAGAGCGCGCGGGCGAGGTTCGAGCCGAGCTACAAGCACCACGCGGCGGTGGACGATGAGCGGGGCGTGGTTCTCGACGTGACGGTGACGGAGGGGACGTTGAACGAGCGTGAGATGATGGCGTCCCATATAGAGGCGGTAAGCGAGTTGTCGGGCCGCGCGCCCTCGGTGGTGACGGCGGATTCGGGGTATGCGTACTCGAAGGTCTACGCGGCGTTGGAGCCTCTGGGCGTGGCGGGGGTGATACCGGCGAAGAAAGAACCCACGCAGAGCCGTGTTCCGTTGCGGCTGTTCCGCTACGACGCGCGCCACGACTTGGTGAAGTGTCCGCGCGGCAAGAAGCTTCGCCCCCGGCGGAGCGAGGAGCGGGGGCGCTACTATGGTTCGAGGACGCGTGATTGCGCGGGCTGCGCGCTCCGGGCGGATTGTCTGCCGCAGGCGCGGTCGAGCAAGGAGGTTTTGATTCCCAACGCGTATCTGGCGCTGTTGCGCGCGCGCCGGCGGCATGCGCGTTGGGGGGAGGAGGAGCGCCGGCTGTGGCGCCGGCACATGGGGCGCTCGGAGGGTTATCACGGGGAAGCGAAGAGTTGGCACGGACTGGGGCGGGCGGTGCGTCGGGGCCTTGCGAACATGAAGATTCAGTCCTACCTGACGGCGACTGCGGTGAACCTCAAGCGGCTGGCCGCCGCTTTTGCGGCGCGTATATTCGCCCTCTGGAGGGCCTACGCCGCCCGGAGACGCCGTCTGCGCGTTCATCGCGCCCTCGCGCGCTGATTGGGATCCCTCCCCGCCGCCGCGTGAACCGCCAGAACACCCGCTTCAAAAAAGGGGTTTTTCAACAGACCCTTGAGGGGGGAGTGGTTGTTAGGGGGCTCTGCAAGGGGAGAATGGTTTGACGCGACCGTAAGGGCCTTTTCAACAACTCTCCCAATGTCGGCGAAATATTCGTCCCATCCATCGCTTTACTGCTCACCTAACCTCGAGAATCACCTCGAGCTCTACTGGCGCTCCTAATGGCAACTCCGCCACGCCCACCGCCACTCTGGCGTGCAAACCCTTGTCCCCGAAAATCTCGGCGGCCAGATTTGACGCCCCGTTCACGACAAGCGGTTGAGCCGTGAAATCGGGCGCAACGGCAACGTAACCCGTCATTCGCACGATTCTCTCCACGCGCTCCAGATCGCCCAGAGCCGCTTTCGCCTGTGCGATGGCGTTCAGAAAACAGAGTGCGGCGCATTCCTGGCCCTGCTCGATGGAGACGTCGAGCGGCACTTTCCCCTCGTAAATCATCGCCCCGTCCTTGATGGGAATCTGGCCCGAGATGAACATCAAGGACCCGGATATGACGAATGGCACATACGCCCCGACGGGCGCAGGCGCATCGGGCAATTCGATACCCAGTTCATTCATTCGCTCGGCGATGCTCATTTCGGCTCTCCCCTCATCGAGATGGTTTTTATTTTTTCGAATTCTTCCGGTGTATTCGCGTTCAGAAATGACGCCCCCTCGGGGTCCCACATCCTCCAGATCGCCTCCTCCACCCGCCTCACGCGCACTTGCTCGTGAAACCCTATCATCTTGAGACGCCCCGCCGAAATGGATTGCTCGATAGAAAGCTCGCATTTTTTTCCGTAAATCGCGCAAAGCGGCTCGGGGTAATCGTCCTTGACGGGTATCACCACGTCCAAATCCTCCACCATCGAGGCAAGGCCGCGTATGAGAGCGGGCCGCAGCAGCGGCATGTCGCATCCCGCCACGAAGACGTGCGAGCTTTCCGCGCTCGCCACGGCGGTATGAAGACCGCCCAGCGAGTCGTTGCCGGGATGAATGTCCCCCACCACGTCGAGCCCCATCCGCTCATATTGTTCTTTCTCGTTCGCGATAATGAGGAGTTCAGAAAAAACCTCGCCGAGGGTGTCCGCGATGCGCCTGATGACGGGGACCCCGCCAATCTCCAGCATGGATTTGTCTTGTCCCATGCGGCGGCTTCTGCCGCCTGCCAGGATGGCGGCGGAAAACGGCAGTCTCCCCCTCCCTTCGGTGTTCATGCGCAATGCCCCGGGAGGAGGCGATAGTCAGGAAGCTGTTTGTTCAGGAGTGCACCCGTTCCGGGGTAGCCGCCTCGATGTGCTCGGGTTTTTCTGAGGGCGTCTCCCCCAGCAAAATGACCTGCACGCGGCTGCCGGCGGCGAGTTCGGTCTCATATTCGGGGAATACGACGAGGGCGTTCGCCCGCACCATGGAATGCAGGATGTTGGAGCCTTGGGCCTCGATGGCCTGAACGATAAATTCCTCCCCGTCCCGGTAGACGATGGAGCGAACGTAGTGGCGCCGCTCGGGCGATTTCGTGAGCGGGTGCAAGAGGCGCGCCGCCACGCTGGCGCGGAACAGGTTTTCATGGCCCTGCATCTTCAGCAGCGATGGCCGCACAAAGAGCTCGAAGCTGACCATCGTGGAGACGGGATTCCCCGGCAGGCCGAACACGGGCTTACCGTTCAGGACGCCGAACGCCATCGGTTTGCCCGGCTTCATGCGCACGCGCCAGAATCGCATGTCGTTTCCCAGCCCGCCCAGCGTGGACTTTACGAGATCGAAATCTCCCACCGACACGCCGCCGCTCGTGATAAGCAAATCCGCGGCCAGGCCGTCGTTGATGTGGCGGGTCAGGTCTTCGGCGTTGTCGCGGGCAATGCCCAGGAGAATCGGATCTCCACCGGCTTCTTGCACCTGTGCGGCGAGAGCGTAGGAATTGGAGTTGAATATCTGTCCCACGCCGGGGGCGTCGCCCAGGTCGACAAGTTCCTCTCCCGTCGCCAGGATGGCCACTTTTGGTTTTTGATAGACGTACACCCTCGCCCGGCCGATGTTCGCCAGCATCCCTGCGGAAGCAGGACCCAGGCGGGTGCCGTGCGATAAAACTGTCTCACCGGGCTTCACGTCCTCCCCGGCCAGGCGGATGGCCTCTCCTTCGCGCACGGCGAGGAATATCTGGACTTCCTCCTCGGAGATTCTCTCCGTCTCCTCGACCAGCACGACGGCGTCCGCACCGTCCGGGATGGGCGCGCCCGTCATGATCTTGATGGCCTCGCCAGGACCCAGCGTGCGGCTCGCCATGACGCCGGCCTGAATCTCCTCGACCACCCTGAGCGTTTTGGGCGTCTCCCTGCTCGCGCCCGTCACGTCTTCCGCGCGCAGGGCGTAGCCGTCCATGGCCGAGTTGTTCCATGGCGGAACGGGCCGTGAGGATTGGACGTCTTCGGCCAGCACCCTGCCCGGGCAATCGAGCAGGCCCACCCGCGCGCGCCCCATCGGGTGTATCATCTCGAGTATCGTTTGTTGGGCGTCTTCCACGCTGATCATCAAAGGCTCCAGTTTCTTTGAATCCCGCTCTCTCCATTCCGGACGCCGCTATTATAACCGACGCCCGTGAGGGAACAAGCCGAAGGCCGCTTCGGGAGGCGGGCACGGGATTGCGAATTTCAGACATTTTCATTAGAAATGCCCTATGCCCAAAGACCAGTACAACTACAAGAGTGAAATGCGCGTGCGTTTTGGGGAAACCGACCTCCAGGGCGTGGTGTTCAACGCCAACTACCTCCTCTACGTCGACACCGCGCAGATGGACTACCTCCGCACCATCGGCGTCCCATACTTCGACATGCTCGAGCGGGGGTACGACATCGTCATCGTCGACGCCTCTGTGCAGTTTCTCGCGCCCGCTCATTTCGACGAGGTTCTCGAAGTCTACGCGCGCATCTATGAAATCGGGAACTCGAGCATCAGGATGGATTATGAGATCTACGAGGCCGAAACGGAGCGCTTCGTCGCCAGGGCGCAGACGGCCTACGTCATCATCGATAAGGACTCACAGAAGCCCGTCCGCGTGCCTCCCTACATTCGCCGCGCCGTCAGGGACTTCGAATCGAGAGAAGATATTGAAGAAACGTAAACGCAACTGATTTTCCGCTTCATACGGCGCGGATAATGCAATTACCTCCATTTTCCGGCCCATGGGCGAAAATCGAATCGTTGAGAAGCGCGCTGCTTCATGATAAAATAACAAAATCGATACCTGCTGTGAAAGATTGTTTTTTGAGACGTTCCGCCGTTGATAAGAGTGGTGAAATCGTTTTTTCAGTCATCAACCGATGATGGAATCGTTTTCGCTGTAACAGGCACAACATTCCGCAGCACAAAAAGGAGGGAATATGATGAAATCGCTGAAAGCATCGAGATGCGCTATTCCGTTCCTCACCCTCGCGCTGACTTTGTTCATTGTCGTTGCGCTGGGGACCACACAGGCTCTTGCTGCATGGAAGCCGACGCGGCCGATCGAGTTCGTCATCATGGCGGGTAAAGGAGGTGGCGCGGACCGCATCGCCCGCCTCATGCAGAAAATCGTCACCCAGAACAAATGGTCGCCGCAGCCACTGGTGCCAATCAACAAAAAAGGCGGTTCAGGCGCCGAGGCGATGCTCTACCTGCTCTCGAAAAAAGGAAATCCCCACGTCATTCTCGTGACGCTCAACAGCTTCTTCACCACCCCGGCCCTGCGGAAACTGCCGGTGAACTACACGAAACTCACACCGGTCTACCGCTTGGCCATGGATACGTTCCTGCTCTGGGTCAACACGAAATCGGGAATCAAGAACATGGATGATTTCGTGAAGGCCGTGAAAGCCAAAAAGGGCAAGTGGACCATGGGCGGCACGGGCAAAATGCAGGAAGACCAGCTCGTCACCAATATGCTCATGCAGGCCTACGGCCTGAAAGGCATGATCACTTATGTGCCGTTCCGTGGCGGCGGCACCGTGGCGAAAAACCTGGCCGGCGGACACGTCGACTCGACGGTGAACAACCCCTCCGAGGGTCTGCCGCACTATCCCGGCAAAATGAGGCCGATAGCCGCGCTGACGCCTGAGCGGATCCCTGCTTTCAAGGAGGTTCCCACTTTCAAAGAAATGGGCCAGCCGCAACTCGTGTATTTCATGCAGCGCAGCATCACCGCGCCCGGTGGCATCCCCAAGGATGCCCTGAAATGGTATAGCGATTTATTCGCCAAGTTGTGCGCTTCCGGGGAATGGAAAACCTATACGGAGAAGAAGGCGCTGAATCGCGCTTGTCTGACTGGCGCCCCGCTGGGCAAATTCTTCGCCTCCGAGGACACAAAGCACAAGAAGCTGCTCATGGGTATGGGTTTGCTGAAGAATTAGCTTGGAGAAGAATTTAGATGCAACGGGCGGATAGGATTGTCGCCATCGGGCTGATTCTCGTCAGTCTCGGCGTCGCCTGGAAATCTACGGAACTACCAGTCGGCATTCTACCGAAAGAAGGGCCAGGAGGGGGATTCCTCCCCTTCTGGCTCTCTTTGGGAATCGCCGTCGTGTCGTTGATGGTATTGATTCAGTCGCTGGTTTCCGCGCGCCGGGATGAATCATCCGCCAGTGGCGAAGGGGTATTCATGAGCCGGGAGGGTCTGGGCGACCTGTTGCGAGTCGGCCTGCCCGGAATGATCATGATTCTCTTGATCGGCATCATCTCGGTGTATTTCTCGGCGGCTCTTTTCATCTTTTATTGTTTGTTCCTGGTCGGGGGGCACAACCTTAAAACGAGTTTCGGCGTATCCATAGGCGTCCCGGTCGTGGTCTATTATATTTTTGAGAAATTCCTGATTATCCCTTTACCGAAGGGGTATGCGGAGTATCTGTTTTACTGGAACTGATTATTCACCGTTTCCTTTGCCCATCGTTTAGGAAAATTACTGTAACCGTGGGGGCAAGGTTCGTCCTAAGGGCCGAATACATTGGAGATTCTCGGTAATCTATTCTACGGGCTGGGTATTGCACTCTCGCCTCAGAATCTGTTGATGGCGCTGTTCGGCGTCGTCCTGGGCGTTGCGATTGGCGCGATGCCCGGACTGGGTTCCGTGAACGGCGTCGCCATCCTGTTGCCGATTACGTTTGCGGTACCCCCGACAAGCGCCATTATTTTCCTGGCCGCCATCTACTACGGAGCCATGTACGGCGGCGCCATCAGTTCGATCACCTTGAACATACCGGGTGCGTCCACGGCCGTTGCGACCACTTTCGACGGCTACCCGCTGGCGAGAAGGGGGAAAGCCGCCGATGCCCTTGTGACGGCCGCGGTGGCCAGTTTCATCGGCGGGACGATATCCATCGTCCTCTTCACTTTCTTCGCCCCGCCCCTTGCCGAGTTCGCCTTGCGCTTCGGCCCGCCCGAAGAATTCGCCGTCGTGCTCCTGGCGTACGCGACCTTCGCGGGACTGGGCGGGGAAAGCCCCCTCAAAACCATTATCGCCACCATGATCGGCCTGCTCATGTCCACCGTGGGCACCGACATCGTAAGCGGCTCGCCCCGCCTGATCTTCGGCGGCATTACGGGTTTCTATCACGGCATCAATTTCCTCGTGCTGGCCATCGGCATCTACGGGGTCGGCGAGATTTTCTACACCCTCGAAGAAGGGTTCAAGACGAAAGAGAGGTACCAGGCGAAACTCGGCATCAAAGAAATCTTCGCAACACTCAAGAACCTCACGCAATACTCCCCCACCATTTTGCGAGGCTCTTTTCTGGGATTTTTCGTCGGCATGCTCCCCGCCGCGGGCGCCACGCCCGCGAGTTTCATGAGCTACAGCATCGCAAAGAGGTTTGCGAAAAACCCGGAAGAATTCGGCAAGGGCACCATCGAAGGCGTCGCCGCGCCCGAGTGCGCCAACAACGCGGCGAGCACTGGCTCCATGCTCCCTATGCTGACGCTTGGGATTCCGGGCTCCCCGACCACCGCTGTGATGCTCGGCGCCTTGTTCGTGTGGGGGCTCGTGCCGGGTCCCCGGCTGTTCGTCGAAAACGCAGATTTCGTCTGGGGACTTACGGGGAGCCTCTACATCGCGAACACGATGGCGGTCATCGTCGCGATTTTCGCCGTTCCCCTCTTCATCTGGATGCTCAGAATGCCCATGACGATTCTTGCGCCGATCATCCTGGTCGTCTGCGCGGTGGGCGGTTTCTCGCCGACGCAGGATATGTTCGACGTGTATCTGATGTTCATCTTCGGCGCTGTCGGCTATATATTCCGCAAGCTGGATTATCCCCTCGCCCCGATGGTGCTGGCGCTGGTTCTGGGAGGTTTGACGGAGCGCACCTTCCGCCAGAGCATGATCATGAGTCACGGGAGCCCCGGAATCTTTTTCGACTTCGCAGGCCACCCGATAGCCGCGGCTTTGATGATGCTATCCGTCGTCCTGTTCGTCCTGCCGCTTCTGCCGATGCTTTTCAAATTCAGGGTTTCCCGGGCAGGCACTTCATCCTGACCGGGTGAGGTTTCGCGCCGGAGGCATTCTTTAGGGAAAGCGTGCTCCGTCCGTCGGGCTTCAGGGAAATGGCGCTTCAGGCGTCCATCGCGCACCGGAAGCCGATGTTGAAATTCTTGTACCAGGGCTCGAAGCCCTCTCTCGCCGAACACCTGAGACTGTCTTCTATGTAATCCCAGCCGCAGCCCCGGGCGACCTTGGCCGTCCAGGCATACCCCGCCCTGCGCGGCAGCCAGCCCTCCGTGTTCCCGAAGCGGATCTTGTAACTGTCTTCGTCTCGCAGCAGGATCTCGTAGCGCTCGCCGCGTTTTACTTCGCCCAGGCTCAGGTTTCCCCCTCCCGGAACGGCGAATACGGGCACCTTCGCCATCGCCACCTCGAAAGTAGGCTTCTCGAGTCCTTTCGGATTCTCCACCGGACCCGTCTGGTAGTAAAACCCGTCAAACCAGTCCGCCACCCACTCGAAGACGTTCCCGGCCATCTGCACGCAATCGTAAGGAGATGCGCTATCCCCGAAATCATTCACGTTGGCGGGGCAGTGAATATCCGTTTCCGTGCTCGCGTAAACGGCTCGCTCGGGAGATGGTTCATCCTCCCCCCATGGATACTTGCGGCCATCCGTTCCGCGCGAGGCTTTCTCCCACTCCGCCTCGGTCGGCAGGCGCTTGCCCACCCACTTGGCGTATGCGTTCGCCTCCTCCCAGCTGATGCTGACGATGGGCTGCTCCGGCCCCACGAAATCATCTCTTGTAAATGAGGGAGGTGGAGGAAACGCCTCGGTCTCCTCCAGAAATGCGCGGTACTGCGCATTCATAACGCAGTATTTGTCGATCCAGAAAGCGTCGAGCGTGACTTCGCGCTGGGGACGCTCATCCGCGTTCCCGGTCTCGGAACCCATCTGGAAAGAACCAGCCGGCACACACACCATCGCGGCTTCGTCTTTCCCTCTTTTCGTTTCCCTCACATCGTTCATCTTCGTCTCTTTGGTTTCGTGCGCTCAGACATGAGCGAAAAAGAGCGGGGCCCCGAAGGGCCCCGCCGTGAACTTGCCGATTTTCTGCTTCCCGAATTCCTACTTCTTGCTCGGGTCGTTCACCTTGAAGGGAATCACGCCGGGCACCATCCAGTCGTCCCACATCTTGTCCACTTCACTCTGGAAGTATTCGTAGTCTTCCTCTACGAAGTGGTGGAAGCGGCCCTGCGTTTCCAGGTACTCGCGCACGGGTTTGCGGCCACGCTTGCCGTACACCTGGCGGGCGGAAATGCCCGTGTAGGTCAAGGCTCCATCCGTCATCTCCCAGAGCGGGAAGAGACCCGTCTCAACGGCCAGTTCGCCCAGCTTGTGGGAGTAGAAGGGGTCGTAGTCCCAGCCCTTCGGGCACGGGTCGAGCGTGTGTACGAACGCAGGCCCTTTCACGGCCAGCGCCTTGCGGACCTTGTCGATCAGGTCGGCAGGATAGGATGCGTCCGCCGTCGCAACATAGTTGCAGCGCGTGTGGCCCACCGCGTACATGGCGGCGATGTTCTTCTTCCAGCAGTCGTGCATGATGCGGAACTTCTTGCCCGGAGGCGTGAACGTCGTGTTCGCGCCCCAGGGGGACGCGCCTGAAATCTGGATATCGGTGTTCGCGTACGACTCGTTGTCGTAGCAGATGATCGCCAGATTGTACTTCGCGTGCATGAGCGCCGCCGATATGGACGAGACGCCCATGTCGATGCCGCCCCCGTCTCCGCAGAAGGCGATGACGTTGATCGGCTCTTCCTTCATCTTGCCCTTGCGCATCAGTGCGCGAAGAGCCGCCGCCGTTCCTGTCGCCGCCGAGCCCGAAGAACCGAGCTGCGTGTGCATCCACGGCACCACCCAGGGGGTGCTGTAGTAGGTGGTGTTCGCCACGTACATGCAGCCCGTGCTGCCCAGGATGATGGAGCGGGGGCCGGCCGCCTTGGCCATGAGACGCATGATGAGCGCGCTCTCGCAACCCTGGCACGTTCTGTGCCCGCTGGTGAAATACTCTTCCACCGCTTTCTCGGGAATGGCGTTCACCTTCCCCATCAAGGGAAGTTCCTGAGTTCCGATGTTGTATTCAGAGGTTTCAGCCATGATTATCCCCTCACGCCGATCCAGTCGACTTCGTTGTCGGCCGCATCGTTCTGACCCATGGAAATGACCTTGTCGGCCATCTGTTTGACGTCTTCGAGCAACACCTCACGGCCACCGAGGCCGCAAACGAATCCTTTCATGTGAGGCGCCTTGTCCGCCCCGTACATGGCGGCTTTTATTTCATTATACACGATACCGCCGTGATAGGGAGAACCAAACGAATAGTCGCGGTCGATGACGCCCACCGCCTTGAAGCGCGAGAGCGATTCGCGCAACTCTTCTGTCGGGAATGGGCGGAACCACTTGAGACGAACCATACCGACTTTCTTGCCTTCCTTACGCATTTCGCGAATGGCGACTTTCACCGGCAGACTCAGTGTTCCTACGCCGCACAGCACGACGTCGGCATCCTCTGTCATATACTCATCGAGGAAGGGGTTGGTGTTTGTACCAAAAATTTTACTGAAATCGGCGTGGGCTTCCTTGAGCACGGTGTAGGAGTTTTTCGCCGCCTCGCTGCTTTGGCGTCTCACTTCCATGAGCCAGTCTTCGTTGGCTTGTGGCGCGATGGTGATGGGGTTGTCCGGATGAAGCAGCAGGTCTCCCCTGTCGTAGGGAGGCAGGAATGCGTTGACTTCATCCTGTCCGGGCAGCCGCACCGTCGCCTGGCTGTGCGTCAGGAATGCGCCGTCCATCGCGATGGCGCAAGGGAGATATACCCTCGGGTCTTCGGCGACGCGATACGCCAGAAGACCGAGTTCGATGACTTCCTGCGCCGTGTCCGGGAAGTTGATCATCCAGCCCAAGTCACGAACGAGCATGGCGTCGTTGTGCTCGGTGCCGAACGCGCCTGGGTCATCCAGAGCGCGGCAGCCCACCAGGGCCACCATCGGTAGCCTGAGGCCCGCCGTAACGGCGAGCGGCTCCATCGCATAGAGCCAGCCCACGCCGCTCGAGCCGGTGAACACGCGCGCGCCGCAGGCCGAGGCGTGTTTGACTATCTCGAACTGACCGTGTTCGCTTTCCGCCGGGATGTAGTCGGCGTCGAAATCGCCCTCGGCGATGAACTTGGAAACATACTGCATCACGGTGTCATACGGTCGTATGGGATAGGCCGTGATGACATCGACGTCGGCGAGACGGCAGATATGCGCCATGACCTCGCTTCCGGTGAGGAGATGAACCCCCGCACCTTGTTGTTGTTCGGTAGCTGTTGCCATCAGTTCGCTCCTATTAAAGCTCTTTGAGAGATTTGACCTGCGCCGTTTCAGGATTGTGGCCCATTTCGATGCCGATGCCGGAGAACGCCTGCCCGAGGCCGGTGATGGGGTGACGACCCTCTATCTTGCCGGTGCTGATCTTCTCGTCCATGTACTTGTCGTAGTCGCCCTTATTCTCCTGCCACATCTGCCACTGGCTGTCGCGCTCATCGAAGACGACTTCGTTCACCATGGTGATGCAGTCCTTGACGGGACAGATGGCCTCGCACACGCCGCAGCCGCAGCAGGCTTCCATGTTTGCGTCGAAAAAGCCGTCCGGCGTAACGTCGAAACAGGTGTCCGGGCATGCAACCCAGCACAGCGTGCATTTCGTGCATTTCTCAAAAGACACGACGGGACGCATGGTGCGGGTTGACCATTTCTTGAAGTAGGGATTTCTCCCCGGCTCGTAGCCGTCCTCGCCGCCCCTGAAGCCCTCGTGGCCGCCCACGCCGTCGATGACGACGCCCTGGCGCATTTCGTGCCACTTGAGGAGTTCGAACGTGAAAGGAACTTCATCATTGCCCTGGCCCGGTTCGATTTCCACGGGACGCAGGTCTTCATATACCTCGCGCGCGGCTTCTACGTGCGTTTCAGAACCGAGGTTCTCGCGGATCGCCGATTCGAGAGACGCGATGGAGCACATTGTCGGCTCGGCCTTGAGGGCCGCCGCCAGACAGCGCGTGTCGGTGCCGTCGTCCTTGTACACCCAGAGACCTGCAAAGCTCGCCTCACCTGGGATGATAGCGAGTTTGTAGGGCGTGTCCCTGCGGTGGATGTGCTGGACGAGTTCGTCTTCTTTCTGATTGGACGTGACAATCAGCGTGCCGCCGGGCTTGGTGACGGCGTTGATAGGCTGAAGGCCGTACCACGCCCACGATTCCACGCCCTTGCAAAGCGTGTCGTCCACACAGATGGAGATGTCCACCTGTTTGGGCTCGTATTGCGCCGCCACGGTCTCGAGTTCTTCCTCGTTGTCCGCGATGTAACCGAACTGCTTGGCCGGAATTCCGTTGCGCTCGGGCGAATCGCTGTAGCGCCCGAAGGAGATGCCCGGCTTGCCTTCTTTCACGGCCGCTAGAATCAGCGTCCGCGAAATTTTTACGGCAAGGCTTTTCTGGAAAATCCCTCTGTAAATTACTTCAAACGAAATCACACTCACATTCGATACCCCCCACTTTGGAGTTGAAGAAAATGAATCTTATCGTCTGGGGATTGAACCCCTCAAAATTGCCTGATACCTATCTGGATTTACGCTAACTTCAATCTCGCAAACATTATTTCCGAGCGGGCGTCTGCTCGACCAGATGACTGATCATCCCTGCCGTCGCCCTGTTCCTGTCCTTCTCCGAAACGGCATTCAGAATCTTGTGGTGCGCTTCCCACGAACGCAGGCGCACACTTTCATCGCGCCGGAGTGAGCGCTCCCTTAACTCGCTCAGAGAATTCAGCAGGCTGCTCAGCAGATGGTGCAGAAATTGATTCTTGGCGGCCTCTGCAAGGCTCAAATGAAACTCGGTGTCTTCCCTCAGGCCGAGACGCCCCCCTTCTATCTCATCATGCTGACACCGGAGTGTTTCTTCCAGCTTTTCCAATTCCGCCTCCGTCACTCGCTCGGCGGCCAGAGCGGCGATTTGAGGCTCAAGAACCATGCGCGCCTCAAAAAGGTGGTGAATGCCGCTTTCCGCATCGGAGGAGACTTTTTCGGAAATCACATGAATCATGGATACCGGGTTCGCCGTAACGAACGTGCCCTCCCCCTGCTTCGTTTCCACCAGACGGGCGGATTCCAGCGACCGTGTAGCCTCTCGAACGGAATTGCGTCCCACACCGAATTGCTCGCAAAGCTCACGCTCCGAGGGCAGCTTCTCGCCCGGTTTGATGACGCCTTCGAGGATCAGGGACGTCAGTTGATCGACGATGGCCTCGTAAACGCGCGTTTTCTTCACCGCCTGCAGTCTGTCGCTGATGACCACGGCAAATCCCTCGGATTTAATTGCCTCAGTTCTGTTGCCACCCCGGTTAGCTTGTTGCCAACTTAAAGGATTATGGGATTGTCCTACCAGTTAGCTTAAGTCTATTATTTGTAGAGTGTCAACCGAATATATAGGGTGTCAACAGTAAATAAGGGGAAATACGGGAATTTGGAGATAAAATTCGTGAAAATTGGATATATTTTAACTTCATTTACGCTATTTTATTGAAATGCAGGTTTCATTTCTTTCAGAACCCTCCTCGGGGGCCGTTCCGCCAATCGAGAACGGCTCTGCCAAGATGTGGCGCGTACTGCGCAAAACGCCCTCATGGAACACATTCTTACTTCTTCGAAATTGCATATACCTGCGCATTTAAGCGCTTTCAGGGACTCCCTCCCGGTCTATGCCAGAACCCATGAAAATGCTAGGATTGTTCATCTCTATTCCGCGCCATCGCATCGCCATGAAAGACACGAAACCTTGAAGAAATGGCAACTCCTTGCCCTGCTCACAACCGGCCACGCCTGTGAACACTGGTTCCAGGGCGTTCTGGGACCCGTCATCCCCTTTCTAGCGGCAGATCTTGGCCTTACGTTAACCCAGGTGGGACTTCTCTTCACGGGCAGAGCCGTGATGAGCGCTTTCAGCAGCGTGGGCACCGGCTACGTCATCGACGCCTACGGCGGCGGGAAATGGCTTCTCGTCGGTTGCATGGCTACGGTAGGGCTTTTCTACGGAGGGGCGAGCCTCGCTACGGGGTTCATCACACTGGCGCCCATCATCTGGCTGAGCGGCCTGGCAACGCACACCTGGCACCCGCCCTCTATGGGCTTGCTGGGCATGCGCTTCGATAACCGAAAGGGTTTTGCCCTGGGCGTGCACGGCACGGGCGCGAACCTGGGACAGACGCTGGCGCCCATCATCGCGGGCTATCTGCTCCTCATCATGAGCTGGCGGGGCGTCTTGTTGGCGAACACGATTCCGCTGTTCGCCACGGCGCTTCTCTTATTGGTTTTTCTCGAACCTTTCCAGATCAGCGGCAAACAAAAGCCCGGCTCCTCCATCACCCCGCGAAATTTCGTGGACGCGCTCATCAAGAACCCCGGCATGGCGGGGGCATGCGTCTTCTCCGGCGTAAGGACGCTGGCGCACAACGTCGTCTCCATTTTCCTGCCCATTCTCCTGGTGAGAAAATACGGTGTGGGCCCAAGCACACTGGGCCTTGCGCTAGGCGTGTACTCGGCGGCCTCCATATTTCCTGAAACCATCGTCGGCTATCTCTCCGACAAGATTTCCCGAAAATTGATCCTCTTCATCGGAATCGCCGCCGGTGGTTTCGCAATGCTCCTAATTCCCTACACTGGCACGGGAATTTTCCTCTACGCCTGCGTCGCGTCGGTCGGCGTTTTTCTCATTTCCATGCGCTCGGCGATTTTCGCTTACGGCTTCGAGATCAGCCCGCCCAGGTTGGCGGGAAGCGTCGTCGGCGTTATTTTCACTGCGAATCAGATTTTTGTTGGCCTGGGATTGTTTTTTCTGGGTATACTGGCGGATGCATACGGCCTGGAAGTCGTTTTCGGAGCAATCGGCGTCGCCTGTCTGGGCAGCCTGATCGCCTTCTCATGGTTGCCCGCAACGGAAGAGAATTTGGCTCCTCACCAGGCGGCGAATCCGGGGGATCCTATGCGCTAGTCCTTCATGATTTGTACAGGAGGATGCTTCATGAGCGTCCGGGTTGAAGAGCATCCGGGATTTTCCCATATCGAAAAACTCTTGCTTGGCGGCGCCCCTACTCCCGCAGCGAAAGACCTTTTCGCCCAAATCGGTGTCAGCGACCCGATAGGCGTGACAAGAAATCTCCAGTCCCTGGCGTTACATCCCGCATTCCCGCGCAACAATTCCGAATTTTTACTGCAGTTGCTCTCTTCTCTGAGCGACACGTTCGACCCCGAACGCGCCCTGAGTAACTTCGAGCGCATTCTAGGAACCCGTGATAGTCCCGACGCCCTTCTGAAAGCCCTCACCCGCTCAGATGAGCGCAGGGCGGAATTCTTCGCTCTTGCCGGCGGAAGCCAGTTTCTGATCGAAACGATCCTGCGTCATCCGAACTTTCTCGACTGGCTACTCCGGCCGAGCACGTTGAGTGCCTCCCGCACGAAAGAAAAAATGGTCTCCGAACTATGGAAATGGGTGCGGGAGAACCGTGATGCGCCCAATGGACCGGAAAACGCGATGCGCCGTTTTCGACAGCGCGAATACCTGAGAATCGCGGTGCTCGATTTGAAGCGGCAAGCGTCTCTTATGGAGATCACGACAAACCTCTCACACCTTGCGGACGCCTGCCTGGAAGTGGCGGTCCGTATCGCCAGACAGGAACTCGAACAAAAATACGGAAAACCCCGCTACAAGGATATGGACGGCAGGTGGCGTAATACCGAATTCTGCGTGATCGGGATGGGCAAGCTTGGCGGTCTGGAACTCAACTTCAGCTCGGATATCGATCTGATCTTCGTATACTCATCGGACGAAGGTCAGACGACCGGCGTGACGGACGCAATTACAGGCCGGACGAAAAGAAGCATCTCCAACCATGAGTTTTTCGCCCACCTCTCCAGACGCCTCATATCCCTGATGGCGACGAACACCGAAGAAGGCCACGTCTTCCGCATCGATACGCGTCTCAGGCCCGAGGGCTCACAAGGCGCATTGGCGTATTCGCTCAGAAGCTGTGAGGTTTATTACGAATCCTGGGGCGAGACGTGGGAGCGTCAAGCCCTCATCAAATCCCGCCATTGCGCGGGCTCCGCCGCCTTAAGCGATGATTTCATGGAAATGATTCGTCCTTTCGTGTACCGGCGCACGATGGACATCAGCGTGCTCGAGGAGATTGGCCGCATCAAGGGCCGCATCAACGAAAATCTAAAAGGCGAGGACGCCGCGACGCGAAACGTAAAACTCGGCGAAGGCGGCATTCGTGAGATTGAGTTTATTACCCAGGCATTGCAACTCATCTACGGTGGCCGCGAAACGCTTCTCCAGAACCCGAGCACGCTGGAGGGCCTCTCCATCATCGAGGCGCTCGGCCTCCTGCCGGCCCATGAGTGCGATCAGCTATCGAACGCATACGTGTTCTTAAGAGACGTGGAACATCGCGTACAGGTTACGCACGGACTTCAGACGCATGAGGTTCCTGCGGATGAGAAGAGTCTGAACGTGCTGGCGCGCAAGATGGATTGCGCGGAAAGCGCTGAACTGAAATCCCGCCTGGCGTATCACCAGAATAATGTATCCAGGATTTTCGAAAACATGTTCCAAAGCGAAAACGGGGAGCAGGAATCGGAAGCCGCAAGCGGCCCGCCGACCCCGGCGCTTACCCTGGAGGATTCGCTATCCGCCGAGGATCTGGCCTCCTACAGCTTCGTGGATCCGGAAGGCGTAAGTACGCATCTCAAACTCCTGAGAAACGGCGCATCGCTCGAGCACGTCAGCGCCAAGGCGAAACGGATTTTCGACGAACTCCTCCCCCGTATGCTGTATCAGACACTCGACCTTCCTGAGCCGGACAGGGCCATTGCTCATCTCAACAAGTTCGTGGAGCGGGGAGGCGGTCGTGAATCCATCCTGGGGTTCATGGCCGAGCAGGAAGAATCGCTGGAAATCATCCTCAAACTCTTCGCTTCGAGCAATTACCTGGCAGAGGTTCTGATCGAACAACCAGGACTACTCGAAACGCTCTTTCAGAGGGAAACCCTCGCCGAGCCGCGTTCCGAAGTTCTGCTCGCTGAAGAACTGAGAAAGGTAACGGATTCACAAATCTCGCCGGAAGAAAAATTCAATCGCCTGCACCTGCTCAAAAAAAGCGAGGAACTCGCGATAGGCATCAGAAGCATCCTGGGAGCAGCGGACATCCTGGAAACCCTCTCCGCCCTCTCCCAACTCGCCGAAGCCACGCTCAAGAGCGGCTACGAAATCGCCAACGAGAGAATGCGCAAACTCTACGGCGTCCCGATGGAAGAGGACACTGGAGCGGAAGCACGGTTCGCCATCATCAGCCTCGGCAAGATGGGCAGCGGGGAGATGAACTACGGCTCGGATCTCGACCTGATATTCGTCTACAGCGCCGCAGGGAAAACAAGTGGCCAAATCGACGGCAAACCCGCCGAATACAGATCCATCTCGAATCATGAATTCTACATCAAGGTCGCCACGTTCCTGCGCGACGGCCTTGCCGCGTCGGTTTCGCGTGAGCGAACCTACGAAATGGATCTTCGCCTGCGTCCCGAAGGGGAAAAAGGCGCTTTGGCCGCGCCGATAGATGTGTTCAAGGAATACTTCAACAACCGTGCTGAAATATGGGAAAAGCAAGCCCTTACGAGATCAAGATACGTCGCTGGCTCTGAAGGGCTGGGCGCGGAATTCATGACGCTTGTGAATGAATTCGTATATGAGCGCGCAGCGCCCGAAGACCTCGCCGAACAGGTACGCCACATGCGAGGCCGCATTGAAAAAGAACTCTCCGCAGAGGATGAGGGAATCGCCGACATCAAACTCGGCCGCGGCGGAATCATCGACATCGAGTTTTTGACGCAGTATCTTCTGATTCAAAATGGCGGAGCGCATCCGGGTATCCGTGTCCCGAATACCTACCTTGCAGTGCAGGCCTTGAACGAGGCAGGGTTGCTCTCGGACGAGGATTCCGCCGCGCTGCACGATGGGTACCGCTTCTTGCGCCTGGTCGAAAATCGGCTCCGCATCGGCAATGCGCAGTCGATCAATATCTTCATGAAGACGAGACACGCCATGAACACGTTGGCGCGGCGGATGAATTTCGTAGATGATATCGACGGAAGCGCAAACGCCAAGCTGCTGGCGCAGTTTGAGAAAAACACAGAACGAGTAAGAGAGGTTTATGAGAAAATCGTAGTCGCAAACACGTGATTATCCGGCGTGAATGCCCTGCCGGGTGTCCCCACGAATTTCGTTTCGCACAACCAACGCCAGAGGGCTCGAATTGCTGATCAATCCTGAACGTTTTCGCCGGTCCATGGAGGAGATGGCCCGGGTCGGAGCGACAAAAGGAGGCGGTGTTAACCGCCTCACACTCACCGAAGCCGACAAACAGGCGCGGGATTTGTTCGCCGCCTGGGCGAACGATGCCGGCCTCGGGCTGCAAATCGATGCGATGGGAAATATGTTCGCCAAACGAGCGGGTCAAGACGAAAACGCCCCTCCCGCCATGGCAGGCAGCCACCTGGACTCCGTGCCCAACGGAGGCCGCTTCGACGGCTCGCTGGGCGTATTAGCCGCCTTGGAAGCCGTACGGACGCTTAACGATAGGAACATATCGACAAAACGCCCGATAGAAATCGTAAACTGGACGAATGAAGAAGGCCCCCGCTTTCCGCCTTCCATGCTCGGTAGCGGTGTATTCGCAGGCGCCATACCACTCGAGACCGCCTATGAGACGAGAGACGCAGAAGGTATGAGGTTTATCGATGAGCTCGTGCGGATCGGCTACCGGGGCGATGCGCCCTGCACTCCCCGGCCCATCGGGTCGTATCTCGAACTCCACATCGAACAAGGTCCCGCACTCGTCAGCGAGGGGGTGCAGGTGGGGGTCGTGGAGGGAATTTTCGGCCTCACCTGGCTCCGGGTCACCATGAAAGGAGAGCGCGACCACGCCGGCCCTACGCCGATGCACATGCGGCGCGACGCCCTGGTGGGCGCTGCGCGCACAATCGCGGCCATTCGCGAAATTCCGGCCAAGTTGCATCCGGATTTCGTCGCCACAGTGGGAGAATTCTCCCTCTCCCCCAATGCGATTAACGTCATTCCTGATGACGTGACGTTCTCGGTCGATTTTCGCCACAGCCGGCCGGAACTGCTGGCCGAAGCGAGAAAACGCATCGAGGAAGCCGCGCGCACAGAAGCGGAGAAGGAAAATCTAGAGGTTGAGATTCAAGACGTCGGCGGCTCCACCCCCAGCGCGTTCGACGCCGGGGTCGCGCAGGTCGTCAAAAACGCATGCGAGGAGTCGGGCTACAGTCATCGTTCCATGTGGAGCGCCGCAGGCCATGACGCCCGCTATGCGTCCGATTTGGGGCCCACGGCCATGATTTTCGTACCCTGCGTCGCCGGGAAAAGTCACTCTGAGGAAGAAGACATGGACTGGGAGGACGCCTACAGGGGCTGTGAAGTCCTGGCGCGCGCATTGCTGAAAATGGCGGATTCATAGACTTTTCACGAAATACGAATGAGGGGAATCGAATGCCGAGAGTGAAATGGGAAAATGGGGCGCGATGCGCCGTTTGTCTGACTTTCGACGTGGACGGCGAGACCGTCTGGATGGGCCGGGACCCCTCGCTGGGAGGCCGCCCCATCCACAACTCCATGGGCGCATACGGCCCCAAAGTGGGAATCCCGCGGATACTGAAGCTACTCAAGAAATACAGCCTGCCCGGCGCTTTCTATATCCCGAGCTGGACGGTGGAGAAATGGCCGAGAATGACCGAGTCCATCGTGAAGGCGGGGCACGAAATCGGCCACCACGGCCACATTCACGAAAAACCCTATCAGATGTGCGACGCAGAGCGAGAAGAAGAACTGCTCGTGCGCGCCCTCGAGATATTAAAGCGCGATACGGGGCAGGAAATCCTGGGCTCGCGCACCCCATCTGCGGACCCGAGTGTCCACACGATGGGCCTCTTGAAAAAATACGGGCTCTTGTACCACTCGAACATGATGGACGACGACTGGCCCTACTATCACGACTGCGGCTTGGTGGAGTTGCCCACCAAATGGAGCCTCGATGATTTCATCTTCTTCGCCCACAGCACGAATCCGCCGCTCGGACACGGCATTCGAGACCCCGAATCGGTCTATTCGATTTGGGTCGAGGAGTTCGAGGGCACGTATGAGGAAGGCGGCTACATCAACATCATGTGCCACCCCCAGATCATCGGCCAGCACCACCGCATGCGGATGCTCGAAAGATTGATTCTGCACATTCTCGCAAAGGGCGACGCCTGGATCGCTGCGCCTGTCGACGTGGCGAGGTGCTGGGCGTCTCAAAGGAAAACGCCCAGGACGAGAAGAGCAAGGAGATAGGGTGCAGCCTACTATCAGAGTATCGGGGAGAGCCAGCCCAGCAGTCCGCCGTAGATGGCGTGGGCGATCACGGCGGTCTGCCACGCCCTGGGGTGCATCTTGCGGCTGAAAAAGCCGTGTCCCGTGATGAGCGGGTTGAATACGCATTGCGAGAAAATCAGTAGCGCCCCGCCCCATATCAGACCACGCGCAACGGGCGCCCCGGGGAGACACCCCGCCGCCCAGGTGGCGTATATCAGACCGAATATGATGCCGTTTAAATGCACGGCGATGAAGCCGAGCGTATAAGGCGGATTTCCCTCATACGCTTCTCCGAACAAGAGCATCGATACCCCTTTGCCGAAGTCGAGCTTCACCATGCCTATCTTGTCCGCAATCAAGGCGAATACCAGATGCGCGTAAGTCGCCAGAAAAGAAGCGGCGCAGACGACGAAAAAATCACCCGGGCTCATAAAACTCTCCTCGCTTCAGAGAACCCACCTCACAGAAGCGGAACGTAGACGCTCCATTCCGCCGCCTACCCCGTGTACTCCAGGATGTGCATCCCCGCTCCGTTGCGGTCGATCAGATATAGCAGGCCGTTCTCGTCCATACCGATGTCGTTCGACTGGGCATAGTCCTTCCCGAAATTGAGTTCAGGGATGTAATGGCCCACTTCTTTTGGTTTAAAGGGATCCGACAAATCGATGGCCCTCAAGCCAGAATTGAAATACGTGAGGAAAATGATGTCCTTCCAGGGGCCTTCGGCGGGCGTGTATTCCAGAATGTTGTGCGCGCCGAAGCGCCCTCCCCTGTTCATGTTCTCTTCCCTGTCCGGAATGTAGGTGGAGATGGGTATCGGGTTCGTCTCGTCCCGGATGTCCACTACCCACATGAACTGGCTGCTCTCGTAGTTTTCCTGCGCGCGCGCCTCGTCCGTCACCACGGCGTACGGCCTGTCTCCGAGCGGCCACACGGTATGTGTGGAGCCGATGAACGGTGGCGACCAGCACAGGTGTCCCACGCATTCGATGTTGCGCAGATCCGTGCAATCGAAAATTCCCATACCGGCCCCCCAAAAGCCGCAGTACATGCGATCTCCACGAATGGTGGCCGGTCCGTGGCACGTCCAGGAGCGCTCGAAATCATCCGGCTCCTCGTATTCGTAGTCGAGGCTCAAATCCTGCTGCGGGAGACCGACGATGTTCAGCACTTCCGGCTTCAAGGGATTTGTGATGTCGAGAGTCCACATGACCCGGTTTCGCCACCCCTCGGCATGGTTCGGCAAGAATGCGAGTCCGCGCTCGTTGTCGACGCCGAACCTGTGCGGGCCGGTGCCCGGCAGATCGAAAAAGCCGACTTCTTTGGGTTCAGCCGGATTGGAGATATCGAAAATGCATATCCCTGCATTGGCCTTTTCTCCTTCCGGCGTCTTTAAGCGTTCATGATTCACATACAGCAGGTCGTCGCCCACGATGCGGACCTTGTGATTATGCAGGCCGGGAGGCGCGAACACCTCGGCGATGCGTTTCGGCTTGCTGGGGTCTGAAACGTCGTGGACGGTCCAGCCCTCGGGGCCGTCGTAGCTCGCCGTTCCCACCGCACCCACATAGGCGTATCCGTTTTTCACCTCGACGAGGCTGCCCCCGCCCCACGCCGCATCGGGGTCGTGTCCTATCAGTCTGAAATTCTTCGATTCAGCCGGTGCGCCTTTCGCCATTGTGCATCTCCTATACAGTCGCCATGAAACCAAAGATGAATTCTAGCCGTCCTTCCCCTCATACGCCTCCACGACGCGGGCGCAATCATCTTCCGTCCAGCCCGCGTTTTGCGCGCGCCGGAACATATCGAGCGCGGCTTCCGTCATAGACGCATCAAATCCTTTTTCTCTCGCGAGGTCAACGCAAAGGCCGAGATCCTTCACGTATATTCCCACCGAAGCATGGGGCGTGAAATCACGCTCTAGAATCTTCTCTCCTTTCAAGTCCAGAAGAACGCTCGCCGCCGCGCCCGAACGCAGACAGGACATTATCGTTTCGGCGGACAAACCCGAGCGTTCGCCCAGGAGCAAGCCTTCCGCCAGCAAAGCTACGCCGGCATTAACTATCAGGTTCGTCACCAGCTTCATCGAACAACCCGTGCCGTTGGGTCCGGTGTAGAGGACGCTTTTACCCAAGGGCTCGATGATGGGATTGATGCGCTCGAAAATCTCTTTCTTTCCGCCCACCATATAAGCCAGCGTCCTCGACTCCACGTGCGGCACGGTTCCCGAAACGGGGGCGTCGACCATCTCCACGCCTCTGGCCTCTAGTTCCTTCGCAAGCCCGACTGACCAGGTCGGGTTCATCGTGCTCATCTCGATTAGAATGAGACCCTCCTTGCCCGCGGCGGCGATCCCATCAGACCCGATGGTGTTCGTCTCGATATGCTCTGGCTTGAGCAGCATGGTGAAAACCACGTCCGACTGCTCAGCCACCTCTTTTGCATTCGCGCAAGGGGTTCCACCCGATTCTCTCAACTGCTCCATGCGCGCCGGGTCGATATCGAAACCGGATACCTCATGGCCGTCCTCGATCAGATTCCTCGTCAAAGGCGTTCCCATTTTACCTAGACCGATAAACCCAAGTTTCTCACCCATATTTCGCCTTGCCTCCCGGAATGGATAAAGTAAAAACAGATATTCTTTATTCGGTTCCTTTCACCCTCGGTTAGGGCGTAGAATAGAAAAGCGTTGAAATTTGTTGGACGTTTCATTTTCTGCATTCAATCAGGCAATGCCCGGAGAGGAAACCAATGTCAGCCACTCCCCTACTTGCTCTGCATCAGGAGGCCAATGCCGTGTTCATCGAAGAAGCGGGATGGCAAATCCCCGCATCGTTTGGAGACGCGGCAGCCGAGCATCTCGCATGCAGAGAAAGCGCCGTCGTAATTGACCTGTCTCACCGGGGCAACCTCTGTTTCAGCGGCCCGGACACGGAAGAATTCCTCCACCGGATGCTCTCCAATCGGGTGAAAGAGTTAATGCCTGGCGAGGGCGCATACAGCACCTTCCTGACACGGCAGGGAAAGTTTATCTCCGATCTCTATTTGTACAAATTCGATTCACATGTCGTCGCCTCGGTGGCTCCGGGTATGGCGGATACGCTCGCCGAGGAAATCGACAAATTCATCATCATGGATCAGGTGGAAGTGGCGAACGAGACGATAAATTCGTTTTGTCTCGGCCTTTTCGGCCCTTATTCGCGAGAGATATTCGCCAAAGCGGGCATGGGTGCTCCCTCTCCCGAGGAACACGGCCATACGACTTCGGGCAACATGATGATAGCTCGAGAACTTTGGACAGGAGAAGACGGCTATTTACTCATGGGACCCCGAGATGAAGCGGAATCCGTCTGGCGCGCCTTGTCGGAATCGGGAGCGAAACCGGGGGGCGTCGCTGCGCTCGAATCGCTCACCCTAGAGGCCGGGGTGCCGCTCTTTGGCAAGGACATGACTTCTGCCGTCAACCCCATGCAGGCGGGGCTCGAGACAAAAGCAATCGACTTCGACAAGGGTTGCTACATAGGGCAGGAGGTCATCGCCAAGATCAAGTATCTGGGCCAGGTGAACCGCGGACTCGTGGGGCTCAAACTCAGCGGAGAAGGCACGCCCAAACCGGGAGCCGCCGTCAATTCCGATGAGAATAACATCGGCTCCATCACCCGCTCCGCTTATTGCCCGACTGTTGATGGAATTCTGGCTTTCTCGTATCTGCCCCGCGCCCAAATGGAGCCTGGAACGCAAGTAAAGGTGGATTGTCGAGGTACCGAGGCCGAGGCGACTGTCGAGAGCCTGCCTTTTTATCAGAACGAAAGAGAAGTCATCGTATAAGACGCAAATACCCGATAAAACCAGAAAGAGATTGCGTAGTCCGCGAGGTGAAAACGACCTGGGTTCGCTTTTGACTTCTTTGATTGTGCGAGGCATATTGCGACCTTCTTTGGGCGGATGCGTACGCGATTCGCGAGACTACCCAGAAAGAAGTTCCGCTTGCTGGCGGAGCCGATGTTTTAAAAATTTCGACTCCCGGGAGGAAGCAACGAATGGCGTCAACCAAGGGGGGAGGAAAAAATAATTCCTCACCCGTGAAAATAGGTACGGGAAAAACCTTCGGCCTCGACAAAATGGGCATCAAGAACGTAGGCAAGATTTACCGCAATCTCCCAATTGCTACACTCAACGAAATGGCAGTCGCACGAAGCGAAGGTTTCCTCGCTCCCAATGGCGCTCTAGTCGTCCACACGGGCAAATTCTCGGGCCGATCACCCAAGGACAAATTCACGGTGGACCAGGACCCTTCCAACAAGAAGATATGGTGGGGGCCCATCAACCAGAAAATATCGACCGAAAACTGGGACAACATTTATCAAAGAATCGCCAGCTACGCCCAGAAACGCGACCTTTTCATTTTTGATGGTTTCGTGGGCAACGACCCGAGATACAAACTCCCCGTGCGCGTCATCTCTGAACTGGCCTGGCATTCGATGTTTTGTCAGACACTGCTCGTCCGTCCCGAACCAGGTGAACTCGACAATCATTCAAACCCCTTCACGGTCATCGACATGTGCAAGTTCCTGGGAGCGGGCTCGGCGGAAGGACTCCGGCAGGATAACTTCACGGTGGTGAATTTTGAGAAAAACATGGCGCTCATCGGTGGTTCTGAGTACGCCGGCGAAATGAAGAAATCCGCTTTTTTCATTATGAATTATCTGCTGCCCCAAAAAGGCGTCTTCCCGATGCACTGCTCGGCGAACATGGGACACGGCGGGGACACGGCTCTTTTCTTCGGCCTCTCCGGCACCGGCAAAACCACGTTGTCCGCAGATCCGAACCGGAAGCTCATCGGCGACGATGAACACGGATGGTCGGATTCGGGCATCTTTAATTTTGAAGGCGGGTGCTACGCGAAAACCATCAACTTAACAAGAGAGGAAGAGCCCCAGATTTGGGATGCGATTCGCTTCGGTTCCGTTCTCGAAAACGTCATTGTCGACCCGCTGACAAGGGAAATTGATTACGACGACATGTCGATAACCGAAAACACGCGCGCCACCTACCCCACCCACTTCATCGATAACTGCGTGCTCTCGGGCATGGGCGGACACCCGAAGAATCTCTTTTTCCTCACTTGCGACGCATTCGGGGTCCTGCCCCCTATCAGCAAGCTCACGCCCGAGCAGGCTGCCTATCATTTCCTGTCCGGCTATACAGCGAAAGTGGCCGGCACCGAGGCGGGCGTCGATGAGCCGATGGCCACGTTCAGCAGTTGTTTCGGCGCGCCCTTCCTGGCGCTGCATCCCGCCGAATATGGAGAGATGCTCCGTGACAGACTCAAGAAACACGACGCGCAGGTCTGGCTCGTCAACACGGGTTGGATTGGCGGCGCCGCAGGTGAGGTCGATAGAATGCCGCTGCATCATACGCGCGCGCTTCTGACCGCCGCGCTGACCGGTGAACTCGCTAAAGTTTCCACCCAGGACGTACCGATCTTCAACCTCCATGTTCCGACAAGCTGCCCTGGAGTGCCGCAAGAATACATGATCCCCCGAAATCTTTGGGCTAGCGCCGAGAAATACGACGAGAAAATACGCGAACTCGCTGGAGCGTTCCTGGATAATTTCGAGCAGTTCGCAGACCGGGTGACGCCCGACGTCGCAGCGGCCGGTCCCAATATTTAGGAGTTAATGCCTGTAAAATTCACTTCCCATTGAGTAGGAGGTATTCCGATGCCCGTGGTTCAAGTCAGTTTGCTGTCAGGAAGATCCAAGGAACAGAAAAGCGCGATGGCGGATGAGATTACAGAGACAGTGCACAAGCACTCAGGCGCCCCCAAAAACGTCATTACGGTCATCTTTCAAGACATCGAGACGGATTCCTGGGCGGCGGACGGAACGCTTTACGCGGACCGGTAGCGGCTGTAATCCTTTAATGAGGAGGGATTGAGATGAGCGCCGATAATTTCAGGCTCGCACTCGTGCAGCCGATGGGATACCCCCCACCCGAGGATGAAAAAAACGTGGCCGACGCAGTTCGCTATGTGGAAGACGCCGCTGCGCAGGGGGCCGACTTCGTCGCCTTCCCCGAATCGTATCCGGGGCCGTGGCGAATGCCTGCCACTTTCGACCCCACCGAAGCGATGGAGGAAGTGGCCAAACGCTGCGGCGTTTATGTTCAATACGGAACCTTGGAGCCGTTGGACAATGAGAAGAAAACGGCTCACAACCTGCTGAACCTCGCCCGGCCCACCGGCGGCGCCTCGGGGCGCTACCGCAGGACGCATCCGCCAGGCCCCTGGATATACACCGGAGGCGGCATCTGGGAGTTCCAGTATGTCGCTGGAAACGAATACCCCGTTTTCGAGACCCAGTACGGTCAGGTCGGCATGGCGATGTGCAGCGAAGTTTATATGCCCGAAGTCACGCGCGCGCTCTCGCTGCGCGGGGCGGAAATCATCTTCCTGCCCGCAGGCGTGGACAAGAAAAGGCTGTGGGGCACCTGGCGGAACCTCATCTGGTCGCGCGCGATAGAAAACCTCGCGATAGTCATCACCACGCAGAACCTTTTTGACAAGAGCCAGCGCGGCTTGGCGATGGTGGCGACGCCGGAGGAAATCGTATTCGAGAGCACGAGGGCCGGCATGTTCATGGTCGACGTGGATCTGGAGAGAATGCGCGAGCTTCGCGAGCAAAACGACGAGGTGACCTCATCGGGGCAAAACGCAGCCAAGGCCGGCGTACTGAGGCAGTGGCAACGGCCCGAGTTATACGACAAGTTCTTCCCCAAAGAAGGCGCAGCCAGTTAAACACGCATGCCCCCCTTGGAAAACACTCCGGGGGGGTGTTTGTCACGCTAAAATTTCCGCCTAGAAGATACGAATGTCGAATACCAATTTCTGGCTACTTTACGTCCATATACTGGCGGCCTGTCTGTACGAGGGCGCGCTCGTTTTCTTCTGGCTCCTCATGGGGCACTTGAGGCGCAGGCTTCAGCCTGAGGAATACGCGGGCGAGATCATCTCTATCCTGCGCTTTTATCACCCTTTCGTGCTCATCTGCATGGGCGTGCTCATCATGACGGGCGCGTGGTATCTCACTGGACTCAAAATGGCGATGGGCCCTGCATTCGGAAAAATCTTCGTGCCCCTGGGGCTTAAGTTACTCACGGTTTTCCTGATGATGATGGGCATCAGCTTTCAGTTCTTCGCCGTGGGCCTCAGGCTCACGCGGGGAACGGGCCCCGCCGGGAACGGGCGCCCCATTGGCGATACGACGGATGAGCGCATCAGATTGCTCAAGACGCTCGAGCATGTGAATCTCGGGAACGCAGTCCTCGCCCTGTTCGCGATATTCTTTGGTCTCGCGCTCAACAAGGGTTTTTAGTCATATCTTTGTGAGAATTAGTTAAAGTAACACTTTATTCATTCCATGCCTATTATATTTCTCGTTTTACCCCGTGAATTTATCGATATTTATCGGATTTTTCAGAAATTATGAGGGCTCTTCATGGCTACGGATTTGGAGCTGGCGAGCGCCACAAACAGACGTCCCGTCGGTAATGCCGAAGTCGCCCCGAAGCCCTGGGAAGGATTCTCCGGCGTCGCGCTTTCGGGACTCAGAACTTCTCTCGAGCCCGTCGATGCGGACCGCGACACGCCCGATATCTTCTGCGCCGCGACAGAAGGCGAAGACACAGACCGGATATTCGATTACATGAACGTGGGTCCCTTCTCCGGCGAGGCGGAAGTGCACGCATTACTGGTCGAGCGCCAGGCGTCAGAAGACCCCGTGTTCGTGGTCTACCGCGACAACGCCACCGGCCGCCTCGGCGGCATGGGCAGTTTCATGGAGATTAGGCCCGCCATCGGAGTCGCCGAAATCGGCCACATCTGGTTCGGCCGCGCCTGGCAGCGCGACGCCCGCGCCACCGAGGTCCTCTCGCTCAAGATACACCACGTGTTGGAAACTCTTGCCTACCGCCGCCTGGAGTGGAAGTGCGACGCAATGAACACGGCCTCACGCAGCGCGGCCCTGCGCCTGGGTTTCCGCTATGAGGGAATTTTCCTGAACCACATGATCGTCAAGGGGCGCAGCCGCGACACCGCCTGGTTTTCCCTCACGCAGGAGGAATGGCCCGCCGTCGCCGATGCCCACGCCCGCTGGCTCGCGCCGGATAATTTCGACGCCCGGGGAAAACAGAAATTCTCCCTGAGCGACCTCACCCGCGCGCTGTGGTGAGGAAAGGTTCTTTTTACTAGGTCGAATGAGGGGCTTGGGCGGCGCACCGGAAGCCGATGTAGCCGTGCCCCGTCGCCTGTCTACCGGGCATCACGACTTCCCGGTTCGTCGCCGTCATGCCGTCAGGCGCACTCGCCGAATTGCCGCCCCGCACCACGCGCGCATCCACCGCGCCAAGGTTCTCGCGCCCGTCCTTGGGCTTGTAGGGGTAGTTCATCGCGAGCGAGGCCGTCCATTCCCATACCTGCCCCGCCATATCGTTTACTCCGTATGGACTCGCGCCTTTGGGATAACTGCCCACGACCGCCGTCTGGCCCCTGAAATCCCCGAGGAGCATGTACTCGCTTGATGGCTTCTGGTTCCCCCACGGGTAGAGGCGGCCATCGCCTCCGCGCGCCGCCTTTTCCCATTGCGCCTCGCTAGGCAGCCGCTTCCTCTTCCAGCGGCAATACGCCAGGGGCCCGCCCCAGGCCATCTCGCTCGCCGGGAATTTGTCGAAACCCTTCTCGACGACCCAGCTGTCGCCTTGGGGAACGATCTTGGCGTCGGGGTCGTCGGTGTCGAGGTACATCTCTCCCTGCGGCCCGGTCGGGCCTTTCTCCTGAATGAAGGGCAGGTAATCCGCCCAGGTCACCAGGTTTTGGTCGATGTAATAGGCGGGGAGAAACACGCGATGCGCGGGTTTTTCCTCATCGGGGCCGTCGTTTCTCCCCATCATGAAGGGACCTGCGGGAATGAGCACCATCCCTGCATATTTGCCCTTTCCCATCTTCGGTGCGGAAGCGGCACTGGCCGTTTCTGCAAAAACCGCCGCTACGAAGATGAGAAGGAGAATCCATATGCCGACCGATTTTATTGTCATTCTCCACCCTCAAACCATAGAATTCTGAGGATTATAACGGAATTTGGATGGATAAACCGCCTCAAATAGTTCCGTCATTCCGGCGCATGCCGGAATCCAGAACCGGTGTGAGCCGACATCGTTTTCTTGGGCCGGTGGCTGGAAAATCGAGGCTAAGGAAGATATTGTCGATCATAGCAGGTACGGCAATTTTGTTGCTCAAGGTAGTATGCGCGGATTATCGTTTAATTTGAGTCGTTAGTGGCCAACCAAAATTTGCCCGAAAAGTAACGAAGCATAACTCGGAGACTTTAATGGCCAAGAAAACTATCTTCGCGATTAACACAGACGTGCCAGGGGAAATCACTTCCGAAGTAAATTATCGTTCCAACCAAACATTGTTGGACGCTGATATTATTTTGTTCACTCCTACCCTAGAAATCGGTTGGTCAAGTGAGACTTACCAAGGTAAACCGCTTCTTTCGGAGCAGAAGTCATTTACAGCATTAGAACAAACACGCCATTGGGAAAAAGAGATCTCCACAGCAGTTAATGCAGGAAAATTGGTTGTCGTTTATTTGGCGAAACCGGAAGACTGTTTTCGGTATACCGGTGAAAAACAAACTTCAGGCACTGGCCGGAATCAGAAAGTCACCAATATTGTTACAGAAATAAATTCTTACGACGCACTACCAGCAATAAATTCTTATTCGTCGGTGACAGGTGCGAAGATAAAAATTGCTAAGACAGGAGCAATTATTTCACCGTATTGGGATCAGTTTGCGACTTACTCATCTTATCGCACTGAGGTAAAGGGGGAATTTTCCGAAGTCTTACTAGAATCTGAGGTAGGAATTAGGGTTGTGGGCGCTTTAATTAGGGCTACAGGAGGAGGATCTCTCTTATTTCTGCCACCTGTTAATTTTAATGTAGCTGAGTTTCTTGAGGAGAATGACGAAGGCTACGAAGTCTGGAACGAGGCTGGCTTGCAGGCAGGAAAAAGATTCGTCGGAGCCATAATTTCGCTTGCAGAAGCGATATCTGTCAATAGAACTATGACCCCACCGCCTGATTGGGCATCTGGCAACCAATATCGTTTGCCGAATGAAAGACGTCTTGAAGCCGAGGTTACCCAAATTTCCGAAAAAATTGTGCATCTCGATAAGACTAAAAACACTCTCCAACAGACTCTATTGGCTGCAGGAAGCCCTCGCAATCTTCTGTTTGAAAAAGGCACACCTCTGGAAGATGCCATTCTGGAGAGCTTGAAACTAATGGGCTTCAAAGCGGGTGGTTTTGATGACGGAGAGTCCGAGTTCGACGCCATTTTTTCTTCTCCTGAGGGAAGATTCATCGGTGAAGCCGAAGGTCGCGACAATAAGGCTATTAGCATAGATAAATTTAGCCAATTAGAACGCAACTTGCATGAAGATTTTAGCCTCGATGAAATCGACGAAATGGCAAAAGGGGTATTGTTCGGCAATGGCTATCGCTTAGAACCACCAGAAGAACGCGTTGAAACTTTCACTGCAAAATGTCTAAAAGCGACGAAAAGAACCGGGATTGCTTTGGTTCGCACGCCAGACATGTTCGAGCCAACAAGATATCTTAAAGAACATCCTGAAGATCAAGATTACGCGACGGCCTGCCGAAGAGCGATAGCCGATACAGAGGGGGCGATTGTCGAATTTCCTACGCCTCCGATCGAGGAAACAGCAAAAATTGTAGAGAAAACCGCTAATATCATAAACGACACAAGCGACGAAATATTTGAGGGTGCTCAGGCCAAGACAGACGGAAAAGCCTAATCAATTCTATTTCTTATTTCATATGCAACATATCAGCACAGCTTAGATTACAAGAATTTCCTTGCCTTCGCCCCATCAAGTCGAATGAGGGGCTTGGGCGGCGCATCTGAAGCCGATGTAGCCATGCCCCGTCGCCTGCCTGCCGGGCATCACGACTTCCCGGCTCGTGGCCGTCATGCCGTCCGGCGCACTCGCCGAATTGCCGCCCCGCACCACGCGCGCATCCACCGCGCTCAAGTTTTCGCGTCCGTCTTTGGGCTTGTAGGGGTAGTTCATCGCGAGCGAGGCCGTCCATTCCCATACCTGCCCCGCCATGTCGTTCACCCCGTATGGGCTGGCGCCTTTAGGATAACGACCCACGACCGCCGTTTGGCCCCTGAAATCCCCTAAAAGCAGGTATTCTCCCGACGGCTTCTGGTTCCCCCACGGGTAGAGGCGGCCATCGCCTCCGCGCGCCGCCTTTTCCCATTGCGCCTCGGTGGGCAGCCGCTTCCTTTTCCAGCGGCAATAGGCCAGCGCCCCGCCCCAGGCCATCTCGCTCGCCGGGAATTTGTCGAAACCCTTCTCGACGACCCAGGAATCTCCCATCGGGATAATTTTGGCGTCGGGGTCGTCAGTGTCGAGGTACATCTCCCCCTGCGGCCCGGTCGGGCCTTTCTCCTGAATGAAGGGCAGGTAATCCGCCCAGGTCACCAGGTTTTGGTCGATGTAATAGGCGGGCAGGAACACGCGATGCGCGGGTTTTTCCTCATCGGGGCCGTCGTTTCTCCCCATCGTGAAGGGACCTGCGGGAATGAGAATCATCCCGGCGTATTTGCCCTTTCCCATCTTCGGTGCGGAAGCGGCACCGGCCGTTTCTGCAAAAACCGCCGCTACGAAGACGAGAAGGAAAATCCATATGCCGACCGATTTTTTTGTCATTCGTCATCCCTCAAACCAAAGAATACTGAAGAGTATATCGTAAAGCGGGAAGAGAAGCTGTAAGGGAATGGGGCGTCACCGCTCAGTCAAAACGCAACCTTGCTCAATAACGAGCGTCCATTCGGTTCCTCGGTCAGACCGTCCCGAGTGCGTCGCGCAGGAACGCGCACAGCGGCTCATTGACCGCCTGCGGCGATTCGGCGAGCGCCATATGCCTGAGTCCGGGCAATACAACGAGACGGGCGCCGGGAATAAGTTCTGCCATGGCCCGCGCCATGGCGGGCGTGTTGCCCGGGTCGTCCTCGCCGGCCATCACAAGCGTCGGACAGGCGATCCGTTCAAGACCCTGGACGATCTCGGAGTCCCCCTCGGCGAGAACCCGGTATATCCGTGAATAGACTTTCGGGTCGTTGCGCGTAATCCACATGCGGACCTGGTCGATCAGTTCCGGCGCCTGGGTGCGGCACGCAGGTGTGAACCAGCGTTCGAGGGCGGAGTCCACGTTCGCCGAAGGTCCTTGTACCTGGGTCTGGCGCACGCGCTCACGAACCGCGGCGCGTTCGGCCGGGCTGCGATCGTGCGGCGAGTGCAGTATCGCGAGCGCAGAGAGGCGGTCCGGATGATCCAGCGCGAATCGGCGCGCTATCATGCCGCCGAGCGAGAACCCGACCACTGCAGCGCGCTCGACCCCGCATCGGTCCATGATTCGGAGCAGTTGCCCGGAGAACATGGCGAGGTCGGGCGCGCCCGCAGGCGGCGCGCTCTCTCCATGCCCAAGCAGATCGTAGGTCAGTACGCTGAAATGCGGCGTGAGCGCCGGGAGTTGCCACTGCCACATCGCGCGGTTCAGGCCGAAGCCGTGAATCAATGCGACCGTCGGGCCGCTTCCGTGTAACTCCCAGAACGATTCGTCCATGCCACCCCTACTTTTCACGCCTGCAGTCCATGGGCGATAGCGTGCATATCATTTATCACACGAACGCCGGCATCACTTCCTTGATGAACAGTTCCAGTGACCGCTTCTGCTCCTTCATCCCGAGACCCAGGCTCGCGTAGTAGGTGAAATGGTCGACGCCGAGCGCTTCGTAGGCTCTGAGCTTCTCTGTCACCTCTTCCGGTGTGCCGAACAGCAGGTTGTGATGGAGCATCTTCGGATCATACTCGTCCCTGTTCTCCAACTCCGAGAGTTCAACCGCCCGGGGAAAACCATTGGCGACGTCTCCTAAGTTCTTGAACAGGTTCTCGAACTGGCCGAACTGGCGTATTGCGGCCTTCACCGGCGTCTCCCAATCCTCCTTGCGGTCGTAGACCACCGTGTGGCGCATGGTAGCGAATATCGGCCGCGGCTTGCCGGGGTTGTTAGCGAGCGCGGTCTCCAGACGCCCCTTGTAGAGCTCGACTTCCGACATCGGGCGGGTCAGGGGCCAGGAGAGGATGTTGCACTCATGCTTCACCGCAAAGTCGTAGGAGTCCGGAGAGCGCGCCGCGATCCAGAGCGGTGGATGGGGCTTCTGCAACGGCTTCGGCACGGATGTCGCCGCCGGAAAGGACCAGAATTCGCCCTCGTGCTCGCAGTCGCCCTGCCATAACGCCTTCACCACCGGCAGCATCTCGAACATGTACCGGAATCCATCGTTGCGCTGCAGACCGGGATGCATGCGGTCGAACTCGCGCTGGTAGGCGCCGGAGGCGATGCCGAACTCGAGGCGCCCGCCGCTGTACAGGTCCAGCAGCGCAGCCTCGCCCGCGGCCTTGAGCGGATGCCAGTACGCCGCCACGACCACAGCCGAGCCGAGCCGGATGCGGGACGTGTGGGCGGCCCACCAGGTCAGGATCTGGAATGGATTGGGCGCAATGGTCATCTCCAGCGCATGGTGCTCGGCGGCCCATGCGATTGCGAAGCCACCCTCGTCCGCCATCTGCACCATCTCAAGCGTATGGCGCTCGACATCTGCCATGTCCTGCTCGGGTGTCATGCGCTCCATGTTGATGGCCAGGTGAAACTTCATATTTTCAAGCCCCTCGCTAGGCTCATGGCGTATGGATTACCGATGAGTCACGTATCAGGCGTTCTGCGGCGGCCAGATGCGGCTTGCCGCCAGCGGAGAGCCGGGTGGATGGATGAGATACCCGTGCACGCGCTTCGTCCCCTCGGTCTCCTCGAGCGCGATGTAGTTCGCTTCCCGCGCCTCTAAAGATGTGTACTCATAGAGCACCGAATGCTTGGGCCAGGCCGTGGCCACCAGGTATTTCCTGGCGCCGATGCAGCCCGGCGTGTCTGCGACCCTCGCCATGCGCTCCTGGGCGTACCATGCCTGGAGGTCCTCATCGTTGCCCTGCGCATCGTAGCGGCCCATCTGGATGGCGGGCGCCATGACGTCGGGCGCTTCCCTCTTCCCTGCGTCCGGGCCTTCCACCCGCCACTCCTCGCAGAGGATGAGCCCTTTGGCCTGAATCCGCATCCCCGTCATTTCGCGGGTTTCGGCGTTTTGGCGCTCTTTTAGCTGCGCAGGGCTGGGGTCGTAGAAAACGCGGGTGGATTCCCCGCCGAAGAGCGCGATGAACCCCGCGCCCGACGCAAGCTCTGGATCGTCGGTGCGGTGCAGGCGCGCCGCAATCTTCTCGAACTTCTCTCCGGGGTGCTTCACCTCATAATGCGCAGCCCATGTATAGCCCGGCCGCGAGAGTTTTTCGGGAATGTGTACGCCGTGAAACCAATCCATGTACTCATCCCGTCCCTCCTCTGGCAAATCATAGATGATCGCCCATACCGCCCTGTCCATATTTCGCCTCCGGTTACTGATGAATGATTGGCAAATGAAAAGAATTCGAAGGTCGTCGGTATCGCCTCTCCCTACACTCCCGACGACTCGGGCTCACGAGACGCGGTTTTCAGGTCCTGCTGAGTGAAAAGGAGTTTGCAGACCTTGTCCATGTGCGCCCTGAGCGGCGGATAGGTTGTTAGTTCGTAACTTTTCACGTCCACACTGAACGGCAGATTACTCTCATAAAATAGAGTCCAGAGCCTATCGATCTGCTTTTCATTGATGGTGCCGCGCAATACCAGGTCGACGTCCGAATTTGGACGATATTTACCCGTAGCGCGTGAACCGAACAACTCGACCGAGACGACCTCCTCTGCATAGAGCGAGAGAATCTGTTTCAAAACCATGAGCTGGCGGTCCGAGAGTCCGTGGTTCATGGCTGCTCCCCGGTTTTTTCGAGGAATTGCGTGTGCAATGCGTCAAACGCGCGCAGGTAGTTTTTCCTGATCTCTTCGATGACGGCCTCGAATCTTTTCGGATCATAGTTGTGCGACATCTTATTGCGTGCATCCAGAGCGTCCATCCATGTCTGTCCATCTTCCAGTAAATTCGCCTCGAAGGCCTTGCGGATGACGGTTCTGGGAGTCACATGCTCAAAGACGAAGTTCTCGCTCTCCAGATAGTCCTTCATGAGGTTCCAGGCAAGTTCAGTCGTGTACTCGAATCGCTGAATAATCCCTTCTTTTTCAAGCTGACTCGGCTCTCTTTGGTCCATCATTTCGATGGCCTCACGCAGTAAGGAAAAAGCGCGCTTGTAGTTGTCGAAGCGATATTGCCAGCGTGGGGTGTCGTCGTTCACCGGGCTTTCCTCTCACTTGAGCGCTTTCAGGCCTTTCGACTCATATCAAGAATGTATCCACGACGAAACAACATGCTTCACGGAATGGTGCGCGTCAAGTATATTGATTTTCTAAATTCCGCTATCGCTTAGAACGAGGTTTCCTTCCGACGTTCGTTGGCCGGGAGCCCTGACATCGACAACCTGGAGCCCATATCCATGATCTATGAAGTTCGCGCTTACACGTTCCCCTCGGGATTCGCCACGGAAGGCGTGGAGGATTTCGGCAAAATCATCGAAAAAAGAACCGCCATATCCCCGCTCATCGGTTTTTTCATCTCCGCCATCGGGGGGTTGAACAGGATTTTGCATATCTGGGAGTATGAAAACTCCGCCCACCGGGAGGCGGCTCGCGCCGAAGCCCTCGCCCAGCCGTGGTGGCCGCCGCTCCAAGTGGACAAAATCCTCTACCAGCAGACGCGCATCATGCGGGCCGCTCCGTTTTGTCCCAAACCAAGGGCGGGCGAGATGGGGAGCGTATACGAAATCAGGAGCGACGTGATCATCACGGGCAAGATGAGGGACATCAGCGCGGCGTGGGAGAAGAATCTGCCAGAAAGGGAGCGCCTCTCGCCCCTGGCGGCGGCGTTCGCCAACCCGGCGGGCGAGTTCGAGTCCGGCATCCTGAACGAGTTCCTGCACATCTGGCCCTACCGGGATATGAACCACTGGGCCGAAGTGCAAAAGGAGGCGGAAAATCTCCCCGCCTGGGATGCGGGTTATAAACCTTATCTCAGGAGCGAGACTTCTGAAATCTGGTATCCGGTGGCGTATTCACCCATGAAATAGCGGGGACCGCATTTGGCGATCCCCGCTTTGTCATAGGTAAATGGAGCGGGAAACGGGATTTGAACCCGCGACCCCAACGTTGGCAACGTTGTGCTCTACCACTGAGCTATTCCCGCAAAAAACAACTCAAAAAGTTTACCCGACTGGCATCGAGAGTCAAGAGTCGTACGACTTTTTGAATTCATCTTTCCCGTTCAACCCACCTCCAGTTTCTCCGCTAGCCAGTCCGCCGCGAGGGGACGCCACAAGAAAGGAATGTTGTTGCACACGTGGACGCCTTCCTCGTACACCACGAGTTCGCACGCATCGCCCGCCTCCGCCGCTATCTTGCGGGCTTGCTCTACGGGGCACAGCCTGTCGCGCGCGCCGTGAATGATCAGCAAGGGTCGATCCAGCCCGCTCAGGCAACCGCGCAGGGAGATCTCCTGCGACTTGAGCGCGCCTTGCTCTTCATTTTCCGTCTGAAAGGAGACGCAAACCCCCTGGCGCGTCAGCATGGGCAAACCCTCCCAAATCTCCACCATGTCGTATGGTCCGCATACGCCGACCCCTGCCTTGAGGCGGGGTTCCAGGGCGAGGCTACGCGGCGCGTAGTAGCCGCCCAGGCTCACCCCCAGGGCGCCGATGCGGGATGAGTCCAGGCGCTCATCTTCCACCAGATGATCCATGACGACCGAGACCACACCCTCGAAATCGGGACGCATCTGCATGTCGGCGTTTTCCCCTTGCGCCGGGCCGTCGAAGGCGAAAGTCGCCATCCCCCGGCTGTGGAGAACTTCTTCGAGCGTATAAAATTCCTCTTTTGTGGAATCGAGGCCCGCGACCAGGACAACGCACGGTGCTCCGCCCTCCCCTTTCGCCCCCTCGGGGACCCGCAGAATACCCGGCAAACCCCTCCCTCCCGGCCAGGGGATTTCCACCCGCTCGGCAGGCGGGTCCAGGTGCGGAGCGGCGCGCATGTAGGCAGCCACCTTTCTCTTTTGCGCCTCCGCCTTGAGTTCCAGGTCCTCATGGTAGACGAACTGGGCGAAATGATAAGCGAGAGAAGCCCGCACGTAGGCTTCGGCGGCGCTCAACATCCTGCCCGCCTGTTCCATCTCGCGGGCTTCGCGTTCTCGAACCGCCGCGCGCTCCATCCAGAGACGGCACCACGCATGCCAGGAACTTACCTTGGGTATGACTTCCGAGGCGTCGAAATAGGAGATGCCATTCGCCAGAAGGCGGACGTACCAGTGCGAGAGGGCTTCTTGCGTGAGGGCATCTGCGGAAGACTCACTCAATTTACTTCTCCTAAAGCGGCCTTGCGGGCATGAATGCGAACCGACACCACCGGTCGAAACGGAGCGTGGCCGGATATATCAATATCACAAAACCCGGCGCCCGCCAGCAATGATTCCCATTCGGTCTGCTCGCAAACCCCGCCGAGCGAGGCGTTCCACGCCTGGGGGTCCTGGGCGATCTCATCGGGCAAAGCACCCTCGCGTATCAGTTCACGGACGACGAGACGCCCGCCCGGCTTCAATATCCTGTGCGCCTCGGCGAGCGCCTTTTCCTTGTCCACCGTGAGGTTGAACGAGGCGTTGGCCAGCACGACGTCGGCGACACCATCAGCGAGGGGGACCTTCTCCATGTCCCCGGCCAGCAGATTCAGTTGCGCGCCACCAATGGCTCCCCTGAACGCCTCGCGCGCCCGATGAAGCATTTGAATCGCAAAATCCACGGCGTACAGACTGGCGCCGACATCGAGTCTTTCGCTCAAGAGGCGCGCGTCCAATCCTGCGCCGCATCCCAATTCGACGGCCGTACGCACGCCTCTCAGATCGACCCCATCGAGCAGGTATCCGCAACCGCAATAAGAACCCGAAACCCGTTCGGGCAGACCGTCGATGAAGCGGGCGGGATAACCCGCACCCCGCGCCCTGTCCGTCCCGCCCTCCGGGAACGCATCCGCCTCGGCCAGATGGGCGTAGCGCTTTCTGACGAAGGATTTTACCTGCTCCTCCCACGCTTTCGGCTTCGCGCCATCTACGGTTACGGGCATGGTCGGCCTAATGCGGCATGTGGGCCGGGTTCCAGAACTCCCCGGTCCGCACCATTTTGGCGATTCGTTCGCCGTGAGGCATCCAGCCGTTCTCGTTTTTCTTCGCCTGCGTTTCGCAGTCGTACGCCACGCGCTTGGTCTCAACGCGCCACTCGCCATCGCCCAGATATTCCACGACCGAATAGGCGGGGCGGTAGTCGCCGTCCCAGTTCATTCCGACTGCGGCGGTGCAGACCAGGGTCTGTCCGTCCACTTCGCGGACGTAGGGGCCGTGCACGTGGCCGAAGGCCATGATCTCCGCATCCGTTCCCTTGATCTTCTCCTTCACCTCCTCGTCCGTGAACCTCAGGGGAATCGCGTCTTCGATGTCGTCCGGTGTAGCGTGGAAGATGAAGAAATCATGCCCCTTCTCGGGCGTGATCGTCATCGACCACATGAGGCCGTCGAGATAGTCGATCTGCTCGGCGGAGAGGCGCTCGCGCGTCTTCTTCACCATCTCGTAGAGCCATACATGGTGTTCGTTCTTGGGCGGGTCCGTCTCGTCTTTTCGCTTCGACACCCACCAGTCCAGGTTTCCGGCGAGGACGTCCACGTCCTTGCGCCCCATGAAGCGCTCCACCACCTCGGTGGGCTCGGGGCCGAGCATCACCAGATCGCCGATGACGATCTCACGGTCCGCGTTTTCTTTGGCCACTGCTTCCTGCACGGCATCCAGAGGCGCAAGCTGCGCGTGGATGTCGGAATACAAAATAATTTTCACGTTGCTATTCCCTTTCCGTTATCAAAAGAACAGGGCCGCCGCACCCGAAGAGCGCGGCGGCCCGTAATCATACTTGTTGAAAATCTAAATTTTGCCTGCCTTGGCCAAGGCCGCTTTCGTCACGCTGGTGTCGACGATGTCCTCATAAGAGGGAACCTTGCCCTTGATCTTCCCGAGGCGCTTCATGTAGTCCGCCGTGAAGGCAACCGAGGCTTTGGGGATGCCGTTGTTCACACCCCAGATCTTCTCCGCCACGAAAATGTCATACGTCTTCGACATGATCTCGGGGTTTTTCTTGTAAACGGGGCGCACCCATTTGTTCGCCGATTTAAGATACCCCGCCTTGTCCTTGTAGATGGATCGGTTGGACTGCATCATCGCCATGGCGAAGCGCACGTAGGCATCCTTGTTCGAGTTGATCTTCGAAGACGGTGCGATGAACGCCCCGTAGAAGAAGTTCGGCATCGCCTTCCACAGGTCCATCAGCTTGTTGAAGTTGGGCTTTCTCTTCTTGACGACGAGAACCTGCTCGACGTGAATCACCACGGCGTCGGCCTTGCCCTTGAGCAGGAACGGAACGCGCGCCGGCGGCGGGGTCTTGATGTATTTGACATCCTTGTCCGTCAGGCCTGCGGTCGACAGTACGGCGAGTGCGCCCAGGTGGCTGTATCCGCCGCGCCCCTCGATACCGATGGTCTTGCCCTTGAGGTCGGACGGCTTTTTCACCTGGTCGTTCCCGGCCATCTGCGCTTCGTTCAGGTAAGCCATGGAGTGGAAGAACTTCATGCCGCTACCCTTGGTGATGCCCACCATCGCTATCGGGGCCGGCACCCAGGCGGCGTCCAGACCGCTCTTCTTGCTCGTTATCGCCCGGTGCGTGGCGACACCGCCCCGGAAGAATTTGATCTCCACGTCCAGGCCGTGTTTCTTGAAGATATCGTTGTCCAGCGCGTAAAACACCGGCAGGTGCACCATGACCGGCGGCCGCACGGGCATGCCGAGCACGATCTTGTCTGCGGCAACGGACTGCGCCGGCGCGCTCCACATCGTTGCGGCGAGAACGAACGCCGCGACCAAAACCATCCACATCTTTTTCATTTCAAACTCCTTAAAAAGAATAGAAAATTCATGCCTCGACAAGACGCCCACTCAATCAGGACTCTTGCCGAACCCTCCAGGAAGAGAACTTCGTTTCACAGATGTTCACCACTTTCGTTAAAGCTATACCGACTGCCATCAACAAGACAACAGGCGCCAGGCCTTTGTCCAGTTCCAAGTCCCCGATGTAGTCCTGACTCAACGCGCCGAGCCCCGAGATGCTCATCAGAAACTCCGCGACGACCATGCCCACCAGCGCGCGCCCGCACGCGAGCCCCAGCCCCGCGACGAGATAAGGGACTACGCTCGGGAAAATCAGGTCCCGCCATCGCTGGCTCTCCGTGGAGCAGAACGAGCGCGTCACTTCCAAGAGCGAGAGGTCCACGTTCCGCACCCCGTGATAGACGTTCACGATGATAGGCATGATGGCGAAGAATACGACGATGGTCGTCTTGCCCACGAAATCCACGCCCAGCACCATGGCTATCGGGAACGCCAGCGCGACCACCGGCGTGGCGTAGAGCGCGAACACGTAGGTGTCCACGGCGTATTCGAATATCTGGAAGCGCCCCATGAGAATCCCTAAAACGATGCCCATGGGAATCGCGATGAGCAGTCCCGCCACCAGGATTTGCGAACTCTCATAGGCGGCGGCCGTCATCTGGCCGCTGGCGATCAGGTCCCAGAACGCGACGGATATGGCGCTCGGGTAGCTGAAGGTGACCGGATCGATGTTTCCGGTCAGCCCCATCAACTCCCACCCGCCGATGACGACCACAAGCGATATCAAGCGCACGTATACGGCGGGGTCCTTGATGCGCTCCCAGGATGCTTTTTCTGCCGTCGATACACCTGCTGCCGTCGGGGCGTCGGTAGCCAAAGGTCTGGTGCCTCCTATTCAGCGATAAGTTCGGGTATGGGCTCGGGCTCTTCGTCGGGGTTGCGCAAGGCTTCCCAGAGGTAATGGCGCAGCGCCTGAAAGCGCTTGCCGCCACGGAGTTCTTCTAGGTTCCTGCCGCGGCCGAAGCCGGTTTCGAACTCAAAGCGTATTCTCCCGGGCCTGGGCGTCATCACCAGAACGCGGTCTCCGAGCAGGAGCGCCTCGTCGATGCTGTGGGTGATGAAAATCATCGCCTTGGGCTCCGCTTCGTTGATGCGCAGCAATTCCTCCTGCAGGGTTTCGCGCGTGAGGGCATCGAGAGCGCCGAAGGGCTCATCCATCAGCAGGACGTCGGGCTGCGCGGCGAGCGCCCTCGCAAGGCCCGCTCTTTGCTGCATCCCGCCCGATAGCTGCGAGGGGTAGTTCGCCTCGAAACCGCCCAGACCCACCAGCTCCGTGTAGTGGCTCACCAGGCTGTCGATTTCACTCTTATCCTTGCCCTGTATCCTGAGCGCGTAGCCGATATTCTGATCCAGGCGCTTCCAGGGGAAAAGCCCGAAATTCTGAAAAACCATGGCCATCTCGGGCCTCGGACCGTCCACCACCTCGCCCTTGAAGGACACCTCGCCCCTCTCGCAGAGAATGAGTCCGTTCACGATGCGAAGGAGCGTCGTCTTCCCGCACCCGCTGGGCCCCAGCACCGTCAGGATTTCCTGGGTCTTCACGTCGATGTCGATGTCATCGAGCACATGGAGGGACCCGAACCATTTCCCGACGCCTTGAAGGCGCAGTGTCGGATTCGTGCCGTTGTCGGATGAAGACATGAATAAGAGAATTCCTGTAGAGAAAAAGCGGCTTTATATGTTTCCTTCGGATGGGGAGATGATTCGCCACGCAACTCAAACCGTGGACTGATAGAACACTTATGAAAAAAGGCGATGCCTGCTCGCCATCCAGAGCCGTTAAAAATAATTGTGGGAGATTAGCATCCTTTAAATGAGGCGGCAAACACGGGGTTTCGCTCCCGCTGCCCCTTCCCTATTCCTCGCCGATGACGGCGACGGCCTGTATTTCCACCATCATTTCCGGCTTTGCGAAACCCGCCACCGTGATCAAGGCGCTGCCGGGATATCCATCCGGGAAATACTGCTTTCTGAGATCGACGAACCGATCCCCATACTGGACGTTCAGAGTGAAGACGGTCATCGTCACGATGTCCTGAAGTTTTCCGCCCGCCCGCTCCAGGGTTCGCTCAATCTGGCGAAACGTGGCGTGCACCTGCGCGTCGAAATCTCCCGCCAGCACGTTTCCCCGCTCATCGCGCCACATCCCTACGCCGGCAAGCCAGATGTGCTCGCCTCCTTTCGTCTTCACCGCAGGCGAAAAGGAACGATCCTCCTGCCAGGTGCCCTTGAAATACTCGCGCGCCATTATGTTGCCTCCCCGGGTTTTGATGTTTCCGTTTTTTTGCCTCTTAACTGCACCGATGCCGAAACGGCCAGCCAGCTCATGATCGCAAAACAAAAATAGCTCGCATCCAGATTCACCTGCTCGGCGAGCCACCCGCCCAGCAATGGGGCGAGGAAACTCAAGCCGTGGCAGGTATAAATGAATCCGACGGATGAAGCGAGAATATCCTTTTCCGAGAAATCAGCCGCCGCGGTGAGGATAATCGGGCTCACGAACCCGACGACACCCGTCAATGCCGAAAGAATATAAAACCCCGTTTCCCACCCCATGAACGGCAGGGCGAAAACGAATACTCCCAGCAGCGTCAAGGGCCAGAACAAAGCGGCCCGCGCCCCCCAGCGGTTATACAGGACTCCCATCAATGGTTTGGCCAACATGCCGAACCCGAAATGGAGCGATACGGCCACGCCGATTTGCGCCGTGTTCATCCCCAGGTTCGAGGTCGCCAGAAGGGGGAGAAAACCTATCATTCCCTTGGTGCACATGCCGCGCAAAGTGTAGGTCGCCGCCAGCCACACCGTGTTTTTGTTCTCGACGACCCGCCTGATGATGGAGAAGACTTTCAGGTCCGCCGTTTTTCCCGCTTCGCGAATGGAGCGATTTCTCCCTTCGCTGAACCGTGCGTTCACCAGAGGGAGGAGCGCTATGGCGGGGGCCGCGCATGCGCCGACCGCCGCGCGCCATCCGGCTACCGCCGCCAGCGCCGCCTGGGCCAGCGGGAGGATGCTGGTTCCCAGATTGCCGCCCAGGCTGTGCCACGAAATGGCGAATGCGCGGTCGCGCTCGAAGCGATTCGCCGTCAGCGCCGTTCCGCACGGGTGGTAAACGGAATTGCCCGCGCCCGCCAGAAACGCCAGGGCGCACATAGGCAAGAACCGGCTCACCCAAATCATCGCCATGAAAGAGGCGGCGGAGAGGCCCATGCCCATCAGCAGGATTCGTTTTCTGGCGCCCGTGCTGTCCGCCAGTATGGAGAGGGGGTATTGGAAGATCATCTGCCCCAGACTGAAAGTGCTGAGGAGGACTCCCACTTCGAAGGGAGAGAGGTCGAGATCCACGACGATGAGCGCGAGAACGGGAACGAGCATGTTGGAGAACCCGTCACTCAGCCCGTGGGTAAAACCGATGACGCTCAGATCGAAATAATCACCGAGCCTCCAAGCCGGTTTTTGCGCTTGTGTGGTCACTACGATGCGGGAAGATCGCGCCAGGCGGGAACGATGCCTCCGCCGTCGGCTTCCATGACCGCGCGGCAAATCGCGTGGCCGACAGCCTTGATGGCGGCTGCGCCTACGACGTCGAGCGCCGCCTCTCGCTCCCCGTGAGAGAGCGCGAACACCATGTCTCCATCCACCGTCGTATAGGAGGGGCGGACAGTCCGAATGAGTCCGTTCGTCGCCAATTGGGCGAGTTTGTGGGTTTCTGTTTTCGTCAGGCGGGCATTCGTCGCCACGGCGACCAGCGTCGTGTTCTGGGAAGTGTTGGAAAACCCCTCAAAAGGTCGTCCGTGGATTCTCAGGTGTTCTTCCGTATCCACGATCCCCTGCTCGGGGGGCATCGCCCTGGGTCCGGCAACCGGTTTTCCCGTCTCCGGGTCGTACACGCCGCCGAAGGCGTTCACCGCGGCAATCGCGCCAACGACACCACCCCCCGGCAGCGCAACGCTCGCCGTACCGACGCCGCCCTTCATGGCTCGTTCCTGGCCGAACAGTTTCCCGATCGTGGCGCCCGCGCCTGCGCCCACGCTCCCCTGGGGGCCTTCGGCGTTCGAAGCCGCATCGCATGCGGCGCGCCCCATCGCAGCGTTCGGACGGACTCTGCCGTCACCGAAATGCAGATCGAACAACACACCTGCTGCGACCGTGGGCACGTTGAATAGCCCGGTTGGAAACCCCCTGCCCTGCTCCTCGAGAAAGGCCATGACACCGTCGGCAGAAGCCAGGCCGAACGCGCTGCCTCCCGTCAAGACGATCGCGTCCACGCCGCCGACCAGATGCTCGGCGCGCAGCGCATCCATGCCGCGCGTCGCCGTCGCCGTGCCTCGTAATTCGCACGCCCCGACGGTCCCTGGAGGGCATAGCACCACGGAGACGCCCGTCCTGGCTTCTTCATCGTGCGCGTGGCCGAGGTAAAAGCCCGGCACGTCGGTTATGCAGCCTGTGAGGTCAGAGAGATTCAGAAGAGAGACTCCTCGTTTCCTCGGGCATCGATCGATCCGCCTAGTCCGCGACGGGCAATTCACCGGACGACGGGCCGGGCAGCTCGCCGGTTTCGAGGATGCTGTCGATGACGTATTTGTATTGTTCCGCCGGCACCGCGCCGACCATGACCGCTTGGTCGTTCACGACGACGGAGGGGATGCCCGTTATCCCTAAATTCGTGGCTTCCATGTATTCCTTGACGGCCTTTTCCTTCAAACCCCCGCTTTCGAGTGTGTCACGGTACCTGTCCATATCCAGACCGCTTTTCTCCGCCACGTCGCTCACCACTTCGGGGTTCGATATGTTCCTGTTTTCCGTGAAGAAGGCGGCCAGAAGATTATCGTGGAATTTTTCCCACTCTTCGGGGCCCTGGAACCTCGCCGCCAGCCCGGCTTCCGCTGAGGGCATCGAGCAGTTCGGGAATTCCTCCTCGCTCTCCCACAAGGTGAAATCGCCGGAATCTGGCTGTGAATCCGCGTTCGTCCAGTGGTTTTTCCGGTAATCGTTGAACACCGCCGTGGGGTCCGGCTCGGGCCTCAGCATGAATACCCTGTACTGGATTTCGACTTTATCTCCGTATTCTTCTTTAATCTTCTTCAGGCGCACGGCCGAGTTGAAGCACCAGGGTCACAAAAAATCGCTGTAAACCGTGAACCGTACAGGGGCGTTCTCCATTTCTCTCTCCTTTGGCTCCGGGCGAATGACGCCGGCGCAGACTGATGAACGGCAAACTATAGTCTCATGTGCCTCATATGCACCTTCACTTTCTCGCCGATGCCCGTTTCCAGAAACTGGGCGGCATTTCCTTCGGGCACGAATATCTCCAGCCGAGTCCAGCTGTTGAACTGCGCGCCGAGATCACCCGTCTTCACCGCCTGATAGAATTCGCTCACTCCGTTAATCACGTGGCCGCCAATTTCGATGATCGGCAAATGCGCGACATCGTCTTCTCCATACTCGAAACGCCAGAAAGTCGTGGTGTCGATGTTCGTCACGAGGTTACCGTAATGATCGACGTAGATGACCTCGCCGGAGATGGTATCGGAGTCCTCGAATTCCACTGCCGGGAAATCGAAGCGCACCGGATCGGTGATGATGGATCCGAAATCCTCCGGTGGAGCTCCGTAGGAGAGATGCCCCGCGACGGGCGCGAAAATATCCCTGCCGTGGAAGGTGGAACTCACCTCGTCCAGGAAAAACGCATCTTCTTCGAGCTCTCTCGTCCACATATAGAGGGGGTCGTCATACACGCAGGAAAACATGCCGTTGTCCGGCCCCACGAAGTAATAGTTTTCCGTGGCGGCTATAACCCCCCTTCGGCTGCTTCCCACGCCGGGGTCCACGACCGCCAAATGAATCGTACCGCGCGGAAAGTAATGCGCCGAGGACCCCAGAATCAACGACGCCGCCTTGACGTCGTAAGGCGCTACGGAGTGGGTGATGTCCACAAGCCGGGCCATCGGGTTGATAGCCAGGACGACGCCCTTCATCACTCCCACATAGTGTTCATCGCTACCGAAATCCGTGAGGAGCGTGACGATCGGCTGCGCGCCGCTTTCCTCTTCGTAATCGGGTGCGCCCTCGTGAAAAGGATTTGGACGCGATTGATCGTCCGTCATGGCGCTAACTCCCCCCATAAGGCATCCGACCTTGCGGCGATGCGGGAAAATCCATTCTTCGCGGGTAAAGATGCGAGCCGCACCGGAACCGTGCGCCCTATCCATTCATCAGGACCGGACGCCAGCACGCGGATGTAATTGTCCGACAAGCCGGTGAGAAGGCCGTCTTCAGTACGTTTGCTCTCGATCAACACGTCCGTTTCCTCCCCGGTTTGCGAGGAGACGAACGCCGCCCATTTCCTGCGGCCCAATTCCTGTAAGGCGCGCGCGCGGGCTTTCTGCTCGGCCTTTGGAATCTGCTCCGGCATTTCGATAGCCGCCGTCCCCTCGCGCGGCGAATACGGGAAAACGTGCAGATACGCCAATGGCGATTCCCGCACCCATTCCATGGTCCGCTCGAACGCCTCCTTGCTCTCACCGGGAAAGCCGACGATGAAATCTCCGCCGAGGCAAGCCCCGTCTATTTTTCTTGCGATTTCATCGAACCGGCGCGCGCAGCGCTCGGCGGTATAGTTACGGTTCATCGCCGCGAGCGTTTCATCGTCCCCGCTCTGGACGGGTATGTGGAAATGGCGGCAAATGTATCTTCCCCCATTCGACCTGGCAGGACTATACGCCTCGCCCGCCACGACGCGTATCAGTTCTCGCGTGAATTCCCCCGGCTCCACGGAGGAGAGCCTGAGGCGGAAATTTTTTTCAATCTCAAGCAATCGGCTCACCAGACGGCTCAGGGTGCTGCGCGGCTTGATGTCCCTGCCGTATGCGCCGAGGTGAATGCCGGTGAGCACCAGTTCCTCGTGCCCTCCAGTTAGCAGGGTACCGGCATGCGCAGCGCACGATTCCATTTCCAGCGAGCGGCTCGCCCCGCGCGCGATGGTCGTCGCGCAAAATGTGCAGGAAAAGTTGCACCCGTCCTGAACCTTGAGGTACGCCCGCGTCCTGCTGCCGAATTGAGGCAGGACGACGCTCTCGATATCGAGGCTTTCCTCGATGGGAGAAACCCGCATTTCGGGCTTCTCACCTCCAAGGAGCGGTATCGCCAGTTCATCGGGGAGCCTCAGTTTCTCCCTGTTTCCGAGCAGGAGGTCGACTTCCGGGATCAGCATATTCTCCGCGTTTGCCTGGGCGGAGCATCCCGCAATGACGACCTTGGCGTCCGGGCCGCCCGTCCGCCGCGCCTTGCGCGCCAGTCGCCTGCCCTCGCGGTCGGCTTCGGCCGTGACCGTGCAGCTGTTGACGACGTAGACGTCCGCTTCCTCTCCAAACGGAACCAACTCGAAACCAGCCCCCGCAGAGAGGTGCTTCATGGCTTCACCCTCGGCGTGGTTGAGCTTGCAGCCCAGATTGGCCAGGGCGAGGCGCAGGGGTTTCGCGCTTGCGCTCTTCATGGCTTAACTCACCTCGTTCATGCCGACTACCTTCAACTGTTGAAAAATGCTACTTTTACAGCGAATCTTACGCTTAGCGCAAATTGGCCCGCAAGGGCTGTTTCGCTTGACGAGAAAGAGCGGCAGTTGGTAGGGTAGCTCCGCCCGTAAGAGAGTGATAACGATTTGTTCGGCCAGTTCATCGGGGGACGCAGGCTGGCTATGTCACTCTGAGCGTTTTTCTTGTCCCCTTCTGTCGAATATGATTCGGCTTCGTTTTCAGTTTTCATTGCAGGCATTGGTTGATTCTATTTCAGTAGATTTGAGGAGAGTTTCCGTCTATGCGTGGTTTTGACTTCGTGGCGCCGACGACCATATCGGCCACCCTAAAAGCGGCAAAAGGCAGAAGCACAAAGTACATCGCCGGAGGCACCAATTTCCTGCCCGATCTCAGGCACCAGCACGACGGCCCGGCGAAAGTCGTCATCGACCTGATGAGAGTCTCTGCGCTACAGGGGATTTCCTCATCCAAGGGCCAGATTAAGCTGGGCGCCCTCGCGACCATGACGGACTTGTTGACCAACAAGACCATTCTCAAGGAAGCGCCCATCCTGGCGGCGATGTCGGAGAAATTCGCAGGCCCGATCATCCGCAACCGCGCCACGGTGGCCGGCAACATCGTCGACGGCGGCCCCGCTGCCGACGCCGTTCCTCCCCTCCTCGCTCTGAAGGCGAAGGTGAGACTCGCCAGCGAAAAAGGAAGGCGGACGGTCGATCTCGACAAATTCCTCACCGGATACCGCCAGACGGCAATCCGGTCCAATGAATTGATCACCGCCGTAACCTTCCCCTCCCCCGGTAGAAACCACAAATGGGGCTATTACAAACTCGCTCGCAGGAACGCCATGGCCATCACCGTGGTGGGCGTGGCGGTCGTGTTGAAGGTGAGGCGCAAGAAGGTGGAAGAAGCGGGTATTTCGCTGGGCTCCGTGACGGCGGCTCCCATCCGCTGCTATGAGGCCGAGAAAATTCTCGAAGGCAACGTGGTGAATCTTGAACTGGCCCAAAAAGCCGCGGAAGCCTGCGCCGCCGTGGCGGCGCCAATCGACGACATTCGCGCATCGGCAGAATACCGCAAGCTGATGTGCGAAGTTCTGCCGCGTCGTCTCATCTGCCAGGCGCTGGATATTTCACAGGACAACGAATAGAAGACTTCATCGTCTCTTGAGAATTTCATTGGAGAACACTTGAAGATGGCTACAGCAAGCAAATCTAAACGAACCAAAAAATCGAGCGCTCCCGCATACGTGCCGCCCAAGAAACTGCCCATTTCATTCACGGTGAACGGCCAGGAAGTCAGCGCCGAAGCGCCCGCGCACACCACTTTGCTGTATCTGCTGCGCGACCTGGGCTTCACCGAGGTGAAAAACGGCTGCGAGGCGGGCGATTGCGGCGCGTGCACGATTCTTCTGGATGGTCTGGCGATGAACGCTTGCTGCGCGCTCGGCGTCCAGGCCGAAGGGCGTGAGATCACCACCGTCAAGGGCATCGGCACGGTGGACAACCTCCATCCCATACAAGAAAAATTCATCGAGCACGGCGCCATCCAGTGCGGTTTTTGCACGCCTGGAATGATAGTCGCCGCGAAGGAGTTGCTCGACAACACCCCGAATCCCAGCCGACACGAAATCAAGGCCGGCATTGCGGGTAATCTATGTCGCTGCACAGGCTACGTGAAGATTATCGACGCTATCGAGGCCGCGGCTGAAGAACTTTCCTCGAAGAAAGGAAAAGGTAAATGAGCGTGACTGCCTCATCGAATTCCACCAAGAAGAAAAAGGCTTCTGAAGAGGGATTCTCGAACGTCGATGACGTTCAAGAGTCGTTCAGAAAACTCGATTACATCTCCGACCGTACCCTGGCGACCACCCTCTTCCTGGCCACGAAGCTCGAAAAGCCCCTCTTCCTTGAAGGAGAAGCAGGCGTAGGTAAAACGGAACTCGCCAAGGTGCTCGCCAGCGCGATGGATACCGAGCTCATCCGCCTGCAATGCTACGAGGGTCTCGACGCGAACTCGGCTCTTTACGAGTGGAACTATGCGAAACAACTCCTCCACATCAAGATGGAGGAAGGTAAGGATTCGGACGCGAAGTCGATTGAAAAAGACATCTTCAGCGAAGAATACCTGATAGAACGGCCGCTTCTTCGCGCGCTTTTGCATTCGAAAGAAAAGCCGGTGGTCCTCCTCATCGACGAAATCGACCGCTCAGACGAGGAGTTCGAAGCATTCCTGCTGGAAATCCTCTCGGACTACCAGATCACGATTCCCGAGATGGGGACCGTAAAGGCGGCCAGCAAGCCTCTGGTGGTGCTCACCAGCAACCGGACGCGCGAAATCCACGATGCCCTCAAACGCCGTTGCCTGTATCTGTGGGTCGACTACCCCTCCTTCGAGAAAGAAGTGGAGATCATCACGACGAAGGTGCCTGGAATCAGCGATCGGCTGGCGGAGCAAATCTCGCGCTTCATGACGCAGGCGAGGCAGATGGATTTCTACAAACGCCCCGGCGTGGCCGAATCCCTCGACTGGGCGCAGGCGCTCCTCGCTCTGCACCGCAATGAGTTAGACGCCGATGCCGTGCGGGAGACCATCGGCTGCATTCTGAAATATCAGGATGACATCAAGCGGGTGGAAAGGGATGGTCTCGACAGCATGGTAGCGACTGCGCAACTCGCGCCCGACGCTTAATCCGGACTACTTCATGGCAACCTCCATTCGTCCCATCGTGCAAGGCACTCTGCCCAAGCGCAAAATACGCGTAAAGGGACGGGGTCTGAAAGGCGAGATGATCGGCTTTTGCCGAATCCTCAGGCGCGCGGGCCTCAAGATAACCTCCGGCCGCATCATCGACGTGTTCCGCTGCTTTGATTCGCTCGAAGCCACGAATCTCGACAACATCTACGTCGCCAGCAAGTCGAATCTCATCTCCAGCCAGGATGAGAGCATGATCTTCGACGCCGTATTCCGGCAATACTGGTTCGATGAGGAAGGAAATCCTTACACGGGCGACGAATCGGTGCAGGTCGACACGCAATTCGAAGAAGAAGGCGAAGGACAGGCCAGCGAAGGGGGCGGCTCTTCGGAAGAAGGTGAATCGGACGCCGAGGGCGAAGGGCAGGAAAACCCGGGCCTCCCGTCGGAAGACGACGTGGAAAGCGCCGCCGAACCCGGCGAGCAGGGAGACGACGACGAGGGAATACCCTCATACAGCCCCGCCGAAGTCATTTCGGACAAAGATTTTTCCGCGCTGAACATGGACCAGGTTGCCGAACTCAGGCGCCTCATTGCGAAACTCGTTCCCAAGCTCGCCACTAAAATCAGCCGCCGCAAACGCCCAGACATGCGCTCTCCCGAAATCGACATGAGACGAAGCGTGAAGAGAAGCGTTCGCTCGGGCGGCGAGGTGCTGAAACTCTTCCGCCGCAGAAGAAAGATACAAAAAACCCAGATCGTGCTCATCTGTGACGTATCGGGGTCGATGGACAGCTACAGCCAGTTTTTGATTCAGTTCCTCTACAGTCTGCAAAACGAGATCAAGTCGCTGCGCACGTTCGTCTTCAGCACGCGTCTTTCGGACGCCACGCCGTATCTGCGCCACAAGGACGTGAACACTGCTCTCAAGCGACTCTCCATGGAGGTGCACGACTGGAGCGGCGGCACGCAAATCGGCAACTGTCTCAAGACTTTCAACTATGAATTCGGAAGAACCATCCTGAACAGCCGCACCATCGTAATCATCATATCGGACGGCTGGGACCGGGGCGATACGGACACGCTGGCGGAGGAAATGAACCGCCTCAAGAAGATCTGCTACAAACTCTTCTGGCTCAATCCCTTGCTGGGCAGCCCCGGCTACCGCCCGATCGACAGGGGAATGAGAACGGCCCTTCCCTATTGCGATGAATTCCTGGCGGCCCACAATCTCGATAGCCTGGTCGACATGACGAACAAGATCGCGCGCATATAAAACCACCGCTTTTCTTCACGCAATTCTGTTGGTATGAATACGCAATTATCAATTCATCACTCAGGAATTGAGAACGGAATTGGCAAATCTACTGATTTACACGGCAGACAACGGATTCGCGGACGCGCTAGGGCGCGCTCTGAGGCGTGAAGGCCATTTTTGCAAAATGGTGCAGGATGAAACCACGGCTTTGCAGGAAGTACGCTCAAGGGGCCTGGCCCTCATCTTGCTTGATGACGCCCCTGCGCTGCCAAAAGTCGAAGAAATGCGGAACTGGACCACGCTGCCGATCCTCCTGCTACTCGAACCGGACCGACTGGCCGTAGTTCGCACGCCCACCGAGGCCGACGACATTCTCGTAAAACCCGTACGGGAAGAGGAGCTTTTGTATCGCGTCCGAAATCTGTGTCATCGCTCGGGGCAGGAATCCGAAGGTGCGCGAACGCTCAAGAGCAAGGGGCTGACGCTGGATGAGAGTCGTTACGAGATCAGGCTCGATGGCGAGTTGATTGACTTGACCTACCGTGAATTCGAGCTTTTGAAGCACCTCATCAACAATCCCGAACGCGTCTTCGACAGAGAACAGCTTCTGAACCTCGTCTGGGGAATTGACTACCTCGGAGGCCCGCGGACGGTCGACGTTCACATTCGCCGCATTCGCGCGAAAATCGAGGTCAGGGGATATTCGTTCATTTCCACCGTGCGGGGAGTCGGCTACAAGTTTATTGGAGAATCGTCGTGACGCCTGGTTTCTTTCGCATTTTCGTTTCGATCAAAAACCGGCGATTTGAAACCGGCACGAAACATACAGGATATAGGCTGAATTGCTTTGCCGGGAAAAATCGGCTCATCTGGAGTTCATAATGTCTGACGCTTTCGATGATAAAGATCGCGAATTCGTAATCAACCAAGCCCGCGAACTCGGCGTGCGCTTTATCCGCATGTGGTTCACCGACATCCTGGGCTTCCTCAAGAGTTTCGCCATCACCATCGAAGAGCTCGAAAACGCGCTCTACGAGGGGCATCTTTTCGATGGAGCCGCCATCGAGGGCTTCGCGCGCATCGAAGAGAGCGACATGTTCGCCCACCCCGACCCCACGACGTTCTGCGTGCTGCCATGGCGTCCGCAGGATGGCGGGGCCGTCGCAAGAATGTTCTGCGACATCAAAGACCCGGACGGCAATCCCTATGAGAGCGACCCTCGCTACGTGCTCAGGCGAACCCTCCAGAGTGCGGCGCAAAAGGGATTCACGTTTTACGCGGGCATAGAGTATGAACACTACTACTTCAAATCTCATGAACAGCCGATTGAAACACTCGACCGGGGTGGGTATTTCGATCTCACACCCTTGGATATCGCAAGTGATCTAAGACGCGAGACGGTGCTCAATCTCGAAAAAATGGGAATCGGCGTCGAATACAGCCATCACGAGGTCGGGCCCAGCCAGCACGAAATAGACTTGCGCTACGGCGATGCGCTCACCATGGCGGACAACGCAATGACTTACCGACTCGTCGTGAAAGAAGTCGCCATGCGCCATGGCGTCTACGCCACTTTCATGCCCAAGCCTTTATCCCAAGAAAACGGAAATGGAATGCACACCCATCTTTCTCTGTTCCAGGGTTTGGAGAACGTGTTCCACAACCCGGATAAGCCCGGCGGCCTATCGGATACGTGCCAGGCGTTTATCTCCGGGCTCTTGAAATACGTCCCCGAGATGACGCTCGTCCTCAACCAATGGGTGAACAGCTACAAGCGCCTCGTCCCCGGTTTCGAGGCGCCCGCCTACGTCACTTGGGCGCACAAGAGCCGCAGCGATCTGATTCGCATCCCCAGCACGCGCAAGGGCATGGAATCCGATACGCGAATCGAGTTGCGCTCGCCGGACTCGGCGTGCAATCCCTATCTGGCGTTCGCCTGCATGCTGGCGGCAGGGATGGCGGGAATCGAAGAGGGCCTGCCGCCCGTACCTGCCGTGGAAGAAAACGTATTTGAAATGAGTGAGAAAAAACGTCGGGATCAAGGTATTAAAAGCTTGCCCGGAAACTTGCGGGAAGCCACGGTGCTGGCAGAGCAGAGCGATTTCCTGAGAAACGTGTTCGGAAACCAGTTATTCGAGAAATTCATCGAGAACAAAAAACTCGAATGGGCGCCCTATCGCGCCCACGTCTCGGATTTCGAACTCAACAAATATCTTTCGATTCTCTAAAATCAGACTGCTTGCTCAGGAAGTATGAGGCGAGGAATTTAGTCGCTCTAGTCAGCACAACTCTCGGCCAACCATTCGAGGTAGGACGCACTCCCCTTATTAACCGCAATCGCCAGCATCTCCGGCACATCATAGCTGTGGATTTCCGCCAGATGATCGGAGAGGGCCTGCAATTTTTCCTGCGTGGTTTTTATGATGAGCAGGACTTCCGCATCATCCTGAACCGCCCCCTCCCACCGATAGAAGCTGCGGATTTTCGGGACCAGATTGACGCAGGCGCACAGCTTCCGCTCGACCAACGATTTCGCAACCCGCACTCCCTCTTCCTCGGAACCCGCTGTGCTCAACACGATCCGGAACGCTCGCCCATCTTTCATGGCTTTCTCCTCATGCGCCCAGTATCTTCTCGGCCGCGCTGTAGGGGTCCACTCTTCGCGCGGCGATGGCGTCCAGAAGATCATCCAGCTCCCGCCCGCCTTTCGCGCCGTCTCCCATGCGCTCCACGGCGAGTTCTTTCATCACTTCCGCGAGTGTGATGCGGGCGCGCTCTCGCCCGAGACGCCCTGCCTCTTCGGGGTGTTCTTGCAAAAAGGCCATACGCGCCTCGACCTGCGCGGCCAATTCTTCCGTTCCCTCGCCCGTGAGCGCTTCTGTCTTCAGCACGGGGGGCCTCCAGATACTCGCCTCGCCGGGATGAAACTTGAAATCCAGCATTTCCTCGATTTCCTTCACTGTCCTGTCCGCGCCGTCTCGCTTTGCCTTATTCACCACGAAAATATCGCCGATCTCCAGTATTCCCGCCTTCGCCGCCTGAATATGGTCCCCGCCGCCGGGCGTCTGGAGCAAAACAACCACGTCCGCGCACTGCATGATGTTCACCTCACCCTGCCCCACGCCTACGGTCTCGACGATCACGACGTCCCAGCCCATGGCGTCCATGACGCAGAGCGCATCCCCTGTCGCGCGAGCGAGTCCGCCCAGATTGCCGCGTGTCGCCATGCTGCGGATAAAGACTTTCGGGTCCGTACTGTGCCTGCCCATCCGGATGCGATCGCCCAGAATGGCGCCGCCCGTGAATGGACTCGTCGGGTCCACCGCGATGACGCACACCCTTTTCTCCTGAGCGCGATAATGGGCGATCAACTGGTCGGAAAGCGTGCTCTTGCCCGCTCCGGGGGGGCCGGTGATGCCGATGACCAGGCCTTTCCCGCCTTTCAAATACAACTCCTGCAAAATGGGTTTCGCACGCGGGTCGTTGTCTTCCACCAGCGTGATGAGCTTGGCGGCTGGTCGTACCATCCCGTCCAGTATCTGAGAGATTTGTATTTTACTTCTATCATTCATATTTATTTATCAGTATGTTGTGGGCGTATCATTATGTTGTTTCTAGGGTATTTTGCTTTCAGGAATCGAATAGATGCCGGCACACGAGATCACGATGCACCTCGCTCGTGCCTTCTCCGAGGGTGAACACCCGGGCGTCGCGCCAGAACATCCCCGCAGGCGTTTCTGCGATGTAGCCATACCCGCCATGAATCTGTATCCCTCTATCGCATACGCGAAGACAGGCCTCCGAGGCGAAAAGTTTCGCCATGGCTACCTCCTCCCTGTTGTCTCCTCCCGCGTCACGGATTCTTGCTGCAGCGACAACCATCTCGCGAGAAGTAGCGATATCTATGGCGCTATCGGCCATCATGCCCCGCAGACCGGCAAAATCAGAGACAGGCTTTCCGAATGCTTCGCGCTTCTTGGCATGGGATGCCGCAGCTTCTAGTGACGCCTGCGCTATACCGACGCACATCGCACCCAGGACGACTCTCCCGTCGTTCAGTACCTGCATCGCCTGTCGCAGGCCATCCCCTTCTTCTCCGATCAGGCGTTCCGCCGGAATCTCGCAGTTTTCAAAGTAGATTTCCGCCGTGCCTGCTGAGCGCATCCCGAGAGTCTCTGCAAGTGGGACGCTTCTACACCCCCCATCGCCATTTTCTATCAAAAATGCGCTGATACCGTCTTTTCCCTCGGATGAGCGTGCAAAGATAACCATGCTTTCAAAATTCATTCCTTGTGTAACGAACATTTTCGCGCCGTTGATGATATAGGCATCCCCATGTCGCCTTGCTTCACACTCGAGAGCCGATGCATGACTGCCCGCGACACGCTCGGTAATCACCCATGCGCCTATCGCTCCTCTCGTAAGTGGGGGAATCCAACTATTTTTCTGCGCGTCCGATCCATGGTGGAGCAAATGCCCCCCGCAAAGGCCCGCCGAGACGCTGATAGTGAGCGCGAAACTCGGATCGCCACCGGCCAGTTCCTCCATAATGAGGCATTCGTCAAACAAACCGAGGCCGCGTCCGACCTGGCTTTCGGGTATTTTAACGCCGATGAATCCCGCTTCGGCCGCCTCTTCGTATAACTCGCAGGAGAAAGTGCCCGCCAGGTCGCGATCCAAAGCGCCGTGTGCAAGTCGCTTTTGGGCGAATTCCCGGGCCTCTGCCTGGAGGGCCGATTCTTCTTGCGTTATTTCCGTGTGTGTGACGAAAGACAAGCTCGTTATCCTCCACCCGCTTGAAGCGCCGGTATGATTTCTTCGCCCAGAAGTGTCAACCTATGAGGATTCAGGTCCAGATCGGGAATGGTAATCAGAATGTGGTTCACCCCAGCTTTCGGGTATTCCTTCAGACGCGCAACGCAATCTTTGGGAGTTCCATAGACGCTACCTGATTCCGGGATGACGCTCAGCTTCTCGCGTGCCGCCCTGGCCACGGCCCTGTCTTTTTCTGGTATCACCATAACCATGAGAGACGCCCTCACCGCATCGGGGTCTCTCCCCCCTCTTTTGCACTCGGCCTCAATGGCGGGTCTTTTATCCAGAAACTGCTCAGGCGTCCACCAGCGGCAGTTGTAGCCATCCGCCTGGCGGGCAGAAACCCCCAGTAGTTTTGGACCCTCGCCTCCCGTCCAGATTGGCGGGTGCGGTTTTTGAACAGGGTGCGGATCGCAAACGCCGTTTCGGATTTGAAAATATCCGCCATCGAAATGGGGAGTAGATTCGGTCCACATCGCGCGTATCAACCGAATGGCTTCTTCTAATTGCTCAATACGCACGGAGGCGTTCGGATAGGGATAACCGAAAGAATGATATTCATTTTCTATCCAGCCCGCCCCGATCCCGAAATCAACCCGGCCCTTGCTGATAACGTCGACCGTGGCCGCCATCTTCGCCAGCATGGCCGGCGGACGGTATCCAACACAAGTCACCAGCGTGCCCAGGCGTAAGGTTTCGGTGTCTCGCGCGAGGGCGGCGAGGGTCGTCCAGGGCTCTAGAATCGCGGTATCGCCGGATTGTTCTTTCTCGTCCTGGGCGCCGAAGCCCGTCTGGCTCCCGTAGGAAGCGGGATCGAGCGTCACGAAATGATCGCAATGCCACAAAGAATCGATGCCCAGTCTTTCCGCCTCCTGGGCGATTTCTCTCAGCTTATCGTAGTCGCCGATATAAGTGCCCTTGAGCGTCAGCGCCACGATGACTCCGAATTCCAGCATGATGCTCCTCTCACACACGCGTATACAGGGAACCGTTTCGTTCCTTCACTTTATCAGCAATATGAACGAGAAACGAGAGGTAGCACATTCTCCTAATTGTATCGTTCAGCGAATGGGAACCCTATTTACCCAAGACGACTCCGGCGGCGCCAATGACGGACAAGAGGCCGCCGATGACGACGCGCAAGGTTACCGCTTCCTGTTTTCTGAAAAACAGCCATGACAGAAAAATGATAAGCAGAACCGAGAGGCGATTGATGGGTATAATTTGAACGATCTCCCCCGTTTTTATGGATGACCAGAAGAAAAAGGCGGCCACGGCGTTCAGGCAAGCGCCGCCCAAAACGGCCAGGAGTCCTTTTTTGTCCCAGGTTTTGGGCGCTCTCCCCTCTGCGGAAAAAGGCAGGACGGCCATCATGAGGCAAAGTGCGGTCGTACTGCCGACGGACATGCCGAAGGAGGCGGATTTGATCACCAACAGCCCGAATTTTCCGAACAGGTGCGTCATCGCAAACAAAACGGCCGTGCCCAGAGGGAAAAGATAGAAATACAGAGGTATACGCCTTTGAACCTCGCCTTTTTCATAAACCAGCAGAATCGACCCTGCCAGAATGGCCAAAGTCCCGATTGCAATAAGTCCAGTCATCTGTTCGCCCGCGAAAACCACCGCAAACAAAGAAGCCCATACGAGGCTGGTCTGGGTCACGATCGAAGAGCGCGCTAAGCCGACAAGCTTCATACCGATGAGACTCAGATAACGGCCGATGAACGAGCCGGAAACGCCCATAGCGGCGAACCAGACGACTCCCTCGATCGGCCAAGCCTCCACGCCACCCTCCAGAAAATAAAAAGCGGCTCCGAAAGACATCTGCACGATGGACATGAGAATGTTCATCACAAACGGACTCAGGCGCGCCACGCCGGCGCGGTATAGAGTGCGTGCGGAGGCGATGAAACAAGCAGCGATAAGAGCCAGAATGTTGGGGTGTATGAAGTCGAGCAACGCTTATCTTCCCGTCACGATGGCGAATGCACCCGCAAGCGCGACCATTGCGCCCAGGACGACGCGCCACGTCACGTTTTCCTGCTTCCGGAACAACAACCATGAGAGAAATATGATCAATAAAACGGACAGGCGGGTTAAGGGGATGACGCGGGTAATCTCGCCGAGCTTCACCGCGGACCAGAAGAAGAAAATACCGCACCCTTGCAGCGCGGCTCCCAGGAGAAGTACGAATAACCCTTTGTTGTCGCCACTTGAGCGCGGGTCGCCTTGGCTTTGTGCGAAGGGCGCCAATCCCAGAAGGAGCGTGAGCGAGGTCGTATTCGCGACCGCCATACCGAAAGCGGATGAGGAAATCCACTCGAACGCGAATTTTCCCACTAGATGCGCGAATGCGTACATCAGCGCAGACGCAACCGGTATCGCATAGTAATGAAACGGTATCCTGCGACCGGCGTCCCCCTTGGGTTTGTAGACGAGCAGGCTCGCCCCGCACATAACGCCCAGAATCCCGGTCGCTTTTTGAAGCGACATACTTTCGCCCAATATGAAAACAGCCAGAATCGACGCCCAGATCAGCACGGTCTGGCTCATCACCGCCGCGCGCGCCAACCCCGTGTAACGAATAGCGACAAAATTAATGTATCTCCCCAAAAAACTCCCGAAAAATCCCATCGCCATGAACCAGAAAACGCCTTGGTAGGGTATTTGGTCGAGCGCTCCCTCCATCCAGTAGAAAAACCAACCAAGAGTAGTCGTCACGCATGCCATCACCAGATTTGCCGTATGCATTTTCATGCGCGGAATCGCATAGCGCTGCGAAACGCGAGCGAAGGCGATGAGCGCAGCGCAACAGAGCGCTAGAATGTTGGGATGTATGGCATCAAGCAAAGCGTCGACCTTTTAGGAACAACTTACCTTCTATCCATGCACATAAGACCTGGGATGCGCGCACATCGTCGCTAATTCGCCGCAAAAGACGCTTTTTTGCGAAGAAATAACCACGGGAAGCGAAGAAAATGGCTTGCGGCGACTCGAAATGCGACCCAAGGGCTCGGTTCAAGAAAATTCCCAACAGGCAGAATATGAAGGGCCGATTATGGCACGGAAAGCGTCTTTCTGGATAGCTTTGGGCGTCTCGAAACGTACGAAATACGTAGGTTTACTTTGTGATGAGGGAAACTATGAATATCTGCCGCATAGCCCGCTGAATACTACACTGAATCGAACCTTCGGAGGATGGAGCTACATCTCGTCCAGACTCTTTTCGACGACTTTGGGGCCCCGATAGCCCGGCAAATTCTCGACGTAGGGACAATCCTCTGGCAAAGCTCCCATTTCGATGATTTCAGGCCCTATCGGAAGGCACATCGGCTCTATATCGAAGCGCTCCGAATATACACGGCAACGGTTGGTCTCGATCTCGAGTTGCGGGCATGCGCTCGTCAGCAAGAGCAGCCTGTCGCCCTCCCACACCTTGTCATAACAACACTTCCCGCAGCCGGTGCAAAGCGCCTCCCACTCGGGCGTGCCCTCGGGAGGCAGATTTTTATCCATCCACCTCTGAATTTCATCGAGTCGGCGCTCTTTTTTCGTCTTGTACATGGGAATGACTTGTGGAGCGTCGTGTTCGAGGCGCTTCTGCTCGGGCGTCTTCCAGATGCGATGGCTGCGTTTGCCTTTTGGTGGCTTGCTCCGTTTCCTGGAATCAGCCTTCGGGCCGGGCATCAGCGATCCTGAAAGTCGGCGGTGCGTTTTTCGATGAATGCGTTTAGGCCTTCCTGTGAATCTTCCGTGCTGTTCACCAGACCGAATTTCTCTGTTTCGAGCGTCAGACCTGCCTCGAGGCCGCCCTCGATGCCACCGTGAACGGCTTGTAAAATCAATTCGATAGCGGGTTTGCTCTTAGACGCCAGTTTGTGCGCCAGCGCTTTCGCTTCATCCATCAGAGCGTCCTGCTCGCATACCTTGTTCACTAGCCCTATTCTGTGAGCTTCCTCTGCATTTACCGGATCTCCCGTCATGAGGATTTCCAGCGCGCGGCCTTCTCCGACGAGGCGAGGAAGGCGCTGGGTGCCGCCGTAGCCGGGAATGATCCCCAGATTAATCTCCGGCTGGCCGAAGAGCGCGTTCGTGGACGCCAGCCTGATAGAACACGCCATAGCCACCTCGCACCCGCCTCCCAGGGCGAACCCGTTCACCGCCGCAATCGAAGGTTTTCCAATGGTTTCCAGGTCTCTCAGTATTTTCGTTCCATGCTCAGAGAGCCACCTTGCGCTGAGGGGAGAGCGCCCCACCATGCCCTTGATGTCCGCCCCCGCGATGAATGCCCTATCGCCTGAACCCGTTAATATCAATACTTTCAGCTCGTTATCTTCCTTGAAATTAGATACCACGTGAGCAAGCTCATCCATCGTCTCTGTATTCAAGGCATTTAACGCTTTAGGACGATTAAATGTGCAGATGGCGATCGGCCCATCAATTTCATATATCAAATTGTTATAATTCAATAGTTTAGCACCTTATTCCTAAAGTCTGTTATCCATAAATTCAATTTATCGAAAAACCCTGTTAATTTATCTGAATTTATCGATATTTTCGGATTAAATTACGTCCCAAAAACCGTCATGACTACGTTTACCCAAAAACCGTCATGACTACGTTTAAAGGCAAGGTAAGTGAAACGGGGGTTTCTTCCTATGATACTCCCCACTCACCTCCGCTGACACTGGAACGCTCCGTGCATGAAATTTCTAATCCCCATACGCCTCGACGATCACCGAAAGCCCCATGCCGCCGCCGATGCAGGCGCCCGCCAAGCCGTATTTCCCGCCCCGGCGTCTCAGCTCGTGCAGTATCGTGAGGGTGAGCCGCGCGCCGCTCGCGCCCACGGGGTGGCCGATGGCGATGGCGCCGCCGTTCACGTTCGTTTTATCGCGATCCAGGCCGAGTTCCTTCTCCACCGCCAGATACTGCGCCGAGAACGCCTCGTTTATCTCGATCAAGTCCATGTCGTCGAGCTGGAGGCCCGCTTTTTTGAGGGCGATGCGGCTGCTCTCCGCAGGCCCGATGCCCATGATCTTCGGATCGCACCCCGAAACGCCCCAGGATACGAGCCGCCCGATGGGTTTTCGGCCCAGACGCTCCGCCGCCGCTCTCGAAGATATGACGAGCGCCGCCGCCCCGTCGTTGATGCCGCTCGCGTTGCCCGCCGTCACCACGCCGTCTTCCTTGAATGCGGGCCTGAGCCGCGCGAGCGATTCCTCGTTCGAATCCGCCCGGGGATGCTCGTCGCGGTCGAACGTAATCGTCTTTCTGCGCTCTTTCACCTCGACCGCGAAGCATTCTTCCGCCAGACGACCGCTCTCCCAGGCATCGTGCGCGCGCGCCTGTGAAAGTGCTGCGAACTCATCCACTCCCTCACGGTGCAGGTCGTATTTATCAGCCAGATTCTCCGCCGTGATGCCCATCGGCACGTTCGCCATCGTGTCGGTGAGCGCCGTGTAGAGGCCGTCTTCCATCGGGGCCTGGAAAAGCTTCATGCCGGTTCTCGAGTTTCTGATGATGTGCGGTGTCAGGCTCATGTTCTCAGCCCCTACGGCGAGCACCACGTCGGCGTCTTCGGTCATGATTTCCTTCGCCCCGCTCACCACGGCCTGGAAGCCGGACGCGCACATGCGGTTCACGCAGTAGCCGGGCCGCTCCAGCGGAACGCCCGCCGCCAGCGCGACGTGCCTGCCGATGTAGACGCCGTCCGAGTTCGACTGGATGACGTTGCCCACCACGGTGTGGTCGATGTCCTCGGGCGTCACGCCCGAGCGCGTCATCGCCTCTTTCGCCGCCAGCGAGCCGAGCTCGGTGGCCGACTTCTCCTTCAAGGTTCCCAGAAACGCGCCGAACGGCGTCCGTGCTCCGCCCAGAAAAACGATATCCTTATCCGACATTCCCCAATTCCTCCTGCTTCAGTGTTGTAACGTAAGAAAATTTTCCGTTTTTTATCCTGCCATTTTGTGTTCTCACCATAACGCCAAGGCGAAGCGATGCGCAAGGGTAGTACGTGCAGGCGGGTACGGTGGAATTGTTTCCGCTAGCTCAGTTGCTCTTGCGGCACCCGGAAGACTCCTTTGATGTTGGAGGTATTGCATACGCAAATCCGGATATGCGTTTTCGCGCGGAAACCGGCTCCCTCATGGGGGTATTGAATAAGTCCCGATAAGGAGGGCTTGACCCGACCGATCAAAGAGAACAGTACACTCCCCCCTTGAGGGGGAGTCGAAGAGGCCGAGCCTTGGCGAAGGTCGATTCGGTGGGGGGACATGCCACATAAAAAACTCCCCCCACCGGTTCGGTTTCGGGCAAAACCCCCCTCACCTCACCGACTCCCCCTCAAGGGGGAAATGAACTTCAAAAGCGTGCGCGCAAACCATAATCACTTCTCGTGGGCTTTCATAAAAACCGGCCCGGAAACAGGCGCGTTTGATGCTTCCTCATTTTTCATGCCAAACCCTTTTCATTTCTGGTCACCGTATCCGCCTCACCCTGAGTAGCGGCGAAGCCGCGTATCGAAGGGCTATCTTGAGCCTGACGAAGGTAACGCTCCCTTAGATACGCCCCGGATATCTGCAATACGGCGCGCGAGCGCGACTACTCGGGACGAGGGGGTATACTGCGCAAGGGATTCAGCTGTAGCCAACTACCCAATAGCGTATAGCACAATTGGAGATGACTAATTTCCGTTAGACAGCTTCGGAGATGGGGTGTTAAAGATGTTCTGGCAGATGACTTGTGATGCAGGTGCCGTATAGCAAAAAAGATGAAGATTAATTTCCTGCATGGCAATCAAGAAATAAACAGATTTTGAGGGGAGCATAAGAGCTTCATGATACACATAGAACTCAAGCAACCATACCTTTCAATAAAGAACCTCAACAGCGTCGAATTACCCGATTTTACACTTTTGATCGGCCGAAATGGTGTTGGGAAGACTCAATTACTCGAAGCAATAGCTGAGGGCCATATTTCTGTCTCGGGCATCTCAAATTCAAGAACTGAAAAATACGATATCGATTCTTTTCGGCCAAGTGATTCTGGGCAAGCAAATTGGGAGAGTTCTAGTTTTGCTGAAACAGCGGTGGAGAAATATTTCAAAGGTGAATCCGGTTTGGCTGAAACAAGGGTGGAGATATATCTCAAAGGTGAATCCGGTTTGGCTGCAGCAACAATTTTTCGGAATATTTATCGGAAAACAACTGAGGATTTTGAGCTAGATGATGGCACCGAATATCGCCTCCAATTCGAAGAAGAAGCAAGGGATACAATTGCCGAAATGTTATCCTCTAGCCAACCAATGCGCACATTGGCTGAATCAACAGATGCGATAAAATATTACTTGGAACAAATCGGAAAACTCATCTTTTCATGGCCTCTAGAAGATATAGATGCGGATCTCGCAAATCAGATGTGCCATCTTATCCATTCAGCAATTATATCGAATAGAAAGTTACCGCATGAAATAACTCGAGGCGATATTCTACGAGCTGCAAATTCTGCAGTAAAAACAATCGGTAATTCGCTGAGTCAAGTTTTCACGAGATATAAAGTCGAACAGTTCTCATGGGCACACAAGGAAGCGGAAGCGGGTCCCGAGAATTTTGAACATCTGATGTCGAGTTATCTAGAGACAAATCCCCCGCCATGGATCACGTTGCACGAAAACCTGGAAAAGATGCGCGAGGCACCGGGATATCCGGATCTTTTTAATTTTGAATTTTCTGACCCGAGAGACGACAAAATCACTTTTGCGAATCATCGAGAATACTCATTTGAAACAAAGTTTACCAACAGAGCTACCGGTGAAAGCTATCCAGTCGAAAGCCTTTCATCAGGAGAGAAAATACTGATGTCATTATGTTTGGCCTCATTCAATCAAAAGTTGGGTCGCCAACCGCCCAGCCTCATATTACTGGACGAACTCGACTCCGTACTACACCCTTCCATGATTTCTGCTCTTATAGCTAGCATCAAGACTCTGTTTATCGACAAAGGAACGAAAGTCATCATGGCTACGCATTCTGTAACGACCGCAGCCCTCTTCGATGAAGATAAAATTTACCGCATGAGAAGGAACAACAACAAAATTACTATTCGACCTATTACAATATCCGAGGCGGTTTCAGAACTATCAGAGGGTCTGGCGACGATAGATACTGGATTGAGGATTGCGGGAGCTGATGCTAAACCAATTACTATACTGACTGAAGGCAAGAACTTGCTACACATGAAAAAGTGGGCAAGCTTATATTATCCTGAAGAAGTAGATGTATTTGATGCTTTGCCAGAAAAAACAGGCAAGGATCAGCTAAAAACCTACGGTGATCTTCTCTCGAAAGTAAACACGAATTCTCACTTTCTTATTGTTTGGGATTGTGATGCAAAAAGTATCGCTAAAAATTGGCGGATGAACTCCCTAAAGCAGCGAATGTAACAGCATTTGCATTCTCAAAGCGACAAAATACAATCGCTCCGAAAGGTATTGAGAACAAATACGATGAAAAGGACTTGGAACCGTTTTCAAATCGGACGACGAAGATGTTGACTGGCGAGGTACTTCGCATTTCGTTTGACAACGACGAAAAGACTAAATTTGCAGAACATATCTTCGCGAATGGAACAAAAGAAGACTTTCGATATTTTGATGACCTGAATGCGGTTGTATGTGGAGTTCTGGAACGGCTATCAACACAACAATGCCAATAAATCATATTTCGTAATATTTTTACTTTTTCGAAAAGGTTTACCGACGAGAAGCCGCTCGGTCACGGACTCGTCGCATCCGTGATACCCGAGCACGAAAGTCGTCGCTAGACGGTGCAATTTCTACCTGAATCGTTCGGTGAGTTGTCCGTCGGGCGTGTGGATCCCCAATTTTTGGAGGGCTTTTTGTGCGGTTTCCTTGGATTTTGTAACTTTCTTGAGATATTTCTTGCACGCAATCGAAAATCTATCGGCGTCGGCTTGATTCAACACCCCTGGCCGCACAACTACGACTTTTTGTTCCGTCTTTTTCTTACCCATTGCGTCACCATTCCTTCCTGAAAGGTGAATACGACGAGGTGGTAAGCATGGGTCCGATATCAACTCGTGGGGTTCGATAGTATTTATTTATCGTTCGTTCAATTATAAAGATCTACTCCTGATCGCGCCTTGTCAATTTCAGGCCTCTCAGGGCTCCCCTACATCCACGAGAGCGGCGTGGCGGCGTCTCCCCGGAGTCTTCTGGCGGCGTCTTTGGCGAAGTAGGTGAGGATGATGTCCGCCCCCGCGCGCTTGATCGAGATGAGCATTTCCATGAACGCGCGCTCGGGGTCGAGCCACCCGTTGCGGCACGCCGCCGCCAGCATGGCGAACTCGCCCGAGACGTTATAAGCGGCGACTGGCAAGTCCATGATACTCCGCGCGCGGGCGATGACGTCGAGATAGACGAGTGCGGGCTTCACCATCACGATGTCCGCCCCCTCCTCGATATCGAAAGCTATCTCGCGCATGGCCTCGCGCGCATTCGCCGGGTCCATCTGGTAGGAACTCCTGTCGCCGAAGGCGGGGGCGCTCTCCGCCGCCTCTCGGAAGGGCCCGTAGTAGGCGCTCGAAAATTTCGCCGAATAAGCCATGATGGGCGTCTGGGCGAACCCGCTTTCGTCCAGCGCCATGCGAATCGAGCCGACGCGGCCATCCATCATGTCAGACGGCGCGATGATGTCGGCCCCCGCCTCGGCGTGGCTCATCGCCGTCTGGTCGATGAGTTCGAGCGTGGGGTCGTTCAGTATCTTCTCGCCCTCGATGATGCCGCAGTGGCCGTGGTCCATGTACTCGCAAAGACAAACGTCCGTGATGACGCACAGGTCGGGGTATGCCTCCTTGAGTGCGCGCACCGCGTTCTGCACGACGCCGTCTTCCGCATAGGCCCCGCTCGCGATGTCGTCCTTGTGATCCGGAATGCCGAACAGGATGACGCCGGGGATGTCGAGAGCGGTAATTTCCTCACAATCGGCCACCAGACGGTCGACGGAGAGTTGGTATTGCCCGGGCATGGAGGAGATTTCCTGCTTTACGTTCTCACCCTCGACCACGAACATCGGGTAGATGAGGTTATCCACGGAAAGTCTCGTCTCGCGCACCATGCGCCGCATAGCGGCCGTCTCCCGCGTGCGCCTCGTGCGATTTTGCACATCCCCTGCAAGAGCCGAAAGAATCAGATTGTCATCAGGCATCATGAAATATCACCCTCCATTTTCGGCGTTACGTTCGCCGTTTCCAGTTCCCGGTAAAAAGAGACGATGGCACTCGCCATGCCGGGAATCGTCGATTCGGCGGCCTCGACGTCCGGTTCGACGCCCCACTTACGCGCCGTGGCGGTGGTCGCAGGCCCGATAGAGGCCACGCGCGCTTGCGCCACCCATCCTTTCACCCTCTCCTCCCCCGCCGCTCTCATGAAGCCATCGAGCGCCGAGGAACTCGTGAATGTAAGCATATCAATTTTTCCGTCTTCAAGCTCTCCCCAGACATCGCGAAGCGCTTCGCGTCCCAGAGGCGTCGTCCGGTAGACGGCCACGTCATCCAGCAACGCTCCCATTCCCACAAGCGCTTTGGGAATGGCGTCTCTCCCCTCTTTCGCCCGGGCCAGCAAAACACGCGCCCCGGCCAAATCTTCGTTCTCGAAAAGCGCGACGACGCCCTCGGCCACATATTTGCCGGCCACTTTTTGGGGCGTTCTTCCCAAATGCTTTTCCACCGCTGCGGCCGTGGCGGGTCCTACAGTCAGAATCGATGTTTCCGCTGGAATCGTATCGGGAGCTACGCCGAGAGCGACAAACCTTTTCGCCAGATATTTCGGCCCGTTCGCGCTCGTGAAGAGTATCCATTGATATTTGTCCAGCGCGCGAACCGCCGCATCCACTGGCGCCCAGTCTTCAGGCTCCGTGATCCGTATCATGGGCGCGACGCGCACGCATGCGCCCAGGTCTGAGAGCATATCGCCCATACGCGATGCCCCCTCCTCTGGGCGCGTGACGAGGATTGTTTTGGCCGCGAGCGGACGCTCGCCCGAGTCTTCGTTTTCAGCTTGACTCATCGCGCGTCTCTCAATATTTCCGCCCCGCCATGTGCGAGAACGTCCTCGGCCACCTCATCGGCCATTCTCGTAGCGTCATCGGGTGTCCCCGTTCGTTCTCGCTCCACCATCCGCTTCCCGTCGACACTCGCTAAACGGGCTTTAATGATAAACCCGCTTTTTCGAATCTCAGCGAAAATGCCCAATGGCAATAGACACCCACCCTCCAAGCGCGCCATTACGACGCGCTCTGCCATCACGGCGCGTTTCGTCTCCTGGTGATTCAAGCCTTCCATCAGGCGGCGCGTGCCCGCATCATTCTCCCTCGTCTCGATGGCGAGCGCGCCCTGGCCCGCGGCCGGCAGCATGAGTTCGGGCGCGAGTGACTCGGTCGCTCGCTCCTCCATCCCCAGACGCTTCAGGCCCGCCAGGGCGAGAATTGCGCCTTCCACCTCCCCCGCCGCCACTTTTTCGAGGCGCGTATCCACGTTTCCGCGCAACTCCACAATTTCCAGATCGCGCCGGTAGCGCCTGATCTGCGCGATTCGCCTTAAACTGCTCGTGCCGATTCTGCTGCCGGGCGCGAGTCCGCGGATCGATTCCCCGCCCCGTGAGACAAGAGCGTCCCAGGGTTCTTCTCTTTCCGGAATCGAGGCGAGGATGAGGCCTTCGGGCAGTTCACTCGGCAGGTCTTTCAGGCTATGGACGGCGGCATCGATTTTACCTTGTAGAAGAGCGTCTTCGATTTCCTTTACGAAAAGACCCTTGCCCCCCAGTTCATGAATGGGGGAGCCGAGCATGGCGTCCCCCCGCGTGCGGACGATAATTTCCTCCACGGCAAGTCCCGGATTCAGTTCCTTCAACTGTGCGGCCACCAGAGCCGTCTGCGCGCGCGCCAGCGCGCTGCCCCGCGTGCCGAGGCGTAGCGTGTCATTCATGTATCAGTCCGATTCATCCGGTGGCTCGGGCGGTCTTTCATCGCTTTCGGGTTCCACACCGAAGAGTTTCTGGACGGATTCGACGGAAATGCCCTCCACGTCTTCTTCCGCCATCTGGCGCAGGACGGCGAAGGGATGGTGGAGCAGCTTGTTGACCAGCGCCTTCGTCATGGCGTCAAGGGCATCGCGACCGTCTTCTCCCAGCTCGGGAAGACGCGGGATGGTTTTTTCGATTTCCGACTGGCGCATCGATTCGGCGAAGAAGCGAATGGCCGCAAAGGTATGCCTGAGTTCCTCTGCCTTCTGGCGTGCAAGGTAGGTCTCCACCTCGCTATCCAGGATCGCGCGCGCGTCGCGGGCCACCTCTTCGCGGTCACGCAGGTTGTCCGCCGCGACGGACTGTAGATCGTCCACGTCATAGAGATAGGCGTCTTCGAGATCGTTCACGTCTGGCGCAACGTTTCTCGGCACGGCGATGTCGATGAGGAATACCGGCGCGTCGCGGCGGCGTTCCAATGCAGCGGCCACGGTCGGTTTGTCGAGGACAAACTCCTTCGCGGCCGTAGATGCGATGACGACGTCGGCTTCGATGAGCGCCCCTTCCAGATTATCGAAACCTACAGCGCTTCCCCCGAGCCTGGAAGCCAACTCTTGCGCACGCGCGAACGTCCTGTTCGCCACGCGGAGGGTGTCGGCCCCGCTCGCTTTGAGATGCCTTGCTGCCGCTTCGCCCATTTCGCCCGCGCCTAGCAGGAGCACGTTCTTGCTTTCGAGTGAGCCGAATATTCTTTTCGCCAGATCCACGGCGACCGAACTTACCGACACAGGCGACTCGCCAATCGGCGTTTGCTCGCGGATTTTCTTCGCCACGCGAAACGCGCGGGAGAAGAGGTTCGTGAGGGCCTTTCCGGCGTGGCCCGAGGCCTGGGCGACCCGGTAGGCTTCTTTCACCTGCCCCAAAATCTGCGGTTCGCCCACCACCATGGAATCGAGGCTCGCCGCCACGGTGAACAGATGCCGGGTGGCTTCGGCCTCGCGGTGAACGTAAAGATGAGCATTCAACTCCTCTACGCCGATGTCGCGCGATTCGAGGAAAAAACGATGGATCGCGTCGAGACCCTGCTCGTAATCCTCCGCCGCGCTGTAGACTTCCACCCGGTTGCACGTCGAGAGGATGAGCCGCTCCTCCAGCCCGTGGTAGCCCGCCAGACGGTCGAGCCACTCGTCCATATTGCTTTCGGGGAAATAGAGGCGCTCACGAACGCTGAGCGGCGTATTGTGGTGGCTCACGCCGGCGAGAATGATGGACATCTTCTAGCCCGCCCCCTGGAAATGGACGACCAGCGCGAGGAGCGCGGCGAAAAAGGCCACCATCGAGAAAACGGCGGAGCGCTTTCCCTTCCAGCTTCTGGTGAGCCGACAGATGAGCAGGAGACCGTACGCCCCCCAGATGAGTATCAACGGCCAGGTCCGCACCGGGTCGAGGCTCCAGTAGGCGCCGTGGCGCGACTTCGCCCACATCGACCCGAGCAGCAGGCTCGCCGTGAGGAACGCGAAGCCGAAATAGAGAATCTTGTGGTTCAAATCGTCCAGGATATCGAGCGAAGGCAGACGGTGCAGCCAGGCGCTTGGTCTTCTGGATTTTAGCTGCTGGGATTGCACGAGGTACATCAGCGCCGAGGCGAAGAGCAGAAAGAACGCGCCCCAGCTCAGCAGCGCGAGCACGGCGTGACCTTTCAGCAGATAGCCCTGCACGGCGATCGAACCCGCGCCCCACACGCCGGGGAAAGCGGCGGCATATCCCTCGAGGATGAAGGCCGCCGGTACGGCGAAACCGCCCAGAGCGATGTCGCGGTAGCGCGCGTAGACGATCAGGTACATCAGGATGATTACCCACGCCATGCCGCTAAGCCACGGTCCCCAGCCCTCGGGCGTGCCGGAGGCGAAGCTCACCCCCAGCATGAGGGTGTGGAGCGCGAACCCCGCGAGCAGCGCGCCAATCCCGTAGACTACGCCCGCCGTCCTGCCCGTGCAGAGCAGATACAGGTGCGTGAGCGCAGCCACGAGATAGCAGCCGATCAATATGGCGACCAAGGTATTTTCCCTCTCAGCGCAAGGCGGCGCCTCGCGACAAATAATACAGCCCTATCCATCTCTATCCATACCAAAGGGCGAGCAAAGCTATTTAGACCACCATTTCGGGCATTTTGCAATTATCCGTTGCACCACGCGGACTCGGAGCGCGGATTCTGCCCATTTCACGTTGGCTTGAGGCGCTCATTCCCACTATACTCCATTCACCAAGCCCGTCCGCCCGTATCCTCCGCCTCGGGAGGGGCAGCAGACCGTGATTCCGCTCCCCAAGATCGACCCGCCCCTTATCAACGCCAGCGGCATTCTGAGCTATCCGGAAGTGTTCGCCGCCTTCGAGAGCGCGGGCGCGTGCCTGGGCGGCTACGTCACGAAATCGGTCGGCCCCCGCGAGAAGCCGGGCAACAACAACCCCGTGGTCGTATACCCCCCGGAAGGCGCTGTGCTCAACTCCCTCGCCCTGCCGACGCAAAGCGCAGAGGACTGGGAGCGCGACCTGGAAGAGATAAAGCTGAAGAAAGCGAAGCTCATCGTCTCGGTCTATGGCGGAGACACCCGGGAGTTCGCCGACGTCACAAAACGTATGTCGAGGTTCGGCGACGCCATCGAGGTGAACCTGGGATGCCCAAACAAGGAGCCGGGCGAGCAGACCATCATGGAGAGCATCGGACAGAACCCCGCCCTCTCCGCCGAGGTCATCGAGCGCGTGCGAGACGAGACGGACAAGCCCGTCATCGCCAAGCTCTCGCCCAACAGCGACTACCTCGCCGTGGCAGATTCATGCATGAGCGCGGGCGCGGACGCTCTTGGCTGCGGGAACACCCTGGGGCCGGGTCTTGCGGTGGACATCCAGAGCCGGGCGGCAATTCTCGCAGGCACGACGGGCGGCATCAGCGGCCCCGCGCTCAAGCCCATCAATTTGCGCATGACGTATGAGTCCTATGCGCGTTTTCGGTGTCCCATCGTCGCATACGGGGGTATCGAAACCTGGGAGGATGCCGTGGAATACATTCTGGCGGGAGCGAGCGTCTTGGGGATAGGCACCGCCTTCATGAGAAAGAGCACGCATGAGGCCGCCGCACTCACCCGGGATATCTGGGAGGGAATTCAGGAATATCTGGACGGAGAACCCATGTCCGGGCTCATCGGCGCGGTGCACCGCTCGGCGAATGGGAGCGAATCGAATGCGTAGCGTCTTCAAGGTCGTGGAAAATCGCCGGGAAAGCGAATGGACGCACACGATTTTCTTTGACCGGGAAATAGAGTCTCAGCCCGGCCAGTTCATGATGGTCTGGCTGCCGCGCCTGGGCGAAAAACCCTTCACCCTCTCATATCCCAACGCCGTCACCGTGAAAAAAGCGGGCGCGTTCACCGAGAAACTGGCCGCCGTGGAGCCGGGAGACGAGATAGGGCTGCGCGGCCCTTTGGGACAAGGCTACCCGTCCCTCAAGCGGCCCGCACTCATCGGCGGCGGGGTGGGAATCGCGGAATTGAGGCTTCTTGCCCTCGCCGCAGAAGCGCCCAGTTTCGTCCTTGGGGGACGCACGGCGGATGAGATTCTCTTCTATGAAGAATTCAAGGAACTCGGCCCCATTCACGTCGCCACCGAAGACGGCGCGTTGGGCCATAAGGGTCTCGTGACCGAACTGCTGCCCGTCGAGGCGGACAGCTACGCCGTCTGTGGTCCTGAGCGGATGATGGCCGCGTGCCTGCCGAAACTCCCCGCCGATCGGACGTATTTCGCGGTCGAGCGGTACATGAAATGCGCAGTCGGCCTGTGCGGCCAGTGTACCTGCTCGGGCTGGCGTGTATGCACGGACGGCCCCATATTCCCCGCCGCCACCGTCGCGCAGATGGATGATTTCGGAAAACGCAGGCGCTCCAAGAGTGGCAAATGGGAAAAAGTCTAGAAAAAAGATATCTTTCCAAGACGTTTCTGCTGTGCCTATAATCGGGCGGCTAGCGAAAGACTTTTCACCTTCACGAGGCTTCAGGCGGAGGACAAGCCATCCAATTCCGTGTGTTGGGCTGCGCAGGCGGCAAAGCCCCCGGATGTCAGTTGACCTCTTTTCTCATCAACGATGAGTTGCTGCTGGATGGCGGTTCGGCCGCTTCTGGCCTTAGCATCGAGGAGCAGGCGCGGCTCAGCGGCATCGTAGTCTCCCACGCGCATCTGGATCATATCGCGGAACTGCCCTACCTCGCCGACAACATCTTCGGTCTTCGGGATGATTCGCTGAAAATCATCGGCGCTCGAGACGTTCTGGAAGTGATTCAGAATTCCATCTTCAACAACGCCGTCTGGCCGGATTTTTGCGAGATATGCCACGAAGATACGCCGATACTCGACTTCTCCGCCATCGAGGAGAAGGAAACACGCTCCTTGGGCGGAATACGGATTACCCCATACGCGGTCGACCACAAGGGGACCACCTTCGGTTTCATCATTCAGGACGCGGATAGCGCGCTGCTCTACACCAGCGATACGGGCCCCACGGAGACCATCTGGCGAGGCGCTTCCGAGACGAAAAACCTTCGAGCCATCATCACCGAGGTGTCGTTTCCGAACAAAATGGAAGAACTTGCGCGTATGTCCAGGCACTTGACCCCCGCCATGCTCCATGCGGAAATAAAAAAAATGCCGCCCGATGTTCCCGTCTACATATTCCACATCAAGGCGCAGTACGGCGATGAGACGAAGGCGGAAATCGAGGCGCTGAGCGAACCGAGAATCCAGATACTCGAAGAGGGTAAGACGTATCACCTGTAGGCTTTCATAACGCCTCATCTTCTGCTATGAGCAGGAGAGTCTTGAAAGACGAGAAAAAGCGGCGATTCCAGGGATGACAAGAAGCCATCCGGCGGATCGCCTCCCTGAAAATCACAGAAAAGGATGGGGAGACGCTTTCGTGGAAGACATCGAAGCGAAAAGAAAATACAGCCGCATCATGGCCGAGCGCATCAGCGGCATTCTGGCCGGCGAGATCGAGGGCGTCGATGCCGACATCCGCTACAGCTACAAGGACAAGAGCTTCAGGCTCTGGTGGGGAGAACGGGGAGACCCCGATACCATGGCCCTCATCACTTTCGAGCAAATCGCGTCGCTGAACGACGAGGAGTTGCGCCAGATTATACGCTCATCCGTCATCGGCTAGGCGATATTGGCCAACTCCTGATAAATCCGGAAGATCGAGCTTCCATCCTCATGCTGCCTGCCTTTGCTGCGCTGGGCCATGAAGAAGTGCTCCAGCAACCCGCCGAGCGGCACGGGCACGTCGAGGTCCTTGGCGGAGTCGATGGCGCATTCCAGGTCCTTCAGCACTATCCATATCGGGCCGGATTCCGGGAAATTACCGGCCAGCATGTCCTTGCCGCGCACGTCGAGCACGTTCGAACCCGCAGCGCCGGAACAGAGAGTCTCGAGCATGACGTCTTTGGGGATTCCCGCCTTGAGGCCCAGCGTGAGGCCCTCGCAAGCCCCAGCCATGTTGATGAATAGCACGAGATTCACCACCAGCTTTAACTGGGCGGCGAGCCCGTTTATCTCGCTAACGTAAATCGTCTTCTTGCCGATGGCGTCGAAGGCGGGCTTGGCCTTCTCATATGCGTCCCTGGGCCCCGCCGACATCACCACCAGGTCCTTCACGGCGGCCTGCTTGCCCACGCCGCTCACCGGGCAATCCAGCCAGCTTACACCCTTCTCGCCCGCTAATTCCGCCATTTCTTTCGAGAATCTAGGCGGAACCGTACTCATATCGGCGATGATGCCGCCCGAAGAGATTCCTTCGAGAATACCACCCTCACCCGTCACCGCCTCTCCAACGACCTTGTAGTTCGGAAGCGAGGTCATCACCAGGTCGGCTCCGCTTGCGGCGTCCGCGGGCGAAGATGCCCGGCGCAGGTTCTTGCCCTCGAATTTCTCGTACATCGCGTCCACCGGGTCGAATCCCGCCACTTCCATGCCGGCGTCCAGCATGTGGCCCGAAAAAGCACCCCCCATGACGCCCAAACCCACGACTCCCACTTTAATACTCACGGCTCTCAAGCTCCTTTTGTATTCGGCGGAGGGTAGGCCTCACCCCGCCGGTGTTGAATACGAAGAGGTTATAGTCCTTAGATGATCAATGAATGATGTAGCCGCCGTCCACCACGAGGTTGTGCCCGTGCACGAAGGAGGCATCCTCTGAGGCGAGATACATGACGGCGTCCGCAATCTCGGTCGGCTCGCCAAAACGCCCCATCGGTATGTTCTCGAGGCGCTCGGCGCGTTCTTCGGGTGTTTTGTAGGCGAATTTCTTCAAGTATTCCGTCGCCGTAGGCCCGGGGCTTACGGCGTTCACCAGAATGTTCTCCCCGGCGAGTTCGAGCGCCATCGAGCGCGTGAGCTGTATCAGCGCCGCCTTCGTCGTGCTGTAGAGCGCGGTATTAAGCGCCGCCACAGAGCCCAGTTGACTCGCGATGTGGACGATCCGTCCGCCGCCCGCTTCTCGCATAAGCGGTAGCACGGCCTGGCTCGCGAAAAATGGAGCGCGCAGGTTCACCGCGACGACACGGCCAAAATCCTCATACGAGAACGTGCCGAACGGTTGGCTCGCCCTGATCCCTGCGTTGTTCACGAGAACGTCCACGCCGCCAAGAACGTCCGCAGCGGCATCCACCATGCGCTCGGCGGCGCCCTCCGCGCTCAGATCGAAGACCCCGTAAGAAGCTGCCCCTCCGGCCGCCTCGCACTTGCGCACGACGTTTTCCAGCTCGGCTTGCGTTCCATCGGCGGCCAGATACAGGCGCGCGCCTTCAGCTGCAAAGCGAAGCGCCACGCATTCGCCGATTCCGCGCGATGCGCCCGTTATGAGCGCCCTTTTTCCATCCAAACGGCTCAACCTGTATTTCTCCTACGGATAAGTTGCGCTAGTATTGACTCCAGCGCGACGATGCGCGCTCTGGGTGGCCTAAGACAGACAAGGAGAATCGCACGATGCCCCGACCGGAAGCTTCATTTGAAGAACTGCAACATGTAGCCATCAAGGTATCGAACATCGAAGAATCCTTGAAGTTCTACACCGAGATTCTCGGCTTCTCACTTTCGGAGCGGCACGATCCCGTCGAACACCCGACCCTCAATGCGGGTCTTTGCTTCCTGCGCTGCAGCGCGTTTCATCACGATTTGAACCTAGTATACCACACCGGCGAGCAGCCCGCGCTGGAGGAGTTCAAAGTGGACGATCAAGGCCCCGTGAAGGATCTGGGGTTGCATCATTTCGCATTTCGGGTAAAAGACCGCTCCGAGTTCTTCGCCTGGAAAGACTGGCTCGAGGAATGCGGCGTCAAAATCGTGCGTGGTCCCGTGGTCCACAGCCCCACCCATCCCGAGGGTGACGGCACGTGGGGAGAGAACCGGGCCATGTACTTCTGTGACCCCGACGGCCACCGGATAGAAATCTTTTGCGACCTGGCCCGGATGGACGAGGCCAACGGCATTGAAAAGGAATGGTATGAAGACAGGCTTCACCGGGAGGGAATCGACCCTGCCCCGCATCCGCCCGTCGGCCCTCATCCGACAGGGGCCATCACACGCTGAACCATCGCCCCGGGAACGCTTCACCATGAGCAAGACGTCGTGAGCTGGAAAAACTTCCGCATACGCCTTCTCGGCTGGCTGCTCCACTTCGATTTCTCAGACGACGGCATCTTCTACTTCACGACCATCATCGTGGGAGCGTTGGCCGGCTTCGTCGCCGTGTGCTTTCACGTCGCGCTGGGCTGGGCGCATTACGTTCTCTTCGGCTCCCACGATCTGTCCCTCATCGAACGCGCCTGGTATTGGGTGGCGCTCATCCCTGCAGGGGGTGCATTTCTCTCGGCGCTACTTCTCCAGTATTTCGCTCCCGAAGCCCGTGGCAGCGGCATACCCCAGACGAAAATCGCATACGTCGCCCACAACGGCCACATCGACAAGCGCGTGTGGATAAGCAAGTTCCTCATCGGGGTCCTCAACATCGGCTCGGGTTCTAGCCTGGGCCGCGAAGGCCCCACCGTGCAGATATGCTCGGGCGCCGCTAGCTGGATAGGCGAGACTTTTTCGCTGAAAAGACGCCGCGTGCAGGCGCTCGTCCCCGTGGGCTGCGCCGCCGCCCTGGCCGCCGCGTTCAACACGCCGATCGCCGCCGTCACCTTCACGCTCGAAGAACTCGTGGGCGATCTGAACGCACGCGTGCTCGGCTCCATCGTGTTCGCGGCGGTTTCCGCCTCGGTCGTCTCGCGCGCCATGCTCGGCAACGAACCCGTGTTCTCAGTACCCGCCTATGCTCTGGACAGTTCTCTCGAACTGTTCCTCTACGCCTTCGTAGGCGTCGTCTGCGCGCTCGTCGCCGTGGCGTTCATCAAGGGGCTGCTCTTCATACGCTCGCAGTGGAAGCGTCTGCGAGGGTTCCGTGGCGTTCTCGCCACGGGCCTCGGCGGCCTGTTCGTGGGCGTCATCGGCATCTGGTTCCCCGAGGTGTTTGCCGTGGGCTATCCCGCCGTGAGCAAGGCGCTCACGCACAGCTACACACTGCCTTTTCTTTTGTGCCTGCTCGTATTAAAGCTCATCGCCACCGCTGTTTCCTATGGTACCGGCTCACTGGGCGGCATCTTCGCGCCGACACTGTTCATGGGCGCGATGGCGGGGGGCGCCGTGGCCTCTCTCGCCGAACTCGTCTTTCCCGGCTTCGTGGCCCACCCGGGCGGATACGCCCTGGTCGGCATGGGCGCGGCATTCGCGGCTGTTATTCGCGCGCCCTTGACGTCGGTGCTCATCATCTTCGAGCTCACGCAGGATTACCACATCATCCTCGCGCTCATGGTGGCCAACGCCATATCATTGGCCCTGGCGCGATACTGGCACCCCGAGCCCATTTACAGCGCGCTATCCTCACAGGACGGGGTTGCGTTGCCAGACTATGAGACCGAGCATCTCCTGCACGAGATTCATGTATCGGACGCCATGATCGGCAACGTCGTCACCCTGCCCGAGGACATCACGATCCAGGATGCCATCGAGAGAACAAGGGGAAGCGCCATCACCGGATATCCCGTCCTGGGCCCGAGCGGGAAACTCTCCGGCATGGCGAGCAACTACGATTTCAGCCAGGCGCAGGCAGCGGGCATCCTGCAAAAGCCTCTGAGCGAGATTGCGAAGAAAAAATACATCATGCACGCGCACCCGGACCAATCGCTCGATTCGGTGATGGCCAAACTCGGCGACAGGCGCATCTCGCGCCTGCCCGTTGTGAGCCGCGAGGACCCGACAGAGCTTCTGGGTATCATCACCGCCGAGGACGTGATTCACGCTTTCGGCAAGGTCTGGCGCGAACAGGAACACCACAGGCACGATTCCGACTAGAGCCGGCATCCCGAATACTTTGCAGAGAGCGCGAAGATTTTCATATGATGAATAAAATCGAGCGAGTTCTTCATCATTACGAAGTTCGCTATTCATTGAAGGCAGAATCCGGCATCAGAATAACGGAACCACGAATATGAACGCGCAACTTCCAACCACTCTGCCACCGAGCGGCCAGCCGACCTGGCTGAAAAAAATTTTCCAGGCGGGTCTCAGGCTCGCCTACGGCGGAGTCGATGTCCTAGGCATGCACAACGTCCCGCCCGACGGCCCGTTAATCGTCGCCTCGAACCACCGAAGCTACCTCGACCCCATGATCCTAGCCTCTTTCCTCCCGAGACGGGTGTACCACATGGCCAAGCGGGAATTGTTCCGCAACCCCCTGTTCGCGAAGCTCATCACTAACTACGGCGCCTTTCCCGTGGATAGGGAGGGAACCGCGCGCGCCAGCACTTTCCGGATGGCGCTCAGGCTCCTGAGCTTAAACGGCGCGGTGGTGATTTTTCCCGAGGGCGGTATCGTGAATTCGACGGCCGAGGTGGAAGTGAAAGAAGGCGTCGCCACCCTCGCCGCCATGAGCCGCGCACCCGTTCTTCCGGTCTTTATCTCAGGGTCGAATACGCTCATCAGCCCGAGGGGAATCTTGAACCCCTGGCTCGTCATTCGCGTGGGAGAGGTCATCCCTCCGGCGCAAGGAAGGGGCCGGGAATACCGCAGGGAATTCGCTCAAAACATCGTGGATGCGATCCTGAAACTCGAGTCGGATTATCTGGCGGCAAAAAGAGAAAGCTAGAAACAGAGTCCTGGGGTGGATAACGCCTGGAGAGTATTCCGCCGTCATTTCGCAAAACAGGCGCATTTAGCCGAGCACGGACAAAATAAAGCCCCGCCACCTGTGCAGGGTGACGGGGCTTCTTTTAAACGCACTTCATTTATACGGGGACTCTACAATCCTCGGACGAGCCCCTAGAAACTATACACAAACCCCAGTTGCAGGCGCGTCGCGTCGCCTTCCTCGCCGCCGTTCGTCTCGCGCCAGCCTTTGATGAGTTCCGCGCCTACCCTCACTTTGGGTGCGGGAGACCACCAGACGGTGGCGTGCACTGTTTGGAGTGATTGGCTGAGGTTCGGGTACATCGCCATGTCAGCATCTTCAAAATCGTTCTCCACCCAGCCGTAATACAGGCCCGAACTCACGGAGCCGCTCCAGTTATGCGTGAGGCCCACGAAACCACCCATCGAGTCGAGAGCTTCCAGTTCGTTGTTTGCACTCAAGATAGCAGCGGCGGGCGCTCCCAGCATGGATTTATCCAATCCACCTTGGCCGACGTTGAACGTACCCCATAGGCGGGTGTTTGCTCCCAAGCCGAAGTTTGCACCGAGGTGGAGGGCGGAGATGGTCAGGCTCTCTTCAACTGCGCCATCTTCATAGAGTACCTGCCCCAGAAGACCCGACACGTTAATGGCGCCCCAACTCGTTTTCATTCGCAGAGCCGCCACAAAGTTCGGAATCCGCTCTTGAGAGGAGGTGCTTCCGCCGGCCATCAGGATAGTCGGGGCGTCTGGATCCTCCAGCGCGATCTGGGCGGTGAGGTTCTTTCCCATCGCCTGGCTGTAGCGCAACTGGGGCCGACGCGTGGCGACCACGCCCACAGGGCCTTCGAAATCAATCGTGTCGGCGTAGGTATTTTCATCCATCAATGTCGTCCAGGTCTGACCAGCCAGCACCCCGCCAAAAGTGGCGTAGGCGTGGCGAAGGCGCAGGGCGTTGCCTCCGCCGTAGAAATCCGTCTCGATTCTCGTCTTGAGGTTGCCTCTACTCGTCGGCGTCAGGCTGTCGAAACGCAGGCGCGTCTGCCTCGCGTGCAGAGAGGCTTTGCGCTGGCCGCTGTCATCGCCATCCAGGAGAATGCCGCTCGCGCCGCCTCCCCAGTCATAGCCGAAAAAGGAATCGCCCAGATCCTGGTCGAGGTCGTAGATGGCGTCGAGCTTGACGTAGCCGCTGAAGGAAACCGACGTGTTGCTCCCCGGCATCTTCCACGAACCCGGGAAATCGCCCGTAGCCACGGCCTTTTTCTGGGCGGCTGCCGCAGCGGCCTTCATGTCTGCCTTCATCATCTTCTCTCGGGCTTCGAGGCCTTCGAGTCGTTTCATGAGCGCCTTTATCTGCGCCTTCAGATCGTCTATTTCACCTCCGGCAGCCGGTGCGACGAATAACGCCAAGGCTGTCACGCATCCAAGAAGCGCCAGGCCGAAACGATTCGTCCGTTTTCTCTTCATATCTCTGTCCCCCCGTGAGAAGTTCGGCAAAAAGTACACTTCACATGAAGAGGTGGTTGCATGAACAACGACCTCTTCCAGATTTATGTCTCCCCTGCAGAGCGAACAATCGGTCGGATGTCTCGCTCATCCTCGCTAAAGCATATGAATTCCCACTTCCTGCTCTTCAGAATATCGTATGTACACCTACTACGTTTCCATGGTGTTACATGGACTCCGAAAATACAAGAAAAAAGAACGAAGCCGGAAAGTCAGGACGCGCCTAACGCCTTCAGAATAGTTCTGCGGATCAGGACGGGCGCAACCTGACGTCTGTAGTCGGCGCTCGCGCGGATGTCGGTCAAGGGATCGAGGTCATCGAGCGCGCCTGCGAGTACGGCGTCGATATTCTCCTGGTTGAGCTCCTTGCCCTGGAGGCCTTCTTCCACCGCCGTGAGGCGCCTGAACACGGCTTCCACGCCGCCCAGGCCGATTCTCACCTCTTTGGCCGTGTTGCCGTCTTCTTCGGTGAGAACAGCCGTGGAAATGGAGACGCACGGCTTATCCTCTTTGGAACGCGTTGTGAAGCGCGTGCACGCCGTCCGGAAACCATCGAGCAGCGGGTCGACCTCAATCGAGCACAGCAACTCATCCTCATCCAGTGCGCACTCGTAATATCCCGTCCAGAACTCCGTCGCCGGAATCACGCGTTCCGTTCCGTTCGCCTTCCTGGTGTTCATGCGGGCCTCAAGAGCCAGGAAAGCGCCCGGCGGGTCCGAGGCCGGTTCCGCAAAACACAGGTTGCCGCCTATCGTACCCTGGTTACGGATGCGTATGGTCGCCACGTTGTGAAAAATTTCCCCGAGAAGCGGGAAGCGCTCCTGGACCAGAGGAGAAGTCTCTATTTTGCGGTGCACCGTCTTCGCCCCGATGCGGACCCCGCCGTTTTCGGTCTCCTCGATGAAATCCAGATCGCCCGCGCCCGCAATGTCGATTAACACGTCTGGTTCGTACACACCCGATTTCATGAGAATCGAGAGGGCGACGCCGCCGGCGAACACTTTCCCGTCCTCGCCATGCTCCTTCATGGCGGCGAGCGTTTCCTCCGCGCTGTTCGCGGGTAAATGCCGAAAAGCCATTTTTTCTCCCCTCTCCTCGTTAGTCGCCGTTTTTCTCGTTCAACGCGGCCAGCACCTTCTCCGGCGTAATCGGCAGCGACGTGATACGCACGCCCACGGCGTTATAAATTGCGTTGCCAATCGCAGCCGAGGTCCCCAACTGCGCCATCTCGCCCAATCCTTTCGCTCCATAGGGCCCCGTGGGGTTTTCCGTCTCGATGAGAACGGATTCGAGTTCGGGCAAATCCTGGGTGGTGGGCAACTTGTAATCGAGCCAGTTCGCGTTCACCGGTTGGCCGTCTTCGACCTCGAAATCTTCCATCATGGCGTAGCCCACGCCCATGAGCGCACCGCCGTCCAATTGTCCCTGCGCGCCAGCCGGGTTCACTATGGTTCCGCAGTCGTTCGTGCTGATCACGCGCAACACTTCGAACGCGCCGGTCTCTGTGTCGACTTCCACCTCCGCCACCTTAGCGCCGTAGGCGTAGGCGGCTGACCAGTTCCCATAACCCGTCACGGGGTCCGGCGTCTCGCTAGGCGAGTCATAAGAAGATGCCGTGTAGACGGCCTCGCTGCCCTCTTTTTCGTATAATTTCATATAGGCTTCGCTGTGAGTCACCTGCCTCTCGGGAGAACTGGTGACGAATATTTTGCCTTCGCGCGCGTCTAGGTCGTTCGGGTCGCACTCGAGCAGTTCCGCCGCTCCCTTGAAGAGCATGTTCTTCGCCTGAACAGACGCCAGGCGCGTAGCTTCGCCGTCGATGGTGGTCGTGCGGCTTCCGCGAACGCCCCACCCGTAGGGGTTCACCGCTGTATCGCCGTTGATGATCCGCACGTCCTCCACGCGTATGCCTATCGCATCGGCGCAAATCTGCGCGAGCGTGGTGTCCGAGCCGTTACCCATTTCGATCGTGCCCGAGAGCAACTGCACCGTGCCGTCCTTGTTCATCTTGATGAACGCGCCCGCCGTCTCCGGCCCCATCGCGCGCGCGCCTGTGAAGTGGACCGCCGCGGCCAACCCGAAGCCGCGCTTTTTGCCGTTGCTGCTCGGCTGCTCCTCCCGCCAGGGCACGCGTTTGACCGCCTCCTGCACGCATTCGGAAACACCGCAACTCGTAATTTTCGCGCCGATGATTGTAGTGTCGCCCTTTCTCACGAAGTTCCTGATGCGAAACTCCGCCGGGTCCATTCCGATTTCCTCGGCGTGCTTCTCCATCGCAAGTTCCGAGCCGAATGAATAGCCGCCGTTGCCTATTCCGCGCATCGCGCCGCCGGGCGGTACGTTCGTACAGACGACGTCGGCGTGGTGGCGATAGGCCTTGTAGTTGTAGATGCTCCCGCCCATGTGCGCCGTGATGCCGCCGACCGCCGGGCTGTAATCCGAATAACCACCGTTTTCCACCACCATCTTGGTGTCGCGCGCGAGCAGCATACCGTTTTTGTCGGTGGCAATGCGCCAGACGTGGAACTGCTTCGTCCGGTGCGTGCCGAGGAGAAACTCCTCTTCTCGCGTGTAGTAGAATTTTACGGGGAGGTCCAGTTTTTTCGCCGCGATGATGGAGAGGAAATCGATGTTGAACTTGCTCGTCGCCTTTCCGCCGAAACCCCCGCCCACGTAATTCGTGACAACACGAATCTGGGCTTCGGGAATCTTGAGCAGTTTGGCGAAATACTGGCTCGAAAGACTCGGGCATTGCGAGGAGTTGTAGACGGTTACGTCGCCCTTCTGCGACCACTCGGCGATAGAGACGTGCGCCTCCAGGGAGCCGTGCATCTGGCGCGAGGACGAGGTGGCCAGTTCACTCACGTGATGGGCTTCGTCGAACATGCGGTCCACGTCGCCGAATTCCATGTGCTTGGTGAAGGCGATGTTGTCCGGGTACCTGTCGTGGATGACGGGGGCGCCCTCTTGCATCGCCTCGTGCGGGTCGAAGACGGCCGGAAGCTCCTCGTAGTCCACGTCTATCAAATCAAGCGCTTCTACCGCGATATCTTCAGATGTCGCGATGACGGCGGCCACCGAATCGCCCACGTGACGCACCTTGTCAGAGGCGAGGGGACGCTGATCGTAGCAAACGGGCACGACGCCCCATTCCACTTCCTCGGGGATGTCCCCGGACGTCAATATGAGCTTGACGCCGGGGAGCTTCTCGGCGCGGCTGGTGTCGATGTTCTTGATTCGCGCGTGCGGCAGGGGACTTCCCAGCAGCCTTCCGTGAAGCATTTTGGGCAACTGAAGGTCGAGGGTAAACATGGCCCGGCCCGTCACCTTTTCCGGCCCATCGACGCGAGGCACGCTTTTTCCGACGTATGAGAGTTCAGCCATCACAACCTCCACTCGTTCGCGGCATAAAAGCGCATACCGCAGGGCGATTTATATTCTTAATCCTTAACATGAAAATTGGATAGGTATACTGCTTCGAGCACATCGCAATCCCTTCGGGACCCGATAGAATGCGATGGTGTTTCGCTTGCATTCGATGAAGCTATCATAACAACTCAATGAGCAAAATAAAACCCCAAAAATCGGCGTATGAGAACCCCTTTCGGCATTTCAGGAAATGGCAGCCTTCCACTTTCTCCTCTACGTTTTGTGGTGTATCATCCGCCGTTACGAGAAGCTCAAGACGGACATTCCGTTCATCACAAAACACCAGAACTGGAGTAGCGCAATGCCCATTCGTTTTGATTTTCAGGGCCGCAAGGTCATCCTCACGGGCGCGGCGGGCGCGATGGGAAGCCGTATTCTGCAAGGATACATCGAGGCCGGCGCCAGGGTTTTCGCCACCGACAGGGAAGGCGAGGCCTTTGACGCGATCGATGGCCCATCCGATCAACTCTTCAAGCTGCCCTGCGATCTGGCCGACGTGGACGCAATCCGCACCACCATGCGCTCTGCGCTCGAATGGCTGGGCGGCTGCGACGTGCTGGCGAACGTGGCCGGCTACATGCCGATTCGCCCGCCTCTCGAACTCGAAGAAGAAGACTGGAACGTCGTACTGAACGTGAACCTGCTGGCTCCCTACTTCTGCATCCAGGAAACCATCGAGGCGCTCAAGGCCTCGGGCACGGGGCGCATCATCAGCTTCGCGTCCATCGCGGGTAAAATGGGGGGTATCGGCCCCAACCTCACCTATTCCGCCGCCAAGGCGGGCCTGCTCGCCATGACGTTCAACCTGGCGCGTGAACTCGCCAAGACGGGCGTGACGATCAACACCATACAGCCGGGACCCGCCGATACGGGCCTTCACTTCCAGTCCCCGCCAGATATGCTCGTGAACGCCGCAAACGCCCATCCCATGGGCAGGCTCACGACTCCTGAGGACGTGTGGCACACCGTCTTGTTCCTCTCGAGCGAGGAGGCTGCCCACATCAACGGCGAGGCGGTGGACGTGAACGGCGGCTTCTGGACGGATTAGCCCGAAGGAGAACACCATGTCGAGCGACAACCCGAAAGGCTATGCGAACCCCGACCTGCTCTGGTCGGTCGAACAACTCAATGTGCGCATGGACGACCCTGGCTTAAGAATCATCGACACGCGCCCCGGCGAGCGCTACACAATGGGCCACATTCCCGGCGCGCGGCATTTCGACGTCTACGGCGTGAACAGCGATGACTCCGACGAGGCGCCGCTCAGGAATTTTTTCTCCATGTGGGCGTTCTTGCTGGGAAACCGGGGGGTATCCTTCGAGAACACCATCATCTTCTACGACGATTTCGTCGGCAACACGAGCGTGCGCGGCTTCTGGATGCTGGAGCTTTTCGGCCACAAGGACGTCCACGTGCTGGACGGCGGCTACGGCGCATGGGAGCGGGCGGGCTATGAGACGACGCGCGACGCCGAGGTGCCCAAAGCCGCTTCTTTCCAGATGGCGTTCGAGCCGCACCGCCTCGCCACGCGCGAGGACGTACTGACGGCCATCGAGGATGACAACCACATGCTCCTCGACACGCGCTCGATTGAGGAGTGGGAGGGACGGGGCAAGAGGGCCAAACGGGACGGAATCATCCCCGGAGCGGTCTGGCAGGAATGGCTCCAGCACCTGACGCCCGAGGGCGAGATGAAGCCCGCGGATGAGCTTCGCGCGCAGTTCGAGGCCATCGGAATCACTCCCGAGAAAGAAGTGACCGCCTACTGACAGACGGGCTACCGTGCGGCGCACGGTTATTTCGCTCTCCGTCTTCTGGATTATCCAAAGGTGAGAAACTACATGAGCTCCTGGAAAGAATGGGGGAACCGGGAGGATACGCCCATCGTGCAGGCGCAATAGCGCAGACGCAGCGGTAAATTGAAGGCGCTTGCCTCTATCATTCTAATAGTCGATACAGGTTCACGAAATAAACTATCACGGCCACGACATCTTCTGGATGGGGCCATTATCTATCATCATGGACTCTTGGAGGTTTACCATGAAGAGTAATTTCGTTCGTAATATCCTTGCCGTTGCGCTCGTTTATGCGCTCTCGCCGGCGGGACTCGCCTCGGCTGCGCCCACGCTCAAGCTCGGCGCTGCCAGCAACACCGGCGGCATGATTGTCTTTGTCGGTGTCGACAAGGGTTTCTTTGCCAAAAACGGGCTGGACGGGAAAGTCGTCGTACGCAACACGGGCGCCCAGCTCACCAAATCGCTCAAGGCCGGGCAGATCGACTTCGCTCCCGCCGCTTTCACCAACCTGCCGGCGGCTCTGGAGCGCGGCATCAAGGTGCGCGGCGTAGTAGGCTATGTTGGCGGCTCGTACACGAAATCCACCACGGATGAGATGGTGGGCATCGCCGTGCGCCCCGGAACGGGCGTAAAGAGCATCAAGGACTTGAAAGGCAAGAAAATCGGGGCCACCTTCGGCTCCACCGGCGACCTCTACCTCCGCACCCTGCTGGAGAGAAACGGCATCGGCGTGGGCGGCGTGCGCCGCATCAACGTGCGTCCGCCGAGTCTCGTCTCGCTGTTCGATTCGGGGGCGTGGACGCCATGGTCGCGTGGGAGCCCTACCTCACACGCATGACCGACAAGGTGAAAGGCTCCTCCATCGTGTCGCGCGGCGGCGACTACGTGTGCTTCTGCGCGGGTATGCACGGCGTGCCGGATCGCGTCTACAAAGACAAAAAGGCGACCCAGGCGTTCGTGAACGGCATGTCCGAGGCGGCCGCTTATGTGCGCGACCCCAAGAACATAGACGAGATCTCGAAAATCGGCGCGCGCTACGTCCGCGGCATGGACGCCGCCCTCATCAAGCGCACCATCAAGTGGTGGACGTATGACACGCGTCTGGGCGAGAACACGCTCAAGGCCTTCAACTTCTCGGTGAAGCAGCTTATCGCCCAGAAGAAGATGAAGCGCCCCTACGACCCCAAGAAATACTTCGACTTCCAGTTCATCAACCGGACCATGAAGGAACATCCCGAGTGGTTCAAGGATCTCAAATAGTCGAATACGCCTGACATCCGCGCTCCGCGCCATCCGCCGGGGCGCGGATTGCGCTTTGAAAGGAAACGGTGAGAAATGCCGGCGAAACTGGTCGTAGACAGACTATCGCACCACTATCCGGACGAATACACGGGAGAGGACGTTCACGCGCTCGATCAGGTGAGCCTATCGGTGGAGGACGGCGAGTTTTCCGCCGTCGTCGGACCGAGCGGCTGCGGCAAGACCACACTGCTCAACATTCTCGCGGGGCTACTTCCCCACACCGAGGGCAGCGTAAAGGTGGACGACAAGGAGGTGCAGGGACCGGGACCGGACCGGGGAGTCGTGTTTCAGGAACACGCCATTCTCCCCTGGCGCACCGTGGCAAGAAACATCGGCCACGGCCTGGAGATTCAGGGCATCGCCAGGAGCGAGCGGGAGCAAAGGGTGCAGGAGTTCGTGGACCTGGTCGGCCTGTCGGGCTTTGAGGATCGCTATCCGCACGAACTCTCGGGCGGCATGAAGCAACGCTGCGCCCTCGCGCGGACGCTGTGCGCGAACCCGGTGGTGATGCTCATGGACGAGCCCTTCGCCGCCGTGGACGCACAGACGAGAATCACCTTGCAGGAAGAGCTGAATCGCATCGCCATCGCGACGAAGAAGACCATTCTCTTCATCACGCACAACGTGGATGAGGCCGCGTTCCTGGGCGATCGGTGCTTCATCTTCTCGCGCCGCCCTGGGAAGCTCAAGGCCACTGTCAAGATCAACGTTCCGCGCGAGAATCGCATCTGGAAGGACTTGCTCTCCGAGAAAACCTACACCGACCCGCGCGATGAAATTCTCCGCCTCGTGCGCGAGGAGGTGTTCGATGACGAGGAGTAGCGAGACGGCTCCAAGAGGAAAAGTACGATCGAGGCGCTGGAGGAGTTTCATCAAGGGAGGCGGCATCGAACTCGTGCTCCTCATCGCGGGGATTCTCGTCTTGTGGAGCGTTATTTCCGAGAACATCCCCAACCCGAGCCGCTACCTCCCCTCTCCCCTTTCGGTCGTCCTGTCTTCTACCGACGTCATCTGGAAGGGTTTATTGCCAAACTACATCGGCCAGACGCTCTGGCGGCTCGTCATCGGCAGCGCCATCGGCCTGTTGCTCGGCATCCCGTTCGGCATCGCCCTGGGGCTGAACCGCACCGTTTCGGACATGTTCTATCCCATCATGAATTTCTTTCAGTCCATATCGGGTATCGCCATTCTTCCGATCATCGTCGTCTGGTGGGGCAACAGCGAGAAGACGGTGTTCGTCGTCATTCTATATACCTGCTTTTTCCCGATAGCCTTCAACGTCCTGACGGGCGTTCGCAGCACCCCGATGATTCTGGTGAACGCCCTGAGAACACTCGGGGCTTCGCGCCTGAGAATCGTAAAGGACGTACTGATACCAAGCGCCATGCCCCACATCGCCACAGGCGCCCGGCTGGGGATCGGTTACGCATGGCGGGCCGTCATCGCGGGCGAAATGCTCGCCGGCAGGCGCGGTCTGGGGTGGATGATCTTCACCTCGCAGGATGCGGACCTCACCGCCCAGGTCATCCTCGGCATGGTGATGATCGGCGTCATCTGGATCATGATCGATCGCTTCGCCCTGCGTCCCATCGAGGCGGACACCATTCAAAGGTGGGGGCTCGTTCAACGATGAGTGTACTCCAGACGGCCGCCATCGGCATTCAAAAACGCTTCGGCCGCCAGCGGCTGCGGAGAATCATGCTGGGGAGCATCCCCTTCGTCGTGCTGCTGGCCTTCTGGCAGATGAACACCTCGATGGAATGGCTCCCGCCTGTCTTCATCCCGCCCATCGGCACCATTTGGGAGGCGATTTACACGCTTTCAGATGGTTGTACAGGGGCGAGCGCGGTGCTCTCGATGCAGTACGAGTGCATGTTCACCAACCACATTCTCTCGAGCCTGGGCCGCGTGGGGCTGAGCCTCGTCATCGGCATTCCATCGGGAATCGCCCTCGGCGTGCTGGCGGGCATGAGCCGCCGCTTCGCCCATGCGCTCGAGCCCATCGGCGTGTTCGCGAACGCCATATCGGGCATCGCATGGGTGCCGCTCGCCATCGTGTGGTTCGGAACCGGCTGGCTGACGACGCTCTTCATCCTGTTGAACACCGTATTCTGGCTTATCTTCTTCAACACGCTTTTGGGCGTGCGGGGCGTGCCCCGGGTGTATGAGAACTCCGTCATGACGATGGGCGGCGGGCGGTGGGCCATCATCACCCAGGTTTATATTCCCGGCGCCCTTCCCAGTATCGTCACCGGCGTGCGCATGAGCATGGGCTTCGGCTGGCGCGCGCTCATCGCCGCGGAGATGATAGGCGGCGACAGCGGCCTGGGCTTCATGATCTTCGTCTCCGCGGCAGAATACAAGATTGAAGAGGTGTTCCTTGGCGTGCTCGTCATCGCCATCATGTGGATGATCACCGACAGGCTGCTTCTCATCCCGCTCGAGAGATGGACCATTCAGAGGTGGGGCATGGTCTGGAGGCCGGACTAAAAGATGGACGATTCCGCAACCACTCCCAAGAGCGACCAAAGCGAACGCCGCTGGACGCAGCATCCCACCGTGCGCTTCCTGGCGGCCGCGGCGCTTCTGTTCGCCCTCTATTACGGATACGGCTACGCGACGGCCCCCTCGCGCCTCACGCCCGCGCTTAAGGCGCACCTTGCGACCGGCCCCGAAAGGCTCGCACTACTCGTCACGGCGAAATTCCCGCCCGAGGAGTTCCACATCCGCATCTACCAGAACCTAGGCAGCATGCGCGGCGTGAAAGGCTCCACGGCCGAGCTCGTCTCCGTCACGCCCTCAGGCCTGAGCACGCTTTCGCAGTATTACTGGATCGAGAAGATTGACTTGAAGAAATAACGGGAGAGCTAGGCGCGCTCCCCATACGCATCAAACTCTTGCACGTCTGAGTCGGTCTACACCTGCCTCGGGTGCAGTTCTTCGTATTTTCCGTGGTCCGTGTCGATATCCGCCATGTGGCGGAAAATCTCTTCATACCCCGGCGGTGAAAATATCCACAGGAGTTTCAGAGGAACGTCGCCGGTGTTTCTTAAGCCGTGTGTTACCCCCACAGGCAGAAACGCAGTCATGCCCGCCTTGACTTGATAAACCTCGCCGTCAACTTCCACATCGGCCTCGCCTTCGTGGAAGAACAGGATTTCTTCTTCTTTTTCATGCAGATGAACGGGGATTCCGCCGCCGACGGGGATGTCCTGATTCCCCATGCTGAGTTTTCGGGAGTTCGTGTTCCGGGGGTCGATGAGGATACGCCATCCCCGGGGAAGTTCTATGTCCACCATCTCGATCTTTTCGCCGTCGTCCCAATCGAACACGTATGACATTTTGAAACCCTCCCCAGCCTTGCGCGCGCGAAGGCGTGGGCCGCGCCGACTGAGCGGCGCGTCAGGCCATCGCGGGCGCGACCTCATTGGCGAATCTTTCCAAAAGTTTGAGAGACTCCTCGTGCTTCATCCCGTCGCCGTAAACGCCGAGAATCACGTGGTTCAGACCAAAATCATCCCTCAACCGATAAAGCTCCTGAATGTTTTCTTCTGCTGAGCCGATAACCCCGCCTCCGTTCAGGAACTCGCGCACGTCGAGCTTGTAGCTCCAGTTGCGCTGGAGGTGCCTGCCCTCCTCGTCCGTAAACTCCACCTCGTTCACCCTGGCGCGGTATTCGAGGTAGGAAGAAAGGCCTCGCTCGAAGTTGTTTAGATAATCGGTCTGCTCGCCCTCCTCACAGACGTAGAAGCGATGCGTCATGGTGTAGTCGACCTCGGACAGGTCGCCCCCGACCTTCGCCACGGCTTCCTCGTAGAGTTTCATCTTCTCGCGGTAGACCTGTGGACCCTTGAAGCCGGCCGAGGCCATGATCTTGAAGCCGTTCTCGCCTGCGTAAGTGTATGTCTCGGGACTCGTGCCGGCCAGCCAGATGGGCGGCCTAGGTTTCTGGAGGGGTTTGGGAAAGATTTCAACATTCTTGCACTGATAAAACTCGCCCTCGAAGGTTACCTGCTCACCTTCCAGGAGCCTCGAGATTATCTCCATGCCCTCGACGAGCCGCTTTCTGCTCTCTGAAGGCTTCGCGCCGAACGTCTTGAACTCCTTGGGCTGGGAACCACGACCCACGCCGAGTTCGAGCCTTCCGCCGCTCAGGAGATCTACCACCGCCGCCTGCTCGGCCAGACGCACCGGATTGTGGAAGGGCAAAATGGAAATCGCCGTCCCCAGGCGGATGGTCTTCGTCTTTTGCGCAAGCGCCGCGCACCAGAGCAAGGGGTCCGGGCACATACCGACCTTCGAAAAGTGATGCTCCGCGAACCAGGCGCAATGGTAACCGAGTTCATCCGCCGCCTGGCATTGCTCCATCACCTTCTGATAGGCGTCGGCTTCCGATTCGTCCCCCTCGGGACAGATCACGTAAAAAATCGAGAATTTCACGTCACTTCATCCTTCGTCTTCTTTTTTCATTCGTGGAATCGACATCGTCCCCCCCTTCTCGGGCGATTTCGTCTATTGAGCTGAATCATTAAATTAGCATCTTCTTCAGGGTCTGAGAAGCGTTCCAGCCTTGGGCGACAATTTTTTCGACCTGGGCTAGGATGCGGCATTATCCAAAGGAGGAAAGTCATGCGTTTCGAGAATAAGACCATCATCATCACGGGCGCGGGCGGGGGTATCGGACGGGCAAGCGCGCTCAGGCTCGCGCGAGAGGGCGCGCACGTCGTCTGCATGGACATCGCCGAATCTCGCGAGGAAACCGTCAAGCTCATCAAAGAAGACGACGGGGGCGACGCGAGCTCAGTGGCCTATGACGCATTGAACTCAGAAGGCGTGAAGGAAGTCTTCCGGGAGACGATTTCAACGCACGGACCCATCGACTGCCTCGTGAACTGCGTCGGGGCGGGTCTTCCTCTTTCAGCGCTTGAGATCGACGAAGAGGCCTTCGACAAGATGTTCGACATGAACGTCAAGACCACCTACCGCGCCTGCTGGGCGGTGCTGCCCCACATGCAGGAGAGAAGGAGCGGCAGAATCATCAATTTCTCCTCCGTCGCGGGCCGCTCCGCCAGCGTGCTCCAGGGACCGCATTATTCGAGCGCCAAGGCCGCCGTTATCGGCCTGACGCGCCACCTGGCGCGCGAGTTCGGCCCCCACAACATCAACGTGAACGCGATTGCGCCCGGCGTCATCGGCACCGATCGAATCCTCGAACAAATGAGCGACTCACAAAGGCAAAGAACCGAAGGCGCCACGCCCCTGGGGCGCATCGGCAGCCCTGATGATATCGCGGGCGTCGTCGCCTTTCTCGCCTCCGAGGATGCGCGCCACGTCACCGGCGTCACCATCGACGTGAACGGCGGATTCTTTTTGGCTTAGTCGGCAAGGATTTTGTCAGGCGACACAAGGGGGGTTGTTGAAAACCTCCCTGAAGGAGCGCGCTAAATTTCACACCCCCTTGAGTGGCTGTAGAAAAACCCCCTGAGAGGGTAAAGGCAACTCCATTGAAAGGGAAGCCCCATAAAGGCACCCCCCCCTACCCCCTAAAAGCGGACTTTTACAACAACCCCAAATGCTAACCCTCGGGAGACTCCGCCTCAAATGGCACGGGGGTCACGAAATCCTTTGGCCGCATGAGCTGCATGACGACCGAGACGATCAGCAGCGCAAGCCCCGTCGTCTTGTACCACATGCCGTTCCAGAACAGGGCTACACCGGCTACACCCATGAGGACGCGGTCGAACACCGTCAGGATGCGCAGGAAATAGCCTTCCAGAGCCGCAGAGGTGCATATGAAGCCAAGGGCAGCGCTCACCCACACCAGGATTACCTGATCCCAGGGCCCGTTGATCAGGATCGGCGTGTAAGCCATCAAGAGCGGGACGACGTAGAGCGGCTTCGCCAGCTTGAGCGAAATGAAGCCCGTCCGCATGGGGTCGCACTGCGCGACGCCCGCCGCCACGAAGGCGCCGAGAGCGAAGGGCGGCGTCAGGGCCGCGTCCTGACTCAGCCAGAGGATGATCATGTGCGCGGCGAACATCGAGAGACCGAAGTCCATCAGCGCGGGTCCGGCCAGTATGGCGATGAGGATGTAGCTCGCCGTGATCGTCATCCCCATGCCCAGGATGTAGCTGGCGAGCGCCACCAGAGCCACCGCCAGCCAGAGCATGTTGTTCGAATAGGAGAGGATGATGGCCGTCATCTTCTGGGCCAGATCGGGATGCGTGACGCCCGTGAGCACGAGGCCCATGACGCCCGCCGTCGCGCCGATGACGAGCGAATTCACAGAACCCGTAACGAACGCGTCCCCAATTTCGGACATGATGCGCCGCGCCTCCTGATGCCGCCACGACAGGAAGCATGCGATCAGCACGTAGAAATACACCGCGTCGCCGCCGTAAATGATGCTGGCGAAGAATACAGCCGCCTGCAGCCCCAGGAGATACCAGCATTTCTGCTTGAACGTACTCACCACCACGGAGGCGACGATGGCCCAGAAGCCCGCGAAAAACGGTGAAAACTGAAGGATGAGGAGCATGATGAGGAGCACGATGGGGATGAGCAATATCCCGTCTTTTTTCATCACGCCCCAGAAATCGGGCAACTCATCCTTGGTAAGACCTTGTAAGTTGTTCTTGCTCGCGTAGTAGTGGACCGACATGAAGACGGAGAGATAATAGAGCAGCGCGGGCACGAGGCTCACGAGCGCGACCTTGTAGTAGGGCGTCTCGGTCATCGCGGCGAGGATGAAGGCGGCGGACGCCATGATGGGCGGCATGAGGTGGCCGCCGATGCTGGCCACCGCCTCTGTCGCCGCGGCGTAAGTGGCCTTGAATCCCGCGCGCTTCATGAGGGGGATAGTAAACGTGCCGGTGATGACGATGTTCGCCGCCCCGCTTCCTACGATAGAGCCAACGAGGCCGCTCGACACAACGGACGCCTTCGCCGCCCCGCCCTTGAAACGGCCCACGAGCGCGAAGGCGAGATCGACGAACACGTCCCCCACCCTCGTGGCCTGGAGCAGCGCGCCGAATATCAGGAAGAGGAACACAACTTGCGCGTAGACGCGGGTGATGACCCCGTAGATACCCGACTGGCTGTAGAGGTAGCCCATCACGTAGCCGAACTCCGCACCCTTGTGCGAGAGCAGACCGGGAAACATCGGTCCCGCCCAGTCGTAGAACAGGAATACGATGGCGACTATCGGCAAAACCAGACCAAGCACGCGGCGGCACGTTTCCCAGACGAGACATGCGGCGGCGAAGCCGAACACCACGTCGTTCCATTCCACGATGCCCGCCCGTGCGCCCCGATCGTCGTAGTAATACATGAACTCGCACATCACGACGAAGCTGAGTACGCACCAGAGCAAGTCGAAACCAGAGGGCCTGTCTTTAGGCGAACTCGCCCTGCAAGGGTACAGCATAAAAGTAAGAACGGATGTAAAGCAGATGAAGATGGGAAGAGAGAACTGTTCGCCGTAATACGGTATGTAGGGAAATTCGAGTTGCATCAGTTTCAATGCTCTGGGGCCGAAGACCGTAAAACTTCCGTTCACCGCGCCGAAGAGAAAATATACGGCGAAGATGAAACCCAGCACGCGCAGCGCCCAGAGGGAATTACCGCTCAGCGTCCTCGTCGTGGAGAGACCCGCCCCGAGGAAGCTGCCGATTTTGTCCAAAACGCCGCGAAAACCCAATACGTGACCCCCCAAGAACGATGCCGCATTTCCGGCAAGGCTCCATCAACGAGAAGAAATGCCTCGCTGGAAATACCGGCCGGGAGATTGCCTCCCCCGGCCGGTGAGATGCGCGAGTTCTTCTATTTCATCGGCAGCTTGTTGCCGACATCTTTCCAGTAACGCGCCGCACCCGGGTGCACCTTCAGGTTGATGGCGGCCATCCCTTTCAGATCCGGAGCCGTTACGAAGCCCGAAGCCCAGCCCTTGTGCACTTTCAGCAGGAACTCACGGCCCTTCTTCGAGAAGTTGATGCGTGCGACTTCATACACGACATCGTTGGGCACGTTGCAGCCTACGATGGTCCACGCGGCGTAGCCGATGGTGGGCACCGGCTTGTCGACGCCGTTGTAGGCATTCTTGACGATGGTTGTATTGAAATAAGCCGCATTCGACTTGAGTAGGCCTTCGCCCACTTTCCCGTCCACCGGAACGAGGGTGATGGGCAGCGAGGTCGCCAGCTTCAAGACGGCCGGCGAGGGCACGGGGTTCGGGATGGTGAAGGCGTCCAGACGACCGTCCTTGATGGCGTCGGCCGCCACGTTCCAGTTCAGGTTCTCCTCGCGCACCTTGATGCCGGCGAGCGACACAATGGTGCGCGTCATGAAGTGCGTGCTGCTGCCCCGGCGGGCGAAGCTGACGCGCTTGCCGTTCAGATCGGCGACAGTCTTGATGCCCGAGTCCTTCCGCACGGCGATGTGGAACTGCGAGACCGTGCCGGGTCCAAAACCGCACACATTTTTGTAGGGCTTTTTGAACATCTTCTTGCCCTTAAGCGCCAAATCCACGAGCGTGGCCACGCCCAGAGCAAACTCGGCTTTACCGTTTTCGACCAGCCGGATGTCTTCCACCGCGCCGCGCGTGGTGAGGTTGCTCATTTCGACGGTCTTCGATTCCTTGGAAACCAAAGCCGCGAGACCGCCCCAGATCACGTAGGCGGCGGCGCCCGGCGCAGCGCCGGCGACAGAGGTCTTGATGCGGGCGGCTTCGGCGCTCGAGAACGACAGGCCGACCGCCAGCGTGAACGCGACTGCTGCAATCGCAGCGTTTTTCAGATACTTCATCTGTTTCTCCTCCTTGGTGAATAGTGTGTTGCAAGAAATAAAACGATTCCCGGGATAATTGCCCAAAAACGAGAATCAGGAACTCTCCTCTTCTTCGCGAAATTCGTCGATATCGCAATAGAGCTCGATGTAGTTTCCATCCGGGTCGCAGAAATAAAAGGCGCGGTTGCCGCTGCCCTGCTCGAACCCGTCTCCCTCGGGGCCATGGACTAGCGGACCATACTCGATCCTTACACCGCATTCTTTCAGGTGTCGAAGCGCCTTGAGCCACTCTCCCCGGTTCGGCAGTTCAAAAGCCAGGTGCTGAAACCCCGGCTTGGCTTCCGCCATGGAATTGCCTGATTCGGGATAAAGCACCGAGGCATCCTCCGGGGCCTGAAAGAAGACGACCTCATGATGGGTGACATTGCATCGCAAAAATACAGAAGCCCCTCCCGGCACCATTGCTCCCGGGCCGCTTCTGCTCGTTACCTTGAAGCCCAGCACGCGGGTGTAGAAATCCTCCATCCGGGCGAGGTCTTTCGTCCAGAATCCAACGTGCCCTATTTTCGTCGTTTTGAACATAAAAAACCGGTTCACTGTCAGCAGAGGCGTCGGAGGGAAAATAAATGGAATAGTCCCGCCTTCTCGTCCTCTCAGCCACCTCTTGAAATAAAATATCTGTAAGACAAAATCTTAAACCATACCGGAGAACAAAAAGCAACAAACCTCGTCGTCTTGCGATGAAAATCAAAGCCTGCCACGCGATTGTACTGAGGAAGAATCAGCTTCCCGATTCGATTTCTGGAAATTCTGCAATCCAGCCCAGTTCCGCCTCGCACCAGCGGGCGGCGGAGAGTAGAGCGGCCTCGCCGAAGCGGCGTCCACCCAGTTGAATCCCGATGGGCAGATTCTCATCCCCCTTCCCTACAGGAAGGCTTATGGCCGGAAAACCGATTTGCGTGAAGGGTTCGTTGAACAGAGCGTTTCCGGTGGATTCCTCGGCGATGGGGGGACGCTCCACATGGGAAGGCAGAATGACGATGTCGAAACCCTGGAAGAAATCCTCCATCCGCTGAATGAAGCGTGCGCGAAAGCGCAGGGCGTTCACATAGTGAACAGCAGGCGTCATGAGGCCCGTGGAGATGTTTTTCCGAATATGGGAAGCATAGGCGTCCTGATTCTCCAGGAACATCTTGTCGTGATAGGCGGCTGACTCCACGCGCATGATGATGCGGTGCGCCGCGTGCATCTCGTCCACATCCACGGGCAGCCTTGCCTCCTCCACCTCCACGCCTTTGGCCTTCAAGCTCGCGACGCACTCCTCGATTCGTCCGGCCACCTCCTCGCTCGCATGCGGGAGAAGATCCTCTTTCCAGAAACACGCCCGTTTCGGTCTCACCGGCGCAGAGGCTTCGGCGTAATCAGGCACGGCTATGTCGGGCGCTTGCGCGTCTATTCCATCCGCACCCGCGATGGCCGTGAGCACGCGCGCCGCATCCTCCGTGCTCCTCGTGATCACGCCCACATGGTCCAGAATCCAGGACACCGAAATCAGTCCACTCCTCGGTATCCGCCCATAGCTGGGCTTGAGACCCACCACGCCGCAAAACGCAGCAGGCCGCAAGGTCGAGCCGCCCGTCTGGCTGCCGAGCGCCGCCGGGACCATCCCCACCGCCACGGAGGCTGCGGAACCGCTGCTCGAACCGCCGGGGCTATGCTTCAGATTCCATGGATTTCGCGTCTGTGAGGGATCGGAGGTGGCGAACTGCGTGGTGACCGTCTTGCCGAGGCAAATCGCGCCCGCATTTTTCAGGCGCGTCGTGACGGTGGCGTCCCTATCCGCTATATGGCCTTTCAGCAAAGGAGAGTTCGCCTCGCGCGGCAGACCGGCGACGTCCACGATGTCCTTATACCCGATGGCGGCGCCCCCGAGCGGCCCACTCCCCTCACCGCTCGCAAGTCTTTCGTCGATAGCTTTCGAACTGGCGAGCGCACCCTCCCTGTCCACGTGCGCCCACGCCAGTATTATTTCCTCCAGCGCGTCGATTCGCTCCAGCAACGAGCGCGTCCATTCAGATGCGGACAAGTTGCCTTCGGTGATTTTTCTCAGCCCATCAGAGAGGCTCAAGCGCCAGTGTTCACTCATTTTTCACTCCCTTGTTCCGCGTAACCCGCATAATTTATTTATCGAGTTCTTCGAGCTTCTCCAATATTTCGAGCAAATGAGGCTTCCCGCCCGCAGGTGGACGCCAGCGCACGTGCATCACGGGCACGCTCTGGTTTTTTAACTCTTCCTCGAATATCTCAAGCCCGACATTCACGACCCGGAGCGGTTTCCGGCCTAATTCTTTCATGGCTCACCCAACACCCAGCAGTTCCGGTTTCACAAGCGCAGCTGCGAAGCGCGCCGCCTGCGCGTTGGAGGGAAGCACGACCACGCCGGCATCTTCGAGAATCCCAACCTGCGCATCCAGCCCTTGCGGGTCATCCATCGTACCCACTACCGAGGCGACGAAAACAGGACGACTCCCCTTCCCTCTCGCGTCTTTTATCGCCCGCACGAGAGGCCCCGCCGGGTCCTGTGAACTTGCCCTGCCCAGCATCAGGTCGAACAAGACGACGCCAACGCGGTCACTCGCTGCAGATGCCGCAATCATCTCCGCGCGGGACTCGGGGTCTATCATCGGGTGGGGCTTGCCGACCGTATAGCGATCATCCCCCAGGTCGAGAATCCGGTGACGGCCTGCATTCTCGTTCCAGGACACGTCGCCCAGCAACCCCTCGAGAATGAGACGGCTCTCATGGGCGAGCGTGCCGCCCGAGAAAAGCCCCAGCACGCTCGCGCCATCAAGCGCGTCAACCTTTCCCAGGGAGGCAATTTTTTCTTTCAGCCCCGCTTGGGCGAAAAAATTTTCAGGCTCGTAGCTCTCGCCTTTCAAAATCGCCGCTACGGCGTGGCCTGCATCCTCCAGGGTCTCGGCCCAATCGGGATTTTCGGCGCCCAGAAAGCAAACGACGTACGGCTTGTTGAAGTTTTCAAGCGCCTCTTCGATTCTTGGCAGCACTTCTTCGTCAGGCGGCTTGGAAATGAGCGCCACGATTTCCGTCGCGGGATCACTCGACAGGAAATCGAGCGCGTGGAGCGTCATCAAGCCACCCACTTCGGCGGACAGATCGCGTCCGCCCACGCCGATTCCGTGGGAAATCCCCTCGCCCAGGGCATCGAGTTGCGAAGCCACGGCCTGAAGACCCGTGCCCGAAGCGGCGATGCAGCCCACGCACCCCGGCTTTACAACGTTAGTGAAACCGAGCCCCACGCCCCCGATGTACGCCGTTCCGCAATCGGGGCCCATCAGGAGCAGATCGCGATCAATGGCCTCTCGCTTGAGCGCCACCTCATCAGCTATGGATACGTTGTCGCTGAAGAGAAACACGTGAAGCCCGCCCCGCAGGGCATCCATGGCTTCTTTTGCGGCAAAGGCGCCGGGCACGGAAATCATCGCCAGGTTGGAATCAGGCGCTGCGGCAAGCGCTCCCGCCAGACTCGATGACGTAAAATCGCTCGCGTCACCATCGCCGACCCGCCCTTGCGTGAGAAAGGCTTTTGCCTCCTCGATCGCATCGAGTGCAAGCGCTCCTGAATCCGCCTCCACGGCCAGCACCAGATCATTCGGTCCGGCCTCGACTTCGCTCTCCTCAAACAATCCCGCCTGAGCCAGGATCGCGTGATTCGCGGGCGTGCCCATGAGCGCCGCCATCTCGGAGACGCCCGGCCTTTTACGAATCTCACGCGCCAGGCGCATGAGTTTTACGGAATCCTGATAAAACGAAGGCAGTACGGCGCTTGCAAGCGGCAATTTATTTCGCTTCTTTGGCGGGTGGAGCGAAGGGCTCCAGCGTTTTCTCGAGTGAGGCGGACGATAGCGTCTGCATCATCTCCGCGACCTCATCGGCATACCCGGCAATGCGCTCTTCATCTTCCAAGCCGAAGACGTCCCGCCCCATCCGTACGAGTTGTGAGGCAACTTCTGCTTTTTCATTCATTCGTTCATCTCCCCATCCTGACGCGCCGCGAGGCTCTTTCGCTCCGGGTGCTGGCCACGCCATTGCTCGAAAAGGTTTTGTTCGAGCCCCAGGCAGGTGAGCGTCTTGCCCACCACGTGATCGATCAAATCTTCCATCGTCTGCGGTTTGAAGTAGAACCCCGGCGACGCCGGAAGGATGAAAACCCCCATCAGCGCGAGTTTGTGCATATTTTCCAGATGAATCGCCGAGAGCGGCATCTCGCGCGGCAGGAGAACGAGTTTTTTCTGCTCCTTGAGCATCACGTCCGCCGCGCGGCAGATGAGGTTATCGCCCGTGCCTGTAGCTATCAACCCCAGCGTCTTGAGCGAGCATGGCGCTATCACCATCGCGTCGAAGCCCGCGCTGCCGCTTGCGGGCCTTGCGCCGATGTCGCTCTCGGGATGAACGACGCTCGCCCACGAAGAGAGCTTTGCGATATCCACATCCGTCTCATAGCTCAGAACGCGGATGCCCGCCTTGGAGACGACCAAGTGGGTCTCCACTTCGGGATACGCATCGTGCAAAACTTCCATCAGGCGCGCGCCGTATATCGAACCGGAAGCGCCCGTAATACCCACAACCATTTTCATCGGAAAACTCCAGCCGCAAGCGAAGCTACAAGCGCGTCTTCGATACCTTCTCGTAATCACGATACAACAAGGTGAAATCTTTTTCGATCATCCCGCGTTTGACGGCTTTCTCCAAAAACTCGAGCGTGGCCTCTCCGTGCTCGGTATGCGCCCTGTGCTTCTTGCCCATCTTCACGGCCATGCCGACGTCTTTGATCATGTTGTAGACGCGCGATTTGCCGTCCCACTTTTCCGACAATATGTGGTTCGGAAAACGGAACTGGCTCGCGTAGCTCCGCGCGTTCGATACGTTGAACACGTCAATCATGTCCTCCACCTTGAGGCCCACTTTTTCGGCGAGTTTTCCTCCCTCGCAGGTCGCCATGAAGATGGAATGGCAGACCATGTTGTGGATGAGCTTCATGGCGTGGCCCGCGCCGCTCTCGCCCAGGTAGAAAAGATCGTCTGCTATCGGCTTCAAAAATCTTTTCGTGCGGCGGTAGGCCTTCTCGTCACCGCCTATCATGAGCGTCAGCGTGCCTGCGGCGGCGCCCGTAGCTCCGCCGCTCATGCCCGCGTCGAGATAAGCCACTCCTTTCGCCTTCGCGCGGCGGGCGATCTTCCGGCTCACCGCGGGGTCTGAACTCGTGAAGTCATAGAGCACCAGATTCTTTTTCGCGTTCGCCAGAACGCCATTCCTTCCCTTGAGGGCTTCCTCGATTTCAGGCGATCCCGGCACCACGAAGAAGATGATGCCCGCCTGCCCCACCATCTCGCCAGGCTCAAGAATCTCCACGCCCCGTTTTCTCTCCCAGGGTTCCCTCGCCTCGGGGACCACGTCCCAAACCATCAAGGGGATTTTCGCCTTGTGCAGATTGCCCGCGACGCCTCGCCCCATGTTCCCCAATCCGACCACGCCTACTTTCGCTTGCGCCATATCTGGTTACTCTCCTTCCTGTCCCTTCCCGCTTTCTATTTTTGGGCCGCCATGGGCGTATACGTCTTGAGCGGGTCTATATCGAATAAAATCTCATTGTCAGCCCCGTGGGTGAGGCGCGTCACGAAACTGCAATCCGCCTCGTTCGTCTCGGGATAATCGAGCCTGAAATGCGCGCCCCGGCTCTCGTTCCTGTTCAGTGCGGCTGTGGCGAGGAGTTTACCCAGAAGCGCCAGATTCCGGACCGAGAGCGCGCTTTCGAGTTCCTGGCCTTTTGTTTTCGCCGACGTACGCGCGCCCTCATCCAGCCGCATTTCTGGAATATCCTCGTTCTCGATGCGCGCATATTCTTCCAGCGCGTTACGGCAGCCCTCGGCGTCTCGTATGGGGCCGAGTTTCTCGTGCGCGAGCATCCGGCAGCGCATGCGCACGTCCTTCTGAAGCGGCCCCTCATCGCGTTCGATGAGCGTTTCCAGCCAGGCGCGCTCGGTCTCGGGGATTCCGCCGAAAACAGCAGGCGCGTCACGCCCGCTCTCTTTCACCTGTACGGAGACCGCCTGCCCCGCACGTCTCCCGTAGACTAAAGATGCCGAAAGCGCAGAGCCGCCGATTCGGTTGCCGCCGTGAATGCCGCCCCCCGTCTCGCCCGCGGCCCAAAGACCCGGCACGCGCGTTCTGCCGTCGACGTCGATCTCGAGACCGCCGAGCCAGGTATGGCTGCCCGGCGCCACCTCGAGCGGCGTTTTCGTGATGTCGATGCCGCGCGAGAGGCACGTTTTGTATACATGGGGAATCTGTTTCTGGATCGTCTCCATGGGGACCCGGGTGGCGTCCATATAAATGCCGCCCGTGAGGCCTGCGCGGCCCGCGTGAATCTCCTTCGCCATGGCGAGGATGACCTCGCTGCGCGTGCTCTTTTCCGCCGTGTCCGGGAAATAGCGCTTCAAGAACGCCTCTCCCTCCTGGTTCAGGAAAATGGCGCCCGCGTTGATGAAGCCGGTGGGATGCGGCGCGAAGCCGAACAACTCCTCGGGCGCACAGCACATGGCCTGAAAGTCGATCATCTCGATGCCCAGGAGTGAAGCGCCCGCGCGAAAGCCCAACACGTAGCCGTCGCCCGTCACCTGCGGGGGATTGTCGTTCACGTAGAAAAGGCCGCTGCCGCCCCCAGTGGCGAGAATCACCTCGCGCGCGGCGTAGACCATGAGGCAGCCGCGCGAGTAATCCACTCCCCATGCGCCGATGACGCGGCCCCCTTCGGTGATGAGGTCCACGATGGCCGTATGAGGATGCTGCCCGATGCGGGCGTCACCCCGGAGTCTCTTTGAGAGTACCTTGGTAACCATGTTGCCCGTGGTGTCGTGGTGATGCAGAGCGCGGGGATAGGTGTGGCTCGGGAACATCTTGAGGTCGAGGTCGCCGTTATCATCCGTGATGAACTCCGCTCCCCACTCGCGCAAGTCGTGCACGACGTCGATGATGTCGTACACCCAGGTTTTAGCCAGTTCGGGGTCGATGAGTTCTCCGCCGTATTTCAGGATTTCCTGTAAGTGAAGCTCGGGACTGTCGTCCGGCGCCATCGCCGCGGCGAAACCGCCCCTCGCCACGGTGGTCGTGCCGCTGGTGGCCCTGCCTTTGGTCGCCTGGATAACGCTCACGCCCGCCTGCGCGCACTCGAAGGCGGCCATCGTGCCCGCCGCACCCCCGCCCACGATCAACACATCGGTCTCGTGGCGTTCTTCCGTGATGTTTCCCACCATCTGAATCGTCCTTTCGCGCCTATCATTTGAAAAGAATCAAGATTTACGGGCGCATCTTAAAACATTTGAGGGCAAAAGACTCCCCGCCAAGGAGCGCCCCGGTTTATTCGCCCCGCGCAAGCATTTCGATCATCTTATCCGCGCACGCATCGGCAAAAGCCTCATCGTTGATGTGCATATCGAGCGTGACGATCTCCCCCGTCCTCAGGTGTTCCTTTAACGAGGCGGCAAAGGCGGCGTCCACCTCGGGCTGACGCCAATCGCCCACCTCGCGTCCTTCCAGGTCGTGGGCCTTGCGCTTCGTATGCTCGCTGTAGCCTCGCGTGGGTATCAAAACGGATAGAGGCCCCCTGGCGCGGTTGAGCTTATCCGCCATCAGGACGCCGAGCGCCTCGAATTCCTCCTGGTTCGTGCGCATGAGGAGGTTTTGTGCGTTGTACTGGAAAAACGCCCTGTTTTGATATTTCTCGGGCACTTGGCCCGTCCAGAAATTCGCGTGATCGAGCGCGCCCGGCACGACGACCTGCGGAATGCCCGCTGCGCCCGCCTCCTCGAGCCTCCCCGCACCCGCGCTGTAGACCCCGTCCACGAGCAGGTCCGTGAGCTCGTGCGTTGTGACGTCCACCACGCCGGCCAGCTCGCCCAGCCCGGCCAGCGACTCGAGCGCGCGGCCGCCGGGCCCCGAGGCATGAAAGAAAATGACCTCATAGCCCGCCTCGGTAAGCCTTGTCTCTACACGCTCGATACACGCCGCCGTGCCGCCGAAAGAAGATACTCCGATGAGGGGCGGCGCAGTTTCATCACTCTCTCCGACCGCTTCCTCTCGCTTCACCATGCCCGCAAGAGCGAGAGCGGCGTTCGTGAGCACCCCGCGTGTGATTCGGTTCAAGGATATATCGCCGATCGAGGGGAACATCATGATGTCGCTCTCGGCCACGTACCACTGCACGGCCGCCGTTGCGGCCACGACGCTCACCATCACCTTGGGCGCGAGGGGAGGCAGCGCGCGCATGATGGCGCAGGCCATCGAGGTGCCGTTCGCCCCGCCGAGGCCGACCGCACCCTGTATCTCACCTGCTTGAAATTTATTGACCAAAATACGCCTGCCACCTACCATCATTATTTCCGAGGCGGCGTTTCTCTCCATACGGGCCAGATCGTCCCAACTCCGCCCACCTTCGCCAGCCACTTCGGCGCCGGTGACGTCCGCACCGCCTGCTTCATGCGGCTTGCAGGAAAGATCCACCAGAAGGGGCTTTACACCCGATTCTGCTAGCACATCCGCCAGAAAGCGCGCCTCTCCACCCTTGCTGTCCATCGTCACCAATATGGCTACACTCGGAATCGACATTTTCTCCTTACCCGGTGAAATCACTCTTCTCAAAGACCGTCACAATAATAGGTTCGTCGCGTCTGCGCCCTATTTCCGCAGTCGAACCGACTTGAAGCCCTGCGCCGCCTTCGGCACGGCATCCTCCACCGGAAAACGCTCGGCGGAGGAGCCGCCCACGTAGCCATCGAAGCGGCTCTCCAAGTCGAGGAGTCTCTCGAAGTCAGCGGGTGTCTCTATCGCGCCCCCATGACAGGTGAATATTCTCTCTTCATATTTCGGCAAAAGCGCGTCGAAGATGGCTGCCGCCCGCTGTGCAGCCTGTTCCAGCGGCATCACCGTTTTTGAACCAATGGAGCCGCCTGAACTGTTCCCGAAGTGGATGATAATGTTGTCCACACCTGCTTCGGCCATGGCGAGGGCTTCAATCGGCGTTGTCGTGAAAGCCTTGGTGAACAGGCCTTTGCGGCTCGCGTATCCCAGCACGTCGACTTCTTTTGTGAAACCCATGCCGGTTTCTTCTAAATCTTTTCTGAAATTCCCGTCAATAAGAGCGACCGTAGGACAATTCATTACCCCGTGGAAGCCCACCGCATCGATTTTGTCCACAAACCTGAACATGTTCCTCGTTGGATCCGCGCCCAGAAGACCCGCGATGACCGGGCATTCCCGAACCACGTTCAAGATGGATCGCTCGCCCAGTTCGAGCGTAATGGCGTTCGCGTCTCCGATGGGCAGATACCCCGCCATCGAGCTCAGACCCTGCATCCGGTAGTATGCGAGATTGAATGTAGTGACAAGGTCCGCTCCGCCGCGCGCAGCGAATTTCGCCGTGATGCCGCTTCCGCAAAGCGCGTCGTAAACGGCGCGTCCAGCGTCCCTCTCCGCATTCAAGCGAGCCACGATTTCATCCCGAGATAAGCTCATGACGATGTTACCCTCCAAATATCAATGATTTGCCTCTCATTTTCGAGAGGATACTCAATATAACAGCACATAAGCGCTTATGGAAAAGCGGTTAGTGTGCGCAAAAAACATTTTTCACTTGATACGATGCCAGTCTTTGTGTGAAAATAGGGTATTGAAAAGGCAGGCGATGTATCGCCTTAAAAATCATATTGTTCCAAGGATAAGTTCCAGTGGTCCCGTCCGCCCGAGCCGCTCCGCCCCTTAGTGGGTGGAGCGGCACGGGGCCACGCAAGTCCATAGAATCGAACGATTCAATCCTTCTGAGCAAAATCGAATAGATTGTCTGGAATCTTCAGGTCCTGTCCGCCAGGAACGCCTCGGCTACAAATATCCCTCCCAACACGAGGAAAAGAAGCGCGCCCAAGTCGATGAGCCTCAAGATTGAATCCAGCGGGTCCGAGTCGTTCGCAGGCAAATCGCGCACGTCGAGTTTCTCGAGTTTTTCCTTGAAGGTGCTCATCTCCACGGGGGAGATGTTCACTTCCGAGGCGGGCGCGTTCACAGCCACGAAATGTTTTTCATCGGGCGTGAGAACACGGTAATACCCTGCGCGATATGCGTCCCGGTAATAGGCGACTGCGGCGCCGCTTCCTGTTTTGCCCAGCCTGAGACTATCGGCAGGTGCTGCTTCGGAGTCCGGTGTTTTTTCCATAAATTGAATCGCGCGCTCTTCCTGATCAGGCCCGCGTATCTGAATCGCTTCCCCCACCCGCAGAATGGGCGCCCTGATTTCAAACGTGTCGCCAGCATTCGCGGATGAAGACACTCCTTTTCGGGTGCCGCCGAGAAAGTCCGAAACGCCCCGCATGAAGGGGACGAAAACGGGCCGCACGGCGAGGTCCGTCCAGTCCCGATCGCATGTGGAGCCCCACACCATCACCTGTCCCGAACCCACCGTGCCGACCACCAGGGCGGGGGCGCCGTCTGGAAGCTCCAGCAAGGTCCGTCCACCTCTCGCAGGTTCAAGCGGCGTGACCCGCGCCAGACGCAAAGCGGAGAAAAACCGCCCGCCGTTCGCCCCCAGCAAAGAGAAGGCCGGGTGTGCTTCTTCTCCCTGTGCGATCTTGAGGCTTTGTGACGGGCGCAGCGTTTCGGGTTCTCCCGGCGTGGCCGGCATCCAACCGGGTCCAGCGGATTTTTCACTCGACAACTCGCCGGTGGCCCAGAAAAGCCCGCCGCCTTTTTCAACGAAATTCCTAAGCCCCTGCTTTCCCTGCTCGGGCCAACGACCCAGGTTGCAGGCGATGACGAAGTCGTACTCCTCCCATGGCACGTTGTTTAGTTCATAAGACGCCACGACGCGCGTCAGCACAGGGGATTCTCCGCCCAACGGGGCGGCGCTCAGGGCGTTGACGATGAAAAACGTCTCACTGTCCTGGAGTCCGCGCTTCGGGTCCCCGTCGATGACCAGCGCACGCAGGCGCTTCCCGATACCCGCCGCGAAGTAGAACCGATTCGTCGCCGAGAGGTTGTCCTCCGGCAACTCGAGGCGTCCGTAGAGTACGCCCTTTTCAGGCGCGTTCACCCGAAAACTCAGTGGACTCGCTCCATTCGGCTCAAGGTCCACTTCTATCGTTTCCTGTAATTCTTCGCCCACGTACAACTGCACGGGCACTTTGGATTTCTTCTCCTCACCCCGGTTGAAGACACGCGCGCCGATGGTGAAGGAAAAACCCGCCTTGGGAGGCCACGGCTTCATCTTCACGCCCTGAAGACTCAGATCTTCCACCCCCGCTTCGGGGGCCACACGAACCAATTGAAGATGCACGTGCGGGTTCCATTGCTTTAGATTCCGAATCTGAAACGATTCCCAATCGCCCCGGGCGAAATCGCTGAAAACGACGATGTTCCTCCGCCCCGCCTTGGGCGATGCGCTCTCGAGCGCATGCTGGACGATTCGGCCTGGCGCACCCATACCGTCGGTCTGGTGGACGCGCTCCAGGGCCGCGAGCGCATCCTCGCGCTTCAATTTCTTGAGTGTCGCGGCGGTCGATTCTCCGACGGTCGTCATGATGCTCATGCGATCCGCATCGGACATGTCCTCGATCATCCGCCTCACGGCGCGACTGGCCACGTCGAATCGACTGCCCTTTTCCGTTGAAAACGCCATACTCGCCGAATTATCGATCACGGCGACGGTGTGAACGGGAAACCATCCGACACCCGCTACGCCGCCTTCGGTCTCAAGGAGAGGGCGCGACGCCAGGAAGATGATGATCCCCACGGCGCATACCCGCAGAAACAAGAGTATCCAGTTTCTGAGCCTGCTGCGGTTCGTGATGCGGCGTTGCGTTCTGAGTAAAAACTCGAAAGTGGGAAGCCGATGCCTGCGGACAAGGCGCCTCCTCAGCAGATGGATCAGGATGGGAAGAAAGACGAGTCCCATCCCCCAGAGAAGCGCTGCGTGTAAAAACTGGAAATTCAAGACCCCTTCCCCCCAAACACCTCTCTACACCTTCGAGCGGCTGCGCCACGCCAGAAAGCGGATGAGGCCCCTGTCCAGCGGCTCCGCCGTCGAGACGAGATGATAGTCTACGCCCAGGTCCGCGCACCGCTCGCGCGTTTGCTCGAGAAATTCTTCCAACAGGCCGAGATAGGGCCTCTTCACCACCTCGCATTCCACGGTGATGTTCCTGTCCGTCTCGACGTCGTCCATCCTGGCGAGTCCTTCGAAGGGAAACTCGAGCTCCACGCTGTCGAGAATATGGAATACGATGACGTCGTTTCCCTTGAGACAAAGCAGTTTGAGCGATTTTTCCACAGCTTCGGGGTCATCGAGCAAATCGGAAACGATGACGACGAGCTCCCTTCTCTTCAAGCGCTCCGCCAGGGCAAGCATCGAACGGGCGATTCCCGTACCCCCGCCGGGCGATGCCGCCTGAAGACCCGCCAACAGGGTCAGCAGATGCTTTCTGATGGATTTGGGCGGAACCTGCGTATCTTCGTCCTCACGGGAGACCACCAGGCCCACCGAATCGGACTGGCCCAGCAGCAAATGCGCCATCGCCGAGGAGAGTGTGGCCGCATACGCCCATTTGCTCAGGGAGCCGTCGCCGAAATCCATCGAGGCGCTGGCGTCGATAACGAGATGCGCATATAGGTTCGTCTCGTCCTCATATTGCTTCACAAGATAGCGATCGAATTTACCGTACGCCTTCCAGTCGATGTGCCGGAGTTCGTCGCCCGGGCAGTACGCCCTGTGTTCCTCGAAATCGACGCTGAAACCCCGCGAGCGGCTCCTGTGCACGCCGCTCATCAACCCCTCGACCACGTGGCGGGCGCGCAACTGGAGGTTGGACAATCTTGAGATGACGAGAGGGTCGAAATACAGATCCGTGTTCAAACCGATTCCCTTTGAGCAGGCGTTTACGCGGCTTCCGTGGCCTCCACCGGGGGCACGATGACATCGAGCAGTTGTCGTATCAGGGATACGGAGTCGTGGCCTTCCGCCTGACCGCGAAAGTTCACCAGAATCCGGTGGCGAAGAACGGGCTCAGCCAGCGCCCGTACGTCCTCGATGGTGGCGGCGTAACGTCCCCGTAGCAGCGCCCGCGCCCGCGCTCCCAGAATCAGATACTGGCTCGCCCTCGGGCCTGCGCCCCACTCCACGTAATTGCGAACGAAATCGGGAGCGCTTTCATCGTCGGGGCGGGATGCGCGCGCGAGCGAGACCGCGTATTCCACCACGTAGGGAGCCGCCGGCACGCGGCGCACCAGTTCCTGAAACGCCAGAATCTGCTCGTTGTCCAAAATTTCTTCGAGCTTGGGGTCGTAGTTCGAGGTCGTCTGCGCGACGATTTCCTTCTCCTCCGCCAGACTCGGGTATGACACCCCGATCTCGAACATGAACCTGTCCAACTGCGCTTCGGGCAGCGGGTAAGTGCCTTCCTGCTCCACGGGGTTCTGGGTCGCGAGAACGAAAAACGGCGGGTTCAGATAGTGCGCCTGTCCACCGGCCGTCACGTGCAATTCCTGCATGGCCTGGAGCAGAGCCGCCTGTGTTTTTGGCGATGTGCGGTTGATCTCATCCGCCAGCAGTATCTGCGTGAAGATGGGCCCGCGAATAAAGCGGAACGAGCGCCTCCCCTCCATGGTGTCGTCCAGTATGTCCGTACCCGTGATGTCCGACGGCATCAGATCGGGCGTGAACTGGATGCGGTTGAAGTCGAGCTGCAGCACGCGGGCCAGGGTGCGAATGAGCAAGGTTTTCGCCAGGCCCGGCACGCCGACCAGCAGACAGTGGCCCTTCGAGAGCAGGGCTATCAGAACAAGATCGATAACCTCCGCCTGACCGACGATGATCTTGTGCACCTGCTCGAGAATGGCGTCGCGCTTCACGCCTATCTCGCGCGCTATCTCCACATCCACCTCGTTCATGCCCGTCTCTTCGTTTCCCACACTACTCGTTACGTCGTCCATTCGTATCGCCTCTCGATGGGATCAACGGGTAGACATGAGGCGAAGGGCTTCACGCTCCCGTTTCGCCTTTTCCGCCTCGCCCGTTCTTTCGTAATGCGCCAGCAGGCGCTCATGAACCACTCGAATGAAGGGATTGATCTCCAGCACTTCCTCCCACGCCCTGAGGGCACGCCCGGGCTTTCCGCCCATCTCGCTCGCCAGCGCCCGATGCACGTGCGTCATCGCGTAATCAGGGTCCACCTCCAGCGCCTTTTTAATGTGGCGCTCCGCCTGGGGAATCATGCCCAGATGAATCTCGATCTGGGCCGCGCGGTTGAGCAGGGGCTGGGAGTGCGGCTCATCGCGCAGGGCGCGGCGGTACTCAATGAGCGCCGCCCGCATTCTTCCCCGGAACGAGAGCCTGTCGCCCAGCCGCATGCGCCTTCTGGCCACAGCGCTCTTGAGCGCCGCCAGATCGATCGATCTCTCGCTCATCGGCCCTTTGGGCTTGAGTTTCGGCAGGGTAACCTGCGAGCCCGCATGCTTGCGTAGGGGGAGTTTCTTAAGGTCCTCAATCCAGAGTCTTTCGAACCCGCCCAGATCGACTCCGGCGAGGAGGCGAAGCCCGGACTCGGCGCTCTGGGGCGGACCGGTGGATTCGAGTTCGACGAGGCTCGCCCGCCTTTTGTGACGCATGCCGGGATTCTCCTCCCCGAGCGCCGGCGCGCCTTGCGACCTTTGCGCAGGCGGACCGTTGCGAATGCCCGACAGCAGGCGAACGAGCGCATTCTCACCCATTTTGCGCTGGATGAAATCTACGGCCGAAGCCGCCTCCGCATAGGCCAGATGCACCTCCTGCGGGGTATCGAGATAGATGAGGCTCGGCTCCATTTTCTTGAAGGGGACATAGTTGTTCGTCTGTCTCGCATTGAACAGCAAGGCCTCCTCGCCCGGGTGGAGAAAACCGGTTTCCTCGCCTCGCCATTTTTTCTCCATATACTTGGCGATTCCCTCGTGCAGCCAGATGGGCGCGCGGTTCTTCGTCGCCAGCACGATGAGATAGTGGACGTACTCGTGCGCCGCGGTGTCGAGCCAGCGGTAGCCCCGAAGGAGCGCGCCAGGGGATAAAAACATCACCTTGTTGAACTTGCAGACCCCGACTGCGCCCTTCTCCTCGATGTCGCGCCTCGAGAGCGTGGATGAGCGATGAAAACGGACCGTGTCCGAAAACAACTCCACGCGAATCCGTTGCGCGGGCCGCACGCCCAAAATTTCGCCATAGCGCGTATAGGCCTTCTCCAGCGCATCGCCCAGATAAGGCAGCAATACGGCGTCTTCCCCCGGCTCGTACCAGATGTCGAAATGCTCCGTTTTATACGCCTGGAACCCCTTGAGCGCCGTTTGAGTCTGGCGTACGTGGAGTCTCAGTTCGAGCCATTCGCCATCACCGGGTTTTTTCTTGAGCGCCGCGTTGAGGTTGGCGAGCGACTCAGAATATTTGCCTTCGAGATAATCCGCAGCCCCCGAGAGCGCCCGCCATTCTCCCAAACCGGGAGATTTGGCCGCTAGCGATGCGATCTTCTTCCTCGCGGCTGTGAGATTCCACGCCCGAAGTTCATCCACCACGGCGCGATAGCCATCGGGCCGCTCCACGGCCTGGGAGAGAGGCACCGCGCGGTTGACGGTATGCGCCCATGAAGTCGGGGCGAACGCCACCGCCAAAAGAACACAAACGCATATAGAAAGAAATTTTCTCGCCATCACTTGGTCAGCCTGTCAAAATAATCTTCGATTTCGCCGCGCATCCCCTTCGGGAGGCCTTCCTTCATCGCTTCCATAATCTCTTCCCGGTACTTTGCGGGCACCTTGTATTGCTCCCGGTCAGGGATGAGAACCTCGCTGAACTGGGTGCCGAGATTGCCGTCCTCCTCCCTGCCTCGCTGGTTCGAACCGCGCGGCTGGGGAAAATTCGGGTTCCGCGACCACCAGGGCCTCTGCCCGCCCCGGCCCGGCCCCAAGGCGCCGAACCCCCTGGGCGTGCCCAGACCCACGTTGCCCCGCTGGGCCATCTGCTGCATGGCCTGCTGCATGGAGTTCTGCCCTTGGGCAAGCTTGCGTATCGCCTCCTCCTCAGGGGGCACCGCACGGGAAGAACTACGCTTCGCCAAAGAAGCGGTGGCCTCTTCCATCGCTTTTCCAGCCTCGCTGATTCTATGCAGAATGCTGGGGTTGATGAAGGGGTACACCTGCATCATCTGACGCAAGTTCCGCTCGAAATCCCCCAACTTCTTGCGCAGGATATCCTGCCTGTCGCGCAAGCCGTCGAGCTTGGCGATTTCCGTGCCGCCTGCGTCTTTTTCAGATTTATCCAGGAGCCCTTCAAGATTCTTGACCAGCCCTTTCCAGGGCGCGGCTTCGGCTACTTCCGCGGACTTCGACGCTCCCTTCTCCAATGACGCGGCGCCTGAATCTTTCGAACCCTTATCCTCTACCAACGCGTCCGCCTTGTTGCTCGCCACGCTGTCGTCAACTTGTTTTTTCGCTGTTTGCGCGGGAGCGACGCAGGGCGATTCGGCAATCGTCGCCGCCCATTCCGGCAATCGCTGGAAGATGATTCCCCACTCTCCCCGCTTGATCATGGTGTCGAACTCAGAGAGCGCCCGCACCTTCTCGCGCTGAATTTTTTCCGCGCGCGCCTGGGGAGAGAGTTTCTTCTTTGCGGGCGGGCCCAGCATCGAAATCTCAGGCTCTGCAGGCCCGGTTTTCTTCTCGGGCTCGGCCCCCACGAAACAATCGGTTGGGAGCGGCTTTGCGACAAAATCGCTTTTTTCCTTCCAATACGCCCGCGTGTTTTGCGAAACGTCGGTTATTTCTTCGGGCCACTTCTTCTTGAGGCGGTCCACCACGTTCTCCAGCACGCCCACCGTCTCGCCAAGTATGGCTTGCTGCTTCTCCACGATTTTGGCCAGTTCACTCTGCTGACGCCTGATGGGTCTGCCCCCGCGCTGGCTCATCATCTGCCGGCGCTGCATCCCGCGCAGCGCCATGCGCATTCTCTGCAGCTGGCTCATCAGGCGTCTGAGTTGTTCCAGCGCACCCTGGAAATTGTTCTGGCGCATCATCTCGCGAATCCGCTCGAAGGAACGCATCATGTCCTGCATGGGCATCTCGCGCATACTGCGCTGATTCATGAACTCAGCAGGCATGCGCTGGGCCAGCGAAGCCATCTGCTGCATCAGCTCACCCAGCTGCTCCCTGAGTTTCCTCAACTCCTTCTCCACCCGCCGGAGCGCTTCTTGATCCGCGCCCATACTGCGCATCTTCTCCAGCGCCTGCTCGATAGACCTTTGCCTTTGAATCATCGATTCCGTCGTGCGGCCAGCCCTGTCCACCCGGATGTTGCGCTGTATCTCCTCGCTCATCGTAGCGAGGCGCTCCAGCGTTTCCGTCGCCTCCTCTTGCCGGGCGGCAATCTCGCGGTTCAGCCTTTCTCGTTCTTTTTTCGCATTCTCCCCCAATTTCGACAGCCGAGAGAGGGGGTTCAGGTATTGCGAAATCGCATTCCGCAGTTGCCGCTCGAGATTAGATAAATCCATGTCGGAGAGCGTCTCGCGCGGATTCTTGGGCCTGAGCATTGCCCTGGTTCGCTTGATACGCTCCAGAATTTTTGTGGCCCTCGCCTCGATGGCACCGCTTTTTCCCGCAAGTTTCCCGGGTTCTTTCGCCTCTTTCGTACTTTCTTCCGGCGGAAGGTCCTTCTCCAGGTAATCACCCAGCAAGTCGAGGAGTTCGTTTGATATTTCGCCCAGGTTCCTGTCCAACCCGGCCATCACGGCTTCCCTGTCGCGAATGCTGATACGGTAGATTTTGCTCGTACCGACTTTGGGGCCGCTCACCGTATCCACGTCGGGCGCGACGAAACGATAGGAGAGAACTCCCCCCGGCCGTATGCCCATAGCGCTGAGCTCGAACTCGTAGCGGCCAAGTACATCTTTCTGGGGCTTCTCGCCGCTCCACACCTTGATTCTCCTCGGACGGCCGCTCCCGAGCCTGACTTCGAGATACACGTTCCTGACGCCGAAATCATCGGACGCGCGGTACTTAACGGTCACCCGCTCGTCGGCCTCCACCGTGAGGTCCTTGTCCGGGTGGGTAACCATCACATCGGGATAGGCATCAGGGATAATATCGATCTGGTATCGCTGGGGCGCCAGATTCGAAAAGCCGTGCGCATCCTTCAGGCGAACCTGATAGGAACCCGCGCCGCCCAGGATCATCTTGCCATTCAGCGAATCGCCGCTTTCCGAAGGGTTGAGCGGCAATCGCCAGCCGTCGGCCAACGCAATGAGCGCCTCCTGTACCGGCTTGTTCGTCTTCACGGCCAATTGAACTTCGGACCCCATATAGGCCCGGATGTGGCCTCCCTTTTTCCCACCGCCGGGTTTTAAGTTCGTGTATTCCGGCGGATACTGTACAACTTCTATGGATTCCACCTTCGGCGGGGCGACCACGCGAACCTCGATCGTCCGGGAACGGAACCTGCCCGTACGCGCCGTGATGCGCGCACCAGATCCCGCAGCAAGCCAACGGGCGCGAAAATGGTGAGGAGCCACTTTCTCCATGGCGATGCTCGCCTTGGATTCGGCGCTTTGGCGCACTTCCAGCTCCACGGAATCCGTCTCACGCCCCCTTGTTCTGACTTCGAGCGTCGTAGGCATCCCGGGAAGCAGCGTCGTGCGCTCCGCCCAAAGCTCCATATGGGTGATGCGCGAGGGCATGAGGTCCGCCGCGTTCGCCAGAAGATAACCCGCGCGCGGATAGAGCCCCGGCCAGATGAAAGCCATGAGCATGACGACGACAGCCAGAGCGCCGGCGAGCCGACCCAGCCTTTGAAATCCGGCGTGTGAAACGTAAGACTCCGGGTCGAGCGATTCCACTTCCCGGCTGGTGTCGTTCACCAGCGCATCGATGAGCGCGGGCGATGTCGGGTCGTCGTCGCCGAGATCACCTTTGCGCGGGAAAAGCTGCAGCGAACTGATGAGATTACTGCCCAGGTCCGGATGGGTTTCCTCGATGTCGAGGGCGATTCTCTCGCGCCTCGGTCGACGGGTCGCCAGCCACCAGGATCGGATGAGCGCTGCAGCCAAGAGTAGAACCGTCATCCCAACGTATACGATAGCCGAATATCCAAAGCGGATCTGGGAGACGACCGCCGCAGGAGCAAGCAGCAGTACGGCCAGGACGCCCAACAGTAGAACCATCCCTGCTTCGAGACGCCTCACTTTGAGGCGAGCGCGAATTACGGAGTCGAGAAACTCGGTTATTTTCCTGAAAGATCGATCGGCCATCTCCCGTTTCCCTTATATGAGTGAACGGCGAGGAGCAGAAAATGAATTGTAGTACATGACTCAAATTACCGCACGTTCGTTAAATTTACCGCACGCCGACTCCTGCGCGCTCAAGCCAGCCCCCAAAGCCTCCGGGCGGTCCATTCCAGAGCAGGCAACAAAATGAGAATCATCCCAATCCAGGGGATGCTCCAGAGCCTCACGTCGCGCACCTCCATCACCCTGTGCGGCACCTTGCCCTTCAAGGCCTCCAGGACGCGGGCGGTCAAATCTTCCTCCCCCACCGCGTCTGCGCGGAAAAACAACCCGCCCGTGTGCTTCGCCAGCGTTTGCAAATTCTCCCAGCGCGGGCTGACGTCGGCCCACTCCGCTTTGCCTGCTTCGCGGCCGATGCCGATCGTGCGCACCGCCTCGCCAATTACTTCTCCGCCCTGGACGGCCGTCATCCTCGCCCGATAGCTCCCGTTCCCGCGTGGGCGGAAGCGAACCTCGAATTCCCGGGAATCCGGGCGGTAGGCCGCGCTATACCGGCTGGTGACGCCATAGGGATCGCGAAGTTGCACACGCACCTGCGCCGCCTGAGCAGGCTGGTAGGATTCGTCCCTCACCTGCATCCTGAGAACGTAGGTTCCGTCTTTGCTTTGTTCCGCCTCGGGAAGTATCTGGACCTGGGAGCTTCCGGGGTCGCCCGAGAGCCACCTGATCATCTGCGCCACCAGGCGGATATAGAGACGGTTCGTCTTCTCCGCCGCCACCATCCCGAAATTCCACCGCCAGATATCATCGGAGAAGATGCTCACGACCCTTCCCTCGCCTATCCGCTTCGTGGCGAGCAAGGGAACCCCGCCGTCTTTCGTCGATACGAGGATCTGCCCCTTCCCGAACGGCGTCGTCGAATTGACGCGCCTCAAGGCGGGTAAAGCAGTCCAGAGCTTTTTGTTTTCCTCAATATCCGTGGAGAGTTGCGTGATGGGATGCCTGCCGCCGGTGGGTGTAAGCTGAGCGAGCAGGCGCCTTTGATCCTGATAATCATTCTGCTGCTGCAAGCGCACGGGCAAAAGATCCTCGATGGGGCTGCGGTAATACCCGCCCGCGCTGAAGGATTGCCTGCCGCCGAACTTGAGTAGCGCGCCGCCTTTGCGAACGTATTCCCCCACGCGCTCGAGGTAGTAGTTGCTGAAATACTCCTGAGCGGAAAAATTATCGAAAACCACGATCTCGAAATTCTTGAGTTCTTCCAAAAACAGCTTGTCCACCGGAAAGGGCACGAGGCTCAGATGCCTGGTCGGAACGCCCGGGTCGTCCTCTGAGGTCCTCAGGAAAACGAACGACACGAGGTCGATGGCGGGGTCCCGCTTGAGCGCCATGCGCAAGAACCGATAGTTCCATGTGGGAGAACCCGAAATCGTCAACACACGAATCTTGTCCCGCCTTACCTCCAGGGGAATCTCGACGCGATTGTTCGACTCCACGATTTCGCCGCGCTGAACGGGTGTGACCACGCTGAGCACCTGGCTCCCTACTTCATTCGGCGTAAATCTGAATTTCACGAGACGGCGCAATGGACTGCGCCTGACGTCTATAGATTGCGTTCTGATGATGCGGCCCTCGCGCGTCAGGGCAACTGGCAGCTTGCGGCCTGAATAGCCCTTCACCGAAAGCGATACTTCCAGACTCATCTCCTTTCCCTGAAAGGCGATGCGCGGGGCCTGGATGTCCTGAATGGCGATATCGCGAAAAGAATCCGGCGCCCCGAAGCCCACTCCGATGAGGGGCGGAAAGGATTTCACGTCCCCGGGCGGAAGAGCCGTCTCGGTGGTATCGCCGCCGTCAGTGAGCATCAAAACGCCGAGAGGGCCGTCCTGATGCTTACGCTCTACCTCCCCCGCCGTAACTCTTGACTCCCGGGCGCTGCGCAAAGCGCTGCGGATTGCGCCCAAGGGGTCGCTGCCCACCCCCTGGGCTTTCAGGTTTTCAAGCTCCTGTTCTCCCATGGGGGTTCTTCGAGCATCGTAGCGAGCGAGTTGCACGTCGTAGAGCTGCCTGAGGCCAGCGAGCAGGCTCGTGGGCGCATCTCCCTCATCCTCCTCTACCGGGGTTTGCGATTTTCCGAACTTTTTCGGGACCAGCAAAAAATCTTTTGCCAATTCGATGCGCGTTTTCTTGCTGTTTACGTCCTGAACGCTCATGCTCGCCGAACTGTCGAGGAGAACGAGCAGCTTCGGCGGCAGGGAACGCTCGCGCTTGTCGATCAGCGTGGGGCCCGAGAGGAAGAAGACGACCGCCGCATACAGCAGACCCCTCAGAATCTGAAGAAACCAGACGCGTCTCATGGGGAGTTTTTCGGCCAGATCGCGGTGCCTGCGCACGAGCGCCCAGCCCAGCCCGGCTGAGACGATGACGAGCACCCACCAGGGCGCGCCGCCGGGCCAATGGAGTGTGGACCAGTCCATCGTCTAGCCCTGGTTCAGCCTGCGCTGGATGAAGGGGTGGTGTATGAGGTCTTGCTTGTAGTTGCCCGTCATCGCGTAGAGAGAGATGTTGACGGCGAGTTGAAAGGCCGCGAGACGCTGGGGTTCCCCGCCGGGCGTGCACTCTTCGAGCCATCCGCCACCGGGACCCCTCGCCCACGCGCCGCCCAGGTCGTTTCGGCAGAAGATGACGGGGGTGAACATTCCCACATGGATACCCTGCAAGTCCTGGCTGACGGCCTGTCGCCCGCCAATGGAGCGGATCAGGTAATAACTCTTGAAAACGGCGTGTTCGCGCTGGAGCGCCTCGAAAGAAGTTCTCGGGAAGACCAGACGCATGAGATTCTCGACGGCGCCGCCAAAGGCTTCCCCCTCGAGCCCGAGCCCATCGTCGATGAGCAAAAATCCCCCGTAGGTGAGGTGGCGCCTCAGATTTTCAATCGCCCTCGAGTCAGGCATCTCGAACTCGTAGCGTCCCGACATATACAGGAAAGGATATTCGAAAATTTCGGGTGAGGAGATATCCACCACCTGCGCATCCCCTGCGGTTTCTATGCTCGTGCGCTTTCTCACCTCTCCGAGAAAAGAAGCCATCGCCGTGGCGTATTCCTGCCAGCGTCCGCCGGAATAGCGTAATTGGGCCGGCGTGAAATCGGGAAGTAGCGGCTTCTCCTCCTCGGAGGAGCGCGGGAAAAGATTTTTTTGCCACTCGCTCAGGGGTGAAGGGGATTGCGCGCTCACTCCACCGGGGAGGCCGAGCACCGCGGCCGCAGCCATTGCAGTGCGCGCGATGAACGCGCGGCGGCTCAAGAATAAATTATGGGACATTGACATCGGGCAACACCACGTAGGTCGTGGGCGGCGGCAGTCTTTTTCGCGTTAGCACGAGCTCGGTTTCCTGCGGGCGAAGGACTCTCGTGATTCCCTCCGCCTTCAGGGCCTTTTCGAACTCGCCGGTCAATTCGGGACCGAAATAGTGCATCGGAATCACGATGTTGGGACCGATGCGCTTGACGATCTTGGCCGCCACATCGTGAGGCACGGTGAAAGAGCCGTCAATCGAAAGCAAAAGCACGTGGATCTTCCCCAGGGCGCGAATCTGCCCGGGCGATGGTCCGAAGCGCGCGTTCCCGAAATGCGCGACGCATAGCCCGCCCGCCTGAAAAACGTGAATGGTGTTGAGGACGAAGGGATTGTTCTCGTCCCCGTCCACCTGGGGGAAAGAGGCGATTCGCAGGTTCCCGAATTTCTCGTCGATGGCGTTGGGCTTTCCCTCCTGCGTCACGCCGAAAAAAATCTCCGATTTGCCCACGTAGGGTCCCGTCATGGAGTGGGTTTCGTGGAAATTGCTCACTGTGACGGCATCCGGCGGCGGGTCCAGAACAGGGATGACGTAGGGGTCCATGACGGCCCGCCCGCCGCCCGGGGCATCAATCAGAAAGCTCGAATGCCCTAAAAATTTAAGCCGTACTTCACGCGTTTGCCGAACGCTCTCCCATCCGCCTCTCATCGAGACGGGGATGAAACGCCCGTCGCGCTGGACGATTCCAGGTTTGCAGATGCCGTCCACCGCCCACGCGAGCGTTGACGAAAAGATGACGGACAAGAAGACGAACAGACTCAGCGAGATGATTTTTCTCACCGGAGAACGAACTTCCCAGCGCGGGAATGAGCGACACTTCTCATAGGTGGGGTTCAATATACCGTCCCCCGAAATGAAATCGCTACTCAAAGATAGCGACAGCGCGGCGGCGCGAATGGGAAATTCTAGCGCATTTATCCACCCTGTGGATAGTCGCGCGCCGCTATCGGGTAATATATCGAAAGTAGCGGCATTCTCATCCGCGCGACGGTTCCCCCTGAGCGCTTCTGCGCCAAGGGGAAATCCATATCGCCGCGGCCAGGAGGCACGCCTTGAGCACGTCCGTGATGACATAGGCGCCGTGGTAGCGCCCGAATTCGCTCTGCACGGCGGGCGTTCCCGCAGAAGCTTCCCCGCTCGTGAGGATTCTACCGAGCGCTTCTATTTTCGGCGAGAACCAAAAGACGTGCATACCCACGATGAGAAGCAGACACCCTGCCAGAACGGGCGATAAGCCGCGCATCCGCCCTGAGCGCCAGAGGAGGATAAACAGCAAGACACAGAAAACGATTTGCAGCCGGTTCCAGGCCTCGAATATGCGGGCGTTCACCTCTCGCGCGGCCATGCGGCCCTTGAGCTTCGTCTTCGAGGCGGGCTCGAACAGTTTCGACGCTACCGGGTTCTTCTGCGCATCGAACGTATCGAAGGAATTCGTCGCGGCCCACCAGACGCCCAGCGTGAGTGCGAGCCACGATACAAGAAGAGCAAAATGTAACGAGCGAACCAAAGCGGCCAAACCAGACTCCTCGAAACGAAAAGAGATATCCCCTCGTGAAGGTCCTCAATTTACTCGACAAGCCCCGCGCCTCACAAGCCGCAGGCGCAAGATGGGGCGGTTGAAAACGTTCCACGTCGCTCGGGATTGACCACCGACGTCATGACGAATAAAAAAACAATTTCGTCGTGGGTTCCGAGAAGAGAACGCCGCCTACAGTAAGGACAGGCCCCCGTGCCTGTCCGCCGCCGCCGCCCCCCGGACCTTCATCCTGAGTAGGCCCGCCAGGGCCGTATCGAAGGATGGACCCGACTGGGGAGAGAGCGCCCCTTCGACAGGCTCAGGACAGGCCCTTCGATACGCGGCTTCGCCGCTACTCAGGGTGAGGGGTTCTGTGGACGCCTGGAAAACCACCCCCTACCCCCCTTTTGACAGGGGGGGCAAGAAAAGCCTTCCTGACAAGGGATTGTTGAAAAGTCCCGGGAAACGGATTTTGATCGCGCGTACGCCTTTGAAGTTCACTCCCTCTTGTTGAAAAAGCCCGGTGATGGAGAAATTGAAGTGTAGGGACAACCCCTCCTCGGGGTTGTCCTGCCCTCCGTGGTTGTCCTTTTGCAGGATAGTTACAATCAGGACAGGCACGGAGGCCTGTCCCTACGGGAGCATCATGTCGCCGACCGGAAGAAACAAGGTCTTTTTCAACAGACCCTTGAGGGGGGAGTGAAAAACCTTGGGGGTCATCTACCGAATAGCGAAGCCGGAGCATTTTCAACAGCCCGCGCGGCGCGGGTGTGCGCGGTGGTTTTGTAGCCGTAGGGACAGGTCGCGACCTGTCCTTACCGACTCCCTCCCCGATCAACTCCATATGCCGAATCACACTGTAAATGGTTTTTCAACAACCCCAAGGAGCGTCGCCCCGTCGCCATCCGAGGAAGTTATGCTGGACACTTCGCGTGGCGAACACTTAGAATGATTTGCGAGGCACCGCGGCTCACGGGGAGATTGCCATGACAGAGAACGCTTCCACGGCCTATAAGTCTCCCGCCAAAATCGGGGCCCTGCTCACCCGCCAGCATGAAGACGGCTATCTCTCGAAAGAAGCGATCACGGAGATTTCCAAAGACCTGGGCGTGCCCATCTACGACTCATACGGCATCGCCAGTTTTTTTCCGCACTTCCATCTGGAAAAACCCGCGAAACCCAAAGTCCATATCTGCCGGGACATGAGTTGCCTGCTCGCAGGCGGCGATGCGCTGCTCGATAACGCGAAAACACTCGCCCGCCGCGCGGGCGTCAGGAACTTGCAGCCCGAAAGCTGCGCCTGCCTGGGCCGGTGCGACAAGGGGCCCGCCGCCGAGATAGAGGGCCGTATCTACTCAGCTCTCACGGATGAGAAGTTTCAGGAAATCCTGGAATCCTGGAAAAATGGTGCGGCTAAACCTTCGTCGAGATCGCAGAAACTTAAAAACCCATCGCGCATTAACCCCTACCGCAAGAATGCGGCCTTCGGCGTTCTTCGAGCGTTAATGAAGAGCGACAAGCCCGAAAGCGTCATCGACATCTTAAAAGAGAGCGGCCTTCGCGGCATGGGGGGAGCCGGTTTTCCTGTCGGGCTCAAGTGGAGTTTCGTTCTGGGCGCACAGGGGACGGAGAAATTCGTCGTCTGCAACGCCGATGAGAGCGAACCGGGCACGTTCAAGGACCGCGCCATCATGGACTCGCACCCCGAACTGGTTGTCGAGGGGATTCTCATCGCCTGCCGGGCCGTGGGGGCTGAGCGCGCTATTATCTACATACGCCACGAATACGGCGCGCAGGCGAGAAAGCTGGAACGCGCCATCGAGCGCGCGCGCAAGGCCCGGCTGGCCGACACGAAGAACACGCCGCAGCTCGAGATATTCACCAGCCCCGGCGGCTACATCTGCGGAGAGGAGACGGCGCTGCTCGAGGTGTTGGAGGACAAGCGCGCCCAGCCCCGCGACAAACCTCCCTTCCCCGGTACGGCGGGCCTGTTCGGTAAACCCACCCTCATCAACAACGTCGAGACTTTTGCGCTCATACCGGCGGTGCTCAAGAAAGGAGCCGCGTGGTTCACCTCATTCGGGCGAAACGGAACAAAAGGCTTCAAGGTGGTGGGCGTGAGCGGTGCGGTGCGAAAACCGGGCATCTACGAGGTGGAGTTCGGGACGCCCATCTCCGAGATTATCGAGGGACCGGCGGGCGGGCTGCCTGCGGGCGCGCGCCTTAAGGCGTTCTCCCCGGGGGGTGCGAGCAGCGGGTTTCTACCCGCAAACCTCGTCGATATTCCCTATGATTTCACGCCCCTTCAAGAGGCGGGCAGCATGCTGGGCAGCGGAGCGCTCGTCGTCATCCCCGAGGGGGTGGACATCGTAGCGCTCGCCCACAACGTGGTGCGCTTTTTCAGGGATGAATCCTGCGGCAAGTGCGTGCCCTGCCGCCTGGGAACGGAAAAACTCACCGCTTTTCTGGAGCGGGTGTTGCGCGGAGAGGGTCGGGCGTCGGAACTGACCGCCATGCGCGAGATATGCGAGACCATGAAGGACACATCCATCTGCGGCCTGGGGCAGGCCGCGCCAATCCCTTATCTCTCGCTTTTCGAATACTTCGAGTCGGACATCATGGCGAGACTCAAATGAAGCCGGAGCAGGAAAATGCCTGACGATAAAGCGATCGCCATTACCATCGACGGCCGGGAAATCAAGGCCCGGGACGGCGCGACCATCTGGGAGGTGGCCCAGTCGATGGGCGTCGATATCCCCAGGCTATGCCATCAGCCCGGCATGGAGCCCGTGGGCGTATGCCGCGTATGCGCCATCGAGGTTAAAGGCGCGCGAACGCTGGTTCCCTCCTGCCACCGGAAGATTGAACCCGGCATGGTGATCCGCACGGGAAGCGAGCGCGTCGTGCGCGCCCAGAAAACCCTGGTGGCCATGCTGATGGCGGACCACGGCGCGGAGTCCGAGTCCCAAAACTGCGAACTCACAGCACTCGCCGAGCAGATGAAAATCCAAAACGGCGTGAGCACCTTGCCGCCCAAGGAGACGGTGCGCGAGCGCGATCTCTCATCCGCCGTCATCGCCGTGGACCACAGCGCGTGCATCCTTTGCGACCGCTGCATCCGCGCCTGCACGGACGTTCAGGGCAACAACGTCATCGGACGCGGTGGTAAAGGCACGCATGCCGGCATCGTGTTCGACACCGATCTGCCCATGGGAGAATCCACCTGCGTCTCCTGCGGGGAGTGCATGGCCGCCTGCCCCACGGACGCGCTCACGAACAAATCCCTCACGCTGCAAATCGCCCCCGACAAGACCAAGGAGGTGGATTCCGTCTGCCCCTACTGCGGCGTGGGATGTTCCATCACCTATCAGGTGGCGGGCAACACGCTCCTGAGCGTCAGTGGGGATGAAACCAGTCCCGTGAACCAGGGAAGGCTCTGCGTGAAGGGGCGCTACGGGTTCGACTACGCGCATCACCCGGACAGGCTGACGACCCCCCTCATCCGAATAGAAGGCGCGCCCAAGACGAAGGAACTGCCCGGCAATCCGCTCTCCCTGTTCCGTGAGGCGAGTTGGGATGAAGCCATGGAACTCGCCGCAAGTTCGCTCCAGAAAATCCATGAGGACCACGGCCCCTCGAGCATGGCCGGCTTCGGTTCGGCGAAATGCTCGAACGAGGACAACTATCTTTTTCAGAAACTCATCCGCGCCGTGTTCGGCACGAACAACGTGGATCACTGCACGAGGCTTTGCCACGCGAGCTCGGTGGCCGCTCTTTACCAGACCATCGGGTCGAGCGCGGTGAGCAACCCCTTCTCGGATGCGCTCAAGGCGGATTTCATCCTCGTGGCGGGCGCGAACGCCACCGAAAACCACCCCGTGGCGGCCACCTTCATCAAGCAGGCCTCTACTGCGGGCGCCACGCTGGCCGTCGCGGACCCGAGGCGAATCGACCTCGTCGATCATGCGGACACCTTCGTGCAGTTCCGCCCCGGTACGGACGTGGCGCTGTTCAACGGGCTTTTGAACGTGGTGATCGATGAAAAACTCTACGACGTCGATTTCGTCGCCGCGCGCACCGAGGGGTTCAATGAACTCGCAGAGAACGTAAAGCCCTATACGCCCCAAAACGTCGCCAAACTCACAGGCGTTGCCCCGGAAACGCTCCGGGCATTGGCCAGAGGGTATGCGACGGCTGAGCGCAGCATCATCTTCTGGGGCATGGGCCTCTCCCAGCACACCCACGGCACGGACAACTGCCGCGCGCTCATCGCGCTTTGCCTGATATGCGGGCAAATCGGGCGTGAGGGAACCGGCCTGCACCCCCTGCGCGGCCAGAACAACGTGCAGGGCGCATCGGACGTGGGCCTGATTCCCATGGTCTATTCCGCCTATCAGGACGTGGCCTCTCCCAGTATCCGCAGGAAATTCGAAAAAGCCTGGGGCCGGAAACTCGACCCAGTACCGGGCCTCACCGTGATGGAAATCGCCGACGCAGCCAACCGGGGCGAGATAAAGGGCATGTACATCATGGGCGAGAACCCGGCCATGAGCGATCCCAATCTCAATCATTCGCGGGGCGCGCTCGCCAACCTGGAATTCCTCGTCGTCCAGGACATTTTTCTCACGGAAACCGCCTATTTCGCAGACGTGGTGCTCCCTTCCACGGCGTTCCCGGAGAAAACGGGCACCTATACGAACACGGACAGGAGGGTGCAGATAGGAAGGCGGGCCATCGACCCGCCAGGCCAAGCGCGCGAGGACTGGCGCATCGTGGCCGAACTCTCGGGTCGGCTGGGCTACCCGATGAAATATAAATCTGAAGCCGCCATTTTCGATGAAATCGCATCGCTGACACCGTTCATGGCAGGTATGTCTTATAAGCGCCTGGGGGAGCACGGACTCGTCTGGCCGTGCGCCAGACCCGATCGCCAGGGCACGGAAATCCTGTTCTCGAGATCATTCCCGTCAGGCCGAGGAAAGCTCATTCCCGTCCAGTATGCCCCCGCCAGGGAGATGCCGGACGAGGACTACCCTTTCGTGCTCAACACGGGTCGCAACATCTACCACTGGCATACGGGGGCCATCACCAGAAGGGCGCAGGCGTTAGAAGCCGCGGAGCCCGGCCCCTACGTGGAAATGTCGCCCGATGACCTGAAACGCCTGAAGATCAAAGACGGCTCGGACGTCCGCGTGGAATCGAGACGTGGTAATATCACCCTGCCCGCCCGGTCTTCATCGCGCGTGAGGCCAGGGCAGGTGTTCATCCCCTTCCACTATGTCGAGGCCGCCGCGAACCTGCTCACCGTAGACGACCTCGACCCCTACGGAAAAATTCCCGAGTTCAAGTTCTGCGCCGTGCGGGTGAGGAAGACGAGGAGACAGCGGGGGTGAGCGTATGACCGTCGGGTGTTCAACAAGAGCCAAACATCAAGTGTTACATTAGATTCAATACCAACACTTCCGACCAAGCAAGGCAAATATCCGCAAGCGGCGCATCCGGAGATACGGGGGTGGCCCACTCAGAGCGCAGGAATGGTCCAGAGGCCAAGCCGTTCTCTAACGTACCGTCACCTTGAAGCTCTGCGTAACAGTGAGGCCAAAGGGGTCCGATGCTTCTACCGTGACGACCGTCGTGCCGGCTCTTATCGTTCTCACTGTCAAGTAGTTCGGACCACTTCCCCCGATCGCGGCGCTGGCAACGCCTTGACGGCTCGTGGATGAGCTGTAGGCCAGACTGTCGAGGTCCGGGTCCGTAAAATAGGTGTCAAAACCTTCGGACCTCCATCGCTGCGGATTGCCGGGTTCATGCGTCAAGGTAATATCCGAGAAGGCCCGCAAGGTCGTGGGAGCGCCGTTTCTTGGCGGGGTGATCATCACTTCTGTTCCAGAACCACCTCCACCGCCGCCGCAGCCCGGCAGCGTCAAAGTGAGTACCAGCGCAAACAAAAGCGCCAGGCATGAAAAAGGGGTTTCTATGAGGAATCGCTGCTTGAATCGAGACATACACTTTCTCCTCGTGGCGAAAGCAGCTATCCGTCCACCCACAGACAACTTCTCTCATGATTTCGTCATAAAACCTGGATGAATCGCAGGATTTACACTTCCATCCCAGGCCGGGGCCTTTTGGAATTCGGCGTGCGCCAAATTGACCGCTTATGGTTTTCGGCGAGAAATATAATTTCATATGGTGTAACTAAATAATAATAAAAATACATGAAGCAGTAAAGCGATTCGCGCCCGCAAAATTTTTTGCTTTTTCTTCACCGATGAAAAATCGAGAGGGGTTCAGCCTTGTGGTTGCTCACCGAAAACTCGTGATCAGGAATCCCCCGAGCACGACGAGGCCAGCCGCGCCGAAAAGGCGCGCGTTCACGCGCTCCATATCGCCCATGAAGATGAGGCTCAGGAGCACCACCCAAATCGGGGCGGTGCGGCTTAAGGGCAGGACGACGGTGACGTCCGAGAACGTGAGGGTGTACCACAAAAGCCCCGTGGCGGTGGCGGAGAATAGTGAGCCCAGCAGTATCCAGCTGACGTCGCGCCGGTCCGCCCGTATCTTGCCGCTCGCGCCCAGAAACGGCTTCGCCACCAGCAAAAAGAGAAAACCCGCCAGAAAGGCGAATCCCACCGCCGCGAAAGGCGTCCGCTGCTCGGCGTAGCCGATTTTCGCGATGACCGGCATGGCGGCGTACATGAACGAGGCGAAGACGGGGAACATCAGCGCGCGGCGGAATTCGGGACCCATGCCGCCCTTGGCGACGTCCTTGCCCTCCCCCATCGAGATGAGCGCCACGCCCCCGACGATGGAGAGCGTGCCGAGCACGACCGCCACACCCGGCTCTTCCCCCAGAAAGAAGGCGGCGAAAAAAACCGCCCATATTGGAGCCGAAGCCTGCACGGGGCTCGTCCGGCTCGCGCCGATGCGCTGGATGGCCGTATAGGAAGCCAGATGGCCCATTCCCTGCCCCAGACACCCCGCCAGCATGAACCACAGGACGGGCCTGAGGGATGAAGTCTGCAGCGTGCCCAGGGAAAAGGCGATGCTCAAGAGGAGCGCGCTCGCCACGGCGTTCGTGATGAGCACCCCTGTGATGGGAGAGGCGCTCCTCAGCCCCCGGCGGAAGGAAATGAGCGCCGCCGAGTAGATGAAAGACGATGAGAGAGCGAGGATTTCGCCCGCCATGAAAAAAGGAGCTTGCGCGTTCATGCGCGCGACTATACACGCCCCGAAGTATTCACGCGAGAAAGGGTGAGTCTTTTACTTGAAAGCGGTAATGAGCACGCCACCCGCCACGACCATCCCCGCCGCGAATACGATGCGCGAGGTGATGCGCTCGAGCCCGCCCAGGAAGAGGTAGGTCCAAAGCACCACCCACAGGGGCACGAGGCGGCTGAGCGGCAGCACCGTCGAGACGGGCGCGATGCTCATCGCCGTCCAGAACATTATGGCCGCCAGCGTCGTGGTGACGCCTGCGCCGAGAAAAAGGTAGACGGCCCTCCTGTCGGCTTCGAGCTTGCCGCCGCCGGGCAGGAGGGGGCGCGTTACCGCGAGCAGGAGGGTTCCCGCCGTGAAGGCGCATGCGAAGCCCAGGATGGGGGTTTTCTGGTAGGAGAACGCGACGTTCGCCAGCACGGGCAGCAGCGCATAGGAGAGCGACGATGTGAGCGGGTAGACCAGCCCGCCCTGAAAGAAGCTCTTGAAGCTCTGACCGCTGCGCCGCTCGCCGAGTGAGAGCAGGCAGACGCCCGCCACGATGAGAACCGTCCCCATCGCCACACCGACGCCGGGCCGCTCGCCCAGGAATATCATCGCGAAGGTGACCGAGAAAATGGGGGTGGAGGATTGAATCGGCACCGAGCGGCTCACGCCCATCTTCTCGATGCCGATGGCGTTCGTGAGCTGTCCCACGCCCTGCCCCAGGCAGCCGCCGAGCATGAATATCAACACCGGCGTGAGCATGGATTCCTGGAGCGTTCCGCGAGCAGCCGCGATGGTGAGGCCCAGAACGGAAACCGTCGCACTTAAGATAAGCACGCCGGCTATCGGCGTCGCACTCCTCACTCCCTGGCGGATGGCGATCAGAGACGTCGAATAAGACAAAGACGCCCCTACCGCGAGTAATTCCCCCAAGCCTGCTTGTGCGAAAAGTCCCGACATTTTATGACTTACTGCTCCCCGATGATGCGCATCGCCGTCTTCAGGCGGCTAGCGGAACAGGGTGATCATCACCCCGCCGGACACGACGAGGCACGCTGCGAGGACCGTTCTTGCGGCAACGCGCTCTATTTTCCCCAGAAACAAGAAACTGAACAGGATCACCCAAAGGGGCGTCATCCGGCTCAGCGGCAATACGCTCGACACCATGCCCGCCACGAACGCCGTCCACATCAGAAAAGCGGCGATGATGTTGAACGGAAGTCCCACGAGGAGGGCTTTCACCGTCTGGGCGTTGCCTCTTATCACCCCGCCGTCGGGCGTCATGCGCCTCGCCGCCAGCATCAGCAAAAGCCCTGAGCCGAACGCCACGCCGAATCCCAGATAGGGCGCCTGCTGCTCGGCGAGACCCAGCTTGGCGAACACAGGCACCATCGCATAGCACAAAGAAGAGAAAAGCGGCAGGAGGTAATCCTTCCGGCTCCAGTTTGGAGACTCGCCTCCCGCGCGTTTTCGCTCCGGCCAGGAGAGCAGAAAGACGCCACCCACGATCCCGAGCGTCCCCAGGAGCACATAGACGCCCGGCTGCTCGCCCAGGATGATGATGGCGAAAACCACGCCCCAAAGAGGCGCGGACGAGTGTACCGCCGTGGCCCGGTTCACGCCCAGACGCTCGATGGCCGAGAAGAAGATGAGGCTCCCCGTACCGTGGCCGGCCACGCCCGTAAGAGCGAACCAGCCGAGCGCCCGCACGTTGGTGGACGCCAGGGTGCCGAGCACGAGGGCGGTCGTCAGCCCCACGATGCTCACCAGCGAATTGAGGACGATGATGCTCATCAGGGGGCTTCCGGTCGTCATCGCCCGGCGCACCGTTATGAGTGTAATGGAATAACTGAACGAGGTCGCCAAAGCGAGAAACTCAGGACTCCCCCATGATGATATCCACTCGACCATGGGCGGACTATACACCCCAAGTTCCCATGAGGCGAGGAGTAGGGAACCATCTGGTCACGGCCCGGTTCAACGGATAGAATACGCCCGATAAATCAAATTTTCATTCCATGAACCAGGAGGCGTAATATGGCGGATGAGAGAGTATTCCTGATCGCGTGGCTCAAACCAAAACCCGGAAAAGAAGACGAGATGGCGGAACTTTTAGGCGGCATGTGCGCACCCTCGCGCAATGAGGGCGGCTGCATCTTCTATAACCTCTTCAGGTCGACGGACGAGGCGGGCGCGTTCCATTTCATCGAGTGCTGGAAATCGCAGGCCGATCTCGACGCGCACCGGGAAGAGCCGCACTACAAGAATTTCAGGGAGAAACTGCCCGACCTGCTCGCAGAGCCCGTGGGCGTGAAATTCCTGGAAGCCGTCGATTCGACGATGGGGTGATATTGGGTTGAAGGGTCGTAGCGTAGGGACAGGTCGCGGGGGCCTGTCCGCTACAAATGAAATGACAATCAAGACGGCTTGCCATCATTCCGGCGTAAATTGAATGAAAACGAACTTCATGAACACTCCCCTTTGATCGGGTTGTCAATACATGTGTAGGGGTCGCATATTATGCGACCCGCATTGTGAAAACGAAAAGGCAGGGCCTCATGTATGTCGGACATATATGTCCGATCTACAACAGAAGCAGCAATGACGCCGGAATGACGATCAAAGGCGTACGCAGGCGAGCACAGGGAATCGCCCGCCTACCCCGGCACCTCCATGCGCCGGTAGGATTCGGCGCACTCGAGGCCGCCCTCTTCGCCCGAGCGTTTCGCCCAGTTTCTGAGATGGGGAACCAGCTCTTCAAAATCCTTGACCTGGCTCTTGTGGCACTTGAGCGCCTTGATTTTGAGGTCGAACGTATCGGTGATGTCCACCCAGGTGTCGGCGCCGCGAATCGTCTTGAAATAGACTTCCCTGGGATTGTGCGGCTCCAGACCCTCGGCCAACAGTTCGGGAAAGAAATTCGCATTCCCCACGGCGGGATAGAGCGCGTCGAAAACCGCCTTGGCGACGGCGCGGTGATCGCGGTGGTAGCCGTAGAAGCTGTCGAAAGCGTCGTTCGCCGGATCGTCGGCGATGACGAGGTCCGGCTTGCACTCCCTCATCACATGCACGAGGTCGCGCCTGAGTTCGGTGGTGTTGCGCACTTCCCCGTCCGTATGGCGCAGGAAATGAACATGCTCCACGCCGACGACGGCCGCCGCCGCGCGCTGTTCGCTCTCGCGAATCGCTCGTTTCTCCTCGATGGTCATGCGGCGCGATTCGGGGCCGTTCACGCCCTTGTCCCCGCTCGTGGCGAGGCAATACTCCACGCGCCTGCCCTCGCGCACCCATTTGGCGGCCGAGCCCGCCGAGCGGAACTCGATGTCGTCGGGGTGCGCGCAGATGATGAGAATTTTCTGATGTTCCATCGGGGTTTCCTTATGTGGGCCAAGCGGCAAGGCGACTTATAGCAGGGGGCGATGCGCATCGCAAAGGGGAAGGGGCACCCCCCCCTACCCCCCTTGTGTCGGGGTTGTTGAAAAAGTCTTTGTGTGAGATTTTTCGTTTGTTGTAGCGGACAGGCCCCTGCGCCTGTCTGGGGCCTCCGTGCCTGTCCTGAATGTAACCATCCTGCAAAAGGACAACCACGGAGGGCCGGACGACTCCGATAAGGGTTGTCCGGCTACACCCCCTCGCGTCGAACCCTCTCTCCCCGGTCGGCTCCATACGCCGAATCTCGAATTTGAGGCATTTTCAACAGCCCCCTTGTCAAAAGGGTAATAGCGATGTCCCCCGACAAGAGAGTGGAAGAAAAGCCCCCCTTGACAAGGGGGAGTACGGGGTCAAACGCGAGCGAAGAGCGAGTGTTTGCAGCCTTTCCAGTCGAGAGGGGCGTCCTCTCTACTCTCTAAAAAGGGGACTTTTTCAACAACTCCCGTAAGGACAGGTCACGACCTGTCCCTACACCTTCTGAGATAATCATTCCTCCACGAATCGAATATCCGGTGTAGGTGACAGCTCCTCCTTGGGGCTGCTCCACGCATAAATGCGACCCTTGTTTTCTATCCAACGTAGCCTCGATAGATTATGATTTGAGTCCGAACGGGCCGCATGTATGCGGCCCCTACATTAATTTTCGACAAACAACTCAGAAGACAGATAGCTACTGCCGCCCCCCACTCCTCGGTCGGCGAATGCTCGTTCCTCACTCGCGTTCGACCCCATGGTCGCCACCCCGAAAATCTGCTAAAAATAATGAAAAACACCTGCGCGAGATTTATTGCGAACCTGAATGAGGAGGAGACCGAGATGTCGAGAATCACGCCGATGCCAGATGACGCCAAAGGCGATCACGAACCGCTCTTCGAGCAATCGAGGGAAAGATGGGGCACTGTTCCCAGTTTCTACCGCGCCCTGGCGCATTCGCCCGAAGCGCTGCGCCACATCATGAACCTGACGGTGGCCCTGAGGAGCCAGTGGCGGGCCGAGCCTTCGAGAATGCGCCTGATGCAGTTGGCGATCCTGACGCCCTCGCTCATCAACGACTGCGAGATATGAACGAACCACAACATAAAGCTTGGTCAAGCTGCCGGTCTGAATGATGAACATGTATCTTTGATAGTCGATGGATGGGAGGACAGCGACCTGTTCGATGAGCGGGAAAAGGCGGTGATCCGCTGGGCGACGGCTCTCACGCGGAACACGGCCGCCGCAGACGACGCCTGTTTCGCGCCGCTCAGGGAGTTTTTCAGCGAGAAGGACATCGTGGAACTTACCTTGTTCACCTGCCTGTTCAACGCCTGGAACCGCCTGCAGGACGGCCTCCACAACCCCGTTGAGCCGCCCGACGACATCATCGGCTGGAAGGAATGGGAGGAAGTGGCGCAGGTGTCGGATTAGGTGGGGGGTGAGGCCGTAGGGGCGACCTTGCGTGGTCGCCCTTTATCGGATAGGCACAGGGGCCTGTCCCTACGGGTCAACCCAACTAAAGAGGGAAGAGTTTCAATGGATTTGTAGGGGCCGCATATTTGCGGCCCGCGCTGACAAGAGAGATCTATACGAGCCGAAAATCGCCTAGTCTCCACGAATTTTTGCGAAAACGGCAAGAATCAACCCACGGGTCGCATATATGTAGCGCTCCCAAGGAGGGAGCGCTACCTACAAAACAACCACGACTGATGAGAGAGGCAAACGCCCTCCTCCCTATTTCAACGAGAGATAAACATGGATTTAGGCATCAAGGGAAAATCGACACTAGTGACGGGCGGCAGCCGGGGCATCGGCCGCGAGACGGCGAGGCGCTTTCTCGAAGAGGGCGCCCGCGTGTTCACCTGCGCGAGAAACGAGGTGGCCCTTGCCGAGACCTGCGCCGGGCTCGCCGCAGAAACCGGAGGTGAAATCCACTACGCCGTGGCGGATACCTCGAACGAAGCCGAACTCGCGCCCCTGGTCGAGCGCGCGCAGGAAAAACTCGGTTCCATCGACATTCTGGTGAACAACGCGGGAACCATGAGTTCTGGCAGGTTCGAGGCGCTCGATGACGCCGCTCTTCAGAATCAACTCGACACCAAGCTGTTCGGTTTCCTGAGGCTCATCCGACTGGTGGAGCCGGGGATGCGCGCGAAGGGGTGGGGCCGCATCGTGAACATGATCGGCGGCGCCGGGAAGGAACCCGACCCCTACATGTTCGGCAGCGGCATGACGAACAGCGCGCTCCTGAACATGACGAAATCGCTATCCACCGAATTCGGCGAGGCGGGCATTCACGTGAACGCGGTATGCCCCGGCTGGGTGGATACCGCTCTCTGGAGAATGAACGCCCAGGGCCTTGCGGCGGAACTCGAAGCCGATTCCGAAGATGAGGCCCGCCGCCGCGCGGCGCGCAAGAACGCGCTGGGCCGGTTCGGCAAGCCCGAAGAATTGGCCGACGCCATCGTCTTTCTCTGCTCGGAACGTGCGAGCTACATTACCGGCATCTCTCTCAATCTCGACGGCGGCAGGCTGAAGGCGTTGTGGTAGAGGATAACCTCGCCTGATTTCTGCTGCGAATGTTTTATGGTCTGTTGTAAGGACAGGTCGCGACCTGTGGGACAGCCCCGAGAGGGGCTATCACTACCGAAACCGCTCGGTTTCAATGCCGGGCTTTCCCCTCGGAATGCCCGACCTTCAAGGGGTTGTTGAAAAAGTCCTCTTCGGCCTGAATTGACCACAGCCGTCATTCCGGCGAAAGCCGGAATCCATTGTCGAGCAGAATGACACTACTCCGTCTTTCCATCTCCCCGTCATTGGCGGGAACCAATCAAAAAATAATAAACAAAGGCAAAACAAATGGATTCCGGCTTTCGCCGGAATGACGAACAAAACCGTACCGCATCGTAAGGACAGGTCGCGACCTGTCCCTACCGAACGACACCCGCATTCCTGTCGACAAACTACAATCGCTCCTCGCTCGGTTTTGGTCTTGCACAAAATACCCAAATGATTACACTAGAGCTTCCAAAAAACTTCTTTCGTTCGCGTGGGGAAATCAATGCTCGGATATCAAGGAAAAATACTTCACATCGACCTCAGCAACCGCACGTCCCGCACCGAGGAATTCGGTGAAGAGATGGGCCGCAAATACCTGGGCGGAAACGGCTTCGGAGCCAAGATTCTCTGGGACCACCTGAAGCCCCGAACCGACGCGCTATCTCCTGAAAACATCATCGTCTTCGCCGTGGGGCCGTATACGGATTCCGCCGTGCCGAGCGCGAGCCGCGCGTGCGCCGCCTCCATCAGCCCGCTCACCGGGCTCTTCTTCGACTCCACCTTCGGCGGTGCGTGGCCCATCACCTTGAAGCGCACCGGGTGCGACGCTGTCGTCCTGCACGGAAAGGCCGATTCCCTGGTCTACCTCATGCTCACGGAAGACGGCGTTGCGTTCAAAGACGCGAGCCACCTCAAGGGTAAATGGATTCGGGAGACGTGCGACACCATTACCGATACCGAGGGCGGCACGGACGTATTGGCCATCGGCCCCGCCGGGGAGAACCAGGTGCGCTTCGCGGCCATGGCGCACACCTGGCGCAAGAGCCGAGACGGCATCAGCGGACGCGGGGGCATGGCGGCGGTTCTGGGAAGCAAGAACGTCAAGGCCATCGCCGTGCGCGGCAAGGCGAAAACCGCCTGGGCGGACGCCAAGGCGCTCAGGACCTACGTGAACGAGACGGCGGAGGACGTGCGCACGGGCACGGCGGCGCTCCACAAATACGGAACGCCGATTCTCGTCAACATGATCAACAAGATGGGCGCGCTCGGCACGCGGAACCTCATGAGCGAAATCTTTGAGAACTGCGAACCCATCAGCGGCGAGTACATGCACGACAATTTCCTGGACAAGCACACCACCTGCCTCAAATGCCCGGTGGCGTGCGGCAAGAATTTCAAGATGAAAGGCGGCGATTTCGACGGCCTGGTGTGGAAGCTCCCCGAGTACGAGACCATTTTCGCGCTGGGAACCATGCTGGGCATCGGCGACCCGGGCGTCATGCTCCAGGCGAACATGCTCTGCGATGAACTGGGGCTCGACACGATATCCGCAGGCGTCACGCTCTCGCTGGCCTTCGAGAGCATGGAGAAAGGACTATTGAGCGAGGCGGAAGTCGGCGAGCCCCTCAACTGGGGCGATTCCGCCACCATGCTGAGGCTCCTGGAGGACATGACCCACCGCAAGGGCTTCGGCGACAGGCTGGCCGAGGGCGGCAAGCGCCTGGCCGCGGATATCGGCGGCGACGCGCCCAATCTTCTGTATGCTTCGCGCGGACTTGAACTCCCGGCGCACAGCGCGCGCGCGCTCAAGGGCATGTCCATCGGCTACGCCACCGGCACGCGAGGCGGCAGCCACCACGACACCCGCCCCACCCTGCAGTACGCCTCTGACCACGACAATACCTCGACCGAGGGCAAGTCCGAGTTCGCCGTGCGCACGCAGAACTTCACGGCGCTTGGTGATTCCATCACCCAGTGCCGCTTCACGGCGGAGCGCGGCTACGGGGCGATGATCAATGAAAAATATGCGGAAATGCTCAACCTGGTGACCGGCTGGGATACGACGGCGGATGAGCTGGAGGAAACCGGCGAGCGCATCTGCAACCTGGAGCGCGCCCTCCACGTGCGCGAAGGGGTGAGCCGCGCGGACGACATGCTGCCGTACAAGGTGATGCACGAGCCGATTCCCGACGGGCCGCACAAGGGGATGCACTGCCCGCCTGATGAGCTCGAAGGCATGAAAAACGAGTTTTATGGCATCCGCGGCTGGGATGAGAACGGGTTCCCCACGCAGGCGACGCTTCAAAGGCTCAAAATGGATGACGTGGCCGATGCGCTGGCAAACAACGGCGGGGGCAACGGCGCGGGTTGAGATAGCACGCCGGCGAAATGATGTTCATGTGGGGACAGGCACAGGGGCCTATGGGATAGCCTTGAGGAGGGGCTGTTGCTAAGAAATAGCCCTCCTTCTCCACTCGGCATACAGCTATCGCTCCTTGCTCAGTCGCGAATGCCCTCCCGGTCAGGAAAACAACCATAGGTGCGAAATTCATCCAGCCTCCCTGGCTGCTGGAAACGCCGATCCAGGCGGTGGGTGAGGTCGCTCTCTCCCCGGTCGTGAGCGACCTCAGTCGTCCGCATTTCCCCGCAATTGCCGCCACAGCGTTTTTGGTGAAATGCGCGAGAATCCACGCGCTGACCGGTAGTCCGGAGGAGGTCGTCATGTCCATTTCAAGGAACCACGAGAACCCCGCCCGGACTGGCCGATCCGTCCCCGCCCGAGGGGATTCGAAGATAATGAACAATTCGATAAATATCGATAAATTCACGGGGTTATTCGATAAATTCCTGAAAATTAATTGAGGGTTATTCGAAGCAATATCAACCGTATACGGATTTCACAGGTCGTTTTTCAGGATATTTCGGCGCGCAAAATATTCAAGGGTTATGTAAAATTCAAGCCGGGTATTTCTCCACAAGGCGCTTCGCAATGACGATACGCTGAATGTCGTTCGTGCCCTCCCCCACCTGCAGGAGAATGGAGTCGCGGTAATAGCGCTCGACCGGCAACTCCTTGATGTAGCCGTAGCCCCCGTGAATGTGGATGGCGGCTTCGGAGGCCCGCTGGCAGGCGTCGGAGGCGAAGAGCTTCGCCATGCCGGCCTCTAGATCGCACCGCTCCCCCTGGTCTTTCATGCGCGCCGCGCGGTAGGTGAGCTGCCGGGCGGCTTCGAGGGAGGTGGCCATGTCCGCGAGCTTGATCTGGATGGCCTGATACTCGGCGATGGGCTTGCCCATGCTCTTTCTCTGCTGGGCGTATTTGATGGAATCCTCAAAACAGGCGGCATGAAGCCCCACCGCCCGTGCGGCCACCTGTATACGGCCCAACTCCAAGGCCGCCATAAGCTGATGGAATCCCCTGTTCTCCTCACCAATCAGGTACGAAGCCGGGACCGGGCAGTCGTCAAATACCAGCTCTCCCGTCCGAAGCCCCTTGTAGCCCATCTTGTCCAGATGGCGGCTGGCGCTGAAACCGGGCAGATTCCTGTCCATGAGGATGCAGCTAATCCCCCGGGTGGGTTTTTCCGCCTTGGGGTTCGTACGGGCCATGATTGCGAAATGCGTGGCGTTCTCGCTGTTGGTGATGAACATTTTAGAGCCGTTGACGATGTAATCCTGCCCTTCGCGGCGGGCGGACGTTCTCAATGCCGCGACGTCGGAGCCGCCATCCGCCTCGGTGATGCCGATGCCGAAACGCATTTTGCCTTCAGCCACATTCGGAAGCCACTCCTGTCGCTGCTCGTCGTTGCCGAATTCGTTGATCATCCATCCCACCATCGAATGTCCACCGAGCACGCCGGTCAAACTCATCCAGCCCCGCGCCAATTCTTCGGTCAGAACTGTAAAACTCATCGCATCCATCTCGCTGCCGCCGTAGCATTCCGGCACGAGAGCGCCGAAATACCCCAATTCCTTCATCCGATTGACCAGTGGATGCGGGTATTCGTCTTTATGCTCATACTCGCTGGCGACGGGGATGACTTCCTGGTTCACGAATTGCCGCACACTGCTTTGCAGTGCAGTCTGAAACTCGCTCAACTGAACATCCATTTCAGAGCTCCTGGAATTACATGCGATATTAGATTTTCGTTTTTAACCGAACAATGAAAGCCCGCTCATCTCTTCGGGTATCAAGAGCCGCTCCACGGGTTCGCCGTTTTCCAAATGTTTTTCCACGATTTCTTCGGCATCCTCCAGCCTGACACCGCCATACCAGACATTGTCGGGCATGACACAAATTACCGCTCCGTTCTCACAAACATCCATGCAACTCGTTGCGAGTATGCGCGCCCGGCCTTTGAGGTTTTTTTCTTCCAAAAGGGATTTCATCCGCTCTCTGATTTCTGCAGAGCCGCAGTTGGCGCAACTTCCTTTGGGATGGTCCGCCTCACGTTCGTTCGTGCATACCAGAACATAGCGCTTTTTTCTGAACATCTTCTCTACCCCGGAGCTTGGCGATGAAATGGGTATCCATATTTCCCATGGAGGAGTAAAGTCGCACTTGACTTTCATCTGATACCGTATGGAAGCTAGCATTTATGCAGTGTCCATTCAACGGGAATCTCCTTTTTCTTTGTTTGAATTGAAGCTGTAAAACAGCATAATATGTTGTTGCTGGGCTATACGTTCTCTTTTGCGGGGAAGGACACATGTCTCTCGAATCAACCGAAAATCGACCCAAGCGCGTATTGTTTTTCGCCACATGCCTGGTGGATCAGTTTTTCCCCGAAGTCGGCGAGGCCACAGTTCATTTGCTTGAGAGCGCGGATATCGAAGTGATTTATCCGGAAGGACTCACCTGCTGTGGACTTCCGCACTTCAACAATGGCTTCAGGGCGGAGGCTAGAAAAACTCTCGAAACCCAATTACATCTACTGGAGGGCGACATTCCGATTATCGCTCCCTCGGGTTCATGCGGCTGGATGCTCAAATGCGTTTTGCCCACCTTGTTTGCAGACGACCCTTGGGCACGCGAAAAAGCGGCGCAAATCGCCGGAAGGGTAATCGAGTTATCCCAATTCCTCTGCAAGATAAACATGATAGATTTCGGCACTATGCTTCCCGGGAAGACCGTGTATCACGATTCGTGCCACTTGCTCCGCGGCATGGGGGAAAACCAAACGCCCCGTCAGTGCCTCGACCACGTAGCGGAAAACCGCGAAGAGTTGCCCAATTCTGATCGCTGCTGTGGGTTCGGCGGCTCGTTTTGCGTCAAATTTCCAGAAGTATCGTGCGCAATGCTTGAAGATAAGATCAAATCCGCTGAGGAAGTGGACGCGAACTGGCTCGTAGCAGCAGACGCCGGCTGCATGTTGAATATCGCGGGTGGATTATCAAGGCGAAACTCGAAAATCAAACTCCTCCACATTGCACAAGCCCTGGCTGGACCACACAATCCTGGCTGGCCCGAGGGGTATTAACTTTGAACTCATCTTTCAATCAGCGCGCAAATTCCGCTTTAGTCAATATCCCTTTGCAGGATGCTCTTCAAGCGGCTACAGGCAAATTCGCCAACCAGCGCGCACATGCCTTCGAGTCGACTGCGGCACCGCTCGCCTTAAGGGCGAAAGCAAGGGAAATCCGCAGGAAAACGTTCGATGAGATCGACAAACATCTGGCAACTTTGTTCGAGAATCTCAAAAATCTCGGTGTACATATTCACACTGCACCCAATGCGGATTCCGCAAAGCGAATCGTCCTCGATATTGCCCGCAAACATGGGGTAAAGACGGTAGTCAAGAGTAAATCCATGGCTTCTGAGGAGATCCACCTGAATCAGGCGTTGGAGGCGGCTGGCATCACCCCGTACGAAACCGACCTGGGCGAATGGATTCTTCAACTGGCCAACGAAACGCCTAGCCACCTGGTGGCGCCGGCCATCCATAAAACATTAAAGCAAGTACAAGACCTTTTTCGCGAAAAGGTAGACCCGAATGCCGGTTCGGACCCTCAGGAGCTCACGGCTATCGCTCGTGAGAAACTCAGAACGGAATTTCTGCGGGCGGGCATGGGAATCAGTGGCGTGAATTTCGCCGTAGCGGAAACCGGAACGCTATGTCTCGTCACAAACGAGGGGAACGGACGACTCGTCACCACTTTACCCAAAGTCCACGTGGCGATTATGGGGTTCGAAAAAGTAGTGCCCACGTTACGAGATACGCTTACACTCCTGTCAGTGCTCCCGCGCAGCGCAACAGGTCAAAAACTTACCAGTTATTTCACCATGCTCACTGGACCAAGAAAAGAAATCGAAGCTGACGGCCCTGATGAAGTTCACCTCGTGCTCCTTGATGGAGGCCGCTCCAGGCATCTCGGAACGCCGTTTCAGGAAGCATTTCATTGTATCCGGTGCGGGGCTTGTCAAAACGCCTGCCCTGTCTTCCAGACGGTAGGCGGTCATACATACGACTCTGTATATGGTGGACCAATCGGTTCGATCTTGAGTCCAATGCTCCGCGGCCTCGAAGTTTCCGGTGAGCTTCCCGCGGCATCGAGTCTATGCGGCGCCTGCATGGACGCCTGTCCCGTATTTGTCGACATTCCTCGAATGCTACTGGAAATGAGAGAGGCGAGAACGGCCAAGAAAAATAACGCATTATTCGAGAGGTTTTCGTTCCGCTTGCTTGGGATGGCGATGCGCAAACCTTTTATTTGGGAGATGGGTTTCAAGACTGCCTCCATTTTTTCAAGATTTATGAATGCCAAAACGGCCGCTTGGATGCCAGGACCTCTCGGCGCATGGGCGAAGGGGCGGGAACTTCCCAAAATTACGAAAAAGAGTTTTCGAGCGCGCTGGCGGGAGCAAAAACGAGGGGTCAGCGAATCGTATTCAGCAATCCCTGACATTTCGCCAACGGACAGCCCGGAAGCGATTATCGAAAAAACCCACCATGCCCTGGACTTGGCCCACGGATTATCACACGGCAACTTCGAAGCCACTGAGGGCCCATTACCGGAAATCACCGTCCCGGACAGCGCCGCTCGCTTTGCCATAGAGTTCGAAGCGGTGGCGAATCCCACTTATCGTCCGAAATCCGTAGATGACATCCGAGAATATATCGTTAATCTAGCGGGTAAATGGAAAGAATACCCCGTCGCCATCAGCGAAGGCCTGCCAATTGATGTCGTCAATTGGCTTGTAGAAGATGGCTATGATGTGATTTCTCCATCGAATGATGGAGATAACCGAGATGCAATCGCCCGTAGCGGTATCGGGATCACGGGCTGCGATTGGGCAATTGCGGAAACGGGCAGCATCGTCTTGCGAAGTGGACCAGGCCATCCGCGTCTGCATTCCCTACTCCCGGAAATTCACCTGGCCCTCATTCCCGAAAAGAACATTTTGCCGCATATTTCCTCGCTGGGCCCTGAACTCGAAAGGACCCTTAAACAAGAAGAAGGCGTCTCGCCCAGTTGCGTGAACATCATCACGGGGCCTAGCCGCTCGGCCGATATCGCACTGACACTCATCAAAGGTGTCCATGGCCCTCGCGATGTATTTGCAATTATCATTCCTGACACGCTCATCACATGAAGCTCGTAAATACAACTGCTTGCTGAGTAGGAAAGGTATCGTTACAAAGCTGAATTGAAACTTTCATTCCGATACAAAAAATAAACCCCTCGAGAAAATAATCCACTCGAGGGGTTTATTGTACTCTGTTTTTCAGAATCAGTGACGCCGAAATCTAGATGTCATAGTAGAGAGTAAATTCGTGGGGATGCGGACGCAGGCGAACAGCATCCACTTCCTCTACTCGCTTATATTCGATCCAGTTGTCGATGACATCTTTCGTAAATACGTCGCCTTTCAACAAGAACTCATAGTCAGCCTCAAGCGCATCCAAAGCCTCGGGCAGGCTTCCAGGCGTCTGCTGCACATTACCTTTTTCCTCAGGTTCGAGATCGTAGAGATTCTTGTCAATGGGCTCCGGCGGCATTATTTTATTCTGAATGCCGTCCAGACCTGCCATCAACATCGCGGCAAAGGCCATATAGGGGTTGCAGGAGGGGTCAGGGCAGCGGAACTCCACCCTCTTGGCCTTCTCGCTTGAGGAATACATCGGAATACGCACACAGGCGCTTCTGTTGCGGCAGCTATATATCAAGTTGATTGGCGCTTCATAGCCTGGCACCAAGCGGCGGTAGCTGTTCGTCGTCGGGTTGGTGAAAGCCAACAATGCAGGCGCATGCTTCAGCAAGCCGCCGATGTAGTAAAGCGCGTCCGGACTCAGGTCGCCATAAGTTCCCGCGCGATACATGATATTCGCACCATCTTTCCAGATGCTTTGGTGGCAGTGCATTCCGGTACCATTATCGAGGAACACGGGTTTCGGCATGAAGGTCGCCGTCTTGCCATGCTTTCTCGCAACATTCTTGACGATGTATTTGTACTTCATCAGCTTATCCGCTGTAGTCACCAAGGTATCGAATCGAATATCGATTTCACATTGCCCGGCGGAGGCTACTTCATGGTGGTGCACTTCACACTCGACGCCACATTCCAGCATCGCCAGCATCATTTCCGAGCGAACGTCCTGGAGCGTGTCGTTGGGAGGCACGGGGAAATAACCTTCTTTGTAGCGGTTCTTATGGCCGAGGTTTGGATCTTCATTGGCGCCCGTGTTCCAGGCAGCCTCAGACGAATCGACCTCGTAGAAAGCATGATTTTCCGACCCCGAATAGCGCACATCGTCGAACACAAAAAACTCGGCTTCAGGGCCGAAGTAGGCAACATCTCCGACACCTGTAGACTTCATGTATTGCTCCGCCTTGATGGCAATATGTCGCGGATCGCGATCGTACAACTCGAGCGTAACCGGATCCTTTATGTCGCAGATAAGGACCAGCGTCGGGATTTTCATAAATGGGTCGATGAAAGCGGTCGTCGGATCCGGAATGAGGAGCATGTCACTTTGATCGATACTTTGAAATCCCCGAATGCTCGAGCCGTCGAAGCCAACACCCTCCTCGAAGGTATCTTCCTCAAGCGTGTCGATGTGTGCTGAGAAATGTTGCCACATACCAGGCATATCTATGAAACGATAGTCAACAATTTTAGCGCCACTTTCCTTAGCCAGCTTCAAGACATCTGCAACCATCTGGTACTCCTCCATATGGAATTGTGGTTTTGCGAGAAATTATCGGCACAAAACCAGGATTTGTTCAGCCCTTAAGGCTTTGTCATGATACGAAAGCGCCAACCGGGCGCCCTTCCTCAAGAATTTCACTAAGATGTCCGCACAGCTCCTTCAGTTTTGTCGTATCTTCAATTTTTCGACCGTTGTCGTCTGTTATGTAAAAAGCATCTACTACGCATTGACCTTCTGTGGTGATTTTGGCCCGAGAGATGGATATGCCTTCTTGCGCGAAGAATTGAGCAATTTGCGCCAAAAGGCCGTGTCTATCCGGCGACACGACTTCCAGAACTGTCGCGTCCTCACTCGCAGTCAGATCGTATTCGACCAGTATCGGTAACTCGAACAACGTTCGTTTTTTCAATCGCAAATACTTTTTGCTCCGCCCCAGGAATTCCGACAAGCCCAATTCGCCCGATAGCAATTCACCCAGCGATTTGCGGAATTTTTTCCAAAGAGCTTCGTCGACAACCGCTTTTCCCTCGGAATCCACTACCTCAAACGTATCTATCACCAAACCATCCTCGCGCGTATATACTTTCGCATCCAATATGTTGAGTTCGTACACTGCAAATGCGCCAGCGACCAGTGCAAACAAACCGAGTTGATCTTTGCACAACAGCGTCAAGAGCGTATGCCCTCGTCTTCTGCGATGCGTTATATCGATCTCGCAAATCGTTTCAGCCGAAATACGGGTCCCGAGTTCGATATGGCGCAAGATGTCTTGCGGTGGTGTACCAGTGCTGTATCTGTCCGGCATAGACCCCATATGTCCGGAGATTTCCTCGCGGCCTATACGGCTTCCTCCCGCTCTAGCCTCCAAACTCACCTGCTCTACGATATCTCCCGTCCGCTTTCGCCTGTACAAATCTTCTCCCGTTTCCATCACCCTGAGCACCCGCTTGTACAGCTCGTAGATTAAAGCGCTTCTCCATTCATTCCATATGCCGGGAGCTACGGCGGAAATATCCGCATATGTCAAGAGATAAAGCATTTGGAGCCTTTCCACCGTCTCCATTTTATCGGCGAAATTACTAATCAGGACAGGATCGTCGATATCACGTCTTTCAGCTGTGATGCTCATTTCAATGTGGCAAGCCACCAAAAATTCGATGATGCTCCCCTGGTCCGCCGGTAGGCCCATGCGCATTATGATATCGGGAAGCGCGGAAGAACTCTTGTGGACATGCCTCGGCCCCCTAGCTTTTCCGATATCGTGAAACAAGAGCGCAAGCCTCAATATGTTGGTACGCTCCATCTCTCGATGAATATGGGCCGCTTGTTGTAAGGAAACGTCTTTTGTATATGTGAGCTCATCCAATGCAGCCAACGTCAGCAAAGTATGTTCATCTGCCGTATATCGATGGTAGTGATCATACTGAACGAAACATGTCAAAGGTTCGAATTCGGGAATATATCGCCCTAACAACCCGAGACCGTGCATTTCGTGCATCGTAGTCGTCACACCAGCTTTGCCGCTTAATATACGCAAAAAGCTGTCCCTTACATCGGAGGAAGCACGAAAATTGTCATCAACCGTATCAAAGTGGGCTCGAACGAAATTTCTTACGTTTGGCGACAGGCGGCAACCAAATCGATATTGATTCTCGAATATCCTCATTAGGCCCGTAGGGTTTTCAAGTATTGCTTCAGGATTCGACTCTTCCAGAACGAGCGTATGGTAGTCCTGCAAAGCCAATCCATCTCCCAGAGGTTGGAGCCTGGGTTTTCTGTTGACCCATCTTCTGCTCTTCAAATGGTCTTCGAGAGTTTCGAAAAAATCACGGCAAAAAATATGCAGGTCTCTGGCATGCAAGAAGTAATCGCGCATCAGACATTCACTGGCCAGCGCGCTCTCTTCATCTTCATAACCTAACGCGGGAGCGATCTCGGATTGTGCTGAAAAGTTCAACATATCGTTTTTGGCTTTTGCACGTATATGAAGTTGAGCTCGTATGCGAAGAAGAAAATCATAAGCTTTCAGCGCTTTTTCGAACTCCGCCTGCGGCACCCAACCCTTTCGCCAAATCTCATCCATTTCTTTGAGCCCGAAAGTCTTGGCCAACCAGCAAACGGCATGAAAATCACGCAAGCCTCCCGCACTTTCTTTCACATTCGGCTCAAGAACATAAACCGATGGATCCCAGGAGCGATACCGTCTCATGCGTTCTTCAAGGCGATTTCGGAGATGTGAGCTTTTCGCGACACGCTGCAGGTAACTATCGAATTTCTTGTTGAATTCCCGGAAAACTTCTTCGCTGCCCGCCAATAAGCGATTCTCCAACATGGCGGTTTCGCTTTGGTAATCTTCCTTGGCGATTTTCAGGCAATTTGAAATGGTTCTGGCGCTGTGGCCTATCGTAAGACCTGCATCCCACATCAGATACAGGACAGAGCGAATTAATTCGCTGATTTGCCCTTCATGCCCCGAAAACAAGAACAACAGATCAATATCAGAACCGGGAGACAATTCTCCCCGCCCATATCCGCCAATCGCTACCAAAGCGCATGGAAACGCCTGGTCGCCATTGGTGAATTTTTTCCTTTCTCCTTCCAAAGCGTAAGTATAGACCTGAGCGATATACGCATCCATGAAATTTGCATGTGCTTCACACAACTCGTAACCGCCCGCGCCCTCATGCTGCGCATTGCAAATATGTTCACCCGCCTGCGCATACGCCTCCTTGATATAGCGGAGAAAAACGCTCCTATCCCAACCGCTCGCCGCCAGAGTCGTTTCCCGAACATCTTTTTGAAGTTGTAGTAAATGATTGAGAGATGGCGTCATCGGAAGATATCGTTAAATCGCCTCCACACCTCGTTCTCCAGTACGAATTCGAATGGTTTCTTCAACAGGCTGGACATATATTTTACCATCTCCGATTTTCTCTGTTTTGGCAGAGCTCATGATGGCATCGATAATGGTTTCAACACTGGATTCTTCACAAATGATCTCCAGTTTGATTTTCGGCAAAAAATCGACGACATATTCGCTGCCTCGATAGAGTTCCGTATGTCCCTTTTGCCTTCCAAACCCTTTTACCTCGGTCACAGTCATTCCAGCTACACCAATTGCCCCAAGGGCTTCCTTTACTTCATCCATCTTGAAAGGTTTGATAATGGCTACAACCAATCGCATGTCGTGTATCCCCCAAGTTCAAGTGAAAGTACCAATGGGATGGTTTCTATCGACTATATCACGCAATGATTGGTCGTCAATCAATAAACCCAATGAATAACTGCTCTCTACCCTCTAAAACAGAGTATGTACACGAAATATGTTTCCATGGTGTTACAAGGGGCTGATGAACAATTTTAGATTTTGCGCCAAGTCTGCGTAATTTTTTACGAATCACATCGTCAGGTGGTTGCACGATGCAGTGCTTTTCCATAAACTTTTCTGAGTAATATCTCGTATTCCTGTTTATTTAATAGTGATTTATTTTTCGTAGGAGATATTCAGTAATGGAATGTACGCTTCTTGAAGCACCCGTAGAATGCCATTTCGCATCGAAAGGCTCCAATGGCCAAAATGCATGTTCATACAATGGAAGTTCTTGCTTACCTGTCGTAGAGGAATGCCTTTCGGGTGATGACGAGAAAGCATGCGAGCACATTCTGGAGCTTCCAAAAGGAAAATTCTGCGCTAAATTCCCCAATCCGGAAAATCGTTGGGAACGCGGCAGATGCCCTCTTGCAACACATATAAAATTGGACTTTGAAGCCCCCTTGGAGAAGAAACTAAATCCCCTAAAGGCCTCCAAGCGAGCCGCACGAGGAAACTAAATACAAAAATCACTATCACATTCGCTCCCATAAAAAAGCCGCGCTTCATGAAGCGCGGCTTTTTTATGGGGTAAGAATGCTAAAATACTATAAAGGCTAGAACACCAGCAATGATAAATATTTGATCGGTGGCCACTTCCATGAGTCCGCTATGCCCCAATATCTTCTGAGAGTACCAATATAGACATGTTCCCGCATAAACCACAGGTATGAGCATGGCATAACCATACAATGGAACCACCCATTCATTGATGGAAGCACTAACAAGAACAACGGCCAATGCAGCGCAAATCACTCCTAACAGCGCTTCTGTCTGTTCCTTTCCTAACACAATCGGTAAGGTCCTTTTGCCCACGATTCGATCACCTTGAATATCTCTCAATTCCATCAAACCGGTCCGGAAAATGACCAAACCGAAGGCGACAAATATGGACACTACCCAACCGGTGGAAATCATCTGGGAATTCGCCAATGCCGGTAGAAACGCCAAGCTAAAGGTCCAGCCCGCCGCAAGAACCAAGATTTTCAAGGCCGGGAAATTCATTACCCTTCCCACAAGAGCTCGAGGCTCAAGCTTAAGGCTACAGAAAATGGCCCAAATTAATCCCACAACCATAATGCCCCCGGTCAAATAGGAGACCCCGATACCGAACAGGATAGATACAAAAGCAGCAACTCCACCCAAGGACAATAGTTTGGTTTTGTGTTTTTCATAAAACTGAGCTCGATTAGGTTCGTTGTACCTATCAGCCTCGTAGCTGACACAACGATTTATCGTATGAGCGGCGAAAAGATACAGAGCTGCCGTTGTCGCAAGTTGCATCGAGAGGGGAAAACCACCCAACATCGAGATGGCTATACTGCCCAATAACGCAGAGAAGAAAAGAAGAACATTTGCTCTCGACAGTATTTTAAGAACATCGGACAGCTTATCTACGAAATTCGGATCCGGATCCGGAATCGCCTCAATTCGATTCACGACACGTCGAATCATCCAATCGGGTGTAGAAGCGCCCGCCGTAACGGCTATGTTTTTGTATTTCTGCAATAATTTTTCATCAATCTCATCTTCAGTTTCAATGAGAATGGAATCCGCGCCCCCTTCCTTCGCCACCTCCACCAAGCGGTTCGTATTGCCGCTATTACGCCCTCCAACGACAACCATTAAGTCGACATCAGGTGCTAATTTCTTTACTTCTTCTTGGCGAACTTCCGTCGCATCACAAATTGTATTAAACATTTGGGCTTGGGGGTATTTACTTAATATCGCTTCTTCCACATCTTTCCACTCACGCATGTTGATAGTAGTTTGCGCAACCACTACGACAGCTCGATCACCGATGTCCGGGAGCCCGGACACATCGTCCATGCACGTTATCAGGTGGTTGCCAGCCTCCGCGTACCCTTTATGGCCATCCACCTCCGGGTGGCCTTCTTCTCCAATAATTACTGTGAATGCACCCATGCGAGAATGTTTTCTGATTACTCCATGAACTTTGGCCACCAGGGGGCAAGTTGCATCTCTAAGACCAGCGCCAGAACTTCTTAACCGATCACGAACTTGAGGCGAGATGCCGTGCGCTCGAATAACGACCAAGCTCGTACTACTTGGCGTCTCTTGAGGGTCAGACACCAATACACTCTTTTCCTCCAATAATTCCACCGTCTGTGGATTGTGAATCAATGGCCCGTGCGTGAGGACTTCGCTGGACGCATCATTGGCTGTGTCCAAGGCGATATCGAGTGCCCTTTCCACTCCCCAGCAGAAACCAGCCGTCTTAGCTAGCTTGACTCTCAACTACAATCCTCCTGAGTGACATGAATATGCCGTATGGTCCTTCCCGCTTCCACATTCACACACTATAGCCCTACTCTCGAATAATATGCAATAAAATACAAATCAACTATCATACGAAAAGCGAGGCCGCTCAAAGCGATATTCGATGATAGGCGGTGCATGTTCCAGGTGAGTGAGATCAGAGATTCGAAACCAACCACCGGAAGCATCCAAAATCACCTCGCCGATCGTGCTGGGTAGATCGAACCTCTTCGGGCCGCAACTCCCAGGATTGAAGAATACGGTCTTCCCTATCATTCGGCAAAGCGGCTGATGACTATGACCGAAAATCACCAGATCCATCGCTTCATGTTCAAGAAGCATATTTAATTCCCGGGATGGTCCACCCCGGTGCCAGACAATATGCTGAATCATGATGCGCCAGCCTGCAATAAGGGTTTTCTCCCGTACTGGTGCCAAATCGGAGGCATCCACGTTTCCCGAAACACACACGACGGGGGCAATGCTCTCTAGCGCCGGCAAGATGATGTCAGAACCTACATCTCCGGCATGAAAGATATAGTCAGTATCCTGACAAAATTCGAGCACGTCTTGCGTAAGTCGACCATGAGTATCCGACAAAACGCATATTCTAACGCTCGAAGTCATTGTTGATGGTCCTATAAGTCTCATCCGCACAAGATGTCAGATAAAACCCTCGCTTCCATAAGAGGAAATAGAGGTGGATGTTTCTGAAGTAGGAAACTGTATTTTTCGTTCTTGCTCATTGCAAATAAATCACTCAATTCCCATACATCCTTTTCCGCATGAAAAAAGCAAGCATGGCATACCGAGACACAGGGGAATGCTAGTTTTTTAATCTTCCGCCCAATACGATACCGATCAATACAAGAGAGCATGCGAAGAGCCGACTTGGCGTAGGAACTTCCTGAAGCAGCCACCAAGCCAATCCCGTTGCCACTAATGGCTCTCCCACAACTGCAAGCGCCACTTTCCCGGGGTATAAATGACCCAACGCATAATTAACCGAAGTATGACCAATCAATGTCGGAACAAGTATCATGGCGAATAAGAGAAGCCAGGTATCATTGGAATAATCGCTGAGAGGTTGTTCCAGAACGAAAGCCGCACCAATCAGCAAAATTCCGCTGAATCCATAACACCCCGTCACGTATGTCGCAACTGGAATTTTCACTCTCAGCTTTCGGCCGCATAGCATATAAGCGGAGGCCATCACAGCCGCAGACAACGCGAGAGAATTTCCCCAGAAGCTCCCTGCCCAGCCCATAAAGTCGGAAAACGCCAAAACTGCGCTACCGCCTATCGCCATCACCACACCGAGCCAAAAATTCCGCCCTTCCCTTTCTCCCAAAAGAACGATTGCGCCGATTCCTGCAAATATGGGATTGGTCGTCGCAAGCACGACGGAACTTGCTACCGACGTATGCGATAGCGATTCTATCCAAAACGCAAAATGAAAAGCCAAAAATGTACCCGAACCCACCCAGATTATCTTCTCTTGCATCGACAAGGCGCCCCATACGTTCAGGACGTTCCTCCATGTGAACGGCAGCAACAATAAAGCACCGCCACCCATTCGGTATGCCGCAATAGCCAATGGTTCAGCATCCGCCAAACGTATGAGTATGGCGGAGCTGCCCAGGGCAATGACCCCTACGAACAAATAAAAATACACGGGAATTTTCATGATTAAGCTTCAGGGCCGGATTGAACAGGGCCGGTGCTTTGGAAGCCGTCTATAAATCATTGATGAATTGGGCGATGAAATCTCCGACGATATCAGGTTGCTCCAGCATCACCATATGACCAGATTGTGGAACAACAAAATATTTGGCATTCGGCATCTTTTCGGACATAAATTGAGAATATTTGGGAGGCGTTAAAAGATCATCTGCCCCACACACGATCAGAGCGGGAGTAGAGATTGATTCCAATTCGGGGATTACATCGAATTGATTGCACGCCATGAAGTCATGATGCAGGGTATCTGCATCGCATCGCAACAAACTTCGGGTGCTTTCTCGGATAAGAGATGGTTCTGCTGTCGGGGAAAAAGAAAAATTTATAATTTCATTCACAGTATTTACAAAATCGCTTTTCACACCCCCTAAAATGGAATCTTTCACTCTGAGTTTCGCGCCTGAGCCAATAAGAATGACACCTTGCAACAACTCAGAATGCGTCATAACACTTTCAAGAACTACAGCGCCCCCCATTGAATGGCCGCTGAGAAAAACAGATTTCAACTTTTTGGCTTTCAAGAATTCAAGAACGATGCGGCTGTATTCTTTGATATCCGAGATTTGTGCTGCATCAGATTCGCCGTGACCGGGCAACTCCAGAGCCAAGCTGCTGACATCCAGTTCCGCCAAATTCCGCATTAAAGGAATCCAGCTTTCCCTATACCCCCCTGCCCCATGAATACAGACGACAACGCTGCTTGAAACCGGGGGACCGGCCTCACAATAGGCGATCCTGTAATCAGATAGACTTAGATCATCCTGACGCAACCAAGACAAGTAAAGAGCATCCTAAACTATCAGAGAGTCATGAAATAGAGAATTAAATAGCGCGATCGATGGCAGCCTTCAAATCGGCTTTTGATTTAACTCCCACGACCTGTTCTACAACCTCACCTCCCTTGAATAACATCAATGTCGGGATACCGCGTATTCCAAATTTCGTGGGAACCGATGGATTCTCATCTATATTCAACTTTCCGATGCGCACTTTTCCTTCGTATTCCTGAGCAAGAGCTTCAACAGTTGGCGCTATCATTTTACAAGGAGCACACCACTCCGCCCAAAAATCAACTAATGTAGGAGTATCTGAGCCGATCACATCCGTATCGAAATTTTGGTCCGTAAACTCGAAAACACCTTCCGCCATCTCATATCCTCCGGGGCAAATTTCATCAGGCTGGATTAACCGACAAGCAACTAAAGCTATGCCAAAATTATTTTTCTCAGGCGAGCATGACTTTTCGATGAAAAACGTGGAATATCATTCCCTATTGGCGAATCGGCGTCAACACCACATTCCCTACAATCTATCGGGTTTTCTTGAACTCGCGACTCCGGGTGGCCAGTTGGAAGCGACTATGGGCAATAAGAGGCGCAGGAGAAAACTCAGGGCGTCTCAACTGGTTCTTCGCCTGGAATCTCACTTACCAAGACCTGTCTTCGTTTTACTCCATCCGCCGGGCCGATGATTCCCTCTTGCTCCATACGTTCGATCATGCGCGCCGCCCTATTGTATCCAATCCTCAAATGTCTCTGGATCAGAGAAATAGATGCCTCCCGTGTCCTGGAGACAAGCGCAATCGCATCATCATACCGCTCATCATACTCTTCATCGTTATTTGGCTCATTCTGAGAGGCGTTTTCATCTTCTACAAACCAATCATCCCGGAAAAACGCTTCCCCTTGAGATTTCCAATGAGCAACGAGTTGAGAAATCTCATTATCTGAAACATATGCTCCATGAATACGAACAGGAGTGCTAGACCCTGGCGGCACGAATAACATGTCCCCTTTACCTAGTAGGCGTTCTGCCCCATTTGAATCCAAGATTGTCCGAGAATCTGTTCGTGTAGCAACGCGGAGCGCCATTCTGGATGGGAAATTTGCTTTAATGAGACCAGTGAGAACATCCACAGAAGGACGTTGGGTGGCGACCAATAAATGGATACCAGATGCACGGGCCATCTGGGCCAGGCGCGTCATCGATTCTTCCACCTCACGTGGCGCAACCATCATCAGATCCGCTAATTCATCAATCACCACAACGATATAAGGAAGAAAATCAAGAGCAGACTCCTCTTTGGAGAGAGATTCTTTCCACCTTTCATTCGCCTTTTTCTCACCCAATTGCTGCGCCACGGATGCATTGTAGCCCTCGATGTTCCTTACTCCTGCCTTACTCATCATCTTGTATCGCCGTTCCATCTCCACCAAGACACCCCTTAGGCCTGCAGCTGCTTTCTTGGGATCAGTCACAACAGGAACGAGCTGATGAGGGATGCCTTCATAGATCGACAACTCCAGCATTTTAGGGTCAATCATCAGAAAACGAACCTCTCGAGGTGTGCACCTAGCCAAAAGGCTACAAATCATCATATTCAGGGCAACGCTTTTCCCTGCGCCGGTTGTTCCCGCAATCAAGAGATGTGGAATTTTTGCCAAATCGGTAAACGCCGTTCTTCCAAGAATATCCTTTCCCAAGCCCATCGTAAGCTTATCTTCGGCCTGTATGAATTCCCTTGAAGAGAGCACTTCTTTAGCTAGAACGGCGTCACGTTTAATATTAGGTACCTCGATGCCTACAACCGATTTTCCGGGAATGGGGGCAACAATTCGGACACTTAGCGCGGATAAAGCTCGGGCAAGATCGTCTGCGAGGCCGGTAATCTTAGAAACCTTGATCCCCGGGGCAGGATCATACTCGAAACTTGTAATGACTGGACCTGTTTTTACTTCCCTTACAATTCCAACGACGCCAAATTCTTTTAAAGTTTGCTCAAGAAGTAAAGAATGTTCGCGTATGCCTGCTTCGTCCACTACCAATCCGCCGGAGGGCGGATCCGCAAAAATATCCATCGAGGGAAGAACATAATTTTTCTTCGGTTCAGGGATTCGTTGATCCCGCTGAGTATCTTCCTCCGGTGTCTTGGAACGTACCAGGGCATGGTCTTGAATTTGGACGGCATCCGACTCGCCGACGGTTCCCGCGTGTCTCACTATAATTTCTGCATCCGTTTTTCGGCTCGTGGCCGACTCTTCAACTGGATTTTCATCATTCAACGAAGGTGAATCGGATAGCTCATCAAGTGTCTCTTCAGGGGCATGAGCCTCTTTCAGCGAAGTAGGCAATACAGCGCCATTGCCATCAAGATTTTTCTTCCGTTTAATCCGCAGACCGCCGGGCACAGATTTTCTCTCTGATTTCACCTGTTTTGCTTCATCTTCGCTTTTCTCAATTGCCTTTTGCGGAAGTTCGTTATCCACGTTCAGGGGCAAGTCGTTACGCGTTCCATAGTTGGCCAGGCGCAGATCGTCATCATCATTTCGGAGAAGCGTATCCAACGCCGTTCTTGGCATTGCTTCCTCGAAATGATTATACGGGTTTTCAGTGAGTTCAAATTCCTCCTCGCCGGCTGCCGGGCCTCGCAGCGCAGGCAACTCCGGCTCTGGAAATTTCTCTCCTCCAAACAGCGAGGGGCCATTTTGCGCCGATGGGCGTGAAACACGCCTTCCATGCTTTTGGTTTAAGGTGCATGAATTATTCGGCTCCAAAATCAACTTGCTGACATCTTTTTTCGAGTGGCTCTGCCGTGGTTTCTCGCTCTCTAAGCCGTTTTCCCCGAAAAATCCCGTCCCTGCATCTTCACCACCCGCTATCGCCTCTGCATATCCGGCATGCGGCTCCTTTTCACTTAGCGCTGCCGGAAAAGATAAGATCGCTGAAATCAGTTTCCGGGTCGCAAATGCAACGCCCCTTGTTGACCCAAGCACCACTCTTTTGAAAACCGTAAAGATTCGCGAAAAAAACCACCAATGCGCAACCGCCAGCCCCGATATCATTTTTTTGAATGAAAAACCGGTAATGCCAACAAACGAAGCCAGTAACACGGAAGCAAGCAGGACCCAACTACCCGCACTACCCAGAGAAGTACTGAGCAACATAACGACACCATAACCGACAATTCCACCGGCCAGCGTCGTCGCACCAAAAAGAGGATCGGTTTCAAAAGACTTGAAAAATAACCCAGAGGCACTCAAAAGGAAAAATAAACCAACCAGTTCGCGCCAACCCGGTCGCCATGAGCGCAAACCTGCGAAAGCGGTTACGCCCCATACAAGAAATCCGATGGGCATCAATACCGAGAATGCGCCCACCGCCTGAACCATGGCGCCGGCAGTATATGCACCTACAGCTCCACCATAGTTTCGGATTTGCCATTTTTGATTGACGTATGCGCCCCAAGTCGGATCGCCGGAATTGAAAGTCCAAAGCGATAACGCAAGAAAAACCGCGAATCCAACTAAGGATACACCTACGATTTCATTGGTTCTTTGAGAAACTGGAGATGGTCCAGCCTGGATACCCGAGCGACGAGTAGGCATAAACTGAATCCTATGTTCCCACCCACAAGCAGAGTAGGATATGTGTCCTCGGGCAGAGGAAAACCTAGAAACGCTATCAAATTTAAGTGGGAAATGCAAGAAAAGTTTGAGGTTAATGATTTCATATGTGGAAATCATCAACCGAATCCATTATCTAAAACATCTACAAGTGGAAGTCTGTTCCTGCTATTTTCATCATTTTCGCCAAAATACGGCATGCCCTGGAAATATAGTTTCGAATCAAGTTGCAATGTGGGGAGTGATATTTATATCGCTCACTCTTCTATATTAATACCTGGCATATATCGATTCAATTCTTATCATAGGGGCTTATTACAAAGACTCCACATGCCAAAGGGAGGGGCTCATCGCCGGATTACTTTACGCCAAACAAACCACGGAGTCCTTTTTGCAAGGTTTTCTCGAGATTTTTTCCAAATTGCTCAAGTTTATTTTTTTCAGCTTCTTTCCCGGAGTTTTTGTCTGGCGATGTTCTGCTGTCCTTCGGTATTGGCACTATTTTTTGCACCCCCTCTATGGCAGTGCCGAGAATTCCGGTTACGATATCCTTCACATTACCTCCCAGGTTCAGCGCCTTCTCGAACAGGTTCACAAACAAGGGCTCCACAATCGCGTCCAGAACATGAAACTCGGGGTCATCCAAACGCCCGGTTACCTGAACATTCAATTCAATCGTATCGTCCGGCCTCTCGAAAAGACGGAATACCGTCTCGCGGAGTAATTTCACCACGATATCGACCAAGGGAAACGTCTCGTCTGGTTTCATGCGCAATCCGATAAGCTTCGCCTTCCCGTCTAACTTCAATTGGCTCTTTCTCAACGAATATGTGGACTTGAAATCCAGCGCGCCTCTCGTGATTTCGCTCCCTCTCATCAACAAGGCGCTTGCGCTCTCTCCCTTGCTGTCTCGGATATAAGGAGAAATTTTGCGCAGGTCGAAATGCGAAAGGTTGAAAATTCCATCCGCATCAGGGGGCGCAGAACCTGGGTTCAAGTTCGCCTTCGCCAGGATGGAGGGCGATTGACCAAGCGTCTTGAACTCCAGACGCGTTTCCCGCAGGCTGGGAGCCATTAGCGTATCCAAATTTCTGACCGAAAGCTTGGCATCCGGAACCTTCACAATAACCGGCGGTTTATCTGCGGCGATAAAATCTTGAAAATGAAACCCCATCCTGGCGACTTCGAATTTTTCTATTTTGACCACCGGGAAAAGAGGTGCATTCCGCAGATTCTCGCCCTTTAGGCGCTTCCCCGATCCCACTTTCGCATCTGAAGATAAAGGAGGAACTGGGAGCTTCTTGCCCCGCGCCGTTGTTCCCTTTTCTCCATTCTTCATTCGCTGGGCTCGTTTCTCCCCTCTTTCCGCCACCTCCAATAATGAATCAAAATTGGTTGTTCCCTTCTCGTGGCGCACATAGCGAATGTTCAACTTGTTGATACGAACGCTCGGCGATCGTATCTCTCCCCGCGAAATCGACGAGCGATTCAGCGATGCACTTAAATCTCTGAGAATAACGTCGGGCTCTGAATTCGGTTTTTTGAAATTGATCGTCTTTAGCGTCGGAATTCGAATTTTAATTGCATCGTCATCCCCATGCCCCGAAAAACCACCCGCTACTTTCAAATTCGGATAAGTAACATGCGCGAGCGATGAGAAATTCGCCGCGAACGACCAATTGGTGGAAATCGATTGTGCGTTTTTACTGCTTCTCAAAAATTTCATTGAGCCATTGGCGACGCCGGCCAATGTAAATTCCGATATCGGCGCTCCCCAAATACTCCCTGCCAAACGAGCTGCACCCTCAAGACTCGATACCGCCCATTGGATTCGGCCAGATTCCACTCCGTGCATACTCCAGCTGACGGGCCTGGATGTCCTAATATACCCGAATGGCATGTTCAGATTCAGACTCTGTAACTTCCCGGATTGATTTTGGAAATCATATGCACCCACAGTTTTCACGCTGAATTTGCCCGTACGTACTTTCTTCCAATCGCGGCTCATCAGCGTCAGGAATTCTCCGCTCAAATTTTCACTGGTGAGGCCGATATTCCAGTTCACCCTTTTCCCGGGAGCGTATGAAAACTCTAATGCCCCGCCAATCTTTCCAACTGGCTCACGAACTACTGGAGGAAGCCCCACGAATTTCACCCAATGGGATACACGGAGAGGATTGAACGACGCCGAACCCTTATAGGAAAAACCAGACCCATTTTTTCTGTCTCTCATCCCGGAGAGCGAAATTTTGAGTTTTTCATTCTTAGGTCCCGCTTTAATCGGATGCTCCAACAATTCGCCCAACCACACTTCAGCGGTGCTCAAATCCGTGACGTCGATTGTCAACGAAAATACATCCCTGCCCTCTTTATTCCACAATGCCTTGCGATTCAGATACATCCTCGCAAAGGGCAACCTCAAACCCAACGTCTGAATTTCAGCGAATTCTTTCGAGGCGGAATAGATGCCACTCGATTGAATCCCCATAGATTCCAGGACGACTCGACGCGGCTTTTCCTCTGAAATGAGCCTGGCCCTCGCACCGAGATTCTTCCCGACGATATCCGCCTTCCACTGGAGGACGCCACCCGGAGCCGAGGACACCTGTAATTCACCGCTTACTCGACCGGTGGCTTTTTGCACATATGCAGACAAGGGGGCCAAGTCCAATAGTGGCGCGACCTGCAAAGAGACGAAACGCGCATTCACATCTGCTTTGAAGGCCGAGAGAGTTTTCCGGTTTCGCGACACAGCGACGTCAAAATTGAGCTTCGCACCTCGTGGGACATCTCCAAGAGATACCAAGTCGAGCCTTTGCAAGAAATCATTCGCAGATGGAAAGTCACGAACCTCGATGGAAAACGCAGCTTCATCATTACTATTTACATTCCATTTCGCGGGCTTTTTGAGTTTCGCCATAGCGAACGGCAACTTGATTTCCAGGGTGTTGATACTCGCGGACACATTCTTCGTATCGATGTTTCCCCTTGAGTGAAGAACGGTTTTCCCTAAAGACAGGGCCTTCCATTGATTTCTCTTGTCCATCCTTACTTTCGCGCCGAAGTCCCGGATTTCCAGAGCCACATCCCATCCCACACGTTCGCCGGAAACTAAAACTATTCGCGCTCTTCCGCCCACCTTTCCCTTAATTTTCGAGACATGGTCAACAGGGGGAATCAATTTATCGAACCGATCCAGACCCACCGGATCGAAGCGGGACTCCACCTCTACCTGGACGAAGTCGTCCGTCTTCTTGCGAACCCGCTTCGCCGATATGATAACCCGGGCTGTCGCTCTTTCCTGGAACCCTCTTAGGTCAATGCCCACGACTCGTGAAAGCCAGTCGCCCGTCTCACGCATGTCACGGATGTTCGCTTCCAAATACACATCATCTTGAGCCGAGACGTTCCAGAACGAAGGCTTCGCAATTTTCGCATCCAGAAAAGGCGTTTCGACAAAGAAATTATCGATGCGAGCGGAACCATCGATCGGATTGAATCGGCCCTTAGTCTTCAACTTCAACTTGGGCAACGCCAACTTTCGCCAATTTGATCGTTGATTTAATTTGAAATCCGCAAAAATGTTTTTACCGTTCAAATCGATTTCCCAGGCAACTGATTTTTCCGCGACATACTCGAACTTCAAGTTCCCAGAGAAAATTCCTTGCCTGAATCGATAACCAGGGATTGTCGGCGCCACCGCAGGCAGGACAGACAAATCGAGCAGGGGCATCTCGAGCGACGCCCGATAACTCGGACCTTTCAAGACAACGCGCGCATTACCTTTCAATTCGATGAGTTGTTGTCCATCCGGCCTCCGGCATTTTCCGTCGAGAAAAACGTCCAGGGGCTTACCAGGCGTTATTTTGTCGATTTTAATATGAGCAATAGAACATGACCCATCAAAAGACGGCGCGGCGTCGCCGGCATCGAATTGCAATTCGACTTTTGTGTCATAAAGGTCGAGTTCGTGAATGTTAATTCTGAACCCTGATTCAGAATCTATCGGGGCACTTTCCGCCGCCTCGGCGGATTTGATGAATGAAAACGTGTTTTCCGCACTCGTCGAAATCGCTTTGCTTGTTCCCCTATTGAGGTTGTCGATGATGTCCTGGAAATTGAATCTGCCGTACGTATCCCGGTGCACGCGGGCGGAGGCGCTATTGATTGTGAGTTGGAGAATGCTGATACGCTTGTAAATCAGGGTCGATGGATTCAGCAGTATTTCAACATCGTCGAAACGAACGAAGGGTGTATTGCTCTGCGCCTCGACTTTTTCTGTTCGCCCGCCGATAACGATTCCACTCGCCTCGATCTTGAATAGTCCCAGTTCCAGCCGCTCGATGGAGACTCTTCGGCCCAGGATTTTTCGCCCTTCTCTCTCTGCGATTCTGATTATCTCGTCAGATGAAAGAAAAATTTGTGCGGCGACGATCGCAATGACGATAAAAACGAAACATATGCCGGCAACCCAAACCAACCATTTAAGGAATCGATACATAGAGGACTCATGTCGGAAATACGGAAAGCGGCTCATTGCTCATAAAAAATATTGCGGATTTCACACCACCTCCTGCTAATATATATTAGCAGAACACAAAATAAATTGTTTCTCCTGTGATATTGACAGCAGATACATTCTCCATTTGATAAAGCGCCTATATGAAGAAAAATCATGATAGCCCAATTGCAAATCATCCCATTTTGAAGCCGAAACAAGGGCGAGAAGTTTTTTCCTGGTGTATGTACGACTTTGCAAACTCAGCTTTTCCGACACTAATCATTACAGTTGCATATAGCGTCTATTTCAAGACAATCGTAGCCGGCGGAGGCGGGAAAGGAGACTTCCTATGGGGGGTAGCACTCTCGGTAGCCATGATTTTAAGCGTGACCATCACCCCGCCTTTGAGCGCGATCGCCGACAGGCAAAGCGCTCGGAAACGCTTCTTACTCCTTTTCGCCTATATTTGCGTATTAGCCACCGCTCTACTGGCGAATGTAACCTCTGGGATGATCTTCGCCGGAATGGCAATTTTTATCATCGCCACCGCTGCATTCGAAAGTTCCCTCATCTTTTACAACTCTTTTTTACCCGATGTCTCCGTGCCGAAAACCATCGGCAAGATAAGTGGCTGGGGTTGGGGACTTGGTTATATGGGCGGATTACTCTGTCTTTTTCTGGTTAAACCATTTTTGGCCGGGGGGTTCTCGCCGGAAAACCTTCCTTTGTTCCGCATGAGCTTCGTTGCGGTCGCCGGGTTTTATGGTCTATTCACGATTCCGTTGATTTTTTGGCTTCGAGAAGCCCCGAAAAATAATACAAACCCAAGCGAAAAAAGCGTTTTCGCTGAATTATGGAAAACACTACGGGACACGAGAAAGACTCCCGGCGCGCTCAGGTTCCTAATTGCCTTTTTTCTCTATAACGATGGAATTGTCACCGTCATCTCTTTCAGTTCGATCTATGCGGTCTCTACGCTGAATTTCAGCATGGGCGAAGTATTGAGTCTCTTTATCATGGTTCAAGTCTCGGCAGGCGTCGGCGCGTTTGCGCTCGGATATCTGGTGGATGCCTGGGGACCGCGAAAAACGATTCTACTGACTCTGGTGAATTGGTGTGTCGTCGTCATCGTGGCCTATTTCACGGAAACGAAATATGTCTTCCTGGGCGTCTCGTTGCTGGCGGGGCTTTCCCTCGGTTCCAGCCAATCAGCAAGCCGCGCCCTGATGGCCAGCTACATTCCAGAGAAAAAAACCGCACAATCATTTTCGTTTTACGGGATTTGCGGCAAAATGAGTTCAGTTCTCGGTCCACTTGTTTTCGGCGGTGTTTCCGCGCTTACTGGAGAGCAAAGAACAGCAATATTATCCGTGCTCGTCTTTTTCCTTGTAGGCGGCGCCTTGCTATGGCTAACGCCTGAAACCAGGAATTCGACTCTGCATAGCCGGAGGACATGATATGCTCGCCCACTCCCGTAGAAAGCGCAACATTTTGATTGTTTCGTCCCCTTCGTCCATATCTCGGAGTAGACTTGGATTTTCGTGAACAGATTTACCAAAGACTGATGTTTCATCTTGGGGAAGTCGATGTTTCGAGAGAAACCGTCGATGCCTTCACATCGGACATCGTTCACATCCTTGACCGCATAACACAAAACAGAATTTACGGGGCCAGTTTACGGCAAATTCTACAGCGATACGCCGATGAATGGGCCGAGCAGTCTTCTCGCAGGATTTTAGATTCTCAAAATGACGAGGCTACGGAAATCGTTTACGAAATGATTGACAGACAAGCCAGAAACCGCGCTATCCGCGCACTCAGGAAAGCCTTGCTCGAAACGCTGCAAGGCCAGCAAAAACCTTTGGACGATCTCGATTTTTTTGACGAAACCGAATGATTCTCAAGATAGGGGTTCTCGATGCCAGAAAATAATTTAGCAAAAGAAATCGCAGAACGCAGAGGGCACAGATACCCGGCCCATGAATTTATCGCCGAAAAATTTCCCGACTACATGGAAGCACTTTTACATCTCGATGAGATCATTCGTGCGAAAGAGAGAAGATTCGATGAAACAATGCATGAACTCTTTCATGTTTTAGCCCTCGCCGTTGAGGGTTCTAACCCACATAACCAGCCTCACCTCAAACAACATCTGAAAAAAGGGCTCAAGCTAGGATTGCATCCAGAAGAAATAGCAGAAGCGCTCATGGTCTGTGTAAACCCTGCAGGCTCGAAGGTGCTCACCTATGGCGTCACTTGCATGCTCGAAGCAATGGATGAACTCAAGGAAGAGGGCTGGAAATACCCCGACTAACAAGACTTTTATTGGCAATTCTCACGCATCTGCTCGAATCGCTTCCTCACGCAATGGAGAATATATACCGATATATGTAATGGGTGTCGGCGCATCCAACTGATGCGGCACCCCCTTAGGTATGTGAACCACCTGACCCGCTTTGACCTTGCGCGTTTCACCGGCGACTGTAAATGTAGCTTCGCCTTTCATGAGATATATAAGCTGCTCCACATCATGAGTATGGTTCTGCTCCGTTCCGCCTTCTCTTTCGATATACAACATCATGACCTGTTCACCGACGACTAGTCTACGCTCCCTGCCCGGCATCTTTTGGGGTTCGATATCCGCCAGATCATAGAAATACTGCATCCGCCCACTCCTCCTTGGTTTTCGTCTCGAATTGATTTTCCGATTGTTGACTTTTAGAGACCCGAACGCAAGGTCATCGCAAGACCCTCCTTGCAATCACCCACTCATCATCCCTAGAATCCACACCTGCTGTCTCGAAACCTCCGCAGCTTACTTGAGGATAATTAATTTATGCATTCTGATATCCGAGTTCGATTTGCTCCATCCAACACGGGCCACCTCCATATCGGCGGCGCACGCACTGCATTGTTCAATTGGTTTTTTGCGAAACATCACGCAGGCGCAGCTATTTTGAGAATCGAAGATACAGACCGCCAACGCTCTACGGAAGAATACTACGACGCAATCCTGGAGGCGTTCGATTGGCTGGGTCTCGAGTGGGACGAAGGCCCATATCGTCAATCCCAGCGAATGGATTTATACCGAGAAACTGCGAAGAAACTCATTTCTTCCGGCGCCGCCTATCGATGCACATGCACGCCAGAGGAAGTGAATGCCATGCGTGAACGAGCTCGTGCGGAGGGAAAAACACCTAAATATGACGGCACCTGTCGGGACCGCTATGACAAAGACCCGGATGTCCCGTTTTGTCTGCGTCTCCGAGTTCCTGATACGAAAGAGACGACCGTCAAAGACCTCCTCGCCGGAGATGTCGTATTCGACAATTCTCAATTGGACGACATGGTCATTGTTCGCACTGACGGAACGCCCACATACAATTTTTGCGTGGCAATCGATGACATCGACATGAAGATTAGCCACGTGGTGCGCGGCAACGACCACTTATCCAATACCCCTAAACAAATTCTTGTCTATCAAGCATTGAATGAAACGACGCCAAAATTCGCACACATCTCCATGATATTGGGGCCAGACAAGAAAAGATTATCAAAACGCCATGGCGCAGATTCGGTACTGGAATATAAAGATCGGGGCTTCCTTCCTGAAGCTTTGATCAACTACCTCGTTCGTCTCGGATGGAGCCATGGCGATCAGGAGATTTTTTCCAAAGAAGAAATTATCGCAAATTTCTCTTTGGAAAATTTGAACAGATCCGCCGCGATCTTCAATCCGGAAAAACTATTGTGGCTGAATCAGGAATACATCAAATCGGCTGATTCTGAATTTCTCGTCGAATCGCTCGATTCCGGACTTACAGAACGGGGCCTATCACCAGATCTGCTAACACACAGAACACGCATGGGCATTGTGGATGAACTCAGAACGCGCTCGAGAACATTAACGGAAATGATAGACGGCGCTCGTTTTTTCTTTGAAAAAGAAGTCGAGTTGGATGAGAAGGCGGCTTCTAAGTTCTTAAATGAAGATAGTTCGGCTTTAATTCTGAAATTGCGAGATGAACTAAACAATATCGATAAGTTTTCAACTGAAAACGTCAAATCGGCATTTCATCACGTTATGGAAGAAGAGACCGTAAAGCTCGGCAAACTGGCGCAACCGGTGCGTGTAGCCATTACGGGCGGAACTGTCAGTCCTGGTATTTTTGAAACGCTGAGCCTTCTCGGGAAAGACAGAACTATCCTTCGACTCAACACTGCATTGGCCAAAATCAATGAAAAGTGATTCCGGTATCGTCCTTGACGAATAAAGAACTCATACATATAAACATCTAGGTCTTTTTGGGGGATCGTCTAGCGGCAGGACACCAGACTCTGGATCTGGGTACGGAGGTTCGAATCCTCCTCCCCCAGCCATTTCAAACTTATGAGTTTCACATCCAGCACACGGGAATTCGTAGTTTTCTCTAATTCTTTATACAGGGAGAGGACAATGGCTTTAAGAATCAATGATGAAGCTCCGGATTTTTCTGCAGACACAACCCAAGGCCCCATCAATTTTCATGAATGGATTGGCGAGGGTTGGGCCATCATGTTTTCACATCCAAAGGACTTTACACCAGTCTGCACCACAGAGCTCGGGACCATGGCTGGACTTAAATCCGAATTCGAAAAAAGAAACTGCCAAGTGATCGGCATCAGCGTCGATGGGGTTTCAGATCATGAAAAATGGTCCAAAGACATTGAAAGTTCTCAGGGCCATGCCGTGAATTATCCCTTGATTGGCGACCCAGGACTTGAAATAGTCAAAGCCTATGACATGCTACCGGCTGATTCGGGCGACTCATCCGAAGGCCGGACAGCCGCTGATAATGCGACAGCCCGATCAGTGTTCGTTGTCGGCCCGGACAAGAAAATCAAAGCAACTCTCACATACCCAATGAGCACCGGTCGGAATTTTAGCGAAATACTAAGACTTTTGGACTCCTGCCAGCTGACGGCCAGCGAGCAAGTGGCAACCCCGGCGAACTGGCAACAGGGCGAAGACGTCATCATTTTGCCCGCCGTTTCCGATGAGGATGCGAAGAAGAAATATCCGGAAGGTTGGGAGTCGCCCCTGCCTTATATTCGAGTCGTCAAGCAACCATAGCTGCTCTCGTGTCCACCGCAGCAAGTAAATGAACAAGTGAATCGAATTCGCTGATTTTTCATTTAGCAGGGCAAAATAAAAGAGCCGCGGCCGATTCTGGCCGCGGCTCTTTATACTTTCTAATGAAAAGGCTTAGTTTTTCCACCCTTCAGCTTTGATGGCCTCTTTCACCATGCTCAAGTCCATGCCTTCCTTGCGAAGATCCACTGTTCGTTTCGCTTTACGTTTTTTCAGAAGAACCTTGCCCATGTGATCAAACCATTTGTAATCCGCCTCTGATGGGAGAAGGCCAAAAGTCAGATCGTTCACAGAGGCTTTCACTATCTTAAGCTTGATTTTTGAGCCTTTTGATTGCAAGTGGCTCAGGTACACGCGCGCAAATTTATCGCGATTATCTCTGTGCAATTTCATGCCACGAATGAATCCTCTCAAAAACTTAGTATATACATCTCTGTCTTTTGTGAGAGTTTTTCCATTGGCCATGATTATCCACAGGTTGTTTGCATATTTGCAAAAAGTTTCCACCGTGCGGGCATATCCCCTGTCGATGGCTATGGCAGCTTGCGGGTTGTTCAAAGCTATCATATCCACCGTCCGGGATTTAAGTGCCGCCATGCGGGTATCATTGTTCATGTTCACGGTCGTGAAGTCTTTCACGCTTAAACCATATTCCGGCAGAATGAAGGTTGTCAGCGTGAAATATGTACCAGTAGCTTTTCCTACGCCAAGTCTTTTACCCTTCAAGTCATGCAAGGTTTTAATAGGTGATTTCGGAGATGTGAGAATCTTGTTTGCCTTGCACCAATAATTTGCATTTCCGATTCCAGGTGCATTCGCTTTCTTTGATATAGCCGAATAAAAGGCACGATCAGCGGCGCCGCCGACATCCAGTGAATTCGACAAAATCGCCTGGCGCATCAACTTCCCCTGAGCGAATTGTTTAATGGTGTATTTTCCCTTGCCGATAGTCTGATTATAATAGCCCATCTTGTGAGCAACGATGGTGACTGCTCCCATAACAGAGCGATGGTGGCCGATGCGGAACGGCGCCGCACTAGCAGCAAATGCACTCAACAGAACTCCCGCCACGGCCATAGCGACGACAAGAAACATGCCTCTGCGATTCATTACATAATCCTCCTTGAGATTCATGAGCCCGAAGGCATTTTCAGATGATAAAGCTGCAAACCCGCTATATGGGAACAAATCCCAAAACCAAAAATCTATATACTTTCGCTATTATCTGAGAACATTATCACACATCGAAATGCCTTTGCATCCCACTCCATGTGTTTGAAATTCGTCGAACAATATCGGGTTTAAAAATTCACCCATACTCCCTTCAATCTGAGCCAACGGGTTCAGGTTCAGGGTGTCGATTTTGTAAGAACACTGCCAGGAAAACGCCCACAAGCAAAACGATGGGGAGTGTCCAAAAAGCATTCAGCATCCCGATTCTCTCCCCAAGCAAAGAAAGGGGAATCGCCGTTAATCCAGCCAATATCCAGCCACCGCCGAGCATCAATGAGCTAGCGAATCCCCTATGTTCGGGTAGATACTCCTGGGCCAAGGCGACGGATACCCCCATCGGCACGAAAACTCCTGCACCAATGATTGCGAGTGAGATATACGCCCATTCCAAGGAAGTTACCTGGAAAGCCAACATACCGGCCAAAGCACATCCGATGCCAATGCTAATCACTTTGGGCTTCCCATACCGGTCGCCCATAATACCTCCGAGCATTACTCCGACAGCTCCAGAAAAAAAAATGACTGTGTTGGCCATACCGCCGCGCCATAGCCCCAAACCTTTCTCGACAAATATTGTGGGTAAAAAACCTCCCAAATTCGCTAAAGTCGTCCCCCGTACAATAGCGATACCAAACAGGAGGAGTATGGGTCCACGGACATGTTTTAGCGATGCCAGCAATCCATTACGCTCGCTCGCTTCTTCATCTTTTTTCTTTTTCTGTGGTGGGGCTGGCATACCCAGTTTCACTCCCGCCATGACGAGCACCGCCACGAGAATGAATACCCACAAATGTTCCATCCCCATCGTTTCCGCTATGAAGATGGCGATCAACGGGCCAATTGCAAAACCCAGTCTTCCTGCTGTAACGAACAGGCTGACGATAAAACCGGCATGTTCGGAACTGAGTCTGCCTGCTCGCGCGGCCATGTCCGGGTGACATAACCCGAAAAGGATACCCCCGATGATTACAGCGGCTGCCAAACCATAGACGCTCGTCACCCATCCTATCGCGGTAAAAGCAACGGAGCTCCCGATTAGACCTACGGCAAGCCAGGGTAACCAGGGCCACTTGTCGATAACTACACCGGTAATAGGTTGAGTGATAGAGCCACTCACAGCCTGACATGAGATTAAAAATCCGATTGTAGTGAGACTAAGCCCCAATTTATCTTTCAATAAAGGAACAAGAGCTGCAAAGAAATTCGCTTGGCTGTCGACAACAAAATGCGCAAGGAAAATGAGGCCTGTTCCTGTCCAAGGCAAAGTACGAAAGGATGGCTTTTTCGTATTTTGGGAATTTTTTTTCATATCTACCTTGGGGCCAGAGCCTTCAGCGTGCGCTCGACCGCTTTTTGATAACTCTCATCCGCAAGCACGGGATCTATCATCAAAGCGGGCATATCCACTCCGGCCTCAAGAAAAGCGGCCAACCGCTCCCGGCACCTCTCCGGCGGGCCGACAAGACAAAACTCATCGATGATGGCATCGGTGATACCGTCTCTCAATGCTTTCTGGTTGCCTTGCTCGAAAGCTATTCTTATATTATTCGCCTCTTGTTCATAACCACTTTCCCGAATTGAATTGTTGTATGCCGGCAGTCCCAGCCAATATGTCAATGTTTGGCGAGCAGCTTCTCTCGCAATGGTGAGGTCGTCACATAAAAAAGTATGTATCCCAAGATCAATCTCTACATCACTAGGATTTCTATCCGCTCGTTTCGCGCCCCTGTCTCTCGCTTCCAAATAGGCTCCCATTCTCGATAGCGGAACCATATAAGGCAACAATCCATCGGCAATTTCTCCGCCAAGCTCTGTCATCTTGGGCCCGACGGCAGCTATGTAAATTCGGACCGGATAGTTTGAGCGCCTGAATTTCAACTCCTCGCCCTGATAAGTCTGAACAGGCAGAGGATATACAGGCTCACCCTCCAATACACCCTTAACCTCACTCACATATTTGCGCATATCTTCTAAAGGATTTCCAGGTTCGATTCCCATCGCTCTTATACGGGGCGGGTGCCCAAGTCCGAGACCTAGGATATAGCGGCCGCCAGAAATTTCGTTAATCGCCACCGCGCCTTGAGCCGCCATGGAGGCATGGCGCAGATAAATGATAGCTACCGAACTTCCAATCTCAATTTTGGATGTATATGTCGCCATCAACTGGTTGATGGCCAAGGTATCCGTCAAAGATTCTGTCGTATAAACACGATCATACCCTAACTCCTCACCTAGTCTGGAAACCTCTCCCAATCCCTCGAAAGAAATGTCCGCAAACGTGAGAAGCCAAAAACCAAGGCGATGCGTCATATCAAACCTTTCAATAAATCCATATCTTTGAACATATTCATTGGCACAATCGACCACCATCAATCAGTATGACTGTCCCATTCATATATGATGCTTCATCAGAAGCCATGAATACAGCGCAATCGGCGATTTCTTCCGGAGTTGCAAATCGTCCCAACGGTACATTACTCATCAGTTTCTCTCGTCTGTCTGCTTGCGTTTCCACGCGATGCTTCGTCCCCTCACTCAAAGTCGTTCCCGGAGCAATGGCATTTACCCGAATCCCTTTGGGTCCGAGTTCGGCGGCATGCGCCTTCGTCATTAGGTGCATGGCCCCTTTCGTCGCGCAGTAGAGGGAATTATTGGGTACTCCCGCCTCTCCGGATGTCGAGCCAATGTTGATAATCTGACCCTCTGTCCTGGGGATCATGTGTTTGGCCGCCAAACCACTCAGAATAAACGAGGCCATCGCATTGACCTGAAAGAGTGCAACTACTTCTTCATGCGTGACTTCTTCCACGGGCTTGTTGCATCGGACCCCGGCGCAGTTAACCAAAATATCAATATGACCCAGATGCTTCAGGGCGCGCGCCATCAGAGGAGCCGCGTTCGCCAAGTTCGATAAGTCAATCCCCTCCCCGGCCGCCAATATTCCTTGGGCCTTGCAATACGCGAGGGTCGATTCCAAAGCAGTTTGGTTTCTACCACCCGCCAAATATAGTGAACATCCCTCCTCGGCATATCGTCTTGCAATCGCAGAACCTATTCCCACCGAAGCTCCAGTGACAAATGCCGTCTTACCCTCTAGCCGCAATCGCATATCAAGTGACCCCTCTACTTGAGCGGAGGTTCTTCTCCTTCCGGAACCTGAAGGTCAAAAGCGTTGAGCGTCATCGAGACGGTCGTGTAATGTCCGATGAGACCGATTAAATCCACCAGCCCACGCTCTCCGAAATGCTCAAACGCATTCTGATAAACATCATCGCTCACGAAGTGATTTTCATGAAGTGCAATGCAAAAATCATAGATCGCTTCCTCATCTGCGGCCATATCCGCAGGTCGCCTGTTCTCCTGAACCGCCTTGATGATCGCGGGGGATAACCCTCCCTTTCTGGCCAAAGGCTCATGCGCGTACCATTCATATTGAGAGTTCCAGAAGCGGGCGGTTATCAAGATCGCAAACTCACTCAGCCTGGGCTCAAAGAGGGTGTCATAACGCAGGTATCGCCCAGTTGCTTCCAGTTTCTCCAGATAAGCCGGGCTTTTTAGCCATGCCAGAAACGGGCCACGCACGCCTCCCCTCGGGCCGGAGGCGATTTTTTCATATAGCATTCTTTGCGGTTCCGTCATCTTTTCTTTCGGGATTTCGAGCAAACGAGTCATCGGTGTTAATCCTCCTATCGGTTTCAGGTGTACACGATCAGCGGAATACATCTGCTACATAAGAATTTGACAGGTTGCAAGGCGTTGCTTTGTTTGATAAGCAATTATTAAGGCTGCGGCCGGCGCGGCCAACTTGAATTTCTGGAAATGTACTTGGAGTGAGAGCCCCCACCTGTTTCATCTCTACCCATTTCCAAACATGCAGGAGATCAGCAAGTGCCAGAAGGAACAGTGAAGTGGTTCAATGACGCGAAGGGCTATGGATTCATTTCGCAGACGGATGGTGACGACGTTTTCGTTCACTTCTCCGCCATCCAGGGAGAGGGATTCAAAACCCTGGAGGAAGGACAAAACGTGAACTTCGAAATTGTCCAAGGCCCGAAAGGGCTTCAGGCGGCAAACGTCACAAAAGGGGGTGACTCCGAAGAATAACCCTCATTCAGATAGAACCCAAAACGGCGGCTCTCACGGGCCGTCGTTTTTTTGTCTGCCGCTATACCCTTCTCCTGCTTGCGGGGAGGTTGAGCCTCCATGTTATAACCCGGGCGGTAGGACCATCCATTGAACAGATAGAGCAGAAAGGCATCTCATGCGCGACGTTATTATCATCGGTGGCGGCATCATGGGTCTCCTGACGGCGAGGGAACTCTACAAAGCGGGCAGGAGCGTCACCATCATCGAAAAAGGCCGGCCCGGAGCGGGCACTACCTGGGCTTCCGCAGGTATCATCTCCGCCCATGGGACGAGCGGTTCCGCCGATATCGCCGGTCTTCCGGGCCTCAGACTCCGGGCCGCCTCCGATGAGGATTGGGCCCATCTTGCGGAAGCCATCGCCGAGGAAAGCGGAACGGACATCGAATACCGCCTCAACGGCGTTTTGCTCATCGCCCTGGATGAGGAGGAGGCGGATTCCATCCAGGAAAAAGCCCGCGCGCGCGAGTGGGGCGACACGGAGTGGATGCCGCCCGATGTGCTGAGGCGCGAAGAGCCCTGCCTATCGGATGAGTTGTCGGGAGCGCTGCTCGTCACGGGCGGGAACCTCGAAGTCAGAAAGCTGGGGCCCGCGCTCGAGATCGCCTGCAGGCGGCTGGGTGTGGAAATCATCACCGGCTGCGCGGTGGAGGAAATCCTGAGCGATGACGAGAGAGTCACCGGGGTCCGTACCGACGCGGGAGTCCATGAGGCGCCCGCCGTCTTCATCTGCGCGGGCATCGGCAGCCGCAGCGTGCCCGGCGCCGTCCCGAGGCCGCCCATCACCCCCCAGCGCGGTCAGATGCTCGCCTTGGACGCCCGCGCGCTGGGCTTGAAGCGCGTCGTGCTGACCGTGAACGACCCCTACCTCGTGCCCCGCGCAGATGGCCGCGTTATTCTGGGCGCGACGAGAGAGTTCGCCGGCGAGGACCCCAGGCTCACCGTGGGCGGCCTCACCTGGCTGCTGAGCGAGGGGACCCGCATCGCGCCCGGAATCGCCGCCTGCGCCATCGAGGAGACCTGGAGCGGCTTCCGGCCCACCTCGTCGGACTATCTCCCCCTCATCGGCCAGGGTGCGCTCGAGGGCCTCTACTTCTGCACCGGGCACGGGCCGTCCGGCATCGGGCCTGCACCCGCGAGCGTGAGGCTGGCGACGGCGCTCTATCTGGGCGACGCCCCCCCGCTCGACCCGGCGCCCTACGACCCGATGCGCTTCGCGTAGCAAATGCGGGGAAATGCGGGGTTCCGAAAAAGTTTTTAAATTCGATAAATTTCGATAATTATCTAATGTGATACTTTAATATATTCTGGCATTTCATTATATTTAATGAGTATTTATGGTTAGTTCGATCCATAAACATTTTCATGAATTTATCGATATTTATCGTATTCTTCAGTAAATCGAATATCAGGGATATCGCCGAGATTGCGGCGTGTTTCACCACTCCGGTGTCTCCGGCCATATCAAACTCCATGAGCGTATCCATATATCCACTCCATATTTCTTGAAGCGCCCCTACGCGTTCATCCATCCGCTTCCATTCAACGAAACGGCAGCGAGATATGCAATCATTTTCCACGTTCACCCTCATGAAAACGGCTGCGAAAGACCTGATTGTCTGCCGTCCCTGCCCGTATGAAACGGCTGCGAGAGACCTGATTGTCTGCCGACTCTGCCCTTATGAAACGGCTGCGAGAGAGTCGGCGCCTCCACCGGGTTCGCCCCTATGAAACCCTTCTCCTGGGGGATTCTGGCGCATACGGAAGATGACGCGATAACGGGAATTTCGGGGAAATGCGGGGTCAAACGCCAGTGAGGAGGGGTTGTTGGGGGGCTCTGCAAGGGGAGAATGGTTTGGCGCGATCCGTAAGGGCTTTTTCAACAGCCCTTATCAGGGTGTTTAGTGCCCCGACGAGTGGTTGCCCACCGCCGGAATGACAATGCCTCTGCTCGGTCGTTGAACAAGAATGTAGCGGGCAGGCCCCTGTGCCTGTCCGGGGCTGCGATCTGTCCTTACGGACCCACCTCCTCGGTTGGTTCCATTCGTCAAATCACGAAACCTGGACTATTTTGGGCATCCCCTCCTTGCCCGGAAATGACACCTACCGCAATGGCTTTATCCGGTAAACCGCTCCCCGCTCTTCAGACAGAAACCAGAGCGTTCCGTCGGGCGCCTCGATAACGTCGCGCACGCGGCCCGTCTCGGGGAATGCGAGCCGTTCCACCTCCCGGAAACCGCCCGCCGGGTCCAGGCGCGAGATATGGTCGAATTTCAGGGAACTGACGAAGAAATGCCCGTGCCATGCCGGCCGGAGTTTTCCCGAATATATCTCCATACCGCAGGGCGCAATCGAGGGGTCCCAGTAGAAAGCAGGCTGCTCCATGCCCTCTTTCGCCACGCCCACGCCGATTTTCCCGCCCCAGTAGTGCCGTCCGTAGGAGATGACAGGCCACCCGTAGTTGGCACCCTTCCTCACCCGGTTTATCTCATCCCCGCCCCGCGCGCCGTGTTCGACGGCCCAGAGCGCGCCGTTCGCGTCGAGCGCAGCGCCTTGGGGGTTCCTGTGGCCCAGGCTCCATATCTCGGGCCGCGCCCCCGCCCGTCCCACGAAGGGATTGTCCGGCGGTACGCTCCCGTCGCGCCGGATACGGATTATCTTGCCGTGGTGTAAGGAGAGGTCCTGCGACGTTTCGGGCTCTCCCCGCTCGCCCAGCGTGAGAAAGAGCGTGCCGTCCCCCGCCTCCACGACCCGCGAGCCGAAATGCCGGCCCCCTCGTGAGGGAGACGCCATCTCGAAAATGACGCGCACTTTCTCGAGCTTTCGGTTGTCAGATGAAAGGGCTGCGACGGCGAGCGCCGTACCTCCCCCGCCTCGAGCGTGACGTTTCGAATAGGTGAGAAAAATCTCGCGGGTTTCGGGGAAATCCCGCGCGGCGGCGACGTCCATCAGCCCGCCCTGCCCCCAGGCATAGACTCTCGGGACGCCCGAAACCTTCGTCCTCCGGCGTTTGGGGTCGAAGTGAAACAGCGCGCCTTCGCGCTCGGTGACGAGGAACGCCCCGCCCGGCAGGAACGCCAGCCCCCAGGGCGTATCGAGGTCCCCCACCACCTTCTCGACCGATACAGGGCCGCTCATTGTCTGACGCACCGCCGCCGACACCGGCGCGGCGCAGAGCGCGGTGAGCAGCAAAACGAGGAGCCACGGCAGAGCCGCCCGACGCCTCCTCGACCCGATGGCAAGCATTGCATCCATCCATAAAATTTTCATGTTCTCCCTCCCGGCGGCTTCGGGCTGATTCTAACGCGAGAGAAAGGCGTGGGCTAGTGATTAAGTCATAGGATGGAATGGTAGTTGAAAAACCCTGCCCTGGGAGCAGGCGCAATTGACGCTCCCTCATCGGTCGCATCAAACCCTCGTCTTGCATGCCGCCATATTGGCCTCACCCTGAGTAGCTGCCAAAGGCGGCGTATCGAAGGGCGCTCCCGATGCGCCCCTGCTCTCCCTCGATACGGAGCGTAAGCGCGCCTACTCGGGATGAGGGAAGGGTGTCGCCGCGGGTCAAACGTGAGTGAGAAGCGGGAATTGTCTATTGACTAAGGAGGAGGTGAGCTTCCGTAGGGACAGGTCGCGACCTGTCCGCCGCTTTTACTCGTCACTCCAGCATTCGCCGGAATGACGGCATTTTCGTGATTTTCGCCCGGTGAGGAGGGGTTTGTGGTTTTGTAGCCGGACAGGCGCAGGAGCCTATCCGGGGACCTATGTGTCCGCCCGCTTTGCATTCTCCCCTATTCAAAACTTCCCACATCTCGCCATTAAGCGAAACTTATGCGATAATGAACTGGCCCGCCCGTGTTACCCACGAGGATAGCAATAGAATGAACGCACGAGGTCAAGACCCAACCGAAACGCCCCGCGACCCGAATAATCTCTCTTTCTCCCAAGCCAATGGGTACGAGGATATTCCTGGACCACTGAAGCTGGAAGAACTGCCCGAGGAGGCGAGAACACATATATGGAATGTTTTTTATAAAAGCCTTGACCAATCCGTTAATCGCGACATCATGGGGTATCCTTATCTTATTAATCCTTGGCGAGACATGATGAATGCGGTGTATGGTGACTACTTCGGTCTCCCATTACATGAATGGGGTGCACTCCTAGAAAAAGTTGCTTCTCGATTCAACAAGATACATTTCAACGAGAGGACAAGAGGTGGGGAAGGCCAGTATATAGGCGAAATTGCTTCTAAACTCATAGAACATATAAAAATGCAGCCTTTCAACCAGATATTTGATTTAGTTCATTTCGTAATGCGCCAACCGGAATGCCCATCTGACTTCATTTCTAACATGAAACGAGCTTTCACCCAATCCAGATTGGCCTACACCATAAATATCGAACCCAAACCAACCATCTTCCCAACTGCTACAAAGAATGAGGGGGAAGCCCTAATCGAATCGTTAGAAACACTTCGAAGGGCCGGTTTGAGTGGTGGCGAGGCGCATCTGCGAAAGGCTTCAGATTGCATCAACCAAGGAGACTGGGCGGAGAGTATCAAGGAGAGCATTCACGCCGTCGAATCTGTGGCGCGGATAATCGATCCGAACGCCTCCCAAACTCTTAGGCCGACACTATTGTCTATCGAGAAACATGGAGAGCTTCATCCCGCGCTCAAGGACGCCTTTATCAAACTTTATGGATACGCTTCTGATGAGCAAGGGATTCGCCATGCGCTGCTCAACGGCGATGGGGCCAATGTGGGCATGGATGAGGCGCTCTTCATGCTCGGCGCGTGCGCATCCTTCGCCAGCTACCTTTGGCGCAAACATCAGACGAATTCGGGCGCCTAAGGGAGTGGGCTGTTCTAAGGAAGGAACGGAATGACGACAATCTTCGAAATAGATCTATGGGAATCCTGCTTAATTCAATCACTTGCACTATCGGTACGTTGTCTTCGTGACATTCATTTTTTCGACTTCACTCGACTTGATTTACGATAGTTCTTGTAGTCACGAAGTGCTTCCTCAAGTTGATTTGCGGTTAGGCGTTTTATAAATACCACCATGTCATTTGAATAGCGTGTCAATACTCCTTCCGAAGCTTGCCAACAAAATTGCGATTGTTTTTTGATATCATACTTCCAGATGATGGCTTGGAAGACATGGCTGGTAAATTGATCACCATGAAGTGTGGGTATTTTTTGAAGAATTTCAGTTTGCCTTAAAGGATGCGATTTATTGGGATCTTGTTTACGTTCAATTGCAAGTTGCTCTTCTGATTCTGTGCCTTTTTCGACTCCTACAACAACATCTGCTTCACCAATTTTCTTTACTGATTCGAGTTTAACTTTAAAAATAGTCAATAGGCGACCCGTATCTTCATCAGCACCTTTTAGTTCTTCCGTCGTTCTAGCTAATTCAGATAAAAACTGACGAACAGGAGTCGTCATTTTTACGTTAGATTTACCAGATAGATAGGAAACAGGATCAATAGGTGGACTGATTCCGATAGGCAAGACTTCCCAATTTATATCGTCTTCCAACCTAACCCCAAAGGAAGCCTGCAGAAAATCCCGGAAGTTCTTAATTGATGTTTGTGCCAGTGCATACAAAACAACACCGAAATTCTTGTCATTGTAAAAATGAATCACGTTGTTTCGATAGTTTCCAAGTGCTTCAAGATTACGTTGAACAGGCAACCGGGCAATTGAAGTGGGGAATAGAGATTCAGCCTTTGGCAACGCATCTCGCCAGGATAGGGTCTGATACGGCTTATACCTTTCTTTTGGATAGTAAATAGATTTTTTATTCTTCGAAAGTAAGGCTTTCAAAGCAAGTTCCCAAGCGTTTAACAACAGAATGACCGCACATTCGTCTCGATATTCAAATGTCGGTTTGTTGTAGATTTCGATTGCCGCTATCATCGCAGACTTGGCGTTTCCTAACAGTTTTGTGTATGAGCCTTGATAATTCATCGAACTAATACGCCTCCCAACAAACAGGGCGGACACGAAGGTCCGCCCCTACTTCACCAAATTCAAACTTATCAAAACGGCTACACGAATCTCGTTACCTTACCTTCCCCGCCCCTATTAATACCTACGCAGTAGCCTCTTCCCTCAGCGGCTTCGTATACGCAATCGCCGCCACATCGAAGTATTCCAGGCTCGCGTTGTTCGCTCGGCGGAAGCTGCGCTGTTTCTCGGAGTTGAACCAGGCGTCGGCGGTGGCCTTGTCCTCGAAGTGGTAGACCGACGCCATGCGCCCCGTCTCCTCGTTCATGCCCCAGGTCTTGTCGATGAGGCCGGGCACCTCGTTCTCGAAAAAAGCGGCGGCCTGTTCCTTGTCCGCACGGACCTCGGCGAGCGTGGGCGCGACGGCGGGATAGTGTAGAATGACCATCATCATCATTAAGTCCTCCTGGCTGTCTGGATTGGCTGATGCGTTTATCGTGCTTCACATGATTTGCCGGAAATGATAGCCCAGGGCGGCGAATCCGCCAAACGCCCAGGTGCGGCCGACAGGCGCGGGAGCACCAGTAATTTCAGCGAGTGATAAAATTTTATCCGAAAAAGGAGTGTGACCAGATGACCGAGGCGGCGTTTCAGGAGATTTACGAACGGGCGCAGGTAAACGTGGAAAAAATGGGAGCTGGCAATCCATACGACATCCTGGGGCCCGACCTGCCCGGAACCGAGACGGCGCTCATGGGTTACGAGCGCTTCGGCCTTAAAATGCGCCTCATGCTCACCGATTCCGCAAACACCGAATTCGACTTTCTCGGCAAGAAGCTGAAAACCCCCATCATGACAGGCTCGATGAGCGCGAACACGCTCGCGGCCCACTGGGGGGATGGTTTTTTACAAGTCGCTGAGGGCGCTGCGCGTTTCGGCACGCAGTACTGGATAGGCGACTGCACGGACGACACCTGGCGCGAGGCGGCCGCCGCCTACCCCTCCTCCATCCGGGTCGTAAAGCCTTGGCGGGACAGGCAGCGTACGCTTACGTCCTTGAAAGTGGCGGAAGACACCGGCGCTTTCGCCGTCGGCATGGATTTCGAGTCCGGCTTTTATAACCCCGAATGCGAACCCCAGAGAGCGGACGCGCTCGAGGGCTACGTGAAAGCCACCGGGCTTCCCTTCGTGTTTAAGGCGGTGGGCTCTGCCGATACCGCGCGCATCGCGCGAGACGCGGGCGCCGCGGCCATCATCGTCACCACGCACGGGGGCGCGCACGGACCTTCCTGGGGCCATCCCATGGAAATCCTGCCCGAGATCGTGGACGCGGTGGGGGACGACGTTCTCGTGCTGGCCGAAAGCGGCGTCAGGCGCGGAGACGACGTGCTGAAATTACTCGCCCAGGGGGCCAAGGGCGTCACCTCGGGCCGCGCGCTCGTGCTCGGCCTTTTCGCGGGCGGCCCCGCCGGCGTGGTAGAAATGCTCGAACTCCTGCAGGCGGAGCTCGAGAAATCCATGGTCCTCGCGGGCTGCAAGGATTTGGCCTCGATTTCGGGTGATATTTTGATTGAGAGGTAGAGGAAAAAGTCATGGAACCGTAGGGACAGGCCTCCGTGCCTGTCCTCGCGCGTCGGTCAACGAAGCCCCCACGAGTACCTTTGCCAATCGACACGAATGTAGATTCACTCCCCCCTTGAGGGGGAGTCGACGAGATAAGGGCGAAGCCCGCAAGCGAGTCGGTGGGGGGAGCTTTAATTTTAGAATCGTCCCCCCACCGATTCAGCCTTCGCATAAATCGCTCGGCTTCTTCGACTCCCCCTCAAGGGGGGAGTGGTTTTCTTCTCTCGTCTGCTCTGGATTCCGGCATTCGCCGGAATGACGGGCACCTGGCATTCGGAACCCGTAGAGACAGGCCCCTGTGCCTGTCCAGATCGTGGCCGCCCTGAAAAAGGACAACCACGAGGGGCAGGACAACCCCGAGGAGGGGTTGCCCCTATCACCTCACAGATTCCGATCCCGTAGGGACAGGTCGCGACCTGTCCCTACTCAGAAAACCAAACATCTCTTCACCGGGTTGAATCGATTGTAGGGGTCGCATATATGCGACCCGTCGTCGGTAGGCGAAAAGGCAGGGTCGCGTATACGTCGGACATATATGTCCGACCTACACACGGGAACGACACCCCCTCACACCGCATCCGGCAACAACGGCAGCAGGTACTTCCCGAAATTACGCGCCTCATCATCATGCGGCCAGCCGGAGAGGATGAACGTGGTGGCTCCTAAGTCGATGTATTCGCGCATGGCTTCCGCCACCACCTCGGGGCTGCCCACGAGCATGGTGCCCGCCCCCTGGCGTACGAGGTTGATGCCCGAGAACAGCGCAGGGCCATGCCAGAGCTTGCCCTCCGCCGTCATGGCATTCATGCGCTGCTGGGAAACGGATTCCACTTGGCCCCCCACCTCGCCTGTGACCGATGAACTCTCTCCGTAGGACGCCGTGCCCGCGATGATGGACTCGGCCTCTTCCTTGGCCTGCGCGTCGTCCTCGCGCACGAGGATGTGGAAGCGCACGCCTAATCTTAAATCCCGGCCGTGCTCCTCGCGCGCCATTTTTTTGACTTCCTCGTATTCCTCGGCGATCTGCCAGGGAGGTTCCCCCCATTTCAGGAAAACGTCGGCGTGCTTAGCGATGACCTTTTTCGCCGCGGGCGAGCTTCCCCCGAAATAAAGGGGCGGCCCTCCCGGTCGCGCGGGGCCGGGGAAGACGAAGCCGTCCTCCACCTGATAGTGCACGCCCTTGTAGTTGACCCTGGCGTCCTCATCCGCCCAGAACGCGCGCACGATGTCCAGAAACTCATCGGCCCGCTCGTAGCGTCCGTCGTGACCCGCCCAGTCCCCGTAGCGCCTTGCGTCCACGGATGATCCGCCGGGAACCACGTTCACCGTCAGCCTCCCGCCCGAGATGAAGTCGAGCGTATTAGCCTGCTGCACGGCGAAAGTCGGCGTGGTGAGGCCGGGCCGGATGGCGACACAGAATTTGATGCTGCTGGTTTCACGGGCGATCGCGGAGGCCAGGAGCCAGCCGTCCGAGCACGAGGTGTTGCACGGGATGAGCATGTTCGTGAGACCGCTCTCCTCCGCCGTCTTCGCGACGTGAACGAGATAGTCGATCTCGGGCGGTATCTCCACCTCCCCCGTGCCGAGACGGGTGGCGTCCCCCCGTTTGTTCGAGGGCAGATACCAGGCGTATTCGATGGGTTTCTTGCCGTTTTCCATTTCGTATGCGTCCCTTTATTACGTGTTTCATTTTCTCAAAACTGAACTTTTCCTGTCGCGGCCAAGTGTGCGAAAAAAAACGCCCCGCCCGCAAGGGGGTTATTGAAAAAATCCTGATAAATGAAGGTACGGTGTAACCAACGAGAGGGAAAACCATTCCCCCGTGAGGGTCGGGCTTCCCGATGAGAAGATGCCCGACCCTCACGGGGCTGTTGAAATAGCCCTTACGGATCGCGCCAAACCATTCTCCCCTTGTAGAACCCCCAACAACCACTCCCCCCTTGAGGGGGAGTCGAAGAGCTGAGGGCGTAAGCCCGAAAGCGATTCGGTGGGGGGTATAACTCGGAGTGGCGATAAAACGCGATTCACCCCCCACCGAATCGGCCTTCGCATAAACCGCTCGGCCTCTTTGACTCCCCCTCATGGGTCTGTTGAAAAAGCCCCGGCATTGTGATTGGGTGTAAGGACACTATCTCGCCCGAGATGGGAGTTCCCTCGATGATAGGCAGCAAGGGGCGCGAGCAGATGGATTTGTTCGTGGCCGGTTCGCTGGAACGGTTGATCCCCGAGGATCACGTCCTGATGCGCGTGGACCGCGTACTGGATTTGAGTTGGCTTCGCGCGGAGGTGGCGGATTGCTATTGCGCGGATAACGGTCGACCGGGGATCGACCCGGAGGTGGCGTTGCGCCTGATGCTGGCGGGTATGTTGCTGGGCTACGTACACGACCGTCGCCTGCTTCGCGAGGCGCGTGCGCACCTGGCGATCCGGTGGTTCATCGGGTACGGGCTGCACGAGGAGTTGCCGCATCATTCGAGCCTGACGCGGATACGTCAGCGCTGGGGGGAGGCACGGTTCAAGGAGATATTCCGTCGCACGGTGCAGGCTTGCCTGGAGGCGAATGTGGCGAAGGGGGAAGTGGTGCACGTGGACGCCTCGTTGATACGCGCGGACGTGAGCTGGGAGAGCCTGGCGGCGCACCACGCGGAGAAGGTGATTCAGGAGAATCCCGTCGATGATGAGGTCGGGAAGAAGGGAGGAGGCCGCGGTGGCGGGGGTCCGGTGAGCCGGACGGACCCGGACGCGCGGCTTGCGCGCAAGAGCGCGCGGGCGGGGTTCGAGCCGAGCTACAAGCAGCACGCGGCGGTGGACGATGAGCGGGGTGTTGTTCTCGACGTGTCGGTGACGGAGGGGACGCGGAACGAGCGTGAGATGATGGCGTCCCATATAGAGGCGGTAAGCGAGTTGTCGGGCCGCACGCCGGAGATGGTGACGGCGGATTCGGGGTACGCGTACTCGAAGGTTTACGGCGAATTGGAGCGGCGGGGCGTGGAAGCGCTGATACCAGCGAAGAAGGAACCCAGCCAGAGCCGTGTTCCGCTGCAGTTGTTCCACTACGACGCGCGCAACGAGGTGGTGAAGTGTCCGGGAGGCAAGACGCTGCGCCCCCGGCAGGCGACGGAGCGGGGGCGCTCCTATGTATCGAAGACGCGGGATTGCGCGGGCTGCGCGCTCAGGCCCGATTGTCTGTCGAAGTCGCGCACGAGCAGGACGGTGTTGATTCCCAACGCGTATCCGGCGCTGTTGCGCGCGCGTCGGCGGCATGCGCGCTGGGGGGAGGAGGAGAAGCGTCTCTATGGCCGCCACCGTTGGCGCTCGGAGGGCTACCACGGCGAAGCGAAGAGTTGGCACGGACTGGGGCGGGCGGTGCGCCGGGGCCTTGCGAACATGAGGATCCAGTCCTACCTGACGGCGATAGCGGTGAACCTCAAGCGGCTGGCCGCCGCTTTTGCGGCGCGTTTATTCGCCCTCTGGAGGGTCTGTGCCGCCTGGAGACGCCGTCTGCGCACACATGGCGCCCTCACGCGCCGATTGGGCTGCCTCTCCGCCGCCGCGTGAGCCGCCAAAACGCCCGCTTCCAACACCGGGTTTTTCAACAGACCCCTCAAGGGGGGAGTGAAATTCACCGCGCTCCTTTTGTGAGGTTTTTCAACAGCCCTGGCAAGGGGGGGGTCGAAGCAGGTGCTCCTCCCTCTTCGGTCGGGGCTGACTCCTCGGGAGCGCCACACACATATGCGACCCGCTCAAGATGGCCCTTCGATACGCCGCCTACGGCGGCTACTCAGGGTGAGGGTGAAATGGCGGCTATTCAGGGTGAGGAAAACAAAAAACACCCTCATCCCGAGTAGGCCCGCAAGGGCCGTATCGAGGGACGCCCCGCCCGCAAGGGGGCGAAGCATTTATTATGGGCGCGTTCAGTTGGGTAAGGAGTAAAGTTTCCTCCCTCCTCGGTCGGAATTGACCCTTGATAAGGGGGGGTCGAAGGAGGCGCTCCTCCCTCTTCGGTCGGGGCTGACTCCTCGGGAGCGCCACACACATATGCGACCCGCTCAAGATGGCCCTTCGATATGCCGCCTACGGCGGCTACTCAGGGTGAGGAAAACAAAAAACACCCTCATCCCGAGTAGGCCCACAAGGGCCGTATCGAGGGACGCCCCGCCCGCAAGGGGGCGAAGCATTTATTATGGGCGCGTTCAATTGGGTGTTGCATAAAGCAGCGAGGTTCAGCCGATAACCCCGCCGTCGTCGCGGGTAATGGCGACCACCGCCGAGCGCGGCGTAGTGTCGCCGCCGTCCGGGAAGTGGCTGTCGCCGCCCTTCTCGCCGGGGTGCTGGACCCCCACGAACATGGTACGCCCGTCCGCGCTCCACTCGATGCCCGTGACCTCGCACTGCCTGGGTCCCACCATGAAGCGGCGTATTTCGCCCATCACCGGATCGCCCACCAGCATCTGGTTGTTGCCCTGGCCCGCGAAGCCCTTGGTGTTCGTGTACTTGCCGTCGGTCTGGATCCACAGCATGCCGTTCCTGTCGAAGGCGAGGCCGTCGGGGGAGTTGAACATGTTGTCCGGCGTCACGTTCTTTGAGCCCGCGTTGGCGCCCTTGTGGACGGCGGGGTTGCCCGCGACCACGTAGAGGTCCCACGTGAATGCGTTCGAGAGGTGATCGCCCCCGTCCGGCGCCCAGCGGACAATCTGCCCGTAGCTGTTCTTCGCGCGGGGGTTCGGCCCGCCGACGGGGGTGGGGTCGCCGCCCTTGTTGGGCTTGACGCCCCGGTTCTTGTTGTTGGTGAGACAGCAGTAGACCTCCGCCTTCCTGGGGTTCGCCGCCACCCACTCGGCGCGGTCCATCGTCGTCGCCTTGACGGCGGAAGCCGCGACCCGCGTGTGGACGCAAATCTCAGCCATCGAGGCCATCCCGGTGGTTTTGGGATTCAGCTCGGCCCACTCGCCCCGGCCATCCTCCGCGAACCTCGCCGCGTAGAGCTTGCCCGTTTCCAGAAGATTCGAGTTGTCGCCTCCCTCGGCGTAGCGGCCCTCGCTCACGAACCTGTAGATGAACTCGCCGCGCTCGTCGTCACCCATGTAGACGACCACCTGACCATTCGCGGCGAGGACGACCTCGGCATTCTCGTGCTTGAAGCGCCCGAGCGCGGTTCGTTTCTTGGGTGTGGATTCAGGATCGAGCGGGTCGATCTCGACGATGTAGCCCGCGCGGTTCGGCTCATTGGGATGTTTGGCGATATCGAAGCGCTCATCCGTCATCTCCCAGCGGTATCCCCGGCCCTTGCCGCCCACGCCGTAGCGCCTGAACTCGGGCGAAACCTTCACACTGGGGTCGCTCGAAGAGAAATAAACGTGAAAATTCTCCTCGCACGTGAGATACGTGCCCCACGGCGTCGCGCCGTTTCCGCAGTTGTTCCAGGTGCCGAGACTTTGCTCACCCTTGGGGTCCGCGGCCGTCTTCATGAGCGCGTGGCCCCGCGCGGGGCCGGTGATCTCCATCGGCGTGTCGGGCGTTATCTTGCGGTTGTAGGTCGAGTCCTTGACGATGGACCATTTGCCGCCCTTTTGCGCTATCTCCATCACGGACACCCCGTGCGCCGCCTTGCTCTTGCGCACGTCGTCGGCCGTCGCTGGCTTTCCGCCGCCCTTGCCTCCATGGATGATGTCGATGTTCACGTACTCGTTGTTGACGGCCAGGACGTTCCTGCCGCCCGCCTGAAAGAGCGACATGCCGTCGTTGTTGTCCCCGAAGGCGAGCTCCTGGCTCGCACCCGTGCCGCGCGTGGCGTGGTCGAACGCAGGCCCCTTCGTCCATATGGGGTCGCCCCACCTTGCGACGACGTGCCAGCTGTAGCCCTTGGGCACGGTGATCGTATCAAGAGTGTTGGCGGGCACGGCCTCGAAGCCGAAGCGGTTCGCGTTCGCGAAGGCGGAAAGAGGATCGATTCCCCCGGCGCTCATCACGAACGCCGTCGCGGCGAAGGCGGCCCCCTTGCCCAGGAAGCCGCGCCGGGAGATCATCTTCTCCGCCAGTTTTTCGAAATCCGTCGCTTGCGGCCGCGGATAATGGATATCGTCGAACTCATCCGGCGAGTACTCCTCGTGCGCGGCGAGCTGCGCGTCGCGCGTTCGGTCATCAAACATCTCTCATCCCCCACTTTGTGAAATTCGTGTTTAACGGTAGGCGCGCGAAAACACGCCTTTGTCGAAGCAATCCTCTTGTTCGGGAGGGATTATAGCGGCCCCTCATGGCGCGCGCGTTACAAAATTATGGAAAGTTCATGAAAAACGGAAGACGAAGAGTGGGAGCAAATCCGCGCGAGGAGGGGTTGTTGGATAACCCCGAGAAAGGAGCGAACGCAGTTTCCCGACCGATGAGGGAGAGGCTGTGCATCTTCGATAAGGGGAAGATCGTGCCGAACGGGCGGGAGAGGTGCCAAGTATAAGACATGTTATTCCGCCTGCCTGTGATTGCCCCACCCTGCCCGGGCAAATCTCTTGCTGGCGATGAACGGGTCGCAATCAAACCTTGCTGGCTGACCGCCCCCTCGAGGCGCTAAAGCTGGAAGCGAGGCTGTTCGATTGGCGAATTGATAATGCTACAAGTATCCCATTTCCGCACAGTAAGCCACGAATACGGAGCCCGCGTAGCCGGCATAAGTATCCTGGTCGAACAACATGTGTTGAAAGTTCCTGTCGTTGATTAGATTCATCATCCAGTTGCAGTAAGTATGATCGTAAAACTTGAATCCGGTCTCGCACATGAACAGATGACCAGAATTGTTGTCCACCAAAACGTCGTGCGCGTAGAATCCCGGGCCCAGGGCGCATCCGATGCGTTTCCCCAGCGCGTGAAGTTCTTCCAGACGCGGCGCAACCAGTTTTCCATACAGATGCTCCAGAAGTTCGGGATTTTTCGGAGTATCCCTGCTGTGCACCGACGGGTTGTTCTCATCGACGTTTCGGGCGCGAATATATATCTGCAACGTGCGTGTGCCGATACAAACCAGCCTGACGCACGTAAAATAGTCGCCGTTTTCAAACGGTATCCTGGTGTCGATAAACTCCGCATTGTAGCGGTTGTCATCTATTTCCTCTGCATTTTCGAGGACAAAGACATCCTCTCCGGAACCGACTCTTGCGTTGCTGAATATCTTCTTCCCCTCATCTATGTCCAGGCTCGGCATCCTTATCCCTTGCCGGGACAATGTTTCGTTCGCCTTTTGCTTGTCTTTAATAATATTGGCGGTACGATGAGAATTGAAAATCGCGTTTGCTTTCTTCGATAAATCTTCTGGAATATCGAATTTATCGAGATCGTCATAAATTTCATTCACGAGATGAATCAGGACAACCGGTACGCCTTCGGAATTATCGAGTTCTCTCTTCAAACCCTTGCAGTCGGTTACGCACGACGTCGCAATGCCGCATTGTCCCAATATTCGGCAAAACGGCGGAAAAAAAAGATTTGCCTGCACCTTTCCGCGGGTATTCAACCCATCAGCGCCCAAAGCGCAAAAAATTACTTTTCCTCTGGCTTTCGATGGTTGAAACCGTCGAATCGGCAAATTTCTCTCCCAATGCCTGTTTCTGTATTTTTGGGGGAAAGCGCGAAAAAAGGTGCGCTCTAATCTCATCATCATGGGTTTGATGACCTCTGGCGAATACGGCGGGCAGAGATGAGGAGAGAAGCCAATGCAGGATAACGAATTTGACAGCCCCGCCGCAAAGACTCAAGACGATTCGATCGCAGACTCGACTTTTTTCGCAACATCGGCCGGCACCCACTTCTTCCAGACCTTATTGGTCTTCAGGAAGTGGATTGCGGTGACCTTCGCGTCGCCGCCGGCATCTTTCTCGAGATAGGAGAGCACCTCCGAGACGACTTTGGAGGGAAGCGAGTATTTCTCGAGGAAAGCGACGATCTCCGGATGCTTGGCCGCGAACTTCGTGGTGACCGTTTTGGGTAGCTCCATCGTCCGGTAGGCGACGGCCTTCCTGGGGTTCCCCATGGCCTCCTCCCCGCCCTTCTTGAGCGCGCTCACGTGCTTCATCATCGCGTCCCAGTCGGCCTCGTTCCATGCAGGTTCTTCGAGCTGGACGAGGTCGAGCTGCCCCAGGAGCGGCGTCGGCGCCCAGTAATAGGCCACGACCGGCTTTTTCTTGAGATAGGCCCCCTTGATGGCCGCCGCGAGCGCGCCGCCCGAACCGGGCCGGAAGTTGGTGAAATGTTTCTCCAGCCCGTAGGCGCGCAGCTTCACCGTGTTGATGACCTCACACGCCCAGCCGGGGATGCAGTTCACGAACCGGCCTTTGGAGGGTTCTTCGGGGTCCTTGAAGAGATGCTTGTACTTCGCGAGGTCGTAGACCGTCTTGAGGCCCGGGTTCGCCGTCTGGACGAAGCGCGGGATGAACCAGCCCTGTATGCTGTCGGGCGTGTTCACGCTCAGCTTCTTGACCTTGCCCTTCTTCTCCGCGAGGTCGTACTGATCCTTCGTGCTGTCGTACCAAAGCTCCATGATCAGGTCGTTTTTCCCCTCGTAGTGGGCCGCCATGGTCGGCAGCGTGCCGCCGTAGATGAGCCGCACCCGGCAGCCGTAGCCGTGCTCGAGGATGAAGGCGGCCACCTGGCCGTGAAAATTGGCGCTGTCCCAGTTCAGGTCGCCGATCCGGACCCTGCAGGTGGCTTCCGCCCTTCCGGGCAGGGAGACGAGGGCGCTCAGGCCGAGGAAGAGTGCAAGAACGACGATAATCAATGTCTTGGGCTTCATGGATGATCTCCGATGTGAAGGCATTCCGGACGGGACGACTTCCGCGCGCGAGTGTTATCGAGGATGAAATTCTAGCAAGCGCAATACGCGGCATCAAATCCACGGTATGACGGGCAAACGCCACACTCACCCGCAGTCAATCACACCTACCCCTTCCCAAGCGGGAGCCCAACCTGTAGATTGAAGCTCGCCGTATTTACGACGCGCAATATCCCGAGAACGCCTTAAACCCCGAGAACCGGATGAACCCCCAGCTCATCGCCGCCTCCTACGCCATGTCCACCGCCGTGGTCTTCGCCACCTTCAGCGTGTGCATCAGGAAGGGCGGTGAGCATGCAAACGCGCTCACGGGCGTCTTCATCGGCCTGTTCACATCGCTCCCCGTGATGCTCGCCGTCACCTGGTATTACTGGGAACCCGAGTGGTGGAACCTCCATGCGTTTTTCTACTTCTCGCTGGCGGGACTCACCGGGCCGGCCATGTCGCGCGTGTTCCTGTATCTCAGCATCTCCTACCTGGGCGTCGCGCGCGCGATGCCGTTCGTCTCGCTGACGCCATTGTTCTCCACCTCGCTCGCCATCGCCTTCCTGGGCGAGCGGCCGGGCGCGCTCATCCTGGCGGGCACGCTATCCATCGTCCTGGGCAGTGTTGCGCTCAGTTATAAAAAATCCGATGACACCTCATGGCAGAGAAAACACCTCATCCTCGCGTTCTTCAGCGCCGTCACCGCTGCGTTCTCGTTTCTTTTCCGAAAACTCGCCTTCGCCCATGTCGAGGCCCCCGTCATGGGCGCCACCCTCACGACGCTGGCGGGGTTCCTCTTCCTGCTCACCTTCATCCCGCTTTTCCCGAAAGATCAAAAACCCGACCAGTTCGACCGCCCCAAGGCCTGGTACATCTTCGGGCTGTGCGGATTGCTGAACGCGCTCGGGTTTTTCCTGCACTTCACAGCCATCAGCATCGGCGACCTCTCGATAGTGGCTCCCCTCACTTCCACGGCCCCCATCTTCAGTCTCGCCATGAGCTTTTTCCTTCTCAGGCGCGTGGAGCGGATTACGCCCGCCATTCTCGTCGGCACAGCGTGCATGGTGATAGGTGCTGCCCTCATCGGCTGGCGCATCCGCTAGAAAGACGGGGCGCGGGCGGTGCCGCTTTCCAAGACGGACGATCCGGGTCTGTATTCGATATCTACCCCAGGCGTGCTACATTGCGCGCATTGTGCATGCGCCGCCGAGACAGTTCGACCGCCGCGCCTCGACCATTGCTTGAGATGGAGACCGAATCCCCATGAGCCGCGTTGTCTCCACCGATATCCATCCCGGCCGTAGCGCCGTGCTCGCGGTGGTCGTGGCCGGTTGTCTGATCTCGCTCATCGGATTCGGGATCCGGGGGAGCTTCGGGCTTTATCTCGAACCGATGACGGTTTCGAACGGGTGGTCGCGCCAGACCTTCGCATTCGCGATGGCGGTCCAGAATCTATTGTGGGGAATCGGCGTCCCGGTCGCCGGGGCCATCGCGGACCGGTACGGAGCCGCGCTGGTGATCGCCTTTGGCGCAGTCGTCTTCGCCATTGGCGTTGCAGCCATGGCGGTGGCGGACAGCGGAATCGCACTCCTGTTGAGCGGCGGCCTCCTCGTCGGCCTCGGGGTCGCGTTCACCTCGTTCTCGCTCGTGCTCGCCGCCATCGCGCGGGTCGTGGGGCCGGAACGCCGCTCGCTTGCACTCGGATTCGGTACCGCGGCCGGCTCGCTCGGCCAGGTGATCTTCTCACCTCTCAGCCAGGCCCTGATATCGAGCTACGGCTGGTACGACTCGCTCTTGCTGATCGCTCTCATCACGCTGGTCATGATTCCGCTCGCGTTCACCCTGCGGGGGGCGGGCAAGGCGGTCGGCGAGCCGGAGTCGGGCCAGACACTACGGGAAGCTCTCGGCGAGGCGTTGAGCCATCGCGGCTACGTGCTCCTCACCACCGGGTTCTTCGTGTGTGGGTTTCACGTCGCTTTCATCGTCGTGCACTTCCCCGCCTACGTCACCGATCTCGGCCTCTCGCCGCATGTAGGCGCCTATGCGATCTCGATCGTCGGGCTGCTCAACATCTTCGGCGCGTTCATGTCGGGCGCCATCGGCCAACGGTTCAGCAAGAAGATGAGTCTTTCCGTCATCTACCTGGGCCGGGGGCTGGTCATCGTCGCGCTCCTGATGGCCCCGGCGAGTGACCTGACGATCTACCTGTTCGCCGCATCGATGGGGGTGCTGTGGCTTTCGACGGTCCCGCTGACCACCGGCATCGTCGCGCAGCTCTTCGGGTTGAAATACATGGCGACCCTCTCCGGCATCGTGTTGCTGGGCCATCAGATCGGAAGCTTCGTCGGCGTATGGATGGGTGGGGTGATCTACGATCGCACCGGCTCGTACGACCTGATGTGGTGGGCCGCCGTGTTCTTGGCGTTGTTCGCGGCCATCCTCCATCTGGCCATTGACGAGAAGCCGGTCCCCCGTCTCGCGCTGGATGAGGGCTGAATCAGGCGGAACGCAATCAGCCGGAAACCGCTCGGTCGCCGCCGGGGACGGACCCCCGTGCCCGCCCAATATTCGTTTTTGGTCACGGCAATCTGCGGTATCGGGCTCCTAAGGACAGGCACGGGGGCCTACCCGGCTACGCAAATCCCATGTATCGAAACGAACCTGCAGGGGCAGGTCGCGACCTGTCCCTACGGAAAGCGGATGGGTTTGCAGGGAAGAACCCGTGTATCGGCCTTTATTTCTCCCTGCGCAGCCGCGAAAAACATCCCGCAAACCATGAAATTTACGCTAAAATGGTTCATGCGCGCCGTGGGGGAGAAGATGCGCGCGTGCGCGGGCCGCCTCTTTATCCACCCCCTTGCGAGATTGGGGCGCGGAGCAGAAGTTTAGGAGAGGAGGGTCGGCCGATGATGATGTTTCGATTCTCGCTATACGGCTTCCTCAAGAACCAGACCTATTTCGAGCCCTTCCTCATCCTCGCCTTTTTGGAAAAAGACCTCTCCTTCTTCCAGATCGGGGTCCTCATCGGCTTCCGCGAGGTGTGCATCAACATCTTTGAAATCCCGAGCGGCGCCGTGGCCGACCTCTACGGCAGAAGGCGCTCGATGATTTTCTCCTTCCTCGCCTATATCGCCTCGTTCCTGGTCTTCGGCTATTCGGCCTCTTTCGCAGCGCTCTTCCTCGCCATGTTCGCCTTCGCTCTCGGTGATTCGTTCCGCACCGGCACGCACAAGGCGATGATATTCGAATGGCTCCGCATTCAGGGCCGCGAGAAAGAGCGCACCCGCGTATACGGCTTCACGCGCTCGTGGTCGAAGATAGGCTCGGCCGTCTCGGTCGTGGTCGCGAGCGCGTTCATATTCACCGGCGCGCGCTACAGCGATATCTTCCTGCTCGCCGTCATCCCCTACGCGCTGAACATCGTGAACTTCATGGGTTATCCCAAAGAGCTCGAAGGCGCGCGCGCGGCGGATGCGAAAATACCCGGCGTATGGGGCCATTTAAAAGACTCCATGCGCATGGCGTTCACCGACAGGCCGCTGCGCGGCATCCTGGTGGAATCCATGAGCTACGAGGGCACCTACAAGGTCGCGAAAGACTACATTCAGCCCGTCATCAAGCAAGCCGCCTTAGGGCTCGCCCTGCTCGCCACCTGGCAGCAGCAGCAGCGCGTGGCCATCCTGGTCGGGGCGGTCTATTTCGTCTTGCACCTGCTCTCGAGCTTCGCCTCGCGCGGGGGACACCGCCTCGTCGCATCTACGGGTTCGGAGGAAGCGGCCGCGAAATCGCTCTGGGGCGCCACCGCCCTCATCTACGCGGCCCTCGCCTGGGGGCTATGGACGGGCTGGGAGTCGGTGGTCATCGCGGGCTTCGTCGCCCTGGCCGTGCTGCAGAACTTCTGGCGTCCCGTGCTCATCAGCCGCATCGACGCCCACAGCACGCCCGAGGCGGGCGCGACAATTCTATCCGTCGAAGCACAGAGCAAATCTGTCCTCGCCATGGTGCTCGCTCCCCTCATCGGCCTTTGCGTGGACGTTTTCGGCCTGGTCGGAATGGGCGTCGTCGCCATGCTGCTCACGCTGCCCTTCGCCCTCACGAGCCTGGGCGGCACGCGGGAGCGAGCGGTTCACCAACCCTAGATAGACGACATATCTACTTAAATACTTGGATTCACCCGTAATGAAATGTTAGAGTCGACGCACCTGATTTAGAGGGGGTTCGACGCACAGCCACTCTTTGCGAACGTGAAGCGTACGAAGAGGGTGCGGCCTCCGCCGTCCACAGGGAGCGCGACTTGAGCAACGCCGAGAATCGAGAAAACCTGGAGATAACCATCGGGGTGGAGGAGGAGTTCTTTCTCGTCGACCCCGATTCGCGCGATCTCATCGCCGACCCCGACCCGGCGATCTTCGAAGCCAGCGAGGCCGGGGCCGGGCCACACAAGGTCACACGCGAGGTGATTCGCTCCCAGGTCGAGACCAACACACGGGTGTGCGCTACGGTGGCCGAGGCGAGAGAGGCGCTGCGCGAGACCCGGCGGGTCGTCATCGAGGCGGCCGAAGCCCACGGCGCGGCGGTGCTGGGCTCCTCCACCCATCCCTTCGCACAGTGGCGGGAGCTCAAGGTCACGGCCAAGGAGCGCTACGCGCGCTTTCTGATGACGTTCCAGGAAACCATTCGCCGCATGGTCATCGGCGGAATGCACATCCACGCGGGTTTCGGCGACCCCGAATCCCGCATCCGGGTCATGACTGCCATCCGCCGCTACCTGCCCGCCATCCACGCGCTCTCCACCTCTTCGCCCTTCATCGGAGGCAGCGACACGGGCTACAAGTCCTACCGTCTGAACCTCTTCGGCAACCTGCCGCGCACCAACCTGCCCCCTCCCCTGCGCACCCGGGCGGAGTTCGAAAAAATCATCTCCGAATACCAGCGAATGAAGTTCATCGAAACCGGCAGCGAAATCTGGTGGGACGTCCGCCCCGCCCACGCCTTCCCGACGCTTGAGCTTCGTATTTGCGACATCTGCCCCAGAATGGAGGACGCCGTCGCCATCGCGGCGCTCTACGTCTGTCTGCTCAGGTGGCTCATGCGTCAGGACGAGGCGGGCGAGCTGCCGCCAGAGCCGCTCACCGAAATCATCGCGGAGAACCGCTGGGTGGCCCATCGTTACGGCACGCTTTCCTTCTTCGGCGACACGACCAACGAGAGCGCAAGGGTGGACATCGACGACTTCGTGGGCGAACTCGTCGAGAAACTCACGCCCGACGCCCGCGCGCTGGGGTGCGAGGCGGAACTTCGCCACACCCTCACCATCATCCGCGAGGGCAGCGGTGCGGACCGCCAGGCCGACCTCTACCGCCTCCGCCGCCTGGAGGGCGACACGGAAGAAGAAGCCCTGCGCCGGGTGGTGGATCTGGTGCTCGCCGAAACGCGGGAGGGGGTTTTCTAAGCACCTACCACGAGGAATACGGTGTATTTTCGGCTCAATCCCTCCCCCATCCCGCAACCCCCGATCGCATTGACCATCCGCGCCAAAACAAACTAGACTGCCTCCATCCACCAGATATGGCGGGCCTGTGGCCCGGTTCCCCGCGCAAGATGGGAAGCGAAACGTGCGAAACATCGAACGAAATCTCTCCTGGATTCTCCTGCTCTCGCTCACCCTCATGCTCACCGCCCAGGTAATCGCGCGCTACATCTTCTTCACCTCGATCAGCTGGATCGAGGAGTTCTCTCGCATCGTCTTCATCTGGTTCATCTACCTGACGATCAGCTGGATCATCCTCCAGGGCCGCCACATCCGCGTGAACGCCATCGCGATGATTACACCCGAATCCTGGGCGCGTCCGATAGTCTTTCTCTCCGACTGCCTGTGGATGCTCTTCAACGTCCTGATGACGTATTACGGCTACCTTTTCGTGAAAAGCGAAATCGATGTCTGGTCGGAGACCGACATTCTCCAGATACCAGAAGCCGCCGTGCACGCGATCATCCCCATCGGTTTCGGGCTGATGACCATACGCCTCGCTCAATATATGTACCGCGTCTACGTCCAGGGCGGTCCCGAGGTGGTCTACGAGGTCGAAAAACAGGAGGAAGAGCGATGAACATGCCCCTCCTGCTACTCGGCTCCCTGGCTGTTTTCCTCTTCATACGCGTGCCTGTGGGCGTCTCACTGGGTCTGGCCTCCATCCTCGTCTACTACGCCACCGGCGAACACTTCGAGAGCCTTGCGCTCTCCTACTACGACGGGCTGGACAAGTTCCCTTTCATCGCCGTGCCCATGTTCCTGCTCGCGGGCGCGCTCATGGAAAAAGGCGGCATCAGCAGACGCCTCATCTCGGTGGCGGATTGCTTCGTGGGCAACGTGCAGGGCGGCCTCGCCCACGTCACCATACTCGCGTGCATGCTTTTCTCGGCGATTTCAGGCTCAGGTCCCGCCACGACGGCCGCCGTCGGCGGACTCATGATCCCCACCATGCTCAGGCGCCAGTACGACAGGAACTACTCGGGCGCGGTCTCCGCCTGCGGTGGGACGCTCGGCATCCTCATCCCGCCGAGCATTACCCTCATCGTCTACGGTGTCAGCGCCGATCAGTCCGTCACGCGGCTGTTCATCGCGGGCTTTCTGCCCGGCATCCTGCTCGGCTGCATGCTGATGTGCTGCGCCACGATAATGGCGCGCTTCATGACGGTGGAATCGGATGCGGAACCCTTTTCCGTCGCGCGCACGCTGCAAACCATCTGGGACTCGCGCTGGGCGCTCCTGGCTCCCGGCGTCATCATCGGCGGTATCTACGGCGGTTTCGTCACGCCGACGGAGAGCGCCGTTATCGCCGTGCTCTACGGCTGGGCAATCGGCATGTTCGTCTATCGTGAGCTTAACTGGGCCAGGACGCGCGAGTGCCTGGAAATTGCGGCCCTCGTCACCGGAACCATCGCCATCATATGGGGGGCGTCGCTCGCGTTCGGCGAACTCATCACCATCCACCAGATCCCTCAGTTGGTAACCGCCTTCATCCAGCGCGTGACGACTTCGCCGTTCATGATCCTCATGCTCATCAGCCTGTTCCTCACCTTCGTGGGAATGTGGCTGAACACCATGGCGCAGGTCATCATTCTCACGCCGATGTTCCTGCCCGTCATCCTGGCGGCGGGGATCGACCCCATCCACTTCGGCATCGTTTTCGTGGTGAACTGCGAAATCGGCTACCTCACGCCGCCGCTGGGCACGAGCCTGTTCGTGGCGATGGGCATCGCGGATACGACGCTGGGCGCCATTGCCAAGGCGGTCCTGCCATTCATCGCGACGATGTTCCTGTGCATCATCATTCTCTCGTATTTCCCCATCATCTCCCTCATCCTCCCGAATCTCATGCTCGGCAGATGAGGAGCTAACCCAAAGGAGGCAAGACATGCGACATCTGAAAAAAGGTTTCACGGTGATGGTGGGCGTCATCCTCATCGCGGGACTCGTCGGCTTCGCCGCCCCCCGGGCCGAGGCCGCCAAGTACGTGATGAAGTTCGCCCACAACAACCCGCCCAAGCCGCAGCTTCTCTATCAGGCAGCCGCCCTGACCATGCAGAAAAACCTGCAGGTCTACTCCCAGGGGAAGATAGACATCCAGATATTCCCCTCCTCCCAGCTCGGCAAGGACCGCGTGGCCGCAAAGAAGGTGCAACTCGGCTCGGTGCAGATGCAGCTCGTGGCGTCCAACAACATCACGGCCTTCGACAGGCGGCTCGACATCTTCACCCTGCCCTTCATGTTCGGCAGCTTCAAGGGCGCGGCGAAAGTCTTCAACAGCGACATCGGCCAGACCATCGCCGAGAATTTCCGCAAGAAATCGGGCATCCGCGTGCTGGGCTTCGTCGCCACAGGTTTCCGGAACATGATGAACAGCAAACACCCCATCATGAAGCCCGCCGACCTGGGCGACCTTCGCATGCGGATCGCGAAAAACCCCATCATGGTGCAGACGTATAAAGCGCTTGGCGGCAGCACCATCGGCATGGCGCCGACGGAGCTGTTCAGCGCGCTCAGCACCAAGACGGTGGACGGCCACGATGGCGGCTCGAGCTGGGCGTGGGCCATGAAGCTCTACGAGGTGCAGAAATTCCTCTCCATCACCCGGCACCAACTCGTGGCGGGCGCGCTCATCATGAACGACAAGACTTACAACAAGCTGCCCAAGGACATGCAGAAGGCCGTTCTGATGGCGGCGCGCGACACCATCGCCTGGGCGAACGCCTATGCGGAAGAAAACGAAAAAGACATCATGAAAGGCTTTGCCGATAAGGGGCTCACGATTGCAACGCCCGATCTCAAGCCCTTCCGCGCGGCCGTAAGGCCAGTCCACAAGATGTTCTCCGACAAGGTGGGCGGCATGGAGTTGATCAACCGTATCCTGAAGATGCAGGAAGGCTAGGCGACCACAAGGCGCGCGGCGGCTTCCGGGTCGCCGCGCGCCGTTTTTTCATGAAAAGGAAAGTGATATGAGCGGCTTCGAGGGGCAAAGCGCCTTCGTCACGGGCGCGGCGACGGGAATCGGTGAATCCACGGCGAGAATCCTCGCCCAGAGAGGGGCTGCGGTCACCGTCATAGATTTCGACGCTGAAGGCGCCGAAGCCGTCACGAAATCCATCAACGAAAGCGGAGGCGCGGCCCACTGCGCCGTCGTCGACCTCACCGACTGGGAGGCGACCGAAACCGCAGTCAACGAGGCTCACAACCGGGCAGGCGGTATCGATGTTCTCGTGCACAGCGCGGGCGGCTTTCCGCAATACGTGAGCCTGCTCGAATGTCCCGTAGAGGCCTGGGACGGCGTGGTGAACTCGAACCTGAAATCCATGTTCTATCTCTTGAAAGCCGCGGCTCCCCTCATGGTGGCGGCGAACTACGGTCGCTTCGTGACGCTCTCGAGCATGGCGGCGCGCAGCGGCGTGAACCCCAATCCCCCGCATTACACCGCCGCCAAGGCGGGCGTGCTCGGCCTTACCCGGCAGGCAGCGCGCGAACTGGGGCCGCACGGCGTCACCGTGAACGCCGTGGCGCCTGCCAACGTGCAGACGCCGAGAGGGCTCAAAATCAGAACGCCCGAGCGCATCGCCCACATCGAAAAATCATCGCCCGTGGGCAGACTCTCGGAATCCCGCGAGATAGCCGAGGCCGTCGTTTTTCTCTGCAGCAAGGAGGCAGGCTACATCACCGGCGTCACGCTCGACGTGAACGGCGGCGCGACGATGGTTTGATAAGGCCTGCTCTCTCGCCGCCCCTGTGGATTCTGGTTTGAGCAGGCGGATAAAAAGCAAGTGAGCTTTGCGACACGCTAAATGAAGAATATACGAAGGATCGTCTTCTCCCGTTTTCCCATTCCTTAAAATAATCGCCCCCGTTTTTAGCAGGGGCGATTCGCTTGGTGCAGTTACTGAAAACTCGTCCGGACTTATCGGGTGCGCTGCTCCTCCAGCACTTCTCTCATAATGGTTCGTATCTGTTGCGGCGTGATTAGTTTTTCTAGGCGCTTTCGAGGGCTTGTTTCACGAGTGGCACGACCTGGGAGAATCGCTCGGCCACGAGGACGCCCGCTTCTTTTAGTAGCCTTTTCTTGCCCGAGGGCGCGCCGCGGCCGCGCTCGATGAGTGCGCCGGTGTGGCTCACACTCGCGGGCGTGGGTGAGGTTTCCCAGAACTCGCCGGGGATCATCGCCACGGCGGGTTTCGTGAATCCTCCCGAGGCGATGAAGCGCGCCGCCTCCTCTTCCCGGTCCGTACCGGGTTCGCCAAACATGACGACGACGCGGGTTTCTGGGTCTTTTTCGAACAGGGCAAGCATCTCGACGAAGGCGGAGCCGATGAGCAAATCGCCGCCCAGGGCCACGTAGGTGCTCTGGCCGATGCCCGCTTGCGTGAGGAAAAGGCATATCTCCGCCCCCATCCCGCCGCTTCTGCTCACCACGCCCACAGGGCCGGGGCGGAACATGAGGTCGGGCACCTCGCCGCCCGTTCCACCCAGCTTCGCCTTCCCCGGACTCACCATCCCCTGGCTGTTGGGGCCGATCACGAAGGTTCCCCGCTCCGCCGCTCGCGTGAGCAGCGCGCAGGCGTCGTGGTGCGGCACCCCCTCCGCGAGAATGTGCACGGTGGGAACGCCCGCCTCGATGGCTTCCAGGGCCGCCTCGCGCACGAACCGTGCGGGCACGAAGAGCACGGAAAGGTCCACCTCGTGCTCCCTCAAGGCGTCCGCCACGGCACCGTAGACGGGTACGCCGCCAACCGATTCGCCCCCTTTTCCCGGAGACACGCCCGCCACCACGCGGGTGCCGTAGTCCGTCATGGTGGGCAAAAGACGCCGCGCCTCGGCCCCCGTGGCTCCCTGCACAAGCACGCGGGTAATTGAATCCAGCAGAATGCTCAACTTTCATCGCTCCCGTAGCTGCGCGCCACGATCCGCCGCGCCAGGTCTTCTATCGACGCCTCATCCTCGTGCCATTCCACGCCCGGCACTTCGGCGATAAGCCTCCTGGCTTCTTCCACTCCCGGACCGGCGTAGCGGATGATGATCGGGAATTTTTCGAGATCAAGATCCGCTTCCTTGAGGGCGCGAACCACGCCCGCGACTTTAATATCCACTCTCGTAAAATTGCTCACGTTCCCCGCCAGGAGCAGCCCCTTGATGCCGGGCTTCGAGAGCACGGCCTTCACCGCCCGGCGCATTTTCTCCTCATAGCGCCCGGGCGTAATGTCGAAGGTGGTGGCGGGCTTGCCTCCTGAGTCCAGAAGCGCTTCCAGGCTCGAGAGGCCATAGCCACCACCGGTGACCATGAAGCCGATGTCGCCGTCCATTTCGCTGAAGCGAATCGCGCCCACGTGGGGGTCGATGGCGTCGATATCGCGCATGCGCATCTCGAGCTCCGTGAAGGGCCGCCAGCCGTTTCCCCCTTCCACGCCCAGCTTGGCTTCAAGCTCCGGGTGGCGGAAGAGCGCCTGCGCGTCTAGCTGCACCACGCCCGCCGCAGCCACCACACGGCCATCGGCCAGTTCCGCCAGGGGGTTCACCTCTATCATCTCGCAGTCATGGGCGCAGAAAACGCTATACATCGCGCAGACAGAGCGGGCGACCTGTTCGGAGAGATCGCCCGAGAGACCCGCGCGCCCCACCAGTTCGAGAGCGCCTTCGACCGCAAGCCCCTCCAGGATGTTCACGGGCCACTCAATAAGCTTGTCGGGATGATGTTCGGCCAACTCCTCCACGTCCACGCCTCCCTCGGCGCTGAAGAGGATGAGCGGGCATTTTCTCGGGGCATCGAAGGAGATGGAGCAGAATATCTCGCGTTTTATGTCGAGCGCCTCCATCACGATGAGTTTGTCGACGGGAAAGCGCCGCACCTCCATGCCGAGTATGGCCGTAGCGTGCGCACGGGCCTCACCCGCCGAGCCGGCGAATTTGACCGCGCCCGCCTTGCCGCGCTTGCCTACCGGCACGAGTGCCTTGATGACGGCGCGCCCGCCCAGGCTCTCGGTGGCGCGGGCGGCTTCTTCTGCTTCCGTGCAGACCTCGAAACGCGGAACGGGGAGTCCGCCTTCGCCCAGCAGCGTCAGGGAGTCGTTTTCCAGAAGGCGTGACAAGAGGGTCTCCACTCAGAATTCGTTCGGCGCGTTTTCGCGAGAAAACCTGCAAGATGCGCACTAGCTAGCATTCAGGGCTTTTGACGTCAAGATTTGCAGGGGAAAAACGCGACATCACCTCTCACTGGGTATCGAGCGCACACCCCGCTTCCCCACTGGCTTCCGGCGCTCACAGGGAATCAGCGGGCAAGGCAGGGCGCCGAGTCAAATCGTCTCAGCCGCATTTCATCGTGGGGCGAACCACCTGGTGAAGCGTGCTGCCGCTGCTGCCGCCCATCCGGGTGCCGCCGCCGGGGAGGTGGATCCAGCCGTTCAGGTAAACCAGCCCTGTGACGCCATGCACGGGAAAGGGCATATCGGGTAAACGCGTCCAGCGGTCGGTTTTTGGATTATAGACCTCGTGGTGGGGGAACACGCCGGTCGGACTCGCCGTCGGATGTTCGCCGCCGAAGGTATGGAAACAGCCGTTCACGGCAATACCGTTGTTTCCGCTTCGCTCATAGGACATCGGCCGCTTGGCGCTCCACTTGTTGCTTACCGGATCGTACACCTCGAGCACCGCCGTTATCTTGCTCCGAAAGCCGCCGCCGAAGCGCCCTCCGGCAACATAGAGTTTGCCGTCAATCGCCGCCGCCGCCATGTGATTTCGGGGCGTCGGCAAGTCGGGCAGTACCGTCCATTTGTCTGCCTTCGGGTCGTAGACGGCGAAATCGTGCCCGCGTGGCGGACGGCCGCCGGCGACGTAAATCTTACCGCCGATAACGCCGTGCGCCATTGCGCTGCGCGCCGTCGGCATTGGCGCGCGCGGCGTCCACTTCTTCGTCCTGGGATCGAAGGCGTAGACGGCCGATGTATACAGGGATTTCGTCCTCCGGCCGCCGGCATTCGTCTGGCCGCCGATCACATAGAGAATCCCGTCGAGAGCGACTGCCGAGGAATGGTTGATCGTGGTCGGATAGGGGGTCGTCAGGCTCCATGTGTCTGACTTCGTGTCATATACCTGGATGGTATCCACACTGACCCGCGTCGAGGGGTATCCCCCGACAACGTAGATTTTTCCGTCCAGATAAGCGACCGCCATTTCAGAATTAGGCTCGATGAGCGCTGCGCGCTTGCCCCATTCCGGCTTTTGAATCGTCTGGGCCGACGACTCTGACCCGTAGAGCCACATGGCCAACATACCCAGGACGAGAACAGCTATGGCGTCCTTGCGAACACCCCGGCCCGAAATCGCCATCTCCCCTTCCCTCCCCATCGAAATACCGTGTGCGAATACCAAATCGGGCAAAAGACCCGCTTGATTTACACGTTGCGGTGATCCGCCATACATCTCCGGTCGTTCCGCGAATCTACCATGAGCTCGCTCACGCCACCAAGCGAACGGCGAAGATGTTTATCCTTATCCCCGGACGCCTTATCATTCATCGAACAGGCGCCGCCGTGACCCGGTCGATTGCCGCCGGCGGAAGAGACGGGATTCAGGATGACTGTGTTTTCTCATTTCTGATAATATCGCCAAACTGACTAAACACCGCTTGCGAAAGTATGTTGATGAGATAGAATCATTCCAACGAGTAAAACCCATTTCTCTGCGATACCAACGGAGGTGAGTCTATGCGTACCCACAAAAGATTGATCGCAGCAACTGCCGTTTTCGCTGTAGCCGGCTTCGCCGCCTCTCTGGCGAGCGCCGCCACCACCAACATCACCATCGTCGGCGCGGGCAAGGGCGCGGGCGCGTTCCGCATGGCGGCGGGCCTCGCCGAGGCGGTGAACAAGACGAGCAAGACCGTCAACGTCACCAACCGCGAGTCCAAGGGCTTCGTCGCCAACACCCGCCTCGTCGCCAGCGGCCGCTCCGAGATCGGGATGACGAACGGTATTTTCGTCGACTTCATCCAGCGCAAGCAAAAACCCTTCCACAAGGGCAAGGCCATGATGACCATCCGGGGGATCGGCCCGGTGTCTACTTCCTGGTTCCAGATGGCGACGTTCCACAGGACCGGCATCAAGACCTACCACGATCTCGCCGGCAAGCGGGTGAACGTGGGTCCGAGGGGAAGCTCCACGCTCTTCATGACGAAGTTCATCACCGACAGCATCGGGATTACCGACAAAATCCGCAAAGACTACCTGGGCTGGGCCGCTGCCGCCAACAACATGATCGACAGCAAGATCGACGCTTTCAGCATCCCGAACCCGGTGCCCTCGCCCTCGATTCTGCGCGCCTCGCGCAGCGGTCCGCTCCGCATCCTGAGCATCCCCGACAAGGTGCGCGACAAGTTCGTAGCCCTGAGCTCGGGCTATTACAAGGATAACAAGGACGCCAGCCCCTACCAGGGGATGAAGGGCAAGAAGTTCAAGACGGTCGCCTACACCATCTTCGCCGTGGCGAACGAAAAAGTGCCCAACGACGTCATCTACGAGGTGACGCGGCGGGTGTACGACAAGGCGAACCGCGAATTTTTGATCAACGTCTTCAAGGGCTGGAAGATCGGGCTGGATTTCGCCGCGAAATCGGATGAGTTCATCAAGCAGATGGGCAGCTTCAAATTGAAGGTCCACCCCGGCGCCGCGCGCTACTGGAAGTCGAAAGGCTATATGGTCAACTAGACGTTTCCCGGATTCTTTTGTTCCCCCGGAGGGCGAGACGCCTTCCGGGGGGTCTGGCTCGGGCGGCTGCCATTCGAATTCGGGTAAGAAAGGGTAGCGATGGGGAAGTTTTTCAATTTGCTCGGGGGATGGTTGCGATTCATATTCGCCCCGGAGTCGGCCATCCGCCGGGATATCGAGCCCGGCCTCCAGAAGAAAAACCTACCCATCTTCATATTTCTCTCTGCCATTCTCCTCGTCTACATCGTTATCTTCGCCGGGAGAAAATACAACTTCTACCTTCCCTATGAAATCTCATGGGAATGGCAGGAGGTCGAATTCCCCGCTCTCGAGTTCTGGCTCTACGCCCTCATCTGGCTCTACGTATCGGGCCTGTGCATTCTGCCGAGGGTGACGATCCTCCTCTCCTCGTTCGTGTTCGCCGCCTATTTTCTATACGGCGCGGCGAACAGGGCGCCGGTGGATTTCGGTCTGGGTTTCGGCGAGGTCATCGTCTATATCCTCTCCCCGCTCCTCAGTGCGGAGATGGAGAAATCCCTCTCGGCGATATGGGAGACGCTCCACTTTCCGGGGCTCTCCATCTATGCGTATCATTTCTACCTGCCCCTGTACGTGATCTTCACCGCCATCCTGACGTTCATCTTCTATCCGGCGCGAGCGGGCGCTCCGACGAGGCGGCCCTCCACCGTGGACCTCCTCCTGTGCGCGGGCGTCGTCGTATTCACGGTGGAATACATCATGAACTTCGCCGACAGGGGAGACCGGGCGGGCCTCGTCCTCTGGCCGGACGTCGCCATGGGAACAATCGCCATCATCGTCTCGATAGAGATGTGCCGCCGTGTGCTGGGCTGGGTGCTTCCGCTGCTGGGTCTCTTTTTCTTTTACTACGCCATGTACGGCAACTATTTTCCTGGACGGCTCCTGCACAAGGGGTTTTCCTATAACGAGGTTGTGAGCTTTATTTACGGGACGTCGGGTATATTCGGCGTCATTGCGAACGTCTACGCGAGCTATGTGTTCCTGTTTATTCTTTTCGGCGTCTTTCTGGAAAAGACGAAGGTCGGCGACGTGTTCATCGACCTCTCCTACGCCCTGGTGGGCCGTCTGCGCGGAGGAGCCGCCAAGGCTTCTGTCGTATCGAGCGGCCTGGTGGGATCGGTGGTGGGAAGCGGGGCGGCGAACATCGTCATCACCGGAACCTTCACGATCCCGCTCATGAAGCGAGCGGGCTACAAGCCCCACTACGCGGGAGCGGTCGAGGCGGTCTCATCCATCGGCGGTCACCTGCTGCCCCCCATCATGGGTTCGGCGGCCTTTCTCGTAGCGGCGTTCACCGAAACGGACTATGGGTGGATAGCGCTCATATCGCTCGTACCCGCGCTGATGTACTACTTCTCGGTCTACATGTCTGTCCACTTCCGCTCGGGGATGGACGGCATCCACGGCCTCTCGAAAGAAGAGTTGCCCGAACTGCTGCCATTGCTCAAAAAAGACGGCTACCTGCTTCTGCCGGTGGCGCTGCTTATCTGCCGGCTCGTCATCGGGCGCTCGCCGTTTGACGCGGCGCTTTGGTCCATCATCCTCGCGATGGTTCTGGGATTCTTCCGCGAGGACACACGCCTGCTGGCCCTGCCGCCGGTTCTCGCGCGCCTCGTTGGTCGTCCCGGATGGAGCACCCGCAACGACAGGCTCGAATACGAGGCCGCGAAACACCACAAGAAACTCATGGAATCAGGCAAGAGCCTGGAAGATGCCAACACCGAGGCGGAAGCCTATCTGGAAACAGCGAAGGCCGAGCCCGCCGGAAACCCACTCATGGAGAACTGGCCCCTGCTCGCCGGGCTGGGGCTGCTTATCGTGCTTCCGGTGGCGGGACATACCCTGCCTGAGACGATCTTCTGGTCCGTGCTCGCGGCGGTGGTGCTCTCATCCCCTCGCGTTCTGGACGGCCTCGAGCGCGGCGCCGTCAACTCGCTCATCATCGGCGTGACGGCGGGCGTGATGGGCATCGTACTCGCAGGCGTTTCGATGCCCGGCCTCGGCATCAAATTCTCCTCGATCATCCTGAGCTACGCGTCCTTCCTCGACAACGCCCTGGGCATCACGGGAACCGCGCTCCCGGTGGCGATTCTGCTGTGCACCGTCGCCAGCTACATCATGGGGATGGGTATGACGATCACGGCAAGCTACGTGCTGCTCTCGATCCTTGCCGTGCCCGCGCTTGTGGAACTCGGCGTGCCGCTCCTGAGCGCGCACCTGATGATCCTCTGGCTGAGTCAGGACGCCTCGCTCACGCCGCCCTTCGCCCTGGGCGCGTTTATTGCAGCGGGCGTGGCGGGCGCAGACCCGATGCGCACCGGCTTCGCTTCACTCAAACTCGGCAAGGCGCTCTACATCGTCCCCTTCCTGATGGCCTACACCCCGATCAACATGACGCCGGGCTCGGAGTGGATCGACATCCTCATCGTATGGGGGAGCGGCTTCATGGGCTTTTTCTGCACCTCGGCGTCGCTCGAGGGCTACATGCGGAGAAAGCTCGAAATCTGGGAGCGGGTCGTCTTCGCCGTGGCGGGTGGGCTGCTGTTCTTCTACGTGCCGTGGATGAAGATAACGGGCGCGATCATCATGGCCGTCATGGTCACCATCCAGTTCATGGGCGCGAAGGATGAGGGTGCTGCCTCGCCTAGACCTGCAGTGTCCTCGTAACCTCGGGAATCCGCAAACTCCAAAGATCGCGCTTCTTCCCGTAGTTTAATCACCCCGGCAAAGAGCGCGCGAGACAAGCCTTGAGCGCGCCGCCGCAGTAGGAACGGGCGAAATCCTCCCCGTGCGCATCTGCGAGACGATCGGCGAAGTCCCCTATGCCCCAGATACCCCGAAATTCATCGAACAGGCGCCTGCCGTCGGGCGCCGGGCGGTTGATGCCTGCGAAGTCGCTGCCGAGCGCCACCTGGTGGGCGGCGATCTCGGCCAGGAACTCGATTTCCTCCAGATGGCGATCGAACGTCTCGTAGAACCCCCGATGCGGCGCCAAGCCGATGAGCGCACCCGTCTCGAGGAGCCTCCTCGCCATATCACGCGGCAGTCCCCGTTCGCCAAAGACAGGCAGCAGCGGTTCGTCCAGATGGCCGTGGGAGTAGTGCATCTCCCGTCCGGTGACGAGAGCCAGATCGATCATGTCCGATTTCGTCTGGTGGTTCGCGTGCGCACAATCCACCAGAAAACCCATCCGCCAGGCCAGAATCAAGAAAGCGCGGCCCAGGGGCGTCAGACCCCGCGCGGGGTCTCCCATGGCCCCGCCGCCAAGAGGGTTGTCGTCGTTGTACATGGGGCCGACGCTGCGCACGCCTTCCTCCCAAAGCCATTCGAGGAGTTTCAGGTCGTTTTCAGTTTCGATGAAATAGATACCCTCCGCGTGAATCAACTGCCTGCCCACGCCATCCAAATCCGCTCGCGTGAGCACGATGCTCAGGCCCTCCGCCGAACGAATCCGCTCCAGATCGCGCCTCACCAACTCGAATTGCGCGTCCTGCGGTGCGCCTTCGAGCCGTTCCAGGGCCGAGAACACGCCGCCCAGCTTCGCCGCCGCCTGAATGTCTATCTGTTCCGCCAGATAGGTGCGTTCCTCGGGCAAATCGACCATCCACCGCAGATCGGTGTGAAAATCCCAGACGTCATTGAACTCTATCGGCATACGCGTCTTCTCCCGGAATCAATTCAGGTGAATTTTCTTGACCGCAAACACCATCATAACGGGGTTGTTGTAAAAGTCATCCTCGGTCGGAATTCACCCCTCCCTCATCCCGAGTAGGCGCGCTTGCGCGCCGTATCGAGGATTTGACCCGACCGGGAAGGGAGGGTCAAACCCTTTGGTGCGTTCAGGAGTGCAGTTCCTCCTTCTTCAGTCGGTACTGACCTTCGATACGCCGCCGGAGCCTGGCCCGAGTACCACCGAGGGGACGGCTACTCAGGGTGAGGTCACTACGGCGACAAGGCAAGACGAGGACTTGACGCGAGCGAGGAGCGAGAGTCGAACGCTCCTGCTTCCAAGGCCAGATTATTCAACAAGCCCATAACACGCGCGATTGGGGCTTCGCCTTTGCGCAACGCCGCAAGCTCGCATAGTCTGTCGGCTTTGTTTCCAGGGAGGACGATTCATGTCGACAACGAAACCACTGGTGCTGGTCGATCGCGATGGTCCGCTCGCCACGCTCACACTCAATCGCCCCGAGAAGCGAAACGCCATGAATACGCAGATGACCCGCGAGGCGAAATCAGCTATTGCCGAACTCGCGGGGGCGGATGATTTGCGCGCCCTGGTCATCGAGGGTGCGGGCAGCATATTCTCCGCCGGGGCCGACGTGGTCGAGATGGGCGCGCTTACCGAAGACAACGCGCGCGGTTTCATCTCGAACTTGCACTCACTCATCCACAGCGTGCGCGAATTTCCGCATCCCGTCCTCTGCAAGTGCCAAGGGTATGTTCTGGGCGGCGCACTCGAGTTGATGCTCGGCTGCGATCTCCGCGTCGCGGCGGAAGATACCAGGTTCGGCATGCCCGAGGTGAGAGTCGGCGTGCCATCCGTCATCGAAGCTGCGCTGTTCGTACCCATCTCAGGCTTGGGGGCCGCGCAGGATCTGCTCCTCACGGGCAGGACGTTCGACGCCCAGGAGGCGCATCGGCTGGGAATAGTCCAGAGGATATGCCCTCCAGCGGAACTCGAGAGAACAACACAAGAGTCCGTAAATGAAATTCTCCAGGCCGCTCCCGGCGCGCTGCGCGCCCAGAAAGCGCTTTTGAGGCGATGGATGCAGGCCTACCTCGAAGCCGCCGTTCCGCCCTCCATCGACGCTTTCGAGGCCTCCTTCCGGACCGGCGAACCGCAAGAGGGCATGGCCGCGGCACACGAGAAGCGCCCTCCCGCCTGGTCGCCCGGAGAAAGATAAGGCCGCAGAGAGTGGCGCAATCCCCTCGCAGTGGCGTTCCCCAGTTCGGTGTGGCATCTTCACTCATCCTGACGGGACAATGAAGGAGAACCAAGTTGTCGGGAGACGAGGCCTTGATCGAGCGCATACGTCCGATTCTCAGGCGGCGCAAGGGGTATTCGGAAAAACGCATGTTCGGTGGCGTGTGCTTCATGATCAACGGGAACATGTGCGCCGGCACGTGGAAGGGTTCGCTCATCGTGCGACTCGGCAAGGAGAACCACGAGGCCACGCTTACCGAACCCCACACGAAGCCGGCCGATATGGCGGGCCGCGTGATGAAGGGCTGGGCGCTGGTCGAACCGGCGGGAATTGCAACCGAAGACGATTTGAAAGCCTGGGTGCGCCGGGCGGCGAAGTTCGCAGGCTCGCTACCGCCCAAATGAGCACACACTCCCGAAACTACTTGGATTCACTCTTATGAAGGATGAATTGATGAAAGCGATTACCGTTCAGGGAGACGCCGGAATCGAAGGGCTGGTATACGGCGATGTTCCCACGCCCGAGCCGGGAGAGGGCGAAATGCGCGTCAAACTCCTGGCTTCAGGCATCAACCACATCGACGTCTATCAGTGCACGCCCGCCATGGTGCAGCACGAAAAGCCTCACACCATGGGGGCGGACGGCGCAGGCGTCGTGGACAAGGCGGGGCCGGGAACGAGCTTAAAGCCGGGCGATGAGGTGGTCGTCGACCCCAACTTGAGCGACCCCACCAAACCGGGCTACGGCATCGTGGGCGCGCACTGCCAGGGTACTCACGCGGAGTTCATTACACTGCCTGAGAATAATTTCTTTCCGAAGCCAAAGAATCTTTCCTTCGAGGAAGCGGCGGCGCTTCCCCTCGCCCTTTGCACGGCCTATCGCCAGCTCATCAGCCGCGCACGGCTTACAAAGGGCGAGAGCGTTCTCATCCATGGGGTGGGAGGCGGTGTCATGCTCTACTGCCTGCAACTCGCGGCGCAGGCGGGGGCGTTCTCCATCGTCACCTCATCGAGCGATGAGAAGCTGGCAACCGCCAAAAGACTGGGTGCAGACGTCTGCATCAACTACAAGACGCAAGACGTCGCTGGGGCCGTGATGGACGCCACCGATGGCCGGGGGGCCGACGTGGTGGTCGACAACGTGGGTGCGCCCACCTTCGCGGTGAGCGCGAAATGCGTCGCACTTAACGGGCGCATCACCATCGTGGGCGGGGCTGCGAACCACGTGATACCCGAGGTCAACCTGCGCGATCTGTATTTCAAGCAGGTCGACATTCACACCTCCACCATGGCGACGCCGGAAGAATTCCACGAGGCGATGACTCTTGCCGCCGAGGGCAAGGTGAAGGCCCACATCGACTCCACCTACCCTCTCTCCCGCTTCAGGGAAGCCATCGAGCGCGTTGCGAAGGGTGAACAGTTCGGGAAAGTCGTGATTACCAGAGACTAGGGACGAGGCGATTACACCTCCATTCAACACGCGGATAATTCACTATTGGAGATAGCACAAAAAAATGAATAGACACCTCGCCAAAACCGTCGCCGCAACCGCAAGCGGAGAGCGCGCCAATCACATGACGGCCAAAAAACCGGCGGGCCTGGTGCCGCTCGATTCGGGAACGCCCAACTTCCCCACGCCCAAACACATCACGAATGCCGCCAAGGAGGCGCTCGACCAAGGCTTGACGGGCTACGCCCCCGGGCAGGGGGAACCTGAGTTCCTGGAAGCCGTGTGCGAACACGTCGAGCGCGAGGCGAATGCGAAATACACGCCCCATTCCATCATCGCGACGAACGGGGCGAGTTCCGGAATCTACGCCGTTATGACGACATTCCTGGACCCGGGCGATGAGGCCATCCTCATGGACCCCACGTTTTCCCTCTACGCCCACGTCGCCCTGCAATTAGGGGCCGTTCCCGTTTCCGTGCCGCACGATGCGGACTACCAAATCGACGTCGCGGCCGTGCGCCGCGCCATCACATCGCGCACGCGCCTTATCCTCGTCAACAACCCGAACAACCCCACCGGCGTGGTTTACCGTCGCGATGACCTGGCGGCTCTCGCCGAACTCGCAACGGAGCACGATCTCATGCTCGTATCGGATGAGGCTTATGCGAAAATCCTGCAACCAGGCTTCGAGCACGTCCCCCTGCTCTCCTTCACCGAACACAGAGATCACCTCATCCTGCTCGACACTTTTTCCAAGACCTATTCGATGACCGGCTGGCGGCTGGGCTTCATGGTCGTGCCCGAGGATCTGCCCCAGCCGATGTTCAGCGTGCACCGCTCCATCAATGGGCCGATCAACACATTCGTCCAGCGCGCAGGCGCGGTGGCGCTCAGGAGTTCGCAGGAATGCGTGGAACAGATGGCGGTTGAGTACCACAAGCGGGGTCGACTCATGAACGAGATGACGCGCGACATTCCGGGACTCATTCCGGTCGAGCCGCAGGGCGGCTTCTACCAATACTGCCGCTATGAGTACCCCATTCCATCGAGCGAGGTGCGAAAGCGCGTCTGGGAGGCCGGTGCGGCGATACGGAGCGGTTCCGAGTTCGGTGCTTCAGGCGAAAACCACCTGCGCTTCACCTATTCGGTGGATGAAGAGGTCATCGAAAAAGGCATGAAGATCGTGGGCGAGGTATTCCGTCACTTAGGCTAAAGCTGCCTGTTTCGCTAATCATGAGCCGTCCATCCCACGCGAACGGCTCCTTCCAGCATCATCAATAGACGGGCAAAATATCCTTCTCGTAGGTCTCATCCACGCCCCGTGCGGCTGCGTAGAATATCTCCTGCAGCCTTCGCGTGATATTTCCGGGCTTTCCGTCTGCTACCTCGATGCGGTCGAGCGAGAGCACGGGCGCGACCTCGGCGGCCGAGCCGCAAATCATCGCCTCATCGGCCACATAAATCTCCGTGCGATCTACGGGCCGTTCCACGGGTTCGGGGCCGATGTGCCTGCCGAACATCTCGATCACGCTGTCTCGCGTGATGCTTTCGAGGATGGATGCCGTCACCGGCGGGGTAATGAGCTTGCCCTCCCGGACGATCATGATGCACGTGCCCGTGCCCTCGGCCACCTTGCCGTCCTGGTTGAGCAGAAGGGCATCGTCATACCCGTTTATCCGCGCCTCCACGCCCGCGAGCCTGCCGTTTTGGTAGTTGGCGGACGCCTTGACGCGCGGCGGCACGGTATCGTCCGAGATGCGCCGCCAACTGCTCACGCACAGGTTCACCCCCTGCTCCTGGCGTTTTCTGTTGCTGTTCGGCCCTCCGCTGATGAATACGCAGGTGTCCACCTCGTCCGCAGCGTAGCCCTTCATGTCCAAAGGCCCCGAATCGTCAAAATACACGTTCAGGCGGAAATGCAGGTCTTCCTTGAACTCGTTCGCCCGTATCCATTCGATGACGGCAGCCTTGAACTCTTCCGCCGTGTAGGGCGGCGTCATCCGCATCACGCGCATCGAATCGAACAGCCGCCTGATGTGCGGGTCGATCTTCCAGAGGAACAGGTTGTTTCTCTCCTCGCTCCAGTAGGCGCGAATCCCCTCATATATGCTCGAACCCCTGAGAACCGCCTGGCTGAAAACGCTGATCTTGGCGTCTTCGGGCGGAACAACCTCTCCGTTGAGCCATACCTTGGCATGATCGTAGCTGGGCACTAGAACCTCCAATGCGGAAGTAGAGAACGACTACCAATGTGGAAAACACGGCATCATGGACAATTTAATGGTGAGTTGACAAGGGGCCTTCCCACCTTGACGTTCGGGCGCGCTAGGGCGTAGCGTTGTCTCGGACAAATTCAGAACCCCACCCTACTGGAGATTTTCATGCAGCAGCCCACGGACACCCCGAAACTCGCGGATGCCTATGCCGAATCCCTGCCCGCCTCTCGCGCTCTTTACGATCGGGCGAAGGAGGTCTTCCCCGACGGGGTGACACACGACAACCGCAGGATGCAGCCGTTCCCCATCTACGTCGAGCGCGCCGAGGGCGCTCACAAGTGGGACGTGGACGGCAACCGCTACATCGATTACTGGATGGGCCACGGCGCGCTTCTCTACGGGCACAACCCGCCCCATATCCGGGACGCCGTGAGCGAAGCCGTTCTCCAGGGCTCGCACTACGGGGCCAGTCATAGGCCGGAAGTGGAATGGGGCGAATGGGTGCAGCGTCTCGTACCGTGCGCCGAGCGGGTGCGCTTCACGGCTTCGGGCACCGAGGCCACGCACATGGCACTGAGGCTCGCGCGCGCCTTCACGGGCAGAAAGCGCGTGGTCAAGTTCGCGGGCCACTTCCACGGGTGGCACGAAGGTCTCGAGATCGGCGTACGCGCCCCCTACACGAACGAACCAGAAGCGGGACAACTCTCAGAAGTAACCGACCTCGTCACCGTATGTCCGCCGGATGATCTGGAAATCGTTCGCAGCACGCTGGCATCGGGCGATGTGGCAGCGCTCATCCTGGAGCCGACGGGCGGACACTTCGGCACAATCCCGATGAGCAGGGAATTCGTAGCCGCCCTCAGGGAAGAGACGAAAAAGTCGGGCGCCTTGCTTGTCTTCGATGAGGTGGTTACAGGCTTTCGCGTATCGCCGGGCGGCGCGCAGGCGCACTTTGGCGTGACACCCGACTTGACGAGCCTTGCCAAGATACTCTCGGGCGGCCTGCCGGGCGGAGCCATCGTCGGCCGGGCGGACGTTTTGGAATACCTCGCCACCAAGCCGGACCCCGAAATGAACCGCCACATGAAAATCGCTCACCACGGCACCTTCAACGCGAACCCCATTTCCTCCGCCGCAGGCGTCGCCATGCTCTCCTCCCTGGCTGACGGCCGGGCGACCGAGAAGGTGAACGCGCAGGCGCAAAAACTCAGGTACGGGATGAACGAGATTCTCGCCCATGAAGCAGTTTCCTGGCTGGTTTATGGCGACTACAGCGACTGGAAAATCTTGTTTGACGCCGACGCTCCGCCGAGTGATGGGGAAGATCAGGACGTGAGCGGAATCGACTGGCGGCGTCTCGATTCCAAGAACGCGCAGAAAAGCCGCGCCCTGAGGCAAGCGCTGATTTTACACGGCGTAGACTTCAACGGCGCGCGCGCTCTCGTGGGCGCCTGTCACTCGGACGACGTGATTGAGGAGACCCTCGCCGCCTTCCGGGCGGGCGTCCAGACCATGAAGGAAGAAGGCATCGCCTAGAATTATCCAACAAACGCACCAAACCCTATGAAGGAGAACTGCACTTGCATAGCGCGCTGAAAGGCCATTTGAGCCTTGAATCCGGACGCATCGTAGACGACATGGAACACCCTTTCACCTGCCCCGAAACGGGCGGGAACCTGCAGGGCAGCTACGACGTCGAGTGGATAAAGACGAACGTGGACAGGGACGAAATCGCCCGCAGACCCCGGGGTATCTGGCGCTGGCGCGAGTTGTTGCCCGTGCGTGATGAGAAGAACGTGGTTTCGCTCGTGGAAGGCGATACTCCCCTCATCCACGCTGAAAGTCTTGGAAACACTCTCGGATATAATAACCTCTACATACTGGATGAATCGAGAAACCCCACCGGCTCGTTCAAGGACAGGGGCGGATCGGTCACCATCAGCAAGTGCAGGGAGGTGGGAGTCGACCGCATCGTACTGCCCTCATCCGGTAACGCGGCGGCCTGTTTCAGCGCCTACTGCGCTCGGGGCGGAATTGAGTTCATTGGCTTCGTGCGCGACGACAGCTCCGCCGTTCATTGCCTGCAGGTCGGCGCATACGGGGCGTTCACCCTCATTATCGAGGGCGATCAGGGCACGGGCGGGCGCTTCGCGGAGGAGGTGTCGAAAGAACTCGGCTGTCTGCACGCCACCCTGCCCCGGAACCTCTACAGAATCGAGGGGAAAAAGACGGCGGCGTTCGAGATCGCCGAAAAACTCGGCTGGCGCGCGCCGGATCGCGTCGTCTGCCCCACGGCGGGCGGCACGATGGCTCTTGCAATGGACCAGGGCTTCCGCGAACTCCTCGCGCTTGGCTGGATAGACAGGATGCCGGCCATCGACATCGTACAGGTCGATGGCTGCGCGCCCATCGTCAAGGCGCTGCATACGGGCGGGAAGGTGGAGCCCTGGGGCGAGGTGCGCACGAAATCAGCCGGTCTCACGAGTCCCTCACCCGGCGCCGGCGAACGCGTGGCCGAAGTCGTGCGTCGCTCCGAAGGCCACGGTGTGCTCGTGAACGACGCGATGAACCTGGAAGCCGAGTTCCAGATCGCCGGACGCGAGGGTCTTTTCCTGCAACCGGCCTCGGCGGCTTCTGTGGCAAGTCTAATGGAGGACGCCGAGCGGCCCGAGCGACCGGAAGCCGATGAAGTAATCGTCTGCATCGGCACGGGCACGGGCAAGAACGCGACGGAAGTGGCAAGCGAGGCCCTCGGCAGGCCGGGCCGCATTCCTCCAGATATAGAGGCCTTCAAACGAGCCCGTTCCTCCTGGCGGGAAAACGTCTCCTGAGACGGAAAACATCCCGTCTGGACGTTCGTATCTCCTGGCACTCCCCGAGGGATAATCCTTAATTATCCCCCTATTTCCAACCAGCGTTCTTTCCACGCAATATAGTGAACAATATCTCTTTTTACTTCACTTTATTCATTATGTTCTACTTCATTATACATGCCATAACTATATATAAATAAACCCATTATTCTTAGTTTTAAAATATTTCTTGAATTTCGTTATATTTTCGTATATCTTTTTCCTTCATGTCAAATCACATAAGGAGAAAAAACCATGGTGACGGAAAAGACCCTCCACAAACTGGCCATTCTCGGTGGGCAATCCTTCGACGATAGGGAGGGCCCGCCCGGCATGCGGAAACATCCTATATTTCGGCGCAAATTCTTGGCTTCAGACACGCCGGCGATATTTCCGGTCCCCTTCAAGGGCGGTCGCATCATGCCCCTTCTCTCCACCATGATGACCAACGCCTGCAGCTACGACTGCCACTACTGCCCCATGCGCGCCTCGCGCAACATGCCCCGCCACTCCTTCAGCCCCGAGGAGTTGGCCGACACCTTCATGGCGCTCAAAAAGAGAAACCGCGCCGAGGGGCTTTTCCTCACCAGCGGGATTCCGGGCAGCGGCGTCACTGGCGTGGACAGGATGATAGCGGCGGCGGAAATCCTGCGATTCAAACATCGTTTTGGCGGCTATATCCACTTGAAAATGCTGCCCGGCGTAGAGGACTCCCAATTAAACCGCGCCGCACAAATTGCTACGAGGCTTTCGGTGAACTTAGAAGCCGCCACCCAGCAAGGTCTTCACGCCATGGCGCCCGAAAAAAAACTGGAAACCGACCTGAAACCCGCCCTCCATTACGTGGGGGAGATGGCGCGCGAGTCTTTTTTTGAAAGATCTGGCCTCATCAAAGGAGGCGTGACGACACAGTTCATCGTGGGCGCCAGCGGGGAGAGCGATATGGACGTGCTCACATCCTCCCACTCGCTCCAGAGGAAGGGCATTTTGCGCCACACGCATTTCAGCGCTTTCAAGCCCGTGGAGGACACGCCGATGGACGGGGTGCCGTCTGTCTCCAAAAAGCGCGAGCACAGGCTTTATCAGGCTGAGCACCTCCTGCGCGAGTATGAATTTGGGCTGGATGAGATTCCCGCCGCAGACGGCAATCTGGCGCTCGATGAAGATCCCAAAACGACGTGGGCCAGGAGAAACCTCTCGCAATTCCCTGTGGAGATCATGACGGCGGACCCCCGTACGCTCATGCGCGTGCCGGGCATTGGCCCCACATGGGCGAAACGCCTGGTCGAGGTACGCAGAAAGGTTCATATCCGCGATTTCAGGGAGCTGACGCGCCTGGGACGCATACGCAAATCGGCGGCGGGCTGGCTCATGCTGCGCGGCAAACGCCTGGGGCCCGAACCCGTGCTCGCCACGCAGATGAGCCTCGGTCTGCAGCACAGGGGCAAAAGACGCGTGCACCCCTCGATGAGCAACTTGCCCCCCTGTTCTTTTCGCTGATAAGACGGCCAAACAGCAAGATGGAATGCGCACGAGCGCTTGACGCGAAAAAGCGATAAGACTACCCTTCCCGTCTCTCGCCATCGCGCCATGCGTGATGCGGGCAGACACCGCTTCATGGCCCCTTCGTCTAGCGGTCAGGACACCGGCCTCTCACGCCGGTAACAGGGGTTCGAGTCCCCTAGGGGTCACCAAAAGAAAAACCCTCAATCAACTCAGACTGAATAGCCCCTCAACTCCAGGTGTTCATATGTACGATCTCATCGAGCGGACGCCGCTTGGCGGGCCTGAAATTCGTCCCCTTCGTATAGGCCACCGGAATGAGCGCCACCTGCATGAAATCATCCGGCACGCCGAGAAGTTCCGCCGCCTCCTCCTCACATCGCAGATGCAGCGTGGTGTACACCGAACCCAGTCCCCGCGAGCGAAGCGCCAACTGGAAACTCCACACCGCCGGGATGACGGAACCCATCAGCCCTGCCCACATGAACCTCGGCGGGTTTTGGGGCAGGAAATTCTGGATGCACGGAATCACGTGCACGGGCGCGCGCTCGATGTTTTCGGCCAGATAGACGGCGGAATCGAACACCCGCTCATCCTGCGCGGCGCCGCTCTCGCGCGCCTGCTCCAGGCCTTGCGCGAGGTAATCATCCCCTCCCTTACAGTATAACCGCCCAAGTTCACGGCGCATACCCTCATCCGTCACCACCAGCCAGCGCCAGCCCTGGCGATTCGAACCCGTGGGCGCCTGAAGGCCGAGTTCAAGGCAATCCATCACAACTTGGGCCGGCACCTCGCGCTCGAAATCAAGTCGCTTGCGCACCGAGCGCGTCGTGGAGAGAAGTTTATCGGTCATTTCCAGGTCAAAATCGGCCATGCAGTGCTCCTTTCAGTTGCTTGTCAGTTGGTTTCAGGTGAGATGGCGCATGTTATCAGAACAACCAAGCGTACGTAACGCGCCGCCACTCCGGTTCCCAAGAGTGGAGGGTTCTCCTATAATCCCCGGAAAACCCCTTTACCAAGACGAGGAAAATCATGTCGAACCAGGCAAGCGAGATGAGCAAAATCCAGTTACTGAACCCAGATGAGGCGGCGGGCGATACGGCGCGCTTTTTCGAGGCGACGCGCGAGTTTCTGGGCCGCATCCCCAATTCCGCGCTCGCGATGGCGAACACGCCCTACATCGCGCGGTTTTATCTCCCCTTCAACGCCACACTCCAGCGCGAGGGCATGGGCGGGCTTTTGACGTGCAAGATAAAGGAGATCGTGGTTCTCAAGACAAGCTTCGTGAACTCTTGCGCCTACTGAATCGCGCACAATACGGCGCTTGGTCAAGCGACGGGAATCACGGAAGCACAAATCGAGGCCATCGCCTCGGACGATTACATGACTTCGCCACTCTTAAGTCCGCGCGAACGAGCCGCCTGCCTGTGGGCGGAGCACTTTACGAGAAACACCGCGCGCGAGAATCCGGACGTGCTCGAAGAAGTGAAGCGACAATTCACCGACGGCGAGATCGTCGAGATGTCCCTCATGAGCGGCAAACAGGGCATGATGAACCGCTTCATGGATTCGTTCGCCATCCCCATCGAAAATGAGGGCGAGGTGAACAAGATCAAGAAATCCGTGCGCGGAAATCCCGACAAGATGAAGGCCTACCTGCAGTCTTTGATCGACAACTGGCCCGAGGAGTTCCCCGAGCCCAACCCGGACGAGTAGGCGACGAAGACGGGAAGGCCTGTTTTGTCCTGTGAGGAAATGCGGACAAATACGGGGAGGTGCGTGGTTCCGAAAAAATTTTTATTTCGATAAATATCCGAAATTATTTAATATGCTACTTTAACATACAGCCGCATCATGCTGATATGTAGCCTTATATATATTTATCAGACATCTTAACATTTTCAGATATTTATCGATATTTATCTTATTACACAGAAATTCCGGTTTCGCGCGTTTCCCCGCGCTTCGGAAGTCTCCGGTCGCAGCGAAAACCTCGACCAGAGGCGTGTTGCAAGTGGCGGCCGTCCGGTCCGATCGCCGCGATCCATCTGCCTGGCGTGTCGGCTTCACACGCTCCATCCGCCGCGACGTGATGAAAGCGCCACCTGAAATTACCCTCATTTTCACCTCTTCCTCATAAAAATTTTTACATTTGTCTGCCCAGCCACATCGACCCGCTGCGCCCCGAAGTAGGTAGCGTGCGGCCCGCCAATCTAACGAAAAGCCCGAGTCGCGCGGTGACGCCAAATGCGGGGAATTGCGGGCCAAAAGCGAGTGATGAGCGAGTATCGCGATGCCGGTCGGGCAGGAATAGCGTATCCAGCCAAGAAAGGAGGATATGCACAATCCCTGCGGAAATAGGCCCCTATTACGAACTGCTTACGGACCCGTCGCGGGGTTTTCATTCCTCTGAATTTTCGATTTCTTAACGGTTTCTTTATGAAAACTTGACAAATATCGCTGCTGGGCCCATATTTTAATTACCAGTCAAATTAGGACCCAACTCACCTACATAGCAGCCCTTCTCGGGCAGCCGCCGCAACAAGACGTATTTCTTGCGGGATTGCGCACGAACCGTATGGCAAGCCGCAAGTGGTTTGCGACCTTCCCGAGCCGTCGATCGGTATGGTCAAGTTGTCGCCGCCTTCGAATGGATGAGATTGCGCCGGGAGGTAGTGCTGCTCTTCTCCTGAGATTCAATCTCCATCCAAACCTTGGGCGTCATACTTCTGTTCCGGAGAAGCGCCTGCAAAAGGGGAAGGAAAATGAGCCAAATTAGACTGCGAATCTCGGTTATAGCTCTTCTAGCGGTTGTAGCTGCCGCCTCCTTCGGTTGTGGCGGAGGATCCGGCTCCGGCTCGGCGGCCAGCGGCGGTTTCATCCCTGCCGTGATACCGGGCAACGACTAGCCGACCAGAAGTGGAGGTAGTGACGCCATCCTTGGCACTCCGCCATCGAATGGAGACGGTGGAAACGGAGCCGTCGGTTCGACGCAGAATCCACAATCCGCGCAGCAACTGGTTCAAAACGGCAATCAGGGAGAAGACGGGGAAGAGAAACCCGGCAACTCCACAAACTCGACGACCGGCACTGAAAGCGAAAACATCGTCATTGACGCTCCACCATCGAATGAAGGCGGGGGAAACGGAGCCGGCAGCCCAACACAGAATTCTAATACCGCACGACAAGGTCTAGGGGAATTTCAACTACCTCCGGGGCATGGCATCGAGCCAGGCCTGATTGAAGTGCAGGGGGGTGTATCAGAAGAATTCGGCAATATTATAATCTCGTGCCCTTACACCGACGGCTTCTCGAGTTGCTTCATCAATGTCGGGGTGAACGGCGTGGCGACCTACTCTGAAAACGGAACCGCCCCCAACTACAGGCATAGTCCACGCTATGAATACCTGGACATCCCTTTGCCCAGAGCCGTCGACTGGCAACAAGCGCCTGTAATAGACCATGGAGACATAATGCACGTTGGGGCCAATGTCGCGCCTCAAGACGGCGTGTTGACCGAAGGAATCGCCCGCAACGGAGTAAGTGTTTCATACGGACAGGTCCGGGACGGCCTCGGGGCGGACAGACTCCTCGAATTTATGAAACAGCATATTAGTATTGAAGAAAAGCTCGCCTATTCCGGCGTGAACAACGGCTCGGGTCTCGAAACCTTTCCCGAGCCCCCAACCATCCGTCTCGCTGAGGGAACCAGCGAGTTATATACAAAGTTTGCGGCGCACGCCGTTCAGTTGATCAACAGCGCCTTACCCATTGATAAGCGCATCACGCTAAGCATGGAGACTCTGCCGGCAGATGCGTCGAACGATGACATCCCAGAGGGGCAGATTCTTCTCAATTTCTCTAAACTCGCCAATCACACACAGTTGGGTGGTGCTTCAACTATTACCAACACAGAATTTAATACCGAAACACAGCGTGATGAAGTCCAACAGACGAGCAAAGCCAGAACCACAATAAACGATGATTTATTTCGATTTGCCTTTGTGTTTAACCCAACGTCGGATAAGGAAGAACTGGCCGAACGTTGGGAGGGCAAATTATTGGATAGCCGGGTGTCGAATACGGACATGATCATCAAATGGTTCAACGATGGCATTTTGCTTTCAGTTATTGTTCACGAACTGATGCATACACTCGGATTTTATCATATCGACGACGTGCGATTTTCCGATTCAATTTTACATCCGGAAGCAGAATCAAATAATGGCCAAGTACAAGTATATTCACCATACCTGGATGGGGCGGTAATCATGTTGTTCGTTTTCCCAAATGATACGGAGGAATCAGGCCAATCCGGATATCTCCCAGCACAACGAAACGAAGGCTACATCATCACACCCAGAGCTAGATCCGTACACGGGCACGTCCTGTATCCCATCGACAGAGAGGCCCTGCTGGCGGCCTACAACAGACTCGCTCCAGGCACTCAGCCGGAAGAACTGACGGCGGAAAACTTAGGGTCTTGGAGCGACACGTCATTACATCTGCGCGGGGATGTGGATGTTCGGGGCGGAGGGGCCTCATTCGGCGTCGCATTGAGAAACGGCTTCGCGCAGCCATGGGCCGCGGGTCCCTCACCGTGGACGGACCTCCGGGACAACCGCTTTGTGTCGGGAAGCGCAACCTGGAACGGCGCTCTCCTGGGGGTCGATTTTTCATCGGAAACGATCTCTGGCGACGCTTCGCTCTCCGTCAATCTGACAAGTCTCACCGGGCGACTCGACTTCACAGGCTTGGAGAAATGGGGAGTGAACGAAGCGCCTGGAGCAGCCGGCAGCGGGACGACGTGGGTCGATGGTGATCTGGGATACACGGTCCAGGTTCGCGGCAACACCTTCATCCAGACCGGCGGAGACGACGGCTATGTAACCGGCGCGTTTTTCGGCCCCGTCCACGAGGCCATGGGCGGCGTGCTCGAACGCGCAGACCTCTCGGCGGGCTTCGGCGGTAAGCGGTAACGAGAACAACAAACTGAGAGAGGATACACGCCGCGCAGCCACAGCCTAGAAATACTCCCGCACCTCAACCGTGCGGCCCATGCGCGAGCTCGCGTCCGCGGCGTAGACGACGGCCAGGTTCTCATGCGCTACGCGGCCGTCGACTTCCGGCGTGCGGCCCTCGCGAACGCAGTCGGCGAAATCCTCGAGCGCGTCGCGGAACATGTCTCCTTCGGGCATGTCGTATACGGTATCTTCGCCCAGCGGGTCCCGGTCCACATGGAGGCGGATGGGTTCCGGCGCCTTCGAAGGGTCGCGCCACTGCTGGCCCGTGATGCGGAAATGTGCGACGCCCTTCGTGCCATGCACGTTCATGTGAAACGCCCAGGGGCACGCCCAGCCCCCGCCGACGTAGGAGAGCGCGCCGCTCTCATGCTCCAGGATCATCATCGAGCTGTCGTCCACGTCCTCGGTCGCATAGGCGCGCTTTAACTTCGCCGTGACGCTCTTTATCGGCCCATGCAGGTAGCGGAAGGTGTCGATATGGTGGATCGATAGCTGGATAACGACGCCCGTGGGGTTGAGCTCCCGGCTCGATCGCCATTTGTCGGGCGTGAGTTCCAGCCCACGCTCGGTGCAGAAGTTGCTCTCGCTCATCGAGACGCATCCGATTTCGCCCGCCTCGATTAGCTCCTTCATGCGGCGTGACACCGCCAGGCGGCGCGCGCTATGGCCCACCGCCAGCTTGACGCCTGCACCCTCCGCCGCATCCACGATGGCCCTTGAATGCTCCAGGCTGTGGGCGATTGGTTTTTCGCAATAGACGTGCTTGCCCGCGGCGGCCAGCGCCTCGATGTGCTCCTTGTGGTTGTGATTGGGCGTCGTGAGTATGACGGCCTCGATTTCATCGTCATTCAAAAGCGCGTCGAAGCTCTCCGCCTCGCGTGCGCCGTAGCGCTCCATGAAGGCGGTGCGTTTTTCCGCCGTGCGGCTGAAGCACGAGACGATCCGTATTTTGCCTCCTCGGAGTGCGGCGTCGGCGAGCACGTTTGCCCAGCGGCCCAGCCCCATCGAGGCGACGCGCACGGGTTCGAACGACATATTGTTACTCCTTACAGATGGGGGTCCGGGTGTCGGCTGAATCCGGTATTCAAGGGGTTGTTGAAATCCCTCTTGCGGGTCAGGCCGAACCATTCCCCCTTTGTGGGGTGGTTCACCGTAGGGACAACCCTCCGTGGTTGTCCTTTTGCAGGATGGTTTGAATCGGGACAGGCACGGAGGCCTGTCCCTACGGGGCGGCGCCTCCCCGGTCGGTTTGATTGCCCTCTCACCTGCATGAAAAGCAACCCCCGACAAGTGGGACTTTCAACAACCCCTCATGAGGACAAACGAACCCCAGAAAAACTCCACTCCACTCAAGTCCGCGTTAGATGCTCACCTGGAAATTCGGCAGGCGGACACCACCTCCCGCATCGGCAGACGCCGCGCTCAATTCCTCGAGCGTGGTCTCGCGCAGCGTCTTGTCTATGGCGTCTTCCAGTTTTTTCCACAAGGCGCGGCTCCAGCACACCGGAATGTTCGGGCACGGCGACGAGGGCGGCTCCTCACCGCAATCGACGGGCTGAATCGTCTCTCCTACCGCGCACAAAACATCGCGCATGTTGATCCCGGAGGGCGGCAGCGCCAGGATGTAGCCGCCTCCCGGTCCCCTCGTGCTGCTCACCAGAGAGGCCCTGCGCATCTTCACGAACAATTGTTCGAGATAATGCTGGCTGATGCCGAGCTTGCCGGCTATCTGGGGCAAAGGAACGGGATGCGTCTGCGAATGCCTGGCCAGCTCAATCATGGCGAGCACGGCGTATCGTCCCTTGGTCGATATCTTCATCGGCGGCATCCTCTCATCGTCTCTCCAGGCCTCATGGCTGAACGAGCGCTCCGCGCTTCATGGGGAATTTCGCTTGCCCGCGCTCGGCGAGCGCGCAGACGGGACAATCCGGGTCCTGGGCCACATCCACGCTCCCGACGGCGTTTTTCCACAAATCAGCCGTCATCAGCCTGTTCGACCAGGCGGGATCGAGCCCCACCAGAACACGCAGCGCGTCTGCGGCCTGCGCCATGCCCACGAAACCGGCCACCGCGCCGAAAACGCCCGCATCCCCGCAGTCGAGGCCGCGCGCGTTTGCGCCCTCCTCGCCTACCAGACACCTCAGACACGCGCTCTCACCCGGCAGAATCGTCATCATTTGGCCGAAAAAGCGCAAGACGCCCCCCATCACCCACGGCCTGCCCGCTTCGGCGCAGGCTTCGTTCAGCGCGAGTTTTGTGGCCAGATTGTCGCTGCCATCGACGATGACGTCATAAGGCGCGATGATTCTGGCGACGTTCCCGCTCGTGAGTTTCTGAGGAATCTTGTCCACAGCCACCTCGGCGGAAAGCCTGAATATGGAATCAGCGCCTGAGTCCACTTTCAGGCGGCCGATGTCTTCGGTGCGGTGGAGAATCTGGCGCGCGAGGTTGTCGAGCGTCACGGCGTCGTGATCCGCAAGCCCGATGCGGCCCACGCCCGCCACGGCCAGGGCCAGCGCCGCAGGGCAGCCCAGGCCGCCGACGCCCACGATTAGCGCGGATGAGGCCGCCAGGGCGTTATTCCAACTCACGCGTGCCGTGGATGTGCTTGCGGACGCTGGCGGCGCTTTATCGGGCAACCCCTTGCGAGGAAAATGAAGACTCATGCGCCCGCCTCCTCGAAAATTTCCAGCTCGTTCTCGATAAAGGTCTTTTGCTCCGCATCCCAGTAATACACCTTCTGGCCAAGTACGGCGCCTTCGCGCACGCTCATGACAACGTGCTCGGCATCCGGGAACGCCGGAATATCCCCGAAAGGAACCGCCGCATCCACGTCTTCCTGCGAAAAATAGGCATCCTCGTCCGGGTGGCTGTGGAATATGCCGCGAACCACCTCGCCCGCCTTCTCCGCTTCTCTCACGATGCGCTCGAACTCGAAGGGATCGATCAGAAAGGCGCGCCGCGCCGTCCGTGGATATATTTCCGGGTCCTTCTCGTGCATCTCGTTCTGCACGTTCTTACAAGGCTGGAGTGCGAGCGTTTCAACTTTGCCCTCCAGCCCAGGCGGGGGACCGATTATCAACCCGCAGCACTCATCGGGATACGCCTCTCGCGCGTGATGGTGCATCGCCTCCACCTGTTCAAGTGTCAGACGCAAAACAAGCCTCCCTAGCGCGCTTCGCTCAAGTACCTGTCCCCCCCGTCGGGGAGCAGGGTGACGATAACGCCCTTCCCTATCTGCTTCGCCACCTCGCGCACGCCCACGAGCGCGGCTCCCGCCGAGTGGCCGATGAAGAGGCCCTCTTCTTTCGCGATGCGTTCGGCGAGATCGTAGCTTTCCTCGGTGCTCGCCAGAATCAGGTTGTCGTGCACGCTTTCATCGTAAATCTCCGGGCGTATGGCCGTGGGGATGTGCTTCATGCCCTCCAAACCATGAAATGATTCCGAGGGCATAACCGCATACACCACGACATCCTGCTTCCTTGCCTTCAAGCCGCGCCCCGTGCCCACCAGGGTGCCCGTGGTGCCGAGACCCGCAACGAAGTGCGCCACCCGCCCGTCGGTCTGCTCCAGAATCTCGACCGCCGTTGTCTCCACGTGTGCGAGCGGATTGGCGGGGTTGTCGTACTGGCAGGGTAAAAAGTATTTTTCCGGCTCCTCGCGGTACATCTTCGCCGCGAGGCGCTGCGCGCCGTCCGAACCCTCCAGGGGATCAGAGAGAACGATGTCGGCCCCGTAGCCCTTGAGCGTCGCCTTGCGCTCGTCGCTCGCGTTCGCAGGCAAGACGAGGCGGATGGGAATCCCGAGTGCGGCGCCTATCATGGCGTACGCGATGCCGGTGTTCCCGCTCGTGGAATCCAGGAGAATCTTGCCGGGGCGCAACTGGCCCGTTTCCAGGCCGTCTTTCACCATGAAGAGCGCCGGCCTGTCCTTCACCGAGCCGCCCGGATTGAACCACTCCGCCTTGGCGTAGACCTCAACGTCCGGGAATTCGATCTCGAACAACTTGATCTTGAGCAACGGGGTGTTGCCGATACACTTGATTATCGGGGAATCCTCCAGGTTTCTGAACGCGCTCGCGGGATTCTCCACCGTCGATTCGACCATTGATATGGCCCTCGCACTTTGCTCCTGAAACTCTCAGGAAAGGTTCGCACGCGCCTCCATTAGGCCATGCGAAAAATCGAATCGGGCCTGCACAGTCGACCCCACTGTATCCGTCTCATCCACCAGATGCCTTAAAGTTCTGGCGGCCAGCCATGCGCCCAAAGCGCCCTGGGCCGCCGTTGAGGCTGACCCTACTTGAGGCGCCATGTTCGGCTTCTCGAAAACGCCGGGGCCTTCTGAAAACTCGCCCGCCTCACCACGGCTCATGCCTCGTATATCGAATTTTCCCATTAACTTGACCGTCTCGATATTTCCGGCGGATTCATCGCCCAGCCGGATGAGGACATCGAAATCCTTTCCCGCCACTTCACCCGGATGAATCGGAACCAGCCTCGAATCGGGATTTAGCCTCTTGAGGCCATTGCCCAGGCTGCCGCCATAGAAGGCGCAAAGCGGCGATTCCCGCTTGAGCCCATCGCCTCCATCGAGCGCACACCAGCCGATGCGTCCCACGCCCGCAGCGGCCAGATAGGCCAGGGCCATGAGCGCCGCGCTTTCCTCATCCTCAGAAAAGACAATGAGGACGGACGAGGCGAGCAAGCGCTCCTGGCCGACCCCTCCCACGCCGGGGAGTAGTACGTGGCGGCTGTAGCGCTGAATCTGCTCTTCGCTCAGACCCAAGGGACAACTCTCCTCTCGGGAGTTTTCGGACGATTAGAGGCCGCCCGCAATGGCCGGCACGATGGAGACCTCATCCCCATCGCTCACCGCCGTCCCCTCGCCCTGCAGGAAGCGGATGTCCTCCTGGTTCACATAAATGTTCACGAAGCGGCGCAGCTTGCCCTCCTCGTCATAGAGGCGCTGGCCGATGCCCGCGAACTGGTTGTCGAGATTTGCGAGCACTTCCTTCACGTCCGCGCCCGCGATATCCACGGCGTCCTGCTGCTGGGTGAACTCCTGTAAAGGTGTCGGAATACGAACCGTTACCGCCATTTCTGTCTCCTGATCTGAATGCCCCGCCTTCCGGGGATGCCGAATGAAGATTCCTAACGAAAATGCTGCTCCAGACTATAATATCTCTCCCAGCCGTCGGGTATGACGACCACCACGTTTTCCTCGGGACTCATCCGCCGCGCCACCTCCAAAGCGGCGCTAACCGCCGCGCCCGCCGAAATACCTGCGGCCATGCCCTCCTCGCGGCTTAAGGCCTTGCTCATGTCGTATGCGTCCGAATCGCTCACCGGCATCACCTCATCAATGATCTCCCGGTTGAGAACGGCGGGAATAAAGCCCGCGCCGATACCCTGAATCTGGTGCGGGCCGGGTTCTCCGCCCGAAAGAACAGGGGACGCGGCGGGCTCCACTCCCACGACGAGCGTTTCGGACCGCCTCTCCTTCAGGACCTCGCCGACTCCCGTAATGGTGCCACCCGTCCCCACGCCCGCCACGAAGGCATCCACCGCCTCCGCGCCCATATCGCGCAGAATCTCGCGCGCCGTGGTTCTACGGTGGATTTCCGGGTTGGCCGGGTTGTTGAACTGCTGGGGCATGAAGTAGTCCGGGTTCTCATCCAAAATGGCTTCCGCCATCACGAGGGAGCCGTACATGCCACCCTCGCTCGAGCTGAATACCACCTCGGCCCCGTAGCCCGTGAGCAGGGATTTGCGCTCGTGGCTCATGCTCTTGCTGAGCACGATAATCGTCCTGTAGCCGCGAATGGCGCCGATGAGCGCCAGGCCTATCCCTGTGTTTCCGCTCGTGGGTTCGATGATCGTTCCACCGGGCCTCAAGAGACCGCGCCGTTCGCCGTCGAGCACCATGCTGAGCGCGATGCGATCCTTCACGCTTCCGCCGGGGTTGTACTGTTCGAGCTTTGCGAAGACGCGCGCGCCGGACGCATCCGGCAGGCGCTGCAGTTGGACGAGGCTCGTGCTTCCGATGCGATCGATGAGCGAGGGAAGCGCCCTTAGAATCTGGGGCGGACGGCCCCGGGTGCCCAATGCCATGATAGTACCCTTCCAAGTCTTTTACATAGACCAGCCGAGCGTGAGACTATAATTCCCAAACAAATTTGTCAAGAATTCCCAATTAAAGAGTTTTTCCGTTTTTTCTTCCCTTCAACATATTCCCGCATACTCCCAATTTATACTCGGTGTGCTACATTTCCATGTCGCATCGCCTTATGATGTGACTCGAAAGGAGAGAGACATGGCGACATCCGCGGGCGTTCCTCCCATCGCCCTCACCATAGCGGGCTCGGATTCTGGCGGCGGCGCCGGAATTCAAGCCGACCTCAAGACTTTCAGCGCATTCGGCGTCTATGGCGCCTCGGTCATCACCGCGCTGACGGCGCAAAATACGGTGGGTGTACAGGGGGTGCACGGTGCGCCGCCTGATTTCATCGCGGCGCAATTCGACTCGGTGTGTTCGGACTTGGACGTAGCTAGCGCAAAAATCGGCATGCTCGCCACTGTCGACGTCATCGAGGTCGTGGCCGAAAAGCTCAAAGAACACGCGCTCGCGCGTGTCGTGCTCGATCCGGTAATGGTCGCCAAAAGCGGCGACCGCCTCCTGGCGCCCGACGCGAGAGACGCGCTCGTCGAAAATCTCTTTCCGCTGGCAGAGGTCGTCACCCCCAACACCGAAGAAGCGCGCGATATCCTCGAATCCGGAGAAATAGAAAACCTCGCACAGATGAAAGACGCCGCACGTGCCCTCCACGAGCGTGGGGCGAAATGCGTTCTGCTCAAAGGGGGCCACATCACCGACGGGGCGGTTGACATTTTTTTCGACGGAGAAAACGAGGTCGCCCTGGAAGGCAGGCGGGTCGACACCCCCCATACCCACGGTACGGGATGTACGCTATCCTCGGCCATCGCGGCCGGACTGGCGCTGGGGGAATCGACCATCGAGGCGGTGAGGCGGGCGAAAGGTTTCATTCAGGGCGCCATCGAGAACGCGCTCGCCATCGGTAACGGCAGAGGGCCGCTGAACCACATGTACCGCCAATACGAGGAAAAATCGCCGTGAGCCACGTATTCTCGCGCCACCGGATTTTTCATATTTCAGGCCACGATTCAACGAAAGGAAGGAGCCGTTATGAGCGACAGCCACGATAATAAACCCTTGCGCGTGCGGGAGAGCGAAGCCCTGAGCGGGGAATTGCCCGTGCCCGGCGGCAGGAGCATGTTCCGCATTCTGCTGGATGAGGAGTCCGTGGGCGCAAAGCAGTTCGCCCTGCTCATCAACGAATTCGACCCGGGCCTCACCTCCACCGCCCACAAGCACGACAAAGAAGAACACGCCTTTTACATCATCAGCGGAACGGGTGTGATCGACATCGAGGGGGAGAAGATTACCGTCGAGGCGGGCGACGCCGTATTTGTGCCTCCGGGAAACATGCACCAAATCACGAGCACGGGTGACGCGCTGTTCAAATATATGGTTTTATACTCGCCGCCGGGACCCAACGTCGCGCTCAGGGAAAAAGGCGGCTATGGACTCGCCGAATGATTCGGGTCCGGTGCGTTAAATCGTCTTCATGAAATCGGTATAATGGACTGACTCAATACCCTTATCGGGAACAGAAAATGACCACTGTGCTTTCGTTTCAGGTCGTGCCCAGCATTCCTCCGGAATTGAAGGGGCTCGAGGAAATCGCCGACAACATCGCCTTCGACTGGGACCATCGCGCGCGCGCGCTTTTCAGCAGGCTGGACGATGCCCTGTGGGAGGATTACCACTACAATCCCGCGCAGATGCTGCGCTCCGTCTCTCAGGAGCGGCTCGATGCGGCGGCGCGCGATGCGCATTTTCTCCGCGATATGGAGAGCGTTCTCAAAGAACTTCACGCATATATCCACAAACCATCCTGGTACCAGAACCTGCCTGCGAGTGAAAAGAGCGAGGAGCTTCGCATCGCTTATTTCAGTATGGAGTTCGGTCTCACGGAATCCGTACCCAACTATTCGGGCGGCCTGGGCGTCCTCGCCGGCGATCACATGAAATCCGCGAGCGACCTGGGGCTGCCCCTCATCGGTGTGGGCCTCGCCTACGGCCAGGGATATTTTCGCCAGCATTTAGGCCCCGACGGCTGGCAGCAGGAACGCTACCCGGACAACGATTTTCACCACACGCCGTTCCATCTCGAGCACGATGAGAACGGAGAACCCATCACGGTGGAGGTCGATTTCCCCGACGGCCCGCTCACCGCGCAAGTCTGGCACGTGCAGGTGGGCCGCAACCCCATCTACCTCATGGACGCCAACGTGCCCGGAAACACGGCCTCGCTGCGCGAAATCACTCTGGCCCTCTACGGCGGGGACATGGAGACGCGAATCCGCCAGGAGATACTGCTCGGCATCGGAGGCGTGAGGCTGCTCCACAAGCTGGGCCTCCCCCCCGTCGTCTGCCACATGAACGAGGGGCACTCCGCCTTCCTGGCACTCGAGAGAATCCGCTATTCGATGGGGAAATTCGGCATCGACGCCGGCGCTGCCCAGGAGTTGACCTCAGCTGGAAACATTTTCACGACGCACACGCCCGTCCCGGCGGGCATTGACATCTTTCCACCCGACATGATGGAAAAATATTTCCGCACTTATGCGGAATCCCTCTCCATGGAATGGGACGATTTTCTGGGTCTTGGCCGAGTGAACCCCGAACAGGGAGATGAGCCTTTCAACATGGCTGTCCTCGCGCTGCGCCTTTCCTCGGCGGCGAACGGCGTCAGTAAGCTGCATGGCGAGGTGTCGAGAAAGATGTGGCAATCCATGTGGCCGGAAGTCCCCGAGCAGGATATTCCTATCGACTCCATCACGAACGGCGTCCATTTTCCCACCTGGGTATCTCCCGGGATGAAGGAGTTGTTCGACAGACATCTGGGCGGCGCCTGGGTGGACGAGACAGACAAGCCGGAGATATGGGAGAGAGTCGCCTCTATCCCGGAGAGTGAACTCTGGGGCGTCAGGGAGAAAAACCGCGAGCGGCTTATCGAATTTTGCCGCGCGCACGCCCACAAGCGGCCACTGGGCAGCGTCACGCGGCCCAATGTCACTATCCTCCCCAATCCCAAAGCGCTGACGATCGGCTTTGCAAGACGCTTCGCCACCTACAAGCGCGCCACCCTATTGCTCAAGAGGCCAGAGCGCTTTATCTCACTACTCACGAACGAGGAAAAACCCGTACAATTCGTATTCTCCGGCAAAGCCCACCCGAGGGACATGGAAGGCAAGAGTTTCATACGCGAACTCGTCCATTTCGCCCGAAGGGAAAACGTGCGCGACAAGCTCGTTTTCGTGGAGGATTACGATATCCATGTCGGCCGGCAACTCGTGCAGGGGGTGGATTTGTGGCTCAATAATCCCCGCCGCCCGCAGGAAGCAAGCGGCACCAGCGGCATGAAGGCGGCCGCCAACGGCGCCTTGAACCTGAGCATCATGGACGGCTGGTGGGCGGAAGGGTATGCGAGCCACTTAGGGTGGGCCATCGGAGGTCTCGAGACGTACAACGACCCCGGCTACCAGGACGAGATGGAGTGTGAGAGCTTGTTCAACACCCTCGAGCAAGTCGTCGTTCCCCTTTTCTACGAACGAGGCGATGAGGGCATTCCATACGGTTGGGTAGAGATGATCAAGAATTCACTTCAATCTCTATGCCCCTACTTCAACACGAGCCGGATGGTGCGCGAGTACGCCGAAAAATTCTACCTGCCCCTGGGGGCGCACCATGCCCGCCTCATGGCGGATGAGCGGAATCCCGCCAAGTCACTTTCCGACTGGAAAGAGCGCGTGCGCCGCGCCTGGCCCGGGGTGGAGATCACCCAGATATCGATGGCACAAAGCGGCGTAGTTCAACTCGGCGCAAAAATGAGCATCGAGGCGGAGGTTTCGCTCGGACATCTTTCCCCCGAAGAAGTTCGTCTCGAGATATACGAAGGTCCAATGAAAGAGGAAAGCCTGTTGTCCGGCGATATCGTCTCTCCCATGGTTTTCTCGGAAGACCTCGGCGGCGGCGCATACCGTTTCCGTGGCGAGATAGAATGCCGCAGACCGGGCATGCACGGCGTGTCGGTGCGTGCGGTGCCCCATCACCCGCATCTCATTCATCCGCTAAGCCTGCATCTTCTCACCTGGGGCTAGACCGGGCGCGCCCAAATGCGTATTTCAAGTTTTTCCCGCACCTGATAAACTGCTCGTAACGAAGGGCGGTTCAGCAGAATCGGAGGAAAACACTTCATGAGCGAGAAAAAACCATACATCGTCGAAATCGGTCAGGGAGGTAGAATCCACCTGCCCAAGGACGTCATGAAATCCCTGGAAGCCGGGCCCGGCAATCAAATCCGCTTCGAGCTTGGGGAGGATTCCGTTCAAATTGTACGGCATCAGGTGAAAGACCCGTTCGCCGAGGCGGCTAAGAAAAAGACCCCCGACATTCAGGATTTGATGAGCCGGCAAGCGGCCAGAAAGAAAGAAGCGGCCGACTTATTCGCTAAGGGGATGCAGGAGAAACACGAAATCAGGCCCGAAGACCGGGAAGATTTCTGGCGTTAAGATCATAAAACCAGAAATAGGAACTGCTCCGGAATACTTTACAGGTTATACCCTTCCTCGAAGCGGATGTTGGACGCTTGTCTGAGTCTTTCCAGATACTGGTTGAAGACCATCGCTTTCTTCAATTGAAGCTGCGCATTGCTGAAATCCGATTTCTCGGATTCGAATTTCTTCATATCGGTCTGCGGCCCCTCCAATACCTCGAACAAAATTACATCGCTACCAGCCTGAGCCATCCCGAATTCGCCCTTCTTGAGGCTGAACGCAAGGCTTGCAATATCTGGAGAAGACCCAAGCTGCGCGGGAACGCCCACCCGCTTGAAAGCTTCAGGCTTGAGCACCTTGAGTTTGAGTTCCTCGGCGATTGAAGATAGGTCACGCTTTTTACCCTTGAGTTCTTGGAGCCAGAGCGCCGCTTTTCGTTTCGCGGCTTCAGCCCCCTTGAGACGCAGGTATGACCGCTCCACCTGTTTGAGCACATCCTCGAATTTCGGGACGAATGGCTCCCTTTTCGCCTCGAGACGCACGAAGCTGACGCCCCCGCCCCCTTCCCGTTCTCTGGAAATCTTTTCATCTCCGCTCAGACCAAATGCAAGTTCATTTATTATATTGGATGCAGGCACCGTCTGCGGAGTACGACCTCTTTCAAAAAAGTCGGTTTCTCCCTTTTTCAGACCGGCGAGAGCCGGCTCCGCCTTCTTGTCTTCCACGGCGTAGCGGATTTTTCTCAATTCATTCTTCGCCCGTTCTCTGGACCGCAAGGCCCTCAAATCTACTTCCACTTGCTTTCGAACTTCCTCGAACGGTTTCTCGCCGGGCAAAATCTTGTCCCGCACCCACAACAGGTGCATCCCGAAAGAGGTTTTAACCGGCTTGCTGACTTCTCCTTTTTTCAGTGCGTAGGCCACTTTTTCTAGCTCGGGCAGCATCTGGCCTTTGCCGAAAGCGCCGAGTTCGCCCCCTCGTTTCGCCCCGGGTCCCTCAGAGTGCGCTTTGGCCAGCTCGGTGAATTTCTCGCCCTTCTGGACACGCTCGCGCAGCGCTTCGAGCCGTTTCCGTGCCGCATCCACCTGCTCTTTTTTCGCATTGGGAGAAAGTTTCAACAGAATCTGATTCACAGACACGCTCTCTTTGCGTTCATATTTCGCGCGGGTCCGTGCGTAGTGCGACCTCAGCTCTGTGTCACCAAGTTCGATTCCTTTCGCCACTGCGGATAACGGGAGATGCCACCAGGTTACCTTCCGCTGAGGGCCGGTTTTGAATTGGTCTTTATTTTTTTCATAATAGGTTTTGAGGTCAGCTTCGGGTTTAGGCACATCCTCGGAGAAAGTCTTCGGTTTCAGACGAAGGGCGGCCAACCTGATCTCCGCGTTTCTCCACTCATAAGCGCCCCGTGTTTCCTGCTCGCTCACTAACACCCCCAAGCTCACATATTCACGAAGCTGATTGAGCAAAACGACCCGCCTTTGGTCATCTTCGAACTGCCGGGGCGAGATGCCATTCGACTCCAGTATGCTGCGATAACGCTGGTTATCGAACTTTCCGTCCTGCTGAAAGGGGGCGAGCGATTGTATCTGGAGGGCGACTTGCGCGTTGGTGACCTCGATCCCGAGCCTCTGGGCTTCTTGTAGTTGAAGTTTTTCTAATATGAGAGAATCAAGCGTCTGGCGTCTCAGCCCGAGCCTGCGCGCAAGTTCTTCATTAAACGCGGCGCCCAGTTGCCTTCTAAGCCTTTCCGCCTGCTGATAATAGCGTTGTTCGAATTCGCGCACCGATATGGGCATTTCACCTACCCATGCCGCGACACGGCCGCCTCCGGTATCGCTTTGCCTGTCCGAGAGTGCGAACCCGCCAAAAGACACGAACGTGAGCGCTACGAAGCCGAGCAGCGCTTTAAGTACCCAGCTTTTACCCTTTTCTCTCAAAAAACGAAGCATCAATGTTGCATTCCTCCCAAATCGACGGCCCATACAATCACACACGACTTTAGTAGTGAGCTAATGGAAAATAGCCCACCTCTCGTGTCATCGCAAATAGGATAAGGTGATTTTGACGGGTCCCTTCCGCTGCTCAATAGATTTTTTTTTGAATCGCCGTGCCTTTATCCTTGATTTTTGATGTTTTCCTTGATTATTCTCCCGTGGAGTGTAATCATAGTATGAACTTCGCCTACGGAATGAATGGACACCCTTCACCAAGAGGAATTCCCTCCAATATGGTGTTAACATCGATTCTGGGCCTGTTCTCCAACGATCTGGCCATTGACCTAGGAACGGCGAACACGCTCGTCTATGTGAAGGGCAAAGGGATCGCCCTGCGCGAACCCTCCGTGGTGACGGTCCAAAAAGACTCCAAGCACGTACTTGCCGTTGGTTCGGAAGCCAAAGCCATGGTGGGGAGGACGCCTGAGAACATCATGGCCATCCGCCCTATGAAGGACGGCGTGATCGCGAATTTTGAAATTACGGAGGCCATGCTCCGTTACTTCATCCAGAAAGTCCACAACAGAAAAACTTTCGTACGACCCCGAATGGTGATTTGCGTACCTTCGGGCATCACGCAAGTGGAAAGGCGTGCGGTTCGAGACAGCGCCGAGAATGCAGGCGCCCGGGAAGTATATCTGATCGAGGAGCCGATGGCGGCGGCCATCGGTGTTGGATTGCCCGTAGAAGAACCAGGTGGCAGCATGGTAGTGGACATTGGAGGCGGCACCACGGAAGTGGCCGTCATCTCGCTCGCAGGCATCGTATACGCCCAATCTGTGCGCGTCGGCGGTGATGAGATGGACGAGGCCATAATCAGCTACATCAAGCGTAACTACAATCTGTTAATCGGAGAGCGGACAGCCGAGGAGATTAAGATACAGGTGGGCTCCGCCTACGAATTAGGTGAACGGAAAACCCTTGAGATCAAGGGTCGCGATTTAATAGCCGCTATTCCCAAAACCGTCATTATAACGGATGAAGAGGTTCGCGAATCTTTGTCCGAACCCGTAAGCGCCATTGTCGAAACCGTCCGGGGGGCGCTTGAAAGAACGCCTCCGGAGTTGGCCGCCGATATCGTGGACAGGGGGATCGTTCTCGCCGGCGGCGGCGGCCTATTGCGCGGAATCGACGTGTTGCTCAAAGAAGAAACCGGTCTTCCCGTAACCGTAGCGGAAGATCCTCTTTCCGCCGTTGTGATGGGAACCGGCAAAGTTCTCGATGAACTCGACTTGCTTGGAAAACTGGCCGTTTAGCCGATATACATCATTAAAGCTTCGGTCGCTGCCCGCAATAGCGCTTTCGCGCATTTCTGGGAATCAACCCTAGAACTATTATGTTTCAGTTTTTCGTCGAACGCAGAAGTCTGGCCCTCCTTGTCGGGTTATTTGCCGTCTGCTTCACGCTCATGACGCTGAGCGTGCGCTTTCGTGGTCAATCCACTTTGATTGACAGAGCGTTACTCTCACTCGTCGGTTCGACCATTCAGCTCGCCGACATTCCCAGAAAATTGTCAGTCGAACTCTGGCAAAAATACCTGCTCCTCAAGAATGCCCATGAAGAAAACAACGCGTTGAAACAGAAGCTGCAATCGTTCAGCGCGAACCACGCGCAGGTACAAGAGTTGAAATCCGAAATCGCTCGCCTCGAGAAACTGCTCGCTGCATCGCAGACTCTCGAGGCGCCTGTTCGCCTCGCCCGGATTATCGCTCACAACAGAAACATTTATGGAGAATCGCTGCTTCTCGACCTGGGCTCGCAAGCTGGCGTGCGCAAGAATATGCCTGTCATGCACCAGGCAGGCCTCGTGGGAAGAATCTCCCGCGTAGGGAACAACGTGAGTCAGGTATTAACCCTGCTCGACTCTAGAAGCGCCGTCAACGTCATCGCCCAGCGCTCGCGCGCGCAAGGGGTCTTCGCCATTTCCTCCTTAGGGGAGAGCGAGGTGCGCTACATGCCGCTCCATACAGAAATGAAGCAAGGGGATCTGCTCATTTCTTCCGGTTTGGGAGGAATTTTCCCAAAAGGACTTCCCGTGGCCCATATTACAGATATCAAAAACGCGCGAGAGTTGTTCCCAATAATCAAGGCCAAGGCGGTTGTGGATTTCTCCAATTTGGAAGAGGTGATGATCCTGATGACGAAACCTAAGGATAATCCCTGGAAATGATTGTTATATTTTATCTCATACTCGCTGTCCTCACGATTGTCTTGCATACGACAATTGCGGATTATTTCTCGAGCTGGATTGGCGCCAAGCCGGATGCCATGCTTCTCACGACTGTATTTCTGGGTCTGTACCGTGACAGAGAGACGGGGCTCATCGGGGGATTCAGCCTCGGAATTTTTGAAGATGTGCTCACAGGCGGCTTGCTGGGTTTCAATGCGCTCCTCAAAGGGTTGATTGGTCATTACACGGGTGGACTGAAACCCAGCATGACGGCGCGCTCCGTCTTTTTCTACTGCGCGGTGGTGTTTTTCGCCTCCATATTCAACATCCTGTTCTCTTTTTTGCTCGTGCAAATTTTTGTGCCAGCTCAATTTCTGCCCATCACGTATTGGATAGACGCTGTCAAGACGGTAGGCTTGAACGTCGTTTTGGCGCCTATCGCCATCAGCCTTCTGGGAATGATGGAAGAAAAAGTGCTACCATCAGATGCGGGTACGCCCTATCCGGAGCGCTCCTGAGATGAAAGAGTGGCAATTCAATTCAAACCCCGAGACAAGCGATGCACTCAAGCGCCGCGTTGTCATTTTCGGGATCTGTTTCGGCTTGGTCCTCTTCGGCTTGTTCATCAGACTCTGGAATCTTCAGGTGATCCAGGGCGCGAAATTCCGAGCCCTTTCCGAAGATAACCGAATCGCCTACCGCCTCGTGCAAAGCCCCAGGGGCATGGTGTTCGACTCGAGCGGAGAACTGCTCGCCGACAACCGCGCATCATTCAACATATATCTGATTCGGGAAAATGTAAAAAAACTGAAGCAGACCATTCGCCTGCTGGCCGAGATTACGGATCAACCCTTTGAGGAACTCTATCAAAGAACCCGAAATGCGAATCCTTTCCGCCCATTTCTGATCAAGTCGGACATCAGCCGCAAAACCATGGCTTTCCTGGAAGAGCATAAGCCCGATTATCCCGGTGTATTCGTTCAGGTGACACCCCTCAGACAATATCCGTCTAAGGAGCAGGCGAGCCATCTTCTCGGTTATATGGGCGAGGTCAGCAACCGTCAGTTACAACGCTTGAAAGTACGAGATTACAGGCAGGGAGACTTGCTAGGTCAATACGGGGTCGAGCGAACTCAGGAAAAATTCCTGCGCGGGCAAAACGGCTTCAAGCAAGTGGAGGTAGACGCCTACGGAAGAGAGTTGCGCGTCGTCCGTCCGTTCGTGGAAAAACCGGGGAACAACGTCTACCTGACGATCGACATGGAACTCCAAAAAAAGGCGGAGGAGTTGTTCGAGGCGCATGAGGGCAGCATCGTCGTCCTCAATCCATCTAATGGCGCCATTTTGGCTATGGTGAGCAAGCCATCCTTCAACCCGAACATTTTTGCTGGAGGCATAGACGCCAAAGACTGGAAAAGTCTCATGCAAAACCCCCTGAAACCGCTCGAGAACCGGGCCATCCGAGGGCAATACCCCCCTGGCTCGATTTTCAAAATCGTGATGGGTTTCGCGATTCTGAACGAGAAAATCATGCGTTCCGACGAAAAAATACGCTGCCACGGCTCATTTCCATTCGGGAAAAAGATATTTCGAGACTGGAAAAAAGGCGGGCATGGACCCATCGACTACGTTCAATCCCTGGCTCAGAGTTGCGATATCTACTATTACACCAACGGCCACAAGCTCGGCATCAAGAGAATCGCGCATTACGCGCGCATGTTCGGGCTGGGTTCGCCCACCGGGTTCGGAGCCGCTGAAAAAGGGGGGCTCGTGCCGTCGGATGCCTGGAAGCGCCGCCGATTCAAGGAAAGATGGTATAAGGGCGAAACTATCAGCGTATCCATCGGCCAGGGCTTCAATCTCGTCACGCCCATGCAGGCCGCCAACCTCATCGCAACCGTGGCGAACGGCGGTTATCTCTGGAAGCCCTACCTCGTGAGAAAAGTGCTGGACCCCGGCGGCAAGGCGCTTTTCGAATCCAAACCCCGGCTGATTCGGAAAATCCCGATATCTCCGGAAATTTTCCAGAAAGTCCGAGAGGGGCTCAAAGAAGTCGTCCACGGCAAGCGGGGCACGGCGAAAAAAGCCCGGGTGCCGGGCGTCATTGTGGCCGGCAAGACGGGCACCGCCCAGACGGTCGACCTCAAATACACGGGCCGTAAGAGAAAACCCGAAGAATTGCCGCGAAAATTTCGGGATCATGGCTGGTTCGTCGCATTCGCCCCCTTCGAAAACCCCACCATCGCAATCGCAATTTTGGGAGAAAACGCCGGCAGGCCGGGGTCCTTTTTCGCCCCGTACGCAAAAGAGCTGATCTCTTTCTATCTTGAGAAAAACGGGCAACAAATCCTGGCTTCGACCGAAACGACTGAAGGGAAACCGCTCTCCGCGAACAACCGGGCGCCAGGAATTCGCAGATGACGGGCATCGCCACCACTCAATCATCCACTTTTTGGCGAGCCGTCTCGCAGACGGACTGGCTGCTCGTTCTCACCACGCTTTTGCTCAGCTTGACGGGCATATTCATGATCTACAGCGCCATCCATTCCAACCCCGTCTTTCTGAAAAGCTCACTGCATGTCAAACAAGCGCTGTGGACATCCATCGGTTTATTCGTATTGCTCTGTATCCTTTTTTTCGACTACCACTTATTTACGCGGTGGGCCTACTTTTTTTACGCCATCGTCATCATTCTCCTCATCGCCGTCCTCTTCTCGGGACAGGTGGCATACGGTGCGAAACGCTGGCTCGTTTTGGGCCCCTTGCGGCTTCAGCCCTCAGAGCTGGCGCGTTTGGCGGTCATCCTCGTTCTGGCCAGATACTTCGGCTCTCGCGGAGACGAAAACCCCATAGGATTCAAGGAACTCATCCCAGCGTTTGTTCTGGCCATCGCGCCCGTGTTGCTGATTGTTCGACAACCGGATTTGGGCACCGGCCTCACCGTTTTCCTGGTAGCGGGAGCGATGACGCTCGTCGTCGGCGTAAGGAGAAGAGTCCTCATCGCCATCGCAAGTCTGGCGATTGTATGCGCGCCGCTGGGCTGGTTTTTCATGAAACCATATCAACGCCTTCGGATTTTGACTCTCTTCAACCCCGACGCCGACCCACTCGGCGCAGGCTACCAGAGCATGCAAAGCATCATCGCCGTCGGCAGCGGTGAAATCTGGGGCAAAGGACTTCTTCAGGGAACGCAGAGCAGACTTCATTTCCTGCCGGAGAAACATACCGATTTCATCTTCTCCGTACTGAGCGAAGAGCTAGGCTTTATCGGCAGCATTATCGTGTTGGCGTTGTTCTTCATATTTATCCTGCGGTGTCTGAGCGCAGCGATGAACGCCGCCGACAAGGAAGGCACCCTGCTCGCCGTAGGAATCACCTCGGCGTTTTTCCTCTACATCATATTCAACATCGGGATGACGCTCGGCCTGATGCCGATCGTCGGAATCCCGCTTCCCCTGGTCAGCTACGGAGGGAGTGCCTCCATCTCGTCTTTCATCGCCATCGCCCTGGTCCTGAACGTCGGCATGAGAAGAAAAAGCCTCACTCCCTTCTTCGGCTGACCCCCCCTACTCCCCGTGTTCGTTCTCGCCCGGGGGTGGGGACGCGAAACTGTTCCCGATGGCGATCACGGCCTCTCGCCCGCCGTGCCGCTCGACCAGCGCCGCCTGCTCCGCCTTTGCGCGCCTGTCCACCTCTTCGGGGTCGAGGATGCGCAGAAGACACGCTTCGAGTTCCGTTAGAATGGATTGATGCGCAGGGTTTTGAGAGATGTCGTGACGCTCTTCGGGGTCGTCTTCCAGATCGAAGAGTTCGGGCTCGTGCCCCACGTAATGGATGTACTTGTAGCGCCCACGGCGAATCATGAACAGACCCGTTTTGGCGCCGAGCGCGTGGAATTCACTAAAAATCTCTCGCCCGGGTTCATCGGGTTCGCTCGCCATTCGGAACAGGGAGTCGCCGTGTAGCGGCGCTTCCGCTTGGCCTTCGAGCAAGCCTGCGCAATCGAGCGCCGAGGGATACAGGTCGATGAGCGAGACCGGCGTTCGCGACACCTTCCCCCTCGGCACGTCCGGCCCCGAGACGATGAGAGGCACGGCGACTGATTCCTCATACATGGTGGATTTCCCCCAAAGGCCGCGCTCGCCCAGGTTGTCTCCGTGATCGCTAGCGAAGAGCACCCGCGTGTTGTCCCTGAAGCCTGAATCTTCCAGGGTTTTCAAGATTCTTCCGACGTTCGAATCCACAAAGCTGATCATGGCGAAATATGACGCGAGAGCGACGCGTCGTTTGTGGTCATCGAAATAATCGTCGTACGGAGCGCATTCGTGAAGCGCGGCAATCCACGGGTGCCAATCGTAGCCGCCCGAAGGGTGGGGCTCGGGCAGCGGAATTTCTTCGAGCGGGTAGTGATCGTAAAACTCGGGCGGTCCGATGAATGGGAAATGCGGGCACGTGAGGGAGACGAACAACGCCCAGGGGCGCTCGTCATCTTCCTTCGCTTGCCCGGCAATCCACTCGCAGGCCAAATCCGTGACTTGTCCGTCATAGGAGATATATTTGGAGTCACCCGGCCCGATTTGCTCGGCCATCCACTCCGGATTGTTCCGGGGCGGCAGGCCCTTCTCATCGCGAACCGCACTGTGGATATCACCTATACCACCTTTGGGTACATGCAGGGGGATTATTTGCTCGTCGAAGCCGACGGGAAGCTCGGCGTTTCGGTAATGGAGCTTGCCGACCGAAGCGGTTCTCATCCCGGCTTCCTGGAGGCGGTGGCCCCAGCTCGGGGGCTTTCCCTCGTAGGGGTGCGCATTGTCCCAGGCGCTGATTTCATGGACATACTTGCCCGTGGCGAAACTCGCGCGGGCCGGCGCGCAGATGGGGCAGTTCGTATATGCGCTCTCGAACCGCGTGCCCGACGAAGCGAGCGCGTCGATGTTCGGCGTCTTGACAATCGGGTGGCCATAACAGCCCATCATTTTTTGTGTATGCTCATCATCCATCAAGAGCAAGAAATTCATCGGTTCCATTCGCGCAACTCCCTGAATCGGTTAGAAGTAGTCTAGAATCCGTAAAATCATATCTCCTGAAACAACGAATTGAAACTGCCCTCACTCCCGAATTGCGGCAAAACGCCCCGTTCGTTTTGACTTCAATATGCGTGACTATGCGCGTTGAAGCCAGTTGCTTCACACCCCTCGTATATCTTGGTTGCCAATTCTTTCCATTTCCGTCAATATAAGGGATCGGTTCGCCCAGACCCCCAAAAGGCGCAGGTCGGGAACCTGAAGAAGAAAATATGTCTCCCCGCATTTGGCGAGAGAGACTTTATCAGGCTGATTACAATGAATTTAGACTACGCACGGGACGTTTTTCCCTTCGTCCAGAAACCTTCGCGTTATCTTGGGAACGAGGTCAACTCGATCCATAAGGATCTCGCCAGGGTAAGGAACAGCATTGCCCTCGCCTTCCCGGATACATATGAAGTCGGCATGTCTCACAACGGCATCCGCATTCTCTATCACCTCTTAAACGAATACGAAAGCGTCGCCGCTGAGCGTGTTTTTCTCCCCTGGAATGATTTCGAAACCATCCTGAGAAGCAAAAACGCGCTTCTGACCACGCTGGAGAGCCGAACACCCGTCCGGGAATTCCATATTCTGGGCATATCGCTTCTGTATGAGCTGGCCGCCAGCAACATCGTCTTGCTCCTTGATTTGGCAGGCATACCCAGGCGCGCCGCCCAAAGGCGGAGAGAAGACCCGCTCGTCATCGCGGGCGGCCCCGTGACGTTCAACGTAGAGCCCATGGCGCCTTTCTTCGACGCCGTCGCCTTAGGCGATGGAGAAGAGCTTTTCCCCGAGGTCATCAAGGCCCACGAGAGGTGGCGGGAGACGAACGCCCCGAGAGAAGCGCTGCTCGAGATGCTGGAGGAGATTGACGGCGTCTATGTCCCGAGTCGCTACGTGGTCGAGCACGAATCCGGCGGCGAGGTGGAAAGCTTCCATCACGTCAGCGGACACCAGGAACCCGTACTGGCGCGCGTGCTGGAGGATTTGAACAATTCACCCCACCCCACGCAGCCCGTCATCCCCTTCACCCAGGTGGTGCACGACCGGGTGACGCTCGAGGTGCAGCGTGGATGCACGAGGGGATGCCGCTTTTGCCACGCGGGTATGGTCTATCGCCCCGTTCGGGATCGGGACCCCCACAAAGTTCTCGAACTCGCCGAGGAATCCCTCAAGAATACGGGTTATGAGGAAATCAGCCTCTCATCGCTTTGCATCGCCGATTATCAACCCTTGAAGGGTCTGGTGCCCCGTATGATGGAGCGCCTCGCGCCCATGCAGACCTCCATCTCCCTGCCTTCGCTGCGCGTCGGAGCCATGAGCCCGGATCTCCTGGCTCAGATCGCCCGCGTGCGCCGCACGGGTTTCACCCTCGTACCCGAGGCGGGCAGCGAGCGACTGCGTAACGTCATCAACAAAGTGCTGACCGAGGCGGATCTCGAGCGAAACCTGCAGGACATCCTCGATACCGGCTGGCCGGGTGTGAAGTTCTATTTCATGCTGGGGCTTCCCACCGAGAATTTCGACGATTTGCAGGAAATGGCGGACATGCTCATGTCCTGCATGAAAATGCGCTCGCGGAAAACGGGCGAGCCGTTCCGCTTCATCAACGTCAGCCTTTCCACCTTCGTGCCGAAGCCCCATACGCCGTTCCAGTGGTTTCCCCAGAACAAGAAAGAGGAAATCAAGGCGAAACTCGATTTCATCAAGCGGGCCGTGCCCGACAGGCGAATCAAGCTGCACTGGTCGAATCCCGAGCACAGTTTTTTGGAAGCGGTAATCTCGAAAGGCGATCGCCGCCAGGCGGACGTCATCGAGACGGCGGTCGATATGGGATGCAAATTCGACGGCTGGATGGAGTTTTTCGATTACGACAAGTGGATGGCCGCCTTCAGGGAACATGGCCTCGACCCGGAATGGTACGCATACCGTGACATTCCGGAAGATGCCCCGCTGCCCTGGGATCACCTCGACTGCGGGGTGACGAAGGAGTACCAGCTCGCCGACTGGAAGCGATCCCTCCGCGAGGTCACCATCGGCGATTGCCGCTACGAGGCGTGCGGTCAATGCGGCATTCTGGATAAATACAAAGGCATCAAATATCACTACGAAAAACCCTTGCCGCTTGAAAACACCCCTCTCCCGGTCATCAACGCGCCAGTTCGGTCGGGTGGTATGGTTCAGGCGGCGGATTTGCCGCCCGGACAAGACATCGCTCCTGTAGAACCGGTGGAACTCGCAATCGCCAAGGCCCAGCCCGAACCGCCGCGGCCCAGGCAAAGGAGGCGCAAGAGCGTCGCACGGGAATCAGGGCCCGTTCCGGTGGGTTTCGAGGGTGCCCAAGACGACAACCCCGGCCTGTCTGAAGAACAACCCGACGCGCCCATCCGAAAATTCAGATTCATCTATGAAAAATCAGGCGACCTGCGCTTCTTGAGTCACCTGGAGATTCTGAGAACTTTCATCCGCGCCATTCAGCGCGCGGGCTACCGCCTCGAACACTCCAAAGGCTTCAACCCGCACCCCAAAATCGTTTTCTCTCATGCGCTGCCCGTAGGCGTGGAAAGCCGCGCGGAGGTGGTGGATTTCTCGCTATTGGAGGTCGACGGGCGCATCGAATTACGCGATTTGTTCCAAAACCTGAAACGTGAACTCCCCCGAGGCTTAAGGCCCCGTTCGGGATGGCGCATCGTGGGCAAAGCACCCTCATCCGCCAATGCGCTCAGCGCCGCAACCTATGAAATTTCCTTGTCTCGAAAAGATATGGACTCGCCTGAAGCGCCGGATTCACAGGTCAGTATTATCATCGAGGAGTTCATGGATGAGAAAAGCATTGAAATTACGCGCGAGCGCAAAGGGAAGATAAAACATTTCGACGCGCGGCCATCCATCGTGCGGTTTTCACTCGAATCTTCGACCGACGCCGTCATTCGCCTGCACCTCACGCTCCTTTATGGAGATGGCGTCAAACCAAAGGTTACGGAACTTCTCGCCCGATGTTTCGGGCTTTCTCCCGAGGCATGCCTGAGGGCTCGGATTCAGAAAATCACCGTCCACTGGAGAGCGGGAACGTCCCGCACACTACAAAATGCCGTCTGAAATCGTCGTCAACGCCGAGCCGTTCGAGACGCGCATCGCGCTGCTCGAAAACGGAGTAGCGGCCGAGCTTTATATCGAACGAGAAAGCGGCAAGAACATCGTCGGCAACATATACAAGGGAAAAGTCACAAAAGTGCTGCCGGGAATGCAGGCGGCGTTCGTAGACATCGGGCTCGAAAAGGCGGGTTTTCTCTACGTGAGCGACGTAGACACCATCGAGTCCATTGAGAATTACAGAAAACTCGCGGCCGAACAGTCAGAAGACGACGATGATCTCGAGTTCGAAGGCAACGACTTCAGCAACGGGGACGATCACGATGGCGGCAAGGTCGAGCAGCAAAACGGCTCCCATCGTAACCTCGTCGGAAGACGCCCGCGCCGTTGGGAGGAAGAACGCCACATAGAGGACCTGCTTCAAGACGGCCAGGACGTCATCGTCCAGGTAAGCAAAGAGCCCCTGGGCACCAAAGGCTCCCGCCTGACGAGCTACATCACCCTGCCCGGACGGTACGTGGTTTACATGCCCACGATCAAGCAAATCGGCATCAGCAGGCGAATCGAGAACGAAGATGAACGAAAAAGGCTCAAGAAACTGGTGCGCAAAAACCGCCAGCCAGGAGCCGGATACATCGTGCGCACGGCGAGTGAAACCATGCCCGCCCAGGACATCGAAGCCAACGTGAACTTCCTGCACGCGCTCTGGGAAGATATTCTAATCAAAAACGAATCGGCTTCCTCGCCGTCTCGGATTCACTCGAACTTGAACATCATTGAGCGGACCGTAAGGGATTTGTTCAATTCCTCCGTCGACAGGATGATAATCGACGACAAAGAACAATTTCTGAAGACCAAGGATTTCATACAAAGCTATTATCCGCATCTGGTTCCCAAGCTCCAGCACTATGACGGAGATGAACCGATATTCGATTATTTCGGTGTCGAATTAGAACTTGAGCGCGCTCTCGGCCAGCGCGTGTGGCTGCGTAATGGCGGCTATATCGTGATCGATCAGACCGAGGCGCTCACGACGATCGACGTCAACACCGGACGATTCGTGGGCAAGAAAAGCCCCGAGGAGACGATTCTCGAAACAAATCTGGAAGCGGTGCGGGAAATCGTATCCCAATTGCGCCTGCGAAACCTGGGCGGGATCATCATCGTCGATTTCATCGACATGGAAAAAGAAGTGAATCGGGATAAAGTATTCAATACCTTCAAGGAGGAACTCAGAAAAGACCGCTCGCGCACCAATATCTTGAAGATAAGCGAGTTGGGGCTCGTCGAGATGACCCGAAAGCGCGTTCGTGACAGCATCCTGAGAACACTCTGCACCGCGTGTCCCTATTGCGAAGGACGCGGACAGGTAAAATCCGCGATCTCGGTGAGCTATGAAGCCATGCGGGAAGTGCGCCGGGTGAGAAGAGCGCACAAGGACGCCGCAAAATTCCTCATCAACGTCCACCCCGAGGTCGTGGATATCCTCCTCGATGAAGAAAGAAGGCACGTGGAAGAACTCGAGAGCCTGCTCAAGATACAGCTCGTCATTAAAGGAGATGCCGAGCTGCATCGAGAAGGCTTCGAGGTCGTCCGGCTATAACGAGGCGCCCTGCAATTTTTATGTAATGTTGCCGCCTTGAGGATAGACGATATGCGGCGAAGTGTATGCGCATTGGCATTCACTGTGTTTCTGGCAGGGTGCGCCAATTTCCCCCAACTCAATCCGGGATCCGGCTCATCCGAGAGTCTCCGTGGCGCTTCCGGAACCAAGATACTCGAGAAAGAATTGTTCGCCGCCAGGGAGCGTAACGCGCGACTCGAAGCTCAAATGTCCGATTCCGCCAAGAAAATCGTAACGCTTACCCAGGGAATTCGTGACTTAAAAAAAGAAATCAGCACTCTAGAGGCCGCCATGGAAAGGCTAAGGCGGGAGAACATAATCGCCAGGAGTTTCCCGGTTCCCCCGCCCTCGCGAAAGCCGAAGATAGCGCCAAAAACTTTACCCGGCAAGCCTTCCGTAAAGCCGAAGAAACTTGGGCGAACGACAATCACCCCGCAGGCGCTCTACAATAAATCATATCGCGCCGTCAGGGACGGAAAAAACAATGCGGCCATTCGAGGATTTCGCCGTTTCTTGCGCCTGTTTCCCGAAAATCAGTTAGCACCCCATTCCCAGTATTGGCTTGGGGAGGCTTACTACGCGCTCAGTCAATACCACGAGGCGCTGGATGAGTTTCTGAAACTCATCACAAGATACCCCAAAAGCCGCAAGGTTCCGGATGCCTATTACAAGCGAGGGCTTACATATATCCGTCGCAAATTCCCATTGAATGCTACCCTTGAATTTGAAAATCTGGTCGAAAAATTCCCCGCTCATCCGTTATCTGAAAAGGCGAGAATCCAACTCCAGAATCTCAAGCACTACATCGGAAAAAAGCCCTGAGGAAAATAAATGATCCATTCTCCCCTCGCCCCGAACTTATCCTATGTCTTGACACGAGATACGGACTCCATGCTAAGGGTTCAAACGTGATCAATGCCGGAGATCGTGAATGAGAACCTTGAACCCCTTTTTGCGCTTCGAGAATCGAGATCCTTTGAGCGCAGCCGATGCCTGGCTCGTCTTGCAAACCTTCCCGGGAATGACGCCTGAGCGCCTGAGTCGATTGACCGAAGCGTTTGAGCGCCCTCAGGAAGCTTTTGATGCGCCCCCCGATGTATTCGCGCGCCTTTGCGGGCGGAAAGCCCGTGAAGTTCTTGATAAAGATTCGCCGGTCGATTTGGCCGTCAAAATCCGCAAGGAAGCTTCGAATCAAGGCGCAAGTGTCATCACGCGCGATTCCGCCCGATACCCCGATTCCCTGCGCGAGATATACGCCCCGCCGGGCGCATTCTTCACCGAGGGAGAAATTCTCGCCACGGATCGTCTCGCTGTCGCTATCGTCGGCATGCGGCGTCCGACGGACTATGGAAGGCGGGTGGCGAGGCAGCTTGCGGCCGATCTCGCCAGAAAAGGAATTACCATCGTTAGCGGAATGGCCTACGGCATCGATGCGGAAGCTCACAAGGCCACACTCGATGCGGGAGGCAGAACCATCGCCGTCCTCGGGTGTGGCCTGACCCAGAACTATCCTGCCGAGCATAAGGAACTCAGACAAGAGATCGCCGCCCAAGGCGCCGTGATATCGGAATTTCACCTACGCGCTCATCCGAGGAAAGAAAATTTTCCCCGAAGAAACCGCCTCATCAGCGGCTTGTCCCTGGCGACGGTCGTCGTCGAGGCCGCTCAGCGAAGCGGTGCGCTCCTGACCGCTCGGCTGGCGCTTGAGCAGGGACGCGATGTGATGGCCGTACCCGGGCCCGTCCATACCCAGAAGAGTACCGGCTGCCATTATCTGCTCAAAGAGGGGGCGCACCTGGTGGAAAATGCGGACGACATCGTCAACGCTCTTCCAGAGTACGCCCGAAGTATGTTAGATAATCCAGCGCAGATTCGAGTCAAGGGATTGGGTCCCGAAATAAACGAAGCTCCAAGGGCGACGCCAAACGCGAATCTCACAGAAGATGAAAACGCGCTATTGCTCTTGCTGGAAAATGGAGACAACACCATCGAGGGCCTGACCCAGCAGCGGGGCCTGCCGGCGCAGGAAGTTTCATCCGCTTTGTTGCGCCTGGAACTGGAAGGACTCATGAGACAAAAGACCTCAGGAAGTTACGAACGAGTTTCATGATCAAGCGATCGACTGTTTCGTTGATAGGGAATGTTAAATTTGACGAATTCGCCCGCGAAGCGCAAGCGTTCGCTAATCAAAAAACCAACGCCGTCCACCAGGAAGATTCATTCGCAAACGGAGCCCCGAATAACAACTCGTGGGTATGAGAAATAAATGACCGACAAAAAAACTCCGAACAAATCGGCCTCGAAACGCTCACCATCCAGGAGCAATTCCCGCAAGTCCGCATCCAAGCTACTCATCGTGGAATCGCCTACGAAGGTGCGCACCATCCAGAAATTCCTGGGTTCTGAATTCGACATCCTCGCGTCGCGGGGCCATGTGCGGGATTTACAAAAAACGGGTGAGCGCAAAATGGGCATTGATGTTCACAACGATTTCCAGGCCGATTACGGTGTTATTCACGGAAAAGTAAAGACCATCGACCAGTTGCGCAAGGCGGCGAAAGCGGCGAAAGAGATCTACCTGGCCCCGGACCCGGACCGCGAGGGTGAGGCCATAGCCTGGCACATTCAGGAACTCCTCGGGGCTTCCGGGGCCGAGAGCGAATTCTATCGAGTGACGTTCAACGAGATCACGAAACGCGCGGTGCAGGAGGCGCTCGCGAAACCCGGTCGAATCGATCAGAAAAAAGTAGACGCGCAGGAAACCCGCAGAAAACTGGACAGAATCGTGGGTTTCAAGCTCTCCGGCGAAATACTCTGGAACAAGGTAGCCTTCGGCCTCAGTGCGGGCCGGGTGCAGTCAGTCGCGCTTAAACTGATATGCGAGCGCGAAGACGCGATTGATGCATTCGAGCCGAAAGAATACTGGAGCATCACGGCGCACCTGGAAAAAGCAGGCTTTGAGCCTCCATTTGAAGCCAAACTGCACCGAATCGCCGGAAAAGAGGCGGAAATACCGAACGAAGCCAGAGCGATGGAACTCGCGGAAAAAATTGCCGCCGGCGCTTTGAGAGTCTCCAGGGTTGAGAAAAAAGAGCGTCGGCGCAGACCGCCCGCTCCTTTCATCACCAGCACTCTTCAACAGGAAAGTTCCAGCAAGCTGCGCTACGGCGCGAAGAAGACCATGAGCATCGCCCAGTCTTTATATGAAGGGGTGAACCTGGGACGCGAAGCGGGAAACGTCGGCCTCATCACTTATATGAGAACGGATTCCGTACGTCTGGCGCCTGAGTCCATCGCCGCAGCCCGTTCGTATATCGAGACGAAATACGGGAAAGACCACCTTCCCCGCAAGCCAAACTTCTTCAAGACAAGGGAGACGGCCCAGGACGCGCATGAAGCGATACGGCCCACCGACGTCGGGCTCACGCCCGATAAGGTGCGCGCTTTCCTGAAACCCGAACAATTCTCTCTCTACAGTCTCATCTGGAGGCGCTTCCTCGCATGCCAGATGACGGCGGCCGTTTACGACCAGACGAGCGTAGACATCATTCTCGACCGCCAAGAGGATGAGGAACTCCTCCTGCGGGCAAGCGGTTCCGTCCTTAAATTCAAGGGTTTCTTGAGAGTATATCAAAGCGATTCTGAACCCGGGAACAACACGGACGGCACAAATTCCAAGTCAGCCGGTTCCGGTAAAGACAGGCTGCTTCCACCTCTCGAGGACGCCGACCCTCTAGCGCTCGTAATATCCGAATCCGCTCCCACCGGCGTCGCGCCCGAGCAGCACTTCACCCAGCCTCCGCCGCGCTATACGGAAGCCTCTTTGGTGAAGGAACTCGAAGAAGACGGCGTGGGCCGCCCGAGCACCTACGCGAGCATCCTGGACACGTTGGAGAAGCGCAAATACGTCGGCATCGAAAGAAAGCGCAGGCAATTCACCCCCTCCTCCCTTGGTCGGGAAGTGAACCGCCTTCTCATACAGGGTTTCCCCGACCAGATTGACGTGGGTTTCACCGCAAAGATGGAAAAATATCTCGATGACATCGAGAACGGAACGACGCCTTGGCTGCCCGTGATGAGGGATTTTTACGACAGCTTCGACAAGAAAATTCAGATGGCAAAAAAAGAATTGCCGAATCTCAAGACGCAAGGAGAGCCCATCGGCAGAATTTGCCCTGAATGCGAGCGTGAGTTGGTGAAGAAATTCAGCAGAAACGGCTGGTTCATATCATGCTCGGGATACCCTGGCTGTCGTTATTCGGAAAACATTCCCACCGAGAACGAGTCTGAGCCCGAAGAGACGGAAGATATGGCCCGCATCGAGGAACTCGCCCAGCCTTGCGAGGAGTGCGGCGCACCCATGCAGGCGAAACGAGGACCTTTTGGCATCTACCTGTCCTGTACGGCATCCCCTAACGAGCACAAGAAAAGAAAAGCGCTCGGCAATGGACAAGCCGCCCCTGCCCCCAAGACAACCGGCGTGTCCTGCTCTCGCGAGGGTTGCGACGGGGAACTGGTGGAGCGGCGCTCCCGCCGCACCGGAAAGCCGTTCTACGGGTGCAATCGCTTCCCTGCGTGCAAGACGGTCGCATGGGATTGGCCCGTGGCGCAGTCGTGTCCCTCTTGCGGGAATCCCATCCTTACCATAAAGACCACCAAGAAAAACGGGAACCAACTCGCCTGCCCCAAAAAAGAATGCGGATATGCGGTAGAATGTCCTCCTGAGCTTCTCGAACGGATGGAAGCCTCGAAATCCACTCCCGCCCAGGAGGCCTCGGCTTGAGCGAAAGACTGCGTATCATCGGCGGTGGCTTAGCGGGCTGTGAAGCCGCCTGGCAGGCGGCCAGGCGGGGCGTCGAGGTCGATCTCTACGAGATGCGCCCCCACAAGAAAACGCCCGCCCATGAAACCAGCGGATTGGCCGAACTCGTCTGTTCGAATTCGTTCCGTTCGAATTCCGTGGAAAACGCCTCAGGCCTTCTGAAAGAAGAGATGCGCAAGCTCGATTCCCTCATTTTGCGCGGCGCCGATTCCTGCCGGGTTCCCGCAGGTCTGGCTTTGGCCGTCGATCGAGCCTCATTCAGCAATACGATCACCGAAACAATTGAAAACGATCCGCGAATCACCATCCACCGAGAAGAAATCAACAATTTAGAGGATAAAACCCTCACCATCGTCGCCACCGGCCCGCTTACGAGCGATTCCCTCTCCGCCGAAATCGCCCGCCTGACGCAAGGCAAGTACCTTTATTTCTACGACGCCATTTCTCCCATCCTGTACGCGGACAGTATCGACATGTCGACGGCATTCAAGGGCTCGCGCTACGGAAAGGGCAACGAAGAAGGCGGCGAGGGCGACTATATCAACCTGGGCCTCAACGAAACGCAGTATTACCAATTCGTCGAGGATCTTCTCGTCGGCGAGAAAATCCCCCTCAGGGAATTCGAACGCGCCATTTATTTCGAGGGCTGTCTGCCTCTCGAAGAAATGGCCGCTCGCGGAAAAGACACCCTGGCGTTCGGGCCGATGAAGCCCGTTGGCTTGGAGCATCCCGCAACCGGAGAGACATACTGCGCAGTTGCCCAGCTTAGGCGCGAGGATTTGACGGGAGACTACTTCTCCATGGTGGGTTTTCAGACCAGACTGCGCTATCCGGAGCAAAAACGCATTTTCTCGACGCTACCCGCGCTAGAGAACGCGCGCTTTTTGCGCTACGGAAGCCTGCACCGGAACACCTACATCAATGCGCCGCGCCTGATGCGGATCACCCTGCAACTCAAGCGTCACCCGCATATTTTCATGGCGGGCCAGCTCACCGGCGTAGAGGGGTACCTCGAATCGGCCGCCATCGGCCTTATCGCGGGAATCAATGCGGCAGCCATTATCCATGGGGAACCCATTGCCCCTCCACCCGCAACGACGGCGCTCGGCGCATTGAATCGCTACATCATTGAAGCGAATCCGAGAAATTTCCAGCCCATGAACATCAACTTCGGCCTCTTCCCGCCCCTGGAAAAGCGCGTTCCTAAAAAAATCAGGAAAAAGCACGTCACCAATCGCGCCATCGAGGATCTGGAGCAATGGCGAAGCAAGCTCGACTCACAAACAGTCTGAGCGAAGCCCGGGAACTTTTTGAAGCGCACCTGCGCGATGAACGCGATAGTTCGGAACACACGCTTCGCGCATACGCGTCGGACTTGAAAGACTTTGATGAGTTTCTTACCGATTGGGCGCAAAAGCCGGTTCCACTTGATAAAATCGACTCTCTGGCCATCCGTGGCTACCTCGGATTTTTGTATCGCAAGGGAGTCTCTCCGACGACGGTGAACAGGCACCTGTCGAGTATACGCAGTTTGTTTCGTTTTTTGAGGCGCGAAGGCTTCTCGGTGCAGGATCCGGCGGGGGAAGTACCCTCACCCAAAGAAAACAGGCCCTTGCCGACATTCCTGCCAGTCGATGACGCGGTACGCCTCATGGAGATGCCCGACACATCTACCCCCGAGGGCGTCCGGGACAAGGCGATTTTCGAGCTTCTCTACGGATCGGGGCTGAGAGTCAGTGAATTGACGGGATTGAACCACTCCGATTTAAACATGGCGGAAAGGCTCATCCGTGTTCGGGGAAAAGGAAGAAAAGAGAGAATCGTGCCCATCACCAAAGAAGCGGCCAAGGCCGTAACCAGCCATCTCGCTATAAAAGAAACAGACGCACCCGAGGATTCTCCTCTTTTCATCAACAAGCGAAACAAAAGGATTTCTCCGGCCTTCGTGCGTTCCATCTTCCGTACGTATGAAAAAAAAGGCGGTTTCAGCTATCATTTCACCCCTCATGCCCTTCGCCATACGGCGGCGACGCATTTGTTGGAAAGCCAGGAGGCCGACCTGAGATCGATTCAGGAACTATTGGGACACACGAGCCTGTCCACGACACAAAGATACACACAGGTGGATTTCTCTCATTTGCGCGCCGTTTATGACGATGCGCACCCCAGAGCCAAAATGAAACGCGAACGAGGACGATAAATGACGACGCAAGATGCAATTATCCGCTCCACCACGATTCTCGCGCTGCGCTACAAGGGACAAACGGCACTGGGCGGCGACGGTCAGGTCACAATGGGAGACGCGGCAGTGAAACATGGGGCTGTGAAAATCCGCAGACTCGGGGAGGGAAAAGTGCTCGCCGGTTTTGCGGGCTCGGCTTCCGACGCCATCGCCCTGTTCGAGCGCTTCGAGGGCAAACTCGAAGAATACCGTGGGAATCTCTCGCGCGCCGCCGTGGAGATGGGCAAGGACTGGAGAACGGACAGGGTGCTTCGCCGCCTGGAAGCACTTCTGGCTGTGGCGGACGAGAATACCTCGCTCATCCTCTCGGGCACGGGCGACATCATCGAGCCCGATGACGGCGTACTTGGTATCGGCAGCGGCGGTTCCATGGCCATCGCCGCCGCGCGCGGAATCTTGAGTCTGGAGCCTGACCTCAGCGCCGATGAAATCGTGAGAAAATCTCTGGAAATCGCAGCGGAAATCTGCGTCTATACCAACAGCAACATTTCAGTGGAAACCCTTTAATGGAAAATCTCACACCCACGCGAATCGTCGAGGAACTTGACCGCTACGTCGTCGGCCAAGGAGACGCCAAACGAGCGGTGGCGATTGCGCTCAGAAACCGCTGGCGCAGACAGCAACTGCCGCCCGAGATGGCGGAGGACGTAGCGCCCAAGAACATTATCATGATAGGCCCCACCGGCGTTGGAAAAACCGAGATAGCAAGGCGCCTGGCAAAGCTCACGAAAAGCCCGTTCATCAAGGTCGAAGCTAGTAAATTCACCGAAGTGGGCTACGTGGGCCGGGATGTGGAGAGCATGATTCGCGATCTCGTCGAACTGGCGCGCAACATCGTCCAGGAAGAACAGCGCGATATCAACAAAGCCAAAGCCCAGGAACTGGCCGAAGAGCGGCTCCTCGACATGCTCTTGCCGCATCCTCCCGGATTCGGCGCGATGGACGAACGCGGCCAAACCAAGGACCCGCTCGGCGAGGAAAGCTACCAGCGAACGCGGGAGAAGTTTCGCGCACTGCTGCTCGAGGGCAAACTCGACGATCGTGAAGTGGAGATAGAAGTGGCGGAGAAAGGCCCCGAACTTCACTTCATGGGCGGGAGCGATATAGAGCAAATCGGCATCAACATGAAGGAAATCATGGGAAACTTCATGCCTCAGGCCCCCAAGAGCAGGCGCATGAATGTGCCCGAAGCTTTTGAATTCCTCGCCCAGGATGAGGCGGATAAGCTCATAGACCCGGAAAACCTCAACGCCGAGGCGATCGAGCGCACCGAGCAGTCCGGTATCGTGTTTCTCGATGAAATCGACAAGGTCGCCGCCCAGAATAACGGAAGAGGCGGGCCCGACGTCTCGCGCGAAGGTGTGCAAAGAGACCTGCTTCCCATCGTGGAAGGCTCCACCGTACAGACCAAATACGGCCCGGTGAAGACGGACCACATCCTCTTCATCGCGGCGGGAGCGTTCCACATGGCAAAGCCCTCGGACCTTCTGCCAGAACTGCAGGGCCGCTTCCCCATCCGCGTGGAACTGGACTCTCTGGACCGTGATGATTTCATCCGCATCCTCCAGGAACCCGAGAACGCGCTGGTGCGGCAATACCCCGCCCTTCTGGCGACAGAGGGCGTCAACATCGCATTCGGGGAAGACGCCGTGAAGGAAGTGGCCGACTTCGCCTTCCGCATCAACGAGCAGACCGAAAACATCGGCGCCAGAAGACTCCACACCATCATGGAACGGCTTCTCGAGGAAATTTCCTTCCGGGCCCCGGAAATGTCCGGCGAAAAGGTGGAGATTGACGCCGCCTACGTGCGCGAGCGCCTGAGCGACATCGTCGAAGACCTTGACTTAAGCCGCTATATTCTCTAAACCTTCTGCCCTTCCCCCTTGGCCTTGCGCTTCGGGGGAGTGTATATTTCTCGGCTTATGACGAGAGACCCCTATTTTATTGTTTTTTTGAAGGTTTTTGCATGGAACCAAGAGACAGGGCGGCGACGCTGGTAGAAGCGCTTCCCTACATCCAACAATTTGCGGGCAAGACCATTGTCGTCAAATACGGCGGCGCCGCCCAGGTGCAACCGGAGCTTCACGCCCCGTTCGCCCAGGACATCGTGCTTCTCAAGTACGTGGGTATCAACGTGGTCGTCGTCCACGGCGGCGGCCCCCAAATCGGCGAAACCCTCAAGAAAATCGGCAAGACCAGCGAGTTCATCGAAGGCCTCCGGGTGACGGATGAGGAAACGGTCGGCGTGGTCGAGATGGTGCTTTCCGGCGCCACGAACAAGAGCATCGTGAGGCTCATCAATCGGCACGGGGGAAACGCCGTGGGTCTTTCCGGCTCGGACGCCGGCCTCACGACGGCGAAGAAACTGGTCATGAGCAGAAAAGGACCCGGCGGAGAAGACGTGGAGTATGACCTGGGGCGCGTCGGCGAGGTCCTGACCATAACGCCTGACATCATCCATCATTTGACGGAGGGTGGGTTCATTCCCGTTATCGCTCCGCTGGGCGTTGGGCAGGACGGCAACGTTTACAACATCAATGCGGATTCGGCGGCGGGCGCCATCGCCGGGGCGCTTCATGCGGAAAAATTCATCCTCCTGACAGACGTGCCCGGCATTCTGGATGGAAGCGAAAACCTGATCAGCACCGTGAAGCGCGATGAAGTCAACAGACTCAAAGAAGAGAAAATCATCACCGGCGGGATGATCCCGAAAGTCGACGCGTGTCTTGACGCCCTCTCATCGGACGTCACGAAAACCCACATCGTCGACGGCAGGGTTCCTCACGCGGTATTGCTCGAAGTGTTCACGAAAGAAGGCGTGGGCACGCAAATCGTCAGATAGCTTCTTTATTGGGGAATAGCATGGACAACGCTACACTGATCTCGGACGCTGAACTCAACGTCGCCCCCACGTACGGGCGCTACCCCATCGCGTTGGTCCGTGGCGAGGGCTGCCGTGTCTGGGATGCGGACGGAAAAGAATATCTCGATTTCGTGTCCGGCCTGGCGGTGTGTAACCTCGGGCATTGCCACCCCGGCGTGGTGGCCGCCATCAGGGAACAGGCCGGAAAACTGATCCACGTATCGAACCTCTACCATATCGAGCCCCAGATTGAGCTAGCGAAAAGGCTCAACCGACTCTCTTTCGGCGATAAGGCGTTTTTCTGTAACAGCGGCACTGAAGCAGTAGAGTCTGCGTTGAAACTCGCCAGAAAGTATTCGTTCAAAAAATACGGTGAAGGCCGCCACGAGATACTGAGCTTCGATATGAGCTTCCATGGCCGCACCATGGCCTCGCTCACCGCCACGGGCCAGACGAAGTTTCACGGGGCTTTCAAGCCGCTGCTGCCCGGGTTCCGCTACTTGCCCTTTGGCGATGTGGAGTCGGTTGCCGCCGCGGTTTCGGAGCAAACCTGCGCCATCATGGTGGAGCCCATCCAGGGAGAGGGTGGTGTAAACGTGCCGCCCGATGGCTATCTTAAAGGCTTGCGCGAGATTTGCGACGCGAACGATTTGTTGCTGTTGTTTGATGAGGTCCAAGTCGGGCTGGGCAGGACGGGAAAACTCTGGGCGTATGAGCACGAGGGCGTGGCGCCCGACGCCATGAGCCTGGCGAAGGCCCTGGCGGGTGGAACCGCCATCGGCGCGCTGGTGGCCTCGGACAAAGCCATGGCGTTCGAGCCCGGCGATCATGCGGCGACGTTCGGGGGCAATCCCCTGGCCACCGCCGCCGGTTGCGCCGCGATGGACGCCATTACCGCGCCCGGATTCCTCGAAAACGTGCAGGAGATGGGGGCATACGCCACCGCAGGGCTCGAGGAATTGGCGACGCGGCACGCCATCATCAAGGAAGTCCGGGGCAAAGGGCTGATCATCGGCTGCGAGGTGGACGTGGACGCGACATCCATCGTCACGAAGGGGCTGGAAGCGGGCATTTTGCTCAACGTGGCCGTCCAGAAGGTCATCCGGCTCATTCCTCCCCTCGTCGTAGAAAAAGAGATGATCGACAAGCTGATGAATTTCCTCGATGAGGCCCTCGCGGATCTGGCGAAATGAAAAAGCTCGATTACCTCACCGGCGAGGAACTGAGCGCCGCGCAAACCATTGGACTCATCGAAGAGGCCCTCGTCCAGAAACAAGAAACGGCGCAAGGGATACTTCGCCCCGCGTTGTCGGGAAAGAACTTTGCGCTCATTTTTGAAAAACACTCCACAAGGACCCGGGTTTCCTTCGAGGCGGGTCTCTCGCAACTGGGGGCCAGCAGTATTTTCTTGGCGCCGAACGACACGCAAATTGCCCGGGGGGAAACCCCTGCGGACAGCGCAAAGGTTTTGAGTGAATACGTGGACGGCATCGTCGTCAGAACGTATGCGCATGCGCGCGTGGAGGAAATCGCAGAAAACGCGAACGTTCCCGTCATCAACGGCCTGACGGACCTTCACCACCCCTGCCAGGCCCTCGCCGATTTCATGACGATGAGAGAACATTACGGAACACTGGATGGCCTTAAGCTCGCCTACCTGGGCGACGGGAACAACGTGCTGCACTCGCTGCTCATCGTAGGCGCTCTAATCGGCGTCGACATCAGCGCGGCGTGTCCAAAAGAGTATTGGCCAGACTCCAATATTCTGGAGCAGGCCCGTCATTCAGCACAAGAGTCGAACGCGCAAATCCATATCACCGAGGACGTGGAAGAAGCATGCGCGGGCGCCCACGCCGTTTATACGGACGTGTGGGCCTCCATGGGACAGGAAGATGAAAACGAGCGCCGCCAGAAAGCCCTGGCCCCATATCAGGTGAACGAGAGAGTTTTCCGGCATGCGAATAAAGACGCCGTTTTCATGCACTGTCTCCCCGCCCACAGGGGAGAAGAAGTGACGGCGGACGTGATCGACGGCCCCAGGAGCGTCGTCTTCACACAGGCCGGAAATCGACTCCACGCGCAGAAGATACTTCTTCAATTACTAGCCGGAGGAAATGATGGCGCCTAAGCCGAGCAGGGTGGTCCTCGCCTATTCAGGGGGGCTGGACACCTCCATCATGCTCAAGTGGATCAAGGAAACATACGAATGCCCCGTCGTGGCCTTTGCTGCGGATGTCGGCCAAGGCGCCGGAGAGCTTGATGGATTAGAGGAAAAGGCATTGGCCACGGGTGCGGAGTCTTGCCACATCCTGGATTTGAGGGAAGAGTTCGCGCGGGACTACATTTTCCCCATGCTGCGCGCAGGCGCCGTTTACGAAGGCGCGTATCTGCTGGGAACGTCCATCGCCAGGCCCCTTATCGCGAAAGGCCACATGGACGTGCTCAAAAATACTGGGGGTGACGCGGTCGCCCACGGCGCGACGGGCAAAGGGAACGACCAGGTGCGCTTCGAGTTGACATACGGTTCCATCGACCCGGACGTCACCATCATCGCTCCCTGGCGCGACTGGGATTTCGGGGGGCGCTCCCACCTCATCGCCTACGCGGAAAGACACGGCATACCGATACCCGTGACGGCGGAAAAACCATATTCGATGGACAGGAACCTTCTGCACATCAGTTTCGAGGGCGGCGTCCTGGAAGACCCCTGGGCGGAACCGCCTGCGGACATGTTCGTCTTGAGCGTTTCGCCCGAGAAAGCGCCCGATACGCCCGAATACGTCGAAATCGAGTTCGATAAGGGCGACCCCGTCGCCCTGAACGGAGAACCCCTCTCGCCGGTCTCCATGATGGAGCAGCTAAATGCCCTGGCGGGTGCGCACGGCGTGGGTCGGGTGGACCTGGTGGAAAACCGCTTCGTGGGCATGAAGAGCCGAGGCGTGTACGAGACGCCGGCAGGCACGGTCCTACATTCGGCGCGCCGGGCCGTGGAATCTCTGACGATGGATAGAGAAGTCATGCAACTGCGCGATTCCCTGATCCCCAAATACGCGCAACTCGTCTACAACGGTTTCTGGTTCGCGCCCGAGCGGGAATTTTTACAAACCGCCATCGATGGGGCAGCGGAATCGGTTTGCGGTATGGCCCGTGTAAAACTCTACAAGGGCTCCTGCATCGTCGTGGGCAGAAAAGCGCCCGAAAACATGACCCTATACCGTCCCGACCTCGCCACCTTCGAGGAAGACGAGGTGTATACCCAAAAAGACGCGGAAGGATTCATCCGCCTGAACGCCCTTCGGCTGCAGGTGCGCGCGCAACGCGACTCTCGTTAAATCTCAGGACTCAGAACCTAAGATAATACGGAATCTTCTATGGAGTGGGAACTCCAAGTGAGGATTTCATGACCTGTGCAGGGATGGAAATGCGCTCATCCTGCCTGCAACACCCTGCCCATTCCCAAGAAATAATCAGGCTTTGGCAGCAGAGCTTCTCTTGCTTCTGGAGCCTCGGCGCGCCGGCTCCGGCCATGCCAGCAGGATGGGGCTCGCCACGTAGATGGAAGAATACGTACCGGCCACGATTCCTACCGCCAGGGCGAACGCCACGTCGGAGATTATGTCGCCACCCAGGAGGAGGAACGCCAGCACGGCGACCAAGGTCGTCCCCGAAGTGAGAAGCGTACGGGAGAGGGTCTGGTTGATAGATTTGTTGACGAGGCCTGAAAACTCGGCCCGTCTCGAAGCGCGCGTATTCTCGCGGATGCGGTCGAACACGACGATGGTGTCGTTCAAAGAATAACCGATGATCGTCAAGACGGCCGCCACGATGGGGAGCGTGAACTCCTTGCCCGATAAGGAAAAGACGCCGAGCGTGATGATGACATCATGCAAAAGCGCCACGACCGACGCGATGGCCTGCCGGAACTGAAACCTGAAACTGATGTAAATCAGGATGCCGATGAGGGCGAAGAGCATGCTGCTGAGCGCCTTCTGGCGCAGGTCCGCGCCCACTTTGGGACCCACCATTTCGGTTCTGCGCATCTCGAATGCGTCTTTCCCGAATTTTTTGATGAGCGCCGTTTTCACGACGGACTCGACGCCTTTGATGTCGCCCGAGCTTTTCTCCACGCGAATCAGGAACTCCCTGTCGGAGCCGAAATTCTGGATAACCGTATCGCCCAAAGAAAGCCCTCCGACAGCGCTTCGCACGTCGCCAATCTGCTTGGCCTCCTTCAATTGCACTTGAACCAGCGTTCCGCCGGTGAAATCGATGCCGTAGTTGATTCCCTTGGTCATAAGCAGAAGAACTGACAACACGACGACCACCGTGGAGATGCCGACAAAGAGCTTGATTTTGCCGATGATGTCGTACGATGCGTCTGGCCGGATAATTTCCATTAGATGCTCAAACTCCTCACGTCGGTTCGGTACAAGAAGAAGTCATATACGAATCGGGTGACGAAAATTGCGGTGAACATGCTCGCAACGATGCCGATGCTGAGGGTGACGGCAAAGCCCTTGATGGGTCCCGTCCCAAACTGCAGGAGCACCAGTGCAGCGATGAGCGTCGTAACGTTTGCGTCCAGAATCGTGAGGAAAGCCTTGCCGTATCCCGATTCGATGGCGGAGCGGATTGTTTTCCCCAGGCGAAGTTCTTCCCGGATGCGCTCGAATATCAAGACGTTGGCGTCGACCGCCATACCGACAGTCAGCACGATGCCCGCGATGCCGGGCAGCGTCAGCGTGGCGCCGAAGAACCCGAGCGCTCCCATGAGGATCAACAGGTTGAACAGGAGCGCCATGATGGCCACTGCGCCGCTCAACTTGTAGTAAATCCCCATGAACATCAAGACGAGAATGAACCCGACGATGATGCTGATGAGCCCCTGGCGCACGGAATCGGCTCCCAGTGATGGGCCGACGTTTCTTTCCTCCAGCACTTCCACCGGAGCGGGGAGCGCGCCCGCTCTCAGGGCAATCGCCAAATCTCTCGCCTCTTCGAGCGTGAAACTCCCCGTTATCTGCGCCCTGCCCTGGCTGATGCGCTCCTGAATGACGGGCGCGCTGTAGATGACGCCGTCGAGCACGATGGCGAGGCGCCTGCCCACGTTGGCCGCCGTTAGGCGGTCGAACGCATCCGCCCCCACGGAATCGAACGCGATGGCGACGTAGGACTGGTTGAAACGGTCTCCGATTTCCACGCGGGCATCGGTTAAATTATCGCCTGTCAGGGCGGCCTCTCTTTTCACCAGCAAGGGAGTGCGGTCGAGCACCTCGCCCGTCTGCCTGTCTCTGGTCACCTGATACAAAAGCTGCAGCCCCTCGGGTGCGCGGCCACGTTCCTGCGCACTCGCGACGTTGGCCTGGGTGTCCACCATCTTGAATTCAAGAAGCGCAGTTTTGCCTATCAAAGACTTCGCCCGGGAGGGATCCTCCACACCCGGGAGCTGAATGATGATGCGACGCTCTCCCTGACGCTGGAGCGTGGGCTCACGTACGCCGAACTGATCGATACGGTTTCGAATCGTTTCGAGCGACTGAATGATGGCTTGCTCTTTCGTGCGCTCGACCTGTTGCGATGAGAGGAAATACACGAACGTCGGCGGTGTGCCCTCTTCCCGCTCCAGGGTGAGGTCCGGGTAATTCTGCATCATCGAGAGGAAACGGCCCCTGTCGCCGGGGCGATGCAGGGTCGCTGTCAGTCTCAACCCGTCGCGCTTGAAGGTACGGGTGCGTATGTCGTCTAACGAAAAGCTGTTTCGAAGCTCCGTGAAGTAGCGGCTCATTTTCGATTCCACCGCTTTTTCGGACTGCACCTCGAGGACCAGATGAATCCCGCCCTGCAAATCAAGCCCGAGATTGATGCGCTCTTCCGGTGGAATCAGATAAAACGCGGAGACGACGATAACGATGGCTATCGCAGCCGCCCGCCAGCTTACACCCCTCATGAAACTCTCCTTGCGTCGGGCCGCTTACCTGCCACCCGTACCGAAAACCTTTTCACCGAATGAAGGAGAAATGACTTCACTTTTGTTTTTCTGGTTTTTCTTTCTGGGGAGCCTTGTTCTGCTCCGCATTTGCGCTCGAAGGAATAACCGTCACAAATGACCTTTGAACGCGAATACGCATGTTTTCGTCCACTTTAAGCGTCACGACGTCGTCTTTGATTCTCAACACTTCACCCAGGATCCCGCTCACGACTACCTGATCTCCAGGCTTGAGAGCCTCCTGCATCCTGCGGATTTCCTGCTGTTTCTTCTGCTGGGGTCTGATCATGATGAAATAAATGATGGCGAAAATCATCAGGAACGGCGCCAGTTGAATCAGGAAACTGGGTGAGCCACCGCCGCCGCCAGAAGGAGGAGCCATGGCATACGCCACAGAAGAATCAGCCAACCAAGCCGCTAATGAATCCAACATTCCCTAAATCTCCATGGAAAAAGCGTTCCGCCTGTCCTCATAGCCAAGGCTTCGTAACAAAGCCCCCGCTCGTTGTCAACAAAGGCATTAAGAATCAGTCGCTTATTCTCGGGCGGACACACCCGAAACAATTCGCCCCGAGCGGTCCCGCCGCCATCCTCCGCCACCTCCCGGAGGCCCTTGCGGATCATGGCCCAAGGGGCCTGCGAGCTGCTCCTCCGCCCAGGATGAGAAACGGCCCCGGTTGATTTCTTCTCGCGCCCGCGAGAGCAAATCCTGATAAAAATAAAGATTATGAATCGTCATGAGGCGTTGTCCCAGAGTTTCCCCCGCCTGGAACAAATGCCTGAGATACGCCCGGCTGTAACCCTTGCGGCAGGTATAGCACCCGCAATCGGGGTCGATTGGTTCAGGCGCCTCGAAATGCATTGCATTCTTGATGGAGAGCCTGCCGTTCCATGAGAAAAGGTTCCCTCGCCTCGCGTGGCGTGTCGGCATGACGCAATCGAACATATCCGCTCCTTGGCGAACGCCGCGAATCAAATCCGCAGGGGTACCCATTCCCATGACGTAGCGCGGTTTATCGAGCGGCAATACGTCCGTCGCGGCATCAAGAAGAGATTCGGTTTCCACCTTCGTCTCACCCAGACAAAGACCGCCGACCGCATAGCCCGGAAAATCTATCTCCACCAACTCCCTGGCGCTTTGCGCCCTTAAATCCTCGAAGCCGCCGCCCTGAACGATGCCGAACAGCGCCTGGCTCTCAAGAGTATGCGCCTCATTGGCCCTTTGCGCCCAGAGAGTCGTTCTTGAGAGGGCCTGCCTGGCGTCATCGTGCGTATGGGGAAAACCCAGAGGCTCATCGAGCACCATCGCGATGTCTGGCCCCAGATTTTCCTGAATCCGGACGGCGCGCTCGGGCGTGAGCATCATTCGCGCGCCGTCCAAGTGGCTCTGAAAATCGATTCCCTCATCCGATATCCTGGCGAGGGGCGCCAGGCTGAAAAGCTGGTATCCACCGCTGTCGGTGAGAATCGGGCCGTCCCAGCCCATGAAGCGATGAAGCCCGCCCAATCCGGCGATCACCTCATCACCCGGCCTCAGCGACAAATGATACGCGTTGGCGAGAATAATCTGGCAGCCCGCCGCGGATAAATCCTCGGGCGCCAAGGTCTTCACGGTCGCCTGTGTGCCGACTGCCATGAAGGCGGGCGTATCGACCTCGCCGTGCACGAGCGTGAGACGACCCGTACGGGCTTTGCTCTTCGCGTCTTGGGCGGTGATGAGAAATTGCAGGGGCGTATTCACAGGACTTCGATGGGCCCCTCGGAACTACCGGCAATGAACTGGCGTACGAGAGGGTCTTCCGACGCCCGAACTTCATCCGGGCTGCCGGCGAACACCACCCTGCCCTGGTGAAGCATCCCGATGTAGTGCGCGAATTCGAGAACTTTCTCCACGTCGTGGCTGATCATCAGGGAGGTAACTTGTAAGACTTCCTGCATCTGGATGATGAGGCGATGGATGGAATCGGTGAGAATCGGGTCGAGCCCCGTCGTCGGCTCGTCGTACAGGATGATTTCTGGCTCCCGGATTATCGCCCTCGCCAGTCCCACGCGCTTTTTCATGCCGCCAGACAGTTGGGAGGGCATACGCGCTTCCACCCCGTCGAGGCCTACGAGGCGCAATGTTTCCTTCACGCGCTCGCCAATTTCCGGTCGCGTCAGCGTGGAATGCTCCACCAGGGGAAACGCCACGTTCTCTTCCACCGTCATCGAATCGAACAAGGCCGCTCCCTGAAAGAGCATCCCGAACTTCGAGCGCGCCTCGTTGAGCTTTTTCCCATATAATTGTGAAATGTCAGCGCCATCTACGAGTATCTCACCGCTTTCGGGGCGCAAAAGGCCCAGTGCATGTTTGAGCAAAACGCTCTTGCCCTCACCGCTTCGCCCGATGATGGCGGTAATGCGTCCGCTCGGCACCTGAAGGTCTACGCCGCGCAACACGTGATTCTCGCCAAAACTCTTTTCAACCGCCTTGTATTCGATCTTCGTCATTGACGCACTCATCTCTGTAGAACAAGTTTCAGCTACAGCTTGCGCACATGGATAGTGCGGCCCTCTCGCAAGTAGACTCTCGGAACGCGGACGCCCACCCCGCACATAATCTCATACGGTATCGTCTCGGCCCTGTCGGCCATCTCCTCACAACTGACGGCCCCACCGCCCTGCTCTCCCAGAAGGACGACTTCGTCCCCCGGCGCGATGGTATCGATTTTCGTAACATCGAGGGCCAGCATGTCCATGGATACGCGCCCCGCTACCGGAACCCTAACGCCGCCGACCAGCGCATCCCCCCGGTTGGAAAGAATGCGCGGATAGCCATCTCCATATCCCGTCGCTATGATTGCGATTCGACCGGGTTTGTTTCTCATATATGTTCCGCCGTAACCGACCGGCCGGCCCGCATCGATCTCTTTCACCTGCAACACTCTCGCCACCCATGTCATGGCAGTTTTGAGAGCTACGCTCCCGGAAAACTGAGGCGAGGAACCATAAAGCGCAATGCCCAGTCGCACCAAATTTCCGGGTGCCTGAGGATAATTCAAAAAACCCGCGCTGTTCGCCATGTGGACATGGGGGGGGAGCAGATTCTGCTCCCCAAGCGTATCGACCAGCGCCTCCATTTCGCGAATTTGCGCGCCCGTCGCAGCCACTCCTTCTTCTTCATCCGCCCGTGCAAGATGGCTCATCAGCCCGGCGACCTCGATGCCCTCCTCCCGGGATGCCTTTTCCATGAATTCGACGGCTTCCGCCGGGCGCAATCCCAAGCGTCCCATCCCCGTATCCACCTTGACGTGGACTCTCGCAGTTTTACCCGCTTCTCTCGCCGCGCTCGCCAGGCCTTCCACCTGCTCCAAATGCCAGACGGCGGCGTCGCAATCCGCATCGACCAGCCCTTTCGCGTTATACGCCAACGTATCGCTCATCACCAATATGCGCGCATCGGCGAATCCGTCTTCCGTCCCGGTGGCGCGGAGCGATTCCGCCTCTTCAAGAGCCGCCACACCGAACCATCTTGCGCCCGCCTCATACATGGCGCGAGCGACCTCCACGCCCCCGTGCCCGTAGCCCTCCGCCTTCACGACGGCGAGCGGCTCTTGGGAGGGAAGCAGGCTCGTCAGATTCTGATAATTTTGAATCAGGATGTCCAGATCGATAAAAAGAGCGTTGCGAATTCCGGACGGCAGCAAATGTTCACTCAAAAAGAAGACCCCCTATGGGGAGGCATCTTCACAGCTTCATCGCTAGAACGGCGCATCCGCTTCATCGGGATAGCCCGGTTCCGCATGTTGCGAACCTACGGCCGCGCCCTCGTGGTAAGTATCGAGGTTCACGAATCGCGCATAATCCGGGAAAAACTTGAGTTCGAGTTCACCGGTCGGCCCGTTGCGCTGTTTGGCGAGAATGACGGTGGCGAGCCCCTTATTGTCGGGCTTGGGCTCATAATATTCCTCTCGATACAGCAGGGCCACGACGTCCGCATCCTGTTCTATCGAGCCGGATTCCCGCAAATCGGCCAGATTGGGTCGCTTGCCCTCTCTCGATTCCACCGCCCTCGATAGCTGACTCAAAGCCACGACGGGCACGTTGAGTTCTTTCGCCAGTCCTTTCAAGCCGCGGGATATTTCGCTGATCTCGCGCTGCCGGTTCTCCATGGAGCGGCCCCTGTGGTGCACGAGCTGGAGATAATCGACCACCACGAGGTCAAGTCCCTGATCCGCCTGAATGCGTCGGCATTTCGCCCGGATGTCGAACACGGATAAATCTGTCGCGTCGTCCACGTAAATGGAAGCCTCGGAGAGTTCGCCGGCGCTTCGAATCAAATCCGGCCATTTCTGTGAGGGCATGTAGCCGCTCTGAAGCTGCCTGGAATTCACCATGGCGCGGCCGCACATCATACGGATGGCCAAAGCCCGCGCGCTCATCTCGAGGCTGAATATGGCCGTTGCGGTTTTTGACGCCAGGGCGGCGTATTCGGCGATGCACAGGGCGAACGCCGTTTTCCCCATGCTGGGACGACCGGCGATGATGATCAATTCCCCAGGCTGGAGGCCACTCGTCAGCTTGTCCAGGTCCGAGAACCCCGTGGGTACGCCGGTGACCAACTCCTTGCGATCGTAGAGGTCTTCCAGGTAGGGGAACGTATGTTTGATGATGTCGCGCATACCCTCTACGCTTTGCTGGTAGCGGCCGGACGAAACCTCCAGCATTGCGCGCTCGGCGTCGTCAACGAGCGTATCGATATCCTCCTCGCCCGTGAAAGCTCTCTGGGCGATGGCGTTCGAGGTATGGATGAGTTCCCTGAGCAATGCGGTGCTTCTGACGAGTTTCGCATAGGTTTCCGCGCGCCTAGCGCTGGAAACATCGTCCGCCAGACGCGCGATATATTCGGGCCCGCCCGCGGTATCGAGCGTTCCCTTTTTTTTCAGGGCGTCCGCCAAGGTGAGCAGGTCGATGGGTTCTGATTTCTCAAACAGGCCGAGCATGCCCTCGTAAATCACGCGGTGGCTCATTCGATAGAAATGTTCCGGCCGCAACACCTCCATGACGGGCGGAACCATCGAGCCATCGAGCAGCAAGGCTCCCAGGACGCGCTGCTCGGCCTCTATGTTTTGTGGGGGGAGTTGGCCCGGTTGCGCGGACCGCTCATCACGAGCGGGCATTTCCACTTCGATACTCCAATGACGATTCAGTGGAAAGAACGGGCGTGGACGTTAGATTACATCAGTTGGAGCCAAGATCAAACTACCTGAAAACGAAATTCCGATACGAACGGATAAAAAGGGGCGCCTGTAGCCGGCGGCCCCTTCTATCTATATGAAATCATTAAAATTGCCACAACACACCGGGAAGCGACCGAGTATTCGAAACGCTATTCGGCCTTCTCTTCCTCTTCTTCCTGTGCGTCCTGGTTCTCCTCCGGCTCATCCGCAGCAACGGCCTCTGTCGCCTCAGCCGCCGCTTCTTCTTCGTCCTGAACCTCATTCGCCGTCTCAGTAACTTCTTCGACCTCGGCTGCAGAGGCTTCTTCCGCCTCGGCCGCAGCAGCAACGGACGCCTCATCGGGCATCACCTTCACCTGAACCGACGCCCTTACCTCCTGGTGCAGACGAATGTCGACGTCATAAGTACCGACCATTTTAATCGGCTCATCCAGAACGATTCTCCTGCGGTTCACCTCGAGGCCCTTCTCCTGCAAAGCGTCCTCTATCATCCGATTCGTCACCGAGCCGAACAGCCTGCCGTCCGCACCCACACGCATTGAGAATTCGAGCTCGACGCCCGAGAATTCGCCCGCGTAATCCTGTGCGCTTCGCTTCGCTGCCTGGATTTGCGCTTCCCGCAGCCGCTGCTCATGCTGCGTCGCGCGTACCGTGCTTGCCGTGGCATGAAGCGCCAGACCTTTCGGGATAAGATAGTTGAGCCCGTAGCCGTCTGCTACTTCAACGACGTCGCCCACCTCTCCAAGACTCTCTATGTCCTTACGCAATATCAAGCGCATCGTTCAATATCTCCGACTTATGAATGGTCTACGGTGTAGGGCATCAACGCCATGTAGCGGGCGCGCTTAATCGCCGTCGTCAACTGCCGCTGAAAGCGGGCGGAGGTGCCGGTCACACGGCGGGGAATGATTTTTCCCCGCTCACTCACCATGTTACGAAGTGTTTTCACGTCCTTGTAATCGATGTACGCCACGCCATCCGCCGTGAAGCGGCATATTTTCTTTCGCTGAAAACGCTTTTTTCTCTTCTTTTTCTTATCGCCGAATCCACGGGGGACAAGCGCCATTTCTATCTCCTAATCTGAAAAAGTGTTTTCGATATCAAAACGGGATGTCGTCATCCGTCATGGGCGAGTCCTGCGGGGGCGGCGAATAGGATTCCGTGCTTCTGGAACCGCCGCCGCCCGTCATCTCGGCCCGAGTGGACAGGAAATGGACGTTGTTCGCCACCACTTCATGTTTGCTGCGCCTCGAGCCATCATCCGCTTCCCATGAGCGGAAACTCAAACGCCCTTCCACCACGAGCGGGCTGCCCTTGCTCGTCTGCTCCATCACCCAGTCGCCCTGACGCCCATAGACGACAACATCCACAAAGCAGGTATCTTCTTTCCACTCTTCTCCACTGCGATACCGCCGATTGACAGCGAACCCGAAAGAAACCACGGAATTCCCGGATGGCAGAAACCGCTTTTCCGGATCGCGCGTCATGTTGCCGCGGAGATAAACGGAATTCATCTGGGCCATAACGATACCCCTACGATTTAGAGTCGTCCGAAGAGGCGGGCGCCGGCCGACGTGGAGAATCACCGTCACCGCCCTCTCGTTCCCTGGCGGCCGCGCTTTTTGCGTTCTTCTCGAGCTTTTTCAGGAGAGCTTCATCCATCCGCACCGTCATATAGCGCCACGTCTCTTCATCGATGCGCATATCACGCTCGATGTCCGCCACCACTTCCGGTTCAGAATGATATGTGACGATGAAATAGATACCGTGACGCTGACGCTGGATGGGATAGGCGAGACGCTTCTTGCCCCATCGTTCTACGTTCAGAATTTCTCCGCCCCCTTCGGTCACCTTATTCTCGAAACCGGAAACCTTCTCCTCCACGGTTTCATCGGTGAGTTCCGGGGACAACAAAACCATTGTTTCGTACTGTCTCATCTAGTCCTCCTCCCGGACTGAACGGCCCCGGCTACTTTCGACCGGAGCGAGGAGCCAATAATGGCCGAAGGTTAGCACACATGCCCTCGGCGGACCATAGCGGCTCAAAAAAAGCTGCGAGAATTCTGCTTTGTGTCAGACTCTCTCTATTGCTAGAAAAGCGGCGCCAAAACGAGGGAAACGATGGACATCAACTTGATCAGGATGTTCATCGAGGGGCCCGAGGTGTCCTTCATCGGGTCTCCCACCGTATCGCCCACAACGGCCGCCTTATGGGCCTCGGAGCCCTTGCCGCCGAGCTTGCCGTCTTCTATCTCTTTTTTCGCATTATCCCAGGCACCGCCCGCATTCGCCATCAGCAAGGCGACGAGAACGCCCGAGAGTAGCGCGCCGGCGAGCATGCCGCCAAGCGCCTCTTTGCCCATCAGATACCCCACCACGATGGGCGCGATGACAGCCACAACGCCGGGGAGGACCATCTCCTTGAGAGCAGCCTGGGTGCTGATGTCGATACACCGCGCGCTGTCGGGGTCCGCCGTGCCCTCCATGATGCCGGGAATCTCGCGGAACTGACGCCTGATCTCCTGGATCATGATGAATGCGGCCTTGCCGACGGATTTCATGGTGAGCGCCCCGATGAGGAAGGGAATCGCCCCGCCGATGAACATGCCGGCCACCACCTTCGCCTCGGTGAGGTTGATCTGCTGAAGATCGGCCGCTTTCGTGTACGCAGCGTAAAAGGCGAGCGCCGTCAGCGCGGCGGAGCCGATTGCGAATCCCTTGCCGATGGCCGCCGTAGTGTTGCCCAGCGCGTCGAGGCCGTCGGTAATCTTCCGCGTCTCCGGCCCCAACTCGCTCATTTCCGTGATGCCGCCTGCGTTATCTGCAATCGGGCCATACGCGTCGACCGACATCGTGATGCCGATCGTCGCCAACATTCCCACGGCGGCGATGGAGATGCCGTAGAGGCCAGCCCAGCCGTTCGAGACGAGGGTAATCACCGCCAGCACAATCAATGGAGCGCATACGCTCTCAAGGCCCACGGCGAAACCACTGATGATGTTCGTCGCCACCCCGGTCTCGGAAGCAGTGACGATTTCGCCAACGGGCTTCCCGCCCGTACCGGTGTAATACTCGGTGAGCCAGCCGATGAGGACGCCGCCGGCCGCGCCGAAGAGAACCGAGCCGAACACGCCGTTATTCAGGCCCAGCGAGCCGGTAACGAAAAAAGCCAGGATGATGAATATGACCGTCGCGATTCCGGTGGCGCTCCTGAGGGCGAGGGCCGGGTTTTTCGATGCCAGCACCTTCATCGAGGCGATGCCAATCGAGGAGGCGATCAAGCCCATCATAGCGAGCAGCAGGGGCAGCGCCATCGCCGCCGAGCTGTTCGCGCCCAGGGCCGTGCCGATGGTCGAGCCGATGAATATCGTCGAAATGATGGCGCCAACGTAGGATTCGAACAAGTCGGCGCCCATGCCGGCGACGTCCCCCACGCAGTCGCCCACGTTGTCGGCGATGACGGCTGGATTCCTCGGATCGTCCTCGGGAATGTTCGCCTCCACCTTACCGACGAGGTCTGCGCCTACGTCCGCGGTCTTGGTGAAAATACCGCCGCCCACGCGCGCGAACAGCGCGATGGAGCTCGCGCCCATCGAGAAACCGCTGATGATGGTCACGTTCGCCGCATTGCTGAGCAGATCGAAATACCAGAACAACGCGCCCACGCCCAAAAGACCCAGGCTCGCGACGGAGAGACCCATGACGGTACCGCCGAAGAACGCCATGGAGAGCGCGCCCGCCTGGCCCGCGCCCGAATTCGCCGCCGCCGCCGTTCTCACGTTCGCCTTTGTAGCCGAGTTCATGCCGAAAAAGCCGGCGAGAACCGAGCAGATGGCGCCGACGATGAAGGCGATACCCGTTTTCGGGGATATGGCGACGCTCAAGAGAATGAAGACAACCACGACGAAGATGGCGAGAATCTTGTATTCCCTTTTCAGGAACACCATTGCGCCGTCATGAATCTGGCCTGCCAATTTCCGCATCAGATCGTTGCCGTCTGATTGTTTGGAAATCCAGCTATAAATCGCAGCCGCCAGAACCAACCCCGCAATCCCGAAGATTGCGGCCATGTTTGAGAAAGCAACCATTATCTCCCTTTCCTCCTCCTCACGGGCTTTTTAGCGAGAGGTATTAAGATGGACTTTCAATTTCACTATGAGCAAGACGGATTCAAGGTCTATTGCCAGCAACAAACTCAAACGCCCGGTGCACCGCCTCATCAACAGCAGGTTCCACTTCTTCCAATTCATGATCGAGAAAAGAATCCAGCAACCAATCCGCGCCGTTCACTCCACTCGGCGGTCTGCCCACTCCGATGCGCAGACGGGAAAAAACGTCCGTACCCAATGAGTGGATGATGCTGCCGATGCCATGATGGCCCGCGTCTCCACCCGATTTCTTGAACTTCACACGACCAAGCTCAATATCCATGTCGTCGTGCATGACAAGCAAATTTTCAGGCGCCAGCCCTTCTCCGAGCAGGAGCGCCCTCACGGCCTTGCCGCTTAAGTTCATATACGTCTGTGGCTTCGCGAGTATGAATTTCCACCCCCTGAGCGACCCGCTGCCCAGTACGGAATGGTATTTCGTATCATTCACCGAAACACGATGGGCGCGGGCCAACCTGTCCACCGCCCAAAACCCCAAATTGTGCCTCGTCAACGCATACTCTAAACCGGGGTTGCCAAGACCGACTATCAATACAGCGGCAGCCATTCGCACCCCAGTCTCATGATTGCCGACTTTCCGCAAGCACCATCAGCCGGAAGATTCAGCCTCTTGATCCCCCTCACCGTCAGAAGCTTCTCCATCCGGCGCATCTTCTCCCTCAACTTCGGCGCCAAGCAATTCATCTTCATCCACTTCTTCTTCCTCTTCAACCGGAACGATGACAGTCATGACGGGATCATCGGGGTCGGCCACCAGTTCAACGCCTACGGGAATCTGAAGATCGCGCACGTGAATCACATCTCCGATTTCCACCTCCGAAATATCGACTTCGATCTGTTCCGGGATGGCGTTCGGCAGGCAGGAGATCTCCAGTTCGCGCAGCAACTGTGAGACTGTTCCTCCCATTTTTTCACCGGGCGACTCACCCGTCAAGGAAAGAGGCACGGCAATTTCGATCTTCTCATCCATGCGGATTTCCAGAAAATCCGCATGAAAAATCGTGCCTTTCATCGGGTCTCGCTGAAGCTCCTTCACGATAACCGGACGATCAGAAGCGGCTTCGCCCTCGACTTTGAGCTGGAATACAACGTTGCTGCCGGCCCTCGTGCCGAGCAACGCCTCCAGTTCCTTTGGTTTGATAGTCAAGGGTGTAGAATCTTTAATCCCGTACACGATACCCGGTATGTTGCCGGCTTTTCTCACCGCACGGGCGCCGCTCTTTCCCATTTGTGTTCTTTTATCCACCGAGAGAGATAAATTTTCCATTTTTTTCTCCAGTATTACCATCGACTAGAATGGTTATTCGAACAAACTGCTCACGGAGGCATTCTCGTGAATCCGGCGAATCGCCTCGGCCAAAAGCCTCCCCACCTCCAGGACTTTGATGCGAGAGCAGCCTTTCGCTTTATCCGAAAGCGGTATCGAGTCGCTCACGACGAATTCGACGATGCTCGATTTCTCGATTCTCTCCACCGCCGGGCCCGACAAAACCGCGTGCGTGCAGCATGCGTATACCTGCCGTGCACCGGCCGCCATGAGCGCATCTGCGCCCTGGCTTATGGTGCCTGCCGTATCACAAAGATCATCCACGACCAGGACATCGCATCCTCTCACGTCGCCGATGATGTTCATCACTTCCGAGTGGTTCGCCCGCTCTCGTCGCTTGTCGATGATGCCCAGACTCGCGTTCAGCCTTCGCGCGTGGTCCCGGGCTCTCTCCACTCCCCCGGCGTCGGGCGAGACAACCACCAAATCCTTCAATTCTTTCTTCTTGAAATACTCTATCATGATGGGCGCCGAATACAGATGGTCCACGGGAATATCGAAAAACCCCTGTATCTGGCCCGCGTGTAAATCCATGGCGATGACCCTGTCCGCACCCGAGGCGGCCAGCAGGTTGGCGACGAGTTTCGCGGTAATCGGAACTCTGGGCTGCACCTTCCTGTCCTGACGCGCGTATGCGTAATAGGGGATCACCGCCGTGATGCGTTCGGCGGATGAGCGGCGGAATGCATCGAGCATGATGAGCATTTCCATCAGGTTCGCATTGCCGGGAGTGCACAGACTCTGCACGGCAAACACGTCCGCTCCCCGGATGTTCTCATTTATGCGGACGAATGTTTCCCCATCGCTGAAATCGATGATTTCAATCGAGCCGGGCCGGATGTACAACGAATCAAAAATACTCTGGTTCAGTGCTGGATTCGACCGCCCGCCGAAGACCTTTAACTGATGTCCATTCACCGTTCCTGCTCACATAGTATTGTCAATTCAATCACAAAGAGCGATTTTTGATACTTGATTTTCCAAGCGGAGGCAAGTGGCGAGAGGCGAAATTCTCTCCAATTCCCACTATTTTAGAACTTTTGTCTTATTTTTCTATTATTTTCATGAAAAACAAGTCTCCTGGAGTGGAGCCGCCACAAAACATTCACATTCCTTGCCCTTTTCAGACTCCCTGATTCGGATTGCCGCCCGCTCGGCCTCTCGTTTCCGGCGAAAAAAACCGAAAATCGTCGAGCCGCTACCGCTCATCATGGCTCTCACGGCGCCTTGCCGAACGAGTTCCTCACATAGGCGCTCAAGCTCGGGGAATCGGGGAAACACGATAGCTTGCAAATCATTCCCGTATTCATACCGACCCAGGCGCGCCGAGGTGTTTTTATTGTTGAAGGTCCATCCTTCCCGGCTCAGGATCTCACGGGACCAGCCATAGACATCCTGCGTGGACAAAGCCAAGGGCGGCTTGACCAACAGGAACCAGCCGCTCCGCAGGGTTGCTTTCGCATCGACTCGCTCGCCCCGCCCCCGGCACACCGCCGCCGGTCCACCGAGAAAAAACGGGACGTCCGAACCGACACGCGCGGCCACCTCGCTCAATTCCGCCTCCCCCATTCCGATATTCCAGGCCCGGTTCAGCGCCCATAGCGTTCCCGCCGCGTTGCCGCTACCCCCGCCCAGGCCTGCACCCGCGGGGATTTTCTTCTTCAGATAGATGCGCGCGCCGAGCCCTTTGCTTCCCGATGCTTCTCTCAAGGCCCTCGCCGCGCGATACACGATGTTCTCTCTGCCGCCCGGAACATCACCCCGATCCGCATATACGAGAATCCTTTTGCCGCCCGGCTCGATTCGCACCTCATCATACAGCGATATCTGCTGCATCCACGTAATGAGCTCGTGATAGCCGTCGGCGCGCAGACCCAGAACCCTCAGGCACAAATTGAGCTTCGCAGGCGTTTTCAAAACTACGTGCTCGGAAACGTCCTTGTCGCTCATAAAACGGGCTAACCTCCCAGCCAGAGCATTCTGGCGCCCCGGGGCGTCTCCAGGAGGAACAGATCGTCGGGGAGCGCCGTCTCCACCGCACCCTCGTCGGCGGGATAGGAGATGCGCAGCCGATTCTTCCCGCCAGTGGCCAGAATCTCCACCTGCGATGGACGCCACACGTTCCCGATCTTGATAAACCTGCCGTAGCGAACCACAATCGCCCCCTGCGGTGTGCGAATTCCCATTTTCCCCACATGGAAATCGCGTGGCTCGAATTCGGCAAAACCCGAGACTACCCCTCCATATCCCCTCCTCATCTCGAGCCGGTAGACAGAGCCCGATTTCTTCAAATCAAGATTTTCCTCACCCCCAAGCGCAGCGGCCCAATCTCCCAGCAAGAACCTGATGACTAATTCGCTGTTCAGCGGTATTCCCAGAATCTGCTCGATCCCCCGCCTGTTCGTCCTGCCCATGTATACCGTGTTGCGCGAGGGAGAATATGCGCGAAACAAGCCTCCCTGCGCGACAACGACCACCAGGGGCGTCCCGAACGGGGAGAGAGGCTCCAATCGCAGCGAGTCGGGCTTCCTCAAAACCAGGACCGCGTTGCCGGCAAACGAACCCTGGGGAACCAGGGGGTTCGCGAGGCCTGATTCCGCCCGATCACCATGAAACCGCAACTGCATGAATACGGCCCCCCGATACGCGCGAGGAAATTGCCTGGTCTTGAGTTTGGCGAATAATTCCGCGCGCGACACATCACGCAGCGGAACCTTCTCGACTTGCCTGGGTTGAAAAAGTGCGCAACCGGCCAGAGTGAAAAACGAGACTACCAGATAAAAACGCAATGTACGCAAGAATCAGATGTCCCTGGAGAGAGGAGTCGAGATAATCCGGGCGAGAACCAGCGGGCGCGACCAAGCGCGCAATAATCTCACAGCCCTACATGAGGGGTTTTTTCTGTTTGGGAAGGTGCGTTTGAATCTTTTGTTTTAGTTTTTCATTCTTCGGATCCGTCTCGGAGGCACGCTTCCAGTGGAGAAGCGCCTTTTCAACATCATTCAAGGCGAGATATATATCGCCCAGATGTTCGAGGATGACCGCGTCTTTCGGCATCTTCGTCGCCGCGTGCTGCACCTTCACGAGCGCTTCCCGAAATCGGCCCTGGCGATAATAAATCCAACCTATGCTGTCGAGAAATGCGGCGTTTTCAGGCTCAATCGCCAAGGCGCGAACCAGAAGCTTTTCGGCCTCATCAAGGTTCTTGTCGAGTTCGGAGAACATATAACCCAGCAAGTTCATGGCGTTGGCGTGCTTTGGGTTTTTTTGAATTATCTTTCTGGTAGTCGCTTCCACGTTATCCCAGCGCTTGAGTTCGTAGTACACCGAGGCGAGAGAATACAAATAACCCTCCCGGTCGGGTTCCAGTTTCACCGCTTTCTGAGCATTGGGTAGAGCTTCGGCGAATTTCTTTTGCCTCGACAGCGACAAACCGCGCGTATAATACAGTCGGCCTTCCTCGGGATGGTGCTTCTCGGCTTTATCCAATATGTCACTCGCCTGCTTCCATTTTTTCTGGTCGATGTACAACCAGGCGAGTTGGATGAGCCCATCCAGCGACTGGGGCAGTAAAGACAATAACTCGAGAAGCTCCTCCTCGGCGCGCTTATATTGTTTCAGTTCTTCATATATTCTCGCGACATACTTGCGCACCATTTCGTCTTTCGGATTTCTCGCCAGGACGAATCGAAATTCCCGAAGCGCATCCTGGTATTCTCTTTGATCGAAATTCAAAAAACCGAGCGTGCGGTGCACACTCACGTTGTCGGGCTCCTCCGAACGGAGCACTTTGAACTCTTCCAGAGCCTGCTTCATATTCTTCTTTCGTATGTAGAGCTGCCCCAGGCGAGAGCGAACGATTCGGTTGCCGGGTTCGATTGTTTGCGCTTTTTTGTAGGTCGCTTCCGCTTCGTCGAATTTTTCCTGCGCCTCATAGAGTCTGGCGAGCAGGAGCCTGCCGCGCGTGAATCTGGGCTGTCTCTCCAGGATTGTTAAAATTTCCCTCTCCGCCTCGGCGTATTTTTTCAAGCCCGCATAGGCTTGCGCGAGACTATACCTGCCGAGAATGGGCCTTCTTCCCGACTTGACGAGGTCCTCCAGAATCTCGGCGGCTTTGGAATACTCGCGCAAATCCAGGTAGACGCTGCCCAGAAGCAGGCGCGTTTGCTGGTGATCGGGACTCATTTTCAGTAATTTTTTATAAATCGCTACGGCTTCGTCCAGTTTCATTCTGGAAGCGTAAATGCCCCCCAGGACGAAGTGGGCCTCGAGGTTGTTCGCATCTTGCACCGTCGCCTTAATAGCGAATTTTTCGGCCTCGGCCAGTTTCCCCTGACGGACGAGAAGCGATGCCAGGCGAGTGGACAAGAACGAGGAGTTCGGATTGTACATGTCCGCCTGGACATAAGACGTTTCCGCATCTTTGAGGTTTCCGGCCAACTCTTCGCGATACCCGGCGATAAAATGAAAATAGGACTTCGACGTTCCCTTTATCTTGTCCGAAAACGGACGCAGCTTGACCACGGGCGCAGGCGCGGCGGGCTTCACCTCGGGTTCCAAAGGCGCGCATCCCGCCAGGATCAGAGCGAGGGGCAATATCATCTTGCCGTAGAATTTCAACATAAAATGCAACCTCTCCAACAAATTCTCGCGCCGGATATTATCATAATTCAGATTTTCCATGCGTACGAATGTGGTAAATGAGTTTTTCCGCTGCGCGGCGTAACTGTTCATCCCCCACGTCGGCAATGGCGTCCTCTATGGCGGCGTCATCTCCGGAGGAAATCGGCGTCGCCTTTCTCGAAATCGCCGCAGAGTCAACCTCCTCGTCATCATAGTCAAACGTGATGCCTGCGTTCGAGAGCCTGAAGCGGATATCATCGATGCGAGAGTCCTCCATGTGCTCATTGATTCTCGCGAGCAAATCCTGCTTTCTGAACTCGAGTTCATGCACCCAGCTCGAGTCCGCCACTTCCACGTAAAGGCAACCCTTGCTGAGAGATACCGGCCGCGCCGCCCGGGAGATGCCCTCACCCACGGCCCTCGGCCAGATGCGAAACACGAAATTCCGGGCCAGACGCCTACCCCACGGCTCTTTTCGGCGCACTTCTCTCAGAATCGATGAAAACTTCCTGGGCTTCGAGAAGGGCCGCCTACTCACTTACAGCACCCCTTTTCTCTGGAATTTCGGTGATTTCCTTGTTTTGCAGTTCCCCAATCGCCACCATGACGCGATCGATAATCTTCTGGCTCGCCTCTTTCGTGTTGGCGATTGCATACTCGTCGCTCAAATCCATCGGCGCCCCGAATCGCAACTCAACCCTCGTACCCGGGCGGGGCAGGGTCTTCCCCACCGGAATCACCCGGTCCGCCCCCGTGATTGAGACGGGTATGACCGTAGGGGTGGTATTCCTCACGATGCGGCCCACCATCCGGTTTCCCCGCTGGAGCCGGCCGTCGCGGCTCCGCGTGCCCTCGGGATAGAGGATCACTTTTCCCTCTCTGATATAGTCCTCGATCATGCGGATGGATTTTCTGTCCGCCCCGCCGCGCCTGATGGGGAAACCCCGCCATTTGCGCAATATCCAGCCCACGACGGGGATGTCGAAAAGCTCTTCCTTCCCCGCCTGGCGAAGCAATTCTTCGGGATATTTCAAATAAATGGCCCAGGGTATCACCAGGACGTCGAGGGCGGAGATATGATTGCTCAAGAAGAGGATGTTCCCACCCGGCGGGATGTTTTCCATTCCGGTGATTTTCATTTTCGTGAACAGGCGCACCAGAAGGCCCACGAAGCCGCGGCCCAGCTTAATCATCAACCGCTCGACCAATGGACCCGTACCTGCGATCACCTCGAAAATCTCCCCTCGCGCAGAGATGAAAAATCATTGAATTTCATGGTTTTCAATTGCCGAATCACCCAGCAGGCGTAGGGCGCAACCACTCGCAGGCGGACGCAGAAACATTATACCCCCACTCGTTGGAGAATAACACAGGGCGGTATTGAAAAATGAGGTTGCCCACCGAAGGTGGGGGTGCAATAATTCGCGCGCCTTGCAGAAATACAGCCATTCGCCCGAAGGGGAGCATTGCGTGTCCGGCATCAACCCACTGATATTCAGGGAATACGACATTCGCGGCGTGGTGGAAAAAGACCTCACGACCGAAATCGTCGAGACCATCGGCGGCGCTCTCGGCACGCACCTGGGCGGCGCGGGGGGGGCCGCCATCGCCGTGGGGCGCGACAACCGCTTCTCCTCACCCGATTTTTACGACGCGCTCCAGAAAGGCCTCACCGCTGCAGGCTGCCGCGTCATCGGAATCGGCATGGTGCCCACACCGGTGGTTTCCTTCGCGACGCACCATCTCGACGTGGCGGGAGCCGTGCAGATAACGGGTTCGCACAATCCGCCGGAATTCAACGGCTTCAAGATCACCCGGGGGCGCGAGGCGATTCACGGCGAAGAAATCCAGGAGTTAAGGAGAATCATCGAGGAGGGCCGGATCCACCGGGCCGAGACGCGGGGGACATTTGAGGAAGTCGACATCAGGCCCCAATACATCGAGCGGGCTTCACAGGATCTGGCGCTCACGCGGCCCTTGAAAGTTGTCGTCGATGCGGGAAACGGGGTCGGCGGCACGGTGGCGCCCCAAGTCTTAAGAAAAATCGGCGCCGAGGTGGTGGAACTCTTCACCGAGCCGGATGCTTCTTATCCCAATCACCACCCGGACCCCACGGTGCCGAAAAACCTCGAATCCCTGATAGCCAAGGTTCGCGAAACGGGCGCTGAGGCGGGCATCGGACTGGACGGTGATGGAGACCGCATCGGCGCGGTGGACGCCACGGGCAGAATCATCTGGGGCGATGAGCTGCTCATGCTGCTTGCCGCGCCCATTCTGGCGCGAAGCCCGGGAGAGGCCATCGTCTTCGACGTGAAGTGCTCATCACGCCTGGCGGACGCCGTGAAGCGGATGGGCGGGCGTCCGGTGATGAGCGCAACGGGGCATTCGCTCGTGCGCGCCAAGATAGTGGAGGAGCGGGCCCCGCTGGGCGGCGAACTCTCCGGCCACATCTTCTTTGTCGACGGTTATCTCGGCTATGACGACGCCATCTATACCGCAGCCAGGCTCCTGCATCTTCTTTGCGACTCGGGTGAAACGCTCGCCGAGCGGGTGTCTAAAATTCCCACGTCGGTCTCCACGCCCGAGATAAGGGTCGCGTGCCCGGATGAGGAGAAATTCCAGATCGTCGAAGACCTGAAGAACCACTTTAAGAACATCTATGAAACCATTGAAGTGGATGGCGCGCGTATAAACTTCGAGAAAGGCTGGGGCCTGATACGGGCATCGAATACGCAGCCTGTGCTCGTCATGCGCTTCGAGGCGCTCGATGAACCCTCCCTTCGCGCGTACCAGAGCGAAGTATACGAAGAGATAAAAAAATACCCCGCCGTCTCACTGCCGGATGCGTAGCCTCCGTGCACTCTACGAGTGGGTGCTGAGCTGGGCGGATTCGCGCTACGCCCTGCCCGCACTCATCGTCGTATCGACGACGGAATCCGTCTTCTTCCCCATACCGCCGGACCCGCTCCTGATGGCCCTGGCGCTCGCCAGGCCGCAAAGAGCGTATCTCTACGCCGCCGTCTGCTCGGCGTCCTCCGTCCTGGGAGGCGCTCTGGGCTACCTGATCGGCTTTTATCTCCTGAAAAGCATCGGCGAGCCCATCATCGCGTTCTACGGCGTAGCGGATAAATTCCAGCTCGTTCAGGAATACTACCGCGCCTATGACGCCTGGGCGGTAGGCGTCGCAGGCTTCACGCCGATACCCTATAAAGTGTTCACGATTTCGGCCGGCGCGTTCGAAATCAATTTCCTGGTTTTCCTCGTCGCGTCAATTGTAAGCCGCTCGGCGCGCTTTTTCATCGAGGCCGCGCTCATCCACCGCTTCGGCCCGTCGATAAGAAGTTTCATCGATCGCTACTTTAATTTATTGACCATCCTCTTTATCGTATTGCTTCTGGGCGGTTTTCTCCTGTTCAAAGGATTCTTCTAATGGCCAGGCGCAACATGCCCTTGTGGGCGGTCATCATGGCGGGAGGCTCGGGAACGCGCTTCTGGCCCGTGAGCAGAAAGGCGAAGCCCAAGCAATTCCTCCCACCGGGCGGGGGGATTCCTCTCAATAACGCCGGGCCCTCGCTGCTCGAAATGACGCTTAAGCGCATTCGCGGCCTCGCCCCGCCTGCGCGGACGCTCATCATGGCCTCGGCGGCGCACCGGAAATTCTTGAGAGAACTCGACATCCCCAAGCGCAACGTCGTCTACGAGCCTGCGGCCAAAAACACCACGCCCTGCCTCGGCCTGGCGGCCCGCCTCATCGAATCGAGAGAGCCGGGCGCGCTCATGTGCGCCGTGCCCGCAGACCAGTTCGTCGGAAAAACGGGAGAGTTTCGAAAACTCGTCAAGGCGGGCGGGCGCCTGGCGTGCGAGCACGGATCGATAGTCTCGCTCGGGGTGACGCCGCACTCGCCAGAGACCGGTTACGGCTATATCGAGCGAGGCGAGCGCCTCACTACCAAAGTCGAAACAGAGGCTTTCCGCGTAAAGCGGTTCCGGGAAAAGCCACCGCTCGCACGAGCCAAAAGATATGCGGCATCCGGAAAACATTACTGGAACAGCGGCATCTTCGTCTCACAGGCCGCCCGCCTGATCGATGAACTCGAGGCCCACCAGCCCCGTCTGAGTGCGGCAATAAGCCGTGCGGCATCCGCGCACGAGAAACGCGACACCGCTTCTTTTGCGAAATTGTGGGAGAAGTGCGAGTCCATCAGCATCGATCATGCTGTGATGGAGAAATCGCGGAACCTCATCGTCTTGCCGGCCGACATCGGCTGGAGCGATCTCGGTACGTGGCCGGCTCTACGAGGCGTTTTGCCGCGCGATGAGGCCGGCAATGTCTGGATACTGCCCAGGGGAGGCAAAACTGAATCCATCGACGCGAGTAACCTTATCGTCCGCTCGAACAAGAAATTCGTCGCCGCAATCGGGGTCGAGGACATCATCGTCGTCGAGACGGACGATGCGCTACTCATCTGCTCGATGGCGGATGCGGAAAATATCGGCGAGATGGTGAAAAATCTCGGAAAAGACGGCGCCAGATTGCTATGAACCGCCCACCGGAAGATTAAACATGCTCTGGGAACACGCCCTCATTCTCGGCGTCGTGCAAGGCCTGACCGAGTTTCTGCCTGTCAGCAGTTCGGGACACCTCGTTCTGGGCCAGAACATTCTCGGGCTGAATGAACCCGAGTTGCTCTTCGACGTCCTGCTCCACGTCGGCACGCTCGCCGCCGTACTCGTCTTCTACGGAAAAGACCTCTGGCGCATCGCGCGGGGGTGGTGCGCGTCCCTGGCGGGGAGGGAATCAGACAACGGCGCGGCCAGAACCGGCTGGCTCCTGATTCTCGGCTCGGTTCCTGCGGGGATTGTGGGCGTCTTTCTGGGTGGTCTGGTCGAGCACATGTTCGCCTCACCCAGGCTCGCCGCCTGCGCGCTGCTCGTGACGGGCGGCATTCTATGCCTGAGCGAACCCCGGGAGGGCGCAGGCCGTGGAGAAGCCGAAATGACGGCCAAAGACGCCCTCATCATCGGCGTTTTTCAGGCGTTCGCCATAATTCCGGGTATCTCGCGCTCGGGGGCGACCATCGCCGCCGCCCTCATGCGCGGGGTGGCGCGTGAGCAGGCCGCGCGCTTCAGCTTCCTGCTCTCGGTACCCGCCATTCTGGGCGCATTCGCGCTAAAAATAAAAGACCTGGAGGGCCCGCTCGGCGCAAAGCTGCTCCCCTACGCCGTCGGCGCGCTCGCCGCGGCGGTCGTCGGGGCGGTCGCCCTGGGATGGCTCATCCGGCTCGTGCGGGGCGGCAACCTGTCGCGCTTTCGCTACTACTGCTGGGGTGCGGGCGCACTGGCACTGCTCTACCTGTTCACTACGGGTTAGCGATGCTCGCCTAGTGCATGGGCGAGAAGGAAGAAGGCACCCAGATTTCTGAGTTCTGCGTGTCCAGGAACGGACGCGAGCCCGGAGGCCAGTTCGGCAGTTCGTGCGCTTTCTGGCGAATCTCGGCGCGGTGGTTCATGTCCTCATACGCCCAGACGTGAATCCACTGGTTGAGGGGCCCCACGTCGGTCATGAAGAGCGCCGCCAGCGGGGAGAGCTCTTCCCTCGCCGCGATGTGCTCGGTCCAGCGGCTCAGGACCTCACCCGTCTTGCCGGGCTGCACGGTGTAGGTTCTGAACTCATATACGCCGCCATACGCCCCCAGGCGCGGCTCGGGACGGAACGGGGGAGCCGTCAAAACCTTGCTCTCCTGCTCGAGTATGAGATGCCCGTTGGGCGGCGGCCACCAGTCCATCGACACCGTCTTGGCCCGCACCTCGGCGCGGTGATCCATGCTCTCGTACTGCCAGATGTGCCTGACGCGGTTCAGGTCCCCGACCTCGGTATGGAAAAATCCCATGATCGGAGAAACCTCGTTTCTCTTGTCGATGACTTTTGAAAAATTCTCCTCGAACTCGGCCACGCCGCCGACGGTCAACCGATAAGTGCGCATTTCATAAATCATGCAACCTTCCTCCCGAATGGTTGTTGAAAAGGGATACGCCCCGAAGTTTAGGCTCTGGCGGCCCGGCGGGCAAGGACGAGAGGGCTTTATTCGCACCGAATCATTCACGCAAGCGCGAGCGGCGAAACCTCCCTGTTCAGGGTTGTTGGATTAGTCCTCCTCGCTCGAATTTGACCGCCTCCGGAATGACGAACAAAGCCGCACCGCCTTGGGTCTGTTGAAAAACCCGGTGTTGGAAGCGGGCGTTTTGGCGGCTCACGCGGCGGCGGAGAGGCAGCCCAATCGGCGCGTGAGGGCGCCATGTGTGCGCAGACGGCGTCTCCAGGCGGCACAGACCCTCCAGAGGGCGAATAAACGCGCCGCAAAAGCGGCGGCCAGCCGCTTGAGGTTCACCGCTATCGCCGTCAGGTAGGACTGGATCCTCATGTTCGCAAGGCCCCGGCGCACCGCCCGCCCCAGTCCGTGCCAACTCTTCGCCTCGCCGTGGTAGCCCTCCGAGCGCCAACGGTGGCGGTCGTAGAGCCGCTTCTCCTCCTCCCCCCATCGCAAATGGCGACGACGCGCGCGCAACAGCGCCGGATACGCGTTGGGAATCAACACCGCCTTGCTCGTTTGCGACTTCGACAGACAATCGGACCTGAGCGCGCAGCCCGCGCAATCCCGCGTCTTCGATACATAGGAGCGCCCCCGCTCCGTCGCCTGCCGGGGACGCAGCGTCTTGCCTCCCGGACACTTCACCACCTCGTTGCGCGCATCGTAGTGGAACAACTGCAGCGGAACACGGCTCTGGCTGGGTTCCTTCTTCGCTGGTATCAGCGCTTCCACGCCCCGCCGCTCCAATTCGCCATAAACCTTCGAGTACGCGTAGCCCGAATCCGCCGTCACCATCTCCGGCGCGCGGCCCGACAACTCGCTTACCGCCTCTATATGGGACGCCATCATCTCACGCTCGTTCCGCGTCCCCTCCGTCACCGACACGTCGAGAACAACACCCCGCTCATCGTCCACCGCCGCGTGCTGCTTGTAGCTCGGCTCGAACCCCGCCCGCGCGCTCTTGCGCGCAAGCCGCGCGTCCGGGTCCGTCCGGCTCACCCGACCCCCGCCACCGCGGCCTCCTCCCTTCTTCTCCCCCTCATCATCGACGGGATTCTCCCGAATCACCTTCTCCGCGTGGTGCGCCGCCAGACTCTCCCAGCTCACGTCCGCGCGTATCAACGAGGCGTCCACGTGTACCACTTCCCCCTTCGCCACATTCGCCTCCAGGCAAGCCTGCACCGTGCGACGGAATATCTCCTTGAACCGAGCCTCCCCCCACCGCTGACGAATCCGCGTCAGGCTCGAATGATGCGGCAAATCCTCGTGCAGCCCGTACCCGATGAACCACCGGATCGCCAGGTGCGCACGCGCCTCGCGAAGCAGACGCCGGTCGTGTACGTAGCCCAGCAACATACCCGCCAGCATCAGGCGCAACGCCACCTCCGGGTCGATCCCCGGTCGACCGTTATCCGCGCAATAGCAATCCGCCACCTCCGCGCGAAGCCAACTCAAATCCAGTACGCGGTCCACGCGCATCAGGACGTGATCCTCGGGGATCAACCGTTCCAGCGAACCGGCCACGAACAAATCCATCTGCTCGCGCCCCTTGCTGCCTATCATCTCGGGAACTCCCATCTCGGGCGAGATAGTGTCATTACACCCAATCACAATGCCGGGGGTTTTTCAACAGCCCCGCCTTGCAGGGACACGGTTCCTCTCTGTTCGGTAGGGTCAAACCCTCGATACGGCGCGCAAGCGCGCCTACTCGGAATGAGAATGGATTTTCCTCGCGCGCCGCACGCGGTTTTCCGGCAGGCCTAGGCGAGTTCTTTCGGCAGGACGAAGTCGGTGAGAATCGCCGCGCCTTCTCGCAGCGCGGACCAACGCTCCGCATCGAGCGCGAACGCGGCCAGGGCGGCGGTCGGGAACTTCTCGCCCATACGTCGGCGCATCAGCTCGGGTCCGCCGCCGCAAATTCTGGCGGCGAGGTCTTCGAGCCCCGGGTTGTGGGCGATGACCAGGACACAATCAACGGCGCTTTCGACCCGTTTGAGGCGTCTGAGCAGGGTTGCCGTGTCCGCTCCGTAGAGACCACTCTCGATGCGCACAACGGCGTCGCGAGCAAGGCCGGGCAACATCAGGGCCAGGGTCTCACGGGTGCGCAGGGCGGCCGAGTACAGGATGAGGTCGGGCAACACGCCGCCATGCGCAAGATGCCGGGCGATCAGCGGCGCCGCGCGGCGACCGCGTTCGTTCAGAGGGCGATCGAAATCGGACAACCCCGGCTCCGACCATCTCGACTTGGCATGCCGCAGCAGGAAAAGAGTCTTCATGGCTCCGTCCGTGTCACGATGGTTTTACCCGATGCGGGCCATTGTCCTTCAGGCGGGAAAGAGCGTCAATTGCAACGCAGTCAACGACGACGGCACCTCTTGTTCCCGTAAAACCGGACAAAATAAATCAGGGATTTCTCAACAACCCCTACTCGCCGAGATAGGCATCGCGGACGGCGGGCGAATCGCGCAAAACGTCCGGCGCATCGCCCATGATGATCCGCCCCGTCTCCATCACGTAGGCCCAGTCCGAGAAATTGAGGGCCAGGTGCGCGTTCTGCTCCACGAGAAAAATGCCCGTGCCCTCGTCGCGAATCCGCGCCAGGACTTCGAAGATGGTCTCGATAATCCGGGGCGCGAGGCCCAAGGAGGGTTCATCGAGCAGGAGAAGTCTGGGCCTCGACATCAGGGCGCGGGCGATGGCCAGCATCTGCTGCTCCCCGCCCGAGAGCGTGCCGCCCCGCTGGGCGCGCCGCTCGTGGAGCACGGGGAACAGGGAGCAGACGTAATCGAGGTCGTCTTTCACGCCTGCGGCGTCGTTTCTCAAAAATGCGCCCATCTCCAGGTTTTCGAGCACGGTCAGGAGCGGAAAGATGCGCCTGCCCTCCGGCACCTGGCAAATACCGCGCCTCACGATTTCGTCCGGCTCCTGCGCGTGGATGGCCTCGCCCTCGAGCAGTATCTCGCCCTGGTTGACGGCGTTGACGCCGCTGATAGCCATCAGGGTGGAGGACTTGCCCGCTCCGTTGCTGCCGATGAGGCAGACGACCTGGCCTGCGCGCACCTCCATCGACACGCCCTGTAGCGCATGGATGTGGCCGTAGTAGAAATGGACATCCCTCAGTTCAAGCATTGGAGGTTCCCAGATAGGCTTCCAGCACCTTGGGGTCGCGCCGCACTTCGGCGGGGGTCCCGTCCGCTATCTTTTCCCCATGATCCAAGACGACCACGCGATCCGAGATGCCCATGACCACCTTCATGTCGTGTTCGATCAGCAAAATGGTGACGCCGCGATCGCGAATCGCCAGTATCAACTCGTTGAGCACGCCCTTCTCGCTCGGGTTCATGCCCGCGGCGGGCTCGTCGAGCAGCAAGAGGCTGGGTTCGCTCGCCAGGGCGCGGGCTATCTCGAGCCTTCTCTGATCCCCGTAGGAGAGCGCCTCGGCCATCCCCGAGGCGTAGGCGTCGATGCCCGTGAACTCGAGCAGCTCCATGGATTCATCCACAGCCCGGCGCTCCTCCACCACCATGCCGGGGAGCCTGAAAATCGCGCCGACCGGGCCGGTGCGCATCTTGCAATGGCGTCCGACGAGGACGTTTTCCAGCACCGTCATCCCCCGGAACAGGCGAATGTTCTGGAACGTGCGCGCGATGCCCCGGCTCGTAACGGCGCTGGGCTTGAGCCCCACGAGATTTTTGCCCTTGAAGATGACGTCGCCCTCGGTGGGCGCGTACAAGCCGGTAACCACGTTGAAGGCCGTCGTCTTGCCGGCACCGTTCGGGCCGATGAGGCCGAGCACCTCGCCCTCGTGCACGTTCAGATCCAGAGAATCGAGCGCCACCACGCCGCCGAAACGCCGCGTGAGCTTTTTCAGCATCAAAAGACGCACGATTGGTTTCATCTCCCCGCACCCGCCTTGTCTTGAGGTTCGTCCCGTTCGATATGGTGGCGCCGACCCTTTGCCTGCAGCAGTCCCTGGGGTCTCAGCACCATCATCAACACCATGGCGCCGCCCAGGAGCATGGGCCGGAAAAGCGTGAGTTCCCTGAGCGCCTCGGGCAGCACGGTGAGGATGAAAGCGCCGAGCATGACGCCCGGAATGCTCGCCATGCCGCCCAGCACCACCATGCACAAGATGATGACGGATTCAAAAAAAGTGAAACTCTCCGGCGAGATGAACGTCTGCTTCGCGGAGAAGACGACACCCCCGAATCCGGCCCAGGCGGCTCCGAATGCGAAGGCGGAGAGCTTCGTGTAGACGATGTTGACGCCCATGCACTCGGCCACCGTCTCGTCCTCGCGCATCGCCGCCCAGGCGCGGCCCAGGCGGCTCTTGTCGAGTCGGTTCACGATGAAGATGGTGACGATGCACAAGATGACCACGAGGTAGTAGAAGTGCATGGGCTTGTAGAGGCGCATATCGCCCAGATAGGGGCGTCCGATGCCCAGGATGCCGTTCGGGCCCTGCGTCACGTTGTCCCAGTTGTTGAGAACGAGACGGATGATCTCGCCGAAGCCGAGCGTGACGATGGCGAGATAATCGCCCCGGAGCCTCAGGACGGGGATACCCAGAATGATACCGAACAGGGCGGAGCAGGCCACGCCTACCCCCAAAGCAGGCCAGAAGGAAAGCCCGTACCAGCTGTTCAACAGCGCGTAGGAATACGCCCCCACGGCGTAGAAGGCCACATAGCCCAGATCCAGAAGACCGGCGAAGCCGACCACCACGTTCAGCCCCAGGGCGAGCATGATATAGATGCCGGTGATGACGAGCACATCGGTGGAGTAACGGTCGAGAATCCAGGGAAGCGCGATGATGAAGAGCAGGAACAGGCTGAAATATCGCTTGTCGTAGAATTTCTCCTCGATGAAGCCCCAGGAGGTTGTGAACTTCTCCTTCACCAAGACAGCGGGCCCCGCCAGCAAACCGGACTGCACGCTCGCCCGCGTCGCGTTCACCACGAAGACCACGGCGGCGCAACCCAGTCCTACCCAGAGGCTGTTCTTCCACCCCGCCAGGGGCAGCGCCAGGAAGGCAAACCAAAGGCCGATGAGCGGCACTCTCGCGTATGCGCTCATGTCCTGTCCCCCCCGCCCGAGCCGCCCAGTATTCCCTCGGGCCGGAAGATGAGGACGACGACCAGCACCATGAACGCGAAGACGTCCTTATAGACCGCGGAGACGTATCCCGCCCAGAAACTCTCCAGAAGCGCCAGCAGAAAGCCGCCCAGGAACGCTCCCGTCACGTTGCCAATGCCCCCCAGCACGGCGGCGGTGAACGCCTTCATACCCGCCACGAAGCCGATGTGATGGTTCACGATCCCGTAATACATGCCCACCATCACGCCGGCCACGGCGGCCAGCACGGAGCCGATGGCGAACGTGACCGCGATGACGCGGTTCACGTTCACGCCGACGAGCGAGGCCATCGTCCTGTCCTGGGCGGTGGCGCGCATGGCCTTACCGAGCTTCGTCTTCTTGATGAAAAGCTGGAGCATCGCCATGAGGCCCAGCGCCAGGATGAGGATGAATATCTGAAGCCCGTTCACGTAAGCGCCGAAAAGCTGGAAACTCCCCAGTTCCAGCAGATTGGGAAACGCCTTGTCCCGCGCGCCCTGGACGACCTGCACGTAGTTCTGGAGAAAAAGACTCATGCCTATCGCGCTGATGAGCGGGGAGAGCCTCGGCGCGCCCCGCAATGGGCGATAGGCCACGCGCTCCAAAGTGATGCCGTATGCGGCGCAATAGACCATCGGGATGAGGAAAACGAGAACGATGCTGAGCGCCAAGCTCGTCTGCGTGAGGCCCATCGTCCCCAGCACCGCCAGGACGGAGATGCCGACGTACGCGCCAATCATGTAGATTTCGCCGTGGGCGAAATTGATGAGTTGCAGAATCCCGTAGACGAGCGTGTATCCCAGGGCGATCAGGGCATAAACTGCACCGACGACAAGGCCGTTCACCAACTGTTGCGCAAACATAGAGAAATCTTCACATGGTTACGAGGCAAAAAGAAAGGGGAGGCTTTCGCCTCCCCTCCCGCAATTCAACATGGCAATGCGCGCCCTAATTGATCTGAACGAATTTCGCCCCTTTCACCTGCCAGAGCACGTAGGGGCTCTCCAGGACGTCTCCTTTCTTGTTGAACTGGAGTTTGCCCAAAGAGGAGTTCCAGGCCTTGCTGCGCAGATGGGCGGCCAGTTTGGACCCCTTGGTGCTGCCCGTGGCCTGGATAGAACTCAGAATCATGTTCGTGGCCACATAGCTGTAGATGGTGTAAGCGCCCACTTCCTTGCCGAAGCGCTTGCGGTGCTTTTTGATGACGTTCTGCGCCGCCGCGAGTTTTGTCTGATCCGGCGTGAACGTGATGTAAGTGCCCTCGGCGGATTTGCCGGCGATCTTGTAGTACTCGTCCGTGACGATGCCGTCGCCGCTCATGAAGTGCGCCTTCATGCCGAGGCGCTCGCGCATCTGCTTCACCAGAAGGATGGCCTCGGGGTGGATGCCGCCGAAATAAACGAGTTCGGGCTTTTTCTGCTTGGCGGCCGTCAGCACGGGCGTGTAGTCCTTATCGCCCTGCACGACGCCGCTGTAGAAGACGGGCTTGACGCCTCTTTTTTCCAGGAACCGCTTCGTCTCATCGGCGAGGCCCTGGCCGTAGGTGGTCTTGTCGTGGAGGATGGCGATGCGCTTCAGTTTCAGCTTATCCACGATGTAATTCGCCGCCACCTCTCCTTGCTGATCGTCGCGTCCGCAGACGCGGAACACCGTGGAGAAACCCTGCTCGGTGAGCTTGGGGTTCGTGGAAGCCGGCGTGATCTGGACAACGCCCTCCTCCGCATACACGGTGGACGCCGGGATGGAGACAGAACTGTTGAAATGGCCGACGATGCCGGCGGCGCCCGAGTTCACGAACTTGTGCGCTATCGACACCCCTTCCCTGGGGTCGTGGCGATCGTCGCCCCAGAGAATATCCACCTTCATCTTCTTTTTGCCGACTTTCACGCCGCCCTTGGCGTTCCACTCCTCCACGGCGAGCGTCGCGCCGTTTTTGAGCATCTCGCCGAACGCCGCCTGATCGCCCGTGAGCGGACCGGCCACGCCTATCTTGAGCGTCGCGGCGTGAGCGGCGGAACCGAGAAATACGGCGGCTGTGAGAATGGTCAGTACGGAATACAGCTTCTTGCGCATGTTGAGTCTCCTTCAGGCTACTGGGTGTGTTGAGAACCAAAGGCTCCATGCACGCTACAAGGCAACTAGCTTTGCTTCCGGAATTGCCCCCTCGCGGCAATCATGACTATTCCGGCACCATGAAATCCGGTTTTGCAAAAGATACGAAAAGAGAATGCGCCTTTCAAGATTTTTTTTGATTGGCGCCCTTGCTAGGCCGTCTTGACGCGCTCGATGTATTCACCCGTGCGCGTGTCTATCTTCAAGACGTCGCCCTCATTCAAAAACAAGGGTACGGTGACCACAGCGCCCGTCTCGAGTTCCGCCTGCTTGGTCGCGCCCGTCGCGGTATCGCCCCGCACGCCGGGTTCGGTATTCTTGATGGACAACTCGACGAACGTGGGCATCTCGACCGAGATCGCGTCGCCCTTGTGAAAGAGGATGTCGACAATCGTCTCCTCGCGCAGCAGCTTCACGCTCTCGCCGAGCTTCTCCTCCCCAAGACCTGTCTGGTCGTAGGTTTGCGTGTCCATAAAATAGAAGATGTCGCCGTCGCGGTAGAGATACTGCATCTGTTTCTGCTCGACCCCGGGGTCGCCGACGGACTCGCCGGAGCGGAACGTCTTTTCCAGAACGCGGCCCGTTTTCAGATTCTTCAGCTTCGTGCGCACGAAAGCCCCGCCCTTGCCGGGCTTCACGTGCTGGAACTCCACGATGATGAACGGCTCGTTTTCGAGCTCGATCTTGAGGCCATTACGAAAATCACTTGTCGAGGGCATCGGTTCAAAAAACCTCCTGATGATGAAAGTATCTACAAAACAACGAGTTCCTTAGGTATAGAACGGGTGAGAACCTCCTTCCCCCGCTCGGTGACGAGAACCATATCCTCGATTCTCACACCGCCCCAGCGGGGCAGATAGATGCCGGGCTCCACCGTGACGACCATACCGGGCCTGAGTTCTTCCTTCACGCCGGGACCGAGCCTGGGGGCTTCGTGGATATCGAGTCCCACGCCGTGGCCCGTTCCGTGCCCGAAGGCCTCGCCATAGCCGTGGGCCTTTATGACGTCGCGCGCTGCCTTGTCCACGTCCCCGCAGGAGACGCCCGGCCTCACGGCTTCGAGCGCCGTCATCTGGGCTTCCAGGACGATGTCGTATATCTGCTCGCCCTTGGGCGTCGGCTTGCCGAGAGAGAACACCCGCGTCGTATCCGCATGGTAGCCCGACATGACGGCGCCGAAATCGATGGTGATGAGGTCGCCTTTTTTGAGTTTGCGAGCGGAGGCGATGCCGTGCGGCAGGGCGGAGCGCGGGCCCGAGGCGACGATGGAATCGAAAGCGGGGCCGGATGCGCCCCTTCGTCTCATCGCGGTCTCGAGGTCGAGCGCGACGTCCGATTCGGCGCGTCCGGGGCGGATCGAAGTAGAAATCTCGTGCAACGCCTCCCCGTTCACCCTGGCGCCTCGTTTCAGCTTTCGAACCTCGCCCGGGTCCTTGCAGAGCCTTAAAGACTCCACGAGTCCCGAGACGGGTTTCAGGCGCACTCCCTTGATGAGTCTTCTCAACTGCCGATACACCCCGTGGGCGACGTGCGCCTCCTCGAAGGCGAGCGCCTTCGCCCTCGTTTTTTTCAACTCTTTCGCTATCCCCTGAACCGGGGAGGCGTGTTCGGCGCGGCGAAAATCGGGCGGCACCTGTTTCGCCGCCTGCGAGCGGTAGCGAAAATCCGTGATGAAGACGGCGCTTCTCGCGGAGATCAGACAGGCCCCGGCCGAGCCGGTGAAGCCGGTGAGATAGTGGACGTTCTTCCTGTTCGTGACGGCAAGGGCGGAGAGACCCGCACGCCGCATCGCCTTTCTCAAGGCGCTCAGACGCTGCTTCATTCTTCTTCCAAAGGAAACGTCAGCCCCTTGACGTGGAAATTGATGGCCGCGCGCAAGGCCAGGGCGTAGCCCGCCAGGCCGAACCCGATGACGCTTCCCGCCGCCACGGGCCCGATCATCGAGCGATGCCTGAAATCCTCGCGCTTCATGACGTTTGAGATATGCACCTCGTAGACGGGCAACTCCAGGCCGCCTACCGCGTCTCTGAGCGCGACGCTGGTGTGGGTGTACCCTCCCGGATTGAAGACGCAGGCGACGCATTCGCCCGAGGGGGCCGCATCCTGTAGTGGCGGTTTTGCACCCCCCGCGCGCTGGAGCGCGTCGACGAGTTCTCCCTCGACGTTGGATTGAAAACACTCGAGGTCCACCCCCTCATCCGCCGCCATCTTCGCGAGGGCCGCCTCGAGCACGGCCAGCGTCGTCTTGCCGTATACCTCGGGTTCGCGGGTACCCAGAAGGTTGAGATTCGGACCGTTCAAAAGCAGTATTCTCATGTGCTCACTCAATTAGGGTGCGTCTCAACATATCCGCACAAAATCAGACAGGGATGGTAGAAAACACGGGCGGCGGCGTCAACGAACGAGAGCCGCCGAATCCGTTATGCGCCCCCAAGCGCGCCCCGCCACATGCGGGGCGGGACCTCGACGCCCGGCTCTACCGCGCCGATTTTCCGCATCACGACGAACCGGGGACTCCCCCGGCGCGTTTTCTTGTCGCTGGCGAGCAGCCGCTTCAAGACCGCGAGTTTCGGAGGCTCCTCCATACGCGTGGGCAGCCCGAACCGCGTGAGCAGGGCCGTCAACCGCTCCACGTCCCCGCTCGCGCAGCGCCCCATCGCGCAGGATATCCGGCTCGCCGCGGACATGCCGATGGCGATGGCTTCTCCATGGAGCAGTGCGGACGAGTAACCCGCCAGCGCCTCCACCGCGTGTCCTAGCGTGTGCCCATAGTTGAGTATCTGCCTCAAACCGCCCTCGCGTTCGTCCTGCTCGACGACCCTCGCCTTGATCCGACAATTCGTGGCGACGATGCGCTCCATGACGGCCTCGTCGCGCTCGAGAATCCGCGCCTCGTTTTTCTCGAGATAAGCGAACAGCCGGGCGTCCGCTATCGCCGCGTGCTTCACCACCTCGGCCAGCCCCGCCCTGAATTCCCGCTCGGGCAGCGACCTGAGCGAAGACGTATCGCTCACCACCGCTATCGGCTGATGAAACGCGCCCACGAGGTTCTTGCCCAGTCGGTGATCGATAGCCGTCTTGCCGCCCACCGCGCTGTCCACCTGGGCGAGGAGCGTTGTGGGCGCCTGAACGTAGGGAACTCCCCTCAGGAAGACGGCCGCGGCGAATCCGGTGATGTCGCCCACCACGCCTCCCCCTAAGGCCACGGCGCCGCAGCCCCTGTCCAGCCGCATGGACGCCATCTTGTCCAGTATCCGGGACAACTGCCGCATCGACTTGCTCGCCTCGCCCGCCGGAATCCTGAGGGCAGACGCCTGGACGTCTGCCGCCGCGAGCAGAGCCAGCGTTTTTTCGGCATAGAGAGGCGCTACGTTCGTGTCCGAGACGACGAGCGCCCGCCCGCCCCTGAAATGGCGCAGGCAGACTTTGCCGATATCCCCGAGCGCGTCCGCCCCGATACGAATCGTGTAAGAGCGCTCCCCCAGATGAACCCGGACGTTCTTCATGCAGACTCCAAAGCGCGATACGCCAACCCCGCGCCGATGGCGGCGGCGGGAGCGACAGATTCCACGAGCGCCGAATCGAATTCCCCCTCGGGCGCTTCCACGAGGCGGAATGGATTCAGAATTTCCACGGGCGCATCGAACGCCGCCGCCAGACGTTCCGGCAGCTCCTCGAGCAGCGCGCCGCCTCCCGAGAGAACGATACGCTCCACCTGCGGGGCGGGCGTTACCCGCCACATCAACCGGAACGTCCTGTCCAGTTCGAAAGCCAGTTTTTTCGCCTCCACGCGGAGAACTTCCTCCAAAGCGTCGGGGTCGGCAGCGGACGCCTCTCCCTTTTTTACGGCCTCCGCCTCTTCACGTGAAATTACCAGACGATTCGACAACAATCGCGTCAGGCCCTCACCGCCGAACGGAACCGTCCTTGTAATCAGGGTATGATTGTCGCACACCACGTTCACCAGGGTCTCGGAAGCGCCGATATCCACCAGGGCGGTGATTTCCCCCGCTTCGTACATTCCCGAGAGATCGAAGGCGCTATCCATCGCCAGAAAGTTCACATCCACGATCACAGGCTCATAATCGACGCGCTTCAGGAAAGCCAACAACGCATCGAGCGGCTCGCGCTTCACGGCGACCATCAGATACTCATCCAGCCTTTCCGCTCGTCTTTCGATCTGGCCGATTCGCAGGTGGGACAGGCGCACCTCCTCCAGGGGGAAGGGCAGCACCTGTATCGCTTCGGCCTCGATGGCGTCGGCGACGGGAAAATCCTCTTCGGCGGGCAGAAGCACCGTCCGCACCATGGCCGCCCTGCCAGAAAGGGCCACGACAACCTTCCTTCCCGCTTCCCCGCCCGGGAGCAATTCCGCCAACGCCCGCTCGACCTCCTCCGGGTCATGCACGAAGCCTCCCTGCACCGCTCCCGGAGCCAGGGAACACGCATCCAAGCGGGAGAGGACGAGACGCTTCTCTTTCCTTACGAGCTTCACCACCTTGACGGCGAAACTCCCGATATCAATCGCCAAAGGCGCGGAATCGTCAGACACGATGGTTCTCTACCAGAAGAAGGCTAAAACAGCCGAATGGGCGCCAGTGTGAACGTAGAAATCAGGAGTATCATACACGCAAATCCCCAAAAACGCCTCTTGCGCGTCAGAGGCTCCCACTCATCCATAAGCGTTGGATGCCGCCGGCCCAGCGCGAGCACGATTACGCTCCAGAGAATCCAGCCGGGCCACCAGTATCCCATGACCAAAAGAACGAGGCCGATAGCCACGGATATCTTCGGGTGCCACCTGCCGAGAAGCGTGTAGATAACGTGGCCTCCGTCGAGTTGTCCGGCGGGGATGAGATTGAGCGAGGTCACCAGCAACCCGCACCAGCCCGCAAAGGCCACCGGGTGGAGGAGGATGGTCTGGCCCTTGGGTATAGATCCGTATACCAGCCATGCGAGGCCGTCGAACAAAAGGGGCGTCCCCAGTCCGATGCCGAGCGAACTCCCGACGGGCGCGAGCCTGGACATCATCAACCCGACTAGCAGGGCTGGAACCGCCGCCGCCAGACCGGCCAGCGGCCCAGACACGGCCACGTCCATCAGGGCGTTCCGGTTCACAATACCGCCGCGTATGCGGATGACCGCGCCGAACGTCCCCAGCAACGAGGGGGCCGGCAGGAAATAGGGCAGCGATGCGTCCACCCCCCACCTTCTGCTCGCGACGTAATGGCCCATCTCGTGCGCACCGAGGATCAGGAGCAGCGTCAGCGAATAGGGGAGCCCGGCCAGAAGCGCCGCCGGTTGCGTGAAGACGGCGTCCGGCGCATAGCCGCGCTGAAGCGCGCCCGCCATCAAGGTGGTGAGTAACGTGAGGATGAACATCAACGCAGGAACGCCTATGGCTCTCCAGGAGGTCCGGCGCACACGGGCTTTGCTCTCGAAAGCAGCCATGGGGATTTCTTCTTGCGCAGGGAGTGGAAATGACTCCGCATCGGACACCGGATCGTCCATGCGCTCATCCCACTCTCGTTCTTTGCGCGGGGCCTCATGGAGAGGACGACCGCCCGGCCCGAGGTGTCCTGTTCGCTCGTTCAACGGCTGCATCCACGGCGGGAGAAAACGAAAAATCTCGCATCGCGGGGAGTTTAACCCAACCCTTACGTTTCACGCACCCTTGACACTTCGCGCTTCAATTCTTACCCTCGGCAGTGACCCGGTTCGCCCTTGAGAAAAAAATGTCCACCGCCACATTCAGATTCATGCTCGCCGCTGCTCTCGGCGCATCCCTCCTCACCGGATGCAAGCTGGACACAGGCCCGGAGACCGCGCCCAAGCCCGCCGTTCGCATGCCCGCATCGGTAACGAAGGCCGAAACACCGCCGACACCCGAGCCCGCCCCGCAAAAGGCGCTGGCCGAAGGCTCCAGAAACTGGTCGGCCCCCGCCCCGGCGACGCCCCGGACGCCACCGGCGGCGCTGAGAGCGAAACTCGATAAAAACCCGGCCGCCCGCGACGCCGACAAGACACTGCTCGACATCGCCAAACACCAGCTCGCGCGCGGGGAGCTGGAATCTGCGGCGCAAAGCCTCACACGCCTCCAGGAGAAATTTCCTTTATCACCCCTTTATACGGAGAGCGCATTCTACCTGGGCCTCGCGCTCCAGGCTTCAGGCCGGGATGATGAAGCCTGGATCTCGCTCAGAAGCGCTTTGAGCAAGGAAACGACCCCCGAGAGACGCGCGCTGCTCGAAGCCTCCCTGGGAGCGGTCTATGAACAGCGCGGCGAACCCTTCCCCGCCCTGCTCTCCTATGCGCGCGCATTGAAGAGCGACTCTGAACTTTTCGGAAAGCGTCTCCTCATCGGGCGCATCGAGGCGCTGGCGCAGGAAATCACGCCGCACCGGCTTCGCACAGCGGCCGAGCAATTCGCCGGGACGCCTGCAGGGATGTATCTGCAAACGGCTCTGGCGGATCGAGAACAGCAGGAAAAATCCGACAAGACCGCACGCGAAGATGCGCCCCCGAAAAGCGCAGAAGATAAGGAGGGTACGACCACGGCCACCTATTCGGGGCGCGTGGGCATCATGCTCCCGCTATCGGGCGCCTTGGGCGCCGCGGGCGGGCGCGTATATGACGGCATTCGACTGGCGCTGCGGCACAGTTTAGCGAAATACCCCGACTTGCGGGTTCAACTCGCTGTCCGTGACACGAAAAGTACGGCGCAATCCGCAGGCGACGCGGCGGAAGTGGCCGCCGAACTCATCGAGAAAGAACAGGCGATCTCCCTCATCGGACCGCTCATCACCGAGGCAGCGGAGTCCGCCGCCCAAGTCGCGAACCGCCTGAAAACCCCCATGCTCACGCCATTCGCGCTCAGGATGCGCATGAACCCCGGATTCACCTGGGTGTTCCGCAATTCGCTCACGAACCGGCTGCAGGCGCAGGGCATCGCCGCCTATGCGGTCCAGCAAATGGGCGTGCGGCGCTTCGCCGTCCTCTATCCGGCGGAGCACGACGGGATAGAAATGACCGACGCCTTCACCCAAGCGGTGGAGAACCTGGGGGGCGAGGTCGTCAAAATCATTTCGTTTCCCGAAAACGCCACCGACTTCAGGGCGCAGATGCGCGCGCTCGGCGGCATGGACGACCGCCAGTTGAAGAGGACGAAGCGATCGCTGGGTCTCAGCAAGTCGGACACGTATCAGATCCCGCTGAACTTCGAGGCGCTCTTCGTGCCCGTCCGCCATAAGAAGGCGGTGCTCATCGCGCCGCAGGTCCCCTTCTACAACATGCGCGAGGTCAGGCTCCTGGGCGGCAGCGGATGGAACAATCCCCGCCTGCTCGAACACGGGGAGCGCTACGTTGAGGGCGCGGTCTTCGTGGATGGATTTTTCTCAGGCTCTGCAGAACCCAAAGTCGCGCGTTTCGTGAACGAGTTCAAAAGCATTTTCGGCCGGACGCCGGACATCTTCTCGGCCCTGGGCTACGACACAGCGCAGATCGTCTTCGAAGCGCTCGCCATGGGCGCCAGGACGCGGGAGGACGTGAGGCGATACCTCGCCGCTCTCCGGGGCTTCGAGGGCGTCATGGGACTGACGGACATGGGGCCGGACAACGACGCGCGCCGCCAGTTGTTCGTGTTGTCGGTCGAGAAGAAGAAAATCCGGCATCTCCAGATGATCACGCCGCACAGGAGGTTCGCGGGAGACGCGCCAACAGGCGAGAACGCGCGTCTTTTGCCTGCGCCGATTCCACCAACGCAATGAGGTGAAGCGAAAGCCGGAACATCCGGGGGTTGTTGAAAGAGTCTTGATTCCGTGATTCGGTTCGACGGATGTGAAGGTGTATGTCGGACATATATGTCCGACATACATGCGACCCTGCCTTTTACGCCCGCCGACCACGGGCCGCATATATGCGGCCCCTACACGACCATCATACCCGCTCTAGATACGGGGAGTTTTCGACAAAACCCAGTCCAGGGCGGAATACTTGAAGCGCGAGTCTCAAACCAGGGTTCGCCTCAAATCTGAATCGCGCCGCAGGAGATGGTGTAGGCCTGTCCGGTGATGCCGGCCGCCTCTTCGCTCGCGAGGTATAAGGCCATGGCGGCGATCTCCTCGGGCGCGAGGAAACGCCCCATCGGAATGTCGTCCCGGTAGCGATTCATAACCGCCTCCGCGCTCTCTCCACCCTCCATTTGTGCGGCGAGACCTTCCCTGAAAGTGGCGACCATTCCCGTATCCACGAAGCCTGGGCAAATCGCGTTCACGGTGACGCCCGCCGACGCCGCTTCGAGCGCCACCGAGCGAACCAGGCCCAGGACGCCGTGCTTCGCCGCGTGGTAGGCGCTGCGGTTCGGCCCGCCGATCTTGCCCGACACCGAGCTTATCGCGATGAGTCGGCCCCAGCCGCGCTCGGTCATGCCGCCGATGGCCGCACGAAATGTGTAGAAGGCGCCGTTTAAGTTCACGCGCATCATTTCGTCCCAAAGGGCGTCGGTGGTCTCGCCGAGCGGCGCGTGGACGAGCGCGCCCGCGTTGGCGACCAGGACGTCCACGCCGCCCAACTCCCGGCTCGCGCGCTCAAGCGCATCTTCCACGCCCTGTGAATCGCCCACGTCGCAGGGAATCGCCAGAGAACGCCTCCCCTTTTCCTCTATCTCCTTAGCGACCGCGTCGATTTCGGCGCGCGTTCTCGCGGCGACGGCCACGTCCGCGCCCGCCTCTGCGAATTTGAGCGCGATGGCGCGACCGATGCCCCGCCCGCCGCCCGTTACGAACGCACGCTTGCCCTCAAGCCGCATGGGCGCTCTCCCCTGTCCTCATCATATGAACGTCCAAGGACAGATTATCGAAGAAAATCTCCACCTCGCGGAGGACGGCGTCCATTTCCTCCATCCGGTTCACCCGCTCGCGCATCACCGAGCCTCCCCGCAGCCCTTTCGTGTAGGCGGGCAGATGCTTCCGGGAATGGAACACGGCGAGCCGCTCGCCCAGCACCTCTCTTAAGAGCTCCAGGTGACGAAGGGCCATGTTCTTCTTCTCGGCCAAGCCGGGTGGTGCAGGCAATTCCCCGGTTTTGAGCCAACGGAGCAGGCGCGAGAAAATCCACGGGTTGCCGACCGCGCCGCGCCCGATCATCAGGGCGTCCACGCCGGTGCGGCGGATCATGGCGATGGCGTCCTGTGGACTCAGGATGCTGCCGTTTCCCATAACGGGCACCTTGACCGCGCGCTTCACACGCGCGATGGCGTCCAGATCCACTGCGCCGCTGAACATGGCCTGGCGTGTTCTGCCGTGCACGGTGATGGCCCTGGCGCCTGCGTCTTCCACCGCCCGCGCGAAAACCTCCGCAGAGTTTTTCTCGATCGTGTCCCAGCCTGTGCGCATTTTCACCGTCACGGGGATTCGCACCGCGCGCACCATGGCGGAGACGATTTCGTGCGCCCGCTCGGGGTATCTCAGCAGGGAGGAGCCTGCCTGGTTTTTCGTAATCTTCTTAACGGGGCACCCGCAGTTGAGATCGACGATATCGGCGCCCGCTTCTTCCACGATGGCCGCCGCCTCGCCCATCTGGACCGGGTCCGCGCCGAAAAGCTGGATGGAGACCGGTTTTTCCGCCGCATCGTTTCGCATGAGGTCGTATGTTTTCTTGTGCCGCCGGACGAGGGCCTGGCTGCTCACCATCTCGGTGGCCACCATGCCTGCGCCGTGCGACTTGACCAGCGTGCGGAAGGGCAGATTCGTATAGCCCGCCATGGGCGCCATGACGAGGCGATTTTCGAGCCTGACGCCTCCGATATCCAAAGGCGCATCGAAACCCTCGGGCGGCGGTGGAACGGCCTCCATGGACTCCTCGCAAACGCTCGGGCCCGCTTCTTCTGGGCGCATCAGTCTTTCCTCCCGATACCGCTATTCACTCCACGCCTCTCCCAGTTCCCAGGATGGGTCCGCATCCATGTCCGCATAGTCCATGAATTGCTCGCTTCCACGTTCTCGCAGCCTGAAACCGCCCGCGCAGGCGATCATCGCGGCGTTGTCCGTGCAGTATTTGCGCGCGGGGAAATGGAGCGACCAGCTTTCCCGCTCCGCCCGTTCGGCCAGCCTCTTGCGCAGATACGAATTCGCGGCCACGCCCCCACTCACGGAGACGGCGGGCAGTTTTTCCCTGCGAACCACCCTGCTCACCTTCTCCACCAGCACCTCCACCGCCGCTTCCTGAAAGCCCGCGGCCACGGCGCACGCCACCTCTTCGGGAACTTCCTGGGGACGCGCCCAGGGGGGGAGGTTCCTGTCGCTCAGGTAGAGTCCTCTTTCTTTCTGGTAGTTTAACACAGCCGTTTTCAGGCCACTAAAGCTGAAGGCGTAAGGCCTGTCCGCAAGGAACGGCCTGGGAAACTCGACCGGGGCGGCGCCGCTCCCGTTGGTCTCCAGAAACTTCGCGTGCAGACGATCGACGATGGGGCCGCCCGGATAGCCCAGCCCCATGATGGCCGCCACCTTGTCGTAGGCCTCGCCCAGGGCGTCATCCAGAGTGCCGCCCAGGTGCGTGACTTCGGAATGCCCGTCCACGCGGTAGAAATCCGTATGCCCGCCCGAGACCACGAAACCCAGATGGGGAAACGGGGGCGGAGCGTCGTTCTCATCTCCGGTGGGTAGAAACAAGGAATGAACGTGTCCGTCCAGATGATGCACGCCGATGAGGGGGAGGCGCAGGCTCCAAGCCAGGCCCTTCGCCGCGGAGAGGCCCACGAGCAGGGCCACCACCAGGCCGGGGCCGCGCGTGACGGCCACGGCGTCGACTTCTTTCGCCGAAAGCGAGGCTTCCTCCAGGGCCGTTTCGAGGACGGGCGCTATCATCTCCACGTGGCGGCGGGCCGCGAGTTCGGGGACCACGCCGCCAAAACGCGCATGTATCTCGTGCTGCGAGGCCACGACGTTGGAGAGAACCCTGGGGGCGGAGTTCTCCTCGAACTCAAGGACAGCTGCCGCCGTCTCGTCGCAACTCGTCTCCACGCCCAGGATATACATTTTCATACTCGCTTCGTTTGTGTGCGCTTCTCATCAAATTACGCATCATGGGAATACGGGAATTTACGCGGGGAAGCAACGCCCACCGGAGTGTGAAGATGGGAATTGGGGAGTCATTGCTCCTTTCAGGGTCTGCTACGACCACACGGGGGAGCGGCCTTGGACAGGCAGAGGGGCCTGTCCGCTACATTGCAATATCGGGTAGGCAGGTATCCGCTCCCCCTTTGAGGGGTCGGGCATCCCGAGGGAAATGCCCGACGATAAAGACCCCTTTTAAAGAGTAAAGGAGACACCTCTCACGACTGGAAAAAGCTGCAAACACTCGCTTTTCGGGGTTGTTGAAAACCCCCTCGATGCGGGAATACCACCGTCATTCCGGCGAAAGCCGGATGCGAAAACCGATAGATGATAAAGAATCAAGAGAAACTCCATGGTTTCCCGGAAACATTGAAAGCATTTGCATAATTTTTTCTTGGCAGACCGATAATTTTCATGTAACAATGCCGGAAATAGTTCACGAGTGTTCGAAACACTTGACTCAAAAACACTCATATTTCATCTGCGCGGGCAGTTCGCGAGACGCATCCCACCGACGAGGGATTCGGCATGGCGAATGACACGAACCAAAAATCCCTGACAACCTATTCCACGACAACGTACCGAATGCAGCGATAGCCGGGGCTACGCAGCGGAGGAGTACGTGAATGAACCTGTTGAATATACCAATTTCAAACTCTGAATACCGACGATAAGGAGAAGGTGATGGCCCTCATATTCGGAACCGACAACGACGATACGTTATCCGGCGGTAGCGGTGATGACGAAATCAGCGGAGGAGCGGGCGACGACACGATGACCGGCGGCGCCGGCGCGGATACATTTATCTATACGCCCGACGACGGGAACGACACGATTACCGATTTCTCGATCAGCGAAGACATTATCAGCCTCCAAAGATTACCGGGCGTTTTAGGTTTTAACAGCTTGACGATAACGCAGGACGGCGATGATGCGGTTATCGACCTCAGCGACAACGGTGGTGGAAACATCCGGCTGAACAACGTGAAAGTAGAAGATTTAAGCGCCGACAATTTTCAATTCTTTATTTCAGGCGGCTCGGAAGACGAAACGATTCAAGGCGGCAAACACGATGACTTTCTAAGTGGCGAAGCTGGAGACGACACGATCTCGGGCGGTGCGGGCGACGACTATCTTTTTGGCGGCGCAGGCGACGACACGCTCTCGGGCGGTGATGACGCGGATACTTTCGTCTTCATGGGTGGTCACGGAACCGATACCGTTACCGATTTCTCGACCAGCGAAGATATCATTCAATTGGACGCACTCCGCGGCATTACGGGCTTCGACAGCCTGACGATTACGCAGGACGGCGATGATGCGGTTATCGACCTCAGCGACAACGGCGGCGGGAGCATCCGGCTTGAGGACGTGAACAAAGATGATTTAAGCGCCGACAATTTTCAATTCACAATGTCGGGAACCGCAGATAATGACACGATGGAAGGCGGGGGCAACGAAGATTACATTTTAGGCTTCGGGGGTGACGATACCCTCAGTGGAGGCGGAGGAAATGATCATATTGAAGGTGGCTCCGGGGATGACACGATCTACGGCGGCGCAGGATTGGATAGCATCTTCGGCGGCGCGGGTGAGGATACGCTGGAAGGCGGCGCAGGCGACGATGAGCTTGACGGGGGCGCTGACGCGGACACCTTCGTGTTTGCGCCAGGCCATGGAAACGACATCATCCTCGACTTCACGAACGGCGAAGACACGATAGACCTGACGGCGATTACGGGCATTACCGGTTTCGAGAACCTGACTATCAACAAATCGGGAAATGACACCGTTATCGATCTGACCGATCACGGCGGCGGCAAGATTATCCTGCAGAGCGTCGACTCATCCGTTCTGGACGCGGAAGATTTCGCGTTCTACGAAGCCCCGGTAAGCGAAGGCGAAGTCGAGGGCATTTGAGAAGCGCAAAAGCGTGTGTTGCGCAGCGTCTGTATCCACCCCGCTTCCCCGAAAAACCCCTCCAGACCGGCAGGGGCAGGCCTCGGCCTGTCCCTGGGCATCAATCGCAATGCCGGGATACATTTTCACAAGCGAACGACTCTTACAGGCAAAACAGGCCTTCGGCTTGATTCGTCATTCCGGCGAGGGCCGGAATCCAGGGAATTTGTCTTTTCACCGTATCTTTTTTACTGTGAATACCGCTATCTGTAAGGATAGGTCACGTCTTGTCCCTACGATGCAAAAAACAGATGGTTGGTTGTTCACTACCCTCTACCGAGGGTTGATATCAGCCGTCGATCATTTCTCGCGGACTAGGCGCCCACCTTCTTGCTCAAGAACGAATCCATGAGGTATTTCACGGCGCGCTCGAGCTGGGTGTCTTTCACCTCTTCGGCAGGGGTTTTCTCCGGGCCGGCTTGCTCACCGCCCAGGGCGTCTTCCTTCTGCTCCCCTTTTTTCTCCGCCTCGCTGGGCAGATGGCCGGGCAGGTCCTTTTCGCGCATCATGCGCATCGGGCCGGCGCCTCTCTGTACCTCGCTGACGATGTCGGGCTCGATTCCCTCGCCCTGAATGCGCCTTCCCTTCGGTGTGAAATAAAGCGCGGTGGTCAACCGCAGTCCCGAACCGTCCGTGAGCGGAACCACCGTCTGCACCGAACCCTTACCGAACGTCTTGACGCCGATGAGCTTGGCCCTTTCCAGATCCTGGAGCGCGCCCGCCACGATTTCCGACGCGCTGGCGCTGCCCGCGTTGACGAGAACCGCCATGGGAATCTTGCCGCCCGACGCCTCGTGCGTGGAGGTGAAGCGATGTTCCTGATCCTTCATGCGGCCCTTGGTGTAGACGATGAGGCTGCCCGCCTTCAGGAAGATGTCCGACACCGAAACCGCCTGTGAGAGGAGTCCGCCCGGATTGTTCCGCAAGTCAAGAACCAGGGCTTTCGCGCCCTTATCCTCGAGCGAGGTGAGAGCGTCCTTCACTTCCCTGCCCGTGCCGTTCTGGAAGCTGCGGACCCGTATGTAGGCGATATCGTCGGGCAGCATCCGGCTTCTCACGCTCTTGATGCGGATAATCTGCCGCGTGATGGTGAATTCTATGGGCTCCTTCTCCTCCTTGCGCCGCACCGTGATCTTCACCTTCGTGCCGGGCTTGCCGCGAAGCATCTTGACGACTTCCTGGAGCGTCATGTCTTTCGTGGGCTCTTTCTCGATGAGGATGATTTTATCGCCCGCCTGCACGCCGACCTTGTACGCCGGGGTGTCCTCGATGGGCGTCACGACCGTCAGTACGCCGTCGCGGATGGATATCTCCACCCCCAAGCCTCCGAAGCGGCCCGTGGTTTCCACCTGCATCTCCCTGAAGAATTCGGGGTTCAGATAGGTCGTGTGAGGATCCAGCGTTCGGAGCATGCCCCGGATGGCGCCGCGAATGAGTTTCCGGGCGTCCACCTTGTTGACATAGTTCTCCTCCACGAGGCTCAGGACCTCGCTGAAGGCCCTGAGTTCGGAATACGCGCTCGTCTCGCTCGCCGACAGATTCGCGACGGGGCTCGCCGCCATTCCCACGACGAGCAACGCCAGAGCGCCCACCCAAATCATCCAACCCGACAAACGGTATTTTTTCGACATCTTCGGCTCCTCGGACTGTGCGGCACAAAAAATTGATTCTACTCCACGAGACCTGAGAACGCCACATTAAAGCGGAGATTGGAAGCGGACAAAATACAGAGGCGAGCGCGAAGGGGGAGTGGGACAGTACGCGTCAGTAACAGGCAGACAGCTACACTTCCCGGCGCATCAAGCAGCGGCGAGGCGACATTGCTCGTCATCACATCGAGCGCGGTCATCGCCGCCTCGATGTCGCAGCCCTCGCGTCGCAACTTATCGACGAGTTCGGGCGCCCGGTTTGCGTCGATGAGCCGCCAAGGCCGCCCGATTTGCGTCTCGAACCTCGATTTTCGCGCATAAAAAGCTGCAAAATGGAAACTTGCCGTCTTAGAGCAGAAAAGCGCCCTGCGAGGATATATCGGCGGGTTAGATGCGATCGGCCTCTTGTGAAGTCATATTCGCCTCCTCCGGTTCCAGACCCACATTTTCATCGCCTGCCTAGACTCGATGTAACGCGGGTGAGGGATTTTTTAAACTCGTTTCCCACTTTCGCCGATGAACGCATGAACGGCCTCGGCGAGTTGAACAAGTACCGCATCCGAACCATTCGTCATATCAAATCTTTATTCTACGGACTTACAGTCGCGACACGTACCCGGGGTCAAACGGCGAGGTTTTCTCGCAGCGTCTTGCCCTCATACGATTGCCTGTACCTCCCCCTTCTTTGCAGTTCGGGAACCAGGTGATCCACGATGTTGAGCATAATCTCACGCGGCCCGGCCTGGGACTGCTTGACCATGAAGCCGCCGCGACTCCCGGTCGCTTCGAACATCTCTTCTAAACGGTCGGCAATCTGCGCCGCCGTACCGGTGAACGCGGTGGCGTAACCCGTCGCCGCCTCGAGTCCATGGCGGAAGAATTCCTCGCGATCGATCTCGGCGTGCTCGCCATACTTGTGCGCCAGCAGATTGACGAAACCCACCGGGGAGGCCTGCGCGGCGACGATTCGTTCCTGAAGCTCCGCCAGGGAGAATCGCGGCGGCAGTTTGGACATGTCGTAGCCGGTATTGTGCGACAGCCATGCCCCGACGGCTTCCATGGGCACGTCGGAAATCAGCGCTTCCCGCAGGGCATGCGCCTGTCCCTCGGTTTCACCGACGATGGCCCTGAGCGACCATAAGATGCCAACCTCCTGCGGGTCCCGCCCCTCTGCGAGGAGGGCGTCATCGAGGTCTTGTCTTTGCTTCGCCATGAGCGGCAACGTTTTGGTCCTGCCGAAAACATGATCGGCGACATGAGCAGCCCCTTGGATGCCGCGCGGTGAGCCTCCGGCCTGTATGATTACGGGACTACCCTGGGGAGAGGGAACGACGCTGAGAGGTCCCTTGACCTTGAAAAACTTCCCCTCGTGGTTGATCGGATGCACTTTGGCGGGGTCGGCGATTTGGCCCGAAGCCTTGTCCCAGAGGAAAGCATCCGCCTCGACGCTGTTCCAGAGCGCCCGGCAGACGTCGATAAACTCTTCCAGCCGCTCGTAGCGCTCACCATGATCCGGCAACCCGTCGTATCCATAGTTCGCAAAATCGGAACGGCGCGCCGAGGTGATGACGTTAAAGGCCATGCGGCCGTTGGTGATATGGTCCATGGAATTCAACAGACGCGCCGTATAAAACGGGTGCATAAAGCTGGATGAGTACGTCAGACCGAACCCGAGATGCCTGGTGACGCGCGACATCGCGACAATCCACGGACTCATGTCGAATCTCGGCCATGCGACGCCGTAGCTGACCGCATCGTCAATCGAGTCTTTCCACATGTCGGGAATGCCCGTCGAGTCTCCCAGGAAGATGAGGTCGAGACCGCCGCGCTCCGCGACGCGCGCAACTTCCTCGAACAGCCCGATATTGGGGTGGTGGCGATCTACCCACGAACCCGGCTTCCTCCAATTGGTCTCCACCTCGGTCCACGAGATATCAAATGCCAATTGGATGCGCTTCTTCATCTAGTTTTCCTCGGGATATGACTATTACTCTCACCCTCGCCGGTAAACCTATGTTGTCCGACAATCCCGGTTCGGCTTCTTTGCGATGAAGGTTACTACGGCTGGATGCGATCTTCCAGAACGACTTTGATCGAGCCGTAGCCGAGCGTCGGTGAACAGGAAAATGGACTCACTCCCATATTCGCCACCCCCGAAGTAGAGTGAAAATTTATTAGAACTCCAACAGAAGGTTGAGTTGCAAATTCAGAATCGCATATGTGCGAATCGGTCGCCGTCATGGGGAATGACCGGTTGTTCCTGAATGGACGTTGCGGGAGAGCGGAGCGCAACCTTAAGTAAGCCCTTCCTGGTCGGACTTTGAATGACGGTCCGACAGGGACTCGCCTGGATGCGCGGGAGCTTTAACGAATTCGCGTGCATTTTGATTACATATTGCTGATAACGAATCCCGAACTAATTCCGAAAATCAAATATCCGAAATAGTTTCAATGAGCTACAAGGATTCCCCGCCTGCTGAACCCCCCACCGTCTGAAAACGGGCGAAGCATCGACCCGAGATGAATCGCTCGTTGCCAGAAATTGACTCCTCTGACTCGAGGCTTTTTATTGGCGTCCAAGTAGTTATTCGCGTGGAAAAAGAAAGTATACCCCCGGCGCGCTTAGGCTCCCCCCCCCCCCCGAAACCTGCGAAGATGCACAAACCCAAATCATGGAACAGGGAATCGCCAAGGGTCCGGATTTCTCCCTATCTTCAGATGGAATCGCGATAGTACACAAACCTGATCTGCCGCTCGCTCGTTTCAAGGTGCTTGACCTCACACAGGCCCGCTCGGGAGCAACTGCGGTGCGCCAGCTCGCCGACTGGGGGGCGGAAGTCGTGAAGTCGGCGACTTTCAGATTCTTCACGATGCGGTCTATCCCGACCACGCTGCCCCCGCAACTCAGCGAGATGCAGGTGACGAACGAGCGCATGTAGTTTCCGGGAAAAAATTCGTGTATGGCTCTTCCTCTTAGAATAGGTCTTGGCGCGGACTAAAAAGGATCGTCTTCAGGCGGCGTATCGGGGGCCTTCTCGCCTGCGGGCACGCCCTTGAGACTCCAGGAGGTGTCCTTGACGTAGATGGTTTCCATATCTTCCAGAGCGACCGTCGAATGCACGGCGTTCGGTGGTATGTGGATCACGTCGCCGGGACCCGCCAGGTGTTCTTCGCCATCGACCGTGATGCGCTGGCGTCCTCGAAGCACATAGATGAACTGTTCGCAGGGGTGATAGTGCGGCTCGGCTCTCGTGCCCTCGGGACGCTTCCTGTGGCAGAAATACATGCGCTCGCCCTTGATGGATTCCCCCCGGTTGCTGGAGAGATTCGGGTTTTGCTGCACGGTGGGCAAATCTTCAAAACGATAAACGGGCATGACGCACTCCCTGGAAAAATCCTGCGATTCTGCCGTCAGCGGTGATGTCCATCCCCGACGAGGCGAATGTCTCGTTGAGTTAGGGCATCTGCATGATGATTTCCGGCAACCTAGCGAGGGGCGGTATGCGTGTCAAGAAGAGCGGCTCGAGCGGATTCGATGTGCCACAAGCCACGATGGAAGAAATCCGCGCTGTGTCCCGACTTCAGGAGCCATTCGTTCTCATGGCGATGGCGCCCGAGCAGGCGCAGGCCCATGCTGTCACGCTACGAAATATCGACAACCGCCTCCGGCGGCAACGATGAACTGGTTCGTCAATGGAACGAATACCGGGACATACCCGCCGGGACGCGCAGACGTGGTTATGAATCCGCTTGCGGTTTGTTTACTGATTATAAGCGCTCAATATGAAATCGATATTGAAAAATGAATGTATGTCAATAATATCAATATGGTACGGAAGCATTCCGCATGAGAAAATGGACTCGGATTTCTTAATTCCTGGAAATATCGATAAAATTCGATAAATTCACGGGGTTTTTCGGTAAATTCACAACGTATTTCCGTAAATTTTATGCGCCGCGCGGTGGCGCAACTCTCCCGCCGCCGGAAACAATCGTGAGGATACACGACCCCGGGAGGAACGGCGTAGCGGCAAATGCGGGCATCTGCGGGAAAATGCGAAAGGCGTCTTACGGGGATATTCAGGAAAATAACGCGTCTTATTCTGATGATGAGTGGGATTTCATATCACGGATAGGGGCATAACCCAAAAATTCGCCTCCAATTCAGGGATTCGGGAAATTATGACGTGACAAAAGGGTGAATATCAGGAGCTGAGGAGGCCTTTCGTCTGCGCGACGATGTTCTCCGCCGTGAGGCCGAAATGCGCGTAGATTTCCTTGTAAGGCGCGCTCGCACCAAAACGATCGATTCCAATCACCGCGCCATCGTCTCCCACCCACTCGCGCCAACCCATGGTGGCACCCGCTTCAATCGCCACCCTCGCCTTCACGCCAGCCGGGAGAACGGAATCCTGATAAGATTGAGTTTGTTCCCGAAATAGTTCCCAACTCGGCATGCTCACAACCCGGGCATCGATTCCGTCAGCCGCCAATGCGCTTTGCGCCTCCATCGCCAACTGCACTTCCGATCCTGTAGCAATCAATACGGCTTGGGGGGAGCCTCCTTTTTCAGATGAGACAACATAAGCCCCGCGCTCCAGCATTTCCGCTCCAGCCTCCTTCGAACGCTCCAGGACGGGCAGGCCCTGTCGAGTCAACACCAGCATGGTCGGTCCCTCGAGACGCTCTATCGCCACTCTCCAGGCCACGGCAGTCTCGTTCGCATCGCATGGACGTATGATTGTGAGGCCCGGCATGGCGCGAAGCGAGGCAAGGTGTTCAATCGGCTGGTGGGTCGGGCCATCCTCGCCCAAGCCGATGGAGTCATGCGTCATCACATAGATGACGGGCAATTCCATCAGAGCCGCAAGGCGTATGGCCGGACGTGCGTAATCTGTGAACGTGAAAAATGTAGCCGCGTAAGGACGAACACCCCCGTGCAAAGCCATGCCCGAACAAGCGGCTCCCATGGCATGTTCCCTGATGCCCCAGTTGATGTTACGGTTGGCATAGTCTTTCTTTGCGAAATTTCCGGACTTTTTGATCATCGAGTTATTTGAAGCCGCCAAGTCCGCGCTTCCGCCAATCAGCCAGGGGATAACGGTGGCGATTTCATTCAATACTTTGCCAGATGCCGCCCGCGTAGCGAGTGCCCCATCATCGGCTTCAAAGATGGGCAGGCAGCTCTCCCAATCGGCAGGAGGTTCGCCTTTAAGCGCCGCCTGTAACTGCTCGGCCAGCTCTGGATTCTCTGATTTATATTCCGCAAAGCGGTCATTCCAATTTTCTTCTAGCGCAGTACCGCGTGAAACTCCCTCTCGCATATGAGCGGAAACTACATCCGGCACCAGAAACGTTTCACTCTCTGGCCAGCCATAATTCCTTTTCGTGGCCTCAACTTCTTCATTCCCCAAGGGAGCGCCATGCGCGCGCGCTGTATCCTGATATAGAGGCGAGCCAAAACCGATGTGGGAGCGAATGACTATCAAAGATGGGCGCTCCGTCTCCGCCTTGGCCTGCTTGAGCGCACCGGAAATCTGGGGTAAATCCTCCGCGCTATCGCCCAGATTTTGAACATGCCAGTTGTATCCTTCAAAGCGCTTCTCCACGTCATCGGAATAACTCAACGACGTTTCGCCGTCGATGGTGATGCGGTTATCGTCATAGACACAGATCAGTTTACCGAGACCCAGATGCCCCGCGAGTGATGCCGCTTCATGAGAGGCGCCTTCCATGATATCGCCATCGCTCATGAACACATATGTATAATGATCGACTATCGAGTAGCCTGGCCGATTGAAAGTGGTCGCCAAATGCGCCTCCGCCATCGCCATACCCACTGCATTCATGAAACCTTGTCCGAGCGGGCCTGTGGTGGTTTCGACGCCTGGGGTAAGTCCAAATTCGGGATGTCCTGGCGTTTTGCTGCCCCACTGACGAAAGCGGACAATTTCATCGAGCGGAAGTTCATATCCGCTAAGGTGGAGAACAGCATATAGAAGCATGGAGGCATGACCACAAGAAAGCACGAAACGGTCCCGGTCAAACCAGTTTGGATTTTGGGGATTATATCGCAGATGATTCATCCACAGTTCATAAGCGAGAGGCGCCAGCGCCATGGGCGTACCCGGGTGGCCACTGTTCGCCTCTTGCACTGCATCCATCGAGAGAGTACGTATGGTGTGAATCGATTGTTCGGCAATGCTCATTTCGGAGAACAGTTCTTTTTCTTTAAAAAACTTCGTCATACCAAATACGCTCGCTTCCTTGTGAAAAAATTAAAAAAACCGGATCACGTACGCAAACCTTCCATCTCATCCCGATATGTCAAGATATTCATTCAACATTCGCAGACTGGGTTATACTTTTGCTCTTCGCCGATCCAGAGTTTCGAGCCAGCCTTCCAAAGTTTCCACAACTTTACTGTCAGCGAGAGAGAGAATCGGTGTCGATCGGTCTTTATCTTCTTCCACCTTATTATGCAACAGCGACGCGGTTGATTCTTCCATTTTTTGCTCAAGCGTCGATATTTTTCCCAATATCCATGGAGTGTTTACGCCCAGAAATTGCGCCTTTTGACACAAATCCAATGCCTGGGAGTCATTTTCCTCTTGGATATAAAGTTCTATCACCTTTTGCAGAATAGGGTCGACGACTTCTTCGCTAACAACATCTTCTTCTGAGCTGACACTGTACCCCGGTTCCTCCACATCGACTTCCGATGTTATACCCGTTGGGCTTAAGTCCTCGCCTGAATCTTTAGTTTCGGCTGTAGACGTTTCGGCACCACCTTCATCTGGTTCCATTTCTTCAGGCGTGACAGCACCTGACCTTACCTCATCGGGTACGTCTGTCTCGCCTTTAACTTCACCTGCTATCAAATCGAGATTTTCTTCCGTCCCGGGGTATCCAGTGGGTGTATCAACATCCGTGTGCTGCGATAGTTGCTCTCGAATAGCAGCTAATCTCTCATTCCATTCAACTTTAGCGGGATCAGACTCTAAAAGACGTTCGTAGACATCCTGCGCCTTATCCAGAAATCCCTGAGCTAGATATAGCTCAGCAAGAGCCGGCGTGATAACTTCGCCCAATTCTTCTTCAGGACCAACAACTGGAGCGCTATCAGCATCGGCATCTGCCACAACAATTTTGGGGGTTACTTCATCAGCCGCGATCATATTGGCTACACTTAGCGTGACTTTCGCAGCCTCCTCGTTACCCGCTTTCCGATAACATTCGGCCAAGAGACGCTGACCTGAAATATTCCAGGGAACAATTTCCACCGCTTTTGCAATAAATCGAGCTGCCTGCTCGTGCTCATCTTTCGAGATGAGTATTTCTCCCAGCAAAACTCCTGCGGCTGCATAGTTGGGATAAGTTGCGAGTCCACTTTTCAGGAGATTTTCGGCTTGGTCTGCTTCGCCTTTCTCCCATAAATGGCATGCCAAAGGAAAAAAAGCAGCCGAGGAGGGGTATTGTTGTAAGCGTCCCTCCAAAGCTTTAACTCGGGCTTCTGGATTACTCAAGCGACGTATCATCGACATCTCGGTGGGGTAATAAGGGCGTATACTCCTATATGAATAAATGCTAGCAAAGGGTGACTTGCTCTGACAAGAGCCAGTATCTCCAGCTTTCGCCCAAGCTCTCCTTCAAGAATAAGTTTTGGATTCAGATATATCGTCATGCATCAACAACGGCCAAGGCATTCACCTCGATGAGACAACGAGGATCTGTAGCCAGTTGGACCACCTGAACAGTCGTGGTAGTTGGTTTGTTATCCCCGAAATACTCTGCCCATACCTCATTCAGAGAATCTTGATCCGACAAATCGGTTACAAATCGGTTGGCGGAAACGACATCACCAAAATTAGCGTCAACCGCCTCAAGACTTTTTTCATGTTCTCTAGCGTAGCCCGAGCCTGCCCCTCCATATCTCGGGGAATGGAATCGAATTCTTCCGGTCGATGCGGATGATGATGATAGACGGGCGCTGCGGTTACGCCAGCTAGAAATACGAGGCTACCTCTGGTTACTTTGATGACCGGCGCATAAGGCATCCACAAATCAGGCGCATCCGGCCAATGGATATGTTCTATTTTTTCGCCCATTTTCATTCCTTTCATATGAATGTATTTACCAACTTGAGTTTCTATTCGATAATCATCACCCGTGATTTTCTTCTTCATACGCAAAAGGATACTCCATGTCTACAAAACTACTGGCGGACAAACGTGTCATCATCACAGGTGCATCAACTGGTATTGGAGCCGCTATCGCCCACGTATACGCCAAAGAAGGGGCTCACATATGGGGTGCAGGAGGTAGCGACCTCCAAGGACTACATCACACTCTTGATTCGTGTAAAATCTTTGGCGTGAACGCCGGTGGGAAAAATTATGATTTATCTAAAGCGCAGCGTACGTCTCAACTGATTCATGACGGCGTCGACTTCCTGGGGGGACTTGATATTTTAGTCATTTGCGCGGGCACACGAGCCTTCAAGCCCATTGTCGAAATCACCGACGATGAAGTCGACCTTCTATTCGAAGTCAATTCGAAAGCTGCCTACATTGCATCCCGCGAAGCTGCAAAGGTGATGATTCCACAAAAAAGCGGCTCGATCCTGATGATAGGCTCATCCGCAGGCCACCGAGGTAGGGCTGATACAAGTCTTTATTCCGTGACCAAATCCGTTCTTCACCACCTCACGAAATGCTTGGCCCTGGAATTAGGACCTTTGGGAATTCGCGTGAACTGCCTTGCGCCGGGCTTGGTTGCGAGTCCACGCGTCAAGGCGAGGCTCGATGCAAAACCTGAATATCTTCAGTCCAGGTTAGAGGGTATACCAATCCATCAGCTTGGAACGGTCGAAAATATGGCAGCCACTGCTCTGTTTATGGTCTCACCTGAAAATGAGTTCATGAATGGCTCGATAGTGCTTTCTGATGGGGGCGTCACAGCAGGATAAAAACCATGCACGATGCGATTAAGGTAATTTCAAAAAAGAAGTTAACTTTTCTGATTGCTATAGCCTGCACTTTTACCTTTTATCCATTTCAAAATAACGCTAAAGGCGAAACTACACTTGATACCCACCAAACACACACCGCAATGGTGTCAAGTAGAACGAAGTGGTTATTGACAGCACCTGCCGTAAAAGGCTCCTCTCAAGCAAATCCTATCCTGCTTGCTTTTACAATGGATGGCGATTTTCATCCCATCACCTTCAAGAAATCAGGTGGCTTGTTTCGTGCACATGTACAAGACCACCCAACCCCCTCCGACTTGGCTTCGAAGGTACCACCCACGCAATTGCACGACGGGAGCTTTGTCGGAGCAGGAAAAAGCGGAATGTTCATCAATGTCGACACTATCGAACGGCGTTGGTTATTCGTCTGGCCGAGCATTCGCCCTTCAATCTTATCGAAACCCGCTGTATTGGACAGAGATGATGTGGCCATGGTCGGCGTTGATGGCTCGATACTTTTATTCCAGAAAAAAGAGGGCAAATGGCTCCAAACCCAACTCATTGAAGCGAAAAAGGCAAGAGTATTGCCAGACGCTGTCTTAACGACAGCAGATCTAGATGGTGACGGAAGAAAAGAACTCATCGTACCTGCTGTACCTTCCAGACGTTACAGGCACGCCGCGCTCGGTGACGACATGGAGCCCACAGAAATTCACGTATATCAATTCAACCAAAATACTCTCCACTTCATGGCTAAATACAGGGCTGAAAAGAATGGTGTTTTCGAAATTATTGGCACTCTTGCCTCGGATTTAGACAATGACGGGAAGCAGGAAATATTAGTCACTCAAAGTGATTCCGACAGTGGTGCAACACATCTCATATTGGGAATGAGGAACAAAAAACTCTTGCTCAAAGCACGAGGCAATGCAATCGGGAAGAGAAATCGCTGGTCACATCTATTGGGCGTTTTCAACATAGATGGCAGCGCCCCGAAAGTTCTTGCCGTTGAAACGCCCCACCTGTCCGGCTTCTTATTGGCGTTGCGGCTTAGCGGCCAACGACTTCGTGAGCGAGCCCGCATCGCTGGTGTGACTACACATACAGTTGGTTCTCGAAACCTTTGGGGATTTACATTACTGCGGCGCAGAGGCGTTGTAGAAATCGTCATGCAAGAAATCGGTCGGCAGCATTTGAGCGGGCTCGCGCTCTTCGGAAATCGCTGGCACTTCAGATGGTCGCGGCCTATTCCCTCACCTGTTCGCTCCAACATACTGACCGCTGATTTCAACAAAGACTCGAAAGACGACATCGCCTTCATCGATAAATCAGGCCTCGTACATATCTATTTATCCAAATAAATTCTCATCGATTCAATCTGAATATTGGAATTGATTCGAACTATCTGAATTTTTCTAATGCTTAAAACTAATGCGTTTTTGTACGGTGCAAGGCATTCTACTAACTTTCCTGAATGTTGAAGAAGGCATCGCGCCCGGGGTAAACAGCCGCATCTCCCAACTCTTCGTTGATGCGAAGTAGTTGATTGTACTTCGCCAACCGATCCGAGCGACTCGCGGAACCCGTTTTTATCTGGCCCGCGTTCGTTGCAATCGCCAAATCAGCAATTGTCGTATCCTCGGTCTCACCCGAGCGATGCGAAACTACGGATGTATAACCTGCTCGTGTCGCTTTCTGTATCGTCTCGAGAGTTTCCGTCAAAGTCCCAATCTGATTCACCTTAATCAAGATACTGTTGGCCACTCCTTCAGCAATACCCTTGGAGAGAATCCCTGCATTGGTGACAAAAACATCATCGCCAACCAGCTGCACGCTCTCGCCTATTGCTTTAGTCAATGCGGCCCACCCTTCCCAGTCATCTTCGGCACAGCCATCTTCAATTGAAATGATCGGATATTGGCGCACCCATGACTCATAGAGCGCTACCATTTCATCCGGTGTTTTCTTGCTTTTGTCCGACCAGCGGAATATATATTTTCCCTTTTCAAAAAGCTCGCTCGATGCCGGGTCGAGGGCGAGTAACGCGTCCTTCTGCGGTTGATAACCAGCCTTCACGATGGCTTCGAGAATCGTTTCAATCGCCTCTTCGTTATCCCGCAAATCAGGAGCAAACCCTCCTTCATCTCCCACGGCTGTGCTGTAACCACGGTCTTTTAGAACCCCCTTCAATCGGTGAAAAATCTCGACACCCATTCTTAAAGCATCCGGAAAGTTCTTCGCGCCGACAGGCATAATCATGAATTCTTGAAAATCTACGCAGTTATCCGAGTGCGCGCCGCCGTTGAGAATGTTCATCATCGGAATGGGAAGCGTGTGAGCGTCTGCACCTCCGATATAACGATAAAGCGGTAAACCATGAGCATCGGCAGCAGCTTTCGCCGCAGCAAGAGAAATTCCCAGAATCGCGTTTGCCCCTACCCGCCCCTTGTTTATCGTACCATCAATCTCACACAAGCGAGCATCAATACCCTTCTGGTCAGTTGCATCCATTCCAAGCAATTCGGATGCAAGCGTTTTGTTCACATGATTCACTGCTTTAGTGACGCCCTTACCAAGGTAATAGGCTTTTTTGCCATCGCGTAACTCGACCGCCTCGAGCTTTCCCGTGCTCGCGCCACTGGGAACTGCCGCTCGCCCGAAACCACCTCCTGCCAAATGAACATCTACCTCGACAGTGGGATTTCCCCTTGAATCCAGGATTTCGCGCCCAACGATTTGCACGATACTCGTCATGTTGTCCCCCATAATTTAAAACCACCTCAATCGTCCTGTCCGGCAAGGTCGCTAAGGGTAGCCCATCTTTGGGAAAGGATGAAAGGCTGGATACAAGTTTTGTACCCTCATTCAATTTGATCTTTAAAACGTCGAATGATATCACAATTAGAACCCCGTTTTTTCTGACAATCAAAAAGGAAAGCTGTATGATGCCACTGACAGGCGTACGTGTATTGGACTTAAGCCGCCTGCTTCCTGGCGGGCAGTGCACTTTAATGCTCGCTGATATGGGGGCGGATGTCATCAAAGTGGAAGAGCCCCTGCGCGGCGATTACATCCGCCTAGCAACTCCATTCGATGAACATGGCGTTTCCCCTCTTCACCTTTGCTACAACCGCAATAAACGCTCCCTTGCATTAGATCTCAAGAACGAGGATGGCGTGTCCACACTCCTCCGTTTAGTGAGAGATACTGATGTGCTTGTCGATAGCTTTAGGCCAGGAGTGATGGAACGCCTCGGCATCGATTATCATAAGCTCAAAAAAGAGAATCCAGCCCTCATCCATTGCTCCATCACCGGATATGGACAAGATGGTCCGCTGGCTCGAACTCCGGGTCATGACTTGAACTTCCAGTCCCTGGGTGGCGTTGTAGAACTTACTGGAGCCGCTGGGGGCACTCCGTATGTGCCCGGAGTGCTCATCGGGGATGTGGGCGCCGGCATGTGGGCGGCTTTCGCCATACTTGCGGCGCTACGCCTCGCAGAGAGGACAGGTGTCGGGCAATTTATCGACATGTCGATGCTAGATGCCGTGATGGGTTTCCTATCCATCCATGGGCAAACGTATCTCTCGACAGGTCAAAGTCCAGGGCGTGAAGAGATGCGACACAACGGCCGAAGACCTAGTTATCGGCTCTATCCTACGAAAGACGGTCGGATGCTCTCCGTCGCGTGCTCGGAACCGAAATTTTGGGTGAATTTGTGCAAACTTATCGGGCAAGAAGATTTTAATAACGATTATGGAGCCAGAGGAAGGCGACGAACAGAAGTGATTCAAGCACTCAACAAAACTTTTCAATCGAAGACGCTCAAGGAGTGGGTTTCATTTTTTGATGGCGCGGATGTATGCGTGAGCCCAGCACTGAATATGCACGAAAGCTTCGGACACACACAAGTTCAAGCAAGTGGACTCGTAAGGGAATATCAACACCCCGTTAAAGGGACTTATCCCGGCACGCGACCGGCGCCAAAATTCTCAAACCTGCCTATAAGAGACTCTCTACCGCCACCCCGACTGGGAGAGCACTCAGTTGAAATACTAGTGGAATATGGGTATCAAGATGAAGAAATCAAGAGTTTGCTGGCATCCGGAACTTCGCACAGGGGTGCTGACCCTGTAGGTGAAACCATCAGTGAATGAAGCTTCTCCTATGGGAGAAACCATAGAACATAAATTGGCTTGGTATTCTTATGGCAAAATTACGGTTGAGAAGATCAAAATGGGTTGTCGAAATGAATATTTCTTTATTCACTATGGCTTCGTTCTTCCAATTTTTCCAATTCAGCCTCGAAATCTTTGAGGGTCTTGAATGAGCGATAGACTGAAGCGAATCGTACATAGGCCACCTCATCCACTTCTCTCAACTCTCCCATGAGTTTTTCGCCTATCGCTTCTGTCGATATTTCTTTCTCGCCGCTATCAAGGATAAAGCGCTCCACCCGGTCGACTATCGCCTCTTGATCCTCAGCGGATACTGGTCTTTTCTCCAGTGCCTTCTCAATACCTATACTGATCTTGTCGCGAAGATAATTCACGCGTGTGCCATCTTTTTTTACAATGAGCGGCCAGGAGACTTCCGCCCTCTCGTAAGTCGTAAAACGGTGAGCGCATTTCTCGCACTCTCGCCTTCTGCGAATCGAATTTCCTTCCTTGGTCATACGGCTGTCGACCACTTTGCTTTCAGGATGACTACATATCGGACATTTCATAAGATTCCAGTCCGGGCAGTAGAATTACGAGGACGTCGGCTGAGGCGCTTCTTCAATATCGGCAATCTTATCCAAACGACGGGAGTGACGCCCGCCTTCAAACTCCGTTTCCAACCAAGTGGCTACAATTCTATTTGCTTCCTCGAGACTCACAACCCGGCCACCAAGGGCTAAAATATTGGCATTGTTGTGCAGGCGGCTCATACGCGCGGCCCATTCATTGTGACAAGCAACGGCACGAACACCCGGAAACTTATTCGCCACGATGACCATACCCGCGGCTGACCCACAACAGAAAATTCCCCGCTCGGCGTTGCCCTCGCTCACTGAACGGGCGGCGGGCCCGGCATAATCCGGATAATCACATGAATCATCGGAGTTCGTCCCGAAATCTTGGTATGGAATCGCCCTATCATCAAGCAGTTTTTTTACTGCTTCTTTGAGCTTATATCCTCCATGATCAGCTGCAAGAGCGATTTGTTTCATCGGAATTCTCCAGGCTGAGTCAGTTGGAGGGATACAACCTCTCAAAACTAGGCCGTAGTAAATCATAAGTCAAGCGATCACTCATTCGCACTGCCATTCCAAATCTTTATGTCACCTAGATTAAAAACCGTCATTACGACCTTTACCGTTAACACCAATCACTATGCTCGTTCAAAAAAATATGATTATTCAGCAGAAGGACTCAATATGGCTTCAATTCTGTACTAGAAATTGATTTGCCCAAAAGTATCCTAGACGCCTCCTGCGCTGTTTTCTTGAATTCATTCTCTGCTGCCAGCCTCTCTCCTTTTTCCTGTAAACAGCGCGCCTCAATCAAATGCAGTGCCAGACGCACCCAAGAATCCTGACCTTCAATCGACGCGGCCATGGCAGATGCCTGCTCCAAGCTTTTATTGACCTTCTCGATTTGACCCACTTCGAGCATCAACGCGGCGTGCAGCACGTGATGGTGGATATCGTTCTCCCTGCGTTTTCCCGCTGATTGGACATTTGCAGCAGCTTTTTTTATCGCGTTTTGTGACTCCAGAGGCCCAACTGCTAACGCCAACCTTTGCAAAAACTCCAAACCGCCCAAAGTCTGATAACCATTTTCCCAAGTACGTAGTGCTCGCCGTTCTCGACCTGCCGCCAACTGCGCATCACCCAATAGAAGGTATGCTTTTCTTTCCTTGTCTTGATGGTTCAGAGCCCGTTCTAAGCAAGGAATCGCCGCTGCTGGGTCAGCGTTATTTAATTTCGCCTCACCTAGCGCCAGATACGCGCGGCCGGCGAATTGGTTATCGTCCTGACGATCTAAATCCGATACACTTGATTGTGAGAGTTTCTCGCAAACCTCGACCGCAGCTTCCAGGCGACCAATTTCCAGGTACATATCCCTGAGTTTTCGCAAAACCAAGGGGCTCGCACCTCTACCTGTACTGTTTTGCGCAAGTAACTCAAGAGCTTTTTTCGCCTGGCCGGAATGATCGAGAGTCTCCGATAATCGGATAATGGAATCGGGTGAGTTGTTCGTAACAGCACGAAGGCGTTCATTCCATTGAATAGCATCACTGGGATTGTCAGAATCTACCGCCAGATCCGCGGCTAGCCTCAAGGCTGGAATAAAGGATGGATCATCTTTGAGTGCGCGCTTCACTTCTCTTCGAGCGCGCCTTCGTTTCCCTTGCATTCCGAAGCTTTGAGCCCTGGCAAATCGCTCCTGGGCACGATTCAAACGTTTTTGTTTCTTGGAGAGTTTCTTGCGCGAAAACCAACCAAGAGCAGCCTCGCTCCAACCTAGGATAGTAGCCAGAAACGAACCAATGAGAGCCGCTCCGATTACCACTAGAGCTAATGGAACTCGTACAGACCAAGCATCCGTGAGACGCAGGTCAATGATTTCGCGATTGTAGTGAAGAAAATAAACAGCAGCCGCAATAGGAGCTGCCAGGATGAGGAGAGTCCGAATTTTCATTCGCAACTCACCGCCCGGTATTTAATTGCCGCCGCGCATTTCAATTGCGTTTTGAGCCACCACTGTATAACGCGCATAGGGGATCGCTTCCAGGCGGGAATAGGGAATCGGCTCATCCGACTCCTCACAAATACCATAAAGTCCATCTTCGATCCTCTGGAATGCCGCTTCCACTTCCCGTAAACGCTCCCGCTCCCTTTCTCCCAAATCCATTAAAACCTGACGAGAATATGTGTCGGCAGCCATGTCCGCTATATCTTGAGTCCCATCATCACCTATTTCTTTGGTGTGTATCTTACTTTTCTCCACATCCCCAAGAATTTCACGACGCACTTCATTCAATCTTTCTTCTAATTCTCTCAGCTGTTTTTTAGTCAAATGCTTCAATTTGAACCTCAACTTTCATTCTGATGACCTAAGCACTTGGTGCCATTGGCTTGAAGACGGATGCGTGTGACCATAAATCTTCCAGTCGATAATAATCTCTACTCTTTGCGTTGAATATATGGACAAGGAAATCACCACAATCCATCAACACCCAATTTCCCTCTTCAACCCCTTCCGTCAATAAAACAGTATCGCCAATTTTCTTAAGTTTTTCCTTCGCCGCTTCACAAAGCGCTCTCACGTGTCGGAGGCTCGTTCCGTGGCAAATCAAAAAGGCATCTACCTCGACAGACAGAGGCCTAAGATCCAAAAGCACGACATCCATCGCTTTCTTCGCTTCCAATGACTCCTGAAGAGCATGAAGCCGATTCTCTAGTTTCTTAATGGGTCTCGATCCTCCTCAATCTTTAGCCAACATTTCCCGAATGCCCATATAATCGGCGGCGAATTATAAAGAGTTCGACTTCGCGTGGCAATAAATGTTGTATGGAGGATGATTCTTTTATGTACTGCCTGATCCGAGTTGCCGAAATATCAACTTCAGTTATCGGCATAAATTTTATGATCCGCTTTTTGTCAGTGAATACAGCTTCTTTTAAGGACTCAACCATGCAATACCTTGGTTCAACTTCTTGTATCACTTGGAGAAGCGCTTCAAGATACTCTGAAGTTTTTTGATCACCTCGTAAAGTAACAGCAAAATTGACGGCGTGTAACACATCTTTTGGCTTGTACCATGTCCTTAACTCAAGAAATGCATCCGCACCGATGATAAAAAACATATCATCTATATCGAGTGTCTTTCTCGTCAGCTCATTCAAGGTATCAAGAGTATAAGATGGCCCTCCCCGCTCTATTTCAACGGGGTCACATACATATGGGGAGTAACCCTCCAATGCAATTCGAACCATTTCAAGTCTGTCAGCCGCAGAGGCAACCTCATTTTGCGGCTTGTGTGGAGGCAATGCAGACGGAACAAACCTGATTTCATCAAGCATAAGCGCTTTGCGCACCTCTTCCGCAGACCGGAGGTGCCCATAGTGAATCGGGTTAAATGTCCCGCCTAGAATCCCGATGCGCAATCGCTCTCCTTGGCTATTCCTCTTCTGCATCAATCAAAACAAAATTGTTTCGGTGAATAATTTCGTCGTAATCTTTGCTTCCGAGAATAGAGGCGATTTCCCTGGTTTGTTTCCCGGCAATTCTAGCAGCATCATCACTCGAATAATTCGCCAGGCCACGGCCAAACGCCACGCCTTGAGTGTCATGTATCTCCACTACATCACCAAACCGAAAATTACCCCCAACGGATACGACACCACTGGGCAAAAGGCTTTTCCCTCTCTTCAGCATGGCGTTTACGGCACCACTATCAAGCTTGAGCCACCCACGGGGTTTAGCCGTGGTCCCCATCCAGCCTTTTTTCCCCTTCAGGCGCGCGCCATTCGGTACAAAAAGCGTCCCCAACGGTTCCCCCATCACTACACGTTCGATGATGTTGGGGTCCCTCCCTTTCACGATGAGGGTGCTAATGCCCACTTTATTGAGAATGTTAACGGCGTCAACTTTCGTACGCATTCCACCATGGGCAAGTGGGTTCGGGCTAGTGCCTGCGACTGAGGCAATTTCCTTAGGCAGACCCTCTACACGGGTTATCAAACGCGCCGTTTTTGATTTACTGGGATCTTCATCATACAAACCCGCCACATCAGACAAGATAATGACGAGACCTGCCTGAACAATTTGAGCTGTCTGGGCGGCTAATGTGTCGTTATCTCCAAAACGAATTTCCTCAATGGAAACCGTATCGTTTTCATTTACAATTGGGAGCACGCCTTTGCTGATTAAAGCTTCAAAAGTGTTACAAGCGTTCAAGAAACGGCTTCTCTCATCTAAATCAGAATGGATGAGCAAGACTTGCGCCGTCTCGATACCCCTCTGTTTGAATGCACGACCATATGCTTCCATCAGGATAGGCTGGCCAACGGCAGCGGCGGCTTGGCGTTCGGGAACTGCTCTTGGAATTTCTTTTAGTCCCAGCCTTTTCACACCGGCCGCAATGGCTCCGGATGAAACCACTACGACTTGTCTGCCCTCTTCTCTGAGTTTCGCTACCTGGGAGGCAATGCGCCCCAAGACCCTACGATTGACACCCAGTTCATCAGATGCCGTCAATACAGAACTTCCCACTTTGACTATAATACGTCGGCTGTTGAGAACTGGATCATCTCTTTTTATCATCTTCTCACTCTTTAGCTCTTTGGTTGTGCAGTTGGAGTGAAATCGTTTTCCAGTTCTCTCAATTGCCTGAGCATTTGAGACATTTTACCCAACAGTTCGTCTAACCCAAGGCCCGATACTGCCGAGATGGCATGGACTTCAACACCTCGCGTCATGATCCCATTTCGTAGTTTTACGAAATGACCCCTTGATTCCGTTACATCCATTTTTGTCAAAACCGCTACTCTATATTTCTTCGCCAGTTGAGGAGAGAACGCGGATAATTCATATGTCACCGCGTCAAAATCCGAGAGTCCGCGTTCAGGTGGCAAGGAGGCATCAACCAGATGAAGCAATAACTCGCAGCGTTCTACATGGCGCAAGAATTCCAGCCCCAGTCCTTTCCCCTCACTGGCTCCTGGTATCAATCCTGGGATATCGGCTACTACGCATGAATTGTAATCACCCAAACTAACTACCCCCAGATTGGGCTGAAGCGTTGTAAACGGGTAATCAGCAATTTTGGGCTTGCTTTCGGAAATTCTGGATATGAGGGTCGATTTCCCGGCATTCGGCATCCCTATAAGACCGACATCTGCGAGTAGTTTCAACTCCAATTCCAAGAGACGTTCTTCCCCTGCTTTTCCTTTTGTAGTTCTCCTCGGAGCTCGATTGGTAGAACTCTTAAAATGCTCGTTGCCGAGTCCGCCTCGACCGCCTTGCGCGATGATCACTTCCAGGCCTTCTTCCGATAGATCAACCACGACTTCACTTGTTTCAGAGTCACGAACGATGGTTCCAAGAGGCACTTCAAGTAATAAATCCTCGCCGTCAGCCCCATGTTTATTGCTTCCCATACCTGCCTGGCCTTTTTTTGCCCTCAAAAACGGTTGGAATCTAAAGTGCGTCAACGTATTCAATGATGATGTCGTTTTTAGAACGACATGCCCTCCACGTCCACCATCCCCTCCGTCAGGACCGCCTTTCGGCACAAATTTCTCCCTGCGGAAGCTAAGACAACCGTCACCTCCACGGCCGGCCTGCACACGTATTTTAGCGGTATCAACAAACATGGTAGGGGCGGAGCCTGCCCATTGGAGATTACTCCGCCGGAATGACACTGATAATTCGGCGGCCCTTGGCTTTGCGCTCGAATTTCAATTTCCCACTTGCTTTGGCAAAAAGGGTATGGTCATTGCCTAAACCGACATTCTCACCAGGATGAAAGACCGTACCGCGTTGCCTGACCAGGATGGTTCCTACGTTCACGCTTTCTCCCGCAAAACGCTTTACGCCCAAGCGGCGCCCGGCACTATCTCGTCCGTTCGATGAGCTTCCACCAGCTTTTTTATGCGCCATTTTCTAATCCTTTCATCCTGATGCAAGGATGTCTGTCACTTCAATTTGAGTATAAGGCTGTCTGTGCCCTCTTTTTGTCCGAACTTTTTTGCGACGCTTGAAGCGAAAAGCGATAACTTTTTTCCCGCGCCCATGGTCACGAATCACCGCCCTTACTTTGGCATTACTCAACGCCTCTTTGTCTGCAACAACTTCTTCTCCATTGACGATGAGTCGGACATCCTCAAACTCGACACTCTCTCCAACATTACCGGGCAAGCGCTCGACCAAGACTTGATCTCCCGTTTCGATGCGCATCTGCTTACCCCCGGTTTCCACTACAGCATACATTCAAAAAATCTCCCTGGGCCCTAAATCAAGCTTTAGTCTTACAAATCAACGATTTTTCTAGCTTTTGGCTATACCGAGGAGGATATCTATCAACCCAGGCCCTAAATGTCAATTAAAGTATTTACAATCTGATTTTATTTTTCTTGATTTCATTTTCATTTCTTCTTGATCATACTAAATGCCACTCGTTCGGTCCGAAACGATATGGTACGTCTGACAGGTAAATATCCTTTTTTCTGTACTGAAACGGTAAAACCCTTGAAGACATCTTGCATGCCCACCTTGAATTTCAGACGCAAGGGTGTTTTACCCTGATAAACGTCATTGATGAAAACATCTGCCTGCGGAGGATTCGACGTGACAATGAGTTGACGATCCTTGAATCCTTTGACCGGATTTTCAATATTCCTCTCCCACCATTTCCCCATTTGGTTCTTGGTTTTGGCGCATCCCGGCACTCCCGATAGGAGTAAGAGGAAAATACTGAAACCTAGAATAAGCCTCAGTGAAGGTTTACACATATCCCTTTGATTCAATTTTCGAAACATGATTAAAACCCTATCAAAATCGACCGATGCGTAAACACCAAAAGCTATTCATAACATCAGTTTACACTGAAACATCATGAAGAAAAACACCTTGTTATGAGGCTGCTCCGCATTTAGTAGCTGCGCCTAACTACGCTGGTGGTTCGCCTACCTGCTGCCTCGACCATTCTTCAAACATTTGCAGCAATTCCGTCTGGTCCGAATCCGGCCCATATTTTTGTAAACCAAGACCATAAATCTGCCGGGCATGATTCAAATAAAACGCCGTCACACCGTTTTCTCGCGCCAAATCGCTCCCCATCGAGAGGTCCTTGTGCATCAATCCCGTGGAAAAACCACAGGTGAAGTCCCTCGGGAGGAGAAAGCGGGGCCATTTATCTTTTGTAGCACTATTCATGCCTGAACCACCGTTGAAGACTTGAAGCGCCTTTTCAGGGTCTAGGCCTAACTTCGATGCCAAGACCATGGCCTCCATAGAAGCGAGCAGGCTCGTCGCTGAGAGAAAATTGTTTACACATTTCATTGCATGCCCTGATTCTGGTGTTTCATCAATATGCACAATAGTTTTACCCATTGTCTCGAAAATGGGCATCGCCGCATCCACAATCTCTTTTGGACCACCAGGCATGATGGCCAGAGTGGCGGCTTCCGCCCCAACGACGCCGCCCGAGACCGGCGCACCGATCAAGTGCAAACCTTTTCCTGCTACGCGAGATGCAAGCGTACTAGTTCTCGTGGGATAGGAGGAACTCATATCAATTATCAATTTCCCCTTGTCCAGATGCGCGGAAATTCCATCCGGTCCATCGACTACTGCATCCACGATATCGCTATCAGGTAACATCGTGATGACAACATCGGCGCGCTTTGCCAGATCGGCCAAGCTTTCAGCCGCTTGCACCCCATCATCCCTCAAGCACTCGACATTGTCCGGCCTTGTGTCAAAGGCCACGACCGCGTAGTCACCACGTCTCAAATTTTTCGACATGGGTGTTCCCATCTTCCCGATTCCGACAAAACCGATAGTAACGTTTCCTGGTTCTAAAATTTTCATAGTTTCCTCGCTATCTGAACAAACTGTTTTTTAAAAAACACCACCTATCGTTTAGTTGTTTTTGATTCGCTCTAAGGTTTTTGTCAATCCCCATTTGGAGTGGTAAGCTTGAATTTAATTTCAAGCTTCACTCATCATACCGCCCAATTAATTTTCCATATGCCGTGCAAGGAGAAACAAAATGGCGCCGATTTCGGCGGATGATGTTGTACTGTATTTGGAGGAAAATCCTGGTTTTTTCATAGAACATCCAGACTCACTTCGCCAAAGTGGTCTTCTGACACAAGACAGTACTTCAGCAAAAGTCCTCAACTTACGGGATAAACTTTTTGACCGCTTAAAAGGCGAAAGAGAGGATTTGGTGCGACTTCTCGACGAAACGATAGAACTCGTTCGCCAAAATGAGCTAATCGAAAATGACTTTGTCGCTATTGAACAACTTTTATTTGAACAAGCTCCCTCACTGGCAAGCCTTACGGAAATCGTAAAAAATATCGAATCGCGCTTTGGGATTGAATACGCAGGTTTTTTGCTTTTAGAACCCGTCGATGGCATTCCAGTGCTCGCCGCAAAATCTGACGAATCATGCCGCATCCGCCCACTTGGTAAAATTGAAGAAGAACTCGTACCAATGGATGGAGGAGTTGTACTCAAGGGTAAATTAGAGGGCTGTGGGGGTCCGCTGTTTCCGAAAGCTTTGAGCGAAAGTATCAAATCAACCGCTATTGTAAGTTTAGAAATTCATGAGAAAAAAATCGGTTTTCTCATATTGGGTTCCAAAGATCCCGAGCGATATCAAGAGGGTATGGCGACCCACCTCCTCAGGCGTCTTGCAATGCGTTTGGCTTTGGGAATTTCCATCTTTCAGCGATTCAACAATGGAAAAACGGCGCAAACGATTTCTTGAAGTAAAGCACTCGTTTAGCAATAGTCACATCGTCTGCTTATGAGTAATCAGGCTGGAACTCCCTCCGCTTTGGCCGCAAGTTCCATTACCTCGGAAATACTGCTCAGGTTTTCTAAATTCCTGACCCGCTCGATGATCAAACCACCCGTTTCCTTTTCGAGCACTGGGGCAGTCATCACGTAGAATCGTTCGATCAACTCACCCCACGTCAACGGATTTCGAGAATCCCCCTTGGGATAATCCTGATGCGCTTCGAAAACTCCGCGATCAGTCTCAATTTCGACATTCGCTTGCCATTTATCCGGAAATTCCTTTTCCATTTCGGCATCACCGTAGCATTCAATCTTCTTGATAATTGAGGAGTAAACCTGAGAGCGGAGGAAATCGTCTGCATACTCATCTAGCCCAGCAGCGCGCCTAAGAATCGCAACAGCCACGGCATACTGAAGGCTGAATTGAGCATCAACGATATTTTGCGGATTCGTTTTCATATCATAGGGTTCGATGACTACCATTACGCTCGTCTCCGGAACCCGTACTTTTACTCGTCTGATTTCCTCTGGCTGAATATCATGCTTTTTGCAAACATCGATTGTGGCGTCAATCGAAGCGTGGTTATAACGACAACAAGCGTAGGGCTTTATCGCGCTCTCACAGATTTCCCAATACTCACCGAAGTGCTCCACCACATACTCAGGTGTATAGTCATCACTATGGCCATGCAAAAATCCCGTTTTCCCGCCCAAAATATCTTCCGGTCCCGTATAACCTTCCTGGGCTAAATAGGCGGCGATGATACCGCTATGCGCCGCCCATCCCGGGTGAAACCTCTTCGTCCAAGCGCCGTTATCGAGATATTGCATCGAACCAGCCGCCTGGCTGCCCGAGATGCCCATTGCATTTGAAGTGGCCTCGACCGAAAGCCCCAAAAGCTTCGATGCCGTGATCGAGGAGGCGAAAGTGCCGCATGTTCCCGTGGGATGGAAACCACGCTCATAGTGGCTCGTTGGATTCACGGCATTTCCGATGCGATTGGTGACTTCATATCCTGCTACGATAGCGGCGATTACTCGCTTCGGATCAGGCTGATGCGCCTCGGCAACGGCTAACGTGCTTGGCATGACGCTGACTGCAGGATGCAGGCTTGAGCGCGTTGTCACATCATCCATTTCCGTGGCGTGGCTCACCCCCCCGTTCACCAAAGCGGCATGAGGGGCATCAGTTTTCAAACCCGAGCCTATGATGGTGCAAGGCCCACCATGGGGAGCGCGCTTTTGGGCAAAATTATGAAACACACGAGAACTGGCCGCCTCCAATGCTCTCAATGTAACGCCGAGGTGATCGAGCAAAAAATACTTTGCGCGGTCCCTGGCCTCATCGGACAGAGAACCATAAGTAATGGCGTGAACGTGTTCGACAAGCATTCGGCTGATATTCATTCGAACTTCTCCTTCCACTAGAAGCCAGTTTGTGATTTTGAGACTTTGGCCCACTGCTGTACAGGCAATTTTTACACTTCAAGCAATAATACCAGAACTTATTGTATTCTGCCTCAGCGCAAGAGTGGATAAACCGCTCCAAGCCTTTGGGGCAAGGATGAATTTGTCATATGGTATTGCTTGCAGATACAATTCTCCATCACTTGTACACTCTCATCATTTTGGAGACAGAACATGCAATCTTGCGTCTTTTGTAAAATCGTAGCAGGCGAGATTCCCTGCAAAAAAGTGTATGAAGATGACGCATTGTTTGCATTTGAAGACGCCAACCCGGCGGCCCCCACACATATTCTGATCATCCCGAAAAAACACATGGAGACGCTCCATGAGATACAGGATGCGGACAAGGAACTGATTGGCTCGATATTCGTTGCGGCGAATGAAATCGCTCGCAAACAGGGAATCGCGCAAGAGGGTTTTCGTATCGTCGCGAATTGCGGAGATAACGGCGGCCAAACAGTCTTTCACATCCACTTTCACCTCTTGGGCGGACGCCAGATGGAATGGCCGCCTGGCTAGCATATGCATCGTACATAAAATTGTTTGCGTCAATTGAACTGCCAGAGAACTCACCTGAGAATTGCTGCCCTCTTAGAACCTACATCAATCGGAATCGCTGCTCCATGGCCCGGCTCCATTTGCTCGCTTGATCATGATCGAACAAAATATCCGGATCCGCAGGCGCCGTATACCAGTCTCCGCGCCTCATCTCGCTCTCCAGTTGCCCGGCCCCCCAACCGGCGTAGCCGACCACGATTACGATTTGCTTGGGCCGCTTGCCTCGAGCTATGGCCCGAAGCATCTCATCCACCGGACTTACCGCTACATTCTGTCCCAAGTCATGTATCACATTGAGTTGATGTTCATTTGTATGGAGCACGAAGCCCGTATCGGGAGACACGGGACCACCGTAGTAGATATTCACCTGGCTCATCTCTCGAGGCGCTTTTATGCCAAAACTTCGGAAAAGCGCGGAGAGCGGTATTCTCTGCACCACACGATTTACTATCAGCCCGAATGCACCCTTTTCGCTGTGTTCCACCAATAGAATGACACTCTGGCGAAACCGGCCGTCCGGCATGCCCGGTCGCGCGACCAGCAACACGCCCTCGTGATATCCAAGCAGTGGAAGGTATGGCCCTTCCGGGTTCTTATCCTGCTCCTGGGCAGAGGCGGTAACGGCGAAAAACAACACCATCGCAGCGAGAAGGATTCGTTTCATTCTAAGCCACCCAGCCACCACCGTAGAGCACGTCGGCGGAGTAGAAAACGGCCGCCTGCCCCGGCGCCACTGCGCCCAGATATGTGGGGTCATGGGGCCTGATTTCGACGATTCCATCCTCTTTGGGCGTCACGGCGCATGCGGCCGCGCGGCCCCTATGCCTCACCTGCACTTCCAGAGGAGATGAATCGGGGGGAATCGACCAATGCACGTCCCTCGCGATGAAAACCTCACGCGCTAGGGCCTCGCGTTCGCCCACCACGATAGTAGCCGATTCCGATTCGAGTTCCACCACGTAGCGCGGCGGGCCGCCTCCCAAATCGAGGCCCCGTCTTTGTCCCACGGTGAAGTTGGTCACCCCCCCGTGCCTGCCGAGCACGTTTCCCGCGAGGTCCACGATGTCTCCCGGCCTGTCGATACCGGGTTTCTCGGCCTTGAGGAAAGCGCGGTAATCATCCTTTGGCACGAAGCAAATCTCCTGGCTTTCAGGCTTCTCCGCGGTGGGGAGGCCCAGTTTTCTGGCGTATTCCCTCGTTTGCTTCTTCGTGAACTCCCCCAGGGGGAACGCGGTGCGCGCGAGTTGCTCCTGCGTCATGCCGAAGAGGAAATATGTCTGGTCCTTCTCCCTGTCCAGGCTTCTAGCGACGCTCTGGTGGCCGTCGACTTCCACCCGTCTGGCGTAATGCCCCGTGACGAGGACCTCCGCGCCGAACGCCATCGCGCGCTCGGCGAGATAATCGAACTTCACCACCTGGTTGCACTTGACGCAGGGCACGGGCGTTCTGCCGTTTTCGTATTCCGAGATGAAGTCCACGATCACGCTTTCCTTGAAGGATTCGCGCACGTCCATCACATAGAAGGGAATGTCGAGCTGGGCCGCCACGGCGCGCGCATCGGCCAGGTCGCGCGGGGCGCAACACCCCCTGTGAAACGACTCCTGCGCGGGCCTGTCGGCGAGGCGAAGCCCCACGCCGATGGTCTCATGACCGGCCTCCACCATGAGGGCCGCGGCCACCGAGCTGTCCACCCCGCCGCTCATCGCCACCACTACGCGCTTCGCCATCACCGCCTCCCGAGGATGCCGCTCAAAGTCCGGCCACGTTATACACCACTCGCTTCGCCTGAGGCCACAGGGCGTGGAGAGGTTCCGCGCTGGAGCCACTGCGAGGAAATGCGGGTAAATGCGTGGTTCTTAAAAAAATTTTAATTCGATAAATTTCGATAATTACATAAAGTATTACTTTAGGTATATTTGATAAACTATTAAATGAATGTATAATGCCATGATAGTTTCGTCCATAAACTTTTTCGTAAATTTATCCAATTTTATCGATATTTTCATGAATTCAAAACCCGGCGCACGCACGGCGCACGGGGGAGATTTCACCGCCTTTGCGCCTTCGTCCATCTCGCAACGCCTGCCATGGATTCGCCGAATCATCGCTTCACCTTTATCAATCCACAGTCGAGGTATTGATTTCACCGCCCAGTCCGTCCCTATGAATGCGGCTGTGAGGAAACCAGATTCCTCCCGTCCAGCGTGCCCCTATGAAACGGCTGCGAAGAATCAATTCATACACCGGGCCTGCCCCTATGAAAGCGGCTACGAGTGGTTTGAATGCGCCACCCTCTACGCCCGCATGAAATTCTCGCGCATCTCCAGGGAGGCGGGATAGCGCCAATTGCGGGGAAATGCGTGTCCGATTGATTCCGTCGTCATGGCGGCGGTGGTCAATTTCGACCGAGTATGACTTTTTCAACAACCTCAATGAGGGGAGGTTTCCGACCCATGCCCCAGAAACCACCACTTTTACGGCAAATACTGATGGCAATCGACTGGTTGACCGTAAAGCGATGATTCTCGCCCACCAGTCCTTCGCCAGCGCCACTTCACCCTTGAGCACGGAATTGTGAAGTGGAAAACCTCGTGTCTGGCCAGTGATCCGGCGAAGCATTTTACTGATTCTTCGATCATTCAGCAGATTTTAATCAGCCGGCCCCTCCCACCGCATGCTCGAAAACCATCATCGGCTCAAAATCCGCAAGCTTAATTTGAGGCAACGAAACGCCCGCATACGCTCCCGCCGCATGGAATTTCTCGAGCAGCTCCGTATCACTCAGCGGCTTTCCCGGCATCCCGCGGGCGGCGCCGCAGAACCCGGCCGCGGTGCGGCCATCGCTCAGGGTCAGCGTGAGGCGGATGCTTTCGGGATATTTCCCGCGCATCTCCTCGGTGGAAAGGTCCATCGCGCGCTTTACACTCACCCGCGCCATGAGGGCCTCCATCTCCGGGCTGACCCCGGCTCCGGGTTCGAGATCCTCAAACCGGACCTTGCCGTTAAGCGCGGCGCAGGCCAGCGCATATGGCAGGCTGAACTGCATCTCCTGCGGGGTGGCCGGATTCGGAAAGACGAGACTCCCGTAGACGAGCTCCGGTACTTCGGCGTGTATCCCGGCCACCTCATCAGCACTTGCGCCGAGTTCCGCCATGAGTCCGTTCATCTGTTCGATGGCCGAAAGCGCTGCCGAGCAGACCGGATTCGTCTTGAACAAGAGGCCCGGGTCGCACAGGCGCCAGCGCAGGCCGATGGTTTTGAGTTCGGACTCGACGGCTTCGCCCCGGTTCAGCAGCTTCAGGAAACCCCGGTTGTCCTCGAACGCGGCTTCCGGTCCTGTAAGCCCGGCCTGCGCAGCCCGGGCGAACGTAACGGCCCGACGCGCGGTCTCGCCGACGAGCATCGGCTTGGCGTCCGTACCGAGCACGGCCTTTCCCCCGCCGGAAGCGGCTGCCGCCAGGCCGATAGCGCTCGTCATCGCGTCCTCATCGAGCCCCAGCAGGCATCCGGCGGCGACGGTCGCGCCCGTGAGGCCGAAGGTGATCGTGCTCCACCAGCCATGGAAGTAGTGGTCGTGTGTGCAAAGATCGGCGAGGACGTACGCCACCTCGGAACCCGCGACGAAGGCGCGGCGAAGCGAATCAGCGCCCGTTTCGAGTTCCTGCGCCAGGGCCATGGCGGCGGGCAGCACCACCGCCGAGCCGTGCATGATCCCAGTGTAGGAGGTATCGTCGAAATCCCAGACGTGCGCCGCCATTCCGTTGATGAGCGCCGCGGCTTCCGGGTCCGCTCTCCCGCCGGTCGCCAGCGTCGCCTTCCCTTCCCCGCGCGTAGTCACTGCAGCCAGGGCGCGCACGGATGGATGCGCGCCCCCCGCGAGCATGACGCCCAGGGTGTCGAGCATGGCCCTGTTTGCAACCGTCCTGACTGCGGAATCAACCCGTTCCAGACCGCAGGCGAACCTCGCGAACCGCCGGGCTATTGTGGGTGTTTTCATGTGGTGACGACACCCACCCCTCTAGTACTCGAACACCGTGGGGCCGTCCACTTTTTCGGTCAGCGCTGAAGCGGCGGCGCGTGCTGCGCCCAGGCGCCATTCACGCTCGGCCTCGGGCGTCCGGGAGGGGTCGCCGAATGGATGATGAAAATGCCCGGCGCGGTTGTTGACGATGCGGTTGACCCCGATGTCACGCGCCACGTCCGGCAGGCATGTGACGATGACGGTGGGGATGCCCTCCCGCTCGAGCGCTCTCGCCAGCGCAGCCCCGCTGCGCGTGCCGGTGCCTCACGTTGCGGGGAGCACGACGCCCTCCACCCCGGTCTTTTTGAGTTCCGCGGCCCAGGCGCGGCCGATGCCGTCCATCTCGGCGAAGGCGCCGCCGTTCCCGCAGGTGCTGTGGAAATCATCGTGGAGCTCGGCGATCTCGCCCTCCTCCGCAAGCCGCCGGAAGGCGTCCACGGCGAGCATGCGGTCCGGCTCCTCGTTCACGAACACGGTGTTGAAGCCCCCATGAATCGAGATGAACGTGCCGCCCGGCAGGGCGTCTTTCCCCTTAAAGGAGTACGTGGCCCAGTTCTCATTTCTCGAGCCGGCGAAGCGGTCCGGGTTGCCGGGGGGCACCATGCCGCCTTCGGATACGATGGCGATGCGCGCTTTTTTAAGATCGGCGATCGCCTCGGGCGGCGCAATCTCTTCCAGAACGGGAACGTCGAGTTCCGTCTCGTAGGGCTCGCCCTTGATTTTTCGTAAAACCATGTCGACGGCGCGCTGCGAAGTCGGTAGTTCGGCGACTTCGTTGTAGCGGACCCCCCGAGGCAGGTATCCCTCCTCGGCCGCATTGCCGATCTCCTCGCCCCGGGCAAGCTTGAGTCCAAGGCGGGCGGCGGCTTCCAGGGCTTCCTCCATCCCGACGGCCGAATCTGCGGCGGGTACGGTGTGGACACCGGTACCGGCAGCGGGAAAGCCCGGATTCTCGGGGTGCATGGCAGTGACGACGGGAACGCTCGCCTCATGCGCTGCGCGGCATACGGCGGCGCAGGCCAGCCCGAAGCGCCCGGCGTTGAAAGCGGGCCCGGCGAGAACGAGATCAGGAGAATATTCGAGAATCCTAGCGAGAGCCTCTGCGGCGCAGTCTTCCTCGTTTTCGGCGATAAGGCCGTCCCCCGCAAAGACGGTGCCGACCACTTCGGCGTCTTCCCCCAGAATTTTATCGAGCAAAACGCCGGGGCCAACCGGGCCTGTCTGCGCAGATACAGGATGATCGCTCTTCTCCTCGCCCCCGACGCCTGCAAAGAACTGGTTCAAGTAGTGAACGACCCGAAGTTTACCGCTCATAGCCTGGCCTCCTGTATGAATTCATTCAATTCAATATTTCAGTGTACATGGTGAACACCCGTTTGGGCTAATATCTCCTTCACAGGCTCCCGTCCTCAATAATCCTTGCCCACCATGTTGTTGATGTCCTTCGCCCACTCGCTGGCGTAGTAGTCGCTGTCGGCCAGGGTGAAGGCCTCGCGGACGTTGTGTCTCTTGCCGTTGTAGAACTCGACGATTTCCGAGCCGATGACCCGCTCCACCGCCGGGGCGGCGATGCGCTCCCCCTGCATTCCCTTGGATACAATGGCGTCGGCCTCGGGCACGTGAAAGACGAGCGGGAACTCGCCTGAGCCCGGCCGGCCCACCTCGTAGATTATCGGAACGGCGCTCACGCCCATCTGCTCGAGCGCCTGGACGGTGAGCCAGTAGTCCACCGTGGAGTTGCCGCCGCCCTCAAAGGCGAGAACCGCGCCTTCGGCCTTCAGGAGCGCGGCCAGCTTGGCCACGTATTGCGCCGAGCGCTCCTTGAGCGCCTGGTTGTCGTGGTGGCCGCGCGTGATGATCATGCCGGCGAAATTAAGGTCCACACCGTGGCGGCGGTATAGCTCGTAGATGAGCGGTAAGTTGCAGTGCAGGTAGGTCGGCACCTTCTGCTGCGTCTTGTAGTTCGCCCCCACCACCGCGCCGTCGAGCATCTCGTTCGGGTGAATGAGGGTGGGAAGCGAATCCCCCAGATTCTTGCCGTACATGAAGGTCTGCACCATAGACGCCTGGTGCATCACCTGATCGACAAAGACAACCCGGGGCAAATCGGGCGCGACGTCGCCGATCTCGAACGTCTCGACGCTCACAGGTTTGAGTTCCGCCGTGTGCGCGGCCAGCCGGGACGCGATTTTGAGCGTCGCCAGGCGCACGGCGTCGTCATGCGCTTCGTTCGAGGCGCCGGCCAAAGGCTCGTAGCAGGCGACGAGGTTCGCGGTCTCTGAATTCGTGCAGTGCACGGCCCCTGGACCGGACATATCGATGATGCCTTCGCGAAAGCTCATGATGCCCGTCATGGGCCCCAGGAAATGGGTGGTGCTGATGACGCACATACCGGCCAGCTTGTGGGTGCGGCCCTGGCCGGCCGTCTTCGCCGGACCGAGGAATCCCGGAAAAGCGCAGGAGCGACCGCTTACCTTGTAGAGAGGCTCCACCGCGTCCAGCACGTTGGTGATCCGCACCGAATCGCCCGGCATGGCGGCGTCAAAGCGCACGTCCTCGAGACCGCCGTCTTCGAGCGCAAGCTCGCGCAACTCATCGGCATCCACGGTGAGCGTACCTTCTTTGTACTCAAAGCGCGCACCGATGATGATTTTCGATACGGGGAATAACCCCATCTCCAGTCGCATGGACATCGTCGCCTCCCCTATCCGGCCGTGCGCATCGAGGCCAGGTCGCTTTCTATCTGCTCCAGATCGAGCACCATTTCCATCATGAGGAGCTTTTCGGCGTACAGATTCTCTGGAACCTGGGCGCGCACCTTCTCTTCTAGAATGTGAAAAACGGGGAGTCCCAACGAGACTCCCGCCAGGGGCCCGGCCCAGCTGGGGTCCCCGGTGGTCAGCGTTTCGGCTGCGAGCCGAAGGCCTTCACCGGGCATTCCCAACACCACCATCAGGTTCTCCGACCCCACTTCATCGGCAATCGATTTGATGGCGGCCTGGTTCTCCAGGTCCATGGCGCCAGCGGAGGTTCAGACGAAACACTCCGTCTTCTGGAACACGACCTCCGCACCCGCCGCCTCAATACACTCGGCAATCAGCGGACCGGGTACGCCGTCGCGCTCACCCAGCGCGATCACCTTCTTGCCTTTGAACATGTGTGTCCTCCACTTGCCTGAAAAACGAACGAATCACGCTTCTATCAGCACCGAAGCCCCGTCGGCCTGCTGGGACATCCGGCCTAAAAACAGACTCCCTTTGGCGAGGATCATTGTACTCGCAAGGCTCCCCGCCCGCATCCGCTCCAGCGCGTGTCCGAGAAAGGGAACGCCTGCGGGAATATGCCCCTGCGTCGGCGCGAATCCGGGCATCCCGTGCGCCTCGATGAAAGCCGGAATCTCCTCGCGGGCGATCTCCCCGCCCATCACCGCCATGGCGGCCAGCATCTTGTAATTCGTAGCCGCCACGTCTCCCGCCCCCGCGGGCAGCATGACTTCTGGATTATGGAGTTCGACGGCGTACTTATCGACGCTGGTCAGCTTGCGCCCGGCGCGGGCCAGCGGGTCGCGCACCATAGCCTCCGCCAGCCCTTGCGGCGTGGATGGCCTGCCCGCCGCGTGGCGTCCGGCTATCTCGAGATTCACGCGAGGGCCGTCCCCTGAATTTTTCGTGAGAAAAAACGCGACCCCACCCAGTACGTCTTCCAGTACGGGCATTCCCTTTTCCAGATGGTAGTACGCCTTCATCCCGAGCTTCGCCATCGAACCGCCCCCGACGACGACGGCGTTCTCGACGACACCCGCCTGAATAAGCGCCGCCGCATGCACCAGAGCGTACACCGGCGCCGCGCAGAAAGACTTCACGTCCACGCCGGCCGCATTGGCGCAGCCCGCCATCTCGGCGATCGCCTTTGCAAGATTGCCGCCGCCGCGATTGTAGCGATCTCCAATAGCTTCCTCCGAACAACTGATCACGTACTCTACCTGTTCGGGCGCGATGCCCACCCCCACGAGCAACCGCCTGAGCGCATAAGCGCCGCTCGCCTTGGCCGAGAGGTTTTCCAACAATATTCGGGCGTCCAGGGATTCATCGGCGTCATGATCGCGGCGTACGCACCCGATCATGTCCCCGTCCTGAAACAGCGGCAGGGCCTCTCCTCGCTCGATGCGTTCAATAATGTCTTCTTGTTTGTAATCCTTCGGAGGATTTTCTTTTTCGAGAAGCGCGTCGGCGGATTCAGAACCCACGCCGCGCGGCCCATCACGCTCCTTATCGAGCATTATCAACCCGAACTGATCCGCCGCTTCGAGCAAGGCATAGAAAGAATCCTGCGGGAGGATTTCCCCGAATTGGCTCTCAAGCGAAGCGCCTGCGGGGGAGTTCTCGTACCACGGAGTTGGAATTTCGTTCAGATTTTCGGGCTGCAGATTGCCGATGAACGCCTGGTTCGGCGGGTAGCCGACCACTTCATCAAAAGAGCGCAGGTCGTTGAACGAGTCGCCCGGCGCCTGATTGTTCCTGAAAGCCTCGCGCCAGGGCTTCGAGCCGTAGCGAACCAGATCTGGAACATGCACGAGAACGTTCGCAGCAGCACGCAGGTACGCCATCATCACACCCGCCCAATAACGAGGAAGAAAAGTTTACTCAGGAATTTGTACTCGAAATGAAACGCCGCCGCCATGCCTGTTGGTCGCCATCACCGCCCTAGCCCGCGGTATAGCCGCCGTCGGCGTAGAGGATGTGGCCCGTGTAAAAGTCAGACGCCCGCGACGCGAGGAACAGGAGCGGCCCGGCCAGATCCTCGGGCTCGCCCAGCCTGCCCTTCGGTATCCGGCTCACGATGTTCTCGCGCGTCTTCACCGCCTTTGGCGCGTCAGTGAACATCCAGTCCGTAAGCACCGAGCGGAAGACGGTCGGCCCGACCGCGTTAACGGTGATTCCCGTCGGGCCCAGTTCGCAGGCCAGCGCCTTCGTGATGCCGTCGACCGCCGCCTTGGAGGCGCAATAGGCGGTATAGCCCGCGGGGTGGCCGAGAATCCCGCGCGTCGAGGAGACGAGGACGATCTTGCCGCCCTCTCCCTGCGCCTTCATCTGCCGCGTCGCGGCGCGCGCCAGAAGCCACGACTGCGTGACGTTCGCGTCCATCACGTCGGCGAACGCATCGGGCGCCATCTCCTCGATCATCCCCACCCTGTTGATGCCCGACGCCACCACCAGAATGTCGAGGCGGCCATGGGTCTCGACGGCTTTCTCCACCATGGCGTCGGCCGCCGCTTCAGATTCCGGGCGCGCGTTCACCGTGGCGACCTCGGCTCCAAGCTCGCGGCACTCGCCCGCGACGGCGTCGAGCGCGTCCGTGGTGCCGGCTGTAAGCGTGAGGCGGCAACCGGCCCCGGCCAGGGTCCGCGCGGCCACCGCGCCGAGTGCGCCCGATGCGCCTGTGATGAGCGCGGAGCGTCCGCTGACGTCGAATAATTCCGAGGGTCTCATATCGTGTTGTCCTGATGGGGGATCACGAGCAGCGTCCCGCAGGCGTGAAAGAAGAATACGTATGCCCCATGCTAGGTATCAAGCGGGTGTGGTGTCAAGAATAGCGAGAGGATGTCCATTTCAGGGGTCAGACTCGATCGATTGAGGTTTTGTAGGGACAGGTCGCGACCTGTCCTTCTGGCTTTTCTTCCTATCGCCAGGAAAATCGCGATTGTAGGAACAGGCCCCCGCGCCTGTCCTGGCGAGGGTGGCCGCGGTAGCCGGACAAACCAAATGCGAATCAGACAATTGGCCCTCAAATACGAGTGGACACGTAGGCCCACCCCTGAAAAATAATTTTCGAGATTGCCGACAGAACGCGCGTCAAACGACCTCGACCCAGGTCTTCATGCCAGACGCCTGGTGGGCCAGGGTGTGGCAGTGGATCAGCCATTTGCCGGGGTTGTCGAACACGCAGAGGACGTCCCGGCTCCGGCGCGGATCGATCAGGGTGGTGTCGCGGTAATGGCCGTGCGCGCCGTCCTCGCCGACCTCGTGGAAGTGATGGCCGTGGATGTGGATGCCGTGCGGGAAAACGGTATCGTTCTTCATGGTGATCAGCGCCGTCTCGCCTCGGGCGAATCGCCGCCAGGGCGTCTTTGGCATGCCGGAGTGGCCGTTCAAGGCCCAGAAATCCCCGCCGCGCATCATGCCCATCATGCCCATCCCGCTCATCGCGCCGCCCTGCATGGCGAGCGTAAGCCGCCGCGCCTTTCTGCGGTCCGGCGACGGGATGTCCACCGGCGGCAGGGGCGCGATAGGGACGTCGATGGGCGCGGGGTTGACGCCCTGCGCCGCTATTTTGCCGAGTTCATATGCTCCGCCCCGCGTCGCCATGGCGAAGGTGACCGGCTCGGCGACGTCGAGGATGACGTCGGTCCGCTGTGCGGGCGCCAGCACCAGCTCGCCCAGGGGCTCAGGCTTAGCCAGCGGCATCCCGTCATGCGCCACGATCATGCCGGCGCCGCCGATCCGCACCCGGAAAATCCGCGCCGTCGCCGTGTTGATCAGCCGCAGGCGAACCCGGTCCCCGCGCCGCACCTCCTCCCGGGAGAGGAGCGCCCGGGCGAAGTTGCCGAGCCGCCCCTCATGGGAGAAGTCGTGGCGGTTGCCGAAATTCGGGTCCAACTCGCCGCTGCGCGTCAGACGCCAGTCGTCGAGTACCACCGTGATGTCGTGGTCGACGCGCGGGGGGTCGCGTTCCTCGACGATCAGTGGGCCGTAGAGTCCCTTCGCCACCTGCTCCCAGGAACGCTCATGCGAGTGGTACCAGTAGGTGCCGGGGTGAGGTACGTCGAAAACGTAGTCGAACGCGCCGCCCGGCTTTACCGCCGCCTGGGTGAGGCCGGGAACGCCGTCCATCGCGTTGTCGATGTGGATGCCGTGCCAGTGAACGGCGGAGGCGCTGTCGAGCCCGTTCTCAAAGGAGATGGCGACCCGGCCGCCTTGTCGGGCGCGTATCTCGGGACCGGGAGATGAGCCGTTGAACCCGAGCATGCGCGTCTCGCCTTGCCCGTCCGGCAGGAGGCGGACCGTGACGGGTTCGGCCCTGAGACGGAAACCCGATGGCGCCGCCCACCCGGTCGCGGGGGTCAGCGCCGTCGCCGCCAACGCCAGCAGAAAATCCCTTCGGTTCATGATTCTTCTCCCTCGTTCGCGTTCTCTCACGGCGCGATGATTTTATTACTCGCGCCAGGCGGCGGCAATGGATTCGACCCGGACGAGGATGAAGACTCTTACGAGAAGAGAAAACGCGCCCGTAGGGACGGGTCGCGATCTGTCCCAGCTCTTCGTCAAGGAAAATCCCGGTTGCGGATGGTGGTCACGGCTGTGGGACGACTCCGGGGAGGGGTCGCCCCTTCGCCTCTTGTATTCTTAGACGGGACTCGGTTCCCGCACCGGCTCCGCCAGCATGGCCGTGAGGGAGGCGACGTCCTCCACCTCATCCAGCTGCCGCCAGGCGTCCCAGGCGGCCTGGGCTTTTTCTTCGGTGAGGCCGGCGGCGCATTCCAGGAACTTTTCCCGGAGTTCGAGATTGGTGATCGGGTTTTCGATGTGTCCGCGCGCGCGGGGGAAAAAGCGGGTGAGTTCGCGCCCGTCTTTCAGTTTCACCCAGACCCCGGCCGCTTCGGTTTCGGGGTCCTCACGCGCCATGTCTTCATCGAGCTCGAACGCAACGCGCTTTTGGAGAGCGGCTATCTCTGGCCGCTGTACGCTGTCTTCCTCGAACTGGCGGATGCCGACCTTGCGGTCCACGAGGGCGGAGGCGATGCAGAACGGCATGGAGAATTTTCCCTCCAGGCCCGTGGTCGCCTCCTTGTAGCGCAGCACTTTGAGCGTCATGGTCGAGGCGCGCGCGCCCAGGGCCGCCACGTCCGAGACCGCGATGTCTTCGCTCTTCACCAGGTCGAGCATGGCGTCGATGCCCGGATGCGTCATCGCGCAGCAGGGGTGGAGCTTCACGCAGACGCCCTCCTCAACATCCCAAGGCCGCCCCCACGTGCCGACCGCGCTCTCCCAGTCCGCGAATTCATGCGCGGTGGGTCCGATTTCCTCTGCCGCCATGGCCGACGTGAAGCCTGTCTCCAGCGTATCCGCCGCCGCCGTGAAGCCGTCTTCGGCCAGTTTCGCCGCGACGAGTCCCGCCCGTGCGGACTGGCCCGCGTGAAATGGCTTCGTCATCGTGCCGAAGTTCGACACCAGCCCCGCCGAGCCGCTCGCCCCCAGGCTCAATGCGTTTCGCGTCTGCTCCTCATCCAGTTCCAGCAGATACGCGCTTGCGCCCGCCACGCCGACCGAGCCGAGCGTGGCCGTGGCGTGAAAGCCCCGGCGGTAGTGTTTGGGGTTCACTGCGCGGCCCAGGACGTGCAAGAGCTCGAAACCGATCGTGTAGGCCTCGAGAACCTTTGCGCCCCCGATTCCCCTTTCCTCCGCCAGTGCGATGAGGGCAGGAACCAGGGTGACGCTCGGGTGACCCAGCATCACGAAATCCACGTCGTCATAATCAAGCGCATGGCCCGCCGTTCCGTTCACAAAGGCGGCCCAGGAGGCGCTCGTACGCTCCTCCGTGCCGATCAGGCGCGCTGCGGGAACGCCACCCTCCGAGACCGCCAGCCGGTGCGCCAGCCGCGCGCAGTCATCGTCCCGGCCCGCCAGATTCACGCCCAGCGTATCGAGCACGGCGTTTCGCGCCTGCGCGCGTGCCGCCTCGCCGATGTCAGAGGCGTGAACCGCCGCGATTCGCTTCGCCAGTTCCCTGGTGGCCTGATATGTCATGGAGGAATCTCCTTGCGTGCGGATGAATCTGGGGGTGTGAATGAATCTAAAGGGGCGACCCCCAGCAGGGCCGCCCCTGATTTTACGTCAGATGCCGCGCGGACGCTCGGCGGGTTCTTTTGCCTTGCGCCCCTTGCCCACGGGTTTACGCATATCTTCACTGAGCTTGAACTTGTTCACCGCGTTCACGAAGGCCTTGGCGCCCGCCTCGACGGTGTCGGGGCTCGTGGCGTGGCCCGCTATCTGCAACCCTTCGTCGAACTCCACCATCATGTTCACCTCGGCGAGCGCGTCGCGCCCCCGCGTGACGGCGTTCACCGAAAAATCCGCCAGGCGGCATTCGATGCCCACGACCCGGCAGATGGCGTTGATGGCCGCGTCCACGGGGCCGTTGCCCTGGCTTACGTCTGAGAACTCCTCCTCACCCTGCCGGATGCGCACCGTGGCCGTGGAGGCCGGCTGCGTGCCTGTGGAGGACGTGACCTGGAGGAACTCGAGGTTGTAGTAGTTCTCCCCGCCCTCGGCGCGGTTTTGCTGCAACAGCGCAATCAGGTCCTCGTCGTAGACCTCTTTTTTCTTGTCCGCGAGATCGATGAAGCGCGGGTAGATGGCCGTAATGTCCTCGCGCGACATCTTGAAGCCGAGCTGATCGTAGCGCTTTCGCAAGCCCGCGCGGCCCGAGTGCTTGCCGAGCACGAGCGTGTTCGAGGGCCTGCCCACCGACTTGGGCGTCATGATCTCATAGGTGATGGCCTTCGATATCACCCCGTGCTGGTGGATGCCCGCTTCGTGCGCGAAGGCGTTCTTGCCCACCACCGCCTTGTTCGGCTGTACGGGCACGCCCGTCATGGAGGTCAGGAGCCTGCTCGTGGGGTAGATCTCGCGTGTCTTGATCCCCGATTTGTAGTTCAGCTCATCGCTGCGAGTGGAGATGGCCATCACGAACTCCTCGAGCGAGGCGTTGCCCGCCCGCTCACCGATGCCGTTGATGGTGCATTCCACCTGGCGCACGCCGGATTCGATGGCCACGATGCTGTTCGCCACCGCGAGGCCCAGGTCGTCGTGGCAGTGCGCGCTGAATACCACGTTGTCGTAACTGGGCACCTTTTCGAAAATGTGCTCCCAGAAGCGCTTGAACTCGCTCGGGATGATGTAGCCCACCGTGTCGGGGAGGTTGATGGTGGTCGCCCCCTCCTCGATAGCGATTTTCACCGTCTCGGCCAGGAAATCCCAGTCCGATCGCGTCGCGTCCTCAGCGCTCCACTCCACGTCCTTGCAAAGGCTTCGCGCATGGCGCACCGAGGCGGCAATCTCCTTCAGGAGCGCTGCGCGCGTCATCTTGAGCTTGTGCTTCAGGTGAATGTCCGACGTCGCGATGAAGGTGTGGATTCTGGGTTTCTTCGCGTGGCGCACCGCCTCCCAGCAGCGGTCGATGTCCTCACGCGCGGAGCGCGAAAGACCGGCGACGACCGTCTTGGTCACCGCCTTGGCCACGTCGCGCACCGATTCGAACTCATCGTTCGACGCTATGGGAAACCCGGCTTCGATGATATCCACGCCCAGTTTTTCGAGCTGTAGCGCCATCTGCACTTTCTGGAAATGATCCATACTGCAGCCGGGCGACTGCTCCCCGTCCCTGAGCGTGGTGTCGAAAATACGGATTCTGTTCGAGGCTCTGCCTCTGGATGGTTTCTTTCGTATTGCCGTGGCTTGTTTCGCCATGGGTTTCAGGCTCCTTAGGAATTTGTTCGTGAAGGTGCGCCTTGAGCGGAACGCCGGGTATTAGAGAGTGGATGGGCGCTTGCGCGCAAGACTGGTGAACGCGCTGGTTTCCTAAGAAGCCAGTGGATCGCGGGGCGTCTTGAACACGCCCCAGGAACTCCTGAGATCCTGATGCCTCATCGAATCAATACTCCATTTCGCTCAATCAAAGGCGAGGCGCATGGTTAAACGGGCGGAATCCACGCAGGTCCTCGCAAATACAATACGATCTTATGGGTCAAGCGCGAGCCGAGGTCAAGTCCCATGTTTCGTTTTTTTCGATTTCCGGGGTCAACGCCCCGAACGCCAAGACTGAATTACACTTGAAACCGCCTCCTATTGGGGCTGTTGAAAAAGCCCCGGTGAGCGATTTTGGTTGCTTGCGCGCTTTTGAAGTTCACTCCCCCCTTGAGGGGGCTGTTGAAAAACCCCCGGCATTGTGATTGGGTGTAATGACACTATCTCGCCCGAGATGGGAGTTCCCGAGATGATAGGCAGCAAGGGGCGCGAGCAGATGGATTTGTTCGTGGCCGGTTCGCTGGAACGGTTGATCCCCGAGGATCACGTCCTGATGCGCGTGGACCGCGTACTGGATTTGAGTTGGCTTCGCGCGGAGGTGGCGGATTGCTATTGCGCGGATAACGGTCGACCGGGGATCGACCCGGAGGTGGCGTTGCGCCTGATGCTGGCGGGTATGTTGCTGGGCTACGTACACGACCGGCGTCTGCTTCGCGAGGCGCGTGCGCACCTGGCGATCCGGTGGTTCATCGGGTACGGGCTGCACGAGGATTTGCCGCATCATTCGAGCCTGACGCGGATTCGTCAGCGGTGGGGGGAGGCTCGGTTCAAGGAGATATTCCGTCGCACGGTGCAGGCTTGCCTGGAGGCGAATGTGGCGAAGGGGGAAGTGGTGCACGTGGACGCCTCGTTGATACGCGCGGACGTGAGCTGGGAGAGTCTGGCGGCGCACCACGCGGAGAAGGTGATTCGGGAGAATCCCGTCGATGATGAGGGGGAGAAGAAGGGAGGAGGCCGCGGTGGCGGGGGTCGGGTGAGCCGGACGGACCCGGACGCGCGGCTTGCGCGCAAGAGCGCGCGGGCGGGGTTCGAGCCGAGCTACAAGCAGCACGCGGCGGTGGACGATGAGCGGGGTGTTGTTCTCGACGTGTCGGTGACGGAGGGGACGCGGAACGAGCGTGAGATGATGGCGTCCCATATAGAGGCGGTAAGCGAGTTGTCGGGCCGCGCGCCGGAGATGGTGACGGCGGATTCGGGGTACGCGTACTCGAAGGTTTATGGCGAATTGGAGCGGCGGGGCGTGGAAGCGCTGATACCAGCGAAGAAGGAACCCAGCCAGAGCCGTGTTCCGCTGCAGTTGTTCCACTACGACGCGCGCAACGAGGTGGTGAAGTGTCCGGGAGGCAAGACGCTGCGCCCCCGGCAGGCGACGGAGCGGGGGCGCTCCTATGTATCGAAGACGCGGGATTGCGCGGGCTGCGCGCTCCGTGCGGATTGTCTGTCGAAGTCGCGCACGAGCAGGACGGTGTTGATTCCGCACGCGTATCCGGCGCTGTTGCGCGCGCGTCGGCGGCATGCGCGCTGGGGGGAGGAGGAGAAGCGTCTCTATGGCCGCCACCGTTGGCGCTCGGAGGGCTACCACGGCGAGGCGAAGAGCCGGCACGGACTGGGGCGGGCGGTGCGCCGGGGCCTTGCGAACATGAGGATCCAGTCCTACCTGACGGCGATAGCGGTGAACCTCAAGCGGCTGGCCGCCGCTTTTGCGGCGCGTATATTCGCCCTCTGGACGGCCTGTGCCGCCCGGAGACGCCGTCTAAGCGCACATGGCGCCCTCACGCGCCGATTGGGCTGCCTCCCCGCCGCCGCGTGAGCCGCCAAAACGCCCGCTTCCAACACCGGGTTTTTCAACAGACCCTTGAGGGGGAGTGGTTGTTGGCAATCTGCAAAGGGGAGAATGGTTTGGCGCAACCCGCAAGGACTTTTTAAAAACCCCTACTGCGCGTACTGCCCGCCGTCCACCACGAGGGTCGAGCCCGTCATGAAACTCGAAGCGTCGCTCGCCAGAAAGAGAATCGCACCCTTGAGCTCCTCAGGCTTGCCGACCCTTCCCATCGGGATGTGGGCCTTGATCATCCGCTCGCCCGCATCGGACGCGAAGAACTTGCTGTTGATGTCGGTCAGGAAATATCCCGGCGCAAGGGCATTCACGCGCACGCCCGTTTTCGCCCATTCGAGCGCAAGCGTCTTGGTGAGCTGGATCAGGCCGCCCTTGCTCGCCGTGTAGGCGGAGAGCATCTTCACGCCGATGAAGCCCGCGACCGAGGCCACGTTCACTATCGCGCCGCCGCCGCGTTCGATCATGCCCGGCGCCACGGCCTGGCACATCAGGAATGCGCCCCGCAGGTTCGTCTCCAGCACCTGGTTCCAGCGCTCAATCGGCAGATCGGTGGCCCAGCCCTCACCGCTCACGCCGCTGTTGTTCACCAGAACGTCGATGGACCCCAGCGCGTCTTCCGCCTCTCGCGCCGCCTCTTGGACCGAGTCGGGATCCGTCAGGTCGCAGCCAGTGACATGGGCTGTGCGGCCGAGTGCGCGAATCTCCGCCGCCGCCTCCTCGAGCTTCTCTTTTCGCCTCGCCGCCAAGGCGACGTCGGCGCCTGCTTCGGCCAGCGCATGGGCCATCGCGCGTCCGAGGCCCGTGCCACCTCCTGTGACCAAAGCCCTCTTTCCGCTTAAATCAAATAGTTGTGGCAACTCTCTTTCCCCTGTGTGTAAAGTTTTTATAATATTTGCTCACAGAATTCGTGAATAAGTTGTGGATAAGTATGTTAAATGGGCCTCTAAATCCCCTATTTTCCGTCACTTAATACATATTGACACTTTTTTGAGCAAACCTTTTAATTCAAGCAATATCAGTAACATACATTAAATTTTCGCCCCTTCGGCCCTTGTGTTTTCATTTTAAGCATTGTTTTTGCACAAGTTTTACCGACGAAATTCCGTTTCGCCTCCCATCGCGCTGCAAAAAATTTCTATTTTCTTTCGCCAGCATCGTCCGGTAACCCCGCCGAATTCGCCTCAAAGAAGAGCAAGCACGTATCGCCGTATCGCCTCTCGCGCACGAGCCTCACCCCGCAGACCTCGCTTTCCCGCTGCGCGTTCCGGGGCGCTTCCATCACGAGGCTTGCGCATATCGGCTCGGGTGCAAATACGGCCTCTAAAACCTCTCGCCGCAGCGTGTCTTCGCGCCAGGGCGGGTCGGCGAAGGCCAAGTCGGACCTGTGCGGAGATTCCGCCCGGATTCGTTCGATCTCAGCGTTCACGTCCGCGCTACGCACTTCCAATCCTTCCGCCAGGCCAAGAACTTCTGCATTTCGCCGCATCGCCTCGCAAAGACGACGGTTTTTCTCCACTGCTACAACACTGGTCGCGCCCCGGCTGAGCGCTTCGAGCGAAATCGCGCCCGAACCCGCGCACAAATCGAGCACGCGCGCGCCTTCCACCGCGCCTCCCCAGATGTTGAACAGCGCCTCACGCACCCGCTCGCCCGTGGGCCTTACGCCCTCTTCTTCGGGCGAGGGAATCCTCCGGCTCCTTGCCGCGCCGCCGATAATCCGGAGCGACATCGAATGTCCTCAGAGACGCTCGAAGTGGGCCAGTTCGCTGAACGCCCGGAAACGCGCATCTATTTCTTCTGTCGATAGCGCGCGCATCCGGTCGTAGCTGAACGATTCCACGTTGAACGACGCCATGACGCTGCCGTATACGACCGCCCTGCGCATCCCCGCCTCGCTCAGGTCGCCCGTGGCGGCGAGATGACCCATGAAGCCGCCCGCGAAGCTGTCGCCTGCCCCAGTGGGGTCACAGACGTCTTCAATCGGAAGTCCTGGGGCGGAGAACACGCCGTCCTCGTGAAAAAGGAGAGCGCCGTACTCGCCCTGTTTCACCACCAGGGTCTTCGGGCCAATCTCGTGGATTCGGCGCGCGGCGCGCGCGATGTTCGCCTCCCCCGAGAGGGCGCGCGCCTCCGCGTCGTTGATGACCACCAGATCGACCATCGAGAGCGTTTTGAGCAATTCCTCGCGCTTGCCCTCGATCCAGAAGTTCATGGTGTCGCACGCCACGAGCTTGGGCGAGCTCGCCTGGCCCAGCACAGCGGCCTGAAGCACCGGGTCGATATTCGCCAGAAACACGAACTCGGTGTCATTGAAATTATCCGGCAGCTTCGGCGAAAAACGCTCGAAGACGTTTAACTGCGTGTCGAGTGTGTGGGCGGTGTTCAAGTCGAACCCGTACTCCCCCTTCCAGCGGAAGGTCTCCCCCTCGCTTCGCTCAATGCCCGATATATCGATTTTCCGCTCTTCCAGGAACGCGAGCGTATCTTCCGGGAAATCCGCCCCCACCACGGCCACGAGCCGCACGTCCGTGAAATAGCTCGCCGCCACCGAAAAATAAGTGGCCGATCCCCCCACCGCCTCCTCACGCTCGCCGAAGGGCGTCTTCACTGAATCAATCGCCATGGAACCGACCACCAGAAGACTCATCTTTCCCTCACCTCTAAATTTGTATCCGATCAAGCAAAGTTGACAAAAACAATAGAAATACATGTATATGTAGAAATATATACATGTCAAAGCTGCCTACATCATTAGAATCCATACGATAAAGATATGTTGAATGAAGCATTTAATCCTTACGGGGCTTTAGAAGAACTCCAGGAGACAAATGAATTCCAAGCATGGATTGGAGAATTGCAAAGAACTGATAGGAATCTCTATCGGAAAATCGAATCGGAAAAATTGAAATTGATGGTAGGTCTTGGGAATAGAAAATTCGAGAGAGAAGGCGTCTATGCCTATCGATATCGTGGACAGCCATCCGCATTTCGATTATATTATGGCGTTGTGGATAGTCGGGCTTGGTTATTGTGGGGCGACACGAAACCTTCACAACGCCAACAATCCAGGGAAATCGACAAAGCGGTTGAACTATTGGAAAGATTAAGGACATGAAAATTACAAAATCCTTGAGAGACACTACAATCAAAAGACTTTCAGAAGAAGAGGACAGGTTGGCGCTTTTGGAAATGGCCAAAGAAGAGAACGATCCAAAACATTACGAAGCCGCCGTCAAAGTTGTAGACGCCGCTCGCAAATATCATAAGCATCAAGAACAAGAGAAAACCTGCAAATCTACTTCAGTCGCATAAATCAACCCTGAAACATCATCTTGTCAACTGCGCTCAATTCACTGACGAGATTTTCTTACCGGCAGTCGTAGGTCGTCTCCTAAATCCACAACGCCTCCCTTGCATAGGAAATCCTTGGCTAAGGCGCGTCCATACCCATATCGTTCTCCAGGACGCCAACTCTAACGACAAAGCACGCACGTTTCAAAGGCTGTATCCATTTCCCGGCGAAATATGGTTTAATATCTCAAAACCCTGACAGTAAGCGGTCACACTCTTTTTTGCCGCTTCATGGGTGAAGGAGAGCCGCATGGACGCGAAACACCCCCTCGCCACGCGCGAGGAGTTGGCCAACCTCGATTTTTATTCCGATCTCGCCGATCGCTACCTCGCCGTAGACGGTCTGGAGGCGCGCTGGGTAAGTTTCACCAAAAAAGAGGTTCTCCCAGACAAGAATACCGCCGAGCGGATGCACTATCTCGTCTCCCTCGCGCGCGCAGTCGAGGAAACGCTCGATTCCGCCTTCCGCTCAGGGCACATCCCCGGCACCGCCTTTTTCGGCAGGGGAAACGAGGGGGCGAGCGTCGCCAGCGCGATGTGTCTCGAAGATCACGAATGGCTCGTACCCATGCACCGAAACTGCGGTGCGCACCTCGCTAAGGGGCATCCACCCAGGAGCATCATGTCGCACTTTTTCGGTCGCGCCGACGGCCCCTCGGGCGGGCGCGACGGGAACTTCCACATGGGCTATAGGCCCAAGCGCATCACCCAGCTCATCAGCCACATCGGCACCATGGTCCCCATCGCGACGGGCGTGGCGTGGGCGGCCAAGGCGCGCGGCAAGGGCGAGGCTACCATCAACTATATCGGAGACGGCGGCACGAGCGCGGGTGATTTCCACGAAGCGGTGAACTTCGCCGCCGTGAGAAAACTCCCGCTCGTCATCATCATCGACAACAACCAGTACGCCTACAAGACGCTCCTGAGCGATCAGTACGCCTGCGACGCGCTGGTGCTAAAGGCGCCCGGCTACGGAATTCCCGGCTATCTCATCGACGGCACGAACGCGCCTCTGGTGCACCACGTCTGCAGCGAGGCCCTCGCGCGCGCGAGAGCGGGCGACGGCCCCACCTTGATCGAGAGCATCACCATGCGCGCCGCGGGCCATTCGGTGTATGACAAATTCTCCGACTACGTGGACATGGAGCATTTCGAGAAATGGACCAACGAGCGCGACCCCATCAAGCGCCTCGATGAGACGCTCGTCGAGTTCGGCCTCATGACGGCCGAAGATGTCGCCACCTCCCATAAGCGAGCGAGAAAAGACGCGGAAGACGCGCGCGATGAGGCGCTTAAGAGTCCGATGCCGGATCCAACGCACCTGACCGAAGGAGTGTTCGCCGAATGATCACCTACCGGGAAGCGCTGAGCGAAGCCATGTGGGAGGAGATGGAGCGCGATGAGGAGGTCTTTCTCCTGGGCGAGGACATCGGCCTGGGCGGCGGGGCCTTCAACATCACCAAAGGGTTCATGGAAAAATTCGGGCGCGACCGCGTGGTGGACGTCCCCCTGAGCGAGGCGGGCTTCACGGGTACGGCCATAGGTGCGGCCTTGTGCGGCATGCGGCCCGTAGTGGAGTTCCAGTTCGCCGATTTCGTCACCGAATCCTACAAGATGATCGTGGACTACGCGGCCGGGAATCATTACCGGCAGATGGGGCCGGTGCCCATCGTCCTTCGCCTGCCCGCCGCCGCACTCGTGAGCGCGGGCCCGTTCCACAGCCAGAACCCCGAGATCTGGTTTTTCGGGACGCCGGGCCTCAAGATCGTCGCGCCCACAACCGCTTATGACGCCAAGGGAATGCTCAAGGGAGCGATAAGAGACCCCAACCCCGTCATCTTCATGGAATACAAAAAATTCTATAACTATCCGGTGGATGAATTGCCCGAGGTTTTGAGGCCCGAAATTCCCGAGGACGACTTCACCGTACCCTTCGGCGAAGCGAAAACCCTGCGCGAGGGGGACGACATATCGCTTATCACCTTCGGCACCACGGTGCTCGAAGCCCTGGAAGCGGCGGAAGTGCTCGAAAATGATGGCGTGTCGGTGGAGGTCATCGATCTCAGAACCCTGGTTCCGCTCGATAAAGAAGCGATCCTGGATAGTGTCAAGAAAACGGGAAAAATCCTCTTCTTGCACGAGGCGAGAAAACGAGGTGGCGTGGGCGGCGAGCTGGCCGCCATCGTAAGCGAGGAGGTCTTTGAATATCTGGACGCCCCCGTCCGCCGCATCGGCGCGCCCGAAGCCCACGTACCGCTCAGCCCCCCGCTCGAGCGAGCCTACCTGCCCAGCACGGAAAAAGTCGTGAACGAACTGCGCGATCTCGCCGCGTTTTAGCCCCGCTTCATCTGGCGCAATCCTAAGTTTTCGAGTAAAACAAATTTTCGATTTTCTTCATCACGCTTGAGGGAGCCCCCATGTACACTGCGCGCATCAGAATGCCCCGCATGGGAACCAGCGTGCACGAGAGCACCGTGGTCGCCTGGAAGAAGGCGGTGGGCGATACGGTGGCGAAGGGCGAGGTGCTGCTTTCGGCGGAGAGCGACAAGGTGGAGTTCGAAGTCGAGGCTCCTGCCGACGGCGTGATCACCGAGATATTGGCGGAAGCGGAAGAGACGGTGCCCGTCGGTGAAATACTCGCGACCATGGAGACAGCAACCGAGGTCGCCGACGAAACGCCCGAACCGGAAGTAACAGAACCGGCCGTGAGCGACTGGGCGGCCCCTGTGGCGCCGTTGCAACCCAGGGAAAAACCCGTCATCCCGGCGGCACGCGTGGTAAAAGCACCCCGTCCATCAACTGAGGGGAAAGCCTGGCTCTCTCCGCGCGTTCAGAGCCTTGCCGCCGCGCACGGGGTCGGGCTGGACGTAGTCGCAGGAATCGAGGGCACGGGAACGGGCGGACGTGTTACCGCGCGCGACGTAGAGGCCTTCATCGCGGGCGGCGGCGCGCCGCCCAGAATCGAGATGTCGACGAAACCGCTCAGCGATAACATGGATGAGCGCGTGGAACACCTCAGCAGGGTCAGAAAGCGAATCGCTGAAAACCTCACCCGTTCGGTGCGCGAGATACCCCAGGTCACCAGTTGGCTTGAGGTGGACATGAGCAGCGTTTCGGCCTTTCGGGACGCGAACAAAGAGGCGTTTCGCGAAAAACACGGCGTAAACCTCACCTACACGCCCTTTTTCATCATGGCGCTCGTCCACGCGCTCAGAAACGAGGGCAACGAGCGCTTTAACGCCACGTTTGAAGACGATGCCCTCATCATCAGGCGCTACCTGAACTTAAGCGTCGCCGTGGACTCCCCGGGCGGCCTCGTGGTTCCCGTCTTGAAATCGGCGGACTCCATGAACCTGGTGGAACTCTCGGCCAGGCTCGACGATCTGGGAACCCGCGCTCGTGAGAGCGCGCTCACGCCCGAAGACGTCCGGGGCGGGACGCTCACGCTCACCAATTTCGGCGCCTCTGGCGCGCTGGGTGGTAACCCCATCATCAACCCGCCCGAGGTGGCCATCATCGGAACGGGGGCCATCGCGCCGCGCCCCGTGGCGCTGCCGGGCGGAACAGTCTCCGTGCGGCCCGTCATGATCCTGGCGATCACCTTCGATCACCGCGTGAACGACGGCATGGCGGCGGGCAGGTTTATTTCCGACGTCCGCGCTGCGCTCGAGAACATGGACTTTTCCCATTTGGAGTATTGAATACGGGAATCACATAACCCTTCTTCCTTTGCTACCAGCAAGCGAACAAGACACAAGGAGCAAGAAACCTCATGGCCAGACCAGACATCGACACCCCCTTGCGCTCCATGCTCTTCATCCCCGGTTCGAGCGAGAAGATGGTGGGGAAAGGTCCCACCATCGAGGCGGACGCTGCCCTGTTCGATCTCGAGGATTCCGTCGCCCCCCAGATGAAGGAAGCGGCGCGCGAACTCGTGCGCTCAGGCATCGCGGAAACGAGCAGCGCGCCCGGCGGCCCATCCACCATCCTCGTACGCGTAAACGACGTGGAATCGGGCATGCTGGATGAGGACATCGACGCCATCGCGGTCGAAGGGCTCGACGGTATCTTCCTGCCGAAACCGGAGAGCGCGGCGGACGTGAGAACAGCCGATGCGATTTTATCGAAATACGAGCGTGAGCGCGGCCTGGAGGAAGGCGGGGTCGGCATCATCGCCCAGATAGAGAGCGCCTCGGGCGTCGTGCATTGCTACGACATCTGCAAGGCGGCGGATCGCGTTGTGGGCGTGAACTTGGGCAGTGCTGAGGATGCGGACCTCTGCCGCAGCCTGGGGGCCACCTGGACGGAAGACGGAACCACGCTCCTCTACACGCGGAGCAAGGTGCTCGTCGAGGCGCGCGCAGCAGCCTTGCCCCACCCCACCGACGGCGTCTACATGCGTTTACAGGACGACGACGGCTGCCGCGCGGACGCGGAGTTCGCCAAAAAACTCGGCTATACCGGCAAGGCGGCCATTCACCCGAGGCAGGTACCCATTTTCAACGACGTCTACTCGCCGAGCGAGGAGGAGATCTCCTACTACACCGAGATGGCCGAAGCCTACCGCGAGGGCGAGGCGCAGGGTCTCGGCGCGGTTTCCTTCCAGGGGAAGATGATCGATATCGCCATGGTCAAGCATGCGGATAACGTGCTCGCGCGCGCCCGCGCCATCGCCGAAAAAGCATAGGCTTAAGCAAATGGCGGATCCATCAGACCTTATCGAACATTTTTTCGCGCAGCCCTGGTCCGACGGCCTGCCCGTCGTCGTCCCGACCGAAGAGCGCTTATCCACAATGCTAGCGAACCACGCGCCCGATGCGCTCATCGGCCATGTGCCGCCAGCGAACCATCCCGCGACTACCGAGGCCGTGGCAATTCACGCCGTCATGGCGGGTTGTAAGCCAGAATATTTTCCGGCGCTGTTATGCGCGCTCTCCTGCATTCTGGACCCAAGCTTCAACATGAACGGTATCCAGGCCACGATGAACCCCGCCGGCCCCCTCATCGTCATGAACGGCCCCTACCCCCGCGAAATCGGCGTACACGGCGGTACGGGCTGCCTGGGACCGGGTTTCCGGGCGAACGCGACCATCGGCCGCGCGCTACGACTCATGCTCCTGAACCTGGGTGGGGGGATTCCCGGCGTGGTGGATATGAGCACGTTCGGCAGCCCGAGCAAATTCGCCTACTGCCTGCGCGAGAACGAGGAAATCAGCCCCTGGCCCTCACTGGCCGTAGAACGCGGATTCGCGAAGGATGAGAACGTCGTCACCGCCTGTGCGGGGGAAGGTCCGCGCGTCGCGCTCGATGATTCGAGCGATCATCTCGACGGCGTGCTCACCACGATTGCGAGCACCATCTCCACCATGGGCACGCGCCACGCCTACTCGCCCGTTGGCCTCACGGTCATCATGGGGCCGGAACACGCCCAGCTTCTCGCCGACCACGGCTTCAGCCGGGACGACGCCAAACAAGGCCTCGTCGAGCGAGCTCAGCTGCCCGTAGGGCTGCTAAAGCGCGGCGGACGCTATCGTGGTAAAGATAAAAGCGAATGGCCCGATTGGGTGGATCACGACGACGATGACTGCATGGCGCCCATGATCCGAAAACCCGAAGACGTGACCCTCTTGGTGGCCGGCGGCCTGCCCGGGCCGTCCTCGTTCATTATCCCGGGATGGAACAACACCAACCGGCCCGTCTCCAAGTCGTTCGTGGTGGTGTAGCCGGGAGGCTCACTTAAACTGCGCATGCCCCCCTAACACCCGTAGGCCTTGCCCTCCTGGGGAGTGAGACGCTTCCAGGCCATCGCCAGTTCGGCGAGAATCCGCACGCCCACGCCGGTGCCCCCCTCGGGGCGGTAGGCCTCGTCCTTGCCGGTGTGTGAGGGTCCCGCAATATCGAGATGCACCCAGGGCGTCTCGTCGGCGAAGTGCTGCAAGAACGCCGCGGCGGTGTTCGCGCCACCCCACCGCGCCCCCGAGATGTTGCACATATCGGCTATCTTGCCCTTCATCGCCTCACCGTATTCCGGGAACAGCGGCATGTGCCAGACGCGGTCGCCCGTACGCTCACCCAGGTCGCGCACGCGCTCCAGCAACTCATCGTGCGTGCCGTACATGCCTGTCACCTTCTGGCCCAGCGCCACCATGCACGCGCCCGTGAGCGTGGCGAGGTCGATCATGCACTGGGGCTTGTATTTCTCGTGCGTATAGTGGAGCGCATCGGCGAGTACGAGCCTGCCCTCGGCGTCGGTGTTGTGGATTTCAATCGTCGTTCCCTTCATGGAGCGCACTATGTCGCCGGGCCGCGTGGCATCGCCGTCCACCATGTTCTCCACGAGGCCCGTCACGCCGATTACCGGCACGCGGGGCTTTGCGCGTGCGACGGCGAGCATCGCCCCCAGGACGGCGGCGGCGCCGCTCATGTCGGTCGTCATGAGCTCCATCCCGCTGCTCGGCTTGATGGATATGCCGCCCGTGTCGAACGTCACCCCCTTGCCGACGAAGGCGATGGGTTTCTGGCTTCTGGCACCCTGTGGCCTGTACTCGAGAATGACCATGCGGGGCGGCTCGCTGCTGCCACGGTTCACGGAGAGAAGCGCGCCCATCTTCTGCCTCGCCATCTGCTTTTCATCGAGTATCCGGCACCTCAAGCCCTCGCGCCTGGCCATCGCGCGCGCCATATCGGCCAGCGCGGGCGGACGCTTCTCGTTGCTGGGCGTGTTGATGAGGTCGCGCGCAAAGTTCGTCCCCTCGCAGAGCGCGCGCCCGTAGCGCACGCCGCGCCGCATCGCGCTCAAGTTCTTGGCAGGCCCCCCGCAGAGAATGACGCGCGATATCTCGGTTTTCTCATCCTCATCCGCACTCTTGTATTTATCCATCCGGTAGAGACCGAGTCCCACGCCCTCGACTATCGCTTGGGCCGCCTCGCGAGCTTCGAGACCATCTCCGGTCGTGGAGGACGCCGAAACGGAGACGCTCTCAAGGCCTTCTGAGCGCGCACGCTTGACCGCCTGAGCGCTGGCGCAGCGAACCGATTCGGGCGACACATCATCGCCCAGACCTGCAAGAATCACGAATTTGGGCGCTCCGCCTCCCTCGGGCACGGGCAGAACCGAGACTTGCCCCTCTTTTCCCTCGAACACCTTGCGCTCGCGCAAGGAGGCCAGGGCGCCACCCAGAATTTTTTCGAGTTGTTCGTTTTTCTCATCTTTCGCCATGAGGCAAACCAGGGCGTCCGTCCCCTGGTCGAAACCCTCACCGCCCACAACGGAGAACCGCATAACCATCTCCTCTCCCGATAATACGTAAAGTAGAAAGCGAATGGACCAAAGTGTATCCCAGAGCGGCGCGCGCGGCTATGCAGAGCAGCCTATCCCGCCTTTTTCTCGTGAGATTGAGCGCGCGGATTGTCTTACTTTGTACCCTGCCCCTAGAATGCCCGGCAATATCGGAATCAGACGAGCGGGCCGGGCGCAACGAAGCCCTGCATGCTCAAACGATAATTTTTTCCTCTCACGCGAAGGAATACACCATGAGTTTCTATAACTGGGATATGCTCCCCTTGAGTCACGACCGCCCCGGCGTCGCGCACAGGCGGATTTTTGGCGACAACATTCAGATGCAGCACTTAATCACCGAACCGGGCGGCACGCCCTCGAAAATGCACAATCATCCCGATCACGAGGAGTTCTTCTACATCCAGGCGGGCGAGTGGGAGTTCACGCTCGAAGACGAGGTGCGGCGAATTGGGCCGGGCGATGTGGTGCACGTCAAGGCGGGCGCGATGCACACGTTGAAATTGGTGAGCGAAGAGCCGGGAATGGCGCTCGAGGTGTTCTACCCGATGTGGAACCCGGAACTCGCCGGTGACAAGGAGGATTTCACGATAGACGCCATCAAGAGCCGCATGGAGTTCGCCGAAGAGCCAGACGAAATGAACCGGGGCCGCCCACCGGGACACGAGGAATAACGGGAGAGCCGCCTTTTCCTGGGAGGCGGATTTTCGGAATTTCGCACAAAAAAAACAGGCGGCGCCCGTCGACGCCGCCTGCTGTTTTCGAATTTCCCTCAATGTTCCGTTTCAGGTAACACCAAGGGTCAGCTTAGGGTTTTTTCAGAACCCTCTTCCGGTGGTGAGCCGTTTTCAGCACCCTCCGGAGAGATGTGTTGTAGGCGGTTACTATCAAGTTCCTTACCATGACAGCCCTCCTCTTGCTACTCGTTACTACTCGCTGTTTGTACTCTCAAATCCTAGCAAAGGGCCCGAATCGTGTCAAGAATTTTTTATCCTCAAAAGCGCCGGAAAATATCAGCTCCACATATTTCAACACTTTATCCGCAAAAATTCATGGGCGACTCACCTGCTCTCCTGGCTCGACGCGCCCGTCACTTACGCCTCGATGATGGCGGAGACCACCCCTCCGCCCACGGGTCCCTGATGGAACACGAGGCCGGCCGAGACGTATACCGCCGGGTCCTGCACCACCGAGGCGATGACGGCGTTCGCCACGGCGCGCACGGGCCGCGTGCCCAGAACCGAATCCGTAAGCAGCGTGACCCGCTTACCCAGAAGCCTGCCGTCCCAGGGAGCGCCCGCCTTTGCAAACGCGTGCACCACCCGCTTCAATTCCTCCACACCCGGCAAGCCGTCAAAGGCCAGTCCTGCATTCTTGAGCGCCTGCCTCACGGCGTCCGCGTCGATCAGGTGCTGCATCACCGCCCGGCCGATCTTGTAGCGGCTCACGGATTGTGAGGAATTCGCCAGTACGACGACTTCAGAGCGCATGAGTTCCACGCCCGCCGAGCAGGAGATCATCTCAGAATACAGGTCGCCCCGGCTGCACACGTCCGATATCTCGAAAGACGCCCTGTCGATCTCCCCGATACCCACCGCCGCGCCCAGGGCCGAACAGCCGTTCGAGAGGCTCATCGAGCGCGTAGTATCCGTGCTCACCACCTTCTTGCCGCGAGAGGCCGCATCGTTGATCCGGTCCGAGGTGAGCAGCGGGCATTTCACCTGCACGTAACCCACGTCATCCAGCGAATCCACGCCCGCCTTATCGAGCGCCTCCGCCGCCGCCTCGGCCACCAAGTCCACCTGCGCCATCGTGCCCAACTCCTCGGGCAGCAGCTCTCGGGTGAAGGCGACTCCCATCGAGAGGCGCTTCTCCCCCGGGCTTTCTGCATCACCCACGTCGGTCTTGGAAATGGCCACCGCGTGGGGACTCATGATCCCCTCGCATCCGCCCGACATCACCATCGCGCACATGCCCTGCACCTCGTCGCGGGAGAGGCCCAGCTTCTCCATCATGTAGTCCTCGAAGGAATGGAGCGCATAGGGCCTCGAATAGTCGTTCACCCGGCCGTTTCCCTCCGTCTTGGCGATGATGGCCTGAATGTCCGCCGCCTGAATGCGGCCTTCCGCCACTGCATCCGCGAGGCCCGAGACGTCCTCGGGTCCTGCCATCTGAAACTTCACCACCTGGGTATCAAACACGATTCAGTCTCCTTATTCATCAAGGGCGCCCGATGCATGAACGCCGTGTCAATCTCCCGGAACCATCAAACCCGCGCGCTCGACGATGGCTGTGGAGGCCGCCTGCGCTTCCTCGCGAATCGCGCGCTCCTCATCCTCGCTCATCTTGCTCAGGCGTCCCGCCTCCATGAGCGGCTCGCCATCCACCCAGACCCAGCGCACCTCCGTCCCGTGGGTCTGATACGCGAGAACAGAAGGCAAATGATGATTCGGGAGCATATGCGGGCCGCTCATGTCGAGCAGAATCATGTCCGCCCGCTTGCCCACCTCGATGCTCCCTGTCTCCGCTTCGAGTCCGAGCGCGCGCGCCCCATTGCGCGTGGCCATATCAAGCACCTGCTGCGCCGTGATGGCGGCGGGATCCTGATGCACCCCTTTATGGAGCAGGCAGGCGAGCCTTATCTCCCAGAACATGTTTACCAGATCGTTGCAGTTAGCGTTGTCAGTCCCCAAGGCCACGGGTATTCCGTAGCCCAGCATGCGGGGCACAGGCGACACGCCCGAACCCAGATACATGTTGCTCGATGGGAGATGCACCACCTGAGTTCCTGATTCCTTCAAGAGCCGAATGTCCTCCTCGCTCAAGTGGATGCAGTGGCCGGCGACGAGGCGCTCCGAGAGCAGCCCCCAGGCCGCCAGGTGCTGTACGACGGGAAGACCGCCCACTTCCGATTCCATGGGGTCTTCCGATACGTGCGTGGAAACGCGGAGCCCGCGCGCTCCGGCCCATTCATCCACCTCGCGGAAGGTCTCCGGCTTCACGTAAACGGGGATGTTCGGCCCTGGCCAGACGAGAACGCGTCCCGCCGAGCGGCCGTGGTATTTATCCACCAGATGGGATGTCTCCTCGAACACCTCTTCCCTCGTCTTGAGGCTGGGCGGAAAGGTCTTGCCCCATGCGGCGATGTGGGAGTGCGCCCGCTCGGCGAGTTTTCCAGAAGGAGATATTTCGTTGAAACTCAAAGCGAAAACGCTCCGCATACCCGAATCGTCCATGGCCTCTATCATCGCTTCGGCCAATGGGATGGGGACGCGCTCGTTCGTCACTACCGCCGTGGTGCCCGAGCGAATCGCCTCGCACGCGAAGAGTTTGACGGAGAGCGCCGCATCCTCCGGCGTATAGGCAACCTGGCCGGGCGCCATGACGTTCAGTCGCCAGTCCATCAGCCGCCTGTCCGCGCCCAGGCCGCCGCGCAGCAGAATGCACATGATGTGGCTGTGGGCGTTCACCAACCCCGGCATGAGGGCCATTCCCTCGCCATCTACAACCTGCGCTGCGCCGGCATTAATCTTGGACTCTGAAACATCGGCGACCCGGCCATCCTCGACCAGCACGGATGCGCGAGGGATGACCTGACGCGTCTCGTCTTGCGTCAGGACGCAGGCGTTTTCGACCACGAAACGACCCGCCATGGGAAATCCTCCTGTTAGATGTTTCAGCAGAATACGACAATCGGGCGGATTTGAGTATCTCCGCTGTAAGCCGCGCCTTGCCAGAGAAGGAAAAGAGCATTATTAGTGTGAGAGAAAATCCGACACCTTGAGGAGAGACGCCGATGTCCAAGATCAAATTCCTGCAGCATTTCAGCATCTATTGCCGGGATTTACCGGCCATGCACAAATTCTACAACGAAATTCTGGAACTTCCCGAAATGCCCCGCCCGCACTTCCCCTTCCCGGGTTACTGGTACGAGGCGGGAACGGACCACCAGATCCATCTCGCCAAGGTGAGCGATACGCACGTGTCCCACTCAATCAGCGATAATGAGGATGGATACATGGACCACCACTTCGGGATGGTGACCGAAGATCTCGAGGGGATGAAGGAGCGGCTCAAGGCGCATGGCGTCCCGTTTCACGATGAGCCTTACGGCTACCCCCAAATTTTCTTCAGAGACCCGGAGAACAACCTGATCGAGGTCGCGTCCACCGCGATGTTCGAAATGGAGTAACCGGCGCGCGACGAGGGTGGGTGCGCACTCCGCCTTGGTCTCACTATGTACCGGCTGTCAAGGTTGTAATTGCGGCGATGGAGCGTCATCGCTCCCCCATCGTGGCTTGTCCGATGATTTCTGGAGACAAAATCATGTCATTTCAAAAATTCCACACCACGCATGTAACCGCCGGGGCGGGAAGCTACTCCCAGGGCCTTCTCGCGGGCAGGACGCTTTATCTCGCGGGCCAGACCGGAGAGGGGCTCGACGGCGCACCGCCCGCCCTCGGCGACGCGGCGGCCCAGGCTCGACAGGCGTGCGAGAACATAAAGCAGCTCCTCGAAGAGGCGGGCGGCAACCTCTCCCATGTCGTGAAGCTCACGAACTACATCACCGACAGGGCGTACCGGAAACCCGTCTACGCGGTGATCGCGGAATATTTCGGCCCCCATGCGCCCGCGAGCACGGGCGTGATCGTAGACGGGCTGGCCTCAGAGGATTTTCTCGTGGAAATCGACGCCACGGCCTATATTCCCGAAGCTTGAGAGGAAATGGCGTATTGAGTAATGCGCCTTAACAAGGCAGAATAGTGACACATACAGACAAGTTCGTAAGCAGCCCGTGTGGCTGAGTCCTTTCAGAGGAGAGGGATCATGACCGAATCTTACGATGGATTGTTCGTCGGCGGCGGACACAATAGCCTGGTATGCGCCGCCTATCTGGCGAAAGCCGGGAAAAAGGTAGCCGTACTGGAACGCTCAGGCATCGCCGGCGGTGGCTGCTCCACGCATGAAGTCACCCTGCCGGGCTTCAAGCACAACCTGCATTCGAACTACTACGTGGGTTTGGAGAGAAGCCCCATCCTCAGCGACCTGGAACTCCACGAATACGGCTTCAGCCTCATCTTCCCGGAGTTTCAACAGGGCTGCGCCTTCAGCGACGGCACGGCGTTCGTCATCCACCGCGACGTGGAAAAGACCGTCAAATCTATCGAGCGGATCAACAAAAACGACGCGAAAACCTACCGCGACCTCCACGTCAAATTCACCGAGGGGATGCTCGATATCATCACCTCCTTCATGTACTGCGCCCCCCTGCCGCCCGAGGAATTGAAAGAGCGCTTCGCGGGGCCGCTGGGACGTGAGTTCCTAAGCTATGCGAACCTCAGCATGTACGAGGCGGTGGACCAGCATTTCGAGGACGACAGGCTGCGCGTGCTGTTCAAGCTCTTCCTCGGATCCTTCACCCTCGAGAATACGCCAACAACCGGCATTTTCTTTCCGAGAATCTTCTCGCGCATCGCTAGCTTCGCCCTGCCCGTGGGCGGGTCGGTGAACTTCACCCGCGCGCTCGAGCGCGTGGTCGTGAGAGGCGGCGGAAAGGTGCTCACCAACGCGGAAGTCCGCGAGATCACGGTCGAAAGTGGTGACGCAACCGGCGTCATACTGGAAGACGGCACCCGCATCGAGGCCACCGAGTTCGTGGCAAGCGGTGTGAACTGGCCGCTCACTGTGCGCCTGGCCGGGGAGGATTACTTCGGCGGCAGGCTCGCCAGGGCGGCGCTCGAGTTCCAGTGGGCGAGCCACGGGCTTTGCACCATCCACCTCGCGCTCAAGGAAGCGCCCGACTTCAAGGCCGCGAAATTCGATCCCGACATCAACAAGACGTTCAACATCTTCTGGGGCGCGGATTCGACCGAGGAGATCAACGAGTGCTTCGAAACAATCCACGACGGCGAACTGCCCAAGCTCATGGGCAACGGCGGGAGCAACAGCCACTTCGACCCGACCTATTCGCCCGACGGCACGCACGTGGGCTACTGGTGGCCGTTTGCGCCCTATGAACTCAAAGACGGCGGGGCCGAGGCGTGGGACACGCGGCGCGAGGAGTACACCCAGCACTTCATCGACTCCTGGAAGCCCTATGCGCCCAACATCAACCACGACAACATCATGGGCAGCTATCTCTACACGCCGCTCGACATCGTGCGCATGAACCCGAACTTCGTCCGTGCGAGCCACCACGTGGGCGCCTACATTCCCGAGCAACTCGGCTACAACCGCCCGCATCCGGAAGTGAGCGACTTCCGCACGCCTGTCGGGAAACTGTATCTCTGCGGTTCTAGCTCACACGTGGGCGGTGCGGTGACGGGTGCGCCCGGCTACAACTGCGCGAACGCGATCGCCGAGGATCTGCACATCGATCGCTTCTGGGCGCCGGTCGAAACCATGATGGCCTGAAGATGAAAATTTGACTCGCGTTATTTGAGGAAAGGATAAAATTTCATGGAACTGATCGACCTCTCACAAACTGTGGCGGCGGGCGGATTCGAGCGCCCGTTCCACCCCAAGGTGGCCATTGAGCCGATGATGACGCACGAGGAGTCGTCCGGAAGATTTCACGGGAAATTCTCTTTCGCCGCCATGAAGCTCACGCTCTCGGATCACACCGGAAGCCACGTGGACGCCCTGAACCATTACGTGCCCGGAGACGCCCCCTCCATCGACCAGTTGCCGCTCGATCGCTTCTATTCGGGTGCTATCTGTGTGGATTTTTCGGACATCGCGCCCAAGACCTACATCGAAACCGAGCACATCGAGCGCGAACTGGAAAAACACGGGCTTTCCATCGAAGAAGGCGACGCTTTTTTGTATTACACGGGCCATTTCGAGAAGAGCTTCAAAAACCCCGACCCCGATGTATGGTGGAAGGAATTCGCAGGATTAAGCCGGCCCGCCACCGAGTATCTCGCCGATCGGGGCGTTCGCAACATCGGCTGTGAGGCGTTCACGATAGAAAACCCCACGCAGATGTTCCCCGAATCGGAAGAACCCTACCCGTCTCATCAGGTGTGCAAGGAGCGGGGGATGCTCAACACGGAGAATCTGGTGATCCCCAAGCGCCTGGTGGGCAAGCGCTTCACGTTCCTGTGCCTGCCCATCAAGCTGAAAGACGCCACCGGCTCCCCGGTGCGCGCCGTGGCGGTACTGGACTGACCTATAGGCCGAAGCCGAAGAGTGCGTTCGCGTTGCCGAAGGCGGCTTTTTCGATCTCCGCCTCGGCGATGCCGCCCCGGCGCATGGCGCGAATCGCCCGGGGGATGCAGTAGAGGTCGTTTGACGTGTAGGGGATGAGGTCGGAGTTGAGCATTATGCGCCCCGCCCCGTGGCGCCGCACCCACTCCACGATGGCGGATGGGGGAATCGGGCGAAGGCGGCTACCGAGACTCGTCGCGCACCATGCGCCCGTCTCTTCGTGCACGAAATCCACTATCGTCGCATCCAAATGGTCGACAACGAGCAGCGAGTGGTCGAGACCCGCTGCATTGATGACTTCCAAATCCATTTTCAGGTAATGGAGCCTGAACTCTTCTGGCGAAACCTCTCCTTGCGTGTCCACGCCGCCCAGGAATTCCTTTGGATTTTTGTAGGTAGGGGTGTGTAAAATCAAAGGCTTTTTAAGTTCCGCTGCGAGGCGCGCTTGCGCTTCTAAACATCTGGCCTGATCTTCCAGATCCCAGGAAAAGCCGAAATACTGCCCCGGGTCCAGACCCACTTCACCCAGGGCGGCCACCCGTTCGTTCTCCAGATATCCGGGAAGCGCGTCGATGAGCCGCTCCCAGCCGTCCACCCGCGTCATCGAACTGACGCCCACGGCGCACATGGCGCGAATATGGTGCTTGGCTTCGGCGGCTTCCGCCATTCTGAGAGGGCTATCCCAAAGCCTCTTCACATCCTCTGATTCGGGCGCGCTCTTCCATATTTCGCGGTGCACGTGGGGGTTCCCGCACGAGAGAATAGAACCAACCATTCCGCACATCCCCTGCAGTTCCCAGTCGTCGAAACTGAATCCATGCAGGTGATTGTGGCAGTCGATGTACCTGTCCATTCTAGGCCTCTGGTTTCTTCGCCAAAAACACGTAGCGGTTGAGACTGAAAAAATACTCACCGCGCTCGCCCAGCGTCATCAAATCCTCCGCCCAGGCTTTGGCCTCTTCTTTCGGCACGCCACCCTTGCGGATGACGAAGGGCACGATGACACTCACCATCCCGTGGCTGTAGTTTTCCGCAGGATACTCCGTATTGAGTAGAGGCAAAACCCTTACGTCTGCGATCTCAAAGCCGGCGCCTTGCAGCAGAGGCGATAACCTCCTCGGCAAGTGCGGGTCGGCCAGATGCGCGTCCCACGCGGTGAATATTTTCTTCGCCTGCGCGGCGTCCTGCGCGTTCCAGACGAGCGAGCCCCAGTCGGTGTCCATGATGAGGGCGCGGCCGCCGGGCCTGAGTACGCGGAAAAGCTCCGACAGGGCAGCATCCATGTCGGTGACGTATTCATATACCTGGGAGATGATGGCTGCATCGAAATCATCATCCGCAAATGGCAGGCTCAGCGCGTCGGCCTCCCGGAACGACACCTGCGGCTGCGAGGTGCAACGCTTCTGGGCGAGGGCGAGCATCGGCGCGCTCTTGTCCACGCCGAAAACGGCGCCCCCCTCCCCCACCATGCGCGCAGCTTCCAACGTCATGAAACCCGGGCCAGAACCCAAATCGAGTACGCACTCCTCCGGTCGGGGTGAAACCATCTCCAAAAGGGCGCCACGCTGCGCGGCTACATCCGCCGTCGTGTAGACGGCCTCCACTCGCCGGGCTGCTTTTTCATCGAATCCCGGGGGCTGGCTCATGCGTTGTTCTCTCTCATCACTGTGTTGACCCGAACGAAAGGCCAAGTGTCCTCGCCCGCACCGGGGGTAGTCAAGCGCCTCGGCGTCTTCATCCGCACATAAATCGCCTCATGATGCGGCGTTTCGCGCCAATTATTCTCAGAAATCAAGGCTTGGAGACCAGACGGCTCACTCTCTCCTTTTCACGCGCATGGGCCGCTCGGCATTGACGCGCGTTTTCCCCAGAACCTATAAGCCTAATGAAAGTATTTTTCGCGTCCCAGTCACCAGTGGAAGCCCCATGGCCCCATCGAAGATATTCAACCTTTTCGCGATTGCGGGCAGCCACGCCGTCAACGCCTTCTATACGCAGCTTTTGATACCCGTCCTCCCGCTCATCGTCGCGGAATTCGAACTCAACTACGTGCAGGCGGGCCTCATCGTGACGACCTATTCGGTAGCAAACAGCGTCTTTCAGTTCCCCCTTTCCTTCATATCGGACTACACACGGCGCTGGCGGACTGTCCTCGCCCTCTCCCTGCTCACCCAGGCGCTTCCCGTTCTGCTATACGGCTACGCGGCGAACTACTCCCTTCTGCTGTTGTTCGTCTTCATCGGCGGCATCGGGAGCGCGGCCTACCACCCGCCAGCCGTGGCGCTCATCACGCGAGAACTGCCCGAGAGGCGCGGGTTCTGCACGGGCCTGTTCAACGGCGGGGGCGAAATGGGGAACATCATCTCGCCGGCCATCGTCGGCTGGCTCGCCGTCTATCTGGCGAGTTGGCGCATGGCGGCGCAGTTCTACGTGATACCCGGCGTCATCTGGGCGGCGCTCATCTGGTTTCGCTTTCAGGATCAACTCGGAGAGCGCCTCCCCTTCCGCCAGGCGGCGAGGTCCACTTTCGGCGCGCTTTTCAGCAACAAATCTTTGATGCTCCTCATCGCCCTCTCCTCGTTTCGGATCATGGGTTTTCGCGGCTTCATGGCCTTTTTACCGCTCCTACTGGCGGAGCAATTCGGCTTCGACACCAAGGGGGTGGGCTGGATGCTCAGCGCCTATTTCCTGATAGGTTCGACAATGTCCATCATTATCGGCAGGTGGTCGGACAAAACGGGCAGGACGAAGCTCATCGTCGTACTCACTTTCATGTGCGCAACCGCCATGGCCTCTCTCACCTGGGTGGCAAGCCTCACGACGCTGTTACTCGCGCTTTTCGCCGTCGCCTGCATCCTCACGCCGGTGCCCACCCTGGTGCTGGCCGTCGGGACGGAACTCGTGGACGAGCGGGTGCGATCGAGCTCGGTGGGTATGATCTATGGCTTCAACGAAGCCGCTAGCGCGCTCTCGCCGCTCATCGGCGGCCTGGTGGCCGAAGCGATGGGGCTTCAAATGGCGTTCACCTTCTACGCCTCGATGTTCTTGGTCGGCGGCTGCATCGCCGTTTTCCTGCATAGAGAAAGCGCCCTCCAACCCCAGGTGCAAGTGAGCGAATCATGAGCCGGGCGGAAGAGATCGAAACGGGAGCAGGTCCGCAAGACCCGGCGCAGGATATCCCCTGGGGCGCGCTCGCCATCCTGTTCACCGCCCACTTAGTGGTGGACGGCACGATAAATTTCATCGCACCTCTGCTGCCCCTGATTCGAGAGCAATTCCAGGTTTCCCTCTCAACGGGCGGTCTGCTCCTCACGTTCGCCTCGATGAGTGCGGCGCTCTCACAACCGGTGACGGCGATTCTCGTGGACCGCTGGCCCGGGCTCCCCTGGCTCGCCGTCGGGATGGTGGGCAGTGCGCTGTTCATCACCTCCATCGGCTGGGCGCCCAACTTCACGGTGCTCACCCTCATGGTCGCGGTCGGCGGCTCGATGGTCGGCCTGTGTCATCCGGATATGGCATCGCGCGCGGGCGCGCTATCAGAAAAACGAAAGGGGCTGGTGGTGAGCGTTTTCATCGCCGGAGGTCGCGTGGGCCACGGCCTTGGACCCGTTATCGCCATCGGCATCGTCTCACTAGGCGGCATGAAATGGCTCTGGGCGTTTACCCTCGTCGCCATCGGGATGGCCCTGGCGGTGAAATTCGGGCTGCCGAAGCCTGAGTCGCCCCCAAGCAGCGGAGATAAGAAAGACTCCATCTGGGATTTCGTAACAGCGCTACGCACAGCAGGCACGCCGCTACTTCTTCTCTCGGGCGTCACCATTTGCCGCGCCGTCGTGAACATCAACTTCATCAGTCTCATTCCTTCTCTTTACGCCGAACACGGCATGAGCATCTGGAGCGGGGGAGCGGCCAGCGCCATCATGCTCATCTCGGGCGCAGTGGGCGTCCTGGTAGGCGGTTTTTTAGGAGATCGTTTCGGGAAAAAAGAGCTTATCGTCGGCGGCATCGGAATAGGCGCCTTGTGCGTCTGTGCATTTTTGATTGCGCCGCCCGAGTGGGGCTTCGTGCTGCTGGCTTTCCTGGGCGTCGCCACCTACCTCCCGATGGGAGTGACGATGGCCTTCGCCCAGCAATTGATGCCACACAACAGGGGTCTGGCCAGCTCCATCACGCTCGGCCTCTCGTGGTTCATCGCGAGCCTTTCGGTCTACCCGATGTCCGTTCTCGGCGAGTGGTTCGGCCTGGCGAACGCATTCTGGGCCCTTCCCGGCTTTTTCATCGCCGCGTGCGCGTTCGCGCTCTTCCTGCCGAAAGTCCGCTAACCCACATACGCACATAAAAAAACGGCCCCGAAGAGCCGCCTTTTTTGTTGTTTCGCTTCGCTTAAGCCGTAACACCCTGCTCGGTGAGCAATTCATCGAGCACCCGGTCAACCCTGGGCTGCTCCGTCCAACTCGCCTTGTAGGCGATATTCCCCTCTTTATCGATGACGAAGACCATGTTCGGCATGCGCCCGTAGGCGTTCACCACCGCCTCGTCGACGTCGTCCACCAGAACGGGGATTTTCATCCCGAATTCAGCCACCAGTTCCTTCGCATAGTCCATCTTGTGTTCGAAGGTAGTGTGCTGGGTGTATTTTTTGAAGTACTTGCGCTCCTGCGCGTGGGGTTCCTTGGAGTAGACGACGAAGAATTCGACGTCCTTATCCTTGTAACGCTCTTGCAGTTCATCCATGCCCGGCACCTGCCGGCGGAAGGGCGGTCACGTGATGGCGCCGAACTCCAGGACGACGTTCTTCTTCTCGCGAAAATCGGCCAGGTCCACGGTTTCTCCCGACGTGCTCTGGAGTTTTACCGGAGGCGCGGGCTGGCCTGGTTTCAACTGATCCTCAAACGCCTTGTGGCGGACTTTCCTGAATCCGCTGAGCTCGCGCTTGATCATCAGAAACGGGTCCAGATACCACATACTCCACAAGCCCCCCAGGGGGCCGGGCGGCCTGTCGATAAAATCTTCTTTCTGCATTTATCAATCTCCTGAAAGATGAATGGCGAATACAGAAGGGTAGTTTATTTTCGGGATATTGTCGATTCCGTGCGAAAACCCGCCTCTTGCGCGGGAAAATGGGAAATCAGGATGCGGTATCGCATCTTTCAAAGGCGCTCCAGTAGACATCCATCACTCGCTTGAAGCCCACACTTTCAAACACGCGCTCGGATGCCTCGTTTCCTTCCACGATATAGCAATACGCCTCGCGTCCTCTGGCGATTTGCGCCTCGACCTGTGCGGAAACCACCACGCGCGCAAGGCCTTGTCCGCGGAAATGCTCCATCGTGTGCAGCATGCCGATGGAGCCGTTCGCATGAACAACCATGTAGGAGGCGAGTTCACCGCCGATGCGTATCGCCGCTGTGGGGGCGCTTTGGATTCTCGCCAGGGCGTATTCCTCCCCCTGGTCGTAGGGTGAATTCTCGGCCAGCGTCTTCGCGTCCTCGATTTTGAGGCTCTCAATCCGGTGGGTGCTGAAGACGGGCCTGAAATCTTTTTTCTCGAGAATGTACATGCCCACGGGAGAGCCCCGGATGAGTTTTCTTCGCCTCTCAACGGCCTTCTGAACCTCAAGCGGGATAGAGGAAAACTTGAGATAGCCGTCGCTCTCCTCCATCTGCGCGGAGAGCCGCTCCATGCCTTCTAGTTTCGCGAGTATCGCCTCGGGCCGCCCCAGCGGCGCGAGCCAGCCGCGACCGGTGTTCACCACCATCTGGGGCGCAGCAAGATCGTCCACCCAGAGGGGGACCTCCCTTCCCCCTTCCGCGATTGTTCCCGTAATGCGCATCCGCAGCGGCCCCTGCGAGCGCAGGAATTTCTGGATAGATTCGCTCCGGGGGTTCTCCAACCGAATCAATTTTCGTTAAACTCCCTTACTGATGGAAACGCCGCTCCCTTGGAGGAGTGATTATACCCGCTTCTCCGCGCAGATGTAGAGGCAGTAATCCGCCAAACAAAATACTCCAGGAGAGAAAATGAAGGGATATCGAATCATCACCATCCCGGGGGACGGGATCGGCCCGGAACTCATGGAATCCACCATCGCCGTTCTCGAAGCCGTGCAGGGCACAAACGAGACCTTAACGCTGAGACTGGAAGAACACGAAGCGGGAGCGGGCCGCTACGCCAGGTACGGCAAGCGCATCAGCGATGAAACCATGCAGGCCTGCCGCGAGGCGGACGGCGTCCTCAAGGCGCCGGTCGGGAATCCGGCCGTCCGCACGCCGGAGGGTACCGAGGCGGGGCTTCTGGGCGGCGTGCTCAGAACGGGGCTCGACCTGTTCGCCAACATGCGGCCCGTCAAACTCTACCCGGGCATCCGGAGTCCACTGGCGGGCTATGCGCCCGGCGGCATCGACTACGTCGTGATTCGCGAGAACACCGAAGGCCTCTACGCCTCGCGCGACAAGGGCGTGGGCGGCCCCAACGCCGTGGCCGACACCATGATCATCACCCGCCCGGGCGTGGAGCGCGTCGTGCGGTTTGCCTTCGAACTCTCGCGCACAAGAAACGGCGCGCCAGAAGACGGCGTGCGGCGCGTCACCTGCGTGGACAAGAGCAACGTGCTTCGCTCCATGGCCCTGTTCCGCGAGGTATTCTTCGAGGTGGCGGCGGTTTACCCCGACATCGAGGCCGAGGCGGTCTATTCGGATGCCTGCGCCAACCATCTGGTGATTCGCCCGGCGCACTACGACGTGCTGGTGATGGAGAACATGCTGGGAGATTTGTTGAGCGATTTGGGAGGCGCCACGGCCGGCGGCCTCGGCATGTGTCCTTCGGGGAACATCGGGGAGAAATTCGCGTTTTTCGAGGCGGTGCATGGCTCGGCTCCCGACATCGCCGGGCAGGGAATCGCCAATCCGTTGAGCCTCATCCTCTCCGCCGCCCTCATGCTCGCCCACATCGGGGAGAGCGAGGCCGCGAACCAAATCGAGACCAGCGTGTGGGGAGCGCTTGAGGCCGGGGAGATTCGCCTCGATAACAAGGGGCGCTCTGTTGACGGCTCCAAAGCCATCACCGAGGCGGTGTGCGCCCGCGTGAGGGGATGATTCAGGAAAACCGCTCGCGCAGGAGGGTCCACACGGCGATAAAGCCGTCTCGCCAGGTGATTTTCTTGCCCTCCGCATAGGTGCGGCCGTAGTAGGATATCGGCACCTCGTAGATGCGCCATTTCGCGGGTTTCAGGATTTTTGCTGTAAATTCCGGCTCGAAGTCGAACCCCTTGGCGCGAATTGTCATATCCTTCACCACCTCACGGCGGAACATCTTGTAGCAGGTTTCCATGTCGGTGAGCGTACAGTTGAACAACATGTTGGCGAGAGTGGTCAGCATGTGGTTTCCCACCTTGTGCCAGAACATGTGCACACGCTGGGGCTTTCCGCCGAAGCGCGTGCCGTAGACCACGTCGGCCGCCCCCCGGCGGATGGGATCGTAAAGATCGGCGTATTCGGCAGGGTCGTATTCGAGGTCCGCATCCTGCACGACGATCACGTCCCCGTTCGCCGCCGCGAATCCATCGCACAATGCAGCTCCCTTCCCCTCGTTTTTCTCCCGGTAAATGACGCGCGCACCGTTTTGTTCGATCTCGGCCAGGATGTCCCGGGTGCCGTCCGTACTGCCGTCGTCAACGATGATGAGCTCGATGTTCATCGGCACCGCCCGGACTCTTGCGACAATTTCGCGAATCGTGTCCCGCTCATTAAAACATGGCATCACCACGCTTAGTAAATCCGTCATTGGGCCACCATCGCTCACAGCAGATCTCTCCATCAAGGGTCGAGCACTTCATTCGTTTATGAGGGCATCGCGCCAAAGCCTACATCCTCACCCCCGCACGGTCAATTTATTTTAATCGCCAATGGCTCTCAGGCTTGGCAAGCGCTCCCCCCCGTGAGAGTATTGCCGCGTCCAGGAATTCATCGAAAATGATCATATTTTCGGGATTATGAAATGCCGTCGCCCCTGCTCGATAGAATGAAGACGCTCTGTTCCCTGCCCGGCCCTCCCGGCCACGAAGGCGCCGTGCGCGACACCATCGCGGAGATGCTAAAAGACAGCGCGAGTGCGTTGCGGCGCGACCCTATCGGGAACCTCATTGCCCGCCACGATGCGAACGAAGCGGCTCCTCACCTCGTTCTGGAGTGCCACATGGACGAGGTCGGCTTCATCGTCACGGGCGTGGAAGCGGGCGGCGCCATCCGCTTCGAAAAAGTGGGACTCGTGGCGGACGCGATTTTCCCGGGACGCGAGGTCTCTCTCCTGACACTGGACGGAAATCTTCACCGGGGTGTCGTCAACGTGCGCAGCGGGCATCTCCAGTCCTTACAGGGCCAGGAACACCCCGGCGTCGATGAGATGTGGATTGATTTAGGCGCTTCGGACGATGCGCCGATTCGCGCCCTCGGCATTGAGGCGGGCACACCGGGTGTATTCCACAGCCCCTTCATCCAACTCCCCGGCGGAGCGTGGAAGTCGAAGGCGGTGGACAACCGCTCGGGCTGCGCCCTGTGCGTGGAGGCGTTCATCAACACCGCCAACTCGCTCTCGGACAAGCTCCGCCTGAGCGCCGCCTTTTGCGCGCAAGAGGAAATCGGCGGGCGCGGCGCCTCTGTGCTTTCGGTGGATGAGGAAGGGAGAAATCCCGCCTCTCTCGCCATTGTGCTCGACAACGTACCCTCGGACGGTCCGGGCCGCTCCGACGCCCGTGGCTCCAAGATCGGAGCAGGGCCGGTATTGCGCAGGTACGATCACCAGCCCACGAGTCTTTACGGCTACATCACCCCGCCAGAGCTTATCCAGTGGGTGAAAGACGTGGCGAGCGACGCCCACGTGCCACTGCAGGAAGACGTGTTCGTGGGTACGTTTCTCGATTCCGCCACCTTGAGCAAATCCCGCCCTGGTGGACTGCCTATCGTGCCGCTCAATATGCCAAGGCGCTATTCCCACAGTCCGGTGGAGACTTTTATGGAATCGGACCTGGAAGCCATGGCTGCGCTCATCGGTGCTCTTTTGCGCTCCGCTGCCGAGGGAGGTGCGCCGGATTTGAAGCGGGATTATCTATCGCCCTCTGATTCTTAATATCTAGCGAAAACCGCACTTTTGGAGAAATGAAACCTGTGTCAAAAGTAATTCGCGTCGCCCATAGCCCCGATTCGGACGATGCCTTCATGTTCCACGCCTTGGCGAACGGGAAGATCGCGCAGGGAGAATATGAATTCATCCATGAACTCCACGACATCGAGACGCTGAACCAGGCCGCATTCCAAGGCAAATACGAGGTGAGCGCCATCAGCTTTCACGCGTATTGCCACTTGGCAGACCGCTACGCGATTTTGCCGCACGGGGCGAGTTTCGGGGAAAATTACGGACCTGTCATCATTTCGCGAGAACCGATGACGACCGAGGCGCTCCGGGACGTGGAAATCGCCATCCCTGGCCTGCTGACGACGGCATACCTCACTCTCCGCCTGTATATGGGAGGCGAGGAGCCCAAACACCGCGTGGTGCATTTCGACGACATCATGGACGAGGTGAAAAAAGGAGCCTCACCTGCGGGACTTCTCATTCACGAGGGCCAGCTCACCTATGAGCAGGAGGGCTTTCATCTTGTGGAAGACCTCGGAAAGTGGTGGATGCGCGAAACCGGCGGCCCACTGCCCCTGGGCTGTAACGTCATACGAAAAGATTTAGGGCCGGAGGTTGTGGTCGAAGTGAGCCGCCTGCTGCACCAGAGCATCGTCTACGCACTCGAAAACCGGGACGAAGCGCTCGACCACGCCATGGCCTACGCCAGGGACCTGCCGCGCGATAAGGCGGACGTTTTCGTCGGCATGTACGTGAACGAATGGACGCGCTCATACGGCGACGCCGGGCGAAAGGCCGTCTCCACGCTGTTGAACCGCGCCGCGGAGGCGGGCATCATACCGAGAAAAATTGAGCCGGAATTCGTATCCTCACCCACCGACTGACAAGCGGAGGCGGATTCATGCTGGAGGGAATGCACCACATATCCATCAGCGTCGATGACCTCGAAGAAGCGCGCGATTTCTACGCCGGCCTGCTGGAACTTGCGGAAATCGACCGCCCGGACCTGCCGAACCCGGGCTACTGGTTCCAGGCGGGAGCCTGCCAGCTTCATCTCACGGGCCGCCAGGAACGCGCGAGCGAAACGAGTATTCCGGGCACCGGAGCCGGCGAGACTCATTTCGCCTTTGCGGCAACTGATTTGGAACCCGTAAAGCGAAGGCTCGAGATTGCCGGCGTGGACGTAAAAGACGGCGTCAACGCCGGGCTGGGATTGCGGCAACTGTTCTTCAGAGACCCCTCGGACAACCTCGTGGAAGTGTTCTGCACGCTGGAAGAGTCATGATGGAAATCGCAAGAAGCTTATCCGATGCCGAAACCCAATAATTATTCGACCGGCTTAACCCGCCGCACTTTTCTCCTAGGTCTCGGCGCTGCGGCGGCTGGCCTGAGTCTTTCACCTCGGAACGCCTGGAGCACCGAAAACAAAAAGCTGAACTTCTACAACTGGGACACCTATATCGGCGAAACCACGCTGGCCGATTTCAAGGCCGCCAGCGGGGTTGAAGTGAAGATGGATATATTCGCCGACAACGATGAATTATTCGCCAAACTTAAACAAGGCAATCCCGGCTATGACGTCATCGTGCCGACAAACAACTACGTCGATCGCATGATCGCTGCCGGTATTCTGATGCCGCTCGATCATTCCCTGATCCCCAACAAAGCGAACATCGACCCGATTTTTCAGAACGCCGCCTATGATCCGGGCCGCAAGTATTCCCAGCCCTATATGTGGGGCACGGCCGGGATAGGCTACCGGAAATCCCGCGTCGAGGGCATTCCTGACAGTTGGAAGTGGCTGCTTGCTTCGGATAAATACAAGGGCCGCATCGCCCTTATGGGTGATAAGAGCACAGCAATTCAGATGGGGCTCAAACTATTGGGTCACTCCCTGAACACAACCGACGGCTCCTTGGTAAAGCAGGTGGAGGATATGCTCATCCGCCAGAAGCCCCACATCAAGTTATTCGCCGAGGATGATGGCCAGGACTTGCTGCTCGCAGGCGAGGTCGATCTGGCCATGGAGTGGAACGGCGACATACTCCAGGTCATGAAAAAAGACGCCGACATCGGATACGTCGTACCCAGGGAAGGGGGACTCTTGTGGCAGGATTGCCTGTGCATTCCCAAAAGTGCGCCACACCCGCAAAACGCGCACAATTTCATCAATTTTCTTTTGAGAGCCGACGTGGGCGCTTCGATTGCCGACTTCATCCAGTACGCCACTCCAAACGCGGCGGCGAAAGCCAGAACGTCGGCTGACTACCGGAATAATACGGCCATTTTTCCGCCTCCTGAAGTCACCAAAGCGTCGGAGTTTCCGGTATATCTGGGCGAGGACTACGAACGCCTGATCGAGAAAACCTGGGCGCGCATCCAGGCAGCCTGAGCGAGATAAGGACACCACCATGAAGCAAAACAGATTTCACCTGGCCGGGGCCGTACCCTGGCGTAAGACCGAGGATGGGTTGGAAATCCTCCTCATCACGGCGCGCGACAGACCCCTGGACGACGACAATTTCTGGTGGATCGTGCCCCAGGGCGGCGTGGAGCCGGGGCAGACCGCCCAGGAAGCCGCCATCGCCGAAACCTGGGAGGAAGGCGGTGTCCGAGGCATGGCGTCGGAGGAGCCCATAGCGCGTTATGAATACGACATCGGCGCGGGCAGGTGCAAGGTCGACATCTACGAAATCGAGGTCGACGTCGTCGAGGACGACTGGCCCGAGAGCCACGAACGAAGGCGCGTCTGGCTGTCCCCCGAGGACGCCCTGGATACCATCTCGGGAGAAACGCTTAAAACTATCCTGGAAGAATTCCTGCGGAGAAAGGGAATTTAGGGCTTTCGCGCCACTATGAGCACGCGGTTGTAGTGCAAATACAACGGCGAGGCCAATAAGCCCGCGGCCGCAAGCCACGCGAGTTGATCATCCAGTTTTGCGGGGTAATCGTCTTTCGAATCGTAGCGCTCTCGATATTCCTGATAGCTCATCGGCGCATCCACACCCCGGTTCTGACGAATCCACACGCGCTCATACGCATCGGGAAAGTCGTCAAAGCGCGTCTGGAACCGGTCCAGTATGTAAAACGCGCCTCCCGGACGAAGCAATTCGAACACTTTTTCATAGACAACGCGTTTGCTCTCATGCGGAATCTCGTGCAGGGCCTGGCTGCTGAATACCGCCGCATAAGGCGCATGGGGAAACTCGACCGCCCTCAGACGGTTCATATCGCCCGGAAGTGGATAATATCTGTCCCCATTAGCGTGCAGGCGCTCTGAGGCGAGTTTCAACATCTCCTCCGAGCTATCGAGGCATACTATACTTGCATGGGGTATGCGTTCGAAAATGAGGGCTTCCACCTGCCCCGAACCGGAACCCAAATCCAGCATCCAGCCATCATCCGGCCCCACACTTTCGAGAAGGGTGATCAACAAATCGAGTTGATTCGCCCGGTCGGGATTGTCCCGCGCCGCGTTCACCGCATCCCAGTTTTGGGCGAAACTCCCCTCTCCCCAGGCGTCTTTCTTCATCAAGCAGCCCTGCAAGCGTTCATCAAAGAGCTCGCGTCCGGCGCCATTTCGAACGCCACGACGGCCTTAACGGCGGATTCGACTTTGGTCTCGGGCAGAACGCGGCTCGCATTGCCCCGGAACTTGGCCTGCACGTCCGTCCATTCCATCGGGTTTTCGGGATTTCCCCAGTTTATGGGTTCATCCCGCTCCAGGACGCGGCCGTCTTTGAGCGTCATTTTCACGCCGCCGTGCAGGTATTTGGGAAAGCGACCCGAATCCACGCCCGAGCACTTCACCTTCCCGGCCAGTTCGAGCACCTGCTGATCGCTCAGATTTTCTTCCTCGAAATCATCGAGCGTAGCCCGGCCCTTCACCACGTTCACCGCCAGACAAAATGGCAGGCTGAAAAGCGCCGCATACTGGGTGTTGGGCTTTCTCTTGTGCTCGATGGGTTCGCATACGATGTGGAGGACCGGCTCGGGCGTGATGGTCTCGATCTCATCGATCTCACCAATAGATATGCCCGCTTCGCTCACCAGATTTTTGGCCGCATCCATCGTCGCGTGATTGAAATGGCAGCAAGGATAGGGTTTGAACGATATGCGCAGCGTCTCCCATCGTTCCCCGAGTCCGCCCGCCAGGATTTCCGCATCGTAGGCCGGCTCGCTCAAGTGCGTGGCATAAAGGCCGAACCTGCCTTCCAGGACCTTTCGGGGACCCATGAATCCGTGCCCCGCCATCTGCGCGGCGGTGATTCCCGCATGGGAAGCCCAGCCCGGATGGAAGCGCTTCACCCAGCTTCCATCGTCCAGAAACTCCTGAATCCCCGCCGCCTGGCTCCCGCACACGCCGAAGGCGTTGGCGATTGCCTCGGGCGAATGCTTCATCAGACGCCCCATAATGGCCGCCGCACCAAATGCGCCGCATATCGGCGTGGCGTGATAACCCTCGGCGTGAAACGCCCCCGGCACCGCGCCCCCGATTCTGGCGATGACTTCATAACCCGCCACCATGGCCGCTAAAATATCCTGGCCGCTTGCGCCCACCGCCTCGCCCGCTGCCAAAGCCGTTGGCACCACACAGGCGCTCATGTGGGTGATGGAATCCGTATGCGTGTCGTCGAAATCAAGGCCATGCACGTAGCTGCCATTCACCATGGCGGTGTGTGCGACGGGCAGCTTGTCCCCATAGCGCCAGATCGTGGCCTGTGGATTACCGCCCCAATCGCGCGCCGTTTTCGTTACCGCGTCGGCGTATGGCTCCCTCGTTGCAGCAAGTCCTATCCCCAAGGCATCCAAAAGGTGGAGCTTCGCCTTATCGACCACCTGCCCGGGAATGTCCTCAAAAGATAAACCGGCGGCGAATTGCGCCAGTTTGTCGCTCATCGTTTCCATGTTCGTCTCCCGATCCTGAGTCCGCTCCTAGGCAAGATTCGTCACCAATCCGCTCATCGTTTCCATCTCATCGAGGTGCGAGGCGGCCTTTATCAACGCATCCTGTGCGTCAGGCGATATAACGCCTCCCGTTATCTGTCTGAATTTCCCCGCCACCATATCGAAATCCATCGGGTTCTGGGGCGAGCCCTTGGGTCCGGCGATGCGACTCTCGAGCTCACGGCCATCACGCGTGCGAATCGCCACTTTGGCAGGAAAGGTTTTGGGATAGAGCTGTTCGATCTCAGGGTCCACCGTGAAGCGCGCCCGCCGCGCGAGACTCACCAACTCAGGGTCGGCGATGCGTTCGGGAGTGAACTGGCCAGGCCCTGCCTCCCCGTCGGTCAGCGCAACTGCGGCGCAATACTCGATGTTCATCTGTGCGCGGAGTGAACTCACCGGCTCATAACGCCAGGAACATTGCTGCTTCACCACGCTGTGGTTCAATATCTCCATTTCTTCCACGTCATCAGGAGCGACGCCATGTTCCCTGCGCAGGGCGAGAACGGCGTCGATGGTCGAATGTGTGCTCCCGCAACAGCAATATGGTTTGAAGGAAACTCCCTCCGCCTCCCAATGTTCACCTAAACTTCTTGTCAGCGGCTCAGGGTCCCCGCATCCGCTGAACGCTCGAATGAATCCGCCGTCTCCGTACTCGAAAATCTCCTTGGGTCCCGTATAGCCGCCCTCTGCTAAAGAGGTTGCCATCAGGCCGCTCTGGGCCGCCCGGCCTGCGTGAAAGCGCTTCGTCTCCGAGCCATCACACTGAAAGGCCCAAGTCCCCGCCCCCTGTGTTCCCGCTAACCCCAAAGCGTTGGCTGTCTGCTCGGGGTTCAAGCCCATCAGATGCGCCGCAGCAGCGGCGGCTCCAAAGGGACCGCACAGGCCCGTGAGGTGAAATCCCCGCCTGCGCACCTCCAGGCAGTCGGCGGCGATGCTCGCGCGAATCATCGTTTCATAGCCCACGGCGCAGGCGGTCATGAACGTCCTGCCGTCCACGCTTAATTTCTCGGCAAGCGGATACGCGGCAGCGAAGACCACTGCGCCCGGGTGGAGCTTGGCGCCGCTGTGGTAATCATCAAGTTCGAACGCGTGCATCCAGGTGCCCAGACAAAGCGCGACAGGCCCCACCGGTCCACGCCAGTCGTTTTTCCAGAGAGTGGATTGCGCGCTTCCACCCTGATCCTGAATGAAACGAGACAGTATGCGTCCCGACTCGGTGGTTGTGCCATAAATTCCGCAGCCGACGGCGTCCAGAAAATACTTGCGCATACAGGCGCGCAGGTTTGCGGATAAATCTCCATAGGAAGTCTCACTGATGAATCGCGCGAGTTCGCGAGTGTGGCCGTTCATTCTAACCTCATTTTCTTGGTAGGTATTCTGCTTCTATCGCATGATACGCGTCGTAATCGAGGAGGCGGTAAAGTTCCTTGCGCGTCATCATGTTGTCCAGATAATCCACCATCGTACCTTTATTTTTCAGTTCATCGAGCAGCAATTCGCCCGCCTTGAGCATCGTGCGCATGATGCTCACTGGAAACAGGACAAATTTATAGCCCATCTGCTCAAAATCCTCTTTTGAGATATGTGGCGTCTTGCCGAACTCCGTCATGTTAGCTAGCAGAGGGCCCGGGCAACGCTCGGCATATTCGATGAACTCATCACGCGTCTCGAGCGCTTCGATGAAAATGACATCCGCCCCGGCGTCGAGTGCCGCATTGCCGCGTTCGACGGCCTCACCCATACCGTGGACGTATTTTGCGTCGATTCGCGCCATGACGGCGAAATCCGGATCCTCACGATGGTCCACGGCGGCGCGGATTTTTCCCATAAACTCCTCGCGGCTCACCACCTGTTTTCCGTCCAGATGTCCGCAGCGCTTGGGCAGCACCTGATCTTCTATCTGAATACACGCAACGCCCGCACTTTCGAAATCGCGCACAGTGCGCACCACGTTCACAGCATTGCCGTAGCCTGTATCTACGTCCACTACCAGCGGGATATCCACGGCGTCGGCCATATACCTCGCGTTCATGAGCACTTCGCTAAAAGAAGCCAGGCCGTTGTCGGGCAACCCCGCCAAAGCGTTCACCACACCCGCTCCGGACATGTAGACGGCCTCGAATCCCTTGGACGCGATGAGTCTGGCCGTAAGCGCGTCGTGCGCGCCGGGGATGATCGTCGTCCCCGGTCGTTCAATAATTTTTCTGAATTTTTTTCGTACCGACTCGGCCATGCACCTTTCCTTCCCGGCAAAATCAATGGATTGAAGCGTAGGTCACCTAATCACCGAACCGCATCTTCTCCTTGATATAAAAGAACTTATCCGCCGCCCCCGCCTCAACGCAACCACCCTTGATTCTTTCACATCATCCGGCGGCATCGCCATAGCCTAAAGCCGATTTTTCCTTGACAAACCGCCGACGAGAAGTGGCATAATTTCAGATGGCGTGGGGGGTTAGAACTTGGAGAGTTTTACGATGACGAATGAAAACGAAGACGTGAGTTTCGACGAAAAATATGAAGAAGAATCCAAGGTCAACTCCGACCTCAAGCGCGCCCTGGATCTTTTGAATCAAGGCGGCGTTGCCCATGCGAAAGGAAACCTCGACAAGGCCATCGAATTGTATAGGGACTCCATCGCCTACTACCCCACAGCAGACGCGCACACCTATCTGGGCTGGATGTACAGCAAACAGGGCCGCCTCGAGGAAGCCATCGAGGAATGCCACATGGCCATAGAGGTCGACGATGAGTTCGGAAACCCCTACAACGATATCGGCTGTTATCTCATGCAGTTGGGCGAACTCGATGAGGCGGCCAATTGGCTAGAGAAAGCGAAGGCAGCGCCGAGATACGAGCCGCGCCATTTCCCCTACATGAACCTGGGTCGTATCTACCTTAAGAAAAAAGAGTACGGCAAGGCGCAAGGCGAGATTTACGAGGCCATCAGGCGCGCGCCCGAAGTGGAGGGCCTGAAAAAGAATTTCCTGGAATTGGTGTCGATGCTCAACTAGAAATCAACCCACGAAAAAAGCCGGCCCTTGTGCGGCCGGCTTTTTCTTTATGCTCTCGATGACTAACCTGGAATTTTGTCTCTCGTATCCTCTTCCATCCATTCGTTTTCCACGTAAATCGTCTTGGCGGCGTCACGGTTGGGACAATTGCCATAAGTAAAGACAAGTTCGGCGTCCTCGGTTTCGCTCGGGTTGTAGAGACCGTGGATCTCGCCCGCTGCGCAATAGACGAAAGTGCCCGAGGGCACCGTATGTTCTTCCCTGTCCTCTCCCATCCAGACAATGATCGGGCCTTTCACGATGTAGAACGTTGCGTCGCACACGTGGTAATGCCTCTGGTTGCGGCCCTTCGGCGGAATAATGGTGCGCCCCATCGTGATGGTCTGGGTGCCTGTGGCATTGCTGTCCACGCCCCATGCGATGATGAGGGGCGGCTCGTACTTCTTGTCCACGCCGATGGCAGTGGAATCGATGAGACACCAGCGCTGTTTCGTGGGTGCGGATATGGCTGACATGGAAGCTCCTTTTGATTGGTAACGATATGAAAATACCCGTTCACTCGAAGGTGGCCTAATCTAGTCGTTCGTTTCTCAGAGCGCAAGGGCGGAGCCGATATGAGTGAGTCTTCACCCTTCCAGGAACATCTGAACCTCGCTCAAGAGTTCCATCCTGCGTTTTTCCAGTTCCATGAAATGCGTCCCGTCGTTGATGATGACGTAGCGCTTGCCCCGGCTGTTGCGAAGCGCTTTGTACAGCCCCCAGGCTTCAGGGTCAGCCGAGGCGCCGTCCTGATCCCCCCGGATGAGCAATACGGGACACGTAATCTTGCTCGCGTCATAAAGCGGTATGTTCCTCGCCCGATCGTACAGATCCGCCAGGGAGCCGTTTGCCAGCCGGAACGCGGGCGTCTTGCGACTGGCGCCTTGTGAGTCGTAGCCAAGCAGTTCGCGAAAATACGTCTTGACCACTCTGTGTTCGCGCCATTTGTGGTGGGCGTCTCCCGGTATATGGCCCCACCATCGCTGGTGCACGTCTTTTTCCGTACACCAGGACCACGCCCCTCGCCTCGCGTCGAATACCCCGGGCATTCGGGGGTCTTCCATCTGCTTCGCGCGCTGAGGGTTGTCATATGCGTAATAAGGCGCATATAGCACGAGCTTGTGCACCTTCTTCATATTATCAGCCGCATACGCCGGGCTCGTCGTCGTTCCCCATGAGCGGCCCATAATACTGAGCTTGTTTACGCCCCGCTGCTCGCTAATGAAATCGACTGCCGCCTTGATGTCCCTTACGGCCACCTTTCCCGGTATCGCGGGAGGTTTGCCTTTAGGGCTGGCGAACATCTCCTCCGGCCAGGTCGATTCGCCAAAACCCCGAATCGAGAGCGCGAAAACGTCGAACCCGCGCGAGGCGATGTAATCCATCCAGGAATAGCCGGGAACTGGGAGGTCATAGGCTACGGGGCCGGGCGCCATCCGCCCGTGCACGATGAGGAGCGTGGCCTGATCCCCAAATATTTTCTTGTCCTTGGGTCGCTTTTCTCTCAGGTGCAGCCTGATGCCGGGATCGAGCGAGTCGATGTAGTGATCGATCCGCTCCACTCCCTTCGAAGCGGAATTCTTTCGTGGCGCAGCGCTCAAATCCAAATTCCCTTAATTTTTCAGGTGTGAATAATCCTGGTCATACGCGGGCGGCAAAGCGCCTCCTTGTCCCTGAATGACGTGAAGCTTGCCCCATCCCTTGCCTGAATTGCGAAATCCGCGCTGTACTCCAGCAGGCGCCCAGCACATGTCCCATGGCTCGAGCACTGCCTGATGCGAATCTCCCCTCTCATCCGTCCAGAATACCGTCCAGTCGCTCTCAAGAGGAATGAAGGCTTCTTCCAGATCAGGATGATCGTGCAGCGGAGCGCCCGAACCCACCCGATTCTCGTTGATAACGAAGGAGAACTCTCCCTCCGATAAGGACGGGGGCGGACCCACGCCTTCGAGTTCACCACCCACATGTCCTATGTAGCGTCGAATCCCCCGTACCCCTTCGGGCAGTGAGGATTCATGATAGACTTGGAAATTCTTGGGACAATCATCGTAACGAACCAACTGGGTGAGCGGATCGACGAAAGAGGCCCCATCGTCCTCCGCGCCATCCCCTTCTCCCTGAAATATGGGCGGCTCGTAAACGCCGCGCCCGTGAATGTAGTAGAGAAATCCATCGCAATCGCCTGAATTCCTGTAGCCGCGCATGACGCCCGCCGGCATTCGGATGGCGTCGTAACGCCCGAGTTCAACTTTTTTGATTTCCCCGTCGCGCGCGTCGACCCAGAAGACTTCAAACACGCCCTTCCACACCATGAAAACTTCCTCGAACCCATGACTGTGCAGTGGAGCACCGTTTCCAGGTGGCGCCATCACAATACCATTGGCGAATTCCCAGCCGGGGAGCGCCGCTTTGGGCTCTCTATCGCGAGATCCTCCGATATAGCGATAAACCGCCCGGTGGTGTCCCTCCTCGCGGGCATTGGGCGATGAGTCCCAGTCAGGCATGATCTCGGCGAAACGGACTATCGTGGTGGGGACAGCTTTGGAAGTTTGATTCGTCACCTTCAGCACCTCGCCGGTTATCAGGTCAAGGAAGCGTCGCGTTTAGATACACGCCTTCCGCCTCATACGCTTCATCGAGCAAGACGACGGGATGCACCACCCGAAGGTCCATGTCCCGCTCTCGGGCGCCGAACGCGATTTGAATCTGACAACCAGGATTGCCCGTGCAGACCACGGGCGCTTCAGAATCTTTCACATGCCCCATTTTTCTGTCGAGAAGCTGCATGGATATTTCCGTTTGCGTGAGATTGTAGCTGCCAGCGGAGCCACAGCACCAATCGCTCTCCTTGAGAGGCACCGTCTCGACATTGCGAATCGCGGAAAGAACTTCGAGAGGCTCCTTGCGAACTTTGAGCGCGTGAAACAGATGGCAGGGGTGGTGATACGCGATTTTCCGGGGCGAGGGGTGCGCCGCTTCCCGTACGCCGATTCTGGAGAGAAACACGGTGACGTCCATCGCCTTGTCACTGAACACCTCGGCGCGGCTCGCGTAGAGAGGATCTTTTGCGAGCAAATCTTTGTATTCATGGAGCATCGCTCCGCAGCCGGAGACGGCCAGGATGACGGCGTCGTACTCGCCCGCGTCGATGGCGTCTATGTTCTCGCGCGCCAGGATTCTCGCTGCCTCTCTGTCGCCTGCATGGGCTTGCAGCGCCCCGCAGCAGGTCTGCGAAGCGGGGAACACCACGCGCACCCCGTTCGCCGCCAACGCGCGTATAGCGGCCCTGTTCACATCGCCGAACAGGGTGGATTGAATACATCCGCCGAAGAAGGCGACGCGGTATTTTTCCTCTCCGATGGGCGCTACTTCCGTAGGAAGAGCTCTCATCGAGGAGACCGGCGGGGCTTCTGGCATCATGGGTTCGAGTTCGGCCAGTTTTTTGGGCATAAGACCCAGACCCCACACCACGCTTTTCAAAAACGTGGTCTGATAAAGACGGGTGGCCACGCCCGCCAGGTTGAGCAACGTCCTGTTCGGCAAAAGCCAACGGAAGAGGATTCTTCTCAAAATCCGCACCGACAAGGGGCGTTTTCGTACTTTTTCTAGCCCTTCGCGCGCCGCCTCGATCAAGGAGCCATAGGGCACACCCGATGGGCATGCCGTCTCGCAGGCGCGGCAGTCCAGGCAGCGGTCGAGATGTTTCATCACCGTCTCGTTCGGCGCCATCTCGCCGTCTGTCACCATGCGCATGAGGTAAATTCTCCCCCGGGGGGAGTCCATCTCGTTGCCGAGCAGCGTGAAGGTGGGGCAACTCGTGCCGCAAAACCCGCAATGGATGCAACGCTGAATCATCTCCCTGTCGGGAGCTTCCGGGCCGACGAAGGGATTTTCGTATTCGGGAAAAACTTGAGCGAAACCTGCTTTTTGGTCCGTGGCCACTTGGTCGTGTCCTCCTACATCCGGTCCACGAAGCGGCCGGGACTCAAAGTTCCTTTCGGGTCATAAGTTTTCTTTATATTTCGCATTACACGCAGCGCAGCGGGTTCGAGCGCGTCCTCACCCCATACGGATATCTGATCTTTCAGTGATTCCGGCCCCGAATCGAGGCGCAGGTGTACCGAGCGGGCTTGCGACTTATCCCTCCCCTCTTTGCAAAGAGAATTAAAAACGCGCCACGCATCGAGCGGTGAGGATTTCTCATCCTCGGGCGTGAGCCAGCACTTCAGTACACCGCTGCCCGCGTGAGCCGAAATCTCGCAGCAGTATTTCCCTGCCTCAGCGGCGCGCCTCGCCGCCTCCGCGAAACGGGGCAGCTGATCGAGTCTGCCTGAGACTCTGAGAGCAAGCGTCTCGGGACCGGAGAAATCTCTTCCAGGTGGATCGGCCAGGACGCGGCCTAACCGCGTGGTTTCCCCGTCATCAATGCGCAAGATGTCTTCTGCCCCCTCTATTGCGAGGATTTCCTCGAAGCGGGCAAGTTGATCGTTCAACCCATCTTCGAAATCACCGAAGGAGGCAACCAAGCTTACGGGGCCAGGTAAGGCGATGCCACAGCCCGACGCCAACGAGGCATTACGCGCATCGTCCAACACTTCCGCCCATATGGGCATAAGGGGCGAGGCCATCAGCGCCCTGGCCGCGTTAAAAGCGGCGTCTGTCGATGAAAAAGAGGCCGCTCTAGCTCCAATACGCTCGGGGGCCTTATAGAGACGAATCGCCAATTCAGTGACGACGGCCAGCGTTCCCCAGCTTCCCGACATGAGGCGATTCATGTCGTAGCCGGTGACGTTTTTCACCACAAGCGCGCCATAGGTGTGGGTCTCTCCGTCGGCCAGTGCCACCTTCATGCGCATCACACGGTCGCGCGCCTTACCCCAGCGCACCCGCATGGGACCCGAGCGATCCGCAATGATGGTTCCCCCCACCGTGGAGGTTCCCGGGTACTGGGGGTCGAGTCCTGCCGTCTGGCCCTCAGCGCCTGTCAGCTTATCGAGGCCTTCGATACTCATTCCCGCTTCCACAACGGCGGTTAAGTCATCTTGCAGAAACTCCACCGCCTTCGACATGCGCTCCAAAGAGAGCGCGACGTCGTATTTCCCGGGCGCATAGCCCGTCCCATGCCCCGTGCCTCCTCCCCAGGGGAATACGGCCAGGCCCGCTTCATTCGCGCGAGCGAGAACCCGGCAGAGAGACTCATGGTCGGAAGGGCTCACTACGACAGAGGGCGTCTTGCCTCCAAGTTTGAAGGACTCCGCACTCTCATTCGACAGCTGAACGGAGTCTCCTAAATCTGCTTCAATGGATTGGGCGAACGAATCGAGTTTGAGAGCCATGGTTTTCCTACTTCGTCATTCCCCCGCCCATTCGGGCGACGGTGCCACCGAGAGCAACCGGGAACACGTTTTCCTCATCAGGTATGAGTTTACCGGGGTTCATCAAGCCATCTTCGTCGACTGCGTCGCGTACGCGCTCCATTATCTCGAGCGTGGGTTCATCGAACTGATCTTTCATCTCTCTGATCTTCTCGATGCCGATGCCGTGCTCGCCAGAGAGCACACCCCCGGCGCGTATGCAGGCGCGGAGCACCTCCGCACCGCATTCTATCGCCCGCTCGGTCTCTCCGGGCACCCGATCGTCGAACAAGACGTTGGGATGCAGGCTCCCGTCTCCGGCATGGAAGACGTTAGTGATACGCAAATTAAAGCGTGCGGATATCTCATCGAACTCTTCGAGCACCTGTGCCAGTTTCGAGCGGGGAACCGTGCCATCCAGGCAATAGTAGGCAGGCGCGATAACCCCGAATGCTCCGAACGCTTTTTTCCGGCCCATCCACAGGCCCTCGCGCTCCTCTTCTGTCTCCGCGATCCGGAACGAGGAGCAATTGTTCTTCTCACTGACATCTCGAATTAAGGTTTCGAGCGGTTTGATGGAAGACGGCAGACCGTCGAGTTCGATTAGCAAGACGGCCTCGGCGTCCTTGGGATAGCCAGCCTGCACCACCGTCTCGACCGCCTCGATAGTGTAGCGATCCATCAACTCCATCGCGGCGGGCACCGCCCCTGCCGCAATGACGTCGCTCACCGTCCGGCAGGCATCCCCTACCTGCGTGAAACAAGCGAGCATTGTGCGCACGCTCTCGGGATTCGGCGTAAGTCGCACGGTGAGTTCCGTGATGACGGCGAACGTACCCTCGGAACCAATGAAGAACCCGCGCAGGTCCAGACCCGGCGTATCCTCCCCGTCCGCGCCCAGATGCGCCACCTCGCCCGTAGACAAAACGACGGTCATCTCCATGATGTGGTTTGTCGTCATACCGTATTTCAGGCAATGCGCGCCCCCTGAGTTTTCCGCCGCGTTGCCACCGATGGTGCAGGCCGCCTGACTGGAAGGATCAGGCGCGTAATGAAAACCATGCGGCAGCGTCTCGCGGGAGAGGTGGAGGTTCACAACCCCCGGCTGCACGCGCGCGAGGCGGTTCTCGTAGTCGAGTTCCAGAATCTTGTTCATCCGCGTAAAGACGATAAGCACGCCACCCGGCAGGGGCGTCGCGCCTCCTGAGAGACCTGTGCCCGCACCTCTGGCGATCAGGGGCACGCGGTAATCGCGGCAGGTTTTCACGATCTGGCTGACTTCTTCGGTGCTCTCGGGCAATACGACGGCTGATGGAATGCCCTTGTAAATCGTGAGGCCGTCGCAGTCATACGTCCTGAGCGCCACCGGATCCGTATGGATGAATTCCTCCCCCACCACATCGGTTATTTTCTGAATGAATCCGGCGCTATCCACTTCAAAACCCTCGCGGCGCTTCCTGAATGAACAAAAACCCATTAGAGTGGCGCCATTATACCCATGCGAATGAAAAAAACGAATAGAAAGGCAACTTTGTGAGCAAATCCGGCGGTTTCACTCCACTTTCCGGTTATCCTGCCAGATCCGGGCGAACAAGTGGTTTATATTACGGATGGGTGATCGTCGGCGTATCGTTCATCACAATGGCCTTCCACATGTCGGCAAGTTTCTCGTTTTCCCTGTTTCAGGTTCCCCTCATTCAGGAATTCGGCTGGAGCCGGGGCGCTCTCGGCGGCGCATTCGCCCTGAGCATGAGCCTCTACGCCATCTGTAATCCCAAGGCGGGCTCCATCCTCGAAAGGAAAGGCCCCAGGGCCCTGATTCCATGGGGTTCGGTCTCGATTGCCTTGGGACTCATGCTGGGCTTTTTCATCTCATCTCTTTGGCATGTTTATCTTTTTATTGGTGTTTTCATCGGCCTGGGGCTTTCGATGAGTGGCTTCGTGACGCACAGTGCGCTCCTGCCGCGATGGTTTTTCAGAAACCGGGGTCTGGCGGCGGGCATCGCCATCTCGGGCATCGGCATCGGCTCTTTCATCTTGATGCCCACCATCGAGAGACTCATCGCCGTCTTCGGCTGGCGCTACGCTTACCTGATTTTCGGCGCCTCGATACTCTTCATCATCCTGCCGCTCAAACTACTCCTACTCAGAAACGCTCCCGCCGACGTAGGTCAGAATATCGATGGCGCGTCAGACGAAGAAGCCGCCGGGTTTCCGAAACCTCCTGCCTCCCAATCGCAAAATGTGGGAGAAGTATTCCGGCGCATAAGAGGGGAGAAAAATTTCTGGGCATTGACGATCCTCGTTTTCGTCATAGGCCTGAACAACAACTCCATCTGGAGCCAGCTCCAGATTTTCCTCGTCGACGCGAAATTCAGCACCGCATTCGGCGCTTTCGTTTTCGGGCTCACTGGCGCTATCCGTATTTTGGGCAGCGTAGTCCTGGGTTGGGCAAGCGATCGCATGCCGCGCAAAAGGGCCCAGGCCATCGCCCTTTTCCTTTCGGGACTCGGCGTCCTCATCTTGCTTCTCGTACCACATATGAACAACGGCATCGTTTTCGCTTTTATGTTCGCCGTCATCTACGGCTTCGGCGTCGGCGGCATGTCGGCATGCTATGCGGCCATGACCGCGGACGCCTACGGCGGACGCTCGTTCGCTGTCATCATCGGGTTACTGGAAATCTCTTTTGGACTCGGGGGATTCATCGGCCCCCCGATGGCGGGCTTCATGTTCGACTATACGGGAAGCTATGTTCTGCCATTCTGCATCGTGGTCATATTCCAAACGGTCGCGCTCTTCGTCTGTCAGTTCGTCTACAGCACAGAGAGATAAGGCCTAACGAATGAGAAAAAGAAAAAACGCGCGACCCTGGATATATTACGGATGGGTTATTGTCGGCACTTCCTTCACCGCCATGGCGTTTCATCAAACGGCGCGTTTTTCCTTTTCCATCTTTCAAGTTCCTCTGATTCAGGAGTTCGGCTGGGGGCGCGGCGCTCTGGGCGGGGCATATGCCCTGATGTTGGGCAGCTACGCGGTTTGCAGTCCCATCATGGGCAACTTGTTCGACAAAAAAGGCGCGCGCGCCATTATGCCTTGGGGTTCTGTGTTCGTCGGCACGGGCTTCACCCTCGCGTATTTCATCAGTGAACTCTGGCACGTCTACCTTGTCCCCTGTCTGTTCGTGGGGATCGGCATGGCGCTCAGCGGTTTCGCGCTGCACAGCGCTATCATGCCGCAGTGGTTTCAGAGAAAGCGGGGCCTCGCCACAGGACTGGCACTCTCGGGCAGTGGAACGGGAATCCTGCTATTCATCCCGCTCATCGAACGGCTCATCGCCACACAGGGCTGGCGCCTTACCTATCTGATTTTCGGCCTGGCAGTCTTGTTTATCGTCGTCCCCCTCACAGCGCTACTACTCAGAAAAGGGCCCGAGGAAGTGGGTCAATACATCGACGGGGCATCCGAATCTTCTGTACGTTCATCCCCGAAACCAGGCAAAAAATCACCCAGCACGCCTTTGCTCCAGGTGTTTCGCCAAGTCTATCGGGAGAGGAACTTCTGGACGCTCCTCATCGTCGTCTTCTTCATCGGCTTGAACAATAACTCGATATTGAGCCAACTCCAGTTGTTTCTGGTCGACGCCGAATACAGCACGGCTCTGGCGGCTTTCTTTTTCGGGATGCTGGGCGCTATACGGATGCTGGGCACGTTTTCCGTGGGCTGGCTGAGCGATTCTATCGGCAGGCCGCGCGCCCAGGCCCTCTCTGCCTTCATCACAGTCTGCGGAATCGCAATTCTACTGTCCATTCCCCATATATCATATAAAATTCTGATGGGCTGGATATTCATATTCGTTTACGGAATGGGCCTCGGCGGCATGAGCGTGTGCCACTCCTCCATGTCTGCAGATGCGTTCAGAGGCCCATCGTTCGGGGCCACTATCGGACTGCTCGAAATTTTCTTTGGCTTGGGGGGATTCATCGGCCCACCGCTAGCGGGTTTTATGTTCGACTATACGGGAAGCTATATGATTCCCTTTGTAGGGATAGCGGTCGGCCTGTTTTTTTGCATCTTCATGTGCCTGTTCGTCTATGAAACGCCCCGAAGGGCTTCCTCAGCATAGCGGAATCAAAAGGGCCGGCTCAATACCTCAAGCACTCTGGTAGCCTTCACCCTGTCGCCCTCGATGCGGAGGCGAGCCGCTCTTTCCTTAACCTCCAGACTCGCACGGCCTGTGGTAAGTAGTACAAGGTCGCTACCGCCACATACGACACGCGCGTCGCAATCGCCATGATCGGAAAACACGATTTCGGGCTTGCCTTTTTCGATGCGCAGCGCCCATTTGCGCTCGGGTTCGTTTGTTTCAAAGCAGATTGTTCCGTTGATATCCTTATCCCCCCGCGCACCGAAGAAGATGGGGAAACGATCGAGGAGACAATCCACCGCCACGGGCAGAGACGAAGCATGCAAATCGCCATCGGGCTGATTTCGAATGTCCCAGTCGTGGAGAATCAGTTCATAGAGCCTTTGCCCGGGAAACGTACGAATCGGGCATGGGGCGAGCCAGTGCCAGGCTTGTTTGTCCAGATCATCGGATCGAACCCCCTCAAAGACTTCCTGCAGCCGACATACGGCTTCGGTGAAAGCGTCTATGCGCTCTTCGCCCGATAGCGCAACGAGTTCATCCCCCACCTTTTTTCGATACGACCAGAACGATTTCAAATCCACCGCGCCGAAAGGCATCTCCAGACACCCTGCGGCGCCAGCGGGGATGACGTGCGCATAAAAACGCGCGCCCAACGTCATATGCGCCACTACATCTGCCACACACCAACCTGGGCAAAAAGTGGGCGCGCGCCACCCTTGCTCGTCCAAGCATCTCAAGACATCGATGAACTTGTGATTTCCCTTTTCCACCCAGCAAACGACACCAGCAAAAAAATCATTCATAACGAAATCCCGCCCCCCTGCCCGGAGACGTGAAATTCCAAGCCCCCGCCAGCGTTATCAAACGGGCATGGCCACTTTTAGTTCGCCCGAGATTTCCGCCACCTGCTTCCAAACGCCATCATCCACCGGGATTCCTTCCCGCAGCCTTCTTTCCTTTTCCCTGAAGCTGCGCTCCCCGGGCACGCGAATCTCCTCCACGCCAGGGGCTCTGCGCGTGTTTTTGACCTCGGCGACATGGTAATCAACCATCTCCCTGAACACCTTCGGATCCCCAAATGCGGATGGATCGATGGCGATGAACAAATCCCCCTTGTCGTAATGCCCCTCATGTACCGATTGACTGAGAGGCTTACCGACCTTGGCCCCAAGCAAAGGTCCCGCCAGAAGACCGATCAACAAACAAAGGCCGTAACCCTTGTGCTCCCCGAAAGGGGCAACCGCACCCGCAGCAGCCGTTTTCGCGTCCGTCGTCGGCTCGCCATCCGGCCCCACCGCCACGCCTTCCGGAATCGGCTCTCCCGTGACACTCGCTTTCAAGATCATCCCATAAGGAATGGCGCTCGTCGCAAAGTCGAGGAGTACGGGTTCGTCCCCGCCCTTTGGAACGGCTATTGAAAAAGGGTTCGTGCCCATGAGGCGCTCCACACCCCCATATGGATGAACAAGCGGCTGCGTGACGCCTGTAACGATTCCCACGCAACCTGCACGGGCGATACGCTCCGCATAATATCCCGTCATGCAGATGTGATCGCTATTCACGACGCCAACGGTGCAAGATCCCGCCTTTTCCGCTTTCCTGGCCGCGAGGGTTGCACCATAGGTTGCGCCCACGGGTCCCATGGCGCGATCGCCTTCCACCAACGCGGACCCCTCCCGCTCGTGCACGACATGAGGTCTGGCATTTGCGTTAATCATCCCGCTCTGGATTCTTCGGATCATGTTCGGTAGGCGAATGAGGCCGTGGGTGGAATAACCCCTGAGATCGGCTTCTATCAATACGTCGGCCGTCGACATCGATTGCTCGTGCGAACAACCCACGGCCGCCAGTATGCGCTCCATCAAATCGCGTAGTGCGTCCGCGTTGACGATGCGCTCTTTATCTAGACTCATGTGCGAAAAAACCTTTCTGTCTCTAAAGATCGGGGTTGGGAGCGGAAACGCTCGGCTTGGTGACATGCATCATCCAGCAATAAATTTCTATCCGATTGCCGTCAGGGTCTAAAAAGTAGAATGCATGGCTTCCGCTTCCGCCGATGAATCCGTTCTCATCCAAACCCTCATGCGCATGAACATAGGGACCCGAGACAAACTCCACACCACAGGATTTCACGTGTTCCTGAGCAAGAAGCCAATTTTCTCGGTCATCAACCTCAAAAGCGATATGGTGTAATCCGACATCCGTTCGATGTTCGGAGTCGGTCATCGTCAACCCGGCTTTCACGGCGTCTTCGGGCAACTCGAACAAGACCAGAGTGTGATGCTTCTCCGCGCAACGCATGAAACAGATCGGACGGAAGAAATCCGGAGGACCCCATTTCCCCGTCAGCTTCAATCCCACCACCTCACGATAGAACTTGATGGAGCGTTCAACGTCACTCACGTGGATTCCCATGTGACCAAGTCGTGCAACATTACAACCCATTCCTATCCCTCCAAGAACGAATGCAGTGCAGAAAAATTCGTTTGCCTAAAATGGTGCGGCATCATAACATGCGCGGGCACGGTTGGCGTGTGCCTGTCCAGTTTGCAGATAAGCCGCTTCATACCCCAATGAAAGGGCATTCGAATGTCGAATAAACCGGGTATCATCGCAATTTTTCTTGCCGCCACCATACTCTTCTCCGGCATATATCTGCTCCCATCCGCGAATAGTGAAAAAGTGAAACCCGCCGCAAACACAATCTCATCAAAAGAAACCAGGTCGAAAGCAGCGCCTGCTCCCACCCTCTTGGCGCAAAATTTCGACAAAAAGCAAATTGAAAAAATCATCAGAGAATATCTCATTGAAAACCCTGAAGTACTTGAGGAGGCCATCAGGGCTTTAAGAACAAAGCGAGAAGCAAAGCGCCTGGCTGCGGCCCAAACCTCTATCCTGAGAAACAGGAAACAAATCTATGAGGACCCCGATGACCCCGTTGGCGGGAACCCCAACGGAGATGTGACAATTGTGGAATTTTTCGATTATCGATGCGGGTTTTGCAAGCGAGTGGCCCCTGTCGTAAATGAAGCACTCGCAAAAGACAAGAACATCCGTATCGTCTACAAGGAGTTCCCCGTACTAGGCCCGAATTCCATATTGGCGGCCCGGGCGGCTCTCGCCTCACGCGCACAGGGCAAATATCATACTTTTCACAAGGCTCTCATGAAGGCTAAAATTTCTTATGATGAAGCGAGTATCATGAAAATCGCCGACACCGTGGGCATAGACACGGCTCGCCTGAAAAAGGACATGCAAGCGCCAGGCATCCAGGCCCAGATAGCCAAAACCCGCGCTCTGGCGCGCTCGCTAGGCATACGCGGCACACCAGCCTTCGTAGTGGGAGAACAACTCTTCCCGGGCGCGCTCAGTTCGGCTCAGCTTGCCCGTATGATTCAAATGGCGAGAAAGAAATAGAAAAGAAAAAAGCCCCGGAGATTCCTCTCCGGGGCTTTCCATCCATCGGCAAACTCAGTCTACCGTCACCGAACCCATTAACATTCTGCGGTAATCCCACCATTTCCATTTCTTGGGAACCATGGTGATTCGCACACGTATTTTCTGCGCGATGGGCGTATTTACGTAATTCGCCCACATCTCCGGCCCAAAAAAGTGATCCACCACGCTTTTCAGCCCCTCGTGGTCCTTACCCATCACCTCGGAGACCTGCGCCTCCCCCTCCACGACAACAGCGCGGAAAGGAGCTTCATCATCGTCGATGCAGATGGAAAACGCCGGGTTTCTCCTTAAATTCCTTGCCGAAACGGAATCCTCACCCGTGCTGATGAAAAAACTGGCATCCTCGGGATTGAACAGATACAAAAGCGGAATTACGTGCGGGGAACCATCCGCATTCGTGGTAGCGATTCTCGCCATGTGGGGTTCCTGTAAAAATTCATCCATTTCGGTCGGGCGCTCGGCCATTTTCCATCTCCTCTCGAAAATTCATGACGTTATGAATCATTCCCGATTTATCGCTCCAAAATGATACCGGAGTCCTCCTTCACTTCACAATCAGATTCACCAGGCGTCCCGGCACGACAATGTGCTTCACGATCTCTTTATCACCGATGTAACTAGCCGTGACGGCTTCCGCTTTTTTCTTCAGTTCCTCCTCGGGCGCATCCGGCAGCGCCATGAACGTGCGCCTCGTCTTTCCGTTCACTTGCACGGCGAATTCTTTCTCCTCGGCGGCAATGGCCGATTCATCCACTTGGGGCCACGCCACCCGGAAGATACTGACCTCTCCCCCACTTCCGCTAAGAACCTGCCAGAGTTCCTCTGCCACGTGAGGCGCCATGGGCGCCATACAGCGAAGCAGAATCTCGGCCGCCTCGCGCTGCACCGCATTGTCCGCCTCGGCCTCCGAGCGAAGCGACGTGGCCAGTTCCATGATGCGCGCCACCGCCGTGTTAAAGGAGAAGGAGTGCTCATAAACTTCCGTCACCGCCTTCAATGTGGCGTGGGCGTCGCGCCTGAGCTTTCTCCCGGATGCGGTCAACCCGCTCCCGTCTCCGGAATAGGCATCTGTCTCCCTCCAGGCTTCGAGCCGCTCCGTGAACGTAACCCAAAGCCTTTGCAGGAACCTGTGCACGCCTATCAATCCATCATCGCGCCATTCCTTCGAGCGCTCGGGAGGACCGATGAACAGCGTATACAGGCGGCCCGCATCGGCCCCGTATTTTCCCGTGCATTCTTCAATCGAGACTCCGTTCATCTTCGACTTGCTCATCGAGGCCATCTCGGGGAGCACCTTCTGCCCGGCTTCGTAGCCGCTGCCACTCGGGCCGTCTGCCGTAACGACAAGAGATTCCTCGTCCACGTCCTGATAGGGTACCCAAACACGGCCGCGCGCATCTGCCAAATAGTAGGCCATCCTGCAAACCATTCCCTGGGTGAACAGATTCTCAAAGGGCTCCTCGAAAGAAACAAGCCCCAGATCGTAGAGCACTTTTGTGAAAAACCGCGAGTACAGCAGGTGCATTACGGCATGTTCCGCGCCCCCGATGTACTGTGTCACCGGTAGCCAGTGGTTCACGATTTCCGACTGGAACACGGCGCTATCGTCGCGCGGGCTGACGTACCGCAGGTAATACCAGGATGAGTCCACAAAAGTGTCCATAGTGTCCGTCTCCCGCCGGGCGGGCCTTCCTGTTTTCGGGCTGATGACGTTCACGAAATCCTCGCTCTGGGCCAGGGGATTTCCCCCTCGGCCCGTGAACTCGACGTCACGCGGGTGCATGACGGGCAGATGATCGTCCGGCACAGGGGTGATGCTGCCGTCTTCTTCATAGATAACTGGTATCGGCACACCCCAGTAACGCTGGCGAGAAATGAGCCAGTCTCTGAGGCGCCAGTTGATTGTCTTGTCCCCGAAACCCTTTTCCGCGAAATAATCGATCATCTTCGGATACGCTTCGCGGTTCGGCTGCCCGTCGAATGGGCCGGAGTTTTCCATGACGCCGTCTTCGATGTATGCCTCCTCCATCGTGTCGCCATTGAGTCCCCCTTCAGGATGCTGGATGACCACCTTGACCGGGATCCCGTATTTTCTCGCAAAAACGAAATCGCGCTGGTCGTGCGCGGGCACGCCCATCACGATGCCCGTGCCATATTCCATCAAAGCGTAATCGGCCACGAGCAAGGGTACGCGGTCTCCATTGACGGGGTTGATAATGAAATGACCCGTATCGACGCCCGTCTTTTCACTCTCTTCGCTCATGCGTTCCGCGGCGCTTTGGGTCTGCATGGCTTCCACGGCCTCACGTATGGAATCCGCGCGGGCATTCCCTTCCAGTAACTGATCGATTAGAGGGTGCTCTGGCGCGCAGACCATGAAGGTGACGCCATAGACCGTATCCGGCCTGGTGGTGAAAACCGAGAGCGTCTCGCCGGTCGTTTCGAGTCTGAAATCAATCCGAGCACCTTCGCTGCGCCCCAGCCAGTTTCTTTGTTGCTGCTTTACGTGCTCGGGCCAGCCGACCAGACCATCGAGATCGTCCAGCAGGCGCTGCGCATAATCGGTAATCTTCAGGAACCACTGGCTGAGCCAGCGTTTTTCCACCTTGGCGCCGCTGCGCCAGGCGATGCCGTCGTGAATCTGCTCGTTCGCAAGAACGGTCCCATCCACCGGATCCCAGTTGACGAGGGCCTCGCGCTTATACGCCAGGCCATTTTCTAGCATCTGGAGGAAAATCCACTGTGTCCATTTGTAATAGCCCGGATGCGCGGTGGAAATCTCGCGCGGCCAGTCATAAGCGAGACCCGCCATTCGAAGCTGGCGTCTCATGTTGTCGATATTTTTTTTCGTCCACGCGGCGGGATGCGCGCCGGCATTGATGGCGGCGTTCTCCGCGGGCAGCCCCAGGGCATCCCAGCCCATCGGGTGCAAGACCTCAAAGCCGCGCATCTTCCGGTAGCGGCTGATGGCGTCGCCCATCGTGTAGTTGCAGGCGTGGCCCATGTGTAGGTCGCCCGATGGGTAAGGAAACATCATCAGGGAATAGTAAGTAGGCTTATCACCTGGGTGATCGGAGGTCTCGAATATCTTCTCCTCCGCCCACAGATTCTGCCATTTCCCCTCATAACTGGATGGACTATATTCGCCGAGCATGAAATTCCTCAATTTTTCGGTATATGTTTCTTGAATTCCAATGCAGGCGTTCCGCCTGCTTCAAAATGTTCGCGCTGCTCTAAAGGTGCGGTCCCTCCGAGATGGGCGCGGCCTCTCCTCTTATCTTCTCTAGGATTTCAGGCGGAATGCGTCTTGGCTTTCCAAGCGCATCGGTTCTCGCATGAAGCGTATAGCCTTCCACCAGAACCCGCCCCTCCTGCTCCACCAAATAATCAATACGTACCCGCACGCCTTCAGGCTCTCTGAACCAGCCGGTGACCTTCACCTGGCCATCATACCGAGCGCCTTCCTTGTAGCGGCAATGGCTCTCCACCACGGGAAAGAAAACGCCCTCTTTTTCGAGTTGCCCGTAGGGAAATCCGATCTTGCGAAAATACTCCGTTCTAAGCTGCTCGAACCATACAAAATAGACCGTGTGATGCACCACACCCATCTGGTCAGTTTCGGCATACCTTACACGAAAATCAATGGATAGAGCCAAACCGGATAAACCTATGAGCGGTTATGAAAAAAGAAACCAACGGGCGATGTTAAAGTAAATCAAAAGCCCCAGGACATCGACTCCAGTCGTCACAAAAGGCCCCGTCGCCACGGCAGGATCCACACGAAATCGATGAAGCACGAGTGGCAAAAACGATGCCAGAAGAGCGGAAAACATCATTACTACACAAATCGCGAGTCCCACAACAAAACCCAGCCAAGCGACAGAAGAGAACTGATACGTTGCTAACAATCCCAACAACAAGCCATAACAAACGCCAAGAAGCGACCCGACGGTCACCTCCTTCGAGATGACGCGAAGCCATGATTTGGGATCGATGCGTCCAGTCGCCAAACCACGCACGACGATAGTAGCGCTTTGGGTGCCGACGTTACCCGCCATACCGATAATTACCGGCATGAACGCTGCGAGAGCCACAATCTTGCTCAATTGGTCTGAATACTGATGGATAAGTTGAGCAGCGAGAATACCGCCCAACCAACTGAAAAACAGCCAGGGCAAACGAATCCACGCAAGGCGCCTTGCGGAAAGCGCCGTTACCTCGTCCTGATAGGAGTGCGTCCCCGCCATCTTCAAGATGTCTTCGGTCGCTTCCTCCCTGATGACGTCGAGCACATCATCCACCGTGATAATTCCGACCAGGACGTTGTCGTCATCCACGACAGGGATGGCCAAAATGTTGTAGCGTGAGACGACGCGTGCGACGTGCTCCTGGTCGGCATGCACGCTCTCGCTCCAGACATTGGTAATCATAATTTCAGACAGGGACTTGGACGGGCCCGCCAGCAAGAGTTGCCGCAGAGTAATCACCCCTCTCAGGCAACCATTCGTGTCGATGACGTAGACATAGAAAATATAGTCCACCTCGCTGGCTTTTCGCACTTGGGATATAGCTTCATCAACCGTGAGTTCTTCAGGAAGAGCCACATATGAATCCGTCATGATGGCGCCTGCAGTTTCCGGCAAATACGCCATCATGTCCTGCATAGCTTCCGTTTCCGGTGCATCGAGGAGCGCGACAATTTCCTGGGAACGATCCTCTGGCAGGGTCTCCAGAATGTATCTGGCGTCGTCGCTGTCCAATTCCTTGATCAGTGGGACGACATCTTCGTTCGACACCGGTTCCAGGAGTTCTCGTACGATGTGGGAATCCGATTCCGTCAGAATGGAGGCGCGGTGCTCCCTGTTTCGGACGAGGGAAAACGCTTCTTGACGTTCTTCGGGTAGAAAATGCTGAAAAATCTGTGCTACTTCGGCCGCGTGCATTTTTTCCAGTGCATTGGAAAGATTGGCGTCGGCCTTATGCCTCAAAAGCCGACGCACCATGTCTTCGACGCGAAGAAGTCTCGGATCACGCTCGTTCACCATGGCTGATCCTCACATCGTCAAGCTAGTAAACACGGTGTCCAAAAGGCGTAGAGTCTATTGAACACCTTAGGGAGTGTCAATCATATTGTGTTACGGGCAAACTTAGCATATCTTGGTTGTAGATTGTTGTTCATGCAGGGGGCATTTACTGGCGGTAACACTTATATTTTTCGCTCGTTTGATTTGGGGAGTGCCTTACCATCGCTAGACTTCATGGTCGCCTCACCGGGCTGAAGCCTAAGCAAATGAAAGTTTTGGAAAGGCTTTACCGCCGCAAAATTCCATCCAGTCAATTCATTCATTTAGAACTTGGCCGCGAACTGGCATTTCTATCTCATGAGATCTCGCGTCAGATTGGGCTGCTCATAGATAGACTCGGAATCGTGCGCTACGTGATCATCGGAGATGCGCGGGGAATTGAAATTCCGGACCTGGGCCGCGCACGCGCCGGGATGGCCAGACTCAGAGGCCTTCGGTGCGTGCACACCCACTTGAAAGCCTCCTCGTTGTCCCAAGAAGATTTGACGGATATGGCCCTCTTGCGCCTCGACGCCATGGGAGTCATAGAAGTCGTGGAAGGCGGGATAGCGGGCCGTTTCCATTTCGCCCACATTACACCCCGGCCTCCTGATTTGAGTGGACAAGCCAACGGCCACTCGACCTTCGCGGAGAATCGCGCTCCATGGGAAATCCAGTCGTTCCCAAACCTTGAATCGACCCAGGTCGATATCGAGGTCCTCATAAATTCTCTGGAAAATGAATTTGCACGACTGCAAAAATCATCAATTGAGCTCGAAGAGGGAGAGCGCGCCTTGCTGGTGCATCTCGATACGGGGCAGAAATCGAACCGCTCTCCCGAGACCGAGTTCGAGGAATTGGCCCTCCTCACGCGCGAGGCCGGTTTCATCCCATGCGGACAAATCCTCCAGCGACGCAAAAAGCCGGATCCTCGCTTCGTCATAGGTAGGGGCCGGCTGGCAGAGGTCCTCATGAACTCGATGCAGGTAGGGGCCGAGGTGCTGTTCTTCTCCAACGAGTTGACGCCATCACAAATCAAGAATTTATCGGAATTCACCGATCTGAAAATCCTCGACCGGACGCAAATCATTCTCGACATTTTCGCCCAAAGAGCAAAGAGCCGTGTCGGAAAACTCCAGGTGGAACTGGCTTTATTGCGATATACCCTACCCCGCATCTCCTCTCAACACACGGCCCTGAGCAGGCTCACCGGTGGTATCGGCGGCAGGGGACCGGGCGAAACGAAGCTAGAAATTCACCGCCGCCGCGCGTTCGATCGCATTCGCAGGGTTGAGAAAGAACTCGAAAATCTACAAAAAAAACGCTCTCAAGGCAGGCAACTCCGCCAGCGTCGTGAAGTACCGGTTCTATCTCTAGTGGGTTATACCAATGCGGGTAAATCGACACTGCTGAACGCCTTAACGAATAGCGAGGTAATTGCCGAGAATCGCCTATTCGCCACCTTGGACACATCGAGCCGAAGACTCAGGCTTCCCCGCGAGCAGGAAGTCATCATCACGGATACCGTCGGGTTCATTCACGACCTCCCCCAGGAGTTGATAGGAGCGTTCCGCTCGACATTAGAGGAACTGGGTGAGGCGGATCTCCTCCTTCACGTAATCGACGCCTCATCTCCGCATTGTGAGGACAACCTCTTTGCCGTAGAGAAAATTCTGGGTGAGATAGGATTGAAAGATACGCCTCTCATTCGTGTATTCAACAAAATGGACCAGACAGATGACATCCGTCTGGCCAACTTGTGCCGCCGGTTTGACGGCATCGCCGTGAGCGGCATAGAACCTGAAAGCCTTGTGCCACTTGTAGAAGAGGCAGCCTCCCGCCTATCGAGCATAGACAAGCAAGATGAAACGCAAGAATATGAACAAATCGCAAACTAATTTGTACGCTGAACAGAAAATTCTTTTTGCATCTGCCATCTTGCTGAGTATTCTGGTTGGTGGTTGTGCCGGAGGCAACTTTTCGTCAAAAGACCTTTGGGAAAAAACGAAAACCACGGCTCAATCAGCATACTTCAATACTCAAAAAGCCGTTACGAACACGCTGATCTCCATCGGGAAATATCAGCGAGACCATGCATACGGACAAGATGACAAAGAAGAAACACAATCCACAGACGATATAAACAGCAGAAACCCTGCTCTCCGTCCCGCCGAAACGCCCCGCACGGATGATTGGTTTCCTTCCAAAACTACTACTCCAGTAGAGGAAAACCTTAGGTCCGGACAAGCCCGGCAAACAGCCAGAACAATCACGCGAGATGAAACCCCGAAAGAAATGCCTTTGCCGCCACGTACAAAAATGACTCTCGAAGAATTGCGTCAACGCATTCAAGATATCGAACGAGAGCGAATCCGTTCAAAAAATTCTGCGGAAAGGCGCAGACTGGCTGCTGAACTGAAAGAATTGGAGCGAGTGGTGCTTACATACCAAAGAGAAGAAAACATCATCGAAGAAATGACGCAATTACGGCGCAGATTGAGAAAACTACAAGAAGATTTGTTCGAGATGCAACAATCCAATCGCTAGAGAGTCAGGCTAGTTCAAAGTATTGCCCGACACAGTCACCAGGCATTCTTTACTCGGATTCATAAAATGATGCGCGGCTTCCCTTACTGCGCTTAAGTCTATATGTTCAATCTGTCGCTTGGTGTCATCAAGCGTCTCCCAGCCCAAGCCATGGACAAATCTACCCGCCAAGTCGGCCGATCGCGCAAAGGCCCGCTGATGCGCGCGAGACAATCCACCAACAAGGTAAGCCTTCGCCCTATTGAATTCCTCCTCGCCAAGACCTTCGGTGCTCACGCGAGTAATTTCTTTCCTCATTAGGTCAATAACGAGCTCTTCCTTGCCCGCAGGCGTGGCCGCATAAATCGAAATCGGCCCTGGGTCCAGAGACTCGTGAGATGAAACGCTCACATCGTAGGCAAGGCCACGCTTTTCTCTCAGTTCCAGAAACAGTCCTCCCCCCTGACTCCCCAAGGCCGCTGTTATAATGGCAAGCGCATGTCTGGCCGGATCATGAAATGTTGTTCCCATAAACATCATATGAATATGGCTTTGCGAGGCTTCATCGAGCGTGTAGGAACGGAATCGCCTTCTCGAGGGAGTTCTCGGCGAGGCGGGATGAAGGACGGGCGTATCCACAGGTGCGCTTTCAGCCCAAGTCTTTAGCATTTTCGGGAGTTGTTGTTCCAAATATTTGGCGTCGAAATTACCGGCTGCCGCGATTACTAGATTCGCAGGCGTAGCCCTTTTACGCCATTCCCGCCTCAAGACATTTCGGCTGAATGCGGCCATCGCCTTGGACGTCCCGAGTGGATGGCGACCCAACGGGTGTTTGCCGTACAAGAGTTGATAGCCCTTGAAGCGGCACCATTGCCCCAAGTCGTCGAGTTCGCTATCGCGCTCCGCATTAAGCTCCGCACGAGAGAATTCAACATCATCTTCATCAAAAGCCGGCGCAGTCATGACCTCCACGAATTTTCCCATTACCTCGGGCAAAACCGCACTGAGACCGGAGGCAGTAAATCCAAACGTATTTCTCCCGGAAAACCCATCGATGCTGGCGCCCAAACCCTCCACTTCTTTGGTGTGGGTGAGCGAGGGACATTTCTCCGTAGCCATTGGAGCGACGGACATCATCAGAGCGTGCAGTCCAGCCTGACGGGCCGATTCATTTCTTTGCCCTCCCGGAAACACGACTCGCAAAGAGAAAACGCGCGGACCACTATCCGGGAGCATAACCAAGCGTCCGCCTCTCGGAAGTTTTGTCTCTATTGGTGTGTTTTTGCCTCTCGAGCGTCTTGTATCTTTGAGGTGGCTTCTTTTTTGTGAAGCAGAACGAGTACGACCGGATACGGTTGATTTATCCCCAGCTCTCTGACTTCGACTTGCAGCGCTTAGTTTTTGCTCAAGACTGTTTTCGAATCCGTTCCATATCGCTTTGCGAATTCTTCGTGCACCGATTCGCGGCGCTTCTCCCTTGGGGAAGAATACGCCCGCGGTCAATCGTGACGGCGTCAAATAACGCCTCGCCACATCCGAGACGTCATCCGCATCCACCTCCATAACCATTTTCGTGTAATTCAGATGATAATTCATGTCTCCAGTAATCAGCTCGGAATAACCCGCCACACGAGCGCGGCCGGTCATGCTCTCGCGCCGAAACTCAAGGCCTGTCAGATAAGTCATACGCACTTTATTCAACTCATTGGGTGTGGGTGGCCTATCCTCGTAAATTTGTTTCGCCACCTGGAGGATTTGCTCGGCGGCTTTCTCGACATTTTCCGGCGCCGTATATCCGCCCAGGAAAAATAACCCCGGCCCGCCAGTGAGATAGACATCCGTAGAAACGTCGAACATCAGCGATGTGTTCATGCAAAGTTGCTCATACAATCGGGAACTCTCGCCCGCTCCCAGAACGATGCCAAGCACTTCTAGCGCGGGAGCATCCCGATTCGTGAGGGGAGGAATTTCAAAAGCGAGTTCCAGGTGCGCCGTACCCGAGCGTCCGCGTTGAACGACAATGCGCGGACCTTCGTTCAGAGGAGTCGGCCGGGGAACTTTCGGGAATTTCCTCCGCTGAGGTTTTGGCCATTTGGTGAGCAAACTCTTTTGTTTTTTTCTCAAAATGAATTTTACTCGTGGGACTTCAAAGGCCCCGGCGATAACCAGGACTGCGGATGAAGGCGCATAGAATTGCTTGTGATATCTCTTCAACTCTGCCGCGCCTATGTTCTTGAGTGTCTGCCGTGTGCCCAAAATTGTGCGGGCGTAAGGATGCCGGGGACCGTAGGCTTCACGATAGAGGTGATATTGGAGCAACTGATCGGGTTGTTCATAAGTGCGACTGAATTCCGAGAGAATGACCTGTCTTTCCTGGCGGACCTCGCTCTCGTCGAGTCGTGGCCACCAGAGCGCATCGAGAAGCCCTTCCAGGCACTTTTCGAATTCGTCCGGCATCGATATCAGATCGTAATGGGTGGTCTCGTTCGTCGTATAGGCGTTGATATCTCCACCGGAAGACTCGGACAGCGAGGCGAGTTCTCCTACTTCCAAGTTTTCCGAACCCTTGAATATCATATGCTCCAGGAAATGGGAGATGCCCTCGATAGGATCCGTTTCCGTAAGACTACCGACGCGAAACCATGTTTGTACGCTCACGGCGGGAGCGTTGGAGTCCGGCAGGAAAAGACAGGTGGGTCCACCCTTCATCCGGTAGACGATAGATTTTCTATCTTCAGAGAATGCATTGCTTACGTCGTTTGAAATTTTTATGAACATTATTGAAACAGATTCACTCCAGGTCAAGACGATCGATCCGACGTGCCTTTAATCCGAAAGAGGCGAATCCCTTGACTTCTAGTCAGCGGAGCGTATCATCCTGTTCTGGCAAAGTCATTCAGGGATGATGTAGGAAGATTCTAAAACCTCGCTCTGAGAAATTCCAAAAGAGACTACCATAATTTGAAAAGAGGATAATTGTGGAACACATCAAAAGACACGTTTTCGTCTGCATCAATCAACGCCCGCCGACTCACCCGATGGGCTGTTGCCAGAGCAAGGGCAGCATAGAGGTCGCCCAAGCAATCACGGAGGCGATTGGCTCGGATGATGAACTCGCCGCGGATACGGCTATGGCGGGAGCCACTTGTCTGGGTCCGTGCACGATGGGCCCCACTCTGGTCGTATACCCCGAGGGCGTCTGGTATACGGGCGTAAAGGTGGAGGACGTTCCCGAAGTCATCGAGGAACACCTGAAAAACGGCCGCCCCGTCGAGCGGCTGCGGTTGAGGCTCCCCGGTAATGTCGGAAGCGACGATTAGACCCGCCATGGAGAACAACCGATGAGCCGAGCGCTGGTAATGCACCCGAAAGACAACGTGGCAACTGTGCTCGAGGACGTCTCCCCCGAGCAGAGCGTGGAAATCGAAGGCGGTGAAAAGATACTCACGCTCTCTGCATCAGAATCGGTTCCTTTTGGACACAAAATTGCGTTGCGTAAGATCCGCTCGAACGCAAAAGTGCTCAAATACGGCGAGGTCATCGGCACCGCCACACAAGAGATATCCGTCGGCAGTCACGTTCACGTCCATAACATCAAGAGCACAAGAGGCTAGGCATGGCCCGGAAAAAAGCAACTCCCACTTTCTGGGGCTACAGAAGACCTGAAGGTCCTCCGGGTGGGCGGAATCATCTCGCTATCGTCAGCGGAATGGACAATTCCAACCCCATCGTTCGAAGAATCGGTTCACTGGTGCGAGACGCCACCCCCGTCAACACCTCGTTCGGACGCGCCCTGATGGGCGAGGACGAGGCGCAACACTGGCGGGTCATGGGGCACACCGCCGCCCACCCGAACGTCGGGGCTGCCATCATCGTGAGCCTCGAACCCAAGAGCGCCAGCGCCATCGCGGAAGTAGCCGCGAGAACATCTCCCTGGATGCCCATAGAAGCCGTAAACATCCAGGAGATTGGAGGCACGCTCAGCACCACCTCGCATGTCGTGGAACTCGCAACGAAACTTTCCGCCCATCTCGCATCCGCCAAGCGCGTCCGTTGTGAATTGGGTGAACTCACCATCGGGGCGGAATGCGGAGGATCAGATACAACCAGCGGCGTCATCTCGAACCCCGTGACGGGCATGGTCGCAGACAGGGTCGTGGAAGCGGGGGGTTCGGTTATTTTTTCCGAAACGCTGGAAATCGTGGGCGCCGAGCATCTCCTCGCTCGTCGGGCTGCGGACAAAAAAACGGCGCGGAGAATCATCGATTCCGCAAATAGCGCCGTCGATTACGCCGAAAGCATCGGCGTCGACTTCATCGGATCGAATCCGGCGCCGGATAACATCCGGGGAGGTCTGTCGTCCATCGAGGAAAAAAGTCTGGGGGCTATAAAAAAAGCAGGGAGCCACCCCATCGTCGAGGTCGTAGGCGTAGGAGAACGCCCCTCGAAGAAAGGCACCATCTTCGCCGACGCTCCCTGCGCGGGCGTAGAGAACATCTCCTCCCTGGCGGCCAGCGGGGCGCAGGCGATCATTTTCTCGACCGGAATCGGCAATCCTATCGGCCATCCCATCTCTCCCACCATCAAAGTGACCGGAAATCCCCGGACCGCGCGGACGATGGCCGAGAACATCGACGTGGACATCAGCGGCGTCATGGAGGGAACGATGCGAATCGATGAGGCGAAGAATTTGCTCGAAAAAGAACTGATAGCGGTGATGAGCGGTAAACTCACGACATCGGAGCTTCTCGGAGAAACCGAACTCACGGTCAGCAGGGCCGCATTAAGCCTCTAAATCATCTATTCCAAGCATCTCCAGCCTGGAAGTAGTAGAACCTCATATTAAAAACCCATGCCCACAATGAGTCGATTCCAGGAGTTAATGAGCGCGATGGCTCCGAGAAGCTCCACAATCTGCGCTTCTGAATAGTGGGCCTTCAGCGCTTCAAACGTCTCATCCGAAATGCTCACTCCCTGCGTGCTCTCCTCGCAAAGGCGAAGCGCCGCCTTCTCCTTCTCATCGAAGACGTCACTCGAAGAACCCTCTTGCGCGGCTTTCGTCTTCTCGTCTCCTGCCTTGTGCATCCTTGCCATGTTGGAATGCATGTTGGTGCAAAAATGACACCCGTTTAGCACCGACGCCCGAATGTTCAAGATTTCCTTGAAGCCGACGTCGATCTCCCCCGGGCCGTCCGCCACCGTGGTCAGGCTCAGCAAAGAACGCAAAAAATCCGGTTTGTGGGCCAGCGCCTTTACCGGAGGAATCACGATGCCGAATTGTTTTTTCAGATTCTCCATGATGCGTTTCGCGGATGCTTCCGCCTGCTCGGGCTCTAACAAGGAAATCCGTGGCATTCCATGCTCCTTAGATAGATTCGTCTGAATGTGAGCTTACTAAAAAAAGACATACTCTTTTCACAGATATTTACGCCACCTCAAGGCTACCGGTCAACGAATACGCTAAAATCATCCCTCTTTCAGCAGCTATACGTATGAGCGCAAGCACATATCATCAACATTTGTTAAACTATGCCCCATAATTTGTGTTACCCACATCATGCGCCCAAAACGAGTGGATGGAAGCTGCCATGAGCAAGCAAATGTCCTTACGAGAAGCCGCTTCTCTCATTGAAGGAGGAGACGCAATAAGTCCCGGCGGCACCCTCTTGCACAGAACACCCGCCGCCCTCATCCGTGAAATTGCGCGCGCGGGCCTTCGGGATCTCATGCTCATCAAACCCTCTCCCGGATACGACGCCGATCTCCTTTGCGCCGCAGGGGCCGTGAAGAGAATCATCAGCGGCATCGTCACATTCGAGGCGGAATTCGGATTGGCGCCTCACTACCGGAAGGCGATTGAAAAGGGCTTGACCGGCCTCACCGAACACGCCTGAGCCAGTGTTCTGGCAGGGCTGCGGGCCGCAGCCTACGGCGTTCCATTCCAGCCCATTCGCGGTTTCGACGGGAGCGACATTCCGGAACAAAGCGGCATATTCACGATGGAAGATCCCTACACGAAAGAGGAACTCTATGCGATTCCCGCTCTCAAGCCGGACTGGGCATTAATACACGTCCAGAAATCTGACCCGCATGGAAACGCGCAAATCCTGGGCAACCAGCAATTCGACGTTGAAATGACGCGCGCGGCACAAAATGGCGTCATTCTCACGACCGAGAAAATCGTAGACCCCGAAGAGATCGCAGCGGAACCGGAGAGAACCACCATTCCAGGCTTTCTCGTCAAAGCTGTTGTGGAAACGCCGGGCGGAGCGTCTCCCTGCAGTTGCCATCCATACTATGGGGTCGACAAAGACGAAATGAAACGTTACATGACCTTGACTCAGAGCCCGGACGGGCTTCGGGAATATCTTGCGAGCACCGACAAAACACACACACAAGATGCGGTGACAAAATAGCGATGGGCAATCGTCTGGCTTCGTTGCCCAAGCACGTAATTCGCGCGGGAAACCAGATGGCCGTCACACTCTCGCGCCTCATCCAAGATGGCGAGAAGGTGTTCCACGGCGTCAACTCCCCGCTTCCCATGGTCGCGATCTTTTTGGCCAAGAAACGACATGCCCCCAATTGCTCGCTTATAGAAGTCGCGGGTTCGGTGGACCCTCAACCGCGCTTCATGCCGAATAGCACGGCCGACCCTGAACTCTGCCATGGCGCGGCTTCCATGTTCTACAACCCGGACATGTACGATCTTTTTGCTCGCGGCGGGGTGGACATGGCTTTCCTGGGGGCCGCCCAACTCGACAAACAAGGGCGAGCCAACATGAGCTACATCGGCGACCCGTTCCAGCCGAAAGTGAAGCTTCCCGGCGGAGGGGGAGGCGCCGTCATCATGCCTCAGGTGAAACGCACCGTCATATGGCGAACTTTGCACGACAGGCGATTTCTCGTACCCCGGGTCGATTTCTCTACCCAATCAGGCAGTCTAAGCCACTTGGTGACACCTATCGCTTTGTTCGAGAAAAAACCCACAGGGCTCGAAATTGCCAGTGTTCACCCTGGCCACTCGATGAATGAAGTGATCGAGAATACCGGCTTCGAACTGGAACACCCGAGCGTCGTGGCGCAAACTACCGCGCCAAACGCCGAAGAACTGAACGCCCTGGAGGAACTCGACCCTGATGGCGTGCGCTTTACGGAATTCCGTTTTTAGGTCCCAAACTTGCCACGAAACGAGTATCGTTTCCTTTACAATTTGACACCGATTTCTTCCGGCACGACGGATTCAGGAGAATTTCATGAGTAATGACTTGGTAAATCGATTAAGGAGCTATTCAGCCTGTCAGGCGGCAGACGCTTTTGACAAATTGAAGATCAGGGGCCACATGCCCGACATTATCCTGTTGTCTCCCGACCCTGATTACAGGATGGTGGGGGAAGCCCATACCGTTCGAATGGTTCCCGCCGGCGGCGGACCGCTGCCCAAACGCGAGGTGCACCACATCGACGCGGCGCCCGAGGGCAGCATCGTCGTCATCAGCATCCCGCCCGGAGTCACGACGGCCAACTGGGGCGGGATGATGACCACGCGGGCGAAGGTGATGAACCTCGCAGGTGTCGTCCTGGACGGCAGGGCAAGGGACATTGAAGAACACCGCCATGCGGGTTTTCCCGTGTTCGCCAGGGGGGTATCGGTTCACGGCAGCGGCGGGTATACGGTTCCCATCAGTGTGGGAGAGCCGATCAATTGCGGGGGCGTCGCGGTGAGGCAGGGAGACATCATTCTTGGCGACGTAAACGGCGTTGTCGTCATCCCCGTGGAAAGGCTCGAGGAAGTCATCGACAAGATGGATGAACTGGCGGAAATCGAAGAAAGAATCATCGCGGAACTCGACAAAGGCGTGAGCATTGGTGAGGCATTCTCCAGGCACAGAAACTAGCACGAGGCCACGATAACCGCCTGAAAGTTTGATTTTGCAAAATCCGTCCGAAAGAGACGCTTCCATGGCAGCGCCGGATGAAACTGATATAATTACTTCGTCTTTTTACGAATTACGCCCCAGACGTATCCCGATGAATTTAATGACCAATCCCTCGTGTACTCCCCCCCTGATGGCTCTTATCATCAGCCTCGCAATTTCCTTTCTCCTGAGTGGATGCAGCTTTCTGCCCACTCAAAGGAGTTATGACACCGAAGGGAAGGGTTCCCACGGCATCGCCTCGTGGTATGGAAATCCCTACCACGGGCGTAAAACGGCGAACGGCGAAACCTACGACATGCACGCCCTTACTGCCGCGCACCGCACCTTGCCTTTTGGTTCCATCGTACGGGTGCGTAGAAACGACGACGGGCGGGAAGTGCAAGTGCGAATCAACGACCGGGGACCCTTTTTCATAAACCGTGTCATCGACCTCTCCCGTGAGGCGGCCCGTAGAATCGGCATGCTGCGCAGAGGCACCACCGAGGTTTCCATTGAACCCCTCTACATTCCCCGAGAGCCGAACCCGAAGTGGATGATCCTGGTGGGCGGGTTTATGGAAAAAACGGAGGCGCAAGAGTTCGCCGATTACTTTCATAGAAACGGTACGAAATCGGAGATCCGACCGGGCTGGCATGGAAACTACGCCCACTACCACGTGCAGATCAAAGGCCTTACCGGCGAGAGTCAAGCGAAGCGATTGGTGGAAAGGCTGCAGCGCAAAGGGTACGGGGCATTCATCGTGCGGTCGAAATAATCGATTCAGTCCCTATCGAGCGCATGTTCAATCGCGCCCAAGTCCGTGAGGGGCTCCTTGCATGTAAAATTTTCGCACAGATACACAGCCGCTCGCCCATCCACCATGGATTTTCCATCAAGCAAAGGAACTGCGGCGTCTGTTTCTTCGCTTGATGATTTGGACTTGAAAGCCAAAACCTTGTTTGGAATGAAACGGGAATCAACGGCCCTGAGAGCCGCTTGTGTATCCTCAGCGTTTCTTTCACCGACAATCGCCACCTCTACCGGGGAATCAAGATGAAAATCAAGCGCCACCAGCATCATGTGGAAAGCGGCGGGCACGCGGCTCAGATAGTCGCCGAACGAGCGCAAAACGCCCTCGCCGCGTTTTGCGAATTCTGCCTCGCCCGTGAATTTCGCCAGCTTCAGTAACGCCAGCGCCGCCACCGAATTCCCGCTCGGAACGGCGCCGTCTTGCGTCATCTTCTTCCGCACGATGAGTTGTTCATGATCGTGGGCCGTAAAGAAGAATGCGCCCCCCTCATCATCCCAATAGCGCGATATCATTTCCTGCGCCAATTCAGACGCCGCTCGAATCCACCGCGGCTCGAAACTCGCCTCATATAAATCCACCAGCCCCAGGATCAGAAAAGCATAATCATCCAGATAGGCGTTAAATTTGCTCACGCCCTCCCGGTGGCTTCTCAGCAAGCCGCGCTCCTCGCGCATGTTGTTCAAAATAAATTCAGCCGCTTTGCCCGCTTCTTCAACGTAAGGGCGGTGCTCCAGAATCCTGCCCGCCAAAGCCATCGAACCGATCATGAGTCCGTTCCAGCTCGTGAGAATTTTATCGTCCAGGCCCGGCTTTACTCGCCGCTCGCGCTCGGCGAAGAGTTTTGCGCGCCCTCTTTGCAAGACATCAAAGAGCTTCTCTTCGGTGAGCCCCGACTCTTCGGCGAAAACGCGGGGTGGTTTCTGAATAAACAAGGCGGAGGTCTTGCCTTCGAAGTTCCCCTCCTCCGTCACGCTGTAGAACCGGCAGAATATGTCGGCTTCTTCTTTGCCGAGAATCTCTTCTATCTCCTCAGGACGCCATACGAAGAACTTGCCCTCCTCGCCCTCGCTGTCGGCGTCCTGCGCAGAATAAAATCCACCGCTCGGGCTGGTCATCTCGCGCAAAACGTAATCGAGCGTATCCGTAACCACGGAACGGTAAAACGCGCTTCCCGTCGCCTGGTATGCCTCGAGGTAGACTCTGGACAGCAGAGCGTTGTCATAAAGCATTTTCTCGAAGTGCGGGATGAGCCAGTAAGCATCCACGCTATAGCGGTGAAAACCTCCTCCGAGTTGATCATACATCCCGCCCAGCGCCATCCTCTGGAGTGTAATCTCGACCATTTTCAGCAATTCCTGATCCGGGGACCGTTTCCATTTTCTTAAAAGGAGCATCAGCGCCATGGAGGGCGGGAATTTTGGAGCGCTCCCGAAACCGCCCCAGGTGGAATCGAATCGTTCCTTTAATTCCTGAGCAGCCTGGTCGATCCACTCGGCTTTCAAATCACCTTCAGCTGGCGTTACGACCCCCATTTGCTGCAGATTCGCAGTGATGCTCTCTGCGTTCGTATGCAATTCGTCCTGTCTCGTCTGGTAAATTTCGGCCAGCTTCATGAGCACGTTTTTAAAGCCGGGCCTCCCCCATTTGTCATCCGGCGGAAAATACGTGCCCCCGAAAAAGGGCCTCAAATCCGGGAGCAGGAAAACGCTCATCGGCCAACCACCCTGGCCCGTCATCATCTGCACCGCTTCCATATAAATGCCGTCGATATCGGGGCGTTCTTCCCGGTCCACCTTGATGGAGACGAAATGCTCATTCAGGATGTCGGCGATTCCCTCATCCTCGAAGCTCTCATGCTCCATCACGTGGCACCAATGACAGGCGGAATAGCCGACGGACAAGAAAATGGGCTTGTTCTCATCTCTTGATTTACGGAGCGCGTCCTCGCCCCAGGGATACCACTGCACCGGATTGTTTTGATGCTGCAAGAGATATGGGCTCGTCTCCTGTGCGAGGCGGTTCTTCTGCCGGGGTTGATTCATGAATTCCTCATGTAAGTAGATAAAAGTCCGCTGACCAAGAAAATACGCCTGCCGACAGGGTATGGGAGAATGATCAACAAAACAATTCGGGCTGCGGAGCGATTTGCACGTGTGTCTCCACGCGGCCGTCCCCGCGAATATGCGATATGTTTTCGCCGCAACTCTCCGTCCAAGCCGCCGATACCAGATGCAGGCGATGACAGTTTCTCGGGTTCTCCTCCGCACAAAGAACCGCCGTGGGTTCTTTTCCCACTTGCGTTCTCAAGCGCTCCATCGCAAGGATGAAACTCTCATCACGCCTCACTTTCTTCCAGTCGATACGCCTATCAGAGCCAAAGAATTCTGGGTTTTCACTAAAGTTGCGTTTCCCGCCCAGCGCCTCTCCTTCCCAAACGTATGCGATATTTCGCGATGAGAGGCTTTGTCTCATCTTCTCTCTACTAAACTGTGGATTTCTCCTGCTGTAGGGGATGCTGCGAACATCCACAACGCATGCGATCTCATGACGAGCTAGCAAGTCAAGGAATTTCTCCGCGTTGTGGTTGCTGTGGCCTATCGTCCAGAGCGGGTGCTTCATGCGAGACCCTCCATGAGAGTTGCCGCAATCTCGCAACCCCGATGAAATATCTCCACGTCGATATTCTCATCAGGCGCATGGGCGTTCGAATCCGCATTGGCGAGGGGGAACCAGACGGAAGGGATCCCTAAATCCTTCGTAAACATACTGTCGGGAACGCTACCGCCGAAATTGGGGTAGATGATCGGTTCAACCCCGTAACCGCCGACGGCTTGGATCACCTTTTGAACATAGAGGTTGTCCGCGGGCGTTTTGCTCGGGTCGAACGTGGCCATCTTGCGTACTTCGATATCATCGAAACCTTCAGCTCTTAAAAATGAACACACATCATCGAACAGCTTATCCGGGTCCTGCTCCACGACGAGGCGGAAATCCAGCTTGGCGCGCGCGGAACCTGGCAGGACCGTTTTCATGCCATCGTTGGAATACCCTCCTTGAAATCCACAAATGTTCAGGTTCGGCTGGGTGAGAACTTTCCTGTAAAAGGCGGAAAGATCCGGAATACGGGAGGCGCCTTCTCCGATGACGGCCCGTAGCTCCGCCTCCGGATCAGGAATTCCTTCCAGCGCATCCTGATCCGCATCCCCTATCGGGAGCACTGACTTATAAAACCCCGGCACGCGCACCCTTCCCTCATCATCTCGCAGGCATTGCACAGCCTCCATGAGGCGCCAGAACGGGTTCGGCGCTGGCCCTCCATAAGACCCGGAATGGAGGTCTTTTCCGACGCCGCGCGAGATTAGTTCGATATAGAGCAATCCCCTGCAGCCCATAGAGAGGGTCGGCCTACCCGAGGGGTGTACGGAGCCATCGGATGAGCAGGCGATATCGGCTTTCAACAAGTCTGTGTTCGACTGTATGAATTTCCTCAAGTTTGGGGAGCCCATCTCTTCTTCCCCTTCAATCAAAAACTTGAGGTTGATTGGCATTTTTGTGTTCGTCTGGTGGTAGGCTTCAACAGCCTTGATCTGGGCGAAATGCTGGCCCTTGTTGTCTCCCGAACCACGTGCGTAGAGGCGGCCATTTCGAACCTGGGGTTCAAATGGTTCGGAACTCCAGCCCTCGGAAATATCAGCCGGCTGAACGTCATAGTGGCCATATATCAGCATGGTCGGAGCATCCGGAGGCCCCTTCACCTCTCCGTATACGAGAGAAATACCGTCGGTCGGCAGAATTTGCACCTCGATGCCAGCTCTACTCATCAACTGGACGAGATGCTCCGCCGCCTCCTCGACACCAATACCCAACGTGCTGATAGAGGGTATCTTGAGGTATTCGATGAGTTCCGCCAGGCTCTGCTCCCTTCTCGCTCGCAGAAAATCAATCACCGCCGCCATTCATTTCTCCTTCACATAAGCTATGTTCGCCGAGATGTTGCCGAATTCGTCCGCTCAGATTATTCTCAGAGATGGCATGAACCTGCCAATTCTTTTGCCGCCGTGCAAAAACTGGATTTCGCATGATTCGATCTGTACTTAGCATAATGCATCGCTTCTTCAAGATCATCCGCATAAAGTCCCTATTGCTTTTCATCATCGTCGTGCTGATGGTGACGAGTTGCGCCCGACCCCGCACCTTGAACCTGGCTCCTGCTCCTGCTGGAAACCACGACCACCAGGAGAACTACGTCGAACTGCCATCGAGCATCGAAAACGCATCCATGACGGGATATCTGGTACGTCCTTCGAAAGATGGGAGATATCCTTGCGTCGTATTGCTGCACGGAAAAGGCGGTTGGTGGCGGGCATACATCCGCTACGCCCGAAAACTTGCGAGCCATGGATTCTCATCCCTGGTCATCAATTATTACTCTGTGCACCAGGTGGACCTCGAGGGTCTAAGAACACCTTTCGTTCAAAGAAAATCAAATTTCGAACGCCAGAATGAAGACATCAACCGAGCCGTTTCCGCCTTTGCGAAAAGCGCGCATTGCATACAAGACAAGATTGGTCTCATCGGCTTCTCACTCGGTGCAGACAAAGCGTTCCGTGCTGCCGCGTCACTCCCAGTTGTGAAGGCCGTGGTGGCCTACTATGGCCCCTATGATTATGAGGCTCTCATCAAAAAGCGCATCAACGCCGTGGTGCTCGCTCTGGCGACTGAGGATTTGCTGCGCTGGAAAGAATATCTGGAACTTCACAGCCCCGCCAATAAGATACAGAACACAAATGCTTCGGCCTTGATGTTTCATGGCGTGGCGGATGGGCTCATTCCTGTCCAGCAATCTTTCACGATGATGAAAAAACTGCGAGCGAGAGGAGCAGGCAACGCCCAATTGAAACTTTACGAGGGCACCGGCCACAATTTCGTTCTCAGAAGGAGAACTCCTCGGGAAAGAGAAGACTCGATTCGGCTCGCGTTGCTTTTTCTCAAAGATCACTTGCCCCGTAGCGAAGAAACCCCCGAACCAAAAGAATTGAGAAAAAAACGGGCCGATTTTCATTCTGAAACCGAAAAACAAGATAGTTGACATATCATGGATACGACACCAGACGGCAGACACGGCAAGAGTGAATCCTGGGTTCGCGAATGGGTGGGCTGGAGTGAACTCACCCCCGCCGGGAACGTGGAAGCGGGTGCGTGGGGCATTTGGACGATCACTTACCACGTTGGCAGATACGGCGTGGACGATGGCGGGACAATCATCCTTTCGCGACGTTTCGCCAGTGATTGGGCCAAACCGCAAACCGACACGCCTGGTGAACCTCACTATGTGAAGGTGAACACGAGTGGAAGCGCTTCCCTAAGGGCAAGATGGGACCCGAAATCGAACATCAGGCCTTGGCAGCAAGGCTTGGCAATCGATGTATTTGACAGCTATCTCGCGGAAGGAGATACGGTAACCATCGTTCTGGGAGACCAAAGCGGGGGCGGAGCGGGAACCCGTGCTCAAACCTTTTGCGAAAACAATTTCCGTTTCAGGCTATTCGTCGATTGCTTCGGCTCGAATCGTTTCATTGAGGCAGCCGATACGCCCGCCTTCTCCATTGTCCCTGGGAAACCCGCCCGCCTCGTCATTCATGGGCCAACCGAACAAGCACCTGATGAATCTTCGTGGATGCAGGTGAAACTCGAAGACATCTGGGGAAATCCATGCTGCGGCATAGATGCGCAAGTTTCGCTCACCGCCGCGGGGGGAATCTGCGAAGGGCTGCCCGGAATTGTTCGGTTCAAACGTGACGAGCCGGCCGTAGCTCGCCTGGAAAATCTGCGTTGGGAAACAGGAAAATGGGGGCGCATACGAGGCGACGCAGGGGACGGCATCCCTCCTGCATACAGCAATTACTTATACGCCATGGAGAAAACCCACCAATGGCGGCCATTCTGGGGCGACCTCCACGGCCAGAGCGAAGAGACGGTGGGCACAAATACTGCGGATGATTACTTTGCTTTCGCCCGTGATATGGCCGGAGCGCAATTTTCCTGCCACCAAGGAAACGATTTTCAAGTCTCGAAAGATACCTGGAGCGCCATTCGAGCGGCCACGAAGAAATACAACGAGCCGGGTCGCTTCGTCACGTTCCTGGGAGTCGAATGGTCCGCCGTAACGGGAATGGGCGGGGACAGAAACGTCATGTATCTAGGTGACGACGGCCCTCTGCACCGTACCAGCCATTGGCAACTGGAGGACTGGACCGATCAAGAAACAGACAGATATCCCCTAGATGCACTCTATGGCGCCCTGGAAGGCCGCCGGGACGTCACCCTGATCCCCCACATCGGGGGCCGGCGGGCCAGCCTGGACTATCACCATGTAGAACTCGAACGCGTCATGGAGATATATTCCTCCTGGGGACGATTCGAATGGTTCGTGGAGGAAGCCCTGGAAAAGGGCTGGCGCGTGGGCATCACGGCAGGGAGCGATGGGCACAAGGGCCGACCGGGAGCCAGTTACCCGGGAGCTGCGATTTTCGGGGTCTATGGCGGTTACGCCTGCTTCTATGCGGAAGAACTCACGCGTGAGAGCCTCTGGGAAGCGGTTCTGGCAAGACGCGTCTACGCAACAACAGGGAAGAAAATTCATCTCTCCTTCTCGGCAGGCGAACATTTCATGGGAGAGGAATATGAATCCTCCACTCCCCCAGCGTTCAAGGTACATGCCATGGGAGAGTGCGGCATCGAGTCGATAGAGCTAAAGCGCGCCTCGCAAACCATATCCTCTTACCGCCCCAAAGATGCGGCTGCCGAACATTCCGATTGGTTCCGTGTCTCCTGGAGCGGCGCCCGTATACACCAGCGTAATCGACAAACCCACTGGCACGGCGGTTTGCGGGTCGATAAAGGGAGAATCGAAGAGCCCAGAAACTGGCAAGTGGACAACCTCGAAGAAGGCATACAGTCAGCCGATGAGCGTAATATCCGGTGGTTGAGCCGCACGACCGGGGATGCGGACGGCGTCGAATTCCGCCTTTCAGGCGGGGAAGGCGCAACGCTCTCCTTCGAAACTGATGTCGTTTCCTTTGATGTAAAACTCGATGACATCGGGGCCGTTCCGTATGTGGTGGACGCAGGCGGCGTTCGCCAACAAGTGGAAGTGCAGCGCATCTGCCCAACGCCAGGGAATCCTTACGCGAGTGTCACATTCGACGTCAATGAAAATGATTTTCATGACGGCTGGAACCCTTATTTCATCCGCCTGATGCAAGAAGACGGGGCATTGGCCTGGAGCAGCCCCATTTTCACAAAAAGGTAAAACAATGACTGAGCAACAACTTCCCGCTCTCGATGAAAATTGGGAACGTGCGCTGGCCATCGTGGCTCATCCTGACGACATGGAATTCGGCGCATCGAGTGCAATTGCCAGATGGACGTCACAAGGCAAAATAATTTCATACATCCTCATGACGAGTGGGGAGGCGGGCATCGACGGTATGTCGCCGGTAGAAGCCGGCCCCGCAAGAGAAGAGGAACAAATGAAAAGCGCCGCCATCGTCGGTGTGGATAAGGTGGAATTCCTCGGCTATTCGGATGGGGTCATCGAGTACAATCTGAAATTAAGACGCGACCTTACCCGCAAAATCAGAGCGTTTCGGCCTAATGTCGTAATCACGCTTTCACACCACCTCACCTGGCCGGGCGGTCCGTTGAACATGGCGGATCATCGCTGGCTAGCATATGGCGTGATGGACGCTAGCCGCGATGCCGGAAACCGCTGGATTTTCCCCGAACTGCTGGACGAGGAGCTGGAACCCTGGGCGGGCGTTCGCATGGTTTTACTCAGCGGCTCTCCTGATCCCACACATGCCGTGGATGTCACTGAGTACCTCGACAAAGGAATCGAATCCTTACAAGCCCATAAGCTCTACATCGACAATCTCGCGCAAGGTTTCGACCCCGTCGGGTTTCTCACCCAGGCGACCGCCGTAACAGGGAAACTCGCCGGTTTTGAATATGCGGTATCTTTCGAGGCGATTTCGATATAAATAACTGAAAAAAATTGCCGCTCAAGGCTATATCTTCACCAGCGAATTGGGTAGTATTCGCCTGCGGTTGGGCTGCAATGCGATTTGTTAAATTGATTGATATATCCAATGAGGAATTGAATGCTTGATGATGCAACAAAACAAGAGTTAAAGGAAAAACATTACAACGCCACAGTAGCCGATATCGTCTGGCAGCATGAGACGCTCGCATGTTTTCGCGTCAAACCCGATTTCAACTTTCCCGACTATAAATCGGGGCAATATACGACGCTGGGACTGGGCAACTGGGAGCCCCGCCACGAAGACGCCGTCAAAGAAAAAGAGCTCGACGAGAAAAGAATCCGGCGATTGGGCAGGCGCGCCTATTCCGTATCTCACCCTGTGGTCAACGGAGCGGGAGAACTGTATCCGCTAGAAGACCTGGATTTTCTGGAATTCTACATCGTCATGGTTATCGGCGAGGAAGGCGAACCAGCGCCGCTCCTTACTCCAAGACTCTTCCTCCTGAAACCAGGCGACCGTATCCACATGGGCCAAAAATTTACCGGTGAATACACGCTCGAATGCATGAACGATATTCGAGACGACGAAAACTCTCTTGTCGTCTTCGCTGGCACGGGAACGGGAGAAGGCCCGCACAACCACATGATTTGGGAACTTCTTCGCACGGGCTACAAAGGCCAAATCGCCAGCATCAACGTCGTACGATACAATAACGACCTTGCATACGAACCCCTATACAGAGAACTCGAGAATAAATACCCCCAGCTTACATATCACGCGCTCACCACGCGCGAGGCGGATACTATACACAACAAAGTGTATGTACAGGACTATCTGGCTACAGGTGCGTTCGAAGATAATATCGGTCGCAAAATGGACCCTGCGAACACGCATTTGTTCTTGTGCGGAAACCCTGCCATGATCGGAATCCCCAAAGTTCGTGAAGGCGAGAAGATATGGCCGGAAGGCGGACCGGGCGTTATCCAGATCATGGAAGATCGCGGCTTCACGATGGACTATGGCCAAACAAAGGGAAACATCCATTACGAGAAATACTGGTAAAACCTATTTTTCACAAATCACCTCGGCTCATGTAAACGAATTCCGCAGGAGGCCCAATGCCCGATCTTATTCATGAAGCCGAGGGCGCACTCTCCATCTTGAAGTTCAACAGAAAAGACGTTCGCAACGCCATCAACGAAGAAATCATGCAGGGACTTACAGACGTCCTGGACAACCTTGAGGCTTCAGATGAACTGAGAGCCGTCATCCTCACAGGTGCGGGCGAGGAGGCATTCTGCTCGGGCGGCGACTTGAAATGGCTACAGTCTTTCGAGTCTCGTGACGAAGGAATGGGTATGAGCATGCGCATGCAGGGAATCCTAGGACGCTTGTCAGCGTTGCCGGTGCCCGTCATAGCCGTTTTGAATGGATACGCTCTGGGCGGCGGGACCGAAATCGCCATGGCCTGCGACATGCGGGTCATCGAAAAACACGCCTACATGAGCTTCAAGCAAGCCCGCGTGGGTCTCATGACGGGCTGGGGAGGCGGGGGTCGTCTTGTTCGGGCCATCGGCTATGGACGCGCGATGGAGTTGTTGACCACATGCAAGGAATTGCACCCGGAAGACGCGATGGAGATGGGACTCGCATGCGCCGTCGTGCCCAGAGGAGACGGTCTTTGCGTCGCCAAGGCGATGGTGGATGATATTTCCAAAAGCGCGCCGGGGGCTATCCGTTCTTTGAAGGAATTGCTCTTATTCGGATTAGAAAATACACTGGATGAAACGACGGTTTTGGAATCGTCGCTATTTGCCGATCTATGGGTGTCAGAAGATCATGATGAGGCGGTAAAAGCGTTTTTTGAAAAGCGAAGCCCCGTTTTCAAGGGGAGGTAACCGCGAAATGACTAATGAACATCCACAGACGAGAACACGCTCGGGCCTCGCCGTTGAAAACACTTACGGCCTTGGGGATTTGCCTCAGAACTATTCCCCTGGCAAACCAGGCGAATATCCTCTCACGCGCGGCATTCACCCCGAGATGTACAGAAAACGCCTGTGGACGATGCGCCAGTATTCGGGTTACGGAACCGCCGAGGAAACGAACCAGCGATACCGATTTCTGCTTGATGAGGGAAACACCGGACTTTCCGTCGCGCTCGACCTTCCGACACAACTTGGACTCGACAGCGACAATGAAAAATCAGCCGGTGAAGTCGGCAAAGTCGGGGTAGCCATCGACTCGCTGGCGGATATGGAAACCATTTTTCAAGACATCCCGCTCGATAAGATCAGCACGTCTTTCACCATCAACTCAACGGCCGCCATCCTCTACGCCATGTACGTCGCGGTGGGGAAGAAACAAGGTGTTTCGCCCGCTCAATTAACCGGCACCATTCAGAACGATATCCTGAAAGAATACGTTTCCCGCGGCACGTGGATTTTTCCGCCCGAGCCATCTTTAAGGCTGATAGTAGATACTGTTGAATATGGCGTGAAAAACACCCCGAGGTTCAACACCATCAGCGCTGCGGGCGCTCATTTCAGGGACGCCGGCGCAACCGCCGTCCAGGAAGGCGGTTTCACTCTCGCTGACGCCATTGTTTACGTGGAAAGATGCCTGGAACGTGGGCTTGACATCGACGAGTTCGCCCCCAGGCTCAGTTTTTATTTTTACACCCACATGGATTTTTTCGAAGAAATCGCAAAATACAGGGCCATGCGGACGCTTTGGGCCAAAATCATGCGTGAGCGCTTTGGCGCCAAAAACGAGAGAAGCCGGCTGTTCCGTTTCGGCGTCGTTTGCGGCGGCAGCACACTCACCGCGCAAGAGCCCGAGAACAATATCGTCAGGGTCACCTACGAAGCGCTGTCCGCCGTGCTCGGCGGCGCCCAGACCATCTTCACTTGCGCTTATGACGAAGCGCTCGCTTTGCCGACCGAGGATAGCGCCCTCCTCGCCCTGCGCACCCAGCAGATCATTGCCCATGAAAGCGGCGTGCCCGATGTAGCGGACCCATTCGGTGGTTCATATTTTTTGGAAAATTTGACTTCTCAAATGGAAGATGGAATGGCGCAGATTATCGAAGATGTGGAAGAGCGCGGTGGAATGGTCGAGTGTATCCAGCGGGGCGCAGTGCAAAAGTGGATAGCAGAGAGCGCTTTCCGCTGGCAAAAAGCGGTGGATGCACAAGAGCAGACTATCGTCGGCGTCAATAAATATGTGAGAGAGGAACCCCTCGCACAGGAAATATTCACGATAGATTCTAAACTCGAAGAACGCCAGAAGAAACAGCTGAAAAAATTGAAGAAAGAGCGAGACGCCTCGCAGGCGGAGCAGAGTCTCAGACGTCTCGAAGAAGCCGCCAGAGGTGATGAGAATCTCATGGACCCCATTTCCGAGGCGGTGGAAGCATACGCCACCATCGGGGAGATAACGGACGTGCTGCGCGGCGTTTTTGGAGAATTTCAAGAGCCTGTTGCTTTCTGAAGACTCACCACGTCCGTCGGCTTGCCCAACAAGGCAAAACACGGAATAATCACGGACTGAGAAAAACAATCAATCGCAAAAAATATAACTCTAGAATCCCATGTGGCATATTCATCGGAGGCAGGCAGAAAAATGTGGACAGACGCCAAAAACGGGAACAACTCGGCAACTGATTACAAGTACAGAAGCGCAACCGTTGAGCTGAGTAGCGGAAGCATCACGATAGAAGACAAATCCTGTGAGGATTTGGAGGATTTTCTGGGCGGGATCGGCAGGATATTCAAGATTCTTTCCCATCACGACGTATCTGATCCCTATGCCCCCTCCGCCCCGCTCGTCATGGAACTGGGCTGCTTCTCGGGCACGAATCTCATGACCGGGCTGAGAACCTTCTTCGGCGGCTACAGTCCGCTTAAGAGCACGCTCGCAGGCGCTCCTTCCGCCATGTATTCGGCGGGTTCGGGCAAATTCGGAACCAAGGTCGCCTGTGCGGGCATCGATGAAATCATCTTTACCGGCAGGAGCGAGAAGCCCGTCACTTTGGTTATCAAGAGCGATACTCTGGGCGGTCCGCCGAGCCTGGAACTTGTGGACGCTTCTCCTCTCGTGGGTCAGGATTCGCATGAAAAAATGATGGCGCTCGCCGATGAATACAACGACGCGCACTTCGCCGTCATCGGCCCGCCGGGGGAGAATTTTGAAACGAACCGCATGGCGTCCATCGTTCTGAGCACGGAAAACCAGCTCAAAACGAGAGAATGCAAGCCGAGATTCTGCGGACGCGGCGGTTTCGGCGGCGTGATGGGTTCCAAAAACCTCATCGCTATCGTCGCGCAGGCGCCGGACGACAAAGCCGCCGTCACGAATGTCGTCAAAGAGGCGAACAAGGTCATCTCACGGGGCGCAGGTTCCAAGAACTACCGAGACGCCCACAAGGCCGACGGCGGCGGCGGCACCTGGAGAAATATCGCGGGTCTCCACCCCATGGGCTGTCTCCCCGAGAGAAACTTCTGGGCCCCGGGAAACGATGAAGCCGTTCAACTGTACCGGGGCAGTTTTGAAGAACCCTACGTCATCAAGGATGAATCCTGCTTCAAGTGCGGCATCGCATGCCATAAAAACATCTACGACAGGCCCGAGGGCGAGACGGCCGAAGGCAGGCGGGCGAAGAAAGGGAAATTCAGGGTCAAGTTCGACTATGAGCCGCTCGACCTCATCACGGCGAACTGCGGCGTCTACGATGCGGAAGAATCCCTGGACCTCGTCGAACTGGGTGATCGCATGGGCTACGACGCCATCAGCCTGGGCGCAACAATCAGCTACGCCATGGAGTGGAACGAGCGAAACCCCGACAAACCCGTGCTCGACGATATCCGTTTCGGCGACGCCAAGAAGATGGATGAATTGATTCGCAAAGCGGCGGCGGGCGAGTGCGAAGAACTGGCCCAGGGCACCATGCGTCTGGCCCAGCAGTGCGGCGACCTATCTTTCGCCATGCAGGGCAAGGGCCTCGAATATCCCGCCTATCTGCCCGAAACCAACCCCGGCTACCCCTGGGCGCTGGCCGGCGGCCACATGAGCATGCGCACGTTCCTGCTCCTCATCCTCGATGGCCAGCAGACGGACATCGACTATTGGGAAAACGCCATCCAGAACGGCATCTACTACACGAGGGACGACCTCATCGGGACTTGTAAATTCGCAGGCGCGCCCAACGAGAATATCGTCGACAGCCTGAACGACATGTTCGGCGTCTCATTGACCGAAGAAAACGTGAACCAGGCGATTCGGCGTTCCTACCTGAGAGGGCGTCTGCTGGAGAAAAAGGTGGGCTATACTGACGAGGAATACGACGTGCCCTCCCGCGTGTATGAAGGGGCAAATGAAAACGTCAAAATGCCCAGTTTCATGACGCGCGAGTTCATGGACGAATTGAAAAAACGGACCGAGGCGAATTGGGACAGGCTTACGGAAGAAGAGGGAATCGCCCTTCCCGCCTAAGCAACTGAGCTAAAACAAGAACGCCCTCCAGGCTGATCCTTGGGGGGCGTTTTCTTGTCACCGGATACTATCGAATACCCTGTTGCCTGAGGTTAGACCCCGCGCTTGTCACCCCACAGCATGACGTGCAGCCTGGGAGTGAACCGAAAGCCTCGATTCATCGCAGGCTCCGCCAGGGCGAACAGCCTGTGCTCCATCTGCTCGCGCGTTTTGCCTCCCGGAGAAATGATGACGCGGCTTCGCGGGAAATCACCTAGGCTATATTTTATGAGAACAGACTCGACTTCATCGAGTTCATCCGCCCGGTGAACCACGAATTTGAGGTAGGGTTCTTTGGCTCGGCGCAGCCAGTCGAGGGTAGTCGACTGTTTTTTCTCTGAAATCTGGGCTGACTGTAGTTTTGGCGAGACGTTCCATTGGTCCACCCGCTCGAGGAGGTCTTCAGACGGCGGGATGTGGCCCGCCGTTTCCACCTCCACCCTTAAACCCGCGGCATCGAGGGCCTCGATTAGCGTTGGGAACTGCGGGGATTCCAGAGGTTCTCCCCCCGTCACCACCACCTGGGCGCCTTCGTGTTCCTCACAAAAACCCAGGATTTCCGCTATCGTTCTCTCCTCGACGGGAGGCCCCGACCAGGAATACTTCGTATCGCACCACACGCAGCCCACAGAGCAGCCCATGAGGCGAATGAAGATTGACGGTCGGCCGATGGTCGCGCCCTCTCCCTGTAAAGAGAAAAAAAGCGGATCCGCAAGCGAAACCCTGAAATCCGCTTTTCCCTTGAGTTTTATCATCACGTCAGGTCCGCTTTTTCACCCTTGCTCAGAGGCTCTCGATGCCAGGGTCACAAGAGCAACAACGCTTATCCCCGATTACCCCAACGCCGCCGCGACGATGAGCGCCACGCCGATGAAAATCGCGCCCACAACAATGCCAACCGCCCTGTTCTGATCTTTCGACAGCGCATCGTTTACCGAGAAGGGCGTGATCCACTCGAAAATCTTGTACCCGATCATCAACAGAGCGATGCCGACCAGGCCATAGACGATCGAAAGGAACAGGCCCGTGCCGATACCCATACGCGCCTCGCCCTGTGCGAGGGCCACGGCGGGCGTCATCAGGAGCAAAGCGGTTGCATATGAAAATTTTTTCATGTGAGAAACTCCTTGTTCAGTGACGGAAAATTTAACGTCGCGACATCATTCGCATAATGAAAATCAAGATGAGGGGAAAGAGAAGCATCCGGCCCAGACCGAAGAGACCCATCCCGCCGAATCCCCATCCCCCCAGCATTCCCAAACCCATTCCCATGCCGAAACCGCCGAGCCCGCGCCGGCCCGCGAACCCCCGGCTGTAGCCCCGGCCATAGCCTCGTCTCGAAAATGAACGCGCGCCGAAAGAACGCATGCGCCCGAACCCGCCAAATGAACGGCCCCCGCCGAAACGCCTGGCTTCCGCAATGGATGGCTGCAGTACGAAGACGGCGGTGATGGCGGAGGCCCCTACGGCGCCGCGCACGATGTGCGTCATTGAGACGGGAGCAAGCGCAAAGAATGCGCCCGCAACAACGACCGAGAGACAATACGCGGGGCGGAACGAGAATGGAGTTGTCTTCAATGCGGCCTCGCATCCGGGGCGGTCGAAACTACGGAAACAGCCTAGCAGGGCGTGCGCAATTTCTCAATCACCCGTTTTCAGTCCCACTTCCTGCCCGGCATGTGATTGTAGACGCTGTTCAGGATGCCGCCGTCGATATCGAGACGCGAAGCCGTGATCCAGTCGGATTCCTCGGACAGCAGGAACAAAATGCCGTGCGCGATGTCCACCGGCTGGCCCACGCGGCCGAGCGGCGTCACGTCGCTTCTGCCCTTTTTGATCTCGGGGTCCTGGAGATAGGCGGTGAGCGGCGTTTCCGTATGGCCGGGGCATACGGCGTTCACGCGAATCCCCTTGCGCGCCCACTCGATGCCCAGCTGCTTGGAGAGCATGATGATGCCCGCCTTCACCGTGCTGTATGCGCCCGACATGCCGTACGGCTGGACGCCTGCGTTAGACGATAGATTCACCATGACGCCCGGCCTCTCGTTCTCTATCAGCCAGCGGCCCGCCGCCTGACACATCAGGAACATGCCCGTAAGACCGATGTCCACCACCATTTTCCAGCTCGCCAGAGGCAGGTCGACCAGCGGGGCGGGGTCCATCTTGATGGCGCAGTTCACGAGGTGGTTCAGGCCGCCGAACTCGCCCACAGCGCGCTCCACCGCCGCCTGGCAGGACGCCTCGTCCGACACGTCGAGCGTTTGAAATACCGCCTTCTCCTTGCCGAGCCTGGCTTCGAGTTCTACGCCCAGCTCATCGTTCACGTCGCCGATGAGCACGCGGCCGCCCTGCTCCACATACATTTCACACGTCTTGGCGCCGATGCCCCGGGCGCCCCCTGCGACGATGCAGACATCTCCATCGAAACGGCCCATAAGGAACCTCCTCTCTCAAGTCATTTATACTCGATTTTCCTGCCGCCCCAGTTTCGTCCGGGCGTATGAATCATCTTGCTCTCCACCTGCCCGCCATCGATGGGCAGGTTCGCCGCCGTGATGTACCTCGCCCGCTCCGAGAGCAGGAACACGCACCCCTCCGCGATGTCCTCAGGCGTCGCCACGCGGCCCATCGGCACGACGGAGGCCCGCCCCGCCGCGATTTCCGGGTCCTGAAACATGGCCTCGGTCATCGGGGTGCGCACCTGGCCGGGCGAGACGGTGTTCGCGCGAACGCCGCGTCCGCCCCACTCCACGCCGAAGAGCTTGCTGAGCATGATGGCCCCCGCCTTGCATACGCTGTATGCGCCCGCGAGGGGGTAGGTCTGCATGCCGCCGATGGAGGAGACGAAGACGATGGAGCCGCTCCCCTTCTCCAGCATCACCCGTCCCGCCGCCTGAGCGCAAAGAAAATAACCCTTTAGCCCGATATCCATCACCATGTCCCAGTCGGCTTCCGGTAATTCCTCAAGCTTTCCGGGCACGAGCTTTATCGCGCAGCAGACGAGGCCGTCTATCGTGCCGAAGGCGTCTAAGGCCTCGGCCGTCATGCGCTCGGCATCGGCTTTTTTCGCCGTATCCATCTCGATGAGGATAGCCTGAACGCCTTGTTTTTCCACCATTTGGACCGTCTCGGCGGCGGTCTCGGGGTTGATGTCGGCGACGGCGACGTCGGCGCCCTCGGCGGCGGCGAGGAGGCACGTGGCGCGGCCGATGCCGCTGCCCCCTCCGGTGACGATTACCTTCTTCCCCTCGAGCATGGCGCGCGATCCTCCAAATTGTGGTTATTCAACGTGTTACGGCTCATCTGTGGCGCTGTGACCCGCATTCTACGCGAGAGAGGCCCCCTGGGCCAGCCCCGCGCTCACCCCCCCGGTTACGGCTCCATATCCCCTCATATTACAACGGCTTATGCGGGGCGCACGACGCTTTTTCAAGGGCTTCCGGGCGCTCGTTTTTTTACGGAAAAACACCGGTAATTTACAGATAAACCCCGTGAATTTATCGATATTTATGGAATTGTTTTCGCCGGTTCCGGCTAGGTGATGAGCGTACGCCGCGGGCGGTGGCGGCAACAGTCGCTGTGGGACCAACCCGCAAACCTCCTCCCCTCCCCCAAGGTTGTCCTTTTCTGTTCGACGGCTTCTGACAGGCGCCGGTTCCGGGAGGCTACGAGAAATTCGATTCCTCCGCGGTGCCTGCCCGCATGAAATCCTGCCATGCGCGCGAGGCCGCCCGGTGACGCCAATTGCGGGGAAATGCGCCTTGAACCTGACCGTCCCGGGGCAGAAGCGTTCGCCGACCGGGACGGGAGAGATTTGACGAAGCGCGCGCGCTCTATTTATAGTCGTATGCGACAGTCATGAACGTACGCGAGGATACCGAGGGACCCACATCCCGGGAGCTACGCATGACGACATTCGAAAACCTCAGCCTCATCGCCGCTTACCTGAACCTCATCGCCCACTATATTGCCCTCGCTCTCATCTACTACGGCATCCGCACCATGGAGAAGGACGAGAAAATCCGCGATGAGAAGTCAAAACGCAGGCATGCCGAGTTCATGGCTAAGTCCAGTCGCAGGCACAACGAGTTCATGACCGACTCCCACCTCAGGAAAGAGGAGTCTGATCGCAGGCACGCCGAAGCCCGGAACAGGCAAGAGGAGTCCATGGCCGCCCTGCGCGCGCTCATCGAACGGACCAGGTAAACGAACCCTCATCCCTCAATCGCGTCGAACCCTCATCCCTCAATCGGGTTGGACCCACGAAAACCGCTAACGCCTCTTTCCTCACCCTGAGTAGCCGCCATCGGCGGCGTATCGAAGGGCGAGGGGCATTGAACGCCTCGCACCTGACGAGAGGGCATCCTTCTGACTGGCAAAGACCCCCTTTCAAGGGGCTGTTGAAAAAGCCTGTTTCGTTTGGGATTGACATTAGCCTTTGCTCGTCATTCCGGCGAAAGCCGGAATCCATTTTCGCCTTTGTCTTTGGCCTTTCGCCCGGACGTTCTCGCTCCCGGCGAAGAAGATACGGACGCCGCCACATATATCCGCCTCATCCGTTCCGGATTCAGGCGCGGCAAACGCTCTCTCCTCCGGTAGCGTTTGACCTCCCGCGAGTCGGAATCAAATGCGAAAACGAAAGCAAAAATCACAAAATGGATTCCGGCTTTCGCCGGAATGACGGTGGTTTTCCTTCATCAGAGGTCAAACGCGAGTGAGGAGGGAGGGCCAGACGCGAGTGAGAAGCGAGCGTTTGACCCTTTGTCGGGGTTGTTGAAAAAGCCCTGTTTCGGTAGCTGGCGACATGATGATCCCGTAGCGGACAGGCCCCTGCGCCTGTCCGAGGCCTCCGTGCCTGTCCTGATTGCAACCATCCTGCAAAAGGACAACCACGGAGGGCAGGACAACCCCGAGGAGGGAGGGTTTGACCCCTGAAATGGGAGCTGCTCCAGCACCCCCGAGGCGCGGGGATTTGACGAAGCGCGCGCTCTCTATTTATATTCGTATGCAACTGTCATGAACGTACGCGAGGAAAATGATCGGCCCACATCCCGTGAGCTACGCATGACGACGTTCGAAAACCTCAGCCTCATCGCCGCTTACCTCAACCTCATCGCCTCCTACGGCGGCCTCGCGCTCATCTACTACGGCATCCGCGTCATGGCCAAAGGCGCTGAATTGCGCGCGGCCGACTCCGAGCACAAGCACGCCGAAACAATGAAAGAGTCTGATCGCAGGCACGACGAAGCCATGGCCGAATCCGAACGCAGGCACAACGAGTTCATCGCCGATTCCCGCCGCAGGGATGAGGAGTCGGTCCGCAGGCACGCCGAATCCATGGCCAGGCACGAGGAGTCCATGGCGGCCCTGCGCGCGCTCATCGAACGGACCAGGTAAACGAACCCTCATCCCTCAATCGCGTCGAACCCTCATCCCTCAATCGGGTTGGACCCACGAAAACCGCTAACGCCTCTTTCCTCACCCTGAGTAGCCGCCATCGGCGGCGTATCGAAGGGCGAGGGGCATTGAACGCCTCGCACCTGACGAGAGGGCATCCTTCTGACTGGCAAAGACCCCCTTTCAAGGGGCTGTTGAAAAAGCCTGTTTCGTTTGGGATTGACATTAGCCTTTGCTCGTCATTCCGGCGAAAGCCGGAATCCATTTTCGCCTTTGTCTTTGGCCTTTCGCCTGGACGTTCTCGCTCCCGGCGAAGAAGATACGGACGCCGCCACATATATCCGCCTCATCCGTTCCGGATTCAGGCGCGGCAAACGCTCCCTCCTCCGGTCGCGTTTGACCTCCCGCGAGTCGGAATCAAATGCGAAAACGAAAGCAAGAATCACAAAATGGATTCCGGCTTTCGCCGGAATGACGGTGGTTTTCCTTCATCAGGGGTCAAACCCGACCGAGGAGGGAGGGTTTGACGCGATTGATGAATGAGCGTTTGACGCGAGTGATATAGGAGCGTTTGATTTATCCCCTCCAGGATACCAATGGCTGGGGGTCAATTCCGACTGAGGAAGGAGGAATTGAATTATTCTCACACAAAAAGAGGCGGCCCCGTGAAGGGACCGCCTCTTCTTTTCAATCTTGCATTGGGGTTGCCAAGTATTCTTTAATACACGTATAAAGTCAGCAACACGCGTATCAAAGATGGCTGGGAGTCAAACGCGAGTGAGAAGCGAGTGTTTGATTTATTCCCCCCTACGCCCTATAAAACTGGCTGGGGGTTACTCATTATTCCCTGCCCACACCGAGAGGACTCAAACTCTGTAGCATGGGTAGGTACAATTTGCTCCCGACGATGTAGAGCAACCAATGAGTAACCCCCAAAAAGCCTGCCCTTTCTCTTTATAATTACCTGTGCGCCGCAAATGACCCGATGAAGGCGGCGTCTCCCACCGGCGCGCTCTGCTGCGTGGCGTAAAAGGTTCCCGCCACCGAACCGGGCGCCTGGGGCGAATACGTCGTCGTTATCGTACTTGTCGTCACCGGTGGAGTTTCCGTATTCGTTGTCCTTACCGTTGTTTGGGACCTTGAGACCCTCGTCATCCCAAAAAACTGGCCCTTCCAGGAGCCGCTGAAGGATTTGCCGTCAACCACGCCAATGGTGGAACCATTATTGAATTTGTCATTCCCGCTGATATCATCTCCAAGGCTCTGGTCCTGTAATTCGATGCTGCCCACCATTCGTTGCCCACCAGCGACGATGTTCGTGACCGCGCCCACGATGCTGCCCGAGCCATCCGAACCTGCACCTGTCGGATTCTGGAACTCGGCGGTGAGCGTAACGTCCGCCGTGAAATAGCTCGTATCGCTTCCCGCGAGGTAGGCGCCGTTCGCATTCCCCGTGTAAGTGGCTGTCACATCCTGGCCGTCTTTCACAAAAGTGCTGATGGTGTTGAATCCACCAGTATCACCGCATTCTCTGATGGTTACGGATGTTGTTCCGGTTCCGGATTCACCACTACCTTCATTACCACTACAGAAGTTTAAATCACTGGCGTTGCTTGTGGGTTGGCCCCCGTAAGCGAATGCCGTAATAGTGGAAGTACTCAAATTGTCGTTTTCCACTGTAAGCCAGATTCCGGCGATCAGATAGTCGGTATCGGGTTCATAGTCATACCGCTCGTCGTGAAGCGTATCGGGCATATCTTCCATGACGGTATTTCTTGCCCTGCTCTCTTTAGAGATGTCCGTGTAGGCGTTAACGAAGGTCGAGGTGGTGCCGTCCACTCCTGTCAGATCGAAGCCACTGGAAAGGCGGCCCGTTCCAGTGAGTGAAGGCGTCGTGCTGTCCGATACGAGACCCTCTATTCGGACCGTCTTCTGTCCGGTAACCCTGTCTGCGCCGCTCCCGATATCTGCTGGGAATTCGGCACATGGTGCAGTGCAAGCAACACGAGGATTGCCGCTGGACGGCCCGGAGTTGCCGGCCGCGCCCACGACTATGCTACCGGCTGTCAAGCCCTTAACGGCGTCGGCGAGAAGTTTATTATCTCTCAAGTGCTTGATGAGCCCTGAATTGTTCGTCAAGGCGGCCTCGTCCGCTTCACGTTGCATGCGGGCGGCAGCAACCGCGTTAACGGCGCTCTGGATGGCTGCCACAGCCGATTGCGCGGATATCAGGTCGGCGAGCGCCGCTCTCGCATCATCCAGCGCGCTCTCCGCCTCTGCAGGCGTGGTGGCCGCATCCGCCGCGTCTCTCGCATCTTCGATTTCCGTCAATTGGTTTTGCGCTTCGACTGCATTGGCGAGAGCGCTCGTTATTTGATCCGCCGTGGCGTCGGGGTGAACCTGCACCGCCGCCGCCGCCGCGCGCGCCGCTCCCTCTCGCGCCCGGGCGTTTGTTACGATGCCGTCGAGTGTATCCTGTGCATCGGCTATCAGTTCCGCATCCGTCGGCCCCGGAGCCATGCAGTCCGGGTACGTGCCGATCTGGCCCTGCGGGCATTCCATCACCATCTCATCCGCAGTACCGCCGCCACCGCCGCCGCCGCCGCAACCGGAGGCAAATGCCGCAATGCACACGACAAGTACCGCCAATCCTGAATATCTGAGCATTTTCATCACTTGCCCCCTGAGGGTTACGTCCCCTTCCGGGAAAGAAGAGGGCGGGCGGTTGAAACCAGGTAAGTAAAATGAATCGTTTGCTTTGAGAACCCCCGGCCCCGGGCTCAAAGAGCCCGAGGCCAAAGGGAGTCGTGCGTTGTTACTGCCTGTGTGCGCCGAACGCGCCGATCAGACTCATCTTGTTGTCCGCGCTGGATGCGCCGAATGTGCCGGCAACACCCGTCGGGTGCGTGGTGTTTGCAGCGCTGCCCGAGCCGTTCGGACCGTATAGCTGACCGCCCCAGTTCCCCCTGAGGCCGGTTCCACCGAGAACGCCGTCCGTGGTGCCTGTGAACGATCCAGCTTCGCCTGCTGTATCAGCCAAGGTGGCTTTCACCAGATTCAGGGAGCCGTCAACAGCCTGTCCGGCGGCCCTGATACCCGAGATGCTTCCCGAGATTGACCCCAGCGTGGCGTTCGTTGCGCTGAGGAAGTCGACCTCGAGCGAGGCGTCCGCGTCGAAGTACTGGACCATGCCGCCCGCTGAATAGAGGCCGGTGGCGCTTCCTTCATACGAGGCATTACCCGTGATAGCTACATTCACCGTGTACGTGTCACTGCCGTACGCGAAGGCGCCTGCCTGGGCGGGATCAATTGCTATGGCAGTAGTACCATCGGCAGCTATCAGGGAGTCCCTGACGGAAGCGGTTACCCACATACCCCAAGCCATGTAGTCTTCGTCGTGACCGGGATCTTTTCCTGTGGCGGTTCGGTATGTGTATCCAGTATTCTCTACAATTTTCCCGTCTTCATCCACGCTTATAGAACATGGTGTATTGGTGGGGTCTGCACAGTAAATTTGAGCTGGAACCGCGACATTGTTGTCAGCGGGATCCAAATTGAGCAACACTTCAAAATTGCTGCCATCGCTCGGGATATCACCCGTCAATACAGCAGACATTTCTATTGCGTCTGTTATTTCAATTCCTGTTCCCGTATATATGTTCTTTTCAACCGACGCTTCGATGTCCGTGGTGACGACGAGATGAGTTTTCGTATTCTCGCTTGTTGTGCGAACCAAATCTGCGCCTTCGTTTCCTTTGATATGGAAACGTGAAGGCTCTTCACCCGTCCGCATTCGATTTACCTCAGCAGCACCGCCATGGTTTATCCCGAATGCTGATCCACCCGCTTTATGCGCCACGAATGGAACGTCTGTTATTCCACCACTTATCGTAACAGTGGCAGTGGTATCACTGCTTCCGCCCTGGTTGGTAAGACCATCAGTAGTAGCAGCCACACCGGCAGCTGCAATCGCCGACCCTACGGTAGCCGAATTTGTCATTGCCTTTAGCGGATCCGAGCCATCCAGCTCGGCATTTTCGATGTCGTCGCCGTTGAGCAGCTTGTTCGACAGGTTGATAAGCACCAGGCTGCTCATGCCAGCTGCTTCCATCGCCTTGTCGCGGGCCGTCTCGGCCGCCATCTGGTGACCCATTGCGTCTGCAGAAGTCGTGGCCGCCTGCGCCGCCGTGTTGGCGTCACCAGCCATGCTCGCGTAACCGTACGCGTTGCCGGCCGCCACGGGGTCAACCGCGCCGCCCACGGCCGCCATCGCAGCCGCTGCCGCCATCGCAGCCGCGTCCTGCGCGCCGCTCAGGGCAGCTTCTTCGGCAAGGTCAGCGGCGGAGGTGCAGGAACCGTCCGCGTTATACCGGCCGCCGGCATCCATGCATTCCGCCTGCGGGTCAGGCATCGGCATCGGCATCTCTTCTTCCATCTCAGCCGTTCCGCCGCCGCCGCCGCAACCAGCCAGCGTCAGCGCGAAGGCCGCCGCCAGCATGAATGAAAAGATTTTATTTCTGTTGAGTTTCATCACTTTTGAGTCCTCCTAGTCTCGTGATATTAAAGAGCTTTGCATCTAACAAAACCTGAAATGTTCGGATTAGACCTCCTTTCTTTGACTTTCCGACTTTCTATCCTTTCCGTTATCGGGCTTATTTCGTTTCATCGTTTCATCGAACCGGAACCGGAGGCGCGGCCGCCGGCCCGGACTTACGCGTCCGGGCCGGTAGCCGGCATATCCACGAGACTAGCGTGGGAGTCTTTTCGGGAATCATCATGGTTTGAGTCCTCTAGCCTCGCGATATAAAAACGTCTCCGGCCCGAGCCGGGTATTCCATATTCCAGGTGGAACGATTCACGAGACTGTAGAGGGATTTGCTGCGTGGTGCATCCTGGGTTGAGTCCTCTAGCCTCGTGATTTGCTGCTTCCCGGCTCTCGCCGGGCTTACCGCTTTCCTGCGCCGGGGCCTCCGCTTTTACGAACGCGAAACTCCGGGACATTTCATCGATTCACGAGACTGGAGAGGGTCTTACGGCGTGGTGCATCGTGGGTTGAGTCCTCTAGCCTCGTGTTTGTTGCTGCTGAAGCCTGGAATCTTTCCGGGTCGTCGTCTTCCGGGCTTCGTCAAGCCATCTGCGATTGCAGGCTGCTCCCCTTGGCTCCCGCTCTATGCGTCCTTCACGAACGAAGTCCGCGCTGCGTTCTGCGGGCGGCCCCTGGGCTGCTGCTCCCGTGTATTACTTGACATATACGATAGTGCGTCAAATTTTCCGGTTTTGTCAAGCCTTTATTTGAACTTGCGCGCGACTTGCGAATCGCGGCGGGCGGTTCAAAGATGTTGCGATTATGAAGCATCGGGGGATGGGGGTCAAACGCCTACCGGATGAAGGAGGGTTTGACGCGAGGGGGTGTGTAGCCGGACAGGCCCCCGTGCTTGTCCGGCCCTCCTCGGGGTTGTCCTGATTGACGCGAGGGGGTGTAGTCGAACAAGCCCCCGTGCTTGTTCGGGGTCGCGACCTGTGCGCATTCTCTTTTTTTGAATGCAGGGGCCATCCTTACAGGCGGGGTACGGTGTTGTACCTGTCGAACGCCCATTTCAAGGGATTGTTGCGGATGTATTCCCGGATGCTGTTCAGGTTTTCTTCGTTGCGGATAATGTGGTCGTAAAACGAGCGTTGCCACCCGAAAGCATTCTTGCTCCGGCGTTTTCGCACTTTTCGGGTTACGGATGATTTGAACCCCTGAATGATTTTCGGCAAAACCATTTTCGAGCGGTCGATGTTTTGTCGTTTCGATTGTAGGTGGCGACCCCTCCTCGGGGTCGCCCCTCACATATATGCGTCCCGCTCGGGGTTGTTATCCCCAACGATAATCACGATCCCGTGTAAATGATTCGGCATCACGACGTAATCATCGATGTCCGTATTCGGAAAATGACCGGGGATTGCCAGCCAACATTCTTGCGCAATCATTCCGGTTGCATTCAACCGCATTTTCTCGTCCAAGACTTCGCCGAAGCATTGGGTGTGATTCCGCGTGCAGATTGTCACGAAATAGTATCCTTGCCGAGAATAATCACGTTCTTGAAGTCTGTTTTCCTTTCTGGATTTCATTTCTCAAGGATCATCCTTTCCCATCAACTCGTTCGGCGGCACAACCGTTTGCATCATCAAATAGCAACTTGTAACGGGACGCATATATTTGCACGGCCCATGACCGGCTGCAAAAAGCCGGGTGGGAAATTGGTGCGGGGCGCATATCTGTCGGACATATATGTCCGACCTACAAATTCATATACGTCGAACCGAACCGCAGAGTCGGGACTCTTTCTACAACCTCATGCGGCATGTCGTACAGGAGATTGAGATTATAATTCACCGGAACATCAAAAAGGAATGCGCGATGGGTTTTGTAGGGACAGGCCTCCGTGCCTGTCCGCTACGGTGAACAAATTCGGTAATCGGGATTCTTCCTCTCCTCTTGGTCGTCCCGCCCCCTGTGGTTGGCCCTTGCAAAACGCGGCCACGGACAGACGCGGAGGCCACGGACAGGCGCAGGGGGCCTGTCCGCTACTACGAAAACCGCAAACGCTCGTTCTTCACTCGCGTTTGACCCAATCTTCACAAACTCTTTACAAAACTTTCCCCTGTCCCCCGCCCCGCCGTTGTTGTAAGATGTCCCCCTCCCCGGCTCAAGGACGGCGCGGGAACTTGTACCCGCATTTGTATGCCGCCGTATCCGAAGGCCGGGGTTTATTACGGGAGTATCGCAGATGTCCTCCCCGTCCGATCTTCCCCAGCGCCTCGTCGCCGTCGGCGGCAACGCGACCCACCCGCCCGAGATACGCGGCACGGCCGCCGAGCAGGCCGCCATCGCCGCCGCCACGGGCCGCGCGCTCCTGCCCCTCTTGCAGCTGAAGAACGAACTCATCATCACGCACGGGAACGGCCCCGTCGTCGGCAAGATACTCATGCGCCAGGCGGTATCGAGCGAGCAGGTGACGCCCATGACGCTCGACATCTGCGTCGCCCACAGCCAGGGCGGCATCGCCTACCTTCTTATGCAGGCGTTCGAAAACGCGCTGAGGCGCGCGGGCGACCCGCGCCACGTGGTCTGTCTGCTGACGCAGGTGGAGGTCGACCCCGAAGACCCGGCCTTCGACGCGCCCACCAAGTTCGTCGGCTACACCTACACGGAAGAAGAGGCCCGCCGCTATGAGCGCGATATGGGCTGGACGTTCCGTGAGGATTCCGGGCGCGGCTGGCGGCACGTGGTTCCCTCGCCCATGCCGAAGCACATCGTGGACATCTCGCTCATCGAGACTATCGCCAAGAGCGGCGCGGTGGTGATAGCGGGAGGAGGCGGCGGCATCCCCGTCGTGCGCGAAGCCGACGGCGCGCGCAGGGGACTCTCGGCCGTCATCGACAAGGATTTAACCTCGGCCTTGATGGCGAACGTCCTGGGGGTCGAGACGATGATGATCCTCACCGCCGTGCCGCAAGTCTCTATCCACTTCGGGACGCCGCAGCAGCAGGATTTGGAGAGAGTCTCCCTTGCAGACCTCAGGGAATATCACGCCGAGGGCCACTTTCCCCCCGGCAGCATGGGCCCCAAGATCGAGGCGGCTATCCGGTTTCTGGAGGGCGGCGGCAAGCGCGTCCACATCGCCGCGCTCAAGGACGCCGTCCCCGCCCTGCGCGGTGATGCCGGGACTTGTGTATTCAAGGAGGAGGGGTGATTCCCCGCGCATCAATCGAATTTTCCCTGTAGGGGCGTTTCGCGAACCGCCCGTATTTCGTTTTTTTTCGTCAACGAATTTGTAGGGACAGGTCGCGACCTGTCCCTACGGTCGGAACCCGATTGGCGTGGACGATGATATTGTAGGGGTCGCATATATGCGACCCATGACGGGCGGCGAAAAAGGCCAGGTCGCGCTACAAATTCTTTGTCAACCGAACGAAAAATGGGAGGACACACGGGTCCTCCCCTACGAAACCATTCTCACCAAGAGGATTTTACCCCGCCCTCACGTTCCGCCTCGCCTGCACGAACACCACCGTCAAGACGATGATCGCCTGAAAGACGAACACCGCCGCCCCCGGCAGTCCGATGCTTCTCTGGAGCGAATCCGACCCCGAGACCAGCACCGCGAACACCGCGGCGGCGATGGTGACGCCGAGCGGGTTGTTCCGCCCGATGACGGCGATGAGGATGGCCATGGCGCCGTAGTTGGGCGCGCCCTCCGCCCCGCTGATGCCGAGCAGCAGGCTCTGGTGGAAACCCGAAACCTCGATGGCCCCGGCGAGTCCCGAGAGCGCGCCGCAGGTCGGCATGATGATGAGCGTGACGCGCGCGACATTGATGCCGCCGAAGCGCGCCGCCCGGGGGTTGTCCCCCACCGCGCGGATTTCGTAGCCGGCGATGGTGCGCGTCATGAAGTAGTACATGCCGGCCGCCGCCGCCAGCGCGATGAGGAAGCCGGCGTGCGCGCCCGCTCTCGGCATTACCTGGGGCAGCACCGAGGCGTCGGGGATCGGGAGCGAGATGGCGTCGCCCGCCAGCGGGTCGTTCCACGGGCCGTTCGCGAGGTAGTCCACGAGGTAGAGTGCTACGAAATTCAGCATCACCGTCACGAATATCTCGCTCACCTGGAAGCGCACGCGCAGTATTCCGGGGATGAAGCCCCAGAACCACCCGCCCAGGATTCCGCCCAGCAGTCCCAGCGGCACGAATACCGGCCAGGGCAGATTCAGGCCCTCGAGCGCGAAGGCCGTGCCCGTCATGCCGATGGCGCCCGCGTAAATCTGCCCGTCCACGCCGATGTTGAAGTGCCCGCCCCGCATCCCGAAGGCCACCGCGAGCGAGGCGAGCAGCAGCGGGCAGAACTTGTTGAGCGTCTGCGCGAACCCGCCCCACGTGCCGAGCGAGGATCTGAGAACCGTGCCGAGCGCGACGAACACGTCGCCGCCGAAGGCGACGATGAAGACGGCCCCGCACGCGAGGGCCAGCGCGCCCGCCGCCGCGTAGGTGACGGCGAACTCCATCGCCATCTTTTTCCTGTCGCTCACGTTCGCAGGCGCCGCCATGTCAGGAAACCTCTCCTTCTTTCTGGCCCGCCATCAAGGCGCCTATCTGGTAGATGTCGTATTCGGGGCCGTCGAAGGCGCCCAGAATCTCCCCCGCATAGATGACGACGATGCGGTCGCTCATCTGGCAGAGTTCGTCCAGGTCTTCTGATATCAGCAGGACGCCCGCGCCGCCCGCGCGAAGCTCACGCAGCCGGCCGTGCACGAACGAGGCGGCCATGACGTCGAGCCCGCGCGTGGGGTTGTTCGCGATCATCACCTTCCCGCCCGTCCTGTGGGCGAGCATGACCGCGCGCGCCACGATGGTCTTCTGGATGTTCCCGCCCGAGAGGTGCGCGGCCGGCACGTGTTCGTTACGCGCCAGAATGTTGAACTCCGCAATCGCGTTCCTGCCCAACTCATGCGCGGCCTCGCGCTCGAACACCCCGCGCCGCCTGAAGATGTGCGGGTGGAGTCCCAACACGAAATTCTCCGCGAGACTCAGGCCCGGCAGAATCCCCTCCTCTATCCTGTCCTGCGGCAGGAGGCTCATCCCCCGCGCGATGCGCCCGGCCACCGAGAGGGCGGATACCTCCTCGCCGTCGATATGGACCTCGCCCGCTTCCGTCTCGATGAGACCGGCCAGGGCTTCCGCCAGCTCCTTCTGGCCGTTCCCCGAGATGCCTGCCATGCCGACGATGAGTCCCCGGGGAACGTCGAAGGCGACGCCGGTGAGCGGGACTCCCGACTTCGCCGAGGTGCGCACCCCCCGGACGGAAAGCGCGGGTGTTCCCTCACGCGCCGCCGAGGGTCCGGTCGGCCGCTCGCCCACGGGCGGCATGCCGCGCTCGCCCATCATCATCTGCACGAGCCTGTCGCGGGTGGCCTCCTGGCGGGGGATGGTGTCTATCTTGCAGCCGCCCCGGAACACGGTGATGCGGTCGCAGTTGTCCAGGACCTCCTGGATCTTGTGCGTGATGAAGACGACCGTCAGCCCGCCCCTGGCGAAGGACTTGAGAATCGCGAACAGGCCGTCCACCTCGTGGGGGGTCAGCATGGTCGTCGGCTCATCGAGTATGAGGATGTCCGCGCCGTGGTAGAGCGCTTTCAGGATTTCGACTTTCTGCTGGATACCTGCGGGCAGGGTTTTCACCTGCTCGTCCAGCGGGATGGTGAGGCCGTAGTTCGCGGCCAGTTCCTCCACGGAGCTCCGCCTGGCTTCGACGTCGAGCCGCCAGCGCGAGCCCTCGCGGCCCAGCAGGATGTTCTCGAGCGCGGTGAAGTTGCCGATCAGCTCCACGTGCTGGTGCACCATCCCGACGCCGACCGCAATCGCATCCTGCGGCGAGTGGATATCCACCGCGCGCCCGTCGACCGCGATTCGCCCTTCGTCCATGCGGTAGAGGCCGCTCAGGATGTTCATGAGCGTGGTCTTGCCCGCGCCGTTCTCCCCGAGCAGGGCGTGTATCTCCCCCTTGGCGGCCTCGAAGTCCACCGCGTCCAGGGCGCGGACCGCCCCGAAGGACTTGCTGACGCCGGTCATCTCGACGCAGGAGTCGTTGTGTTCCGTCATAACGCCTTCCGTTCCAGGCGCCCCCGCCCTTGATCGCAAATCCGGGAGGGGGCGCCCACACCTTCTATTTACTTCCTGTTTACTTCGCCAGCATGACCTTCTTCATCACGAGCCGGGGCTTGATCGCGCCCGAGCGCACTTTGCCATACGTCTCCTTGGTTCGCTTCACGGCCTCGGCGGATACGTTCCCCAGCGAGCCGAGCTCGAAGCCGTTCCCCAGGTTCATGGCGACGTATCCCCCCGGCGATCCTTTCAGGATTCCGTCCATCACCTGCCGGTAGGGAGGCCGGAAGTCGATGATCAGCGTGCCCGCGAAGTGCTTGGGCGCCTTGTCCGTCTTGTCGGTGTAGAACGTGGTGATCAGCACCTTGCCCTTCGCCTTCTTGGCGGCCTCCGCCACGCCGTACACGCCAAGATTCACCATGTTGATGATGAAGTCGACGCCGCCTGCGATCATGGCGTCGGCGGTCTGGCGCGCCTTGACCGGATCGTTCTGGTTGCCGGTGAAGGCGTAGGAGAGCTTCGCCTTGGGGTTGGTCGCCTTGAGCGCGTCCGAAATCGTGTTGATGGAAGCCTTGAAGTCCGGAAGCGGAATGCCCGCGATGACGCTCACCTTGTTCGACTTCGTCGAGAGGCCGGCCAGCACGCCGAAGGGATAGAAGGCCTCGTAATAGTGGCGGTGAATGTTCCAGACGTTCTTGGGCACCTTGAATTTTCCGGAACTCTCCATGACGAAGGTCACTTCTGGAAATTTCGGCGCCAGCTTCTGCACGAGCCGGACGTACTGCCCGCCGTGGAAGCCGATGATGGTGAAGCCCGAGGAAATGTATTCGCGCGCCACCCGCTCGGCGTCCGCAGGCGAGATGCGCTCCGAATAGGATGTCTCGATCTTGTACTTCTTCTTGATGTCCTGGGCGACCTCGTAGCCGCGGAAGTTGTAGTCCGCATCCTCGATGGGTCCGGGCAGGATGACGGCGAACTTGTGGGCCTTCGCGGCGAGCGCCGTGCCAGGCGCGATCAGGGCCAGGGCGATGAGCGCGGCGGCGGCGAAGAACAGTCTGCGTGTCCATTTGGTTTTCATTTCACATTCCTCCTTGATGAGAAAACACGATATCCCGGGCACCGGTCAGTTCCGGGCTTCACGGTCGTATGGCCTCGTGAGCGCGCGCGGGCTTTCGGCCCCCCGCGCGACCTGGACCAGAACTATCATGGCGAACACGTACGGCAGCATGAGTAAAAACTGCGGCGGTATGAGTTGGGCGTATTGCGGCAGGGCGTTCACCTTGAACTGGAAGGCGTCAACGTAGGCGAAGAGCAGCGCGCCGACGAACGACCAGACCGGCACCCAGCGACCGAATATCACCAGCATCAGGGCGAGCCATCCCCTGCCGTTCACGATGTTGTCCGTAAACGACCCCGAGATCACGAGCGGCAGGTACGCGCCCGCGACGCCCAGGAAAAGTCCGCCCACAACGCACGCGCCGTAGCGCATCCGGGCGACGTCTATCCCCACCGTGTCCGCCGCGCGCGGGTTTTCCCCGCAGGCGCGGAGCCTCAGGCCCAGCGGCGTCTTGAACAGAAAGAAACTCACCGCAGCGACGAGGAAATAGGACATGTAGACGAGCCCGTTCTGCGCGAAGAAAATCTCGCCGATGAAGGGGATGCTCCCCAGCAGCGGGATGTGTATCTCTTTTAGTGTCGGCACCTGGGGGATGGACTGCACGACGCCCACCGCCAGCCGGTAGATGGTGGGCGAGATTCCCAACCCCAGGACGAATATCCCTAGCCCGATGACGATCTGGTTCGCCCGCAGGGTGATCGAGAAATACGCCAGGAGCAGCGTCAGGACGCTCCCCGAGAGCGCCGCGACCATGCAACCGATGATCGCGCTGCCCGAGTAGTAGGTGAGCAGAAAGCCCGTCACCGAACCGAGCGTCACGACCCCCTCGATGCCGACGTTCAGTATCCCCGAGCGCTCGATGATGGTCTCGCCCAGGCACGCGATGATGAGCGGCGCCATCATGAGCATCGTGAGCTGGAAAAGGGATATGTCGAACAAAAGGGACAAGAAGGCGCACTCCCGACAATGGTGTGAAAATGCGAAAACTCGCCTCCGAGTGCCGCTTCCCGGGAGACGGGGTGTATGTCCTTGTGGCTTGGCGTCAGTATGCCTTATATATCCTCAAATTCAAAATCTAGCGATTTTTTTTCCTGCGTGTAACGCGGATTCCCTTTCTCTCCGGTTCACTCCGGTTTTGGAAAACCGGCCGGCACGCCGCGCACCGTTCGACGTGAAAGCGGATGCGTTGCCCGCCGCTTTTGGTTCATACATAATGCGCGCATTGCACACGCTTCCCATAATGAACCGACTGCCAAGATGGAGATCGTTTCTTTTCTTCCTCCTATAGGAGACCTCCGAGATGGAATTGATCGATCTGAGCATGGAAATTTACCGGGACATGCCGATTTACCCGGACCTCCCCGGCCCCTCACTCACCGTCGATGAAGACTGGGACACCGTGGCCAGGCGGACGGGCTCCATCAATTACGGCGCCCCCATCGTAACGAACCACTGCGTCATCTTCATGAGCGATCACACGGGAACGCACATCGACTCCCCCTGGCACAACAATCCCGACGGCTTCACGACCGAGCGCATCCCGATCGAATGGTGCATGTCTGACGGCGTCGTTCTCGATTTCACAGATAAAGAGTCGGGCTACGCCATTACGGCGGCGGACTTAGAAGGCGCGCTCCAGAAAATCGACTACACCCTCAAGCCGCTCGACATCGTGCTCATCCGCACCGACGCGAGCGTGGACTGGCAGACGAACCCCGACTACACCATGAACCAGCCCGGCATGAGCGCCGAGGCGACACACTACTTAATCGACAACGGTATCCGCGTGATGGGTATCGACGCGAGCGGCTGGGACGTGCCGATCTGGAAGATGCACGAGACGCGCAGCTACTGGGAGGCCCACCGGGTCATGCTGGAGAAGGACTACTGCCACATCGAGAACATGATTAACCTGAACCTCATCCCCAAGTCCCACGGGTTCAAGCTCTCGGTGCTGCCCATCAAGTTCCGCGGCATGTCGGGCTCCCCCATTCGCGCGGTGGCTATCATCGAGTAGTCCCCGGGCAACGGAAGCGAGTGAAATGGCGCTGGCCGTCCGCGTCTTAAGCGGCGCGTACCACGATTCGGTGAAGCTCATGCGCATCAGCGCCGCCGCCTGCGAACGATCGGGCGTCCGGGGGGCGGCGGCCCTCATGGGCACGCCGATGAACCTGGAGCAACTCGCAGCAAGCGGCCTGTTGGCGGAAGAGGCGAAAAGCGCCGGGCCGAACGACCTCGTACTCGTCGTGGATGCGGAAGACACAGACGCGGCGCAAGAAGAACTCACCAATATGGAAGCGGCGCTTACCGCCCCCCGCACAAGCGGCGGAGCAGGCCCGCTCGCGAATCTCTCCGCCCCCACGCTCGACGCCGCCCTCGGTGAAGACCCCGCGATAAACCTCGCCCTCTTCTCGATTCCCGGCCCGAGCGTGCGCAGAGAGGCCGAGCGCGCACTGCGTAAGGGCCTCCACTGCCTGATCTTCAGCGACAACGTATCCGTAGAAGATGAGGTGGCCCTCAAGCAAATGGGGCGCGATAAGGACTTGCTCGTCATGGGTCCCGACTGCGGCACGGCGCATGTCGGAGGTATCGGCCTCGGTTTTTGCAACGTCATGAGGCCTGGAAAAATCGGGATCGCGGGCGCTGCGGGCACGGGGATTCAGGAGGCCATGGCCGCCATCGACGCTGCGGGCGGCGGCATCTCCTGCGCCCTGGGAACCGGCGGGCGTGACGTGTCGGACGCCGTCGGTGGCCTCGGCATGATCCAGGCCATCGAAACTTTAAGAGAGGATGCGGCGACGGAGGTTCTCCTCGTTCTCGGGAAACCGCCCGAGCCCGCCGCCATGAAAAAAGTGTTGGAGACGACTGCTCGGTGCGCAAAACCCGTCGTCATCCACTTCGTCGGGGACCGGAGCGAGGATGTCCGCAAACACCCCGGTCTTCACGCGGCGGATTCTCTGGCAGAGGCGGGGCGGCTCGCCGTCTCGCTGAGCGGTGGACACGCCGACGCTACACCTCCAGAACTCGACTCCGAGGCCAAAGGAAAAATCGCCCAGTGGAGCCGCGTGCGCGAAAAAGGCCGCCGATTCCTGCGCGGCGTCTACACGGGCGGAACGCTTTGCGCCGAGGCGCAGGCGATCGTTGGTAAAACTATATCGGGGATTCGCTCCAACACGCCCGTGAATAAAACGAATGGCGCTATGTCTGACCCCATGAGATCGCAGGGCCATTCCGTCGTGGATATGGGCGACGACCTCTTCACGCGGGGAAAACCCCATCCCATGATTGACCCCGCGCCCAGAAGCGCGCGTATCCTTCAGGAAGCCCGTGACCCCGAAACGGCGGTGGTGCTCTTGGACTTGGTGCTGGGTCTCGGTGCGCATGAAGACCCGGCGGGAGAGGCCGCTAAAGCTATAGAGAGTGCGAGAGTCTCTCATCCAGGCGTCTTGTTCATCGGTTCGGTGACGGGAACAGAAGGCGACCCGCAGGGTATTACGGCCCAGCGCGCCAGATTGAAAAAGGCCGGCGTCCTGGTGGCGGATACGCACGCCGGAGCCTGTCTCGCCGCCGTTTTTGCACTAGAGGGGCTGGGCGGATGAGCAGAATAAATTTACTTGAGGGCGTCCGCGTCGCCAACGTCGGCGTGGCGTTGTTCGCGGAAAGTTTGGCCGCGCAGAATGCCCCCGTGGTGCAGGTGGACTGGCGTCCCCCCGCCGGAGGAGACCCCGAAATGATCGAACACCTCGACCGACTGTCGGTTTGTGATGCCGCGAACGACGACGCCATCGAGCGGCTTCAGGCCGCAAGGCCCGTATGGGTGGACATCGGGCTCGCCATAGATGACGTCCCCGGCATGGGTGAGCGCACCCTCTTGCACGCAGGACCTCCCATCACCTGGGAACACATGTCGGGGCCTCTCAAGGGCGCGATGATCGGCGCGGCCCTTCTGGAAGGCTGGGCGCAGAACGCGGACGCTGCCGAACAACTCTGCGCGAGCGGAGAAATTACTTTCGAACCCTGCCACCACCACGCGGCGGTGGGGCCAATGGCGGGCGTGGTCTCGCCCTCGATGCCGGTGAGCATCATCGAAAACCGCGCGCCCGAAGAACTCGGAGGCGGCGGGAGGGCCTATTGCACGCTGAACGAAGGCCTGGGCAAGGTGCTGCGTTACGGCGCGTATTCAGAAGACGTGCTGACGCGCCTCAGATGGATGGCGGACGAGCTGGCCCCCGCCCTTCGCGCGGCGCTGCGGGCGACCCCTGAGGGCCTGGATATCAAGAACGTCATCGCGCGCGCCCTGCAGATGGGCGATGAGGCCCACAACCGGAACGTCGCGGCCACCTCCACGGTCGCCCGCACCCTCATGCCATACCTCGCGGAGGCGGTGAGCGATACAGGGGTGATCTTCCGCGTGGCGGAATTTCTTGCAGGCAACGATCACTTCTTCCTGAATCTCGCGATGCCCGCCGCCAAGGCGAGCCTGGACACCATGGCGGGGGTCGAGGGCTGCTCTCTGGTCTACGCCATGTCGCGCAACGGGACGGATTTCGGCATCAGGGTCGCCGGCCTGGGGGACGCGTGGTTCACGGCGCCCGCGAAGCACCCGGTGGGACTGTTCTTCCCGGGCTACTCACAAGAGGACGCCAACCCCGACATCGGGGATTCCGCCATCATGGAGACGCTCGGCGTCGGCGGCTTCGCCATGGCCGCGGCGCCCGCCATTGTCGAGTTCGTGGGCGGCTCGACGGCGGAAGCATTCCAGGCGACGAACGAGATGTACGGCATCACCTGGTCACGGAGCCGCGACTACACCCTGCCCGCCCTCGATTTCGCCGGCGTGCCGACAGGGGTCGACGTGCGCAAAGTGATCGAGACGGGCATCTACCCCGTCATCAACACCGGAATCGCCCATAAGGAAGCGGGCATAGGACAGATAGGCGCAGGGGTTCTGCGCGCGCCCGAAGCGCCGTTCCAAAAAGCCTTCGAAGCTCTGGTCGAGAAATTGTCAAGGTAGCCGTTCAGGGCTGTTCAGTGCAAGAAAAACCACTCAATTTGGCTCGCGTCAAACGCTCGCTCTGCGCTTGCGATTGACTATCTGGTTCGCTCGATGAGTTCGCGCAGGGCCATGCGGCTTTCCACCTGCCCTTCGATGAGTTCGCGCAGGGACGCCATCGACTCCTCGTGTCTGCGGATGCCTTCTTCTTCCCTGCGGCGGGATTCGGCCATCGCTTCGGCGTGTTTGCGCTCTGAGTCGGCTGCGCGCAATTCGGCGCCTTTCGCCATGACACGGATGCCATAATAGATCAGGGCGAGACCGCCGTAAGAGGCAATGAGGTTGAGGTATTCGAACGTCGTCATGCCAATTCTCCCAGGATATGGGCCCCTCATTTTCCTCGTTAAGTAATGACTAACTATTAAGTAATGACTAACTATATATAAGAGTTGAATTCGCGTTTCGTCAAATCCCCCTGTAGTGACAGCCCCTCCTCGGGGCTGTCCCGCAGGTCGAGACCTGCCCGTCCCTACCTTACCGACGAATTCCCTCAAACGCCGAGCTTGACAAGCCGTCCTCTGAATCAAGCACATCCAGATTACCGGCCTTCTTCGTCCGTCATTCCGGCATACGCCGGGATGACGACGTTTTGTGATCAATACCGAAAAAAAGGTCATAACGCCCCTGTGTTTTCGCTTAGGGTTTGCGCGGCGCGTTTTGGGAGCTATGATAAAGATATCTTAAGAAGAATAAATCAACGGTGGGAAATTACCGGCCATTGGGTTCGTACTTTGGTTTCGCATCGTATTCAAGGAGAGGAGTTAACCATGGAATATACGAAATCGGAAGCGAAAGCGTATTGCAGGGAACACATGACGGGCGTCTGGGCAGCCCTCACGACACCCTTCACGCCATCTGGAGAACTGGACGAAGAGGGCCTTCGCCGGATCGTGAGAACGTGCATCGACGATCTGAAGATCGACGGGTTTTTCTGCAACGGGCTGATGGGCGAGTACTGGTCGCTCTCGCCGGAAGAACGCAAGCGTGTCCAGCACATCGTCTGCGAGGAAAGCCGGGGAGGCGCGCAGACCATCCCCCACACCCCGCACATCAACATCAAAGAGGCGGTGGAACTCACGAAACACGCAGAGGAAGTGGGGGCGGATTACGCCATCATGATCAACCCGATCTACGGCGCGCACGATGACGACGAGATTTTCCTCTATTTCAAGACCATCTGCGATCAGATAGATATAGGGCTTTCACTGTTCAACCAGCCGAAGTCGGGCACGACGCTCAGCCCCGAACTCATCGAGCGACTTTGTACGCTCGAGAACATCTGCTGCATCAAGAACGCGGTTCCGAGCATGGCGCACCAGAGCGAAGTGCGACGCCGCGTGGGGGACGAAATCGTCGTCTGCGACCCGAACGAGGAGAACTTTCTCGTGAGCCTCCTGCACCTGGGAATGCAGGTGCACATGTCCTCGCCCGTGCCGTATCTCTTCCAGGTGCCGAGCTATACGCCGATACGCAATTACTACGAGGCGGCGATGGCCGGCGACCTGGAGAAGGCCTGGCAGATCAACTACTCGCTCGAGCCCCTTCGCACGGTCCGCAAGAAGTATTTCACGACGGGTCCGAACGGACGCACAACGGCGTATCTCAAAGAATGGTCGAGTCTGCTCGGCATGCCCGCAGGCGATCCGCGTCCACCCATCGTGCCCCTCACGCAGCGGGAGAAGGACGCATTCAGAAAAGACCTGGAGGCGACGGGGATACTGGACCGAGTGAAGTAGGGTTTGATTGCAGGGACAGGTCGTGACGTGTCCCTACGCATTCGGCGATTGTGATTTTCGTTCGTAATAACGGCGCAAACAGGAACGACGTAGGTTGTAGAAAGGGGGATATTTCACTTTCACTTAGTTCCCAACATACCGAATGGAGGTGCCACTATGCTGCCAATGCTGATATCCGTTCTTTCCATCCTGTTTTTGGCGCTCAGCCCGCTGACCGACGCCCATGCCGCTAAGAGGGGCGGCACCCTAAAGGTCGCCATCGAGGGAGAAGCCGCCAACCTGGACCCGCTTGGAGTCGGCTTCGGGCGCAAAGTGTACCGCGAGGCAATCGGTTCAGGCCTGGTGCGCCTCGATGATAACTACAACGTCGTCGGGGACTTGGCGAAGAGTTGGGAAGTCTCCGACGAAGGCCGCGTCATCACCTTCAAGCTTCACCCGGGCGGCACCTACCATGACGGCACGCCGCTCGACGCCGCGTCGGTCAAATGGAACTTCGATATCATCAGCGGCAAGGTCGTTCCGACGTGGGTCAAGGAACTGAAGAAAAAAAGCCCGAAATACAAATGGCGAAACATATTCATCGGCTACCTCTTCCACATCAACAAGGTGGAAGTGCTCGACAAGTACACCGTGCGCATTCACCAGAACGACGTCGGCAAGGCGATGACGTTCGACGCTATGTCCTCGGCCTTCTCGCGCTTCGTGCTGGTTTCCCCCAAATCGTACGACATGAATATCGAGAAGTTCAGGCGCCACCCGGTGATGAGCGGCCCGTACAAATTCGTCGAGTGGAAGCGCAATCGGCACTTCTTCGCCGAGCGGCACAAGGGATACTTCAGAAAGGGCCTGCCCTACCTCGACAGACTCGAGTTCTACTTCATGGCGGACGCGAACCAGCGCATGAACGCCCTCGCCGCAGGCGAGATAGACATCATCAACAACCTTCCGTTGCCGCTGTACGCTACGGCGAAGAAGACGACGGGCGTGAAGGTGCTCGCCGGGCCCCAGACCTTGAACTACGCATTCCCGATAAACAACCAGAGGGCCCCGTGGAAGGACAAGAGGGTTCGAAGGGCGCTTTCCTGCTTCGGCGTGGACCGCACCCAGATCGTCAAGACCGCGCTGCGTGGGCTCGCCAAGCCGTGGGTGAGCTACTCGCCCGCGGGCGCAAAGGACGCGCTCGATCTCACCGCCGAGTGCCCCTACGATCCCGCCAAGGCCAAGGCGCTGCTCAAGGAAGCCGGCTACGGATCGGGCGGCAAACCGCTCAAGATCACCCTGACCACCAACAACTCGGATCCGGCCCACATCGAGGTGTCACAGGCGCTCAAGCTGCAATTCGCCAAGCTCGGTGTTTCCATGGACATCCGCGTCGTGGACTACGCCACCTGGGTCCGCGCCTTCGTGCGCAAGAGAAAACTCCAGCTCACGCTTCAGAACACGCTTTCCTCCCGCACAGCGAACAGCAACTCGCATACCATTCACTCGAAATCGGGAATCGACTACTACAACATGAAGAACCCAGAGATCGACCGACTGCTCGATCTCTGGCGCTCCACCATCGATCCGAAAAAGCAGATCGGCATCAGCCACAAGCTCCAGCGATACATACTGTCGCAGGGGTTTTACCCGAACATAGCGAGCTTCTCCTTCCTGCAGGCCACGAGGTCCGACGTTAAGGGCTTCACGAATCTGGGCAAGATGATGCTCGACTACACGTCCGTGTGGCTTGATCGGTAAACCGGCGCGGATGGGGAAGATATGAGGGCGTACATCATCCGCCGCATTTTGTTGCTGATTCCGACGCTGCTCGGAATCACGATGGTGGTCTTCCTGACGATCCAGTCGATCCCGGGCGACCCCATCGAGGCCTACCTCGGCGAGTTCTACGAGGAGGACGTCGCGGCGGCGCTGCGGAGCCACTACGGCTTGGACCGCCCCATCTATGTGCAATACGTACTCTGGCTCGGCCGTCTGGTCCGGGGGGACTGGGGAAAGGAAGTCCTCTCGGGCCTGCCGGTCCTCGACCAGATACTCGAACACCTGCCAGTTAGTCTCGAACTCATCCTCGGGGCCATGATCGTGGCGCTCATGGTGGCGCTTCCAGCGGGGATCATTTCCTCCGTCCGCCCCTACACGCCGAGCGACTACACCGCGATGACCGGAGCGATGGTGGGCATTTCAACGCCCGAGTTTTTCGGCGGAATCGTTCTTGTGTTGATCTTTTCGCTGGGCCTTGGCGTTTTACCGGTGCAGGGTTACAAGCCCTGGTCGGCGGGCGTCGGCGAGCATCTCTCCCACATGGCGCTACCCATACTTACCCTCGGGCTCACCCGGGGCGCCATTCTCACCCGTCTCGTCCGCGGATGCATGCTCGAGGTCGTCGGGCAGGACTACGTGAACACGGCCCGCTCGAAAGGAGCCGTCGAGTTCGTCGTCATCCTCAGGCACGCGTTCAAGAACGCCCTCATCCCCGTGGTCACGGTGATGGGCCTTCAGGTGGGCTTCCTCGTCGGAGGCACCATCATCGTCGAAACGATATTTTCCATTCCCGGCCTGGGGCAGTATGGAATCAACGCCATTTCGAGCAGGGACTACCCGGCCGTGATGGGTTTTATTCTGGTGTCTTCCTCCATTTTCGTGCTGGCGAACCTGACGGTGGATATTCTCTACGCCTATCTCAATCCGAGAATCCGCTATGAGAACTGAACCGGAACGGCGCGAAGCCATAACCGCATCCATCGGGCAGGTCGACGGGAAACCCGCATCGACGGTTCTCGATCCGCTTGCGAGCAACGGTGAGGAGATCGACCATCAAAACATGCTCTCGGTGTTCTGGCGCAGCCTGCGCAGGAGCAAGACGGCCGTCGCCGGGCTCGTCATCGTGGTCGCCCTCGTCCTGATCGCCATTACGGCCGACATCGTCGCCCCCAATTCATATCAGGACCCTGCCGGGCCGAGCCTGATGCCGCCCTCCCTGAAATTTCCGTTTGGAACGGACCCGCTGGGCCGCGATATTTTCTCGCGCGTCATCTACGGCACCCGCGTTACGCTTTTCGTGGGTCTCGGCTCCATCGTGCTGGCGGTCGTTCTGGGCATTCCGCTCGGGGTATGCGCGGGCTATTACGGTAGCTGGTTCGATCTGATCTCGATGCGTTTCATGGATCTCATCCTCGCCTTTCCCACGTTCTTGCTTGCCATCGTCATCATGGTCATTCTCGGGCCGAGTACTGCCAACGTGGTTTTGGCGCTCGCCATCGTACGCATTCCCATCTTCGCGCGCGTCGTGCGGGGTAGCGTTCTGGCCGTTAAGGATCAGGAGTTCGTCGAGGGCGCCCGGAGCGTATCGGCTTCGGACTTCCGGCTGCTCTTCCTGCACGTTCTGCCGAACTGCCTCGCCCCGCTGATTGTGTCGGCCACCATCTCCATCGCTTTCGCCATCCTGCTCGAGGCGAACCTCTCGTTTCTGGGTCTGGGCTCCCAGCCTCCGACGCCTTCGTGGGGCTTCGACCTCAAGCAGAACCTGACTTCGCTCGCCGTTCGGCCATTCAACGTCGTGGCGCCCGGACTGGCAATCATGGTGACGGTGCTCGGCTTCAATCTTTTCGGCGACGGTCTGCGCGACGCGCTGGACCCCAAAACGCGAAACTAATATTACGGGCAAACCCGTGTAGGGGTTGTTGAAAAACCGGCCCTGGCATCTCGTGCGTTTGACGCTCTCTCATCGGTCGCGTCGTATTCTCGTCTTCTATGACCGCCTTATCGACCTCATCCTGAGCAGGTATCGGAGATCAAACGCGACTGATGAAGGTTTTTTGCATAACCCGTAAAGAGACAATTTTTTTGTAGGTGCCAACCCCTCCTCGGGGTTGTCTCACACATAAATTCGTACATGGACGCCCCTACGAAGTCTTTGGCTCCCAAGCAACGATAGACAGGCTCGGAGGCCTGTCCCTACCAACTCCCCCTCCAAATCACGCGGCCTGCCAGATGATCACCACCATCCCGATGAACAACAAGACGGCGCCCACCGTTTTCTGCCAGGTAATCTCCTCCTCCCCCTTGAGCCATATCCGCGCCAGCAGCAGCGAGAACAGCGGCGCCGTATACACGATGGGGGCGATGATCGACACGTCGCCGTATTGATACGACGTGAAATGGCAGAAAAAAGAAAGCGTGAGAATCGAGCCTGCCAGCGCGAATCCCTTAACACCCGCCCTGTTGAAGGAGAGGCGCTCGTTATCGGGCAGGAAGGGATAGAACAGGAACAGCACGGGGATGGAGATCGCATAGGAAAGCGTGGCCCCCAGCAGCGGTTCGGGCATAATGGTGAGTACCTGTTTTCGGATGGATGCGGCGAAGGCGAACGAGACGGCGTGCGCCATCGGCATGAGGATGAAAATCCGCCGCCAGGGTTTTTCGCCTTCCCTTTTAAGCGCCAGCAGAACGCATCCCGCAACCACGAATAACGTCGCGCCCAGTACCACGGCACCCGGGCGCTCGCCCAGCCAGGCCATCGCCACGAGCGTTGAGAAAAAAGGCGTCACCGTGATGAGCGGCATCGCGCGACCCACCCCGATATAGCTGATGCTCAGGAACATGAGCGCCTGCGCCAATCCGGGCGCGAGCGCGCCGCCCACCAGAAACCACAGGGCGACCGGCAGCGTGAGTTCCCTCCATGAAGAGAGAAAGACCGAAACGACGACAAGAACCACCGTACCGATGCTGAGCGTGATCAGGCTGCCCGTAAAAGCGCTCGTGTAGCGCATGGTTCTTCGCGCCATGACGCTGAAGACGGCGAACAGCACCGATGAGGCGAGCGCAAATAACGAGGCCAGCAAGGGGTTCAAGGAATTCTCCAGATTGAGGCTTTTCCCGTTTCGACTACGCGCTCGCCCGAGCGATGCTCGCGTTCCGTAAAAGAGCAGCGTCGCACCGGCCCGTTCCCGCCACGTCAGTTTTTCCTCTCGCAGCCATTTTCAGGCATATGGCGAGGTGGTGATCCCAGGAAAGGACTTACCAGCAAAAGAATAGGCGGAGGGGAGGATTCACGCCAACGCACCTTCTTAGATGACGGCGGGCGGCGTCCACCGCATCGCGAACACCCCTGTTTACGGCAAGGGCCGCGCGCAAGCGCTCAGCAACCCGATATTTTGCACCTGATGCACTCGACGATGTTGTCCGGCTCACTCGGCCTGGTAGAGTTTTTGACATCGTAGCCTTCCATCTTTCCGTCGCCGAACAAGCCGATGAGCATTCGCCCGTCCTCGGGGATGATGTAATCCCCAATCAAAACTCTTCCGGTGGCTTCATTCCGGGCGGCCCGCCGGTAAATGTTCCGGGCCCTGATTTTATGGTTGCAAGAAGACGCGTACCGGACTCCATTCTTCAGTGTGTGGACTTTCCCGTCCACGATTTCCGTCTGCGTTACGCGCTCGCCTCCGGAAGCCCAGCCGTCCATGAAGGTAACTCTCTGGATTCCGTCTTCACCCACGGTGAAGGATATTTTCACGTAGCGGGTATTGCCGCAAATCCATTCACCGATCATCGCCGGGTTGCACTCGGATACGGGCTCGGCGGCGGACGCACTCCCGGCGGGAACGATAAAAACGAGCGAAAGTAGCAATGCTTTCAGGACGTAATAAAACATGAGCGCCTCCCCGTAAACTTCAAGGTTCGCGGAATTCTACACCAGGCCGTTGAAATCCGCCGCTCGCATTGAGGGAAACTATTAGCGTTTAGCAGACAGGAAACACGAATACGCGGCGGTGGAAAATAACGCTTCCACCGCCGCGCATCAATCTTCTAGATGTAGTTCAGTTCAACGATTTTCACACTGAACATCTATTAGAAATACACCTCACCTGGCCTTACGGGCGGCGTCCACTCGCACTCGCCGAAGGGTCCGTCGCTTTTCTCCTTGACGTAGGCGATGCGGTCCTCGTTCACGCTCTCGCCTATCAGCGTCCGGTGCAGCCAGTCGAGAATGTACTGGTGGTTGTCCATGCCGCCCAGGTTCTTCAAGCTCACGAGGGGGTGGAACTGGTTCTCGAACACCCACATCTCTTTTTTGCAGGTGAGGTCCTCATACACTTCGATGGCGTCCTCGAGCGGGCAGAGCGGGTCGAACTCGCCCGTCACCAGCAGCGTGGGGCACTGGATCTTGTCCATGTAGCCCTTGACGGTCATGTTGCGCGCCATCTCGTCGAACGCATCCTCATCGTCCATACCGGCCATGTACATGAACACCTGTTTGAAGCGGGGTGAGGACTGCGTGAAGATGGTGTTGTTCGGGTTGAAGCACGCCACGGCGCTCGCCACCGCCGCCGCCCGGTGGTCGTAGCTCGCCAGGCGGAGCGACCAGAAGCTCCCCATGCTGATGCCGTAGATGCCGATCTTGGTGGGCTCGATTTCCTCGCGCCCCAGGAGGTAGTCCATCACCGCGGCGCCTGCCCGCTCGTAGTTGTCGCCCACGGCGCGGATCTTCTGGATGTTGGAATTGCCCTGCCCCGGACCGTCCATCGCCAGGACGTGAAAACCCCTGTCCGCCGCCACATTGTGCCGCGCGTGGGGGAAGACCTCTTTGCTCTGATCCATGCCAGGCACGTAGATGATGCACGGCGCCTTCCTGCGGTCGGGCAGGAGGTGCAGGAGGCATGAGATTGTCTTGCCGTCGTCGAAGGGCACCTCGACGCGCTCGATGGGGTAGGAGGCCGTCTCGGAGCGCCTGTCGACCACCTCCTTCAACTTGTTGCAAAGATAAATCTTTACCGGGTTGTCGTCATAGAAAATCGGGTGCTGCGCCATGCGGTACGCCTCGATGGCGTGGTCGTAGTGCTCCGTGGCCGTGGCGTTGAAACCCTCTCTCTGCGCCTTTTTGGCGAGTTTTTCATGCTCTTCGGCAGACTCGCGCCAGACCTTGGGCAGCATCTGATAGTTGTGGGCGCGCTTGCCCTGGGGGACTTCCAGGTAATCGCGCTCGAAGTTCTGGACGCGGCCCCTCATGTTCAGGGCCAGGTCGAGCATCCACTGCTGGTTGTCTCTTTCGGTGCGTAGTTTGCGAATCATTTTCCTCTCCACGTTTGATTAAAATGGCAAAAGAAGTTTCGCCGACAAATTTGTCTGTCCTGGATTCCGGCGGAATGCTAAGCGGGCCGTCTCCCACCGGTCAATCCACTCGACACAAAATATGAAACTCGCTAGCAGACGATGTCCTCCTTCCTGAGGGCGGCTATCTCCACTCCCGAGAAGCCGAGTTCCTCCAATACCTCATCACTGTGCTGGCCGAGTGTTGGCGGCGGCCTCCGCACGGCAGACGGCGTCTTGTCGAACTTCACGGGTACGCCCCCGAGCTGCAAGACCCCGTATTCGGGATGCTCCGCCTGCGCGAGATAGCCCATCGCCTTCATCTGCGGATCCTCGTAGAGGTCGGTAGGTTTCCGCACGCGCGCGCAGGGCACGCCCTCGCCCTCGAACTTGCGAACCCACTCCTCGCCCGGTGCCGTGCGCAAGACCTCCTGCACGAGGGGGATGATGGTCTCGCGCGCATCGTGCCTTCCGCGAAATGTGCGCCAGGCCTCTTCTTCGAGCAATACGGGAAGGCCCAGGATCTCTGAGGATTTCTCCCAGAAGCCGTCCACGTCCAGATAAAGGTAGATGTGTCCGTCCGAAACTTCATAAACGCGGGCGATGCGGTCGTTCAGGGCGTCTACCACGTCCGAGACGGGTTCTGTGTCACTCGCCCACATGAGGCGGCCGAACTGCATGGCCGTGGCCCCGCCCAGTAGCGATGCGTCAATACGCTGGCCCTCGCCGGTGCGCTCCCGCACGTAGAGCGCCATCATCACCGCGCCGTAGGCGAGCGCGCCCGTCATGTAGTCCACGAACGAACCCTGCACCAATTCCGGCGCACCGCCCCCGCCCTGCTCGGCGGGAATGCCAGCCGTGGTCTGGATGATGGGGTCGATGCCCCGGCGTTCGCGCAGGGGACCCCCCTGTCCGTAGGCCGAGACCGAGAGATAGATGAGCCGGGGGTTTTCGCGCATCAGGGCGTCCGCGCCGAGCCCGAATTTCTCGATGGCTCCGGGGCGGTAGCCTTCCACGAACACGTCCATCTGCGCGGCCAGTTTTTTGGCGATCTCCCTGCCTTGTTCCGTGCGCAGGTTGAGGGCGAGGCTCCGCTTGCTGCGGTTCAAGCCGAGAAACAGCCTGCTCTCCCCGGAAAAAGAGGAGGGGAAATTCCGCACGCGATCACCATCGGGCGGTTCGAGCTTCACCACGTCCGCGCCCGCGTCCCCCATCATCAGCGTGCAGAACGGACCCGCCACGTAATGCGTGAGGTCCAGCACCCGAATTCCTTCCAACCCGTCCATATCTTTCCTTGAACCTAGCGAGATATCCGTACCTATTTGAATTATATTTGTTTGCCTACTTGTTCAATCTTTTTCATCAGTTTTTCGTTCGTGCGCTCGCGGGGAACGATGAAGCGCTCGTTCGTCCCACGGGCGACGAGATCCACCTCGTCGTGAATCTCCACCTCGAAGACACAACGCCTCCTCTCGCGCTCGACAAGCCGCGCCCGCGCCTCCACCCGCATACCCTTGGGCGTTCCCGCCATGTGGGTGAGCGATACCTTCGTCCCCACGCTCGTCTGATCGGGGCCTAAATGTTCCTCCAGCGCAGCCAAGGCGGCCTTTTCCATAAAGCGTACCAACTCCGGGCGTCGCCACCACCTCGGCGTTCGTGCCTCTCAGGTGTAAGGGAACATGCTCATCCGCTACGACGACGGCATACGTCCCCGTAAGTCCCGGCCGGATCGCGTCGTCACTCATTTGGGTTCACCCAATGGCTTTGATACGGCGGCTAGCCGCCCATCGTAAGTACGATTTTCCCAAAGACTTTCCCGGTCATCAGCACGTCATGGGAGCGCGCGGCCTCTGCGAGCGGCATCGTCTCCCCCACCGAGGCGCGCACACGGCCATCGGCAAGCATTAAATCAAGCTGACGAACCATATCCGGGAATACGTGGTCGGTGTTGAACAGGCTCATTCCCCGCACGTCGATGTCTTTGGAGTAAAACGGCGGATAGTTCACCGAACCCACCGGGTTCTTGCCTGTGCCTGCGCCGAGCACGACGATGCAGCCGTATTTCTTCACCGCCCGGCAGTCGGCGTCGAAATTCTCCACCGCCACCATCTCGACCACCGAGTCCACCCCGACGCCGCCTGTCTCGGCGAGGCAGCGTTCGGCGAAATCCTCCTCGCGGTAGTTGACGATCACGTCGGCGCCGAACTGACGGCAAAATTCTGCTTTTTCCTCGGAACTCACCGTCGTGATGACACGCGCCCCGGCAGCCTTTGCAATCTGGATCCCCATGCAGCCCACGCCGCCCGCGCCCGCGTGGATGAGCACCGTCTCTCCCGCCTTGAGCCCCGCCTTGTATATCAGCGCGTTATAGGCCGTGTACAAAACCACTGGGAGGGAAGCGCCTTCTTCATAAGAGAGGTTGTCGGGAAGTTTCGCCGTGCGGAGGGGATTCAGGATCGCCTTTTCGGCGTAAGAGCCGCTTGCCGCGGCGCCGAAGACCCTGTCGCCCGGGGAGAAGCCGCTCACCCCTTCGCCCACGGCGACCACGTCGCCCGCCGCGTCGACGCCAGGCGTCCATGGCAAGGCCAGGCTCTTCGAGAGCGGATGCGCGCCCGAGCGGAAGGTGGTGTCCACGGGGTTCACGCCCGCCGCCTTCACGTCAACCAGTATCTGGCCCGCGCCGGGCGTCGGGTCCGCCGCATCTTCGAGCACCATCACCTCGGGGTCGCCGAATTCATGTACGTGTATCGCCTTCATCTTCTTCTCCCATCGAATTGGGGCATCATGGAGTTTGAATTTCTCTTAAATGTTGGAGCAATAATTTCCGTCTGATTTCCTATTCCTTACCACACCTCAAGGGAAAATGCTCTCGCTTCCGGGCCGTGTGCGCGGGTCGCCTCGGGCCTTGACACGGAGTTATCAGCGGAGATAATGAGTCATTCTCAGCAGTGTAAGCAAAACCGCGCGCCCTGCCCGTTGGAACGGCGGGGTGGAGAATAACGGAAGGCAGAGGACTTGAGTTCACGGGGAACTCTGAAAGGACATAATCGTTCATCTGGTGATGAGGCGTCATCATCAACATTCGTGCATGTTTTCACCATGAAAAGGAGCCCGTAATGAAGAAATTCGCATTCCTGGCAACAGTGGCGGCAGCCGTGGCGTTCACGTTCTGCGTAGCCGACGCCGCCGAGCGCTATCGCTTCGGCGGAGGCCCCTCCGGCGGCGCGTGGCATCCCTCCATCAGCGCGGGAACCCAGCTTCTGAACAGAAAGGTCGGCAAGAAGTTCTACTTCCAGTATTCCCCCTCGGCCGGTTCGGTGGCCAACGTCCGTCGCGTGAGCCTGGGCGAGTTCGCCACCTCGTGGGGACACGTCGGCCAGGTCTACCAGTCCTGGACGGGCACGGGCCTGTTCAAGAAAGACGGCGCCAACAAGAACTTCCGCATCGTCGCCAACGTCCGCGCGCAGTCGCAGATCATCGCCGTGCTGGCGGACAGCCCCATCAAGACCTACAAGGACATGGTCGGCAAGCGGGTGAACTTGCTCAAGCAGGGAACCGGCAGCCACGTGAACTGCAAGAACATCTTCGCCGCCGTCGGCATCCTCGACAAGATCCAGCCGCGCTACCTGGGCTTCTCCGCCTCGGGCCGCGCCCTGGGTGACCGCCAGATCGACGTGTACTGCTCCGCCGGCGCGCCGTTCACCATTCCGGCCCTCACCCGGCTTTCCATCCAGAAGCCGGTGCGCTACATCAGCCTGAGCGAGGCCGAGCAGAAGAATGTAACCGGCGCTCACAAGTTCTACGTGCCGATCACCATTCCCGTCCAGAAGGAAGTCATCGGAATGAAGGCTCCGGCGCGCTCCATCGCCTACGACGTCTGGTGGATCGCCCACAAGCAGATGTCCAACGACGCCGTCTACAACATGCTCAAGGTCATCGCCGCGCCCGAGAACCTCAAGCAGCTGACCAAGACGGCGCGCTACTGGCGTGACCTGAGCGGCAACTTCAACGCGCTCAAGGTTCACAAGATCTTCGTGCACCCCGCAGCCGCGCGTTATTGGAAAGAACGCGGCGTGAAGGTGCCCGACGAGGTCGTGAAAGGCTTCTGATTCTCGCAACGATAAACCGGCGGGAAATCGCGCCCGGGGAGGAGGAGAAAACGAAAAATCTCCTTCTCCCCGGGATTCTTTCGCCTCGCTGTTTTTCTCGCATTTGACGGCCCGATCGCCCGGGCCGAGGTAGGTCGCCATGTTTCGAAACCTCTTGCCCATATTGATGAAGATCGGCCTCATATCGGACGAGATGGTCGTCCCGCGCGACCTGCGGGGTTATTCGCGCGTCATCGTCTCGATTATATCCGTCGCGTTTTCCTACTTCTTCGTTCATATCTCATACTTCGGTCCCCCGCGTTCGGAAATCTTCAAGGGCGTCTACATCCTGGCGACCGCCAGCTTGTGCATCCTCGTCTACAAGGGCAGGCAAAGGCCCGTCCGCGAGGGGTTCGCCTATCTCGATGAAATCTTCTCGTTCCTCGCCATCGTCGTCATGTGCGCCACCCTGGCCCTGTGGGCGTATTGGGGCGCTTTCTTCGGCGACGTGCTCTGGACTGAGTTCATGGTCGGGGGAACCTACCTGGTCGTTCTGCTCGGCGGTCTGTTCGGCGCGTTCCTCTACCGGTTTGAAGCCACCGTAGAGCGCGTATCGGAACTCCCTACGCTCTCGGACTGGCTGTTCATCATATCGGCCGTCTCTCCCATCATCTGGTGGAACATCTACAACATCGAGCTCACCACGCGCATCGGCGGCCCCGTGCCCGCCTCGGTGGCCATATACACGCTGATGCTCGCTGTGGTGAGTTTCGACATCGCAAGGCGCGTCATTGGCCCCGTCATACCGTTCATCGGCTTCTTGTTCCTGATCTACAGCTTCAAGCCCATTGCGCAGATATCGCCGGGCCTTCTCTACCATGAGGGATTCAGCCTCGACCGCGTGACCGAGTTCCTGATGCTCGAGGCCGACGGCCTCACCGGCCTCATCGTCGAGGTCTTCGCTACCTATATCGTCATCTTCGTCGTCCTGGGCGCTTTTCTGGAAAAGACGGGTCTGGGCGAATTCCTCATCGACGCCACCTACCGGGTGACGGGCCAGAAAACGGGTGGACCCGGACTCACGGCCGTCATGTCAAGCGGGCTGTTCGGTATGATCTCGGGCAGCGGCGTGGCCAACGTGGTGACGACGGGCACGTTCACCATCCCCCTCATGAAACGGGTGGGCTACCGCCCCGAGTTCGCGGGCGCGGTGGAGGCGGCCGCCTCGACAGGAGGGGCCTACATGCCGCCCATCATGGCGGGCGGGGCTTTTCTCGTCGCGCAACTCACCGAAACGTCTTATTTCGACATCGTCAAGATAGCGACGCTACCGGCCATTCTCTACTATCTCTCGGTGGGCTACATGGTCTTCATCCGCGCCGTGCGGCGCGGGCTCCACGGCGTCGACCCCTCGGAGCTGCCCCCCTGGAGCAGAATCATCCCGCGCCTCCATTTCCTGCTGCCCATCCCCGTGATGGTGTACTACCTCGTCATCGGCGATTCCGCGTTCCTGGCGGCCTTCAAGACCATATGCCTCATCGTCATGCTCAAATCCTGCGAACTGCTCTCGAACATCAAGGCGCCCACCGCAAACCGGACGGCACGCCCGTTCCTGGCCGTCTCTATCACATTCGGGGTCTTCTCCTATTTCTTCGGCCTCACGGTCGGCGCGCCGTTCTCGTGGTTCGCGGACACGCTTCGCGGAATGAACTGGGGAGACGCCCTGTTCTGGACGGTAGCGGCGTTCATCGTCCTGAAGCTCGGCGAAATCATCATGGCCGCGACGCGAGGCGAATCTGCGGACCCGGAATATGAGTCGGGCCCGATTCTATTCAGGCGGCTCTGGGAACTCCTGGTGGATATCGTCAAGATCACCTGGATATCGCTCGAGGCGGGTGCGCGGAACACGCTCGTCATCGGCTGCATCGCCTGTGTGCTCGGCATCCTGCTCTCCTGCGCGACGCAAAGCGACCTGTCGGGCCGCATCTCCATATTGTTGACCGAGTTCAGCTTCGGCCTCCTGCCGCTCACCATCATCTGGGTGATCATCGCGGGCTACATCGTCGGCATGGGCCTGCCCATCACGGCGAGCTACGTGGTGCTGGTCATATTCGGCGTCATCGCGCTCACCAACCTGGGCGTGCCGACCCTCCACGCGCACCTCATCTGCTTCTGGGTAGCCGTGGTGAGCGCCGTGACCCCGCCGGTCGCATTGGCGGCCTACGCGGCGAGCGCCATTGCAGTATCGGACCCCGTGAAAACAGGCTTCCAGGCGCTGAAACTCGCCTCATGGCTGTTCATCATGCCGTTCCTGTTCGTCTACACCCCGCTTCTTCTCGACGGCACGAGGACCGAGGTGACCATCACCTTCATCGCATGCCTCATCGGCATCGTCGGCTGGACCGGTTGGATGGAGAACTTCATGACGCGGCACGCGAACAGCCTCGAGCGGGCGTTGATGTTCATCGGCTCCGTATGCCTCCTCCTGCCCGTGGGGAATTTCGTGGTATTCATTACCCCGCTGGAAGGAGATTTGAGGTATATCTCCTACGCCGTAGGCATCATCGCCCTCGTAGCGGTGCTCGTCTTGCAGCGCACGCGCGGCGGCGTGGATCCCGAACCCGCATAACTCACACAAGTACCGAGAAGGAGGCATCATGAGCACTTCTCCTCCCGCTCTCAGGCGCATCCAGCACGTGGGACTCAAGGTCCACGACCTCGACGAGGCGGTGGCCTTCTACCGCGACGTTATGGGACTCCGGGTGTCGGACCGCTACGAGCCGGGCGACAACCCCCACAGCCCGTGGGGGATATGCTTCATGCGCTGCGGCGAGGGACACCACGAGGTATCCCTCATCGCATACCCCAAGGAAGCCGGCCTCACGCCCAAGAAAGGCGGCATGCGAAAGCCCGAGGTCGGCCTGCACCACGTGGCCTTCGAGGTCGGCTCCAAGGAAGAACTCGAAGCCTGGGCGGCGCACATCCGCTCGAAGGGAATCAAGATCGCGGCGGGGCCGCTCGTCCACAGTCCCACGCACCCCGAGGGCGACGGCACCCTGGGCGAGAACCGCGCCTTCTACTTCCACGACCCGTGCGGAAACGGCATCGAGATTTTCTGCGACCTCGCCAGAATGGACTCAGGAACCAACCGCATCAACGAGGCGTGGTTCCGCGACAGGCTCGAACGCGACGGTTTATCGCGAGACGACGCCGACCCGCCCCCCGCCTGGCGGCCCGGCATTTCGAGCATGGCGGACGCGAAAGAGAGATTCGGCCAAACTTCTTCATGACGGAGTTGTTGAAAAAGCCCAGGTTTCACGATTCGGCAAAGGTAACCGATCGGGGAGAGGGAGACATCACTCCCCCCTTGAGGGTCGGGCATCCCGAGGGGAATGCCCGACGATGAAGCCGAGCGTTTTATGCGATGGCTGAATCGGTGGGGGGAGTTTTTATATTTTGCTTGGAGATTACAATTTAAAATCATCCCCCCACCGACTCGCTTGCGGGCTTACGCCCTTACCTCGTCGACTCCCCCTCAAGGGGGGAGTGAATTGTTCTCTCGCCGGACGGCAAGAACTCCCTAGAGGAGAGCCATTTCATATCCGAATGTCGATTGAGAAACCCATTCCCGGTTTGAGAAAGCTTATTCATCATTCCCACGATGCACCGACACTACGGAGGAAATTATTACAATGACACACCGCGTCCTGAGCGTGGATGAGCGCACGAAAACGCAGCCGGCCCGCAGGGCCTTCATGGAGGAATACCTGCACGAGGGATATGCGTTCGTGGAACCCGAATCGTTTGACGACGCCGCACTACTTGAGGCGGCCGCGTGCGCGTGCGCGCTCACTACCGGGTTCGCCCCCATCACGCGGGAGATGATGGAGGCGGGGCCTGCCATCAAGGTGGTCGGCAAGGTGGGCACAGGCGTGGACAACATCGACGTGGCAGCGGCCACCGAACTCGGCATCCCCGTCGCCAACGCGCCGGGGTGGATGCGCTGCATCCCCGTGGCGGAACACGCGATGGCGCTCACCCTCATCATGGCGCGAAGGCCCTGGCTCTGGCCGGTCGGTGAGCGCAAGCTCCACGTTCAGCTTCAAGGCGCTGTGCTGGGCATAGTAGGGCTGGGGAACATCGGGGGGGCCCTCGCCAGACGCGCCGCCGCCTTCGAGATGGAGATATGCGCCTACACGCGCACGCGGGGAAAGTTCAAGCCCCAAGGCTTCGAGGTGGAAGAGTTCGAGACGCTGCACGAGTTACTTGTGCGCGCCGACTTCGTGGCGCTTACCCTCCCTCTCACACCCGAGAACACGGGAATGATCGGTGATAAAGAACTAGACCTCATGAAAGAGACGGCCTGTCTCGTAAACGTATCGCGCGGCCCCCACGTGGATACCGATGCGCTCGCGAACGCCATACGCGAGGGAAAAATCGCGGGCGCAGGCCTGGACGTGGTCGAGCCGGACCCACTGCCCGGAGACCACCCGCTCCACGGGTTTCCCAACGTCGTGATGTCACCCCACAACGCCGCCCAGACCGAAAGCGTCCAGCGTGAGAGCTACAAGCTTTTGTGCGATAATATCAAGCGGGCGGTGGAGGGTGAGAAAGTCACCTCGCTCGCCAATCCCGAAATTTATGAATAAATCGCGCCGCAGAGGAGATTCCTGATGGAAGATACACCGGTTCGAGGGCTTGAGGGCGTCATCGCGGCCGACACGAAGATATGCTTCCTCGACGGCGTGAACGGGATTCTGGGGTATTACGGCTACGACGTGCCCGAGATGGTGCGCAAGAAGGTCACCTTCGAGGAGATCGTCTATCTCCTGTGGCACGGCGAGTTGCCCACCCGCGAGAGACTCAAGGAATTCGACCAGGCCATGAAGGCCGAACGCGCGCTCTCGCCCGGGATGATGCGCGCTTTAAGGCAGATACCCCCCGGCGAGCAGAGAACGGCGGCGCTGAGAGGCGGCGTGGGGATTCTGGGGCTATTCGACGAAGAGGCGGAGGACGACTCCTCCGAGGCGAACCGCAGTAAGGCACTCCGGCTCACCGCGAAGATGCCCACCATCGTCGCGGCGCAGCACCGCCTCGCGGCCGGTCTCAAACCGCTCAACCCCCGCCGGGGACTCGGGCACGCGGCGAATTTCCTCTACATGATCACGGGCAAGGCACCCGACAAGATCGACGCCCGCGCACTCGACGCCACCCTGGTGCTCTATGCGGAGCACGAGTTCAACGCATCGACCTTCGCGACGCGCGTCGTCACCTCCACCATGTCGGATATCTACTCCGCCGTCACCGCGGGAATCAGCGCCTTGAAAGGCCCCTTGCACGGGGGCGCCGGCCTCGCGGTGATGGAGACTTTAAGGGAAATCGGCGATATCGAGAACGTGGAGCCCTTCGTTGAGGCGGCGCTCGCCAGGAAAAGGCTCTTCATGGGCTTCGGTCACCGGGTCTACACAAGGAGCGGCGACCCGCGCGCGAGCGTGCTCATCGAACTGGCCGAGGAAGTGTGCCGCCAGCCCGGGCGGGACGCCAAGTGGTTCAACATGGCGCGCGCGCTCGACCACGCCGTGCAGAGCCGAAAGGGCGTCATCCCGAACGTGGACTTCTACTCGGCGCCGCTGTGGCAGGGTCTGGGAATCCCGATGGAGCTGTTCGTTCCCATCATCGCCATGTCGCGCGTCGCGGGCTGGACGGCCAACATTCTGGAGCAGCAGGCCGACAACCGCCTCATCCGCCCCCGGGCGCGCTACACCGGCCCCGAAAAGCGGCGCTACAGGACATTGAGAAGCCGTGGCTGAACAAGGCGCACGCAGCCTCACGCAAAAGCTCATCGACGCGCACCTCGTCTCGGGCGCATCGAGAACGCCGGGCGAAGAAGTCGAGATACGCATCGACCAAGTGCTGCTGCAGGACGCCTCCGGCCCCACCGCCCTACTCCACTTCGAGGCGATGGGCTTTGCGCGGGTGAAGCAGAAGATAGCCGTCATGTACGGCGACCACCAGACCATCCAGGTCAACAGCCTGCACACCGACGCCCACCGCTTCATGCTCGGATTCTGCCGCAAGCACGGCATCCATTTCTCGAAACCCGGAAACGGCATCTGCCACAACGTACACCTGGAGGAATTCTCCGTTCCGGGCGAAAGCCTCCTGGGCACGGATTCCCATACGCCCCAGGGCGGCGCGGTGGGAATGCTGGCGATCGGCGCCGGCGGCATGGACGTGGCGACCGCCATGGCGACGGGGGCGACAATCATCCCGCGTCCGGCCATCGTCGAGGTTAGGCTTTCGGGAAAACTGAAAGCCTGGGCGACGGCGAAAGACGTGATTCTCGAACTCCTGCGCCGCCTCGGCGCGCGCGGCGGAATCGGCAAGTATTTCGAATACACAGGCCCCGGCGTCCGCACCCTCTCGGTGCCGGAGCGCTTCACGGTCGCGAGCATGGGCACGGAACTGGGCCTCACGGGCAGCATCTTCCCGAGCGACGCGCAAACCAAATTGTTCTACGAGCGCATCGGCCGCGTGTCAGACTGGAAGCCGCAGGAGGCGGAGGCGGACGCCGCGTATGACGAGAGGATCGAACTCGACCTCTCAGACGTCCAGCCGCTCGTCGCCCTGCCCTCGAACCCCGAGAACGTGGCGCCCGTCACCGAAGCCATCGGCACGCCTATCCACCAGGTCATCATAGGTAGCTGCACGAACGGCACGTTCACCGACGTGGCCTCTTTCGCGCAGGTGCTCAGGGGCCGCAAGGTGGCCGACGGCGTAGACGCCATCGTCTTTCCGGGAAGCAGGCAGGCTTTTGAGGAACTCGCGCGAGAGGGCCACCTGGCCGACCTGCTGGCCGCAGGCGTCTGCGTATCTGAATCCACGTGCGGCTCATGCCCCGGCTACGCCCACATCCCCGCGCCGGGCATGAACTCCCTGCGCGCTTTCAACCGGAACTTCAAGGGCCGCTCGGGCCTGAGCGAGGACGCCGTATATCTCGCGAGTCCGGAACTGGCCGCCGTCGCCGCACTGTACGGCGAGATAAGAGACCCGAGGGATGAGGGCAAGGCGCCGGACGTTCTACTGCCCTACCGCTTCGCGAGCGACAAGACGGGAATCGTCGCGCCTGCGGATGATCCCGCGGCGGTGGATATCATCAGAGGCCCGAACATCCAGCCCGTCCAGGTGGGCGAGGCGCCCGGGGATTCCTACACGGGAGAGGTCCTCATCAAGCTGGGCGACAACGTCTCGACCGACCACATCAGCCCGGCGGGGGTCGACGCCATCACCTACCGGACGAACATGCCCGCGCTGGCCGACTTCACCTTCAGGCGCGTGGACGAGACCTTCGCCTCACGCGCGAGGGAGGCGGGCGGCGGCATCATCGTCGGGGCGAAGACATACGGGCAGGGCTCGGCGCGTGAGCAGGCGGCCATCTGCCCGATGATACTCGGCGTCCGCGCCGTCATCGCCAAGAGCTTTGCGAGAATCCACCGGGCGAACCTCATCAACTGGGGCATCCTGCCTCTCACGTTCGTCGATGAGGAGGATTACGAAAAAGTGGACTCCGGGCAGAAGCTCTCCATCTCGAACATCGAGGATTCGCTACTTACCGGCTCATTCCAGGTCGAAAACCGCGAGACGGGCCACGTCTTCGGCACCGCGTGCGCGCTTACCGATCGCGAGAGGCGCATGCTCGCCGCGGGGGGCGCGCTGGCCCTGGCGCGCATTGAGGGGGGAAGCGCCGACGCGACGAACCCCTCCCCGGCTCGGGGCGGCGCATGATATGGGCCAAATAAAATATCCGGCGGTGTTCATGCGCGGGGGCACGAGCCGCGCCATCGTCTTTCACGAGAAAGACCTGCCGGAAGACCAGGCTGAGCGCGACGCCATATTCCTGAAAGCCCTGGGCAGCCCAGACCCGAACGGACGCCAGCTCGACGGTTTGGGGGGCGGGATATCCTCTTTAAGCAAAATCGCAATGGTAGCGCCCTCCGAGCGAGCGGATGCGGACGTGGATTTCACCTTCGCGCAGGTGGGCGTGACGGATGAGACCGTGGATTACGTCGGCACCTGCGGGAACATATCGAGCGCGGTGGGGCCGTTCGCAGTGGACGAAGGACTCGTGCGGGTGAATGGGGGCGATAACGCCACCGTGCGCGTCTACAACACGAACACGAGCAAGACCTACCACGCGCGGTTTCCGGTGGAAGACGGCGCAGCCAGCGTGGGCGGTGCGTACGAACTGCCGGGCGTATCGGGCGCAGGCGCGCAAATCACGCTGGAATTCATGGACCCCGGCGGCGCGGCCACGGGCAAGCTCCTGCCCTCGGGCAACGCGGTGGACACCTTCGAGATCGAAGGGGTGGGAAGAGTCGAGGCGAGCATGGTGGACGCCACCAACCCGATGGTGTTCGTACGCGCCGCCGACTTAGGCCTCACCGGCGGGGAAGGCCCCGGCCTCATCGACGCCCGAGTCGAGGTGATGGTGAACCTGGAGCAGATACGCGCCGAGGCGGCGGTGCGCATGGGGCTTGCGCGCGACAGGCGAGAGGCTTCCGAGAGCGTGCAGGCGGTGCCGAAGGTGGTGCTCGTAGCGCCTCCCCTGGAATACATGGACTTGAAAGGCGAGATAATCGCGGCGGATGACTGCGACATCGCGGCCCGCATCATCTCGATGGGGAAGACCCACCGCGCCTTCGCCCTCACGGGCGCGATGTGCCTGGCCGTCGCCGCGCGGATTCCGGGTACCGTGACACACGAGGCCGCCCGAGGTGGGGACGGCGACATCCGGCTGGGGCATCCTTCCGGCGTCCAGACGATAAACGCGGTGGTCTCGGACTCGCCCGAAGGCCCCCTGGCCGAGAAGGTAATCGTCTACCGCACGGCGCGAAGGCTCATGGAAGGAATGGTCTGCGTGCCCGCGACATCCTGAAGCGGGCGCAGGAACACGCCCGTGCTCTTAACACCTCCGTAGAAAACCCTTGTTTTCACGCCGGCTCAATGCAGCTTTCATCCGCAGGGATCGCATGTGGGGTTGTTGAAAACCCCGCAATGCCGGTATGACGGCGACGGGATATCGCCTTGCCGGAGGGAGTTTAGGGGTCGCATACATGCGACCCACATACCACGGTCGGGGAGGGCCGCATATATGTAGCGCTCCCAAGAAGGGAGCGCTACCTACAACAGAAACGGCATTGACGCAGGTATTAAAGCAATGGTCAAAGCAGAGCGAGAAAAACTTTTTCAACAGCCCATCATCAATCGCGTTTGACCTTCGTCCGCTACTCAGAGTGAGGAGGAGAGGCGGGTTGCTCGGGGTGGGATGGTGGTTTCGCAGCCGGACAGGCGCAGGAGCCTGTCCGGGGACCCGCGCATCCGCTCGCCTACCTCCGCTCCCCCGTCACGAGCCACACGCCCGCCGCCGTCAGACAGGCGCCGATCAGCAGATGCCAGCCCAGTTGCTCGCCCAGATAGAGGGCGCTGCCCATCACACCGACGATGGGCGTCATGAAGAAGAACACCGATATCTTGGCGGGCGAATACCTGAGCAGCAGATGTCCCCAGTAGGCCAGGAGCAGCGCGCTCGCCAGGACGCCCATGTAGAACACCGCGAAAATCTGCGGCCCGCCGATATGGCTGATACCGAAATTCGGTTGAGAGAATGACAAGAAGAAATAGGTCGGCGCGCCGATGAGCATGGACCATCTGGCGATCGAGGTGACGTCGGATTTGCCGAGATAGCGGCGGTAGTGGATCGTCTGCGTCGCCCATCCTGCGGCAGCGATGAGGATGAAGAAATCGGCCTGCATGGAGCCGCCCGCGTCGAGGCTGTTCGAGAACACAGTAACGGTGCCCGCCATCGCCGTCGCGAAGCCGAGCGCCCGCACAAGGGTGATGCGCTCGCCCGTGAGAAAGAGGGCGCTCAGCAGCATCACCCAGACGGGCTGCGTGTAGAGCAGCACCGAGGCGCGCGCGGCGGCGGTTCCGAACATCCCCTGGTAGAGGAACCAGACGTAGGCGTTGTGCATGAGGGCGTTCAGGATGCGGTGGCCCTTCTCCTTCCAGGGGTCGTGGTAGGTCACGCTCTCGGGGATGCGCATCACCAACCTGTAGAGCGTGAGGGTCAGCACCCCCGCGCAGCAGCGCATCCACACGATGGCGTAGGGGGTGAGACCTGAGTAGGCGCCCTTGATGACGGGCTGCGCCATCCCCCACACCGTCGTGAGGAGGAGCGAGCCCAGCACCAGTTCGAGCGTCATTCCCAAATCGGCGGATGGTTTCGGTGAGGCCGGGTGTCTGTTCAATCGTTCTCCCCGGAGGCGCGGGGCCGCTCGCATATCTCGACGCGGATGTTCTCGGGTCCCTTGATGAAGGCGATCATGCGGCCGCCCACGCCCGCGGGCACGGGGGCCATGTCAACCTCCGCACCGCGCTCTACCAAGCGAGCGACGCTCGCCGCCACGTCGTCCACCGCGACACCTAAGTGATCCAGGCCGTGCGTGAGCTCGGGCGCGACGGCGTCCGGCTCGTCGCCGGGGCGGTAGCCCCGGATGCGCAGGTCTCCCTCGCCCAGCTTGTAGATGGCGTAGGGCGCGCCCTTGAAGTCCTCCTCGTAGGAGATGCACTCGAGGTCGAAGACATTCTCGAAGAAATCCGCCATCGCGCGGACATCGCGCGTCAGGAAATGGACGTGGTCGTACCTGAATTCCACAATAAACTCCTTTCGTGATTGTTCAACTTCACACGCTCATATTACGCTGAACCGAGAATCCCACAGGAAGCGCGGTTTGCACAAACGATTTCCACTTTGAGGGGTCGGGTATCCCGAGGGGGAATGCCGATGAAAAAGTCCGTAAGGAGAGCATGCAAGCAGTTGGTTTGTAGGGACAACCCTCCGTGGTTGTCCATTTGCAGGGTGGTTACAATCAGGACAGGCACGGAGGCCTGTCCCTACGGTCGCCATTCGAGGGGGATGCGTAGGGGGTGCTGGTCGGGATTGACCCACCGCGCGGCATCGGGCTTCGCAGAACGCTTGAGGCCCTCATACCGGTGCCCTTAACCCTCACCCTGAGTAGCCGCCGAAGGCGGCGTATCGAAGGGCGCTCCCTCGATACGGCGCGCAAGCGCGCCTACTCGGGATGAGGGAGTGGTGAATTCCGACCGAGGATAACTGTTTCAACAACTCACCTTGAAGAAAGGATACCCATGCCGAAAACAAAAATCATTGGCGAGGAGCACCGGGCGCATCGAGACGGAGCCGACTTGTTCTTGTGGAGAAAGCGAAATGCGGGCCTCGAAAAACCGGGGGACGCCGTACTCCTCGTGCACGGTTCGTCCATGGCCTCCACGCCCACTTTCGACCTCCAGGTGAAATCGCGGCCCGGATACTCCCTGATGGACTATCTCGCCGAACGCGGCTACGACGTCTGGTGCGTGGACTGCGAGGGTTACGGGAGGTCCACCAAGTCGAGGCGGGTCTCCTGCGGCATCGAGCGCGGCGCGGGGGACCTCCTCGCGGCGGCGAACGTGATCCGGCGAGTGAGCAGAAAGAACGCGCTTCACCTCTACGGCATCTCGTCCGGCGCGCTGCGGGCCGCGCTTTTCGCGCAGAAAAACCCCCGGCGCGTGAAGCGGCTCATCCTGGACGCCTTCGTCTGGACGGGCGAAGGAAGCCCGACCCTCGCGGAGAGAAGCAAGCGGTTTGAGGGCGTGGCCTCCACGTCGAGAAGGCCCGTGAACCCGGCGTTCATCAAGACCATCTTCACGCGCGATCATCCCGGCACGGCGTACCACGACGTCATCAATGAATTCGCAGAGGCCATCTGCGAACTCGACGACACGATCCCGAACGGCACCTACATCGACATGTGCGAGCGCCTGCCGTTGGTGAACCCCAAGAAAATCACCGCCTCGGTGATGATTACGCGCGGGCAGTTCGACGGAATCGCCCATCTCGACGACCTTGTGGAGTTCTTCAAGCTGCTGCCGAACCCGGACAAGCAGTTCGTCGTGATGCCCGGGATCGCGCACGCGAGCCTGCAGGAGAAAAACCACGACATCGTCTACTACCTGATCGAGCGCTTCTTCAGCCAGCCCGCGCCCGTTTTCAAGGGTTGAAGGCGCCCGGCGGCGGGAATGGCCCCCGGGCGCAGCGCACGGGGTTGTTGAAAATGCCTGTCTGCGACCCCCGCAAGCCTCTTTCCTCACCCTGAGTAGCCGCCGGAGGCGGCGTATCGAAGGGCGAGGGAATCGAACGCCCCGCGCCGATGCGAGAAGACATCCTTCGATACGCAGCTTCGCCGCTACTCTGGATGAGGCAGAGAGGACTTATTCAACAACCCCACACCCTCCCTCGCTTGATTCGGGCGGGGCAATGGGGCTAGATTAGGGCCATCTATTCGTACAGACGGCAGGGGCGAGAACGTCCCTTATCGAAAAGCGAATGAAATCTTATCCCTCAAGCAGAAAGGCTTATTTATGGAAACCCAGGACTGGTATTCCGTCAACAATTTTGCTCCGGGCAGCTACCAAATCACCGAGGGCGGCAGGTTCAACATGCTCCTCCTGGTGGGAGACGAGAAGGCGGTCGCCATCGACGGCGGCATCGGCATCGCGAATCTGAAGAAACTCTACGAGAGCATTACGGACAAGCCCATCGACTTCGTCCTCACCCACACGCACTGGGACCACGTGGGCGCGGCCTCGCAGTGGGACAGCGTGGGCGTACATCCCGTTGGCAAGGACCTCCTCGCCAACGATTTGTCGAAACTCGAACAAGGCTTCCTGAACATGTGGAAGAACAACGGGAACACCTTCCCCGACTGGTTCGACGAGGACGCCTACGGCATCAAGCCCGCCACGTTCGGCTGGACGCTCTCAGAGGGCGACACTTTCGACCTGGGCAACAGGAAGTTCCACGTCTACGAGACGCCCGGGCACTCCCCGTGCAGCATTTCGCTCTATGACGAGCGCGAGAAGATTCTCGTCTCGGGCGACCTGATCCGTTGTGAGGAATACCTCTTCTTACAAGTGCCCACGGCGGTGCTCTCCGACTATGCGCCCTCGCTGCGGAAGCTCGAGAAAGTCGCCGCGGAGAACGAGGTGCGCTGGATCACCTCGGGCCATACCGACCCCTACCCCGACCCCTCCATCATCGGCGAAATGGCGCAGAACATGGAGGATCTCGAAGCGGGCAAGTGCGAACCGCCCGCCAAGGTGGACGGCGGCGCATGGGGCGAGGTGGACGAGTACGTGTTCCCCCGCGTGAAGGTGTGGATTCAGGACCACGCGAGAAAGTAACCCTCTGAAAAGAGACGCCATGGACACGCAAGGCTGGTATGAGGTCATAGAGTTCGCGCCGGGCGCCTATCAGATATCAGAGGCCGGGCGGTGGAACATGTTCCTCCTCGTGGGCGAGGAGAAGGCGCTTTCGCTCGACGGCGGAATCGGCGTGGGCAGCGTGCGCAGGCTCTGCGAGTCGATTACCGATCTGCCGGTTGAGCACGTCCTCACCCACACGCACTGGGACCACGTGGGCGCGGTGCATGAATGGGAGGCGGTGGGCGTTCACCCGAATGGCAAGGACAAGCTGGCAAACGACTACAGCGCGGGTTGCAAGGATTTCGTCCAGACGTGGACCGGCAAACCCTTCCCCGAAGGGTTCGACCCCGAGACCTTCACCATACCGCCCGGAAAATTCGGCCGGGCGGTTTCCGAAGGCGATACGATCGACCTCGGCGGCAGAAAGATTCACGTATACGACACGCCGGGACACTCGCCTTGCAGCATCTCGCTCTATGATGAGAAAGAGCGCGTCCTGATCTCGGGCGATCTGGTGAAGCCCGGCCAGCCGCTCTTCATCCAGGTGCCGACGGCCGTCCTGTCCCAGTACGGGCCTTCGATGCGAAGGCTCCAGAAAATCGCGGAAGAAAACGACGCCAGATTCGTCTGCTCGGGCCATACCGACCCGTGTGAGGATATCGCCGTCATCGGGCGGATGGCGCAGTTCGTGGAAGAAGTAGCTGCTGGAGCGCACGAGCCACCCGCCAAGGTGGAAGCAGGCAAATGGGGCGTCGTGGACGAGTACGTAGCAGATGGCTTCAAGGTTTGGACGAACGATAACGCGAGAAAATAGCGGAGGATCAACCCAAGTGAACGCCTCGGACATCATTTGGCGACCGGATGAGGATTTTCTGACGAACAGCCACGTCGCCAAGCTGATGAAAAAGCTCGGCATGACGGATTACCGCGAGTTCCTCAAGTGGTCGATCGAGGACATCCGCCGCTTCTGGGAGGTCGTGCTCGAAGACATGGGTTTTGAGTGGTACAGACCCTATGACGAGCTTCTCGACCTGAGCGGCGGCTTCCCGTGGGCGAAATGGTTCATCGGCGGGGAGACGAACCTCGTCCTGAACTGCATCGACCGCCACGTGGCGGGCGGCCGCAAGGACCAGACCGCGCTCGTCTGGGAGAGCGACGGTGGAGAAACCCGCACATTCACCTACGCCGAACTCTCTGCGGAAGTATCGCGCCTCGCGAACGCCATGCGCGAGATGGGCCTGAAACCAGGCGACGTGGCGGGCGTGTTCCTCCCCATGGTGCCAGAAGCCGCCATCGTCATGTACGCGTGCTTCAAGACGGGCGTGGCCGTGCTGCCCGTCTTCTCGGGCTTCGGCCCCGAGGGTCTGGCCGAGCGCCTCATACACGCCGAGGCGCGCATTCTCTTCACGGTGGACGGCGCCGTGCGCCGGGGCAAGAAGGTTCCCTTGAAAGGCACGGTGGACGCAGCGCTGGAGCGCGGCACGAAGGTGGAGAAAGTGGTCGTGCTCGAACGCTCGGGCGACGCTGTTCCCATGCAGGAGGGACGCGACGTCTCCTGGGACGATTTCGTCGATGGAAAATCGACAGAAGCCGAGACCGAGCGGCTTCCCGCCAACGCCGTCTCGATGATCATGTACACCTCTGGCACCACCGGCAAGCCCAAGGGCACCGTCTACACCCACGCAGGGCTGATGAGCGGCCCCGGGCGCGAACTCAAGTATTGCCTCGACATGCGGGACGGCGACACCGTCTTCTGGGTGACGGACTTCGGCTGGGTGATGGCGCCCTACGAGTTGGTTGGCTCTCACTTCAGCGGACACTCGTGCCTGCTCTATGAGAGCGTGCCGAACCACCCCACGCCCGACAGGCTGTGGCAAATCATCGCGAGACACGGTGTCACCCACCTGGGGCTTTCGCCCACGGCGGTGCGCGTGCTGATAAGCGCGGGCGATGAATGGGTGGAAGGCCACGACCTATCTTCCCTGCGCGTGCTGGGCTCGACGGGCGAACCCTGGGACCCGGAATCCTATATGTGGTATTTCGAAAAAGTGGGCGGCGGGCGGTGCCCCATCATGAACATATCGGGCGGCACCGAGATTGGCGCATGTCTCCTGCAACCCCTGCCCGTCATGGACTTAAGCCCGTGCACGCTGGGTGCTCCCGCCATGGGAACGGACGCCGACGTGTTCGGCGAAGACGCAAAACCGATTCGCGGCGAGGTGGGCCATCTCGTGCTCAAACAGCCCATTCCCTCGCTCACCAACGGCTTCTGGAAGGAGCCGGACCGCTACCTGGAAACCTACTTCTCCCGCTGGGAGGGCGTGTGGTACCACGGCGACTGGGCCAAGGTGGACGAGCAGGGGCTCTGGTATCTCTACGGGCGCTCGGACGACACCATCAAGGTATCGGGCAAGCGCGTGGGGCCGAACGAAATCGAATCGGAACTCATCAAGCACCCCGGCGTCATCGAGGCGGCCGTGGTGGGGACGCCGCACCCGGTGAAGGGAGAGGGTTTGACGTGCTTCGTCGTCATGCACGACACCTACGAGCCGACCGACGCCCTGCGCGAGGAGCTTAAGGATCAGGCGGTGGAATATCTCGGCAAGAGCCTGCGGCCTGATGAGGTCAGGTTCGTGAAAGCGCTGCCCAAGACGCGCTCCGCGAAAATCGTGAGAAACGCCATAAAGAAGGTCTACCTGGGCGAGCCGGTGGACCACATGGACTTCAACTCGCTCGAAAACCCCGCGCACCTGGACGCCATCAAGGAAGCGGTGTAGCCATGCCCGAAGAAATCATCTGGCAACCGAACGAGGATTTTCTCGAAAATTCGAACGTCGCCCGTTTCATGAAGAAACAGGGGCTGGCGAGTTACGAAGCGCTGATTGATTATTTCCGGGAAGACGTCGGCCGCTTCTGGTCGGCCATCGAGAAGGACATGGGGGTCTCCTGGTACAAGCCGTATGACGAGATAATGGACCCATCGGGCGGCCTGCCCTGGACGAAGTGGTTCGTGGGCGGGGAGCTCAACATCGTCCACAACTGCATCGACAGACATCTGACGACGCCCAGGCGCGACAAGACGACCCTCATCTGGGAAGGCGACGGCGGCGAGGTACGCCGGTACACCTACGCCGAGATGAACGCCCGCGTCTGCCGCCTGGCGAACGCCATGCGCGAGATGGGGATGCGCCCCGGCGACAGCGCCGGCATTTTCATGTCCATGCTCCCCGAGACGGTGTTCGCCATGTTCGCGTGTCTCAAGATCGGAGTGGTCGCGATTCCCATCTTCTCGGGCTTCGGCCCCGAGGCGGTCGCCGAGCGACTCGAGCACGCCGAGGCGCGGCTCGTCTTCACCTCGAACGGCGGGATGCGCCGGGGCAAGGAAATCGGTGTGAAGGACCTGATGGACAAGGCCCTGGACCTCGGGACGCAGGTCGAAAAGGTGGTGGTCTTCAAGAGAACCGATACGGACGTCCCCATGCAGGCCGGACGGGACGTGTACTGGGACGATTTCATCGACGGACAATCCGAAGAAGCCGAAACCGAGCGCCTGCCCGCCGAGGCCCACTCCCTCATCATCTATACCTCGGGCACCACCGGAAAGCCGAAAGGCACGGTGCACACCCACGCGGGCTGCATGCTGAACGTCTCCAAGGAGATCCGCTACTGCATGGACCTGCGCGATGAGGACACCTTGTTCTGGGTGACGGACATCGGCTGGATGATGGGTCCCTGGAAGATGATAGGCGTTCAGTTCGGGGGCGGCACCTATCTGATTTATGAGGGCGCGCCCAACTGGCCCGAACCCGACAGGCTCTGGAAGATGCTGAGCGACCACGGGGTCACCATCTTCGGCGTCTCGCCCACCGCCGTGCGGCTCTTGATCAGCATGGGCGATGAATGGGTGGAAAAACACGACCTCTCAAGGTTGCGCGTGCTGGCCTCGACCGGCGAGCCATGGGACCCTGAATCCTACATGTGGTATTTCGAAAAGGTGGGCGGCGGGCGGTGCCCCGTCATGAACATATCGGGCGGCACCGAGCTTTGCGGCTGCATACTCCAGCCCTACCCCATCGTCCCGCTCACGCCGTGCTCCCTCGGCGGCCCGGCCCTGGGCTCTGACGCCGACGTGTTCAATGAGGAGGGTGAGCCCGTGCGCGGGGAAATCGGCCATCTCGTGCTCAAACAGCCCGTTCCCTCGATGACCAAGGGTTTCCTGAAAGACGATGCGCGCTTCCTCGAGACGTATTTCTCGCGCTGGCCGGACGTGTGGTACCACGGCGACTGGGCGCGCCTGGATGCGGACGGGCAGTGGTATCTCTTCGGGCGGTCGGACGACACCATCAACATCGCGGGCAAGCGCGTGGGACCCGCCGAGGTGGAATCGGCGCTCATCCGGCATCTCGCCGTGGTGGAGGCCGCCGTCATCGGCGCGCCGCACCCCATCAAGGGCGAGGGGCTATGCTGTTTCGTGGTGCTGGCCGGGGGCCATGAACCGAGCGATGCGCTCCGTGAGGAGCTGAAAGAAGAGACCGTCAAATATCTGGGAAAGAGTCTCAGGCCCGATGAAGTGAAGTTCGTCGAGGCGCTGCCCAAGACGCGCTCGGCCAAAATCGTGCGCGCCGCCATCAAGAAGGTGTATATGGGCGAGGACCCCGCGAGCATCGACACGTCATCCATCGAGGTACCGGAGTTTTTACGCGCCATCAAAGAGGCGCGATGAGGTGTCGCTCCTGAATTGCCCCGAATGCGGGGGGCTCCTGAGCACCGAAGCCGAATCGTGTCCCCACTGCGGTTATCCGCTCAAAAAAGGCGGCATCGCGGGCGTCTTCAAAGCCATCGCCCAGATCCCGTGTTTCGTCGCCGGGCTGATTCTCATCTTCATTTTTCTGTTCTTCGGCCTGATTCTCCTGGACGTCTACTACTTCCACGGACTGCTCTTCAAGTTGTTCGGGGTCGAGACCCACGTCACCACTTTCTAGGCGCAGGCGTAAGGGGTTGCGTTTTTGTAGGGACAGGCCCCCGTGCCTGTCCTGGCGGGCAACAACCAGGGAAGAAGGTCAACCACAGGGGGTTGTCCCTACTACAAACCCTCGGGAGAAACCCCTCCCCCTTTTGAGAGGGAGAGGGGACTTTTTCAGCAGATCCGGCTTTCGACAAATTCCCCCACGCGAACCCGCCCGGCCCTTGTTCCCTGCCCCTCGAATGGCTAAGCTGGCGCTTCGTTTCGTCACAGGCAAGCAGGGGATACTTTGGACTACTCGACGTATGAGCTACAGGCGGTCGGGATCGCCGCCTTTTTCGTCGGCTTTCTGAAAACCACCTTCAGCTCCGGGATCGGCATCTTCCTCGTCCCGATCATGATCATGTTCTGGCCCACGCGGTTCATCATCGGCATCATCGCCGTCGTCATGTGGGTGACGGACTTTTTCGCCATCCCCATGTTCTGGAAACAGTGGGAGAGCCGCTATCTGCGCTACCTGGTGCCGGGCTTCTACATCGGCATCATCATCGGCGTCTACGCGCTGGTGAACCTGCCCGATTACTGGCTGAGAAAGGGGATCGGCCTCACCTGCGTCTTCTTCGCCGGGCTGTTCATCTGGCGCCAGTTCCGGGGGGAGATCAAGCCGCCGCCCATCAGTCCCCAGGCGGGCGTGGGAATCGGGATAGGCGGCGGAATCATCAGCGCCATGTTCCACTCGGGCGGCCTCGTACTGAGCCTGTTCTTCGTCAGCCAGGGCATGTCCAAAACGGCGATAGTGGCGAGCATCCTCATCGTATGGTTCTGCGTGAACCCCTTCAAGGTCACCTCGCTCTGGTACGGGGGCGTCGTCCAGACGCCGATGCTCGTGGCGGGGGCTCTCGCCTTTCCGCTGGCGTGGGCCGGGAGCTGGTTCGGCAGGCAGGCGCTCCGCCAGATACCCCAGAGAGGATTCACCTTCATCTTACTGCTCCTGTCCCTCATCACCGCCCTGCGCCTTTTACTCGAGACGAACTAGGAATGCCGGATTTCACCCTCATCGAGTGGTGCTTCGTGCTCGCGGCGGCGTTTTGCAACGGGTTTCTCGTGCGCACGTTCGGGGCGGGCGTGGGCCTGGTGATCACCCCCTTCCTCATATTCGCGTTCTCGCCCTCTTTCTCGCTCGGCCTCATTGCGATGTTCAGTTGCTGGTCGGGCCTGGGGTCGGCGCCCCATTTCTGGGGAAAGTGGAACCTGCGCTACGTGTTCCTGCTGGCGCCCGGCATCGTGGTCGGGCTGGCCGGAGGCGTCTGGCTGCTCACCTGGCTCCCGGGCGCGGGACTGAAACTCCTGATCGGCGCCATCTGCTTATCGCTCGCCTCCTACCAGACGCTCATCGAGATCAGGGGCAGGCCCTTCGATATCCCTCCCCTGCCGATGTGGCAGGGCGGGGGCTTCGGGGTCATGAGCGGGCTTTGCTCCGCGCTCGCCAACAGCGGGGCGATCTTCCTCACCCCCGTGCTCATCAGCCAGAGACTGGAGAAACTCACCCTGGTGAGCACGATATGGGCGCTCTACGCGGTGTTCAACCCCATCAAGGTGGTCGCCTTCTGGCAGGTATCCGTGGTGACATGGGACACCATCTGGGCGACCGTGGTCGGCCTGCCCGTGCTGTGGCTGGGCATCAAGGCGGGCGCATGGGTGCAGGAGCGGCTGAGCGGACGCACGTTCAACCTGTGCGTGCTGAGCATCGCCCTGGGGGGTTCGATACGGCTGTTGCTCGTCTGAATCCCTTCCCCTCCCCTCTCATGATAATATGGGTCAATTCTCAAGGAGGAACCACAATGAGCACGACGCCGCAAGCCGCGAAATCGCCCATGCCGGTCACCGAATCCATCCTCGGCATGGTGGACGCCGACATCCACCACGTACCGCCCTCGTTGGACGCCCTCAAGCCCTATCTGCCGCTCGTGTGGCAGAATTACGTGGAAGAGACCGACTATACGAAGCTGCCGAACGCCCCTTATCCCAAGACGGCGGGCGGCGGCGTGCGCAAAGACGCCATTACGCCGGACGGCCCGGCGGGTTCGAGCCTCTCGATGCTGCAGGAACAGGTGCTGGACGCCTACGGGGTGAGCTACGGGGTGCTGAACGGGGCGTATTACAACGTCTCCTTCATGGGAATCCCAGAGTTTGGTGCAGCCATGGCGCGCGCGCACAACGACTGGACGATTGAGCACTGGCTCGAAAAAGACGAGCGCCTAAGAGGCGCCATCACCGTATCGCACCATGACCCAATGCACGCGGTGGACGAGATAAAGCGCGTCGGCGAGCGCGACGACATGGCGCAGGTGCTCTTCCCGGCGGGTTCGCACGCCCCTTACGGACAGAGGCGGTATCACCCTATCTACGAGGCGGCGGAAGAGCGCGGGCTCCCTATCGGCATCCATTTCGGGGGTACGGGCGCAGGCAACGCGCCGCCGCCCACAGCTTCTGGCTGGCCCACCTACTACATCGAGTGGCACACGGCGATGAGCCAGGCCTTCATGACGCATGTGGTGAGCTTCATCTGCGAGGGCGTGTTCGAGCTGTTCCCGAAGCTGAAAGTCGTGCTGATCGAGGGCGGACTATCGTGGATTCCGGGGCTTCTCTGGCGGCTGGACAAGAACTACCGGGGGATGCGCGCCGAGGTGCCCTGGCTCAGGAAGCTGCCGAGCGAGTATTTTTACGAGCACTTCCGGGTGACGAGCCAGCCCATCGAGGAACCCGAAAAAGACGAGCATCTCGTCCAGATATTCGAGATGGTCCACGCCGAGAAAATCCTGCTCTTCGCCACCGACTACCCCCACTGGGATTTCGACTCCCCCGTCCACGCCCTGCCGCGCCAAGTGGACGCAGAGCTGCGCGAGCGCATCATGCGCGAGAATGCGACAGAGCTTTACGGGCTTAAGGGTTAGGGGTTCTTGAAAAAGCCCACTATGCGTCCGGTCGGCGGCGTGATGATCCCGTAGGGACAGGCCTCCGTGCCTGTCCGAGGCCCCCCGCGCCTGTTTTGATTGTAACCATCCTGCAAAGGACAACCACAGAGGGTAGGACAACCCCGAGGAGGGGTTGTCCCTACAACCGCCATTCCTCCTTCTGCGGACTTTTTCAACAACCCCGGTTAGGGGGGAGGAATAGAGATTCCTCCCCCCGGCGAGAACTCTTCTCGCTTCCGGTTATCATTCGGGTTTCACTCCGCATTCGCCTTTTTCGCGCGTTGCGGTGGCCGGCCCCTGCGAGCCAGTTACCAGCGTCTGGCGCCTTGCAGCAGGATTGCGCCTTGCCTCTCCCTGTCCGAGGCGGATTCTTTGAGGCTCGCCTCGAGGTCAAGTGTGGTCATGGCGCCGATCTGCCAGCGCGCGCCGGCGCGCCAGGTCTCCGCGTTCTCCGAGACCGCCACGCCCGTATACGGCGTGAGCAGCCCGCGCGGGGCGTCGAGGCCGTAGGAGACCTCGGCGTCGAAACGTGAGTCGGCCTCGAAGCTCCCCGCGCCGAAGCCGCCGAAGCGCTGCTCCCAAAGCCTTTCCGCGCCGCCCGATACCGCCCCCCAGGCGGAGCCCAGCCGCACCGAAAGCCCGCGTCCGTCCTCACCCGGCTCCACGCGCATCGAGCCGCTCACGCCCCATTCCTCGTAATCGCGCACCTCGTGCGAAAGAAGCCCCCGCGCGCTCACCTCCAGGGTGAGGCCGATGGCGGGACGGCGGTAGCGCAACCCGCCCCCCACCTCCAGGCCGCTTCCCTCGTCCGCGTCGCCCCCATCGAAGCGAAAGCCGAATTCGAGCGTGGGTTCGAGCACGCCTCCCGCCCCGAACCTGTAGCTGCGCGCGCCCTCGAGGAGCAGCCGCAGGCGGCTCGTGTCCGTCTCGCCGTCCAGGAGGCCGCCCGCGCCACCGGAGTTCGAACGCGCCGAGACGAACAGGGCGTCGGAGCGGACCGCGAGTTCGACCCCCAGCGGGTTCGAGGCGCCCAGCACGACCCCGCGTCCGCCGAACGCCGCCATCTGCATCACCGTGTTCGCCTCGATGTCGGCGCCGCCGCCCGGGGTCAGCGTCATCTCCCCCTGCCCGTGACCGAGGATGCCCCACACCGAGAGACGCTCGCTCACATCGTAGCGCACGAAGGGATAAAAGCCCGTGATCACGCTCTTCACGTCGCCCCCGCACCCCGAAGCGCACCCTGCGCCCTGGCGGAACGAACCGTCGCCCTGGCTGCGCGAGAGCGCCATGCCGAATATCCATCGCTCCCATTCGTAGTCGAGCCCCAGCGTCGCCGTCACAACCTCGCCGTCGATGGAGACCGCGTCTTCACGCGCGTCGAACCTCGATTTCGCCCCCCGGCCCCACACCGACCAGCGCGCGTTCTTTTGCCGGTTCTTCGCGGACGCCAGGTGGAACGAACTCTCCAGCAGCAGCTCGGGCATCGAGACCTCGCGCACCGAAGGCGGCGGCGCTTCTTCCCTGCGCAGGAACCTCTCTTCGGTTCCGTACGAATATTCTTCCGAGAAGCGCGCCGCGAAGGCCTCGCGCTCCGCCTCACCGCCCAGGGCGAGGCTTTGCCCGCCCAGCATTACGCGCGTACCAGCGCCTCCTCGGAATCACTCCATCACCGCGTCAGCCACGTGCTCCACCGCCGTCCGCGAGAAGCGCGAGAGCCACGCCCGTGTGAGAGCGTCGAACCGCCCCGAAGTCGAGGGCGCCGACCACTCGCTCGGCATCTCGCCGTTGCGCGCACGCACCCGCACCTCGTAGACCGCATCCGCATCGAGACCCGTGATCCGCGTACGCAAGCCCGCGCCCGCGTGCGGCCAGTCCGTCCATGCGCCGCCCGCGCCCCGGCGGTACTGCACGTCGTAACCCGTGATGTCGGGACCCCCGTTCAGCCCGGGTTTCATCCACGTCGCCTCCAGGCTCGTCGGCATCGCCTCATCCTCCGCCACTACCGGCGGGTGGGGCGTCGCCGGCTTCTCGGCCACGTCGGCGACCTCGATGGTCACCCGGACCGCGGCCGAGCCGCCCGCACCGTCTTCCGCGCGGACGACCACCGAATACGAAGCCTGCGTCTCGTGGTCGTAGTCCACCCCCGCCCTGGTCCGTATCTGGCCCGTCGCGCCGTCGATGGCGAACGAACCGCCGTCCGCCCCCTCGAGCGTGTAGGCGAGCGCGCCGCCGCTTGGGTCGTTCGCCGCCACCGGCTCACCCACGGCCGCGCCCGCGGGCGCGTTCTCCGGCACCTGCCGCGTCAGCGACTCGCCCGCAAAGTCGGGGACGGAGCCGCCCGGGGGCGTTTCCGCGGCGTCGTCATCCACAAGCTCCACCGTCGCCGTCGCCGGGGCGCCAATCGTCACGCCGGCGGGCGGCGCGCCGAAGCCCAGAACAACGCTCTCGCCGTCGTCGTTCTCCGCGTCGTCCACCGCCGTCACCATGAACGTCTTGCTCATCTCGCCGGCGGCGAAGGTCAGCGACGCCGGCACGCCCGACCAGTCCGCTTCCGTCGCGCCGTTCTGGCCCGTCGCGCTCAGGTCCAACGTCACGGGCGCGGCAAGCGGCGGGCTCAGCCTCACCGACACCATCGCCACATCGCCGCCTTCCGCAGCCGTATACGCCGACGCCCCGAACCGGAACATCGATGCGCCCGGCGATCCCGTCCGCCCGCTGCCGGGTAGCGACCAGGTGCCGTCGCCGTCCGCGTTGGTCGCGCGCACCCGCACCTGGTAGAGCGTGTCCTGCGTGAGACCCGTAATCTCCGCATTCAGGCGGGTCACGTCCTGCGGACCGTTCGTCCACGACCCCGACGCGCCCGCCCGGTATTGCAGGTCGTAGCTCGCGATCTGGGGCCGACCGGTGTTGGCCGGCGCGCTCCAGGCGACGTCGAGGACCGAAACGCCGTCCGCCGCCGCACCCGGCGCAGCCGGCGCGATGGGCGGCTCGTTCGCGTCGTTCGTCACGTCCACGGTCACCCCGATCGAGACGTTCACCGTGTCGTTGGAGACCGTGACCGTCAACGCATAGCTCGCCTTCTCCTCGTGGTCGTAGCGCTCACCGGCCTTCGTCCGGACCTGGCCGCTCGACGATACGATGTCGAACTTCTCCGCGTCCGTCCCCGCGAGGGTGTAGACCAGCGTGTCGCCGGCGTCGCCGTCCGTCGCCGAAACGGGGTTCCCGACGTCGCGCGCGTTCTGCTCGACGGCATCGCCCGCCGTCTCGGCGATGCTGCGCGTAGCGCTCGCGCCGTCACTGAACACCGGCGGGTCGTTGCTGCCGTCAGACGCGATCGTCCCCGTTACGGGGCTCTCGAGCGGACCCTCGGCGTTACCCCTGTCGTCGGTGAAGCTCACCTTCACCTTGACGGTCTTGCCCTCGTCGTCGTTCGTAAGCGTATAGGTATTCGACGTGGCGCCGGTGATGTCGGTCTCCGAGCCGCCGTCCACGCGGACCCACTGGTAGGCGTAGGCGAAGCCGGCTTCGCCGCCGTCGGCCTTCGTCTTGCCGTCTTCATCCGTTATCCCGTCCGTCGACGCCGTGAGCGTCTGGCCCGCCTGCGCGGCGCCCGAAATCGAGGGCATACCCGCCGCAGCTCTGTTGGGGCGACCCGCAACCGTCCCGCTGGAGGGGTACGCGCCGCTTTCGAGCGGACCCTCCTCCTTGCCGCCGTCGTCCTTGAAGCTCACCTTCACCTTGACACTCTTGCCCTCGTCCTCGTCCGTGAGGGTGTAGGTATTCGACGTGGCGCCGGTGATGTCGGTCTCCGAGCCGCCGTCCACGCGGACCCACTGGTAAGTGTAGGCGAAGCCGATGTCGCCGTTCACGGCCTTCGTAGTGCCGTCGGCGTCTGATATCCCGCTCGTCGACGCCGTGAGCGACTGGCCCACCTGCGCCGCGCCCGAAATCGCAGGCGCGCCCGCGGGAACGGCGTCGGCCCTGCAGCGCGCACCGGCCCGTTCTTCGTAGCCACAGCTGGTGATGACGCCGAATCCCGGATGGCTGCAGTCCGCCAGCGAGTTCTCGTTCCCGTTGCACGCCACCTCGTCGAGCCAGAACTGGGTATTAACAAAATTGGCGAAGTACGAACCCCAGGTATGAGAGTTGGCGCCCCGGTAGCCCGCCTGGCGACAGGCGACGTCCGCATCCTTCTTGTCCCAAGAGTCGTCGCAGACAGCGCGCCACTCGTTGTTGCGGCAATATTCCACGGAGCCTTCGCTCGCGACATCGCCGTGTATGAGCCGAACCTCGTCGTTGCAGCCCTGCACCGTAGCCGTCTCCGCGCTGGTCAGCATTTCGCTGAAGCTCTCGTCATCGGTGAAGCTCACCTTCACCTTGAGCTTCTTGCCCACGTCGTCCGCCGTCAGTTCGTAACTGCGACTCGTCGCGCCGGTGATGTCGGTCTCCGTGCCGCCGTCCACACGGACCCACTGGAAGGTCCAGCCGGGGCTCGTGAGCCCGTTGGCGTCTGAGATGCCGGAGGTGTCGGCGGTCAGCTTGAAGCCCGTTTTCAGCGCGCCCGTGATCGTCGGCGCGCCCGTGGGGGCTGTCTTGGTGACGAAGAGCTTGACGCTCACCGTCACCTTCTGGCCGTCGAGCCGCCAGCCGAAGTCCGTGGCGACGTCCCATTGATATATGCCGACTGTTGTTCGTTCGCTGCCCACCGTGGCGGTGAACTCCGTGCCGCCGACGTTGAACACCGAGCCGCGCGGCACAAAGGCATTCAGGGCAATTTGGACAGAATCAGCGATAGGTAGGTCGGTGAGTCTCACGCGACTGACGGTGTAGGATGCGCCGCTATGCTCGAAGGTCGTATCGTCGAGTGTTCCGTAACCGCCACTTAAAGGGCCGTACCCGTAGTAAGTGAAAGGACTTTGAGTGACCGTCCCCACCGTCATCGTCGCACACCAGTGGGCGCCGGCCCGGTCGGTGGCGCAGGACTCCTGCATGCGCGCCACCGCCGCGGTCTCGACGCTGGTCAGCGTTTCGCTGAAGCTCCGGTCGTCGGTGAAGCTCACCTTCACCTTGATCTTCTTGCCCTGGTCCGCCGCTACCGGCGTGTAGGCGCTGAACGTGGCGCCCGAGATGTCGTTCTCGCTGGCGCCGTCCACCCGAATCCACTGGTAGGCGTAGCTTACGTTCGTCAGCCCGTCGGCATCGGAGATGCCGGAGGTGCCGGCGGTCAGCGTCTGACCCACCTGGGGCGCGCCCGTAATCGTCGGCGCGCCCGTGGCGGGGTTGTTGGGGTCGGGGGTAACGACGCTCACCGTCACCTTCTGGCCCGAGGCCCAGTTGAGACCGGAGGGGCGGCCCCATACATAAATTCCGGTCCCTATTTGATTGCCGGTATTGACAGTGAACCTGGTACGGTTCAGGCGGAACACGGAATCGATGGGCACAGAGTCGCTGAGGTAGATTTGCACAGTGTCGGTACCGCTGTCAAAGTCATTGTAACGCAATCGATTCACCGTATAGGTCGTTCCTTCACGCTCGAACGTCTTGTCGACAAGCGATCCGACGCTCGGAGTCTCACCGTAGCCATAGGCAGTCCCCGGCGGGCTTGAAATAATTAACTCCCCCACCGTCAGCGTCGAGCACCAGTCGTAGCCGGAGGGGCAGGCGGCCTGGACATACGCCGACACGCTGCTCAACAGGGAATGGGAGTAGCCATCGTCGTCGGTGAAGTTCACCATCACCCTTAACCTCTGGCCGACGTCGGCCGCGCCCGGCGTGTAGGAGCTCGATGTCGCGCCGGAAATTTCCGTATCCGTGCCGCCAAAGCTCCTCCGCATCCACTGGTAGGTGTAGCTTACGTTCGTCAGCCCGTCTTCGTCGGTGATGCCGCTCGTCACCACGCCGAGCGCAACATTCTCCAGCACCGGCGATCCGAAAACCCTCGGTTCGCCCTGGGGGAGGTGGTTCTTGACGTCGCCCTTGATTTCCACCGCAAGCGGATTTCTGCCGGTCAGCTTTTCCCAGTTTCCTTCGTCAATACGCTTATAGGCGAAATCGATCGACCATCCGGGCTGCGCTGCGTCATCGTCCGCATCCGCCGCATTCCTCAGGGAATAGTGGTGGCGCGGTGTAGCAGATGTATTCGAGTCTTCGAAGTAGATGAAATACGTGGTATTGGCGTCCAGCGAGACCCCGTTGCCGGACGCCGTGAACGTAACATCGCCGGTGCCGGACACGGAGCCACTCAGCGTACCAATGGAAGTGCTACTGGGACCCGTACTTGTCGCTGTGTAGATAAAGACCCTGGGCACGGCGTTCGAGCCTTCGTAATAATGCACCCTGAATTTGACGGACTTGAGCCAGTAGCCGTCCACCGCCGACCCGGTACTGAACCTCTGCGCTACCTCTTGGACATAAAGGCCACCACTATTGTCGTCGCCTACAACGAGGCGGCCATCCGGGGAGAATCCGTCGAAATTGCCGACCAGGGTCAAATCATGCGCTTGCACCGGGGTCGCGCAGAGACCCATGAAGACGGCGAGCAGCAGGCAAAGCCGGATGACGCGCGTCCCGTAAAGCCGCCGCCCGGGGGGACGGCGTTCGCGGCCGCCACCCATCGTCCCGCCCGCGTCCGTCGGCGCATCGTCGATTGAAAGTCCGGCCGCGAGGGTCTGCGGGCACCCTCTCGCGGAAGGCTCGGATGGGCCGAGGGGTCGGGAGCGCGGCGCGGAGACGTACTTTTGGATGAGTTTCATGATGGTCGAGTCCTCTCTATCGTCGTGATGTGTAGCGGTTGCTGCTATCCGCAAATCATCTGGATGTACAAAACTCCTCTGCGTGAAATTCCGGGCGTTTTCCCGTCGTATCGTTCCACCTCATCGCGGCGCGAACGTAAGACGGCAGAATTCCGTATGTCCGAAGCCGGACATCCGGGCGCAAACTTGAAACCGGACGCCGTCCGCAGCAGCAAATGCGCGAGGACGCGCACCGGGCGCGCGAGCGCCGCGTCTGGTTTTAAGAGGAATTACGGGGAGTCGCAAAACCAGGTGAATCCGCGAGAACGGCGGATTACACTACATAATTCCATTACCTCGATAGTGGCTGTGTTACGCGAATACAATTTCATAAGAGACGGGATCGTGTCAAGAAGGACCTGATTCACCGGAATCCACAAACGGCGCCTCTCACAATGATGGAGAATAAACTGTAAGCGCAGGCCACTGCGCCTGTCCGGCTACGGGTGAATGCGGTTTTGATCGTCTTAGAGACAAGAGCAGTTTCGGGCATTTTCGATTGTCCTGTAAAGGACTGTAACTAAATCAGTTAACAGGTTGCCATGAATCTTCTCTGGCAGGCCCGTAATCAAAATGAAAGCGGGTTCATTACAACTCCAGCGCATCTCGGCGTGTATGAGTCGTATTCGTTCGGTCGCGGGGTGATGAGGAACAGGAAAGCACCAGCTGAAGCTGGCTACACCGCGTAATTCCTACAAATGTCTCCGGCATCGACTAAGTTATCACCCCTCCGCCGAACCGTTATTGCACCAGGCTAAGCCCTGGAGAGGAGGACGCCATGACCTGAAACCTCTCGTAGCGACCCAGCGGGTTCGACTCCCGCCCGGCAAAGGCGAAGCCGGCCAGCCGGAAGCGAGTCTTGCATGGCGTGCGGCAACGTGCGTCGTGAAGCGTAGACAGCAGGTGACGAAGCGGTGGGGTAAGCCTCGAAATCGGTGAATCGACGACGCCTTCATTGTTAATCGTGTGGGGGCAGCACCGGAAGCGCCGCTATCGGCGAGGCGCAACGGGTCGTCCGGGGTCGTGGACCGGCGCAAAGTCACGGGGATGGGTCGCCAGGGAACCTGGGAGATCCTGCTCTTGCCCGTGGGCAAGAACGCTGGAAAGGGGACGGCCAGCGTGAACAATCCAGACCCCGGCCCGTCGCCGGACCTGCACGGCGATGGGAGCGCCCCATGGCGGACACGAACCCGGCAGGCGCCCGCGGAACCGGCTGGTGAAAACAATTACGGGAAGTGCTTCCGAGCGGTCGGCAGAAAGTGTTCGTGAACCGCGTGAGTTGGGCCTTGCTAGGCATGGAGCGAGCCGGTCTGGTGGAAAGAGTCTGCCGCGCCGTCTACCGGATAACGCCTGAAGGCCGACGGCTACTGTCTCGAAACGTTGTTCGGATCGACCGGAAGTTGCTCCGCGAATTTCCGGCCTACGTCGAGTCCTATGTTGAAAGGCGACGTCGGCAATCGCCACATGTCGAACTCACAGAGCCGCAAGAGAACGAATCCGGGGAGACGCCCGAGGAAATATTCGAACATGCTGCCGGGGAACTGCGCACCGCTCTGGAAGTTGAGGTTCTGGCCCGGGTTCGCGCAGCCGCACCGGCGTTTCTTGAGCGTGTAGTCGTTGACTTGCTGATCGCGATGGGTTACGGCGGCGGTGACGCCGCGAATGGTCGTGTGACCGGACGCTCAGGCGACAGCGGAATCGACGGCAATATCCGGGAGGACACGCTCGGGCTGGATGAAGTCTACTTGCAGGCGAAGAAATACGCCGACGGAAACACCGTGGGAGAAGGCGATTTGCGCAACTTCGCCGGCGCAATCGACGCGGCGGGCACGACCAAGGGTGTGTTCGTCACCACCTCCGGATTCACGCAAGCCGCGAAAAATTATGTGGCTCTTAGCCCGAAGCGGATTGTTCTGATTGACGGTGAGGAGTTGGCGCGACTCATGGTCCGGCACGGGATCGGTGTGCGTAAGCGTATCACTTACGAGTTAAATCGGATTGACGAAGACTATTTCGAGTCGGAAGAACTGTAGGACACGCGCCTTCAATAGTTCGTGGACAATGACGTCTATTTGCTCACGGCGCTCCGGAGTCTTCGATACTCGGAATTGAACTGTTTGATTCGATGTCCGTTGGCGCCCGAAGGGTGCGGGAACCCCTTGAGGATTTTCGACGACTCGACGACGCCGGCGACTTGCAACCCCTCTTCTACGGCTCTGCCCAGGGGAACTATCAGGGCGTTCGGGAATCGTTTCAGAGTGCTCGGGAGATTACTCCTGACGATATTCGACAGCAACTTCGAGTTCCCGATCTTCGGTACACCCCGATAGTTGTTTCCCTTGAAAAAGACGGGATAACGCAACGCGGACGTAGAGTGAAGCAAGCGCGACGCGCTGCCGAACAGATCGGCGCAGGTTTCCAATCCCAGACGCTCGGCAACGCCTATCCGGTCGAGCATCTGGATCAGATTGGTGCGCATGGATCCTCCGAAGGCAATCCTGCGCCTGACCTCTCGGAACAGTTGCGGAGGGCGCAAGCCATCTTGAAGCAATCTTCGGACCTCCCGAAAAGCGGCAAGCATCTGTGACTTTCCGGGCGTCAGGCCGACGATGACGATTTGCGCGTCTGGAGTGACGCCGTGCAACGGGGCATAGAACACTTCCAAAGGGCCCTCACGAGCCAGCAGGAAGTCGCCTCCAGTGACATCGCGTTCAGTGGAGTCGGCCGGCAAGGATCGTAATTTATGTTCATAGTCCGCGAAACGGGGTTCCATAAACTCCACCGCTCCCGGTTGCGAAGCCGGCTTTCTGTTTTGTTCGATCTTGCGATTAGCCATTGACCAAAAACCCTCCGTAAGATCTTCACCGTGTCTGATGAGGACTCGGCGCGGTCAGGTCTGTCTACGGCGAGCCTGAAACAGTTTCTGGAAGTTGATTTTCTCTCTCCTTTCTTAACTTATTCTGTCTTGGTGAGTGTTTTCTCACGATTGAAATGCCGGTCTGTCAATCATCGAAAGGTGTTCATCCAATCCGTATGAATTCATGTCCATTAACTGCTCAAAAGGTCAAGGCCAAGTTCCCTGGTTTCTGAAATATGATGAAATGTTAGCGCGAGACCCGCCAGTTCTCCAGCCCAAATTACAGGGAATCCTGGAATAATCAGGCCGCGGGCGGTAGGCTGCCTGTACGCGATAGACCGGGTCCATTGACACTTGGCGGACGCACGGTAATTGAACGAAAACTTTCTCAATGATTTTTCACGCCCCGCGCAATTGGGTTGCAGCGCGCCGACTGCGTAAATTCCAGGTGAGTCGTACCCGTAACGAATTTCGGACTGGCCCCCGAGGCCGTCCTGTTCCCTTAAACGCTGGCGTCCATCGTGGTCACTCTCAAGCATGACATCCAGATCGCGGTGGCGGTGGAGTGGGACGAGACGTGTTCTTCTTACAAGACGACCCGTGGAGTGCCCGGCGAACGCTGGCAGATTTCCGTAAAGGCCTTGGTGACTTCTTTTTCAACGCTTGAGCACGACTTTCGTCGCCCCCGAAATGTCGCTTAGGTCCCCGACATTCAATTTGAGCGCCCCCGGTTCTTTCGTATCGAATACGAGCCGAAATGCTTGTTGATACTTGAACTTATTGGGCTTGCTGAAAGGGGCCCGTCCTCCGGAATCAGCCCGTCGAAACTAGTGGGATCGTAGTACGTCACACGGTTACACGAGACTTGGATCCATTATCCACCTAGCGGAGAGTTCTCCTGAACTTCCGAGGTCAGGAACCCAAGATTAAGGGAACAAGAGTCCGGGCGATCCGAAACCCGCTTTCGTTTTCTCCGCCTCTACTTTCGTCCAGGTTCTGCCCTCGGGCAGGACGAGGAGAGCAGGACTCGCGCGCTCTTTGCCCGTGCCACCAACGCCTCGTCCCTCATGCGCGCCGGTTCCGCCGACAGACTGCCTCACGGTCCCTCCAGCGAAGTGTCGGCACCGGCCTTAATGAGCATATCGACCATCTCTGTGTGACCATTCAGGTCGGCGATGATCAACGCCGTCGCCCCGTCTGCGGCGCGGAGATTCAACTTCGCACCGGCTTTGATGAGCGGGGGAGCCAGGATCGTGAAACCCGTGTTCGCCGCGTGCATGAGCGGCGTCCACCCGTGTCTGCCGCGCGCGTTCGGGTCGGCTCCCGCCGCCAGCAATTTCCCGAGGGTCTCGATCACACCGGGGTCCACATACTCGACACATTCCATTTCCCGGAGCGCCGCGTGAAGGGGGGTGTCTCCCGCTCCATCGCGCGCATTGGGGTCGGCCCCCGCAGCGAGCAGGGCCGAGAGCACCCGTGGACTCTCGCCGTACCGGCTCCAGTTCAGAGGATTTCGCTCGAGAGTCGCCTTGTGAAGCGGCGTCTCGGCCGAATCGTCGCGGCCTTCCAGATCGGCGCCCGCGTCCAGCAACATCCGCACGATGACGGGGGCCGCGTTCGTCTCGGCCGCCGTGTGGAGCGCCGTCCCGCCATAAACGCGCGCGTTCGGGTCCGCGCCGGCTTTGATCAGTGTGGAGACGACAGCCGGATTCGGATTCGAGTACACCGCACCGTGCAGGGCGGCGTTCAGGCGTTTGCGCGCCTCTTCCGGCGGGTACGGAGCCATCGCCGCCACCAGCAGGCGCAACACTTCGGGTTCCGCAGCGCTGGACGCCGCCATGTAGAGGGGCTCCGGAACGAGGCTTCGTCCCTCGGGTATGAGTCTCGCCCCTGCGTCCAGGAGCGCCGCGACCACCTCCGGCTTTGCCCCGTATGTCACGGCGGAGTGCAGGAGCGTCCAGCCGCCTGTCGGGGTGTTCACGTTCCCGCCGGCCGCGATACAGCGTCTCACGTCCTCGACCCCGGCAGCGGCGAAGAACGCCCGGCGGTTCCAGTCGGCGCACGAGAGCCGCTGCGCCGACTCTGCGCCAGCCGCCGCGAGTAGCATAAACAGTCCGGCGACGAGGAGCGTTATCATTTTCTTTCGCTTCATCTCATCCTCCCCGGTTCGCAGCCGGTCCGGGGGACAGCCCCGGCCGCGTATCCGCTTTGCCCTGGGCGCAGCCGCCCGATGCGCATGCCCGCAGGAACGTCAACCGGAGGACGCTAACACGGAAGGCGTATAATGTTGCCGGTGTTACCCAGTACATCAAGGGACGCTGAAACATAGGAGAGAACTTATCGTCATCGTAATCAATGACGCTCATATCGAACCTGTCGTATCACTGAAGTGATTTAAGGTCGCCTGGCTTGATGCAGTCAATATCCAGCCGCTCGGTAAGAGGCGCCTCGGTGGACATCATGAGCAGGCATCCCGTGCCGTATGCCGACGCCTGCTTCATCGTCATCCTAAGCGCTTCCTGCACCTTATGATTGTTCTCCGCATCTTCCATCTTCTCGGCAGAACCGGAATCCTCTTCATCCGACCAGACACGCCATTTCAGGAATGCGTCATCAACCGGAATGTCGATTGCTTTCTTGGCAGCCCATGACTGTACGTACAGAATTTCGAGAGGATTTCGCCAGTAGATATGTGTAGGTTTGAAGAAAGTATTTCTTGCTTTATCCGCAGGACCGCCAAGACCGGACATGGCGTTTGAGAGGCCACCCATAGGGCGTGCGCCTCCCGTTCCCGTGCCGATGCCCTTGTAGGCTCGCTGTATGTATTCCTTCATCCGGTCAAACATAACGGGAGGATGATTGCATATTGAAACGGGGGCGTAAAGACTGACAAATTAGCAGCGCTGCTAATTTGAATCGTTATCTTCCTCTAGCGCGGACTCAGAGAAAATTCCAATCTTGATACCTAGACTGTAATCTCCCTTCGCCGCCAAATCAAAAGCTTTATTCTGTAGTTCTACTCCCTTGATCTGCTCAGGCGTCAATCCTTGGTTTTGCATGAATGGCCCTGGATCATTAAATCTGTTTAATTTCCTCTTTCTGGGCATATAACTCTCCTTGAATTTTATTATTCAACCACCTCAAGTATAACACGTTCCGCAAATCCATAAGTACTTTCTTGGCGGCCCATGATTGCTCATACAGAATTTCAAGGGGATTGCGCCAATATATATGCGTAGGTTTGAAGAAAGTATTTCTTGCTTTATCCGCAGGACCGCCAAGACCGGACATGGCGTTTGAGAGGCCACCCATAGGGCGTGCGCCTCCCGTTCCCGTGCCGATGCCCTTGTAGGCTCGCTGTATATATTCCTTCATCCGGTCAAACATAGCGGGAGGATGATTGCATATTGAAACGGGGGCGTAAAGATGGGCAAATTAGCAGCGCTGCTAATTTGTTTTTTTGTTTCTCTTCAATGCTGACTTAGGAAAAATACCAACCTCTACCCCCAAGGTATAATCTCCTTCGTACGCCAACTTCGTGGCTTTCATCATAAGATCAGATTTCCTTATCTGTTCTGGCGTAAGGTCCTCGTCTTGCATGAATGGACCTGGCGTATTCCATCGGTTATACACTTCTTCTTTAGCCATAATATTCTCCTAATGAACTACTTCTATTATAACACGTTCTGAGAAACCATACTCATAAATTTTATCTTTTGGAACTTTATCAATTTTCAAAACTCGGTATCTGGTTTCAGGACTTAATAAAGATAACTTCATGTTTCTGTTTCGCAACTGAATTACAGCCGGAATCATTCCACACCTCGTCGACCCCGCAATGGAGCGAATACGTCTCGAAACCGCCGGCGGAGAAAGGTTTTATACCGTCGAATCTCAATACCCGGCTTTCATGAATTGCAAACGGGCGGTATCCCCGACGTGGTGTTATCCAGTACATCGAGGGACGCTGAAAGTTAGGGGAAAAAACATCGCCTTCGTAATCGATTACGCTGATATCAAATCTGTCGTATCACTGAAGTGATTTAAGGTCGCCTGGTTTGATGCGTTCAACATCAAGCGGCTCGGTAAGCGGTGCCTCGGTAGACATCATGAGCAGGCATCCCGTCCCGTATGCCGACGCCTGCTTCATAGTCATCCTAAGCGCTTCCGAAACGTTGTGCTTATTCTCCGCATCTTCCATCTTCTCGGCAGAGCCGGAATCCTCTTCATCCGACCAGACACGCCATTTCAGGAATGCGTCATCAACCAGAATATCGATTGCTTTCTTTGCGGCCCATGACTGGACGTACAGAATCTCGAGGGGATTGCGCCAATATATATGCGTAGGTTTGAAGAAAGTATTTCTTGCTTTATCCGCAGGGCCGCTAAGACCGGACATGGCGTTTGAGAGGCCACCCATAGGGCGTCCGCCTCCCGTTCCCGTAACGATTCCCTTATAGGCTCGCTGTATGTATTCCTTCATCCGCTCAAACATAGCGGGGGGATGATTGCATATTGAAACGGGGGCGTAAAGACTGGCAAATCGGCATAACTGCTAATTTGATTTTTTGTTTTTCTTCAATGCTGACTTAGGAAAAATACCAAGCTCTACACCAAGAGTTTTATCTCCATTGCGGGCTTCTTTGAATGCCCTGTTTTGTAGCTCTACTCTTTTGATCTGCTCTGGCGTCAAGTCACTTCTTTGCATGAACGGACCCGGATCGTTAAATCTGTTTATTTGTCTCTTCTTGGCCATATAGCTTTCCTTTTATAGTTAATCAACTACCTCAAGTATAACACGTTCCGCGAACCCATAAGTACTTTCTTGGCGGCCCATGATTGCTCATACAGAATTTCAAGGGGATTGCGCCAGTAGATATGTGTAGGAGTGAAGAAGGTATTCCGTGCTTTGCCCGCAGGTCCGCCAAGGCCGGACATGGCGTTTGAGAGGCCACCCATAGGGCGTGCGCCTCCCGTTCCCGTGCCGATGCCCTTGTAGGCTCGCTGTATGTATTCCTTCATCCGGTCAAACATAGCGGGAGGATGATTGGATATTGAAACGGGGGCGTAAAGACTGGCAAATCGGCAGAACTGCTAATTTGAGGTCTTGTTTTCTTCTTCCGCGTCTGATTTTGGGAAAATACCTATCTCTTCCCCGAGACTATAATCTCCCTCGTCCGCTAACTCGAAGGCTTTCACCATCAGATCGGATTTTTCTATTTGTTCTTTCGTAAGGTCCTGATCTTGCATGAATGGGCCTGGCGTATTCCATCGGTTATACACATCTTCTTTAGCCATAATATTCTCCTAATCAACTATCTCTAGTATAACACGTTCAGAGAAGCGATAGTCATCAATTTTGTCCTTTGGAACTTTATCAATTTTCAAAACACGGTATTTGGTTTCAGGACTTAATAAAGATAACTTCATGTTTCTGTTTCGCAACTGAATTACAGCCGGATTCATTCCACACCTCGACCCCGCAATGGAGCGATTGCTTACATCTCTCTCCCGAAATTCCCGGTATCCAGCTTCCGTATTCCTGTCTCACCGGCGGATTGGGGAACACGTTGCGGAAAGCTTTTGATTGAGGCCGAAGTTTGTCGAATACGTCCCGTATCATTCACCTTGTACCTGTGCGGAAAAACCACCCGCCTCCCCGATGACGTCCCTCTCGGGAACTCCGGCATCTCCGTCTGTGAAGGCTTCGTCGATAGCGGCGAGGAACGGTTCCGCGAAGGCTTCGAGCTTGGCTGCGCCGACTCCGCCTATTTCCGAGAACTCCGCCTCGGTGCGCGGACGCAGGCGCGCCATCTCAATCAGCGAGCGGTCGTGAAACACGACGTAGGCGGGCACCTTGCGCTCTTTTGCGATTTCGAGCCTGAGCGCCTTGAGGACGCCCAGAAGCGCGGTTTCGCGTTCACTCAGTTGTTGCTCCGCCGGCCCGTCGCCGCGGTCCCTGGTCTTGGCGGCCCGCGGCGCCACCGTGTCTTTTCGGTAGATGAACTCGCCCTCACCGCCTTGCAGCATGCGGCCCTTCTCCGTGATCCCGATCCCCCCGTAGCCCCCGATGTCCAGCCAGAGGAATCCCGCCGCGATCATCTGGCGGATCAGGGAGCGCCACTCGTTTGCGCTCCGCTCCGCGCCCGCTCCAAAGGCGGGCAGGGAATCGTGCCCGAAACGCTCGACCTTCTCCGACTTCTTCCCGCGCAGGACGTCGATCAGGTGCGCCGCGCCGAACCGCTCTCCCGAGCGCGAGACCGTCGAGAGAACCTCGAGCGCCTCATCCGTGCCATCGACCCGCTCGGGCGGCGAGAGGCAGACGTCGCAGTTGCCGCAGGGTCCGATCCCCTCGCCGAAGTAATCGAGCAGCGTCACCCGCCTGCAGGCCGGCGCCTCGCAGTAGCCGAGAAGCGCGTCGAGCCGCTTGTGCTCCCGCAGCCTTCGCTCCGGGCCCGCGTCTTCTTCCTCGATGAACTGGCGCCGCATCCGGATGTCGGCCAGCCCGTAGAGCATGTGGGCCTCGGCGGGGCGGCCGTCGCGCCCGGCGCGGCCGATCTCCTGGTAATAGGCTTCCATGCTCCCCGGAAGGTCGGTGTGGAAGACGTAGCGCACGTCCGCCTTGTCGATACCCATCCCGAACGCGATGGTCGCCACGATGACGACGCCGGGCTCGGTCATGAAGACGTTCTGGTGGTGTTCGCGAACCGCGGGCTCCATGCCCGCGTGATAGGGAAGCGCGCGGACCCCCTCCGCCGCCAGCATGGCGGCGGCCTCTTCCGTCTTCTTTCTCGAGAGACAGTAGACGATGCCGCTCCGGTCCTCTCGGCGCGCGACGAAGTCCCCGAGCTGCCGCTTCCAGTTCTGCTTCATCTCGACCGCGAGGGAGATGTTGGGACGGTCGAAGCCGAGCACGAACTGCCGGACCCGGCCGCCGAAGAGGCGCTCGACGACGTCTTCCCGCGTCACCGCATCGGCGGTCGCCGTAAGCGCTACGAGCGGTATCCCGGGAAAGAGGTCAGGCAACCGGCAGAGGTCCGCGTATTCCGGACGGAAGGCCGGCCCCCACTGCGAGATGCAGTGGGCCTCGTCGACGGCGAACAGCTTGACGGGCAAGCGCTCGAGCGCCTCGAGCATGCGCCCGGTCATCAGCCGCTCGGGCGACATGTAGAGGAGACGGACCCGGCCCTCGGCCACGCGCCGCCAGGCGGCGACGTTCTCCGCCCGGCGGTTGCCGGAATGGATGCCCTCCGCCGCGACGCCCGCGAGCCCGAGCGCCGCCACCTGATCCCGCATCAGCGCCACCAATGGCGAGACGACCACCGTCAGTCCGCCCGTGACGAGCGCAGGGATCTGGAAGCAAAGCGACTTGCCCGATCCCGTCGGCATCACGGCGAGCGCGCTGTGTCCTTCGAGCAGCGTCCCGATCACGGCCTCCTGGCCCGGTCGGAACCCGCTGAAACCGAACGTATCGGCAAGGACCCCACGCGCGACGGCCATCGGCCCGCTCACCGGGGGATCGCCAAAGGGATTCGTGTCGGCTCTCAGGATGCCGGCCGAACCCTGCGGGTGATTTTCAGAGGAGGAACAAGGAAAATTCGAAAACGGTTCGCTCGGGTCCAATTCGTTCGTCTCTACAGGCGGTTCGCGTTCATTCGGGCGGGCGGGATGAATATACGGCTTCGCCGGAGACAGGGCAAAGGCGAATGCGGACGCCTCCCCTCACACTCTGCGCACGACCCAGAGCGCCTTGCCGAGGAAGTGAACGTCATCGGCCAGGCGCGTATAGGGCGGATAATCGGGGTTTTCCGATACGAGGCGGAGGCGGCGTGGACCATCGCCTTCGCCTCGAGGGCGACGCGCTCCATGGCTCCTCGTCATCCTCATCCAGCGGCAGTCGCAGACCGACGACTCGGCCCCCCTCGCCGGCCGCGTCCACGATTGCCTTGGCTTCCGCAGGTGTCAGGCGGCGGAGCGAGGAGAGAAACGCCCATTGGTCCTGATATGGCGCAAAATCCTCGCCCAGGAACACGCTGTTGCCGCGCTTACGCGGACCGCCCTGTAAGGGCAGCGCGATGAGGTTCCCGAAACCGCCCTCGGGCAGGGTGTCCTGGCTTGGAAAAAGCCGGTCGTAGGACGAAAACCCGATATCAGGGTTGTTCTTCATCGCTTCGGTCAGGAGATGGGAGCCGAGCCGGCGGGCTAGCGGCGCGGGAACGGGTTCGGTGAAGAGTATCCAGACATGCCCGGCGTTTCCCGAACGCGATCGCTCAAGCGCCGCAGGAACCCCCTTCGAGCAACAGGCGGCCAGGAACGCGCCCGCATCTCTTTTCCAGGTCGCCTTGTCGAAATCGACGGTGAGATGCTTTTCCTTTACGGAATACGTATCAGGAGTTATGGTTGGTGGGTATGATACGAAGTTTCAAGGATCGACGGACTCGGCGTTTTTTCGAGAGGCGGCGTATCGCGGCGTTCGAGAGTTTTTGATCAGGCGGAGCGGCGATTGAAATTGCTGGACAACGTGGAGACGCTTCTCGACCTCGCCGCGTTGCCGGGGAATCGCCTTGGAACACTTCGTGGAAATCGTTGATTATCACTGAGGGAGTTCGACATGAACGCAAAGAACGGTATGAGGCCGATGCAGCCCGGAGAAATCCTGCGCGATGAACTCGACGAGCTCGGCCTGTCGGCCAATGCGCTCTCGAGGGCGCTGGGCGTGCCGGTGAACCGGGTGACGATGATCCTGAACGGCCAGCGGGGCGTGAGCGCGGATACGGCGTTGCGTCTGGCGCGGTATTTCGGGACGACTCCGCAGCTGTGGCTGAATCTGCAAAAGACATGGGAACTCCGCCGGGCGGAGATAGCGGTGGGAGGCGAGATCGTGAAGCGCGTAACGCCCCGGCAACCGACGGCACGAGGAGCACTGGCCGATGCCCGTTCCTGATTTTCAGTCGCTCATGCTCCCGACCCTCAAGGCGCTTGTCTCCGGTGCGGAATTGCCGCTCACGGTAGTCCGCGAGTGTGTTGCCGTTGCCGAGGGACTCTCTGATGAAGATTTACGGGAAGTGCTTCCGAGCGGTCGGCAGAAAGTGTTCGTGAACCGCGTGAGTTGGGCCATGCTAGGCATGGAGCGAGCCGGTCTGGTGGAAAGAGTCCGCCGCGCCGTCTATCGGATTACGCCTGAAGGCCGACGGCTACTGTCTCGAAACGTTGTTCGGATCGACCTGAAATTGCTCCGCGAATTTCCGGCCTACGTCGAGTACTATGTTGAAAGGCGGAGTCGGAGGCGTCGGCAATCGCCACATGTCGAACTCACAGAGCCGCAAGAGAACGAATCCGGGGAGACGCCCGAGGAAATACTCGAACATGCTGCCGGGGAACTTCGCACCGCTCTGGAAGTTGAGGTTCTGGCCCGGGTTCGCGCAGCCGCACCGGCGTTTCTTGAGCGTGTAGTCGTTGACTTGCTGATCGCGATGGGTTACGGCGGCGGTGACGCCGCGAATGGTCGTGTGACCGGACGCTCAGGCGACAGCGGAATCGACGGCAAGATCCGGGAGGACACGCTCGGGCTGGATGAAGTCTACTTGCAGGCGAAGAAATACGCCGACGGAAACACCGTGGGAGAAGGCGATTTGCGCAACTTCGCCGGCGCAATCGACGCGGCGGGCACGACCAAGGGTGTGTTCGTCACCACCTCCGGATTCACGCAAGCCGCGAAAAATTATGTGGCTCTTAGCCCGAAGCGGATTGTTCTGATTGACGGTGAGGAGTTGGCGCGACTCATGGTCCGGCACGGGATCGGCGTGCGTACGCGTATCACTTTCGAGTTAAAGCGGATTGACGAAGACTATTTCGAGTCGGAAGAGTTGTAGGACATGCGCCTTTCCTGGAACGAGATTCGTGAACGCGCCGCCGTCTTTGCCAAGGAGTGGAAAGACGCAGATGATGAAAAAAAGGAACACAGAGTTTCTGCGACGAGTTCTTCTGGGTTTTCGGCGTCCGGCGTCGCTCGTTGGCGAGCTACAAAAAACACGCCAAGAAGCTGAACGACCGCTGGGACTTAATCGATCTTTTCTGGCCCGGCGTCCTCATCGTTGAGCAGAAACGCGCGGGGATCAATCTCGGAAAAAGCCTGTGTACAAGCTGGAGAATACGAGAATACTTCGACGAACTGCTTGAACGAGATCGCCCATGTTTCGTTATGGTGAGTGACTTCAAAACCTTCGAGCTTCACGCTCCTGATGAGAGGACAGTTGTGAAGTTCGCGCTAGCGGAATTGCCCGCGCATGTGGAGCCGTTCGGTTTCATTCGTGGCTTATAGCGCCTGACCTTCCGTGATCACCGCCGAGCTCCTCGCACGGCTGCACTACGCGCTTGTGGAAGCGGGTACAAGGGACACGATTAGGAGCGCTTTCTCGTGCGCGTCGAGTTTTGCAAGTTCGCCGACGATACCGGGTTGTTTGAACCGCGCGACTTTTCCTCGATTTCATTGAGACGCGGGCCAGCGAAGACGGCTCCGGTCTCGGCCCATGGCTGGCGTAACTGTTCGAAGTGCTCGAGACTCCGGAGAATGAGTGCGCTGTGATTCTTGACGAGGACTTCGCCCAGTTCCCCTACGTCAACGGTGCTCTGTTCAAGGGGCATCTTAGGACGTTCTCGTTCGACACGGTGATGCGCAGGGCACTGCTGGACGCATGTCGGTTCGACTGGTCGAAACTTTCGCCCGTAATCTTCAGTGCGTTGTTCCAGTCGGTGATGGGCCCTGCGGAGCGCCGCCCCCAGGGCGCGCACTACACGACCGAGAAAACATCCTCAAAATGATCGAGCTACTGTTTATGAACGCCTTGCGGGTTCGAGAGAATGCGAGGGCGGCGAGGCCGGGGCCGCCTCGCGGCGCTCTGACAGTTTTCAAGCGAAGCTCGGCGGCCTGACGTTTTTCGACCTGGCTTGCAGTTGCGGAAACTTTCTCATCATCGCCTAACGGGAATTGCGGATGCTCGAAATCGAGGTCATCCGGGACATACGGGACTCCACCGCCTCGACGGCGTAAAACTGTCCTTGATACTGCTTGGAAGTCGGTAGTGGACGTGGACCAGCTCTACGGAATCGAGCTTGGCGAATTCCCCGCCAGGATCGCAAAGACAACACCTTGGATGATGGGTCACATCATGTGCAATCGGATGAGCCTGGAGTTCGGGCGGAGCTACGCGCGTATTCCGCTGGCGAAGTCGCCCCATGTCGTCCACGAGGACGCGCTGACAACGCACTGGTCTGAATTGCTACCGCCTCTTTGCCCTTCAGGTCCATGAAGAACCACGGTGCGACCAGGAATACGCCCGAAGCGCCGAGGATGAGGTTCTTGTTCGTCTTGTTCGTTCGTTCGGTCGTCTTTTTGGCGATTTCATTCTTGTTGGCCTTGAGTTCCGCCTTGAGCGAGGCGCAGTCGCGCTTCTCATCGGCAGGCGTGTAGCGCGCCACCGGATTCGGTCCCGAACCAGCGCACCCGGATAAGAAAAACATGAACGCCGTTGCCGCGCAGATCCGCTTCTTCATGAGACGCACCTCGTAGATGAACCCGAATGATTTTCCGTGAACGGCGCGGACCTAGTTGACGATTTTCCAGCTACCGTCGGGTTGTCGGCAGGCGCGGCCATAGGCGCGTTCGGTCTTGCCGCCCACCGTGATGGTCTGCTGGAACTCGCGGCAATAACGGGAGGTCGAGCCTCTCTGTACCCGGTAGGTGCGCCTGGGCGTAATGGTGCCCCGGTTGCCCGTGTCGGGGTTCACCCACGTGCTGGCCACGTTCGTCTTGCCGCGCTCGAGCGATTTTTGCGTGCTTCGCGACATCAGCAGGCGGTCGCGCTCGTCGAGCTGCCGTCCGATGGAGCTGCCTACGAGGGTGCCGAGAACAGCGCCCGTGAAGGTTGCTACACTGCGGCCCCGGCCCTTGCCGAGCTTCGACCCGATGAGACCGCCCGCGATTCCGCCGATGATCGCTCCGCCGGTCTGCTTGTCCATGGTTCCATCGGCGCGGCATCCGGCGAGCCCCAGGCTGAAAATGGCTACGAGGACGGTGGCGGTCAGTTTTTTCATGATTCATCTCCTGTGTATGGCGGCATGCGCAGCGTCGCGCATTATACCAAAACGACCTTGGGCGACACGCATTTTATCATCCCTCACCCGCCGCTTGAAGGGTCTGTTGAAAAACCCCGTTTTTGAAGCCGGGTGTTCTGGCGGTTCACGCGGTGGCGGGGAGGGAGCTTAATCGGCGCGCGAGGGCGCGATGTGCGCGCAGACGGCGTCTCCGGGCGGCACAGGCCCTCCAGAGGACGAATATACGCGCCGCAAAAGCGGCGGCCAGCCGCTTTAGGTTCACCGCAATCGCCGTCAGATAGGACTGGATCCGCACGTTCTCCAGTCCCTGGCGCACCGCCCACCCCAGTCCGTGCCAACTCTTCGCTTCGCCGTGGTAGCCTTCGGAGCAAAACATGTGCCGGCGCCACAGCAGGCGCTCCTCCTCCCCCCACCGCGCATGCCGCCGGCGCGCACGCAACAGCGCCAGATACGCGTTGGGAATCAAAACCTCCTTGCTCGACCGCGCCTGCGGCAGACAATCCGCCCTGAGCGCGCAGCCCGCGCGATCACGCGTCCTCGAACCATAGTAGCGCCCCCGCTCCTCGCTCCGCCGGGGGCGCAGTTTCTTGCCGCGCGGACACTTCACCAAGTCGTGGCGCGCGTCGTAGCGGAACCGGCGCAACGGAACACGGCTCTGCGTGGGTTCTTTCTTCGCCGGGATGAGCGCGGACACGCCCCGACCCTCCAACGCCGCGTAGACCTTCGAGTACGCATACCCCGAATCCGCCGTCACCAACTCCGGCGCGCGGCCCGACAACTCGCTTACCGCCTCTATATGGGACGCCATCATCTCCCGCTCGTTCCGCGTCCCCTCCGTCACCGACACGTCGAGAACAACACCCCGCTCATCGTCCACCGCCGCGTGGTGCTTGTAGCTCGGCTCGAACCTCGCCCGCGCGCTCTTGCGCGCAAGCCGCGCGTCGGGGTCCGTCCGGCTCACCGAACCCCCGCCGCCGCGGCCTCCGCCCTTCTTCCCGCTCTTCTCCTCCACGGTATTCTCCCGAATCACCTTCTCCGCATGATGCGCCGCCAGACTATCCCAGCTTACATCCGCGCGTATCAGGGAAGCGTCCACGTGAACCACTTCCCGCTTCGCCACATTCGCCTCCAGGCACGCCTGCACCGTCCGGCGGAATATCGCCGGAACCGAGCCTCCCCCCAGCGCTGGCGGATCCGCGTCAGGCTCGAATGGTCCGGCCGATGGCGAGACAACTGGTGGTGAAGGCTGCCCGGAGACTGCGCCGGGAGGGGTTTCTTGCCCGCAGGCTCACGCTCTCGGCCGATTACCTCGACGCCTCCTCCTGGACGCCCTCTCGACGCTGTGGACGGTGCTCGCAGGCGCCCGGCGCCGGGCCGCGCTGTTCCGGGTCGCCGTGTCGTTCGACCGCCTCGTCCCTACGGATGAGGCGCAGTTCGAACTGCCTTTTGAAAAGGCGGACAAGCGGCGCCGGCTGAATAGGCTGAACGCCGCCGTCGACACGATCAATAGCCGCTACGCGCGCACCCTCGTCGGTTACGGCGGGTGCGCCCCTCCGGGCGGCTACGCGGGGGCCAAGATCGCCTACGGCCGCATTCCCAGGCTTGAGGATTTCCGGTAATGGCGCTTCTTTTGGGTGATTACGCCGGGGGAGACTGGTATTTCATCGTGGCGTGCGAGGCCTGCGGCTGGGAGAAGATATTAGAACCCGCCGAACTCCTGGCCCGGTCGGGAACGGGAAAAGTGCACCCCGGAATGCGTGCGGAAGACCTCGAACCCCTCCTGCGCTGCCGGGAATGCCACTCGAAGAGGGCGCGTCTCGAGCCGATCACCAGAACGCGCAGGCAGGGCTTCGTCGGCGGGATGATCTGATGTTGTGGAAAGGATATGTCTTCGATGATTGAACAGAACGATCGTTTCGGGATTGAAAGCAGACAACCGGTGAACCAGAACTGGCTAGGACCGAGGTGCGTAATTTACGGCCCGGGAGAATACAATACCCAGGAGCACCTGATCGCCGAATACCTTGCGGGAAGCTCGCTGCGAAATTTCATGGGCCGGTCAACAAGGGGGTAATGAAGGGTGATAATTTTGACATGGACAGCAACGCTATGAACCGGCCGGCTCATTACACCCATAGTGTGATGTTGTCGAGAGGGCCCGTCCACCCCGTCGGTTACCCGACATCCGTCCGACCCGGAGTGCCTTGCCGAGGACGTGGACATCATCTGCCAGACACGATCAGGGCGGATAGCCAGGGTTTTCGGAGATGGGCGGATATTTCATGGCCCTTCGCCGGGAACACGGCAGATCGGAAATTGCGCGGTTATCGTTATATGGTTAAATCTACAAAAAATGAAACCCGGTTCTGGTTCCACGGACTGTGCAACACCATTATCACGGCGGCGGAACACTTTATGAACCATATTTTTGGCAGGCGAGATAAATGATGCGCGAATTACATTCTCTCTCCACCTGATACTTCACGTTACATTACATTTTGATCAATTTGCTCAAGCGAATCCCCGAACCGAATTCGGGCTGATGCATTTTTAGCAGATTCTGCGATAATCCGTATCCGGACACCCTTGAGTTTTTCTCCTCACACTCTGCGCACGACCCAGAGCGCCTTGCCGAGGAAGTGAACGTCATCGGCCAGGCGCGTATAGGGCGGATAATCGGGGTTTTCCGATACGAGGCGGAGGCGGCGTGGATCATCGTCCTCGCCGGGCGCCACGTCCACCTTCTTCACCACGATCCCGCTCCCGTCCCACAGGACGAAGGTCTCCCCCGTGGCGGGGGTCTTTTGTGAGACATCGACCGCGATCCGGTCACCCTCTCTCATATCGGGTTCCATCGAGTCCCCGCGCACCCGGATGATGCGCAGGTTCTCGGGATCAGCGCCCCCCTCGTGGCGGATCATGTTCGCGGGCCAGCCCCACCGTGCGGTCTCCGTCTCGAAGCCGGATTCGAACGCGCCTGCGCCCGCTGCCGCCTCGACCGTGACTTCTGGTACGGTCGCGATCGGCCGTGTGGGATGTTTCCTCCTGTAGGGTTTTCGTTCGGGCAGCTTCTCGTGGCGGATTTCGGCGGGATCACAGCCGAGCAGTTCACCCAGCACCTCCCCGTCCCGGTAGCCGAGCACGGCGGGCGAACCGCGCTCCACGTACTGCTGGAGATAGGCCCTGTTGCGTCCGAGGGCGGTGGACGCTGCCGCGAGGGTCAGGCCGTTTCGCCTGAGCAGGTCCTTTAGTCTCAAGCGGAGCGGATCGTTCCTGATTGCCTCTTTTTCCTCTTCGTTCATGGCGTCTCCTCGTAGATTTTTTTATCAAACCCCCGCGCAGGGGGACGTGGGCGTGAGCGCGTTTGGACTCAAAATGTAGGTTATATCCTATATATAATTCTTGCAAGCGATTACATTTCGTATTATATACGCATCCATGAAGAAGATCGAACCCCGCACCGGAACGGACCCGGACGAACAATTGAGAATGGACATCGAGGCCTGGATCGCGCGCCATGGACTGAGCGCCACGCGCTTCGGGAGGGATGCGCTTGGAGACCCGGGCTTCGTGGAGGCGCTGAGAAGCGGCCGCCGCGTGCGCCTGGCCACGGCGGACCGGGTGCTCGCCTTCATGGGAGAGGCTCTGCTGGGAGCGGCCTTCCGCAGCGAGGTCGAGTCGTATCTCGCCATGAGTGGGACCAAGCCCCACCTGTTCGGGGAAGAGGCGCTCGGGGATCCCTCCTTCATATCGAGGCTGCGGCGGGGAAGTTCCCCTTTCCTCGCGACGATCGGGCGCGTGCGCGCCCGGATGGCGGAGGAGGGGGACATGGGAAGACCACCGGCCGGGGAGACGCCCGGCTCATTCACCAAGAAGGCCCCGGCAGGCGGGGCGGAACCCGAAGGAGAAGAGCATATGAGCAGGAACGGGAGACACTACCTGAGCACGCGGGAAGCGGCGGACTGGCTAAGCCTCTCGCCGAGGACGCTGGATCGCTACCGCGTAAGCGGCGACGGGCCGGTATTCCACCGCTTCGGCGGAAGGGTTCGCTACCTGCGCGATGACCTGGAGACCTGGGCGCAGGCGCGTCGGCGGACCTCGACCTCGGACGACGGGGGCGCAATGGGAAGGAGGTCACGATGAGAACGACCCTTTGGATTATCGCGGCGATCACCTGGGCGCTCCTCGGGCCGGCGGGTGCGTTCGCGACGACGGACACGACGTTCGCGGGTCCGCTCGGCACGGTTACGGACATCGTCTCGGGCACGGGCGGACAGCTGGCTGCCGCGCTCGCGGTGGGCGCCGCCCTGGTGGGTTCGGTGCTGCGCTTCAACGCAGCCCAGATCGCGGGCGCGGTCGGGGTGGGCATCGCGGCCGGGGCCGGGACAGGAGTCGTCACCGGTCTGGTCGGAACGGCGATCATATGAGGGGAACGTATGAACGATCAGGCGAAACACGCGGTCCCCGCCCGTCTGGACGATCCCGAGAGGTGGCTGTTCTGGACGCTCGACGAGGCGGCGGCGCTCCTGGCGCCCGCGGTGCTGGGCCTGGCGGCGAACGCCTTCGTGACGGGTTTGATCGCCGGGCTCGGCGGCTGGGCGCTGCTTCGCCGCGCGAAGCGGGGCGGCGGGGCCGATACGGCGCTGTGCGCCCTTTACTGGTTCCTGCCCGGCTTTGCGCTCGGCCTCAGGGCAGCACCTCCGAGCCACCTGCGCCGTTTCACCGGATGAGGGAACGCACATGAAACGAGAACTCATGGAAACGGAGCGCCGCCGCGTCAGGGACGGCCGTGCCGCGCTGGCCGTTCTGCTCGGTCTCTCGCTGCTGGCCAACCTGGCGCTGAGCGCCGGCCTCACATCGGTCGAGCGGACGACGGTGCTGGTGCCAGCCGTCGTGGGACCTGCGTGGGAGGTGGGCGGCGGACGGGCGAGCGCGCGGTATCTCGAAGACGTGGGCCGCACCGTCGCCGTGACGCTCCTGACCCTCACGCCCGAGAACGCAGGGCTGGCCAGGGAAGCCGTGGCGCGGATGAGTCATCCATCGGCCCGGGGCGCGATAGGCGCCTGGGTGGCGGCGGAGGCCGCGCGCATGAAGGGACGCGACCTCTCGACGGCGTTCTATCCCGGAAGGGTCGAGGCGGACCCTGCGGGACTGACGGTCCTCGTGAGCGGGGAGCTCGCCACCTGGATGGGACGCGAGCGGATATCGCGCGAGCGAAAGCGCTACCGGCTCTCCTTCCGCGTGGACGCGGGCCGGTTCGGCCTGCTCCGCTTCGAGGAGATGGAGGATATGAAGTGAAACGAACATCAATCATACGAATGGCCCTGCCCGTACTGCTTCTGCTCGCGGCATACCTTTTTGGACCGCTCCCGGCATCCGCGATGCAGATACTCGAAGCCGCGGACCATGCCGAACTCGAAGCGGTGGTCTCGGACCGCGCGGTGAGCCGGATAACGCTGGCCGGCGACCGGGTCGCGCGCGTGGTGCGTGGTGCGGAGGGTTTCGCGGTGGAGCACGACAAGGCGCGCGGGGACCTCTACATCAGGCCTCTGGAGTCCGGGAGGCAACCACGCGAGAGCGTGACGCTCTTCATCGGTACGGCGAGGGGTTTCACCTACAGGCTCAAGCTCCGAACGGTTGCGCGGGATTCCGCGCAGATACTGATACGAAACGCCGCTGCTACTCCCCGGGCGGAACGCCAGGGGCCAAGTGGCGGCCGCGTGAGCGCACTCGCTGCGCTTATCCGCGCCGTGGCCCGGCGCGAGACGCTGCCCGGCTACATCGTCGAGACGCCGGGTGAATCACTGCGGCTCAACGGGTTTGCGATGCTCGAAGTCTGGCGCGGAGGGAAATTCACGGCGCGGATATACGAGGTGGACCCTGCCTACGAGGTTCACATGAAGAGTCTCGAGCCCGGCGTCGCGGCGCTCTGGCGCGCGCCTGTTGCGAGCGGCCCTTCGGGCGGACGGCTCGTCGTGGCGGTGCATGAAACCTACACGACGGAGGCGCGCGATGAGCGATAAGGAGAAGACCCGGGTGGACCCGGAGAGCAGGAAGAACAGGAACCGGCAGCTTCTCCTGTTCTCGGTTCTCCTCACGACGGTCCTGTTCGCCCTCGCGCTTTGGCTCTCGGCGGGAGGGGGCGGCGCGCCCCCGAAGCCCGTGAGCGGCGTCCGGGCGGAACTCGCTGGCGCAAAGTCTGCGGAGACGGTCTGGATCAGGCGTTCGGAGTCCCGCATCGGGCAGATGGAGGCGCAGCTCAGGGACCTCGATACGAAGAACAAACGCATCGACGCGGAGAACGCCAGGCTCCGTGAGCGCATGACCAAGGACGCTGCGGATGGACGACTGGTGATTGACCGCCAGGCGGCGGCGATCGACCAGCTGCGCAGGAAGCTGGAAGCGCGGCCCATAGCGCCCCAGGCCAGACAACCCGCCCGGGGCGCCGGAATGAAACGTCCCGCGAACGACGGGAAAAATTTCCCGGCGAAGCCTACGCCCATGATCCTCGAATTCGAAAAACCACTCGGCCCCGGGACCGGAGGTCCTGCCGCAGGCGCGCGTCCGCTTTCCTGGTGGCTGCCCGCGGGCGCCTACGCGGAGGCGGTGGTGCTCGCGGGGGTGGACGCCTCGGTGGGCGTGTCCTCACAGGGCGACCCCCGGCCCCTGCTGCTCAGGCTCATGGGCAAGGCGCGGAGCGCGGCGGCTGCCGGCGTGGCGCTGGAAGCGGACGTCACGGGCTGCACGCTCACGGGAGCGGCCTACGGGGACCTGTCGTCCGAAAAAGTCTACGTGCGGCTTAGGACCATGACCTGCTCAGGTCCTGATCCGGACACCGTGATTGAGACGAGGGTGACGGGCTTCGTGGCGGGGGGCGGCAAGGCGGGTGTACGGGGACCCGTGGTGAGCCGGGAGGGGGCGCTGGTCGAGAAGGCGTTCCTCGCCGGCCTGGTATCGGGCGCAGGCGAGACGGCGGCCGGCATGCTGCGGGTCCCCACCGGGGCCGAGGGGTCCGAACGCGCGGATCTGGGCGAGCTGGGCCGCGCGGGACTCGGCGCCGGCGCGGGTTCCGCCGGACGCAGGGTGGCGGACTACCTGATCAGGCGCGCCGAGCAGTACCAGCCCGTGATCCAGTTGCAGACCGGCACGCGGGTCACGGTGGTGTTCATCGAGGGCGCGCGCTTAGACGGCAAGGACGACCAGAAAACCACGAACCGGAGGAACGACAAATGAAAATAACAAAACTTCATATGCGGGCGCTCGCGCCCCTCTTGCTGGCGGCGCTCGTCACGGGTTGCGCGGGCAGCAGCCACGTGGGCGAGTCCTGGCAGTGCCCCCTCGCACAGGGGACGGCGTGCCAGAGCGTCACCGAGGCGGACCCCGCCGCGCGGGATACGAGAGAGTCCCGGGAAACGACGCCTCTCGATACCCCTCGTCCCATGGAAACGAACGGGTTCGCGGTCCTGAGCGATCTCATCGCCTGGTTCGCGGAATTGTTCCGTCACGAAGAAGAAGACGCAGGCGCGGCCACGGCGGAGCCGCTGATCGCGCCGCCGACTATAGTCGAACTGCCATCAACTCTGGCCGTTGGAGAGCCTCTGATTGCGCCCCATGAACACCTTCGCACGAAAGAACGGGTCGCGCGCATCTGGATCGCGCCCTACGTGGACACTGAAGGCGTTTACCGCGAGGGCCACTGGGTGCGCGTCGTGGTGACGCCCGCGCGCTGGAGGCTGCCGTGATCGGGCGCTTTAAGGATATCTTCGGCGGAGCGGACGCGCTTGCGCCCCGGACCCTCCCGGCCATGCCCGCGCCCCTGGTGGATCTTCTCCCCTGGCGGGCCTGGGACGAGTCGGGGGAGTTCTACGTGAACGAGGGCGGTCTGGGCTTCGTCCTGGAAATCCCGCCCTTCGCGGGCGTGGACGAGGGGACGCTGGACGCGCTCGCGGGAACGCTGGCCGACTCGGCGCCCGAGCGCTCGGTGGTGCAGATGATCCACTGGGCGAGCCCCCGTTACGGGCAGGCAATCTCGCAGTAGGCGGGGCCGAGGGAGACGGCGGGCGGTCTCCTGGCCGTGATGGCGAAGCGCAGGGAAGCGCTCCTGGGAGGCGCCGGCTGGCGTCCGCTCCACGCGGGCGGGCCGCCCTTTACGCTGAACGACTGCCGGGTGTTCCTCACGGCGAGCCTGCCGGGAAGGCCGGGACCGGAGCCTGAGACCGCTCTCGGCGGCTTCCGGCGCGCACTCGAGGGCGCGCTCGCCTCGATCGGAACGTGGGCGCGGCGGACGGAGCCCGACGAATTGTTATCACTCGCCGCGGAACTCGTATCACCCGACGTCGAGGGCGCGCACGACGGAGGCCTCATGCGGCCCGAGAGGCGCTGGTCGCCGCGCGACCCGCTCCATCTGCAATGCGCCGCCCCCGGACGGGCGATGAGGGTCACGCCTGCGGGCCTCCTCTTCCACCATCCGGATGGCAAGGACGTCGGTGTGCGCGTCCTCACGGCGCGCGCATATCCCGAAGTCTGGCCCGGCTGGCGGGGAAACGCCCTGATCGGTGATTTCTATCGCGATTTCCTGCAACCCGGCGCGCCCGTTCTCACCTCGCTCACGATCATGATGGGCGAGGCGGCGGACGGCGAGCGCGCGTTCCTGAAGTCCGCCCGCGCGACGCAGCAGGCCGGGACGGGAATCGCGCGCTACCTGCCGGGACTTCCGGAGAAGGCGCGCGACTGGCGTTTCGTGACCGAACGTCTCAAGGAAGGCGAGCGCCTGGTACGCGCCTGTTACGCCATCTGCGTCTACGCGACACCCGAAGCGATAGATGAGGCCGAACAGGCGGTGCGCGCCATCTACCACGGACAGGGCTGGCGGCTGGGGGCGGAGCGCTACGCCCACCTCCCCGCCTGGCTCTCCTGCCTGCCCATGGCGCCTGCGGGCGGTCTCGATTCAGACCTTGCCCGCCTGGGCCGGATGAAGACGCTGCTCACTTCCTCGGTCGTCAACCTGGCGCCCGTACACGGGGAGTGGCGCGGCCAGCGGCAGAATCCCGACGCCCCGCCCGCTCTGCTTCTCGTGGGCAGGCGCGGCCAGCCCGCCCCCTGGTCTCCCTTCGCGAACGAGGCGGGAAACTACAACGTGGCCGTCACGGGGAAGTCGGGTTCGGGCAAATCCGTCCTGATGCAGGAACTCGTCGCAGGCATCGCCGGCGCGGGAGGCGAGGCCGTCGTCATCGACGACGGGCGATCCTTCCAGCATACGGCCGAGGCGCTCGGAGGCGCCTTCATCGCCTTCGGCAAGGACCCGGCGCGGCTGAACCCCTTCGCCATGATCGACAAGGAGACCGCGGCGCGCGACGGCGACTACCGGGAGGAGTGCTTCGCCATGCTGGCCTCGGTGGTCGGCCGGATGTGCCGGAGGCGCGGGCGGATCGACGATGTGGAAGCGGCTCTGATCGATGAGGCCATCGCACGCGCCTGGGAGGAGGCCGGCAACGATGCGGATTTAGGGTTAGTGCAGAAAAATCTCGAAGCCGCAGGGGATAGACGCGCGGCCGACATGGCGCTGGCGCTCGGTCCCTGGCGGCCGGGCGGTGCGATGGGAAGGCTCTTCGAGGGAGGGGGGACGCCTGCGCTCGACGCCGCGCTCACCGTGTTCGAACTGGCAGAACTCAAGGGACGCGGCGACCTTCAGGGCGTGGTCCTCATGCTCGTGGTGTTTCTCGCGACGCAGCGCATGTACCACGGGCCGAGGACGCGGCCCAAGGCCATCGTTATTGATGAGGCCTGGGATTTGCTCTCGGGCGAGGACAGCAAGGCGTTTTTGGAGGGCGCCGCAAGACGCGCTCGCAAATACCGGGGCGCGCTCGTCACGGGCACCCAGAGCGTGAACGACTACTACGCGAACCCCGCGGCCCGCGCGGCCTGGGACAACTCCGACTGGGTGATTTTTCTCGCGCAGAAGGATGAATCGGTCGAACTCCTGAAACAGGAAAAACGCATCCACTGCGACCCCGGTATGGAGCGCGCGCTCAAGAGCCTGGCCACGGTGGACGGGCGCCATGCCGAACTCGTGCTCCACGGTCCCGACGGCTGGCGCGTCGCGCGGCTCGTGCTCGACCGGCTGTCGGGCGCGCTCTACTCCTCGCGCGGACCCGCCTTCGCAGCGATCGAGAAACTGAAAAGTGATGGCCTCACGACGGAAGAGGCGGTGCTGCGCATCGCGGAGGAAGAAGCGCCGTGAGGTTTCATCATTCCCGGCATCACTCACGAACATCAACGAACAAGGAGATCAGATGAACGCGAAAAAAAGACCATCCACACAAGGTGCGGGCGCCGCGGGTGACAAACCCCTCGCCTGGCCGGGGGATCCCGAATCGCTGACGCCCGAAGGTGTCGACTTTGAGGCCGTGGCCCACGTGCTCGCCAACACCTGCAGGAGGGGTGGGCGGCTGAGGCGCTATCACTCGATCGCGGCGCACGGGGTCGCGATGAGCGAGGCTATAGAGTACCTGGCCGCTACTGCAGGCGGCGACGTGAAGGAGGCGGCGCTCCTCGCCCTGCTTCACGAGGCGGCCGTCGCGTGGCTGGGCCCAAGCGCCGCTCCCTACAGGCGTCAGGCGGACAGGCCGGGACGACTTGCTGCGAAAGTGGAACGCGCCGTCCGGGAAGCGGCGGGGCTCGAAGCAGAGCCGAAAGCCGAGCAGGTCGAGCTTCTGTGCTTCATCGCCCGGATGGCCGAGGCCGCGGAAGCGCGCGACCTGAGCGGCCCGGAAGAAAATGACGCCCTCCTCTTCCCGCCGCTGGACAGAAGAATCAGACCCATTCCCCCCGCCCGGGCGGCGAAACTCTGGCTCGAGCGCCTGAACGATCTCGGGAAACCGCCGGGCGCGGCTGGAAGCGAAGAGGCGATTCACTCTCATGAGGCCGGTGAAGGAAATCACCCGGCGAAACAGGAGAAGCTGCATGTCACGCAAGCGCAAACGGCGCAAAGCCCGGCGGAAGGTTCGCGCGATGCGGCCTGAGCCGAGGCGCTTCATCCGGGTGTACGAGGACACGGACGCCGTGTTCCGCGCTGCGATCGCTTCGGGCGCGCTCTCGGCCGACGCAGGTGAGCGCCTCTATGCGGGCCGGTTCCACTACATGTTCCATGACGAGGAGGGAACGGCGTGGTTCAGGCGTCATGACGCCGCGGAGTGGGTCGAGATGGATGATGCGCTTTGCGCCGCGGGGGAGCGGCCATGAACGGGGTTTCCGGGTTCGCTGCCACGCTCCTGCTCGCGGCGGGCGTCGCCGCCGCCGTCTCGGCCGGGACAGTGAGGTTCGCCCCCGGAAAACCACATCGTATCGCGAGCGTGCGTCTCTCGAGCCTCACGGCGGATTTTATTGCGAAAACCCATCGCCAGGGGGGAAACAACGAGGAGGCCCTGGCCACCGCCCGCGACTGGGGAGCAAGACTGGAGAGGGCGCTCGCGAAAGTGGCGGCGCGGCGTGGCGTCGTGCTGCTCACCACGGGCGCCGTCGCCGCGGGCGCGGAGGATTTGACGACCGAGGTCGAGGTGGCGATGGCGGAACTCGCCTCCGGGACATCACCGAGCAGGGAGAAGAATAATGCTGATGACCGATGATGCCGTGAAGGGCCGCACCAACCCCCGGGGCTTCAGGCTGCTCGTCTGTATGGCCGTGCTCTCGGGCCTTTGGCTCGCCGCGGCCTCGCGCGTCCACGTGAACGCGAGTACATCGGACGGCGCGTGGGGGTATTTCGCGCTGCCGATGTTGGGGGCGCCCGGGCGCGGCGACCTCGTCCTCTTCGACCCGCCCGAAGACTTAGGCTCCCCGATTCCCTACATGAAGCGCGTCCTCGGCCTGCCGGGAGACAGCGTGGCGGTGGACTCCGGGCGCCGCGTCTTCGTGAGGGGAGAATTTATCGGGATCGCCAAGCGGCGCGCGCTGAAGGGCCGCGCCCTGGAAGCGATAGGGCCCGGCGTCATCCCGCCGGGCCGCTACTACGTCCACGCCGATCACACAGACAGCCACGACAGCCGGTACCGGGAGATCGGGCTCGTGCCGCACGAGCGCATCCGGGCCCGCGCCCTCCCGCTTCCCGACATCCCCTGGCTGGGTATCGAAGGACCCCTCGCTAAGCCTGAGGAGGCGCGGCCATGAGACGGATTCCACTCAGTTCAATTCTTATAGTGGCCGTGATTGCTTTCCTGACAGGTGCCGCTGCGGCGAAGGACCTTGGCGTCCGCGGGGCCGTCTGGCCGGTTGAAGAACCCGACCTGCTCACGGAGATCGAGAAGAAACTGAAGGCAATGGAGGTTTCCGGTGAACTCGCCCGTTTGCGCCGCGAAGCCGTGGAAACAGCCCGCAAGCAGATAGAGGCGCCGCCCCGCGTCGGCGGCATCAAGCCTGCGAGTGAACGCAGGAGCCGGCTTTTCGATCCGTCGGTCGAGGTTGAACGGGACGCCTTTGCGCCAGACGGAGCGCTGATTGCGGCCCGGGGAACGCGGATCAATCCCCTCGAAAAACACCCCCTGACCCGCGATCTCCTGTTCATCGACGCGACGCGCCCGGTCGAGGTCGAATGGGCGATTGCCCGCAGGAAACCCGCCGTGATCGTTTTGCTCGCGGGCCGTCCGCTGGAGTTGATGAGAGCGCACGGGCGGGCGTTTTTCTTCGACCAGGGCGGGCGGTTCGCGAGGCGTTTCGGGGTGCGCGCGACACCCTCGCTGATCGAGACCGAGGGAGCGTTCCTGCGTATCACGGAGATCCCCCTCGAAGACGAAAAGCAACCCAAATCCAAAGGAAACCTTCCATGAAGCGCCGCTATATTTTTGTTCCTGTCATTCTTCTTTTCTTGAGCCTCTGGGCCGGGAAAGCGTCGGCGCAATCGTGCACGGGGCGTTTCGTGAATCCCGTGACGGACGTTTGCTGGGAGTGCCTGTTTCCGATATCGATAGGACCGATACGTATCGGAAGCGCAACAGGAGCGCCGGACACGCCCAACCCGGGCTCCCCGATCTGCTTCTGCGGGAGTCCCATCCCACGGATCGGCCTCTCGCTGGGCGTCTGGGAGCCCGCGCGTCTTATCGACGCGAGCCGCGCGCCCTGGTGTTTCCCGAACCTGGGCGGACTCACCATCGACGGTGGACTCCCCGCCGGACGAGGGAGAACGGGCGCATCGGGCGGGGATGGCGCTCAGGGCTCCACCTGGCACGTCCACTACTACGTCTACCCCCTGCTCTCGTGGATCGGGGCTTTGATCGATCTCGGCTGTCTCGAAGGCGGCGGTCTCGACATCGCCTGGATATCCGAACTCGACCCCACCTGGCGCGACGATGAGCTCTCGTTTCTGCTGAACCCCGAAGCCGCGCTCTTCGCGGACCTCCCCGCCCAGGCGGCGTGCGCCGCGGACTGCGCGGCGGCGTCCGCAGGACTCCCGCTCGATCCCTTGTACTGGTGCGCGGGCTGCCAGGGCGCGATGTACCCCCTGACCGGCAACGTGGGCGCCCACGTGGGCGGCGTGCAGGCATCTCTCCTCGCCGCGCAAAGGCTCCTCTTCCGCCTGCACCGAGGGCTTCTAGCATGGGGCACGTCGGGCTCGGCCGCCCTTTGCGGCCGCTACCCCATGCCCATCATGAAGAAATCACAGTACCGCTGGCAGATGACCCAGCCGGTCCCCGCCACCTCGGCGCTCACCGGCTGCAACCCCACGGGCCGCTCCACCGTGCTCTGGGAGACGCTCAGGGAACTGCCGGTCGCGGGCGAGAACTTCGGCTATCTCCTCTGGCGCAAGCGCAACTGCTGCCTCTTGTAAGGATTTTGATATGGGCAGACATCAGATACATGCGACCACAACCATAGCCTTGCTTGTTTGCGCCTTTCTGACAGCGGGGTGGGCCGCTCCGGCCGATTCCCAGGAGAAGCCCTCGGAGGCGGCGAAAAAGATAGTGGGTCATGTCCTGAAGAAAGAAGAAAAATCCCCCTTGAAGGACCTGAACGCATGGTCGCGCTCCGTGCTCGAACGCGCTCTGGAGCGCACCGGGAAAAACACCCCGGAAACCCCGGCCCCCCTCCCGGCGGAAAGCCGCGCCGGGAGCCTGGCGGAGAATCTGTCAACGCCTCCGCGAGGTCCCGAAGTCATCGTTTTCATGAGTCTATCGGTTCCCGCAGCGGCCTGGCGGGAATGGAGCCTGGAGGCGGCGCGGATCGGAGCGCCGCTGGTGCTGCGAGGAGTCGAACCCCAAGGACTCAGGGCCACCGTAAAACGCGTCGAGGCGCATCTCCAGGAAAATACCGGCGCCGCAATCGACCCGCGCCTGTTCCGGCTGTTCGGTATCAAAGCGGTTCCGGCCGTAGCGGTCGTACCGGGCGGCGTCCCGGCGTGTAAGAGCCGGGGTTGTTCGGCGGACCCCGCGCCGCCCCACGACCACGTGAGGGGCAACGTGGGCCTCGATGCCGCGCTTCAGATCGTCGCCTATGAGGGCGGTCCTGGCCGGAAGACGGCGCGGCATTATCTCGGGAAACTCAGGGGAGATCACCAGTGAAGCGATACGCCAAAATGAAGGTCGTCATCCTGTTCCTGCTCATCCTGGCGCACATGTCAGCGGGCGGCTCGCGCGCCGAAGACCCGAAGGCGGCCGCCCGCGTCTTGGGCGATGCGGGACGTGCAGCGGCGGCCGCGCTGGCGCGGGACCCGGCCTCGACGTCAAAAGTGCCAGGCTATGCCGGTACGAACGTATCGGAGCGTGACCTGGGCGCGACCGATCTGGAAGACGCCGCGAACGCGGTTTTAGGCGAACCCGACGACCCGGGCGGCCAAGCCGGTCGCGCCGTGATCGAGGGCGTGACAACGCGTCCGGACGAATCGGTCGCACCGGAGGATCCGATCACAGGGCGCGCCGGGGAGGTACAGGGCGATCCGGGGGCTTCCCGCTTTGGAGCGTCGGGCCTGGCGTCGGGGTCTGTATCGGACTGCGGCGCGGGACTCGATCAGGCCGAATCGGGCGGCGCCTGCGGCTCGGTCTCCTGGTGCGTGGGTGCCGATTGTGAATCCACGGCCGTACAGGCGAATACGGGGTTCATCGACTCGACCGCAAAGCTCAACATGGTGATGGAACTCGGCGGCGAGGAGTTCGACCGGGGGAATCTTCTCTTCTTCCGGGGAGAGAGGCGTTCGTGCCGGATACGGTGGGGCGGACTCGCCGATTGCTGCAAGGATTCGGGGCTGCTCATCGGTCTCGGCAACTGCACGGAGTCAGAGCGCCTCCTCGCGCAGGAGCGCCACGCCGGGAACACGCACTACCTAGGCGTGCGGTGCGCGAAGCGGATCTTCGGCGTCTGTGTGCGCAAGGAGCGGGTCTGGTGCGTCTTCGGCTCCAAGCTCGGCCGCATCCTGCAGGAGGCGGCGCGGTCGCAACTCGGAATCGGCTGGGGCAGTTGCCGGGGCTTCACCGTCTCGGAGATGGAACGGATCGACTTCGAGGCCGTGGATTTGTCGGAGTTCACCGAAAACCTCATGGACGGGGCGAGCGAACCATCCATTGCGCTCCCCGAATCCGGGGATACCGGCTACTTGATGAGGGAGCGCATACGCGATTTCTATACGAGGAACGAGTGAAGGGAGACCATGATAACCACATACACATTCATTCTCGTCGGCCTTATCTCGCTACTATCGGGCCCGCAGGCCGAAGCGCGGGAATGGCGCGCCTGGTGCGGTGTGGAAGCTCCCCTCGGCTGGCACTTCTATTGCGACCGCGATGAAGAGTTGGATAACGGAGCGCCTGCGGCGAAAGCCTCGCCTCCCGGCCAACCAAAAAGCGCCCAGGAACGCATCCAGACGATGCGCAAGGCGCTCGAAGACGCCCGCGCGCAGGCAATCCTGGAACCGACTCCGGGGAACGTCACAGCCTACCTCCGCCTGCAGCAGAAGGCGCTGCAATCCGCCGCCGCGTTCTCGGACGCCTTCAGGCGCGCGGTCTGGGCGAACCCGGGTCTGGACTACACGCTGAGACGCCCCGTGGGTGCGCTCGCCAAGAGGCTCTGGGCCGAGGAACGAAGAGCTGAGCGCGACGCCGCCCTTGCACGTCTCGGGGAGCGCTACGGACTCATCTACCTGGGATCGGAAAAATGTCCGGCGTGCCGCGTATTCGGGCCACTGCTCCGCGCCTTCGCGCTTCGGCACGGACTCGAAGTCCTCGCCGTATCGACCACGGGAGGGCCTCTTGAGGGCTGGCCCGAGGCGGTGCCCGACGCGGGTCGCGCCGAGCGCCTGGGCATCAAGGCCCCGGTGCTTCCTGCCCTCATCCTCTACGACACGAAGAGGAGGCGTACGATGCCCGTCTCATACGGCGTGGTCGCCGAGGACCAGCTGGCCGAGCGCATCTTCACCCTGACCGCAAGGGAGGTCGGCAGTGACTACTAGACGAAATTTCATGCTGTTCATCATGGGAGCCGCGTTCTTATTTGCTGCCCCCGCCCGCGCGGACGTCCTGTCGGAAATGGAGAACTTCTGGCGGGGCGCGGCCGTGAACACGACCGGGCCCACCGCCTTCGACGGCCAGGCTTCGGGCCACTGGACGCTGGGTAATTTGTACCTGCGCGCGCCCGTGCGCTCGGAATCGATCGCCACGGTGAGCCTTCCCTCATACCGCGCCGGCTGCGGGGGCATCGACGCGTTCGCGGGAGCGTTTTCCTTCATCGATTCCGACCAGATGATCGCCTTCGCGCGCGCCGTGGCGCAGAACGCGGCGGGCTTCGCCTTCGAATTGGCGCTCGAGACCATCTCGCCCGTGATCGCCGAGACGATGTCGAAGCTGCGGGCGCTCGCCCAGTGGGTGAACAACCAGAACGTGAACTCCTGCGAGACCGCTCAGGCCCTAGTCGGCGCCGTCTGGTCCAAGAACGACCGGGCGAGTGCGGCCATCTGCGCCGCGATCGGGACCAGGCAGGGGATTTTTTCGGACTACGCCGCCGCCCGCCACGGTTGCGGCGCGGACGGGAAACGCCACTCGACCCTGGCCGCGGCCACGGGGCCGCTGAAGGAACAGGCGCCGGTCAACGTGAACTACGCCTGGCGTGCGGTCAGGGCCTCGGGCTTACTGGCGTCTGACCGCGACCTGGGCGAATTCGCCATGTCGGTCGCAGGATCGATCATCGTGACCGCCCCTGTCACCGACGCCGATTCTACCGGTCCCCGGGTGCGCGTGCTCGAACCCCTGGCGCTCGACAGGAGGGTGACCGAGGTGCTGATGGAAGGGGGCGGCGATCTGCCGGTCTACCGCTGCGACACACCCGTCGAGTGTCTCAACCCCACGCTCGGACGCCTCACGGTGCCCGCGGCGCGGGGTTTCAGGAGCCGTGTCGCGGAACTGCTCAGACGCCTGGTGGACGCGGTGCGGACGGACACGGCGCCTCCGGCTGACGCCCTGGGACTCGTCAACCTCACGACGCTGCCCGTCTACCGGCTCATCAACGCGGCCGCCGCCTACCGGGGCGCCGTGGTGGAACAGGAAGTGGACGCCCTCGCCGAAGCCGTGGCGCTCGACGTGCTCCAGGTATGGATATCGGATCTTCACCGGGCGATCGAGGAGCGCGCGGGCTCGATGGACGTCGCGGACGGCGAGCGTCTCGCGCGCTGGCGCGAGGGACTTCGACAAAACCGCACCGCCCTCGCGCGCCACCGGAACGAGGGACTCAAACGCTTCAACACCGCCCTCGCCGTGGTCGAAAAACTCCGCCTCATCGAGACGGAACTCAGCGGTGCGCTCTCGGCCGACCTGAGAGCGGCGCTCGCCTTCTCGCGCGGCGCAGCGGGCGCAAGATAGGGATACCCCCATGTACGAGATATTCACGCTGGGAGGCGGGACCTACCTGGTCGACCTCTTAAACGCCGTCGCCGCCATCACGGGAGGCGGCGCCTTCGTGACGCTGGCGCAGATCGCGGGGGTCACGGGACTCGCCTGGGCGCTCTTCCGCACCGCTTTCGGGGGGTCATGGAAGGACAACGCCAAATGGCTCCTCGTCTTCACATGTGTCTGGGGCGCGCTGGTGGTCCCGAAGGGAACGGTGCGCGTGGTGGACAGGCTGGACCCCGCGCTCGCGCCGGCGGTGGTTGCGAACGTGCCGCTGGGCCTGGCGCTGTTCGCCTCGCTCACGAGCCGGGTGGGAGACGGGTTAACGCGCCTGACCGAACAGGCCTTCTCCCTACCGAACGACCTGGCCTACCGCAGGCACGGGCTCATCTTCGGCGCCAGACTCGCGGCCGCAACGACCCGGATGGAGGTCACCGACGCCGTCTTCGCGAGGAACATGAGAGCCTACGCCCGGCAGTGCGTGTTCCACGCCCTGCTTTTGGGGCACATATCGGCGGATGACCTGCGCGAGAGCACGGACCTCTGGACGCTCGTCACTGCCTCGGGTTCTCCCTCGGCGGGCACCTCGCCCGCGCGCATGGTGGAATACGCGAGTCGGGGCGCGGCCTCGGGCACGGGAGCAACGACGCTTAATCGCGCGATCGTGACCTGCGCCACCGCCGCGTCCCGCCTCGACGCGCTGTGGGGGGCGGAGATAACGCGCGCCTCGGGCGTATTCGGGATGAGGCTCTTCCCGGGGGCCGCGAGCGAGGCGCTCGCGCGGGCGGAACTCATGGCGGCGCTGCCGGCGACGCACGATTTCCTGATCGGGGCATCGAGATCTGCGGCCGAGGTGCTCCGCCAGCAGATGGTGCTGAACGCCATGCACGACGCGGGCGAGCAGTGGAATGCGGAGGCGGGGAACGCCGCTGCGCTGAGGTCCTACACCGAAGCCCGCGCCGAGGCGCAGACCGTATCCGCCTACCGGGCGATCGGGAGACAGGCGGAGACCTGGGTCCCCATGCTGCGCATCGTATTCGAGTGCCTCTACGTGGGCGCGTTCCCGATGGCGGTCCTGTTGATGCTGACGCCTGCGGGCGGCGCGATATTCCGCTCCTACTTCTCGGGTCTGGTGTGGCTGCAGAGCTGGGGTCCGCTCTACGCGATACTGCACCGTGTCGCTATGGGCGAGGCGGCGGAGCGCATGGGTGCGGCCGCCCTCATGCCGGGCGGGGACGTCGGCGTTTCGCTCGTGGCCCAGGCGGGTATCCGGGCCGTGGCTTCAGACGTGGCCGTGATGTCGGGTTACCTCTCGATGTCGGTGCCCTTCCTCGCCGCGGCCCTGGCCTACGGTGTCGGCCGCGCGACCTCGCTCGCCACTTCGGTCCTCTCGGTCGGACAGGAGGCCGCCTCGTCCGCTGCCCAGGAAGGCACCACGGGCAACATCTCGCTCGGTAACACGAGCGCGGACACGCACCGCTTCGCCTCGGTCGAGGGTCACCAGGTCAGGACCTCCGCTCAGGTGGACTCCGGCCGCTACACCGGCTTCGCTCCCGGCGGCGCGGCCTTCACCGTGACCGGGGAGGGCGCCGCCGTGATGGACGCGAGTTCCGCCACGAGCCGGGTGCCGGCAGCGGGCGTCAGGCTCTCCGAGTCCCTGGCTGTGAGCCACGAAGCACGGGCGGGCGAAGCCGTCGAGCAGGCCCGTCACTTCTCGGCCGAGGCCGCCGCCGCGCGGACGGCTGCAGCGACCGATTCCGCCGCCATGGTCGAGCGGTTCGCACGCGACGTGAGAAGCGGAATCACCCACGCGCGGGGGGTGACCGAGAGTGAGAACGCGGGCGCGCAGCGCCTCGACTCCCATATCGAGAAACTCTCACAAACCGGCGGCATCACGAAGGAACAGGCGGCCGGCCTCACGAGCGAGGCCAGGGTGGGAGGCGGCTTCGATTTTATCGTCAAGGTAGGCGCCGACGGCTCGGCGAGCTGGCGGGGACAGACCATCGGGCGCGAGGCCTGGAGCCGGATGAAAGACTACGCGGGACAAAGCGGATTATTGGACCTCTGGTCGCGCGTGGCGGACGCCTCGAGGCGCTACACAACAGCGTCGGGCGAGAGCGAGATGAAGAGCCTGGAGGAGAGTTTCGGGTCAAACCTCACGCGCATGCGGCGCTTCTCCGAGCAGGAGGCGGTGAGCCGCAGGGAGGCGGAAAACTGGAGCACACAGGCGACCGAGGTGCGCGCGAACGCGCGATCGATAGAGAGCGAACTCGGACAGCCTTTCTTCGCCTGGCTCGCGGCGCAAAAGGGCGCTGACGGTCGCGAGATAGGCGCCGCGGGCGCGATGCGCCTGGCCTCGCCCCAGACGACGGAAGACGCGGAAGTGCTGCGCGCTTATGCCGCCGCCTTCATTGCCGAGCGTTTCCCGGCGGGAGAGGGACCGGAGCCTGCGCCTGATCGGGCGGATTACGAGCGGGCGCGGGATGGCTTGCGCGACGCGGACGGGACGGAGACAGCCTGGGAAGAAGGGTCGGCATCGGTGCGCGAACGCGCGCGCGGCAGGGGTGCGCCCATGCCGGGCGGCGCAGGGGGGCGGGCCGCGCGCGGGCGTGAGGAGATTGAGACAGAACTGGACATCAGGGAGGCGGGACGAACGGCCCGCGCAGGCGTGGCGGGAGAATCCATCGATTCCGGGCGCCCGAAGGTGGAGGCGGAGACCGAAAAACCCCTCGGTGAGCACGTCGTCAGGGACTTGCCCGTCGTTGGCGAATGGCTGGGCGGAACTCTCTACGGCACGGCGCGGAACGCGGCGCCCGGTGGGGATGAGAGGAAAGCCGTGTCCGAACCGGAGAGGAAGAAAGAAAGCGGTGGCAGAAGCGCCTTTTCGGGCGATCAGGTGATGGGGCCGTGACCGGGATGGTCGTCATGGGCGTGGAGTTCGTTTTCCTCATCATCCCGGCGCCAGGCGTAGCGCCCCGATCGGGTCTCCCATTCGAAGCGATCCGGGTTCCGCTCGGGGGGCGCGTAGCCGGTAAAGGGGGACACGTCGCCGCGGCATGCCCGCCGCAGGGCGCCCGCAAGCGCCGTGAGAAAACACCAGAGCGCGGCCAGGAACCAGGCGCCCGGAATGAAGCGGAAGTCATTCCCGCCGCTAAGGGTGAAGAGAGTGTAGAGCAGCGCGAGAACGGGTCCCGCCGGGACGATGACGTGCGCGGCAGCGGATGGTCTTCGGTTTTTCATGGATGGCTCCTTTCTGGTCGTGAATCGACAGGATGCGGGCGCGGCAACCTGTCTCTCGACCCTGCACCCGCTCCCTCAGGTCTCTCTCCCCGGCCTCTGCCCGGCGCATCGCGAGGCCAGGACGCCGGCAGCACCACCATGCAGACAGTATGAAAAAGGAGAATCGAATGACCATCGGAAATGCCACCCTTCGCGGCGGCCAGACGCTGCTTCACGACGCCCGGATGTGGGGCCAGCTCGCGCGCTGGGGCGTCGTGGGACTAGTACTCGCCATCGTCCTGACCCCTGCGGTGAGCCTCTTCACGACGACGAGCGCACACGAATGGCGCGTCGTGGGACTCGGGACACTCGCCGAAGCCAAGCTCGCGATCGGGTATTCCCCCGATTCGGGCCAGGTATACGAGTGGGGAGAAGGCGTGCAGGTGATCGAATCCATCTCCCTGATCGCCTCCGACCCCAGGATCGAGCGCACCAGAAGGCGGTTTCTCGCTATCATTCATACGAAAGCGTGGCTGGGCCTCTGGCTGGGGCTCTCGTGTGTCGCCGCATTCATCGTCACCTTCTGGCTGCTGGGACGCCGCATGGCCCGCGCGCACAGGGTGCGGGGAGCGGAGATGACGACTGCGGGAGCGCTCGCGAGACGCGTTACGCCTCTCTTCTCCCGCCTGACGGAAAGATTCTTCCCGGCCGCGTGCAAGTCCACCCCCCGCATCGCGGGCGTCCCCTGGCCCGAGCGTGCCGAAACGCAGCACACCATCGTCTCGGGCACCACGGGTTCGGGCAAGACCGTCCTGATATCGGACATGGTCGCGCAGATACGCGCCCGGGGGGAGCGCTGCATTCTTTATGACAAGATGGGGAGCTACACGCGCGCGTTCTTCGACCCCGCACGCGACGTACTGATGAACCCCCTCGACGCCCGTGCGCCGCGTTGGTCTCCTTTCCTGGAAGCCAGGACGCCCAGGGACTTCGACACGATGGCGGCTGCGCTCATCCCCCAGCAGAAGGACACGGTGGACCCCTTCTGGGTCACGGCCGCGCGGCAACTGTTCGCGAACGGCGCGGGCGTCCTCTGGAAACGCGGCGTGACGGAGAACAGCGTACTCGTAAAACACCTGCTCAAGACGGAGTTGACTGCCCTCGCAGAGGCCATGGAGGGCACGGTGGCGCAGTCCATCGTGGACCCCGAGAACCCCAAGACCGCGCTCTCGGTGCGGGCCATGCTGACCGCGCACCTGGGCGCACTCGAGTGCCTGCCCGACTCAGGCGTGCCGTTCTCCATCAGGGAGTGGGTGGAGCGTGAGAAAGAGACCGGCTTCCTGTTCCTGACCTCCCGCGGGGACCAGCACGCGAGCCTGCGGGGCCTCATCTCGACCTGGCTCGAGATCGCCGTGAACGCTTTGTTGTCCCTCGGCCGGGACGACGCGCGCAGGATATGGATTGTGCTGGATGAGCTTCCCACTCTCCACCAGGTGCCGAGCCTGCAACCCGGTCTCGCCGAATCGCGCCAGTTCGGGGGGTGTTTCGTGCTGGGGGTCCAGGTGATCTCCGCCCTGCGCGATTTGTATGGGCGAAACGGCGCCGAGACCGTATCGGGTCTCTGCGGCACCCGGGTGGTGCTGGCAGCACCCGACCAGGAGACGGCACGCTGGTCGGCCGAGAGTCTCGGCCGCGGCGAGGTGACCGAATACGCGGAGGGGCTCAGCTATGGCGCCAGCGCGATGAGGGACGGCGTCTCGCTCACACAGCGCCGCGAGATGCGACCCCTGGCGCTGCCTTCCGAAATCATGCGCCTCGAGAATTTACACGGCTACCTTAAGTTCCCCGGTCCCTGGCCCGTCGCCCGGGTCAGGCTCGACTACGTGAAAAGGCCCAAAGCCGCCGAGAGCTTCATCCCGAGAGAGGGTGCGCCGCTTCTCGAAGCAGGTGGAGCGAAAAGCGCTGAAACCGGACCCTCCGGGAAAACGCACGAGTCCAAGAGGGCGGCTGAACCCGGGGAAGCGACGAATCAGTTGGAACTCGAATTACCCGGCGATGCGACCACAAACGCTAAGCCTGAAGCCGAGCGTGAACGACCCGCTCCGCCGCCGGACGCGGGCGTGGCGTGGCCCGATCAAGCCCCCGGAACATCCGGAGCGCAACGACCCGCGGCCCACACCGCAGAAGGGGATGACGCCGGTGCGGCTGGCAGCGATGAGCGCAACCGGCGCGAAGACGGCGAAGAGGCCGGGCCCCGCACGCCGGACTGGTTGTGATGGTCGTCTCGATCGGCGCCGTCGCCGCCCCCGCACAGGGTGCCTCCTACTACGAGCGGGACGGCTACTACGCCAGGGACGACCCTGCCCACAGGGAGGTGAGCGCATGGGCCGGCAGGGGAGCGGAGGACCTTGGCCTCACGGGCCCGGTCGACCCGGAAGTCTTCAAGGCGGTGCTCGAAGGCGAAGTGCCCGACGGTTCGGGGAGAAAGCTCGGACGCAGGCGCAAGGACGGCATCCTGGAGCACCGTCCCGGGCGCGACCTCACTTTCTCGGCCCCCAAATCCGTCTCGCTCGCCGCGCTGGTGGGCGGCGACGCCCGTGTCGTCGAGGCCCATGAGCGGGCGGTCGAGCGCACCCTCGCCTGGGTCGAGGGCAACGCCGCTGAGACCAGGATGAAGGACCCGGATACGGGAGGCATGGTCAAGGTCTGTGATCAGAAAACGGTGGCCGCGACCTTCCGCCACGACGCCTCGCGCAACCTCGACCCCCAGCTTCACACCCACGCGGTGCTGGCCAACATGGTCCAGGGTCCGGACGGCAAATGGAGGACGATGTCCAACGAGGCGCTCTACCGCCGCCAGAAGCTGATCGGCATGCTCTACAGGAGCGAGCTGGCGCAAGAGTTGGGGAAGCTGGGCTACGGGATTGAGAAGACACACGCCGACGGGCGGTTCGAGGTCGCTGGCATTCGCCGCGAGGTGATCGAGGCGTTCTCGACCCGGCGGGCGGAGATCGAGGCGGCCATGGCCGAGCGGGGCCTGGGAACGACGGCTGCGAACCAGCGCCTCGCAGAGCGCGCGGCGCTCATGACCCGCGCCCGCAAGCGCGACGTGGACAAGAGCGCGCTCAGGGGTATATGGGAGAAACAGGCAAAAGACTTAGGATTCGACCCCAAAGCCCTTGCGGCCGAAGCAGTGTCCCGGGCCGCCGGCCTGGAAGGCGCAGTAGAGACCCATGAGCCGTCGCAGGACCGGGGAATTGCCCAAGAAACCGGTCCGGCCGGTGAGGCCGCGGAATGGGCCGTGTCGCATCTCGCGGAGCGCGAGGCCGTGTTCGCCCGCGGCGACGCGCTTGCCGCCGCGCTGGCCTGGCGGCCGGGCGCGGTGTCCATCGAGTCGGCGGAGAGGGCGCTGGGCGATCTCGAAAGAGAGGGCCGGCTCCATGCCGCTCCGGCGCTCAAGGGGGGCGACGGCCTCACAACTGATAAGGCGCTGGCGGACGAGCGCGAGACGATCGGGCTGATGCGGGTCGGCCAGGGCCGGGGCCGGGCGGTGATGCGCACCTGGATGGTGCAGGCGCATCTGCACAAGGGACCGCTGACACAAGGCCAGAGGGAAGCGGTCAAGCTCATCCTCTCGGCCAAAGATCGCGTCGTCGGCGTACAGGGCTATGCCGGGACCGGCAAGACCACCATGCTCAGCCGTGCCCGCGCTCTCCTCGAAAAACGCGGGTTCGAGGTCAAGGGCCTCGCGCCGTCGGCCTCGGCGGTGAAGACGCTCGGAACCGAGGCCGGGATCGAGAGCGAGACGCTGCAGCGTTTCCTCACCCGAAACACCGGCGTGGCTGAAGGCAAGCTCACCAGAAAGGCCGAGAAGCAGATGCGCGCGGCCTGGGGCAAGACGGTTCTTGTGGTGGACGAAGGGTCCCTCGCCTCCACCCTGCAGGCCCGCGACCTCCTGCGGGTTGCAGGCGCCTTGCGCATCCCCAGGGTCGTGCTGGTGGGCGATGAGAAACAACTGGACGCCGTGGACGCCGGCAAGCCCTTCGCGCAACTCCAGCAAGCCGGTATGAAGACCGCCGTGATGGACGATATCCTGCGCCAGCGCGACCCGGAGCTTAAAGCCGCAGTCGAGGCGAGCCTCGCCGGCGAGATCGGCCGCGCGTTCGAGAAGCTCGGGTCGAACGTCGCGCAGGTGAAGGCAGACAACATCGCGGGCGCGGTGGCGGCGCGCTGGCTCGAACTGTCCCCCGAGGCGAGGGAGAACACCGGCGTCATGGCGCCCAGTCATGAACTTCGCCAGAAGATCAACGCTCATATCAGAGAGCGTCTCGCGCGTGAGGGCCGTATCCACGGCCCCGCCTTCAGGGGGGAGCGGCTCGTCTCGCGCGGTTATACGAACCCCGAGAAATCGCTCGCCGCGAACTACGCCCCGGGAGACGTCGTGGCCTTCCACCGCCCCTACAAGCGCATGGGTGTCGAGAAGGGCGACGAACTCCGCGTATCGGGCGTGGATCACGAGAACCAGACGGTGATGCTCGAAGGCAAGGACGGCGGGAGCGTCTCATGGAAGCCCGGGCGGATTGCCGGGCGGAGCGGCGGCGCCGAGGTCTACCGGGCCGAAGAGATCGAGCTTCGCGCCGGCGACCGGGTACGCTGGACCCGCAACGACATGGGCTCAGGCCTCGTCAACAGCCGCACGGCCGACGTGCTTTCGGCCGGGAACGGCCACGTCTCCTTCCGCCTCGAAGACGGGCGCAGGCTCGGCATGACCTCGGGCGATCCCCAACTGCGCCATCTCGACCATGCATGGGCCTCGACCGTGCATGCCTTCCAGGGCCGGACCGTAGACAACGTGATCGCCGCGATGCAGGCCAACCACCCCCACCTCACCACGCAGAAGAGCTTCTACGTGGAGCTCAGTCGTGCCCGCGACCGGGCCGAACTCGTGACCGACGACGCGAATGCCCTGCGCCAGCGGCTCGAAACCGCGACTGGAGAGCGGATTGCGGCGCTGGATGGGATCGGGCAAGCGGCGCGGGACACGCTGGTGAAAGAGACGGGAGCGGAGTCTAAGGCGGGACAAACGGCGGTGCGAGAGAAGCAGGTCGAGCCGGGTCTCGGTTTATGATTACCGCTTTCCCAATATCGATTGCAACTTTCTGGAGTACCAGTATAAAAATATGGTGCATGACAGATTTGGAACGGTTGATCTATACGGTGCGCATTGATGACGGATTGCGAATCATCCATTGCCAAGGCCTGCTGCTGGTGCAGGTCAGGGAATCCATTGTTCGGATGAGCGCCACCGGCCCGGCGTATTGATTCCGGTCTACAGTTCGGATTCCTAGATTTTCGCCAGCTTCATGAGATGTCTTTGCAGGCCTCGCTTGAGTGACGCATTACCATGGATCGGCACCGAGATGGGGATATCCGAACTCTTTTCGCGTAAATGCGGTGACTCCCAGGGGTGCGTGCCGATATCCAGCTCTTCGCTACCAGAATGCAGCAAAATCGCTTTCCGCTGAGAGTTTTTGCACGGCGAGCTTGACGATCCGGCCCGTACCCGATGCGTCCAACTCCTGGACGTCCATGTAGAGGCATCCCTTGGCCGCGTCGTAGAGATTCCTCAGCAACTCTTCGAACGAATCTCCTCCCTGTGTCGCACAACCGGAGACGGCATGGACCTCGACCCAATAGCCCCATCTTCCGTCTCGTGTACGACTACCTTTAGTTTCACGATTTTCCTCCCTTCGCACGACGATTAGGTCAATTGCCCCGGATCAAGACGCTCGAAGGCTTAGACTTCAGCTTCCAGCCGTCGTTGGATAAGAACCGCATCCTGGCCCTGGCCGAGTTGGGCTTCATCGAGCGTGGCGAAGTGGTGCCTCTGCTCGGGCCTCCAGGCACCGGCAAGAGCCATCTGGGCATCGCCTTGGGCATCGAAGCGGTCAAGGCTGGCAAGAGAGTCTACTTCGCCACCTTGGCCGAGATCATCGACTGGCTGGCCAAAGCCGAGCGCGAAGGCAAACTCGCCCAGCGGATCGCCTATATCGCCCGGCCCGCCCTTTTGATCATTGACGAAGTCGGATATCTGCCGGTCGAACAGGGCGGCGCCAACCTGTTCTTCCAGCTCATCAACGCCCGCTACGAGCGCGGCGCCGTCATCCTCACATCCAATCGCGGCTTTGGCGAATAGGGCGAAGTGTTCGGCGATATCGTGGTCGTCGCCGCCCTGTTGAACCGGCTCTTGCACCACGCCAAAGTGATCGAGATCGCCGGCAACAGTTACCAGCTCAGAGAACTCGCCAAGCTGGTCCCAGAGAACTTGCAGCTGCCACCCATCACAGCGCCCGCCAAGCCCAGAAAACGACGCGGACGCCCACCGAAGAAAAAGAACCCGGAATGAAACAGAACTTCCAAAAAGTGGAAATTTTTTACTTCGGCACAACTGGGGAAATTTACTTCGGCATTGACGTCGATACCAAAAAAAGGGGACATTACGGCTTTGGGGCTAACATCGACATGATTTCCTTATCAAAAGGGGGTGTCGTTTGCAGCCTGTCGTGGCACGCTATGAGAACGAACGGCTCGCCGAATTGGGGTTTGGCGCGTGCGCGAAACGGCCAGCGGAGTTCATTGGGAAAACGGAACGAGAGCCGTGCGGTCCACGGGCGGTGGAGCAGCAGCATACCGTTCGCAATTTTTACTACCAGATTAGGAGAGTGAAAAAAGTGTCCCGACGAATTGACCTGAATGCGTTGCTGGCGGGCTGCGCGGATGATTCGTTCGACGACGGCATTCGAATCGACTCGGAGCTGGAGCCGGTGGGCGGTCCTGGGGGTCCGGTGAAGCCTGCCGTGTATGAGGGCGGGAACTACCAGCGTGATCGTCGCTGGGGGGCGGCCGGAGACTCGGAGCCGACGCAGGTGATCGTCATCGACAACGTCCCGTCGCAGGCCAACCGGCTTGAGCACGCCCTGCGGCAGCATCGAAAGTCGATCTCGATTCCCGAGTTCTTACTGGACTTCTCCACTATGCGGCACTTGCCGTCACATCTCCCGAAGTCGCTGTCGAGCTTGGAGTTTCCCCACCGCAACGCGGACGCGTATCTGCGCGACTCCGAGCTCGACGGCGAGGACTTCATGAAGACGGAGATCGGCAAGGCGATTTTCGGCGCCACGGCGCAAACCTGCGGCCCGTTGGTCGCTTGGTTCCCACAAGCCCTCCTGTATGGATTCTGGCAGTCCCATCTGGGGAAGAAGCGGCAGAACACCAAACACGCCCGGGCATGGGTCTCGGAGATCGTGGGTTGGCAACCGGCATCCACGGAAACCAAGGTGCTCGGTCTGAAGGGGGATGCCCTGAATCTTAGCACGGAAGAGCCCGTCACCTCCAACCCAAACGACCGTACGGATTGGGAAGTTGGCAAAGGCGGGAGGATCGAGGGCGGAAAGAACGAAAAGCTATCGAATTTGGGGCACGGGCAAATCCCATTTATGGGAGGCGAAGGTGCCAACCAAGAGCCGCCGGCCGCGAGCGTGTCCTTTGCGCGCGTGACCCAGCGCGCCACCGTCTCTTTCGCCCAACTTCGGCGCGTTGGTCTTGGAACCGGAGCCCCAGTAGCCGATGGGGCCGTGCGGGCGCTTCTTGTGGCACTGGGTCTGCACGCCCATCAGCTTGCCTTCGGCAGAGGGTTCGCGTTGCGATCGGGCGCTGAGCTACGTCCCAAGGCCACGACCGTGACCTGGCTTGGCGATGAAGGGGACGAGTCCTGCGACCTCACCGGCGCAGCGGCGACGCGCGAGCTACTCGTCGCGGCAAGGCAGCATGCCGAGTCCGTTGGCGTGCCGCTGGACGGGTGGGTTGGAGAGGCGAGAACGCTTACGCCCAAGGCGAACCTGCGCAAGGCGATCCGCGCCACCTGGCCGGTTCTCGACGACTGATGTTCACCATCAGCGTGGAGTTGCTTCACGGCACCTTCCGCGGCGATCCGGACGGAACCGCCAACACCGGACGCCTGCAGATCGGCGAGTGGCCTCCGTCGCCGGCGCGGTTGTTCGCTGCGCTCGTAGCGGCCGATGGCACTCGGCAACAGACGCAAGTCACCGACGGCAGCGAACTCCTGTGGCTGGAGGCGTTGCCCGCTCCAACCATTCACGCGCATTCGCAGGCGTGGCATCAGGCGCAGCAACCACGGTTTGTGGTGAGGGCGGACCTTGCCAAACTCACGCACCAAGAGTATGTCGCACGCGGCGGTGCCCTACATCGCCCAGGGGTGCGAGTCGCGGCTCGCGACCCGCGAATCGTGTACAAATGGGAAAATACGCCTCCCCCCGAGACTTTGAGGTCGATCCGTCTGCGTGCCGCGCGCGTTGGCTATCTCGGCGCGTCCGACTCGCCAGTACGTCTTCGCGTCGCGACTGAGATACCGTCCGACTCGCCAACGGACGTTTTCTTGCCCGATCCGGATGGCGAAGCGACACTGAATGTGCCTCGACCGGGCGACACCGACGTTCTGGACAGGATCTACGACGCATGGCGCGTTCGCGGCGCATCCGTCGCGCGTTCGCAGTTCCCCGCGCTGGCGCATTCGGCGCGCTACCGTACGCCGGACTGGCCAGTCAAAGAGGAGTATGGTCGCGTGGTGGCATGGCTGCACCTGCGCCCGGCCGTTTCCGGCCGTCGCGTATCCGCCGTAACCTCCCTGTTCAAGGAGGCAGTGCTCAGCCACTATCAGCGGATTCACGGTGAGCCGCCAGCCGTTTTGCACGGCCACGGATTCGAAAGAACCGGCTACGACCTTGCTCGCTATCTGGCGCTGCCCGATGTTGGTTTCGCTCGCTCGCGGGGCCGCGTTCACGGCCTGGCGCTGTGGTTACCCCCGGCCTCGGACGACATGGTGCAAGCCAGGGTTCGCGATGCGGTTTCAGCGGTGCAGGTGCTGAAAGGCTCCGGGGTCGAGGTGACTGTCTTTCCCCGGGAAGACGAGATGCGGCCTTGGGCGACCCACCCGTGCCGATGGCTGAAACCGTCGCGCAGATGGGTGACCGCGTTTCCCGTGGTTCACGAGCGGCGCGGCAAGGTGCGCTTGCGGGAGGTCGCCCGATGGTGCCGGCACGCTGGGCTGCCGGAGCCCGTTTCGTTCCGCCAGTCCCGTTCGCCGCTTGTTCCGGGCGCAGTTGACTTGATGCCGGTGGAGGTCAATCGCCCGGGGCGGCCCGCGCTTCCGTACTCCCACGTGGAAGTCCGGTTCGCAGAATCAATCCCGGGACCCGTTGTCATCGGCGCCGGCCGCCAGCGGGGTCTTGGCCTCTGCGTGCCTCTCGATGACTGAGAAGGCTGACGTCGCCGACAAAGGGGTGGATCGGCAACGCAAAAAAAGCCTGCCTGCGCTGGCCACATTCCCTGAGTTCTATCGAGCCATCAACGGGCGCGAGCCGTTTCCGTGGCAGGCCCGTTTGGCCGATCTGGTCGCCAGGGAGGAGCGGTGGCGAAGCGAGATCGGCGTTCCCACCGGGCTCGGCAAGACCGCTTGCCTGGACATCGCAGTCTGGTGGCTGGCATCGCAGGCGGACCGGGCGCCCTGCCGACGCACCGCGCCCACTCGAATCTGGTGGGTGGTCAACCGTCGCCTGCTAGTGGACTCGAGCGCCGATCATGCGCGGCGGATGGCCAATACGTTGTGCGATCCGGCAGCGGCGGAACTCGGCGACACTGATCGGCAGGTCGTGGAGAGTATTGGCGACCGGCTGCGTGCGCTTTGGATGGACGCCAAAGCGGCGCCGCTGGATGTGATCAGCCTGCGCGGCGGTGTCGCCTCGCGCTCGCCGACCGATGCGGCACGTCCAACCATCATTCTATGCACACTGCCGATGTACGGCTCGCGACTGCTGTTTCGAGGTTATGGGTCTCGCTCGCGTTCGGTCGACGCCGCCATGGCCGGCACTGACAGCCTCGTGATCCTCGACGAGGCGCACCTTGCCCCACATCTGAAGTCCCTCATCGCGGCGTTGGCCGACTGCCATCCGACGGCGAGGGAGCTCCTCGGGGGAGGACGCGCGCGGCCGCAACTCGTCGCGCTCACCGCCACGGGCGACGCCGGCACGACGGAGCGGTTCGACCTCGACGCGGACGACGAGGCCAACACCGTCGTGCGCGAGCGCCTCGATGCGATGAAGCCGCTGCGATTGCAGGTCGCAGGCGCGGGCGATGCGTCCAAGTGTCTGGCCGATGCCGCGCTCGATCTGATCGATCCAAGCCCGCGACCCGTCACCTGTCTCGTATTTGCCAACTCTCCGAGAACGGCGCGGGCCACATTCGACCGCTTGCAGAAGGCAATGCCGCGTGCCGGGGCCGATGTGCTGCTGTTGACCGGCCTCGCCCGGGAGCGGGAGGCACAGCGCGTCCGTAAGCGGATCCTGGATCCGGACTCCGGCATGGCGGCTGGTCAGGTCCTGGGCAGGCGTAAGTGCCACCTTGTCGTGGTGGCCACGCAAACGCTCGAAGTTGGCGCAGACGTCGATGCAGAGTACTTGGTCACCGAGGCGTGCGGCGTCCGGGCGCTTACACAGCGGCTCGGTCGGCTAAACCGGCTTGGTCGCTTTCCGCACGCGCAAGCAACCTACGTCCATCTGCCACCGAAGCGGCGTGGTTCGAAGGGGACGGGAGCAACCTGGCCGGTGTACCAAGCGGAACCGGCGAAGGTGTTGGAGCAGTTGCAAGCGGCGTGCGGCGAGGACGGCACGGTCAACCTGTCGCCGCGGGTCGTTGGGCACACTCTGGGATTGCCCGGGGACGATCCAGGCCGCGCACCCGAAGTCCTTCCCGGCCTACTGTGGGAATGGACGAAGACGACCACACCTCCGGACGGCGAGGCACCTGTGGAACCGTATTTCAGCGGCATCGCGGCGCCTGACTACTCGGTTTCGCTGCTCTGGCGTGCCCATGTGCCCGACCCTAGCAAGCGGCTGTGGCCGCGTCCGAGCGATCGCGAGGCCATCGATGTGCCTCTCAACGATGTGCGGGCGATCCTCGCGGACGAGGAAATGTGTCGGATCGGTGCCAACGGGATCACCGTGGAGTCCGCGACAGTGGAGGACTTGCGGCCCGGCGACCGACTTGTGCTGCCGACGGACCGGGGCCTGATGGACGCGTTTGGCTGGAACCCGTCCTGTTCCGACCCCGTGGTGGATACCTCGTTGCAGGGCTTGGGCTTACCCCTGGATGCGCAGGCGATTGAGCGGCTGTGCGGTCTGCGTCTGGAACGGTGGACGACGGCTGCGCTGGGTGACGTTGACGACGCGGATCAAATCGACGAACTGGACCGGACGCACGCACTCAAAGAGATCGTGGCGGCGATTCGAGATGCCCCGGCACCGGCCGGCTGGGAGCGCGAGGAATGGACACGGTACACGCATGCACTGATGCCACGGCTCTTGCAGCCCTGCAACGAGGTGCCCCGGTTGCCCATCCGCAGCCCTCGTGGAGAATTGCCCAATGACGACTTCGACGAGCTCTCGATCGGCGCAGCCGCGGTGGAACTGGATTGCCATGGCAATGCCGTGGGCAGGCGAGCGCAGATGATCGCAGAGCGCATGGGCGTGCCTCCGAACCTGTTGGCGACAGTTGTACGCGCCGCCGGGTTGCACGACATCGGGAAGGCCGATCCACGCTTTCAACGATGGCTCTCACCCGACCATCGGCACGATGGCCCGCTCCTTGCGAAATCCGACACACCGCGACACCGGTGGGAGGGCAAGCGCATTGCCGCTGGGTGGCCCCGCGGCGGCCGCCACGAGGACCTCTCGGCCCGACTGGTGCAGACCTGGCTCGAACGAGTGCCCGATTGGGGCACGCCCATGGAACGCGACTTGCTGGTGCACCTGGTGATCAGCCACCACGGCAAGGGCAGGTCGCTGGTCGCGCCGGCGGTCGACGGCATTTCGGCAACCGTGCGCGGCATGGTGGAAGGTGTCGTTGTGGAAGCGGACGCCGACCTCGGAAGCACCGACTGGGAGCAGCCTGCCCGGTTCCGACGGCTCGACGCGGAATTGGGGGCGTGGGGCCTCGCACTGCTGGAGGCGATTGTCATTTGCGCTGACCACGCCGTTTCGGCAGGCGTTCAGGAATTGGAGGAACACTACGGATGAATGACTGCGTGTGCCGCGGATTGCCTGCCGGATGGGTCAACGGCTGGTTAGCTGCCGTGGGCGCCACCGTGGTGGATCCACGATTGCGCCTGCATTGGACAACGGAAGACGCTCCTGTCGCGGTGCTGTCCTCGGAGTCACTGGATCCGGTCGATGCGTTGGTGGAGTCCTGGCCCGACCGGGAACTGCTGGACGACCTGCCGATTGCCACTAAATGGCGGAATGCCTGCAGGCTTGAACGCCAGGTGACGGTGGACGACTTCCGCGAGCGGGCTAGGGAAGCGCGCAGTACCTCGTATTCCTGGACGCTGTCCTCCACGCTGACGGACCTGAGCGTCGACAAAAATGGCAAGGTGGCTCACGCACCGTTCGACGCCGCCGGCCCAGGGACGATCAAGTGGCTTCACTACCGCGTCCTGCGGCTTCACGAGAAGGTCGAACAGCCTGCTCGTTCGCGGCTCCACGCTTCCCTGATGGGGCAGGCAAGCCGAGTCCAGGACAACGGCTTGGGGTTTGACCAAAGCCGGCTGGGCTCCTTGGCGGACAAGACGGATCCTTGGGTGGAGCCTGTCGTCGAACTGCTGTCGTTCTTCGGCCTTGCCCTCTTTCCGATGCGGGGGAGCGGCGCCGACCGGAGGGACCGGGGGAGTCCAGATGAGAGGCAGCGCAGTTGGCGCAATCCTCCTCGCAGCGGCGACCCGCGAGAGTTCGTGTGGCCGGCCTGGGAGCAACCGCTTGACACCTGGGGTATCGATGCGCTGCTGGACGTCTGGAACCCCTGGCGGCGGGACACATGGCGCCGGGTCGGCGTGCATGCCGGCTGGCACAGTGTCCGCTACCAGCCGCGGGCAACGGCCGACGCGACCCGGGCTATCGGGGCCGAGCGTCTGTGAATCCCGAACCCGTGGTGGCGATCTCTGCGATCGAGCATTTCGCCTACTGCCCACGACAATGCGCCCTTATCCACTGCGACGGAGTTTGGTGCGACAACACACACACGGCCCGAGGCACGCGGGCGCACCGTCGGGTTGACGGCGGAAAACATCGCACCGAACGCGGCAAACGCGTCCTTCGGGGAATCCCGCTTTGGTCCGAGTCGCTTGGCCTGACCGGCCGAGCGGATGTCGTTGAGGCGAAGGGGGAAGACATCCACCCCGTGGAGTACAAGTCGGGCACGAGACACGGTCTCGCCGCCGACCTGCAGCTCTGCGCACAGGCGCTCTGCTTGGAAGAAATGCTGGATGTGGACGTGCCCTGCGGGAGTGTGTGGTACGGAGGGCCGAGGCGGCGCGTCGAAGTGTGGTTTACGGCGTCACTCCGGCAGCAGGTGAAGGGCATCGTCGCCGAAATCCGCGACCAGCTATTGACCGGCCGATTACCGGCCGCCGTCAACGATGGGCGCTGCAAGGAGTGCCAACTATTCCATCACTGCCTCCCAGGACCGACGAGCATGTCTCACAGAATCGAACGGTACATGTCCGAAGCGGTGTTTGTATGAGATACCTGAGCACGCTATACGTGCGCAGTCACAGGGCGAGGGTTGGGCACCGGCGGGGCTCGCTCACCGTGTCTCGGCCCGAAGGCAGACAACGTGTCCCGCTGGAGGGTATCGATGCTGTTGTGGTGCTCGGCGGCGCGCAGATGACCATGCAAGCGATCGATGCCTGCGTGGGGCGGGGCGTCCGCGTGGCGGTGTTGCGGCGTAATGGCGCGGTTCGCTTCGTCGTCAATGGGGCAACCGGAGGTAACGTGCATCTACGCATGGCCCTCTTTCAGGTCATTGCAGACGACTCCCGTGCGCTTGCCATAGCCAAGGCCATAGTGGGCGCCAAGCTGCAAAACAGTGCGAGGGTTGTGGGCAGGTGGTCGCGGGATGAAAAGGACAGTGCACGGAGCAGTGCCCTCGCGGACCGCGCTGAGCAGATCCGATCGCGGATTCCTCGCCTGAAGGACGTACAAACTGCGGACCATGTGCGCGGGATTGAAGGGGACGCGGCAAGGATTTACTTCGGGGCAATGGGACGTGCAGTCGACTCGGTCGAACTGGGATTTTCCACAAGGACTCGACGACCGCCGCGCGACCCAATCAACGCGATGCTTGGCTTCTGCTACAGCATGCTTGTCACGGAGTGCATCGGTGCCCTTGAAAGCGTGGGGCTCGACTATCAGATGGGATTCTTCCACCGCCCTCGTTCCGGTCGTCCCTCGCTCGCCCTTGACCTCGTAGAGGAACTGCGCGCGTTGACAGACCGTTTCGTGGTGTCGATGGTGCGCCGGCGACAGGTGAGTCAAGACAGCTTCCAGACCGTGCCCGGTGGGGCGGTGTATCTGACCGAAGACGGCAGGGAGTCGTTGATCAACGCATGGGAGGCCCACAAGGAGACCGAGGTGCCCCACCGAATCCTAGGGCAGAAGATCGGTCGTTGGGCGCTGCCGTCGGTCCAGGCAACGCTTCTCGCGCGCCACTTGCGTGGAGACTTGCCAGCGTACCCGCCGTTCGTTCTGGCCTGATCACATGGACGTCCTCGTCACCTACGACATTGCGGACACCGAGACGACCGGCGCTTCTCGACTTCGGCGCATCGCGGACGTTTGTGAAAAGTACGGACAACGAGTGCAGTACTCAGTCTTCGAGTGCAGGCTCTCGAAGACACGGTTGACCCGAATGATCGGTGAAGTCCGCGATATTATTGAGCACGATGTCGACTCGGTAATCATCTACTGGTTCCCCAGAGGAGTCGAGAATGCCACGCTGCGGCTGGGGCGAGATGGAACTCACATACTCGGCAAGCCCTGGCTGCTGTGACGTCGTGCGAACCTTCGGTGATATTCTCGTCAGCGAGCCAGAAGCTGCTTGAAACGGCCAATCAATGAGCTTTTGTGTCGTGTCTTGACCAACAGTGGTGCGCTTTGCATACCTTGGGACAGAAAAAACAACGATTCCGGTTGGCAAACGGTCGCTGCAGGCGCGATTCCGAACATTAGGGGTTGTAGCCGGGGTCATACTCCGGCCTTCGTTGAGCGAGCCGAGGCGTCGCTAGTAGCCATTTGAAACGTGAAGTTGTAGCCGGGGTCATACTCCGGCCTTCGTTGAGCGTGGACTCAAGGGCTTGCGTGGCGACCAAGGTTTGGCCGTTGTAGCCGGGGTCATACTCCGGCCTTCGTTGAGCGGTGCCCAAGGAACCGACGCCAGCCATGGAACTCGGGTTGTAGCCGGGGTCATACTCCGGCCTTCGTTGAGCGGTATCCTTCGGAAACGGCGACAATTTTTCCGTTTCTTGTTGTAGCCGGGGTCATACTCCGGCCTTCGTTGAGCGTTCTGGACGACCGCTAACTCTTGACACTATTGCAGGGTTGTAGCCGGGGTCATACTCCGGCCTTCGTTGAGCGCCATGTGTGTTACCTCTCGGTTGTCGGGCGGATCTGTCACTACTGAAGTAATACTCCCCATTTCTGCCGAAGGAAAAATCCCCAGTTGCTGATGATGGTGATCGGGTTGTCAAGGCAACCGGATCGCATGAGCATGGAGCTTTTTCAGCAACGAGGACGGCGCTTTGGTAGTCAGTGGAGAGGTATTGATGATTCATCAGTTGCGTAAGGAAGGTCTGTCGATCTCAACGATTGCCCGGCGCGTGCGCCTGGATCGAAAGACGGTCCGCAAGTATCTCAAGGCGGGATAGACGGTGCCGTCGTATGGTCCGCAAGCCGCAGTTCGTAGAGTTTCTGAAGGTTGAGCCAGAACTCCCCCGAGGCGCCGAAGAAGCGCCCAAGCGCAATGCCGTATCGCCGGTGATCGAGCGCCTGCCGTTCAGTATCTCGGTAATGCGGTTCACCGGCACCTCGATGCGCAGCGCGAGCTCTGTCGCGCTCATGCCGAGCGCAACGAGATCCTCGCGCAGTGCCTCGCCGGGATGGATGGGGTCGCGCATGATTCATCTCCTCGAATTAATGGTAGTCCACGATTTCCACTTGGGTCGGGCCAGGACTTCCTTCCGGCCACTTTATGCAAATCCGCCATTGATCGTTAATGCGGATGCTCCACTACCCCTTGCGGCGGCCCTTGAGTGCCTCCAGGTGGTTGTCGGGCCTCAACAGATCGCCCAGGCTTGTGGCCGCGTTAAACTGATCGAGCTTGCGCGATGCGGTCCGGGCGAACTTGGAAAACGCCGCGATCCGGCGACCCTCGTAGAACGCTTCGGTTTTCCTGCCTGAGAAGCCGACGCTCACAACGCTTCCGTTCCCGGAGCAACCGCATCGGCTTCACACTGGCGAAGACATCCGCATTACGTCAGGCATAACGCATTTTGCTTCGCCGCCCGGCTTCGGGACGCGAAGAGGGCGAGTCCGGCCGGAAGCGGGGCGGCGGGCGGCCCTCCGAGGGGCGTTGCCGCCGTTCCCTTTCACCTGACTAAAGGAGCACGGCACGATGCAGGCGGCACTCGCACCGCGCGGCGACGCGCGCACCTTTCTCCCCATTTCTACGGCAGCGGTCTTGTTGACAACCGCTATGTCATCCAGAGGTATCTGTCCCAGGCCAACGGCGACAGAGTTACTGTAGGGGCCGACGGAACTCGGCCGCAGGGCCGGCGGAATTTGAACGGCTACCATATAATTCCCCTTACGATTTGTCCGAGAGTGATGCGAAATTCATCTTGCAAGCAAACGACTTCTTTCAGGGTGAACCTTTGGTGGAATTTTTATCGGCGCTACATGGTACGGGTACGACAGATGCATTAGACTGGATTAAATCAGTAGAGCGACGACCACGTTATCGGTCACGGCTACCAGTGGCGAAGCATTTGCGGGATGCACTTTCATCGTTTCGTGCAATTCGAGAAGGTGAGAGAGCTTGGGCAAGAGGATATCGGTGAGCCAGGGCTGCGCGTCAAGAACTGAATCTGAAGGGAAGCGACCGTTTAGCTTCCGGGGAGGAACTCGCTGACCGTCTTGAGGCGTCAAAATTTGAATCGGCGCCGACATTTCTAGGGCTGTGTGCTCTCGTAAATTCGAAAGACAATAATGTCAACATACACCTTTCTAACACCGTTACACAGCAAGGCAAGACTGCGTGGATTTTCGGCTTCGGACGAGCTCTCGGTGAAGTGGTTGCTAATCCACCTGCGCCAAGAGTTGTCGTCAATGACCTCCGGGACGCGTCGCGGCAGGCAGCCAACCGAGCCTTTGCTGCGGAGTTTCTTGCTCCAGTCAACGAAATTCTTGCCATGCACGAAGATTCGATGGACATCAGCGCAATTGCGGTAGAGTTTGGAGTTTCGGATCAGGTCGTAATGCGCCAAATTGAGAACTCTCATAACATTAAGTGGGCGTGCAGTACTGGATGAGATGGAGTGGAAGAATACCCACACCTGCATATAGTGCATTGATGTGGCCTTGAATTGGAGCAGGTTTAAAACCGTATTGACATGCCGCAAGGCTTGATCGCTTGAATACCTCTGCAATTTCTTCCCTGTTTCAGGCCATTTTCACTTTGTAGATCATCGTATGTTAATCCCTTTGCTACAGAAATGCCGCAGGTTTGACTATTACCCTCCTTGAGAGGGACGCTCGGGCAGGAGATGCAAGAGGGTATTATCTCATATTGAAGTATCGTTCAGGAACACAGCCTGGGACTCGCGAGCGTCTTTCATGATCCGGTCGAGGTCGTCCTTGCGTCCTTCCCGTACCAATTCATCCCGCTTCAGCGTGGAAAGGAGGTAAACCCCGCGATAGATACGCTCGATCTGCGCAGAGATTCCGGATGGTATCGGGCCGGAATCAGCGCCGGTTTCTTCTCCGGCGAGCGCCAACGCGGCGTTGCGAATGAACTCGGCAGCAGTGACTCCGCTCCGCCTGGCGGCGATTTCGACCCGTTCCCATTCGGTATCGGAGAAGCGGATGGTCCTCGACATGCGCGCGTGGCTTTGTTTTTCTTCTGTGCCGGCATCGTCTCCGGTCGGTTTTTGGTCGATTCCGCTCATCATTTCTTATCCTCCATGCACATGGTTCGGACCTTAAATCGATAGAGTCCGGACCGTGAAACGGCTGGCTACAGCGTTCCTTGCGGCCCGGGCGGCGAATGCCGATCAGCATACATGGAGGAGGGGCGCTGTTTCCAGCGAATGTCGATTGACATTCGCGAGGTGCGAAGTAAAGGGATTTCAAAGAGATATGGGCGAATGCCGATCGACACTCGCTCTCCCAACAAAGACGGGGCGGTATTTGACGGCGTTTGAGCAAGTGACTGTATGCCTGGTGCGCGCTTGATCTGCGCCCTGCAGCCCGCTGCGTGGGGTGTGTAACCCGAAGCGCCGAAGGGCGGCTAATTATGCCGTTATCCGGCGAAGCGTCATCGGCGGTAATGGCCGATGCATGAACGCTTTGGAGCCAACGCGGCGATTGAGCGAGATGACCGGGCGCGACCACGGGACGCGTACCGTGTCCTCTTCCCGTGAACAGGGGTAACAAAAGCAGGCGTGAGTCGCAAGGGAGCGGGTGAGTTTTTCACACGCCGCGCACCGCGGGACTCAGGTGAGCGGCATGTGGTTTCACGCGTTACCTTTACGCAACGTGGAGAGGTTCACAAGTTACCCGCTCGTCAGGGAGCGGGCGGTCGTGAGTGGAGGAAGGCTTGTTCGGAGGGAAAAGGGCCGCGCCGCCTGTCGACGCGACCCGTGGAGTGCCACATCAGGCGGTGATTCTCTGGACGGGAATGCCGAGCGCCCGGGCCTTGTCGACGAGGTTGTCGGTGATGCCCGAACCCGGGAAGGCGATCACGCCCTTGGGCAGGAGTGCGAGGAGTTCGTCGTTGCGCCGGAAAGGAGCGGCCCGTCCATGCGCCTCCCAGTCCGGCTTGCATACCACCTGGTGAACGCCGTTGCGCTCGGCCCATCCCGCCGCGATTTTCTCAGCGCCGGGGCCGCCGCCGTGGACGAGGACGACGTCGGCGTACTTGGCCTTGACCTTGTCGAGGTGGCCGATGATTATGCCCGCATCGCTCGCCTCCTTTCCTCCCGCGACGGCGACGAGGGTTCCCTGGGGGAGGTGGGAGGTGTTCGCGCGGTCCTTGCGCGCCCGCTGGAAGTCGCGCGCCTCGATCACGGCGGAGGTGAGCTTGCCGGTCTGGCTGACGTGCGAGCCTCGCCTCGGCCGCCATACCTCGCCGGTCTCGATGCGGTAGGCCTCTGCGGCCGTGTCCCTGAGCCCCTCGAACGCATCGCGCCTGTCATTCAGGTTCTGGGCGTGGTCGGTCTTGAGTTCGAGTTCGCGCGATCTGATCTCGGAGCCGTCCTGCTCGCGCTGGAGTTCGCGGACCCCGGGGATGAGTTTGTCGGCGGCGCGGTCGAGCCGCTGTGTCTGGGCGTCTAAGGCGTTGACGAACCCCCACAGGAGGCTCGCCCGCTCATCCGCAAGCTGCGTTCCGTCAGGCGCAGCTTCTGCGAGTGCGCCGAAGGCCCTGATGACGGCGGCGGTTGCCTCGCCCTCGTCCCACACGGGGCGGTTGTCGAACTCGTCCGGCCCCGGGGTCACGCCGAACAGGGCGGCCTGCTCGCAGACCATGGCGGTGAAAGATTCGTTCCGTGCTTCGTGTTCCGTGTGCTCGTGCATGATGCTCTCCTTGTGGTCGTGTGTAGCGGTCATCGTTCACTCCTTTGGTTGTCCTCAAGCGAGGGGATGGTTGAATTCAGGAAGAGCGTAGCCACGCTCGTTGCGCCCCACTTCTTTGGGCATCTCGTCGAGATATTTGTCTGCCCACTCGGCGGCGCGCGCGAGGACGTCGCCGTGGCACGGAAGAGGATGGCAGTGGCAGCCGAGCTCGCAGCCAAGAAGGTCGGCGAGTTCGTAGAGGTCCAGCTCCTCGCGCCGGATTTTTCCCCACAGCCATTGCCGGTATTTTTCGATGACGGCTTCTCTGTCGCCGTCCTGTCCGACGCGGAAGGGATTTCCCCACTTCGTCATGCGGTCGATCCTCACCATCAAGCCGCTGCCGAGTTCATCGACATAGTCGTTCAGGTTCACCACGGTGGTTTCCATGCCTTACTCCTTTCCAGAGAGTTAACGGATGCGCTTCTTGCGTCCCATTTTCAGCACGTAAGGGCGCCGGTCGGTGTATCCGGCGCCCGCAGGCGGGCGAATCAAGGGCTCGTCATTTTCCGGGGGGTTCCCGAAAAACACGCTTCATCGTTTTTTGGGGGGTACCGGCAAATGATGGCCGCTTGCGGCCACCCTTTATTCGCCCGGCGTTCGTGCTAAAATGAGGACGCCAAGAGAGAGACAGTTGATTCGCCACCGGGACACAAGAGTTTTTGGGTGTTTCACGATGAAGGCGAAGCTCATCGGGAAACAATCTCTCATGCTGCGGAGAGGGTCATTCCGGGCCGTTATTCGGCCCGGAATTCCCGCAGCGGGGGGTGGATTGAGCCACTGTTCAGGGATGTGGTGATTGCAGGCGCATGCCGATCTTCCGTGAACATGGTTTATCGTTCACGGAACCGGAAGTTTACCGGGTGTTCCCGGTAGAGGAGAGGGCCGGCAGGACGGGAAAGGCGCGGCGCTTCGGCGGTGGACTTCCTCCGGACAACGGGCATAAGAAAAGGGGTCGACGCGCGTGATGGCGCCGACCCCTTGTGAGCCTAGAACTTGATGTCGTCCTCCTCGCCCCCGACCCCTGCGACGACGGGCGCGCCGTTTTCGTTTCCGTTCACCTTGTCGAGGAACTGGATTTTCCCGCCCGGAGCGATGAGTATCTCGGTGGAGAAGCGCTCCGAATCCTCCTCATCCTTCTTCCAGCGGCGGGTCTGGAGCTTGCCCGCGACATATACCAGGCGGCCCTTCTTCGCGTGGCGTTCGAGCATGTCCACCAGGCCGGGCTGGAAGGTCACGACCCGGTGCCATTCCGTTTTGTCGATACGGTCGCCGGATTGCCTGTCCACGTACCCCTCATCAGTGGCAATCGATATGTTGGCGACGCGTCCCCCGCTCGCGAGATGGTTGATGGTGACGTCGGTGCCGAGACGCCCGATCAGTTCCGCACGGTTCAGTCCGAATGCCATTTTGATACTCCTTGTAGTGTGGGGTGAATGATAAAGTCGAGGAGCCGGGAATCCTCTCTCCCCGGCCCCCCGGTTCGCCCTATACGCCAATCAACTCATCCGACTCCTCTTTCGCCTCGGTGCGGATGACTCGGATCGTGTAGGCGCCCAGTCCGATCTCGACGAGCAGTTCGTCACTGGTGAACATCTCGTAGTCGAAGTCGTTCTCGTACATGGCCGTGCCTCCTCTCGGGGTTGTCGCCGACGGCGGGAGCCTGAGACCGTCTCCCTCTCCCTGCCGGGCATTTGCCCGGCTCCCCGCTTCGCTCTCACTCTCGAGAGGAGGTCCTCACCCGGCGGGGAGCGCTCGCGGAACGCGCCTGCCCTTGCATCGGGCCCTGAATTATTGTGGGATGAGGCATGGACGGACGAAGGCGCACGGGAAGATTCAGGTTCTGGTTACCGGCGCTCCTGTGGCTGCCGGCGGGGCTTCTCGCGGACGAGTTTCTGCGCACGGGCTCCGCGGAGCAGGTGGTGACGCCCTCCTCGCTCATGGAGTTGCCGGCGGTTGCTCCGTTCGGCCTGCCGCTTGCGCTCACATGCCGGCGTTTGAATCGCTCGGGCTATCCGGGTCCCGCCCTGATGGCGTGGTTGGCCCTCGGCGCAGCCTCGGCAGGGGGTCTCTTCGGTCCGCTCCCCGTGGGCGTTCAGGCGCTCGCAGCCTGCCTTCCCGTCTGGGTTTTGACGTGGTGGCTCCCCCCCCGCCTGAAATTCGATCCGTTGTTACGGCGCCCGAAGTGAGGGAGGTCCCGCGGGCCCTTCCGCGCCGGGCGCTAAGGCCCCATCGGGTGCCTGACTACTGACGACGGGCCGGCGGCGTAGCAGGGCGGCGTCGAACCCTCCCCCCCTCCGTCGTCGGCCCGACGGCGGTACGTACCCACGCCGTGCTGGCTCGGATGACGCTCACCACCCGGCGAGCCTGGATATCACGGGCGCGTCCTCGATGACTTCCACTTCCTCTCGGGAGAGCCTCTTGAAGGCGAGGTACATCGCCACCTCTTCCCAGGAGTCGAGGGGCCCGTGCTCGGCGCCCGTGGCCACTTCAACTATGGTGTAGCGCGGCGGAAAGACCGGCATTCCCTTGTGCTCACCCGAGGAGTGGTATGATCGCACCGAGCAAGGGACGCACCTCGATGCTCCTTACGTGTCGGATGATTGGCAATCCACGCAGATTTCAAGGGCGCGCCTCTCGCGATAGCGTTTCCTGCTCGCTGCGTTCTTTCGCGGACGGCGCTTCATGTCCCTTGCGGCGCACGAAGCGCACGTCGAAGCCTTTTCGATTGCGGCGCTTCCACAACGACCGCAAAGGCCGGAGGATCTCCTTTTTTCATAAAGCTTCTTTTCCGCTGCGCGACGCGAATCCCTGCAAATTTCGCAGAGGGCGCCGCCCTCGGCGGGTTTTCGTTCACCGCAAGTCGTGCAGAGCCCGGCTTCGATACGCTCGCGCCTGCGTTTTCTCGCCCTCTCGCGCGCCATGCGCCGGCGGCTCTCGGGACAGCGCCCGCCGTATGCGGATCCCTCGAGTTTTCCCCTGGCGTATCGGGCGCGCTCGGATTTGCGTCCTCTCTCGAGGCAGTTTGCGCAAAGACTTCGTTCGGGCGCAGGCCGTCTGCGCCCGCATTTGATGCACATCCCTCGCGCTCTGCGCGATTCGGCCCTCCGCCTGTGGCGTTCGCGCTCGCATTCGCGTCGAATATCCAAATTCTTGTGGGGCATGGTTTCCTCCGAATGTCGTTCGTCTGACGGCGAGACGTCTAGCGCGGCAATTATCCCCGGCTGAGCATCCGGCCCCACACGAGGTGCTCGCCCCAGAGCTGAAGGCCGCTTTCGGGGACCTTGAGCCCCGTGCATACGATGAGCTCGTCCCGTGCGGGACGCATCTCCCGCACCGCCCGGCGCGAGGCCGTCACGCGTTTGCTCTTGCGCCCCCCGTTCCCCGGGGCGGCTACGGGACGAATGCCGCCCCGGGCATCGGATTTATAGCGTTTGACTTCGTATCTCTCATCCGCCAGGCCAGGGCCTGAGAGATGGGTGAGGAAGGTGTTGGCTTCGGGTTTCGGTTTACGCATCGCGCGCCTCCTTGGGTGGGTGATCGGGAAGGCGAAGAACGTCCTCTCGCAGACCTCCTTCCGCCGCCCCCTCCCGGCCCGGCTCCGCCTCTTCGAGAGGTAGGGCAAGGAAATGACGCCGAGCAAAACCTAGCGAAAAAATTGTGGAGTTCGCCTTGATTGCTTCAGGTATGCGAGGCGCCGGTCGGGTCGGGCGGTGCCACGCAGCAACCGGTGCAGGTTTTTGTGGAAACCCCGCGCTCCTGGTTGCGCGCTGCGATTGCGGGAAAGATAATATGGCCAAGTGGAGGAAAAGGGTTCCGCCCGCCGTCGCGCCATGATATTCGAGCGGCGACGTGATGCCGACTGAAAAATCCTGTCGGGTCGTGGCGAGAACCGAGGAGACGACCATCCGCCCGCTGCAGGAACATTCGGCATCAACACGGGAGACGCCCCGTCGCAGATACGGGATAATTCATACCAGTTCTGCTGTCTGTCGATAGACCTGGAAGTCAGCAGAAATGGCGTTATCCACGCCTTGGGTGCGGTGCGCACGGATACCGGCGAAAGCCTGACGCATACAGGCGGCGGCTTGACGGCCGCGCTGGAAAAGCTCGACGATCTCGCCGAGGGGGCGTCCTTCATCCTGGGCCACAACCTGCTCGCCTTCGACCTGCCTCATCTCGCTGCCGCAAAACCGGACCTCAAGCTCTTGAAGCTGCCCGTGGTGGATACGTTGCGCATTAGCCCGCTCGCCTTTCCCCGCAATCCCTATCATCGCCTGGTCAAGCATTACCAGGACGGTGGGCTCAAACGCGGGCGGATCAACGACCCGGAACTCGATTCCCGCCTCGCGCTGGAAGTCTTCGCCGATCAGCGCGAAGCGCTTCGGAAGGCTCCGCCGGACCTGCTGGCGGCATGGCATTGGCTGACCACGCCGGAGTATGAAGGCGCGGACCGCGCCCTGGACGACCTGTTTTCAGCACTCCGTAGCTCACGCCGACCGACCGACGCCGAGGCCTGCACGGCGATAAACCGCCGCCTGGAGGGCGTCACCTGCGTGATATACGGGCGCGAGGTCCTGGCGGAGGCGGACAAGCGGGGCTGGGCCCTGGCCTACGCCTTGGCGTGGCTTTCAGTGGCGGGCGGCAACTCGGTCAGGGAGGCGATCGGCAACTCGGTCATGCCGCCCTGGGTACGCCACCAGTTCCCCGAAGCGGGAGAGTTGGTGCGCCGCCTCAGGGACACCGCCTGCGCCGATGTATCTTGCGTCTGGTGCCGCGAGATGCACGACGCCCGTAAGGAATTGAAGCGTTGGTTCAGCTTCGAGGACTTCCGGCCCGAGCCCAAAGACAATTCCGGGCGTCCCATGCAGCAGACCGTCGTCGAGGCGGCGATGCGCGGGGAGCACGTCCTCGGCATCCTGCCCACGGGAACCGGCAAGTCGATCTGCTACTAGGTCCCGGCGCTCTCGCGCTACGAGAAGACAGGCGCGCTCACGGTGGTCATCTCGCCCCTGGTCGCGCTGATGGCTGATCAGGTGGCGGGACTGGAAGCACGCGGGATCGGCTGCTGCGTGACCATCAACGGGCTTTTGTCGATGCCCGAGCGGGCGGACGCGCTGGAACGGGTGCGGCTGGGGGACGCGGGCATCCTGATCGTCTCGCCGGAACAGCTCCGCTCCCGTTCCCTGCGCCGGGCGCTCGACCAGCGGGAGATCGGCGCCTGGGTGGTGGACGAGGCCCACTGCGTGTCGCAGTGGGGGCACGACTTCCGGCCCGACTACCGCTACGTGGGCCGCTTCATCCGGGAGAAGGCGGGCGGCGGGCCGGTACCCCCCGTGCTGTGCCTGACCGCGACCGCCCGGCCCGGCGTCGTCGAGGACGTCGTGGGCCATTTCCGGGAAAAGGTCGGGGTCGAATTGAAGGTGTTCGACGGCGGCGCCGAGAGGCCCAATCTGACGTTCGAGGTCATCCCGACTACGGGTGGTGAGAAGTTCGCCCATATCCACCAGGTGCTGGAATCGCACCTGCCGTCTGAGATGCCCGGCGGCGCCATCGTCTACTGCGCGACACGGCAGGGCAGCGAAGATATCGCCGAATACCTGAAACAGAAGGGCGTGGCGGCAGAGCATTTTCACGCGGGCCTCTCGCCGGAGATCAAGAAGGACGTGCAGCGCCGCTTCATCGACGGCGAGTTGCGCGTCATCGCGGCGACCAACGCCTTCGGCATGGGGATCGACAAGTCCGACGTGCGCCTTGTCGTCCACGCCGACATCCCGGGGTCGCTGGAGCACTATTTTCAGGAGGCGGGCCGCGCCGGGCGGGATGGGGCGCCGGCGCGGTGCGTGCTGCTCTACACGGCGGACGATGTGGAGCGCCGGTTCGGCATGTCGGCGCGCTCAAGGCTCACCCGGCGGGAGATACACGGCATTCTCCGGGCCTTGCGCAGTCTGGACCGCAAGAAACACGCCGGCGGCGAGGTGGTGGCCACGGAGGACGAGATACTCGGGGAGGACGAGGAGAACGCGTTCGAGCGGGATTCGGCTACCGACGATACCCGGGTGCGCACCGCCGTCGCCTGGCTGGAGGAATCCGAACTTCTGGCCCGCGAGGAGAACGTGGTGCATGTGTTCCCCTCCTCGCTCCGGGTGCGTTCGGTCGAAGAGGCCAGGGAACGGCTCGGGAGGGCGGACATTACGCAGGACTATCGCCGCCGGTTGCTGCGCATCGTCGAAACGCTCATCGACGCCCCCCCGGACGATGGCGTCAGCACCGATGAGCTGATGGCGGTCTCGGGGCTGAGCCCCGAGGGTGTGCGGGGCGCATTGCATGATCTGGAGCGGTTAGACATCTCCAGCAACGACACCGCGCTGACCGCGTTCGTCCACGCCGGCGTGGAGCGCAGCTCCCGAAAGCGCCTCGAAGAAGCGGTGACCTTGGAGACTGCCCTGATAGCGCACATGCGCGAGACGGCGCCGGATATGGGCAAGGGAGAGACGGCGCCGCTGCATCTGCGTATCGCCGCCCAGATCCTGAGGGATCAGGGATTGTCCGACCCGCTGCCGGAACGCCTGTGGCGCATCGTCCGCGGCATTGCCCGGGATGGCCGAGGCGAGGACGGCGCAGGCGGGAGCCTGACGGTGCGGAAACGGGACGCGGAGACGGCGCATGTGACGCTGCGCCGGGAGTGGAGAGACTTGGAGGAGACCGCCGAACTTCGGCGCGAGGCTGCCTCACGGCTACTGGAACACCTCCTTGACTGCCTGCCTCCCGGCAGTCGAGGCGTGGATCTGCTAGCGGAAACCACGCTCGGGAAACTACGGGCGGCAATCGAGTCCGACCTGATATTGAAGAGCAAGGTCCGACACCCTGAGAAACTCTTGGACCGCGCTCTGCTGTGGCTGCACGAGATGGAGGTCATCCGCCTGAACAAGGGTCTCGCCGTGTTCCGCCGCGCCATGACCATCCGCCTGAAAAACCGGCAGCGGCGCGGCTTCGCGAACGCGGACTTCGAACCCCTCGCCCTTCATTACAAGGGACAGGTGTTGCACGTCCACGTGATGGCGGAGTTCGCCGAGCGCGGCCTTGACCCCAAGCGCGATGCGGAGCGCCTCGCGAAGGACTACTTCACGCTGAAGGAGGAGGTGTTCCTCGCGCGCTGGCTGCCGGGCCGGGATATTGAGATCGGACGCCAGACCACGCCTGAGTCGTGGCAGGCCATCGTCCGAAGCCTGAACAACCCCGTCCAGCAGCGTATCGTCGCCGATGCCCGCGAGCAGACGAACGTGCTCGTGCTCGCGGGTCCCGGCTCGGGCAAGACCCGGGTGCTGGTGCACCGCATCGCCTATCTGATCCGCGTGAGGCGGGAGAACGCCCGCAGCATCCTGGCCATGGCCTACAACCGTCACGCGGCGGTCGAGATACGCCGCCGCCTCGGGGATTTGATCGGCGACGACGCCCGAGGGGTGACCGTCCTTACCTGCCAAGCCCTGGCGATGCGCCTGGCCGGAAGCAGCTTCACGAGCCGGGCGGAGCGCCCGGACGACGATGCGTTCCGGGATGTGCTCCGACGCGCGGTAGGGTTGCTTCGAGGGGAAGGCCTGCCGCCGGACGAGGCGGACGAGCAACGCGAGCGTTTGCTGGCGGGCTTCCGGTGGATACTAGTGGACGAATACCAGGACATCAACGCCGATCAGTACGAGTTGATCTCGGCCCTGGCAGGGCGGACGCTCGCGAACAAGGATGACAAACTCACCTTGTTCGCGGTCGGAGACGACGACCAGAACATCTACGCATTCAACGGCGCCTCGGTGGAGTTCATCCGCCGTTTCGCGGCGGACTATGAAGCCCGCCCCGCCTATCTTACGAGCAACTACCGCTCCACGGCCCACGTCATCGCAGCGGCCAATTCGGTGATCGAGAAGGCCCGCGAACGGATGAAGGTTGACCATCCCATCCACGTCAACCGGGCGCGCGAAAAGGACCCGCCCGGCGGCGCGTGGGAAGAACTGGACCCGGTCTCGCAGGGGAGAGTGCAGATACTGCCGGCGGGCCGCGACCCGATCCACCAGGCGCGGGCCGTCATGGCGGAACTGAAGCGCCTCTCGGAGCGTGAGCCGACCTGGAACTGGTCGCGGTGCGCGGTGATCGCGTGCGAGTGGAAGTACCTGGTCCCCGTGCGCACCTTCTGCGAAGCGCAAGGCATTCCGGTTAAGATGGGGGACGAGGAGATTCCGGGCTTCTGGCATCTGCGCGAGACCCGCGCGTTCCTCGAATGGCTGCGCGCGCGAAAGCCCCGCGTCGTCGACGGGGCGGCTCTCAAGAATCGGGTAGAAGGTAACCCGTCAAGTCCCTGGCACGACCTGTTGCGGCAGGCCGTCGAGGAACACGCGCTGGAAACCGGCGGAGCGGAGACGCCGGTGGATCACTTTATCGAATGGCTGGCGGAGTGGGGACGGGAGGTGCGCCGGCGCCAGCGCGGACTGCTGCTATCGACCGCGTATCGCGCCAAGGGACTGGAATTCGACCATGTGGCCGTGCTTGATGGTGGCTGGGACCGCGTCGGAAACGGCGTAGATAAGGATGCGCCGCGCCGTCTGTACTACGTGGCCATGACGCGGGCCCGGCATACCCTGACACTCGCGCGCTTCGATGAATCACACGTGTTCCTGGACGCCCTGGCCGGCCATCCTTCCGTGATGCGCCACAAGCCGGCCGGGCTCCCGCCGGCCCCCGCGTCGCTCGGGTATCACTACGTTCGCCCCGCTCTCCGGGACGTGGACCTGGGCTTCGCCGGACGCTTTCGGCCAAGCCACCCGCTCCACCGCACCATCGCAGGCCTGTCGCCGGGCGATCCGCTCGGGACGCGCATCACCAGCCAGGGACGCTGGGAGTTGCTCGACCGGAGGGGCGCGGTGGTAGGGCGTCTCGCCGCTGGTTTCAAACCGCCGCCCGGCACCCGTTGCCGCTCCGCCGAAGTGTGGGCCGTCACCGGGTGGAGCCGTGAGGCTTCTGATCCTGGGTTTCACGACTCCATACGATGCGACGCCTGGGAAGTGGTCGTACCGGAACTCGTATTCGAGCCGGGTCGTCAGGCGACCACGGCCTCGACGTAGGGGCGACACATCCGTAGTGTCGGCCCGGAGTTGTTTCATTTTCAACTTCGGGAGAAATCGCGGTATTTCACTGATCAACAGGGCCGGAGCAGCCGGCATTTCACCAGCGGGGAGAAACATAGGTTATGCGGATTCGAACGAAAACCCGAAGGCTCGCCGGAATCATTCTCAAGGCCGCCGCTTGCGGCACGCTAGCGCTTCTGGCCGCCTGCAGCGGAACGATCGACGGCGTGGTAAGGGGTGAAGGCGGTCGCGTAGCGTTCCGGTACGAACAGGGCATGGATCGCGACTTCTACGAGGCGATAATCGACGGTGAGCGTTTCAAGGGACAAGCAGTCCGGGTCTACGCGCGAAGTGGCAATTTCGTGGCCGTAATGTTCGGGGACAGAGGATCCACGATACGCTGCAAAATGAACTATGCAGACAGCTCCGGGTTCACTTCGATCGGAGGGGTCGGAATCTGCCGACACAGCGACGGCCGCATAATTGATGTAATGTGGTAAGGCATCAATCGGCAGACGAGGTATCAATAGACCAGCGGCAAGATGCAGTAAAGGCTGCGGAGAGCGGCGCCTTGCCCTGCCGCTGGTACTTTCGCTCAAAAATCCAGGGGCACTGAGCAACCGTTTGGACGAATAAGCCTGTAAATTTTTTGGCAATTCTGATGCCATTGTGTGATGTGTCAACGACTACGCGGCAGCCATGAGCAGCATCGAATCAGTCGGACCGAGAGGCGCACTGCAGTCGGGAAGCGTCAGGCATCAGGGCCAGTATCTGTCCGTTCACCAATTCCTCGTCGTCAGTGTTCCCCGCGCGGATGATGGCGGGCTGCGAAAGGAACGGGGATTCGATAATCTGGCGTATACCAACAAGCGGCTGAAGCGCAGCTTCGAGTTGGATATCGGCAAGCTCCGGCCTATCGTCCGCGTGCACCCGGATCGCTTTCAGTCTCCACCAACCGATGGAGCGCGAAAGCACCCACATCTCACCGCTAATCCCACTTTCGGGATGAAGGCGGTTGAGTGTCTTCACCATAATATGCCCGCTGCGTGGATCGCCGAACCATGGGCCGTTGTATCCGCCCGTGGGAGCAACTTCAAGCAGACGGGCAAGGCGCGGATTGTCCGGCTTTGGCGGCAGGCCGCAGGTCACGGTCCACATTCGCTCACGCGTCTGTGCCGCTGCTCCCTTGGCTGTAGCGATGTCCACCTTCTCCTGCCTGCCGAGAGCCGCCTGCACGGCGGCCTGCAGACTCCGGGCGGTCAAGTACTGTTCCTGCGCCTTCATTTCCCCGGCCTTGGCCATGTCCCGGTATTTTTCGGTATCAGCAAGCGTCGCGGACGCCCTCGCCTTCTCATTGGCTTCCTCGGCAGCCGTGGCCGCCGCGTAAGCCGCGTTTGCCGCTGCCTGCGCGGCCATCCCGGTCGTGGAACTTGCGCCCACGAGACCATCAACCGCCGTTGCCCACAATGAGGCCTTATTGGCGTAGTCCCGGGCGTTCGCCGCCGCCGTCATCGCTACATCTCGAGCCGGCCCCAGGTCCGGCATCGTGGCCAGCTGCGAGGCGCCGCCACCCCCGCCACAACCTGTAAACGCCAATACGGCCAGGCACATCGCTAGAACTGTAAATTTCCGTATCATCCCGTTACTCCTCCGTAGCGAAGAACTACCAAGGGCCGGCGAAGAAAACCGAACTCTCCCACCCACCTTGATTCGAATATATCTTTTTTGCCTGGTGTTCAACCTTCAAACACTTCTAGTTGATGTCTTTCGTTCGGTATTTCCATAAAGTTTGGGCCTTCGATCCTCCGTCACACAAGATGAAAGCAATATCCTATCGCCGTCAGTCAAAGACATACGATGTCAAACAGTTTCAGGCACAACGAGGATCGGAATGTATGGGTTCAGCTTGCACGGAATTTTCGTGCTGACGCTTAGCCTTGACTGCCTCTTCCGTGCAGAACCACAGGAATGGGCGCTTACGGTTGCTCGGTATAAGAATAAATATTACGCTGCCTAAGCTGATTACACACACCCGAACTCGGTACGAACACCCCCACTCAGGCTCGTACCCAGGTTACGGTCGTGCTCATCAAGGCGTCAGGCGCCAACGCTTCGGGTAAGGACGATGGCGGGGACCATGAAGGAGTTGAGGAGCCAGTAAAACCGACGGTGAACTACTGGAAGGGATCGGAATAAATTTACCACGGAAATCCCTGTCCACTGAAATGCTCAGGAAAGAATGTGTTGAGAAAGACTCCCGAAAAATCCAACCACACCGGGCGCCCGGGACATCAATCGAGTTTTGCGGCGAACATCCTGCTTGAGGCCAAACGAACCGGGCCGGCCAGGTTCCTGTTCGCGCTCCTGCGTCCGCGACATGCCAGGGCGATATCGGTGAGCGCCGAAGCGGTCCGGCTACAGTTCGGTTCGGGTTACACGGACATACCGTTGGGCGATGTGGAAACGGTTGATGCAGGGGGCGGCTCTCTCTATTCCAGTATCCGGATCCGTCATGCCGCGGGCGGCGCGCATGTTTCGGGCCTGCCCCGAATGGCTGGAAGCGCTCTGGCCGAAGCCATCGAAACAGCGAGATGCGAATGGTGGCGCGGTGCCCTCGCCTCACGGACAGATGCGCTCCGGTCGGCCCACGACCGCATCGCCGGGTTTGCGGATCCGCAGAAATACCTTACGGTCGACGCGCATCGAGACCTGGAAATCGATGCCCGGGCAGTCACCGGCGGCTTCGCGGCGCGGTGGCCGGAAGCGCTGTCGGATGCCCCCGAGATACGGATGCTGCGGAACATTCTCGAGTATCTGGAAGCGTCTGGCGATGCCCGGTCGAAAGCCAACAAGGCGTTCGTCGTCAACGAACTGGTTCGCTCACGTGAGCTCTTCGACCGGATCGAGGCCCGACCGCTCACGGAAGAGCAGCGCAGGGCGGTCGTCATCGACGAGCAACGGAACCTCGTGGTGGCCGCGGCCGGAAGCGGCAAGACATCGGTAATCGTAGCCAAGACAGGCTGGCTCATCAGAAAAGGGTATCGCAAGCCCTCCGAACTGCTGTTGCTCGCCTTTGCGCGAGATGCCAGCAAGGAGATGGAGGAGCGGCTCGAAAAGCGTCTCGGCGCCAAAATAGCACGCGACGTTACGGTGCGCACTTTCCACAGCCTCGGCATGGCGATCATCGGCGAAGCCGAAGGGAAACGCCCGGCGCTCGCCGCGACGACGGAGAACGACCGAGCGCTGTTCGACCTGCTCAAGGGAATCGTGGCCGATCTGCTCACCGATCGGGAACTCTCGGCCACGCTGCATGAATGGTTCCAGGACCGGTTTGCGCCATACAAGAGCGAGCACGAGTTCAAAAACTGGGGCGAGTACCATGACTATATCCGCAAGTTCGACATACGCTCGCTGAAAGGCGAAACCGTCCGCAGTTTCGAAGAATGCGAGATCGCGAACTTTCTCTATCTCAACGGAGTCGCCTACGAGTACGAAGCCCCCTATGAGCATGACCTGGCGACCTCGGAGAAGCGCCAGTACAAGCCCGACTTCCATCTTCCCGAACACGGCGTCTATATCGAGCACTTCGGGATCGACGCCGAAGGAAACACGGCGCCGTTCGTCGACCGGCAGTCGTACCGGCAGGAAATGGAATGGAAGCGCGGCGTCCATGCAGAACACGGGACCGTCCTGATCGAAACCTTCAGTCACGAACAGGCTGGCGGCAGGCTGCTCCGGAACCTGACGGAAAAGCTTGCGGCCCACGGTGTGGGTCTTTCGCCGATTCCGCGCGAGGATGCGTTCGCTGCTCTCGAACAACAGGGGCGGATCGAACCGTTCACGCGTCTGGTGGCGACCTTCCTGCAGCACTTCAAGGGAAGCCGGCTGTCCTTCGCCGACGTCGTCGAACGCGCCGGCGCTCACCGGGAACGGGCGCGGGCGCAAGCGTTTCTTGCGGTGTTCCGGCCGATTTTCGAGCGCTATCAGGACACGCTTGCGCGTTCAGGCGAGATCGATTTCCACGACATGATCAACCGTGCGACCGACCTCGTGGAGACCGGACAATACCGCAGCCCGTTCGGATACATCCTGGTCGACGAGTTCCAGGATATTTCGCCGTCCCGGGCGAGGCTGCTCAAGGCGCTGCTCGACAGTTCAGCGAGGGCGCAATTGTTCGCGGTCGGCGACGACTGGCAGGCGATCTACAGGTTCGGCGGATCGGACATTGCGGTCATGCGGGAGTTCGGAGACCATTTCGGTGCGTTCGAGCGTATCGATCTCGCAACCACGTTCCGCTGCGCCGACCGCATAGCCTCGCTCGCCACGGACTTCGTGCTGCGCAATCCGGCGCAAATCCGCAAGACGGTCCGCGCGACGCGCAAGGCGGACCGGCCCGCGGTATACGTCGGACTCCCCGGTGAGCAGGAACTCTCGCTCCTGAAAGAGGCGCTCGACCGGATCGCGGAGGATGCCCGCCGTCACGAGGGAACCTCGGAGGTGCTGTTGCTGGGCCGCTACCGTCATCTGTGTCCTCGCAATCTGGGCGCGTTGCCGAAGCAGTATCCGGGCCTTCGCTTCAGTTGGAAGACCGTGCACCGCTCCAAGGGTCTCGAGGCGGACTATGCGGTGGTTCTCGGTGTGTGTTCAGGAAATTACGGGTTTCCGGCCGAGATAGCCGACGATCCGCTGCTCGATCTGGTGCTGGCGGCGCCCGAAGCACATTCGAACGCCGAGGAGCGACGCCTGCTCTATGTCGCCATCACCCGGGCGAGACGGCAGGTATACCTGCTTGCCAACGGCGGCCCGCCGTCCGAATTCGTGAACGAACTGATAGACGGAGGATACGACGTCGACGTCTTCGGCCGTCCGCCGGAAAGCGACGTATCCTGTCCGCAATGCGCCGGTGGACGGCTGGAGCGCCGTGAAAACTCTCGCAGCGGAAGTGTTTTCTACGGCTGCTCGAACTTTCCGCTTTGCGAACACATAACGCGCGCCTGTCCTCGCTGCGGGTCAGGCCTTCCCGTCAGGTCCGGCGAGGCTTACCGCTGCCGCGACTGCGACGGGGCAATCGAGTCCTGTCCCGAATGCGGCGGGTGGCTCGACTCCAGAATGGGGAAGTACGGCCGCTTCCTCGGCTGCTCGAACTTTCCAGATTGCGACTATACGAGAAACCTGCGGCAATCGAGAAATGGAACCGCTTCCGTACCGAACGCATCAAGACCCGGAAAACGCAGACCACGCTGACGACAATACAATGCATGACGACATTGCGGTCCGCAGGAACGGGGAAGCCGCTTGCTGGCTCCGGATATGATCAACCGATATGGCCATATGGGCTTGTCCCATATGGGAGCGCAACCCTGGCGCCGTTTTTCGCTCACACCGATGGTTCCTGCGCCGTGATTCGATCTGCCCGGTTGGTATACGCTTTACGCAGGCGGATTTGTTTGATAGAAATGCTCGGAGAATAGACCCTAAACTCCATGGTATGGTATCAATGTTGAAATCAGGGACACAACGGGATCGAGCGACCGAAATCCTGCGCAGGGGGGGGATCGTGCGCCTGTTCGAGTTCAGGGATGCCGGGATCACGGCGGCCACGATAAGCCGCATGGTCGAGGATGGCGAGGTCGTAAAACTATCACGCGGGCTATATCAGATGCCCGATGCGCCCCTCGACGCCAATCACAGCCTGGCCGAGGCGGCGAAGCGGGTTCCCAGGGGCGTCGTCTGTCTCGTCTCGGCGCTTGCATACCACGAGTTGACCGATCAGATTTCACGCGGGGTCTGGATGGCGATCGGCGCCAAGGACTGGGCGCCGAAGACGGAAAACCCGCCGGTACGGATCGTGCGGTTCACGGAGCAATTTCTCATGGACGATGTCGTCACCGTGCATATCGAGAACGTGCCCGTGAAAATCTTCGGCGTCGCGAAGACGATCGCCGACTGCTACCGGCATCGCCGGACGGTGGGACAGTCGGTCGCACTGGAGGGTCTTCAGGAAGCGCTTCGACAGGGAAAAGCCACCCCGGCCGCAATCGCCCGGCATGCGGAACGTGGCGGCGTGGCCACAGTGCTCCGACCCCATCTTGAGGCGCTCACCGCAAATGGCTAGGGAGGTCAAAAACATCGCGGCCTCGGTTCGGGCCCGTCTCCTCAGGCTCAGCAAGGAGAAAGACCTGAACTTCGATCTGGTGCTGACGCACTATGCGATCGAACGCTTGCTCTACCGCCTCGCGCAATCGCGCTACGCCGAGCGTTTTGTTCTGAAAGGGGCGATGTTGCTGATGACGTGGTTCGACGAGCCGCTTCGCGGTACGCGCGACCTCGATCTCCTGGGTCACGGCAACCCCGCACCTTATACCGTACTCGGAGTCTTCAGAGAAGTTCTCGGTCAGGAACAGCCCGACGGCGTTCTCTTTGGCGCCAATGAGACGAGTATCGGCCGCATTCGACAAGAGAACGAGTACGGCGGTCTCCGCATACGGACGCCGGCCGAGGTCGGCGGCGCCCGCATCGTCGTCAACGTCGATGTCGGCTTCGGGGAAGCGACCGAACCTCCTGCCGAGTGGCTGGACTACCCCGTTCTGCTCGATATGCCGGCGCCGCGGCTGCTGGGTTACGCGAGAGAGACCGTGATTGCCGAGAAATTCCAGGCCATGGTGGCTCTGGGTCTGGCCAACAGCCGGATGAAGGACTACTACGACCTGTGGGTCATCAGCCGGACCTTTGACATTGATCGCTCGCGCCTCGCAGGGGCGATATCCGCGACTTTTGCCCGGCGGCGCACACCGATTCCGGATGCCGTTCCGGACGGGTTGTCACGCGCGTTCGCGGAAGACGTCGACAAGCGACGACAATGGGAGGTCTTCAAGCGTGATTTGGGGGTCGACCCCGGTCCGCTCGACAGTGTTGTGGAGACGCTTGAAGCCTTCCTGATGCCGGCTGCTGTGGCCGCTCGTGAATCGGCCGGACGGGATAGCATCTGAACGTGCAGACACGCCGACTCAAGTCTCTTGAGTGTCCGTAGCGTCGCCGAAGGTGATGTCTGTTTCAGGCCACACAGTCATGATTGGGGGAAACAGCATCGGCCAATCGACTTCATGCGAAGCCCTGGTTCTCTTGCTCGGTCCGAATCACCTGCCTCGAAACAGCCAGATAGACGAGCATGACTTCTTCGAGCGTCGCTGTCTCGACGGCGCGAAGCCCTCAGACTCATCGAGTTGGAAGTCGTGTTGACCGATCTTGCGGAGGATATTCTCACCAGGTTCCGGATTCACCCCGAATTGAATTTACATTCTGCTAAATCCACAACAATCCGAATCCCTTGGAAGGCTCGCTCATGTCCCTGACCTGCGATCCGGAATCAGGCTTCTGGGAGTTCACCCCCAGCCAGTCGACGTCACACTCGTCTCCGGAGAACGAATGCGAACCGGACATGGGGACGGACTTTTCACCGCCACCCAGCCAATCGATATCTCCGCCATCCGGCAGAGTAGGCGCGCCGGCGCTAAACCCCATCGCACGTGCGATGACGGAGGCCGCCTGCGCGGCGGCGTCCCTGAGCGCCGCGTCGTCGAGATGGGCGTAGACGGCGGTGGTCTCGCGCCTTCGGTGTCCGAGCAGGCGGCCTACGGTGGTGAGTCCCACCCCGTTCATTACGCCCTGAGACGCCCAGGTGTGGCGCAGGTCGTGGATCCTGAGGCCGGGCAATCCCGCCTCCTCCCGGACTCCGCGCCAGAACGCATGGAGCTTGTCCGTAGTCAGCTCATCCGGAAACACCCGCACGGCGCCATCGGCCCTCGGTAAGCCCCCAAGCAGTTCCGCCGCCTCGGTTCCGAGCCACAGCGTCCGCGGGCCCGTCTTGGAATCCCCGAGACGCACACTCGCGCCGTCATTGGATAATTCCCCGATTTGCTCCCATTCGAGGTTGAGCGCTTCTGACAACCGCGCCCCGGTGAGCGTGAGGAGACGCAGGGCAGCTACCGCCCAGAGGTGATTCTCCCGGTGGCGTTCCAGCACGACGTTCAGGCGCTTCAGTTCCACGGCGCTGAGATACCGTGCGACGGGTCTTCTGGGGTTCTTGACGATGTTGGCGCAGGCGTCGGGGACGTCATCTGCGAGTTCGCCCCACCCCCGCGTAGTGCGCAGCATGGCGCGGAGTATCTCGAAAGCGCGGTTGGCGGCCCCCGGCCTGTCCGCGCTCACAGCGTCAAACCACCCCGAGACGCATGCATGGTCGATGGCGTCGAGCCTGAGCTTGCCGAAGTGGGGTATCAGGCGGCTATTCATGTAGACGTCGAAGGTTTCAAGCGAAGAGGGCTTCCAGCGGCTCTTTCTCCGCTCGCGGTAGCGCGCAGCGAAGTCTTTGAACAGCGGCGCACGTCTCCTGCAGGAAGACTCCACCGCCTCGCCTCCCCACAGGCGGGCGAGAAGGGCGGCGGCCTCCTTTCGGGCATTTCCGACGCCGATTTCCGGGTAGCGGCCCAGGGTGAACTTCCGCATCCGCCCCCGGACGCGGGTCTGGACGATGAAGGCCCTGACGCCCGATGGATGTATCCTGACCCCGAAATGCGCGAGCGTCCCGTCCCACAGCGTGTATTCCGACGCCCGGGGTTTTGCTTCGGCGATCATCTTGTGCGTGAGGCGTTTCTTGTCCCGTCTATGAGCCATTCTCCGTCTCCTTTCTCTTTCCGGTCATCGCGTCGTGGACGACCCCCGAGATGCGCCCCGCCGCCTCATGAATATGGTCATCCGCGAGATGGGCGTAGCGCTCAGTGGAGCCGGTATCGGCGTGGCCGAGCAGGCGGCCTACGGTGTAGAGGTCGAGGCCGCTCATCACGGAATGGCTGGCGAACGTGTGGCGGCAGTCGTGGAGACGCACGTCATCGAGTCCTGCGAGTCCGCGCAGCTTACTCCAGCGCTCGCCCAAATCCCTCATCGGACCGTCGCCCTTCCTGTTCGGGAACACGAAATCGCCGCTTCTCGGGAGAGCGTTCAGCACCGCCCGTGCGGGCGGCGGCAACTGGATCGTCTTGGGACCCGTTTTGGAGTCGGGCAGGACCGCGCGGCTCCCGCGTATCCAGCGCCACTTGAGACCCGTGATCTCCGAAGTTCGCGCGCCGGTGAACAACAAGAGCCTGACCGCGGCAGCAGTCTGTTGGTCATCTGCGTGGTCGAGCACGAAGCCCAGGCGCTTGAGTTCCTCCACTGACAGGAATCGCTCTCGGGGCTTCAGTCTGTAGCGGCGCATGCCGCTGCAGGGGTTCGACCCCTGGGGTCTGAGGTCGCGGTGCTCCGCTTCCCTCATCATGACGGAGAGTACGGGCAGGGCCCGGTTGGCGTTGGCAGGCGTCGCGCTCATCGAATCGAACCAGCGCGTGACGTCGGCGCGCGTGATGTCCGCGACGCGCATGGCGCCGAAAAACGGCAGGAGATAGCGGGTGAGCAGATGGCGGTTGCCCTTGCGTGTGGCGGGTTTCCAGCGGCCTCCCTGTCCTCGCATGAATTCCCCGGCGAAGTCGGCGAACAGGGGGCCGCGCCCACTCTTTGCCTCATCAAGTGCACAGAGCGCCTTCCCGCGCGCCTCCGCCGCCGTCATCTCTCCTTCTTTACCGAGGGTGAGCCTCCCCCCGCCCGGTTTCAGGACGAAGAAGGTCTTCTTCCCGTTCCTTGCGACCTCGATTCCGAAGGCGGGCAGGTCGCGGTCGAGGATGGTGAGACCTCGTTTTCCTTTCAGGTGTTCCCTGAACGTGCGCTTCAGGGTTCGTTCGTTGATGGTAGAGTGGATGCGCATGAGATGTTCTCCTTTCCGGTTACCTGAGATAGCCGTCCGTTCGGAGGGAACGGAAACGGCGGTTCCGGGAAGAGAACACGCCCGCGCGCAAGGCCGCAGATACAGGATGGTTCCGTCTAACCTGTTGTCTTGTAAGGGGATACGCTTCCTGGATAAGGCTCGGTCGGGACTCGCTCGGTGCAGCCTGCTGCGTGGGGTGTGTAACCCGAAGCGCCGAAGGGCGGCTAACGGCGGATTCCTGGGAACGAACGACAGGGGAATTTTTGCCGTCGATAATGGCGAGCGGGAGCCGCCGCGGCGATTGAGCGGGAAGAGCAATGCGGGGAGATGTTCCTGAGGCAAGACCAGCGGAGTCTTCATCGTTGCCGGCGCAAGCGACGCGAGCGTTGGTCGACGAGACGCAACGGGCCGCGCCGCCACCGGGCGGGGTGGCGACGCGACCCGAGGAGTGTTGGCATCAGGCGGCCACGCGTTGCACGGGAATACCGAGGGTTTTAGCTTTGTCGACGAGGTTGTCGGTGATGCCGCTGCCTGGGAACGCGATCACGCCCTTGGGCAGGAGGTTGAGGAGTTCGTCGTTCCTGCGGAAGGGAGCGGCCCGACCGTGCGCGTCCCAATCGGGCTTGCAGACGACCTGGTGGACGCCGTTCCGCTCGGCCCAGCCCGCTGCTATCTTCTCCGCACCGGGACCGCCGCCGTGGACGAGGACGACGTCGGCGTACTTGGCCTTGACCTTGTCGAGATGCGCGATGATTTTCCCCGCGTCGTTCGCCTCCTTGCCGCCCGCGACGGCGACGAGGGTTCCCTGGGGAAGATGCGCGGTGTTCGCGCGGTCCTTGCGCGCCCGCTGGAAGTCTCGCGCCTCGATCACGGCGGAGGTCAGCTTACCGCTCTGGCTGACGTGCGAGCCTCGCCTCGGCCGCCATACCTCGCCGGTCTCGATGCGGTAGGCCTCTGCGGCGGTGTCCCTGAGTCCCTCGAAGGCGTCCCTGCGCTCCGTGAGGTTGTTGGCCCGGTCGGTCATGAGTTCGAGTTCGCGGGAGCGGATCTCAGAGCCGTCCTGTTCGCGCTGGAGTTCACGGATACCGGGGATGAGTTTGTCGGCGGAGCGGTCGAGCCTCTGGGTCTGGGCGTCGAGGGTGTTGACGAAGCCCCACAGGAGACTCGCCCGCTCGTCGGCAAGCCGTGTTCCGTCGGGTGCTGCTTCCGCGAGTGCGCCGAAGGCCCTGATGACGGCGGCGGTGGCCTCGCCCTCGTCCCACACGGGGCGGTTGTCGAACTCATCCGGCCCTGGAGTCGCGCCGAACAGGGCGGCCTGCTCGCAGACCATGGCGGTGAAAGATTCGTTCTGCGCTTCGTGTTCCGTGTGCTCGTTCATGTTCATCTCCTTGTGGTCGTGTGTAGCGGTCATCGTTCACTCCTTTGGTAGTCCTCAAGCGAGGGGATGGTTGAATTCAGGAAGAGCGTAGCCACGCTCGTTGCGCCCCACTTCCCTGGGCATCTCGTCGAGATACCCGGCTGCCCACTCGGCGGCGCGCGCGAGTACGTCGCCGTGGCACGGGAGGGGCCGGCAGTGGCAGCCGAGCTCGCAGCCTTGGAGGTCGGCGAGTTCGTGGAGGTCCAGTTCCTGGCGCTGGATTTTTCTCCACAGCCATTGGCGGTATTTCTCGATGACGGCGTCGCGGTCGCCGTCGGCGCCGAGCCGGAAGGGATTCCCCCACTTCGTCATGCGGTCGATCCTCACCAGCAATCCACTGCCGTTTTCTGCAACGTAGTCGTTCAGGTTCACCACGGTGGTTTCCATGCCTTTCTCCTTTTCAGAGAGTTAACGGATATGCTTCTTAGCGTCCCATTTTCAGCACGTAAGGGCGCCGGTCGGTGTATCCGGCGCCCGTAGGCGGGCGAATCAAGGGCTCGTCATTTTCCGGGGGGTTCCCGAAAAACACGCCTCATCGTTTTTTGGGGGGCACCGGCAAATGATGGTCGCCTGCGGCCACCCTTTATTCGCCCGGCGTTCGTGCTAAAATGAGGACGCTAAGAGAGAGACACTAGTACCGTCACCGGGACACAAGAGTTTCTGGTGTTTCACGATGAAGGCGAAGCTCATCGGGAAACAATCTCTCATGCTGCGGAAAGGGTCATTTCGGGCCGTTATTCGGCCCGGAATTCCCGCAGCGGGGGGTGGACCGAGCCACTGTCTTGAGCATGGAATGATCGCAGGCGCAAGCCGATCTTCCGTGAACATGGTTTATCGTTCACGGAACCGGAGGCTATCGAGGTGTTCCCGGTAGACGAGAGAAGCCTACAGGGAGGGAAAGGCGCGGGCGCTTCGGCGGTGGACTTCCTCCGGACAACGGGCATAAGAAAAGGGGTCGACGCGCGTGATGGCGCCGACCCCTTGTGAGCACTTAAAACCGGATGTCCTCCTCCTCACCCCCGACCCCTGCGGCGACGGGCACGCCGTTGCCGTTGTTGTTCCCGTTCGCCTTGTCCAAAAACTGGACGACCCCGCCGGGTGCTACGAGTATCTCGGTCGAGAAGCGTTCCGAATCCTCCTCGTCCTTCTTCCAGCGACGGGTCTGGAGCTTGCCCGCGACGTAGACCAGACGGCCTTTCTTCGCGTGCCGCTCGAACATGTCCACCAGGCCGGGCTGGAAGGTCACGATCCTATGCCACTCCGTTTTCTCCACCCTCTCACCGGATTGCTTGTCCACGTAGCCCTCATCGGTGGCGATGGATAGATTTGCGACGCGTCCCCCGCTCGCGAGATGGTTGATGGTGACGTCGGCGCCTAAGCGCCCGATCAGTTCCGCACGGTTCAGTCCGAATGCCATTTTGTTACTCCTTGAAGTGTAGTGTGGATGATAAAGTCGAGGAGCCGGAAATCCTCTCTCCCCGACCCCCCCCGTTCGTCCTAAACGCTACAAAACTCCACTTCGCCGTCCGCCTCGGCGCGCAGCTTGCGGATCGTGTACGCATCGAGTCCGAGTTCTGCGAGCAACTCATCCGCGGTGGGAACGTCGACGTCGTAGTCGTTCTCGTACATGGCCGTGCCTCCTCTCGGGTTGTCCCCGGCGGCGGGAACTGGAGACCGTCTCCCTCCCCCCTACCGGGTATTTGCCCGGCTCTCCGCTTCCCTTTCACTCTCGAGAGGAGGTTCTCACCCGGCGGGAACCACTCGCGCAAGGTGTTTGCCTTTACCGCGGATTCGTGTCAGACAGCGCACGGAGGTGAGGAAGGGAGGAGGTATGGAACGACTCAAGCTCTGGTTGCCGGCGCTGCTGTGGCTGCCTGCGGGGATTATCGCAGAGGAGGTTCTGCGCACCGGGTCAATGGAGGGTGCAGATACGCTGCTTGACGTCCTGGAGTTGCTGCCCGCCGCTCCGTGCGGCATCCCCCTCGCGCTCGCCTGCCGGCGACTTGCCCGCTCGGGCTATCCGGGTCCCTCCCTGGTGGCGTGGTTGCTACTCGGCGCGGCCTCTGTGATGGGCTTCCTCGGTCCGCTCCCCGTGGGCGTTCAGGCGCTCCTGGTCTCTTTTCCGGTATGGATGGCGGTGTGGCGCCTCGAGCGTCGGCCCCGCGGCCCGGGATTCGCCCCTTCGTCAAGGCGGCCGGGGCGCGGGAGGTCTCAGGGGCCGTACCGCCCCTGGTCCTGAGGCCCCGCGGAGACGTCCGATACAGGTCGACTCCCCCCGTCGAAGCCTCCCGCAGGAATCCAGACGCCGTGGGGCCGGCTGCGGAGCAGGTCGGCGTCGGCGGCACGTGCAGGCGCGCTCACCAGGGAGCCGCGGTGAGTTTCGCCATCACGCAGGCATCCTCCACGACCTCGACCTCATCGCGTGAGAGTTTCGCGAAGGCGAGGCACATGGCGACCTCCTCCCAGGAGTCCAAAGGTCCGTGCTCGATGCCCGTGGCCAGTTCCACCACGGTGTAGCGTGGTGGATGGACGGGCATTCCCCGGTGTTCGCCCGATGAGAAATACGATCGCCTGGCGCACGCCTCACACCTGGCTGCTCCATGAGAGGGGGCTGCGCAGTCAACACATGCCCCGCGGGCGCGCCTTGTATGATAGCGCGCCCGGCTGGCGGCGTTCTTGAGCGGACGGCGCTTTGAATCCCTTTTGGCGCACGAAGCGCACGTCGAAGCCTTTCCGGTTACGGCGCCTCCGCAACGACCGCAAAGGCCCCTGGAGCGTCTTTTTTCATAGAGCTTCTTCTCCTCCGCCCGCCTCGCTTCCCGGCAGGCCTCGCAGACGACGCTGCCCTCCGCCGGAGCAAACTCTCCGCAGCGTACGCATAACCCGGCCTCCTTGCGCTCGCGCCTGCGCTTTCTCGTCCTCTCCCGCGCCATGCGCCGGCGGCTCTCGGGATCCCGCCCGCCGTATGCAGTTCCCCCTGCCCGGGCTCTCAAGTAGCGGGCGCGCTCGGCGACTCGGCTTCTATCGAGGCAGACCTCGCATAGGCTTCGCCCGGGCGCAGGAGGTTTTTTCCCGCATTTTGGACAAAGGCCCATCTCCTTGCGTTTGGCCGCCCGCCTCCTGTGGCGTTCGCGTTCGAAAGCGCGTCTTCGCTCCGGGTCCTTGTGGGGCATCCTCTCTCCCTCCTTTGGGTGGATGGAATCCGTACGGCCGGCGCCTGGCAGGACGTCCTCCCGGCGCGGGCCGGGAAGCCTCACCGGCACAGCATCTTTCCCCACACGAGGTGTTCGCCCCACAGTTGCAGGCCGCTACCGGGGAGTTTAAGCCCCGTGCAGACAATGAGTTCATCCCGCGCGGGCCGCATATCCCGGACGGCTCTCCGCGAGGCGGTCACGCGCTTGCTCCTGCGCCCGCCCTTCTCCCCTCCGGGCAGGGGCCTGAGCTCGCCCCCGCCCGTGGATTTGTAGCGTCTTACCTCGTATCGCTCGTCGGCGAGTCCCTCGCCGAAGAGATGGGTGAGGAAGGTGTTCGCCTGTGGTTTCGGTTTACGCATCGCGCGGCCTCCTTGGAATGGGTGGATGATGGCGGCGACCGGTACTGACCGGAGAGGGAGAACCTCCCTCCCGGACGCCCCGCCGCGCCTCCTCCCGGCCCGGCTCGGCCTCTTGGCGGCGCAAAGTGCGCCGGGGTCTTTCACGGGAAGGGTGTGTCCGGGTCGTGGCCGTGAAGTTCCTGCTCCTCCAGTTCGTGGCGCCAGACGTAGCGCTCTCCCCTCCCGTCGGGGAGCCGGTAGCGGGTGAAAGCCGTCCCCGTGGCGGAACCCCCGCCACAGGACGCACGGCAGCGCCGTGAGAAGGCGCCAGAGGGCCCACAGGGAGGCGGAGACCGATCCCGGCCGCGAGAGAGAGGATTGTGGCGAGGACCGCGAGTGCGTGCGCCGCCCGGCCTCTCCGGCTGCGTCCACGGCGTTCCGGGTCTTGCTCAGGGTGTGAGGCTCAGGGGGGTTGCTTTTGCGCGCCATTATTTTATAATCAACGTTAACATTCAAATTCTATGTTTCTGAAAACGTTCATTTTCTGGGTGTGGGGTTTCTGGCAACTTATTGAAGCGAGGTCACGATGAAGACACTGAGCACGTTTGTCAGGGGATGGAAGAAATTGTGTGAATCCGGGTACCGGTTCTGCGCCGCGCGAGGCGGGGATATCCGGAAAATCCGTTCCGGGGGGTTGACAAACCGGCTCCGGGGGTCTTTGCATAATGAAGCCGAGCCGAGCCGAGCCGAGCCGAGCCGAGCCGAGCCGAGCCGAGCCGAGCCGAGCCACCCTTGCTACGTCTCCGTAGCGCTGCCGCCTAGGGCGCTCCGCCTCCCGCCTGAGCCTTCCCCTACCGCCGGATGGCGGTCCGATATCGACCGGCATTGCCGCACTGCCGGTCCGCCGGCCCTTTCCTCAACAGGTTCCCTGCGACCGTCGCGCGCTCCCGTGCGTGCTGCGGGCGCTTCCGTTTGTGATCTGCGGCGCGGACCGATGTCCGGTGCTGCGGCCTTACGCACTACCAATCAAACTCTCACCGTCAAAGAGGAGTGTTGGAGAGCGATGAAGTCTGTCCTGACAGCGCAAGGCTGGCGCTTGATTGCAGCCGTGGCGTTCCTGATTGCCGCAGTTCTTTTCGTCCCGCAGGCGCATGCCAATGACGACCTGCCCACAGTTACGATCGAGGACGCAACGGCCCGCGAAGGGTCGATAATTACCTTCGTCGCGCGTCTCGACAAGCCCAACCGCACCCGGCAGCTGCTTCGGTTTTCCTGGAAGACGAAGGGAGGCACGGCCACGCCGGGTCAGGACTACACGGACAGCAAATACACGGCCTCGTTCTGGCCTGGTGAGAGCAAGACGGAAATTCACTTGTTCACAACGCGGGACGACCTTGACGAGGGAAGCGAAACCTTCGAGCTGGTGGCCTCCGACCCGTGGCGACTCAAGCTCGGGAACACCACGGCGACCGGGACCATTGAGGATCCGCCAAAGAGGTCGAGCTCGAACCTGCCTGTTGTCAGCGTGCTCCCGGGCGCGGGCGTTACGGAAGGTGAAGCCGCCCTGTTTACACTCGTCGCCAACCCGCGGCCTGCCAGGCCGTTGAGGGTCAGCGTCACTATCGCCCAGACAGGCTCGTTCGCAACGTCGGGCCAGACCGGCAGGCGGACCGTTACCATCCCTTCCCGCGGGCAGGCCAGCTTCTCGGTCAGAACCGCAGACGACGGGCGGAACGAGGCGCCCGGCTCGGTGAATGTGAGGGTGAATTCCGGTTCCGGATACCAGGTATCCAGCAGCGCCCGTTATCGTTCCACCAGCGTCGATGTGGCCGACAACGATCGGCCCGTCATCAGCATAAGCGCGGGCTCGAAGGTCCGCGAAGGAAGGGCTGCCAGCTTCACGCTGTCGGCAAGCCCGCGGCCTGCGGCGCCCATCGTCGTCAAGGTGGCCGTGACCCAGAAGGGCGAATTCGCAAGCCAGGGTCAACTGGGCGAGAGAACCGTCACCATCGGCACCGATGGCAGAGGGAGCCTCAGTGTCGCGACCGACAGCGACACGCGAGACGAGGATGACGGGTTCATCATGGCAAGCCTGACCGGCGGCCAGGCCTATACCGTGGGTACGCTGGCCTCCGCGCGCGTTGTCGTGACCGACGGCGGCGCGCCGACGCCCAGGATCGGCGTCCGCGCCCTATCCTCCGCCATCGTCGAGGGCGGCACCGCCCGCTTCGAGTTGACCGCGAGCCCCCGGCCCGCAACCCCGTTGAACGTGCGGGTGGAGATCACCGACAGCGGCAGCTTTGCGAGCCAGGGCGAGATCGGCACGAGAACCGTGACCATCGGCACCACGGGCAGGGCTACAATCGATGTAGAGACGGACAACGACCTGGTGTCGGAGCCCGACGGTTCACTGACCGCCAGGGTGCGTTCCGGCACGGGTTATCTCGTGGCCTCCTCCGGCCGGGCCTCTGTCCAGGTTCGGGACGAGAGCGTTCAGGTCCGGATCAGCGCCGCCGGGAACATCGTCGAAGGCGGCACCGCAAGCTTCACACTGACGGCCCATCCGGCACCGCCGGAAAGCCTGGTGGTGAATGTCAACATCACGGAGAAGGGCGGCTTCCTGCCGGGCGGCGCCTATGCGGAGACCATCACGGTTGGCACGGACGGACGCCAAACCTTCTCCGTCGATACGATCCACGATGAAAGGGCGGAAGCAGACGGCGCCATCGTCGCGACCGTCGAGAGCGGCTACGGATACGAGCCGGGCTCTCCGGCCAGAGCGACGGCGAGGGTTTCCGACTCGACGCCGACGGTCACCATAGCCGCCGGCCCGGCCGTTATCGAAGGCGATACCGCAAGGTTTTCGCTGACGGCCCGTCCGGCGCCCAAACGCAACCTGACGGTGCGCCTCAAGGTGACCGAGGTCGCCGGCGGGAGCTTCGTTCCTTCCGATGAGCTCGGACAGAGGAATGTCACCGTCTACGCGGCCGACGGCACGGGAACCCTGGAGCTCTCCACCGAAGACGACCTGACGGATGAAGCCGGCGGCACCATCACCGCCGCAATCCTTGCAGATGAGGACGGCTATTACCGGACCGGTTCGCCCAGGTCGGCCACGCTTCGGGTCAATGATGACGATCATGGCCGCAACGAGCTGACCGTGTCGGTCGCCGACGCCGAGGTGAAGGAAGGTGAACGGGACGATAGGGGCATGAGGAGGCTCGCATTCCCCGTGACGCTCAGCAAGCCGGCCAGCCACTGGGTCTCGGTGTATTTCCAGATCCGTCCCCGGGAAGAGGGCCCCGGAGTGACCCCGGCGACGCCCGATGTCGACTACAGGGCGACCGGCCACCTGGCGGCCCGCTGGATACGGTTCCGTCCGGGTGTGACCGAAACGTTCACTCATGTCGACATCTACGATGACGACGAATATGAGCCGGATCCGGAGACGTTCGAACTGGTCATCAGCCGGGCATGGGGAGCGGAAATCGCCGATGGTCGCGCCATAGGCACCATCCTGCCCGATTCGCTGGACGCGCCGCGCGGCACGCCGGTGGTCACGATCACAGCGGAAGGCGCTGTCGAGGAAGGACGGCGCGCCACCTTCAAATTGAGGGCGGCGCCCGCGCCGGAGGAAGACCTTGTCGTCAATGTAACAGTGTATGACGACAGTCTCGGAACCCCGGAGAGCGACTATCTCGCCGAAAGCGACGAGGGCCCGCAGACGGTGACCATTCCCGGTATCGCCAACCCGCGGGTGGCCGCCTATTACGGGGACAGTATCGCAACCTTGACCTTGAACACGGTTGACGATGACACGGAGGAAGTAGGCGGCAAGATTTCCGTGCATGTCGATAACCCCAGCGACGGGAGCTATGAAGCCGGCCAGGAGCTCTATTCCGCCGAGGTCGGTGTTCGCGACAATGACGGACCGCCCTTGTCCGTCGCTCCGGCTTTCAGTATTGCGGATGCAACGGCATACGAGTCTGACGGATCGATCCGCTTCGACGTCACGCTGGATTCTCCCGTCCCACCGGGTGCGGGGCCCATGACGGTCGATTACCAGACCTTGACCTGGGCGGGGGGTGCCAAACGGGGGGAAGATTTCGAGGACAAGCACGGGACGCTGACGTTCTACGAGGGAGAATCGTGGAAGGAGATCGAGATCACGATCAAGGACGACCAGCACGATGAGGGTGCGGAGCACTTCCGCGTGTATCTGTGGAACGCGCAGGGCGGCGCCAGGATTGCCGACCATTCGGCGACGGGCACGATCACCAACTCGGACCCGATGCCAGCGGCGTGGCTGGCGCGTTTCGGGCGCGCGGCGGCGGAACAGGCGCTGGACGGCATTGCCAGGCGCATCGCGGCCTCGCGCACTGCCGGGGTGCAGGGCACGATCTCCGGACAGGCGCTCAACTTCGATCCCGGATCGCAGTCCGAGGTCGCCCGCGCCTTCGGCGCCGGTCATGGCGGCTTCGGCAGCAGCGGCCCTGATGGCTTCGGCTCTCTAGGCTTCGGTCAGCATCGCTTCGGCGGAAGCGGCGCGCAGTCCCGGTCCATGACGGCTCGCGAAGCTTTGCTCGGCAGCAGCTTCACGCAGACAGGGGAGAAGGACGGCACGGGCGGCAGCTTCGCCTTCTGGGGCCGGGCGGCGCAGTCGAGCTTCGACGGCCGGGAGGGCAGCTTCTCGCTCGACGGCGAGGCGACCACGGCGATGCTGGGCGCGGACTATGCGCGCGGCGACTGGCTGGTCGGCATGGCGCTGATGCATAGCAGCGGAGAAGGCGGCTATGCAGACAACGGACCGGTTTCCGGGGCAGGCAGCGGTACGGATTCCGTGCGCTGTCCCCAACCTCTGGATGCCGGGATGCGGAGGGTCCTTTGCAGCGGCGCCGTGCGGGAAGGCGACGGCAGTGTGGAGGCGTCGCTGACGGCGGCGGTGCCCTATGCCTCGCTCCGGGTCTCGGAACGCCTGAAGCTCTGGGGCGCGCTCGGCTACGGTTCGGGCGAGGTGACGCTCGAGACGGCCATGGGCGACCGCTATGACGCGGACACGACGTGGTCCATGGCGGCGGCGGGACTCAGGGGCGGCCTTTTGAAGCCCGGGGGCTTCGGACTCGCCCTTCTCGCCGACGCGCTGTGGACGCGCACGGATTCAGATGAGACCGGCGAGCTTTCGGCCTCGCGCTCCGAGGTGAACCGGCTTCGGCTGGGAATCGAGGGGAGCCGTGAATTCACGCTCGATGTCGGCGTCGTTGCACCTCGGGTCGAATTCGGGGTGCGCCACGACGGGGGCGGCGCGGAGACGGGCTTCGGCGTCGAGGTGGGCGCCGGGGTATCGCTCACCGCCGAGCGTCTCGGCCTCGTGCTCGACGTATCGGGCCGCACGCTGCTCGCGCACGAGGACGAGGACCTGAAGGACCGGGGGATATCGGCCTCGCTGACCTATGACCCGGACCCCGGGAGCAAACGGGGCGCTTCGTTCGCGCTCCGGCGCGACCTGGGCGGTTCGGCCGCGGACGGGCTCGACGCGCTGTTCGCCTCCGATCCGCTGGCGAAGCGCTCCGGCGGGCGGAGCGACGGCTGGCGCGCGGAGGCTGCCTGGGGGCTGCCCGCCTTCGGCGGACGCTTCACGGGTTCTCCCTTCCTCGCCTGGGGCTTCTCGGCCGGGGCGCGGGACTACGACGTGGGCTGGCGCCTCGAACCCGAGGCTGCAGGCGCCCCCGACCTCTCGCTCGCCGTAAAGGCCACGCGGCGAGAGGCGGCGGACGATACGACCGACCACGGCGTCGGTGTCGACCTCACCGCACGCTGGTAGAATACGGCGGAAGCGGGTTCAGGGAGAGGACGCCCCGGGATACCCCTTCAGCACGTCCGCCGCGATGCTCTCTGATACCTCGAGGGCTGCCTCTCTCACCGAATCGCGCGCGGGATGCGCGTAGCGCGCCGTGGTTTCGACCCGCGCGTGGCCGAGCAGCTTCCCGATGGCGGGCAGGGATTCGCCCAGCGCAAGCGCGCGCGAGGCGTAGGAATGACGAAGGTCATGGAGCCGCACGTCACGGAGACCGGCGCGTTCACGGATGATCTCCCAGGGGTCGCTCAGGTTGCGCATATGCTCTCCCGGGACCTTGCTCGGTATGACCCATGGATTGCCCGCAACCCGGGGCGCGTTCGCCAGCACTTCCGCCGCATCGGGCGAGAGCGACACGCACCGCGGGCCGGTCTTCGAATCCGTGAGCTTGAGTTCGCCCGCCTCGAGGTCCACGTCCTCCCAGCGCAGCGAGAGGATCTCCGACTTCCTGCACCCGGTCAGAACGAGGAGCCTGATGGCGGCCACGGCGTGGACGGACACGCCCTTGCGGACACCGGCTTCTGTGAGCGTGCGGCCGAGGCGGCGGAACTCCTCCGTGCTCAGGAAGCTCTCGCGCCTGCGTTCGCGGTTTCTCGCCACGAGCCGGCAGGGATTGATAACCCCCTCGGGCAGGCGGCCCCGGTCCACGGCCGCGTTCCAGATGCGCGAGAGCGTATCGATTACATGGTTCGCCATGACCGGCGTCGCCCGGAGAGCGTGGTGCAGGTCCGCCGTCTTCGCGTGATCGACTGCGAGCGCGGGCGTCCTCCCGAGCGCGGGCAGTATGTGTCTCTCCACGATCAGCCGGTACATCCGGGCCGTCCTGGGCTTCCAGCGCACCGCGACGTGCTCCTCCAGCCATGCCTGAGCCAGCTCGCCCACCGCCGGGCCTTTCGCCTTGCTCACGAGCTCAGCGGGCTCCCCGCCCGACTTGACCTGCGCGATGACGTGTGCAGCGCGCCTCCGCGCTTCTTCCGCCGTGATCACCCCGTGACGGCCCAGCGTCACCCGCTTCGCCGGCCGGCCCCGCGCGCGCGTCTGCGCCACATAGAACCTGCTCCCCGTGGGGTAGACGCGGACGCCGAAGCCCGGCAGTTCAGAATCCCAAAAGACGGTCGATGATGAATGCGATTTCCCTATAACGTCCTCTCCAGGACGACCCTTCGCCCCCTCCCCGGCCAGACTCGGCCTTTTCGCGGCGTAGAGCGGCATCTGCGGACCGCGATACGATTGCGCTCAGTCGTGCTCTTTGCGAACATGCGTGAGCACATGCGGGTGCGTTCAGGGGAAACTTGAGGAAGTCCGGCAGCGAGACCCGGGCGAAGGGCACTCTCACGAGAGGGAGACGCTGCCTGCCGGGGCCGGGCAGGTACATGATCGGAAATCGGCCGGTGCTGCGGCACCGTCAAATTCTCGCGCACAGGCTGCCGGGTGGCGTCTGGCGGTGCCGGAACTACGGCTTTCATGTGGTGTTGATATAGTGTTGATTCCATTCCGAATCAAATGGCTAAAGAATTATCTATCCTGTAACCTATTGTAAATATATGAATTAAAAAACATGCCCCGCATGAAATCCTCCAAACTTCCAAGTCGCGAATCTCTCGATCGCCACCGACGAGGGCTACGTGGACAAGCAGAGCGGTGACCGGGTGGACAAGACCGAGTGGCACCGGGTCGTGACCTTCCAGCCCGGGCTGGTGGATATGTTCGAAAAGCACGCGAAGAAGGGCCGCCTGGTCTACGTGGCGGGCAAGCTACAGACCAGGCGCTGGAAGAAGGACGAGGAGGACTCGGACCGGTTCTCGACCGAGATCCTCGTAGCACCTGGTGGGCGCGTCCAGTTCTTGGACAAGGTGAACGGCAACGGTAACGGCGCGCACGCCGAGACGGCTGACGTGGTGGCCACTGTGGGCGTCGCGGGCGAAGAAATTCCATTCTGAACACGACAAGGGCCGGCGCTACGGCGTCGGCCCTTTCATTTTGCTATCGACCTGGAGGAAGCCTCCCCTGGCCCGAGAAGAAGGATGAACACCCGGCCATGGACGAGGCTCTCACCTTTCCCGCTCTGCCGGCTCTCTCGTCTACCGGGAACACTCGAGGAATCTCCGGTTCCGTGAACGGTAAACCGTGTTCACGGAAGATCGGCAGGCGCCTGCGACCACTCCATGCTCAAGACAGTGGCTCAGTCTACCCCCCGCTGCGGGAATTTCGGGCCGAATAACGGCCCGAAATGACCCTTTCCGCAGCATGAAGGGATGTTTCCCGATGAGCTTCGCCTTCATCGTGAAACACTAAAAACTCTTGTGTCCCGGTGGCGAATCAACTGTCTCTCTCTTGGCGTCCTCATTTTAGCACGAACGCCGAGCGAATAAAGGGTGGCCGCAAGCGGCCATCATTTGCCGGTACCCCCCAAAAAACGATGAACCGTGTTTTTCGGGAACCCCCCGGAAAATGACAGGCCCTTGATTCGCCCGCCTACGGGCATCGGAAACGTCACCCGATGCCCTTACGTGCTGAAAATGGGACGCCAAGAAGCGCATCCGTTAACTATCTGAAAGGAGAAAGGCATGGAAACCACCGTGGTGAACCTGAACACCTATGTCGATGAACCCGCTAGCGGCCTGCTGGTAAGGATCGACCGCACGACGAAGTGGGAAAATCCCTTCCGCGTCGGCGCCGACGGCGACCGCGACGCCGTCATCGAGAAATACCGGCGATGGCTGTGGGAAAAATCCAGCGCGAGGAGCTGGACCTCCACGAACTCGCCGACCTCCACGGCTGCGAACTCGGCTGCCACTGCCATCCACTCCCGTGTCACGGTGACGTCCTCGCACGCGCCGCCGAGTGGGCAGCCAAATATCTCGACGAGATGCCAAGGGAAGTGGGGCGCAACGAGCGTGGCTACGCTCTTCCCGAATTCAACCATCCCCTCGCTTGAGGACAACCGGACCACCGGCTGGAAAACGCAATCACTAAAAGGAGTGAACGATGACTGCCACCGCGACTCACGACAACAAGGAGAGCACCATGTACGAGAACGATCACAACGATGCCCAGCATGAATCCTTCACCGCCATGGTCTGCGAGCAGGCCGCCCTGTTCGGCGCGACTCCCGGGCCTGATGAGTTCGACAACCGGCCCGTGTGGGACGAGGGCGAGGCAACCGCCGCCGTCATCAGGGCCTTCGGCGCACTCGCGGAAGCTGCGCCCGACGGCACGCAACTCGCGGATGAGCGAAGAAACCTCCTGTGGGGATTCGTCAACACACTCGACGCCCAGACACAGCGCCTCGACCGCGCCGCCGACAAGCTCATCCCCGGCATCCGCGAACTCCAGCGCGAGCAGGACGGCTCCGAGATCCGCTCCCGCGAACTCGAACTCATGACCGACAGGGCCAACAACCTCACGGAGCGCAGGGACGCCTTCGAGGGGTTGCGTGACACGGCAGCCGACGCCTACCGCATCGAGACCGGCGAGGTCTGGCGGCCCAGGCGAGGATCACACGTCTCGCAGACCGGCAAGCTGACCTCCGCCGTCATCGAGGCGCGCGACTTCCAGCGAGCCAGAAAGGACCGCGAGAACACGGCTCATCTTCCCCAGGGAACCCTCGTCGCCGTCGCGGGTGGCAAGGAGGCGAACGATGCGGGTAAAATCATCGCGCACCTCGACCGCCTCAAGGCCAAATACGCCGACGTCGTCCTCGTCCACGGCGGCGGCCCCGGTGCTGAGAAGATTGCGGCGGGATGGGCCGAGCGCAACGGCGTCCACCAGGTCGTCTGCAAGCCGAATTGGGATGCCCACGGACGGGCCGCTCCATTCCGGCGCAACGACGAACTCCTGGCACTCCTGCCCAAGGGCGTGATCGCCTTCCCCGGTTCGGGCATCACCGACAACCTCGTCGACAAGGCTAAAACCCTCGGCATACCCGTCCAGAAAGTAGCGTGACGTGAACACTCCACTGGTCGCATCGCCACACAGGTGGTGCGACCCGTGGAGTCTCGCCGACAAACGCTCGCGTCACTTGCGCCCGCAACGATGTAGACTCCACCGGTCTTGCCGCAGGAACATCTCCCCGCATTGCTCCTCACGCTCAATCGCCGCGACGGCTCCCGCTCGCCATTCTCACCAGCAAGATTCCCCCATCGTCTGTTCTCACGAACTCGACCATCTGACGCCCTTCGGCGCTTCGGGTTACACACCGGAACGCAGCGGGCTGCAAGGCTCCGGCATACGACGACCTGGTTGCTATCCCGTCTCCTGTGGACGACACGGGGCGCCAGGCGCATGGCGGATAACATGTATGCTCATAGCATACGCAATCTTTCTCATCCCCGAGGGCGCATGGCTGCGCACGTCGCGCAAGGATACCAGTTTGGTAGTAATTGGTGGCGTTTCGTAACACAATGTATTACGGCCCGTATTACGTTTGTATGCTCCCGATTCCGGCCTTTTTTCGGTACGACGAGGTAGCCACCTGTGCGGAGTATGCTCTCTCGGATGGCCGCAAGACCCTCGACAAGGGACGTTGAATCGAGGATAGACGGTCCCGGAAAAGCCCGGGTTTTCGCCCCGAACCAAGCCGTCGGAACCCGGAAAGGGCGAGCGATGCGGTCCGTATCGCCACCCGATCTTGTCCTGAGGAAGCGAAAAAGATGACGCGAAACGACCCGAATCAGTCCGAAAAAGGCAAAAGTCAGCGGAAAACCCGAGCGACCCGCGCCGGCCACATTCTATCCGCTTCTTAAGTTCTGAGTGGAATCTGGTTGTACAGGCCGCCGCGCGGCACGGCATCCCGGCGGGTGAACTCGTTCGCAACGGCGCGATGGCCGCCGCCGAGGAACTGCTGGACAAGCCTCCAGAAGCCACCCTGTCGCACGGTCATGCCGCCCTAATCGAAACCGTCTACCGCATGGTCTACGTGATGGCGACCCTGGATCGGGGACGATTGCTAGACGCCGGGCGCGGGAAAGAGCTCGAAGACCTCATTGCTGCGGCCCGCAGGACGAAGGCCCGGCGTGAACGCATGGGGTGTGCTGAACGAAGCGCCGAAGGGCGTCCCGATACTGCTTCCTCGTCCCAAGACGACCGGGTAAAGGAAGTCGTCTTGTATCAGGCGATTAGCCCGAGCGGCGCTTGAACGGATGCGCCCGCGCCACTCGCGTGGCCTGAGGCACTGCCCGTACCAAGGACCGTGGTGGAACCTGTGACAGCGGTGGCAGCGACTGGCCACGTTTCCAGAATGGCGACATCTTGGACGTGAACACTGAGGCTGCCGGCCATGTCGACGAGGATGTCAGTGCTCAATCTGCAGAACACGATGACTCTCCAGAAAAACAAGTCACACCGTAGACTCATCTGGAATATGCAAAGTTTGTTGCCCCATAAGGGGTTCTTCTGTAAATTCGCCCGTTGTTCGTGAGTTTATCAACAATCGGATATGCCCCGTGCATTTGCTCTGCGTTGCGCCCGGAACAAAGCGATGCGCTCGAAAGAAATAATGGTAATGAACAAAAAGGCGGATACCGGATCTCAAGGAAGTGGCGAGAAGGAGACACGGTCCCTGGAGGTCTCGGAAACGGCATTACGTTTCAGGGTCGAACGAAGAGGCCTGGCGTCGCTCTTGTACGCGATCCTGCGGCCTAAAGACGCCAAGGCGGCTTTCGTGAATGTGAACTCCCTGAACCTGATGCATGGGTCCGGATACACGGAAATTCCAATCGAGGACATCTCGTCGGTTCAGGTCGAAACCGGACAGTACTGGAGCCGCATACACTTTTATCACACCGCAGGAATCGCTACCGTGTCGGGACTGTCGCGGGACGGCTCCAGGGAGTTCACCGAAGTGCTTGAGAACGCCAGGATATCTTATTGGCGCCGGACACTGGAGACGGAGGTCGCGGAGCTCCGTCGATACTTGAATACTCTGGAGCACATGGCGAATCCGCCGGAGCACATGGCGAGCGTTTTCCTTAAGTTGAGACGCGATACGGAAAAGGCGGTGAACCAATTCGCGGAGCGCTGGCCGAAGTCATTGCCGAGTGCCCCGGAAACCCAGCTACTGAAGAAGGTAGAATACTTTCTGGAAGACCCGGAGCTTTTAAAGGCGGAAGAAACCGCCAGGGTTCACTGGTGGCGCCAGAAGTTGGCGACGGAGATCGAAACGCTCCATTCGGTGCATAAGCGCATGAAGCAGCTCGCAAGTCCCTCAGAGTACCAAGCGATCAGCATATTCCGCGATCTGAGACAAGATGCAGAGAAAGCGGTGAAGCAATTTGTGGAACGTTGGCCGAAGTCGTTGCCAAATGCCCCGGATTTCCAGGTACTGAAGTCGATACAGGAATTTCTAGAAGACCCGGGGCGTCTGCGGGCGGAAGTGAACAACACCTTCGTCGAGAGAGAATTAAAGAGGTCACGAAGATTCTTCGACCGGATTGAGGCCCGGCCGCTTACCGAAGAGCAGCGCCGGGCGATCGTGGTGGATGAGGACCGGAACCTGGTAGTCGCTGCGGCCGGCAGCGGCAAGACCTCGGTGATCGTTGCCAAGGCCGGCTGGCTTCTCCACAGGAAGTACCTGTACGCGTCGGAATTGCTGCTCCTGGCGTTTGCGAAAGACGCCCAGAAAGAAATGGAAGAAAGGGTTCGAAAGCGTCTCGGAAATGAAGTTGCTGACGGGATGACCGTCAGGACTTTCCACAGTCTGGGCATGGCGATCATAGGTGAGGCCGAAGGCAGGCGACCTGCATTGGCCAAGGAGGCAGAAAACGAAAACGCACTGTTCAATCTGCTCAAGGACATCGTCAACGAACTGACAGAAGAACGAAAGTTCTTTGCTTCTTTGCTTAAGTGGTTTCAGTCACAGTTCGCACTCTACCGGAGTGAGCATGAATTCAGTTGTTGGGGTGAATATTGGGAATATATCCGGCGGCACGAAATAATATCGCTCAAGGGCGAGAGGGTCCGGAGCTACGAGGAATGCGAGATCGCCAACTTTCTCTATCTAAACGGCGTGCCCTACGAATACGAACGCATTTATGAGCATGAGACCGCCACGCCCGAAAAGGGCCCATACAAACCGGATTTCTATCTGAACGAAGCCGGACTCTACATCGAGCACTTCGGACTGGACATTTTGGGAAATACCGCGCCGCACGTCCCGAGGATAAAATATAAGGAAGAGATGGAGTGGAAACGTCGGACACATGCCGAATACGGAACCACCCTGATTGAAACTTTCAGCCATGAGCATACCGCCGGCAAATTGACCGAGAACCTGGCCGAGAAATTGCGCGCTCGTGGTGTAAACCTGTCTCCCATACCCCGTGAAGAGTTCTTCACTGTGCTGAACGGGGAGAAACGGATTGACCCGTTCATTCGCCTGCTGGCGACCTTTCTCAAGCATTTCAAAGGCGCGAGGCTTACTTTTCCTGAAGTGGCCCGACAGGCCGCAGATCACAGGGCTCCTCTGCGGGCCGAAATCTTCCTCGCCTTGTTCCGGCCGGTCTTTGGGCGCTACGAGGAAAAACTCTCCGGCTCGGGGCAGATCGATTTTCACGACATGATCTCCAGGGCGACCGACCATATCGAGGCCGGACGCTATCAGAGCCCATTCGCATGTATCCTCGTCGACGAGTTCCAGGACATTTCGCCGGGCCGGGCGAGATTGCTCAAGGCGCTCCTGGAGAAGTCGCCGGGCGCCCGGCTGTTCGCCGTCGGTGACGACTGGCAGGCGATATACCGCTTCGCCGGCTCTGACATCGGGATCATGCGGAAATTCAAAGAGCATTTTGGTGACTACGAACGTATGGATCTGGGAACAACTTTTCGATGTGACGACCGCATCGCCTCGGTCTCTACCGAATTCATCCTGCGCAACCCTGCGCAGATTTCAAAGACGGTTGCTTCACCGCATCGGGCGGATAGCCCTTGTGTCCATGTCGGTCTTCCCAGTGAGCAGCGGCTTTCCCAGTTAAACGAGACGCTCGACAGAATTGCCGAAGAGGCCAGTGGTTTCGAGGGGAAATCGAGCGTGCTATTGCTCGGCCGCTACAATCACACGCGACCGAAAAACTTGTCCACACTCACCAAAAAGTACCCCGGTCTCTCGATTTCCTATAAGACTGCACACCGATCCAAGGGTCTCGAGGCGGATTATGTCGTGGTGCTCGGCCTGTGTGCAGGAAAGCACGGTTTTCCATCCGAAAACGACGACGACGCGCTGTTCGATCTGGTCCTCGCGGCGCCCGAAGACTATCCAAACGCGGAGGAGCGGCGTCTGTTCTACGTCGCCCTTACCCGTGCGAGGCGCCGCGTATTTCTACTTGCCGAGGGTGGTCCGATTTCTCCCTTCGTAACGGAACTGCTCGAGGGCCGATACGAGGTCACCGTCTTCGGTCGTGCGCCGGAAGACGACGTTCACTGTCCCGTATGCATCAAGGGGCGTCTTGTGCACCGCGTAAGAAAAAGGAACGGCGGTGATTTCTATGGTTGTTCGAACTTCCCTTATTGCGAACATACGCAGAGTCCTTGTCCGGTTTGCGGGAAGGGATTGCTCGTCAAGGAAGGCAAAGCATTCCGCTGCCGAGATTGCGATCAATCCATTGAGGCCTGCCCCGATTGCGGAGGCTGGCTGCAGATGAAGACCGGTCAATATGGTCGTTTTTGGGGATGTTCGAATTATCCCTCGTGCACACTCACCCGCGACTATGGAGAAGATCGCAAATGAGCAGGACATCAACCCGGACAATCGACTTCAGGAGGAGAACGAGAAATCAATGGGACGGAATCTTTTAAATTTGCGGGATGGGTCTCCATAATGAGTTTATGCTATCCATTTTACAGCGTTAGCTTGGAGTTGACCTAAGGTGACGGGAAATTTGGCTACCCTTGCCGTGTTCACCGTTTTTCTCTTTGGAGATTCTGCGCTCATTGTATGAAGTTCGACGGGCTTTCAGAGGGCCAGAAATTTCGCCAGTCTTTGATATCTTAATTTTTTTTTACGCTTGAAAACGGTCACAGAAGTTCATTACGCAAGGCAATCGCTCCACATCATGGGTTGTCTTCGAGTTGGTCCGGTTCATATGGCGGGTTGAAAATCTCGTAGACCGTTTTCCATGGCGCTATGGATGGCGGAACTTTGCAGTTTTCCCGGAATGCCTGATCGCGTAGTTGCCGGTTTTTCTCCTGAAGTCTGTTGAATTCTTCAAGCGTGCCAGCATCCCATCCGCTCATGCTGAGCCCGACCACACCAAAGATGAGAAATACCACCCCAAGTTGTATTGCTTCACCTGCATTTGTGCCTTCTTCATCGGACCTGTTCCTTTTCCGGAACGCGGTGAAATCCTGTTCGTTCGCCTCGATGAGCGTTTCGAGTTTGATACAAGAGAGCGTTTTCGGGGGTTCGGCAGAGATACTCGCGGGCAGGCCGAAACCATGGAGCGCCAGAGCGAACGCCATGATGCAGCGGATCGTTTTTCTCATCATCGGTTACCCCCGAATGCGCCTGTGAGGTCCCGGCGCCTGAGAACGCCACCCATTCCCTCATGGTTTCTGCCGAAAAATGCGCCGGTGATGTCACCTTCGTCCTTGCTCTCGTGTCCCCAGTTGTGGAAGGTGTTGCTCAAGATGTGGACGGTATATTCAAGGTCCCCGTCTCCCCAGGTTTGGGTATTGCCGTATTCAAGATCAGTGAAGAAAAGCTCCCCCGAAGAGAGATCGGCGAGTCTCACGTCGAGGCGGGCGGCGCCGGTCACCTTCCGCCCCGACGACGCGAAGCCCAGAAGCGATCCCTCCCACGTGGCTGATTCCTTCAGGAGGCGGTTGTCGCTCAGGTTCCCGGCCGGTTTCGGGCCGTGAACCCATGGGTGAGCCATGCCGTTTCTCTTGGAGACGCCGAAGGAGACCGTGTCTCCTGCCACGTCGAACTCTCCCCGAAGATGGGAAGAGACGCTTTCCCATGGACCGAGGTTTTCAGCGGTGATTTCACTTTCAGGCGTGCCCGGTTCGAATCTGGCGTAGGCCGCGAGTACCGCATCCTTGTCGATCTCCATCAGCAACAATGTTCCCAGAAGCGGGATAAGGGCGTTGGTTTGCGCGTTCATGATGGAGAGCGGGAAGCGATCCGCGTCCGAGTGTCCCCACATTCCAAGTGCGTGCAGCAGTTCGTGTACGATGACGGGTATAAATATCTCGTGGTTTTCTCCCGTGTCGATCAGAATTTGCGACGAATGGGCCTTATGATTCCGGGTCGAGCCATGCGCAGTTCCCAGGGTCGACGGCGATGAGAAATATCTTATCGGCCATTCGTTTTGAGGAAGGAACTCGATATGGATATTTCCGAACGGCACGTCTCTGGCGTCTCTTGTTTTCGGGGCATTAGACTCTCCGAAGACGATCTGCTTGTTGTAGGGTAAGATTGAGTTGACGATTCGCACCGCGTGTATTGTGGCCGTGGTGAACTTCTCATCAGTTCCTTCTGCGACACTCACCGTCGGGGGATTCTCGAACGTGGCGAGATATCCCGCATCTGTGGTCATCTCCCGCATATAGGTGACGATGTCGGCGGCGCTTTCTCCGTCGGCAACTCGGCCTTCATAAAACCGTATGCCGCTTTCCGTGCTGGTGTACCGGAGGTTTTCAGCAGGCGCACCGAAGCTCGCTCCGATGTGATGTATGGCTCCCAAACCCCAAACGTCCCATATCGGGGCCGGTGGGTTTTGCGAAGTGTGAGTTGACGGTGGCATCGGTGCAGGTTCCGGGGCCGAGACTCTTGCGGCGCCGCCTTCCCCTCCGCAGGCGGCTGCCAGGAACACCAGGAATATCAGGATGAAAACGTAGGGTGTTGATATCAGCTTTTTCATATTCTTCATTTCAGATGGAATATCTCCACTATTAATGCCTGGTATTTTCTCAAAGCAACTACTCCGGGTTCGCTATATACCGGCTCTTGTACATTTATCAGTTCTGGAAGATCGTTTTCCCGTTTCACCGAAGCTCCCTTAAGCGGGGCAATAGCCTCAATGAGTTCCTTGAACTCTGGATGTCCATATTGAACTGTTAACGATAGATGGTGAGTACTCTTTATCTCACTTGTTGGCGGGGCGGAAATATTTTCTCGGGTTCTTTGCAGAAATCATTCGACGAATACTGCGGTTGCTTGCGGTTCACGTTGTGAAAAGTATATATAACGATAATCTAACCGAATCAACTCCGGATGGGCTATACAAGATTCTTGAGTCGGGAACTGTCCGATTATCCATACAATGACCACGACTTTCTCTCCTCGCCTGGTGGTATCGGTTCCCACTCCCCATTGAAGAATCGATTCACCGGGCGGGAGAGATTGTCGTGGCTTTGAGCCAGCAGATTCCGCTTATACCTCCCCCGACATCGCCCGCGCGATCAGGCCTCCGACCTTCTCCGCGGCCTCAATGAGATGGTCATCTGCAAGATGCGCATATCCCGCCGTGGTCCGGCACCGCCTGTGCCGAGGAGTTTTCCGACAAGCGGCAGGTTTTCGCCCGACATGACGTCGAGGCTGGCCATGGTGTGGCGGAGATCACGGAGCCGCTATCTACCCAGCCCCGCATCCTCGCACACCGCCTGTCAGCAAAGCCGAAGCGCGTCCCTGTCTCCATTCCTCGGCTTAGGACGGAAACAGGAAGCTCTCCGGTAAGCGATGGAGTGGACGTGCCCTCCCGGCGCCATCACACTAGGGCGAGTTGACATGGTCTGCCTCCCTGCGGGAGGAGCGAGATGGGCCAGTAACTGCTGCTGTGATGAGGGCGGAGCGGTATCCATCCAGAAGTGTAATACTCACGGAACTCACTCGAGTGCGTCCGCGCTCTGGTGGATTATATCGAAATACCCTAATCGCTCGCGGCCTTCGGCGCCAAGGAGGAATATCTCGATCGCATGGCGCACGAGGCGACCACCAGCGCCACAGTGGCGACGAATCCCGTGCCCGCCGATGCCGAGGATATGTAGCGAATTTATCTGGAGTTGATGTAATGGTATAAGAAGAAACAACTAAGCTATTTATTTTATTAAGAGCTTCTTGCAAAAACCTCAAGGAGGATTGTGAGATATTGCGCAGGAGGCCAAGTGGGCTTGAGGAACGCAGCATGTGTTTGGAGAATTGGGCGTTTCGCGGTGAGCGGTAGGAGCGGAGGCCAGAGAACAGGCGAACCGGGTTCGTCCGGGCAGGCTTCATCGCGCCGCTCAGGCTATGTGACGGGATGCGAGGTCGTTCCATGGGGCCGGTGCGGGTTCAGAGCGTCAGGCGCATGAGCTGATCGAGGGTGAGGGCGAGGACGCCGAACATCAGGTGGCAGAAGACCTTCTCATGGCCCCGCACGCGGACGTGGCGCCCGCCATAGGAATCCTTGATTCGGCTGTTCACACGTTCGACTGTGGAGCGTTCGTTGTAGCGCACTCTTCGGGGGTCGCTGTATCCGGCGCAGCGCCGGGCGCGAGCCTCCCTGGCACGTTCCTTCTTACGCTCCTTGTCCCGGTGGGTGTTGACGTCGATGATCGGAACATGACCTGAGAGGTAGCTGTGCCGGCCGATCTCTTTGCTGTCGCAGGCCGCATCCATCAGTTCATAGAGGTATGTCACCCGTTCCGTGCTCAGGGTCGCTAGGGGGATGGCCGCCTGGCTGTCATGCAAGGAGGCCGAGGTCAACAGGCAGCTGATGGGGACCCCGGAGTCGGCGGCGTCCACATGCAGCTTGTAACCCCTCCAGGTCTCAAGAAAACCCTTCGCGTTTTTCCTCACGCCAACCGTCGGGGCCGTCGGCAACTCATCCAGCATCGTGTCGCGGTCCATGCGCAACTGCCGCTGCAGCCGGCTCGGCCGTTTCGCCTTCTCGTCTTTGGGTTCGGGCTTCTCACGAGCGTCAATAGCGGTCGAATCGCGTGAGATGTGACCGACAATCGTCTCCTCAAACGCCGCCTTGACCACGGCCTCGTGCATCCGCTCGGGCAGCCTGCTCCGCGCGAACTCTCCAAAGGCGCGCGAAAACGTCGATTCGCTCGGTATCTCGCCCACACGCGACCAGCCACACAGACGCCGCAGCACAGGGTCACACGCGACGCGGTCCATCAAGTCCCGCGTGGTCGGAAAGTCCCATACGGCCTTGGCGATGAACGCGCGCGCCAGCGCCCCACGGTCTTCTGCCGGACGACCGCTCCCGCCGCTACGCACACCGACGAAGCCCTCCACCGCAACCACGTCGAGAACGGCTACCAGCCGCCTGTGCTTCGTTTGCAGTTCGCCGACCTCTTCGGCCAGCCTGGGAAACAATCCACCTTGAAACCGCTTCCAGATGTCGGTTAAACTCGATACCAAGGACATGGGGCGTTCCCTCCGCTTCAGGATGTTGTAGGGCTCATAACCACAACATAGCAGGGAACGCCCCCTTGTCCACTTGAATCCCTCCAACCTTCACTCAACCTCGAAACTTATCCCCTGCTCCAATGGGGTTTTGCAAAAGGCCCTATAGTAATATCAATATTTTATATGCAAAAAATAATCTAAATTATGAACAAAATAAATTGACATTGTGAATTCCAAAAGAATAAAATGAGAATTGAAGCCTAATTAGTTTGGTTGTGAGCATCTAACAATTTAAAGGGGTATAGTAATGAGAAGCGGCGATGAAATGTTGAAGCAGATTGTAGATAAGTCCGCCCTGGACGCGGATTTCAGGCAACAGTTGCTCGCAGACCCGAAGTCGACCATCAGTCAGGAATTGGGTATTACGATCCCCGATTCGATGAATATCATGGTCCATGAGAGCGACATGCAGACGGTGCATCTGGCGTTGCCCCCTGATCCGAATATCACCGAGGAGCAACTCGAAGCCATCTCGGCCGGTCTCTGCTGCTGCTGGTAAACCCGACAGCCCGAGATTAGCGGGGTCAAAGACGCGGAACAATTTGGACCCGCATAGTGCAAACAAAAACAACTCCTCGTCCCTACCGGGGCGAGGGTTTGTTTATGCCCGCTTGAGACCGGATTATGTGGAGACCGCTCCGGAAAGCACCATGTAAACATAGGCCTTGGCTTGCCTGAGCCGATTTCCGGAAATGACCAGTTTTATGTGGTGAATGCCGCGCAACATGAGAAACTGCCCGGTCCTGGCGAACAGAGTCGTCGGTTTCGAAACCCAATCGGCAAGCGCCTCAATCTTTTCCGGAACGACAAAGTCCTCATGGCTCAGGGCGTCGAGAAAGGGGTCCCAATCGGTCAGGCCGTCGAGCCAGTAACGTGAATCTTTCGTATATCTCTGCTTGACGATGAGCGTCAGGCCGAGCGTCGGACCGACACCGTCCGCCTGCACGTCAACATTCGCTCCGGTTCTCACAATATCCGCGCGTTCCTTGAAGCGTGAAATCAAAGCGTCTACGGCCGAGAGCCGACCCGGCCAGCCAATGTTCTCGAGATAGGAACAAATATCCCCCTGTGATTTGAAGCCCATGATCGCCAGGCGGATTGTGCGTTCGCGAGAGGGGAATATCCCGAAAGAATCCAGGCGCGTGTCTTCCGGCTGCGCCAGGTAAACCCGTTCGGCGTTTTTCCGTTCAGCGGCTATCTTTTCCCAGCCGACGCAGGAAACGAGGGCGTCAACCACGACTCCGACATCGGTCTGGAGGCCGTCGCCACCGGATAACGTGCGTTCGTTGGGCCGCAGGAACATTCCCGGCAGCGAATCTTTACTTCCCGGCGCCGAATCTATGTCATATTCCAGCATCAATTTACGTCCCACAATCTCTCGCAGAGGCGAGTCCTGGGCTTCCATTTCCCTGAACAGCCGCCTGACCGCTCTCGCAGTTTTATCCGCCTCGTCGGTCCGCGCCCGCTCCTCGAAAAAATCGCCTGACCGGTTTCCGCTCGCCAGCGAGACGCCGAAATCCGCCGCCGGCCGACTGTCATGCAGAGGCAGTTCGAAGCCGAACGGCTGGGCGCCCATGGTAATGGGAAGTCGGCTCGCACGTTCCAGTATGCGCCCCCACTCCCGCTCTCCGATAAGAGTCGGAGAAATTCTGCTTCGAAATTGCCCGAGCAATTCAGCCATGGTGCCGCCTTCTTGGACGAGGCGGTCCTGGGTAAGCGCGACTGCTTCGTCGATATCCATATTGCCTCCTTACGCGATCACGGGTGCGGGATTCAAATCGGCTTCGGCCAGGGAGCGCTTCAGGCGGCCCATGCCGACAGGAACGTCGTACAGGCGCCCGGGCGCGAATCTTGGCCAAAAATGACGCATGCCCGGTACGATGACCCGCGCAACCGGCATACCGATGTCCGGCCGGGTCTGGTCCAGCACGAGGAACTCCATGCCCCTGGCTTCCACCAACGATCGGCAATGTTCCACATCCTCAAGCGTGTCCGCGGATTCGATCACCGGATACTGTGAGCCTTGCTTGAGCGGCGCGTCCGGCGCCGACGCCAGCCAGGAACAATCGGCGATTCGAGCTGTCTTCCACCACGTGAGCGCCAAGGGATCGTCGATCATCGGCCGGCCGTCGCCCCTTCCGGGACGCGGCAGCCAGGTAAGACATTGGTTCAACTCGCAAATCGCGCGCAGGGCCGCCAGTCGCGGGTCGGCATGAGCGCCTGCGCCGTATATGATGTCCTCGGTTTCCGCGTCCGGTCTGCGCGAGAGCGCAACGAACGAAGGGATACCAATGTCGGAAGTAACGTCGAGCATCCACACTTCCCGCTCGTAGCGACCATAATAATCCGCGGCCGATGCCAGGAATTCATCATCAAAACTGGAGAGATCGACCCCGGGCGCTCTCAGCCCGTTATACCACCAGATGGCGAACGCATCGCGCTCGACCAGTTCATAGAAGCCTTGCAGGATGGCCTCCTCCAGGATGTTCCCTGCGGCGCAGCCGTTCGAGTCGGCAATCAGTTCGGCATCTCCGCGCTGTTCGGCAGACATGCTGTAGAGCATCGACGTCGGCAGATAGCGATGCCGCCGCTGCGTGAACGACCACACGGGCGTCCAGTCGATTGCGGCATCGGGCTCGAGACGCGGCGGGACGATGTTGTACGGGTGGCCTTTCGCGTTGATCCTCTCCGCGTCGTCAAGCTGACCCTCGCTGAAAAGCTGCGCATCGTTGGGATGGATAGCCTCGTCTTCTGCGGCGAAGTCGACGAATCGCTTGCGGATGCGTATCTCGTCTCCGCAATATGCGCCCGAATAACGCTCTAGCGCCTCGCATAGGGCGCTGGCCTCGGATTGTTCCCGCGTGCTGCCCTTGCCGGCGCTCTTGCTGCGCAGGCTGCGCCTGAGCGAACTCAGGCTCCGGCTTCTCGTGGCGGGATTGCTTCCGGCCCAATAGACGTGCAGCCAGGAATCGCTCTCGTCGGTAGTGCGCGTCAGCCAGGTGACGACCCCGCTGATCGGGCTCACCAAGTGGCGGTATTTCGTCAGGGTGGCTTCCGGCGTCACGGCCCGCGCACCACCGCTGTTGCGATGGGTTTTGGGACTCGATTTCAGGCGCAGCGGCGCAGGCTGCCGGTCCGGCCGGTACAACGCCTCGTCGCCACAGGCCGGGCACTGCGGGCGGCGCGTCACTGCGTGCTGCGAACTTGTGAACGAGCCGAGGTTCATCGCTATTGCCCTCTCGTGAATCGGGGCCGCCTCTTCCAGCACCAGCCATTTGACGATTTCGGCCGCTATCAGCCCGTACAAGGCTTCGAGCGCCGTCGGCTCCGCCGCAAACGGCTTGAAGGCGGCTTCCTCTCCGGCAACGCTACGCAGGAAATTGTGGACCTCCTTATGACTGCGCAGGCGGTGAACCAGACATTCCCAGCAGGGTCCTTGTCTATCCGCGCGGAAGACGGGGCCGAACAGCGCCTCCATGCCGTGCGGCCGCACCAGCGTCCACGGCGCTCTCGCCTCGAGGCGGCGCCGATTCACGTCTTCAAACCGTGCTTCGAGATAATCGTCGCAGACGATAACGGTGAGCCGTGGATCGCAGGCCGCCACACAGACGCCGCTCTCTTCCAGATGCCGGACGAGGCGGCCGTCGTCACCTTCGACCGCGATGCGCGATTCCGCCAGCCGCCCTTCGACCCAGCGGGGCGATGCGCCGAGCGAGGTCCAATAGGCCGCACGAGGTCGGTCCATGCCATGATCGGCGGAGACGACGTAGCCCCTGTCGGAGAGTGAAACAACCGCCGCATGAACGTTAGCGGCGGCATGGCGGCCATCGAGGGCGGCGACAATCCCGGCAAGCGGGCGCCGGTCGCCCAGAAGCGGTAGCAGGTCGCAATACAGGCCGCCGTGCAGCAGGGTATCGAACGACTCGGAAACCAGCAGCGTCTGCTGCTCGTCAATTTCGTGGAACTGCAGGTGCGGGGTAAGCGCGGGGAACTCGACGAGGCCTTCGTCCGCTGGGGTCGTTTTCGTCAATATCCCGCGTCTTGGATTCATTTTCGTCTGCGACGTCTTGCGGGAATTCCGCGTCTGCTCAATCGGCGCCTTCATGCACGCGAAACGAGCGTATCGATGCGGGCGGCGGCGCTGGATGCGGTTTCGGCGACCGCCGACGCCAGCGCATCGAAATCCTCCTGACCGCAAGCGTTCGCAACAAGAGATTTGACCTTCGGCCCTGCCGCCGTCGCGTCGAACCCTTCCTCGCCGACAAGGCGCATGACGCCCTGTAAATCCCGCCACATGGCCGCGGCTTGCGCCAGCGGCTCGGCGCCTGCGGCTTCGAACACCGCCGCGGCGGTCGGCGCCGGATCGTCGAAGTCGCTTCCGGCGCGCACCAACTGCAGGTAACGCGCGACCTTCTCGACATCGTTCAGCCCGCCGCGCATCCGGGCGTATGCGGACACGCCTGTTTCGGCAGGGTCTTCCGTCCGCTCGCTCAACCGGGCGAGCAAAGACTCGTTCGCCCTGCATTCGGCCAGTACCCGGCGCCGCGCCTCATCGAAGCGACCTTCGATATCGGAACCGCCATACTCGAACACGCAACGCGCCCTGGTGAGGGCGGGCACTTCGCCTGAAGTCGAATCTCCATAATGTTCGGCCAGTTCGGAAAGCGGCAACTCAAGAATGGAATTCGAGCCGGGCGGGACCGGAGAGAACAACAGGCTGTCCTGCGCCAGGTCGGTCAGGGCATCTCGGAAACTTTGGCACACTTGTTCGTTTTTGCCGGACCGCAGACCGTCATGGACGAGCAGCATATCGATTCCAACACCGGGATAAGCTTCCCGGCTGGCCAGATCGCCCAGGAAAACGGCAGCGACTCCACCCACACTCAGCATTCCGAACCGGTCGACATAATCCGCGACCACGGAGGCGAGCACGGTCGCAACCGATGCTTCGGCGAGATTCGACAGCGCCGTTCTCGCTTCCGCTGGCAACAGGTTTCCGCGCATCACGTGCATACCGATCTGAAACGCCTTGTCGTTCGACCAGTTTCGCACGATTTCAGCGGTCTCCCTCGCATCGGCCACCGGCAGTTCGGCGACCAGACCCTTCAATTCCTGAACGTCCATTTCGTAAGTCCAGTAGACTCTCGCAAGCCCGCGCCGCGCAATCGATTCGTATTCATCATCCGGCCCGAACCCCTTCGGCAGGTCGAGGTCGAGGAATTCCTGGTCTTGCAGGTTGTCCAGAAGTTCCGGGTTCCGCTCAACCCGTTTGGCAAGCCTCGGGGCGGCGCCGAAGATTTCGAGTATCGCGTCAAAGGCGTCGGGCCGCGCCGCGGCAATCGGGCTGTCGTAGGGGCCCCAGTCGTCAACCTCCGGATAGAAATGTTCGCGCCATTGGTCCACCAGCGGGTCCATCTTCTCGAACCAGCGCTTGGGCCGCAGCACGATGTTCATCATGTCGGCGTAGGTTCCCGGCAACTCCGGCGACTCATCGAGGCCGCTGACCTGCAGCAGCGGATACTGGCGCGACGCCACCGCATGATGATCCGCATGGCGCTGCATATTGAAAAACATCCAGTTGCTGAACTTCCAGTCCGCGCTCCAGGAATGGCGCGGCATCGCCTTTTCCCAGCGACCGTTGTCCAGACGGACCCGGCGCAGGCCGTAGTGTTGAAAGTAGTTGCTCATCTTCATCGAAAAGACGCAGGACAGACCGAGGAAGACGAAGACGGGAACGGCCCAGATCCCGCCCATCCAGTAAACCAGTCCGTACCAGAACGCGACGCCGACGACGTAGCGCCAGAACGGATTGTCGTAATGCCACACGGGCAAACGCCGCCGCGCCAAGCGTTCTCTTGCGACTTCCCAGGAATGGACGAGGTTGCTGACAACTTCCTTGGGTAGATATCTCCAGAAACTTTCCCCCTTCGGAGCGGACCCGACGTCATACGGCGTGCCGACCAGGGCATGGTGAATATAGACGTGCTCCGTGGCGTATTGCGGATAGGAGACGGTGGCGAGCAGGAATTCGCCCACCCGGCGTTCCCAGGTCGTGCGCCGGTGAATCATTTCGTGGCCGACTACGAATACGGCTTGCGCTTCCATCGTCAGGATGATCGCCAGGAGCACGCCTTCCCAGATGGAGAATTGATCCGCCGCCAGGATTTGCCACATACCGAAAATGAGCGTCGGCGGCCACAGAAACGACCACGACCAGACCGGCAGATTGTGCCAGAACAGGCGGTGCTCCGACGTATTCGCCGGGTCCATGTTTTGTCCGTCCCGACCCAGCACCTTATCAAGCGACCCCGCAACACTCATAAAAACGAGCGGCGGCAGCAACCACCAGCCTCCATTGTACGCGCCGAGAAGAATCAGCGGAAAAACGACCAATGGCAGATAATGCGGAAGAGCGGTCAGAATGGACGGCTCGATACGCTGAACGGCTTCGGCGTCGCCTAGACCGGAGCCACCACTTGCTACGGGACTTTGTGGCATGTCAGCTCCTTTACAGTAAACAGATTTGAACCCTCAGGCCGGACGATATTTTATCCCCGAATACCTGAACCTGCAAGGAATTTCAGGTCCGCAAGATTGCGAGGAGACGTTCGAGAGCTTCGATACAAAACGCCGTGGTCACGGATTCTGAGCCATGTCCTATCCGCCCTACCGTACCCCACTTCAACGTTTGGTCGCCAAACGCGAGAAGCTCCGGCCAGCTACCGTCCTCACGCTGCGAACCCGTGAACCTCTCCACCTCGCGTTTCGCGTCGACGCCGTCGAGGCGTCCAACATGATGGAGCGCCGAGACGGCCTGAGCCGTTTGGAGGATGTTGCCGAATTCCCCTTCCTCGTCCCGCAAGCCCAGGATGCGCTCCGCTAGTATCGGGCGCAGCCGGTCGAGAGCGGGCCGTGCGCGAATCATGGCGCGGGCGGTCGCATAGCAGATCGCGACCTCGTCGGGATACCATTTCGACGATCCCTCGAGATTGCCTTCGGTTATCAAGGCTTCCAGCCACCTTTGGGCATCCCTGGTTTCTGGACAGTCGCCGAGATAGGCAATGACGTTCGCATTGACTACAGGGTCGGCTTCGATACGAAAGCGCGATACCACATCGGGTTCGTCGTCTTCGAGAACCCAGGTCATGAAGCGGCCTTCCTCGTCGCGATTCGCCAGTATCTGCGGAACGTTCCTCCCCAGTAAAATCCAGAGGTGGCCTCCAATCACGAGTGAACACAGTGCGGTGCTGTCGAGATCCTGGGGCAGGTGGCGATAATAGCGCCACAATCCGGGATATTCGATAGTGTCGACGAGATACGCCCTTGTCGCAGCGCATATGGCCCTGGCGCGCGCTTCCTCGCAACATTCGAGAGCCAGGGCGCAGAAAGCCGAAATAAAGGGAGGTCTTTCGAAATGCCTCGGTATATCCGGATCGCCCAAGTTGAACCGGATACAATGCCAGGCTCCGTTCTCGTCTATCGTGGATTCCAGGAAACCAAGACCGCGGCGGATGCTTTCTCCACCCGCTTTCGCCAGCGCCCCGGTGGTCGCGGCGTTCTTCGGGGTTCTCTCCCCTTGAAGTTTTGGCGGACGAAGGGGCGGCGCGGGGTCGTGCATCGTTTTGCGAAGAAACTCGAGCGATTCCGCGCCGGTTTTCGCCTCCTCCCGTTCGGCCTCGGTGAATTTGCTGCGCGGCGGAAGGACGAGGTGCGTCGTGGTATAGGTTTCTTCGTGTACGTGAATCTCATGGTCTTCGGCCATCGACACGCCAAATTCCGCTTCGATGGTCTCTTTGGGCTTGGCGAGAAGACGTTCCCGGAATTCGTAGTCGCCGCCAGCTCGCGATATGAGGGAATCAACCAGGCCAAAAGGCTTCTTCATCGATATCTACTCCATATTCGCGGGCCTTGGCCGAACATGCATTTTTTCCGCCGAGTTATCGTCTCCATATTCGGATCAAGCGATTTGCCTTTTTATCAATTCCTTGAATACCCCGTCCACCTCCTTGAGTTCGCTGAAGGAACCGCTTTGTACGACTTTCCCGGCTTGCAGCACGTAGATGCGGTCGGCCTGTTCCAGCGTGGACAGGCGGTGGGCAATGACGAGGCGGGTGGAAGTCAGGGCGGCAAGGTTTTGCATTATCTTGGCCTGGCTTTCGTTATCCAGCCAGTTCGTCGCCTCGTCCAGCAACATGATTCGCGGGCTGCCGATCACCGAGCGGGCGATGGTGATGCGCTGGCTCTCGCCGCCCGACAGGACAGACCCGCTGGTGCCCACCATGGTCATCATGCCCATGGGCATGTCCTTGATTTGGGCTTCAACTTCGGCGGTACGGACCGCCGACCATACTTCATCGATCGTCACCGCATCATGGTGACTGACCAGATTGTCCCAGAGATCCTGTGGATGGAGCCCGACGGATTGCGGCACAGCGCCAATTTTCTTGCGCACCTGTTTCAGATTCAGGTGCTTCAGGTCGCGGCCGTCGTAATACACCGCGCCGGCGGCCGGCAAGTCGATACCGAGCGCGAGGCGGAACAGGGTGCTCTTCCCTGCGCCGGACTCACCGGCAATCGCGACGAATTCGCCGGGACGGGCGTGAATCGAGACGTCGTCGAGAATCAACGGACCGTCGGGATCGTAGCGGAATGAAATGCGGTCGAACAGTATTTCACCGCCCAGGTATTCAACCGGCTCTCCTTCCGTCACGGTTTCAGGGACTGCGGAGAGCAGCGGACGCATCTGCTGGAACGCCGGACGCATGGCGGCAATTGCGCCGAAGGACTCGCCGAGCCGGGCGATGGCGGACTGGAAAACGATAAAGACCGTGTAAACGACGAGAAAATCGCCGACCGGAATGTTTCGGTCTTCGACCGCCACCACCGAAAAAAGCAGCACCCCGCCGGCAAGAAAAGGGAGCGCGGCGCCGAATGCGCGCGAATGTCCCTCGAGCGCGCCCAGTTCTATCTCCGCGCGCTTCTGCTCACGATAGCCCCTCGCCCAGATGGCGTAAGCCGACCCTTCCGCATTATCCATTCGCAGCTTGGAGATGCCCCCCACGATCTGGAACAGTCGGCCGGCTACGCGACGCGCTGCGCTGAGCATCCGCCCATAAGGTGAAATCTGGCGCCACCCGAGGACTACGGTGACCAGCAGGGAAGCCAGGCTGAAGACGAGGGTGATGACGCCGAGGATGGCGTCGTACAAAAAAATGACGCCAAAAACCGGAATCAGAAATATAATCGACAGAAAGCTGTTGGCGACGACTCCCTGCAAGCCATCGCGAAGATTCTGGAATGTCATTCCCGACATGGCCAGGTCGCCGGATGGATGGCGGTGCAGAATGCTTGGCGGAAGGCGCATGAGACGGTCCCAGAAGGCGGCTTCGAGCCGAGATGCCGAGCGCCCCTCGAGCCGCATCATCGCCGTGCTTTGAAGCAGGTGCAGCAGCGCGCCGAGAAGGCCGAACGCCGCTAACGCCACGGCAACGGTATAGAGCGTTCCTATGCTTCCGCCCGCCAATATCTGATTCGCAACGAACCCGAGCGCGAGCGCCGGCAGCAGATTGAGCAGACCGTATGGAAGCCCGGAAATCACCAGCCGCGCCAAATCCGAAGCCGACCCGTTCAGCGCGATTCCCAGCAGGTCCGCCGGTTTCACGTCCCTCGAGGGCAATGGCCGATAGAACATCCACGCCTTCTCCCCCAGCGCATCCGCGCGGTCCGCCGTTACCCGGACACTGCGTTTGCTGACCGGGTCGATTTCACGGTATCGCCCGAACATTCCCGGCAGCAGCGCCACGGGCCGGCCGTCCTCGGCGCGAAACGCCAACATCGCGTTGCTGTCGCCGCGCCACCAGCCGCCCTCGGCATTGAATCGCACACGCCGGGCGCGTACGCCCGACGCATCGAGAACCTCGACGAGGCCGACCGGAGAACCGGAAAGCCCCGAGCGCGCCGGTATCTTGAAATCGATTCCTTCATGGCGGCCGATGTGTTGCAAGGCATCCGCCAGCGCCGTGTCCTCGATACCGGCATCCCGGTCAATCGGAAGGTCATAGATATTGAAGAGCCGCTGCCGCGCGGCTTTTTCGGCCGTGCGGCGGCTGGTTGTCCGCGCGCGTTCGAGATTGACGTCATCGACCACGACCAGTCGGCGGTTCAGGCGTTCCAGGGAGAAAGCAACCGCGTGAAACGAGGCGAGCGCCGGCAGCAGCATACCTTCCTCCGCCAGTGTCTCGGTAGATTTGCCCGTCAGCGTCGCCTCGTCGAACAAGGTGAGCCAGCTTGTGCGCGTCAGCGGAACGAGAGCCTCGTGTGAGCCGCTCGCCTCCGCAATTTCCGCCGAGTCGATAATACCCATGAACAGGCTCGCGCCGAGCGGCGGTTCGGATACCCATACAACACCGCGCCGTACGGATAGCGTACATGGAGCCGGGGTCTGCGTCAGACCGGGTTCGGCCAGCGCGGTCGGACGCGGAAGGGGGCTTGCAAAACGCGAGAGTGTTTCCGTAATGGCGATCAGCCAGGTATCGGCCTGTTCCGCCAATTCCGATGGGTGAACCTGGGACAGCAAAGAAGCCGGCAGACGTCTCAATTTGGTGCCCGGCAGTCCTTTGGCGATAATACGGAGCGTATTGTCCTCGCCATTGTCCCGTTGGTCCGGCGCCACGCCCGGCAGCAACCAGCCCGATTCCCGGCGCAGCAGATGCTGCGGCGCCGCCTGCTCCACCCCGTCTTTGAATTCGACCAGGAACAGATTAACGGCGCCCTGTTCGATGAACCAGACGCTGTCCGGGTCGTCGAGCTTGGCCGGCAGGTTGCCGGCGCAGGGAACGGACGCGCCGAAGCGAGCGGCGAGTTCGGCGATTGACGTGTATTCCGGCTTTGAATGCTGCATCAGCCCGACATGACTTGCTTGTAATAGGCGCCATCCCGATCCGCGAACAACTCGTCGTGCGTGCCGCGTTGCACCGTGACGCCCTTGTCGAGCACGATGATTTCATCGCAATCCCGCACGGTGCTCAGCCGGTGCGCCACGATCAGGCAGGTGACGCCGCGACGCCGCAGGGCGTCATCGACATCTTCTTCCGTTGCCGCATCGAGTGCGCTGGTGGCCTCGTCCAGAATGAGCACCGTCGGATTGCCCACCAACGCACGGGCGATTTCCAGACGTTGCCGCTGGCCGCCGCTGAAATTCGCCCCGCCTTCTTCGACGAGGGTCGAATATCCCTGTGCTCTATGCAGGATTTCGTCATGGATCCGGGCATCTCGCGTTGCGGCGAAGAGGACCTCATCCGGAACGGCCGGGTTCCACAGCGTGATATTGTCGCGCAGGGACGCAGAGAAGAGCACGACCTCCTGATCCACCATGGATATGGACTGCCGCAGCACTTCCTCCGGAATCTGATTCCGCAGGTGTCCATCGAAAAGGATTTCGCCCGACCAGGGCTGGTAGACGCCCGAAACCAGGCGCGCCAGGGTCGACTTGCCGGAACCGCTTGGACCGACCACGGCGACGCGCTGCCCCGGATTGATCACGAGGTTGAAGTCCCTTATCAAAGGAGGCCTGCTTTTGTTGAAACCGAATGTGACGTCTCGCAGTTCGAGCTGGCCTGCAAGCTGGAGCCGGCCGTTGAACGTGGGGATTGACTCCGATTCCGGGTTCCTGCGGCTGAAGACGGGATCCTCATCGGTGCTGGAGATGTCCTCGAATCGCTGCATATCGGTTTCGAGCGCCTGACGGGTTTCGGCGAATTCCAAAAAACGCCGGATGGGAGCCAGAAACATCTCCGCCAGGATATAGAACCCGACCAGCGTCCCCAGCGTCATGTCTCCGGTCATGACGAAACCGCCCCCGATGCCGAGAATCGCCGCGCTTCGGAGCGCGTCGATCAGACCCGGAAGCGAGGTATTGACGGAGCCCAGTTCGGAGTAGAGTTGGCGCGCACGCAGTTCACGCGCCTGTTGACCGCTCCAGCGCGAAAAAAACCGGTCATCCGCACCCGTCATACGCAGATTGTCCGCATGACTCAACATCTGCATGCCGAGGCCAATCAGCAATCCCTGTTCACGCCTCATCGCCTGACTGCGCACCGCCCGTAGGGCGTTGAGAAAGTGGGCCAGCACTCCGTGCAGCAGGGCCAGAAAAAGCACGATCAGCGTGAGCAGGATATCGTAGGCGAACATCGCTACGAGCAACACCGCGCTCATCGCCATATCGATAATGAGCACAAGAAACTGATCCGCCAGATTCCTGGCGATTCTGTCGGTGGACGAGACCCTATCGGTCAGATCCCCCGCCAGCCTGTGCTCAAAAAACTCCACCGGCAACCGCAGCAGCCGTGACATGCCGCGACTGTAGCCGACCACCGATACCCGGACTGCGAGCCGCTTGAGGAAGCGGTGCTTGAGCAAGGACAGGACGTATACCAGGACGCCGCCGCCAAGCAAGGCAATCACCAACCCGCCCCAGGACCCGTGTTTTTCCAGAACATCGTCGACGAAAACACCGAGAGATACGGGAATTATCAGCGTCAACAACGTTAACATGAGTCCGCAGGCGATCACCCCGGTAAGCAAACTCCATGATCCGGGGAGCAAGGCGCCCAATTGCCTGAACAAGTCGGGCCGCTCGCCCCCGGGACTGAAATCGGCGCCGCGCTTGAAGCGAAGCGCAATTCCGCTGTAGTCCTTGTTGAACTCTTCGGCGGAAATCCTGCGCCGGCCCGTGGATGGGTCGTTGAGATAGAAATAACGGCCATCGAAACCTTCGAGGACGACGAAATGGCTGAATTGCCAGAACAAAATCAAAGGCAACTCCAGCATTTTCAGTTGATCGGCGAGTAAGCTGAACCCGCTGCATTCGAGACCATAGTGTCTCGAGGCGCGCAAGATGCTTGCGGCGCTGCTGCCGTCCCGGCTCACCTCGCATTTTTCGCGCAATTCGGTAAGCGACACCCACCGCCCGAAATAGGCCAGTATGATGCCGAGACAGGCGGCGCCACATTCCGACGCATGCATCTGCAACAGAATCGGCGTGGTCACCTTCCGTTTCGATACGTCCGAAGAGGCCTTGTCCCCGGCGTCTTTGGAAGCGGCCGTCGGCATCTTATGATCGCCTCATTCGAAACAGCGCGATCGGAGATTGCCTGCCAAGCTCGAAGACAATCCGGCATTTCCCGCCCGCCAGGGAATTCAAATCCATACCTTCTTCGAGCGCGATATCGATGCGGCGCACGGACATCGGCGCCTTGGACTCAAGCGCCGCCAGCCCCCCGGAGAAGGGCACGGCGGAAATCGCCCTGACCTTTCCGACAAGCGCGCCTGTTTTTCCATCGGCCGCATGCGGCTCGATCACCACCGGCATCCCGGCCTCGATATGTGAAGCGATATCGCTCTCGACCCAGACGAGGGCCCGTACGGACCGGCCGCCCCCGATCGGGTTTTCGCCTTGCTCGACCACTACGCCGTCCACCGCGAAACTACGAGCGACGCTGCCGAAGAAAAGCCATACCGAGAGGATGCACACCAAGAGAGCGATTGCGGCGACAATCAGACGCTCCCGAGGCGTTGAAATCGTCAGCAACCGGTCAAGTTGCTCGCGTTCTTCCTTTGCTTCGGCGACAATATTATGAAAAGAATCGAATGGATTATTGAACACGACGGCAGGGCAACCCTCTCTTTGTAATCAAGCAAGGTAAAAAAACATCATACCATCCGGTAAAAAGAAATGTAATTCTACACAATACGGCTCAAGAATCGTCGGCGTTTGGGAAGCAGTGGATTTCCGATGGGCGGAACAGGCCGTTCGTTTACTCGTTTTCGGAATCAGTTACTCCGGGGAGCCGGCCACGAACCGCCCGCGCCTCTCGCGCCGCAACATTTCTCGAGGTCGCCCTCACGGCGACTGACATACAAAATCACAGGGCGGGGACATTTTCAAATGCCTTCAATAGACGCCCTGCGCAGCAGGCAGACGATTTTCTCCGGTTTGCAGACCTTCCCCGTTATCATCGGTCCAGCATTTGCAAACCGGGGGGAATCGATCCTACGGCGCGGAATCAACCTTCGTTGAAATTTTACGAACCCGGCGCCTGACAGCCCAGCCCCTGGGACATCTGGGCGTAACTGGTGAGCGGAAGCGCGCACATCCGCTCCCAGTCCGATTTGTCGATGACCGTCTGGTTTATCAGTTCGAGCATTTCGTCGAATTTACGAAGCGCGTCGCAACCCACCACATCGGGGTCCGCCGCCTTGCGGTGTCGAGGCCAGGCTTTGTCTCTCGCATGGCGCCAGAATCTGCTGTCGTACCTGGAGCCGCAGGAATAGTGCCAACCGACGAACAGGCTGTAGCACAGCACGTTGTTGATGAGGAACCGATTGACCGCCGGCGCGTCGCGCTCGCGGTGTTCTATCGGCCGGTTGAGACGCATATAGAGAACCGTCCCGACCTGCAACTGGGCGGACACGATCGCCGTTGCTTCGAGCGGCTCGATGAAGCTTGCCGCGTTGCCGACGCGGGCCACCACGCCATCGTATATCCGGCGGTGGACGAAATTGGGAAACGGAATGACGGCGCGTTGCTCGAATTCCGATACGCCGTCGGTTTCGAGGAAAGCGTCGAAGTCCGATTCCACTTCCTCGAGGCCGGAAATGTCGCGGTTGAAGATGTACCCGTAGGAGGTATGTGATGCAAGCGGAATAACGAATATCCAACCGTACGGACGCGCAACCGCCCGGGTATAGGTGTGTTGGAGAACCAGCCCGTCCCGCTCTTCTTCGACGGTTGCCGGACAGCGGCGGATGACGGCCGTATTGGTGGGGATGAAGGAAACATCGATGTGCATTTCGGGGTCGAGTTCTGCGGGAAAGCCCCGGGCATCAAAGACCAAATCGTAGCGCTCCGCCGGCAGGCCCTCGAATTCCACTCGCGCGCCATCCTCCACCCTCGTGATACTAGTTACTTTCGCGTCGATGCGGCGCGCGCGGTTGCTTTCGCGAAGCAGGTCCGTGAGCAAGTCGACGGACAGATGGTAGGCATAGGACACCTGCTGCGGCGTGAAATAGTGGGTGAAGTCCTGATTGTGCCGGCCCCATCCCTCGAATGCGACACCATACTTGCGCGTTCCTTTCAGGCGCCGCTGGACGGTTTCATGGGGCAAACGGGTCAGTTTGCGCAAATCCTGCACGAGGCTCGGCCAACTGCCTTCGCCCACGCCGATGACGGGAATGCGCGAGTCATAGATGTGGTGCAGCTCGTGGTCGCTCTCGGGTAGAAGACGAGTCACATTGGCGGCCGCAAGGGACCCTGCGGTTCCTTGCCCGAGGACCGCGATTTTCCGTAAAGATTCTGCGCCCGGCTGTATCATCCTACATCACTTTTACAAGTATCGGTGCATCGCAGGTAAAGTACCATTTCCTTTTGAATATAGATGAAATTGCGGATACGAACCATGAGCCTTTTGCAAAGGGAATTATATACGAGATTACCCAAGCCAGCCTATTTCGCCGACTTCTTCATAAAATCCCATGATTTCTTCGGTGGCCCCTGCATGCAAGCGCGGGCGATATTCTCTGGGGTGTCGGGGATAGGTGGAGGCATTTGCTTCTCTACGGGGCGACCCCGTGGCTTCTTGCTATCGGGCATGGATTCTCTCCTTTTGTTGGTGATGATTGAAGTGTAGCATAATTTGTGGTTTATTTCTCATTGCAGAAGTGTGCAGACTTCTCTTTTCTGCACCATGCCATTCGCCTCTTTTTCTTGATTTCCTTGCTCCACTTTTCATCAATCTGCCTCTTTGCACAATATGCGTAGGTGAGCTTCCGCTATTAAACCATGCAATCACTACAAAGTGATAGGCTACTCTTTCTTACGTAGCCGCTCTCTGAGATTAATCATTGATTCGCATATTGCTTTTTGCACCTTGTCCACCGACACCGAGTAGCCCTTGAACTCTGGGAACAGGATGAAGAAGGCTTCCTCTAAGTCCTCGCCTGCCACAGAGCAAAACCCTTCAAATTTTTTGGGCTTGGGGCGAAACCGCCTATTGAACTTCTCCAAAGGCTTGCATATCTCATTGCGCACCTTATACGCTTCCACCAGGTTGCCATCGAAGCCTGGATACATGCCGACGATCCATTTCCTTACACTATCTCCGCTCGCATTACATAACCCCACGAACTTCGGGCGATTGCGGGAGCCTGGATGCTTTTCAGCGCCCACCGCGGGCGCGGCGGACAGCATAGCGAGGGCGAATAATGCGAGTATTGCGCGTTTCATTAAATTCTCCCCTTGCGCGAAAAAAAAGAGCTTCATAGAAGCCCTGTAACGAACGAACTCAAGTTTACGAAGGATCTACCATTCGGGATTCTATATCCCCGACGCGGCGGCGGCGTCCTGCTAGCTCATACCGCCATTGAAGATAACCAGAACAACAACAAAGGTAATAAGTTCTCCAGTATTGAGCCATTTCGGTTTTCTCATAACGCACACCTTTGATGGTGTCAAGGTGTTCTTTATGCCACCAAGTCATCATACCGGAGCCTCTTGCCGTGCATCCCAGATACGATGGACTCCATTTGCTCGATTGTGTCCATTGGTCGGATATTGTGTCGCCCTGCAAACTCGTTCACGTAACGTTCAAGATGCTTCTTGCTCATCTTGTGGAATGTTCCATTTTGAGCGCGCTTGAGCATGGCCCAGAAGCTCTCCACGCCGTTCGTATGCGCTTGCTTCCGCACGTATTCGCCTACGCTATGCTTCACGGCTTCATGGTCGTATCCGGCCATGTTTTCGTATGAGGAATGATCGTCGGTATACACCTTGGCCCCTTCCTTCACGTTGCTTTGGATGAAACCCTGCAAGGTCTCCCTGTCAGTCGATTCCACCACCTTGGCCTTGATGTGGTTTGTTTCCCGATCTTTTACGCCAGCGACAATCGCCTTGTCAACGGTTCCACGACCCTTGAGGTTAACCCGCTTTGACTTTCGCATGTTCTTGCGCTTTCCGCCAAAGTAGGACTCGTCCGCTTCCACGGGACCATCAAACTGCCCGCCGTTATCTCTCCACGTTTCCCTAATGCGGTGCATCATGAACCATGCGGTCTTTTGCGTTACGCCCAAATCCCGATGCAACTTCATGCTTGAGACGCCCTTGAGATTCGTAGATGAAAGGTAGAACGCGATAGCCCACTTTTGCAAGGAAATCTTTGAGCCTTCCATGAGGGTGCCAGTCTTTATCGAGAAGTCCTTGCGGCAATCGCGGCAACGATAAGGCTGGGGCTTGCGTGTCTTTCTCTCTTGAATGTTCAGACCCCCACACTCAGGGCAACACACGCCGACGGGCCAGCGCGCCTTGATGAACCATGCCTCAGCCGACTTCTCATCGGGAAACATCTGGATGATCTCTATAAGTGAAATGCCCTTCCGGTATGCCTTGCCTGGTGCCTTGTGAGCCATTGTCTAACCTCCTTATTTATGGAAGCAGTTTACCCGCGTTAAGGGAGGTTGTCAAGTGCTATTTTGGAATACATTAGCAAACATGGTAAAATTAGAAAATTTTACCATGAGGGAGGTCAATGAAACTAAACCCAATTTCAGCCGCCAAGAGAATGTGTGAGCGATCTGAGTGGTCATTGTCTAATCTGACTCTGCAGAAAATACTGTACATCGCCCACATGTATCATTTAGGATTGCATGATTCAGCCCTTGTGGATGGTAATTTTCAGGCATGGGATTTAGGCCCAGTCCATCCAGATGTATATCATTACGTAAAGGTTTTTGGGGGAAGACCTATCAAAAACATTTTTCGTTCGGTAGCATCTGCAGGTGAAGGAACTGAAACAAAATTACTGGATCAAGCCGTCGATCAGTTAAGCGTGAAAAGTCCTGCTTCATTGGTAGAATTTACACATAGGGAAAATGGCGCATGGTCTAAATGCTATACTCCATATAAAAATAATGTTGTAATTCCCAATAATGATATAATGAATGAATACAAGGAACTTGCAAGATAATTTAAATGAGCGATCCGCCAGATTTTGAGAAAAATTTTTCTAAAGAAGACCCTACACCAAAGACAACCAATTTAGAGATTCTTCAAAGCAAAATAGATTCTTTGTCTGATGCTCAACTAGAAGAGCGATTCATATTTGGGTTAATCACAACCATTTTACTAAACGTCATTTTCTTCTCAGCCCTACCAGAAGGATGGGGAGGGCCAATAGCTATTTTAATTTTGGAATTAATACTTCTATTTGTTTTAGCGAAACGGCTAGGTATTGAAGAAGTGTCTCAGTTGATTGACAAATTACTTAATCGATTTGGGTAAACTCGTATATAATTCCCTTTGCAAAACCCCATTGGAGCAGGGGATAAGTTTCGAGGTTGCGTGAAGGTTGGAGGGATATAAGTGGACAAGGGGGCGTTCCCTGCTATGTTGTGGTTATGAGCCCTACAACATCCTAAAGCGGAGGGAACGCCCCATGTCCTTGGTATCGAGTTTAACCGACATCTGGAAGCGGTTTCAAGGTGAATTGTTTCCCAGGCTGTCCGAAGAGGTCGGCGAACTGCAAACGAAGCACAGGCGGCTGGTAGCCGTTCTCGACGTGGTTGCGGTGGAGGGCTTCGTCGGTGTGCGTAGCGGCGGGAGCGGTCGTCCGGCAGAAGACCGTGGGGCGCTGGCGCGCGCGTTCATCGCCAAGGCCGTATGGGACTTTCCGACCACGTCGCGTGTGACCCTGTGCTGCGGCGTCTGTGTGGCTGGTCGCGTGTGGGCGAGATACCGAGCGAATCGACGTTTTCGCGCGCCTTTGGAGAGTTCGCGCGGAGCAGGCTGCCCGAGCGGATGCACGAGGCCGTGGTCAAGGCGGCGTTTGAGGAGACGATTGTCGGTCACATCTCACGCGATTCGACCGCTATTGACGTTCGTGAGAAGCCCGAACCCAAAGACGGGAAGGCGAAACGGCCGAGCCGGCTGCAGCGGCAGTTGCGCATGGACCGCGACACGATGCTGGATGAGTTGCCGACGGCCCCGACGGTTGGCTTGAGGAAAAACGCGAAGGGCTTTCTTGAGACCTGGAGGGGTTACAAGCTGCATGTGGACGCCGCCGACTCCGGGGTTCCCATTAGCTGCCTGTTGACCTCGGCCTCCCTGCATGACAGCCAGGCGGCCATCCCCCTAGCGACCCTGAGCACGGAACGGGTGACATACCTCTATGAACTGATGGATGCGGCCTACGACAGCAAAGAGATCGGCCGGCACAGCTACCTCTCAGGTCATGTTCCGATCATCGACGTCAACACCCGCCGGGACAAGGAGCGTAAGAAGGAACGTGCCAGGGAGGCTCGCGCCCGGCGCTGCGCCGGATATAGCGACCCCCGAAGAGTGCGCTACAACGAACGCTCCACAGTCGAACGCGTGAACAGCCGAATCAAGGATTCCTATGGCGGGCGCCACGTCCGCGTGCGGGGCCATGAGAAGGTCTTCTGCCACCTGATGTTCGGTGTCCTCGCCCTCACCGTCGATCAGCTCATGCGCCTGACGCTCTGAACCCGCACCGGCCCCATGGAACGACCTCGCATCCCGTCCCATAGCCTGAGCGGCGCGATGAAGCCTGCCCGGACGAACCCGGTTCGCCTGCTCTCTGGCCTCTCTTCCTCCCGCTCACCGCGAAACGCCCGATTCTCCAAACACATGCTGCGTTCCTCAAGCCCACTTGGCCTCCTGCGCAATATCTCACAATCCTCCTTGAGGTTTTTGCAAGAAGCTCAGTGATTTTATCCTCGTGTCCACGCCTAAAATCGATTAGGGTATTGAAGCACGGTTCTGATTTGTACCATCATGCCAATCTCACCATAATGTAATCCATTTTCAAACCAAGTCCAAGTCACACCGTTATTTGTCATTTTTTTGGTTTCACATACCAATTTAATTGAGCAAGTGATGCATATAATTCCCTAAATTTTCCTTAGTGGATGGAATGGCCGAGAGCTTCTTCGCCACGCTGGAGTACAAGCTCATCGACCGAAGTTCTTTCTACACTTAGGCCGAAGCGCGTATAAGGGTATCCACACTGCGGGCCTCACATCTCGTTTGGAAGTTCATCGTCGCTGTGTCGACTACGCCGCAAGTGCGAATGAGAAGCGAACCCTTGGTTCCTGAATGAACGTTGCGAGGCACCGGAACGAAGTCATGATTAAGCTGTTGCGGGCGGGAATTAGGAGGCTGCAACACAACAGTCCGACAGGTAAGCATTCGGTTACGCGGTGATATTTTCACGGGTTTCGTAAAGGTTTGTTGAATTTATGCGGCGTAGTCCGGTTTGGGCTAGTGCTTTCCTGACTCCATCACCCCACGACCGAATGGTTATTGCGCCAGGCTAAGCCCTGGAGAGGAGGACGCCATGACCTGAAACCTCTCGTAGCGACCCAGCGGGTTCGACTCCCGTCCGGCAAAGGCGCAGCCAGCCAGCCGGAAGCGAGTCTTGCATGGCGTGTGGCAACGCGCGTCGTGAAGCGTAGACAGCAGGTGACGAAGCGGTGGGGTAAGCCTCGAAATCGGTGAATCGACGACGCCTTCATTGTTAATCGTGTGGGGGAGCACCGGAAGCGCCGCTATCGGCGAGGCGCAACGGGTCGTCCGGGGTCGTGGACCGGCGCAAAGTCACGGGGATGGGTCGCCAGGGAACCTGGGAGATCCTGCTCTTGCCCGTGGGCAAGAACGCTGGAAAGGGGACGGCCAGCGTGAACAATCCAGACCCCGGCCCGACGCCGGCCCTGCACGGCTACGGGAGCGCCCCATGGCGGACACGAACCCCGGCAGGCGCCCGCGGAACCGGCTGGCGAAAACAATAAGCCGAAGGAGATGCGAGAGCAGGAAGTCGTAGCGCCCTGATAGTACCGCTGAAGGCGGGGAACCGCGGCCACCGGGACCCGCTGGAGGGAAGCGGGGCGTCATCTGTACAGAGCCACTGATGGGAAACGTTGGAGGAAACTCTGAGTTCCACGAACACGTACACGAAACAGCAGTGGATAGCCGAACAGGCGAGGGAGCATCCGGAACGGGTGTTCACGTCCCTGCACCACCTCATCGACGGCGAGTGGATGCGCGAAGCGTATCGCCGCACGCGCAAGGATGGGGCGAGGGGTATCGACGGCGTGAGCGCCGCCGACTACGAGAAGGACCTGGAGGTGAATCTTGACGACCTCCTGAGCCGGATGAAGTCGGGTCGATACTTTGCGCCGCCGGTGCGTCGGCACTACATCCCGAAGGCGGACGGCACGAAACGACCGCTCGGCATTCCGACGTTTGAAGACAAGGTGGCGCAGCGGGCAATCCTGATGCTGCTGGAGCCAATCTACGAGACGGACTTCCTGACGTGCTCGTACGGCTTCCGGCCCGGACGGTCGGCTCACGATGCCCTGGACGCACTTCGCACGGGCATCATCGAGCAGCGCCAGCGGTGGGTGATTGACGCCGATATCTCGAAGTACTTCGACTCGATATCGCACACCCACCTGCGGTCATTCCTCGACCTGCGGATCAAGGACGGCGTCGTAAGGCGCATGATAGACAAATGGCTGAAAGCTGGGGTTCTCGAAGAGGGCACCGTGCACAGGCCGGTCAGCGGCACTCCCCAGGGTGGGGTAATCTTGCCAATGCTTTCCAACATCTTCCTGCACCACGTGCTGGATAAGTGGTTCGAGGAAGTGGCGAGGCCGCGCTTGCGCGGAAACTGCCAACTGGTGCGATTCGCCGACGACTTTGTCGTCGCCCTGGAAGACCGTCACAGCGGCAAGCGACTGCTTGACGTGCTGGACAAACGTCTCGGCCGATACGGACTCACACTCCATGAGGCCAAGACGCTCTATGTGGACTTCCGCCGGAGGCGTCCCTACGGGCGTCACTGGATGGCGTCGGCCACGACGTTCGACTTCCTCGGCTTCACCCACGTCTGGGGGCGGTCGATGCAAGGAAAGGACGTCGTCCGCCAAATTACGGCGAAAGGCCGCTTCGCCCGCGCGCTGAAATCGGTGCACGAATGGTGCAAGAGAAACCGGCACCTGCCGATTAAGGCGCAGCATGACTATCTCGTCCGGGCGATACGAGGCCACTGCGCATATTACGGTCTGAGGGGGAACGGCAAACGTCTTCGGTGGTTCCGCTACCAGGTGGCTCGCTCGTGGCGGAAGTGGCTTGCGCGCCGCAACCGCCTGCGCCGGATGAACTGGGACCGGATGAACGCGCTCCTCATGCGATATCCCCTTCCATATGTCTCTTACGCGCGCTCACGGCAAAGCTTCTTGAGTGAACCTGTCAGGTGAGGTACCGAGTGCGTCAATCGCGCACGCTCGGGTCTGTGGGGGGCGGGGAGTAGAAATGCCCCCGCCTACCCGGCCCATCCGCGTTCGACAGTATCCCGCCAGGGTGCGCTGTCGTTATAATGAATCTGCTTGCGGCATGATTACATTTGTTTTAATAAATATGCAACTGATTCAAAAACAATAACTTAATTTTAATATTCTGGATATATCGATAAAATTAGATAAATTCACGGGGTATTTCGGTAAATAACTGCAAATTGTTTTCATGGGAAATGACGCATCGGAACCGCGACGCAGGGGAATTCTGCCACGGTTCGCCAGTTTTGCAGTGACGGCAAATACGGGGAGTTGCGGGGCGGAATGCTCCCGGATACGCGAGCCTCGCGGGCCGTTGGGATTCGGAACCGGAGGAACCGGCGGTGATCACACGGGGGGTTCGGGTGGCTCTACAAAGAGCGAAGCAAGTGAGATGTAATATCAACTATAAATCATAACTATATGAAATATAACGTAGTATCATTTTTATTTCGATGCGGAATTCACCAGATATATACCGGCCGATATCAAAACCGCGCCGCCGAGCATGAGCTGCGTGAGGGGTTCGGCGAGCAGCAGGGCGCCCGTCAGGACCCCGAACACGGGTGTCAGGAACATGAAAACGCCCACGCGGCTCGCCGGGTAGTCCGTCAGCAGCCAAAGCCAGGGGATCATGGCCAGCCCCGTGCCGATGAGGCCGCTGTAGCCCACGCCCGTAAGGACGTTTGTATCGGTGAGGTCGGGCCAGGCCTCGCCCAGAAACGAGGCGACGATAAAGAACGGGATCACGGCCAGAAGCTGCGTCCAGGCGGTGATTCTGAAGGCGTCGAAGCTCCTGAGCCTCATCTTCAAGAATATCGACTGCACCGCCCATACCACGGCCGCCAGGACGACGACGGCGTCCCCGTACCAGGTGGAGCCGCCCGCCGAGGAGAGCCTGTCGCCGAAGAGTAACACCATGCCCAGGCTCGCGGCGATGAAGCCTGAAACCGCGCGTACGCCCACTCTCTCGTGGGGGAGAATCCACGCCGCCAGCGCCGTCAGCAACAAGGGCTGGGAGTAGAGGAACAGCGAGGCGCGCCCGGCTGTGGTGTTGTCCACGCCGTGATAATAGGTGATGAACATCAAGTTGTGCAGGCAGGCGTTGATCCAGAAATCGCGACTCTCCCCCCTCCAGCTTGGGCGCGGCGGCAAAACCGGCATTTTTCGAATGAGCATGATCAAAATAACGCTCGACGCCGAAATGATGCCCCTCAGCCATAAAAACGTGAAAGGCTCCACGCCGCGCAGACCTATCTTAGCCGCGGGAAAGCTCAGGCCCCACAGAAAGGTGACGGTGAAAATCAAAACGAAAAATCGCAATTCCTGCCTATCCTTTCAGCGAATCCGCACAATTTCAGGAATCACACGGCGGGTGAAATCCGGGGAAAGCACATCTTCAGCTATCGGACTCATTTTTCTTGGGAAACGGCTCCAAATCTTTCAAATCTACTTTCTGCTCGAGTTCGTCGTGGCAGGCGTCACAACGCGGCTGCGCCGTGGCCGCCACCATGAACCCTTTTTCCCTCTCCCCACCGAGGCGGTGGCCGTTGTGGCACTGTACGCAGCCCGCCTTGAGCTCCGCGTGGTCCGAGATGGCGTGAAACGCGTCGTCGGCCAGCTCCAGGAGACGCTCCTCGTCGTGACACTTCACGCAGTCCTTATCGAGAATGGGGTGGAAAACGCGCGAGGGCTGTTCATAATCACCAATAATGAACTTGTAGAGGTCCTTGTTCGCGAGAATCGTCGTGCGGATCATCCCCGTAATGCCCTCTTCCCCATGACAGGATATGCACCTCACCTCGCCAGCACTCTTATGCCACCCGCCCAGCGTCTTGACCTTGTTCTTGGCGCGTGCGCCATCGTCGAGATAATCCTGGTGATCCTGAAGATGGCAGACCGTACAAAACGGATCGTAGGACTCCACTGCTCGTATCCCGTAAAGACTGCCGACCCCGAGCAAAGGGGACAGTAAGACGAGCAGAATCAACCACCACCATCGTCTCCGGGAGCTTCGCATTCAGGTTCTCCTCGGCGCAAGCATGGCGCAACCTGCACCCTGCGTTCGGCAGGATAAAATAACCGCCACAGATTCTTTCTCTTCCTCATTATAGCGCGATTTGCTAGGATGGTTCTCAGTGATGGGAGGTTGATTAGATGGCCAGAACAAGATTCAGCGCGAACAGACGCCGCCCGGGGAGAAGAAGCGCTCCCAAGCCGGCCACCCCTACCGGAGAAAGCGCAAAACAGATAGCCGCGCGCCTGAAGTCCTCGGCGAGCATAGGGAAGAGCGCGCAGGATTACAGGCGCAAGTCGCTCGATATTCACGGCTGGTTCTGCGCGAAATGCGGTCGGGATTTCGATGAAAACAACCTCCACATCCTGACGGTCCACCACCGGGACGGCGACCACAAGAACAATCCGCCCGACGGCAGTAACTGGGAGAATCTGTGCGTGGATTGCCATGAGGACGAACACTCCCGTGACATGCTGGGTCGCTATCTGAGCGATGACCGTTAAAATCCTCGATCAAACACGTTCAACGTCATGATACTTTCGGTCAAACCATCCATCGCCAAAGGGACCACTGGTGTTCCCGGTTCGAAATCCCACTCCATCCGCGCCGTCGCATTCGCATCCCTGGCGTCAGGAAAAAGCGCGATTCTAAACCCCCTCGATTCTGCGGACGGCCTCTCCGCGGCGAGCGTCTACGGCAACTTCGGCGCCGAGATCCACAAGGAGAAAGAGCTCTGGGCGGTGCATGGATTCGGCGCTCGACCCAATGCCCCACAAGGGGTCCTCAACGTGGGAAATTCGGGGACTACCTGCCGGATGGCGCTCGGCACCGCCGCCCTCATGCGGGAGGGCGAAGCGCGCTTCGACGGCGATTCCCAGACCAGAAAACGGCCGATGGGGCCGCTGCTAGATGCGCTCTCGAATCTGGGCGCAACGGCGCAATCGAGTAATAACGGAAATCTGCCCGTCACGGTAGGCGGCCCTTGGCGCGGCGGCAGGACGAAAGTCGACGGCACGACCAGCCAGTTCACGTCCTCCCTGCTCTTGAACGCGCCTTTCGGCGAGGAGACGACCACAATCGAGCCGATAGAACTGAACGAGCGTCCCTACGTAGAGATGACGCTGTGGTGGCTGGATCGCCTGGGACTAAAATACGAGCGCGATGAATACCGCAGCTTTACCGTTCCGGGCGGACAGGCGCTCTCGGGATTCGAAGTAACAGTACCCGCCGATTGGAGTTCCGCCGCTTTTCTGGTGGCCGCAGGCGCGCTGCCGGGCGGCGACGTGACGCTCGAGGGTCTGGACCTCGACGACTCGCAGGGCGACAAGGAAATTCTCCAGTTCGCCGAAGCCATGGGGGCCGAGGTTTTCGTATCCGAGGAAAACATCCGAATCCGCTCAAAGGCGCTGCGCGGAGGAGAATTCGACTTGAACGCCACACCCGACCTGCTTCCCGTCATGGCCGTGCTCGCCGCGTTCGCAGACGGGGAGACCAGGCTCGTCAACACGCCCCAGGCTCGCATCAAGGAGACCGATAGAATCGCCGCCATGCGCGAAGTCATCGAAACGCTGGGCGGCCAAGCGAGCGAACTGGCGGACGGTATCATCATCCAGGGCGGCGGACTCAAAGGCGGAGCCGTTCACGGTTTTGGCGATCACCGCATCGTCATGTCCGCCGCCATTGCCGGACTCGCCGCGTCAGAGGGGGTATCGGTCGACACGGCGGAGGCGATGGCGGTAACATTCCCTAATTTTTGCGAACGCATGGCGTCAATTGGCGCGGACATGGAAACGAGGGATTCACCCGATGCCGATATATGAATACGAATGCAGGGAGTGCGGCTTCATCTCCGGCCACCTGGTCATGAAGCCTTCAGACAGGAGAAAACTCACCTGCCGCTCCTGCGGGAATAAAAAACTGAGAAAAATAATGTCGCGCTTCTCCTCGCATCAGACCGAAGCACAGCGACTCGATTCCTTCGATCCCTCGAAGCCGCAGGATGGCTCTTTCTACAAGGACGATCGCAACATCGGGCTCTGGGCCCAGAAACGCGCCCAGCAGTTGGGCGTCGATTTGGGTGATTCATTCGGTGAAACCCTAGAAAAGGGCCGCTCCAAAAAAATTCTCGACAATCTGTGAGGCTACGTTGAACCCTGAAACGAGGATGAGCGAAACGCTACGCGCCGAGGTGGAGCCGCTTTGGGAAAAAATTCACGCGCACCCCTTCGTCCGCGGCATCGGGGACGGCACACTGCCGCTGGAGCAGTTTCGTTTCTACATGTGTCAGGACTACATTTTTTTGAAGGAATACAGCCGCGTTATCGCCCTGGCCGTCGTGAAGGCCCCCGACCTGGCAGAGATGGGACGTATCGCCGATCTTTTGAACGCCACGCTGAACACCGAGATGGAACTCCACAGGGGCTTTGCAGCGAAATTCGGAATCTCGAATGATGAAATCGAAGCGACGAAGCCCGCGCCCACATGCAAGGGATACACCGATTTCCTGCTGGAGGCGGCCTATTCGGGCACGTTTGGAGAGATAGCCGCCGCCATGCTCCCCTGCCAGTGGGATTACGCCATCATCGGTGAATTGCTCGCCGCCAGAGGCATCCCCGAGAACGCGCCGCTCCATGCCGAGTGGATAGAGACTTACGCGTCTGAAGAGTTCGCGCAACTGGCCCGCTGGCTGCGCGATATGTTCGACGAGGCCGCGTCGACGGCGGGCCCCGCCGAGCGCGAGCGCATGCGCGCGCATTTTCTGATGGGCACGCGATATGAATACCTCTTCTGGGATATGAGCTGGAAGATGGAGGAATGGCCCCTGTAGCCCCAAGCCCGCCTGTCGAGAGAATATATGTCCCCCAGAACGCGAAAAGACCTCCCCAATCCGACAAGATGCACGTGGGCCGAGGGCGACCCGGTGATGGAGAAATACCACGACGAGGAATGGGGATTTCCCGTCCGTACAACCCGTAAACACTTTGAACAATTGACTTTAGAGATATTTCAGGCGGGCCTCTCCTGGCGCACGATACTCCACAAACGAGAGGCGTTCAGGGAAGAATTCATGCGCTTCTCGCCCGAAAAAGTCGCTTGTTTCACCGAGAAGGACATCGAGCGCATTCTCGGGAATCCGGGCGTCGTGCGGAATCGCAAGAAGATCGAGGCCACCATCGAGAACGCCGGGAGATTCCTCGCCATCAAGAAGAAACACGGCTCGTTCAACCGCTATCTCGCCTCGCTGCCGGACGATCTGCCCTCGCTGCAAAAGATATTCCGCGCGGAATTCACCTTCATGGGTCCCAAGATCGCCGAAGCTTATCTCGAGAGCGTCGGCAAGATACCCACACCCCACGATCCACACTGCTGGCGCGCGAACAAACAATAATAGTCTTTAAATATCAGTAAGTTGAATTCGATATGTAATGTGTTTTCTCATAACTGCCCAGCCCTTCGTTCCGCTGTTTTGTCTTCACGATAACCCCGTGTGATCATCACCGGTTCCTCCAGTTCCGCACACCTGCGGCCCGCGAGACTCACGAATCCGGTGGAATCTCACCCCCGCAACTCCCCGCATTTGCCGTTTTCGAGAAGGTCGCGGGCCATGGCAGAATTCCCCTGCGTCGCGGTTCCGCGGCGTCATTTCTGAACAATTTAATTTGTTGGATATTTATCGAAAAACCCCGTGAATTTATCGGTATTTATCGATATTTTCAGATATTATTATTTGTATTTATTTCGATTTCCGCCCCGCCCCGGAGCGGCCATTCTTCACCTGCGAGCAGCACCCGTTTCCCCCCCCTGAAAACCGAGGGCCTGCGGGCGGCCTTCCTATCGTACCCCGTCGCCCCGAAATGCAGGTGACGGCAATTGCCGGGAAATGCGCGTCCCCCGCTCCAGCGAGGGGCACGACGACTTCGCCTGCGCGCCTTGCGTCACCGGCGATGCGGAGCGGGTTCATCCGGCTTCATGATTGCAGCCGGAGCCAATCGGCACGCCGCGCGCCTCCCCTGCTCCCTACTCAGGCGCCGCCTCGCGCTTCGGCGCTTTAAGCGGCAGCCCCAGCACGCGGGCCGGGTTCTTGTGCAGCATCGTCTCTATCTCGCGAGGCTTGATGCCGTTCTCGAGCATGAGCTGTACGAACACGCGCAGGCCCTCCCAGGGAGGTGCGTTGTGGAGCTGGCCCAGGTCGGTGGAAAGAATCGTCCTGGCCGCGCCCACGGCCTTCACCATCTTCGCCTGCTCCTTCACGGAGATGGGCGGCGCGTTCTCATCCGTCGGGTACGCGCCCCAGTGGGTGAAGCAGAATATCGCCAGGTGCTCGATGTAGGCCCCCATCTTGGCGAATTCCACCTGCTCCTCGATGGACGCGTCCACGATGTACTCGGGGTGCTGCACGATGATGTGCTTCACCCCCTCTTCTTTCGCGAGGGGGATCAGGGCGCGCACCTCCTCCACGTCCAGGTGCCCCGTGCTCAGGCAGATTCCCGCGTCGGCGATGAGCTTGCAGATGGTCTTGACCTCAGGGAGTATCTTGGTGCGTTTCGCATCGGAGAAGATGGTGAGACCCTCTTCTTTCAGCTTCACGCCGCTTGTCTGCTTCATGCCCGGGAAATGCGGCGCGCCCAGTTTTTCCAGGTGGTTCAGCGAGCTGATGGTGGGCATCCAGACCATCTTCGCCCCCATCTTGATGGCGGTGTCCACCGCGAAGGGGTTGAACCCGCCCACCGGGCTGTTGAGCGCGATGCCCCCGTATATCTCGATGGCGTCGCCCATCACCTCGCGCACGATGGGGATGCGGCCCGACGTATCGCCGTGATGAATCTTGAACACCACGCCGCGCATGCCCACCGATGCCGCACCGCGCGCGCACTCGATGTGGTCGCAGACGCGCGGGAACAGGCTGGGCGATGCGTGGATGTGGGTGTCGATTGCGCCGTGGAGCAGCCTCTGGTCTTCTCTCATGCCGTTCCTTTCCGGTTTTGTGTGGTAACGGATTCCTGGTTATGAAAGCTACAGAATCGCCGCCGTTCGGGCAACGCGGCTTGGCTTTTCAGCCGACCGCCCTTGCGGCTATAGTGTCCGCCGTCCCCATTTGGAATGAACGAGCACAGGACAGCGATGTAAATTTACATAAAACAAATGTGTGAAAGGAGTGAAGCAGCATGAAAATCGGTTATGTGGTTGCAACACCCGACGTGACGACCCCCTTGATGCCCGCGGTGCGCGGCGCGTTCCGGGACAATCTCATGTTTCTGAAAAACCTTGGCTTCGACGGCGTGGAACTCGCGACGCGCGACACCGGCGCTTTCGATAAGGACGAGCTGCGCCGCACGCTTGAGGAAACGGGCCTGGAACCCTCCCTCATCGGCACGGCGCCGATCTCCTACCAGGACGAGATCGAAATCTGCCATCCCGAGGCGGACGTTCGCGCCAAGGCGCTGGAGCGCCTGTTCGGCCACATCGACTTTGCGGGCGAGTTGGGCTGTCCGGTGAACATAGGCCGCTTCCGGGGGAATTTCCTGGAAGACGAAAGGAGAGCGGCGTCCGAAGCCTGGATGTGGGATGGATTGCGCGCGGGTGCTGACAGGGCCGGTGAGCGCGGCATCAAAATGCTCTTCGAGCCGCACCACCGCTTCAACACGAATTTCGTGCGCTCCACAAGAGAGGGCCTGGAGTTTCTGGACGAGATGAACCACGAGGCGGTGGGTTTCCTCATCGACAGCTTCCACATGAACATCGAGGACGCCTCTTTCTCAGGCGCAATCCGCGAGGCGGGCGACAGGATCGATTACTTCCACATCGCCGACAACATGCGCACCTACCCGGGTTCGGGCCACATTCCATTCGATGAGATTATCGGCGCGCTCAAGGAAGTCGGCTATGCGGGCTATCTCTCGGCCCAGCTCGCCCAGAAGCCCGACTTCGAGACGGCGTCGACAAAGACGATTGAATATCTAAAGGCCCGCTTGTGATGCTTGGTCTATCGGAGATGAAACGGTGATAAATCAATTCAGGATGGACGGCCGCGTCGCCCTCGTGACGGGCGGCACCTCGGGCATCGGACTGGCGATTGCGAAGGCGCTCGCGGATGCAGGCGCCAGTGTCGTGGTCGCGGGCCGCTCTCAGGAGCGCGGCGATGAAGCGCTCGAAGCCTTCCGGGCGGATGGTCTAAGCGCGCAGTTTCTCGCCTGCGACGTCGGGGACGCAGACTCGGTTTCCACTCTCATAGGAGAGGTGGCTTCGAGCCACGGGGGCCTTCACGTCCTGGTGAACAGCGCCGCTATCAACATCGTAAAGCCAGCGCTCGACCACGCGCCCGAAGACGTGGACGCGCTCCTGGCCTCGAACGTGCGCGGCGCGTTTCTGTGCGCGCAAACAGCGGCCAAAGTGATGGTCGATCAAGGCAGCGGAAAAATCGTTCTCCTGACCTCCATGGTGGCCGAGCGCGCCGTACCGAACCAGGCCGTCTACGTCGCCACCAAGGGCGCGGTCGTCTCCCTGACGCGCGCGCTGGCGCTCGAATGGGCGCCGCACGGCATCCAGGTGAACGCCCTGGGACCGCAACTCACCAAAACGCCGATGACGGGGGGGTTGTTCGCCAATCCCGAGAAGATGGCGGAAGTCCACGCGCGAACGCCTGCTGGACGCGTGGGCGCGCCTGAGGATTTGACGGGAGCGGCGCTCTTCCTCTGCTCCTCGGCTTCCGATTACCTAACCGGACAGCACATCATCGTGGACGGCGGCCGCGGCGCCGCGGGGTGAATTTCATACTCCCCCTTCCCTTCGGGAAGCGTGAAAAAAGCCCCCCTGACAAGGGGGGTTGGGGGGTTTACGGCAAGGAGGGGTGATGCCGCACGGAAATTCGTAGCCCCCGCGCCTGTCCTCCATGCTGCATCCTGACAAAGGACAACCACGGGGGGCACAATCAACGAGAAAAGAAGTTCACTCCCCCCTTGAGGGGTCTGTTGAAAAACCCGGTGTTGGAAGCGGGCGTTTTGGCGGCTCACGCGGCGGCGGGGAGGCAGCCCAATTGGCGCGTGAGGGCGCCATGTGCGCGCAGCCGGCGTCTCCGGGCGGCACAGGCCGTCCAGAGGGCGAATATACGCGCCGCAAAAGCGGCGGCCAGCCGCTTGAGGTTCACCGCTATCGCCGTCAGGTAGGACTGGATCCGCATGTTCGCAAGGCCCCGGCGCACCGCCCGCCCCAGTCCGTGCCGGCTCTTCGCCTCGCCGTGGTAGCCCTCCGAGCGCCAACGGTGGCGGCCATAGAGACGCTTCTCCTCCTCCCCCCAGCGCGCATGCCGCCGACGCGCGCGCAACAGCGCCGGATACGCGTTGGGAATCAACACCGCCTTGCTCGTTTGCGACTTCGACAGACAATCGGACCTGAGCGCGCAGCCCGCGCAATCCCGCGTCTTCGATACATAGGAGCGCCCCCGCTCCGTCGCCTGCCGGGGACGCAGCGTCTTGCCTCCCGGACACTTCACCACCTCGTTGCGCGCATCGTAGTGGAACAACTGCAGCGGAACACGGCTCTGGCTGGGTTCCTTCTTCGCTGGTATCAGCGCTTCCACGCCCCGCCGCTCCAATTCGCCATAAACCTTCGAGTACGCGTAGCCCGAATCCGCCGTCACCATCTCCGGCGCGCGGCCCGACAACTCGCTTACCGCCTCTATATGGGACGCCATCATCTCACGCTCGTTCCGCGTCCCCTCCGTCACCGACACGTCGAGAACAACACCCCGCTCATCGTCCACCGCCGCGTGCTGCTTGTAGCTCGGCTCGAACCCCGCCCGCGCGCTCTTGCGCGCAAGCCGCGCGTCCGGGTCCGTCCGGCTCACCCGACCCCCGCCACCGCGGCCTCCTCCCTTCTTCTCCCCCTCATCATCGACGGGATTCTCCCGAATCACCTTCTCCGCGTGGTGCGCCGCCAGACTCTCCCAGCTCACGTCCGCGCGTATCAACGAGGCGTCCACGTGTACCACTTCCCCCTTCGCCACATTCGCCTCCAGGCAAGCCTGCACCGTGCGACGGAATATCTCCTTGAACCGAGCCTCCCCCCACCGCTGACGAATCCGCGTCAGGCTCGAATGATGCGGCAAATCCTCGTGCAGCCCGTACCCGATGAACCACCGGATCGCCAGGTGCGCACGCGCCTCGCGAAGCAGACGCCGGTCGTGTACGTAGCCCAGCAACATACCCGCCAGCATCAGGCGCAACGCCACCTCCGGGTCGATCCCCGGTCGACCGTTATCCGCGCAATAGCAATCCGCCACCTCCGCGCGAAGCCAACTCAAATCCAGTACGCGGTCCACGCGCATCAGGACGTGATCCTCGGGGATCAACCGTTCCAGCGAACCGGCCACGAACAAATCCATCTGCTCGCGCCCCTTGCTGCCTATCATCTCGGGAACTCCCATCTCGGGCGAGATAGTGTCATTACACCCAATCACAATGCCGGGGGTTTTTCAACAGCCCCTTGAGGGGGAGTCGAAGAGGCCAAGCCCTTGGGCGAAGGCCGATTCGGTGGGGGGACGGTTCTAAATGAAAAGCTCCCCCCACCGGTTCGGTTTCGGGGGAAAACCCCCTCACCTCACCGACTCCCCCTCAAGGGGGGAGTGAATCCCTTTCCACCTCGGTCAGGGTTAACCCTCAAGGGAGGAGTTGATTTGTAATTCTCCTCAGTGGGGAGCGGTCTTGGTAGGGGTCGCATATCATGCGACCCGGATTTTTCGTGCCTGCCGCGAACGGGCCGCATGGATATGTGAGGGGCGACCCCGAGGAGGGGTCGCCACCTACAAACGAGATTCCGCACCGTCGATGAACAAGAATGTAGGGATAGGCCCCCGTGCCTGTCCTTACGGACCTCCCCCCCTCGGCCCCATACGCCGAATCGCGAAATAATGACTCCCCCTACTCCCCCTCTTTCGGCGGGATAATGGGCAGCAGGAGGTAAGGAGCCCGCCCGCCGCCGGCGTGGAGCGTCACCTTGTTGTCGAAAACGGCCGCTGGCCTGTCGTCGGGGTCGTTGTGCGTCATGCCGCCCGTCCCTTTCGTGGAGTAGTGGAACTGCTTGCCGAACTCGCTGAGCTCGCCCGTGTATTCATAGTCCTTCCCGCGCACGGTGAACGCCACCTGCCAGCCGGCGGGCACGACGATGCACGAGGTGACGATTTCCACGTCGCACTCATACACTTGGCCAGGCGTGAGCTTTTCCGCCTTGTCGTGGGGATGGTAGGGCCGGTAGAAGGTGCTCTTCTCCGGATCCAAAGCCCGGTGCGAGACGCGCAGCCAGCCATTCGCAATCGGCGTGTGCGGGTCGGTGGAGCCCATGAAGGTGAGTTCCTTACCCTCGGGGTCGAACACGCGGACGATGATGAAGAGGTCCGCGTCCTCGGTCGATGAGGAGACGAAGAGCTTGGACGCCATCGGGCCCGTGATCTCGGTATCCTCCTCCATCGGCGGCATCCAGAACGTCACGCCGTCCCCCATGCCGTCGTATTCGAGGCTCGCCTCCCCTGCGGCGGGTTCGGTGCTGAGCGCCTTGTTTTCCAGATCGAGATAGAACTTCGTCCACTGCGTGCGCGCCAGGGGCCACTCGTTCTCGTAGCGATGGACGAACTTCGGCCCGGGGTGGCGGATGTTGAGCGCGACCGGCGGGGTCTTGTCCCAGCCGTTGTCGATTCCCTTCAGGAAGTAGTCGAAAAAGCGCTTCTGGAGGTCGAGGCCGTAGGCGCTCGAGAAGAGCGACCAGTGGGAATCCCCGTGCGCTTCGAGCCACTTCTGTTCCGAGGGCGTTTCGATATAGCCGTTGAAATTCCCGCGCGGGTGGATGCCCTGCCCGCCCCAGTTGGCGCAGGTGAGAAGCGGGAGCGTGACTTTCGAGAGGTCGCCGGAACGGTCCCGGTGCCACTGGTCGTCGAAGGGATGTTTCTTGAGTTCCTCGAATGCGTTGACGCGGTTTTGCGCGAGTTCTTCATCGGTGAGCGTGATGGGTCCTGCCGCGGACTCTCCCGTTACGGGGTGTTTCCGCGCGTTCTCGCCGCGTCCGTACTGGACGTTCATCACCTGGACTTTCGACCACTGCTCCTGGAACTGGCTCAGGATGCCCCCGTGGTAGCCCGAATCGCGGTAGGTGTCGTTCCCGCCCTCCCAGGGGATGATGGCGGTCAAGTGCGGAGGCTTTCGGCCCGCGATGCGCCACTGGTTCCGCGAGTAATAGGAGATGCCCAGCATCCCCACATTGCCGTTGCTCCACTCCTGCACGCCCGCCCATTCGATGCACTCATACAGGTCGTCGATCTCACGAGGCGAGTTGGGCGCCATGAAGCCGGGCGACCAGCCCGCCCCGCGCGAGTCCACGCGAACGCAGACGTAGCCGTGCGGAATCCAGCACTCGGGGTCCGTCACCTCCCAGTTCTGGTACTTGTTCGTGGACATCTCGAGAATTTCGGGATAATCCGCCACCATCTTGTTCCACTGGTGGTGATAGCCCTCCTGGTAGGCCACCCCCTTGGCGTAGATGCCATACGTCAGGATGACGGGGTATTTCCCCTCCTCGATGGGCCGGAAAACGTCGGCGCGCAGCACGAGGCCGTCGTCCATCTCGATGGGCTGGTGCCAGGTGATGCGCATTCCGTCGCGGTCTTCTGTTCTCGCGTTTACTTGGGGGGCCTCACTCATGCGTGGTTCCTTTCTTTTAGCGTTGATAACGAATTCCTGTTTTTCCGTTTATTCGGCGCCTGCGTTTGAAAATCATGTACTACAATTGACGGCATCTTTTTTGCTTGGTTTTTTCTCATTCCCCTTTGAGGGGGTCAGGCATCCCGAGGGGAATGCCCGATGAAAAAGTCCTCATATCCGAGGATATGACTCGTCTGGTGAAAGAGCAAAATTCACTCCCCCCTCAAGGGTCTGTTGAAAAACCCCTTTTTTGAAGCGGGTGTTCTGGCGGTTCACGCGGCGGCGGGGAGGGATCCCAATCAGCGCGCGAGGGCGCGATGAACGCGCAGACGGCGTCTCCGGGCGGCGTAGGCCCTCCAGAGGGCGAATATACGCGCCGCAAAAGCGGCGGCCAGCCGCTTGAGGTTCACCGCAGTCGCCGTCAGGTAGGACTGAATCTTCATGTTCGCAAGGCCCCGACGCACCGCCCGCCCCAGTCCGTGCCAACTCTTCGCTTCCCCGTGATAACCCTCCGAGCGCCCCATGTGCCGGCGCCACAGCCGGCGCTCCTCCTCCCCCCAACGCGCATGCCGCCGGCGCGCGCGCAACAGCGCCAGATACGCGTTGGGAATCAAAACCTCCTTGCTCGACCGCGCCTGCGGCAGACAATCCGCCCGGAGCGCGCAGCCCGCGCAATCACGCGTCCTCGAACCATAGTAGCGCCCCCGCTCCTCGCTCCGCCGGGGGCGAAGCTTCTTGCCGCGCGGACACTTCACCAAGTCGTGGCGCGCGTCGTAGCGGAACAGCCGCAACGGAACACGGCTCTGCGTGGGTTCTTTCTTCGCCGGTATCACCCCCGCCACGCCCAGAGGCTCCAACGCCGCGTAGACCTTCGAGTACGCATACCCCGAATCCGCCGTCACCACCGAGGGCGCGCGGCCCGACAACTCGCTTACCGCCTCTATATGGGACGCCATCATCTCACGCTCGTTCAACGTCCCCTCCGTCACCGTCACGTCGAGAACCACGCCCCGCTCATCGTCCACCGCCGCGTGGTGCTTGTAGCTCGGCTCGAACCTCGCCCGCGCGCTCTTGCGCGCGAGCCGCGCGTCGGGGTCTGTCCGGCTCACCGGTCCCCCGCCGCCGCGGCCTCCGCCCTTCTTCCCGCTCTTCTCCTCCACGGGGTTCTCCCGAATCACCTTCTCCGCATGATGCGCCGCCAGACTATCCCAGCTCACGTCCGCGCGTATCAACGAGGCGTCCACGTGAACCACCTCCCCCTTCGCCACATTCGCCTCCAGGCACGCCTGCACCGTCCGGCGGAATATCGCCCGGAACCGAGCCTCCCCCCAACGCTGACGAATCCGCGTCAGGCTCGAATGGTCCGGCAACTCCTCGTGCAGCCCGTATCCGATGAACCACCGGATCGCCAGATGCGCCTTCGCTTCACGAAGCAGGCGACGGTCGTGAACGTAGCCCAGCAGAAGACCCGCCAGCATCAGGCGAACCGCCACCTCCGGGTCGATACCCGGACGACCGTTGTCCGCGCAATAGCAATCCGCCACCTCCTCCCGAAGCCAACTCAAATCCAGCACCTCATGCACGCGGTACAGAACGTGATCCTCGGGGATCAGCCGATCCAGCGAACCGGCCACGAACAAATCCATCTGCTCGCGCCTCTTCCTGCCTATCATCGAGGGAACTCCCATCTCGGGCGAGATAGTGTCCTTACACCCAATCATAATACCGGGGGTTTTTCAACAGGCCCTTGAGGGTCTGGCTTCCCGAGGGGAAAGCCAGACGATGAGGTGAGGGAGTTTTTCCCCGAAACCGAACCGGTGGGGGGAGCTTTTCATAGAACCATCCCCCCACCAACTCGGCCTTCGCACAAACCGCTCGGCCTCTGTGACTCCCCCTCAAGGGGGGAGTGAATTTCCTATCTCCTTGGTCGGCTCCATACTCTAAATCACATAAACAGGATTTTTTTATAGCCCCCTCAAGGGGGGAGTGTTTCTATCATTCTCTTTCCCATCCGAAGCCCGGAACCTACTGTCGAGTTATAGTTAATTCCCCTACGCCTACACGCTGATGGAATCGCCCGGCTCCATCGCGGTGATTTCGGGCGAGAGTCCCCGCGCCGCAACCTCTTCAGCGAACTGCTCGGGCGTGCCCGTGAGCGGCGGGAAGGTCGAGTGGTGGATGGGCACGACGCGCTGTGCGCCCAGAAGCTCGACGGCGAGGGCCGCTTCGCGCGGGTCCATCGTGAACCGGCTGCCGATGGGCAGGAGGCAGAGATCGGGCTGGTACAGCTCTCCGATAATCTTCATGTCGCCGAAAACGGCGGTGTCTCCCGCGTGGTAGACGCGCTTTCCGTCCTCGAAGGTCATGACGAGGCCGGCGGGTTCGCCGGCGTAGACGCCCGGGTCGTTATAGCTCGAACTGTGCATGGCGTGAGTGAGCGTGACGCCGATGCCGCCGAAATCCACCGTGCCGCCCTTGCCCATCGCGCCCGCGTGTTCTTCCGCAAAGCCCTCGTTCTGGGCGATCAGGTTCACCAGTTCATAGGGGCCCGCCACAGGGCATCCGCCCTGGCCGTACACGTCCATGACGGCGGCGATGTGATCGAAGTGCCCGTGCGTGAGGGCGATCAGGTCCGCTTTCCTGGGGTTTTGCTGGTCTTCGGGGCAGCGCGGGTTCCCATCGAGCCAGGGGTCGATGTAGAACGTCTGGCCGCCGTCTGACTGGCCGACGAAAGTGGAATGTCCCAGATATGTAAGAGTTGCGCCCATGATAATCCTCCGTATCGTTTTTCGGGTTTTTGTGTCGGCCGCAAAGGCGCTTCTTTTGCGGCGTGGGTTTATGTTCCAATGTCGTGAGAATCGAATGTCCGTTTCGGCGCATTATAGTCCCGAAAATCTTGCGGCGAAAGAGTTTCAGGGCAATTCGCCGCATTCGTAGCTTCAGGCGGAACGCGAGGTGAGAAAAGCAGTGAAGACGAGACCCATGAGAGTCGAAGACGTCGATCAGGTGCACGCCATCGAGCGCCTCTCCTTCCCGCTTCCGTGGTCGAAGGAGAGTTTTATCCGCGAGATTTGCGAGATCGACAATTCCCACCTCCTCGTCGTAACGGAGGATGAAGGCGGCGCAGGCGCCGACGTCATGGGCTACTGCTGCTGGTGGAAGGTGGTGGATGAGTGCCACGTCACGAATTTCGCCGTCTCGCCCGCCCACAGGCGCAAGGGGGTGGGCGATTTTCTGCTCAAAAGGATTCTCGAAGACGCCAGGGCCGGGGGCCTCGTTCGCGCGACGCTCGAGGTGCGCCTGGGCAACGCCGCCGCCATTGCCTTGTACGAAAAATGGGGGTTCACTGCGGCCGCCATGCGTCCGCGCTATTATCCCGACAACCGTGAAGACGCCCTCGTGATGTGGAAAAAGAAAATATGAACCGGCGCTTAAAACTTTCGTGACAAACGCATTGTTATTTGCTAGATTATGCTCGCTCTGCCACGAATTGATATTTTATCCGTCCGTAGAAACTTAAGATTTCATGATTTCCTTCACGTTTCCCGACATCGTCATCGCCGTCTTCCTCGGCACTTTCCTCATTCGCGGCAGCGTGCGCGGTTTTTTCAAAGAAACGTTCTCCGTGGTCGCGCTCGGAATCGCAATTCTCCTCACCATGCAGTTCAGCGAACTCGCGCGCTCTTACCTCTCCCACTTCCTGGACGGGGGCGAACGGCTCGATTCGCTCGTCAAGCCGCTGATCTTCCTGGGCGCATGGATCGTCGCCGCCTGGTTCTTCCGATTGATGTTCGGCTTTTTGTCGATCGCCACGCCCGGATTGCTCTCCAGACTCAGCGGGGGCCTCATCGGGTGCGCCAAGGGCGTCTTCTTCGTCGCATTGGGGTTGATGGCTCTCAAACTCCATTCGCCCAGCTATTTGCCTGTCGGCGGCGGACACAAGCTTTTGCCCTACGTGCGCGGGGTGAGCGCCTACATCCAGGGATTCGACAAGGCGGATATCGAAGAAGGCCTGAACGCCGCCAGGGAGAAACTCGGCGATAAGTTCGACTCGGCCAAAGAGGGCGTCGGCGCGATGAAGGAAAAACTCGAGGACGCCATGCCCGGCGCGAAGGAAGAGGGTGAGGTGCAGGAACTGAAGAGGTAGGGGTTACCGTCAACACATAAATATTACCGCCATACTCATCGTAAAGACCAACCTGAAACAATATTCAATTTTAGCGGATTAACTCATCATTTGTTGATGGGTTATTCATGCGGTTACCTTAAAGCGTTCGAAACGCACTGCAAGGCGGTCTCGATCCGGTCGGTCCTTCACGCGCCGAGGGAGGTGGATGGCTCCGCCATTTAACCGCTTCAGGGCTTCGAGCATGGGACCGTCGTGCTTGCTGAGTAGTTGGTCTGAGACATGCACACGATAGTCCGGGTCGATCCCAATCAGGTGTCTATCAAAGGCCGCATGATGGGTTTTTGACAACGGGAGGCCATTGGGGATTACCGGTTGACCGAGTCGCTTATCCTTATCTGAGATAATATGCGCTGCGTCCAATAGGCGTGGTTCAGGTATTCCCGAAAGCGCGCAACGGCCATTGTAGGCGCTGATGATGGCTTCTCGGAAAGATGTTTGATGTAACCTTTGTTTAACAGAATGCAAAGCATAACGTCGCTCATTGCTGCTCTTGGGTGGTGCAAGTTCCTCTTCAAACACTTGTTGATGAGGCATACCAAACGTAATTTGCGCTTTTAATGCCTTAGCGTCCCATCCAGTAATGAAAACTGGCAGGATAGCCTCATATCTCCTGGGAGCGATGCCGAGAAAATAAATCACAGGTTTTTGATTCTCGAACGCTTCGCGCAGCCAGCGATTGTCAGCAGCTTCTGGGTTTTCCCCCATGAATGCGTAATCAACCGTTTCGTCACCCTCATATATCTGGCGGTGAACTTCACGCTGATCGTCGTACCAGATTCTCCTGCCCGGCGTTGGATATACCGTCCTGATTGAAAGCAAGAATTGCATTTGTCGGGGTTTGAATATTCCGCGTTGCGGATTGACGAGCGGGATGCGTTTTTCATCAAAGGTAAAACCAGGTTTTAACTCGGCTGCACTTAGATGGTCATGAACTTCCTGCAGTTCCCGGACACGATCAAAAGCCGCTATTCGCATCTGCGCGTCTTTGTCGTAACCGCCTATTGAGGCCACTGTTTATCCTTTGAAACAATGTTCGTTGTGCCAGGTTAAAGCAGCATGGTCAGGGCGTTTATCGAGCAAGTCGGGCGCGTTAATTCGCTTTCCATGAAGGGCATAGTAGTGTCTGCCATTTTCATACTCTTCACGAATACGTCGGCTGACTTCGAAGTTTAGATCGGGTGTTACGGTGACATAGCCGGAATCGAATAGGCTGTGAATATCGCGTCGCAAAAGGAGCCCATTTTGTGCATCATGCGTACCACCGCAACCATAGGGACGGATATGAGCTGCTTCCAGAGCAGGCAAAGTCCGTTCTTGTGTAACTGCACACCGCCTTCCGTATATGTCAGTCACAAGTACGCGAAAAGCGCCTTGTCCAAGTCGAGGCCGAATGCGTTGTGGTTTCCCATATCGCTTGAGTTCTTCTGCCAATTCATTTCCAGGTTGTCTGCTCAGACGGTCATTTACAGCCTCCCAAAGCTGAAGACCCTCGGGGTCATCTGTGTTGTAGGTTTTGAGGGAGACGATATTCGGACTCCAGCTTGCCGGCTGAGGAATCCAATCCGCTTCGTCGAAAAAGAAAGGCTGGGTCAGGATTCGACAACCGATTTCAAAATCGCTCTGATCGTTTGGCTCTTGCCTTCGATATCTGGCGATTCGGATGCGCATTTCCCGGGCAGATCGCGCACCATTGGTTTCACCGAAGGCCTCCCAGGCTAGAGAACATGGTAGTGAATTTGCATAGGCGAAGACGCCACCGCCTACGATCACATTGTGAGGTGCATGCAATTTGAACAAGAATAGTTCGCCCGGCTGAAGCGCCCGAAAATTTGTTGGTGAGGGTGCCCAGAAATTGATCTCATCCAGACTAATATGCCGTCGAAGTGTTTCAAACCAGTCTTTATCAGTGAGGGCGATCACGAATTTGATGCCCATCTTCACTCCTAATATGTCCCATCTACAATAGGCCGCACTGGCACATTTCGCCTCGAATCGTCCAAGGCGCGAAGTTACTCACGCGATACCTGGCGCATACCGAGCATCTACCGCACGGGCTTGGGCAACACTGTTTGCCCCTATAACGTATTCATGGATTCGGGTCTTTAAGAATCCTCGCGTTTCTTTTTAGTGTTTAATAATTCTCTGCATATTGCAAGGAAGCACTGATATTAGATTTGCTGGGGTTTTGCGTAGGCTCGGGCATCACTCTCGCCCCGCGCTAAGAACCCGAAGCCCCCACCAACACCACCCCTTCTATCTGCGCCGCTTGTCTGTCGAAGGTATAGAGGGGATGTGCGCCGCGCCGGTTGGCGGCCGCTGCGATCATCAGGTCGGAAAAACCGGGGCCGCCGCGCCGATAATGGAAAGCGGCGCGGTCCACGTCGTCCGCTGTCTCGATTTCGAGTTCCTCGCTGGCCGTCAATTCTTCCAGCACCGCCGCGATTCGTTCGCGGGAAAACCGATAGGAACGCTCCAGCACCCATACGAGTTCGACCAACACCTCGCGGCAGACGAAACCGGGCCGTTCGGCGGACAACTCTGCGAGCAATGCGCGAGCCGCTTCTGTCTGGGCCGCATCGTCGGCCACCAGGTACCGGACGAGGACGTTCGTGTCGAGCGCGATCACTCCTCGCACGCTCCGTCGGCTATCGCGCGCTCCATCTCTTCGAGCGACACCGGCGGGCCGTCGTGTTTGAGCGCGCCGAACAGCCGGGCGAGGGGCCGCACCGGAGTGATGCGCACCTCATCGCCCAAGACGACGTAGCGCACCCGGTCGCCGGGTCGCACGCCAAGCGCCTCGCGCACCGACTTAGGCAGCGTCGTCTGGCCCTTCGAGGTAATTGTGGATTCGACCATCTCAGGTTATCTCCTTATGCCTTACAAAATAGAATTATGCCTTACTTATTATATAAAAGCAATTCATAAGTTGTTCATGCCTTACCTCAACACACCTTCACCCGCGCGTGTCCCCGCTCGCCGTATGCGAGCAGATGGGCTTCTCGCGTCACCGACATTCAGCCGAAATCCATGGCGTTTATACTGAATTTAGCCGGTTTATAAATTCCATATAATTTTCCGAAGATACGCATAATCCCTTTTCGCTTGACCGGGAGGGAGAAAATTCTATAATATCTATGTTTAATATAATCAACATATAAATATTTTATGGTGGATATACTAAACATGAATAAGAACATTACGAAGTCGCCACCGGCCGCGGTCGAGGACGCCATCAGGCGTCTGGGCCGCAACATCCGCACGGCGCGCCTGCGCCGGAGGCTGCGCATCGAGGACGTGGCGAATCGCATCGGCGCTTCGCGCTTCACGGTTGCGGACGTCGAGAAGGGGAAACCCGGCGCGTCGATGGCCGCCTACGCGGGCGCGCTGTGGGCGCTCGGCCTGCTGGAGGGTATGAACGAGTTGGCCGATCCCGACCGCGACGAGGAAGGCAAGACGCTGGAGAGCGCCAGAAGTCCCCGGCAGGCGCCGCGCCGCAGGAGGCTGGACAATGACTTCTGAGGGCGAGTGCTACGTCTACGTCGTCCTCCCCGGAGAAACCGGGTTCGTGACGGCGGGACGATTCCGCGTGGAGGAGACGCGCGACGGCGCGGCCATCGGGCGATTCGTATACGGTCGCAGCTACCTCCGGCGCGATAACGCCGTGGAACTTGACCCGGTCGAGTTGCGCCTCGCCGAGCGCGAGTACGAAACGGCGCGCATGAGCGGGTTTTTCGAGGCCATCCGGGATGCCATGCCGGATTATTGGGGACGCCTCGTCATCGAAAGAAACTGCGGCCAAGCCGGGCTCGGGGAATTCGACTATCTGATGCAAAGCCCCGACGACCGTGCGGGCGCGCTCGGCTTCGGGTTCCAAGTCGAGCCGTCGCCGATGAGTCGCCGGTTCAACCGCACAGTCGAACTTGGCCGCCTCCAGGCCGCAGCGGACGCCATCGTCGCCGACGACCCCGAGCGCGCAGGTTCGGCCTTCGCCCAGACCGAAGAGTTGCTGCTGGTGGGAACGTCGATGGGGGGCGCGCGTCCCAAGGTCGTGGTGGAAGATGAAGACGCGCTGTGGGTGGCCAAGTTCGGGCGGCTGGACGACCGCTGGAACCACCCGCGCGTCGAACATGCGTTGCTGCTGTTGGCGAAAGCGTGCGGGGTCGACGCCGCCGAGAGCCGGGTGGAAAGCGTCGGCGGGCGCGACGTGCTGCTCGTGCGCCGTTTCGACCGGGAACGGAGCGAGGAAGGCTATTTGCGTCACCGGATGGTGAGCGCCCTCACCCTGCTGCAATCGGAAGACAACCCCGCCGCGAGGGACCGATGGTCTTATCTCCTCCTGGCCGATGAGGTGCGGCGGGCGAGCGCGCGCCCTCAAGAGGACCTGCGTGAGTTGTTCGCGCGTATGTGCTTTAACGCGGTGGTTTCGAACCTCGACGATCACCCGCGCAACCATGCGATGCTCGCGGAAGGAACGCGGTGGCGGCTCAGCCCCGCTTATGACCTGACGCCGTCACCCGTCGTGGCGATGGAGCGGCGCGATTTGGCGATGGCGTGCGGTCCGGCGGGCAGGCTGGCGAACAAGGCGAACATCATCGGCGCGGCGGGTCGTTTTCTGCTTGTCGATGGGGAGGCGGAGTCCATCTTCTCGCGCATTGTCGATACCATCCGCGCTAAATGGCATGAGACGATGCGCGGCGTCGGCGTGATTGAGAGCGACTGCGAGGCGATCCGCAGCGCCTTTCTTTACGACGGCCTGTTGTTCGAGACGGGACTTGATGAACTATGAGGGAATGACCGGCAAGACGTTGCCGCCGTTTTCGGTGATGTGTCCAAGTCTCGTCGAAGACGTTCGTGTCGAGCGCGATCACCCCTCACACGCTCCTTCGTCAACCGCATCGTCCATCTCTTCGAGCGACATCGTCGGGCCGTCGTGTTTGAGCGCGCCGAACAGCCGGGTGAGGGGCCGCACCGGAGTGATGCGCACCTCATCACCCGAGACGACGTAGCGCACGCGATCACCCGGCCCCACGCCCAACGCCTCGCGTACGGACTTAGGCAGCGTCGTCCGGCCTTTGGATGTAATCTTGGATTCGATCATTCTGGTTCGCTCGGGCCTCACAACGTATATCCCGCGTCCCGAACGAACCGCCCGAGGCTCCGCTTCGTCTCACCCCCGAAGCTCTCGAACATCGCGAGCGTCGCTTTCTTGCTGCCCTCCACGGCGGGTTGATCGAACGGGTTCACCCCGCGCAGCAGTCCGCCGTACACCGCCGCCCACTGCCAGAGCGCGATGAGGCCGCACACATCGGCAACTGCCAGGGAATCGAGCGTGAGCGCCATGTGGGGCGTCCCCCTGCTCTCCGCTTCGGCGACGACGCCCGCATGCTCCATCTGCAAAAATTCCGTGCAACTCACCCCGCCCGGGAGGCGCGCATCCGCCCCGAAACTCCCGACGCAAAGTGAGAGACCCACCACGTTCTCCCGCCCGCCGAAGTATCGCTGGTTCGTGTGGTGCTGGCTCTCGGGCGCGCCCGCCCAGAGTATCGTCTGCCCGCGCCCGGCCTTGCAGTAGCTCTCATGCACGAGCTGCACGATGAGTTCACCGGCGCCAGAGAGCGCATAGGCGTAAACCGGCATGAAGACCTCGGTGTAGCCTGCGTTCTCGGCGCGCCAGAGTTCCAGCGCCAGATGCTTCGCCATGTTCTCGCTTAGAGGCGCAGCGGTTCCGAGCTTTTGGTGAGCGGCGGCGAAGGCGGCGTCTATCTCCCCGGCCAAGGCGGTGCCGCCATCCAGCATCGCCAGGGGCAGGAGCGCGTTGTTCTGCGCGGCGGTGAAGCGCCCGCCCACCTCATCGGGGTGCGGGAAAGTATCGAGCTTAGCAGCGGCGACCATCTCCGCCAGCTTGCTCGGGCCCGAGGAGGTAATCGCCAGGGCCTGATAGCCGCGTTCCATCAGGAGGGCTGTCTCCTGGATCACGTTTTCGGTCTCGCCGGACTTGCTCACCGGGACGATGAGCGTGTTCTCGGGGTTGAACGCGCCGCCTCCCCGAAGCAGTTCCCCGAACAGACCGCTCATGTCAGTGCCGTCGAGCAGGTGCAGCTTTTTGGAAAACCCCCGCTCGTAGAACGCCAGGTAAAGCGCCCAGACGTTTCGTATCGACCCCCCGTTCCCGATGACGACGACGTGCTCTTTCCCCACAGCCGCCGAGAGTTTGGCCTCCATCCCCGCGACGTCGGCGCGCTCGGTGGCGAACCAGGGCTCCCCCGGCCCCGCCTGGTACCCGGCTATCAACTCCGCGCATTGGGCTGCGTCGTCGAGCAGGTCCCTCTTCTCGCGCCAGAGGCCGTCTTTTCCCCTATCCCCAAGCGGCGTCTCGAAACTCTTTGCGTACAAATGCAGGCTCAAGCCATACTCCTCGTTCGTAAGGTGTCGGAAAACTCTTTGCTATCAAATCGGCTCCGCATCGAGATGGGCCTTCATGCTGCGCAATACGATGGGTATCAGGCCCGCGCGCGGGAGACCAAGGCGCTCGAAAACGAACGCAGCCGCCTCCTCGGGCGAAACGTCGCCTCCTTTTTGAGCCGAAACCTCACGGATCAGCCCGTCGATCTCCCTCATATACCCTGCCCCGCTCTCAATGTGCCTTGAGACCGCATCATCGCGCGAGAACTCCCGGCTCATGGCGGAGAGCAACACTTTCACTCCTTGGAGGGCCTTCAACTTCTCCAGACTTATTAAAGTGTCCGCCACGCTCTCATAAATCGGCAGCGTGCCGGGTTCGGGCAGCACGTCGCCTGAGATGAGCGCGCCCTCCTCAGGGATGAAGAAAGAGAGGCTCCCCGCAGAGTGCCCCGGCGTGTGAACCACACGGACGTCTACGCCACCCGGCGATATCTCATCGCCTCCTGCGAGAAAACCTGCGAGCTTCACGGGGCCGGATACCGCATCGCGCATTCTGCCCACCGGACGGACGCTGTGCTGATAGTCCAAATCCTCAATCATCCGCCTCTCTGATTCTGGTCCCAGGAACTCCGGTCCCGCTCGTTCCGCAATCAGCCCGTTCCCGCCGATGTGGTCGAAATGGGAATGCGTGAGCAGGACGTGCGAAATCTCTTCGGGCTTCCTGCCGATGGATTCGATGTAGGCGAAAATATCAGGCGCGGTGGAGGCGACGCCCGTGTCGATCAGGGTGAGCGTGTCGCCCGCTAATATGTAGGACGTGACGAACCTGGGAATCCGCTGGCCCGCGGGCGTCTTGATCTCGAACTCCAGCCAGAGGCAATGCACGTGCGGCGTAATCTGCATGGAATCATCCTTGATGATGGCGGATAATTTATCGGTTCATCAGTCACCGGGAATCTACCAAAACGCGGGGCAAACGCGAAACGCTCCCCTGCCCCGCCGGGCGAATCCAGAGCCGCTCTTGGATGCCTTCGATTTTTCCGCCGCTTATTTCACAAAATCACGAAATCCTCATCTTTTCCTCGCCCCTATCTTGCTGTATAACGCCGCATTGCGGCGCGTTGGCCGGAAAACCGCCTCGCTCGGTGGATGCGGCCCGCCGCGCGCGAAAACATTCGCCTCTGGAGAAGACGATGAACACGACCGCCTTGAGCCTCACCCTTCTCGCCGTCCTGTGCTTCGGCGTCTGGGGATTCTTCATGAAGCTGGGCCAGGAGCGCCTGGGCGCCATGCCGCACCTCATGGGAATGGGCGTCACCACCGCCGTCGTCGTCATCATTGCCGTTATCAGCAGGCAGTTCCCGCTCCCGCCGATGCGCCCGGAAGTCATGTGGCTGCCCGTGGTCGCCACGGTGGCGACCCTGCTGGCCATGCTCTTTCTGGTGCTGGCCTTGGCGAAGGCCGAGGGCCAGACGGCGGGCGTGGTGGCGCTTTCGGCCCTTTATCCGGGCGTCACGGCGGTTCTGGCGGCGCTCTTTCTGGGCGAGGGATTCACGCCCGCCAAGGTGGGCGGGCTCGTCTGCGCCGCTCTGGCCGCGTTCCTGTTTACCCGTTAGGTGAGAGCTTCCAGACCATGACGACCAAACGCGGACTTCGCATCGGCATCGACACGGGCGGCACGTTCACCGACGTGGTCGGCGTGCGCTCCGACTCCGGCGAGGTCTTCACCACCAAGACGCCGACGACGCCCGCCGATTTCAGCGAGGGCCTGATCCAGGGCATTAAAAAAATTCTCTCTGAGACCAAGATTCGCCCCGCGATGGTGAACGGCGTCTTCCACGGCACGACGGTGGCGACGAACGCCATCCTGGAGCGCCGCTTCGAGGATTTGGGCTTCATCGTCACGGGCGGGTTCCGCCATCTGCTCGAAATCGGGGGAGCGAACGGCGCGGCGAAGGCCAATTACGCCGCCTCCCTGCTCGCAAAACCCAAAGACGCGCTGGTGCCCCCCGAGCGGGTCCGCGAGGCGAAGGAGAGAATCTCCGCATCGGGCGAGGTTCTGGAATCCCTGAACGAGCAGGACGCGCTCAAACTCGCTAAATGGTTCAAGGCGCAGGGCATCGGCTCCGTGGGCGTCTGCCTGCTCCACGCCTACGCAAACCCGGCGCATGAGGAACTCATTCTCGAAGCCTTCGAGCGCGAATACCCGGAATGCTTCGTGAGCATATCGAGCGAGGTGATACCCGAACCCGGCGAGTACGAGCGCGCCATCACAACGCTGCTCGATGCGTGCATCAAGCCGCGCATCAAGGCCTATATCGAGAGCGCCTCGAAGAAAATCGAAGAAACGCTCGGCGGCGCGCCCTTCATGATCATGAAGAGCAACGGCGGCGTTTCCACCGCGCGCGAGATCGCAAAGCGGCCGATAGGCACCGTGCTCTCGGGGCCGGCCGCGGGCGCGCTCTCCGCCGCGTATCTCGGAAAACTCTCGGGGCATGAGCAGCTCATCACCCTGGACGGGGGCGGCACCTCTACGGACATCGCCGTCATCGAGGGCGGCGAGGCCAAGCGCGCCACCCGGCACCAGCTCGATGAGTTTTACTTGAGAATGCCGATGATCGACGTCGTCACCATCGGAACGGGGGGCGGCTCCATCGCGTGGAGAAGCCCCGAGGGGAGGCTCCGCGTGGGACCCCGGAGCGCGGGTGCTGACCCCGGCCCCATCTGCTACGGCAAAGGCGGCGAGGAACCCACCCTCACCGACGCGAACCTGCTCCTCGCCCGAAGCCCGCTCCATCTCGCGGGCGGCGAGGTGAAGCTCAACAAGGCGCTCGCCATGAAGGCCATGCGCGATCTGGCGCGCGGGTTCGATATGAGCCCCCACGAGATGGCCTCGGGCGTGGTCGAGATCGCCGCCTGGAACCAGACCCACGCCGTGCGCCGCGCGACGGTGCAGCGGGGGATTTCTCCCAAAAACTTCGCTCTGATGGCCTTCGGCGGCTCTGGACCGCTTACAGCCGGTCTCGTGGCCGAACTGCTCGAAATCGACACCGTCATCGTGCCGCCCTTCGCAGGTATGACGAGCGCCTTCGGGCTGGAAGTCGTCGACCTGGTGAACGATCACGCGGCGGCCCACTATCAAACCGAAGAAAACGTCCGGCCCGAAGCACTGGGCGACGCCTATGAGAAACTCGAAGCCCTGGCTGCTGCGGGTCTCGAAAACGAGGGGGTCCCTGCGCACAGGCGCATGATGCGGCGCACTGCTGAAATGCGCTATCAAGGAGAGGCCACCGAGATCGAAGTCGACGTGCCCGGCGGCTACATCACCCCGCCGGTTCTGGCGGAGGCCTTCGAGCGCTTCCACATGCTCTACCAGCGCCGCTACACCTACAACCACAAGGGAAGCCGTCCGGTCGAGATCGTGCACCTGCGCGTCTCGGGGATAGGCATGACGGAACCGCCGAACCTGCCCCTCATCCCCGCGGGCGACGACAGCCCAGAAGAAGCCTACAAGGGAGCGCGCCTCGTTTGGTTCAAGGAACTGGGCGGGTTCCACGACACGCCGGTCTACTACCGGGAGAGGCTGCTCGAGGGCAACTACATCCCCGGACCGGCCATCGTCGAGAGCTTCGGCAGCACCACGGCCATCTTCCCCAGGCAGGAAGCCCGCGTGGACAGGTACGGGAATCTGGTGATGCGCTTCCGCTCTGAAGTCTTCGAGCGCGATGAGCGCGCCGGCAAGCCGACGGGCGATCACGGCGTGGGAGCGGCCTGGGGATGAACGCGAACCCGATTGTGAGCGAAATTCTGGCTGGGGCGCTTCGCGCCATCGAAGAAGAGGTCGAAGACCTCCTCGCGCGCATCTGGCGCAGCCCCTCGCTGCGCGACGCGGGCGATTTTTCGGTCTGTCTCTTCGACCGCTTCGGGCGCGCGCTCACCGGGCGGGTGCTCGCCACCGGTCCCGCGCCCATCATCCGCGCGTATCCCGAAATGGCCGAGGGAGACGTTTTTCTCCACAACGACCCCTACATGCCGCCTGCGGGCTTGGGAGAGGCGGCAGAGTTGTGCCTCACCCGCCCCCTGTTCGCGGATGGCGCGCTCATCGCCTTCTTGCAAGTCAGGGGACGCCACGACGACCTGGGCGGCGCGCTCCCCGGCGGGGCGAGCGTCGGCTCGCGCGAGAGCTACCACGAGGGGGTCCTCATTCCGCCGGTGCGAATAGCGTGCGGGGATGTGACGATAGAGGACATCAAAACCCTGCTCCTGCGGAACAGCCGCCAGGCCCATCACCTGGGCGATGACATCGACGCCCAGCTTGGCGCGCTCCGCATAGGTGCTGCCCGTCTCAAGGATCTGACGAGGCGGTACGGCGCGGAGAACCTGACGGCGTGTTTCGCCGATTTACTGAGAGAGTGCGAACTCGCGTTCCGCGGCCAGCTCATCCCGCAACTCCCCGAAAAAAGCTGGACGGCGCAAACCGCCGTCGAAACGGACGGCTTGAACGGCCCGCATGAACTCGCGCTCACGCTCAGGAGGCAAAAAGACGCTCTTCATATCGAACTGGAAGCAGCCCCCCAGGCGCGAGGCCCCATCAACTGTCCCCTGGAAGGAGAAGGCGCGCAGTTCCTGGCCCGCCTCATTGCCCCCATGATGCTCCATCTTCAGGATGAGGCGAGCGAGACCCCCCTGAACGACGGAGCCTTGCGGGCATTTCAGGTGCGCTTGCCCGAACCAGGCACCATACTCACCCCCCGATTCCCGGCCCCGACGGGCCTGAGAGCGCTCACTCTCGGAAAACTGCTCTCGGCGTTCGGCGAAGCGCTGTTCGAGGCGTCTGGCGGACGCACGCCCACGGGCTTCGACAACCTGAGGACGCTCAGTTTCTGGGGACACGATGAAAAAGGGGGCTTCCACCTGCTGAGGGAAGCCCTAGGCGCAGGCGCGGGCGCAGATATGAAAGGGGACGGGGCATCCGCCGTTCCCCCGCTAGGTGCTACCGGCGGCATGCCCGTCGAGGTGATGGAGGCGCGCTATCCGGTGCGGGTCGAGGCAATGGGGCTGGCGCAGGACTCGGGCGGCGCGGGCGAGCGGCGCGGCGGACTGGGCGTATTCAGGGAATACCGCATGCTCATCGACGGCATATCAGCGAGCGCAGCGGGAAGCGCCGAAGCCGGCCCCGCCGGCGGGCCGGGCGCATCGGCCGGAAAGGCGTACGAGATGCGCCATCGCTCCGGGAAAAAGAGCGCGCTCACACCTGCCGTCGGCGCGTCCACGGCGTTCTCCAAAGACGATTCGATTCGCGTCTCCACCCCCGGCGGCGGCGGGTGGGGCGACCCCGGGGAGCGCGACCCCGAGGACGTGCGGGCCGACGTTCTGCGCGGGTTCGTCTCGGCCAAGGCGGCGGAGGTCGTTTACGGCGTCGTTCTGCGAGGCGCGCCGGGCTTTGCAATCGATGTGGATGCCACCCGAAAACGCAGGCAAGGCGAATAATTTCGCACTTTCTTCTTAAATGCAGCGGATTCAAGGCGCAAAGGGGGCTAAAAACCCCCGGTCGCACTTGGAGCCGCCCATTGTATCGGGTAGAATCCGCCCGCGCAGGAGTCAACGAACGCCCGTAAGGCCTGAGCGAACAATTTTTATCCCCTAAACTCTTCAAAGGAGAGAGGTTCAGAGAATGGCCATCAAAGTCGGCATCAACGGTTTTGGCAGGATTGGACGAAACCTGTTCCGCGCGGGTCTGGAAGACCCCGACATCGAATTCGTCGCAGTCAACGATCTGACGGAACCGAAAACCCTGGCCCACCTGCTCAAGTTCGACTCGGTGCACGGTCGCTTTCAGGGCGAGGTGGAAGTAGGCGACGCGGAAATCAGAGTAAACGGCAAATCCATCCGGGTGCTTTCAGAGCGCGACCCGGCGAACCTCCCCTGGGGGGAGATGGGTATACAGGTGGCTATCGAGAGCACCGGCATCTTCACCAAGCGGCCGGATGCGGAAAAACACCTGAAGGCGGGCGCGAAGAAAGTCATCATTTCGGCCCCCGCGACCGATGAGGACATCACCATCGTTCTGGGCGTGAACGACGAGAATTACGACGACGCCTCCCACCACATCATCTCGAACGCGAGCTGCACCACGAACTGCCTGGCGCCCGTCGCCAAGGTGCTGCACGAGAAATTCAAGGTCAAACACGGGCTGATGACCACGACGCACGCATATACGAACGACCAGAAGATACTCGACCTGCCCCATTCGGACTTAAGGCGCGCGCGCGCGGCGGCGGTGAGCATGATCCCCACCTCCACGGGCGCCGCGAAAGCGGTGGGTCTCGTTCTGCCCGAGCTGAACGGCAAGCTCGACGGCATGGCGATCCGCGTTCCCACGCAGGACGTCTCGGTCGTCGACCTCGTGGCCGAGGTAGAAGCGGACGTGACGGCGGATGAGGTGAACGACGCATTGCGAGAGGCGGCGAACGGTCCGCTCAAGGGGATTCTCGACTATACGGACGAGCCGCTCGTTTCGGTGGATTACCTCGGCAACCCGGCGTCATCCACCGTGGACGGCCTCTCGACGAAGGTGCTGGACAACAAGATGGTCAAGGTCATCTCCTGGTACGACAACGAGTGGGGATTCTCGTGCCGGATGGTGGACCTCATCAAGAAAGTGGGCGCCGCCCTCTAAGAGGTTCCGAAGTTATGGCGACGATCACGAGCAACATTGAAAACGGCGACCCGAAACTCGGCGTCGAGGACGTCGACGTCGCTGGCAAGCGGGTCTTCCTGCGCGTCGATTTCAACGTGCCGCTCGACGACCAGGGGCACATCACCGACGACGCCCGCATCCGGGCGGCCCTGCCCACCATCAACTATCTCCTCGATGAAGGCGCGCGGGTCGTGATCGGCTCCCACATCGGCCGGCCCAAGGGCAAAGTCGACCCGAGAAATTCATTCGCCCCGGTCGCAAAGCGCCTCTCCAGGCTTCTGGAAAAGGAATGCCCTCTGGCGACAACCTGCACGGGAGCGGATACCCGGAGCATGGCGGAGGAGATGAAGCCGGGCCAGGTTCTGCTTCTGGAGAATCTCCGGTTTCACCCGGGCGAGGAGAAAAACGACGAAAAATTCGCCCGCGAACTCGCCTCGCTGGCCGATATCTACATCGGCGATGCCTTCGGCAACGCCCACCGCAACCATGCCTCGATGTCGGCGATCACGAAATTCCTGAACCCCGCCGTCGCCGGCTTCCTGATGATTAAGGAGGTCAGCTACTTAAGCGGCGCGGTGAACAACCCGATGCGCCCGGTGGTGGCGATCGTCGGGGGCGCGAAGGCGAGCGCCAAAATCGGCATCGTCGAGCGCATCCTCCCCAAGATGGACAAGATCGTCATTGGGGGCGGCATGGCGGGCACCTTCCACCGCGCGCTGGGCTATGAAATGGGAAACAGCCTGGTTGAGGAACACATGGTGGACACGGCGCGCTCAATCATCGACAAGGCGAAGGAGCTGGAGGTGAAGTTCTACCTCCCCTGCGACTACGTGATCGCGGACAAGTTCGAGGCCTCGGCGGAAACCAAGGTGGTGCCCGCGCAGGAAGTGCCGGAGGAGTGGTACGCGCTCGACATCGGACCGGCGAGCACCACCCTGTTCGGCGAGGTGCTCCAGGATGCGAAAACCATCATCTGGAACGGGCCGATGGGCGTGTTCGAGGTGGACGCCTTCTCGCGCGGCACCTACGCCATGGTGAACCACGTGGCGAATTCCTATGCGCTGACGATAGTGGGCGGCGGCGATACGGACGTGGCCGTTCACGCGGCGGGCGAGTCGCGCCGCATCTCATACATCAGCACGGGCGGCGGCGCCTTCCTGGAACTGCTTGAGGGGAAAGAACTCCCTGGCCTGGCCTGCCTGACGGACAAACAATAAAACATCCCGAATAGAAAAGAGGACCTCACGATGCGGCGCACCCTCGTGGCCGGCAACTGGAAGATGAACAAGACGATTGCAGAGGCGAGAACGCTCGCGCGCGAGGTGGCCGGAAGCGTCGCAGGGGATGGACTATCCGATGTGGAAGTCCTGCTGGGACCCCCCTATCTCGCCCTTTCGGCGGTCGTGGAAGCGGTCTCGGGGAGCGCCGTCGGCGTCGCCGGGCAGGACTGCGCCCACCAGGCCGATGGCGCATACACCGGCGAGGTGAGCGTCTCGATGCTCCGGGATGCGGGCGCGACCCACGTCATCCTCGGGCACAGCGAAAGGCGCGAGTTGATGGGAGAAGGCGACGGCCTCGTTGCCCGCAAGGCGCAGGCGGCGAGCGCGGGCGGCCTCACCCCCATCATCTGCCTCGGGGAGCCTTTTACGACGAGGCGGGCCGGAACGACGCTCACGCGCATCGCCCACCAGGTCGAGCACTCGATTCAGGGCGCGTTCGGCTCTCCACCTCCGGGGGGTTTCATCGTCGCGTATGAGCCCGTGTGGGCCATCGGCACGGGCCTCACGGCCACGCCCGAACAGGCCCAGGAGGCGCACGCCTTCATCCGCGAGCGTCTGGAAGGAATTTTCGGCTTGGAATGCGCGCAGGAAACGCGTATCTTATACGGTGGCAGCGTGAAACCGGATAATGCCGCGAATTTGTTCGCACAACCCGACATCGACGGCGGCCTCATCGGCGGGGCGAGCCTGAACAGCGCAGACTTTTTGGAAATCATCCGCGCCGCGCGGATGGATTCCGCACTGACATGAGAAGAGTGAGAAAATGACGATAGTTTTGACAGTCTTGCATGTGGCCGTGGCGCTTTGCCTGATCCTCTCCGTGCTTCTCCAGGCGGGCAAGGGCGGCGGTATGGGCGCCGCCTTCGGCGGTTCGAGCGACACGATGTTCGGCACGCGGGGGCCGGTGAACTTTCTGAGCAAAGTCACGACCGGCGCCGCCGTCCTGTTCATGGTGACATCGCTTATGCTCACCTACATCGGCTCGCATGGCGCCAACCAGGGCGGCTCGATTGTGCCTGCAGCGCCCGTGCAGTCCGCGCCTGCGACACCCGCCGCCCCGGAAAAGAAATAAGCCGCGAGAGCATTTCCACCGTTCGCGCGCGTTGAGGGCCGACGATGCTGATAAAGCGCATCCTGCTGCTGCTTCCCATTCTCATCGCGGCCGCGTTGCTCCAGTCCTACTTCTGGGTGCCGACGTTCTCCGACCAGACCAAAGGCGGCAGCGACGAGCGCCTCCACCAGTTCATCACCGGCTCCATCGGCGACGCGCAGATTCTGAATCCCATTCTTCACGCCGACACGGCGAGCGGGGCCATCGTCGATCAGATATTTGAGGGCCTCACCGACAGGGACCGCGACCTCTCCTACCGGGGCCGGCTGGCCGAATCGTGGAAAATCTATGAAGAGGCGTTCTTCGTGCCCCATCCCGAGGGGCCGGGCGCGAAGACTCTCGTAGAACGCATCGAGCGGGCGCGCAACGCAGGCGAGGCCGCGTGGCTTAAAAACATCGAAAAAATCGAAGCCATCGCTCCCGCCGAACAGAAAACAGCCATCCGCACCCCGCCGGCCAAGGGCGAGAAAAGACCCGGGAAAAAAGATATTCTAATCGCCTATCCCGAGCGGGTGAAGGTGACGCTCAAGAGCGTGGATCAGGACCTGTTCAAGCATCTGGAAAAATTGCTGGGCAAGGGCGGCCTCGCCAAAGACCCCGCTCCCTACGTCAAGACGACGCTGCCGGAGAAGCTGCTTCCTTTCGCCGCGCGGCGCGTCAAGCTCATAGAGCACAACCCGATCATCATCTTCAAGCTCAGGCAAGGCGTGCGCTTCCACGACGGTCACGAGTTCGACTCCGGCGACGTGCGCTTCACCTATAATGCGATCATCAATCCCCAGAATCTTTCCCCCAGGGTGCCCGATTACGAACCCGTCAAGCGCGTGGAGACGCCCGACAGGTTCACCGTCAAGATCACCTACAAGCGCCTCTACTCCCCCGCTTTCGGTTCCTGGGGCATGGGGATGCTGCCCGAGCATCTGCTGAACGAGAAAAAACTCGCCGAAGAAGCGAAGCAAAAGGGGAAGGAACCCAAGGCGTTCAGCTTGCGCGACAGCGCGTTCAACCGGAAACCCGTCGGCACGGGCCCGTTCGCCTTCAAGGAATGGCGCTCGGACGAACTCATCCGCCTGGCCAGAAACGACGACTACTGGGAGGGGCCGCCCGAGTATCACGAATACGTCTACAGAATACTGCCGGACCCCCTCACGCAGGAGATCACATTCTACGCGGGCACGGTGGACCGCTACGGGGCGGGCGCGCACCAGGTCGAGCGGCTCAAAAAGGACCCCAGGTTCCAGGTGTTCTCGGGCCTGGGCTTCGGGTTCGCCTACATCGGCTACAACATGCGGCGCTGGCCGTTTCAGGACGCGCGCGTGCGCCGGGCGCTGGGCATGGCGGTGAACACCAAGCAGATCCACCGCTATGTGATGAACGGCGAGGCCGAGGACATCACGGGCCCGTTCGTGAAGCAAAGCCCGCACTACAACCGCAGCGTCAAACCCCTGGCCTACGACCCCAAAGGGGCGGAACGACTGCTGCACGAAGCGGGGTTCCGGAAAAAAGACGGAATCCTGATGAAAGACGGCAAGCCCCTCGCCTTCACCCTGATGACGAACCACGGCAACGAGATCAGGCGTGCCGTCGGCACCGTCGTCCAGGACGCCTGGAAGAAGATAGGCGTCAAGATCACCTTCTCGCAAGTCGAATGGGCCGTGTTCATCCGAAAATACATCAACCAGCTCAATTTCGACGCGGTTGTCCTCGGCTGGAGCATGGGTCTCGACCCGGACCTCTACCAGATCTGGCACTCGAGCCAGACGAACAAGGGCCAGCTCAACTTCGTGGGCTACAAGAACCCCAAGGCGGACGACCTCATCATCAAGATCCGCCAGGAATACGACCTGGCGAAACAGGTCAGCTACGCGCACGCGCTCCACCGCATCATCGCGGCAGATCAGCCCTACACGTTCTTGTACGTGAGCAAGTGGACGGCGCTGCTCGACCGGAAAATCGCCATCGCCAGGCGTCTGAAGGGCGGCGCATTACGGCCGGAAAAAATCCGCCCCACCATCACGGGGAACTTTTCGTTCGACTTCAACGAATGGCTGAAATTTCCCCGCATCCCCCAGTTCGAGAACTAACGTGGGCGCCTACATCATCCGCACGACGCTGTTCAAGCTGGTGACGCTGTTCATCATCTCGATCGTGAGCTTCCTGATCATCCACCTCGCACCCGGCGAGCCGAGCCAGATCGACCCCCTGAACCCGCGCTTCACGCAGGAAGACCTCGCGCGCTACCGCGCGGCCTTCGACCTCGACAAGCCGCTTCCGGTCCAATACTGGCTCTTCTACAAGAAATTCTTCACAAACGAGCTCGCGAGCCTGAAGGACAACCAGCCGGTGTTCGGAAAGATATGGCGGCGCTTCCTGATCAGCCTGCCCCTGTTCATCGTGGGCACCATCATCACCTGGTGCCTCTCGTTCCCGCTGGGAATCGCGGGCGCACTGCGCCGCTACAGCGTGTTCGACCGCTCCACCACCTTCATGAGCTATCTCATGATCTCGATGCCGAGCTTCTTTCTGGCCTATATCCTTATCATCGCCGTCGTCCAAGGGTTCACCCTGCCCTTCACCGACTACCACGTACCGGGTCTGGAAGTCTCCGTACTGGGCATCGAGACCTTCGGCCGGGGCGACGTCTCCCCCCTGTTCAGAATTAACGACCGCATCTGGCATCTGGTGCTGCCGAGCCTCGTGGGCGCAATCGGCGGCATCGCCGTGCTCTCACGCTACGTGCGCGGGCAGATGATAGAGGTGGTGGATTCGGACTTCATCCGCACGGCCCACTCGAAGGGCCTGGATGAGAACACCGTGAACTACGTCCACGCCTTGCGAAACGCAGGACTCCCCTTCGTCACCATGTTCGGCCTCATCCTGCCGGGGCTGATCGGCGGCTCGGTCATCATCGAGAACATCTTCGCATGGCCCGGCATGGGACGCCTGGGCTTCGAGGCCGTGCTGGCGCGTGATTATCCGGTGATATTAAGTCTTAACTTCATCTCCGCCATCCTGGTCGTCATCGGCACCTTTATCTCCGATATACTGCTCGTCATCGTCGACCCGAGGATTCGCCTGTGAACGAAACCCTCGAAATGCGCGAGATGGTTGAGGAGATGGGGGAGGAACTCACTCCCGGGCAGCGCGTATGGCGACACCTGCGGCGAAACCGCATGGCGATGGCGGGCGGCGTGGTGCTGGTGTTCTTCTTCGTCCTGGCGTCAATCGGCTTCGTCAATTCCGCCCTCATGAGCGAGCCGATGTTCGACGCCAACGTAGTGCGCCTGCCGGACAAGCTCATGGCCCCCCTCTCCGCTCCGACGACAAGCCAGATACCCAAAGAAAACCTCCCGCGCCTCGGGATATACGTGTTCGGCACAGACGATCTGGGCCGCGACGTGTTCTCCAGAATGCTCGAGGGCACCTTCATCTCGATGTCGGTCGGCTTCGTGGCCATCGGCATCGCCACGTTCCTGGGAGTCGCGATAGGCGGAATCGCCGGCTTTTACGGAGAGATCAAGCCGAGCGGCGCACCCCTGTTCGGCTTCATCGGGGCGGGCCTCACCGGCTACGCCGTGTGGAACGAGTTGGGTTTTCTGGCTTTGCTCTTCTGTGCGCTAGGAGGAGGCGCCGGGCTATCCGTGCGCCGTGACGGGCGCTCCCTGTTCCTGGAGGGCATGATCTTCGGCGCGCTGTTGGGTCTCGCTCTAGGACCGTTCGATCCGTTCGGGTTCAGCGGCTTCACCTCCGACCTCGGCCTAAGCGTACGCACGCCCTATTGGCGCGAGGGATTCCTGGGCGCGGCCTGTCTTTTCGCGCTCGCCGCATTCGGCGGGGCGCAGGGCGCGAACGCGGAGGAAAGCGCGGCGGACGGCTTCTCCATAAGCGCGGTGACGGGCGGTGGCGCCGTCTATTTCATCCTCCTGCTCTCGGGCCTTTATCTCGCCTATCCGGGCCATACGGCGCACCTGTGGACGAGCGTCGCGGGGGCGGTGGCTTGCGTGTATCTCTACCAGAGATTCGACGTCACCGAACTTCTTCATAGATTCCGGCTGCCCAAGGTGGACATCATCTACACCACGGTCGTGGACGTGCAGCTTTCGTTCCCGTCGTTTTTCGTGCTCTTGACCATCCTGGCCCTCGTGACGCCCAACATCTGGATCATCATGGTGGTCATCGGCGTACTGGGCTGGGTGGGGCCTGCGCGCTTCGTGCGCGCCGAGATTCTCTCGCTGAGGGAGCAGCCCTTCGTGGAGTCCGCGCGCTCCTCGGGCGGCTCGGACAGGCTCATCATCTTCCGATATCTCATCCCCAACTCACTCGCGCCCGTCCTGGTTTCGGCGACCATCGGCATCGCGGGCGCGATCCTGACCGAAGCGAGCCTGAGCTTCCTCGGCTTCGGCGTTCCGCCGCCCCAGGCGAGTTGGGGGAACATCTTCTCGGACGGCAAGAAATACATCTTCGACGCCCCCTGGCTCACCTTCATCCCGGGCTTTGCGATACTCGTCGTCATGCTCGCCTTCAACCTCTTCGGCGAGGGCCTGCGCGACGCCATGAACCCGAGGGCGAACAGCAAATAGCGGCTTGGCGGGGATGGACCGGCTCGGGAGGCGTTGACAGCCAAGCGCGCGCGACGCTATATAGCCTCTTGCCCCGAGCGTTGGTTCGAAGAGACGCCCTGGCATATTGCCCAAGTGGTGGAATTGGTAGACACGCTAGCTTGAGGGGCTAGTGGGGGCAACCCCGTGTCGGTTCGAGTCCGGCCTTGGGCACCATTCAATCTTCGCGACATGCACCATACACGACTCGAACTAACCCGCCCGGGTCGTCCTCACACCCGGCCTGAAACCCCGCCAATAATAATCCTGGCTTTTTCTGTGGCGAAATCTGCGCCCTGAGACCTATATTGGGAATATAGGTGAGCGACATCTCTATATCGTAAGCCAAAGTCGCAGAAGGAGGTCGGCATGAGCCAATACATCTGGATTTGCCCGAAATGCTTGCACCAGTTTCAGGGACATGTGTTCGATCAGGGCACCTACGGGAACGGCCCCATATGCAACGCCTGCTGCGTGGAACTGGAATTCCTGCCCGCAGTGGATGCGGGGGCCAAGTCCGCGAAAAAAGAACCGACTGGCAAAAAGCAGGTCCGCGCGCCTCACCCAGCCTAGGGCCGCGGGGCGTGATACCTGCGGTTTTCCTCACCGAAGCAAAGCGCCGCAAAATCCCGCATCCTGTCTGTGAAGATAAACACTTCCAGATAGTCGCATTCAATCCGGCGCATCGAGTCGGACGCGCATCTCAACCGGCTAGGGACGGGCTTTCTTGATGCGCCACTGCTTGAACTTCTTATCGGTGGAGGCGCACGGCGCGAGCCCGAGACCGCGCGACATGTACGGCCCGGCCGACCTGCTGGCGGCGCCTGCTACGAGGCAAAGCGTCTTATCGCCGCCGGGGCGGAACTCCATCGCCGCTTCGTCGTAATCGAAGTCCTGGCCTGAGACGTCTTTTGCGCAATCCAGCAGGCCAAACGTTACCCCGGCGGCGGCCGGCGCCAGAAGCGCCGCGCACTTCCCCGAAAATGTGGCCGAAGCGATGCGCCGCGCCGCCTCCTCGTAGCGGAACTGCACATCGCCGCCGCGCGGCTTGCACGAGTGCGCATGCAACCTATCACTGAACCCACGTCCACGGGTGTCGATGCACCATCCCAGCTTGTCCTGCTCGTCCAGATTATCCGCAAGATATATCACCGGCGCCGGAGTCTGGAGGTCGGGCGGGGCCGCATACGCCGCTGCCGGGAGGCCAAGCAGCAGGAGAAGTACCACGCGCGCGAGCGTCTTGACTCCCGAGGCGCCGCCGGAATAACCGCCCATAGCTCCGATTGTTTTCATTTCGGAATTCCTCCCTGTCTTCCTGCATTCCAGGGGCCCGCCGCATCGACCAAGCCGAAGTGAGGGAAATGGCACTAACCGACGGGGCTGGCCCCTCACCCCTCCTTGGGCCGCGGGGCATGATACCTGCGGTATTCCTCGCCGAAGCAGAGCGTGGAGAAATCGCGCATCCTGTCGATGAAAATCAGCCCGTCGAGATGATCGTATTCATGCTGGCACACGCGCGCGGCGAAGCCCTCCAGTTCCTCGGAATAGGCTCCTCCTTCTGCGTCCAGGGCTTCCAGGCGCACGTGGTCGTTGCGCGGCACGCGGCCATGAATGTCGGGGATGCTGAGGCACCCCTCCCAATCCTCCCAGCCTTCCTGGCCTAAAGGCGTGAGCCTCGGGTTTACAGCCACGCGCAGCGTCGCCTCATCGTCGGGGTCGGTCTGCATGACGAACAGCCTGAGCCCGTAGTGCACCTGCGGAGCGGCGAGGCCTACGCCCGCGTATTCGTGCATGGTCTCGACCAGGTCCTCGATTAAGGCCGCGAGTTCGGGACTCCCAAGCTCATCGGGCGCAATCTCGCGCGCTTTGTTTCTCAAGACGGGATGGCCCATGCGGGCGACCTTCAGTATGGGCATCTCTCTCTCCTATCCGCTCGGGGAAGTACTAGGCGGCAGGGCGGCGAACCAGGCGGCCAGACCGCCCGGGTCCACGGTCTCCTCCAGCGAGTCCACCACGCGGTCGGCCTCGGTGAGCTTATCGGCAGGATAGCTCGTCGTCACCGCGAGCGTTCTCATGCCGGCCGAATTGCCGGAGCGCACCCCTGCCACGGAATCCTCCACCACGAGACACGATGCCCCCGGAACCGGTTCGTTCAGATTCTCGTTAATTTGCGCAAGGGCAGTCAGGAAACTTTCCGGATCGGGCTTGCCGCGGTTCACCATCTCCGCCGTCACGATGATCGGGAAACAATCGATGAGTCCCACCCGATCGAGCACGGGCCGCACCTCGTGGCCCAGGGCGCCGCTCGCAATGGCGAGGGGCCAGTGGCCGTCGGCGGCGCGAATCATCTCCGCAGCGCCGGGCAGAATCTGGGGCGCAAGAGCGATTTCCTGATAGCGCGCCTCTTTCAGTTCCAGTAGCTGCTCGAAGCGGTCGGCTTCGACGACCACACCGCGATCGTCAAGAACGTGGGAGAACAGGAGCCTGTCGTCAAACGCAAGATAGCGCTCTGCGTATTCCTCTTCCGTCAGGTCCAGGTCCAGTTCTTCCGATAACACCGCCTGAAACGCCGCCAGGTGAAGCGGCTCGCTGTCCGCGATGGTGCCGTCGAAATCAAAAATAATCGCTTTTAATTCCGGCATTCTCTCTCTCCGTATCCATTGCGGCCACACCCCGATAGAAGCCTCCGCTTCGCCGCCGCACGCATTCCGCCATCTCTTTTACCGGGCCTTACAGCCACCCTCCTCCGTCTTCGAATATGCTCTCGCCCGTAATGTAGGCCGAAGCGTCAGACGCCAGAAAAACCGCGAGGCCCACGATATCCGCGGGCTCGCCCATGCGGCCGAGCATCGTCCTTGCCTTGAGCCCCTCCTCCACGCTGGGGTCTTCGAGCGCAGGCGCCAGCATCGGCGTTCTGTGCACGCCCGGGCAGATGCAGTTCACGCGAACGCCCCGCCCGCCCCATTCGGCGGCGAGCGCTTTCGTGAGTCCCACCACGCCGTATTTACTCGCGTTATACGCCGCGCGCGCGGGTCTGTGGCCCCGCTCCCCCAGGAACGTGCCGATGTTCACGATGCTGCCCGCACCGCGCGCGATCATCCCGCGCCCTGCGGCCTGTGCGCACAGAAAAGCGCCCGTGAGATTCACGTCGACGACGAAGCGGAAATCCTCAGGCGAGACATCCACGCTCGGGTCTGCGTTGATAACGCCCGCTCCGTTTACGAGAACATCAACGCCGCCCAAGGCCTCTTGCGTCCGCTCCACGGCGCGTGCCACCTCGTCCGCCTCCGTGACGTCCGCCCCGATGGCGAGGGCGCGGCGGCCCAATTCCTCGACTCGGCGCGCCGTTTCGGCCACCAAGTTCTCCCGCCTGCCGAGAACGGCCACGTCCGCACCCGCTTCGGCCAGACCCAGCGCCATCGCTGCTCCCAGACCCGTGCCCGCGCCCGTCACAAGGGCCGCCTTGCCGTCCAAACGAAATTTATCGAGTATCAAGACCGTGTTCCTTTGGCAATTATAAAATCAAAAAGGATTGCGCCGCTCAAATGTCTCATAAAAGCGCCCCAAGCTAGGGGAAGGCGCATGGGGGTGTCAATACAAGGGCCGATGATTTAATCCAAGGCGAGGAGCGGAGTGGACGCACCTCGTAGTGGGTTTGTTGAAGAAGTCCATGTAGCCCCCTGATCGGCGACGTGATGTTCCCGTAGGGACAGGCCTCCGTGCCTGTCCTGATTACAACCATCCTGCAAAAGGACAACCACGGAGGGTTGTCCCTACAAAAGGCGATGTGGTTTTGCTCGTCATTCCGGCGAAAGCCGGAATCCATTTGCAGGTGCGGGTGAATGAACGGCAGCGTTTCATTCTCCACCGATACGAGGAAACCCTGACGAAAAGCGAAAAACGTAAAAATGGATTCCGGCTTTCGCCGGAATGACGGTGAGCACTCTCGATTGGGAGCAAACAACCCCTTTATTGGGGGGGCGTCGCTTCTACCTCCTACAGACAAGGACTTTTTCAACAACCTCGTTGTTGAGGGCATACATAAAGACTACACTTTTCCCGATACGCTAGCGGCGCACCAACCGCCCTCACCCCGAGATGGGCTATCCGAATGGCCGAAAACCGACAAACCGATGAAACGATCAAAATCTGCCCCCTCTGCGGGTCGCGCGAGACCGGGCATTATCTTCACTCCGATGCGAGAGACTATTTTCACTGCCCCGTCTGCCGCCTCATTTTCGTGCCGCCCGGGTACTGGCCTGCGCCTGAGGCGGAAAAAGCGAGATACGAACAGCATCAGAATTCGGCTTCCGATGAGGGATACACCTCATTTCTAAAACAGTTGAGCGAGCCCCTGATGAGGTTGCTGCCGAAAGGCGCTCGGGGGCTTGATTTCGGCGCGGGACCGGCGTCGGATGGACACCCCGTACTGTGCGAGTTATACCAAGCGCAAGGACTCAAGTGCCTGCCCTACGACCCCTACTTCTTCCCGGAAATGCCGGATGGCCCCTTTGATTTCATCGCCGCGAGCGAGACGTTCGAGCATTTAAGACACCCGAGAGAAGAAATCGGGCGGATTTATGAAAACCTGAAACCGGGCGGCCTTCTGGGCGTCATGACGGCGTTCTGGGAAGAAGCGCTGTTCGCCAACAACTGGCACTACCGACGCGACTTCACGCATCTTTGCTTCTACCGGCTGGAGAGTTTCGCATGGATTCAGGAGAATTTCGGCTTCGCATGCCGCTGGACGGATGAGCGCCGCGTCATCATCCTGGAGAAGATTTAATATGGCTCGGCTCGTATTGCTCTCTTTTAATTTGGGGATAGACGAATGGGATTGTTGAAAAAACCCTGCGAAGTGATTTTGAAATTCACTCCCCCCTTGAGGGGGAGTGAAGTCTCCTCCTTCATCAGTCGCGTTTGACCCCACAAACCTCCAACGCCTCTTTCCTCACCCTGAGTAGCCGCCGAAGGTAGAATGCGACTGAGAAAGGAGCGTTTGTATCGAAGAAGCGTCTCTTCGACATGCTCAGGAATGCAGCCCCTCCTTCCTCAGTCGGGGCTGACCTTCGATACGCGGCTTCGCCGCTACTCAGGATGAGGCGGAGAGGACTCCTTCAACAACCCCGCAAACCGCCGACTGCATGTAAGAATCTCGATAAGGCTCACGCCCCCTTTTTGCAAGATTGCTTGTTCGCGCCCATACGCTGTGGCATTCTTGCGCGTGGGTAAAAAACCTCTTGATTCATGTGGGGAACCAGTCTCTTGCGCACGATGAAAACGGACATCCTCATCCTGGGTTCTGGCGGGGCGGGCCTCTTGGCAGCACTCGCCGCGTACACCCGAAACCCCACGCTCGACATCACCGTGGCGGTCAAGGGTTTGTTCGGGAAAAGCGGCTGCACGCGCATGGTGCAGGGCGGCTACAACGTCGCTTTGGCTGAGACCGACTCGGTGGAAAACCACTTTCTCGACACCCTGAAGGGCGGGGCGTGGATTAACGATCAGGAACTCGCCTGGACGCTCGTGAGCCGCGCGCCCGGCTGCGTGGAGCGGCTCGAAACCGTGTGCGGGTGCTTTTTCGACCGAAACGAGGACGGCACCATCCACCAGAAAGCCTTCGCGGGCCAAAGCTTCGACAGAACGGTCCACAAGGGCGATCTGACGGGCATCGAACTCACCAACCGCGTCTCCGAACAACTCGTCAGGCGCGGGGTGGACGTTCTGGAAGAAACGCGCGCGGTGGCGCTCCTGCCCGCCAGACGCGAGCCGGAGCGCGTCTCGGGCGCATTGTTGCTCGACATCCAGAGCGGCGAGTTCATCGCCGTGAACGCGAAATGCACGCTCCTCGCCACGGGCGGCGGCCCCACTCTTTATAAAATCTCAGCCTGCGCGCAGGAACTCGCCACCGACGGCATGGCAATCGCCTGGGATGCGGGGGCCTCTTTTTGCGACATGGAGATGGTGCAGTTCCACCCCACGGGCATCCTGACGGGAGACGGCCTCCAGATAACCGGTACGCTCCTGGAAGAGGGCCTGCGCGGCGCGGGCGGACACCTCAAGAACGCGGCGGGCGAGCGCTACATGGAGCGCTACGACCCAGAGCGCATGGAACGCGCCACGCGCGACGTGGTATCGCGCGCAGGCTACACGGAGATCATCGAGGGCCGGGGTACGGAGAGCGGCGGCGTGTTCATCGACGTGAGCCATCTGGGTAAACCCTTCGTGCGCAAGAACTTCAAGGGCATGGTGGAGCGCTGCGCCGACCTGGGCTACGACCTCGTGGGCGGTCCCGTGGAGGTGACCCCCACCGCGCACTACATGATGGGCGGCGTGAAGATAGACACCGCATGCCGCACGAATCTTCATGGGCTTTACGCCGCCGGCGAGGACGCGGGCGGCACGCACGGCGCGAACCGCCTGGGCGGAAACGGGGTGGCGAACGCCACGGTGTTCGGCGAAATTGCGGGCGAGGCGATGGCCGAAGAGGCGGCGGACTCTCCCCTCCTCCCATACGACGCGGATGCGCTCGCAAGCGCAGAAGAAAATACGCTGGATGCGCTGGGTAAAGGCGAATCCCCCTACCCTATCCGGGCGGAACTGAAAGATACGATGTGGAACAAGGTGGGTCTTAGAAGAAACGGAACCGACATCCAGAGCGGGGTCCGTATCCTTCACGATTTGAGGAGACGCGCGGCAGACGCCCGCGCCGAAGGCCCTCGCGGCTACAACCTCGCCTGGCAGCACACGCTCGACGTGAGAAACCAAGTCTGCGTCGCGGAACTCATCGCCTTCTCGGCGCTCGAGCGCGACGAGAGCCGGGGCAGCCACTACCGGGACGATTGCCCCCATACGGGGGATGAGGACCTCTACAACGTCTATATCAAGCGGGAGGGTGAGGCTGCTGTCATCGAGCGCACACCCGTCGCGTTCAGCCGCCTGCATCCGAAGGCGGAGCCGGCAGCGCAGTTGGAGCCCGACCCCAATTTCATCGATTGACACAGAAGCGGAGCGAAGAGAAAAGATGACGAGCGTGAAAGACCCCGTGCCCAACAAGCCACCCGTATGGAAGATCAGCGCCTGGCGCTCGATGTATCCGGGCATGTGGTCCTGGGTGCTGCAAAGACTCTCGGCCCTTGCGCTCATCGTCCTGTTCCCGATCCACGTGATGAACCCCTACATCGACTCGGTGCGAATCACCATGCTGCTGCTGGTCGTCTGGCATTCCATGCACGGCATAAAAGTGATTCTGACCGATTTCGGCTTTCCGGACCGCCACCAGCGAAAACTCCTGTGGGTGCTGAGCGTGGTAGGCGTGGCCGCGTTTTTCTGGCTGGCCTTCATGCACAAGGAATACTGGAGATTCATGTCGTGAACGAAGACGCCCGATTGAGCGAAGGAGCGCCGGAAGCAGGGGCGCCCGAAGAGCCTACTCCAGAGAAAGAGGCGCAAGAGCCGGAAGCGCCAAAGCCCCCGAGCGTGCGCGTCAGAATCCGCCGCGGCGGCGCTGCGGGCGATCCGGATGAGCGCTTCGATACTTACGAGGTCGAGACCGGCCCGCGCATGACGGTCCTGGACGCGCTGGTCGCCGTCCAGAGCGCACAGGAACCCACGCTTTCGTTCCGCTACTCCTGCCGGGTGGGTATGTGCGGCACCTGCGCATTGAAAGTCAACGGCCGCCCCGCCTGGGCGTGCCGGACGCGGCTCGAAGGCCTTGGCGATGAAATCACGCTCGAGCCGCTCGCCAACTTCCCGGTTCTGAGCGATCTGGCGGTCGACATGTCGCCATTCTTCGAAAAGATGAAACGCGCGCGCGGCTGGCTCGAACCCACAAGCCTGGCGGAGAAGGCCCCCGCGCTCATCGCGCCCAATTCTCGCGAGCGCAAGCGCATCGAGCCGCACATCGAGTGCATCACGTGCGGAATCTGCTATGCTTCCTGCTCTATTGTAGGGCATGATAGCGATTACCTGGGGCCTGCGGCGCTGAACCGCGCCTACACGCTCGTGAACGACAGCCGCGACGCCTTAGGACTGGAGAGGCTTCTTGAGGTTTGCACCGAGGACGGCGCCTGGCGCTGCCACTCGCAATACAACTGCACGGAGAGTTGCCCCAAGGGCATCAGCCCCACGGGCGCCATCAAGGGACTCAAGCGACGCGCCGTAACGGGCGGCGTCAGACAATTCGCCGCATCCATCTTCCGGGGCCGCGCGCCCGGCGCATGAGAGCGGGGAGGACACCAAAATGCCGACTGTGGATACACAAGCCATCAGCAGCGAACTCATCCGGGAAGTGGCCTTCGAACTCAACCGCCGCGCCGCCATCGGAATACCAAAAGACGTGGGCGATACCATCGCCGACATGGCCGAGCGCGAGACCCAGAAACTCTCGAAGTTCGTGCTTCTCGAGATCGTCAACAACTACAAGGTCGCCGTGGACGAGCAGCGCCCCATGTGCGCCGATACGGGCCTCCCGCGCTTCTATGCGAAAATCGGGAACGACGCCGCTATCGAGGGCGGCTTCGTGGCGCTCGAGCGCTCGGTCCGTCAGGGAACGGCGGACGCCACCGAGCGCGTGCCCCTGCGCCCGAACCGCGTGCACCCCATCACCCGGCACGACTACAACAACAACGTGGGGATACACGCCCCCACGGTGGACTACTCCTGGGAGCCGGACGTCGACTGGATAGAACTCACGAGCTTCCACAAGGGGGGCCTCTTCGGCGGGGACTACCGGATGCTCTTCCCCACCGACGGCATCGACGGCATCAAGCGCTTCTTTCTCGACGTGATCAGCGAGTTCTTCAAGCGCGGCCTCTCGTGCCAGCCCGCCATCGTCGGAATCGGCATCGGCGGCACCAAGGACACCTGCGTGCGCCTCGCCAAGGAGGCGGCCTGCCTGCGCGTGGTGGGGGACAGGAACCCGGATCCCGAAATCGGGAAACTCGAAGAAGAGCTGAACGAACTCGGCCGGAGGACCAGCCTCGGCCCCATGGGCTTCAAGGGCGAGGGCGCGGTGATGGACACCCACATCGAGGTGGCCTACACCCACACCGGCGGGATGCCCATATCGATCCACCACCAGTGCTTCGCGCTCAGGCGCGCCACCGCGCGAATCCACACCGACGGCCAGGTGGAATACCGCGAAAACCCCGACTGGTTCACCGACTACTACCGCCGCGACAGCATCGCGTAAGCGGCCCGGGAGAATTTTGACATGAGCGGCACCGCAGACCTGGAAATGAAGGAGCACCACCTCACGACGCCGACCACGCCGGAAGACCTGGCGAAACTGGAACTGGGCGACGTCGTCTATTTCGACGGCGTGATATTCACGGGCAGAATCGGCCTCTACAAGAAACTTTTTGACGAAAAAGCGCCCCCGCCGGTGGACATCGCCTCGCTCACGAACGTGACGTTCCACTGCTCGCCCGCCGTGGGTCGAAACGAAGCGGGCGATTGGGAGGTGGCCGCCGTCACGGCCACGGCGAGCTTTCGCTTCGAGAAACACCTGCCCCTCCTGATGGACGAGCACGAGATACGCTGTGTCATCGGCAAGGGCGGCATGGCGCAGGAATTCTATGAGAAACACTTCAAGCGGCTGGGCGCGGTGTTCCTGAACACGGTGGGCTACGGCATCGGCGCGCAGTACGGGCGCGGCATCACAGGGGTCAAGGACGTCTACTGGCTCGACGAACTCGGCATCGCCCAGGCGATGTGGGTGTTCGAGGTAAAAAATTTCGGGCCCTTCCTCGTGGAATGCGACGCCCGCGGGAACAGCCTCTACCAGATGGCGCTCGCCGAGACGAACGTGGAGCTGGGCAAGCTCTACGAGGGACTGCCGCTTCCCACGCTCAAGCGCATGGGCGAGGTACACAATCCGGAAGATGAGGTTTTCTAGCAAAACCCCCGGAAATTCGAACAGAATTACCGACGAAAGGATGAATATGTCGAAAGGAATCGCTTGGGTCACCACCAGTTGGCTGAGCGGCTTAGAAGACCCGATGCGCCACTTCAAGCGGCTCGAAACCGAGGCGGGCCTCGAAGTCAGAATCGAATCGAACGGCGTGGACAGGACCGAAGAAGAACTGGTCGCCTCGCTTCCCGGCGTGGTCGTCACCTTCCCGAGCAACGACCCCTACAACGAGCGCACCCTGGCGGCGGGGACGCACCTGAAGCACATCGCCAGAACGGGGGTGGGCTTCAACTCCGTCGACCTGGACGCCGCCACGCGCCACGGCGTGGTCGTCACCAACGCGCCGGGCCAGAACTCGGATTCCGTGGCCGAACACGCGATCGGCCTCATGCTGTGCATCGCGAGGAACATCGCTCTCTCCGACAAGAAGATGCGGGCGGGCGAGTGGGCGGACCTGCGGGTTCCCATTTCGCCGCTTAGAGGCAAGACGCTGGGCATCATCGGTCTGGGGAACATCGGCAAGCGCGTGGCGAGGCGCGCCGTAGCCTTCGGCATGGAGGTCATCGCGAACGACATTGTGCGCGATGAGCGCTTCGCCGCCGAGGTGGGCGTTTTCTTCGAGTCGCGCGAGGAGGTGACGCGCCGGGCCGATTTCATCACCTGCCATGTGCCCCTGAACGATGGGACGCGCGGCATGGTGGACGAGAAATTCCTGACCTCCATGAAGCCGGGCGCCTACCTCATCAACACCTCACGCGGTCCCGTGGTGGATCTGGACGCAGCGGCCACGGCTTTGGAGCGCGGCATCATCCAGGGCGCTGCGCTGGACGTTTTCCCGAACGAGCCTGCGGATCACCGCCACCGCATCTTCTCGCTCGACAACGTCATCTTCACCCCGCACATCGCGGGCCTGGGCGAGGATGCGTGTGAGCAATCGCTCGAGTTCGCCGTCACCGCAGCGCTCGACGTCATCGCCGGGAGGCATCCGGCGGGCCTGCTGAACCCCGAGGTGCTGGAAAAAGCGGACATCAAAGACTAAAGTAATAATCGCCTTATCTCCGGGCGCCGCCCCGGAATGCTTCAAGATAGCCGCCGACACGAGGAATAATCCATGCGGAAAACAACCAAGCTGCACGCGCTGCTGATCGGCGCCTGCCTCCTCCTTCTCTTTGTCGGAGGAGCCAACGCCGCCGACACAAAGACGGAGACCGCCCCTCTGCGCGTTCCCTGGAACGTGACGGAACACAAGATGAAGAACGGCATGCGCGCCCTGCTGCTGCCAGACAACAGCGCGCCCATGGTGGTCATGAAGGTCTGGTACGCCGTCGGCAGCCGGGATGAGCAGCCCGGCCTCACGGGCATCGCGCATTATCTCGAACACATGATGTTTCGGGGCACGAAGAATTACGGCCCCAAGGAATTCGACAAGATCATCAAGAAAAACGGCGGCTCCCACAACGCGTTCACCAGCTTCGACTACACCGCGTACTACGAGCGCATCGCCTCGGACAGGCTGGAGCTGATCATCGAGCTGGAAGCCGACCGCATGGTGAACCTGAAGCTCGAGAAGGCGGCCTTCGACGCGGAGAAGAACGTGGTGCACGAGGAGAGGCGCACCCGTTACGACAGGCCGGTGGGCAAGTTCTGGGAGCAGCTTCGCGCCGTCGCCTACACGAACCACCCCTACAAGAACCCGATCATCGGCTGGCCCGAAGATATAGACGCCATCAACATCAAGGACATGGAGGCCTTCTACAAGCGCTACTACAGCCCCGAGAACGCCGTCGCCGTCCTGGTGGGCGATTTCAAGGTGGAAGATGCCATCGCGCTGCTCGAAAAACATTTTGGGAAAATCCCGAAATCCCCGACCTTCCGGAAAAGGCCCGCGCTCGCCGAGTTCCCCCAGAAATCGGAACGCAGGGTGTACGTGCGCGCCGATGCGCAGCTTCCCTACGTGGCCATCGGCTATCACGCCCCCAACTGGAAGAGCAAGGACGCGCCCGCCCTCGTGATGCTGGAAGCCATCCTGGGCGGTGGAGAAACCTCGCGCTTGCACCAGAGGCTGGTGCGCACGGACACGCTCGCGCTGGGCGCGGGCTCGGATTACACCTACACCTCGGTGGATCCGATGATCTTCTATCTCTACGCGCGGGTGGCACCCGGCAAGAAAGCCGCCGATGCGGAGAAGGCGCTTCTCGAAGAGGTGGAAAAACTCATCGAAAAAGGCGTGGGCGAAGAGGAGTTCCGCCGCGCGCTCAGGAGTATCGAGGCGAATACGGTTTTCGCCATGGACTCGCACTACTACCGCGCGAGGCTCCTCGGCTCGGCGGCAATCGCAGGCGACTGGCGCCTCCTCGAAGGCTACCTGCCCGCCCTCAGGAAGGTGACGCCCGCCGACGTGGTGCGCGTCGCCAGGAAATACCTGAACCACAAGAACAAGACCACCGCCGAACTCATACCGACAAAGAAAAAACGCAGCGCGAAAGCCGCCAAAAACCGGGGAGGAAGTTAGCATGAGGCTCCACCGCATACTCTGGACACTGGCCGCTACGGTCTTTCTGCTGCCCGCTCTCGCAAGTGCGGACGTCATCACTTATGAGCGCGAGGAGTTGCCCGGCGGCGCCGTATTGCTCGTCAAGCAAAGCAGGCAACTGCCCATGGTGCGGGTCGCCGTCTCGATTCCGGCTGGCGCGCGCCATGAAGCACCCGAGCGCGCGGGACTCGCGAACCTGACCGCAACCCTCCTCACACGGGGGACGAAAACGAGAAGCGCTTCGGACATCGAGAAGACGAACGACTCCCTGGGCGGCGGCGTGGGCATGGAGGTCGGCCGCTCTCGTGCAGAAGCCTCCATGCGCGTACTCACGCGGGATCTGGAAGAGGGGCTCTCCCTGCTGGGTGACGTACTCAGAAATCCCGTCTTCCCGGCAGAGGAGATCGGCAAGACGAAGCGGCGCATCGTGGGCGGCATGCGCAGGCAGCGCGAGCGCCCCGGCCACCTGGCGAACAAGGCGCTCAGGAAGAGCCTATTCGGCGAAACGCCCTATGGCCGCCTGGTCGAGGGAACGGAGGCGTCGATCAAGAAACTGGGGAGGGAGGACCTCGTCCGCTTCCACAAGAAATGGTACGGCATGAAGGGGGCGATTTTCGTCTTCGTGGGCGACGTTTCACTCAAGCGCGCGCGAGAACTCGTTCTGGCTCGCTTCAAAGGCTGGCACGCGGAGGGAGGGGAAATCCCCGAGCCGGCGCCGCCCGGGACGCCTAAGAAAATGCAGGTGGTCAAAATCGACCGCTCCCTCTCCCAGTCCACGGTGATACTGGGCAACCGCTCGCTCAAGCGCACGCATCCCGATTTCTACGCCGCGCGCGTGATGAACTACATCCTGGGCGGGGGCGGGTTTTCCAGCAGGATCATGAACAACCTCAGAGAAGAAAAGGGCCTCGTCTACAGCGTCTACAGCTATTTCGCGGCAGGGCGTCACGCGGGCCACTGGCGGCTCATCCTGCAGACGAAAAACAAGAGTGCGAACGAGGCCATTAAAGAGGCGATCGCGGAGGTAGAGCGCATCAAGGAAAAAGGAGTAAGCGACAAGGAGCTTCAAGACGCCAAGGATTTCATTACCGGGAACTTCGCCACGCGCTTCGGCTCTTCGGGCCGCATCGCGGACTACATCCTCGCGGTGGAGATTCTGGGCTTCACGCCGGGCTACGCGGATGAATACCTGAAGAAAATACGCGCCGTCACGAAGGCGCAAATACTCGCGGCCGCTCGTAAACACATCAAGCTCGACCAATCCACCCTCGCGGTGGTGGGGAAACTGAGCGAGGCGAAGCTGGCCTATTGAGGCTTGCCGATAAATTTGGGGGAACCAAGAGAAGATGAAGCGCGAAACGGTAACGCCGGAGGCGCTGGCCGCGCCCGCCGGGCATTTCTCGCACGGGGTCATCGCAGACAGCGGACGCACGCTCTACGTGGCGGGCCAGACGCCGCTCGATGAGGATGGCAACCTCGTCTGCCCGGGCGACCCGGAGGGACAGGCGCGCCAGTGCTACATGAACATCCAGAAGGTGGTGGAGGCGGCCGGCGGGCGCATGGCGGATACGGCCAAGATTCAGGTCTTCGTGACGAGTCTCGACTACCGGGCCGCCGTCGGCAAGGTGCGGGCCGAGTTCTTCCCCGACGAACCGCCGGTGAGCACGTTCCTGGTGATATCGAGCCTGGCCGAGCCCGATTTTCTGGTCGAAGTCGAGGCCATCGTTCCCCTGCCCGAATAAGAGAGCGAGACGGTGAGCGGAAAAACCACTCTGCGCTGGACGCTTGCGCTCGTTTACATGGCGGGGATTCACCTCTGGACGGCGACGGGCGGGCGCAATCCCTCATCCACACTGCCGTTCGGGGTGGACAAAATCGTGCACCTCTGCGAATTTGGGCTTCTCGCCTGGCTGCTCTGGCGGCCCTGGCGGGAGACTTATCCCCGGTGGGCCGAGGGGAGAACCGCCGCCTTCGTCCTGCTCCTGACGGCGCTGAACGGCCTTGGCGATGAATTACACCAGCTTTATCTCCCCCACCGGAACGCGACATGGGGAGACTGGGCGGCGGATATCGCGGGGGGCGGGGCCGCCGTTTTGTGGTGTCTGCACCGAGAGAAGGCCAGGCCCCGCGCTACGACGCAGGGATAGGAGAATACACATTGTCCAGCATACGGGACGCACTCACCGAAGACATGAAGGCCGCCATGCGCGCCAAGGAGACGCTCAGGCTCTCCACCATCCGGATGGTGCGCGCCGAGATTTTGAACAAGGACAAGGAAGACGGTGAAGAAACTTCACAAAAAGATATTCTCAAACTACTCCAAAGTATGGTAAAGAAACGGGAGGAAGCCGCAGAGCAGTACGCAGCCGCCGACCGCGAGGATATGGCCCGGCAGGAACGCGATGAGATTCGGATCATCCAGGGCTATCTACCCTCGCAGATGGAGGATGCGGAAGTCGAAGCCGCCGCCCGGGCGGCCATCGAGGAAACAGGGGCCTCTTCGATGAAAGACATGGGCAAGGTAATGGGAATTCTCACACGTGAACTGGCCGGGCGCGCCACAGGCGCCCGGGTTTCCCAGGCGGTCCGGAAACTCCTGGGCACTTAGGGTAAGAAGGAGGTCTCCAAATGAAGAAGCCGACCTACCGCTTAGAAGACGTCGCCACAGCGTACCAATGCGAACCTGAGCAGGAGGAGATCATTTCCGCTCTGGCCGAGCGCGACTACCGCGTATTCGAGGTCGAGCAGCCCGCCGGAGCCTTCGTGCCCTACCACACGCACGATGAAGAAGAAGCCGTGATCGTCATCGAGGGCCAGATGCAGTTCAACGTGGAGGAAGAGCTCGTCCTCGTTCAGCAGGGCGAGGTGATCACCATCCGCGAGGAGGCGATCCACAGCGCAGCCCAGATTGGAGAGGAGAAGGCCAAGCTCCTGCTCGCCTTCCCGAACGACGGTAACGATCCGCCAGTCATCGACCTCGACTGGGAGGGCGATGAGGAGGACGACAACCTCGGCTACGCCTGAATCCAACTACTTCGCCTACGGGGCGAACCTGCACGTCGCGCAAATGAAGTCCCTCTGTCCGAAGAGCGCGCCCGTATGCACTGCGCTCCTTCAGGATTATCGCCTCGCCATCGCCCTGCCCGCGTCATCGCCCGGGAACCAGCCCGGATGGGCGACCGTGACGCCCCAAAAAGGCGCCGAGACGCCGGGCGCGCTGTTCCGCTTACACGAAGAAGACCTGCCTGCGCTGGATCATTTCGAGGACTACCCCGCGCTCTACGACCGGATTGAGGTGGATATCGCCACAGGCGAAGGTCCGCTCTGCGCCATGCTCTACATCATGCGGCACCCGATAAGGGCGGCGCGCCCGGCGGCGCACTACGTCGAGACGCTCAGGCGGGGATACCGCGATTTCGACCTGCCGATGGAGGTGCTGGAGGGCGTTCTGGGGGAGGCCTTTTCCTGATGGGGTTGTTGAAAGAGTCCTTTTCGGTTGGGAGTGACCCCTCGATGGTATTGAAGTTCACTCCCCCCTTGAGGGGTCTGTTGAAAAACCCGGTGTTGGAAGCGGGCGTTTTGGCGGCTCACGCGGCGGCGGGGAGGCAGCCCAATCGGCGCGTGAGGGCGCCATGTGCGCGCAGCCGGCGTCTCCGGGCGGCACAGGCCGTCCAGAAGGCGAATATACGCGCCGCAAAAGCGGCGGCCAGCCGCTTGAGGTTCACCGCTATCGCCGTCAGGTAGGACTGGATCCGCATGTTCGCAAGGCCCCGGCGCACCGCCCGCCCCAGTCCGTGCCGGCTCTTCGCCTCGCCGTGGTAGCCCTCCGAGCGCCAACGGTGGCGGCCATAGAGACGCTTCTCCTCCTCCCCCCAGCGCGCATGCCGCCGACGCGCGCGCAACAGCGCCGGATACGCGTGCGGAATCAACACCGTCCTGCTCGTGCGCGACTTCGACAGACAATCGGGCCTGAGCGCGCAGCCCGCGCAATCCCGCGTCTTCGATACATAGGAGCGCCCCCGCTCCGTCGCCTGCCGGGGGCGCAGCGTCTTGCCTCCCGGACACTTCACCACCTCGTTGCGCGCGTCGTAGTGGAACAACTGCAGCGGAACACGGCTCTGGCTGGGTTCCTTCTTCGCTGGTATCAGCGCTTCCACGCCCCGCCGCTCCAATTCGCCGTAAACCTTCGAGTACGCGTACCCCGAATCCGCCGTCACCATCTCCGGCGTGCGGCCCGACAACTCGCTTACCGCCTCTATATGGGACGCCATCATCTCACGCTCGTTCCGCGTCCCCTCCGTCACCGACACGTCGAGAACAACACCCCGCTCATCGTCCACCGCCGCGTGCTGCTTGTAGCTCGGCTCGAACCCCGCCCGCGCGCTCTTGCGCGCAAGCCGCGCGTCCGGGTCCGTCCGGCTCACCGGACCCCCGCCACCGCGGCCTCCTCCCTTCTTCCCGACCTCATCATCGACGGGATTCTCCTGAATCACCTTCTCCGCGTGGTGCGCCGCCAGGCTCTCCCAGCTCACGTCCGCGCGTATCAACGAGGCGTCCACGTGCACCACTTCCCCCTTCGCCACATTCGCCTCCAGGCAAGCCTGCACCGTGCGACGGAATATCTCCTTGAACCGTGCCTCCCCCCAGCGCTGACGTATCCGCGTCAGGCTCGAATGATGCGGCAACTCCTCGTGCAGCCCGTACCCGATGAACCACCGGATCGCCAGGTGCGCACGCGCCTCGCGAAGCAGGCGACGGTCGTGAACGTAGCCCAGCAACATACCCGCCAGCATCAAGCGGAGCGCCACCTCCGGGTCGATCCCCGGACGACCGTTATCCGCGCAATAGCAATCCGCCACCTCCTCCCGTAGCCAGCTCAAATCCAGTACGTGGTCCACGCGCATCAGGACGTGATCCTCGGGGATCAGCCGTTCCAGCGAACCGGCCACGAACAAATCCATCTGCTCGCGCCTCTTGCTGCCTATCATCGAGGGAACTCCCATCTCGGGCGAGATAGTGTCATTACACCCAATCACAATGCCGGGGCTTTTTCAACAGCCCCCTCAAGGGGGGAGTGATTGTTTGGCGCTCTGCAACGGGGAAGTGATGCCTCCCCTCTCCCCGGTCGGTTACATTAGCTGAATAACAAAATCGGGACTTATTCAACAACTCCTTGAGATGATCACCTGTCGGCCCAACGTTAGTCGGCGGTCCTCTCCAACAGCCGTTGCAAGGCGAGCATCGCCGTCTCGCTCTGCTTCATCGTCAGCTCGCTCTGCTTCATCGTCAATTCGTTCTGCTTGATCAGCACGTCCGTTCGTTTCATTGATTCTTCGTGCTGCCTGGCAAAGGCGTCCGCCATAATATCAGTCCGTCTCATGGATTCTTCCTGCAGCCTTGTCAGCGCATCCGTTCGCTTCATGGACTCTTCGTGCTGCTTGCTCAAGGCGTCCGCCATGACATCTATCTGCCTCATCATGGCGTCGATCTGCCTGTCCGTCTGGAGGGCGCGTCTCTCGGAGGCGTCGCTCATTCGCTTGATGCCGTAAAAAAACAGGCCCGATTGCAGCATGCCCACGAACAAGGCCACACCGGCCTGAACCCAACCCACGAGTAAAGTCGCCTGCTGAAACTCGGTCATTTCCCTTCTCCCACGCCTGAGAATAAATTAATACGCGAGACGTCATCAACCCGTCTCACCTCGGGTGGGTCCTCAGTTGTCGGTTACGTTGCCAAGGAGTTTAGCATGAACGAAAAAAATGCGTAAGCGCCGGAATTAAACCGTTTCCCTAGAAGTCGCCCTTCTCCTGCAGGTAGGGAATGAGGCCGCCCGCCTCGATCATCGACCAAAGGCCGTCGGGGAACGGTGGGAAGGTAATCGTCTCATCGCCGGCGCGGGCCTCGCCCGCCATGGGGTCCACTTCTATCTCATCGCCCGCCTGGATGGTGTCGGTATCGCAGGCGATGACAGGCAGCCCCGAATTGATGGCGTTTCGGTAGAACATGTGCCCGAAGCTCTTCGCGAGCACGCAGCTTACCCCGAGTTCCCTGAGCACGACGGCGGAATCCTGACGGCTGCTGACGAGGCCAAAGTTCTCCCCCGCCACCAACACGTCGCCTTGCTGCACCTTTTCCGAGAATTCAGGGTCGATTTCCTTGAAGGCGTCGCGCTTTAATTCCTCCAGCGTAGTGCCCGGCGAGCGGTATTTGACGGACAGATGCACGTCGGTGCTGATGTCGTCCCCGAAGCGGTGTACGCGTCCCCTCATCTCCAAAACGTAATCCTCCTTGCCGTGTGCGCCATCCTCGCAGGCCCTATAAAAATTCCCTGGGGTCGGTGATGCGGCCCGTCACGGCGCTCGCCGCCACCGTGGCAGGTGAGCCTAGATAGATTTCGGCCTCCTTGCTGCCGAGCCTGCCGGGGAAATTCCGGTTCGCGGAAGATATGGCGCGCTCCCCATCGGCGAGACAGCCGTTTCCCGTCATCGAGGCGCACGGCCCGCAGGCGGCGGTGAGCACGGCGGCCCCCGCTTCGGCCAAAGCCCCGATGGCTCCGCTCGCTGCGGCGGCCTCGTAAATTTTCTTGCTCGTGGGCGCGACATAGAATCGAACGCCCGGCGCGATTTTTCTACCGCGCACGATCTTAGCCGCGATCTCGATGTCCTCGAGCCTTCCGTTCGTGCAGGTGCCCACGAACGCCTGCTGGACGGGAAGGCCCGCGTAGTCCTCTACGGGATGCGCGTTCCCCGTGGCGGGAGGAGCGGCCACGACGGGCGTGAGCGCAGAAATATCGAGATGGATTCTCCGGGCGTATACGGCGTCCTCATCCGGCGCCACCGCCCCATCCACGGGCGCGCCGTGCGCCCGCGCCCAGTCGAGCGCCTTCTCGTCCACCTCCATGACGCCCGTCTTCGCCCCCATGTCGACCGACATGTTCGCGACCGTGAAGCGCGCGTCCATCGAGAGGTCGGCGAGCGCCGCGCCGCCGTATTCCACCGCCATGTAGTTCGCGCCGTTCTCACCCATCTCGCGCGCGAGCGTCAGTTCCATATCCTTCGAGAACACGCCGTGGGCGAGCGCGCCGGTGAACTCCACGCGAACGCTCTCGGGCGTCTTGAACCACAGCTTGCCGGTGGCGTAGGCGGAGGCGATCTCCACGCTCTCCACCGCCACGCCCATCGCGCCCAGCGCCCCGTATGTGCAGACGTGGCTGTCGCCCCCCACGGTGAGCGCGCCGGGGCCCACGCGGCCCTCTTCGGTCACCACGGTATGGCAGACGCCCGCGCCCGGCTCGAACACCTCGACGCCGTGCTCCTCGCCGAAGATTCTCAGCTTCTTGTGGTGGTTCGCCCAGAGAACGTCCTGGGCGGGGACGAAATGATCGATGATGAAATCGGTCTTCTTCGGGTCCATCCGGAACTCGAAGCCGGCTTCACGGAAGATGTCGACCGCCTTCGGCCCCTTGGCGTCGCCCGCCATGACGTAGTCGAGCTCTGCGATTACCAGATCGCCCGCCCTGGCCTCGCTTCCTGAGTGCGCGGAGAGGATTTTCTCCGCCATCGTCTGACCCACGGTGTTCTCCTTGCTGTATTCCGTAAAGCGATTCACCTAAAAAGCTTTGGTAAGACCCGCCTGCTTGAGCACCGCGTTGGCCGTATGGCGGGACTTGATTTCATTATCTACCGGAAAACGCTTCGAAGTTAAGGGGCTGTACCAGATTTCATGATCGCCCCTGCCCTGCCGCTCGAAGCGGCAACCTTCCTCGCGCAGAAGTTTTTTCAATTCCCTAGTGTAGTTTCCCACGGATCAGGCGAATTGGACTTCCCGTTCGAACGCGCCAAAATGCGTTTTCGCCTGACGCGGCAAGACGCCTTCCAAAAGGTGGGCATTCAATTCCAGGAGTTCCGGAATGAGATTTTTCAGTTTCTCTTCGAGTTCCTCGGGCGTGGGCGCTTCGGCGACGAGTCCGGGTACGTCTTCGCTCTCGGCCACCCAGACCCGAGCCTCCGAATCCCATTCCGCGAAAACTTCAATGATTTCCCGCGCCATTGCCCGTCTCCATCCTCGCCTCCGCCAAACGGCGGCAGGAAATTCCATGTTATCCCTTCAGATTCTCGTGTCAATCGCTTGGGGATTTCTCACGACGATCAATCGATATAGTGTTCATTAGGAGCCGGATACGCCGTGTCTTTGACTTATCCTCCGCTATTGGAGAAACTGGCCGGACTGGCTGCTACACGAGGCAGACTGGAGAGAACCGAATGACGGAATACGAAGCCGCAAGCCTCACTTTACAACTAGCCGCCATATGGGTCGCCGCCATCGTCGGGGCCGCGCAATGCAGCCTCATCGAGATTGGACTCTACATCATGCGACAGGCGTCGAAGCAGCGCGACGCCCAGCATCGTGAAAACATGGCGCTGCATCGAGAGACCATGGCTTCGCTGCAGGCTCAGCGCGAGGCACAAAGCGAACAGCATCAGGAAAACATGGAGGCGCTCAGGGAACTCATCCGGCGCACGTCTGCGTAGACAGTGCGAGGGGGTGGGTGAGGGAGGTGTCACCGCCCCCGCCGTCTCGGCTTTTTCCTGACCCCTGCCTCCAGCGGCGCGCACATTTTTCGTACAGGGCGAAGAGGCGCTCCACGCGTTCGTGCTCGGCGGCGAAGCCGGTGCGGCGGTAGAGGATGATTATGTTTTGGGCGTTTCGGATTGATTTCAGGAGCGATGCTTTCCTCATGATGTTCTTGGGATAGGAATATCTCATATTTACCGGCGTGGTTCCTAGCGGGGTGGTATGAATCGATCTTGTCGGCGGCCCCAAGGGTTCGTTCTCGCCAGGACAGGTCGCGACCTGTCCCTACGGGTCCTCCATCTACCCGGTCGGGTCGCATTTATGTCGGACATATATGTCCGACATACAACAGGGATATTCATTTTCATCGTCATCCCAACATGCGCCGGAATGACGAAAAAAATCGGGCGGAAACATTCGCTCTTCCCTTCCTCAGGGAAGCACGACACCCCTACAAAACCCGCAAACCCTCACTCACCGGTCGGGTTTCACCTCACCCTGAGTAGCGGCGAAGCCGCGTATCGAAGGGCGCTCTCCCTCGATACGGCGCGCAAGCACGCCTACTCGGGATGAAGATGGTATTTCTGGCTAATGCGACGAATGCGCTACAGGCATTTTCCCCTTCTGAAGGGGTTTTCAACAGGTCCACATCACTCGCGTTTAACCCTCAAGGGAGGAGTGAATATTGAGCGCTCTACAATGGGGGAGTGTATTTCTTTTCTCCATAAGTCGACTTCCGCACTTACTCATCAGGTCGGTGGCGCGAAAGGGCACGAGAGAGGATGTCGCGCGCAGGCCCTGAGCCGTCGAGTGCGCGCAGTTTTCTGCTCTTTATTTTCCAGCCCTCCGGCGTGCGCGTAAGCTCCCAGCGGTTGGCGAGGACGCGGTGGATGCGGTAGCCGGTGGAGACGCCGTGGTTGGGCAGTTCGCGCTCCTCACCCTCGGCATCCGGGTGGATGAGCTGCAGGTAGGAGGTGACGCAGGCCGTGTCGCCGTCTAGTTCGACGTGCGGCAGGCCAGCGAAGTGGGCGAGGCCGCCTTCGATCGCCTCTTGATGCGCGGGCCTTTGGGTAATGGCGGCGATGGCCTCGTTCCCGAGCGTGTAGTCGAGGCTCTCGCCCCGGTCGAATATGCCCTCCTCGGTGAAGACGGCGCGGGTGTAATCGTCCGCGCCGGTGTCCGCACTCGGTGGATGCGAAGCTATCAAGTTGTAGATTTCGAGCCTGTCCTCGATATCGCGCAACCGCGCTTCGAGCGATGCGGCGTCCGGCGCGCTTTCGGCGTCTGTCATGTCGTCTCTCCCCCGGTGATGGAATGTGGGATGAGTATATCGCAAATTTCGGACGTGGTTCCTCCATGGCCGGATTTCATCCTGTGGGGGCGCGTTCCTCCCTTGAGCGTTCGGGCATCCCGAGTGGCATGCCCGATGAAAAAGACCTCTTATTTAGAGAGTAGAGGGGCCGCCCCTCTCGACTGGAACGGCAACCCCCCTACCCCCCCCCTTGTCAGGGGGGTAAAGACGATGCCCCCCGACGATGGGGTGAAAGAAAAGCCCCCTGAGGAGGGGGGTAAGTGGGGTTGGTAGGTGGCGGGGTTCCTCCTTTCGAGAACAGCAACCCCTCCCTCCCCGGTTTGATTCCGAATAGTCTCCTCCGCATTAACCCTCATTTGCGCATATCGCGCGTGAAGCAATTTTCGCTACACTGGCGCGCAAGGTTCGCCGTCCGTGGCGGTTCGACAACTTGCGGGCGGGGGCGTTTCGGGAGAGCATCGAGATGGGAGCAGAAGGAAGGACGATGTGTCGAAGAGGTGATGATTTGAGGACTTCGAACAGGGTTTCCCGAACGAGGTTCGCAGGCGCAAAGAGCCCACTCTGAATTCCTGAAAATATCGATAAATATAGATAAATTCACGGGGTTTTTCGGTAAATTGCTGTAAATTAATTTTTGGGGATATGACGGCCGGGGGCCGCGACGCAGGGGAATTTTGCCATGGCCCGCACCTTCCGCGATAACGGCAAATGCGGGGAGCTGCGGGGGTGGATGCGCTTACAGTGAAAAATACGCGCAGGCATCATAACCGGCTGATAATTAACGGGTTTCTCGAAGAAGGAGAGCGTTTTGGACTGGATAGGAGTGGGACTCTTGGTGCTGGGCGCCATCGTGGGCACGCTCAACGCGGCCACAGGCGTGGGCTGGGGCATCATCATGATGCCCGTGCTCTTCCTCATCCCCGGGCTCACGCCCCAGCAGGCGGTGGCGGTGTCGATTCTCGCCTACCTGTTCAACTCGCTGGTCGCCTCGTTCGAGAACGTGCGAGGCGGGCTAATCGTTTGGAATTACGCGGTTTATCTCAGCATCGGGGCCATCATCGGTGGGGTCCTGGGCGCGCATCTGCTCCAGACATTCTCGGCGCTGACGCTCAAGAGAATCGTGGGCGTCGTTGTGATCGGCGCAGGCGCGAGCCTGCTCATCAACCGCTGAGAAGAAAACCCCCCGTCAATGACGAGGGGTTTCATACTGCTTGCCCCTTATAGGCTTCCGACTGTCATCGCAGAGTAGATAAAGCACACGAAATCAGCGATTTAACGTAATCTGTTTCATGCGATACATCGGTCGGCTATCCCAGCAGCTTCCTCTTCATCCAGCCCAAAGCCCGCGCCACGGCGGAGAACAGCCCGCCCACTCACGTGGGGCAGGCCGCTTGTTCCGGCGGCGTTTGGCCCTTATCGTGAATCTTCTCCTGCGTGGGGTTCGGCATGATTCAGCCCTTTCCTCCCTGCGAGCTTTCGTCGCGCCCGGGGGCGATATCGTAAAGATAATCAAACGAATAGATGCCCGCGCCGCAGCCGCCCCGCCAGATGAAATTAATGGCGTAGCGCCCCACCATCTCCACGTTCTCGAGCTCTGTCGGTCCACTCGGCCCCGAGAGGACGGCGAGGGGGTTTTTCTCGCGCTCCTTGCGCTCCTCCTTGCAGTTCGCGCACGGGCAAAGGGCCGCGAGATAATCGAAGCCGTAGGCGCTCTTCTCCCCGCTCGCCCACTCGACGCGAAACTCACGGGCGGGCTTGTCCACCGTGAGATCGACGGGATGGGCCTTTTCGACAGGCGCGCTCATAAGACGCTGGACTCCTGATGGCGTTTACGGCGCATCATTTCGCCTTCATCCCGTATTTCTCATACTTCTTCGACGAGGAAGAGCTGAGCTTGGCGGATTGGGGCGTCTTGAGCTCCAGCAGATAGGGCCGCTCGGCCGAGGTGGCCTTCACGGCGTCCAAGAGCCCCTGCTCATCGCCGTCGCTCTCCCAATCGCCTTCTTCGAGCTTCACGAAAACGGGCTTGCCCTCCCCGAAATCAAGCGTGGGAACGCCGAAAATGCCCTGCTCGGCCGCGTCCTCATGCTCCTGCGCGATAAGGGGGATGGTGGCGCCGTTTTTCATGTCCTCCTCCCAGCGATCGACGTCGAGGCCCACTTCCACGGCGATATCGCGCAGAACCAGCTCGCTGGTGATGTCCTTGCCGTCCCTGTGCCTCGCCCGGTGGAGCGCCACGTGGTACTTGTCGAACTGCGTCTCGCCCTGTAAAGCCGCGCATTTGGCCGCCTGATGCGGTGGCAGATCCCTGCTCGGGAAAGTCTTATCCTCCCAGGCCTTCCAGTCCTCTCCGCGCGAGGGACCGAAATTCGCCTGCTCGAGCACGAAGGCCTTGTAGTCCACATTCAGATCGCTTCTTTTTTCCTGAAGACGAACGAGCCACTCCATGGCCCTGTAGGCGTAAGGTCAGACGTAGCAGTTCCACATGGTGACTTTCATGATTTTCTCCTTAACAAATCGGGGCATAAAGAAACATTGCGCGCCAATCATACACCACAAGAACGCCGATGAAAAAGCAGGGCAAAGTCTTTTGAAAATAGCCGTTTTTCGCTAATTTTCAGGCGTGAGCGCCTTGTTTAACAACGCTTCCGCACCCGCGTTCAAGGAAAGCTCCCTGGCGGCCTCCTGCCCGCGCGGAGACATTTTTGCCCAAGTTTTCCGCAAGATGCCGATGATTTTCTCCTCATCATGCAGGCGGGAGAAATCCCAGAAATAGCTTTCCAGAAACACCAGACAGGCGACGTCCTCGAGCGTCTGGGTTTCCGGGTCTGTCTTCAAGCCCTTTTTTTTCAACAGCATTCGCACACGGTCTATCGTTTCATCGTCGCAACCAACCTTTTCTAGAATCTCAGCCGCTTTCTCTCCATGAAAATCATAAAGACGGGTCCGCCATTGGTGATATCCCTTACGGCCCTGGGGGTAATCCGAGCGTGGAATCTCCCATCGGCGTATATGTTGGCTCCGCACCGCCAGGCGCAGGGCTTCAGAGGCTTGCGGCTCTATGGTATCTAGCCAGTTCGTCATTCTCATCGAATACAATAGCTCTTTGGGGTAATTTTCGCCCTCGAAACTCTCGGTATTGGGATCTTCAGAATTCGCCTCATCAATAAGAAGCATAGATTCTACAAAACGTTTGGGGTTTTCCCTCATGATTTCCACCTTCTCAGTTGCAATAGACACAAATAGAATCATTCCAGACAATACTTGTTTAGAATAAACGCTTGTTCGGGTTGACAAAAGCAGGAAAGAAGAATATTTTTCGATATAGTTAAGTAAATTGCTTAACAATAAAAATATAAACTGACCTGGCTACGGGAATCTCTCATGAACCATGGAAAAGTGCAGATTGTGGGAGCAGGTCCTGGGGATCCGGACTTGCTTACGCTCAAGGCGGCGAAAGCCCTTACAGACGCTGACGTAGTGGTTTATGACCGTCTCGTGAACATTGAAGTTCTTGAACTTTGCCCGGAAAACTGCCAACTCATCTATGCGGGAAAATCAAGTGGCCGACACACCATGAGCCAAAATGACATCAACGAAGCTCTGATCCATTTCGCTCATCGCGGTTATCAAGTGGTGCGTCTGAAAGGCGGGGACCCTTTCGTGTTCGGTCGTGGCGGCGAGGAGGCGCAAGCACTGGCCGAAGCCGGCGTTCATTTTGAAATCATACCAGGAATCAGTTCCGCTCTGGCCGTGCCCGCCTATGCCGGAATACCCGTCACACACAGAAACTTCGCCTCGTCGTTCACGGTCGTAACTGCCCATGAAGACCCCGGCAAACCGGAAACACAGGTGGATTATGCGCATCTGGCGAAGAACAAGGGTACGCTCGTTTTCCTTATGGGCGCACGCTCCATCGGACGCATATCAGCCGCCCTGATAGATAACGGCATGTCGAAAGACACGCTTGCCGCCATCATTGAAAATGGAACCACAAACAGACAATTAGCCTACCGTTGCACATTGGGAGAAGCATCGAGCCTCGCGCAACGCGAAGAAATATCCCCACCCGCAGTTTTTCTCGTCGGACCCGTCGCCGGCCTTGAAGACCTCGTGTGGTTCGAAGCCGATGAGAGTCAAGAAATCTCCTGGCGCTGTCCCATGGAAAAATCCCTGAGCAAAGCCATTTCATAAATGCCGGGCTTCAGCCCGGTTCCAGAATTATCATCCAATTAGTACGTAGCTGCTCACGTAAGGAGTAAGTGATGCACGAAGAATCACGAAAATCACTGTCTCGGGAAACATCGGGCGTCATTCCGGTGATCCCCGAAGAATTCGATGATTTTGAAACACAAGCTACCAGATTCCGTAATGGAGAAATCGATAACGGAGAGTTTCTCCCATACCGCCTAAGGCGTGGCGTATATGGCCAGCGTCAGGCGGAAGCACAAATGGTACGCGTGAAAATCCCTTTTGGCGGTTTAAACGCTTCCCAACTCGAAGCCCTGGGCCGTGTATCGCGAGATTACGCGCCGTTGGGAAAAGGCCACGTAACGACACGGGAAAACGTGCAGTTTCATTTCGTCCCCCTCGACCAGTCCGCCGAAGTTTTGAGGCTTCTGGGCGAAGTGGGACTAACAACTCGAGAAGCATGTGGAAATTGCGTGAGAAACGTCACCGGCTGCCCCTATGCGGGCGTTTGCAAGGATCAGGTTTTTGACGCAACACCCTACGCAGGCGGGTTTGCACGTTACTTCGTCCGCAAGGATTTCACACAGGATCTGCCTCGCAAATTCAAGGTGGCGTTCTCCAGTTGCGCTTCGGACTGCGTGGTCGGCGGAATCCATGATATCGGTTTCATCCCGGTCATCAAGGAGATGGAAGGAACCCCCGTGCATGGCTTCAAGGTGCTAGTCGGAGGCGGACTCGCCACTTTTGCGCGTACCGCCGAAGTACTATACGAGTTTGTTCCGGTATCCGATTTCCTGAGGGTGAGTGAAGCCTTAATCCGGGTTTTCGACCAGGCTGCTGAACTCCGCAAATCCCGTTTCAAGGCGCGCATCAAGTTCCTGGTGAGCTGGATAGGAATAGACGGGCTGCGTGAACGCGTCGAAGAAGAGTTGAAAAAGGACTGGGCAAAAGAACCCGTCAGTCCCGAACCCTATCTTTGGAAAGATGATGAAGGAAGCGACGCTCCACCCATCTTGAACACTCTGAACGGAGCGGGGGCTAATCCGAATGGCGACGCGGCGGATTATCACGTTTGGAGAAATACGAACGTCACCGCGCAGAGACAAGAAGGCTACTTCGCCGTCGAAGTGAAACTACCCTTGGGGAACATCCTTACAGATCAGTTCTTCGCCCTGGCCGACCTCACCCGACGTTTCGCGAGAGGACGAGCAAGAACGAGTTTCGAGCAAAACCTCGTATTCAGGTGGGTGCGCGCAGGAGAGCTTTATCCCCTGTGGAAAGAACTTCAGCGAATCGGGCTCGCCGAAAAAGGCGCCCGTGAGATTTCCGACGTGGTCTCCTGCCCGGGAACGGATTCATGCAAACTCGGTATTACCTCCTCCATGGGGCTGGCCAACGCTATTCGTGAAACACTTCATGAAATCGATCAGGACCCTCTCACGCGAGAATTGCACATAAAAATGAGTGGCTGCCCGAATTCCTGCGGACAGCACCACATCGCAAACATCGGCTTTCACGGGGGGACACTCAGAGCAAACGGCGCAATGCTGCCCGCTTATGAAATTTTTCTTGGCGGTCAATACGAAAATACAGATGGAGAAATCCGAATCGGCAAACGCATCCAGGTTCGGATTCCCGCAAAACGCGTTCCCGCTGCGCTCAAGAAAATGTTGTCCTACTACCGGGAAAACAGAACTGAGGGCGAGCGATTCAACGAGTATTTGGATCGCGTGGGCAACGCTTCATTCGAAGACTTGCTGCAGGAATTTCACCTTGCCGGCCAGTTTAATGACGAACCCGATTCTGATTTGTTCATCGACTGGAGTCAGAAAAAACAATATGTTTTGGAGAGGGGAGAAGGCGAATGTCTAGCCTAGAAAAACAATTGGAATTTTTGGACGAGAAGCCTGAGGACCAGATAAAAACGGCGGTATTGCTCGTCGGTCACGGAAGCCGCGCCCAAAATGCCAACGATGCGCTTTTCCGCGTAGTGAACTATTTTCAAAAGGCGTGGCCACATCGCATATTGAAGGCGGCATTCCTGGAGATCAGCCCCCCCTCCATTCCCGAAGGAATCGATTTGTGCGTCGCAGAAGGCGCTGAAAGAATCATTGTCATCCCTTACTTTCTTTTTCGGGGCAATCACGTGGCAGTGGACTTGCCCGTCTTCATTCAAGAAAGCCGGAGGAAATACCCGGATATCGACGTCATTTTGGGTCCTCACCTTGGCTTCCATCCCAAGATGATCGAGATCGTAGATGAACGAATCCAACAAGTTCTCGATACGCTAAAATCCGAGGAGAAGGCGCTCCCATGACTGAACGAAACGGATCCGCCCGCCCCATCGCCATTTATTATGAACACCCCGAGTGGTTCAAAAAGCTTTTTCAGGAACTCGAGCGGCGAGGTATCCCTTATGAAAAAATAGAAGCACACAACCATCGCTTCGACCCGACCGAAACCGAATCACCATATTCGCTGATTGTAAACAGAATGAGTCCATCGGCATGGGCGCGCGGACATACCCATGCAATTCCCTACACGCTCGAATTTTGCGCGCACCTCAAGGCGATTGGCGCCAACGTGATAAACGGCTACGAGGCCTATCTCCATGAATTTTCAAAAGTTCGTCAAACCCGCCTGCTCAAGAGCCTCGGTGTCAACCACCCGAGATCACGGGTGATAAACCATGCCTCCCAAGCCCCGGCGGCGGCCGAGGGATTCAGTTTTCCAGTCATCACGAAAGCGAATATCGGCGGTAGCGGAGCAGGCATACAAAAATACGATACTCCTGAAGGACTCCAACAAGCAGCGGATGAAGCAATTATTGATTTTGGAATCGACAATGTGGCGCTCGTCCAGGAGTACATCCCGCCGCGGGGAGAGCGAATTGTCCGAGTCGAGGTTTTGAACAGCAAATTCCTATATGCGATTCAACTGGCTTTGATGGATCCGAATTCCTTTAACCTCTGTCCGGGAAGCTATTGCCGCCGCAACGAGGAAGTCGCATGCGGGGTGAACGGCGGGAATGCGTTGATTGAGAAAGTCACACCTCCTATAGAGGTAATTGAAACCGTTGAGAAGATCATGCAAACAGCCGGTATTGAGGTTGGCGGCGTGGAATATCTGGTAAGCGATAAGGATGGGGAAATATATTTTTACGACATCAATGCGCTCTCCAATTTCGTGGACGATGCGCAAAATGTAATCGGCTTTGACCCTTGGCCGTTGATGGCCGACTTCGTCCTTGATCGCGCGCAGCACCCTGCTCCTGCACTGAGTATTTAGCACTCAGGCAGTAAGTGCTTTGATGAGCCTACATACTTTTCTATAATGGGGACGTGATCGAAACAGCCGCCGTATACGCCCTCATATCAGCTCTTTTGCTTGCGTTTAGGGATATCTTCGGACGCTTTGCGGTTCGTGGCATAGATCCCATTACCGGAACGGCCTTTACCGCCATCATCGGCCTACCCGTTCTCTGGATTGTTTCCGCTGCGATGGGAGATTTTTCAGACCCCTGGCCGGGCTTAGGCTGGCCTCTTGTCTTCATTGCCGTCGCGGGTATTTTCAGGGTCTGCTTTGCACGCACAATGCTATTCGCCGCCACACAACACATCGGGTCCGCACGCACGAGCACCGTCGTAGCGACGAACCTAATTTTTGCCGTATTTTTCGGTATCGTTTTTCTGGGAGAAGCACTCACTGTCAACACCGGTCTGGGCGCCCTGCTCGTGTTTGGCGGTTACATCTTCATCGCAAGGAGTCATCCCAATCATAAGGAGGGTGATTCTCCCAACAGCCGATATATCGGAATGGGATTGGCGCTAGGCTGTGCGCTGGCCTTCGGTGCCGCCGCAGTGCTTGTGCGACCCGCAGTAGGATTTTTCACCTCCGCCAACGAGGCAAACTTTTACTCAAATATTTTCGCTGTAGCGGCTTTTTCCCCTTTCCTTTTCCGCAAAGGGAAAATAGGCGAAATCAAAAGTTGGACCCCAGGTAATTGGGGGTTTCTCATTCTGGCCGGTTTATCGGCAAGTCTCGGCGTTACGTTCTTATATCTCGCGCTGGCGAATGCCCCCGTCGTCTACGCCTTCCCCATATCACAATCGAGACCTTTGTTCGCCATCGCGATAACATGGATTTTTCTTCAATCAGTAGAGAGAATGAACTGGCGAGTCGTGGCAGGCGCGCTCGCAATTTTTTCGGGCACGGTGACCTTGATTTTCAATGGATAGGACATAGGGGAAGTTACATAAAAACCTCTGGAATCCACCCTTTATTGCCATGTAGAATGTTATGCATGATGCTGGGGGCGCAAAAACATCTTGCGGAAGGCAAGACCTTGGGCTAAAGTTGAATAAAAATAATTGGTTTCCCCTCCATCAAGGAGAATTTGACGACATGATGAACATCGGGGAAGAAAAGGCGGATTCTGTAGTCATCGTTGCAATTGAGGGGCGTGTCGACGGCACCACTGCTCCGGAACTTGAAAACCGGATTTCGGAAATTGTCGACCGCGGTGATGCCCATGTTCTGCTTGACTGCGCAGGAATGACATATGTCAGCAGCGCCGGGTTACGCATTTTTCTCACAGGCGCCAGAAAATGCCAACAAAGCGGCGGTAAGTTGTTGATTTGCGCACTACAGCCCGATTGCAAGACAGTGATAGAAACCAGCGGTTTCCATACCGTAATTGATTGCCACGATACCCGTGAGGCTGCCCTCGCGGCGGCTTCATAAAGGAGCGCTCCATGCTGACATTTGTCGATGAAATCCTTTTGCTGATGCTGGATGACGAGAAAGGTTCGTTCCTCCCCATTCGCGAAAGCACGATGGGATATGTGCTCGCGGGCGCGGTTCTCATGGATCTGGCATTTACAAACCGCATCGACACCGACCCCAGCCAGTTGATGGTTCTGGACAAAACCCCTATTGGGCACTCAGCTCATGACCGGATTCTCGGAAATATAGCGGATTCCAACGAAACCAAAGATACCAAGGCTTGGATCGAAACGATTTCCCGAGAGGCCACTGAAATCCGAGAGGAATCCCTGTCCGGTTTGGTCGAAAACGGTATTCTAGAATCCCAGGAAGAAAAGTTCTTGTGGGTTTTCCGGGCGCGGAGATACCCGATGATCGATGGTCGCGCCGAGCGTGAAGTGAAGCTGCGCATTACCGGCGTGTTACTTACAGATGAAACTCCGGACCCCAAAGATGTCGCAATTATCTGCCTCGCTGATGCGTGCAATATACTGCGTGACGTATTTTCCGACAGGGAGATCAGCCGGATTCGGCCCCGTATCGATCAGATACGCAAACTGGACCTCATCGGTCGTGAAGTCAGCGGAGCGATTCAGGAAATCGAACAAGCGATCATGGCGGCGATGACGCATGCCCACCACTAATCATCGGGACTTCTGACCAACACCTGATGTAAAGTGCGCTGAATCTGACATTCAATGCTGGTTGTTAAGGTAAATCTGTACCGCTTTGCCTTAACCACAGGCGTCATGACCTAACTCGTAAAATACCTTTTACCTATATATTTCCGCTATCTCGCCTGCGCACCAAACTCACGGATCTCATCGAAAGCACCAATTCGTTTTCCTGGTTGAATGTCCTGAAATCCATGAGAACAATCCCGCGTCCTGGCTCCGAGCGGGACGCTCTTGTCTCGATGACTTCCGCCTCGACCCGCAAGGTATCTCCAGGACGAACGGGTTTTATCCAGCGAATGGAATCCATGCCAGGCGAACCCATGCCAGTAGTCCCGATAACGCCTGTATCGATAAACAGGCGAAACGAGGTTCCTATCGTATGGAACCCACTGGCTATGATGCCACCAAATGGAGAATCAGCTGCCGCTTTTTCATCAATATGGAACGGCTGCGGATCGTACAACTCGGCGAATTCTATAATTTCTTCGGTGGAGAGAGTTTTTTGTTTCGTGTGAAACTTCTCTCCAACATTGAAATCCTCAAAATATTTTTCTTTCATCACGGACAACCTTAAAATCTCATGTTATGCAGAGCTCCCGGGATATTTCTTCTCTGCTTCCTCGGCCCCTTGCGCCATGTTGTAATCCTCATCGAGTTCCCCCGTTCCGGCCGGAAATTTCACGGTGAAGAAAGTGGCCTCGCCATCAATGGCCCTGCTCCTGTGGTTCGTATACCTGGGGATGTGAATCAAATCTCCACGCTCCACGATTTTGTCTTCCTCATCGAGTATATAGTGCAGCTTGCCATCCAGTATGAGCGTGAATTGCTCTTCGTTCGGATGCATGTGCAGTGGGGGACCCTCGCCCTCTGGCTTCGTGACGATGCCAACTTTCATGAATTCACCCACAACGCTTTTCGCCCTGACTTTGGGATTCGTTTTGCTGTTGCTCTCCTTCATTCCTTCAATTTCGTAAAAAGGCATGCGCATTTATCTCCATTCGTTGGAAAAATCTATAATTCTTCATACTCACTGATAGTCATCGGTAACGAGACAGACTCTTTTCTTTTCGCCGAAACGTCCATCGCCATGGTGAGCAGGAGGTTACTGTGTCCGTCTTGCACGGTAGCGTGCGGCGTGTCGAGCCCCGTGTACACCCGCCCGAACCATGCGTTGGTTTCTTCCCGCATCGGACCCCAGAGTTGGTCGAACACGACGTCTCCAGGCGGATAACTGGTCAGGAAATCCACGTTTCGCTTTACATCGGGCGTATAACCCGCAGGTTGCGCATTTTCACTGGCAAGAACCAAATCTCTATGCGTGTCGTCGATAGTGAGAACACCCTCTGTCCCCACGATACCGATCTCCAGGCTATAGACGGAACCTGGCCAAACCGTCGGCAAGGCCCATGAGATATTCATGCTCCATATCGTGCCGTCATCAAAAGTAAAAATGCCCAAAGTCGCGTCTTTGGTTCCATAAGACGCGCCAAGGGCCTTATCCATTGAACGCGCATAGACTTCGACAGGCGTTTTCCCTTCCATCAACCACATGCAGACGTCGAGGCTGTGCGTCCCCGAGACAACCATCGGCGTGAGTATGCCTCGGTATTCCGTTTTTTCCACCGTGGCGATGGGCACCAGGCGATTCATGAAGGCTCTCGTAACGACCGTAGTCACATCACCCAACTGACCGGTGCGAATTTTTTCTTTGGCGACCAGAAACCTTCTTCTGAAACGTTGAGTATAACCGACAACCGCATCCAACCCTGCGTCTTCGATGGCCTTGAGGACCCGAGCTGAATCAGCCGCATTCGTTGCAAGTGGCTTCTCGATGAACATATCGTGGCCCCCATCCACGGAAGCCAATATGGGGCCGATATGCTCGTTCTCTTCGGTGGCGATAATCGAGGCCGTCACTTCCGGTCTGCCCAATAGCTCTTTGTAGTCCGTTGTGAAAAAATCGGCATTCGTATCATCGGCGAGTTTTCTCCCTACTTTCTCGTTGATGTCGCAAAGGCCCAGCCACTCGACGCCCGGATAATCACGGGCGAATTCAGCACGAACTCTTCCGATAGTCCCGCAACCGACGATCGCCAAACCGATGGGCTTTCTATTTCCATTTTCAGTGTTCATTCACTACTCCCTGATAGGTACGATGAAATTTTCATTAAACGCGCTCTAGGATGACTTCCCTTTCAGCGGGAACACATAACAGGCACGCAAAATCGCCAAATTCTCAAAACTAGTCTTTGATCTCCACGCGAATTGCTTCGAGAGGTTTGTCTCCATGATTCTCGACTGCGTGCAAACCCTCTCTGCCCAGCCAGAAAGGCACACCTTCTTTGCGATCTTCGCTGATGGCGCAAGGCTCGCCCTTTTCATTGTAGTAGGTGAGATTCGGAAAACTCATGATGGTGAACACGCTCTCCCATTTATGCGTGTGCTCTTTTTCCAGTTCACCAGGCTGAATCGTCACCCGTAAAACGCGAACCCGTTCGTTTTCGAAAATAATATCGTGGTTATCGGGAGCCGCGACTACGGCATCCAACTCTTCAGGCGTTCCGGGAATGTATGGAGGCCTACTTCCTGTAGCATTTTCGCTCATGTTTTAACCCTCCTATGAGATTACAAACACGTAAATCACGTGAATAATGATTTCGGCAGCATGGCGTGAACTCCTTTCACGCCGTTTACGATTTGAGTAACCCTCAAGTCAACGGCGAGGCTGCAAAGCGTATATGCGTCATCCTTGCTCATGCCGCGCAACTCTCCCAGGAATTTTATCGTCTCCCGCAGCGCCATTTTGGCTGCGTTATCGAGAATAGGGTCAAATCCCATCAGGATATAATGGGTGTCTGTTTCCGCCCGGGGGTTTTCGAGGCGCAAATCCTTTCTAACGATAATTTCCATCGTTCCCGAGAGGCCCGTTTCAATGGCCGTCAGACAGGCTTCCCCGTCTCCCTGGCAGCCATGCCCGTCGCCTACGGAAAACAATGCGCCATCGTTGAAAATCGGAAAATACGCTATGGAACCCGAGATGAGTTCCTTGTTGTCCAGATTCCCGCCCCAGGCGCTTGGGGGATAACTCCCCACACGGCCTACGGCAGGTGGAGGCGCAACGCCGAAGTTTCCGAAATACGGCCTGAGGGGCACCTTGACGCCCGCACCCCAGTCTCCCGTTTGCGCTTCCAAATCGAGGTCCACGATTACGGCGCGGGTATACGGAAAATCTTCTGGCAATCCGCCCATCATCGGCCTGATAGTGTTATATCCCCAGTCATACCGCGTCTTGACTTCATGGATGCGGACTTCGAGCACGTCCCCGGGTTGCGCGTCTTCGATGGCGACGGGACCCGTCATGATATGGGGGCCAAGCTCTTGGGGAATTTGCGCAATGATGTCCCTCAAATTCTGGGACGCACGGTCCCCGAGTTCCGCCAGATATTCCTCACGGCCCGATTCTGTATGAACCTCCAGCGTATCGCCCGAGCGAATGTTCATCACAGGCTCCAGAGAGGCGTCATAATAGCCCCAATGGATAGTGTCCGGGTTCGCAATCAATTCATGAGTCGCCATCAACACACTCCTTCGTCAAGAATACTCTTCGGCAATATCGCATGAACGCCTTTTACCCCGTTCACAATCTGCGTGACGCGCAGATCCACCGCCAGGCTGCATAGCGTATAGGCATCATCTTTGCTCATGCCGCGCAATTCCCCTAAAAACCGAATCGTTTCTCTTAACGCCATTTTGGCTGCATTATCGAGAATGGGATCGAACCCCATGAGGATATAGTGCGTGGGCGTCTCCGCGCGGGGCATTTTCAGACTCAAATCCTTTCGGACGATGAGCTCGACCCTTGCAGACATGCCGCACTCCAGGGCCGAGAGACAACTCTCCCCGTCTCCTTGGCAGCCGTGCCCATCGCCAATGGCGAACAAAGCGCCATCCTGGAATACGGGAAGATAAACGCGAGAGCCGGCGATGAATTCCTTGTTGTCCATGTTTCCGCCCCAGATTCCCGGCGGAGTAGACGGAACACGGCCAAAATCGCTGGGTGGTGCCACACCGAAATTCCCGAAATAGGGCCTCAAAGGCACCTTCACGCCTGCTCCCCAATCTCCCGTATACGCTTCTTTGTCGATTTCCACGATTACTGTTCTTGAATACGGGAAATCCTCAGGCAAGCCACCCGCCAGGGGCCGGATGACGTTGAAACCCCAATTGTAGCGCGGCCAGATATCCAAAAAATGCACTTCCAGGATGTCTCCCGCCACAGCTCCTTCCAACGCGATGGGACCAGTGAGGATATGGCCTCCCAGGTCTCTCTTTCCTCGATCGGCGATGTCTCGCAAGCTTTGAGACGCTCTTTCCCGAATCGGAGATTCAAGAGTTCGTATCCCCGGTTCGGAGTGAATTTCAATCACATCACCCGAGGCAATGGTGAGAACCGGGGAAAGACCGGCATCATAATAACCCCACTGGATGTTGTCGGGGTTTTGCGTGATCACATGATCGGCCAAGTATGGCCCCTTATAAATACGAAACTCATTCGAACAAAGATTTGGGCACCATAGCGTGAACACCCTTGGTGCCGTTCACGATTTGGGTAACGCGCAGGTCTACCGCCAGGCTGCACAACCTGTACGCATCATCAGGGCTCATACCGCGAAGCTCACCAAGGAACTGAATCGTCTCCCGCAAGGCCATCTTGGCCGCGTTATCTAAAATCGGGTCAAACCCCATCAAAATGTAGTGCGATTCCGTCTCCGCGCGTGGGGTCTTGATATTCATGTCCTTGCGGACGTTCATCTCGAAAGTGCCAATGAGGCCCATCTCGATTCCGTTGATGTTCGCTTCGCCATCCCCCTGGCAACCATGCCCATCACCTACTGAGAACAAGGCTCCTTCGTTGAAAACCGGCAAGTAGATGGTCGATCCGGCCGTGAATTCTTTGCAATCCGTATTACCGCCCCACTCTCCTGGAGGAGACGACGGTACACGCTCAAGCTCCTGTGCGGGCGCTATTCCAAAGTTTCCGAAAAAAGGTCCAAGCGGCACCTTGACTCCCGCGCCCCAGTCACCCGTTCCGCTTTCCTCGTCAATCTCGACAAGTACGACTCTCGTGTAGGGGAAATCCTCCGGCAGACCACCCACCAAGGGCCTGAAGCCGTTATAACCCCAGTCATAGCGGGGTTTGACCTCTTGAACCTTGATCTCCAGCACATCGCCGGGTTCGGCGCCCTCGATGGCCACCGGACCCGTCATGATGTGCGCCCCGGGCCCCTGCTCCATCGTCTCCAGGATCCGCCTCAGATTTCCCGAAATTCTCTCGGGATGTTTTTTCAGAAAATCCTTGCGTCCAGATTCGGTTTTCACTACGAGCGTATCGCCGGAAGCAATCGTCAAGACGGGAGCAAGGGCGGCATCATAAAAACCCCAATGGCAGGTATCGACGGTGGTATCCAGTTCATGCGTGGCCACAAGCACCCCTCCCTTTTATTCACAGTGAAACAAAAAATATCCTGGAAGGATATCGTCAGGCGTCCATTGAATCCCCGGGCAATTATCATCCGGTTATATGTTCTGGATTCGCCGTCGACTCTATCATCCAGGGACTGGAAGATCAAAAATCCACTTGTTGTATTTATTCAAGCAAGAACTGCGTTCACGAGCGCAGGCAACACATTGCCTGTTTTTCCTTGAATCCGTATGTCCGCTTTGGCGTCGAAGCGTGTAGGGCCTTCGTTCACGATGATGAGGCGCGCCCCTGCTTTTCTGGCGCGCTCGGGCAAGCCGCCTGCCGGTCTGACCGACAATGAAGAGCCGGCAACCAGGAAAACCTCTGCCTCTTTCGATGCCTCTACCGCCCGGGACAATTTTTCCGGAGGCAATCCCTCACCGAAGAAAACCGCATCCGGTTTCAATAAGCACCCACAATCCCCACATTTTGGTATCGCTTCGCCGCGCTTAACACGCGCGTGCACTTCGGAGCGAGGCAATTTCGCTCCACACCCCACACAAACACATACATGACTCGTTCCGTGCAATTCCACGATCTTTTCCGGATCATGACCCGCTTTCTGGTGAAGCCCATCTGTATTTTGCGTCACGAGCAATTTCAGGCGACCGTGCCGGGACAACCTCGCCAAGGCGAAATGTCCACTCGATGGAGGGGCATTTTGGACCAGGTTGTATCCTTCTCGCGCAACGTCCCAGTAGCGCGTTTGAATGTCCTCAGAAGCGAGCCACCGACGAATTTCGAAATCTTTCGGTTCGAATCGATCCCAGATGCCACCTTTGGACCTGAAATCGGGAATACCGCTTTCAGTGCTAATGCCGGCGCCGGTAAGGCACACGGTAGAATGGGATTCCACAACCCATGCCGCCGCTTGCTCGATGAGTTTTTCCTGGATATCAACCAATCTTATTCCTCGGGTTGAAAATAAATAATAGCAATAACAACAATGAGATGTGAAATTCAGCCGCCAATTGATGTATGGTACGCAAGAATAGAGCATGTGCAAACAAGAAGTGATGAAATCGTGGGGATAAGAAAATTGTCTGACGCGAAAAAGCACTTGTTCAGATTAACAACACTCTTCACTCTTCTCGCGCTGGGGATAAGCTTGTCCGGCTGTGCCGATTCCCTTCACCCCAAGGTGAATGAAAGTTCCGTTAAAATCCTGAAAAACGCCATTGAAGTGGAATTTACCCAACTGACCGGCGAATTTGACCAACTCGATCAAAAAGGCGATCTGGGACTTTGCGCTCCCCTGCTCTTCGGCGTAGCGCGTTATGCCGTTTATCAGGCGGTAGAGGAGAAACGAACCGCCACTATGGCGCAACTGACCCGATTCATTATGAGAGCGCGATCGGCAATCATGCACGCAGAAGAGAAAATGCTAAAAAAACAATGTGTCGATACGGATGGGGATGGACTCACCGACCTTACGGAATACCGTAAACATAAGACGAAACCTGATAATTCCGACACTGATGGAGATAAGATCTCCGATGCCGAGGAAATTCGTCGGTACCGGACCAACCCGCTCAAAGCGGATACGGACGGAGACCTGCTCGACGATGGGGACGAGATATCACGCGGCTTGAGCCCGCTACTCGCCGATAGTGATGGAGACGGATTCATCGACGGCCTAGAAATTGCTCATGGTTCGAACGCGCGCGATGCGTGTTCTCAGCCCCTGGATGCGCAAAATCTCGACAGTCTGCGCGAATGCAAACCGAAACAGAATCACGCCAAACCGGTTCAAGTTCAAATACAGAAAAAGCGAACTCCGGCGTCCACGCCAAAGAAAAAACAATTCCCGAGGGAAAAAAGAAGACACGAGGCCGAAAAGCCGAAAACGAAACCCTCTCTCAAGCCGCAAGAAAAACGAACCAGAATCATCGAAAAAGCCAATATCGAGAAGAAAAAATCGAAACCGGCGCTATACCACAACGGTTCGCAACCTGCGCAAAAAGCCCAGGCGATTCGAACCCGCCAGGCCAGCGTGGCCACTCCTGCAGACAAAGAGTCTCAAAATGAGATCACAAATGCGAAAAGAAATCATCTCCCCGTGAAAACGCAAAACACAAATCAACACATCGTGAAGAAAGTGAATGCCGAGGGAGCACAAACAAAATCAAGCCCCGAAGATTCGCCCATTCAAGCGCCAGTCGCGGTTTATCTCATGGAAAACCCTGCAAAAACAGAAAATCCAGCTACGGCTCGGCGGATACCCGAACCTCCTGTGCCAGCAAAGAAAAAAAGTTCTCCATCTGCCTCTGAGAACTTCCCCTCCGCGATATTCTTGAGGTTGTGGTAGAGTCAATCCCGATGTCTCTGGTAAATAGATACGCTTTAATCTTTGCGGCCATAAGTTGTGGATGCTTCCGCGCCGAACACTGAAAATATTGCACCGCGAACAGTATCGTTTTCATCAGTTGGAGAAGAAGAGAATAGGAGAAAAGAACATGACGGAGCAGAAAACAGCCCTGAACCGATTTAGCCGGCGCATCACCCAGCCACCCTCACAGGCCGCCTCACAGGCCATGCTCTACGGTGCGGGTCTGGATGAAATCGACATGAAAAACCCCCAGATCGGTATTGCCAGCATGTGGTGGGAAGGAAACTCCTGCAATTTCCACCTCAATCGGCTCGCCGAATACATCAAGCAAAGCGTGAATGCCGAGAAAAAAATGGTCGGACTCATTTTCAATACGATCGGTGTGAGCGACGGAATCTCAATGGGCACGGAGGGTATGAAATACTCTTTGCAGTCTCGAGATCTCATTGCCGATTCGATCGAGACCGTCGTCGGCGCGCAATGGTACGACGCTCTGGTCACGCTGCCCGGATGCGACAAGAATATGCCAGGCTCCATCATGGCCATGGCGCGGCTCAACCGTCCCAGCCTGATGGTTTATGGCGGCACCATCAGCCCGGGGTTTCTGAATGGGGACAAGCTGGACGTGGTCTCCGCCTTTCAGGCCTACGGCGAATATTTCTCGGAAAAAATCGACGAAGAACGTTTTCAGGACGTCATCCGGCATGCCTGCCCGAGCGGCGGGGCCTGTGGGGGCATGTACACGGCGAACACGATGTCCTCATCCATTGAAACGCTGGGTATGAGCCTGCCCTACAGTTCGTCGAATCCTGCTATGAGCGAAGACAAGAAAAACGAGTGTCTCGACGTGGGAAAAGCCGTTTATCATCTGCTGGAAAACGACATCAAGCCCAGCGACATCATGACGAGAGAAGCGTTCGAGAACGCGATTACTATCATCATGGCGCTCGGCGGCTCGACGAACGCCGTTCTCCATTACATTGCCATCGCCAAGGCTGTCGGAGTCGAATTCACGATCGACGATTTCCAGGAAATCAGTGACAGAACGCCTTATGTCGCGGATTTAAAACCCAGCGGGAAATTCGTTATGGAAGACCTACACGACGTCGGCGGCGTGCCGGCCGTCCAAAAACTTCTCTTAAAAGAAGGCCTGCTTCACGGTGATTGTCTTACCGTGACGGGCAAGACGCTCGGCGAGAACATTGAAGCCTTGCCCGACCTTCATTCCGGCCAGAAGATCATTGTGCCGCTTTCCTCCCCAATCAAGAAATCCGGGCACCTCCAGATTCTCTACGGGAACCTCGCGAGTGAGGGCGCCGTCGCCAAGATTACGGGTAAAGAAGGCGAGCGCTACGAGGGCCCTGCGCGCTGCTTCGATTCCGAGGAAGACGCTCTCAAAGGATTGGAAGAAAACAGAATTGAAAAGGGAGACGTCGTCATCATTCGCTACGAAGGACCCAAAGGCGGCCCCGGAATGCGGGAGATGCTGACGGTTACGTCCGCAATCATGGGGGCCGGCCTCGGGAACGACCTCGCCCTCATCACGGACGGAAGATTCTCAGGCGGCACGCATGGGTTCGTCGTCGGACACGTCACACCCGAAGCCCAAACCGGTGGTCTGCTCGCTCTTGTTGAAGACGACGACATTGTTTTGATTGATGCCCAAAACCGCATCATGGAACTCAAGGTGCCCGGGGAAGAAATAGAGCGGCGACGGCAGAACTGGAATGCACCCCCGATAAAATTCACGAAAGGTACACTCTACAAGTACGCCAAGTGCGTATCTTCCGCATCAGAAGGATGCGTGACGGACGAATAGGCACTGCCCATACAAAAAGAGGGGAGCAAATACTCCCCTCTTTTTGTATGGCTACTATACTTTTCTAAGATGTACCCGTTCTTTTTCTTTTGTTGGCGAATTCCTCGAAATATCCTCCGATGGAGGAAGCAGCCCAGTCAAAGTCCATATCTTGGGCTTTTTGCAGCACTTCGTCTCCGCTCAGGTCTTCTTCCTCGGCCAGATGAATCAGCGAGCAAATCCCGGCTCGCCCTACGCCTTTTCAGTGTACGTACACCGGGCCATCTTTCCTGGCCTCGCTGAGCTTTTGGTGGATTTCCCCGGACAACTCGTCGCTGATGTTTGCTGCGTTCACGGGAATATGCACGAAGTTCATTCCCAATTCATGCGCCGCCTTGCTCTCTGCATCGGGCGGCAACTCCGGTTCTTCCTCATCGGCGAAACGCAAATTGACCAGGGTCTTGATCCCCTCATTCGCCAGCGATTCCATATCCTTCCGTCCCGGTTGTCTGCCGAACACGAGATTTTCAGCCAACTCAATATATTCCATGCGCGTTTTCCTCTTTGCGAGTATTACACCCGTTGCACCAGTTCTCGACAGCGAATCAGGCAGGTCGCCCTGTCATCTTCCCCGTCACGCTTATAAATTCCAAGCAGATTGTTGATCATTCTCTCCACGATTCGGCGGGGCGGGGTTTCCTGTAAAAACCGCATGTCGAAATGGTATCCGAGTCCTCGCACAATCGCAGCGCAATCCCCCACGCTCAAGCGTTTTCCCCTCTCGAAGGGGTCTAAAAATATGGGTTCCTCATCTCCCTGGTATTTGACGATAAAATGCCCCGGCATCCCGACCCCGTGAAAGGGAAGCCCCAGCCGATTGCCAAGTATCAAATACAAAGCGGAAAGCGATATGGGAATGCCCCGCCTTCGCTCCAGGACGCGATTCATAAAGCTGTTCTGCACATCATAATAATTCTCGCGAGCGCCATCGAAGCGAAGCTCTCCGTGCAAGTATTCCACGACTTCATCGACAATGGCGTCGGCCGTGCGCATGCCATTCAGACGTCCGCGCAAATGGTTTTCCATACTCGTTAGTTCGCCTCTTTTCATCTCCATGTCTTCGAGGGGATGGCCAAAGGACGCCAACAAGAAACACGCAGCTTCCAAGTCCGCATCTTCCACCGTAGAAAGAGACCAGTCTGAAAAAGCCATTTCGATTTGGCTGTGATGGAATTCCTGAAGCGACAGCGGCAGTATCACCTCGCTCATCTCGCTCTTCTTCATTATGTCCAGAAGCCTTTTTTGTTCTTCGTCCGAAAATTCGGAAACCTGGCGGTCCAAAGCCGCCGTCATGCCTGGGGAATCATCACCCAACAAATGACAAATGGCTTCTAATTGTGAGTCACTCAACGACAAAATGGCACTCCTTCATTCGTGGTCGTTCATTCCCTGGCGCCGCAATTCAAATATGGTATTATCATTCGGACTTATCCACAATTCGCGCTTAACGTGAGGGATCGAATGTCGACGTATGCCGACGTAGTGGCGGAGGTTCTTCAAGACGCAGGCATCGAATTTATCTTTGGAGTTCCTGGAAGCTTGAGTTCCGTCGAACTCATTGAAGCTGCGAGAAAGCGGAACATTCGCTACATTCTTTGCAGCAACGAGAGCAGTGCGGCCGTGAAGGCGGGCACGTACGGCATCATGACGGGTCGACCGGGAGTCGTGAGCACGGGCGTCGGTCCAGGGGCTGCCGCCGTCCTCCACGGCGTGGCGAATAATTTTCTCGAACGCGCGCCATGCCTCATTTTGACTGACCGTTTTTCCGATGCTCAGTTCCACCGTGAGGGCCGGCAAAAACTCGATCAGGATCGGTTGCTGCGCCCCATCACGAAAGCCACCATCAAGCTCGCAAAAGACAACGCCGCGGTAGCCATCAGGCGCGCGCTGGCCTTGGCCGTAGAGGGAAGGCCTGGTCCCGTGCATGTAGACCTCCCCTACGACGTAATGCTGGCAAGTGCTGAAGAAAACGATTTCCCCCCAAAGGATGCCCCTCAAAAATTTATCCGCCGCACCGGCTCGGCTCACCCTGGCATCGTCACAACTCTCAACGCAATCTCGGAGTCAACAAACCCGATTGTGATAGCAGGCCTCCAGGTAAACCGTTCGGGAAGAGAAGCCGAAAAGGAATTCGTATCTTTCACTGAAAAACTCGGAGCGCCTGTTCTCGCCGCACCTTCAGCCAAGGGCGTTTTGCCGGAAAACCATCCTCTCGCCATGGGCACCTTCCGGGGCGCACCCTCTGAGCGGGAATTGATAGACAAGTCGGACCTGTTCGTTCTGGTAGGCTTCGACACGGTGGAAGTGTTCGCCCCCGGAAATTGGAACTATCCCCAGAAAGTGATAAATCTGGATGAAGTGCCGCATCTCAGTGATTTAATTCGGCCGGAAATTGAAGTCGTCGCTGATCTCGCCGATATCCTCAGAGAGTTGAGCGCCTCCGTCACCTCCAAGCATGCCTGGAACACCGAGGAGATGGATTCATATAAGAAAATGAGACAATCCGCATTGTTCCCCACTGGGGAAGGCTTGATGCCCGGCGCAGTCATCCGGATTGCGAGGGAATGTCTCCCCGACAACGGCATCATGACCGCCGATGCGGGAAGCCATAAAGTTTTGGCCAATGACATATGGGAGACGAGGCGCCCTCTGGGTTACCTGACATCCAGCGGGCTGGGTTCGATGGCCGTCGCCACACCGGCCGCCATGGCCGCCAAATTAACCGAACCGGGCACGCCCGTTGTATGCCTCACTGGGGATGGAGGTTTTCTCATGCGGATTGGCGACATGGAAGTCGCCGTTCGAGAAAATATCCCCTTCGTTACTGTCGTATTCAATGACCGCTACCTGAACCTGATCAAAATCAAACAAGACAACCGCTCTTTCCCGCGGCTTGGAACCGAATTTCGCGATTCCGACTATTCATCCGTGGCAAAGGGACTGGGCTGTGAGGGCGAGAGAGTTTCTACTGAAGAAGAATTGAAAAATGCGCTCAATCGTGCATTTACATCCGATAAACCCTGGGTAATCGACGCCGTTATAAATCCCGACGGCTATATGGCTTCAAAAGACGTCCGCGCAGAGTAATGAAAATTTTTTGCTTGACACAATCCTTTCAACAACGCATCTTATACAATATCGCTTTAAACTTGAGAGAGGGAGTTCGTTAATCCCTGTGATTCAGGCGTCCAGGCAGGGGCTGGGCTTTATGTCCTCGACCTCATGAGGGGTCTCGCGCGGGAGGATAGTAGGTGCCAGAAGGAACTGTAAAGTGGTTTAGCGATAAAAAGGGGTATGGTTTCATTTCTCGGGAAGATGGCGACGACATCTTCGTTCATTTTTCCGCCATCGTTGCGGATGGATTCAAATCGCTGAAAGAAGGTGAAAAGGTTACATTCGAAATCACCCAAGGCCCCAAAGGGCTTCAGGCGGCGAATGTAACCAAACTGGAAGAATAACTCTCCTCCCAATCATCGTATTTTTCATCGGGTATAAGCTATACGCTGGCCTCGGTATACTCTAAAACCGCCTTTGCAGCATTTTCTCCGCTTCTCACCGCACCTTCTACAGTTGCCGGCAGGCCCGTTCGAGTCCAGTCTCCAGCCAGAAAAAAACCTTCTATCGGTGTTTTCGTATCTATCCGGTATTTTTGTTCCGACACACCGTTCGCCCAGGTAGCCGCGCGCTCCCGAACCACCAAAACATCTAGAATACGGTTACGGGGAATCATGTGATTCAGGCAATCTCGTGCAGACAACTCGATGGCCGATCGTTCCTCAGATGCGATGGAATCGTCCGCCCCGGCCAACAGACACACCAGATTTTCCGCACCTTTTCCGCCAGCTTGCGGACGAAAAAGCCAATCCCAGTCCTCGTTAACAATCGCTTCGAACGGAGGCCCCTCATTCGGTTCATCAAGCCAGCAATATGCGCTGGCGATAGGCCCTGGACATAGTTTTCCAAGATTGGAAAAAGGTAATTGTTCACCAAGATCCCCGCCCAGCAGTCTGGCAAAGGCATCGGGCGGCACCGCAGAAATTACTGCGGCAGCACGCAAGCACTCGTGTTTATTCAGAATTACACCGCTGATAATTGAATTTTTGACCTCAATACCTACTGCGGGTTGCTGAAGCCTAACCTCTCCTCCGAAGTGCCGGATGCGTTGAGCCGCTCTGTTCGCCCAAAGCGTACCCAAGGCCTTCATCGGCACTCCCAGGGCAGCACCCTCAGGCCCATCGGCGAAGGCCTCGCGTATCACGGTCTTGAAAAGTTCCGCACTCCCTTGATCCAAAGGCAAGTTCAGTACCGCACGCGCAAACGGCTCCCAGAACCAGCGCACCACCTCATCCTTCTGGCCAAGACGCTCGAGCATCTCACTCATGGATTCATTCGGATTCTCATCACCAGATTTCGAAATAATCTTCGAAAGGCCTTTCAAAAGATTCACTTTCTCTCCAAAACGCGGCCCTCGCCATTTGAGCATGCCTCTAAGTTGCGCAAAAACCCCTCCGCCCTCTGGAAATGACAATTGCGTTCGTCTGGGTGACTCCGCTTCCCGAATAAGGTAACTCACCTCCAAGGAGGGAGAGAAAAATACATCATCAGCGGCGCCCACCCTTTCCAACAGTGCCCGCAAGGCCGGGTTCGCAGCCATGAATAAATGTGGACCCCAATCCAACTCCAGGCCTGTGGATGAGTGCATGAAACTTCTTGCTCGACCTCCGAGAAGCTTTCCCGCCTCGAGCACGATAACTTTGACGCCCGACTCGGCAAGACGCAAGGCGGCGGAGAGGCCCGCTGCACCGGCCCCTATGATGATAACCGGCCTCTCGAAACCAACAAGCTCAGACATTTACGCTTCCAGAAAACAGCGAAGCGCTTCTAGTAGTTTTTCCCTGGAATTCAGTGAGGGACGATAATCCATGTGCCGAAAATGATTCTGCTCCATCTCACTCAGAAGTCTACGATAAATCCGGCCCATGATTCTCGCGGGTAGAAGGTTCTCTTTTTTCTCGTGATTCAAGGCTTCGTTCGCCCCCTCATAGTAGTCACGCGCCCGATGCGCCAGATTTCCAAGGAGGCTCAATACTTGGGGGGAATCCGTTTTGTCTCTCAAATCAGAGTCCGTTACGCCATATTTTTCCATTTCGCCTTGAGGAAGATAAATTCGCCCTTGTTCCGCATCCTCCCAAACGTCTCTTAAAATGTTCGTCATCTGTAACGCTCTTCCTAAACAAACGGCGTAGTCTTTCGCAAATTCCGATTTCGCGCCGAAAATACTCAGGCACGCCAGCCCTACTGCGGATGCCACTTTGTCACAATAATTTTCAAGGTCTGTTAAATTTTCAATTCGCCGTTCTTCCAAATCCATCCCAACGCCATCACAAATCGCCCGGAGATGCTCCGGTGGCAGGTCGTATTTTCGTGACGCCCACGCAAGTTCCCCAATTATGGGATGAAGTTGAGACTCCTCGCCTAGCTGCTCCAATGCATTTTTCCATTCGCGCAACGAAGATTTCTTGTCTGATATTTCGCCCGGCTCATCGGCGATGTCGTCAGCCATGCGGCAATATGCATAAACCGCCGTGATAGCGCGTCTTTTCTCCGCAGGCAGACTGAAGAAAGACAGATAAAAATTCGACCGGCTCGCGCGAATGAACCAGCGGCAGTATGCGCGGTTCAACGCATTTTCTGCCTGTCGATCCACATTGGATTCGAGTCGATAGACCGGCCGAAACGCCGCGAACAACGTTTTGGCCTTATCCCAACCATTCAAATGCGGAGACCCCGCGCAGACGTCCCAATTCTGACGGGAAATGGAATCCAATGCCGCGATGCCGCCACGCCAAATCGCACGAAGCTCACGGCCCAGCGCGCCGCGGGTACGGTACAAAAGAGGCAGGCCCTGCCTGAAGAGACGCTTCGTCCTTTTTATTTGGAAGACCAGGAACGCGCGCAATTGAGGCGTCGCCACGTCTGCGAGTAAATCATCCTCGGAGACGGCGAACCGTTTCATTTCATCCTGCGGCATGTAGACGATGCCGCGTTCGGCATCTTCTTTCACGTCTTGTAAATGATTCGCAATCTGCAAGGCCGTACAGATAGCATCTGACGCGTGAAGGGCCTCTTCATCACGAATCCCGTGCAACATGAGAACGATTCTTCCGACGGGATCCGCCGAGCGGCGACAATAATCGAGCAAGGCTTCATAGTTCGGGTACCGGAGAACGGTGACATCTTGTTTGAATGCCGAAAGCAAATCCAGAAAAGGCTGTAAGGGCAAATTGAATTGTTGAATCGTGTGAGAAAGAGCTATGAAAACATCAGTTTCCGCGACTCCCATCTGGGCTAATACGAGTTTATCTTCCCATTCGTCGAGTCGGGCGATGCGCTCATGGGCGGGTCTTGTCGTATCCGCGATGTCATCGGCGCCTCTGGCAAATGCGTAGACCGCAGCAACATGCGGCCTAATTTTCGCCGGCAACAATTTAGAAGCGACGGGAAAATTCTCGTAGTGGCCGACTACGATTTTCATACACGTATCATAGGCGGCGCTTAATTCTGCCATTGAAACTTTCTTTACCTCTTTGCCTGAATCCCGTGATTCTTCGCCATTCATTAGAGTTTCTATCAATTGTGCATCCGCAGGCAAAAAATCAAAATCACCCAATGAGGCAGGATGCACCCACTCATGCCCCGCCACTCCCAAATTCTTAACCACTCCGCTTGCCCACTCACAATCATAAAATCGTAGATGGATTTCTCTGTCTGGATAGCTGTGGCATGTCTCCCAATGAAGACGGCCAACGCGCACTGCGATGCCTAGTTCCTCGCATATCTCACGTTGTAAGGCTTCCCGATCGTTCTCCCCTTCCTCTATTTTGCCACCGGGAAACTCCCAGAAACCTGGCATGTGACCGCCCGCAGGACGCTGGCAAATGAGAATGCGCCCTTCGTTCCAGACAATTCCAGCGACGACGCTCAGTTCCAAGATCGAAACTTCGTCCTCCATCTCTTCTCCAAGTGTTCAACCCTGTGCAGCTTCAGGTTCCGTATGTCCAGGTAATCGTCTCAGGACACTTGAAAACACAATGGGTTCCGCAAGGGGCAACGCATCGGCCAGTTCTTTTTCATCCGCAAAAAACTCGCCCGGCAGGACCAACCCCGGCATTCGCAGTCTGATCGAATCCTCTGAAAACGGCCACGGGAATATTTCCAGATCATCCATGTTGGCTGTCTTCACTTGCAAACCGCTTTGCGTCAAGGGATGGACGGCGTCATCGGGCGGGGTGATTTCCGGCGCCCGGCACGCCAACAGGGATAACGTATCGCAAACCCTGAGCAAAGACACTGAATTTTCAATCGCATCTTTATGCTCCGGTTCAATGAGGACGTCCAGCTTTTTCTGCCGCTTCGATTCAGCGTGAATGAAGTCGTTCAACACCCTGGAAACTTCAAGTGGGGCACCCCTTCTCCCCCCTTCGGCGAGCGAAGAGAAGTGAATACTGACAAGACAACCCGTAAATGGATGAAAAGATGCGCAGGAATCAATTCCCTCCGACCATATCTCCACCGCCTTGTCCGCTGTTATGCCGAAAAAACTATACGGCAGTTTCGTCAGCGCATCCCACCTCGGTGTGGCGTCCGGTCGGCACCACCCGACGTCATGGTTATCGACGGCGAACAAAACTTTCTCTCTGAGCTCATACGGCGGTGAGGGAAGCGATTCTATCCCTATCCAATTTCGCGCAATCGTGCCCGCGGCCCGGGCGTGGTCATGTTGACTGATAAGGCGAACATGGTTATCTCGCGGACAAACTATCATTTGAAACACCAAAAAATGGCGGAGTATACAGTCCCAATCCGTTGAATCTCCAAGTCCATGACCTGGAGGTATTTTATTTCGCCGATGAAAAATGTAACAACCGTCATTGCAGCAAACAAGAGAAAAACAAGTAAATTCAACATCCACTTGAACAAACGTGTGCAAAACACATAATTTTGCTACAAGTCAGTATATATTCTTGTCTTGGAAATAAGGAAATCGCGCCAAATCATGAATCAAAAAAATTCCCCGCAAGAACCTGGTTCTGTCGGCCTCACGAAAACGCGGACGATCGCCCTCCCCGAGCCGTTTCGGACCGATTCCGATGAAACATTACCCCAAGTCCATGTTGCCTATGAAACATATGGTAAACTCTCTCCCGGCGCCGATAACGCCGTTTTGGTCATCCACGCGCTCACGGGCGACGCGCACGCAGCCGGCTACCATAGCCCCGACGACCCGCGCCCGGGCTGGTGGGACCCGATGATAGGCCCGGGCAAAGCCATCGATACACGAAAATATTTTGTCGTCTCCTCGAACAACCTAGGGGGATGTTCTGGCACCACGGGGCCCGCTTCGATCAATTCCGCTACGGGCAGAGCCTACAACACCGCTTTTCCCGTCACCACGGTGGAAGATACCGTTCGCGTCCAAAAAATGCTTCTCGACCATCTGGGCGTGAAACGCCTCAAAACGGTCATAGGCGGCTCGCTCGCCGGGATGCAAACCCTCGAATGGGGCCTGCGCTACAGCGATTTTTGCGATTCCGTCATACCGGTCGCCGGAGCCGCGCGCCTGGACCCGATGGGAATCGCATGGGACAAAATCGCTCGCAGGGCCATCACTGCCGACGGCGACTGGAAAGACGGCAACTACGCCGCTGGAGAAGGACCACGCAAAGGTCTAAGCGCGGCGCGCATGCTGGCCCACATCACCTACCTGAGCCGAGGGATCATGTGGGAGAAATTCGGCCGCGAGATCAGGGACAAGGGAAAAATGCTGGACGACATCACCTCGCGCTTCGAGGTGGAGAGCTATCTCGATCACCAGGGAGACAAATTCGTCGATCGTTTCGACGCCAATTCGTATCTGTACATATCCCGGATGATGGACTTGTACGACGCCTCTATGGGTTATGAGAGTCTCGAAGCGTCACTGTCCCGGTTGAAAACAAAATGCCTGCTCGTCTGCTTCATATCCGATTGGCTCTTCCCGCCGGAAAGAAGTATGGAGATCGCCCAAATTCTCCAAATACTCGACCATGAGGTGGAATTGCACACGGTGGAGTCCACCTACGGGCACGATGCTTTTCTGGTCCAATACGACAAGCTCACCGAAATCGTGGGTGGTTTTCTCAGAAGACTTGATGCCGGGGGACCAATCGGCATCAACGCGGCACCCATACCCCGAGGCTGCAAGCGGCTTGTCCTCTCTTATCCAGGTCATCTCGTGCAGAAACCCATTTTGTGGGAACTCGGCCGAAAATACTCGTTTTCCATCAACATCATGAGGAGTGAGCTGGATGCCCAATCGGGGTGGCAGGTTTGTGAATTCGATGGAAACGAGGAGGAAATCACACAAGCAGTCACTGAACTCCGCAATATGGGAGTGTGGGTAGACCCCGGAGGGCATGACGCCATCGACCACGACCGCGCCGAAGTGGTATAAACCGGAAAATTGCTGCCTGGATAAAAGTTCACCGATATTCTTCAGAAATTCGTTAGAAACCAGACGGAGGCACGCCATGAGCAAGTTGAAAGAACCAATCGTTGTGGTGAAATACTCGGACTACACATGACCGTTTTGCTATGTCGCCACCGTTGGTGGCACGCCCGTGATTGAAGAAGACCCCGATGTCGTCGTCGAGTGGGTCAGTTGGGAGGGGAGACCACCCGGCCAGGAGTTCGCCGGTTACTCGCCCGAGCAGAAAAAAGAAAGTTACGAAAATAACCACAAACCTCTCGCAGAGAAATACAACGTGCCCATCCGTGTGGCGGGGGGCGACTACCGCACCACCAACCTGCACATGGCCACCTATTACGCCCGCGATAAGGGAAAGTTCAAGGAATTCCGGAATCGCTGCTACAAGGCCCGCTGGGAGGACGACCTGAATCTCGAAGATTTGGACGTCATCGCCGGGCTCGCCGAAGACGTCGGCTTGGACGGCGAGGAAATCAAGGCCGTCATCTCCGAGGGACGCTACATCGGCGCACTCCACAGCCAGCGCGCCCAGGGAAAAGGCCTGGGTATTTTCGGAATCCCCACGTTCGTGGTTGAAGGAAAGCTCTTCTGGGGCAAAGACGTCATCGACGACGTCAAGGCGGAGGTCGCGCGCGTGAAGCAAGAACGGATCGAGAAGGAGAAACAGGAGAACTAGCCTACACCTCACCCGTATGAATCAGGCGCCCGCTCCCGCGGGGTCGCCGAACCGCCCCGTTTCGGGGCCGGGCGATCCGGGCGGGCGGGTTCGCCGCGCGGGGAAACGCGGGCAATTGCGAGGCTGCGAAAAAACTTTTTAATTCGATAAATTTCTATAAATCACTCATTATCTACTTTATATTATACCGGTTACCATTTGAATAAATATGAAATATAATTTTTCGTTCTGTCCGATAAATTCCCAGGAATTTATCGAAAAACCCCGTGAATTTATCTAATTTTATTGGAAATTGGATTATTTTTATTTCTCCGCCTGCTCCCGCGTCCATGAGCGCCACGGCCCAGACCGGGTGAAGAACGCCGGGAGACGCCTCTGCCTTCACCCGAAACAGGGCCTTGGCGAACGGCATCACGCGGTGAAGAACGCGGACAGACGCCCTTAACCTCTCTCGAATACCCGATTCCATGAGAAAACCTCCTCTCGTCTCCGTCTCGATCCGCTAGCGGGGGAGCTCTCCCCCGCGCGGCGCGCACGATACACCGCTTCGGGGTTCGGGGGAGGACGGCAAATGCGCCCAAATGCGCGGACGCCCGGCCTCCTCGCCGAACCTCCCGCCCCCCCTTGTCAAGGTTGTTGAAAAAGCCCCGTCTGCGACCCCCGCAAACCACCAACACCTCTTTCCTCTACCTGAGTAGCGGCTACTCAGGATGAGGAGGAGGTTTCGCGCGGGTCGCCGATGAACGAATCGGTAGTAGGGACAGGCCCCCGTACCTGTCAGCTACGGACGTGCGTAGTTATCCTTCGTCATTCCGGCCTTGAGCCGGAATGACGAGCAAAACCCCAAGCCGAGAAATGGCTCCCTCACCGCTGGCCCTCTCTCGACTCGAAAGGCAACCCCCCCTATCCCCTGACAAGGAGGCCTTATTCAACAGCCCCTTGTCGAAGCGCTTTCAGCGGTCCCCTGCGGCGGGGTGTTTTTCGTTCGTCTTTTTGCCCTTTCATCCCGGATTCGATAAGCTGGAAGTTCTCTATCCACCATTTGAGGAGAGAATCCGATGGCGCAATTCGATGGTGTTGTGATCGGTGCGGGACATAATGGCCTGGTATGCGCGGCGTATCTCGCTCGGGCCGGGCTCAAAGTCGCCGTTCTGGATTGCGAGCCCGAAATCGGCGGCGGATCGAGCACCAAGGAATTCCTGCTGCCCGGCTACCAATCCAATATGCACGCGAATTTCTTCATCGGTCTCGATGATTTTCCAATCGTCAAAGACTTGGAATTGGACAAATACGGGTTCAACTGGCTCACGCCGGACGTGCAGCACGCCTCGCTGTATCGCGACGGCACGGCCATTCTGCTGCACCGGGACGCCGAGAAAAGCGCGGCATCCATTTCGAAATTTTCCAAGAAAGACGCCGAATCATACGTCTATCTCCACCGGCGATTCGCCGTGGAACTCGCCCCGCTCCTGCGCAGTTTTTTGTTTCATCCGCCCTTGCCTCCAGACGAAATCGTCTCCCGGATGGATAGCGATGCGGGACGGGAGATTTTGAGCTTTGCGAAGATGTCAATTTTCGAGGCTATCGAAACACATTTCGAGCATCCCAAAATGCGGGCCTTGTTCTTCTTATTCTCTCACGCCATCACTGTGGAGAACGCTCCAGGCACGGGCATTTTCCTCCCGAGTCTGTTTTCCACCCACACGACGCTCGGTCTTCCGGTGGGAGGCGCGATGCAACTGCCTCTGGCGCTCGAGCGCATCGTCATCCAGAACGGAGGCGTTGTCTTGAGAAACAGTCATGTGCGCGAGGTGATACGGGAAAACGGACGCGCAACGGGCGTCATGCTCGAAGGCGGGGAGAAGATGATGGCGACTCAATTTGTCGCCTCAAGCCTCAATGCGCCGGCATCCATTAAGATGGCCGGAGAAGACGCCTTCCCCGATGAGGTGAACGAAAAGGTGCGAAACTGGGATTGGGGTTTCCACTCTCTGAGTACGTTGCATCTCGCTCTGGCCGAAATCCCGCGGTATACCGCTGAGAGCTTCGACCCCGACGTAGGCAGGGCCTACAACATCATCTTCGGCGCGGACTCCGGCGAGGAGATGGCCGAAAATACCGAAGAACGCAAAAACGGCTTAATTCCCTCACGCCCTATGGGCAACGGCTCATGCAACAGCCAGCACGACCCCTCCTATGCGCCTCAAGGCGGCCACGTGGCGTTCTGGTGGCCGGGCGCGCCCTATGAACTCAAAGACGGCGGCCCCCGGAAGTGGGATGAAATAAAAGAGGAATACACCGAACGCCTCGTAGACGTGTGGCGCGGCTACGCCCCGAATCTCACGCCGGACAACGTACGTGCGGCGAAACTCTACACACCGCTCGATGTGGAGCGCGGAAACAAGAACATGGTCCGGGGCGGCGTTCGCATGGGGGCGTATATTCCCGAACAGTTGGGGATCAACAGGCCCCACCCGCTGCTCTCCGGAATGCGGACGCCGCTGGAAGGGTTCTATCTGTGCAGTTCGAGTTGCCAGGGGGGTGGTTTGAACGGGGCGCCCGGCTACAACGCCGCCGGCGTCATCGCGGAAGATCTCGGTGTGGCGAAATGGTGGGAGCCGCTTCCTGCGCCCGCGGCGCCCGCAGGCTAAGTCTCCGCTCCGGGGATCATCACCACTGCTTCGATTTCGACGATGTCTTCCTGATTCAACCGGCTCACTTCCACAATGGTGCGCGTGGGTAGGTTCGGCCCGAAGTATTCCTCATACAGCCGGTTGATGGTCGGGCGGTGAGCATCCATATCCCTCACATAAACGACGGTGGAAACAAAAGTGGCGAGCGACCCGCCCCCCGCCTCCGCAATGGCTTTTAAGTTCTCGAAAGTTCTCCTGGCGCGCGCCTCTATGGTTCTCTCGACGAGTTCTCCTGATTCGGGGTCGATGCCGCGCTGGCCTGCGATGAACAACAGATTCCCCACGCGGCGCGCCTGAACGAAGGGCCCTGTGGGTGAAGGGGCCTGGCTTGTCTGAATGGTTTGAGGCGACTCCAAAGCGTCCCCCCGGTTGGCAAGCAGGGAAAAAGCTGCCCGATTGGCATTCCTGCCGTTCGTCGTCGCTATTTTTTCTTGCCTTTTGGCAATTCCGCCGGAAAAGCGATTTTGAGCCATTGCTGCGTCAGAATGGTCGCGGCGTTCTCATCTTTTCCAGGAATAAACGCGATGGGTTCTTTGGGCTGAGCGCCATCCTGCTCGAGCATATAAACATCGACGCCAAACCCATACAGATCATGTTCTCGGGTTTCGAGGTTGTATTTCACCCCATTGTTCGTCAATTGATTCATCTGGGACTATCCTTTCAAGTTCGCTGGCGAAATATCGACGATGAGGGTTTCTACTGCCGTTATAATAGCCGATGGCTGGAACCCGCGTAAAGTTTGGAGGCCGTCTCAAACACATCTGTTCTTGACCCTGTTTGGGGCCTATGATAAACGCAAAACCCTGGGCCGTTAGCTCAGTGGCAGAGCGCTGCCTTCACACGGCAGAAGTCACTGGTTCAAATCCAGTACGGCCCACCATTTTTTATTTCGTACAGCAATCAACGGAAACCGACTGTTCCTAAATATCGATACCGGCCAGAAGTGCTCCCATCTCTATTTTTCTTCCCTCCTCCGCCGAGCGGCACGAACCCTCCACCAAGGCGAGGGCATGAACGGCCTCCCGTGGACCTGTTTCGGGCGCAACGCCAGTGCGGGCGCAATCTGCGAATTCCTCCACCTCGTCGAGTATCATGTCCGCCATTTCGGGAACGGGCACGTCCGTCCAGCCGGCCTCGCCCGCATTTTGAATCGCCAGTGTCGTCTCATCATTCGTCCGGTGGGCCAGTGTGATGTTCTCGCGAACCATTTCGAGAGAGACTACAGCCTTCGTGCCGTGCAGCTTGAGCGTGAATACGCCCGGCGTCACGAAACTCGTCATCAGGGTCGAGACGGGGCCTCCTTCGTGTTCGGTGATTGTCATGGTAACGTCGTCTATCTCAGCAGGCGTGACAAGCTTTTTATGCACCCCGGTAACGCTTACGGGCTCGCCCAACAGGTAGTTCAGCGTGTCACAGTGGTGAATCCCCATCTGCATGAGAGGGCCGCCCGGACACTCGTCTCTAAAATAACGCCACCTGTCAGGAGTGAAAAACTGGCCCATGTGATTTGAAAACACCGCCTCCGCCCATAGTGGTTTGCCGATGGTTCCATCTTCAATCAGCGCACGGATTTTCCTATGCCCCGCAGCGCGACGGTAGCAATGCCCCACCGCCAAGGTCTTGCCGGACGCTCGCCAGGCTTTGAGCACCTCTGGCGCTTCGGCCAAAACGTTCGTTATCGGTTTCTCCACCCAGACGTGTTTGCCCGCTTCGAGCGCGGCTATGATTTGGGCCGCATGCACCTTGTTCGGCGTAGTGAGGAGTATCCCCTCCACGTCGGGATTCTCCAGTATCGCCTCATAGCTGGTCGCCGCCTCACATCCGTACTCTTCTGCGAATGAGGCGCGCTTTTCTTCGTTGCGCGTATAGCAGGCAATTAAGTCTATCTTCTCGCTTCTGCGAAGGGCATCACCAATTGGTGTCGCCCACCACCCAAGGCCTACGAGGGCCGTTCTGAAATTTTCCCGAGACATATAAAAAAACTCCCCGATCTGAAATATCTGGTTCCTGAGATTTTGGCTCCCTTGAGGATGAGTTCCCTCACATTAAACGCATCGACTACATATACGCCACCAGACGGCTAGCGCGACCCTTCAGCTGCGCTTTACATCAAACTCATCGGGTCTACGTCCACCGCCAGACGGACAGAAGAAAAGAAAGCTTGCCCTTCGAATTCAGCCGCCAGAGATTTGAGCGCTTCACCCAGGCGCTTCGACCCTTTGGCCTTCAAAATCATGTGATACCGCCAAACTCCGCGAATCCTCACGAGAGGCGCCGGCGCGGGACCCAGGTATTCGATTCTATCCGTATCAATGGCGCGTCCTGACGCCGCAGCGCCATGCCTACGCAAGTAAGACGCCACCCATTCACCAGCTTTCGCCGCCAAGTGCTTGTTCTTGGACTCGAAACGGAGTCTGGCCAATCGTCGATACGGCGGGTAGCCCATCCGCTCCCTCGCCAGAGCTTCCCGTTTATAGAATCCGGCGTAATCATGCGTCCGCGCGCACTGAACCGCAAAATGATCCGGCCTGAACGTCTGAATGATGACTTCACCGGGTAGATCGGCTCGGCCCGCCCGGCCGGCCACCTGGGTCAATAGCTGAAAAGTGCGCTCGCTCGCCCTGAAGTCGGGCAGATGAAGCCCGACGTCGGCCACCACGACGCCCACGAGCGTCAGTTTCGGAAAATCATGGCCCTTCGCCACCATTTGCGTCCCGATGAGTATGTCGATCTCCCCGCATCGCATGGCGCCAAATATGCTCTCGTATGCGCCTGACCGACGCACAATGTCTCGATCCAGACGCTGGACGCGAGCACCCGGGAATCGCGCTTTAACGGCCTGCTCGACGCGCTCGGTACCAACGCCGAAGTAACCCACCCGACCGCTGCGGCAGGAGGAGCAACTGTTCGGCGGATGCGCGCTGTAATCGCACCAATGGCACTGCACCCTGCCCCCGCCTTCCCGATGAAAAGTCAGCGGGATGGAGCAATGAGGACACTGAAGCGCCTCACCACAATCGCGGCACAAGATGACCGAAGAGAAACCGCGCCGGTTCAGAAACAAAAGCGTCTGCTCACCTCGCTCCAGGCGTTCACCGATAGCCGCCGCCAAATCGCGCGTGAGAAGCTCGGGCGTCTTGGGGTCGGAACCGGCTTCTTTTCTCAAATCCACCAGGCGCACCTGCGGCAATGTCCCCCCCGTTGGCCGGTGCGACAACAAGCGCAGGCGGTAGCGGCCGCTTCTGGCGCTCGTATAGCTTTCAATCGATGGCGTTGCGGAACCCAACACGACCGGTATTCCCAGATTCCTGGCGCGCACGATTCCGGTATCCCGCGCATGGTAGCGAGGGGATTCCTCCTGTTTGTAGGAGCCGTCGTGCTCCTCATCCACCGCGATCATCCCCAGATTTGGAATCGGGGCAAAAACGGCGGACCTCGTGCCCACTACAATGGGCGCATCCCCGTTCTTGATGCGCCGCCATTCCGATAGGCGTTTTTTGTCGGAATACGCACTGTGCAGACAGGCCACCGAATGCCCGAAGCGCTCCTGAAACCGCCCTAGAAGCTGGGGAGTCAGGCCAATTTCCGGGACCAGAATCAACGCGCCCAGCCCGTTTTCCAAGGCTTTTTGCGCAAGCTGGATGTAGACTTCCGTTTTTCCGCTTCCCGTGACGCCGTGAAGAAGCGTGACCGAAAAATTCTTTTGTTCAATGTCCGTTTTCACCAGTTCATACGATTCTTTCTGCTCATCGGTCAGACCCATAGAGGGCGCGATCGGACTTGGACTCGGCTCTTTCATATCCTCCGCGTCAGGGAGGAGGCCTTCTTCTACCTCGACCCATCCTTTTTTCTCCAAAGCCGCGCAAGCGGCGCGTGCGCCTTTCGAGAGGATTTCCAGCTCCCCCAGACGCATCCGCTTATCTTGCGCTCGATCCAACAGGCGCAGGATTTCCGCCTGCCGCTTCGCGCGTTTTTCCAAATTCCTGAGATCATCTTCTTCGGGCTTCCTGCAAAGGCGAACGAATTTGGCCTTCCGCTGTTTAGAACCACCTACGGCGTCGACGATTTTCTCCACGAAGCCCGCATCGACCAGACGCATGAGTTCCGGGCGCGTTCCGCGCCCGAACGACGCCGTAAGAGAATGAAGAGTCCGAGGACCCTTGCGAAGCGCAACCAGAATGCGCGCTTTGTGGCTTCCCTTTCCATCCGAGGGTTTAAGGCCGGGTAGACTCAGGCCGCCTTCTTCGAACGCAGCCTCAAGCCGACCCGCCTCACTCAGCCGATAACGCTCTACCGTTTTCTTCTCCTTGTGGGACGGCAACGCGAATTTAAGCGCCTCCCCCCAGCCGCAACAATAATATTCCGCCACCCATCCGGTGAGTTCCAATAGCTCGGGCGTGAGCAACGGCTCGTCGTCAATCATCTCCAGAACGGATTTAATTGAGCTGGGCTCGACTCCGGGGGGCGGGTTCTCGCCCGGCGGCTGGATGACATATCCCGTCACCTTCCGATTACCCAGCGGCACCAGCACGCGCAGCCCGGGTGCCAGCCTCTCCGAGAACTCATGCTCTACCCGGTAGGTGAGCGGATTTAGCTGGGGAACGCTGAGCGCGACTTCGACATACCAGTTCCCCTGTTCATGCGCTCGCGCGGCCTCTTTTTTGATGACGTATTTCACGGACGAGGCGTCCCGCCGCTGAGGATGATACCGAGGTGCTCGCTGGTAAGATTGCGCCCGCTCAGGATTGCGGCGACTCGCTTGTCCTTCAGGTCCATTTTCATGGCGGCAGCCGTCGGGGCGGCGCCTGCGCCCTCGGCGATAACGTGTACTTCGGAAACGAGCAGGCGAATGGCGTCGCACATCTCCTCTTCGCTCACGGTCACGATTTCATCCACGTATCGTTTGATCATCGAAAATGTCAGTTCGAAAGGCACCCGCGTAGCAAGCCCGTCAGCGAAGGTGTCCGCTGAGGGCTGGGGCAGCAATTCCCCTGCATAGAAGCTTTTGTAGAAGGCGGGGGCGTTTTCCGCCTGGACCCCCACAACGTGGATATTGGGGTTGACCTGTTTGGCGACGAGGCCTGCGCCGCACAAGCCGCTCCCCCCGCCGAGGGGGACGATGAGCACCTCGATATCCGGCTCAGTATCCATGATCTCGAGCGTCTGGGTAGCCACGCCCGCGATGAGGCGCGGCTCATTGGCTGAGTGAACGTAGCGCATACCTCGTTCTTCGCATTGCTCCTCGCACCAAACCCTGGCGTCGTCGAAATCCTTGCCCACGAACGCGACTTCCGCTCCCAGCCTCTCGATGGCCGATATTTTATCCGCATTCGCTCCGTTCGGTGCCGCGATCAACGCTTTGACCCCGAAAATCCGCGCGGCATAGGCAATGGATTGACCATGGTTGCCGGTCGAGGCCGTAATGAGGCCCGCTTGTTTCTCTTCCGGCCCGAGTTGGGAGACCAGATTCACGCCGCCGCGCACCTTGAACGCGCCGACGGGCTGCATGGACTCGTATTTGAGGAAATACCGGCACCCGATGCGTTCTGAAATTACAGGCACCTCGTGAAAGGGTGTGGGCTGCAAGTAGGCGGCGATGCGTTTTTGCGCCTCCAGAACATCGTCAAACGTGGGCTCGCGCATGGTTCCTCCACAGGTGGGCGTATCACATCCTCTTATATCAAAATATCCGTCCCGGAGAGTCCCCGAAAGGTAAGGAGTCCATAGTTTGCGCTATCCGCCTGAAAACCTGCGCATTACGCCCTCATCACGAGGCGAAGGTGAATACGGAGTTCGGGCCGTTCCCCTTCAAGGACGTGGATGTTGACCCCTTTCTTTGCGCAACCTAGAATGCCTTGGTGCAAAAAACTTTACACCGCCGTGGAGGGTCATGATGAAAAGCGCCCTGGAATTAGCGATGGAGAAAACTTCCGCCATCGGCGAGCAAGCGCGCCTGGAACTGGAAAAACTCTCTCCTGAGCAAAGGGACAAGATTGAGGAAATTAAAAAGGTATACGAGGGAAAAATCGCCGAGAAAGACGTTCTCCATCAGCAGGAATTGATGAAAATGACGGGCGGCGCTCCCATCGAAGCCGTCGAGGCGCAATTGGAACCCGAGGCCAGAGAGGCGCTGGGCGCATTCCGCCAAAAATTCAGGGACGAGCGCGAGGCGCTCGAAGCGGAACGCGACGATAAGATTGAAGCCATCAAAAATGAAAGTTAAACGCACATGAGCCGCGTTGCGATTGTCCGTTGCGAAGATTATGAGAAAGAGCGCGTGAACGACGCCGTAGCCGAGGCTCTAGAAGCCTTGGGCGGGGCCGCGCAATTCGCCTCCAAATCCGAAGAAATCCTCCTGAAACCCAACATCCTCAAAGGCGCGCCGCCCGAGAGTGCGCTGACGACCCATCCTGAAATACTCCGGGCGGTGGCGGAGCAGTTTCAGAATATGGCTACGCCGCCACGGAAAATATCCATGGGCGACAGCCCCGCCTGGGGAAGTCTCGCGAGTTGCGCCGAGCAAACCGGCTTGTCGAGGGTATGCGAAGAACTTAGGATTCCGCTCGTCACCTTCCGAAAGGGGGTGAAGGTTCCCAATCCCGATGGAGTCGTTTACGCGCACCTCACCATGGCGAAAGAGGCCATGGATGCGGACGGAATTATTAATTTGCCGAAGCTCAAGACCCATTGCCAACTCTACATGACGGGCGCGGTCAAGAATCTCTTCGGCTGCGTAGCGGGAAAAAGAAAGGCGTGGTGGCATTTCAAGGCGGGAACTTTCGAGGATTACTTCCCGCTCATGCTCGTTGAAACGGCGCGTTTGCTCAAGACGAGGCTCTCCGTACTGGACGCTGTCTACGCGATGGAAGGCCAGGGACCCGCACAGGGAACTCCCCGCAACGTGGGTCTCATCATCGTGAGCGCCGATCCGGTGGCGCTCGATCGCGTCGCCTGCGAGGTCACGGGACTCTCGCCCGAGAAACTCAGAACCCTGGAAGCCGCCCGCGTAACGGGCTTCGGCGAAACGGACCTGGAGAAAATAGAAATAGTGGGGCTGCCTCTTCAGGAAGCGAGCTTATCCCGTCCCCTGGTCGAGCCGAGGATGATACCGATAGGCTTCAGCATCCCGCGCGTCGTCAAGAGCACGCTGAAGCAGCAGTGGCTCACGCGCGTGCGCGAACCCCTCCACAAAGTGTCGTGAATTTCAGCTCAGATTAGATATTCGAGCGGCTTTGCGAGCCGTCCACGTTCCAGCAGGCCCCGTGCACGAGGCTCGCTCTCGGGCTCACCATAAAGACGGCTACCGCAGAGAGTTCCTCGGGTCGTCCGAACCGGCCCAGCGGCATTTCTGAGTCGACGAAGCCCTGCAAGCCGTCTGGCGCTTCGTTCACCCGCCGCTCCCAGACCCCGCCCGGGAAAATGATGCTGCCCGGCGCAATCGAGTTCACGCGAATGTTGTCCTGCGCCGTCTGCTGGGCGAGCCCCTTGGAGAAGCTGATGAGCGCCGCCTTGGAGGCGTTGTAAGTCATCGCGCCCTTCGACTCGCGCCCGTAGATGGAGGCGACGTTCAGGATGGAGCCGCCGCCTCTTTTTTTCATTTCCGGTATCACGAGGCGCGAGAGCGTCACCGCATGGTAGAGGTTGAATCCGAACCCTTCGCGCCACTCCTCATCCGTGATGTCGAGAAAGGCCTTGGGATTGCTGCCGCCGACGTTGTTCACGAGAATGTCGACGGCACCGAACGCATCGAGCGTCTTCCGTAGAAATGCATTGGGTACACCTTCCTGGGTCACGTCGCCCGTGAAACCCGCCGCGCGTCCGCCGCCCAGCGCGTTCAACTCATCGACGGCCTGATTCAATCGCTCCTCGCCCCGCGCGCTGATCGCCACGTGGCACCCCTCGCCCACCAGATCTTTTGCGATATGGAAGCCGAGACCTCGACTGCCGCCGGAGATCATCGCCACTTTATCGGTGAGCATCAAATCCATCGTTTTTTCTCCCGAGCTGGTGAACGTCCGGACACCGAGCGAACAGCCCCGCAACGGCATCACACGACGTATTATGCGGGCTCGTCCAGCGTCTGGGCGGCGCGCAGCAGCGTCATCGAGTCCGTCCCGTCGCCGTGCAGGAAGGTGAGGAGGTCGCGCATCATCTTCTCCGTCGGCGTCTCCTTCATGATGCCGATGCCGCCGAGAATATCCGTGGCGAAGGCAATCGTCTTGAGCGCCACCTGATCGCTGAACACCTTTCCGTAACGCGTAAAGCGCGTATTGTAGCTCTCATCGTTCTCCACGCCCCAGCAGATGCGCCACATGAACTGTTCGGCCACCTCGATGTTCATCAACATCTCGGCGAGTTGGTGCTGTATCGTCTGGTGCTCGATGATGGGCTTGCCGCCCTGGATGCGTTCTTTCGCGTGCTGGAGGCAGAAATTATAGATGCCGCGCGCGATGCCCGTATTGCACGCCGGAAGCTCGGCGCTGCCCCGGAACACCGTGCCGAAGGTGTAAAAACCCTTGTTCACCCCGCCGAGGATGTCGTCCTTATGCACACGCACGTTGTCGTAATAGCTCTCGGCATTGGGATACAGCCTGTAGCCAAGCTTGTCATGCACGTTGCCGTAAGAGACCCCCTCCTGATCACCATGTACGAGAAAGCAGCTGGTTCCCTGATGAAGCGGAACAGTGGGGTCCGTTCTCGCAAAGACCAGCAATATCTGCGCCCAACTCGTGAGAGAAGTGAACCGTTTCGCACCGTTGAGGATGTAGTAGTCGCCATCCTCGACCGCCGAGGTCTTGAGACCCAGCGCGGGGTCGGACTGTCGGTAGATGTTGTCCGAGCCATAATCGGGTTCGGTGATGACGAACGAGCCCACGCAGTCGTGATCTTCCACGAACATCTTGCCCCACTTTTCGATCTGCGCCTCCGTGCCGCACTTGAAGATCGCGTTCGATATCTTCCAGCACTGGCTCAGGCACTTGATGACGCCGATCTCGATTTGCGCGCCCGTCCAGAGACAAAGGGCCTTGGTCGTCGTGTCGGCCCCGATGCCGCCATGTTCTTCCGGCACCGCCATGGTTCGCAGGCCGAGTTGCGACGCCTTGTTCAAAAGCTCGCCCGGATAACAATCCTTCGGGTCGGGCCGCCTGTCCATCTCCGCGGCGACGGGCGCGACCTCGCGCTCCATGAAATCGCGGGTCAGATCGGCCAGGGCCAGTTGTTCTTCGGTGAATGGATATTGCATAACTCCTCCAAATCATCAAGAAGAATTCTCATCGAAAGTGAGTGTATATTCCTTGGTTATCCTCTCGTGCTCGTAGTGTCAACTTCTAATCCGGATGGCTCTCAGATCTTCAGGCGCTCGCATGGCGCGATGCCGCCTCACGCAATTCATCGGATATGGGTAATTTAACGTGAGCCGGCGTTCCATCAGACCCCAGTGATATATGAATGTTAGCCAGCCAGGTCTCATCGTCACGCTCGGGATAATCAGACCGCGTGTGCGCACCCCGGCTCTCTGCCCGCAAGGACATCGAGCCCAGCATCGCCTCGGCCGTCAGGCACATGAGCCTCGCCTGGGCATGGCGCGAGACGAGCGAAGAAGGGGGAGAGGACACTGCAATCTTCTCTTTTTGAGCGGTGATTCTCACCAGTCCATCCGCCAGCGCTTCCGAAGTCCGCTCGATGCCTCCAGCCGAAAACATGGCGTCGCGTAAGTTTTCTTCGATTTCATCGAGTTGATCTTCACTCGATTCATCAGCGCCTCGCAGGTCTCCCTCTTTCTTCTCGGGTGGTCCGCCCTCTCCTTCCACATGAGCAGCGGTCCGGCCCGCCCGGTCACCCATGACGGCGCACACGGTGAGGCCCCCGCTCGCGAGACGATTCGCCCCGTGCAGGCCGCCACCGTTCTCACCGGCGGCGAAGAGGCCGTCCACGTCCGTCCGCCCGTTCGTGTCGATGATAACGCCGCCCATGCACGAATGCGCCGCGGGAGCGATTTCTATCGGCTCTTTTCGCACGTCGAGACCCGCCGCCTCGAAATCGTCGATGATCTCACCCATCACGTCTCTCAGCCCTTCGTAGGACACCTTCGTCAAATCGAGATAAAGGCCGCCGTTTTCGGTTCCCCGCCCCTCGACGATTTCGCGGTGCATCGCGCGGGAGAGCACGTCGCGCTTGGCGTGCTCCATATCATCAGGCGCATAGCGGGCCATGAATCGCTCGTTCAGGCTGTTTCTCAACCGCGTTTCGGGGAAAGAAAGCGCCATTCCGCCTGAGTTTCTGCCCCTGAGTTGCGGTGGATGGGCCATTGCCGTCGGCGTGAACTGCACGAATTCCATGTCCCGCAACCGCGCCCCCGCGTCGAGAGCCGCCCCATAGCCGACTCCCGCGACGCCCGGCGCATTCGTCGTGATGGGGTACATCCCCCCCAATCCGCCCATCGCGAGTATCGTGGCGCGTGCATGCACCCGTACCAAAATTCCGCTTCTCTCTTCTTGAAATTCAGCCCCTACGACTCTTCCGCCCCCGTCACGCAGCACTCCGATGAAGGACAGCCCCTCCAGAATGCGCGCTCCGCTCTGCGCGAGCCGCGCACCCAGAATCGTCATCATCCTGGGCCCGCCTCCCGGCACGCGCGCTCCCCGGGGATAGGTGTGGCCGGGGAGTTTCGTGGGCGTCATCCGCCCGTTTTTCCCCAGGAAAGGAACCACGTGAGCGCGCAAGCGTTCTATCGCGCCGCCCGATTCGGCTGCGACCGTGCGCACCAGGGCAGGGTCGGACATGAACCATCCGCTGCGGTAATTATCCGCCACCATGGTTTCCACAGAATCATCCGGCAGGGAGAAACCGTCCAGTATCGTTGCGAAAACGCCGCCCGCGCGCGCGGAGTTGCCTGTCAGGCCGGCCTCGCCCTTCATGGCGATGCAGACGTCCGCCCCCTCTTCGCGAGCGGCCAGAGCGGCCAGCGTGCCGGCCAGCCCGCCGCCTACGACCAATACGTCCGTGCGCATCTCTTCCACGATTCCTCCGAATATCAAGCAGCGGGATAAGGGAGCGGGTCGCGCTCCCCGATTTCCTCGAACCCCTTACGCCTCAGGATGCAGGCGTCGCACGAACCGCAGGGCCGTTTCTCATCCAGCGGATCGTAACAGGTGTGGGTGAGAGAAAAATCCACCCCCAAATCCAGACCCTTGCGCGCGATGTCGGACTTTCGCATCGCACTCAAAGGCGTATGAATTTCGAGAAGCGCACCTTCTACGCCGGATTTCGTAGCCAACCGCGCCATTTGCGTATAAGCGTCAATGTATTCTGGGCGGCAATCGGGATATCCCGAATAATCGAGCGCGTTCACACCGATGTAGATATCGCTCGCACCCTTGACCTCGGCCAGGGCGAGCGCATAGCTCAAAAAAATGGTGTTCCGCGCAGGCACATAAGTTACCGGTATCCCCTCTCCGATGTCGGCACGCTCCTTGGGAACTTCGATGTCGCCGGTGAGTGCACTACCGCCGATGGGACGCATATCGATCGACAAAACCGTATGGCCGCCTGCGCCGATTTGTTCCGCCACTTTTCGGGCGGCCATCAACTCGCAGCGGTGTCTTTGCCCATAGTCGAAACTGAGCGCCTCGCAGGCGAATCCCTCCCGTTTCGCGATGGCCAGAACGACGGCCGAATCCATGCCGCCGCTCAAGAGGACGACCGCCACTCTTTTCTCGTCCATGCGCAATTTCCTGTCTATGACCGCTCGGATGAGCTGTTCTGCGAAAAACCGCATAATAGGGTATTCTAGCGGTTCGGCAAAGGCGAAATGTGTGTTTTTCTCAACCCAAAGGAGCGGACGATGCCCGTGGCGACTGTGAACGGCGTGAACCTCACATACACCGTGAAAGGAGACGGCGCGCCCCTGGTCGCGATGCACGGATTCGCCAACTCCATATACACCTGGGAGCCGGTGATGGATGCGCTTTCCCGTCGCTTTCAGGCCTTCACCTACGATCACAGAGGCCACGGGGGGTCGAGCAAGCGACAGGGCCCATTTGGTATCGAAACCCTCACCGATGACCTGCTCGCCCTTCTCAACTTCTGGGGGCTCGACAGGGTCCACCTCATGGGACACAGCATGGGCGGGCGGGTGGCCCTGTGGTGCGCACTCGAACACCCCGAGAGGGTCAACAGCCTGATGCTCGTCGGCGCATCCGCCGCAGCGCCCGAAGGAGAAATGAGGGGACGATTCGAGTTATTGCGAAAGATTGCGCTCGATGAGGGGATAGAAACAGCCCTTGCGAGCGAGGGGATGCAGGCGACGCTGCCCCGGGACTATATCGATGGAGCAAGCGCGGAAGAATTCAGAAAACGCTTCCTCAAGAACACCCCTGAGGATTACGCCGCGGCGGTGGACGCCATCCTCGACACGCCGGACATGAGGGAGCGGCTGGGTGAAATCAACGTCCCCACCTGGGTCTGCGCGGGCGAGGGGGACGCCGGGCCGATGGCATATGGGGAGATGTTCGAAGAGCAAATACCGGGTTGTGTGAGAACGATTATCCCCGCCTGCGGGCATTTCCCGATGCAGGATGCGCCCGAGGCTTTCTGCGCCGCGTTCGATGACTTCGTCGAGACGGCGATTGATACGGATTCATAACTCATAAGGAGAACCCCATGACACACGACGAGGCGCTGGCCTTCCTGAACAAGCAGCAATACGGCGTCCTGAGCACCCTTCTCGAGGACGGCAGATCGCACCCCACGCCCATCGTGTTCGATTATGCAGACGGCGTCGCGGAGATATCCATGACGTGGGACCGCGTGAAGGCCAAAAACCTGAGGCGCGACCCCAGGGCCACGCTTTGCGTGATGCCGCAGGACAACTTCTACCCCTACCTCTGCGCGGAAGGAGAGGCCGAACTCGTTGAAGACCCGGACGGCACGAAAAACCTCGACCTCTACCGCCGCATCACCGGAAAAGACCCCGACGACCTCGACGAATACCTGCAAGCGATGAAGAAAGAGAAGCGACTCGTGGCGAGGCTGAGCGTCAAGCGGATGTATCCGGTTAACTGAGTTGTCAGTTGTTCATGCTATAATTCGGAGAGAGACCCATCAAACAAGGAGGATGCCTCATGGCCGTTACCGCAGTTGTCCGCTTCCCGTTTCCAGAAGTGAAAACCGAGGAGGAGCTGATCGCGTCTTTCGAGAGTTCCTCGGCTCTCTACCACGGTGTGCCCGGCCTCTTGCGCAAATACTATCTGATGTCCGAAGACCGGATGTCAGGGGGCGGGGTCTATATTTTCGAGTCACGCGCCGACGCCGAGCGTGTCCACGACGAGGTGTGGCGCAACAGGCTGATCGAACGCATGGGCGTCGAGCCCGACGTCCAGTACTTCGACTCGCCCGTCATCGTCGACAACGAAGCCAGGGCCGCCACCACCGCATAAGGAGGACGTTCATGGCCGTCACCGCAATCGTTCGCTTCACGCTTCCCGAGGGAAAGACCCAAGAGGAGATGGCCGCGGCCTTCGAACACTCGGCCCCTCTCTACCGCGACGTACCGGGGCTGGTGCGAAAATACTACCTGGTGTCGGACGACGTTCGCACCGGAGGCGGGGTCTACCTGTTCGAGTCGCGCGAGGATGCCGAGCGGCTCTACGACGACGCCTGGCGCGCCGGGATACGCGAGCGCCTGGGAGTCGAACCCACGATCGAATTCTTCACCTCGCCGGTAATCGTGGACAACGAAGTCGGAGCGATATCGACCGCTTCTTGACCCCTAGGCGATTCGCGCTCTTTTCCTAGCTCGCCCAGGGGAGGAGATACGTTCGTTCACATTCCAATGATGGAATGTCCAATTAAAGCCGGGAGGTCGTATGTTCCGGGCGAATGCGCTGATGCTCTACCTCGTCTTCCTGGTGTTCGCCGTGGGCGGGAAAATTGGTCTTCACTACCTGGCCACCGGAGAATTCGGCATTCGCACGGTGAAACGGGATGCTCCCCAAAAAGCCAAATTCGCAAGCATCCTCCTGATGACATCATTCATCGGGACGTTCGTTGTTTCTCTCCTCGATGCCGCCGAAACGATTCAGCCACAAGTCGAACTTGGCGGGTCCATAAACACGACCGGCGCAGCAATATCTCTGGCCGGAATCGCCATCATGGTAATCGCCCAATATCAGATGGGAAGCGCATGGAGGTTCGGCGTCGATCAATACGAGAAAACCGATTTGGTGACGGGGGGCTTCTACTCTCTCGTCAGGAACCCTATCTACAGCGGTGTGTTCCTGTTCTTAATCGGCCTTCTGGTGTTGCTGCCCCACATATCGATGCTGTTATTCATCGCCATGGCTTGTTTAAGCATCGAGATGCAGGTGCGCTTCGTCGAAGAGCCGCATCTTCGTGACCTACACGGCGCCGCTTATAAAGATTACACCGAGCAGACGGGCCGCTAATTCCCAAGGCTTCTACGCAAATTCAGTCGATAGGGGAAAATAACTCAACCCACGAGGGCCTCGAGTCGCGCGCAGATATCAGGAGGAAGCGCGCCGCCGCCCGATGCCGCCGCGTTCTCGCTCATGCGGCCCGCCCTGCCGGTGGCGGGGATGACGCTGGAGACCCTCTCGTCCGCGAGTAGGTATTTCAGGAGCGCCTGCCCCGGCGTTCCTGAATGATGGGCTTTCAGTTCCGGCATGCGGGCGATACTGCCTCCGGGACCAAGCAGGCCGCTCTTCAAGTGACTGAAAGGCCGCATGACGATAACGCCCAGGTTCATCCGCTGCGCCAGGGGCAGAACCTCCTCGCGGCACTGCACCTCGCCCAGATAGTAGGGTATCTGGATCGCGTCGTAGGCGTCCGTCTTCATGGCTTCGATGAGTTCGGGGAAATTCTCGGGCCTCCTGTCGGTGATTCCCAGATGACGTATTCTGCCCTCTTCCTGATACGCCTTCATTACGGGCGTCACCTCGCGCCAGCCCGCCATGTTGTGAATCTGTAAGAGGTCGATGACGTCCGTGCGAAGGTGTCTGAAGGAGCGCTCGATGCTCGCGCGGGCCGCCGATGCGCTCGACTCCCACACCTTGGTCGCCAGGACGATCTTCTCCCTGGCGCCTTCCAGCGCCTCACCCAGCACCCGCTCGGAATCCCCGTATATCGGCGCGGTGTCGAAAAAATTGACCCCGCAATCCAGGCATTCCCGGACGATTTCGACGCACCGGGCGGGTTCGCTGCTCGCCATGTGCATGAAATTGTGCGAAGTGCCCAGGCCGATTTCGCTTACCTGCAATTCGGTCCGGCCGAGACGGCGATGGTTCATGTGCTCACTCCAGTTGAAGGTCTATGTCTTTCGCGCTTTAACCCGCCGCTCTCGCCAGAATCTCGCGGTAGCCCTCATACACCGCCTCCCCGTAGGCGGGCGGGGCGTGGACTTCGGTGAGCTTGCCGTCCTCAATCGTCTTATCCGAAGCGTAGGGATTGAAGACGGCCTCCCCGTTCGGGAAGATGAGGGTGGGGCTGGTCATCGACATGCCCTCTTCGTCCCTCAAGCGCATGGCTTCCCTGTAGTCATCCATCACGCCCTCCTCGTATGCGCCGGATTCCAAATCCGCGCGCACTTTGGCGCCATCGAGGCCCGCTTCTTCCGCCATATCGCACAAAACCGCGTCCTCATCCACGCGTTTTCCCTCGTAGAAAAAACCGCGCCTGATCGCAAGATCGTAGACGCGCGCCTTTTCGGGGTCCAGCGCGTAGGCGCTCGCATAGGCCTGGAAGGCGCGGATGGTTGTCCTCAGGTATTCCTCGTGCGGCCAGCTTCTGCACGGCGAGAGCGGTTCCTGAACGGCTATCAGGGGCCATTCCTGGTCCACGATGTAGCGCGGCGCCGGGCGGTCGTTGATGACCTCCAGCGGAAACGCGCGCCATTTAAGCTGCAGCTTGTCCTCGAACTCAGGCATCACCTTGTCCAACCGCGCCGCGGCCATGTACGCCCAGGGTCAGTGGTATTCGTGAAAAATCTCGACAACCGCCGTTTCCGCCATCTCATCTCCTCACTCGAAAAAAGTCTTATGATGAAATCAGGACAGAGAGCGTCCCCTACCCGATGATTTACACCCCGGATTCATCAAGGGCAAGTTGTTTCCTATGCTCCATGCCTCATGTACTCGATAAAAGCTGTGGTATCATGCCGAAAATTTTGGAGACCGCAGGAATGAACCCTGAGGATCAGACACTCGCCTCCATACTCGCAGGCGCCGAGACCATCGCCGTGGTCGGTCTTTCGGACAATCCCTCGCGCACGAGCCACCGAATCGCCTCATATATGCAGGAGGCGGGCTACCAGGTCATTCCCATAAATCCCGGAATAAAATCCGCCCTCGGCGAGATGGCCTATCCCAGCCTGGGTGAAGTTACCGAGCGTATCGACATCGTGAACGCCTTCAGGCGATCCGAGGAAATACCCGCCCTGGTGGATGACGCCATCGAAAAACGCCCGCGAGCGTTCTGGATGCAAAAGGGCATCACCCACCCCGGCTCCGCGCGCCGCCTGGAGGATGCAGGCATCACCACGATTCAGAACCTCTGCATCAAGACCGCTCACCGGAAACTCGCGCAAACCCCTCGATGAGAATGGGCCGCTGCGAATCTCGCAAAAACTCCATCGCTACCTGCTCCTCGGCGCAGGCGCTTTGTTGGTCGTGGGAATGTTTGGGTTTTTAGAGAATTTCCTGCTTTATCATCCCTACCGGGAAATCGAGGTCACGCCCAAAGCCTATCGAATAGCGTATGAGGACGTCTCCTTCAGTGCAGAGGACGGCGTGCGCCTTCACGGCTGGTACGTTGCTCCCAAAGACCCTGACGGTCCGGTACTCCTGTGGACGCACGGCAACGCGGGCAACCTCTCACACCGTGCGGAGAACATCGCGCTCATCCAGAAAGAACTGGGGGCGGGCGTGTTCATCTTCGACTACCGGGGATACGGCAAGAGTGAGGGTCGACCTAGCGAGGAAGGTCTCTATGCCGACGGCAGGGCCGCGTACGCCTGGCTCGCCGAGCGCGTGCCGCACGAGCGTATTTTTCTCTTCGGACGCTCCCTGGGCGCCGCCGTAGTAGTGAAACTCGCCGCGGAAGGAAAGAAAGCGCGCGGCCTCATCCTGGAGAGTCCCTTCGAGAGCACTCTCGCCATGGGCAAGAAGATGTTCCCTTTCCTGCCTGTGGGATGGCTCATCTCCCCGAAATTCGACAGCGCGGCCATGATACCCAAAGTGAAGATGCCCCTGTTCGTTCTGCATGGGGATAAGGACGGAATCGTCCCCTACGCGCAGGGGCTACGGCTCTTCGAGACTGCCGGCTCTCCGCACAAGCGATTTTTCACCATCAAGGGTGCGGGCCACAACGACACGTATTACGCGGGGGGTGCGCCCTACTGGGAGGCGTGGCGGGATTTTTTGGAAAAACCCGAGTCAGGGTGAATCGGGAGTCGGGTTCGTCTTCCTGGCCCTGCGCCTCGCCCGGAACTCCTGCAGCAGCCTTTCGTGATGTACGCTCGTGAAGAAACTCTTAACGAACGAATCCGCCGGATGGTTGATGAGGTTCTCCGGCGTATCGACCTGGACGATAACGCCGTCGCGCATCACGGCGATTCTGTCGGCAATCTGAAACGCATCCGTCAAATCGTGCGTCACCAGCAGGCTGATCGCCCCGATCTCGTCGTGCACTCTCCTCAATTCTTTTCGGACCTCCAGCCTGGCGACCGGATCGATGTTCGCCAGTGGCTCATCGAGAAGAAAAACCTGCGGGGGGATGGCGATGGCGCGGCCGATGGCAACTTTCTGCTGCTGGCCCGCGCTCAAGCTGTCCGGACTGCGGCGGGACCATTTTGGGTTGATCCCCAAACGCCGCATCACGTCCTGGGCGCGCTCGTTCAGGATGCCCGGCAGCCAGCGGCGGATTTTAAGCGCGAAGCTTAGGTTCGAGTATTTTTTCTCATCGAAAACCTTCATGTGCGGCCAAAGGGCATAACTCTGGAAAACGAGCTGCACCCCGCGCCTACCGGGCGGGATGCCGTTCAGCCGCACGCCGTCCAAATAGATGTGACCCGCATCCTCATCTTCCACGCCGGCGATCAGGCGCAAGAGCGTCGATTTGCCGCAACCCGTGGGACCGACGAGCACCATGAATTCCCTGTCATCCAGCGCAAGGGACAGGTTGTCGACCGCGCACACGTCGTCGAAATCTTTCTTGAGTCCCGTAATCGTCAGACGGCTCATGCCTCTCTCCGGCCCATTCAATTTTCAAGCGCGAGTTTGTTCAGCGCCTCCATGCCCGGCGTGAAGATTTCCTCCAGCACGAGCGGCCCATCGCCCGCGTTTCGCGTGGAGTGCTCCTGGTTCGGCGGAAAAATCACGACGCCGCCGGGACCGAGCTCCACTTCCTTCCCGCCGCACGCGAACCTCGCCCGTCCTTCGAGCACGATCGTCATCTGCTCGTTCGGGTGCGAATGGGGGTTGTACATGTCCACACCTGCGCGAATCGTCTGGCGAAGTACTGTCAGGCTCTCGCCCGCCACTACGCGTTGAATCCTCTCGCCGGTATCGTGCGCTGCCATCTCCTCGAAATGATAGTGTTTCACGCTTTTCTCCACCTGAATGGATGAAACTTTACGAAAAATTTAAGCTCCGCTGCGGGAACCGCCTGATTCATCGTATATAAGTATTTGCATCGGCTCAAACCTTCTCCTAAAGTGTTCACAGGCCGTATTTATCTTAGGAGACCACCATGAAGCGAACCCTCATATGCATCATCGCCATCGCATTGATCGCCGCGTTCTGGACCTTTCACCAGGCGGGCGCATCGGGACTCGGACCCGGCGCGCAAGCGCCTGAGCTCAAGGGCGGGCCCTGGATTGGCGGCGAGCCCGTCAAGCTCGAAGAATTGCGCGGCAAGGTCGTTCTCCTCGACATGTGGACGTTCGCCTGAATCAATTGCGTGCGGGAGATCCCCACGCTGCGTTCGTGGCACGAGCGCTATGAAGACAAGGGGCTGGTCATCATCGGGAACCATGCGCCCGAGTTCAACTTCGACAGGAAAAAAGAAAACATCGAAGAGGCAATGGCCAAGCTCGGCATCAAGTACCGCGTCGTGATGGACAATGACTTCAAGAACTGGGACGCCTTTCAGAATCGCTTCTGGCCGACGAAATACCTGATCGACAAAAAGGGTATCGTGCGTTTCAAGACGATCGGTGAGGGCAACCACGAGCGCACCGAGGCGATGATCATGAAGCTGCTCGCCGAAAAATAATGAAAACCGAGGAAACGACGCAAAATCCCCCAGCCGCTCCTGCATATCCCTATTCATCGCTCTTAAGGATTACTCACTGGCTGAACGTACCGCTTCTGCTCCTGATGATGGCGAGCGGGTTTCAGATATGGTGGGCGTATCCCGCCTTCGGCCCGGACAGGCCCAACCCAGAGGCCATCTACGAGGCGCTCCGGGGGACGGAAACCCAGGTAGACCCGCGCGCCATCAATATAGGGGGCGACTACAGGGTTTTCGTACAAGGCCTCACGAAGACATTCGGCATCGGCGGGTGGCTCGCGGGCGCGCTGCGCTGGCACTTCGCCCTCATGTGGCCCTATACCATCAACGGGCTGATCTTCCTGTTCCTGCTCCTCCTGACGGAAGAAGGGAGGCACTACCGCATCAAGCGGGCGGATTTTTCGGGCGCCAAGGAGATGCTTCTCCATCCAATCAAGACCTTTCACCACCCCCCGGGAGAGGGGAAATTCAACCCGATTCAAAAACTCGCCTACAACGTCGTCATACTGGCCGGGGTGATGTCCGTTCTGACTGGCCTCGCCATTCTGAAACCCGTCCAGCTCAAGTGGCTGACCTGGCTTTTCGGGGGCTATCAGCCGAGCCGGTTCCTGCATTTTCTGGTGATGCTGTTTCTCGTCGTTTTCATTGTCGGCCATTTCCTGATGGTGATTTCCCACGGATGGCGGCGCGGGCTCGCGCCCATGATCGTCGGGATCAAGGCGGAGCGCGAAGCCTTTCTTGCCAGGCAAAAGCAATTCGCCAGGAGGCTTGGGCGCGTCGCCGAGGAGGCGGCGATCCTGATAATTTCCTTCTGGATTGGAGGCCTCGTTGCGGATATGATGAACGCGGCTTTGGGCGGTGAGGCTCAGGGCCTTTGGTTCGGCGCGCCGGGCTATCTCCTGGTACGGTTTGGCCTCATGCGCGGACGGCGCGTCGGTGATTTCTGGCGCAAGGCGAGGATGGGAAGCTGATGAACACGGAAGAACAAACGGAATTCGTATTACCGACCCAAATGGCGAAGCGCAGACTGTTCGCGGGCAGGCTGGTTTTGAGCGTCGTATGCATCAACGCCGTTCTGGCCCTGATCGCCGCATATATCCTGAGCGGGCCGATGGCCTGGATAACGAGTTTTGGGTTCGGCTTTCTGACGTGGGCCTGCATTCTGTACCCAACCTCTCTCATCCTGGCCGTCCCGATCATCGCCCCCGTCGTCATAAAGGTGCTGAAGCCGCCGCCTGAGACGCCCGGAGAGTGAAGATGAGAAAAGGCGAAAAGCGAAGCCCGGGTTCCGGCGAGGGCAAGTCGACGTCTTCGCGGCGCGGATTCATGAAAATGCTCCTTGCACTCGCCTCCGCCTTCATGGCCGGGTGCTCGCGCCTCAATGAGGAGCCCGGTGTGCAGGCCGTGCTGAGCTGGTTCGACCGTCTGAACCACAAGGTGGGCCTCATGACGGACAGCAACTACCGTCTGGCGCGCACCTATCCCCGGAATGCCGTTCAGCCCGAACAGATGCGGCCCAACGGCTCGGTGGTCACCCCGAACTCCCAAATCATCGAGACCCCTCCCGAGGAATGGCGGCTCGTCGTGGGGGAGGCCCATCTCAGAGAGGGCCAGATGATGAAGCGTCACTGGGTCCGGGAATACACGCTGGCGCAGCTACGCCAAATGCCCGTGCTGGAACAGACGGTGGAGCACATCTGCGTGGAGGGCTGGAGCGCGATATGCCACTGGCGGGGAGTGCACCTCGCGCGCTTCATCGAAATGCACAAGCTCAAGCCCGAGAGCCGCTACGTGTTCTTCCTGTGCGACGATTTGCTCGCCACTGCGAACGGGCACGAGCGCTACAGCGTGACGTTCGATCTCAAGCAAGCGATGCACCCGCAGAACGTCCTCGCGTATGAGTACAACGGCGAAACGCTGCCCCTGAACCACGGCGCTCCACTTCGCCTCGCCTCGCCCACGAACGTGGGCTGGAAGAGCGCGAAATTCCTCCGTTACGTCTTCTTCACGAACGAGGACCTGGGCGGGTTCTGGGAGAAGCAGGGTTATCCGCGCTATTACGGCTTCTGATGAACCCGGGAACCTTGGCGAACGTTGTTTCCAGCAGTTGTTGAAAAAGTCCTGATAAATGAAGGTTCGACACGATAGGATTGCAGGGGCAGTTCGTTCGAGCTTCTCTTTCCCAGGAAGCTCGACACTCCTGCGGGCGAATGTGGTTTTGCTCGTCATTCCGGCGAAAGCCGGAATCCATTTGTTTTGCCTTTGTTTTTAGCTTCTGATTGATCCCCGTCAACGACGAGGAAATGAAAAGCCAGTATATCGTCATTCTGCATTAGAATGGATTCCGGCTTTCGCCGGAAAGACGGCGGTGGTCAATTCCGAGCGAGGAGGTTTTTTTCAACAACCCCCTCCATCTACGACTGATACCCGATTTTAACCCCTTGACAGCAACCGAACGTTAGATAGAATGTTTTTGTTAACAAACACATGGCATGGGAGGTAATCGGGGGCGGCGTCTCAATGGTTGAGATAGGTCGTCCCTATTTTTATGCGTTAACTCGAAGGGAGGGAACGGCAGATGGCGATCAGGAAACTAACGACGATCGGATTTATGATCTGTGCGCTAAGCGTCGCGCTGGTGGCGTCGAGCGTCGGCGAGGTGGATGCCGCGAAGCGCATACGCTGGAAAATGGCGAGTTGGTTCCCGAGCAAATTGACCCAGCTCGGCTCGATGGGCAAAGCCATGGTCGACCGTCTGGAGCGGGTTTCCGGCGGCAACATCAAGATCAGGTTCTTCGAGCCCAACGCGCTTATCCCGGCCAAGGAGTGCTTCGACGCCGTGGCCAAGGGCTCGGTGGATGCGTGCTGGTCGACGCCCGGCTACTGGTACGGCAAGGAGCCGGCTCTCGCGATGTTCGCAGCCGTTCCCTTCGGCCCCAGAGCCGGCGAATATATGGGCTGGATTTTCTACGGCGGCGGCTACAAGCTCTGGGACGAAATTTACAAGAAGCACGGCCTGAAATCGTTGCCCTGCGGCGTCATCGCGCCCGAAGCTTCGGGCTGGTTCCGCAAGGAGATCAAGAGCATCGATGACTTGAAGGGTCTCAAGATGCGCTTCTTCGGGCTGGGCGCGAAGGTCATGCAAAAAATCGGCGTTTCCACCCAGCTCATCGCGGGCGGCGACATCTTCCCGGCGCTCGAGCGCGGCTCCATCGACGCGACGGAATACTCGATGCCCGCGATCGACCTCAACCTCGGCTTCTACCAGGTGGCGAAGCATTACTACTTCCCCGGCTGGCACCAGCAGTCGACGGTGTTTGAATTGCTGCTGAACAGGAAGGCCTGGGATGCGCTCAACGACACCCAGCGGGCGCAGATTGAGGTATCGTGCGGCGACGCGTTCCGCCAGGGGCTCGCCGAGGGCGAGGCAATCCAGGGCAAGGCTCTGGTCGAACTCAAGAAGAAGGGCGTGCAGATCCACCGCTGGCCCCAGTCGATCCTGGACACGCTCGAGAAGAAATGGGCCGAAGTCGCAGCAGCGGACGCCGCGCGCGACGCGACCTTCAAGAAGGTCTGGGAATCCTACAGCGCGTTCCGCAAGGAATACGCGGTATGGAAGGACCTCGGATACTTAAGGTAATACCCGTGTGACGGCGCGCTGCGCCGTCTCGCTTGCAAAACTTACAGGCGCCGGAACCGTAACGGTCACGGTTCCGGCGCCTTTTTCGCGTACGTTGCGCCGGGAAGCCTATTGATGCGGCAACTGTTTCGAATACAAGAGTTTCTCGCCCGGATCGTGGTCAGCGTCGGGAAGCTCAGCGCCTGGCTCTCGATTCCGCTGATGTTCGTCATCATCTTCGACGTCGTGACCCGGCGCTTCCTGGTGCTGGGATCGACCAAGCTGCAGGAAGCCGAGTGGCACCTGCACGCGGTCCTGTTTTTACTGTGCATCGGCTTCTGCTATATCGAGGACGCCCACGTTCGGATCGACCTGCTTCGAGAGCGGCTGAGTTTGCGCGCCAGGGATTGGGTCGAGTTCATCGGCTGCATCATTTTCGTGATCCCCTACTGTCTCATCGTCACCTATTTCGCCGAGGACTTCGTCGAGAGGTCCTGGGCGGTCGGCGAGGCCTCGGACTCCGCGACCGGCCTCCCCTATCGTTGGGCGATCAAGGCGGGCCTGCCGATCGGGCTGTTCGTCCTGCTCCTCTCGGGGATCACCATTCTGCTGCGCAAGATCATCGAGTTGTTCGGCCCGGCGGACCTCAGAGAACTCATCCCCCGGAAGGAAGAACGCCCGACCGAACAGATCGACCAGATCGGGCCGAACTAGGGACGCCTGCGCATGTTTTATATCGAAGATTACCTGCCGGCCTGCATGTTCATCACCCTGGCGATTCTGCTGTTCTCGGGCTTCCCGGTCGGATTCGTTCTCGGCGGCGTGGGACTCGCCTTCGGCTTCATCGGCATGTATTTCGAGGTTTTCTCCCAGGTCGAGTTCTTCAACCTCGTGCTCCGCATCTGGGGATTCGCAGACAACCTGGTGCTGGTGGCGATTCCGATGTTCATCTTCATGGGGACGATGCTGGAACGCTCCGGCGTCGCCGCCAATCTCCTGTACTGCCTCCAGGTGGTGCTGCGGCGCACGCCGGGCGGGCTGGCGCTCGCCGTCACGGTCATGGGCACGATCCTCGCGGCGACGACCGGCATCATCGGCGCGTCGGTGGTGATGATCAGTCTGATGGCGCTGCCGGTCATGGTCGAGCGCGAGTACAACCTGGAGCTCGCGACAGGCACCATCGCCGCCTCGGGCACGCTCGGGATACTGATACCGCCCAGCATCATGCTGGTCATCATGGCCGATCTCCTCGGGCGTTCGGTGGGAACCCTGTTCGTCGCGGCCATCTTCCCCGGCCTGATACTGTCGGGGCTTTACTTCATCTATATCTTCACCAGATGCGCTCTAAACCCCGCCCTGGCGCCGCGCCTGCCCAAGGAGATGGGTCCGCAGACGTCGGGCGAACTGCTCCTCCTATTGCTCAAGGGCCTGGTGCCGGCGGTTTTCCTGATCGTCCTGGTGCTGGGGTCGATAGTCGCCGGTTGGGCGACGCCCACCGAGGCGGCCGGGGTCGGCGCGGCCGGCGCGACGCTGCTCGCCATCGTCAACCGGCAGCTGACCTGGTCGGTCCTGAAAGACGTGGTCGAGCGCACCTCACTCACCAACGCGATGCTGTTCTTTATCTTCGTCGGGGCGACCGCCTTCTCCTACGTCTTCCGCTCGCTAGGGGGCGACGACTTCATCCAGGACGTGATCTATTCCGTGGGAACGAACCCATGGTGGATCCTGATGATCCTGATGGCGGTGACTTTTATCCTCGGGTTCTTCTTCGACTGGATCGAGATCACGCTCATCGTGCTACCTGTGTTCGCGCCGATCCTCGCCGAACTGGATTTCGGCGACCACCTGCCCAAGAGCGAGGTCATCTACTGGTTCTCGATTCTGATGGCGGTCAACCTGCAGACGTCGTTCCTCACGCCGCCGTTCGGCTTCGCGTTGTTCTACATGAAGGGAGTCGCCCCGCCCCAGGTGCGTCTACAGCAGATTTATCGCGGGATTATCCCCTTCGTACTCCTGCAGCTCATCGGGCTGGGGCTGGTCATCGTCTTCCCCGAAATCGCCATGTGGCTGCCGAGGGTGCTGCTCGACTAGCGCATTTCGGCCTCCTCTGCTCCACACCCTGAACACCTCGCAAATCTAACGATTCACTGGAGATCATGGCGTCTCGCCGCATAATCCGCGATGGATCATTTTTCTTCACTTGGCCGGGCAACCCGTATAGACTTGTCCCTGACTCCCTATCCGCACGGGATATCGGAGTCTAGCCGCTAGTGACAGGGAAGTTTTCCCATGCTCGATGACCCTGCAAGCGCTCCTGATACCGAAACGCAGCGTCTCCCTCGCTTATCGCTCCGACTCATCAAATTCTCCGGCGCAATTCGTCCGATATCGGCCTTTTCACTCCGGTTGAACAGCGCCGCGTCCAGCCGCCGTTTCGAATCGAGAAAAAGATGGAGGGACCGACAATGGCAGGCAGACGTAAAATAATCCTGTTGACCGGCGCGACTGGATACATCGGGGGAAGGCTGCGCCGCCGTCTCGAAGCCGACTCGCACCAGGTCCGGTGCCTGGCGCGCCGCCCCGAAATCCTTGAAGCGCAGGTCGCGCCGAGTACCGAGGTAGTGCGCGGCGACCTCTTAAGGCCGGAAACGCTCCCGGCAGCCATGCGCGGCGTATCCACGGCCTACTACCTCGTGCACTCGATGGCGTCCGGTGGAGACTTCGCCGCAGAAGACCGCGAGGCCGCAATAGGGTTCGCATCCGCAGCCCGGGCGGCAGGGATTGAGCGCATCGTCTATCTGGGCGGGCTGGGAAACGAGGATGAACTGTCCGACCACCTCGCGAGCAGGCAGGAGGTGGGCCGCATTCTCCGGGACTCCGGGGTCCAGACGATTGAGCTGAGGGCCTCGATCATAATCGGTTCGGGAAGTCTCTCGTTCGAGATGATCCGCGCGCTGGTGGAGCGGCTGCCCGTCATGGTGACGCCCCGGTGGGTCCGCACGCTCGCCCAGCCCATCAGTATAGATGACGTCATCGAATACCTTATCGCCGCTCTCGACGCACCCGCGGGCCACAGCCTCGTCCTGGAAATCGGGGGAGCCGAACGCGCCTCCTACGGGGACATCATGGCGGAATACGCCCGCCAGCGGGGGCTCCATAGAGTGATGATCGCCGTGCCCGTGCTCACCCCCCGCCTCTCCAGCCTGTGGCTCGCGCTGGTCACGCCCGCCTACGCCAGAGTCGGCCGCAAACTCGTCGATAGCCTCCGCAACGAGACGACCGTGAGCGACCAAGCGGCCTTGGGCATGTTCGGCATCCGCCCTCACGGTCTGGCCGAAGCGATCGGACAAGCGCTGGCCGGCGAAGAACGCGAGTTTGCGCAAACGCGCTGGCCCAAGGCGTCTTGACAAGCCCGCTCCCGCTTCCCTATAAACCCCTTACGCTTGGGAGCCGGCGCCGATTCCGGTAGAATGCCGACTCAAGCAAAACGCCTCTCACTCCGGCGTAGCTCAACGGCAGAGCAATCGGCTGTTAACCGATGGGTTGTAGGTTCGAATCCTACCGCCGGAGCCAGGAGTGCATTTATACTATTGTATTTCAAGGGGTTACAGAATCAAAAGAAAGGCTATCCCAACACTTGCCCCAACACAATAACACCATAAGCAAAGCATTTTCCGGCCCTGTAAGGCCCTCGAAAAGGGAAAAAACACATGAATTGGAGAAAAAATAAAAAAAGTACGTCTCAGAATATATGGAAGACGATTTTCGTCCTCGTTGGTTGTGTCATTTTAACCGGATGCTCGATGGACGCGGGTGGCTTCCAACTGTTTTAAGTTAAGTAAATTGCCCGAAGAACATAAAACACTCTTTCCGGGGGTCTAAATCGGGGAGGAAGAAGTTACTAGCTCTCATCCTGCGCCAACGCAGCGAGTTTTTCAGGGGGCTCTTCACCGCTACCGGCCAGATAACCGGGTCATTTGGCCCGGTTCCTCTCATCTGCCTCCGCTCGATCCCCCCTCAAACGCCGCTTTTCGCTTTTTTGAGCGTCGCGACGTTCACCGGGTGCGCGTTGCGGCGGCGCTTGTCGACGCGGACGCCTAGGCGCGCGGCATCGGTGATACTCAGGCCCGCTTCCTGCAATTCTTTCCGGCTGAACCCCTTGCCGGGCCGCCAGCTCCCACGGGCATCTCTTACGAGAGGGAGGAATCCGTTATCCGAGGGCTCTTCCGGCTGCTCCAGAGGCGCTTCGGCGGCTACCGGGCCAGCCTCGGGCGCGCGCTCCTCGGGGATTTCCGGCTCAAGAGCTGTCGCCTCCACGACACTTTCGGCTATCTCCAAGACGGCTTCTTCGTTTTCGAGTGGTAGTTCTTCCTCATCCGGCGACTCTTCCGGCGAGGCTTCCAATTCAGCCTCGGTCAGCGTCTCGAGCTCGAGTCCATCTTCCTCATACGGCGCTGCATCACTCTGCGGCAACGGCTCATGCGGCGAGACATCCTTGACCGGCGCCGCTGGGGGTTCCTCGGCCCCCTGAACGATTTCGTCCATGGCTTCCGGATCACTCTCTTGAGGAGTTTCCGTCTCGGGCGGGGAAGTCTCAACAACGCTTTCGAGCTGGAGTTCTTCAACTTCCTGAACAGGATCGTCCGCAGCTTCCGGATCGATCGCTTGAGAGATTCCCGGCGCGGGCGCAGACGCTTCCGCTACACTTTCCGCTGCGACTGAGGGTGCTCCATCATCTTGCTCAGACGTCTCCGCCTCACCCAGCGACGCTTCTGATTCCGTTTCGGTCAACGAATCGAGTTCGAGGCCATATTCCTCGAACGGAGCGGCTTCAAGAGATGGTTCCGGCGCATCCGGCGTCTCATCCGAGACTGGCGCCGTCAACGATTCCATGGCGGGGGCAGGGTCGCTATCACCAGCGTCCGCTCCGTTTGCCGAATCCATGCGAGGCGGCTCATCGGCAGCCAGCAGTTCCAATTCTTGATGAGAGTCATAGCCGCTGTCCTCCGTATCTCCCGCCGTATAAGGAACTCCCGGCTCGATGGCCGAAGGAGGCGGAATTTCGTAAGTTTCTTCTTCCGGCTCGGCAGAGGTGGAACCCTTGCGACGCGTTATACGGCTCAAAAAATTTTTCTTCATGTCGATACCACCCTCATTGAGTCAAAAACTCACCAGTGGATAAACTATCGTCGAGAAATTACAGGGGGCGGTAAAAGAGGAGAGAAAACTTATTGATTAAGACTAGCGATAACAAATACTTGGTGTCAAGCCGCGCACGCAATTGGGTATGCTCAATGACTTCAAGTACGGGAAGGCCGAGTGAGGATATTCTATTCCTCGCCCACCTCACCCGCCAGTTCCTCGGCGGTTCGGATGATGAGTTCGATGTCCCTGTCCCGCGAGAGGCGGTGGCCGCCGTCCTTGACGAGGGTCAGGCGCACGTCGTCACATTTCAAGACCTTCGTCAGTTTCAAGGAAACTTCCCAGGACACGGTCTCATCCGCCATTCCGTGGATGAGGCGCACCGGGCAGTTCACATCGATCTCGCCGCGCAGGAGCAGGTGATCGTCCCCTTCATCGAGCAGCCTTTTGGTGACGCGATACGGCTCCTCCCAGATGTTGGGCGCGTGCATGACGTATCCGCGCTCGTCGAGTTCTCGCTTCAACTCTTCGGTGAGCCTGTGCTTCTTGAAACCATCCGTAAAATCTGGTCCCGACGCTATGCCCACCAGGCCCTTCACGCGTTCGGGCCGGGCCAGTGCGGCGAGCAGCATCATCCACCCGCCCATGCTGGAACCCACGAGCACCTGAGGACCCTGAGCTACTTCGTCCAGTATCGTGAGGGCGTCCCCCGCCCATTCGCCGATGGTTCCGTCTTCGAATTTACCGGAAGATTCCCCGTGTCCGCCGTAATCGAAGCGAACGTAGGCGCGCCCGACCTTTCGGCAATGGGCTTCAAGCGCGCTCGCCTTCGTCCCGCTCATGTCCGAGCGGAAACCGCCCAGAAACATCAGGCCGGGCGATTCGCCCTCCAACCTGAAATAGGCGAGCGAAGCGCCGTTTTCCCTGTTCAGAAAACTCGTTGCTGAGTCGGGCATTTTCGTTTCAGGATGAATTGTTGAGATGTTCGAGCAACTGCGCGGCGACGCCACGGACGGCAGCTTCCGACTCCTCGTCCACGCAGCGGCCGTCCTCATCGAAGACATTGTGGACGCTCCCGACCGAGGCCTGGCCGGGCAGAACCTCTCCGCCGATGTGGGTGAGAATTTGCCTCAGGTGCGCGAGGGCGTTGTCCGCGCTCGGTCCCATCGCCACTCCCAAAATGGCGACGGTCTTCCCCTCGAACGTGGAGGGATAGCCCAGATTGTCTATCGCCAACTTGAGCGTGCTGCTGATGCTCCCGTGATACTCGGGCGTCGCGATGAGGATGCCCGCCGCCTTCGTGACGAGTTGCTTTAGCATGTCGGGGTCTTTCGACTCGCTCGGCTGCCCGGGCAGGGGAAGATCGAGTTCGCCCAAGTGGACGCGGTTGATCTCAAAATCGCCTTTCGCCAGCTCATCAAGCGCTAGGGCAAGGGCTTTATCGGTATTGTTTTGCGGCCTGCGGCTGCCGCCGAAGACGAGGATATAGGGGGTCATTTCGTGCTTTTTCGATTACGCTGCGACGCCGGCGGGTTCGGGCAGTACGACGGGATTGGTGTCCTTGAGAAGCGGCAGGACCTCCCTGCCGAAAATTTCCGCTTCTTCCTTGTGGGGCCACCCGTTCATGATGAAATGCCGCACGCCCGCGTCGTAATATTCGCGGATGACGCTCGCCACCATGTCCGGCGTGCCGACGAACATCGTTCCCGCACCGCCGCGCACCTTGTTCACGCCCATCCAGATGGTATCGGTGAGCCAGAGATTTCCGCGCGAGCCCATCTCGTTGATGCGCATCTGGCCGGTCGATTCGGTGTTGTTCTTCATGTCGTTCCAGGTGCCCGTGTTCGAGATGTCACTCTTGTCGATGAGCGCCTCGGCGGCGCGCACCGCCTCCTTCTTCGTCTCGCGCACGCAGACCAGATGGCGAATTCCGTAGCTGAGCGGGCGCTCACGCTCGTATCTTTGAGACTCACGCCTGCCCTCCTCGATATCCTTCCCGACGATTTCGGGTTCTGCGGCGTACATGACGTGCACATCCCCATGCTCCCACGCCACGCGCTTGCCAGGGTCGGAGCTGCCCGCCAGGAAAACAGGGGGATTCGGCTTCGTCACCCGCTCGGGGAAGATACCGGCGTTCTCGATCTCGAAGAATTTGCCCTTGTAGTCCAGCGGGCCGTCCGCGTTCCAGAGCTTTCGCACCACGTCGAGGAACTCGCCCGTACGCGCGTAACGATCTTCGTGCGGCATGAAATCCCCGTACCTTTTCTGATCCACGGGCGTGCTACCCGTCACCACGTTCAGGGTGCAGCGCCCGCCTGTCAGGTAATCGAGGCTGTTCGCCTGTTGCGCAGCGTAGATTGGACCGGTGATTCCGGGCCGGAAGGCCACGAGGAACTTTATCTTCTTCGTCCGGCTTGAGATCGCGCCAGCGGCCGTCCAGGCGTCGATGCAGTGCGTACCGCACGGGACGAGGATGTTGGCGAAGCCCGCCTCCTCGGCCGTCGCCGTCACTTCGGCGAGATAATCCAGGGTGGCGGGACGATCGGGCTTCTTCTGGTTCACCTGCGTCCCGTCTCCCGCCCTGTGGGAACAGAGCGCCCAAATGTATTCGGTGGACATCTCTCGTCTCCTAAGCGCCTACCTCACCAGCGTGACGCGCGCATCGGAAGAAGCCATAAAGTCTTATCCGGAACAAGGTCAACAAGATAAAGCCAACGACCTCATGGATCAAGCCCGCGAATCGGCTGCGAGGCGGGGCTGTTGAAAAAGCCCTTGTCGATCGGAATCCACCTCCACCAGCTCAGTTGCGAGTTTCGCACTTGAACGGTATTGCCAACCGAAAGAGAGAAGAGAACCACTCCCCCCTTGAGGGGGAGTCAGTGAACTGAGGGCGTAAGCCCGAAAGTGAACTGGTGGGGGGTATAATTCGGAATGGCAATAAAACGCGTTTTACCCCCCACCGATTCAGCCTTCGCAAATATCGCTCGGCTTCATCGACTCCCCCTCAAGGGGCTGTTGAAAAACCCCCGGCATTGTGATTGGGTGTAATGACACTATCTCGCCCGAGATGGGAGTTCCCTCGATGATAGGCAGCAAGAGGCGCGAGCAGATGGATTTGTTCGTGGCCGGTTCGCTGGATCGGCTGATCCCCGAGGATCACGTCCTGATGCGCGTGGACCGCGTACTGGATTTGAGTTGGCTTCGTGAGGAGGTGGCGGATTGCTATTGCGCGGACAATGGTCGACCGGGGATCGACCCGGAGGTGGCGCTCCGCTTGATGCTTGCGGGTATGTTGCTGGGCTACGTACACGACCGGCGTCTGCTTCGCGAGGCGCGTGCGCACCTGGCGATCCGGTGGTTCATCGGATACGGGTTGCACGAGGAGTTGCCGCATCATTCGAGCCTGACGCGGATTCGTCAGCGGTGGGGGGAGGCTCGGTTCAAGGAGATATTCCGCCGGACGGTGCAGGCTTGTCTGGAGGCGAATGTGGCGAAGGGGGAAGTGGTGCACGTGGACGCCTCGTTGATACGCGCGGACGTGAGCTGGGAGAGCCTGGCGGCGCACCACGCGGAGAAGGTGATTCAGGAGAATCCCGTCGATGATGAGGTCGGGAAGAAGGGAGGAGGCCGCGGTGGCGGGGGTCCGGTGAGCCGGACGGACCCGGACGCGCGGCTTGCGCGCAAGAGCGCGCGGGCGGGGTTCGAGCCGAGCTACAAGCAGCACGCGGCGGTGGACGATGAGCGGGGTGTTGTTCTCGACGTGTCGGTGACGGAGGGGACGCGGAACGAGCGTGAGATGATGGCGTCCCATATAGAGGCGGTAAGCGAGTTGTCGGGCCGCGCGCCGGAGATGGTGACGGCGGATTCGGGCTACGCGTACTCGAAGGTTTATGGCGAATTGGAGCGGCGGGGCGTGGAAGCGCTGATACCAGCGAAGAAGGAACCCAGCCAGAGCCGTGTTCCGCTGCAGTTGTTCCACTACGACGCGCGCAACGAGGTGGTGAAGTGTCCGGGAGGCAAGACGCTGCGCCCCCGGCAGGCGACGGAGCGGGGGCGCTCCTATGTATCGAAGACGCGGGATTGCGCGGGCTGCGCGCTCCGTGCGGATTGTCTGTCGAAGTCGCGCACGAGCAGGACGGTGTTGATTCCGCACGCGTATCCGGCGCTGTTGCGCGCGCGTCGGCGGCATGCGCGCTGGGGGGAGGAGGAGAAGCGTCTCTATGGCCGCCACCGTTGGCGCTCGGAGGGCTACCACGGCGAGGCGAAGAGCCGGCACGGACTGGGGCGGGCGGTGCGCCGGGGCCTTGCGAACATGCGGATCCAGTCCTACCTGACGGCGATAGCGGTGAACCTCAAGCGGCTGGCCGCCGCTTTTGCGGCGCGTATATTCGCCCTCTGGACGGCCTGTGCCGCCCGGAGACGCCGGCTGCGCGCACATGGCGCCCTCACGCGCCAATTGGGCTGCCTCCCCGCCGCCGCGTGAGCCGCCAAAACGCCCGCTTCCAACACCGGGTTTTTCAACAGACCCCTCAAGGGGGGAGTGGTTGGTTGGCGCTCTGCAGAGAAGGAGTAAAGTTACATCCTTCACTGATCGTCTCTAGACGTCGAATCATCTAATCAGGGCGCTTTCTCCAGAACGACCGTATAGCGGCGCTCGCGCCTGCGCTCGACAATGACTTTGCGGCGCTCCATACCGTGCCCCGGCAGGCGCAGCCACATCGAATACTCGCCCGGAGTGAGGTCCGTCACCTCGATCGCCGAGGAAGCTTTGCCGTAATACCGGCTCCCGATGAAGACCTCCGCACCCGGCGGGTCCGAACGAACGACGAGGCGGCCTGCGCCGTCTTTCGTCAATTTGATCTCGATGGACATTTTCTTCGAACGCATGTCGACTTCGACAACCTGCCCGACGTAGCCCGGGAACTCCGCCCGTATCGAATGGCGCCCGAAGTCCACGCCCTTGATCTCTACGGGTTTCAGGGAATAGGTCTCCCCGCGCGGGTTGCCGTTATATATGACGAAGGCGCCCTCGGGCTTGCTCGTCACGATGATCTCGCCCTTGCCGCTGAGCGTGGCTTCGGCGGCTTTTTTCCCCCGAGCGCACCCCGTACCCAAGACCAGGGCGCAAAACGTGAATAACATGATAATAGAATGGATATATCGATTCGGCGGCCACATTAAAGCAAAGAATCCGTATTGCATGCTCATCCCTCCTGTCGCGCGAGTACTGAGCCATTAAGCAATTTACCCTGTTTGGCGGATGAGGGAAAGCCGCCGTAAAAGATGACCCTGAGCGCGCTTGCCCATTCCCCGCCCATGAGGAATGATGCGAATGGATTCCACAAAACTTACACACAAGGGAGAAGATTCCAAGATGCGAGGCCACCTGAGAGGACTGACGAATTATGGCGATCCGGGCTTCAGCGTTTTCGCAAGAGGCGCTTACGCGCGGGGATTCGGCCTGACGAAAGAGGACCTGGATAAACCCATCATCGGCATCGCCCAGACATGGAGCGAACTCAACCCGTGCCATCGCCATTTGAGGGAGATCGCCGAAGCCGTCAAGCGCGGTGTCTGGCAGACGGGCGGCCTGCCCCTGGAGTTTCCCACCATCTCCCTGGGCGAGATGTACATGAACCCCACGGCCATGTTCTTCAGGAACCTCCTCTCGATGGATACCGAGGAGATGATCAAGGGCCAGCCCATGGACGGCGTGGTGCTTCTCGGCGGCTGCGACAAGACCCTGCCCGCACAGCTCATGGGTGCGTCCAGCGCGGGGATTCCCGCCATCTGCGTGACGGCGGGGCCGATGATCGGCGGACGATTCGAGGACAAGGTGCTGGGCGCGTGTTCTGATTGCCGCGGAACGTGGGCCGAATACCGGGCGGGCAACTACGACGACGAGCGGCTCGAGGAAGTCCAAGGTTCGCTCTTTCCCTCCACGGGTACCTGCATGGTGATGGGCACGGCGAGCACCATGGCGTCCCTCACCGAGGCGATGGGTATGATGCTCCCCGGCCTTGCGGCGGTTCCGGCGGTGAACTCGAACCGCATCCGCCTGGCGGAGTATAGCGGGCGGCGCATCGTCGACCTGATCGAGAAGGACATTACGCCCGAGAAGATCATCACGCGCGAGGCGTTCGAGAACGCCATCCGCGTGCTCATGGCCGTGGGCGGCTCGACGAACGCCGTCGTCCATCTGCCGGCCATCGCCGGACGCCTGGGGATCGATCTTCCGCTCTCACTGTTCGATGAAATCTCGCGAACTACGCCCATGATCGGCAACATCCGCCCATCAGGGAAGAAATACCTGATGGAAGATCTCGCGGCGGCGGGCGGCATCCCCGTGGTGATGAAAGAACTCGAACCCCTGCTCCACGGGGACTGCCTGACGGTGACGGGGGAGACCGTGACCGAGAACCTCAGACAAGTCCAAGGAGCGCAGCCCTGGCAGGACGTCATCTACACGCGGGAGAAACCAATTTCGGAAGAAGGCGGCCTCGTCATCGTGAAAGGCTCGCTCGCGCCCGACGGCGCCGTCATCAAGATTTCGGCTGCAAACTCCGATTTACTGACGCACACGGGGCCTGCGGTCGTATTCTCATCCCAGCAGGACCTCGTCGAGCGGATCGACGACCCCGACCTCCCCGCGACGGCGGAGAGCGTATTCGTGCTTCAGAACACAGGCCCCATCGGCGCGCCCGGCTTCCCGGAGGCAGGCTCCATGCCCCTTCCCAAAAAACTGCTCGAAGCGGGCGTGCGCGACGTCGTCCGCGTCTCGGACGCGCGCATGAGCGGGACGGCGTCTGGAACCATCGTGCTGCACGTGGCGCCCGAAGCGGCGGCGGGAGGCCCCCTCGCCCTGGTCCGGGACGGCGACATGATTACCCTGGACGTTCCCAACCGAAAACTCGATCTGAACGTCCCGGAAGAAGAACTCGCACGTCGACGCACCGCGCTGGAGCCTGCGCCGCCTCATTACGACAGGGGCTACGGCAAGCTGTTTATCGAAAACGTGCTCCAGGCGCCCGATGGCTGTGATTTCGGTTTCCTGAAGAAGACGGAGTAAACCCATGCGCCGAGTCCGTGTCGTCGCACGCATGCTGCCCTGCATCCGCGCATTGCGCGGCAGGCCCGTCTCGCCCGAAATCGAAGAACGCCTCGCCCGCGCGCTGGATGAGGAGAAGATAGAACTCATCATCGAGCCCGACGCCAAAACGCGTATGGCGGCGATGGAAGAAGCGGATTTCTTTCTCTGCGAGAACGACCCGCTGCCCGAGGATTTCTACGCGCTCGCCAAGAAACTCAAGCTCATCCAGGCGGGCGGCTATTTTTTCGAAAAACTGCAAATCGAACGCGCCACGCAGGCGGGCGTGCCCGTGATGACCTTCCCGATGCCGATCACCGACTCGGTGGCGGACCACACCATGATGATGCTGTTGGCACTCACGAGAAACTTTGAGGAAACGACCCGCGCCTCCCGCGAGGGCTCGGACAATCCCCCTTCCCCCCAGCGGCCGGACGGCAGCGCTTTCAACTGGACACAAACGCAGGGCATCGCCCCACTGCGCGGCATGCGGTTGGGCGTTCTGGGCATGGGCGACATCGGACGCGGCGTGTCCCTGCGCGCCCGCGCGTTCGGGATGGAAATTCTCTACTGGAACAGAACGCCGATGCCAGAATCCGTGAACGAGGCGCTCGGCGCGCGGCCCGTTGCGCAAGAGGAATTGTTCGAAAACGCGGATGCGCTGCTCGTCGGCGTCGCTCTGAACGAGGAGACACGCGGCATCATCGGCGAAAGCGTGATTCGAACACTCCCCAAGGGAGCATATCTGCTCAACATCGGGCGCGGGCCGCTGATCGATCAAGAAGCGATGTATCGCGCGCTCACAGACGGCCACCTGGGAGGCGCCGGGCTGGACGTATTCGACCCCGAACCGTTTCCGCCCGAACACCCTCTACTGCGTCTGCCCAACGTCATTCCCTCGCCTCACTGTGCGGGCGGTGACGATGTGAACATCGTCCGGGAAATCGAGATTTACTTCGAGAACATCCACCGCGCCCTGAACGGCGAAGCACCTCTGGGCGTCGTGAATGGCGTCCCCTGGCGGGGTCTATAGCCCATGTGCGGACGCTTCACCCTCACCAAACCGATACCCTGGCTCGCAGAGATTCTGGACGTAAAAAACCCCGAAAGCGTGGGAAGCGTTCCGCCGCGCTACAACGTCGCGCCGGGAACGGAGGTCCTCATCGTTCGCGCGAAAGAAGCTACTGATACGAATGCGCGCGAACTCGCCCTCGCCCGCTGGGGTCTGGTGCCCTTCTGGGCGAAAGACCCCGATTTCGGGGCCAAAACGATTAACGCGCGCTCGGAGACCGCCGCCCAAAAACCCGCCTTCCGCGCCGCATTCCGCTACAGGCGATGCCTCATCCCAGCGGATGGCTTTTACGAGTGGGCCGGGAGCCGGAGAAAAAAACAGCCCTTCTTCATTCACCTGGAAGAGAGAAAACCCTTCGCATTCGCGGGTCTCTGGGAGAGCTGGACTGGGGCGGACGGGAGCATTCTCGAGACCTGTACGATCCTCACGACGGATGCGAACGAGAAGCTGGCCGAACTGCACCACAGAATGCCCGTCATCCTGCCCGAGGTGTCCTATGCGGACTGGCTGAACCCGGGCGAGAACCGCTCAAAAAACCTGCAGCCGCTCCTCAAGCCGTATCCCTCGGAGGCCTTTGCGTATTACCCCGTGAGCGAGCGTGTCAACAGTCCCAGAAACGACGACGCAGCGTGCATTGAAAAACGAGCTAAAGAAGAGAAACCCCCGGAACTTCAAGGGTCGCTATTCGGGGATTGAGGGTTATGTGCCAGATGAATACAGAGCTTAATGGACAGGCACGGAGGCCTGGCCCTACACACCCACCCTTGCAGAACGCCAACCAACACTCCCCCCTTGAGGGGGAGTCAGTGAACTGAGGGCGTAAGCCCGAAAGTGAACTGGTGGGGGGTATGATTCGGAATGGCAAGAAAACGCATTTTACCCCCCACCGATTCAGCCTTCGCATAAACCGCTCGGCTTCATCGACTCCCCCTCAAGGGGGGAGTGAACTTCAAAAGTGTGCATGCAACCAAAATCGCTCCCCGGAGCCTTTTCAACAACCCCGACAAGGGGGGTTGGGGGGGTACTCCCTTGACAAAGGCTTTTTCAACAACCCCATATACGTCCCCTGCGAACCGTTAGAAAAAACAGGGCGGACACATTCGGGCTTCGCTTCCTCAGCAAAGCCCGACACCCCTACAGTAGAATCCCCACATCATCCGTAAATCCACTGTAATGGCACAACTCAGGAGATGGACGAACCCTCGGGTTGTTCTTCTATCGGCGCGTCGGTGGTGAGGCGCTTTTTCGCAGTGGGCGCATAGCCGCCGCCCGCCATGGTGGAGGCGATTTCCAGAATCTCGACCATCGATTCTGGCATTCCCGAGGGATAGGCCTCGTCGGGACACTTGCTGTTTGTCATGTAGGCGCACGGCTTGCACTCGATGCAGCGGATGACCTCTCCATCGCGCGCTTCGAGCGCCTTGTTCGCATAGTCCGGGTCCGTGAGCAGGGCGCGCCCCACGCCGACGAAATCGGCGCCCCCATCGAGATACGCCTGAATCCGCGCAGGCTCGAAGGCGGCCCCGTTCGCAACGAGGGGGACCTCCACCGCCTTTCGCAGACTGTCGAAAGCGGGGTTGTACAAATCGGGCATGACGGGCAGACCCACGCGCGCGTTTCGCGAACAATGGAGAATATCGACCCCCGCCTCCACGAGCGCAGGCGCAAGTGCCAGCGTATCCTCCACCGTGAAGCCGTTCTCGAAAGGCTCCAGGAGTCCCAGGCGGTAGCTCACCACCATCTCGTCGCCCCCGCCCTCGCGCACCGCCTGCGCCACTTCGAGCGGAAAGCGCATGCGGTTCTCAAGCGAGCCGCCGTAACCATCCGTCCGCCGGTTCGAAGCGGGCGAGAAGAACTGCTGGCACAGATACCAGGTGGCCCCGTGAATCTCGATGATTTTACCGCCCGCCTCGCGCACCCGCCGCGCCGCGTCGCCATAGGCCCGGACGGCGGTTTTGATGTCCGCCTCGCTCATCTCGCGCGGCACCTCATCCTCGGTGGGATGCGGGACGGGAGAAGGCCCCACCGGCTCCACCCCCGTGATGGCGCTGAGCGCCGTTCTGCCCGCGTGATAAATCTGAACGGCAAGCGGCGCGCCCGCCACTTCCACCGCCTGGATCAGTTCGCCAAGGGCGGGGACGAGCGCGTCGTCGTGCGTGCCGAGCTGGTTGGGAAAGCCCTTGCCCTCCTGGTTGACGTAGGTCGCTTCTGAGAAGCAAATCGCAGAGCCTCCACGGGCGCGGGCCTTGTAGTGCGCGTGCGACCAGGCGGATGGCGCGCCGTCCTCTTCTGCGCGCGAGGTCGTCATCGCGGACATAAGAATGCGGTGTTTGATGCGCTGACCGCGAACTTCGATGGGATCCGTAAATTTCGCCATTTCGAGAGTTCTCCCGTAAATCGACATATAAATACCATCGCGGCGAGCACAGCCGCGCCCGCCGCGATGCGATCTGAAAATCAGGAGGGCGGAAACTGCGCCCGCTCCCCGTTCGTATTAGTTTCTCGCCAGAAATTCCTCGATGTCGCGCAAGGATTCCTCGAAGCACTGGATGAGGAAGAAGTGGCTCGCCTCCTCGTAAATCTTGATCTCACAACCCGGCACGCGGTCGGCAATCTCCTGCGAGGCGCTCGCCGCGCAAAGCACGTCCTGCCCGCCCGCGAAAACCTTCGTCGGGCACTTGACCTCGTGCAGCCTGTCGAGCGCGTCGTGCGTGAGACAGGCGTGGGTGGAATGCACGTAGCCGGGGATGGGGCGATCCGTATCGCCGAGCCCCGCCTCGAACGCGTCGAGTTGTTCCTTGTTCTCGTTGAAATATTGAGGCGGGAAAAAGAAGAGCGACTGGTGCATGGCGGCAGGCCCGTAGCCCTGGGCCTTCACCACCTCGTTGATGTTGTAGAGGATCTGGTAGCCGTATCTGTCCAGCTTGCCGAATGAGGCGGTGATGAGGAGGCTCCGCACGCGGTCGGGATAGTCGAGCGCCATCATCTGTGCGATGGCTCCCCCCATCGAGCGGCCGATGACGTGAGCGGGCTCGGTGATGCCCACCGCGTCCATCAAGCCGATGGTGTCGGCCGCGAAATGGCTCGACGTATATGGATAATCGGGCGCGGAACTCCTGCCCGCCCCGCGATTGTCGAAGGCCAGCACACGGTAGTTCTTCTCCAGGCTCGCGATTTGCGCCTTCCACGCGCTGCAATCGCCCGCGAGGCCGTGGATGAGAACCACGGGCACGCCTTCCCCGTATTCCTCATAGTAAAGCTCTACATCACCCACCTGAACTTTCGGCATCTTGTAAATCCTCGTCAGTTAAGAGTCAAAAGCCGCTATTCGACCGCTTGCGGCTGCTACAGCCTACTGGTGAGACATTGGAAACGCTCTATATCGAGCGCGGGGAAATCAGCTCTTCTTGCCTTCGGCGCCCTCGGCCACCTTGTCCATGAACTCCTCGTTGTCGAACACCCAGCCGAGGCAGCGCATGACGTTCTGCATCCCGAAGACGTGCAGGTCGGGCCCGTACATGCTCTTCACGCAATCGGAGAGCATCACCACCCGGTAGTCGTAGTTGAAGGCGGTGAAGGCGGTGTTCAAAACGCACGTGTTCGTGTTGATGCCCATGAGGCAGACGTTCTTCGTGCCCAGCGAGTCCAGGAGCATCTGGAGGTCCGTTCCCATGAAGCAGTCGAGGCGCTTCTTGTTGTCGATGACGTAATCGCCCTCTTCCACGAGAGAGGGAATCATCTCCGTCGTCACCTCGCCCATGATGTTGTGGTCGTTCACCGTGCTCTTGCGGCCAAGCGTCAAGCGGTTCTTCTCGTCCTGAATATCGTGGAGCGCCTTCCAGAAGTGGACCCGCATGCCCTCGCTTCCGAGGCCGGGAATTTTCCGGAAGATGAGCTTCACGTGGACGACGGGAATTCCGTGGCTTCTGGCGAAACCGAGGAGTTCCTCCGCGGCGCCGATGACGCTCTCGCAATCCTCGTCACTCGCCGGCATGGTGGCGACTTCGGGGTCGAGGTGGCCCCGGTGCATGTCGATGGTGACGATGGTGGTCTCTTTCGGGTCGAGCGAAATCATTTCCTTCAACTGATCCGTCATTTCCGAGCGATCGAGAATCTCTACTTGTTGCGCAGCCATGGCACCATCCCCTCTTCTTGAGAATAGATGTACAGGTTCCTGTCGAATGCTCCTAGCATATTACATATCGCCGGGATTGAAAACGGGGGGATGAGCGGACTCGGGGGGAGGCGCTAACCAACAAAAAAGGCTCCCCACGCGGGGGAGCCTCTTGAGAACCGTATTGGTTGCGGCCTAGTCGCCCCTCACGGTCGCGCGGATGAACTCGCGGTTCATCTTGGCGATGTGGCTGATGCTGATGTCCTTGGGGCACATGGCCTCGCACTCGGCGTGGTTGGTGCAGTTGCCGAAACCCTCTTCATCCATCCGGGCGACCATGTCGAGCACCCTCTGGCCGCGCTCGGGGACTCCTTGGGGCAGGTGCGCCAAGTGGGAGACTTTCGCCGCCACGAAGAGCATCGCCGAGCCGTTCGGGCACGACGCCGCGCAGGCGCCGCAGCCGATGCAGGCGGCCGCGTCCATGGCGGCGTCCGCGTCGGGCTTGGGGATGGGGACAGCGTTGCCGTCCGGCGCGCCGCCCGTATTCGCGGAGATGAAGCCCCCCGCCTGGATGATGCGGTCGAACGATGTGCGGTCGACCACCAGATCCCTGATGACCGGGAAGGCGCTCGCGCGCCAGGGCTCGATGGTGATGGTGTCGCCGTCGTTGAATTTCCTCATGTGAAGCTGGCAGGTGGTCGTTCCGTCGAAACCCCCGTGCGCCCTTCCGTTGATGACCAGCGAGCACATGCCGCAGATTCCCTCGCGGCAATCGTGGTCGAAAGCAATGGGCTCCTTGCCCTCCTCGATGAGACGCTCGTTCGTCACGTCGAGCATTTCCAGGAAAGACATATCCGGGATGATGCCGCTCACCTGATAGGATTCGAGCCTGCCCGTCGACTGCCCGTCTTTTTGCCGCCATACCCTGAGGGTGAGGTCCATTACTTGTAACTCCTCACGCTGAATTCAACTTCTTCGAATTCGAGATTTTCCTTATGCAGTATCGGGCGTCCACCGTTGTCCGGCGCCTCCCACGCGCTCACGTGGCTGAAATTCTCATCGTCGCGAAGGGCTTCTCCCTCTTCGGTCTGATATTCTTCCCTGAAATGCCCGCCGCAGGATTCTTCCCGCACGAGCGCGTCGTAGCACATGAGTTCGGCGAATTCCAGGAAATCGGCCACGCGCAGCGCCTTTTCGAGCTCGGGGTTGAGTTCTTCGTTACCTCCGGGCACGGACACGTTCTCCCAGAATTCCTCCTTAAGCGCGGGAATCAGATCGAGGGCCTTTTTCAGGCTCTGATCGGTGCGGGCCATTCCGCAGTAATCCCAGCAAATCATGCCCAGTTCGCGGTGGAACGAAGACACCGTGCGCTTGCCGTCGATGGAGAGCACCCTCTTCACCCTGTCTTCCACGTCGTCGGCAGCTTGCGTGAATTCCGAGGAATCCGCGGAATAATCGCCGGGCGTCTGGCTCGCGAGATAGTTCCCCACCGTATAGGGCGCGACGAAGTAGCCGTCGGCCAGGCCCTGCATGAGGGCGCTCGCGCCCAGGCGGTTCGCGCCGTGGTCGGAGAAATTCGACTCTCCCAGCACGAACAGGCCGGGGATGTTGCTCATCAGGTTGTAGTCGACCCACAGGCCGCCCATGGTGTAGTGGATGGCCGGATAGATGCGCATGGGCACCTGATAAGCGTTCTCGCCCGTTATCTTCTCGTACATGTCGAAGAGGTTGCCGTAGCGCTGTTGCACCAGGTCCAGGCCCAGACGCTTGATGGCGTCCGTGAAATCGAGATAGACGCCCAGGCCCGTATCCCCGACGCCGCGTCCCTCGTCGCACGCTCGTTTCGCCGCGCGGGAGGCGATATCCCTCGGGGCCAGGTTCCCGAAGCTCGGGTACATGCGCTCGAGATAATAATCCCGCTCATTCTCGGGAATCTCGCCGGGACCCCGCGGGTCGCCCTCTTTCATCGACACCCAGATGCGGCCGTCGTTTCTCAGCGATTCGGACATGAGCGTGAGTTTCGACTGGTGATCCCCCGAAACGGGTATGCAAGTGGGGTGAATCTGCGTGTAGCAGGGATTGGCAAAATAAGCGCCCTTCATGTAGGCGCGTATCGAGGCGGTGACGTTGTTCCCCATGGCGTTCGTGGAGAGATAGAACACCGGGCCGTAACCGCCCGTCGCCATGATGACCACGTCGGCCGCGTGTTTTTCGATTTCGCCGGTCACGAGGTTCCTGGTGATGACGCCTTTCGCCTGCCCGTCGACCAGCACGATTTCGAGCATCTCGGTGCGAGAGTGCATCTTCACCGAGCCGGCCGCTATCTGGCGGCTCAGAGCCGAATACACGCCCAGGAGAAGCTGCTGGCCCGTCTGGCCCCTTGCGTAGAAGGTCCTCGAGACCTGCGCGCCGCCGAAGGAGCGGTTCGCAAGCTGTCCGCCGTATTCGCGCGCGAAGGGCACGCCCATGGCGACGCACTGGTCGATGATGTTCGCGCTCACCTGCGCCAGCCGATATACGTTCGATTCGCGGGAGCGGAAATCCCCGCCTTTAATGGTGTCGTAGAACAGCCTGTAGGTGCTGTCGCCGTCGTTCTGGTAGTTCTTGGCGGCGTTGATCCCGCCCTGGGCCGCGATGGAGTGCGCCCGGCGGGGGCTGTCCTGATAACAGAAACAATCCACGTTGTAGCCCAACTCGCCCAGCGTGGCCGCGGCCCCGCCGCCGGCAAGTCCCGAACCCACCACGATCACCTTGTAGCGGCGTCTGTTCGCGGGATTCACGAGCTTCATGTTGAAGCGGTGATTGTCCCACTTCTCAGCCAGAGGACCTTCGGGAACGTTTCCGTTCAGGCTGCCGTTCGTATCCATACCCTTCTCCTCACCAAGGGAGAACTATTTCAACACACCCGCCAATACGGCCAGCGGTATCGACATGAAGCCCAGGGCGACGAGCACGCCGCTCCAGGGACCCAGCCGTTTGATAATCGGGTTGTAAGAGGGATTGTTTATCCCAAGCGACTGGAACAGACTCGTTACGCCGTGGCTCAGATGAAGCCCCAGGAGAATCATCGAAACCAGATACACGCCCGACACCGCGGTGTTCCTGAATCCGATAATCACCATCCTGTAGACGTCGTGGCGGCCCTGCGCGTCGTGCAACTGGGCGAATTCGGGGTTCGTGGCGAAGAGCGTGAAATGAAGCAGATGATAGGCGGCGAAGGCCAGAACCAGAGCGCCCGTCAACACGATGGAGCGGCCCGCATAGGTGACCACAGTGGAATCGGAGACGGCGTAGGCCTCCGGCCGGGCCGCATTGTTCAGACGCCAAAGGCGCAGGGCCGAGCCGATGTGCACCAGGAACACGACCAGCAGGCCGATTCGCGCCACCCACAGCATAGCGCCCAGGTCCTTCAAGCCCTTGGCGTAGGCGTTCGTCGCCTCGGGACCTGCGAACATCAGCAGGTTGCCGAGCAGGTGACCGATGATGAACAAGACCAAAAGAATACCGGTGACGGCCATGGCGACCTTGGCGCCGATGGATGATTGCAGGACTTTCGCAAACCGGCCCATCAAATTGCTCCCCCAAAAGCAAAAAATCTCGAATTCGAGAGGGTTGATTCGTCTAATCGGGTGGCAATGTATAGATTCATGCACGCATGGTCAACCGCATTTCGAAAAATCCTCTGTTTTGGATCGGCGCCCTTTTCACCCCGTGGATTATCATCAATTTTTACGATATTTTAGTTCGATATCGCCTGATTTTCCGACGACCGACTTCGAGAAGGAATGCCCAGATGCTAAACGGCGACGTATTCGTTTTCGACAACGTGGTTCACATGTACGACCTGTCGGATGAGAACCTCGCGCGTCCGGACAGCGGGCTCGATCGCCTCTGGCACCTGCGGATCGGCAAGGGAAGGCGCCCCGCGGGCCAGGAAGACATTTACGCGGGTGGAGACCCAATCGGCGGGTTCGCCAAGAAATGGACTTCGCGTGAGCTCGGCAAGCTCGTCTTTGAGGATTCTCAGACCGACATGGCCATGGCGCAGGCGGTCGTGCTCTACGACGTCTACAAGGAGGGCTTCTCCCCCGTTCAGGCGCAATACGAATTCGCAAAGGCGCATCCGGAGCGCGTCCTGTTCTGCGGCGGTGTGGACCCCAAGTACCCGAGCGTTCAGGGCGCGCTCGAGGAACTGGAGCGCCAGGTGACAGAGATGGACGCGCGCTCGATGAAATTCTACAACGCCCACATCGACGGGAATTCCTGGCGATGCGACGACCCCGAACTCGCCTATCCGATATACGAAAAAGGACGCGAACTGGGGATCAACGTATTCCAGTACCATAAGGGCTTTCCCATCACCCGCGCGCGACTCGAAGACCTGACGCCGCTCGACATCCAACAGGCGGCCATGGATTTCCCCGACCTCACCTTCGCCATCCACCACCTCGCGCTGCCCTACTTCGAGGAATGCGTCTACATCGCGGCGCGCTTCGAGAACGTCGTGCTCGTCCTCTCGGGCACGATGCACCTGCCCCTCGTCGCGCCCTGGCAGTTCAAGGAGTACATGGGCAGGCTCTTGCGCGACGTGGGTTCGGAGCGAGTCCTCTGGGGTTCGGAAGCGCCGCTGCTGGGCAACCCCCAGCCCATGATCGAGTGGTTCTGGGAGATGGAGATTGACGAGGAATTACAGGATCGATACGGCTACCCCCCCATCACGGAACAGGACAAGCGCAACATACTGGGCGAGAACCAGGCGCGGCTCTTCGGAATCGACGTGGAAGCGAAGAAGAAAAAACTCGGTTGGTCGCTTGAGCACGAAGCGAGTCGGGGTTGTTGAAAAAGCCAACATGATCGCGTTTGACGCAAAGAGTGTGGCGAATGGAGTTGATTTTGTAGGGGTCGCATATATGCGACCCGGTCAGTTTGCGGCATGTGGGCCGCATAATATGTCAGACATATATGTCTGACCTACACACCCTCCGGCAAAGCCGTATCCCGTCGCCGTTATACCGGCATTGCAGGGTTTTTCAACAACCCCTTCACAGGGGGGTAAAGACGATGTCCCCCCGACGAGGGTCTGTTGAAAAACCCGGTGTTGGAAGCGGGCGTTTTGGCGGCTCACGCGGCGGCGGGGAGGCAGCCCAATTGGCGCGTGAGGGCGCCATGTGCGCGCAGCCGGCGTCTCCGGGCGGCACAGGCCGTCCAGAGGGCGAATATACGCGCCGCAAAAGCGGCGGCCAGCCGCTTGAGGTTCACCGCTATCGCCGTCAGGTAGGACTGGATCCGCATGTTCGCAAGGCCCCGGCGCACCGCCCGCCCCAGTCCGTGCCGGCTCTTCGCCTCGCCGTGGTAGCCCTCCGAGCGCCAACGGTGGCGGCCATAGAGACGCTTCTCCTCCTCCCCCCAGCGCGCATGCCGCCGACGCGCGCGCAACAGCGCCGGATACGCGTTGGGAATCAACACCGCCTTGCTCGTTTGCGACTTCGACAGACAATCGGACCTGAGCGCGCAGCCCGCGCAATCCCGCGTCTTCGATACATAGGAGCGCCCCCGCTCCGTCGCCTGCCGGGGGCGCAGCGTCTTGCCTCCCGGACACTTCACCACCTCGTTGCGCGCGTCGTAGTGGAACAACTGCAGCGGAACACGGCTCTGGCTGGGTTCCTTCTTCGCTGGTATCAGCGCTTCCACGCCCCGCCGCTCCAATTCGCCATAAACCTTCGAGTACGCGTAGCCCGAATCCGCCGTCACCATCTCCGGCGCGCGGCCCGACAACTCGCTTACCGCCTCTATATGGGACGCCATCATCTCACGCTCGTTCCGCGTCCCCTCCGTCACCGACACGTCGAGAACAACACCCCGCTCATCGTCCACCGCCGCGTGCTGCTTGTAGCTCGGCTCGAACCCCGCCCGCGCGCTCTTGCGCGCAAGCCGCGCGTCCGGGTCCGTCCGGCTCACCGGACCCCCGCCACCGCGGCCTCCTCCCTTCTTCCCGACCTCATCATCGACGGGATTCTCCTGAATCACCTTCTCCGCGTGGTGCGCCGCCAGGCTCTCCCAGCTCACGTCCGCGCGTATCAACGAGGCGTCCACGTGCACCACTTCCCCCTTCGCCACATTCGCCTCCAGGCAAGCCTGCACCGTGCGACGGAATATCTCCTTGAACCGTGCCTCCCCCCAGCGCTGACGTATCCGCGTCAGGCTCGAATGATGCGGCAACTCCTCGTGCAGCCCGTACCCGATGAACCACCGGATCGCCAGGTGCGCACGCGCCTCGCGAAGCAGGCGACGGTCGTGAACGTAGCCCAGCAACATACCCGCCAGCATCAAGCGGAGCGCCACCTCCGGGTCGATCCCCGGTCGACCGTTATCCGCGCAATAGCAATCCGCCACCTCCTCCCGTAGCCAGCTCAAATCCAGTACGCGGTCCACGCGCATCAGGACGTGATCCTCGGGGATCAACCGTTCCAGCGAACCGGCCACGAACAAATCCATCTGCTCGCGCCCCTTGCTGCCTATCATCGAGGGAACTCCCATCTCGGGCGAGATAGTGTCATTACACCCAATCACAATGCCGGGGGTTTTTCAACAGCCCCGACGAGGGGGTGTTTGACGCGATCGGGATGTAGGGACAACCCTCCGTGGTTGTCCTACGTCAGGACAGGCGCAGGGGCCTGTCCGCTACGGTGAACAATTCGATGATCGGGATTCCCTCCCCCATCGGAAGGGCTTTTTCAACAACCCCGCGTCGGGCGGCGCGGCGGTCGATTTCACGGGGTTTCGGATTGACCCTCGCCGTTTTCTGAGCGAGGATGAGCCGGACGACAAACAACTATTTCAGACAAATCCAAAAGAATAAGGAATGGAGGGTTTTCCATGCAGCCACCCTATGACGGTGAAAAATTAGACCGCCTCATGCAGGACGCAGGCGTCGACCTCGTTCTGGCCAATACGCGGGAAAACGTGCGTTATCTGTGCGGGGGCTACTACTTTCACTTCCACGAGAGGTTCACGGCCATCGGACGCGGCCAGTACATGGCGCTGGCGGGCATCCCGCGCGGCGACTCCGAAAAATCGTTCCTGATCGGCGGGGGCGGCGAACTCGGACAGGCGCAGGACCAGAACCTCTGGATACCAGAACTCATCCCTTCGGGGAGATATCCGGCGGAAGCCGCGGCGAACGCCGCACAAGCCATCTCCGAGCGCGGACTGGGGAACGGCACTATCGCCGTGGAGGGCAACTTCCTGCCCGCCCTCGCAAAGGATGCGCTCCTGAGCGAACTGCCGAACGCGACGTTCGTGGAAGCGCTGCCGATTCTGGAAGAGCTTCGCGCCATCAAGACGCCAGAGGAGATCGAAATCTACCGGCGCATCTCCCAGTCGGACGCGGAAGCCATTCGCGACGCGTTCGAGACGGCCGCGCCCGGCGCCACGACGCGCGACGTCGCCCACGCCGTCGAGCGGGGCATGACGGACAGGGGGCTGCACTTCCTGTGGGTCTTCGCCTGCGCGGGTCCGGGCATGCTGCGCGCCCCGTCCGAAAAGGTATGGGAAAAGGGAGAGATCCTGCATTTGGACGCGGGCGGCTCCCAATCCGACTACCTGACCGACATCTGCCGGATGGGCGTTCGCGGCGAACCAACGCCCTTGGCCGATGAACTCTACAAGGCATGCCTGGGGACGCAGGATCACGTGCGCGCGGAGATTCGTCCCGGCGCGGTGTGCGGCGACATCTACGAGAAAGGCACGACATATCTCAAGAACACCGACCACGGCGAGCACGGCAACTTCATCATCCACGGCATCGGCATGGTCTCCCACGAGCAGCCCTATTTCGGCCCCGGCGTGGAGAGAACACTCGAAGAGGGCATGGTGGTGTCGATAGAGACCGACATCCGCCATCCCGAGGTGGGCTACGTGAAGGTGGAAGACGCCGTGGCGGTGACGGCGGACGGCTACGAGCCCCTGGGCGACCTGGGACGTGAGGACTGGGTGGTCGTCGACTGATGGAACCATTGTACGACGAGCAAAAACTCGCCCGCCTGATGGAAGAGGCGGGCGTCGACCTCATACTCGCGCACACGCCCCACAACCTGCGCTACCTGACGGGCGGCTATTACTTCCATTTCCGCGAGCGGGTGGCCGCCATCGGGCCGAGCCAGTACCTCCCCTTCGTGGGGATTCCGCGGAAAAACTCCGAAGATGCCTTTCAGGTGGCCTGGCGCGTCGAGGCCTCACCGAGAAACGAGGTGGACACCTGGATACCCGAGGTCATCTACACGAAGGCGCGGGGAACCGTCGGCGCTGCGGAAACGGCCGCCGAGGCCATCAGGAAGCGGGGTCTCGATGAAGGAACCATCGCCGTCGAGCGCGCCTTCATGCCCGTGGATGCGATGGAAGCGCTTGCAAACGAGCTACACGGCGCGCGGTTCGTCGATTCCCTCGCCGTTCTGGAAGAGCTTCGGGCCGTCAAGAGAGAAGACGAACTGGAGATATTCCGGCGCGCGGCGCTTGCGGATTCAGAAGCCATCCAGGCCGGCTTCCAGGAGGGCGTGCGCGACGTCACGACCCGGCAGGTGGAACAAAGGGTGGAAGAAGAAATGGTGCGGCGCGGGCTTCATTTCCACTACGCCTTCACGGCAGCGGGACCGGGCATGAGGCGCGAGCCGTCCGAAAAAATCTGGGAGAAAGGAGAAATCCTCCACATCGACGCGGGCGGATCGGAGGCGGGCTATATGTCCGACATCTGCAGGATGGGGGTGCGGGGCGAACCGTCCGCCCTGGCCGAGGAGTTGAGACAAGCATGTCTCCACTCGGTAGACGCCTGCCGGGACGCCATCCGCGCCGGAGCGAGTTGCGCCGCCGTTCATGAACGGGGACACAAGGCGTTCGCGGATACCGGCTTTTCCGATATGGGGATTTTCGAGGTACACGGAATCGGCATGGTGCAGCAGGAGTTACCGCGATTCGGCCCCGAGGTGGAGCGCGCGCTCGAGGCGGGCATGGTGGTATCTGTTGAGTGCGACATCCGTCACGAGGAAATCGGCCACGTGAAAATCGAGGACGCCGTCGCCGTCACCGAAGACGGCTGCGAGGGTTTAGGGGATCTGGGCAGGGACGAGTGGGCCTGCATCGACTCATAAGAATTGATTCATAAAACCTGAGGAGAACTTTCATGCCGAGACCATCAGGAGGCTTCATGCGGCTTCAGCACGCCGCCATAAAAGTACACGACATCGAGGCGGCCAAGGATTTTTACGTGAACACGCTGGGCTTCACCATCTCCGAGATATATGAGCCGGGCACGGTGGGCGATTTTCCCTTCGGGCTTTGCTTCATGCGGTGCACGGAGCTTCACCACGACATGAACCTCATATTCTGGCCCGAGGGTGAAGGCCCCGCCCCGCCCGAAGGGCGCTCTTTCGACACCTTGCAGACGGGCCTGCACCATATCGCGTTTCAGGTGGAAGACCGCACGCAGTTGGACAACTGGGCCTCATATCTCGAAGAAAAAAATATAGAAATTTTCTGGGGGCCGTCCATCCACAGCCCCACGCATCCCGAGGGGGACGGCTTCTGGGGCGAGAACCACGCGCTCTACATTGCTGACCCATCGGGCAACTGCATCGAGATTTTCTGCGATCTGGCCGTCATGGACCCTTATACGAACCGGGTGAACGAAGAATGGTTCCGGGATCGCCTATCGCGCGACGGCCATCCGCGCGACGCGGCGGACCCGCCGGAGGCCTGGAAACCCTGAGTTCGGGGGCAATGGCGTAAAACCAAAGTAAAACATTGCAGGTAAGTATCCTAATTTATATAATCAGTAAATAAAGGTTTCTTGTTTCGCCAGACTCATAGGGATCGAGTTCCCATAATACGAGGTTAATGGGAACCAATGACATCTATCCTATGCGCACTTCCATCAGGAGCAGTCAAGGTACGCCCTCGCGTCCGAAAAATTCACTTATCCGGCGTGCACGGACCTCAATGGCCGCCTTCGCTCTCGTGCCGGCTGCCGTCTTCGCCCTCATCGTTGGAGAAACGATGGCGGAAAACGAATGCGGTCCTCCCGAACCCGGGCGAGAGATAAGATGCTCTCCCACAAACTACGACTCGGCCGATAAGGGCAACATTTTCTATTCCCCCGGAGCTGCGAGCGGTAACTTCAAGATCAGCCTCATCGACGGCCTGGTGATCGACTACGACCGCGACGACCCCGATGACGACGTCGGCTTTTCTCCCTCCGACCCTGCAAACCCTATCCATAGCGCCGTCTCGATCATACCCGGAGACACAGATTACTCAGGCGACATCACGATATCTTCATCCGGCGAGATTACCTCGAACGCAAAAGGCATCTCCGGAGTGCTTCCCGGTGGAGCGGGCGATCTCCGCGCCGAGTTAACAGGCGGAAGCATTACGACCAGGGGCAATCGCGCCGCCGGTGTTGAACTCTTTCATGAAGGCGCAGGCGACGTCGTCATTAAGGCCCGGGACCTCGCCATCCTTACGAACGGTTCGGTCGCCGATGGTATCGGGGCCACTCATAAAGGCGAAGGTGAGATTGGCATAGACGTCCGGGACGTCACCATCACGACGCTGGGCAGGAATGCAGATGGCGTCTATGGTTTTCATGAAGACCCTGAGTATGAAACCGAGGTCGAGAGTCAAGCCGAGAACGATATTCATATCAACGTCCAGGACACCGGAATCACTACGGGGGGCGATGAAGCCGAAGGCATCCTCGTGATTCAGGAAAAAACCGGCGAGATCGAAATCGTTGCGCGCGACACCCTCATCCAGACGGATGGCGATGGCGCGGAAGGCATACACGGGCTTCATCGAGATGAGGGCGATGTCAATATCGCGGTGCATGACACCAGGGTCATTACGACGGGCGCGGGCGCTTCCGGGATACGCGGCTCCCATGGCGGGGTGGGCGATATCGGTATCGATCTGAGAGACGCCACCATCGAGACCGAGGGGGATAACGCGGACGGCGTCTATGGATTCCATGTTGGTGACGAGGGAGATATCCGCATCGATGTTCGGGGCGGCGGCGTAACGACAAGGGGCGATGAAGCCGAGGCCGTTCGTGGAACTCTTGAAGGCAAGGGAAGGATTCGCATCGACTTGCAGGGCATTGACCTCGTGACGATGGGCCAAGGCTCCGAGGCCGTCATTGCTGTTCATTCAGGATCGGGCGACATCGAAATTAGCGTGCATGACGTTTCTATCGCCACTGAAGGTCAGGAAGCCGGAGGCGTCCATGGACTTCATCAACGCAACAGCGAAGGTGACGTCCTTATCGACGTGCAGAACACCCAAGTCACGACAATGGGTGCGGGAGCCTATGGGGTCCGTGGCTCCCATGGAGACCTTGGTGACATCAACTTCGACTTAGAGCACGTCACAATCACTACACACGAAAGGAACTCCGATGGCGTCTATGGATTTCATGTAGGTTCCGAAGGCGCGATCCGTATCGACGCGCAGAGGGGCGGCATAACGACCAGGGGCGATGATTCCGAGGCCGTCCTCGCTATTCATGAAGGCTTGGGCAATATCGATATCGACCTGGCGCAAGTCGCCATCGAGACGGAGGGCGAAAGCGCAGAGGGCGTCCATGGTCTTCACAGAGAAGACGGAAACATCCGCATCAACGCACAGGGCGGCTCCATTACGACGCAAGGCGCAGAGGCATCCGGGATCCGTGGGACGCACGGCGGTACGGGTGACGTCGAGATTAACCTTTCGCAAATCGGCATCACTACCGGGGGAAGGAACGCCGACGGCGTCTACGGTTTTCATGTTGGTTCAGCGGGCGATATCCGCATCGACGTGCAGGGTGGTGGTGTAACGACCAGCGGCGATGAAGCGGAGGCCGTCCTCGCTATTCGCGATGGCGCCGGAGATATCGAAATGGCCGTGCGCGACACCCACATACTGACGGAAGGCCAGGGAGCTGAGGGGATTCATGGGCTTCATAGAGAAATCGGCGATGTTCGCATCGACGTCCGGAAAGCGGAAGTCACGACATCGGGCGTGGCGTCTACTGGAATCCGAGGCTCCCACGGCGGCACGGGCGAAATCGACATCCACGTTCGCGACACTGATATCGCCACATTGAACAACAGGGCCCACGGCATCGCAGCCTATCAGGGGGGTTCGGGTTCGGTCCGCATCGTCGTGGATGGAGGAAGCGTCCATGCCACCGGTATCGACGCCAGCGGCGTTCAGGTGGGCAACGTCAACTCCCGGGGGCGCGTGACGCTCGCGGCCGAAGTGAGTGAGGACGGCTACAGGAAACAGAGCGTCACGGTGAACGGCTCCGTGACCGGCGGCTTGGGCAGGAACTCGGCGGGCGTGTTTCTCGCAGGAGGCGGCAAGGTCGTCATCGGACCGAAGGGAAGCGTCGGGGCGGAATCGCGGGTCGCGATTCTCGCGGCGGGAGATACGCCCAAGCTCCACGTCGACATGAATCTGGACGGCCGCCGGGTAGAGCAGGTCATCGGCGAGAACTTCATTCAGAACCTCGAAGGCGAGATTACCCTGCTGATCAACAGCGTCATGCTACACGACGGCGCGTCGGGCGCCACCGGCCTCGAAGCCCCGAACGGGGCGTGGGACGTCAACCTGCTTGAAAGTCCGACCATCGCGACCGGGCTCATCTCATATGAGGACTTCTCCGCCGTCTACGCGCCCCGCGCCGCAGTCTACGAGGCCCTGCCCGGCTTCCTGCTTCGCCTGAACGCTCGGGGTGCAGCGGGAAAACGCATTGCATCTTCCGATTCGCCCGTATGGATCAGGCTCTCGAACGGGCAGGGTTCGTATGAGGCCGAGCGCGCGAGCGTGGGCGCGAAATACGACTTCAATCACTTCGGAGCGGAAGCCGGCTTGAATTTCTCCATGGGTGAGACCCTCACCGGCTCCATCTCCGCACGCTATACGGGCGGCTCTGCGGAAGTCGAATCGCCAGTCGGGAACGGCGAACTAGAAGCGAGGGGAATCGGGGCGGCACTCGGCGCTTCGTGGGGCAATGCGAGCGGCTATTACGCGGCCGGCCGCGCCGCCCTGACCGACTACGAAGTAGACGCTTCCACCGAAAAACGAGGCCGATTGACCAGGAACGCAGGCGCGCTCGGTTATTCCGTCGGCATCGAGGCGGGCCGGCGCATCGAGCTGGACGAGAAGATACTGGGTCAGGAGATGAAGCTGACGCCCCGGGCGTGGGTGTCGGGCGCAGGGTTCCTGAGCGCCGACTTCACCGACGCGGTGAACTCACGCGTCTCGCTGGACGATACCCGTCTGCTCACAGGCGGCCTCGGGCTCATCGCCGAAATCGCGCGCTCATGGGTCGAGGGTGGGCTCTCCCTACGCATCTCGCTGGATGTAGAGCAGACGCTCGGCGGCGCGGAGACTGTCGCCGTGGTATCGGGCGAGAAACTCGAATCGGAATCAGGGAAAAACCGTGTTCTTTTGGGCATGGGCGGCGTCTACCGCCAAGGGCCGTTCTCGCTGGGCGCAGAACTCTCCGCCGGCGGTCTCGGCTCGGACGATGAGGCATACTCCGGACGCCTCGATTTCGGGATGAAATTCTAGAGCGCGGACGAAAGACGATACCCGGCCAGAACCGCGCCGCGCGAAGGATCTTCCCCGGGAGGGGATTACGCCACGCAGGCGCGCGCCTCTCCGGGAACCTCCCTCCACCGCACGGGCTTGTCCCTCCCCGGTCGGTTTTTAACCACGCAATTGTCCGCATTTGCCGTCATGACGCAGGCCTGCGAGCGCGCCGGAATCGGATTGCGAACCGTCCTGTCGAACCAGGACTGAATTTCCGAAAATATCGATAAATTCACGGGGTTTTTCGATAAATTCATGATGTTTATCAATAAAAAAACTGGTGTGTTTTTCTGAAAATTCCCAGCCCGAATGAGGCCGAGAATGCCGCTGATTCTACACCGGAGCACCCCGCGCATTTGCTCACGGCTTTCCGTTCAAGGACCGAACGTGGTATATTCATACCATATCTACGCTGCCATTGGAGATGCGCCATATATGGAGACGAATCCTCAGGACATTGGGGAAGTACCGGTAGGAGAGAACGGCTCGTCCCTATCGACGAATGGAGCGCAACAGGACGGTCCCGACGATTCGAAGTTTCTGCCCGACTCTGCGAGCGCGCCCACTTCGGCGGATGAAACGGAACTCGACAAGGTAGAAACCGACGAGTGGCTGGAATCGCTCGACTACGTCCTGCAAACCAGGGGTCCCGAGCGGACGAAAACCCTCCTTCGTCATTTGCAGGTTCATGCGGTGCGCGCGGGCGTCGTCCGTCCATTTTCGGCGAATACGCCGTATATCAACACCATACCGCTGGAAAAACAGCCCTCATTTCCTGGAGATCGGGGGATTGAGCGACGCATCAAGAGCCTCGTACGCTGGAACGCGATGGCCATGGTGGTGCGCGCCAATGCCGAGGACCCCTCCATCGGCGGACACATCTCTACATACGCCTCGGCCGCTACGCTGCTGGAAATCGGGTTCAACCACTTCTTCCGGGGAAAGAACCATCCCAGCGGTGGCGACATCGTCTACTTCCAGGGCCACAGCGCACCCGGCATTTACGCCAGGGCATTTCTCGAAGGGCGCCTGACGGAGAGAAACCTCGAGAACTTCCGGCGAGAGCTTAAAAAGGGCGGCGGCCTCTCCTCCTACCCACATCCCTGGCTGATGCCCGATTTCTGGGAATTTCCCACCGTATCGATGGGCCTCTCTCCCCTGATGGCGATATACCAGGCACGCTATCTGCACTATTTGGAAGATCGCGGCCTCAAGCCCGCAACGGGCCAGAAGGTATGGGCGTTTCTAGGCGACGGTGAGATGGACGAGCCAGAATCGCTGGGCGCCATCACCCTGGCCGCTCGGGAAAAACTCGATAATCTGATTTTCGTCATCAACTGCAATCTTCAGCGCCTCGACGGCCCGGTGCGCGGCAACGGGAAAATCATCCAGGAACTCGAGGCCGCCTTCCGGGGCGCGCGATGGAACGTCATCAAGGTTATCTGGGGGGATGACTGGGATCCGCTCATCGCGATGGATGACGAGGGTGTCCTGCTCCAGCGAATGAACGAGACGGTCGATGGTCAGTACCAGAAATACAGCGTCGAGACGCTCAGAAAAGGTGATTACGTGCGTGAGCACTTCTTCAGCGGCGACCCTCGGTTAGAGGCGATGGCCGACATGATGACCGACGTTCAACTCCACAGAATGCGACGCGGGGGACACGACCCCGAAAAAGTGTTCGCAGCCTACCAGGCCGCCATGAAGTGTAAGGACCGCCCCACGGTCATTCTGGCCAAAACGGTGAAAGGCTATGGCTTGGGCGAAGGGGGCGAAGGCAGGAACGTCACCCACCAGCAGAAAAAACTCAACGAGGATGAACTCAAGGAATTCCGCTCGCGATTCGAGATTCCCATATCCGATGAAGAAATCGCCGAAGCGCCGTTTTACCGGCCGACGGAAGATAGCCCCGAAATCCAATATCTCAAGGAAAAGCGGGACAAACTCGGCGGGTATGTCCCCACGAGGCGGAACGTTTCCACGCCGCTCAAACCGCCACCAGACGCGTTATTCGAAGAATTCTGGCAAGGCACGGATGGGCGTGAAGTATCGACAACCATGGTATTCGTCAGAATCCTGAGCAAGCTGCTCCGGGATGAGGGATTGGGCAAACTCATTGTACCCATCGTACCCGATGAGGCCAGAACGTTCGGCATGGAATCATTGTTCCGGCAAATCGGGATATACTCCCACGCCGGGCAGTTGTATGAGCCCGTCGACCGTGACAGTCTCCTTTACTACAAAGAAGCGCAAGACGGACAAATTCTCGAAGAAGGAATCACCGAGGCGGGTTCGATGGCTTCTTTCATCGCTGCCGGAACCGCCTATGCCACCCATAGCGTGAACACCATCCCGTTCTACATTTACTATTCGATGTTCGGCTTTCAGCGCATCGGCGACCTGATATGGGCAGCGGCGGACATGTGCGCCCGCGGCTTCCTGATCGGTGGGACAGCCGGCAGAACCACACTGAATGGGGAAGGACTCCAGCACCAGGACGGCAACAGCCACCATCTGGCTTATCCGGTGCCCAATCTTCTTACATACGACCCGGCTTTCGCATACGAGATGGCTGTGATTATTCAGGACGGCATTCGCAGGATGTATCACGAGCAGGAGAAAATCTTCTATTACCTCACCGCCTACAACGAAAACTATCCCATGCCGCCCATGCCGGAGGGAGCACAGGACGGCATATTGAAGGGTATGTATCTCTTCAAGCGCTCGGAGATGGACTCGGGCCTCAAAGCGCAGTTGTTGGGCAGTGGCACCATTATGAACGAAGTGCTTAAAGCGAAGGAAATCCTGGAGACACGCTATTCGATTGCCGCAGATGTCTGGAGCGTCACGAGTTACAAGGAACTCCGGCGAGACGCTCTCGAAGTCGAGCGATGGAACATGCTTCATCCGGATAGCGCACCGAAAACTCCCTACGTGACGCAATGCCTCGCGCGTGCGCCGGGCGTTTGTGTGGCCGCCTCGGATTATGTGAAGGCCACGCCCGATTCGATTTCGAAATGGGTTCCCAAACCAATGATATCTTTGGGTACCGAGGGCTTCGGAAGAAGCGAATCGAGAGCTTCGCTTAGGGATTTCTTTGAAATCGACGCGCGCTATATCGTGCTCGCTACATTGTACAGTCTTGTGCGGGACAAGAAGATATACCCCGAACTCGTGAACAAAGCGATGAAAGACCTGGAAATCGACCCCGAAAAAAACAACCCGATGATTTCCTGATACAGATCCCGAGGGAGTTCCATGACCATTGAACTCAAACTCCCCGAACTCGGGGAAAACATCACGTCCGGAAAAGTGATTGCCGTATTGGTGAACGTGGGTGAAACCATAGCGGTGGATCAATCGGTCATCGAGGTTGAAACCGACAAGGCGCTCATCGAAGTTCCCTCATCCGTCGGGGGCAAAATAACGGAAATTCATCTCAAACCCGGTGACGACGCCGAGGTGGGAGAAACCATTCTTATCATCGAAGAAAACGATGCGGGCATGGAGCCTACGCGTAACAAGGAGATTTTCGAGGAAATTTCGACAGACACCGGTGAGCGGAACGACCCGGAAGAAACCCAGCCCTTGCTGATAGACGAACCCGCACCTTCTTTAGAGACAATGGGCGAAGATGCCCCGGTGACGGAAGCCGCAGAGGACCCGCCCGAGGCGCCTGCGCCTGAGACTACCGAAAATTTATCGCCAAAGCTCACAAAAGAGCCCGCTCCTGCAGCGCCCTCTGTACGCAGAATCGCTCGCGAGGCGGGCGTCGACCTAAGCAATGTGACAGGCAGCGGGATTGGAGGCAGGATATCTGCACAAGACGTCAGGGAATTCGTGGCGGCGCAAGGGGGCTCCGCCGTCCCGGATGCGCCTGCTCCCGCACTGATGAGCGTACCTGTTCAACTGCCTGACCTCACCCGATGGGGTGCGATTGAACGCAAACCCATGTCGGGGATCAGGCGTGCGACGTCTGTGAATCTCACCCGTGCCTGGACAAGCATCCCTCATGTGACTCAATGCGAAAAAGCCGACATTTCCGAACTCGATGTTTTAAGAAGAAAATTCACTCCGAAAGCGGAAGCTGCCGGCGGCAAACTCACCGTAACCGCCATCCTCCTGAAAGTCATCGCTTCTGCTCTTAAGGTCTTCCCGCAATTCAACGCGAGTGTAGACACGGCAACCGAAGAGATCATCTACAAAAACTATGTTCATGTAGGTGTTGCCGTGGACACCGAAAATGGTTTGCTCGTTCCGGTAATTCGCGATGTGGACAAGAAGAACATCATCGAGTTGTCGGTGGAACTGGGCGAAGCCGCAGAGCGCGCTCGCTCACGAAAACTTGCCCCGGATGACATGCAGGGCGGTTCCATCACCATCACGAACCTCGGCGGCTTTGGCGGCACGTATTTCACCCCGATAGTGAACTGGCCCGAAGTCGCGATTCTCGGCGTCTCCCGAGCACGCATGGAGCCGGTTTGGGCGAAAGCCGAGGAAAAATTCGAACCGCGCCTGATGCTCCCGCTGATGGTTTCTTATGATCACCGCGTGATAGACGGGGCGGATGGCGTCAAATTCCTGCGGTGGGTGGCCGACGCGTTGGAAGAACCCATGCTCATGAGTCTTGAGGGTTAAGCGAACCTCCCAGGGGCAAAAGCGACAGCTTGAACTTTCATGACGGGTAATCACGCTCCCAGAACCCTCTGAATCGAGCGTCTCCACCGTCATCCATAAGCAACCCTCCCCGAATTATCTTTTGGATATCTTCTTGATGGCGAATCTCGTGGGTGACTGGAATTTCTTGCAATACTGGTGGTGGAAACCCTACATCAAACCCCTCATCGGTCTGGCATGGTTTGCAGGCGTCATCGCGCTCGGAGCGATCATCTTCTTCGTCGTCATGGGAAGCGCCAGACTCTCCGAATACAGAGAAGCCCTCTTCCCTCCCAAAGAACCCGAGATTCCCGAAGACGAAGCGGCCCTCGTCGAGTTTATGGAGTCTTTCTTCCCGGAAGTGTCTGAAGAGGAAATTCTGTTCATGGAACAAATCCTCGACGACGTCATGAAGGAGGATATCCATCCGCAGATGGCGCGTGAAATCGAAGCCCGGGGCATCCCCGTTCGGCTGCTGGCACTCCCGCCTCCCGAAATCGTACGCGCAGTGGGGAGCTATCCCGTGGCCGTGTGGATTCCTCGCCTGAACGCGATTGAGATATACGCATCGGTCGTCAAAAGCGAATGCAGGCGAGTCCCGAGGCGCTACCGAGAAAAAATAGGCAATTTACTATTGCACGAAATCGGTCACGCCCTGGGTCTGGATGAGGTGAAAATCAAGGACTTCGGCGTTTAGCGGCTCTATTTCTCCGCGCCGTGCCCGTTGCGTTCTGCGGGGTCGGTCACTTCCAAACTACCCTTAAGCCCGAACAGACGCTGCATTTTCTTCCTGAAGGACGGGGTAAAAAGCTTTTCGGCATAAAATCTCCCCGCCACCCTTTTATTCACCTGCGCCAGCGTAGGATACACGTGAACCGTATCCACCACTTCTTTGATGTGCATCTTCTTCCGGACGGCCAGTACGAACTCGTGCAATATCTCTCCCGCTGCAGGCCCGACCAAATCAGCCCCCACGAGCCTGCCCTTCTCGTCACACACCACCTTGCATATGCCTTCGGTTTCCCCGTCCAGGACGGCTCGGTCCACCCGGCTCATCGGAAAGCGAAAAACTTGTACGCGATTCGCCCCCAAGGCAGCTTCGGCGTCAGCTTCGCTCAAGCCGACGTGCGCCGCCTCGGGCGTGGTGTAGATTGTCCAGGGCACGGCATCATAGTTCGTCTTTTTTTTGAGAAACGGGAGCGGAATCCCGAACGGCGCGCTGAAAAGCATGTTCCTGAGCGCCACGCCTGCTTCATACTCTGCCATATGGGTGAAGAGAAACTGCCCCCGGATGTCACCGGCGGCGAAGATGCGCGGATTCGCGGTTTGAAGATATTCATTCGTCTCCACACCGCGTTGGGTATAATTTACGCCCGCCTTCTCCAAATCCATTCCACCCACGTTGGGCGATCGGCCAGTCGCGATGAGCAGTTGATCGCACACCCACTCTCTTTTCCCCGATGGCGTATCGGCCTCTAAAAAAATTCCTTCCCCTCGCTTCTCGACTCTTTGCGTGTTCACATTGAAATGGAGTTTCATGCCGGACTCCGTCAACGAATCCGAAAGAATTTCGGCCATTTCCATATCGAGCCTCGGCAAGAGCTTCGGCGCGCTTTGCAGCACTTCCACATCGGCGCCGAGTTGCTGAAACGCCTGTGACAGTTCCAGACCTATCGGTCCCGCTCCCAACACCACCAGGCGTCTCGGCAATTCTTCCAAGTCGAAAACGGTTTCGTTCGTGAGATAGGGCACGCTTTCGAGACCGGCTATGGGCGGCACGAAAGGAGAACTCCCCATGGACAGTAAAAACCGCTTGGCCCGCAGGGTTCTGTCCCCAATCTGAAACGTATCGGGACCGGTGAAAGCGCCATCTCCGAAGATCACCTCGATTCCCATTCCTTCGAAACGCTCGGGCGCGTCGTGCTCGCCGATGTGGGCCTGGGCCGCCTTCATACGCTTCATGACGCGGGGAAAATCGACCCGCACATCGCTTACGTCAATCCCGAATTCGGGCATCAAGCGCGCCTGCGCCGCCAGGCGAGCCGAGCGAATCAGTCCTTTCGAAGGCACGCATCCATAGTTCAGGCAATCCCCGCCGAGCTTCGCTTTCTCCACGAGCGCGGCTTTAGCCCCCAGTTGGGCAGCCCCAACGGACGCTACCAGACCGCCGACTCCCCCCCCGATGGATACCAAATCAAACACCGACTCATTTTGCATCTTTATATCCTCTCCAGACGGCGAAAAGCGTCTCTCCCTTAACGAACGCGAACCAGTCCGCTCAAGATGTTACCTTATCCAATGGTTTCAGCCCGAACAAGAAAAACAAGACCGCTATGAGCAAATATCCTACAGCTATCCCGGGCGCCGCTCCCCAGCCGAAGAAGCTGACGACGCCTCCGGGTGTGATTCGCCAGGCATGAATTACCCCGAGCCAGCTCAATACCGCGCCGGCCAGCGCCCATCCTCCCGCCTGCTTCGGTTCCTTGTCGATCAGCTTCGCCACGATAGCCGTCAAGATGATAGACGTAAAAAGAAAACCGCGTTCCAAGGTGACCATCCCCACAAGGTGAAATCCAGCCTTGGCGAACGCGTCCTGCCCTACTTTCCACAAGTTCGTACCCGCTCCTCTGAGTGAGGATTCCACCATCAGCAAGCCCCAAGCGGCGATGGCGGGTATCAGGCCGATGGCCACGGCCGGTCCGTGGCTCTTTGGCACAGCCTGGAAAGCCTGGGTGAGCATCATCACTCCGATCCAGAGCATGAGGGCGAAGAGCGCCTCGCCCGGAATGATTTTTGAAAGCGCCGCTATCGAGCCGGTGAAGCAAAGAATCGTCATCACGATTCCGTTCAATGCGCTGTAGCCAGCGCGCGCCCCGACCTTCTTCCAGGCCGGATGTCCGATATATATGGTCGTCGGGAAACAACTACCCAGACACGCCGCGAGAAGCGAGCCTGCTCCGTTCACCGCCAGGGAACTACCAGTGTCGTAACTGTCGCCGGCTGCGGCTGCGCTCTCCAGGCACATCAGGCTGCCCACCAGCGTCATCAGGCCCATGGGGATGGAAACCGCGAGGTAGTCCCATGCCAGCGGACCGAAAAGCGCGTCGGATAAAGGGCCAAGGGCGGAGGATGGAAGCGCCAGTCCCACAGGCGCGGGAATTCCCCCCGGAAAACCCTTGAATACGGCGGATAAAACCACTCCCACCGCAACCGCCACGAGTCCCCCCGGCACACCGAAGGGAAATCTGAATCCGCCAAAATAATGAACCAGGATAATTCCCAGAGGCACCATGGCGAGGAGCGGGTTTTCCCATATCCTGAACGCGAAATCCATGGAGATGAACGTTAGCGCAATGCCCCCCAGAGCAGAGAGCAAAGCGGCCCTCGGCGCGACTCGCCTGATACGTTCACCCACCAGCGAGCCTGCGGTCTCGATCACCCCGCTCACGAAACAGGCCGCCAGACCCGCCTGCCAGGCCGATTCGGCGCTTCCGGTCTTGAGTTTCACGGGCAACATGACGAAAAAGATGAACGCGAAAAGCGTCACCGTGTTGAGGCCGTAAGGCATGGCGGTCACATCGTCGCGGCCTTCGCGCTTGGCCAGACGGCGCGCCTGCCAGGTGTAGAAAAGATTACCGCCCAGAAGGCTCAACGCCGCTGCGGGCAGCACACTGCCAAAGATGAGTGAATCTGGAAATCCCAGCAGTCCTTTTAAGAAACCCACGATGAGAAGAAGATTGATGAGGTTGTCCATCCACAGGCCGAAGAAGCCGTCGACATCACCCTTGACGAACCATCTAGGCATTGGAGTACCCCTGTTCAAGGTCAACACTTCAAACCGAGCGCACCTCAACTTCCGGGATAGTAAAACACGCGGGCTTGTTCACCAAAGCCCCCGAGGCAGTTTTTATCATCCTGCCCGTTTTGGTATGCTTCACGCATCGACATAAATCACCTTCGTGTTCATCGGGGAGAAAAGCGATGGAAGCTGTCAAAGTCTACACGCGGCACGGCTGATACACCTGCGCCCTTACGAGAGAGTTTCTCTCGTCCAGCGGTCTGGAAGTCATCAACAGAGACTGCACGAACGACACCGAGGCCCAGGCGGAACTGAAGGCGCTCGGCATCAAGGCCCTGCCCGTCGCCGTACGCGGCGAGAACGTAGTGGTGGGCTACGACGTGGATGCGCTTCGCGAAGCCTTTGACATCGAACAGGCAGGCGCAGGCCCCCTTTCGTCTGAACAAATTCTCCATTATTTCGAGATGGTCTTTGACGCCTTACGCCGCGTGATCCGCCAGATTCCATACGAAACGCTCGACTGGGTAACCCCCGGCAGACCCCGCACGCTTCGCCAGCTCACATGGCACAGCTTCGAGCGCCCGGACCTCGTGATGCAGACTCACGCATCAGGAGAGTACACAGAAGATATGGTGCGGCGGTATGAAACGATGGCGAACGATTATGATACCAACGAAGATATATGCGCCTACGGGGATGAGATACAGGCCAAGCTCACCGATTTCCTGACCGACGGCGGCGAGGCGCTCGCCAAAAAAGTGTCGAGCTATATGGGGCCCATCACCGTCCATGAGTTGATGATTCTCTCGCTCGGGCACGCCTTCCAGCATTTACGGCAAACCTATCACTATTTCGAGATGCTGGAGATTGTGCCGGAAAACCCGCTGCAACCCGAAGACTACGAAGAAGTGCCCGTGCCTACGGATCTCTTTTAGTCCAGTTTTGTTTTCCAAGGAGGCCGCTTGATGCCCTCGAATGACACGTTCCCCCTCCGCGCGAACCGCGCCCGCATGAGGCGTGAGTTCAACGCGCAGGCGAAAATCGGCAAATACGGAAAAACGGGTCTCGACCGCGTGGCCTTCACGCCGGTCTACAACGAGGTGCGCGACCTCGCCGAGGGCTGGATGAAGGATGCGGGCCTCGAGACGCGGGTCGACGCCGTGGGGAATCTCTACGGCAGAAAAGAGGGCCGCGTGCGCGGACTCCCCGCGGTGATGGCCGGCTCGCATCTCGATTCCCAAAGCCCGGGCGGACGCTTCGACGGTCCCGCCGGCGTGCTCACCGCTCTCGAAGCGTTCCGGCGCATCGACGAGACGGGAATCGCCCATGATCATCCCATCGAGATAGTGGCCTTCGTGGGAGAAGAATCCGCTTGCGGGATGACGGTGTTCGGCAGCAGCGTCGCCACGGGTGTCGTGGGCGTGAAGGATTTGAAGAACACGGAGCATCCGCCCACGGGAAAATCACTGTACGAGGCAATCGAGGGAGTGGGCGGGAATCCTGCGCGCGTACGTTCGTGCCGGATTAAAAACGACTCGCTCAAGGCGTTTCTGGAACTTCATATCGAACAGGGCCCTGTACTCGAAACAGCCGAGATACCCATCGGCATCGTCGACAGGGTGGTGGGATACACGAGAGGCGAGGTTCATTTCACGGGCGTCACGGCGCACTCGGGCGGACAACCCATGCCATACCGCAAGGACGCCGGCATCGCGGCGGCGGACTTCATGGTGCGCATGGAGAACATCGTGAACCGCGCGCCCGATTCCCAGCGCGTAACAATCACCTTCGGCGAGATGGAGGCGCTCCCGGGATGGGTATCCATCGTGCCAGGAGGGGCGAGACTTTCCTTCGACCTCAGAAGCAGAAGCCAGGCGGTAATGGATCGCACCCTCGCGCGAATGGAAAAAACACTCGCCGCCATCAAGAAGGAGCGAGGCGTACAGGGCCGCCTCTCCGACGTGAAGAAACTGGCCGTCTGCCCCGCGTCCAACAACATTCAAAAGGCGCTCCGCCGCGCCTCCAAAGAAACGGGACACGCCGCGCTCACACTGTCGAGCGGGGGAGTTCACGACGCCTGCCGCATGGCGGCGATATGCCCGATGGGCATGGTGTTCATCCCCTCGGTGGGAGGGCTCTCGCATACGCCCGAGGAATTCACGCATTTCGACGACATGGTGAAGGGCGCTGAGATCCTCGCTTCAGCTATTTCGCATCTCACCAACGAGAAGGTAAAGGCGTAAAGCCAACGAATCTCTCGATTTTTTCATATTTTGGTGAATAAAAACGTCGTTTATCGGTATATACCGATAAGGGTAGGATTGCATGTGGCAATCCCACCAACTTAGGAGACGGCCGAATTGACAACAACCAACAATTCCAAAAGATGGCTGCCCGGCGTTCCGTATGAAGAAATCGAAAAAATCTTCAAAGCCGCACCAGGCAATGAGATAGATAGCAGGAAGATTGACAGCCCGGAATCCTCCGCCGCGCTCGCGGCCAATACCTTTGGGTTCTTTCTCAATCGAGCGCATGATCTGCCCCTCCTTCCTGAATGTGACCAAAGGAAATGGCCACCGGTTTCATTGGCTCTTGAAGAAACTGTCCGCTTCCCTTGGCGTGGCGGTCGGCATCCCGTTCTGGATGCCCTGGTTATCACGCCATCTGAGCTCATCGGTATCGAGTCCAAAAGGTTTGAGCCTTTTCGAGGAAACAAGAAAGCCTCTTTTTCTAGTGCGTATTGGAGGCGGGTATGGGGCGAGCGCATGAAGGGTTACGAGAACGTAAGAGACAAACTTCACAACAACGTAAGACGCTATAAACATCTAGACTCGGCTCAACTCGTCAAACACGCCTTTGCTTTGAGAACGCAAATCCAACCGGGGGGCAAATACGAAGGCCGAAAGGCCACCCTATTCTATATTTATGCAGAACCTGAGTGTTGGCCAAAAGATGGCAGACCCATCGACAAAAAAATGAAATTTCAACACAAGGAGGAAATTAAAATTTTTACAAAAAATATAATGGAAGACGAGGTGAAATTCATTGCCTGCGCCTATGGAAAATTGCTGGCAGATTGGAAACAGAACCGAGCACCAGAAATTCGAGCGCATACAAAAGCCATTGTCCAGCGCTTTTCGCCCTGAAATCCCTTTAAGATTTTCAAGTTATTGTAAGCCTAGGCGTATTATGATAAATTTCGCTACCTCAAAATAAGTAAGTATGAATGTATTGCCGCAGACACGTTTGCGGCGCAGCGTCTCGAAACCGAAACTCTATGGATAAAATCGAGAGGGAGAAAAAAATGGGCAGGATAATCAGGCACGTCATTCTCGGATTTGCGCTGCTCCTCGCCGTGAGCATCGCCTTCACGCCCGCGGCGCAGGCGGCCAAAGAAGTGAAGATTGGATTCAGCATGGCGCTGACCGGACCGCTCGGCCCCGCCGGCAAGGCGGCGCTGCTGGCCATGCAGATCTGGCGCGACGACGTGAACGCCAAGGGCGGATTGCTGGGCCGCAAAGTCAAGCTGGTCTATTACGATGATCAGACCAAACCCGCCAACGTTCCGGGTATCTACGCCAAACTCCTTGATGTGGACAAGGTGGACTTTATCGTCTCCGGCTACGGGACGAACCTCATCGTTCCCGCGCTGCCCATCGCGATGGAGCGGGGCATGGTGTTCATGGGGCTGTTCGGCCTGGATGCGAACGCGAAGTTCAAATACAACAACTACTTCCAGATCATGCCGGCAGGCCCCGACCCGATAGTGGACTGGTCGCGCGGCTTCTTCGAACTCGCCAAGAAGCAAAAGCCCCAACCCAAGACGATTGCGCTGCTCTCGGCAGATTCCGAGTTCGCGCGCAACGCCGTGGCCGGCGCCCGCCGGAACGCGAAGAAATACGGATTGAAGGTCGTCTACGACCAACGCTACCCCTTCCCCGGCACGTCCGACTTCACGCCGATTCTGCGCGCGGTCAAGGCAGCGAACCCGGACCTCTTCTACGTGGGTTCCTACCCGGGCGGTTCGGTGGGCATCGTGAAGGCCGCGCATGAGATCGGCCTCGAACCCAAGCTCTTCGGCGGCGGCATGGTGGGACTTCAATACACCGCCATCCAGATGAACCTCGGCAAACTGCTGAACGGCATCACGAACTACTGGTTCTGGGCGCCGGAGAAGACCCTGAAGTTCCCCGGCATCGAGGCCTTCCTGGCGAAATACCAGAAAGAAGCGCCCAAGCAGAAACTCGACCCGCTGGGCTACTACCTGCCGCCGTTCGCATACGCCTACGTGCAGTTGCTCGGAAATGCGATCGAGGCCACCAAGAGCTTCGACCAGGCGAAGGTCGGCGCCTACATCCGCAACAACACCCATTCCACCGTGGTCGGAAACGTGAAGTTCGGCAAGAACGGCGAGTGGGCGACCTCCCGGACGTTCCAGGTGCAGCTGCAGAACATCAAGAGCAACAAGATGAGCGAGTTCAGCAAACCCGGCAAGATGATCGTGCTGTATCCCGAGGACTTCAAGTCCGGAAACCTCATCTATCCATACGCGAAAGGCAAGTAACGAACCGGACATAAAACTGCGACCGGGGGGAGACCTCTCCCCCCGGTCCGCGTCCGGCTCGTCGCAGGAGCGCATCCATGCTCAGCTTTGAATTCTTGTTGAACGCACTCGTCGCGGGCCTCCTGCTGGGAGGCTTTTACGCCGCGTTAAGCGCCGGTCTTTCGCTCTCATTCGGTTTGCTGGACGTCGTGAACATCGCCCATCCGGCGTTCATTCTCTTCGGCTCCTACCTGACTTTCTACGCGAACGAGCACTTCGGGTTCGACCCGGTGCTCGCGGGCCTTATCTTTGCGGTTCCCGCCTATTTCGTGGGCGTCGCGGTCTACAAAATCTACTACAACAGCTTCGAGAAGACGGGGGCGGAATCCCTGCGCGGACTGGTGTTTTTCTTCGGACTCTTTTTCCTCATCGAGGTCATACTCATCATCACCTTCGGGGTGGACTACCGCCTCGTCCGCGCGTTCTACATCGGCAAGTCCACCTCCATCGGTGCTGTGGGAATCGCCTACCGGCTGTTCGTGCCCTTCCTCGTGGGGGGGATACTCTCCACTGTCCTGTACCTGTTTCTCACAAAAACGTTTTTCGGGCGCGCCATCATGGGCGTCGCGCAGGATAGCCTCGCGGTGCAGCTCATGGGGGTCGACCCGATTCGCATCAAGACGGTCGCCTTCGGCATCGGCATCGCCACCGCCGTGATCGCGGGCTCTTTGCTCATCATCATCGGCCCGGTCGAGCCGACAATCGGACGCGAATACATCGGCCGCGTGTTCGCGGTCACCGTCCTCGGCGGGCTGGGCAGCATGACGGGCACGCTCGTGGGCGCGCTCATCCTGGGCGTCGCGGAGAGCTTCACCTCTTCGTTCTTCGGCCCATCCTGGGCGCTGGCCGTCTCGTTCGGCATTCTGCTCATCTGCCTGGCGGTCCGGCCGTCCGGCCTCTTCGGGAGGTAGCCCTTGAGTAACGAAAAGAGGCTCTTCCTGATCGTGGCCGCCGTACTCGTAGTCGGGGCATTCCTCATCACGACCCAGATGGAGAACCGCTTCTACTACAAGGCGGCCTACGTCGTCTTGCAGTACGTCGTCCTGGCCACCGCCTGGAACATCCTGGGAGGCTACACCGGATATGTGAATTTCGGCACGGCGGCGTTCTTCGCCATGGGCGCCTATACCGCCGTGGCGCTTATCAAGACCTGGAAGCCACCCCTCTACGTGCTGCTCATCTCGGGAGGCATCGTCTCGGGCCTCCTGGGACTCGGAATCGGCTACCTGACCTTGAGGCTCAGGGGCGTGTTCTTCTCCATCGCCACCCTCGCGCTGGCCGTCGTGCTCCAGATGGTCGTCTCGAACTGGGACTACGTGGGCGGCGGCGCGGGCACGGCCATCCTGAAACCAAGGAGCGTGCCGCTGTTCTCGAACTACGACGAGTTCCTCTTCTTCGTCATGGCGGCGCTCGCCGTGGTCGCCGTGGCCGTCGCCTGGCTCATCGAGAAATCCTGGGTCGGGCGGGGAATGGCCGCCATCCGCGACAACGAAGAAGCGGCCGAGTGCATGGGCGTGCCCATTCTCAAAATCAAGCTGTTCGCCACCACGGTGAGCGGGGCGCTGATGGGAATCGCGGGCGCGCCGTTTTCCTATTTCGTCGTCTACATCGAACCCACATCGGCCTTTCACCTGGACTACGCTGTGAACAGCCTCGCCATGCCCATGATCGGCGGCACTACCTCTTGGCTGGGTCCGCTGGTCGGCGCGGTTCTGGTCGGCACTGCCCAGCAGATAGCCACCGTCACCCTCTCCGCCGAGATGAACCTGCTCATCGTGGGCAGCCTGCTCGTTGGCTTCGTGGTGTTCGCACCCGACGGCCTCGTGGGCCTGTTCGGCAAGATTCGCGCGCGCTTCGTGGGCAAGGAGGCGTGATGAGCGAGAATCTCCTCGACGTACACGGCGTCACCAAGCGATTCGGCGGATTCAGCGCGCTCACCAAAGTGGACCTGCACGTGAAGGAAAACGAGCGCTTCGGCCTCATCGGTCCCAACGGCTCGGGCAAGACAACCATGATCAACTGCATCTCGGGCGCTCTCAACAACGACGAAGGTAACATCGTCTTCGCCGGACGGGACATCACCAGGATACCCGCCTACCAGCGAACCCGCCTGGGCATCGCCCGCAGCTTTCAGATTCCAAAGCCGTTCGTCAGCATGACGGTGCTCGAAAACCTCTGCATCCCGCTCGAATACGCCGCCCACCAGCACTCCCACGGAGTGGAACTGCGTGACGAGGCCATGGAAATACTCGAGATAATGAGCATGGCGGACAAGGCCGACGTGCGAACCGGGGGACTCACCCAGATCGAACTGCGCAAGCTCGAACTCGCCCGCGCCATGGCGGCCAAGCCGAGGCTCCTCATATCGGACGAGGCCATGGCCGGCCTCTCCAACACCGAGGTGGACGACATTCTCGAAATCCTCGTGCGTCTGAACGAGGAGGGCCTCACGGTCATCATGATCGAGCACATCATGCGGGCGGTCATGAACTTCTCGGAGCGCATCGTCGTCCTCGACGCCGGGGAAAAGATAGCCGAGGGGACGCCCGATGAGATCGTCAACAACAAGGACGTGGAAAGGGCCTACCTTGGCGCATAGCATCGTCGTCGACAACGTATCCGCTGGCTACGGCGCCGTGCGCGTGCTGCACGGGGTCTCCATCGAGGTGAACGACGGGGAGACCGTGGTGCTGCTCGGCACCAACGGCAACGGCAAGAGCACGCTCATCAAGTGCATTATGGGCATGGTCCAGCCCGATGAGGGCGCGATTTACTTAGAAGCCGACGGCGAGCGGATCGATCTGGCGGGCAAGAAACCCGAGGAGATCGTGAACCTGGGCGTCGCACTCGTGCCCGAGGGCAGGCGCCTGTTCCCGCGCCTCACAGTGGAGGAAAACCTTCTCCTGGGCGCCTACCGCGAAGAGGCCCGCCGCGGCATCGACCGCAACCTCGCCTTCTCCTTCGAAGCCTTCCCGGTCCTCGCCGAGCGCAAGAACCAGCTCGCGGGCAGCATGAGCGGGGGCGAGCAGCAGATGCTGGCCGTGGCACGCGCGCTCATGTCCGCACCCAAAGTGCTCCTGGTGGATGAACCCTCCGTCGGCCTGGCGCCCATCCTCGTGAGCCGGGTGATCTCCAAGATCCGGGAACTGAAAGAAGAATACCAGCTCACCGTCCTCATGGCCGAGCAGAACTTCAATCAGGCGGTCAAGATAGCCGACAGGGGCTACATCATCGTCCACGGAGAGATAGCCTTCGCGGGCGAGAACACCGAAGCCTTGGTCGGCCACGAACTCGTGAAGAAATACTACCTCGGCGTGTGAGGCGGCGCGCAGCGCTTCGCCGCGCGAACCATCAGCTCCTCCTCTGCCTCACCGACCTATCCCGATAACTTAAAAGACGACTTTAATACCCCAAGTCCTTAGCGGGGGCATCTGAGGCTACCTGTATGACGATGCCCTCGGTTTCATCGGGGTGCAGAAAGAGGATTTCATACCCTCTGGGGGTGTAGGTGCCAGGACCAAAGCCGTGGAGGAACTGGACGCCGCAATCGGTGAAATGCTTGCCCGCAGCGCCAGTATCGGGCGTCGAGAGCGCGATGTGCGAGAGGCAGGGGCCGCCGTTTCGCTCGAGCATCTTCGTGTAGAGGTTCTCCGGGTCATAGGGCTGCATGATCTCGATTTCCACGTCGCCCATCCGCAGGAACGTGGCATGCGCCCAGCCGGTATCGGCCACCTGCACGCGGTTCGGCTCGCAGCCGAGTTTTTCCTGAAACATCCTGGTCGTGTGCTCCATGTCGTCCGTGATGAGGCCCACATGGTGAATCTTCTTGAACATTTTCATACTCCTCGATTGATGATTGCTCTAAAAAGGCGTGTTGCGGAAAACTTTTTCCCACGTGCCGGGCATAAGAAACACACACGCCCCGGAATGTCAAAACTTCCCGATTTCACCCGCTCCTAACTTTTACTGCCCGAACAATAAAGCTGAAAATACCCCTTTTTCCACTTGTTGACACAGGAATAGCGAGATTCTATGATCCTCGTATCGAATCATTATTAAAAGGGTATTGGCAGCAGCGCATGAAGCGTCTTCATGTCATTTCATCACCACAAGGAGGAGTATTCATGAGTCGTTTGGATAGAAGAAAATTCCTGAAAGGTGCGGGCCTCATCGGCGGCATCGTCGCCGCGCAGACCGCGCCCCCCTTCCTGAGAGAGGGTCTCGGCGCCCGGCCGATTAAATGGGGTTCCATCCACCCGACGACGGGCCCATACGCCACCGAGGCTTTCGACCAGGTGGAAGGCGTCAAGATCGCCATCGAGGACGTCAACAAGGAAGGCGGCGTGGACGGACGCGAAGTCAAGCTGCTCTTCCGCGACGACCAGTTCAAATGGGACCAGACCACCACGCACGCGCTCGACCTGATTGACAACCACCGGGTCGACTTCATTGCGGGCTCCATGGTCGGCCCCGAAGAAGTGCGCCTGAACGAGTTCTCCCGCAAGCGCAATATCATCTATGCGAACTACCCCCAGCACATCATGTCCACCCCGGGGAACGCGAAGAAGATGTCGCCCCTGTTCTTCACAGCGAACACCACGCCATACCAGCTATGCGCGAGCTCGCTCACCTATATCGCCAAGAACAATTTAGGCAAAAAGATTCACTGCGTGTTCGACGACTACATCTGGCCCAAGATGTTCATCCCGGCATTCAACAAACTGACGAAGGACTTCAACCTCACATGGAACGCGAACAGCTCCGTCTCGTGGGTGCCCTTCCCGACCTCGATGGACTATTCCGCGACGTTCCCGAGAATCCTGAAAGAAAAGCCCGACATCGTCTACGCGCTCAACTGGGGACAGCGCCAGGTCGCCTTCGTCAAGCAGGCGCGCGAAGCCGGTCTCGACAAGAAGGTGAAGATCGTCCTTGGCGCCACCGAAATCACGATGCCCGAGGCCGCAGGCCCCGGTTCGTATGACGGCTTCAACGCGGCGATGATGTGGCACCCCTCTCTCGGAAGCAAGTACCCGGCCGCCAAGGCGCTGAACGACAAGTTCCTGGCGCGCCGCAAGCGTCCATGCTCGAGCTACGGAATGCTCGCCCACGACCTCACGCGTCTGATCCTGGACACGGCGAAAGAGACCAAGCTCTACAAGCGCCGTGATCACTTCAAGCTCGCGAAGGTGCTCGAAGGCAAGAAATTCCAGTACAGCAAGGGCGAGTGCCAGATTCGCCCCTGCGACCACGTCTGCATCTCGGAAGTGTTCGTGATGCGCGGAAAATCCAAGGCCGAGATGAAGGATAAATTCGACCACATCGAGGTCATCGGCTCCTCCAGCGGCGAAGGCAACACCGTCTCCTGCGAGGCGAAAGGCCTGAAAGAACCCGCCAGCGAGAGAAGGGCCTAGGAAACGGCGCACGGAAGCGCCTTTGGAAACGCCCGCCCGGGCGGCCGGAAAACCGGTCGCCCGGGCTTTTCCTCACGGCGTTTGACAATGGGGCCGTTTCATCCTAGACATTGACCCTCTTACGACTTCCCCGTTCTCAAGGAGCGTGTTTTGCCAAGCGGCGGCGTAGAGTTTTCGGAATTCGTCCAGCATCTGTTTCTCGGGCTGGTGCAGGGTTCCTTCTGGGTTCTGCTGGCTCTGGGCCTTTCGATCATCTTCGGCCTGATGGGCATCATCAATTTCGGACACGGCGCTTTCTACATGCTTGGCGCGTACGTGGGGTACACGGTCTCGAACCTCATTTTCACGCCGATTCTCGGACCGAACGTGGGCTTCATCCTGGCAATCGCCATGGTACCCGTCGTCATGTTCGGAATCGGGATGGTCTTTGAGAAATACGTCATCAGCAATATATACAATACGGAAAACGAGCGATTTTCGGGCGTTCTCATCATGTTCGGCATGTCCATCTTCCTGCCGGACTTCGTCCGCCTCATCTGGGGCAGGCCGGGGAAGCCCTTCAACATTCCGCCGATGTTCCAGTTCTCGCTCTTGAAGACGGGCACGCTCGACATTACGGCGTACAGAAGCTTCACCATCATCACCGCGGCGATTCTCGTCGCCCTGCTCTGGGTGCTCATCTACAAGACGAACCTGGGTATGATGATCCGCGCGGGAACCAACAACAACACGATGGTGAAGGTGCTGGGCATCAACGTCTCGCGTATCTGGCGGCTCACGTTCGGCTTAGGGATAGCCCTGGCCGGATTCTCCGGCGTCATGATAGCGCCCCTGTTCGCGGTGGACGCCACCATGGGCGAACTGATTCTGGTGCAGACCTTCATCGTCGTCGTCGTCGGCGGCATGGGGAGCTTTATCGGCCCGGTGATCGGCGGGTTGATTCTGGGCCAGCTATGGGCGCTCACGCCCCTGGTGGGCAGAACCCAATACGTGGTTCAAAACTGGACGGGCACGGTGATTGGCCCCGATTTCTGGGAAAAAGCGTCCGACATCCTGCTCTTCATCGTGATGGCGGTAATCCTTCTCTTGAGACCAAGAGGGTTGTTCGGCCAGGAAGGCGCTTTTGATTAAAGATCCTTATCGTCTCGGGAGAGATTTCTAAAGTGGATTCTGCTGCTCCAAAAAACCGATTCACCCCCAAGGAATTCTGGGCCTGGCTCGCGGAAGTCTTTGACAACTACGGCATACTGATACTCGCTGGCCTCCTGCTGGTGTATCCGTTTTTCTTCGGCGCCCTGAACGAATCGATCATCTGGCTAGAAGACAACGACTGGGAAGCATCCGCCGAGATTCTAGCGGAGATTCGCGGCTTCGTGCCGAGCACGCCTTTGATGATTCAGATTCTCATCTACACGCTCTTCGGCATCGCCTTCAACATCCTGCTCGGCAACACCGGTATGCTCAGCCTGGGCCATTGCGCCTTTTTCGGCGTGGGCGGCTACACCGTTGGCATCATGCACGCCTGGATCAAACCCGACACCTACGCGCCCGACTGGATGGTCAGCGCCTTCAAGGTGTTGCCTCTGGAAATCTCGCTCATTACCTGCGTCATCGTCTCCACCTTCGTCGCCTGGCTCATCGGCACAATCTGCAGTTCGAAGCGCGGCGTGTATTTCGCCATGGTCACCCTCTCCATCAGCATGATCTTCTACTACTCCGCACAGACGTTCGACGACCTCACCGGCGGAACGGACGGCCTGGGCGGCCTCGAAAACATGCGGCTGGGCTCCATCAACCTGCGCGTGGGCATCATGGACGCGAACATCACTTATTATTTCGTCTTTTTTCTAAGCGTCGTCTTCATCGCTATCATCTGGCAGATACTGCGCTCGCCGTTCGGCCACGTGCTCAGAGCCATCCGTGAAAACGAAGACCGCGCGCGCATCTGCGGCTACAACGTGGCGAAAGTCCGGCTCATGGCATTCACGATGAGCGGGGCCATCTCGGGAGTCGCGGGCGCGCTGGCGATCATTTACGGCGAGACCGTGCCGATCGAGAACATCCACTTCATCACCTCGGGGCAGATCGTCATCATCACCCTCTTCGGTGGTGCGGGCACATTCCTGGGGCCTGCGGTGGGCTCGTTCATATACTGGTACCTGAGGCAGTTGATGAGCGTGGAGTTCGTAAAATACCTGGCCATATTCCAGTATTGGGAAGCGTGGGTAGGCGGCATCTTCGTTCTGATCGTGCTCTTCGTGCCCTCGGGTATTCTGGGCACCATCCGCAACATGACGCTCGAATACCGCGAGAAGAAATATCTGGCGAAACAAGCCGCGGCCGAGACGGCCGCCGACCCGGAATAACGGAAAGAAAAATGCCTATCCTGGAAACCAGAAGCCTGAGCAAGCATTTCGACGCCCTCGTCGCCGTGGACGCCGTGAATTATTCGGTCGACGCCGGCGAGTTGCGCTCCATCATCGGCCCGAACGGCGCGGGGAAAACGACATTCTTCAACATGATTGCGGGCGATCTGTTGCCTACGTCCGGGCAGGTGCTCTTCGATGGAGAAGACGTATCGAAATTCCCCGCTCATGAGCGATCCCACCTGGGGATAGGCCGCACCTACCAGATCACCAACATCTTCCCAAAGCTGAGCGTGCTGGAGAACATCCGCATCGCCGTGCAATCACGGAAGATGACATTCAACCTGTGGTCGACGATAGGAAACCACAAGGAGTTGATTGAAAGGGCGGACGAGATACTCGAGCGCATCAACATGACGGATAAACGCGACGAGCTGGGCGGCACGCTCGCGCACGGCGAACAGCGCTATCTCGAAATCGGGATCGCCCTCGCCACCGACCCCAAGCTGCTCCTGCTCGATGAGCCGACGGCGGGCATGAGCCCGGAGGAAACGATTCAGACGGGCGAATTCATCAAAAGCCTGGCCGACCCGCTCACCATCGTGCTCGTGGAGCACGACATGGAGGTGGTGCTGGGCATTTCGGATAAGATCACCGTGCTGCACAACGGCGCCTTTCTCGCCGAGGGCACGGTGGAGGAAGTCCGCGCGAACGCAGAAGTGCAGCGCGTATACCTGAGGGAATAATGCTCGAAGTAGAATCCATCAACACGTTTTACGGCTTAAGCCACGTGCTTCACGACTTGAGCCTCAAGGTGGACGAAGGCGAGGCGGTGGCTTTCCTCGGCAGGAACGGGGCGGGAAAATCCACCACCATGAAGACCGTCATGGGACTCTTGACGCCCCAGAGCGGCAAAATCTCCATGGAGGGCACCGACATCACCGAGGCCGAGGCGCATACCGTCTCGCTCGCGGGGATTTCATGGATTCCCGAGGATCGCCAGGTGTTCACCAACCTTACCGTTTTCGAGAACCTCAAAATCAGCCGCATCCCCATAGACAACGCCAAGAACCTGGACACGCACCTCGACTGGATTTTCTCCCTCTTCCCGCGCTTGAAGGAGCGCATCAACAACAAGGGGAACCAGTTGAGCGGCGGCGAGCAGCAGATGCTCACCATGGCGCGGGGTCTGGGCACGGAACCCAAACTCATCATGGTGGACGAACCCACCGAGGGCCTGATGCCCGCCTACGTCGAGACCATCGAGAACGTGTTGGTGGAGATCCAGAAGAAAGGCATCGCCATCCTGCTCGTGGAGCAGAACTTCCGCATGGCGCTCAGCATCACCAAACGCGCCTACCTGATAGAAAAAGGCATCATCCAGTGGGAAGGCGCCTCCGCCGACCTGCTCGAAGACCAGGAAACCCGCATGAGGTATCTCGGCGTCTAGCCGAAGTCAGGATCCCCGCCGAATCCACCGGCATTTAGACATCAGGAAGGAGACGGTATGGACCAGCGTCTCAGCATCGTCACCCTGGGCGTAGACGACCTTCCGCGTGCGCGCGCTTTCTACGAGGCGCTCGGCTGGCGCGTTGCGAGCGAGGAGTTAGCCGAATCCATCGTCTGCTTCACGCTCAACGGAATCGGTTTCGCCCTCTACCCCCGCGACAAGCTCATCGAGGATATCGGGCCACGGGCCGGAAGCGGTGAGGCGACCGGCGCGCTCACCCTGGCGTACAACGTTCGCGCCCGCGAGGACGTCGCCAAGGTGTTAGCCGAAGCCGAACGCGCAGGCGGAACCATCGTCAAGCATGCGCAGGATGTCTTCTGGGGTGGACATTCAGGATACTTCAAGGATCCGGACGGACATTACTGGGAAGTCGCCTGGAACCCCCACTCGCCGCTAGATGAAGCGGGGAACTTCGCCTGGTAGGAGGTGGCGAGTCAGTCCTTCCGCATCATCAGAACATGGCGAGCCACCGCTTGCGGGCGCTGCTCGAAAAGCCCCTTGTCCGGGCCATCGCATCTACCCCCTGTCGTGGATTTGCTTTTCAGCCGTCATTCCGGCGAAAGCCGGAATCCATTTGCTTTGCCTTTGTTTTTTATTTTCTGATTGGTTCCCGCTAATGACGGGGAGATCTAAAGCCGACGTATCGTCATACCGCTTGAGAACGGATTCCGGCTTTCGCCGGTATGACGGCGGTACGTACCCCGGAGTTGAGCGTTAGCTTAGCTTGAAAGGTTTGTTTTTTCGGTCAGGGCGTATCGAGTGAGTCTGTTCAGTAACTCTTTTGACGGGCTTCCGCTACTGTACTTGCCCCTAGCCCATGAATCGGTGCTAAGCCAAGAGGTTGTCTTGCCTACAACTTTGACCAATTCATCGTGAGGCACGAGGTACCAGATTTCATTCACCCTAAAAGCTATATAAAGTTGTTTGCCTTGGTATTTCTTGTCGATAGTGAGGCGTCCTTTGAGCTGGACTTTTAAGGTTTGTTGTCCATCCTTGTGGTACGCAAGAAAATCAGCGCCTTGCCAGTCGTCGTGGAGCTTGATGCAGTTGAAGCCGTAGTCCGCCAATAGCCCTGCAAGTTTTTGAAAGTTATAAACTTCCTTCTGCTTTGAATTTAGAGCCTCATAAAGGATATGTTTCAGTTTCATCCAATTAGACTCCTTCCTTCGAGCAATTCTTACGATCCATTCCACTTCGCGTGTAATAAGAACGCCAGTCTGTGCGTGGTTCTGACACCCGACACTTGAAACGACACCCCTCACCGCTCATCGACGAGGCGGCGGGCCTTCACGTCGCGCATCGGGTCGTGGATAACGCCCGGCGCCACGAATTCGAGGACCGGCCGTATCATCACCGCTCCCCGCACCCTGTCCGGCACGGAAGCGCCGAGCCGCTCGCGCTCTGAATCCTCGGCTTCCAGGCGGATGATCATCTCGTCCATCGAATCCGAATCCTCAGGCGCAGACTTGCGGATCCTCACCTGAAACTCGCGAATCGACCGTTCTTTCGAGAGGAGATCGAAAACGATATCCGGGTTCATGAGCATCCCGCGCACCTTTAGCAGATCGCCCGTCCGCCTCGGCAGGCGCACGATGCGCTCGCCCACACGCCCGCAGTGCGGACAGGGCTCCCACCTGAGCGCGATGAGGTCCCCGATGAGATAGCGCAGAAACACCGTGCCCCGGCGGTGTAGGTGCGTGAGGGCTATCACGCCCTCTTCTCCTTCCGGCACGTGTTCGCCGGATTCGGGGTCCACTACTTCGAGCAGGTAGAGTTCGGGCACGACGTTGTGCGGCATCGCATCGTTCGCGCACTGCACGAGGCCGCCCTGCATCTCCGTCGCCGCGTAGCGCACCCGCACCTGCGGGTCGCTCGCCCCGAACCAGCGCAGATGGTCCATATACTCCTCGCGCAGGGCGTCGCTCACGGCCTCGCCCGTGGTGAGCACCATGCGCGCGCGGGGGAGCTTGACGCCGCGCTCGCGCGCTCTCCTCAGGAAGCGGCGGACGAAACTCGGCACCCCCCAGATAATCGTAGCGCCCGAATCGGCCACCACGTCGACGGCCTCATCGAGCGAGCGCCTTACGGGGTATTCTGGATGCGGGCTGCCCGTCAGCGCGCTCACCACGGGCAGACCCATGATTTCCGCCGAACGCACGCAGCAGAGAAACCCGCCCAGCGGCATGGGCGATAGCGGGTAGAGGTTCGCGATGACGTCTCCTGCCTGCAGACCTTCCGCCTCGTTGCAAACCCTCGCCTGGAGCATAATGTGGTACTGGTCGTGCGTGGTGTTGAAAAAAGGAGAAGGCCGCCCGCTCGTGGTGCCCGTGGTGTAGGCCACGTTCCACATGGTGCGCTCCTCGAAGGGAAGCTCGGGCAGCCAGGCGGGGTCGAGGCTGAAATCCTCGGGCGCCGCCATGAAATCCTCTTTTTTCGTGAGGGGGATTTTCTGGAGGTCGTCGAGTTCCTTGACCGCCTCAGGGATGAGGTTCGCCTCCGCGAAACGACGCTTGTAGAACGGGTGCGCCCGACCGCACAGGGCGACCATTCTCCTCAAGCGTTTTCTCCTCAACTCATGCAGCGCGTCTTGCTCGTTCATCCGATCCCCTCTCCTGCCCCTTAAAATATTCCGGCCTTCCGCTGCAGCCAGCGCACGTATTGCACGATCAGGGACACATCCTCGGGTTTCACACCCGGAACGGGCTGCATGTCGCCAAACTTCCAGTGATGGCTCTTCACCCCGCGCGAGACGGCCATGAAGAACGCGGCGTCCCCGTGATGGGAAGGCTCATAAATCTTGTGGACCAGCGGCGGCCCGATTCGAGTACCCCTGGCTTCGGGCCCGTGACAGCGCATGCAGTTGCGCGAGAACAGCGATTTCCCTTTTTTGATTTGCGCCATATCCTCGGTTACGGGAACCCGTCCCGGCGGCTCGGGACGTTTCGTCAACGTCACGATCAACCCAAACCCCGCTATGAGAAAAAGCCCCGCCGCCAACGCCTTGTTCATCGTCCAAACCCTTTCGAAGTACGCAACACATCGCGAGAGCGCCTCACCGCTCACTAACCGCCGCCCCAAGGCTTATCTACCGAGGCGGAGCCGAGACAGCTTAAGTGGATTTGATCGCGGATTTCAAACCCCGAACGCCCATGAAACCAAGGATATCCCCGCTCCGCGACCACCGGAAAAACCATACGAGGAGGAGCGCGCCACTCAGAATCTGTCCCCCGCTCACCGCCCACCAGACGCCGCCCGCTCCCAAGGCAAGCCAGAACGAGAGCAGATAGGCGGCGGGGAGCTGAACGCCCCAGCGGACGACGCCCTCCACCAACATGGGCGGCTTCGAGCGCGAGGCTCCCTGGAACGCGCCCGCCATCACACGGCGGATGGACTCCATGAGGAGGCCTGCGCACAGAATCCGGAGCGCCATGACGGCCGTGGCGTTCCCCGCCAGGCCGAAAAAAGAGACGACCTCCGACGCCCAGGCGAACAACGCGATGCTCGCCGCCGCCATCAGCATCACAAGCGCGGCGACGGCGAGCCATACCGTGCGCGTCACGCGCTCGGGTTTCTCCGCGCCCATGTTCTGGCCCACCAGCGTGCGCACCGAGCTTTGCAGGCCGAAGCTCGGCATCCGGGCGATCATCGTCACGCGGTTGCCGATGCTCCACGCCGCCAGCGCGCTCGCCCCGAAGGGGGAGAGCATCCGCACCATGAGCAGGAGCGCGCTTCGCTCGAGTAGGTTTTGCACCATGGCGGGCCAGGCGAGGCGCGCGACGCGGGATATCTCGGAAGCGCGCGGGCGCAAATCGGCCCACCTGAGCCTGAGCCTCGATTTTCCCTTCACGATGAAGGCGAGCATCGTCAAAAAACCGCCCAGCCGCCCCACGCCGATGCCGAGAAAGCTGCCCGCTATCCCCAACGCGGGAACCGGGCCCCATCCGAACATCAAGAGGGGGATGAAGATGAGCGTCAAGACGGTGGAAGCCACGACGCCCGCGATGGTGATGCCCGGCTCGCCGGTTCCCCGCAATATCTGGCCGATGACGAACATCGCCTCGGCGGCGAGCAGCACGGCGAAGCCCGCGCGGATGTAGACGACGCCCAGGGCGGCGAGCGCGGGGTCGCGCGTCATCAAGTCCATCAGGAGGGGGGCGAACCATAGACCCAGGAACGTCGCGATGAGACTGAAGACGCCGACGAGGAAGATGGTCTGCCCCGCCATGACCGAAGCGCCCTCTCCATCGCCTGCGCCCACGCGCTGGGCCACGAGCGCCTGGCCTGCGATCCTGATTCCGAAAGGAGCCGAGCGGATGAACAACAGGGTGATGAAACCTAAAGACGCCGCCGCCAGGAATTCGGCCCCCATCTGGCCGAGCCAGTAAATCTCAAAAATGCCGTCGAGATTGCGGAGGATGCGCTCGCCGCATATCGGAACCGAGAGGCGCGTGATGGCCCAGCCGACCGAGCCCCGGGTGTAGTCGTATCCGCGCATACTTTGGGAGTGACTCAGAAGGCGCACCTCGATGAAAGCGGAGATACCGGAAAGCGACCCGCCCATGATACGCTAGAGCACTCGATACGTTAAGGGAGAGAGAGCGCAGATGCCGCCCCCCGATTACGAACGATCGAAAGGGTGAATTCCTTGTTCCAAGATATTGCGTCCGAACTTCGCGCGGACATCCTCTCCAAAAAGACAGTTCCGGCGCTTTCCGCCGGATTCACCTCCGGTCTGGGCCTGCTCGTCGCCCAGATCGCCTTCGGCAGCTTCATTTTCTCGGGCGCATTGGCCCCATATACCTCCCAGGGCGTCGGCCTGATTTTGTTCGGAAACTTCGCCGCCTGCCTCATTATCGCCCTCGCAGGCGGCTACCGCGGGGCGATTTCGGGGCTTTCTCCCGCGCTCGTAATCGTGATGGCGCTGATCGGCTCCACGATGGACGCCGAAGGCGATGCGCTGTTCGTCACCACGGCGGGCGCGCTCATGCTCAGCGCCATGGCCACCGGCGTCTGCTGTCTCGTTATCGGGCATTTCCGGCTCGCCAACCTGGTGCGCTTCATCCCCTATCCGGTGGCTGGCGGATTCGTGGCGGGAATCGGGGGCGCCGTGTGCCTTGCGGCCATGTCCCTGATCGGAGCGGAGCCTGATTGGCGGACGGTTCCGGCGCTTCTGGAGCCATCCACGTTATGGAGGTGGGCCCCCGGCGCAGCGTTCGGGATCGCCCTGTACCTCGCCATAAAGCGCTGGGGAAATGCGCTGATCCTCCCGGTGAGCGTGGCAATAGCCGTTGTCGCATACCACTTCGCCTTGAGCATTCTCGGCATATCCGGTGAGGAGGCGAGAGAAGCGGGTTTTCTGTTCCAGAGCACGGCGGAGGGAACCCTTTGGCCGGTTGTGGGGATCGCCGATCTCGCGCACCTGGATTGGGCGGCGATGGCGGAGCAGGTTCCCAACATGCTGACGCTGATGCTGATCGCGCTCATCGTCGTGATCATGAATTTCGCCGGCCTCGAGTTGGCCGCAAATCACGAACTGGACTGGGACCTGGAGTTCAGGACGGCCGGGCTCGCGAGCGTGGTCGCAGGCCTGGGCGGCGGGACGGTGGCATCCACGGTTGTACCCGCCTCGCTGCGCAGCAAGCTGCTCGGAGCCGCCACCCGCCTGACCGGCATCGTCGCCGCCCTCCTCATCGGGGGCGCGTTGTTCCTGGGCGACGGGATGCTGGAACTGGTTCCGATACCGCTCGTAGGCGGAATTCTGTTCTTCGCGGGCTTCGGCATGATAGACGAAGGACTCGTGAGAAGCCGCAGGCGGCTCCCCTGGTCGGAATACGGTATTATCGTGCTGATCTTCGTCGTCATCATCTCCTTCGGACTGTTCGAGGGTGTCGGCGCAGGTATGCTGGCCACCCTCGTGTTCTTCGCCGTGCGCTTAAGCCGCGTGGACCTTGTCGAATCCCGGTTCAATGCACGAGAACGCAGAAGCAACAAGACCCGGCCCATCCCCGATCGTGCCATCCTGCTGGCCGAAGGCGAGCATGTGCATGCCTACCGACTGCGCGGCTACATTTTCTTCGGAAGCGCCTATCCACTAGCCGAACAACTGAAAAAATCCCTCAGTGGCGATTCGCGTCCCGCCTGCCTGATGCTGGACTTCGCCGCCGTCTCCGGCTTCGACTACTCGGCGGTTAGCGTCCTGTCCCGGTTCCTGCAGACGGCGCAAGCGGCAGAAGTTCCCGTGGTTCTGAGCGCACTGGACGAACAGTTGCGGACGGGGCTGGAGCGCAACCTACCGCCTCCGGTATTCGCCACCTTGCAGATTGAGCCGAATGCGGACCGCGCGCTGGAGCGCTGCGAGGAGACCGTCATTGCGACATGGAGGGCGGACGTGAACTTATCGGACAAGCGGCGCGCCTCTCTGCTGGCGCACACCGCGGATGACCTCGAGCGCTACCTGGAACGGCAAATTCATTTCGAGGAACTCATCGAAGAACTCAAAAGCTGGCTGGACTCTCGTCAGTACGCCGCCGGCGAAGCCCTCGCAGGACCGGATGCGCCAGGCGAAGACCTGCAACTGTTGCTTGCGGGCCGGGCTTCCGCTTACGATTCCGCGGGCGCGCGTCTTCATGACTACGGTCAGGGCGACGCAATTTGGCCGGCCGGCTCGCAGAACGATAAAGCGACCTCGGTGGTGGCAGACCAACCCTGCCGGACGATGGTGCTACCGCTGACGGCTCTACGCTGGTTGGACGAGCATGAAGAGGGGCTTGCCCTCAAGCTGTATCGTTATCTGCTCGCCGCACGTTTCCAGACCGAGTCAGAAACCGGCTAAGAGCAACAATTTCCAGCAGCCGGAAGGGTCAACGGGCTTTCAAGACACGCATCAAGAAATGCCTGCAAGCTGGGATGGACACCAAGAGCTTGGATATTTCCGTCGCGCAAAGGCGACGAGCGCAGCCTAGATGGTATGGCCGAAGCCTCAGCGAATCACATCCAAATGCTATCTCCCATGAACCTGCGCATATATCGACACGACGCTGGAGTATCCATTCTAATGCTCTGCCATGGTAATTTACGGGTACATTTCGTGTAATCCGGCTGGAATGTCAGTTGAAGTTCGGCATCGGCTCAAGCGAAATCGAAACGGCGCACGTGAGGCTATCCCGGCGTCTCGCTCTGCTTCGTCGGCGCGCCTCGACGCTGAGCGAGATACCGGAAAGCGACGCGCCCATGATACGCTAGCGCATCCGATACGTTAAAGGAGAAAGAGACACCGATGCCGCACCCAGACTTCGAGCGCTGCGCGCGCCACATCACCGCAGAGGCCGTGCGCGAACTCCTGAGCGAGATGGTGGACATCGCAAGCCCCACGGGCGGGGAGGCGCAGATGGCGCGCTATCTGGAGGGGCGCATGGCGCGCGCTGGGCTGGAAGCCCGCTTGCAGGAGGTCGACCCCGGCAGGCCGAACGCCATCGGCGTGCGCGAGGGCGCGGGCGACGGCGCGAACCTCCTGTTCACCGGCCACATGGATACCTCCTATGACGGGAACGAGGATTACCTGAGCGGCGAGGGCTTCAAACCCAGAGCCGTCCACCGGGACGGCTGGATATGGGGTCTGGGCGCGAACAACATGAAGAGCGGGCTTGCGGGCGCGCTGGCGGCGCTTGAGGCCATCTGCCGCGAAAACCTCATTCTGCGCGGCGACCTCACCCTCGCGGGCGTGGTGGGCGAGATAGAAAAGGCGCCCGTCGATGAGTTTTCGGGGAAATCCTTCTCGGGCTACGGAACGGGCACGCGCCACCTCATTTTACACGGCGTGATGGCGGATTGCGCCATCCTGGCCGAGCCGACGGGGCTCAAGGTCTCGAACGCGAACATGGGCGTCGTGTGGGCGAAGATCACGGCCACAGGCACGATAAGCCACAGCGTATTCTCGAACCGTCCTGGGGTCACGAACGCCGTGCGCGCGATTCACAAGATACAAACCGCGGTCGAGCGATGGATACCCGATTATGAAGCCAGACACTCCTGCATGGGCGAGCACCCCAACGTGACGATAGCCGCCGTCCGGGGCGGCTGGCCATGGCGGCTTTCGAGAAACCCCGCCGAGGCGAGCCTTTATCTCGACATACGCACAGTGCCGGGGCAGAACACCGAGGACATCAAGCGCGAACTGCGCAGTGTGCTCGATGAAGCGGCGGAAGATGGCCCTCGCGCCTCGCTTTCGTTCTACGTGAACGACCCGCCCACCCTGCTCGATGCGGACGCTCCTCTCGTACAGGCTGCGCTTGCGGCGCACGAGGAAATTACGGGAGAGGCGTCTCCGCCCATCATCAGGAGGCCCGCGGCCGATTCCACGCACCTCAACCGATACGGCATCCCGTGCGTCTGCTACGGCCCCGGCGGGCGGATGCACCCCGACGCCGCACGAAAAGGGCTGATGCACGCCGTGGGCGAGCACGTGCTCGTCGAGGACGTAGTGACGGCAGCGAAAGTCTACCTCGCCGCGGCGCTCGCGATTTGCAGCGAGAAAGCCGGTTCATAGGGGGGCTGTTGAAAAAGCTCTGATATCGTGATTCGGCGTATGGAGCCGACCGGGAAATAACGAAATATCACTACCCCCTTGAGGGTCGTTGCCAGGGAAACAAGAAGTGGATTCACTCCCCCCTGGAGGGGGAGTCGAAGAGGTGAGGGTGTAAGCCCGAAAGCGAATCGGTGGGGGGGATGATTCGGAATGACAATAAAACGCATTTTCCCCCCCACCGATTCAGCCTTCGCACAAACCGCTCGGCTTCATCGTCAGGCTTTCCCCTCGGGAAGCCAGACCCTCCAGGGGGGAGTGATTTTTCTCTCTCGTCGGTCGGTTACATACGACAAATCCAGAGTTCCAGGCTTTTTTAACAAACCCGCCTTGGTCGGGAGTGATCCTCAAGGAGGGAGTGGATTTGAAATTCTCCTTGATGGAGAGATATCTTCGTAGGGGTTGTACAATGGCTTTTTTCAGCAGCCCCATAGGGATATGGATAGTGAGGCATCATATTACGGAGAAAAAGGAAACCTCTCATCTAACGGAGCACCGGGAAATAAACCGATAAGGATACCCGCATGGATTTCGAACTGAGTGAAGAGCAAAAGAGCCTGCAGCTTCTTGCGCGGAAATTCGCGATGGAAGAGATGCTTCCCGTCGTGGCGGAACTGGAAAAGCGACCCGACGGGGAGGACAAGTTCGCCTACGACCTAGTGAAGCGCGGCGCCGCGCTCGGTTTCCATTCCCTCGCGGTACCGAAGGAATACGGGGGCGACGGGGCCGGCGTACTCACCCAGTGCGTCGTGATGCAGGAGCTCTCCGCCGGCTCGCCCGCCGTCTCCAAGGTGTACAGCCACAACTGGAAGGCGATAGCGGGCCTCATCGCCGTGGCGAGCGAAGAGCAACTCGCCCGCGTAATCCCCGACTACCTGGAAGACCCGCTCTATTGCATCGGCATCGCCATCACGGAGCCCAACGCCGGCAGCGACAACGCGCTTCCCTTCGACGCGGACCTCGCCGCAGGCCCCGCCCTGAGCGCGGTGCGCGACGGGGATTCCTACGTCCTGAACGGAATGAAGCAGTTCATCGCCATGGGGGCGCAGGCGAAGTACGTCACCGCCTTCGCCCGGACCGACAAGAGCGTCCCGTGGACAAAAGGCGTGACGGGGTTCATGCTCTTCCCGCCGCACGAGGGCTTCGAGGTCGGCAGGCTGCACGAGAAGGTGGGCCTCAGGTGCTACCCCCAACACGACCTCATCTTCCGCGACGTGCGGGTCCCGCTGGAGAACCGACTGGGCGAGGAGGACAAATTCCAGGAAGGCAGGAGGAGCGTCGTCAACGTCGGCACCCTCGAGGCGACGTCCACGGCTTTGGGAATCGCCCAGCGGGCGTACGATCTGGCGCTGGGCTACGCGCGCGAGCGCGTGCAGGGCGGGAAACCCATTATCGAACACGACCTCATCGGCTCCCTCCTCCTCGATATGTACACGCGGCTCGAAGCTTCGAGGACGCTGCTCTGGCGCGCCGCCTGGGGCATCGACAATGGGCTGAATGACCAGAAACTCGCGCGGGCGACGAAGGTGCTCACCGTCGAGATGCTGAATTACATGACCATGCGGACCGTGGAGATTTGGGGGGGCATGGGCGTGATGAAGGACGCGCCGGTCGAGAAAGTGCACCGCGACGCGATTCAGCTATTCCACATGGGCAACACGAACCAGGTGAACGTCCTGAAGGCGCTGCCGCACCTGTGAGGACGCCAGAAAATTTACGCGCCTCTTGTCTTTCGCGCGGTTTTTGAGGTTCCTGTCCGTTTGAGGTGTTCAACCGATGAGCGTATTTTGGAGAACCAACCTATATTGAATTCCGTAGGGGTCGCATACGGGGTTGCCGAGAAAGATACGGAATCGATTTTGGGTTGCGCGTAAGCTTTTTAAGTTCACTCCCCCCTTGAGGGGGAGTCGATGAAGCCGAGCGATATTTGCGATGGCTGAATCGGTGGGGGGTAAAATGCGTTTTATTGCCATACCGAATCATACCCCCCACCAGTTCACTTTCGGGCTTACGCCCTCAGTTCACTGTCTGGCTTTCCCCTCGGGAAGCCAGACCCTCAAGGGGGGAGTGGTTGGTTGGCGCTCTGCAAGGAGGGAGTATCGACATGATAGAGAAAACGGATGCGGAATGGCGTGAGCAGTTGACGCCGGAGCAGTACCACGTCACCCGGGAGGCGGGAACCGAGCGCGCCTTCAGCGGGAAATATTGCGACTGCCACGATGACGGCATCTATACATGCGTGTGCTGCGGGGCGGAGCTTTTTGACGCCGAGACCAAGTTCGACTCGGGCACGGGCTGGCCGAGCTTCTACCAGCCGCTCAAGTCCGAGAACGTGGGCGAGAAGGAGGACAACTCCTTCTGGATGCGCCGCGTGGAGGTGGTGTGTTCGAACTGCGACGCGCACCTGGGCCACGTGTTCCCCGACGGCCCGGCGCCCACCGGCCTTCGCTACTGCATGAACTCGGCATCGCTGGACCTGAAACCGAAAGACGTATCCGAATAGATTCATACGGGCATGGAGGGGCGAGACTCGCCTCATGTGACGCCCATTGCGCGAAAATTAAAGAGCGCCATTTCAACAGGACGACAGGAGACAGCATCCATGAGTATCCAACGCTTTCATAACGTATCGCTTACGGTGAAGGACGCGGACGCATCCTCAAAATGGTACGCCGAGAACTTCGGTTTCGAGGTGGAATCCGATTCCGAGCGCACGCCGGAGTTCTCGGCCCAGGTGACGGGCGTTCCCGGCGCGCACCTTCGCGTGGTGCACATGGGCGGTCACGGACTTCACCTCGAACTCATGGAGTACAAGGGCGCTGCCGGCGAGACGATAAACACCGACCCCAACAACACGGGCTGCCTGCAGATCGGCTTCGTGGTGGACGACGCCGAAGCCCTCTACGCGAAACTCCAGGCGGACGGGACCACCATGTGTTCGCCGGAACCCGCCACGGTGCCGAGCGGTCCCATCCAGGGCTCCAAGATATTCTTCTGCAAAGACCCCGACGGCGTGGTGCTGAAGTTTCTCTCGATCAAGAAGTAGTTTTCATAAGATTGAGCCTCCCCGAGGAGTGGAGGCTCGCGAATCGGCCTTTCTTCTCACCTGGGTAGGGGCGGACCGATGTGTTAGCCCTGTTGTTTGATTCCCCTCGTTTCACTAGGGACGAACTCGTAGGGGCGGACTCCTTCTCGGGTCCGCCCCACAGCTCGCGAGCCGCCCCTACGGAATCTCTACCTCCTCAAGTGTTGGCGAAAACCACTCCCCCCTTGAGGGTCTGGCTTCCCGAGGGGAAAGCCAGACAGTGAACTGAGGGTGTAAGCCCGAAAGTGAACTGGTGGGGGGTATGATTCGGAATAGCAATAAAACGCATTTTACCCCCCACCGATTCAGCCTTCGCAAATATCGCTCGGCTTCATCGACTCCCCCTCAAGGGGGGAGTGATTATTATTAGCACAGCTATTTCTGGATTCCGGCATTCGCCGGAATGACGAACATCTACGTCTCAGGGATTGTAGGGACAGGCCCCTGTGCCTGTTCTGATCGCTTCCTCCTTGAAGCAGGACAACCACGGGGGGCAGGGACGACCCCGAAGAGGGGCTCGTCCCCACTACGATTGCGAACCTGTCCCTCATACTCTCAGAAATCAGCCCTTTCCTTTCGCCCAAACCGCAAACTCAACAGAAACAAAACGAACGCCGTGAGGCTCGCGAGGGTGCGGACGTGGTTCCACAGCGTCCATTCCGAGATGTAGGAGACCATCACGCCCGCGTTCTCGGGCAGGGCCGGATCCAGGGGTGCGATTACACCGTTCAAGGGCACGTTGAAGAGGCTGGTGACGCCGAAGGCGCCTACCAGATAAATGAGGGCGGCGGTAAGTGCGAACCAGCAGGCGGGGGCGTCGCGGCGAATCAGCGCGTGAAGCGCAACGGCGATACATAGTATCAAAGCGCCGAAAAAACCGAGCGCGAAGACGGCGTTCCTGACGGCGAGGTTAATCGCCTGCATGGAGGCCAGGGCGGCGAGCGGCTCCATCGCCGAGAGGCCGGGCATCACCACGAACGAGAACGCGAAGAAAAACCCGGCCATCACGCCGACCCAGACGGCGCAGGCCAGTCGCAGCCAGTAGCCAAAGGACATCGACATTACACTTCCCCAAAGGCGGCGAGTTGTGCCGAGGTCGCTCATTGGCCGCCTCGCCCATATTCATTTTTCGCCATTGCGGGGGGATAAGCAAGAAGCGCCTCCGCGCAGGGTCGAACCGTATGTGGATGATCTCCACGCACGAAGGAGTGATTCGGCAGAATATTCATATCTCCGGTCGGCAAGCCTTCACCCTTATATGAGCAGACCAATAAGGGCGGCTCGCGAGCCGCCCCTACAAGAAGAAAATCCCTTTTACTTTGGCGTTATCGAATACTCCCCCCTTGAGAGTCAAACCCGACTTGGTAGGGAGAACCTGTTTATTTGTAGGGGTCGCATACCATGCGACCCGCGGTTGGGCGACGAAAGAATCAGGCCGCAACATATGGGGTTGTTGAAAAACCCCGGATACGGCCCCGCAATTGCAGGCGGTGAATGCGGCGTAATACTCCCACTCGTCCTGCGCTGTCTGCCACTCCGCCTCACCCTGAGTAGCGGCGAAGCCGCGTATCGAAGGGCGAAGTTCGCGCCCGCAGGAGAGATACGCCGCCCATCCTTCGATACAGCGCTTGCGCGCCTACTCAGGATGAGGGTTGGGGACGCTTGCTCAGGATGAAGGCGTCAGGGGTTCCGCGAAGCCTGCTGCCGCGCCGGTGGGGCAGACCCTCCCGCATAGGGTTTTCAACAACCCTCAAGGGGGGAGTGATTCTCCTCTCCACCCGGAGTTCATATGGAATCTCTTCTCCCCCAGCCTGCCTTGCGGTCGTTCCCTTGCGGGGCCACAATGCGCCCGCCTGTTCCTGCAAGGCGCTGAGGTGGTCCCATATCCGAATTTCAATGACGAAAAAGGGAGACGCCATGAGCAAGCCGTCCATCGCGATAGTGACGACCGGGGGGACGATATCGTCCAAATACGACACGCGCGGAGGGGAGAACGTACCTGCGGCGAGCGCGGAGGAGTTGGTCGCATCCGTTCCCGAGCTTGCGGGTGCGGCCCAGGTGCGCGTCGTCGAGCACTCGAACGTCACCAGCGACGTGATGGAGACGGCTACCGCCTTTGGGCTCCGCGACCGCCTGCGCGGGATTCTGGCGGATGAGGAAACAGCGGGGGCCGTGATCACACACGGGACGGCCACGATGGAGGAGACGGCCTATCTGTTGGACTTGACCCTGGGCGGTGAGAAGCCCGTGGTGATTACGGGCGCGATGCGCAATTCCGTCGCCCGTGACGCGGACGGTCCCCGGAACATCTTCTACGCAGCGAAGATAGCGGCCTCCCCCGAAGCGCGGGGCCGGGGCGTGACGGTCGCGCTGGACGGCGAGATATTCGCCGCGCGCGACGTCATCAAGGTGCACAGCCAGCGGCCCCACGCCTTTGCGTCGAGAGACGGCGGGCCCATCGGCGTGGTTTCGGATGAGGGCGTCTTTTTTCACTACCGCCCGGAGCGGCGGCTCCACTTCGAGGTGGACACCGTGAAGGAAAACGTGCAGTTCCTCACCGTGACCCAGGGGGTGAACGACCTGCTCGTGCGCGCGTGCATCAAAGAGGGGGTGGACGGCATCGTGGTGGAGGGCGTCGGCGCGGGCAACGTGAACGTGCCCTTCCACCACGCCCTGTGCGACGCGCTCGATGCGGGAATCCCCGTGGTGATCGGGGTGCGCATCTTCGCAGGCGCGCCGCACCGCGCGAAGGCGCATGAGGGCTCTTTCCGCAGCCTGATCGAGCGCGGGGCGATTTCGGCAGGCTACCTGAGCGGCATCAAGGCCCGGACCCTGCTGATGGTGGCGCTGGCGCACACGCAGGATTCGGGAGAGCTGCAGGATATTTTCGAGCGCGCCGGCGGACGAGCCTGAAGACGCGGGGAGCGCCGTCGCCTTCCCGGTCGGCAATGCCGAGTTCCTCGCCCTTAATTCGCAGCCTTCCCCTCCCCGGTGAAACCTGACCCTCCTTGCTCAGTCGGGTTCGTCCTCTTTCCTCGGGCGGATTCGACCAACTCATCTCTCCTCATTCGGCGTCATGGATTTACGCGGCGACGGGCATGCCGGAGAGAGCGTCTGAATGCCCCCGGTTTTTTCAGGAGCGAGGACGGTGCGGATAGACGACTGCGGTCGTTCGCTCAGGCGATGAGGAGAAGGCAGATAATGCAAATAATAATTTCTGAAAATATCGATAAATTTAGATAAATTCACGGGGTATTGCGATAAATTACCGACAATTTATTTTGTTGGGAAATGACACCGCGGAACCGCGACGCATGAGGATTCTGCCATGGTCAGCGCCTTCTCGCGTGACGGCAAATGCGCGGAACTGCGGGGAGTTGCGCCTAGGAGACGCTCATCTTGCGCCCGCTCTCGTACCACTCGGGACCAGGCTGTTCTGGGGGGTCGTCGTAGCGTTTGATCTCGAGTTCGACGTTGTCGGGATCGTAGAAATAGGTGGCATAGCCCACGCCGTAGGCGCCCAGGTTCTTCTCCTCGCCGCGGTGAGGCTCCCGGCCGCTCGCCCGTAAACGATTGATAACATTGTGATATTCGGCGTCATCCATGCAAAACGCGAGGTGGTCCATCCCGCCTTTCACCTCGACGTCATCGGACACGAAATCTGCGGCGTGAAACAGGACGAGGATGTCCTCCCCCACGCGGAAGACGACCTGGTCGATATCGCCGCCGTGGATGAGCCTTCGGCCGACGGGCTTGAAGCCCATCACGTCGCGATAAAACGCGATGGATTCATCGAGATTCGTGACGCGCAAGGCGACGTGTTCGATCATTCGTTTCATGGCGGCCTCCTTATTCTGGAGGAGGGGGCTAGTCGTCGTAGGCTTTCACCGTGGGAACCGTGATGGGGGATTCGGGTTCGGTTCTGCCCTCGGCTACGGCGCGAATCGCCTCGATGATCTGACGATAACCCGTGCAGCGGCAAAGGTTCCCGGTGAGCCAGTGCCGAATTTCATCCTCGGAGGGGTCGGGATTCTCATCGAGGAGTTTCTTGGCCGATACGATCATCCCGGGCGTGCAGTAGCCGCACTGCGTTGCGCCATAAGAGGCGAAAGCGGCTTGTAAGGGATGTAAATCATCAAGGCCGCCGAGGCCTTCAATCGTCTCGATGTTCGCGCCGTCGGCGCGCACCGCGAGGACAAGACACGAACTGATGAGTTCACCATCCATGATGATCGAGCAGGAGCCGCACGCGCCCTGATCGCAGGCGCGCTTGGTGCCCATCATGTCCAAATCTTCGCGGATCAAGTCAACCAGATAGCGGTTCACGGGAACCATCACTTCGACGGGCTCTCCGTTGAGAACGAAGGATATCATCTTTTTTTCAGACATTTCGATCCCCCACAATTTGCGGCCGTGCGCTGTTTTTTTATACTTCCACTATACCACGATTCCGCCCGGCGTGCACAGATAGCCTCATATCTTCCTGAGCTCCGGGATGAGTTCGTCCGAGATCATCCGCATGCTGTGAAGCGCCGTGGAAAGCGGCATTCCCGCCCAGTGCGTACGGATGATGAGATGGCTCATGCCGACTTCCTCCCAGTAGGGGCGAAGCTGCTCGTAGCACTCCTCGGGCGAGCCGATGATGAAGCGATCTTTCAGCAAATCGTCGAATTCATGGTCGAAGCTCTCATCATCCGGCATGGCGTCGTCCTGTCCCCACTTGGCGTAATCCTGGTACTTGCCGAACAGATAAGGCCCCGCCATCTCGAGGGCGGTCTTCCTGTCGTGGCTGCAGAAAATCTCCTTCATGCAGGGGAAATCCGCCGGGAACGGCTTGCCGCATCGATCCAGTTCCGCGCGGTAGAGGGTCATCTGCCGCTTGATGGTCGCCGTGGTGGAATGCGGGTTGATGAACCAGTTGTCGCCGATGCGCGCTGCTCGCTCGATGGCCTTGTCGTTGTTCGCCGCCACCCAAATGGGTGGATAGGGCTTCTGCACGGGGCGGATGTTCATGCGCACGCCGTCCAGCTTGCAGATCTCATCCTCCCAGGTCACCTCCTCCTCCGTCCAGAGGCGCTTCACGAGTTCGAGGCACTCCTCGAAGCGGCGCACGCGCTGTCCCTTCGGCACCTGGAAGGCGTCGAACTCCGCCTTGCGGTAGCCGAGCCCGATGCCGAACACGAAGTTCCCCCGGCAGAGCACGTCCATCGTCGCCACCGTCTCGGCCACGTATACCGGGTTGTGGAGGTTGATGAGCAGGATGCCGAGCCCGAGCGTCATCTCGCCCGCTTCGGCCTGCAGCCGCGCGAGGAACGGCACTATCTGGAGCTGTTTGTTGTCGCCCTCGTTCAGGTAGTGCTGCCCGGTGAAGAGCGAGTCCCAGCCCTTGTCGCGCGCGAGGCGCACCATGGCGTACTGCTCGTCCAGGGCGCTGACCATGTCGGTTTCCAGGTGCTGCTGGTTGGTGATGAAGAGCCCTACTTTCATGTCACGTTCCCTATATGTAAGTGGATGGTTGGAGGCTACCATACCGCAAGGTCCTTCATATTTCTATGCTGGGGAGGCTTTACTGCATGATGGAAGGGGGAGAGGGGAACTGCGGGGAAATGCGGGGTGCGAAAAAACTTTTTTTATTCGAAAAAATTCGATAAAATATTCTTCTTCTGCTTGAATCCATTCTCATAACCGACTGAAATAATATCGGTTACTCCTTCGATTTCCTTGCCGTTCGTTTTCAGATATTTATCGAAAAACCCCGTGAATTTATCGATATTTACAGGAAATACGATTATTTTCATATTCATTGTGAGCCCCGAGTCCATGAATACCCCTCCCCGGCGAGAAAAAGCCCCCCTGACAAGGGGGGTTGGGGGGTTCGCCGCCTTCACTCTCGCCGCATCACTGAATTCCATGAGAAAGCCTCCGCGCCTTTTGTCAATTCCGACTGAGAAAGAAGGAATCGACCAACTCATGCGGGAGAAATCGTTTTCCCGCGACGCGCGCACGATAGCGGAATACGGGGTTAGTGGGAGTACGGCAATTGCGGGGAAATGCGGGGTCAATTTCGGGTGAAGTACGTGGGTTTGCCGATTGAGGTGCTTGTAGGGACAACCCCCCGTGGTTGTCCTTCGTCAGGGTTGGCGCCATAAAACCGGGCGGACACAGGGGTCCGCCCCTACAAACCGCGAATCGAGATTACCGTCATTCCGGCGCATGCCGGAATCCAGAACGAATTTGGTAGGCGCTTTACGGCGTTTCATCCGCCTTCTGTGCAGTCAGGCTGCCGAAAGAAAAGAATGTCATAGGCGAAACCCCTGGATTCCGGCATACGCCGGAATGACGAGGCTTTGAAACACTCCCCCTTGAGGGTCAATCCCGATTGAAGAATGAGGGATTGTCGGTGAAGCCGAGCGATTTGTGCGAAGATTGAATCGGTGGGGGGACAATCGCGACTGATGAAGAAGTGATTGCATACATGTAGGGGCGAACCCCTTTATCCGCCCTATGGCGTAAGAGGGTAAAGATACCGTAGGGGCGGCTCGCGAGCCGCCCGTGTGGTCCAGGCAACCAAGAAAGGACGAAAAGTATGACGTACCTTGAATTTATCCAAGTCCCAGACTTGCGCGAAGCTCTTCCAGTTTCTCCTTGAAATCATCCGGGATGTCGGATGCGACGAGTTTCTCGACAAGCGCCTTGCCTCCATGCCACGCATATGATGGCGATTCACACCCGCCTATATGAATCAATAACTTCGCAACCGCCTCCGGATAGCGTTGCCACAAATCAGACAGATTGATATCAGAAACTAACAAGCCACGTTGGAGCGGAACTTTCGGCATACGAACCGCCAAGTCGACTGCTTCGGGAAACATATTGCCTTGTAAGCAGGAAGACCATTCAAGCATGCTTTCGATTTCACCGGAATCGAGTTGTCTGGGAATTCCTTGCAGGCGATTTTCCCAATACTGCTTGAGCCAACGTGACCACCATTCCCGTTGTCCCTCTTCATTCATATGAAGAAGACTTTGGTGTATTTGTGTTGCGAAATAATTCCGGTCCTCTTCACCAGCATAATCAAATAACCTGGGAATCCAAACTTCAAGAGGCTCATCGACAAAATAGGCAAGCATTTTGATATAGGCATTGATGAATACTTCACGTCGATGCCCATCAAAATATGTACCTTGGATATGAGGAACAGCCTCAAAAAAAGCATCCTTCATCAACTCGGCCACGGACTGGCTGAGTGATGCATATTGGAAACCATCCCATACCGCCTGAATTTCACCTATATTGTCATGCGCTTTGAAAGAGGGCAGCAAATTCTCTTTCGTCCATTTTTTATCGACCACCAACAAAAAAGGAAGCTGGCTTGCGAGAACAGATCGCCCCAATCTACCAATCAGAGATTCATCTTGAGCGATGCAAGAAAGCGCGTCGTAATAAACGCCGCTCAGTGAATCAGGCATTGGGTCTTGTTGTCTTCGCCACAAAGACAAACTTCCAAGCCAGTATTCAGCGATCTTACCGCCAGCGTGGTTGATGGCATAGCTGTCCCAATTAGATGGATTTTCAAACTGTTCATCGCGGTCTAAATGTTCCCATAATCCTAGGGCAATCTCGTTGGCTTCTCGAAGCAAAGTAGGCGCATAAGGCACACCGCCGTTCCTTACGAGCGAATAAAGGAAATCCGCAATCCAATGAGCGTGTTTCCGATATAGTTTGTTTCTATCCAATCGGAAGAGTACTTGGCGATGTGCATACTCGGTTAACTCATTCGACCACGCACGAATCAGAATTGGCCAAAGATCGGTATCCCACTCACTGCGCTTAACCAATTCATCAGCTAGTTCGATGCCCCATTTAAAATTCTGCTTTGCCGCACCCTCGACAACAAGAACGAGTCCCTCACGGTTAGGGCCGAGAATATCTATCGGTTGGAAAGACAATAGATCATCCACCCAATCTTTCGCCGGTCGTGCCAGCAGTCCCTCTACACTCCAAGGACTTTGAGTGCCACTTCCTGTACTGGACCAAGACAATAGATCTGGGTATTCCCTTTGTTGAAAATTAGGATATTGCTTCGATATTTCGTTTAGAGCATTTTGAGCAAGAGTACAGTCGGGATCGGAACGATTTAGCCAATGAAGCCACGTGAAATGTTGATATGAGGTACGCTGCTCCTTATTTTCATCTTCAGGATTGGGCCAAGAAAATGCGTGCACGGACTTTATGATGGCTTTGCGCCGTTTCGAGTCGGCATTGGGATAAGCTTTTTCCAGAAACATAAACACTTCATGACGCGCCGGAGTATCGTGCAAATCCATGCGAGTCAGAAGCCAGTCAATTTTCTCGTTTGGAGTCAAATCTTCGCGTTTAAGCAATATATGTACCGCCAATCGACGCAATAATGGCGCATCCGAGTCGATAAGCTGGTCGCACCATCGCGCCGCCACCTCAGGCCGATTTGATAACAAATATTCCAGAGAATCTCGGGCCGCATCAATCAATACATCTACAGTCCCTGGAATTCTATCCTGTTCATGAGGTTCGATTGCGCTACGACGAAAACTTGCTGGTTCATAAATGCGTGACGCTTTCCCCCAAGAGCAGAGAGTGTGGAATTGCGCTGACAATTGCTCGACAACGCTTGTGAGCAGCGGGGCAACTAAGTTGTCGAGGTTCGGTTTTAGTCCTTTTTCCCAGAGTTCGTTGACCTCATAATGATCACTGAGTGATGACAATTCCACCCGGACAGATGGGCGTGGGTTTTCCTTCTCGTCATCGGACAAATGAAAACCTCGCTCAATCTTGAGACAGCCAGCCGCACAAGTGATGAAAATTTCGAGAAGACTAGTCATCAATCCCGTTTCAATGCAACGATTTCCCAACCATAAAAACACGTGCTTATACGGCCGCGCTGGAACAGTAGCAAGTAATAATGAAACCCAACTCGATAAGTTTTTTTCGTCTATTGGCGTATTGTTTTGCAATCCGATAGTGCGTCCTAACACAAACCAGAAGGTTGGATGCAATTGCATCTCGTGTCGACCAATAAGTAGAAAAAGTGAATCTGAGTGTTCACATGCAAAAGTATTTGCTAACCACTCCGCCAGTTCGCGTTTATGTTCACTCAATTCACCAACGCCAAAGAGGCTGTCGAGATACTTACGTTGATCGAGCCAGTCGATCCATTCAGGCGATAAGGCGGCATTAGTGAAGAACCGTGCTTTCGCTTCGTCCAAGAACGCGTCTTCAATGAGGCACATCTCCTCCTCGTTAAGTGAGGGTGGTTTCCCAGCAATCTCCGTTATTTCACGCTGCCAGCCTAGAATGCCACGTGTTGAATAACTGGCAAGACGTTGGATGCCAAGGTAAAGACTACAATGTTGGTCACCAGCAACTCTTTCATAGATAATCGGTTTAATACCGAGAATTTGCCATCGGTCACTTATAGCTTCGGTCGTAATCGCAAAACGCCCTTTTGTTTCACTAGTTGTTAAGGCCCGGGCCAGATATTTCATAATCGTGTCGTCGTGACTGTAGCCGACAAAGAGAACGGTAAAATTGCGGAAGAGTTCGACGAGAAAACGCCCTGCCCATCCATCGCTTAGGTATGCGCGACCAAAATCTGCGTCAGTCAACACCATGTCTAAAGGATGGCTGACTGCACCATGAAGGTGGACAATTCCGTTGAAATCTCGTCCTAAAGGAAGTGCCGGAGCGCGAAACACTTCGGGATTCGGGTCGAAAATATCTTGTGCTGCCCTCTCGAATAACAATTCGAAGTTCGTCGTTACGATTCGAGTCGATTCCGTTTTGGAATATAGCCGTAGCAGATCACGGTGCAATTCGTTCGGCTTTGAATTTTTGTTAGAGAGTATCTCAGAGGCTAACTCATGCACTTTCGTGCCTCTTTCCTTTTTTAGCCTGCCGAGAAATTGATCATCAGTTTCACCATCTTTCTGTGTTTCTCCTGTACCTCGTGCGATCAATTTTGTTAAACACTTAAAATTCGGGAGATTCGCCGGTTTTCCCATCGAAACGCCTGCACCCGCGAAAACGACCAGCTTGTTGTCTCGCAGGGCGTCCAATAATTCTCTCGGAAAATCAATGCCTGCAATTTTCACTCTTGACTCCAATAGCTACTCAAGTCACCGGGCGGCTCGCGAGCCGCCCCTACGGGTAGAGAGAGATATTCGACCAGACCGGGCGGACACATCGGTCCGCCCCTACACCCCCTTTACAACTCCCACAATCCCTCCCTCCTCGGTCGGGTAATCGAACTCCCCCTCATCGGGGAAGCGCAATCCCTCCCTACTCAGTCGGGATTCACCTCACACAAACAACCTAACCCCCGGAAACACCTCCTCCCTCCTCAGGTCCGTCTCGTCGTGTCCGGCGAAGATGAGGTCGGGCGCGTCGGCCAGGTCCTTCACGGTCTCGAGCGCGCGCAGGGCGTCGTCCACGTGGATGTGGATGCCCGGCGGTATCATGGATTCGAGGCTCCGGTAGAGATAGGCCGCGTCCACGGCCAGCACCGCCCAGCCCCGCGCCGTGCGGAAGCGGATGATCTGGTGGCCCGGCGTGTGGCCGCCCACCCAGTGGACATGCACGCCCTCCGCTATCTCCGCCTCCCCGTCCACGAGATTCATGCGGCCTGCTTCAAGTAGCCGCTCGGCTTCTTCCAAATCGCCCAGGAAATGGTTGATGAAGTGGTATTCCGCCGCGTCGCTCCGCCAGAAATCAAGCTCGCGCCTCTGGAGATAAAAGCGCGCCCCGGTGAACAGCCTCGGGGACATGAAGTGGTCCCAATGCAGATGGCTCACGATCATCGTCTCGACTTCCGAGGGTTTGAGATCGAAATGCTTCAGCAATTCATGCTGCGGGCGGTAGTCCGCGTAATCCGGGTTCCGCGCCTTCTGGGATTCCTCGCTGAAGCCGGTGTCGATAACGACCGGCGCGCCCCCGCCTTCGGGCATCAGCACCCAGAAGAAATAGGGCAGCGTGCGCGTCCTCCCCGATTCACTCAAGTAAAGGAGCCAGGAGGCGTCGCACGCGCGCGAGCCCTGGCACAGGGCGTAGAGGTTGTAGGTCGTCTCGCTCAAGGTGATACCTCCGTGTTGTCCCGCTCGAAGGGATAGTTGGAAAAGTCCACAGAAGGAGCTCTCTAAATTTCACTCCCCCTTGAGGATGAATCACAATCATCGAAAGAGGAAATTCACTCCCCCCTTGAGGGGGAGTCAGTGAAGCCGAGCGATTTGTGCGAAGGCTGAATCGGTGGGGGGACATGCCACAGAAAAAGCTCCCCCCACCAGTTCGCCTGCGGGCTTGTGCCCTTAGCTCACTGACTCCCCCTCAGGGGTCTGTTGAAAAACCCGGTGTTGGAAGCGGGCGTTTTGGCGGCTCACGCGGCGGCGGGGAGGCAGCCCAATCGGCGCGTGAGGGCGCCATGTGCGCGCAGCCGGCGTCTCCGGGCGGCACAGGCCGTCCACAAGGCGAATATACGCGCCGCAAAAGCGGCGGCCAGCCGCTTGAGGTTCACCGCTATCGCCGTCAGGTAGGACTGGATCCGCATGTTCGCAAGGCCCCGGCGCACCGCCCGCCCCAGTCCGTGCCGGCTCTTCGCCTCGCCGTGGTAGCCCTCCGAGCGCCAACGGTGGCGGCCATAGAGACGCTTCTCCTCCTCCCCCCAGCGCGCATGCCGCCGACGCGCGCGCAACAGCGCCGGATACGCGTGCGGAATCAACACCGTCCTGCTCGTGCGCGACTTCGACAGACAATCGGGCCTGAGCGCGCAGCCCGCGCAATCCCGCGTCTTCGATACATAGGAGCGCCCCCGCTCCGTCGCCTGCCGGGGGCGCAGCGTCTTGCCTCCCGGACACTTCACCACCTCGTTGCGCGCGTCGTAGTGGAACAACTGCAGCGGAACACGGCTCTGGCTGGGTTCCTTCTTCGCTGGTATCAGCGCTTCCACGCCCCGCCGCTCCAATTCGCCATAAACCTTCGAGTACGCGTACCCCGAATCCGCCGTCACCATCTCCGGCGTGCGGCCCGACAACTCGCTTACCGCCTCTATATGGGACGCCATCATCTCACGCTCGTTCCGCGTCCCCTCCGTCACCGACACGTCGAGAACAACACCCCGCTCATCGTCCACCGCCGCGTGCTGCTTGTAGCTCGGCTCGAACCCCGCCCGCGCGCTCTTGCGCGCAAGCCGCGCGTCCGGGTCCGTCCGGCTCACCGGACCCCCGCCACCGCGGCCTCCTCCCTTCTTCCCGACCTCATCATCGACGGGATTCTCCTGAATCACCTTCTCCGCGTGGTGCGCCGCCAGGCTCTCCCAGCTCACGTCCGCGCGTATCAACGAGGCGTCCACGTGCACCACTTCCCCCTTCGCCACATTCGCCTCCAGGCAAGCCTGCACCGTGCGACGGAATATCTCCTTGAACCGTGCCTCCCCCCAGCGCTGACGTATCCGCGTCAGGCTCGAATGATGCGGCAACTCCTCGTGCAGCCCGTACCCGATGAACCACCGGATCGCCAGGTGCGCACGCGCCTCGCGAAGCAGGCGACGGTCGTGTACGTAGCCCAGCAACATACCCGCCAGCATCAAGCGGAGCGCCACCTCCGGGTCGATCCCCGGACGACCGTTATCCGCGCAATAGCAATCCGCCACCTCCTCCCGTAGCCAGCTCAAATCCAGTACGTGGTCCACGCGCATCAGGACGTGATCCTCGGGGATCAGCCGTTCCAGCGAACCGGCCACGAACAAATCCATCTGCTCGCGCCTCTTGCTGCCTATCATCGAGGGAACTCCCATCTCGGGCGAGATAGTGTCATTACACCCAATCACAATGCCGGGGCTTTTTCAACAGCCCCCTCAAGGGGGGAGTGAAATTCAAAAGCTTGCGCGCAACCCTAAACCGCTTCCCGGCACTTTTCCAATAACCTCCGAAGCCGCGGGGCGCGGGATGAATGACGAAGCAAATCTTCGTTGTCCGAAGCAAGAGATTATGCCATTATCACCGGAGCGCAAAACGTAAATTTCGGTATTCGGTTCACAGAAAACCATTCCCGAAGGGCGCACGTTTTGGACAACACCTTCATCATCGTGTTCTTCCCGTTCGCAGCCGCCCTCATCATCCCATGGTTCGCAGAGCGTTTCCGCAAAAACGCCGCGTGGTTCGCCATGGTCGCGCCCCTCGTCAGCACCTGGGCGCTCTATAATCTTTACGGCGAATGGGCCGCCGGCGGCCGGCAGACTTTTACGCGGGCCATCGCCTGGGTCCCCGCGGCGAACGTGGAAATCTCCTTCATGGTGGACGGCTTGAGCCTCATGTGGGGCCTCCTCGTGGCGGGCATGGGCGCGCTCATCGTCCTCTACTCCCACTGGTATCTGCACGAACACGAAGCGCTGGGCCGCTACTACGGCTTTCTCATCGCGTTCATGGGCTCGATGCTGGGCGTCGTGTTCTCAGACCACCTGATATCACTCTTCATCTTCTGGGAACTCACGAGCATCACCTCGTTCTTCTTAATCGGCTTCTGGTCGGACAGGGAGGCGTCCAACTACGGCGCGACCAAGGCCATCCTCATCACGGGCAGCGGGGGCCTCGCCATGCTCGGGGGATTCCTGCTCTTAGGCGACGTGGCGGGCGAGTGGCGGCTCTCCCAACTCGTACTCATGCCCGGAATCGCGAGCCAGATATCGCTCGGCGTCTTCTTGCTCATCATCCTGGGCGCCGTGACGAAGAGCGCGCAGTGGCCCTTCCACATCTGGCTGCCGAACGCCATGGAAGCGCCCACGCCCATCAGCGCTTTCCTGCACTCGGCCACCATGGTGAAAGCGGGCATCTATCTCCTGTCGCGCTTCTATCCCATCCTGGGCGCGCATCCCGCCTGGGGCTACGTGGTCACGGGCTTCGGCATGACGACGATGATAGCGGGGGGCCTGCTGTCCCTGCGCGCGTATGATCTAAAAGCCATACTGGCCTACGGCACCATCAGCCAGTTGGGCCTCATCGTCACCTTCCTGGGCTTCGGCGGCAAGGGGGCGATCATCGGCGCGACACTCCATCTCTACAACCACGCGGCGGCCAAGGCGGCGATGTTCATGACGGTGGGCATCATCGACCACGAGGCGGGCACGCGCGATGTTCGGCTGCTCGGCAACTTGCGAAAACTCATGCCGAAAACGCATATACTCGCCGTCATCGCAGCGCTGAGCCTCATCGGCATACCGCCCATGGGCGGGTTCATCACCAAGGAGATGCTCTATGAAGTCAGCCTCCACCCCGGCGGCCCCGGCAGCTGGGCGTGGTTCTGGCCGTATATCACCGTGTTCGCGGGAGTGTTCACCGCGCTCTATCACTTAAGGTTCTTAAGCGAACCCTACTGGCAGGCGGCGGAAGGGGAAGCGCCCAAGCATCCACACGATCCGCCACTCGGGATGCTGGCGGCGCCCGCAATACTCGTTCTTCTCGCGCTCGCATTCGGCTTGGCGCCCGGCCTCATCGAGAACGCCATCGTGGCCCCCGCGGCGCAGGCCACCCTGGGCGGAGGGGCGCAACTGGAACTCCACTTAGGCCTCTGGCACGGGGTGAACATGCCCCTCATCATGTCGATTATCACCATGGCGCTGGGGCTCGCGCTTTATTTCGGCTTCGCGCACGTCAAGACCGTGCTGGACACGGTCGCCCGCGCCTGGGGGAATGCCCCCTCTCCCAACAGGATATACGACGGATTCATCGACTGGCTGAGAAACGGCACCTGGGAGATTCTCCTCCTGATACAGGACGGGAACCTCAGGCGCTACATGCGCTGGATGATGGTGCTCCCCACCGCCGCCGCCCTCTACCTCGTCTGGCGGATGGACTGGGGGACGAAGGTTTTCCCTGAGAATTTCGCGGGCGCGTCGTTTCTGCTCGTCGTGATCGCGCTCATGATCACGGGCGCAGCCCTCGCCACGGCGCTCTTCAAGCGGAGAATCGCCGCCATCCTCGCTCTCGGCACGATGGGCTACGGCATCGCGGGGCTTTATTTACTCCTGAAAGCGCCCGACTTGGCCCTCACCCAGATTATGGTCGAATCGGCCTCGGTCGTGCTGTTCCTGCTCGTGTTCTACTACCTGCCCGAGCTCAAGCCCGTGCCCTCATCGGCCGCGAAGAAGATTCGGGATTGGGGTATCGCTATCGGCCTCGGCGTCTGTACGACACTCGTCATGGCCGCCGCCATGAACACGCACAAGTTCAGGACGATTGCGGATTACTTCATGCGCACGAGCAAGCCCGTGGCCGGGTTCAAGAACGTGGTCAACGCCATCATCGTCGATTACCGAGGGTATGACACGCTGGGCGAGATCACCGTGCTGGTCATCGCAGGGATAGCCGTCTACGCCCTCTTGCGGCTGGTGGGAGAGATGAAATGCGATCACTGATCCTCCAGACGATAGCGCCCGCCGTGCTGCACCTGACGCTGCTCTTCTCCATGTTCCTGCTCATCTACGGCCACAACCAGCCGGGCGGCGGCTTCATCGCGGGCCTCATGACCTCGGTGGGCATCGTGCTCCAGTGGGTGGCGGTGGACGCCGAAGAAGGCCGCAGGCGGTTCAACTGGCCCTACGAGGGAATCTTCCTCGCGGGGCTGGCGCTCTCTACCCTCACGGGGGTGTGGGGCTACATAAAAGGGGCGTACCTCAAAAGCTCGATATACCACTTCGCCCTGCCCTTCATCGGCGACGTGGAGCTGTTCACCGCGTTCATCTTCGACGTGGGCGTGTACGGCGTGGTGGTCGGGGTGGTGATGTGCATCTTCACCAACCTCTGCGAGAAGGAGGCGCAGGAGCCGGAAGCGAATGGGGAATAGTTACAAGGGTGGTGCTGCGGCATGGTAAGGGCGAAGCCCGCAACCACGCTGATGTGGGGTCAAACCCAAGCGAGGAGGGGTTGTTGAAAAACCTCAATGTGATCGCGTTTGACGCGAAAGGTGTTGCGAATGCAGTTGATTTTGTAGGGGTCGCATATATGCGACCCGACCGGTTCGCAGCATGTGGGCCGCATAAATGCGGCTCATGACCGAGAGGCGCAAATAGGCAGGGTCGCATATATGCGACCCCTACAGCAGAAGCGGCAAGGAGATATTAACGTGCTCTGGATACTGGCGATGATCATCGGCGCCCTGGTGACGGTGGCTTCCTACCTCATCATGCAGCGCAGGATCATACAGGTCGTGCTCGGCATGGCGGTGCTCAGCCACGCCGCGAACCTGATGATTGTCGCCTCAGGCTGGGTGGGGGACGGCAAAGCGCCCATCGTCCCCAAGACGGGCGGTCCGTTGGACCCGTTCGCCTACGTCGACCCCCTGCCCCAGGCCATGGTGCTGACCGCCATCGTCATCAGTCTGGCCGTGACGGCCTTTCTGCTCGTGCTCGCGTTCTTCACCTACAAAAAATTCGGCACCGACGACATCGACGAGATCAGGAGGCTCAAGGGATGAACGCCGTATTCCCGCTCTTCGTCGTCCTGCCGCTGGCCACGGGCACGTTCCTGTTCCTGGTGAGGAAGAGCCGCCCCATCCAGGAATCGGTGAGCCTGATAGCCTTGCTGGTGAACCTCATCTTGGCGGGAATACTGCTTAGCGCGACGGCGGACGGGACGATATTCGTCCACCGGATGGGCCTCTGGCCCTTCCCCTACGCCATCGTCCTGGCGGCGGACAGGCTCACCGCCACGCTCTTGTGTCTCTCCTCCTCCATCGTGGGGGCGTGCGCCGTCTTCGCGGGGAGCTATCTCACGGATGCGCAGCGGAAAGAGGCCTTTCACCCCCTGCTGCACTTCCTGCTCATGGGGATGCAGGGGTGTTTCATCACGGGCGACCTGTTCAACCTCTTCGTCTTCTTTGAAGTCATGCTCATGGCCACCTACGCGCTGCTGGGCTTCTATTACAACCTCGACCAGCTCGAGATGGCCTTCAAGTACACCTGCATGAACCTCATCGCATCGGCGCTCTTCCTGCTCGGCGTCGCGCTCCTCTACGCGCAGGTGGGCACGGTGAACATGGCCGACTTGGCCGTGAAGATAAAGCTCCTGGGCCCCACGCCCCTGATCGTGGTGACCGCCCTCATCTTCGTCTTCGTGTTCAGCGTCAAGGCGGCCATCTTCCCGATGCACTTGTGGCTGCCCTCCGCGCACTCGATATCGCCCACTCCCATCAGCGCGATCCTGGCGGGCGTGCTCGTCAAGGTGGGCATCTACTCCATCATCCGCTGCGCCACGCTCATCTTCCCGGCCGCTTTCCTGATATTACAGCCTGGGCTCATCCTCCTGTGCCTCCTGACCATCGCCATGGGCGCGCTCGGCACCCTGCCCCAGACGAGTCTGAAGCGCATCCTCGCCTACAGCACCATCAACCAACTGGGCTACATCGCCTTTGGTATCGCCCTGCTCTCACAGGCGGGCCTCGCGGCGGCGGTCTTCTACATCGTCGGCCACGCGTATCTCAAAAGCGCGATGCTGCTCGGCGCGGGCCTGAACCAGAAGCTCACCGGCACGGTGGACCTCGAAGAAATGGGCGGCATGATGGGCAAGGCGCCCTTCGCGAGCCTGCTGATGCTCGTGGGATTCCTGTCCCTGGCCGGCTTTCCGCCCTTCACGGGCTTTTTCGCCAAACTCTTCGTGCTCCAGGCGGGCTTCTCACAGGGCGCGATTCTCGCGACGGGGATCGCCCTGGGATTCGGCGTCATATCGCTTTATTATAATTTCACGACGTACCAGCGCTACGCCTGGGGAACGGGCGGCGGTGAGGTCGGCGCGGCGGGCGCAGGGATATACGGCTCGGTCGCCTTCCTCTCGGCCTTCGCGGTCATCTTCGGACTCGGCGCGTACTGGCTCTTCGAGTGGGCGCAGCTCGTGGCCGCCCAGATCACGAAGCCCGAACTCTACATCGCCGCCATGCGGGACTTGGGCTAGGAGACGCACGATGCCGCTCGCCACGCTCGCATTCACCATCGCCACCATCTGGATATTCCTGCACGGGAGCGCCACGCCCGGACATTTCTTCGTCGGCCTCGTCATGGCGTTCTTCATCATCCGCTTCTTAAAGAAATCCTACTACCAGGACAGAACGTTCTTCCGCATCGGCAGCTATTTCAGATACTTGCGAAGCTTCACCTGGGAGCTTCTGATCGCCAACGTCCAGGTACTGAAGATCGTGCTCTCGCCCCGGCTGTCGATCCGCCCGGGCATCATCCCCTACAAGACGGTCTGCAAGACCCCCCTGGGCGTGACGATGCTGGCGAATACCATCACCCTCACGCCCGGCACGCTGAGCATCGACGTGTCGGAGGATGATGAGACGATATTCGTCCACACGCTGGACATCGACCACCCCGACGAGGTGGCCGAAAGCATCCGCAAGGGGCTGGAAGAACCCATCGTGGGAGCCGTGGAATGATCGAGACGGCCGTTCAGATAAGCCTCGCCATGATGGGCGCCTCGGTGCTCCTGGCGTTCATCCGGCTCATCAAGGGACCCACGACGTCGGACCGCGTGGTGGCGGCGGACACCCTCGCCACGAACGTGCTGGGCGTCATCGCGTTGTTCGCCATCCAGACGCACAACAAGCTGTTCATCATCGCCGTGCTCGCCCTGGCCATCCTGAGTTTTGTGGGCACGACGGTTTACGCAAAATTCCTCGAGAGGGGGAAGATCATTGAGTGAAGCACTCGCCGCCGTCCTGTTGCTGGGAGGCTCGTTCTTCATGCTGGTCGCCAGCATCGGCCTCATCCGCCTGCCCGACGTCTATTGCCGCATGCACGCCGCCACCAAGGCGACCACCTTCGGCATGGGCGGCATCCTCCTGGGCGCGAGCATCATCTTCCAGAGCGCCGCCGTCACGACGCAGGCGCTCCTGGCCATTTTCTTCCTGTTCCTGACCGCGCCCGTCGCCGCGCACCTGATATCGAGGGCGGCCTACAAGCGCGGGCCCGACCTCTGCGCCGAGACCACGCACGATGAATACGGCAAATACCTGGAGGGGCAAAAGACGGAGAAAGAATCCTCACCCGGATATGGAGACGCGTAGCAGAACATCGCATACTAGAGAGAATCGCCGCCGTTTTTCATCCAACGCATTCATATGGAGAACGAGACTCATGAAACGATTTGTGAAACTTGCAGCGATGATAATCGCGGCGGCATGGCTGGTAGCTCCCGCCCTCTCGCACGCCGCTGAGTGGAGAATCGACCCCACCCACACGACGGTCTCCTTCAAGGTACGCCACCTGGGCGTCACCTGGGTGCAGGGGGAATTCCAGCGGGTATCGGGCACGGTACGCTACGACCGGAAGAACCCCGGGGCCGCGGCGGCGGACATCGTCATCGACGCCGACTCGATCAACACGCGCAACGCGCGGCGCGACAACCATCTGCGGACCGACGACTTCCTGCTCGTCGAGAAGCATCCCAACATCACGTTCAAGTCCAAATCCGCGAAGAATGCGGGCGCTGACAGCTTGGAGATGGTCGGCGACCTGACCATACGCGGCGTCACGAAAGAAGTGGTCCTGAAGGTGGCCGACATCAGCGGGGAGGTCAAGACTGGTCGCGGGACCGTCAAAATGGGCGCGAGCGCCACCACCCGCATCAACCGCAAGGATTTCGGGGTGAAGTTCAACCGCCTGCTCGAAGCGGGTGGGCTCGTCGTTGGGAACGAGGTGCGCATCACCATCGACGTGGAGTTGAACAAGCAATAGCGCGAGGGCGCTCTTCGAACTCTCGCGAGCCGCCTGACGGCGCGCGTCACGCTTGCGTCTACAGCATAGTTTTCGCCGCTTTTTTCGCATGATTTGTGGTATAATAATATGTTCCAGTATAGCTCTGATCCATCGGGTATCATTGACGCCTCAACACACAACTCCCCTTAGGGAAAACGCGGAGGAATAAACCAATGACCATCAGGAAAACCACTTTCTGGACCATCGTCTTCGGCTTCGCGCTCGCCGTCCTGGCGGCGCCCCTCGGCGCAATCGCGCTCGAGAAGAAGCTCATCATCGTCACGTCCTACCCGCCGGACACGACGACCACCGTCAAGAAGGCTTTCGAGAAGAAACACCCCGGCGTCAAGGTCGAGATGCTCAAGAAAAAGACGACCGCCGGCATCAAGTATCTCCAGGAGACCGCCTCCAACAACCGCTCCGACATGTTCTGGGCCTCAGCACCCGACGCCTTCGAAGTGCTCAAGGGCGACAACCTCCTGCAGAAATACAAGGTGAAGATAAAAGGCATTCCAAAAAATGTCGGCGCCTTCCCGATCAACGACCCCGAGGGCTATTACAAGGGCTTCGCGGCGTCTGGCTACGGCATCATGTGGAACACCCGCTACCTCAAGGCCAAGAAGCTGCCCGCGCCCAAAACCTGGGCCGACTTGGCCATGCCCGTCTACCACGGCCACGTCGGCATGAGTGCGCCCTCGCGCTCCGGCACCACCCATCTCACAGTGGAGACGCTCCTGCAGGGCAAGGGCTGGGAAAAGGGCTGGGCCGAGTGGAAGGCCATCGCCGGCAACTTCAAGACCGTCACCGAGCGCAGCTTCGGCGTGCCCGACGGCGTGAACTCGGGCCAGTTCGGCCTCGGCATCGTCATCGACTTCTTCGGGCTGTCGTCCGAGGCTTCGGGCTTCCCCGTCAAATTCATCTACCCGCCGGTGACGACGCTGGTGCCCGCGAACATCGCCATCGTCAAGAACGCGCCGCATCCCAAGGCCGCGGCTGCGTTCATCGAGTTCCTGCTCTCGCCCGCGGGCCAGGAAGTGCTGCTCGACAAGAAAATCCGCCGTCTGCCAGTCAACCCGGCGACCTACGCCAAAGCGCCCAAAGACTTCCCGAATCCGTTCAAGGACAAGTCCATCGGCTCAGCGGTCAAGTTCGACCTCCAGCTCTCGAAAAACCGCTACAACGTCATCAATTCGCTGTTCGACGTGATGGTCACCTACCGTCTGAACGACCTGCGCGCGGCGACCAAGGCCATCCAGGCCGCCGAGGCGCAAATGAGCGGCAAGAAGAACATGGCGGCGAAGAAGCTGATCGACGAGGCCAAGGCGCTGGTGGCCAAGGTGCCGATCACCGCGGCCCAGGCGAGCAAGAAGGAATTCAACGCGATCTTCAAGAAAAAGCGCAAGAAGGCGACAACGAAGGTGACGGGCCGCCAGGCCGAGGTCGAACGTGAATGGGACGCGCAGGTCAAGGCGAATTACGCCAAGGCCAGGGCGCTGGCAGAGAAGGCGGCGTCCATGCTCTAGCCTGAAGCCTGCGCGGAGAAGGGGAAAGAATGTCTCTGGAAGCGATGGCGCGCGGCCAGTGGGGGCCGGCGGCGGTGGGCCTCATTGTCGGCCTGTTCCTGCTCGCCTTCCTGGTCGTGCCTGTCGTGAACGTGATCTACGTCGCCTTCCAGGACCCCAACACGGGCGCGCTGACGCTCATCAACTTCGTGGATTTCTTCAGGAACAACCTGTTCCAGGAATCCGCCATCAATTCGATCTACGTCGCCCTGATGTCTGTGGTGCTGGCGTCGTGCTTTGCGCTTCCACTCGCCTACTTCACGACGCGCTTCAATTTCGGCGGCGCCATCCTCATCCAGACCCTGGGTGTGCTCCCGCTCATCATGCCGCCCTTCGTCGGCGCCGTGGCGATGCTCCTGCTGCTCGGCGAGAACGGCTCGGTCAACCTGCTGCTGGATGAATGGTTCGGCTTTAAGGTCCCCTTCATGGAGGGGTTGAACGGCGTCATCCTGGTCGAGAGCATCCACTATTTCCCGTTCATCCTCATGAATCTCTCGGCCTCGCTCAACAACATCGACCGGTCGATGGAGGAATCCGCCCAGAACCTGGGAGCCAGCGGAATGCGCCTGTTCCGCCGCATCGTGTTTCCACTGGCCATGCCCGGCTATGTCGCGGGCGCATCCCTGGTGTTCCTGAAGGTGTTCGACGACATCGGCACGCCGCTGCTACTCAACATCAACAACATGCTGGCGCCCCAGGCCTACCTGCGCATCGCCTCCATCGGCATCTCGGACCCCATGGGTTATGTGATCTCGGTCATCCTGGTCATTTTCTCCCTGCTGGCGCTCTGGACCTCGTTTCTGGCGCTGCGAAACAAGGACTACGCGACCGTGCAAAAGGGCGGGGGCGGGCTGATGAAGCGCGACCTGAGGCCCTGGGAGAAGGCCGCCTGCTACGGCGTCGTCGTCTTCATCCTGCTGCTGGTGCTCTCGCCGCACTTCGGCCTCGCCATCCTCTCTCTCGGCACGGTCTGGTCGTTCAGCGTGCTGCCCGACGCCTACACCTACGCGCATTACCTGCGGGTGATCTCGGACTCATCGGAATTCATCACCAACACGCTGCTCTACGCGGGCCTCGCCGCGGGCATCGACGTCGTCTTCGGCACGGCCATCGCCTACATCGTCCTGCGCACCGGGCTGGCCGGCCGGCAGTGGCTTGATTACGCTGCGATGGGGGCGGTGGCGATCCCCGGCGTGGTGCTCGGCATCGGCTATTTGAGGACCTTCTATGCGTTCAACGTGCCGATTATAGATAAACCCCTGGCCTCGTGGTGGGTCATCATCGTCGTCGCCCTCGCCATCAGACGCCTGCCCTACGCGCTGCGCGCCTGCATGGCGGCGCTGCAGCAGCTGAGCGTCATGCTCGAAGAGGCCGCCGAGAATCTGGGGGCGACCAAGGGCCGAACCATCTACCGGGTCGTCGTGCCGCTCATGTCGGGCGGCATCGTCGCGGGCTTCATCACCAGCTTCGCCACCGCGGCGGTCGAGCTGTCGACGACCATAATGCTCGTCTCGCAGGAATCGGACGCGCCGCTCGCCTTCGGGATTTACGAGTTCATGCAGTCGGCGGCGGGCCGCGGCCCGGGCGCCGCGCTGGGCATCATCGCCGTGGTCATCGTCGGCGTCGCCACCTACGTCTCGCACCGCTTCATCCAGCGCATAGAGACGAGCCAGACGCCTGACATGGCCATCGTCGCGGGAGTATGAGAATGGCATCGCAAAACGCCGCAAGCGTCGTCATCGAGCAACTGAGCCTCGCCTACGACACGACCGACGTGCTGAAAGACGTGGACCTTCGCATCGAACCGGGCGAGTTGTTCACCTTCCTGGGGCCGTCGGGGTCGGGCAAATCGACTCTCCTGCGCGCCGTCGCGGGCTTCGGCCCCGCGCCCCGGGGGCGCATCCTGATAGGCGAGGACGACGTGACGCGGCTCCCCCCCTGGCGGCGCAACGTCGGCATGGTGTTCCAGTCCTATGCGCTCTGGCCGCACATGACGGTGCGCAGGAACGTCGCCTTTGGCCTGGAGGAACGCAAGACGCCCGCCGCCGAAATTCCCAAGCGCGTCGACGCCGCCCTGGACATGGTCGGACTCCTGGAGCTTGCCGAGCGCCGTCCCTCGCAGCTGTCCGGCGGACAGCAGCAGCGCGTAGCGCTGGCGCGCACCATCGTCGTCGAGCCCCGCGTGCTCCTGCTCGACGAGCCGCTCTCGAATCTGGACGCCAACCTGCGCGTACAGATGCGCCGCGAGATTCTGGACTTGCAGCGCGAACTGGAACTGACCACCATCTTCGTCACCCACGACCAGGAAGAGGCCAACACCATCTCGGACCGCATCGCCGTGCTCGACGACGGCATACTCCAGCAGGTGGGAGCGCCCATGGAACTCTACGACGAGCCCGTGAACCGATTCGTCGCCCACTTCCTGGGCACGGCGAATCTCATGGACGGGCGGATCGAGACGGGGGCCGATGGCGCGCGCTTCGCCGCTGCCGGCGGCATCGCCGTGCCGCTTTCGGGTGAGGTCCACGCGCCCGGTGAGGAGCATACCGCCGTGTTCCGGCCCCAGGATATCGCCATCGCCGCACCGGGCGAGACGCTCCCCGGTATCGTCCTGACCGGCCGGGTGCAGCACCGCGAGTTCCTTGGCAACCTCCTGCGCTACTCCGTCGTCATCGGCGAGGACACCCTGCTGGTCGACGACACCCACCATCCGGGCCGCCGCGCCTTCTCCGTGGGAGATGATGTCGCCGTGGGCCTCCGAGGCGAGCAGGTGCGCATCCTGGGGCGTTGAGAGGAGCGCTCTCCCGCAGGATTCCTGGCAAACCCGATTGGACCTGCAAGGACTGGCCTCCGTGCCTGTCCCTGCAAAACCATCGCGCTTGCGCTGCGGAGCACGGAATAAGAAATCCCGGAAATCGGGCCGCTTGATTTGATCTCGCCGCCGAATTGGGCTACATGATTTCCGGGTGGCCCGGTGGAGATTCCACCCCTCGATAAAATCCAAAATTCAAAACGACATCCTGAAACTGGAGCGAGGCGAATCCCGGAAACTGAGAGCGTTTTCTAGTGAGGGGATCGTCGAGTTCCAGACGACGAGACGAGGGAGATTCCATGCGCCATATTCTCGTTCTTTGCACGGGCAACTCGGCGCGCTCGATACTCGCGGAAGCCGTCCTGAACCGCGACGGCGTGGGGAGGGTGCGGGCCTATTCGGCGGGTTCCCGCCCGACAGGCCGGGTCAATCCGGGCGCGGTTCGCCTCCTCGAGCGGCTGGGCCTGCCGACGGAAGGCTACCGCTCGAAGAGCTGGGATGAGTTCGCCGCCCCCGGCGCCCCCAAAATGGACCTCGTCGTCACCGTCTGCGATTCGGCGGCGGGCGAAATCTGCCCCGTCTGGCCCGGCGCGCCGCTCACGGCGCACTGGGGAGTGGACGACCCCGCCGCTGCGCCGGAAGACCAAATCGACTGGGCGTTCCGGGTCGCATACCACCGCCTGAGCGCCCGAATCAACGCCTTTCTGGCCCTTGACTTCGAAGACATGGACCGCGCGGCGCTCAAGGCGCGCCTGGACGCCATCGCCCGAATATGAGGAGGTAACCCGATGAGCCGCAAACTACTGGCCGAAGCCGTTGGAACCGCGTTCCTGCTCGCCGCCATCGCAGGCTCGGGCATCATGGGCGACGCCCTCTCGAACGGGCAGGCGGGCGCGGCGCTATTGCCGCACTCACTCGCGATCGGCGCGATCCTCTTCGTGATGATCACCCTGCTCGGGCCCGTCTCCGGCGCGCACTTCAACCCCGCGGTCACAATGGTCTTCGCCTTGAATGGGGAGATGGAACGCAGAGAAGCCATCCCCTACGTCGCCGTCCAGATACTGGCGGCAATCCTCGGCGTGCTCGCCGCGCACCTGATGTTCGACTTGGATATCGCCCAGGTCTCGGCGAAAACGCGTAGCGGCATCGGCCAGTGGTCGGCGGAAGTCATAGCGACGGCGGGGCTGATCTTCGTCATCCTGGGCGGACTACGCACGAACCCCGCCCTCATCCCCGCGATGGTCGGGCTATACATCATGGCGGCCCTCTGGTTCACGGCCTCGACCAGCTTCGCCAACCCGGCGGTCACGATCGCGCGGGTTTACACCAACACGTTCTCGGGCATTCAGCCGTTCGACGCGCCCGCCTTCATCATCGCTCAGTTTATAGGCGCGCTAGCGGGCTGGAGCCTGGCGCGCGCCGTATGGCCCGAGGAGCGTTGACGCCTGGAACCCGAACGCGCCTTCAGGGGCCGGGCATCCGAGGGGAATGCCCGATAAAAAAGCCCTCCTCGCTCGAAATTGACCACCGCCGGAATGACGATGCCTTTGCTCGGTCGATAAACAAGAATGTAGCGGACAGGCCCCTGTGCCTGTCCGAGGTCGCGACCTGTCCCGGCCCCTAGCCGGTCTTGTCAGGGGTGCTTTTTCAACAACCCCTTAAAACGACCATCTGAAAGCCCGCCAGAACGCGAACCCCTGACAGACTTGCCATTCCCGCGCTTATGGTGGATTCTCCCTCGAAATCTGAATCGGCCTCATCGAATCTGGAGTCAAGACGAATGTCGGAACCAAAGAGCGTATTCATCGAAAGAGACGGCGTGCGGCTTCACGCCCTGGACCACGGAAGCGAGGGGGAGGACAAGCCCGTTATCCTGATGCTGCACGGCGCTGCGGCCCACGCGCGCTGGTGGGATCACATCGCCCCCGGTTACACGGACATGCTCCGGCCCGTGGCGACGGATCACCGCGGCCACGGGGACACCGGATGGCAGGATGAATACGTCTTCGAGGACCTGCTGCGCGACGTGACGGCCTGGGTGGAATGGGCGGAAGAAGAGAGCGGACGAAAGCCCTGGCTGCTGGCGCACTCGATGGGCGGCGTCATCGCGCTGAACCTCTTCGCCCTCGAGCCGCCCGACGTCGAGGGCATCATCATTGTGGATTCCCCGCTCCGGACGACGGACGCGATTCTCGCCGAGGTGCGCGCATTCGGGAACCGGCCCGCCAGACCCTGGGCGTCGCGAGAGCTTTTCGTCGAGAAATTCAGGCTCCTGCCCGCATCGGACAAGGTGAATCCCGAAACGATCGCCCATATCGCGCGCCACGCCGTGCGGCAAAACGGCGACGGTACCTGGACGGTGAAGGCGGACAGGCGTTTTCACGCGTCGCGCCCCGAAACGGATCAGCGCGCGGGCTGGCAGCGGGTCGAGACGCCCGCCCTGCTCGTGGCGGGAGAACTCTCGGATCGCCTGAAATCAGACTCTCTCGAATGGGTGCGTGAGAAGGTTCCCCACGTCGAAACCGCCGTCATCCCCGGCGCGCACCACCACGTCTTCATGGACGAACCGGACGCCTTCATCCGCGTGACGCGCGAGTTTCTGGCGAGGAAGATTTCTTCAATCAGCGAACGGAGCGCATCCCGGACGGTTTGATGACTCCCCGATAACTGTTCTTGGGGGTTATTGAATTAGCCGGAGTGTGGAAATTTGTTTATGTGTAGGGGTCGCATATATGCGACCCTATTTATTCACCCACTACAAGAGCCGCATGTAGGTCGGACATATATGTCCGACCTACAAAAACCGCACCTTCCCTGGTAGGTTCCATTCGCCGAACCACGCGGAGTCACGACTTTCTCAACAACCCCCTGTGCCTCCCTACTCCGTAACAGCCAAAGGCGCCATGGCCTCGATGTCGCTCACGCAGTCGATGACGACGGGCCTGTTCGCGCTGAACGCCTGGTCGAGCGCGCTTTTCAGCTCACCCGGTTTTTCCACCCGGATGCCCAGCGCGCCCATGGATTCGGCGATCTCGGCGAAATTCACCGCGTTCAGCTTCCAGAGTTCATAGGCCTGTTCGGTCTGCTCGCCGCCGTAGGCGCGGTCGAAGCCGCGCTTCGATTGATTCCCAGAAGCGTTGTTGTTCACCAGCGTCACCGCGTTTATCTTCCAGCGCACGGCGGTCTCGATTTCAGACAGGTGATACCAGAAGCCCGAATCGCCGTTGAAGGCGAGCACCGGCCTGTCCGGCACGGCGCACTTGGCCCCCAGACCCGCCGAGAAGGCCCAGCCCAGGTGGCCCGCGCTTCTCATGTAGCTTTGCTCGGGGTGCGAGAGGTCGTACATGCCGCCCATCCACATGCCCGAATGGCCCGTATCGCCCAGCACGACGCAGTCCGAAGGCAGAGAATCCGTCAACTCCTGGCAGATGCGCTCGGGACGCATGGGGGCTGCGTCCGATGCGAGATATTCGCTGAATTCATCGCGCCATCCCTGCACGAAGCCCTGTGCTCGCTCGACCCAGCCCGCGCGCGAGGCGGCGGAATCTCCACTCGTCGCATCGGTCATCTTCTTTAGACTCACCCTGGCGTCGCCCAGAACCGCGGCTTGTAAGGGATAGTTGCGCGCCAAGGCTTCGGGTTCGATGTCGAGCTGGATGGCGGGCGTGCCGATGGGCGGTACGGCCCAGAAGTGCGTCGTCATGCCGCCTGTCTCGGTGCCGACGAAAAAGACCAAGTCGGCTCCGTTCACCACCCGGTTCGCGCTCTTTCTCGAATAGGTGCCCACCACGCCGACGGAGAGCGGGTGGTTGCCCGGAATGTTGTCCTTGCCGTTCAGCGACGTCGCCACCGGTATGTTCAGCTTCTCGGCCAGTGCGATGAGTTCCTTGGAAGCGCCCGATGAGCGAACCCCGCCGCCTGCGACGATAACGGGGCGCTCCGCCTTCTCCAGCAGTTCGACTGCTTTTTTCACGCGCGCCATCTCGGGTTCAGGCCGGTAGGGAGGGAGTTCCTTGAAATCTTCTTCGATGATCACCTCCATCTCGGCCTCTCCGATGTCGAGCTGGCCCTCGTTGCCTGCGAATTGCAGGTGCACCGGCCCCGGGCAGCCCGAGGTGGCTACGCGGAAGGCTTGCCGGAGCATGTCCGGGAAGCGCGAGACGTCGTCCACCGTGGCGTTGAACTTCGTCACCGGCTCGAAGGCGGGAACGTCGTCCACTTCCTGGTAGACCTTGCGGAACTTGGTCTCGGGCACGCGCCCGCCCGTGAAGGCCAGGACGGGAGCTTTCGCCAGATAGGCATCCCGCAAGCCCGCCGCCAGGTTCAGCGCGCCGATGACCTGCGCCATGCAGACGCCCGGCTTCTTGCCCGCGCGTGCGTAGCCGTCCGCCATGTAGGCGGCGGATTTCTCGCCGTGCGTCTGGATACGGGCGATGTTCGTGCGCTCTTCCATCTCGGCCATCGAGCGCCTGAGAACAGCGGGAACCAGAAAAGTGTGAGTCACGCCATAGCCCTTGAGCATCTCGGCCATGACCTGGGCGCCTGTCATTTTCGGCATTTGCAATTTCTCCTTGTCTTTACACAATATTTTCTTGGGACGACGAAATACGAAACCACCAGTTTCGGATTTTTCAGGGAATACCGCATAGAATTATCAGCTAAGGAGCGAAAAATCCAGCGCCCAAGGCATCGCGCACGGCGTCTGGAATCTCGCGCATATCCTCCACAACAGTAGCGCCCGCTTCCCTTAACAGCGCCTTTTTCCGGGCCGGCGAACCCTCGCCGCGCTCGATGATGGCCGCCGCGTGGCCGAAGCTCACACCTTGGGGAGCGGACTCGTTCACCATCCCCGCGATGAAGGCGACCACAGGCTTGGTGAATCCCCCCTCGCCCATCAGGCGCGCCGCGTCCTCTTCGGCGCACGAGCCCGGCTCGCCGAACAAGACGACGCACTCCGTATCCGGATCGGCTTGAAATATGGGCATCAGTTCCGAGAAGGGAGCGCCCACCATGGCGTCTCCCCCCACGCTCACGTAGGTGCTCTGGCCGATGCCCTCCCGGCTCAGGAGCCAGCATGTCTCGCTGCCCATCCCCCCGCTTCTGCTCAGAACGCCCACAGGTCCGCGCCGGAACAGGAGGTTCGTGACGGGCAAATCCCCGCCCGTGCCGCCCATCTTCGCGCGTCCCGGGCTAATGATCCCCTGGCTGTTGGGGCCCACGAGCCGCACCCCTGCGCGCCGTGCGTGGGCGATCATCCGCGCCACGTCGTGCTGGGGCACGCCCTCGGCGCATACAAGAATCATCGGGACACCCGCCTCCGCCGCCTCGATGGCCGATTCCGCCGCAGCGGCGGCCGGCACGAACAAGACGGCGGCGTCCGCCGGGTGTTCATCCAGAGACGATGCGAACGAATCGTAGACAGGCACGCCGTCACAATCCTCGCCCGCGCGTCCGGGCACCACGCCCGCCACCACGTGCGTGCCGTACCTGCGCATGAAGCCTGTGTGGGCGCGCGCCTGCCAGCCGGTGATGCCGGCCACGACGACGCGCGTGTCCTCATCGAGGAGGATGCTCATCGCACGCCTCCCGCGCTCATCCACGGCTCCCCGCGCTTGACGGCTTCCACCTGGGCGATAATGTGCTCGGCGGCCTCTTCGAGCGTCACATCGTCTCCCAGATACTGAAGGCCCGGACAGCTTGCGGCGATCTCCCTGGCTTCCTCCCCGCCCGCGCCCGCGAAACGCACGATGAAGGGGAATTTTGAGAGGTCGACCTCCGACTCCTCCACCGCGCGGGCGATGGCGCGGACTTTTAGCTGAACGCGCGAGAAACTCGTGATGTTGCTGCCCGCGAGCACGCCCTTCACGTTCGGCATCGCGAGGATCTCTTTGGTGATCTCGAAATACTTCTCCTCAAGCGGCCCCGGCGTGATGTCGAACGCCGTGGCGGGCGCGCCGCCCAGGCGCGCCATCGTGTCCAGCAGATACAGGCCGCCCCCGCCCCCGCTCCACATGAGGGCGATCTCCCCGTCCTCGATTTCGGTAAAACGCGCCGTATTAAACGGAGGGATATTTGCGTCGATCTCCGCGACCCTCGCCTCCACGGGAGTGGGGGGACGCCAGCCGCCGTCCGAGTCTTCATCCAGCAGTTCTTTGAGGTCTGCGTGGCGGAACAAGGCGTCCGCGTCCAGATCGAGCACGCACGCGGCGGCGATTACTTCGTCCGTATCCGTCAGGACGAGCGGATTCACCTCCAGCACCCGAGCCTCGGTGCAGCGAAAAAGCGCGTAGCAGGCCTCGAGCGCCATTGCCGCGCGGTAGAGGCCCTCCCCGTGCACGCCCTGGGCACGCAGAAAGGAGATGCACCGCTCCTCGCTCAGGCCTTCCAAAATATCGACTTCGAGCCGCTTCAAGGCATCCGGGTTATCTTCCAGGAGCGCCTCTATCTCCACGCCGCCCTCGGTACTGAACATGACGAGCGGCCCGCGCGATGCGCTGTCGAAGGCGATGGAGAGATACCACTCCTGCGCTATCGCGACCCTCTCCTCCACCAGCAGGCGTTTGACGGGGAAATGGTGCACCACACGGCCCAGAAGTTCCTGCGCCGCTCCCTTAGCCTCATCGGGCGTATCCGCAGCGAGAATTGCCCCCGCCTTCCCGCGTTTTCCTACGGGTACCAGCGCCTTCACCATCACGGGGCCGCCGATTACGCGCGCCGCTTCTTCCGCTTCGGCGGGTGTAGTCGCCGAGCGGCCATGCGGTACGCGCACGCCTGCATCGCTCAAAAGCGCTTTGGCCCTGTCCTCGAACACGCGGGGCATGATTATCTCACCGGATTCAGAAAGAGTGGGTTTACAGGATGGCCACGGGACGGACGGGCGAGCCCGTGCCGCCGCGAATCTTGAGCGGCAAGCAGACGAAGAGAAACTCATGGGCGCGCGCCTGGCTCAATTCCTCCAGCACGGACACCTCGAGCAGATGGATTCCCCTGTCCACCAGCATGTGGCAGTGCACCGGCATCGTGGGGGCGGGCAGCACCTCGACTGCGAAGGTATCGCTCCCGACCATGAAGATTCCCTGGTCGGAGAGCCACCTGGCGGCGTCAATGTCTATGCCGGGCACGCCGCCTTTCTGGAAATAATAATTCCGGCCCGGCCAGTTTTGCATGTGGCCCGTGCGCACCAGAACGACGTCGCCCTCTTCCACCTTAACCCCCTGTGCAGTGGCTGCGGCGTCTAGTTCTTCTTTCGTGATGGGCCGGGCCGCCTCTAAAACGTCTTTTTTCAAGTAAGCCGCCACGTCGATAAACACGCCGCGCCTAACCACGGGCGCTACGGTCTCGATGCCGTGGGCTTTCAGCCCTTCGGTCTTGCTCTGGTGTTCGGCGACGTCCAGGCCGCCGTGGAGCTTCATGTCCTTTGCGACGTGGCCCAGGGCGTCGATGTGCGTGCCGGTGTGGCCAGTGCAGAAAATCGCCTCAACCGCGGAGCACGCCCCGCCTGAATACATGTGGTCGCCGTGTTCCCTGATCATCGAATACCCGAACGGGCCGTGGAGCGGCACGTGGGGCATTCCGGGAAAAAGCTCTATCCCTAAATCGAATACTCTGCTGCCGCGCGCGATGGCTCGTACGTCTTCTATGTTCATCGTGACCTCATCAGAAAATTATGGAACTGCGGGCCGGTGAGCCGGATTCGCGTTTCGGCTACTATAGCTTTGCGTCTCGCCATCCGGCAAGGTAAACAAGGGTGAATACGAAAACGAGGTTTCTCGAAACCCTCTGGAGCTGGGACGCATGAATTACTGGGCGTACGTCCATCCGACTTTTCAGATCGCGACGCTCTCGCTGGGCCTGATCACGCTGTCGAACGGCTTGCGGGTGAGGCGCTCGCGCAAGGGGGGAGCCGGCCCCGAGACGGCGCGGGTCGCCCGCCTGCACATGCGGCTCGGGCGTTGGTTTGTTGCTCTTTTTTCCGTGGGTTACGCACTGGGGTTGGGGGGTATGCGCTTCGCCCTGGAAGGACCTCTCTACGAGACGGCGCACAGCTATTTCGCCACCCTGTCCCTGGTACTGTTCTGGTCGACGGCCTATCTGGGCCGGAGGCTGAGGAGAAACCTGGGCAACGAGGATTTAAGGCAGATTCACTCCTATTGCGGGTTCCTGGCCGTCTTCATCGCCCTGTTCGTCGCCGTTCTGGGGATGCGGCTGCTCCCCTAGCATCCCTGATGAAGCGAATCGCATCTCTCCGCGAATCACATGGTGAAAGCGGCATTCCCGCTCAGGGGCCAAACCTGTATATGAACACCAGGCGCGCGGAGGCCAGTTCTGCGTCGATATGGTAGGGGCACGCCCGCCGGGGCATACCCGGCCCGCAGGGGTTATCGCCCGAGCGATTGACGTAATGGGTGCTCCGCCCGAAATCCATGTAAGACCCTTCTATGCGCATCGTCCAGGAATCGGCCAGCGGGAACTCGAATCCTAAGCCGATCGTCCAGCCGAACTCGGTCGTTACGTCGCGAAAGGAATCGTCGGGATCAAAGCGCGGCGGCGCGTCCGAGCTGAAATCGATGTCGGTCACCGAATGCTCGAACCGGGCGGCTGCGATTCCGCCGGAAACGAACGCCTTCACGGGGCCGATGGGCTGCTCGAACCCGGCGCGCGCCGTCGCCATCCACCGGATATCCGAATCCACAGTCTCATCCATCCCTTGCGGATCCAGCCTGTTCGACGCCGCCTTGACGTCCCCGAACGTAGCGTCCACTTCAACCCGGAGCGGCAGGCCGCCGAGGTGGAATTTCGCGCCAATCAACCCGCCGGCAAGGAAACCGGAATCTCGATAATCGAGCGCCGACCCGGCATTGCCCCAGTTCGCGAACCCGTCGACGTCGACGATCCGGTTTTCCGTACGCGCGAAGCCGGCGTACGCGCCCGCGTACGTCGAGGCCCACCCGAACCCGGCGTCGCCCTCCCCGGCGCTTGCGGGAGCCGCGAACGCCAGCGTCAAAATGATGGAAAGCGCTATCACTACACGGCGCCATGCGCCGCACCGCCACAAATTTTCTGTCACCGTTGCCGTCCTTTCACTCATGAGTTTCACCAACGCGCGCATCATAGCAATTTTCACCCGCAATCAATAACCTCGCCACTCCACTTAATTACTCCATTTTGATACAATTTGCTCGGCGCCGCCGCACCGCGAGGCAAAATGCATGACGACATTCCCTTTCATATTGCCGCATAGAATTCACTTCCCAGAAGAGGAAGAACCATGCTGAGAAAATCGAGGTTCGTCCTCCTCGTTGCGCTTTTTGTCGCCTCGTATTGGGCGGCCCTTCCGGTTTATGCGGCGAATCAATCCAAGAATCCATGCGCTGGCAATCCCTGCACGGCGAAAAATCCCTGCGGGGCCAACCCCTGCACAGCTAATAATCCGTGTGCGGCGAAAAACCCATGCGCGGCCCAGAAACCGGGTGCGGCCAATAACCCCTGCGCGGCGAAGAACGCTTGCGCAAGATCGACAAAAAGCCCCGGGAGCGGCAACCAGCTTACCCCCCCTTCGGGCGTTGGGACCCAGGCAAAAAGCAGTATACCGGCCATCACGGATCCACCTCATTTCTACACCCTGAAACGTGACGCAAGCGTGAAGGACGCCGTCGCCCGGGGCAGGAAACTTTTCCGCAGCATCGGCTGCGTGAGCTGCCACCCCAGAGGCCGCACCATCCGAGGCACCGCGGTGGACGTAACGGGCGTGAGACACCCGGTGCCCATCCCGACCCTCATCGGAGCGGCGGAGCACTTCCCGCGCCTGAACCCGGTGGAACAGGTAGCGAACGTCGGGCAGTTCAACGACTGGTGCGCCACGACGTTCATCGGCAACCCGCCCATGGACTCCAAATCTCAGGATTACAAGGACCTGGAAGCTTATGTGGTTTCGCTCTCCCCCGCGCGCTACAAGCGCATGCTCGAGTGGGAGGCGAAACGTAAGGCGTTCATGAAGACGGTTCAACCCACAGCCGGAGGCGGAAACCCCGGCGGAAGCGGTGCGGGCGAGCCGAAAATTCCTGTCGGGAATGCTCCCGTAGCCAAGAACCCGTGCGCGCCCCAAAACCCGCCCGCTGCCAAGAACCCCTGCGCGGGGCAGAATCCGCCTGCTTCCAACAACCCGTGCGCCGCTAAAAACCCATGCGCGAACAACCCATGCGCCGCCAGGAATCCTTGCGCGAAAAAATAATAGTGACCTAACCGGTATACTCAGGTGAGTATCCAGCGCGCTCGTGTTCAAGAAATTCCTCCTCCACCGAACGGGGAGGCGACCTGTACGCCTGCCGCCACATCAGCCGGAAAGACGACAGAGGTCAGGAGAATGAAATTGTTAAAGAAAGGAGGGTTGTGGATTGTCCTCTCTCTCGCGCTGAGTCTTACCGCGCCCGCCGCCTCCCTTGCGGCCAAGAGAATCCCCCCAAATCCCGAGACGGCGAAACAAAACGGCGGGGACTACTGGCGAGGCAAGAAGATATACGGGGAAATCTGTTTCTCCTGCCACGGTGTGAAGGGCGACGGCAAGGGACCGATCTGGCGGACGGTGAGGCCGAGGCCCCAAGTGTTCCTCAGCCCCTATATGAAGCGCATGACGGACGACTACATGTTCTCCGTCGTGAAGTTCGGCAAGATGAACGTGCTGAAAAACCAGACCAGGGGCTACAAGATTAAAAACGGCGTCCCCACCGCCATGCCCTCCTTCGGTGAAGCGCTCGAAGACGACCAGATAAGAAAACTCGTCAAGTGGGTGCGCAGCTTCGGAAAAAGCGAACACCCGAAAGATGCGCAGAGTAGAAAAATCTTCGCCGACGCCTGCTCCCAGTGCCACGGAAAAAAGGGCCTTGGGGACGGAACCCGCCCCGTGGAGGATCAGGACCCCGAAAAGGCGTTCATCAGCCACATTCAGCCGCCGCCGATGAACTATCACCTGAAGGAGCAGATGACGCGCTTCGACGACGGGTTCTTGTTCTGGAACATCAAACTCGGCCGCATCGATGTCACTGAACTGAAGAAATACGACTTCATGAAGTCCTACGGCCACCTGCTGAATGACAAGGATATCTGGTCGGTCATCCGCTACATTCGAGAGACGTTCATCAACGGAAAGCCGCGAAAGAAAAAATAAGGGACGCCCGATAACCTCCCTGCTCCGGCCGCCGCCGGGTGATGAAAGATGCGCTTGTGGAGTCTGCATCCCGAATATCTGGACGCAAAGGGCCTCGTCGCCCTGTGGAGGGAAGCCCTGCTCGCCCAGGCGGTTCTTTCAGGTAAGACGAGGGGCTACCGCCGCCATCCCCAACTCGAGCGTTTCCGCGCAGGCGGCAGGCCTGCCACCCTTATCGCCGAATATTTGAGAGCCGTATACGCGGAATCCATAAAGCGGGGTTATCATTTCGACTCGGAGAAAATAGGTCGCAGCCGCACTTCTGCACAGCTAGACGTTACAAGCGGCCAGCTAGAATTCGAATGGCATCACCTGATGAAAAAGCTCGAATCTCGCGCGCCCGAGCTACACCAAAAATTCGCATCGACGGCGTCGCCCGAACCCCATCCCCTCTTCCGCGTCATGTCGGGCGGTGTCGCCGACTGGGAGCGGCCGTAAGGTCCCGTTTCAGGGCGAGACGCGGGGCGTTGTTTGTGAGAAAATACGCGCGTTGTCCGACGCAAACCTGAATTTAGCAGGGAGTATCATTATGCGTTTGAACATCGAGGCATCGCGAGATGATATCGCCGCATTTTGCGAACGCTGGCAGGTAACGCAACTCGCCGTCTTCGGCTCGGCGTTGCGCGAAGACTTCGGGCCCGAGAGCGACGTCGACCTCCTCGTCAGCTTCGATGAGAATGCACGCCATACGCTCTTCGACATGGTTCGTATGGAGGAGGAACTCAATAAGATATTCGGGCGCGAAGTCGACCTTGTCAGCCGACGCGGCATAGAGAGAAGCCCCAATTATATTCGCCGGAAGGCGATTCTCGAATCTGCGGAACTCGTTTATGGATCGTGACGTTCAGTATTTGCTGGATATCCTCGCTTCAGCACGGATGGCACGAACCTATGTCGAAGGCGTCATGCAACACGAATTCCTCCGCGACACAAGATTACAAGATTCCGTCGTTCGCCGCATAGAAATCATCGGTGAGGCGGCGGGGCGCATCTCATCTGCATTTCGAGATGAAAATTCTGAAATTCCGTGGAACGAGATTCGGGGTATGCGTAATCGAATGATCCATGCCTACGACGATATTGATATGGATATCGTTTGGGAAACAGTGCAACAGGACATCCCCCAACTTATTTCCCAACTCGAACAGCTCGCACTACCGGAGTCTTAGCCTTAAGCTCTCTCATCCCCCGCCCAGAGTTTGACGAGGGTGTGAAACTCCCCGTTTTCACCGAACCGGTCGATACGCTCGGGCAAGGCCGTCATCATCGCGCGGTCGAAGCGCTGTCCAACGCGTACTATGCCCAGGGCTTCTTCCGTCACCGCCGATACTTCGCAGACTGCGCCGCTCGCTTCCAGGTCATCCATCAGCGCCTCATACGGCGCGCCCCACAGCGGGAAGTGAAGCGATGCGCCGCAAGACGCGGCTAATTCTCGAAACGCCTCCACGCGCCAATCGCGAATGTGCTCGAGGTGCAGGTCGCCGAAGACGAAGCGGGCAATGCGCGGAATCATGCGGGCCGCCTCGCCAATGCGGACCTCATACGCCTCTCCCGGATGGAGGGGCACGCCCAGCAGCGGGACTCCCATGTGCTCGGCCTGGCGCGCCACCAGTTCGATACCGATCTCCTGGTGCGCGATCTTGCGGCTCGCCGCATCAAAGGTGGTGAACAGAACGATTGGCCTTCGGCCTTCGCGCTGCAAGGCCCGGTAGGTGAGAAAGCTGTCCTTCCCGCCGCTCCAGAAGAGCACGTCGGCGGGTTCGGTGGGCGGGCGGACGCCGGTCATCCAGGCGGGCCGGCGGGCGAGGCGGGGGCGCTCTTCCACCGGAACCGCTTCATGCGCATAGGGACAGTGGCGGCAGCCGCTGCCGCAGCAATTCCCGCGCCGCCTGAGCCCGACCTCGGTGAAAACGCGCCAGCCCGTCTCGGGGTCGATGTAGAACTCCTCCCCATCGCGGCAAGCGCGCTCATGGAGAGTCGACCAGTTATCCTGGTTCATGGCTCTTTCGGTTCGCTCCGGTGGATATCAGGCCGCGCCCGTTTCGAGACGCTCCCAGCCCGCGCCCTCGTGTCCGAAGGAGAAGACATCGGGATGCAGAATCTCCGCCAGAATCTCGGCGGATTCGACCAGCCTGGGTCCGGGGCGGTTGAAGAACTGGTTGCCGTCGGTGACGAACACTTCTCCCCTTTGCACGGCTTCCAGGCGCACCCACTCCGGCCTTCCGGTGAGCGCGGCAAGCTCTTGGCGCGAACGGGGGATGTCGAAACCGCACGGCATGAGCACGATGGCCTCAGACCTGGTCTTTTCCAGAGCCTCCCATTCGAGCCAGGCGGAGTGTTCGCCTCGAACGCCCAGAACGTCCTCCCCGCCCGCGATCTCCACGAGCTCGGGCACCCAGTTGCCCGCTGACATGAGCGGGTCGTACCACTCGATGCAGGCCACTCGCGGCCTGCGGCCTATTTCCTGCGCGCGCCCGGCGATGGCGTCGAGCCGCCCACGCAATTTCGCCAGCAGTGACTCGCCGCGCTTGCGGACTCCCAGGGCATCGGCCACCGAGGCGATATCTCGCCAGACGTCGTTTAGTTCATTCGGTTCAAGCGAAAGAACGTCGGGTTTCGAGCGCACCAGTTTCCGGACGGCCGCCTGAACGTCCGCCAGACTCACGGCGCAGAGTTCGCACTGTGACTGCGTGACCACCAGGTCCGGCGCCAGTTCGTCGAGCAAAGCGGTGTCGACGCTGTAGACCGAGACGGCTTCTTGCAGCACCGCCTTCACGCGCTCGTCAATCTCGCGGCTCGTGCCGTTCGTGTCGAACTTGGGCGCCGTGCAGGGAGGCAGCGCATCGATTCCGGAGGGATAATCGCACTCGTGCGAGCGGCCCACGATGCGGTCGCCACATCCTAAGGAGTGGATGATCTCGGTGCTGCTCGGCAGGAGCGATACGACGCGGTTCAAGAACCCACCCTCCATAAACGATGAAATTCGACCACAAGAATCCTAGCACACCATGATTTCTTATGCCGTCGCTCTTTCGTCGCCACTTCGCCATAAGCTTTAAGGAGAAGTGAGGGATCAGGTTTTTTCTAGGCCATTCAGAAATAATTCCTCTTCAAGGCTTCACCTCATCGCTCAGTCGTCTCTCCACTTCCCGCGTTACCCGCAGTAACGCGGCAATGAGTTCCTCACCCACATCCAACACACCCTCATACTCGGCGAGGTTGCGTTTGCGATGGGCGTTATCCAGCACGCGCCACTGCGCCTGCGGCAGGTCGATGGTGTGCTGGAGACATTGAAAAACCAGATAGCGCGAGTCGGAGCGGTAGTTTCGCCTGCGCAACGCGGCGAGCGCCAGTGCGTGGGCCGCGTTGTAGGCCAGATCGAAACGGCTCTCCAGGCTCAGTTCTTCTCGCTCGGCGTCGTTCAGGCGGCGAACGCCAGAGCGAATCAGGCCTTCGATTTCCTCATCGGCTGCCGGCTCACTCTTGAGCCTGCCAATACGCACCAGATTATCCAGTTGTGGGTGCGTCATCTTCCTCTCCAATGAGGATGATGTGTTCACCGGCGAGCACGTTCGTCACAAAAGGGTTTCCGGCGGCTCTGCGTTCATTGAACTCCCGGGAAGTGTAAAGCGTGGGACTGATCCTACGGGAAAGACTGATCTCCACCGGCGAGAGTGCGGTATATACTTCCTCCAGCATCACACTGTCGGCGACAACGAGCAGGTCGACGTCGCTACCCGCAGTTTCGGTCCCCTCTACGACCGACCCGTACACCAAGGCGAGCTTCACACGATCGAATAGCGGCTCCAACGCCCGCCGGATCGGTTCCGCCGGGGCGAGCGTCTTGCGGACGATGCCGCTCATCTCCTCATACACCGGACAGTCTGGATTGGCCTGGTAATGCTTCTGCCTGCCGATAGGTGTGACGCTTACCAGACCGCTGGATGCGAAGCGCTTGAGCTCACGCTGCACGGCGCCGGAGCCGGACCCCGTCAACCGGATCAATTCGCTGGCGAAAAAGCTCCGTCCGGGTTGGCCGAACAGGAGCGCCAGGAGCCGCTGCTGGGTGGTGGTGAAAAGCGCATCCGCAAGACCGGTAGTTGCAGCGTCGGACCCGGACGGCTTGCGGCGAGTGATGCGTGAGAGATGTGTTGTCGTTATATTTCCCATAATGGGCATTATGATGCCCATTTTAGGCATATTGCAAGCAGGGATATCGAATTATCCCGATGCTCGACACACGGCAAGTCGTTCCCTCCCCTTGCCGGGTCGCCTCCCCTCTGCTAGTTTTTTGGAAAATCCAACCATTCTTTTCAGGAGGAAGCGCGCGATGGCGGAATTCACCGTAGCCAATTTCAAGGACGTATCCGGGGGTCTGCAAGAGGGCCAGTTCGCAGTCGGCGAGCGGAAGAAGGCCAGCGGTCTGGCGGATATTGACCCCATCTATAGAGATTTGCTCGATAAGCCGATTACGGTCACGCTGGGCCTCATCGGCCCCGACGGGCGCGTGAACATGACGCCCATGTGGTTCGACTACGAGGGCGACACGATTCTGGTGAACACCGCCGCTCATCGCGCAAAATGCGGATGGATACGAAACAACCCGCAGTTGACGATCCTGCTCGTGAACCCCGAGAACCCCTACCACTGGATGAGCATCAAGTGCACGGTGGTGAACGAGATACGAGAGGACGGGCCGGGCGGCGAGAAGGCGACCGAGCAACTCGACCGCATCTGGACAAAATACACGGGCGCGGACCCGCCCTATGCACTCAGGGACCCCGTGATCGACGAGAAGCGCGTACTCTTTGAGTGCCGCGTGGACCGGGTCGCCACGTTCGGAAAACCGGCGTAACGAAGTACGATCCGAGGAGTCGGTTCCGAGCGACGTAAGGGATATTGCGAGCCGATATTTTCCCCGTACCCGGGCTTTCGCAAACCCTCCTTCATCGGTCGGGGCTGAACTACCAGACGCAGCCGCGCGCAGCCACGGGGATCACGGCTTCGAGGACGCCCTCTTCCATCCCGCCGCGAACGCCGTGGTAGACGTCGTAGAGGTTGATGGTCGGGTCGCAGTGGCTGGGCTGGAACAGGAGCGTCTCGCTGATTTCTGGACGCCTCGAGGCCGGGGAAAGTTCCAGCACGCCGTGTTCATCCGATGCCCGCGCGTGCACGGCGCCTTCGAGTTCCAGGCAGGGTGCCAGCCCGCTGTCGGAAGAAAGCGCCTTGTGACCGGCGTCCATCACCACGTGTCCGGGACCGGGCGCGCTCACCACGGTCGTCAGCACGAACAGGCTGGGCTTGAAGTCGTCATAAATATCCGATTCCTCGCCGCCTATGCTGCGGTAGTGCGAATCCATGAAGAGATAGCTCCCCGCCTGAAGCTCGTTCAACACGCCCGATTCCGCGTCCCAGCGCCATGAACCCGTGCCGCCGCCGCTCCTGATTTCCATCGGAAGCCCGGCGGCCTCGAATGCGTCCACCGTCTCGCGCATCCGCGCTATGGCCTCGGCGTAGACTTGGCGCCGCTCGGCGAATCCGTCCACGTGCTGGGCGCCGCCCTGGTAGGCCTGAATCCCCTTGAGTTCGAGTCCTTTCGCCGCCTCCACACGCCGGGCCAGTTCTACCGCCACCTCTCCCGGCGCCACGCCGCAGCGGCCCTGGCCCACATCCACGTCGACGAGCACGCCGATGTCCGCTCCCGCCGCCGTCACGGCTTCTGCGAGCATCGCCACCCCCTGGGGGTGATCCACCACCACCATCAGGCTCGTATGGCGCGCGAGCGCTGCCAGACGCCTGAGTTTCGAGACGGCCGTGACCTCGCTGCTCACGAGTACGTTCTCGATACCGCCCTCCACCATCACCTCGGCCTCGCTCACCTTCTGGCAGCACACGCCCACGGCGCCGAGCGCCATCTGCTTTCTCGCGAGCCAGGGACTCTTGTGCGTCTTGGCATGGGCGCGAAGACTGACGCCCGTACCTTCCAGGCGCTTCGCCATCAGGGCGAGGTTCTCCTCCATGACGTCGAGGTCGACTATCAGGGCAGGCGTTTCGATTTCACGCACCGGCGTTCCGATGCTCTGGGTGGAGGGCATGAGAAATCTTCCTCCGGGAGAAATCGCTAGTAATTATCATGAGCGCTTCATCGAAGAATATCACCTAACAGGCGGGGCGGGAACCGGCTTGCCCGCCGCCCTCTCATGACGCATGATTGATTTTCCTGATCTCAGGCAATTTTTTTCTTGCTTCCGGAGGGTTTTTCTTCATGCGCACCAAGGCGGACGATCTCCTCGAAGGCGCCATCGACGTTCACGCCCACATCTTCCCCCAGGTATTTTTAGAGGAACCCGGCCGCGTGCTGGACCATGAATGGGCCGAACTTGCGCGCGAGGTCGGCATGCGCGGCTTCGTGATGAAGAGCCACCTGTGGCCCACCATCGCCCAGGCCAGGATCCTGAACGAGGTCTATCCGGGCGTCACGGCCTTTGGCGCTATTACCCTGAACGCCAACGTGGGCGGGCTTTCACCATTCGCGGCGGAAAGCGCGGTGCGCCTCGGCGTAAAAGTCATCTGGATGCCCACCTACTCCGCGGCGAACGACATCGCAGTGGGAGCCTACAGCAAGCGCATCGCAGAGGCCTATAGCCAGCCCCCGCCCGCGCAGGGCCTGACGATTCTCGACGGAAACGGCGTGGTATGTCCCGAGGCGGACGCCATACTCGAAATCGCGCGCGACGGGGATGTGGCCGTGGCCACGGGACATCTCTCCGCAGAGGAGGGCGTTGCCCTGGCGAGGCGCGCGAAGGAGATAGGGGTGAAAAAATTCATCTTCACCCACCCGATCATCTTCATCGTCAATGCGAGCGAGGCGCAACTTCGCGAGGTGGCGGACCTGGGCTACATCGTCGAGTTCACGTGGATTTCGGCTTTCCCCATGTGGCGCGACCTCGACCCCATGAAAGTCGCCGAAACCGCGCGCGCCCTCGGCCCGGAGCGATGCGTGATGAGCACGGACGCGCAACTCGACCTCAACCCCCCGCCGACGGAAATGCTGCGCATGTTCATCGCCACGATGCTGCGCCTGGGGTTCGAGGACGAGGAGATACGCTGGATGGTGCAGCGAAATCCCGCCCGGCTGATGGGTCTCGAAGAATAAGAAGCACTCGCGAAAAACACCTTGCAACTTAACGCGAAAGAGGGTTACTGCCTTCCACCCGTATCATCCTGATTTTTTTCTTGACTCTCTCAAAAAATTCCTTACACAATCTTAATGTTGCATCGCCGCCTTCGTTGATACCATATCAACAGGTTATTCAGGCGGGAGAAGCAATTCCATGAACCAGCAAGACTCCATCCTGATCGTCGAGGATGAGAAGAACATCGCAGCGCTCATCGAAAAATCTTTACGCCGAGAAGGTTTTCACACCATCATCGCTCATGACGGTGAGCGAGCATTGCAACTGGCGCGCCAACTCGAACCGTCTTTCGTCGTACTCGATCTGATGCTCCCGCAGATGAACGGGTGGGATGTCTGCAAACACCTCCGGGAAGAGTCCGACGTACCCATCCTGATGCTCACGGCCAGGGAAGGGGAAGTCGACAAGCTGTTCGCCTTCTCGCTGGGCGCCGATGATTACGTCGTCAAACCCTTCAGCCCGAGAGAGCTCGTCGAACGCGTCAAAGCCATCCTCAGGCGCACGAAAAACACGCCCATGTGCAGGAAGACGAAACTCTCTTTCGGCGATTTGCTCCTGGAGCCTGAAAAACACAAACTCACCCGAAACGGCGAACCCGTATCGCTCACCCCCTCGGAATACGTGCTGCTCCTGACGCTTATGAGCGCGCCAGGGCGCGTTTTTTCCCGCCACGAACTGCTATGCAAGCTCTACCAAACTTCGGACGCCGTGGTCGCCCGCGTGGTGGACGTTCACATCGGAAAGATACGACAAAAAATCGAGTGTGACCCCGCCAAGCCCCATCTCATCTTTACGGTGCGCGGCGTGGGGTATCGTTTCGCAGATACGGAAGAACAAGGAGAACGTTAGCATGAAGAATCGCCTGCTCTGGAAACTCCTGGCCATCAACCTGCCGGTCATCGTACTGGTCATTCTGGTTGTCTGGCTGTCGATTGATTTCCTCGCCGCCGATTATTTCGCCGCCCTGATGCGCAATTACAACATCTCGCCTACGGAAATACACCGAATGTTCCTGGACGCCGTGTATTATTCCATCCTCAATGCGAGCGTGCTCGCCGTGATAATGGCCATAGTCTTGAGTTTTTTCCTCACCCGGAGGGTGCTGCGCCCACTCTTCGCAATAGCAGAAGTATCCAGGAAAGTGTCGCGGGGCGATTTCACCGCGCGCGTGGAGATTTCTTCGAAAGACGAGGTCGGACAGTTCGGACTGACGTTCAACCAGATGGCCGAAAATCTGGAAAAAATCGAAACCCTCAGAAAAACCATGCTGGGAGATATCGCCCATGAACTGAGAACCCCACTCACCACGGTGCGCGGCTATCTGGAAGGTCTGTATGACGGCGTCATCCCGCCCGCCAAGGATACGTTCGGCATGCTGAAGGAGGAAATTCTGCGCCTCGTGCGCATGGTCCAGGACTTTCAACAACTCACCCAAGCCGAAGCCGCCAAGGTCTTTCTCAGGCGAGAAGAGGTCGAATTAACTCAATTAGTGAAGTGCGTCATCGAACTGTATCGGCAAGATTTCGAAGTCAAAAATATCGGTGTGCCCGTGGATTTCAGCGACGACACAAACAAAGTACAGGCGGATAGGGACAAAATTCTTCAGGCTCTGGGCAATATCGTTCAGAACGCATGGCAGTATACGCCCGAGCATGGGAAGTTCCGCATCCGGGCCGAGAATTATAAGGACGGGGTGAAGTTCATTTTTTCAAATACTTGCGAAGATTTCCCAAAGGAAGACGTCGGACTCATCTTCGAGAGGTTCTACCGCGCGGAAATATCGCGTTCGCGCGACAGCGAGGGAGCAGGCATCGGACTCTCGATAGTGAAGGCTCTCGTCGAGGCGCATGGAGGCGAAGTGGGCGCATCGTATGACGAAGGCGTTATCCACGTCTGGTTCAGCCTCCCCACCTGATCTTTTCGTTCACGATCTATTTGACTTTTTTCATCATAGCGCCAGATCTTTTTGGTATGCTCCCATGAGCGTGATTACGTAAAGGCACACGTCGATCATCAAAAACAGCCGCCTGCCCATGAATCAAATGGCATCAAAACCGGAAGAATCGAAAACACAGCAGAAAAAGGAACAAGCCATGCCAAACTTACACAAAGCGCTCCTGATCCTCCTTGCGGCATCTTTACTTCCCCTCGCACCGTCTTTCGTGAACGCCGCCGAGCCGACCGTCATCACCCTCACGCAAACGGGTTGCCAGTTCACCGAACCCGAGGGCAAGGACCATGACTTCAAAACCAAGGGATCGGCCGATTGCAAGAAGATCAACGCCCAAAGCGGGGAAAAGCGCCTCGCCAATGCCAAGACCATCACGCTGAAACCAGGCGCCTACATTTTCCGGGTGACGAACAAGAACGTGCCGTATCAACTCGGGTTTTATCTCAGAGGCGCAGGGGTCGGCCGCCTCACGCTGCCGAAGGTTTCGGGAGGCGGCCTCGTCAAAGGGAAATCGAGGGATTACCACATCACGCTCAAAGAGGGCGACTATCATTTTTCATGCCCGCTGAACCCCACGCCCGACTACAGACTGAAGGTGACGAACTAGAACCTATACGGGGTAGTTGAAACAACTCAAAGATGGAGCGCGCTAAATATCACTCCTCCCGTGAGGGGTTGTTGAAAAATTCCGCAGAAGGAGGAATGGCGGTTGTAGGGACAACCCTCCGTGGTTGTCCTTTGCAGGATGATTACAATCAAAACAGGCGCGGGGACCTCGAACAGGCACGGAGGCCTGTCCCTACGGGATCATCACGCCGCCGACCGGACGCATAGTGGGCTTTTTCAACAACCCCTCAATTGGGGAGTGGTTGGAGGCGCTCAGCGAGGGAGGAGTAAAGCTTCATCCATCCTAGGTCGGCTCCATACGTGAAATCACGAAAGCAGGACTTTTCCAACAGCCCCGACCGTACGCAATGCCCCAAATTCGTTTCTCGTGTTATCACGCAATAATGCCAACTGAATAATACCGGACGCGCTAGAGCCGCACATCGCCTTACTTTATAATCATTTCATAAAATCTCATTTACGTGGATTAAGATCGGGAACCATACTCCCATGCACATGAAGCCGTACGGAGAAAGCTTTTGAGCCTGGAAAATTCTCCTACCGTCTGCGTCCTAGGGTTCGGCATGGCGGGCAGGCCCATCGCCCAGGGGCTGGCGGGAGCCGGCGTAGCGCAGGTTCGCGTCTGGAAAAGACCGCCCTGGAGACCGGAGCACACCGACGCATCCGCCCACCCGGCGATACGGATGACGCAGTCCATCGAAGATGCGCTACAAGGCGCAGACCTCGTTCTCTCGCTCGTCACGCCGGAAAGCGCACTGGAGACGGCGCGCAGCGCCTCTTCTTTCATCCGGGATGCCGTGTACCTGGATTTGAACACCACGACGCCCGATACCAAGAAGGAGATCGGCCGCATCATCGAGACGGGTGGAGGCCGGCCTATTGACGGGGCGATATGCGACCCGGCGGAAGTGTACGGGCACAAGGTCGTCACGTTGATCTCGGGGCCAGAGGCCAGGCGCCTGAGTGAGGCCATGGCGCGCTACGGGATGCAGCTTCAGGTGCTCAGCGAGCGCGTGGGAGACGCCTCCGCCCTCAAAGTCGTGCGCAGCGTATTCACCAAAGGGCTGATGATGACTTTCCTGGAAGCCATCGAGGCGGCGAGACGCTGCGGGCTCGTGGAGGAAATGCTCGATTCCATCGCCGGCACCGTGGAGGGCCTTCCTCTCCGGGACCTGGCCCTGAGCCTCGCGGGCACGAGCCTCATCGTCGCCGAAAGGCGCGCGCAGGAGATGGAAGACGTCGTTTCGACCCTCGAATCGCTGGGGGTGGACTCGCGCATCAGCGCCGCCTCGCTCGAGAAGTTCCGTTGGCTCCAGGGGTTCGATTTCCACGAAGAGCTCGGGGGCGTACCACCAGAATCGGTCGAAACCATGCTCCGCGCGCTCGGGAAAATTTTCGACGCCTCCCCGAAACAACCGAGCTGAAAACACACTCACCTGGCTGAGAAATAATCTCGATTTTGTGCATCTCTACCCTTGATTTTCCCGAACGGCATCTGGTAGCATCGCTCTGCGCTTGGGGTATCCAGGTGAATTTGAATACAAAAACGTGAATCGCCAAGGGTCGTTCCCTCGGGGTTCCAATCGCAAAAATCTTCATCATCCGTAGGAGGGAATCATCCATGACATTTGTCATCGGGGAAAAATGCCTGGGCGAGCGCTATGCGACGTGCGTGAGCGTGTGTCCCGTGGATTGCATGCACCCAGGCGAGTACAAGGGGGAACCCTTCCTGATCATCGACCCCGAGGAATGCATCGACTGCGGCGTCTGCCAGCCGGAATGTCCGATTGACGCCATTCTGGAGAGCGAAGACGACGATCCCGTATGGGCGGAAATCAACGCGGAACTCACCGATGAATTCAAGAACAACGAGCCGGTCGAGCCGCGCCCGGCGAATGACCCGCCGCGAAGAGCAGACAACACGCTACGCTAAGCTCCATCCTGCTGATTCAAACACCGCGGTCATCGGGCCGCGGTGTTTTTTTATTGCGCCAAGCGCATTTTCATACACCTCACCCTCCGGCAACGGGGACACCCTGAGGAAGCCATGGTCTTGAGTCCACCCGCAACAGACGGCCCGCTCATCGCCGTCGCCGGAACGCGCTTCGGCCCCCCCACGGTCGAGGAGGAGATACTCTCGCCACTGGGTTCCCGCCTGCGCCTGGGCATGGGATCGGACCCAGAATCCCTGGTCGAACTCTGCGCGGAGGCGGAAGGCGTCATCATCGGCTCGATTCCTACCTTCACGGCCGAGGTCATCGCGCAACTAAAACGCTGCAAAATTCTCGCGCGCGGCGGCGTGGGTGTGGACAACGTCGACATGGAAGCCGCAACAGCCAAAGGAATTCACGTCACTTACGTACCGGATTACTGCGTCGATGAGGTATCGGACCACGCCATGGCGCTCATCCTCTATTTCGCCAGAAAACTGGAGCAGGGGATCGCGGAAGTCAAAAAAGGCGGTTGGGGAATCGCTGCTTTGAGACCCATCGCACCGCTTCGGGGCGCGACGCTGGGCGTTGTGGGAATCGGGAGGATCGGCGCGACACTGGCCAGAAAAGCGCGCGCATTCGGGATGCGGATCATCGCGCACGACCCCTTCGCGCCCGAATCCGTTTTCGAGGAATCAGAGGCCGAGAACACAGCGCTTTCGCAGATATGGGAGGAGTCGGACTACATCTCCCTTCACGCGCCCTTGACGCCTGAGACACGCGGCCTGGTGAACGTCCAAGCGCTCGATCGCATGAAGACGGACGCCGTATTGATCAACGTGGCGCGAGGCGAACTCGTGGACGAGAAGGCGCTGGCCAATGCGCTCAAGAAAAACGCCATCCGGGGCGCGGGCCTGGATGTACTCGAAGAAGAACCCCCGCGTCCGAATCATCCGCTGCTCGGGCTTCCCAACTGCCGTGTCACGCCGCACAGCGCGTGGTACAGCACGGCCGCCCTGGAAGACATGAGGCGAAAGGTGGCGACTGACGTATTGCGCGTCCTTCGAGGCGAGGAGCCGCGCTATCCCGCGAAATAATTGCCCTGCCAGGGACAACCCTGCCGCGTTATTTTTCTATCGGAAAACCGACGACGCTCCCCCACTCCGTCCATGAGCCGTCGTAAATCTTCACGTCTGCATAGCCCAGCATATACCGCATGGCGAACCAGACCAGACTGGCCCGGTGGCTGAGGCGTCAGTAGAGGACAAGTTCAATCTCATCATCGCTTGCTGCGCCCGCGCCGCTAAGAATCCGCGCAAGCTCATCCGTGCTCTTGTAGGTGTCGTCCTCGTTCAACAGCTCCCGGAAGAACAGGTGTACGGCCCCTGGTATGCGTCCGGCGCGCTCGGCCCCGTGGTCGAAGCCCGGCGGAGGCATCACCCGCTCGCCCCTGTATTCCTCGGGCGAGCGCACGTCGAGCAGCACCCTGCCCGGCGCGCCCAGTTTCTCGCGAATATCGTCCCTGCCCACGCTCAGGACCTCTCCCCCATCCGGCGCGGGGTGAGAGACGGCCGCAGCATCCGGCGCCTCACTCGAGACGGGCATCCCGTCAGCAATCCACTTTTTCTTGGAGCCGTCGAGCAGCTTCAGATTCGAGAAACCCGCCATCTTGAGGACCCAGAACGCATAGGTCCCGAACTGCACCGGATCGCCGTACAGGACGATTTCATCATCCGGGCCGATACCCATCCCGCCCAGACGCTCGGCCAACGCTTGGGGCGTGGCGAATGCGCGGTCCGTCTCGTGCCAGAGCGCCCCTTTCCAGAACCACCAGTGCGCGCCCGGAACGTGGGCTTCGCGGTAGGAAGCGTCGTCGCCGGCGGATGAAACCTCGATGACGTGGAGACCCGGACTCCCCAGGCGTTCTGCGAGCCACGCCGTCGAAACAAGGGCGGAATTATCAGTTTGCGTCATGTCTAAATATCCTCACAAGAAAAAAGACTATGAAAAACGCGTCACGAAACGAGCTTTTCCTATTGGAATACCCGATTCCTTCCCCAAAATCACTTCCCTTGGGCGTCCCTCGATACGGCCCTTCGGGCCTACTCGGGATGAGGGGTATTTTGTTCGAAACGGGAGGGAGACAACCACATCTCTCAAACCTCTCCTTCACCCTGAGCAAAACGACCGCCTCCCCCGGACCAGCGCGAAATACCCTTCGCCCCAAGCAAAACGACCTCCTCCCCCCGACTGGCGCGAAATCCCCTTCGCCCCCATCCTGAGCAACACGGCCCCCCACCCAAGGAGACAGACAAAACTATCCCGATTGACTTTACTCCCACCTCGAGCGACGCGACCTCCCATCCCTCACCCTGAGTAGCCGCGAAGCGGCGTATCGAAGGGCGTCTGCCCGGAATGCGGGAACCACTCGACCGTGCCTGCGCCGACCCATCACGCTCCGCCATCCAAGCACCCGTTTCCCGACAAAAATCACCCGCCGCACATGGGTGGCTTCTTATTCCGTATATCCGGCGTGGCCTCTTCGAACGCATGGGACACCTGCAGCACGCGGGCCTCCTCCCAGGGCGGTCCCACGATCTGCACCGACACGGGCAGGCCGTCCGCGCTGAAGCCCGAAGGCGCAGACATGACCGGGAAACCGAACAGGTTGTAAGGGCCGGTCTGCGGTCTGCCGAGGCCCGTGAAGGAGAGCTCCTTCCCGTTCACCGTGCCCATCTCCGTCGCAATGAACCCCGCGGGGCAAGGATAGCCGGGCGCCAGGAATATATCGATCTCATCGAACACTTTTTCCATTTCGCGGGTGAGCGTGGGCCGTTCTCTCATAGCGCGCGCGTATTCATCCAGCGTAACGCGGCTCGATATCTCCAGGCGCTCGCGGACGTCGTCGCCGAATTTTTCGGGATTCGAAGCGAGTCGCTCGCGGTGAACCGACGCCAATTCGGCGCTGGCGATGATGCGCCGCACCTCTCTCATTCTATCCGCGTTCGGGTAACGCACATGGACGACCACGCCGCCCAGAGCCTTCATGGTCTCTATCGCATTCTCAAAGCCTTTCTGCACCGAAGCGTCGTTTTCCGGGAGATAGAGGTCCTCGCAGACGCCAAAACGCATCCCCTTGACACCCTCGCCTATCAGGGCGCAGAAATCGGGCGTTTCGCGATCCTTGGAGCCGGCGTCCGTCGGGTCGTAGCCCGCCATGGCCTGCAGCATGATGCCGCAATCGCGCGCCGTCCTCGCAAGCGGGCCGGCGTGGTCGAGAGTCGTAGAGTTCGGAAAAATGCCGCGAACACTCACGCGGCCGTAAGTCGGTTTCAAGCCCATCGTGCCGCATGCGCTCGCAGGCCCCCGGATAGAGCCGCCCGTATCGGTCCCCACTGCACCGGGGCACATGAAGGCCGCAACCGCCGCGCCCGAACCGCCGCTCGAACCGCCCGATACCCGCTCGGGATTCCAGGGATTGCGTGTAGGGCCGTAGTGGGGGTTCACGGTGGTGGAACCCGCCGCGAACTCGTGCGTATTGCATTTCCCGACGATGACGGCGCCCGCTTCTTTCAGCTTTCTCACGCACTCGGCATCCGCCGCCGGGACATTATCCGGGAAGAAACTCGACCCCTGCGTCGTGAGGACACCCGCGGTATCGATGATGTCCTTGATGCCGACCGGCACGCCGTGCAAAGGGCCGCGGTAGTGACCACCCTGAATCTCACTTTCCAACTTTGCCGCGTCCTCACGGGCCTCGTCCGCGCATACGGTGATGAACGCGTTGAGTTCGGGGTTCAGGGCCTCGATTTGCCGCAAATGCGCATCCACCACTTCGCGCGGGGAGATTTCCCTGCTCTCGATCTGTTGGGCGAGTTCAGATATTGAAAGTAAATTCAGTCCATCGGCGCTCATTTCCACCTCCATTCCACCTGAGTGAATTACATTCCGCTTCCACCTGATTGATGAAACGCAAGCTTACCACGACGAGGCGGCTTTCGCTTTCTCCGGAGGAGTTTCTCTCCTCTTTCAGGTCCTACGTGCACCCGGGTTTTATAGCTCCAGTCGGATACGGCATCAGTAAGGTGCGAGAGCGTTTTGTAGTGGTAGCCCCCTCAGGGCTGCCCCACAGGTCACGACCTGTCCCGACCATTTATCCACCCCACAATTCGCGATTCTCCTCTATAAAATAACGGGACGCATGTATGCGTCCCCTACGGAGCCATCGCCGTTCACGGATTTGCTGTCGGGGCCGCATATATGCGGCCCGTATGGATAGGGACAACCCAGCAAAATCCCGACCCCTCAAGAAGCGCACTTGGCGGAGGCGCGCCGATTTGTTATGGATGATCCCACATAGATGACGTGAAAAGGTCTGCCCGCACCGTGAAAGCGGAAATCTTGGTGCGCAACCACTATCCCACGAGGTCATCCCCCATGAACGGCGATACTTACGACGCCCTGGTCATCGGCGGCGGTATCAATGGACTCTCGGCCCTTTATCACCTGAAACGGCTGGGCGCAGCGCGCGTCGGGCTGGTGGAGCGCTTTGAGATCGGCCACGACCGGGGCAGTTCGCACGGCGCGGCCCGCGTCACGAGAAGCGCCTACATCGCGCCTGAATACGTGCGCCTGATGCAGTGGGTTCACGCCGAAGAATGGCCAAGGCTCGAAAAAGACTTAAGAAAAAAACTCGTCTATTCCAATCCCGGCATCTTCACCGGGCCTCCTTCCAAGCGTTTCGAGCGCTACATCAACGCTGTGGCCCAAGAGGGCGTGGACGTGGAACTCCTCTCTGCGGACGAGGCGCGGGATCGGTTTCCCCAGTTCAGCTTCGAGAACGCCGAGTGCGCCCTGCTGGACAATACGGGGGGCTACATCGCCTCGAAAGAAGCCATCGACTCGCTCGCCGCCCTGGCGCGTGAAAGCGGCGTGATCGTCCATGAGAACACCGTCGTCCACGAAATCGACCCGGCGGCTGACCCCGTGCGGGTCGAAACGAGTGGGGGGACTCTCGAGGCTGGGCGCCTCGTCGTGGCGGCGGGGCCGTGGGCGCGTGATCTGTTGCCGTTCCTGAAGCCAAAACTCAACGTCGCCCGCCAGACTGTTGCGTACTTCACGCCCGAGGACGACCTGGAAGCATTCCGGCCCGGACGATTTCCGGTGTGGGTGTACATGGAGCAGGACGAGAACCATCTTTTTTACGGTATGCCCGAATTCGGCCGCCCGGGCGTCAAGGTGGGCCACCACATCAGAATCGGGGTGGATGACGATCCGGACAACCCGCCCGACGCCATCGAGCAGGAAAAGATAGACGATCTGGAGCGCTTCCTGCCGACTTTCTTCACCTGCAAGAAATGGACGCTCGCGGGCGCTGAGAATTGTCTTTACACAAACGCGCCGAATGAGGATTTCATAATCGACTTACACCCAGAGAACCCGCGTATCGCGTTCGGCGCTGGCTTCTCGGGCCACGGATTCAAGTTCGGCCCCCTCACGGGAAGGCTCCTGGCCGAACTGGCGTGGGAGGGTGAAACGTCCATACCCGACGCCGAACTGGCGAGGCGCCTTTTTTCACTCAAGAAATAAGGCTTTATCTCTCCTGATGAGGGTCCGCGTCCCTCCTGCGGTGTCGGGTATGGACACCCTCAAAGCGAACACAGGAAAACAATCAGAGCCGCACGTTAGACACTCCCTGAAATTCCGTCGCACATCCCTAAAATTTCGAGATTTCCGATTTTTCTCTTGACAAGAAGAGGTTTCTGATAGATAGTTAATTATTAGTTAACTATATATACATCGCATTAACTTCATGGCTGGTTTTGGGTGATTCGCAAGTTGGAGGACTTGCAAGCAGGCCAGATTGGCCGCCCAATATGAAATAGCCGTGAGAAGATAAAATATGTCCCGCCCCGCCACCCCGTTATCGCCGTATTACCCCCACGATCCGGCGACCGATGCGGGTGGCGGGGCGGCGGTTTTTCCGAAAGCCTTATGACGCCCCATCCGCAATGAGCGCCCTCAGATTCTCAGCAGCCAGCCTCGCCGCCGTCTGAATGTCGGGCTTTGAGACGATCTGGCACGTCAGGTATCCGTCATACCCTATCGAGCGTAGCGCCCCAATGATTTCGCCAAAGGGAATGTGCCCGCCGCCGGGATAGTAGCGGTTATTCTCGGCGATGTGCATGTGGCCCAGAAGCTCTCTCGATTCCAGTATGGGAGCCGTGAACGACGCTTCATCCACGTTCATGTGGTAGGTGTCGAGCATGAGCACGAACGCCTCGTGGTCGAGTTCCCGGCAAAGCGCCACGCCTTCGGCAGCCGTAGTCACGTTGTTGATCCAGTGGCTGCACAAGGGTTCGAGATAGAGCCTGGCCCCCCGCGAGGCGGCTTCATCCGAAAGACCCAATAGCGCGTCGCGCATCCAGCGGAGAGAATCATCGCGCCGCTCATCCTCACAGAGATTCCCGCGCGAGGAGCCGATCACCATGCCGCAACCGAATCTCTGCGCCATATCGAGCGCGTCCAGGTGGCGGCGGTAGGACACGTCTCTAATCTCGGGCACGGGGTGGCACAGCCATATCCTGTCCTGAAAGCCCATGGCTGCGGTGTGGATCATCGAGACGGAGAGTCCCCGGCTATTGATTTGCTTCTCTATCTCGCCCAAATCGAGTTCATCGGGTTTTCGCACCGAAAGCTCCACCGCCTCGAAACCCGCCTCGGCCACGCAGTCCAGGTTTCCCGCCAGAGTGCCCTGCGCACTGGGGAGGTTGGGCGTGGAAATATCCGGCGTGGCGATCTGGTAGCTCAGTTTCACAATTAAAGCTCCTCTGTATTCATCGCGCCCCAGAATGCGGCGCGGTGCGGCGTTATCTCTATCATCCAGGCGTGGATTGTGATGGGGCCACGGTACTGCGCGTATTTCTGCCGGAGAAGCGCCGCCGCCGCCTCATACGCCGCAGCGTCCGCCTCGGCGTGGATGACCCGCGCGCTCCCGAAGATGAGAGCGAAACCGAGTTTCGCCCAGTCATCCTCGTAGTGATCCACCAGAAATGTGACCTGCGGGTTCTCGCGGATATTATCGAGCCTTTTGAGCCGCTCGATGTCTTTTTTCTGCTTGCCGTCCACAGGCACGTAAATTTTCCCGTCCACGACGGCGAAAACGACGGGAACGACGTGCGGCGCGGCATCCCTGCTCGCCGTCGCCAGCCGCGCCACGCGCGCACGCTCCACGAACGCCCAGGCGTCACCTGAGAGCAGAGGCTTCGTCATTCCGCCTCCCCGTAGCCCCCGCCGCCCGGCGTGATGAGCGTGAGGGTATCGCCCGGCTCCATGTCGGTGGTGCCCTTGGGGTCGATTTCTTGCTCGTTGATGCGCACCTGCCCCCGCCCGCCTTGCCCGCCGCCGAACAGGCCAGGTGCTGCCGATTTCGTGCGCTCGGCCATGAACGAGACAGTGATGCGCGCGGGCGAATCGTTGCGGAAGACGATGCGCTGCCCGCAGCCGCCCCGGAACTGCCCGGCGCCGCCGGAATCTCTCAGTATCGTCTTCTCGATGAGCGTGAAGGGCGTGATGCGCTCGATGACCTCTATGGGCGTGTGGGAGACGTTGCTGGGATAGCTCAGGCACGCATGCCCGTCTCCGCGCCCGGTGGCGCCCGTGCCCCCGTTCTGGAAGAAGAGCCCGGCCGTCCGCACCCCGCGCTTGTCCAGCCCCGTATAGTTCACGCACCAGAGCGGAGAGCCGCTCGCCGCGGGCACCTCCTCGGGGATGACGGGTGCGAGCGCCTCGAAAACGGCGGCGGGCAGATAGTGGCCCACCAGCATCCGGCCGCCTCCCGCGGCGGGATGGAGCGGCTCCAGGATGCTGCCCGGCTCCGTCCGCACGTCGATGGGCCTGAAACACCCCTCGTTGTTGGGAACCTCGGGGCACAGGACGCACTTGATGGGGTAGACCGAATAGGCATAGGTGTAGTTGTAGGCCACGTTCACGGCGCGGTCGACCTGGGGCGAGGAGCCCGCATAGTCGATCACCAAGGAATCGCCTGTCTTCTCGATTCTCGTCCGCACCCGTATGGGTTCGGCAAGTCCGTCGGTCTCGATCTCGGACACGAATTCCCCGTCGGGCAGACGGCGCAGGGCGTCGCGCATGGCTTTCTCCGAGCGTCCCTGTATCTCCTTCGTCAGCGCGCGCAAATCATCGAGACCGTATTCATCCAGCAGATCGCCGAGGCGCTTTTCCGCCAGGCGGTTCGCCGTGAGCTGGGCGTTGATGTCGCCCATCACCAGGTCGGGCACGCGCACGTTGTAGCGGATGAGGTCGATGAGCGTCTGGTCGGGCTCGCCGCGCCGGTACATCTTCATCATCGGGATCTGGAGGCCCTCCTCGTAGACCTCCCTCGGGTCGGGGGAGCGGATTTTTCCGCCGATATCCGGCAGATGGGCCGTGCTGGCCGAGAAGCCGATGAATTTGTTTCGGTAGAACACGGGCTTCACGATGTTCACGTCGGGGAGATGGCCCGTTCCGTACCAGATGTCGTTGGTGATGAGGATGTCGCCGGGCTCTAAAGTTTCGGGCGGAAACGCTCTTAAGAAATGGCGAACCGTTATCGGCAGGGTGCCGATGAACGAGGCGATGCTGGCGGAGGACTGCACGAGGGAGTGGCCCTGATCGTCGGTGATCACACAGGAGAAATCGTTCGATTCGCGCACCAAAGTCGAGAAAGAGGTGCGCACCAGCGTCGCCGCCGCCTCGTCCACGATGCCGATGAGGCGCCGCCAGAGCACTTCCAGCGTGATGGGATCGAACGACATTATCCGTTCACCTCGATGACGATGTGGCCGCCCGCATCTTTCCGAAAACGCGCGTCTTCGGGCACCACGATGGTGGATTCACGCTCCTCGACGATGGCGGGGCCGGAGAATTCCTGCCCGGCGGGCAGCGAATACCGATGATACACGCGCGCCTCACCGAAACCACGCTCGGGACCCGCGTATATCTTTCTCCTCCCCTTATCGAATTCCGCCTCGTCCGTGAGCGGCGCGACGTCCATGCCTTGAGGACCCGGCCCCAGCATCGTCAGCCGCCACGCGGCCACCTCTGCCGCCACGTTCTCGATTTTTCTCAAATACCGCCGCTCATAGGCGCGCTCGAAGGACTCCTGCATATGTGCGCTATCGCGAACCGGCATCCCGCCCGCCTCGGGCAAGGGGACGCTCACCGTATCCGTCTGCCCCCGGTAGCGCATGTCGGCTGCGCACAGAAACTCCCAGCGTCCGTCCACGCCGATTCTATCGCCCAGGGAATCCTTCATCTGAGCGGCCATCTCCCGGTACAACGCCTCGACACACGTCCAGTCGACGGCATCCACGTCGGACACCAGGACGCGGACAGCGTCCGCCCTCGGCCTTGCCGCCAGAAGGCCGGCCGCCGATGCCACGCCCACGTCCGGCGGGCAGACGATACGGCGGATGTAGAGTTTTTTCGCCATGTGGCAGGCATGAAGCGGTGCGGCCCCGCCCGTGGCGATCAAGGCGTAGTTCCTGGGGTCGCCCCCTTTTTCGGCGATGTGCACGCGCGCGGCGCTCGCCATCTGCTCTGTGATGATCTCATAAATGCCCCACGCCGCATCCTCGATGCGCATGTCCAGCTTACCGGCCAGGGACGATACGGCCTCTCGCGCTCGTTCTGCGTCTAGCCGCATGGCGCCGCCCAGGAAAAAATCGGGATTGAGATAGCCCAGGAGCAGGTTCGCATCCGTAACGGTGGGCTTAACGCCACCCTGGGCGTAGCAGGCGGGCCCCGGCATCGCGCCAGCACTCTGGGGACCGACCCGGATCAGCCCCAGGTCGCTTATCTGCGCGATGCTCCCGCCGCCCGCGCCAATCTCGACCAGATCCACCGTGGGCGAGAGGATGGGCAGTCCGCTCCCCTTTTGGAACCTCGATGTCCGCGCCACCTCGAAGCGGTTCTCCGTCGCGGGTTCGCCGTCTTCGATCAGACAGATCTTGGCCGTGGTGCCGCCCATATCGAATCCCAGGGCGTGGGCCTCGCCCAGTGAGCGGGCGATTTGCGCCGCCGCGAGCGCGCCGCCCGCAGGCCCCGACTCGATGATGCGCACCGGATGCTCGCGCACGCTGTCAATCGTGGCGAAGCCGGAATTGGAGAGCATGATGAAGAGATCGCCCGCGAAGCCCAAATCCCGCAGGCTGGCGAGCAGGCGCGTCAGGTACGCATCGGCGATGGGCCGCACGTAGGCGTTCGCCGCCGTGGTGGAGGTGCGCTCGTACTCACCCGTCTCCGGGGCCACCTCGGATGAGATGGAAACGGGCATATCGCCCGCGACTTGCTCGATGGCCGCCTGAGCCGCCCTTTCGTTCGCAGGATTCACGGGCGCATGGAGGAACGATACGGCGATGGATTCCGCCCCCAGCTTGAGGAGTCTTTCCGCCTCGCGCTTCACGGCCTCTACGTCCAGAGCGGCCACCACCTCGCCATCCACGTGGACGCGTTCGGGCGCCTCGGCCCGCAACTCCCCGGGAACAAGCGGCTCGGGCATCTCCTGGTGCAGGTCGTACAGGTCGAAGCGCTTCTCACGGCCGATCTCGATGACGTCTGAGAACCCCTTTGTGGTGATGAGGCCCGTGCGCGCTCCCTTTCTCTCGATAAGCGCGTTGGTGATAAGGGTGGTGGCGTGCACGATGCTCGCGAGGCCGGACGCTTCAAGGCCTGCGGACTTTAATATGTTTTGAAAACCTGTAAGCGTGCCCTCGGCGGGATCATCGGGCGTGGTCAGCACTTTGGCGATATGGACCGCGCCGCGCGCCTCGTCGATGAGCACGAGGTCGGTGAACGTGCCCCCGATGTCTATCCCTAAGCGAATTTTCATATTTTTACTCATCATTCCGCGTTCAGGAGTATCTCGCCGTCTTTGATAATGGCTTCGCCGTCGAACCAGACAGAAGGCGCGCGGATGATGGCATCGAAGTGGGTCTTTGCCTGCACGTCGCCGCCCAGCATGGCGGAGGTGCCGATACCGATGTGGATCGTGCCGTTCACGCCCTCATCGTTCAGCATCTCGCCGGTGAAATCCTTGCATTCGGGATTCAGGCCCATCGCGAACTGCGCAATGTTGTAGACCCACTTATCGTTCTGCGCGGCCAGAAGTTTTCGGAGGAAATCCGCCTGCCGCCCGCCCGATATCTCCCGCACGAAGCCATCCTCAATACGAAAAGTAACAGGCTCCTCGATAACCCCCACGCCGTAATAGGGAATGCTGCCGTCCACCACGAGCGCGCCGTTCGTCGTCCCGTCCAGAGGCGACGTGTTGGCCTCGATGTTGGGAACGGCAGTGAAGCCTGGGCCGTCGAGCACGCAGGCATGACTGTTGCCCGCGCGTCCTTCAATAGAGAGCGTAAGTTCGGTGCCCGCCGGGTTGGTGACGCGCACCTCAGTCGCCTCGCTCAAACGCGCCGCCAGGGCGTCGCAAAGCGGTTTTCTGGCCCTGAAATCCGCCATCAGGCCGCCGTGTTCCATCTGGCCGGGCGTGAACGCCGTCATCGAGAGCACGCGCGCGCCCGCGCCGACCGCCTCCCTCGTCGCCCGCGTATGGGCCAGAGCGTGGGTGACGGGCAGGAAAACCACGTCGGACGCCCGCATCGCCTCAGCCACGGCGCGCGGCGGCTCCTCGTTGTCGATGCTTCTGGGTGGCGAGACGGCGATGGTGGCCCGAGCGCCCAAGTCTCCCGCCTCGGCACTTAGCGCCTGCGCGATGAGAAGACGCTCGGCGTCTGTTACGATGAGCACATCCTCGCCTTCCTTCACGCCGGCGCAGTCGCCCACAAGAATTTTCGCACCTTTTTTCACGAAACGTTCCTTTTCCTGAGTTGTGAATCCATGATTGCGAAACGCGGTTCGCCTGTATCGCCTACCCTGTGGCGTAACGAAACCACGCAAGGGCTATGAATGCGTCTTTGCGCTGCGCCGTCTGCCCATATAAAAGTAGGAATCTACACCACGGGCTTGAGAGAGGCGAGTATGACACAGGGAAAATCATCAGCACCGATATCCGGTATCGAGCGAGAGCGCCTGATGGATATCTACGAACGCCTGTATGCGCGCTTCGGTCCGCAGAATTGGTGGCCCGGCGAGACGACGCTCGAGATTTGTATTGGAGCCATTCTGGTCCAGAACACCTCGTGGACGAACGCGGCGCGCGCGATCGAAAACCTTAAAAAAGAGGGCCTCCTGACGGAGGGCGCGCTCGAGAAAGTGCGACGCGACCGCCTCGCCCGCCTCATCCGGCCCGCCCGGTTTTTCAACATGAAGGCAAAAAGAATCAAGGGGTTCATCGCCTACCTCTCGAAACGCTTCGAATGTGACGTGGACAATTTTTTAAGCCTGCCGACGGATGAGTTGCACGCGGAACTCATGGGCCTGGACGGCGTGGGGCGCGAGACGGCCGATTCCATTACGCTCTACGCCGCAGGGAGGCCCGCTTTCGTGGTGGACGCCTACACGAAGCGCATATTCTCCCGGCTCAGGCATTTTGCGGCGTCTAAAAACGGGGACAGGGACTACCTCGCCTTACAGGAGAGCCTCACGGCGCATTTGCCCGAAGATGTGGCCCTATTCAATGAATACCACGCCCTTCTCGTGCGCCTGGGGCATACCTTCTGCCGCCCCACGCCCAAATGCGGCGAGTGCCCGCTCCGGGCGGTGTGTCCGTATCCTGGAGATGACGCGGAGGGATGACGGGGAGAGGGGAGAAATTAGTCCTCCATTGAGGGGTCTGTTGAAAAAGTCATTTCCACCTCATCCTGAGTAGCGGCGAAGCCGCGTATCGAAGGATTGACCCGATTGAGGAACGAGGGTCGGAACGGGGCACGAGGCGTTCGGCTCCCCTCGTCCCACGATACGGCCCTTGCGGGCCTACTCGGGATGAGGAGGTTTGTTACGCGCGCGCTTTTGAATTTCACTCCCCACTTGAGGGTCGGTCTATCCTCCTCGGGTAGACCGACGATGAAGCCGAGCGGTTTGTGCGAAGGCTGAATCGGTGGGGGGGTAAAATGCGATTTATCGCCATTCCGAGTTATACCCCCCACCGAATCGCTTTCGGGCTTACGCCCTCAGCTCTTCGACTCCCCCTCAAGGGGGGAGTGAAATTCAGTGCGCTCCTTCTGTAGGACTTTTTCAACAACCCCAATAAGAGAGGATGTAATTCAGTGTAGGGGACGCATACATGCGTCCCGCATGCCACGAGCCGGTCGGGCGGCCGCATTTAAGTAGCGCTCCCATGAAGGGAGCGCTACCTACAAAACCGCATATTCTAGCTCGTTAATGGGTTAGATTTCCCGCAACGATTTGTAATCGCCCTACGCGCTGCTCCCTCTCCGAATCTCCCGAAAGAAACCCCGCGCACCGAAATCCCCGAGCCTACACGACCGGGCAGAAGCCCCCGTCGATGTTCACCGCCGTCCCGGTGATGAAAGACGCGGCGTCCGAGGCGAGAAAACAGGCCATGTTGGCGTATTCCTCGGCCGTTCCCATCCTGCCGAGCGGAATGTCGCTCCCCGCATCGGCGACGTATTCCTCAAACGAAACTTCCGGATTTTCCCGCTCGTAGCGCCGCGCGATCTGATCCGTCACGATGCGGCCCGTGCACAGCGCGTTCACGAGCACGTTGTAGGGCGCGCCTTCGCCCGCCAGCACCTTGGTCATCGCCATGCCAGCGGCGCGCGAGACCGACGTGGGCGCACTCGTTGCGGGCGGCGCCTTTCCCGCCACCGTCACGACGTTGATGATGCGGCCCCAGCGGCGCTCCTTCATCGCGGGGAAAGCGAGGCGGCAGGTCCTGATGGCGCCGAAGAGTTTGAGCCCCAGGTCCTCCTCCCACATCTCGTCGGTTATCTCCTCGAACGGCCCCCGGGTGGAGGTGCCTGCGTTGTTGACCAGTATGTCGATTTGCCCCAAATCCCCGAGCGCTGCGGCCCACATCGCCTTGATCGATTCGGCATCACCCAAATCGCATGAGTAGGCGAAAACTTTACCGCCGGTGGCGGCTTCGATATCGCGCCTCGTCTCCTCCAATACGTCGGGCCGCCTCGCGACGATGGCCACCTCGGCCCCTGATTCAGAGAACTTGAGCGCCATGCCCCGGCCCATGCCCCGGCTGCCGCCCGTGATGAGCGCTTTTTTTCCGTCCAGACGAATGTCCATGGTGAAGCTCCTCGATTATTGAGTGGTTATTTATCCGTGGTAGCAAAAGAAAGATGTAAAAATTTTATCAGGCGTGGAGAAACTTCTTCGAGACGCGAATCCGCCCGAGCGTCCCCCTATGAAATCTTTGGCAGGGGCTGCTCGCGCGTCATGACCTCGACGATGGCCGGCTTGCCCGCAGAGAGCGCCGCCTCGATGGCTTCGTCCAGGTCGGCGGGGTCTTCCACCCGCACACCGAACGCGTCGAAAGAGCGCGCCATATCGGCGAAGTTTGGGCTCTTGAAGTCGCAGCCGTAGGCCGCGCCGTAGAGATTTTGCTGCTGGCGGTCTATCTGGCCGTAGGAGCCGTCGTTCAAGACAATCATCACGATATTGGCACCGTATTCGCTCGCCGTCACGAAGTCGCCGATGGTCATCAGGAACGCGCCGTCGCCCACCAGGCCGATGACGTCGCGCTCGGGATATTCCATCTTGGCGACGATGGCCGTGGGCAGCGCGAAGGACATGGCGTTCCACACGCCCGACTGCATGAAGGAGAACTGGTTCGTGAGCGGCACGTAGTAGCGCGCGAACATCTGGCAGTTGCCCACGTCGGAGACGACGATGGCGTCGGGCTTGATGTGGGCGGCTAGCTTTTCCATCAACAGCGCCGGGTGGACCGGCGTCTCGCTCTCATGGCCCTCGATTACCGTCAGAGCCTGCCTCCTCAAATCCGCTTTGCCCTGCGCGATCTGCTTTCTTACTTCGTCTTTCGCGCGTCCGTTCTCTTTCGCGAGATGCTCCTCCAGGGCGCTCAGGAACATGCCGGGGTCGGCGACGATTTCGTCCGTGCCTGTGTAGTTCGCATCCTCCGCGTCGTCGAAGCCGATGAATATCCGCCCTTCAGGCGCGTAGGGGTCGATGTGCTCCACCTCCGCGGTGGCGGCTCTCAGGCCGATGAACATCATCAGGTCGCACTTCTCGGTGACGCCGTCCATGAACGAATTATTTCTAAAAGCGAAATAATGCCCTACCGCCAACGGATGTTCCTCCGGGATGACGCCCATCGCGTCCTGGGGGTAGATGACGGGAATCGAAAACTTATCGGCGATTCGCGCGAGTTCTTCCATCGCCCCTTTGCGCATCACCCCCTTGCCCGCGCAGATAACGGGATATTTCGCCGCCAGCAGCCTGCGCGCGTACTGGGCGACGTCCTCCGCATTGGGGGCGACGACTTCCACCGGCTGCGGCGCGTATTCCGGCAGCGCGATGGGGGCTTCCTGCAACAGATGGGGGCTGTAGTCGGTGAGTCTCGGTATCTCTACGTGCACCGGACCCGGCCTCCCGCTTCTTGCGACCTGGAACGCCCTGGCCATGACGCCTGAGATGTCTTCCATACGCTTCACGCGAACACTCCACTTGGTGACCTTCCGGAACATCTCGACCAGAAATTCGGGGTCGTCCACCCCGTGGAACGCCTCGCGCGACGCATCCAGCGGCACGGAACCCGTGATGTGCACCATCGGCGACGCCGCGCCATAGGCCTGGGCCACGCCCGCGATGGAGTTCGCACCGCCGGGCCCCGCCGTGAGCAGGCATACGCCGGGCTCTCCGGTGAGCCGCCCGTAGGCGTCAGCCATCAGGGAGGCGTTCGGCTCCTGCTTGCAGGTGACGAGACCGATGGAGGGGGCTTGCCTCAGCGCATCGTAGAACTGAAGAAGATGAGAACCGGGCAGGCAATACAGCCTTTTGACGTTTTCCCTGACGAGCGCGTCTACAACTATCTGGCCCGCGTGCGCGGGCGCTCCGACTTCAAATGGCATGGTTGAACTTTCTTATACTAATAGTAACGATGAAAAAAGCTGGAATTCGTCGAACCAAGGGAGATGTCTTACTCATTCCTCCGCCCTGTTCGTCCGCCTGATGAGTTCGTGAAACGCCGCTATGCTTTCATCGTGCTTCGCCATGGTTTCCCTGTGATTCTTGTCGATTTTTTCCATAGATTCCTTGTGGTTCGCCATGAATTGCTCGTGGTTCGTCATGACTTCTTCGTGATTCGTTCTCGTGCCTCTGATGAGTTCGTCGAGCGCTTTTTCTCTCATGATCAAATCGCGGCGCATCATGACGAGGCCCCCGCCAATGAGCGCGCATTGCGAAAACCCGACCAGGGCAGCAACCAGCACGCCCATTCTCTGCACCGCCAGCGTCGCTATTTCGAATTCCGTCATCTTGCGAACCCCTCTTTTAAGGAAGGGTCCTCATCGCCATGTTAGCGACCGCAATGGCCTCTGACAAGGGAGCCCATCGCCTCGGCGGCACTTGATGGCGCATCTTTCGGCGGCTTGAAACAAGCGAATCAAAAACTGGAAACCGTATAATCCTCAATACTACGCGCCCGATTTTTCGATGTGCGCGCAGAGGTAATCGCCCACTTCCCGGGTATTCAGCGAACCGCCGAGATCGGCCGTGGTCTTTTTCTCGCGGACGGCGGAGCGTATCGCCTCCCAGATCATGTCCGCCGCCTTATCGAGACCCAGCGTGTTCAGCAAGATTCTCCCTGTGAGGCAGACCGCGAAGGGGTTCGCGATTCCCTTGAGTGCGATATCGGGCGCTGTGCCGTGGACGGGCTCGAACATGCAAACGCGGCCCGGGTGGATGCACCCGGACGCCGCCAGCCCCACGCCCCCCACGAGGCCTGCGCAGAGATCGCTCAGGATGTCGCCGAACATGTTGTTGGTGACGATGACGCCGAATTCCTCAGGCTTGAACAGGAGATCCTGGCACAGGGTGTCGATGAAGTAGTGCTCGCCCTCAACGTCTGTGAATTCCTCCGATACCGCCCAGAAAACGCGCTGCCACAAACCGTGCGCGTGGATGATGGAGCCGTGCTTGTCCGCCATGGTCACCTTGGGGTAGCCGTGTTTTCGCGCGTATTCGAAGGCGTAGCGGCAGATGCGCGAGACGCCCTTATAGGTGTTGACGTCCTCCTGGATGGCGACTTCATCCGGCGTTCCCTTCTTGAAGTTGCCGCCCACGCGCACGTTCAACCCTTCGGTGTTCTCGCGCACGACGACGAGGTCGATCCGGGCGTCCCTCTTCAGTGGAGAAAAATCCGGGTGCAGGAGCGGCGCCGGCCTTAAGTTCACGTACAAATCCAGTTCGAAGCGAAGCGCGCGCAGGAGATCGCGGCAGTTCACGTCCGCAGGAATCCTGGGGTCGAGGCCGGCGCTTCCGAACAGGATGGCGTCGTGTTTGTCCGCCAGACCCCGCACCAGGCCTTCCACGTCTTCCGGCAGCGGGGTTCCGTGTTCGAGATAGTGGAGCGCGCCGTAGTCGTATACTTGCGGCTCGACGGCCACCCCCTCGGCGCCCGCCGCCGCCCGGATTACCTCCGTCGCCACGGGCAGCACGTCGTGCCCTACGCCGTCGCCCAGAATCACCGCCAGGGAAATCGATTTGTCGTTCATTGGATTCCCCCGATTACAGGTGTTTGATTACCTTGAGGCGCTGTACGGAGTCGCCCGCCAGATGCGTCCAGACAATCGCGTCGCGAACGAGTTTCTCCACGCCCTCGTCCTTCATGACGCCGGCGCCCCCGTGGATGTCCATACACAGGTGGGTGACGCGCTGGATAACGTCCGTCGAGAAATTCATGAGCAGGATGTTGTGCTTCATGTCGCGGTCCGCACCCTTTTCGAGATCGCACGCGGTGCGCATGACGTAGGAGCGCAGCGCCTCGGTGAGCATGTGCATCTCGGAGAGTTTGAGCTGTATGGCCTGGTGCTCGATGATGTATTTGCCGCCCTGCCAGCGCGTTCTCGCGTGGTGCATCGCCATGTCGACGGCCGCCTGGCACACGCCCAGCCCGTTGGAGGAGAGTTCCAGGTCACCGAATTCGGACGTATCGCCCTTTCTCGCCTGGATGCCCCGGTTCACCTCGCCCACTATGTTGGCGTGCGGCACGCGGGCGTCCTCGAAAATGAGCTCGGCGTTCTGGTAGAACCGCCAGCCGATCTTGTCGTACACCTTCCCTACCCGGAAGCCCGGCGTATCCGTCGGCACGAGGAAGAGCGTGGTGCCATTCGAAATGGGTACGTCGGGGTCGGTTCTCCCATCGATGAAGAAGAGCTTGCCCACGCTCCCGTTGGCGATGTAGCGCTTGCGCCCGTTCAGCACCCATTCGTCGCCTTCGCGCACCGCCTGTAGCTTCCAGCCCGTGCGGGGGTCGTCCGAAGGCATGCGGTTGTCAGAACCCGCCGACTCCTCGGTTCCGCCTTTTCCCAAGAGATAGGTGTCGTCCTCCAGAAACGGCTTCAGGAACCTGTCTTTCTGATCCTCCGTGCAGGAGGCGGCGATGAGGTGGCTCCACTTCCAGCACTGGCTGAAGGTCTTGGATATCGCGCTGTCCCCGCGCGCGATCTCTTCCATCACCAGCGCCTGCGTAACGAAATCGATGCCGTGGCCCCCGCGTTCTTTGGGCACGACGGCGGTGCGAAAACCGAGCCGGGAGCCTTTCTTGATGATCTCCCAGTCGAAGGTCTCGCGCGGGTCGGAAATCAGGTCCCGCTCGAGCGATATGGGAGCGACCTCTTCGGTCGCGAATTTTCTCGCCTTATCGCGCCACGCCTTTTGTTCTTCGCTCAAATCGAAATTCATAAAAACTCGTCCTCATCTGTGAAAGGAGAGCGGACTTGACCCCAAGTCCGCCCGTATGATCAGAAAATCCTTAGAAGTTAGACCGAGACCCCCTGGCTCAGGGGCAAGAACGCCTCATCCTCCTCATGCACGAGGCCCATTTCCCTCTCCATCTCGCGCACGAGGGGAATCACGTGCCTGCCCACGGTCTCGCATTCGCGGTGCAGGGGGAAGCCCGAGAGAATCAGCAAGTCGATGCCCGCCTGTTCGATCTCGATGATCTTCTGCGCGCATTCCTCATAAGAACCCACGATGGCGACGGCCGAGCCCGAGCGGATGCGGCCCATGCCGGCCCAGAGGTTGGGACCCACCATCTCCTCGCGCGTGCGGGCCTGCTGGTCCTTCGTGCCCTTGCTCTCGAACGAGGAGATGACCTTGCCGCGATGCGCCAGCACCTCGGGGTCGACACGGCTCATCACCTCTTCCGCCGCCTCGAAGGCCTCATCTTCGGTTTCGCGCGCGAATATCTGAAAGCGCGTCACGTACTTGAGCGGTCGCGCCCTTCCGGCCCGCTCGCATTTATCGTTCATGTGCCGGACGCGCTCGGCCACCTGCTCAGGCGTTTCCCCCCAGAAGACCGAATACTCCGCCCGCCGGATAGCGATGTCCTGCGCGATATCGGAAGCCCCCGCCATGAAGTAGGGAATCCTCGGCTTCTGCACGGGCCGGGGATAGACGGTGGCGTCATCCAGGCGGTAGAACTTCCCCTCGAAGGAGTATTTCTCCTGCGACCAGAGGCCCTCCAGAATTTCCAGAAACTCATCCGTGCGCTCATAGCGCGTATCGTGATCCAGCGTCTCGCCGTAGCTCGCGAGCGCGCCGCCGCCCGTCACGATGTTGTAGAGGATGCGCCCGCCCGTGAGTTCATCGAGCGAGGCCATCATCCGCGCGCAGATGGCCGGGTCGATGATGCCCACCCGCACGGCGAGGAGCAGTTTTATGGTCTTCGTCGCAGGCCCTATGACCGCGGCGTTCACCATGCTGTCCCACGTCGGGGCCTGCGGCCCGTAGTGGCCGCTTACCTGCGACGTCGGCACCAGGATGGTGGTGAAGCCGCTGCGCTCGGCGTTTTGCGCGATGCGGGTGAAGGTTTCATAGCTCGGGGGATGCTCGGCGAACATCTGGCCGATGTACGCGCTGTCGCCGTCACATGACATATACCATGCAAGTTCTATGGCCATGAGGCTCTCTCCGGGTGGATTCGGTTCCCTTGATTGAGGCGCCAGTATATCCCCACCGAGGGCGTTTCGTCACTTGAGATCGGGGTTTCGCGCGCGGGCATGTCGATGGCGGGCTCGGAACAGGCTACTTCGAGGTGCTCGGGGCAGATTCCTTCTACAAGATCAGGACAGGTTCTCGATACGGCTCGCAGCCATCTTCTTGCGCCTCGGTGGGAGATGTCGCCGTACAGTCACTCCGATGTTCCCGCCGCCGCCACTTCCACAGTGTCGGCGGTCGCTTGAGGCTGTGGCGCAGGCTCGCCGTGCTCGCACAGACTTTCAAGATGCAGTTCGATGGCATCGCGGATCTCCGCCAGCGTCTTCTGCCGGGTGCAGCCCGTCGCGACGCAGCCCGGCAGATCGGGGACATAAGCCGCGTAGTTGTCAGGCGATTTCTCGATAACGACCGTGTATTTCACGCTCATGAGCGTCCCTCGATACGGGCCTTCGGCCCTACTCGGGATGAGGTTTTTTTGTCCCAATTTGTCTACTCGGGATGAGGGGGTTTTTCCGTTTCCCAAGCAGCCTGCTCGGGATTAGGGGGTTTTTCCGTTTCCCACTCAGGATACTCGGGATGAGGCGGTGATGTTTTCATATTCCGGTTTTCTCAACATCATTTCAACACCCAACTCCCTCACCCTGAGTAGCGGCGAAGCCGCGTATCGAAGGGCCTGCTTGGGATGAGGGAATGTATTCCCTCACAGGCTGTCCCAGCAATCTCTTCATCCTTTCCGCTTGAAATCCTTCTTCGCCGCTTGCTTCAGCCCGTTCTAGTCCCCGTCAATCAGGGCGCGTTTCTTGCGGCGCGACCAGCTCTTGATCCGTCGCTCCGCCGCGACGGCGTCGCTCGACAGTCGAAACGTCTCGCACCAGACGAGCTCAACCGGCCTTCTGCTGAACGTATAGCCCTCGAGCGCACCGCTGTTGTGCTCGCCGACACGCTCTTCGAGCGGCCGCCGAGTGACGCCGGTGTAGAAGCTACCGTCGGCGCAGCGCAGCATATAGACGAACGTCGGTAGCTCATTCGGTGACATGGCGTCCCCTTCGACAAGCTCAGGGCAGGCTCTCGATACGGGCCTTCGGCCCTACTCGGGATGAGGAGTTTTTTTACTCTCCACTCAGTCTACTCGGGATGAGGGGTCCTTTTCGATTTCTGGTATGTTCAACTTTCTCCTCAACCCGTGTAGCGGATGCAAAACCTTCCCCTCATCCAACTCCCTCACCCTGAGAAGTGGTGAAGCTATGTATCTAATGGCCTGTCCTGAGCCTGTCGAAGGGCGCTCCCTCGATACGGGCCTTCGGCCCTACTCGGGATGAGGAGTTTTTTTGCTCCCCACTCGGTCAACTCGGGATGAGACGTTTTTTGCTTCCCACTCGGTCAACTCGGGATGTGGCGTTTTTTGCTTCCCACTCAGGATACTCAGGATGAGGCGGTGATGTTTTCATATCCCGGTTTTCTCAACACCCTCTCTTCATTCTTGTCCCTTACTCTGAGTAGCCGCTGCCTAAACCCTTCCTCACACTGAGTAGCCGCCGCCTAAACCCTTCCTCACCCTGAGTAGCGGCGAAGCCGCGTATCGAAGGGTCTACTCGGGATAAGGGCATATGTTTCCTCACAGGCCATCCCGGCAAGCCGGACATATCTACATGTTCGCGAACATCATCCGTCGAGAAACGAACCAATCTGGCGGCGGTAGTCGGCGTCGTTCATGTATTTCTTCATGAAATCGCCCGTGGGCACGTTTTCCAGGTCTTCGGGCTCTACGCCGTCTCTAAGCGCCTTTAAGGTGGAATAGGCCGCCCCCGCCGCCGCCATGATGGGCTGGTGGCCCTGGAGCGCGACGCGCACGCCGAGACTCCCGAGATAATCCAGCCCCCGCACCTCCTTAGCACTCCCGCCCAGGATGATGGGAAGGCTCACCGCAGCCGAGATGGCTTCAAGCTGCGCACGGCTCTGGACGCCCACCACGAAGATGGCGTCCACGCCCGCCGCCTCATAGGCCGTGACGCGCGCGACGGCGTCCTCCGTACTCGTGACGCGGGGCGCGCTCGTCCGGCCCGCAATCACCAGGTTCGGGTCCTGGCGTCCCTCGAGAGCGGCGCGCATTTTGCCCACACCCTCCTCAACCGTGCTGAGCTGCGCTCCATCCGCGCCGAAGGGCTGGGGGAGCACCGTGTCCTCGATGGAGAGGCCCGACACGCCCGCGGTTTCCAGTTCCTGGACGGTGCGCTTCACGTTCAGCGCGTTGCCGTAGCCGTGATCGGCATCCACCATCAGGGGCATCCCGGTCGCGCGGTTGATGCGCAGCGCCTGGTCGGCAAATTCCGTCATAGTGAGCAGGATGAAGTCGGGCGCGCCCAGCACGGTGAGCGAGGCGGTGGAGCCAGCGAACATCCCGACCTCGAAGCCGATGTCCTCCGCCATGCGCGCGGTGAGTGGATCGTAGACCGAACCGGGGTGCACGCATTTATCGCCTGCGAGCAGGGCGCGGAATTTCTCTCGTCTTGGCGTCCAGTTCATATGACTTCGCGGCCTCCGTCGGAATAGGTGATCTTCATCGTCACCGTGCCTTCGTTCATGAGCCAGGGGCGAATGGTGAACGCCCGCGCGCCGCTCGCATGCATGGGGTCTGACTCGGCGATCTTCCGCGCCTCGGCGAGGGAGCCTGCGCGGATGATGATCATCCCCTCCCCCTCCCAGCGCTGCTCATCGTCGGTCCAGAAAGGCCCCGCGCCGAACATGACCCCCTTCTGCTCGAGTTCGATCTGGAACTTCAGGTGATCTTCGAGATTCTCCATCACGGGTCCCAGGCCGTTCACCGGTTTCGTGAAATAGACGTACATCTGCTTTTGCAGACAGCCAGCGCTGGCGTTCAGGATGTCCTGCACGCTGATTTGCGGCTCGCTCATGGTTCGCTCCTATGAAGGGGATGATTGTCATTTCGATTTATGGCCGGGGCACTATAGCACTTTTCATCGCGCCGGCCAGCGGCTCGGTGGCATCGCAAGAATGCGCTGCGCACCGCTAGCCCGACGCCAGCATCACCATACCCAGGAGGATAAGACAGGCCCATCCCATGCGCCGGCGCAACTCGCCCTCGCCCAGCAGAATAGACCCCATCGCCACCGTGATCAGCACGCTGACCTCGCGCCCCGGCGCGACGTAGACGATCGGCGTGAAGACGAGCGCCGTCAGCACCAGCATATACGCAAGCGGGGTGAACACGGCGATTCCGAGCACGGCGAACTTGTGTTCGCGCCAATGCTTCGCGACGGCCTGCTTGCGCGTGACGGCGTAGGGAATCAGAAACAAGGCGCGCGCCAGGTTCGACCCGTAATCGAGCAGTATCGGCGGTATGGCGAGCGCGCTTACGGCATAGGCGTCCCACACCGTATAGCTGCCGATGAGCACGCCGGTGGAAACCCCGAACAGCAGCGAACTCGTGCGCCGCGTCGAGGACCAGTCGAAGCCGCCCGTCAGGAACACGATGCCGACGATGATCGCCAGGCCGCCGAGGGCAGTCTGTATGGTCAGATTCTCGCCCAGGACGGAGACGGCGAACAGGGTGGAGAGGAACGGTCCGGTAGCCCGCGCAACCGGGTAGACCAGGGACAAATCGCCCCTGCGGTAGCCCTGCTGGAGAAGCAGGAAATAGGCCATATGCAGTGCGGCGCTGCCGACGTAAAATCCGACCTCCCGCCACTCCATGAGGGGGCGTTCGATAACATAAACGACCACTACGACCGGCAGGTAGATCAGGACCGAGAAGACGGAAAACAGCCATACGAGTTCCGGCCCGCCGTTGATGCGCTTGACCAGCAGGTTCCAGGTGGCGTGACAAAAAGCGGCGGTAAGAACCAGCGAGAGGGCAAGGAAAGTCATGGGGGCACTTTACGGTCTGGAGAACGGACGCGCCAGACCTATCCACCACTTTGGTGAGACAACTCCCTCCCCCTTGAAGGGGTTGTTGAATAAATCCAATGCGGGAGGATTTGCTTTTGCTGTAGGGACAGGCCTCCGTGCCTGTCCTGATTGCAACCATCCTGAAAAAGGACAACCACGGAGGGTTGTCCCTACAAATAACCTGTGACAACTAAAGGTACGGGCCGCTTCATCAGGTACACGAATCCCCACTCTCCTCCCGCCGCACCGTGCCGCCTACGGCGACCGCCGCGCTCAGCAAGATGAGGTTCTTGATGATGTATTGCCCCTCCAGCGTGGGGGCGAAGGGTATCTGCGTGAAGCAGACCTCGGGCAGCAGGAACAGCGGCAGAACCGTCCCCGGCATCTGCAGGAAGAGCAGGAACAGGGCGACGCGGATGAGTGGGCGGAAGAGCAGCCCCACCCCTATCGCCACCTCCCACCAGCCGAGCAGGGGGATGAAAAAATCGGGCGGCAGCCAGTAGACCGTGCGGCGCACGAGCTCGGCCGCTGCGCTCAGTCCAAGGGGCTTCAGAATGCCGAACCAGATGAAGACGACGGCGAGCGATATTCGGAGAAACAGCCGGCCGTAGCGGTTCATCCAGCCCGAGATGCGGCGATCGATTTGGTCGATGTATGTGAGCAAAGGGAACTCCGGCCCGGCGGCGGGATTTGGAGCGCGACTGCATCTGCGAATATAGCCGTTTACCGCGCGTGGGGAAATTGCCCGAGGCCATAAAATGATTCAGGTGAGAGGATTTATCCACTCTTCCCGTCCGACACTTTAGCGGGAGAGATACGAAAGCCATCACTTCTTCAAATTGAAAAATTCAAATCATTCGCGCATAATTTCTACACATTCTATTTATGCGCAATAGCGGAAAGAGCGGGCGGCCCCGCCTCGGGAGCCGCGGCCTCATTCTCAAACCCAGGAGGTGTGTATGATTATCGAACGTGATCTGCCCGTCGAGATGGATGACGGGGTGGTGCTGCGGGTCGATGTATTCCGGCCCGACACCAAGGCGAAGGTACCCGTCGTCCTGGCCGGCGGCCCCTACGGCAAGGGCGTCAAGTATCAGGAACACTACAAGCCGCTCTGGGATTCGCTGGTGAAGATGCACCCCGACATCCTGGAAGGCTCGCAGCACCGCTGGCTCACCTGGGAGACGGTGGACCCCGAAATATGGGTGCCCTGGGGCTACGCCTGCGTGCGGGTCGATTCGCGCGGTGCGGGCCGCTCGCCCGGCTATCTGGACATCTTCTCCCCGCGCGAGACCAAGGACTTCGCCATCGCCATCGAGTGGGCGGGGCAGCAGAAGTGGTCAAACGGCAAGGTGGGCCTGAACGGCGTCTCCTACTACGCCATCAACCAGTGGCAGGTCGCGGAACTGCAGCCCAAGCACCTCACGGCGATGATCCCCTGGGAGGGCGCCGCCGACCACTACCGCGACTGGGCGCGCCACGGGGGCATTCTCTCCAACAAGTTCATGGAAATCTGGTATCCGCGCCAGGTCGAGGCGGTACAGCACGGAAACCCCAAGGGTCCGCGCGACCACTGGATGGAGACGCGCTCGACGGGTCCGGCGTCGCTTACGAAGGAAGAACTCAAGGACAACCGCGCCGACACGCTCGCAAACTTCCTGGCGCGCGAGATGGATGACGACTGGTACCGCTCCCGCTCGCCCGACTGGTCGAAGGTGAAGGTACCCTTCCTGAGCGCGGGAAGCTGGGCGGGCTTCGGCCTCCACCCACGCGGGAACTTCGAGGCCTACACGCAAGCGGCGTCAGAAGAAAAATGGCTCGAAGGCCATCCGGGCAGGCACGAGGAGTGGTTCTATCTCGAATACGGCATGGAGCTTCAGAAGCGCTTCTTCGACTATTACCTGAAAGGCGAGCAGAACGGCTGGGAGAAAGAACCCCGCGTATGGCTGAACCTGCGCCGTCCGTTCACCGACGAGGTGGAACTGCGTAAGGAGCACGAGTGGCCGCTCAAGGGCACCAAGTGGACGAAGCTCTACCTCCACGCCGGCGGCAAAGGGAAACTGGACGCCAAACCGCCAAAAGCCAAACGCTCGAAAACCTTCCGGGCGCTCACGCGCGGCATCACGCTCAGGACGGCGCCACTCAAGGAAGAGACCGAGATTACCGGCCCGATGTCGGCCAAACTCTTCATCTCCTCATCCACGGTGGATGCGGACCTGTTCGTCACTGTCCAGGCGTTCTCGCCCAAGGGGCGGGAAGTGTACTTCCAGGGAACGGTGGACCCCAAGACGCCGCTCGCACAGGGGTGGCTGCGCGCCTCGCACCGGAAGCTGGACGAGGAGCTGTCCGAACCCTGGCGGCCCTACCACACGCACGACGACAAGCAGCCGCTCACGCCGGAGCGGATTTACGAGCTCGACGTGGAAATCTGGCCCCAGTGCATCGTGCTGCCCAAAGGCTTCCAGCTTTCCATCAACATCGCCGGGCAGGATTTCGACCGGCCGGGCCCTGCGGTGGAGGCCTACGTGCCATCGCGCGGGTCGGGACCGTTCTTACACGATCACCCCGTCGACCGCTGCAAGGAGGTGTTCGGCGGGCGCACCACGCTGCATTCGGGACCAGACCACCAATCTCACCTGCTCGTGCCGATCATCCCGAAACGTCGGCCCGGCGCGGTGGCAAAATAGAACGCAAAAAAGCGGCTTAAGGCCTGGCCCGAGCCGCTTAAGATGAAACAAACCGGGGGTGGGGAGATATTTCCCACCCCCGGTGTCATTGTGGCCCGAGGGAGCCCCCGGGTATCTTAAGGGGCCAATCCATTATCTGAGGGGGTTGTTGAAAAAGTCCCTCAATGCGACAAAACCACCTTCATTCCGAGACCCACGCTCCGGCGTGGGTTTTCGCGTTTTTACGAGCTTGGGCTGAGCTTTGACTGACATTGCAAATCTAGACGCCAGTCGAAGGAGTGGAATCCGGAGTGAATATGCGATGGTGGGCGGGAGAGGACTCGAACCTCCGACTTGTGCCTTGTAAGGGCACCGCTCTTCCAGCTGAGCTACCCGCCCGTCTAGAAATGGCGCGTGGAGAATAGCATTTTGAGAGTGGGGCGGCTATCCCCAGGGCCGAAGAGAATCTGGATTTTGAGGCTCGGCTAAATCTGGAGTTCCCCGTCCTTCGAGAAGAGCTTTCCGTCCACGTAGACCTCGCCGCCGTCCCTTAAATCGCACACCATGTCCCAGTGAAGCGCCGAGTTGTTCTTCGATCCGCTCTGGGGATACCCCTTGCCCAGGGCCAGATGCAGGGTGCCGCCGATTTTCTCGTCGAACAGCGTGTTCTTCGTAAAGCGCTGGATGCCGGCGTTCAGGCCGAAGGCGAACTCCCCCACCCTCTTCGCGCCATCGTCCATGCCGATCATCGATTTCATAAACGCCTCGTTCTTCTCCGCCGTCGCCTTGACGACCTCGCCCTTCTCGAATTCGAGCTCCACGCCGTCCACCTCGCGCCCCGATATGCAGGCGGGGAAGGAGTAGCGGATTTTGCCGTCGATCCTGTTCTCCTGCGGGCCGGTGAAGACTTCGCCGTCCGGGAAATTGTTGTGTCCCGAGCAGTTCATGAACGGACGCCCCGCGATGCCGACGCGCAGGTCGGTGCCGGGCGCGCCGATTTTCACCACCTTGCGGCCCTTCAAGTAGCGGATGACGCGCGCCAGCGCTTGATGCCGCCATCCTCGTTCGCGAAACAGGCGCCGAAGACGAAATTCTCATATTCCCGGATCCCCATCTCGGCGTCCTGGGCGTAGGCGTCGGTGGGGAACAGGGTGAGCGTCCATCTGAGACCACCCTTGCCCTTTGTTTCATGTTCTGCGGCGCGCTTCATGAAGGTCTCCATGATGGGCTGCCTGGTCTTCGAGGCGAGCGCCTGTTTCTTGGGGTCCGCGCCGGAGAGACGCCGGGTGTTCGTCTCGGAGAGTATGGAGATGACGACGTCCACGTTTTCGACTTCGAATTTCCGCATGGGCGAGAGGTAGGATATCTGCCTGCGGCTCGCGTGTTCGTAGAAAATCTCCTCGAGCCCAGGCAGCGACACCTCGGCATGGACGTGCGCGCCGCGACGGACGCACTCGGCGTACAGCGCGCGGATGAGGGGAGCGGCGGCCGTGCTGCCCCGGATGCCCACGAGATCATCCCGCTTTATTTTTGAGGAATACCCCGTGATGATCTCCGCCATCCGCTCCACGCGTACATCTTCCATCGCTTTCTCTCCCTTGATGATTTGTTCCGGTAATGCCGTAGACGGCTTCACTCGATTCACGGCCCGCACCTAACGACGCAGGGAGCCGCGATGAATCCTGAAGGCATGATACAACAAAACGGCGGCGGGGTTCAGGGGGCGGGGGGTTCGCGCGTGATGGAAATCACTTCTAACGGTTTGCACTAGAAGGAGCGAGTCAAAATATCCTCCGCTTCACCCCATGTAATGAGGCGAGTACTCCATAGGAACCAACCCATTCGCCCGCCCATATTTCGCATTGATCATCAATTCGAGTGCAAGGGACAATCTCCTCTTGAGATTGATACCAACTTTCGCACCCTTGCGCAGGGATAGATTGCGTTAATCGCAGTTCCTTCTTCCTTAGTCGGAACTGTCCACATCGATCCGTAAACGCTCCTTTCCAGCAGAGTCGATTTCCATCGCCACGACAGCTTGCGCGGCCAGTACGAGTCGGAGTAGATTGCCTGCCGCCGGAAAAAATCTCAGCTACATCGTTGGCGCAAGTTTATTTGGCAGCTACGGGTGAGGACCACTTCGCCCCTGGTATGGATATCGACATGCTAGCAGATGCGCTATTGTCCGTCGGCGTGATGATCGTCGTCGCCAAACTGGCCGAGGGAATCTTCAGGCGCTTTCGTCTCAACTCGATCATCGCCTACACGTTGACCGGCATTCTTCTCGGACCCGTTCTGGGATTCGTCGATCTCAGCGACCACATTTACGTCTTGCTGGGCCTCGGCATCTTTCTCTATTTCTTCCTGATCGGTTTGGACGAAATCGACGTGTCGGGGTTCATGGCGGCCATTCGCGGCCGGTTTTTCGTGGCTGCGCTCATCTCGGTCATCATCCCCCTCCTGGCCTCCCTGGTCATCACCCTGGACTTGTTCCACGATTTCGGGCTGGGGCTCGACTTCGACGGCTCACTGGCAATCGCGGGCGTCTTGTCCCTGACCAGCCTGGGGGTTCTCGCCAAGGTGCTGATCGATTCCGATCAGTTGCGGCAGCCCGTCGGGATCGAGATGTTTACGACCGCGCTCATCGCCGAGTTGCTGGTGCTGCTGCTCGTGGGATTCACCATCGGTGATTTCACGCACACCCTGAACTGGAAGGGGGTGCTCATCCTGTTGGGGCAGATCGCGGGCTTCATCGTGGTGACCTGGGTGCTGGCGGGCCAGGTCATTCCGCGGCTGATCGAAGCGCTGGAGCGCATGCTGCGCGTCCCCCAGCTTTCATTCGGCCTGATCCTGGGCATCCTGCTCATCGTGGTCGTGTGCTCCGAAAAATTCGGCCTGCATGGCACTCTGGGAGCGTTAGTCCTCGGCGTCGCCTTCTCGAGGCTGCCGCATCAGGTGCAGCGGGACATCATCCCGAGCCTGAGGAGCATCGCCGACGGTTTTTTCGTGCCGCTTTTTTTCTCCTCGGCCGGGCTGCACGTGGACCTTTCGTTCATCGAGCTACCTGTTCTGACCATTGCGGCCCTGATGGTTGCGCCCCTGATAGCGAAGTTCGCCGGGGCGTCTTTGGGCGCGCTCGTAGTGCGGCTCGATGCGCCTTTCACCATCGCAACCGGGCTGATGGCCAAAGGCGTCGCCGAAATCGCCATCCTGCTGGTGCTACACGAACATGACGTCATCGGGCGGCCCGTATTCTCCCTTCTCGTGCTCATCATGCTGGTCTACATCCTTTTCGCGCCGCCGCTCATCAGCTTCGCGGTAAACCGCGCCAAACCTCACGGACGCTTCAGGCCACCACAATCCCTGCCGCCCACCCTGGTCCGTTACGCCCTGGACGATGTCACAGTCGGCGACGTCATCGACCGGGAGCACGTATATCCCGGGCCGGAACTCTCGGTGCGCGAGTTCGCCGATGAGTGGATCGCGCCCCACCAGCACGACTACGTGGTGGCGAAGGAAGAAGAGCTGGTCGGCGTCGTCTCGCTTACGATGCTCAGCTATCTGCCCAAACACTCGTGGTTCGAGACCCCGCTCAGCAATATGGCGCGTGGAAACACGCCGAACACGTTTCCGGATGAACACGTCGAAGACGCCCTGCAACGGATGATGGAGTACTCACAGACGGTGATTCCGGTCCTGGAGCGGGGGTCACGCAAGTTCGTGGGCGCGATTTCCAGCCAGGAGATTCTCGAACTCATGACCGCCGAAGCCAGGGGCGGGTATTAGGTCGAGTCAATTCAAAGACTGGAGGCTCATTCTTTCGGGAACGACATCGCTCTTTACGCGGACGTCCACAACCGCCGGCAGCGTGCTTTCGAGGGCTTCCGACAAGGCGCCTTCGAGGTCGCCGCTGCGCTCGACGCGGACACCTGCGCAACCGAATGCGCGGGCAATGGACGCGAAATCGAGTTCGGAAAACTCCGTCGAGATGAAGCGGGACTCGTAAAGTGAGCGCTGATTCTCCCTGATGTACTGGAGGTTCGAGTTATTCATGATGCAAACGGTGATATCGGCGCCGCTTCTAAGCGCAGTCTCCAACTCCTGGATAACCATCGCGAACCCGCCGTCGCCGCATAAAGCGACTACTCTTTGGCCTGGGTTCGCCAGAGAATGCGCGATAGCAGCAGGCAGCGAGAATCCCATTACGCCGAAACCGCGCGGACCCATATAGCTTCGCCCCGGTTTTCTGACTTCGAAATATTGCCCGCCCCAGATTTGGTTGAAACCGGAATCGCAGACAAGAACGTCTTCCGCACTCATCGTATTGCGCAGCGCGCGAATCACCTGAAGCGGGTGGACGGGCGATGTCTCATCGTCCCGGGCGACAGCGGAGTCGACCCCGCTCTCCTGCCGCCATCGCGACGTGAGCGCCGAAACTTCTTCGCGCCACGAATCATTCGTGGCGATGGCGCCTTTGGACCTGATGATTTCCAGCATGGACCGTAGAACGGCTTTTACATCTCCGGGCAAGGCTAAATCTACGAAATAGTTGCGGCCGATCTGGGTCGGTTCGATATCGATCTGAACAATCCGCGTCTTCTTGTCCGGAATTCGCCACGCCGCCGTGTCGACATTGGTGAACCGTGTCCCCAGAGCCAAGGCGAAATCGGCGCCCAGCACATACTCATTCGTTGCCGGTCGGCCTATCAAGCCGAAGGGACCAATGCACAAGGGGTGGTTCTCCGCCAACGCGCCCTTTCCCATGAACGTGGTGGCGACGGGGATTCCCAGCAACTCAGCGAGTTCCTTTACTTCTTCCGACGCATTCGACGCGACCGCCCCGCCTCCGGCCAAAATTATCGGATGCTTTGCAGCCAGCAACGAATCGGCGGCGGCGGAAATATCTTCTTCTGGCGGCGTCAGCCGGTTCGCCGGAAATCGGCCATAACGCTCATCCACTTCCAATTCTGACGGGCTGAACTCGCGCCGACCCTTGAGGGCGTCCAGGGGAAAGTTCAGAAGCACGGGTCCGGGCCTGCCCGTCGTGGCGATTTGAAAGGCGCGCGCCATGAATTCCGGGATACGCGCGACATGGTCCACGGAGAAGATTTTTTTCGTGATGGGCCTGAAGACACCGACCTGATCGATCTCCTGGAAGGAATCCCGTCCGCGCCAATCGGTTCGGATGTCCGATATCATGGCGATGACGGGGATGCCGGAGGTGAAGGCTTCCGAGATGCCGCTGACCAGGTTGGTGGCGCCCGGCCCGACCGCGGCGTCACAAACCCCGACCTTGCCGGTCGCTCTCGCGTAAGCGTCCGCCATATGAGCCGCCGCCTGTTCGTGCCGCACCAACACATGACGGATGTCGGAGCGATGATAGATGGCATCATAGATATGCGTTTGATCGCCGGGCAAACCGAACATCATATCGACGCCGAACCTGCTCAGCATCTCGACCACGGCTGCGCCGCCGGTCATCATTTGATCACCTGCACTTGGAGTCTGCATCTTCTTCTCAAGGAACGTGGATGGCGTTGGGCAGGAGCTCGTTCTCCAGATACTCTTTCGCATCTGCGTGGGTGAGAAAGTTCGGCGGCGGGAACTCGGCGGCCATGTCCCAATCATCGCCGGTCGCTTCCATATGGGCGGCGATGCGGGCGTCGAACTCATCCATCAGTGATGTGCGGTCCGGGTCGTCCACGAGGTTATTCTGCTCGTGGTAATCCGAGCGCTCATCATAGAGCATCACCCGGCGATCCTTATGTCGCACATAGAGCCAATCCTTCGTACGAATGCCTCGCTGCGCGTAAGGCGCATACTCGCCCTTCTGGCCATCGGTTTGATGGAAGACCTGGTACATGATCGCATCACGCGCCTCTGAAGCATCGCCGTCAAGGACGGAAAGGTAGCTTTGGCCGTGCATTTCTTCGGGCGGGGCCGCGCCGCAAAGGTCGAGAAGCGTCGGCATCATATCGACACCCACGTCGACCATGGCTTCGGACTTCTGAGGTGCGAAGCGGGCGGGGTAACGGACGATCAAAGGAACGTGCATGGACGCGCGATAGGCCTGGCACTTGATACCGCATAAGAAACCGTGCTGGCCGAACATGTCGCCGTGATCGCTCAGGAAAACAACCATCGTATCATCCGCGATCCCGAGACTGTCGAGCTGGTTCAGGATCCTTCCGAGGTTCCAGTCGATATTATGGATCATGCCGTAATACTCGGCGATGAACTGTCGTATCTCGGCCTCGGTTTCCGGTTCACCCGGGGGCTTGGTGTCGTAGGCAGCGTGGCTGTGATGCAGCGACCGGGGGTCGCCGCCGCAATAGACCTCTTTTCGAAACTGCTGGAACGATCGCTGCAATTCCGGATTCGGAACGCCGGGAGGGAGTGGAACTTCATCCGGGCGATAGACGTGGCGCAGATACTCGGGCATATCCATCGGGAAATGTGGCGGACCGTAGCTTACATAGCCGAAGAAGGGCTTGCCGTCCCCGGCGAGCGCAGCGCTCTCGATAAACTCCATGAACTGATCCGTCTGGTAATCCGGCTCATAGCGCTCCGAGTGATAGGCTTGGCCGTCATCGTCGAAATAAATCGATGAGAGGTAATCGTGTCCCCGATTGAACCCGACGAAGTGCTCAAAACCAAATCGTCGGTCCGGCGGCACGAAACCCGGCTTCGGTCCACCCTCGAGATGCCACTTCCCGACGTAGCCCGTCCGATAACCCGCATCTCTCAGACATTCCGCCAAAAACGTCTGATCGCCCCTGAGCGGGGTGTGGTTCTGCACCATGCCATGCCCTTGCGCATATTTACCGGTCAGCATCGACGCGCGGAATGGACAACAGACCGGGTAGGAGGCGTAGGCCTCGGTAAATTGCACGCCCTCGCGGGCCAACCTGTCGATGTGGGGCGTCCTGATTACGGGATTGCCCGCGCAACTCATGGCGTCGTAGCGCATCTGATCGGGGTAGATGATTAGAATATTCGGTCGTTTATTCATACGTCTTCGATTCTCCCAGCTTTGCGGCCCTTGAGCCACTCGGTCACAGTACCCCAGAGTATCGTCAGCGCAAGGGCGGCATAGATGGACAAGCCGATGGGCGTGTTGAAGAATTCTGCGGCGCTGCCGTCAGCGATGGTCAAAGATTGCCGGAGTGAGTTTTCAAGTATCGGTCCCAACACGAAACCGATAGATAGCGGTGCGATGGAGTAGCCGAGTTTTCGAACGACGTAGCCCAATATGCCGGCGGCGATCAGAACGCCGACATTGAACAAGCTGTTCGAAACGGAATATATCCCCACGAAAGACAGCAGCATGACCGTGGGCACGATCACCGCCGTCGGCACCATGATCAATCGCGCCGCGAAGCGGATTGCCACAAGCCCGATGAACATCATCAGGATGTTAATCAGAAAAAGGCCGATGAAGATCGAATACATCAAATCGGGCCGTTCCGAGAAAAGCCTCGGCCCCGGCGCAAGCCCCTGAATGAGGAACGCGCCCAGCAACACCGCCGCGGCAGGACTGCCCGGAACGCCCAGCGTTAACGTCGGCACGAGCGCGCCGCCGACTGTCGCGTTGTTCGCAGTCTCAGGCGCGACGACCCCTTCCGGAATACCGGTTCCGAATTTCTCCGGCTCTTCTGAACGTCTCTTCGCCTCGGAATAGGCGAAGAACGCGCCGACCGCCGCGCCCTCACCCGGGATGATGCCGATCACCGTGCCGATGATGGACGAGCGAAAGATAAGTTCCTTCATTTTCCCTAGTGTTTTCCACCCGGGCAGCTTGGCCGTCAGGCTCGCCTGGCTGAATTCGATTTTCTGAAGCGCCCGCTCGGCGCCGATCAGCACTTCGGACATGGCGAAAATCCCTACAAGAAACGGAACAAGCGGCAAACCGTCATAAAGGTGGTAGCTGCCGAACGTGTAGCGCTCGGTGCCGTTCAGCTCATCGAGCCCCCAGGTCGTCAGGAAAATCCCCAATCCCCCGGCCAGAAGACCCTTGGCCAAACTTTGACCCGCCACACGCACCACGACCACGAGTCCGAATACACTGATGGCGAGGTACTCGCGCGGGCCGAACTTGATCGCCAGTTTGGCGAGCATCGGCGAAATAAATGCGAGGCATACGACGCTGACGAGTCCACCGATGATGGACCCGGTGAGCGACAGGCCCAGGGCCTCGCCGCCGCGCCCGGCCTTGAACATCTTGTGGCCGTCCTCGACGGTGGCGATAGCGGCTCCAGTACCCGGGATTCCGACGGCGATGGCGGAGATCGAACCGCCGTAGACCGCCGCGGAGTAGATGCCCAACAGCAGGATGAGCGAAGGAACGGGGTCGAGGTAGAAAGTAAACGGCAACGCCAACGCGATGGCGATCGGAGGGCCGAGACCCGGCAAGATGCCGATAATCAAACCGAGAACGATGCCACAGATCAACAAAACGCCGCTGATCGGTTGCGCGAGTTGCGAGAGCGCAAGGATTAGAGCGTCAAGGTTCGCGTACATCCCGGTTCCTCAGGAAAATTGAACGCCGAGGAGCCGGCTGAAGACGGCGTAGATGATCCCGGTCAGTACGAGCACCGTGACGTAAATCCGGATGGAGCGCACGCCCATGGCCAGCAGGCTCAATGGTCCCATAAGAACCGCCATGGGCAGGAAGCCGGCCCACGACCACACGAGGTAGCAGAAAACCGCGACTACCAGCATCAGGAGGCCGCGCCGCGCATCGCCCGCGCTCCCGAACACTGTCCGCTCCGCATCGCCGCCCGCAAAACCATGCAGCGCATACCGTGCGCCCACGACAATCGCGCAAAACGCCGTAAAGCCCAGCATGAGCTGCGGAAAGAATTTTGAGGGTAAACCCGAACTCGCGAGCAATCCGGTCGCCTTGAACCCTTGCGCAAGCGCGCCGAAATAGGCGCAGGCGATGACCACGATGAATGAAAAAACGATGTTCGCCGCACGTTGTGTCAGCATGTTCGATGTCTTCTAGGAGGTGACGAGTGGCGCCGCGCAGGCCTTCCTACGCGGCGCCATGAGGCCATATGGCTTTTATTTGCGCAGCATACCGAGGCCTTTGAGGATCGGCGAATAGAGAGCGATGCCGCCTTTTATGCTCTTCTTCACCGCTTCGGTGCCGTGAATCCACTGTAAGGTGATACTCTTCGGAACCCTGGCGGCGAATTTTTTGTTGTTGTACGCCTTGTCCGTAGCCGCAAGGAGCTTGTCGACGATCGCTTTCGGAGTGCCCGCTTTCACCGCAAGACCTCCTTTGATCCAGACACCGGCTTTCTTGCCTGGAAAGGCCTCGCCAACGGTGGGTATCCCGGGCAGATCTTTCGCAAAGAAGCCTTTGCGGTTGTTGTCGAGGATGACCAGCGGGCGAATTTCATTCTTGTACGCATTGATGGAGGCGATCTGGCCCACGGCCGCATCCACCTGACCACCAATCAGGCCCACCAAGGATTTAGGTACGGTTCTGAGCACCACCGTTTTGAATTTCAGCCCGAATTCGCTGGCGAGTTGCACCGCGCTCAGGTTGGGCGGCGCGCCGATATTGTTCACGCCGATGGCCAGCTTCTTGGCCCTGGCGCCTTTGATAAAATCTTTAAAGTTTTTGTACGGGCTGTCCTTGCGGACATAAAGCACGGTCGAGGTCCCGACGTCGGCCAGCAGCGGTATGAAATCCTCCAGCGGCTTGTAGGGGACCTTGCGGGTCAGCGGCACGAGCAGGAAGCTCGGCGGCGACCACCTGAATAACGTGTAGCCATCGGCCGGAGCTTTCAAGACGGTCATCGCAGCCGGAATATGCGCGCCGCCGGGCTTGTTCACGACTTTGACCGGCACGCCGAGAACGTTGCCGAGCGCCTCGGCATTCAGCCGGGCCAGGATATCGGCGTTGCCGCCCGCCGCGAAGGGGACGACGAGCGTGATCGGCTTGTCCGGATATGCGGCAAGCGCGGAACCTGAACCGAGGAAGATTACAGCCAGGAATGCGATGGCAATCGTTTTCCAGATTTTCATGGAGAGTTCTCCCTTCATGGAAGCGAAACATTGCGGATATTATATTTCCAGATGTTTGGACGTTAGCCGGGGGCGCATAGTTCGTCAACCCACGATTCAAGTCGATTGGGCGGCGACATCGATCTCCGGAATCGACTCCAACAAGCGAATGAATTACATTTGTCGTGATACGAACGAAATGAGGCGATAATCCAGAACCACAGAAAACCTTTCTGGCCGGTGCTCTTTGCACTGAATGCGGTTGTGAACAGCGCTTAACAAGGGTTGTCTCGTAGAGTTTGGAGAGCCAATAGCTTGAGTGGTGCACCAAAGAATTGTTGTGGCCCTTCGAGATCGAACGAACCGCTCGGTAAGACGGCGACTGTGACCGAGGGCAAGACACGAGAATACGCTCCGTGCGGCGTGGAGATACCCGGCGGGGAGTCGTTTCTTGGCACGGATTCACCGCAAATTGCAGGTGACGGCGAGGGTCCGTTGCGGACGGGTCGAGTGAAGTCCTTCCGTATCGGCGCCACGGCCGTGACCAATGGAGAGTTCGCCAGGTTCGTGGAAGAGACTGGTTACGTGACCGAGGCCGAGCGGTTCGGATGGTCGTTCGTCTTCTGGTCCGACGTGCCGGACAGCGTGGGGGCGACCGAAACCGTTCCCGGTTTCGAGTGGTGGCGCAAGGTAGAAGGCGCGAACTGGCGAAACGTGAACGGGCAAGACTCGGAGGATGCGGCTTGTAAACCGGAGCATCCGGTCGTGCAGGTTTCATGGAACGACGCAGCCGCTTACGCGCGGTGGGCCGGCGGGCGGCTGCCGAGCGAAGCGCAGTGGGAGCACGCCGCCCGGGGCGGACTGGACGACGCGCCGTTTCCCTGGGGCGACGAAGAGCCGGATGATACCAGCCGATTCCCCTGCAACATATGGCAAGGCCAGTTTCCGAATCGAAACACCTGCGCCGACGGTTACGCGGCGACTGCGCCGGCGGAGTCGTTCGAGCCCAACGGTTATGGGCTCTACAATATGGTGGGTAATGTCTGGGAGTGGACGGCGGATACCTATCGCGTGAAGTCGCGGAGCAAGAATGTGCGGCGGCGGCTGAACGCGATGCGGGGGTTCAAGCTCCTGAAAGGCGGCTCTTTCCTCTGTCATCGAAGCTACTGCTACAGATACCGGATTGCCGCCCGAACGGGCAACTCGCCCGACAGCACGACGACGCACCAGGGCTTTCGCGTCGTCTGGGATGCGTGATGTCCGCCCGGATTGCGTAAAGGCGCACTGGGTAATCTAAGCATCTGGTGTTGGGGGGGACAGCGCGGAGCGCTTTTGCCGCATAACAGCCAGGAGATACTGGAGTTCATCACGGCCGAGGCGCGCGGTGGGCATTAGGCGGCCTGCGGCGACGGCGAGCGGCATGACTCCCTGAAGAACAGTCCCTCCCACTCGGGGCTGTTGAAAAAGCCTTTGTCACGGTAGCAACCCCCCAACCCCCCTTGTCGGGTCTGTTGAAAAACCCGGTGTTGGAAGCGGGCGTTTTGGCGGCTCACGCGGCGGCGGAGAGGCAGCCCAATCGGCGCGTGAGGGCGCCATGTGTGCGCAGACGGCGTCTCCAGGCGGCACAGACCCTCCAGAGGGCGAATAAACGCGCCGCAAAAGCGGCGGCCAGCCGCTTGAGGTTCACCGCTATCGCCGTCAGGTAGGACTGGATCCTCATGTTCGCAAGGCCCCGGCGCACCGCCCGCCCCAGTCCGTGCCAACTCTTCGCTTCGCCGTGGTAGCCCTCCGAGCGCCAACGGTGGCGGTCGTAGAGCCGCTTCTCCTCCTCCCCCCATCGCAAATGGCGACGACGCGCGCGCAACAGCGCCGGATACGCGTTGGGAATCAACACCGCCTTGCTCGTTTGCGACTTCGACAGACAATCGGACCTGAGCGCGCAGCCCGCGCAATCCCGCGTCTTCGATACATAGGAGCGCCCCCGCTCCGTCGCCTGCCGGGGACGCAGCGTCTTGCCTCCCGGACACTTCACCACCTCGTTGCGCGCATCGTAGTGGAACAACTGCAGCGGAACACGGCTCTGGCTGGGTTCCTTCTTCGCTGGTATCAGCGCTTCCACGCCCCGCCGCTCCAATTCGCCATAAACCTTCGAGTACGCGTAGCCCGAATCCGCCGTCACCATCTCCGGCGCGCGGCCCGACAACTCGCTTACCGCCTCTATATGGGACGCCATCATCTCACGCTCGTTCCGCGTCCCCTCCGTCACCGACACGTCGAGAACAACACCCCGCTCATCGTCCACCGCCGCGTGCTGCTTGTAGCTCGGCTCGAACCCCGCCCGCGCGCTCTTGCGCGCAAGCCGCGCGTCCGGGTCCGTCCGGCTCACCCGACCCCCGCCACCGCGGCCTCCTCCCTTCTTCTCCCCCTCATCATCGACGGGATTCTCCCGAATCACCTTCTCCGCGTGGTGCGCCGCCAGACTCTCCCAGCTCACGTCCGCGCGTATCAACGAGGCGTCCACGTGTACCACTTCCCCCTTCGCCACATTCGCCTCCAGGCAAGCCTGCACCGTGCGACGGAATATCTCCTTGAACCGAGCCTCCCCCCACCGCTGACGAATCCGCGTCAGGCTCGAATGATGCGGCAAATCCTCGTGCAGCCCGTACCCGATGAACCACCGGATCGCCAGGTGCGCACGCGCCTCGCGAAGCAGACGCCGGTCGTGTACGTAGCCCAGCAACATACCCGCCAGCATCAGGCGCAACGCCACCTCCGGGTCGATCCCCGGTCGACCGTTATCCGCGCAATAGCAATCCGCCACCTCCGCGCGAAGCCAACTCAAATCCAGTACGCGGTCCACGCGCATCAGGACGTGATCCTCGGGGATCAACCGTTCCAGCGAACCGGCCACGAACAAATCCATCTGCTCGCGCCCCTTGCTGCCTATCATCGAGGGAACTCCCATCTCGGGCGAGATAGTGTCCTTACACCCAATCACAATGCCGGGGGTTTTTCAACAGCCCCTTGTCAGGGGGGCTTTTCTTCTACCCCTTCGTCGGGGGCATCGCCTTTACCCCCCTGATAAGGGGGGACAGGGGGGTTGCTTTTCCAGTCGAGAGAGTTGTCCCCTCTACTCTCTGAAAAGGGGTCTTTTTCAACAATCCAATCTGTCGGGATTGACCACCGACCACGTCGCTCAATGTTCTCGGCCGCTGGGTGATCCGCCGCCGGCCTCGAATCTGTGCGATCAGCTCTCCAGAGAAGCGAGCGCTTCCGCCCTGGACTCGTGAATCGGCAGAATATGGTCCAAGCCGGTAACCCTGAACTTTTCGCGAGCGCGAGCGGAACGTGCACAAAGAACCAGCTCCACAGCCCGGTCTTGAAGTTCCCGCGCAATCTGGAGGATAGTCTGCAGTCCGCAGTCGCTTATAACGGTAACGTCCCCCATATCCAATATAACGGCCCGGTCCGTTTCCCTGGTCGCGTTTTGGACTTCCTCCTCGATGGTGGTCGTGGTGGTCTGATCAATTCGTCCACTGACGTAGATAGACAAGACATCGGCATGTCGTTCAGTCGTTAAATCCATCGTTTCGCCGTCCAACGTATCCACCCTTGCAGTTCCAGGCGGCCTGGCGCCTGAATTTCTCCAGTATTCGCCCGGCGTGGCGCCGACAATTCGTTTGAACCACCGGGTGAAATAGGCCCGGGAAGAGAAGCCGCACTCAGCGGCGACTTCGGTGAGGGGAAGCTCGCCCGCAGCGATCAACACCTTTGCACGCTTGATCCTGAGGTCGGTGACGTAGCGGTGCGGCGCCTTCCCGGTGGCCACCTTGAAGGCGCGTGCGAAGTGGAACGGGCTGAGGTAAGCCTCATTCGCCAGCGTTTCGATGCTCAGGTCCTCCTCGAGATGGGCTTCGATGAATCCGGCGACGCGTCGAAGGCGCCGGGGGTCGAGGGCGCCGCGCGCAGGCGGCAGCGATTTTGAAGCGTGCGCCATGTTGGAATACTGGCGGACGACATGAATCCCGAGGGCCGCGGCCAGGGTCTCGATCAGCATCTTTCCGGCAGGCACCGGATCGGTCATCTCGGCATGGATCGCCCATCCGATCTGCTCAATCAGGGGATCGCGAAAGCCGCCGTGGTAATGCAGTTGGACAGTGTCCGGGTCGACATCGATTTCCCGGGCCACGGTTCGTGACAGAGGCAAATCGGGCAGGAAGATGTGAAGGCTCTCCTTGACTTCCCCGTAGAGGTGGATCATGTCCTCTTGAACGCCGTTGGGACAGAGCCAGACCGTGCCCGGGACCGCGTTGCAATATTGCAGTTCACCGTCGCCGCGCCGCCTGACATGCAACCGGCCCTGAAGCATGACGATGACTTCCGTATCGCGAACCTCAACCTCGCCGAGCTCGCCTTCGGTGTGGCTCCAGCGTTCGGCCAGCATCCCATCCCAGCCCATACTGGCGCCAAGCCGGGTTCCGGTGGTGTATTTCGCTTTCTTGTGCGTTCCTAAACTAACCATTTCACTCTCCCATCGAAGAGGCGACGCTATCAGTTGCATGACCCGTGTTGTCACTATTCGTCCAATTCAATTTAAGCCGTTCGGTTCGGGAGTCCATAGATTTACCAAGCAGCGGCGGCAAGAGAGCAAAACAGAGCAACGAAACAGCAAGTATCGGCATGGCGAGCCTGCCCCGCGGCCTGTCCGGCTGCAGAGGCGCGCTTCCCGTGAGAATCATCCTCGAAGCGGAAGCGGGGGACAGATGGGATGGTATCAGGGAAGGCGGCGGTCCGGATTAAAGATTGCGTAAAATCTCCTGCCGGGGCGCGGTGGGCATTAGGAGGCCTGCGGCAACAGCGAGCCACATGGGCGCCTGAGGATCATACCGCCCTCTTCGGTTGAGCTTGACTTTTTCCGGACCTCGCCACAAGACGCAAGATGCGCATTTGCCCGCATTAGCGGTTATCGGGTCTATCTGAATCTCAACAATCACGCCGGGTATGAGCCGCATTTGCCCGTATTTGCCGTCGCCTTGTCCAAGATGCGCACGTGTATGATGGCGGAGCCAATCGCTTCGTCCGGAGAAAATGAATTTCCGGAAATATCGATAAATATAGATAAATTCACGGGGTTTATCTGTAAATAAATGTAAATTGTTTTCTTTGGAAATGACGCCGCTGCATTCGGGCGCAGGGGGATATTGCCATGGCCCGCGACTCATTCGATAACGGCAAATACGGGGAGTTGCGGGGAGTTGCCGTGGTGATATTCTCCCGGACATAAAAACCGGCTTTCATTTTTTTCATAGAAAGTATCCTGTTTCATATCAGTAGCTTATGGGGGATCGTCCCGCTGCCGCGCATCATCCCCGTAGCATGACGGCCCGGTTTGGTGATATACTCGGGAGCATCAATCCGTGATTATTCAGCATAGAGGAAAACGCAATGCCCAGACGTCATAAGGTACGGAAATTCAAGCCCTATCTCATGCGCTACCTCCATTCGGCCGACCCGAACTACGAGCCTGTGCTGATGGATTTGCTCGAACACGAACACGAAATCTATGACGAGAGCACCATCGGCGAGGGCGCGGAATCGGCCCGCGGAGAGCGGCTTTCCCACATGTGGCACGTTGTTTTTACGGAACTTACGGACATTCTCACCCCCTTCCACATCGAGCAGCTCTTCGAGCGCCTGGAGAAGGATTTCTCCGTCACGTGCCGGATCATGCGTGAGATGTCCGACCCGCAGCCGGTGGAAAAAGAGCCCGCTTTCAGGCACTACCTCATGCGCTACCTGGAATCGAACGACCCGAACTACGAGCCGGTGCTCCGGGATATACTCGAACACGAAAACGAGTTGTACGACGCCATCACGGCGAGCGAGGAGACGGATTTTCAGCGCGGAGAACACGGGACGTTCTCCTGGCAGGTGGTTCACGGACAGCTCTCGAAAGTCGTCTCGCCCGGGCAAATCAAAGAACTTTTCGACAAGCTGGAACGTGATTTTTCAGCTACTTGCGCGCTTTTCCACGAGATGGCCGAGGCGGAGAAACTCATACAGGAAGAAGAGGGCGGACCCGGCTAGACCGGGTTGAAAGCCCCTTGCCACTCCCGGCCGCAATCCTTACAATCCAAGGCTTATCAAGCCGATAGACAACCGGACTCGTCATGAAGCCTAAGGTTTACAGCTAAACGAGAGGGGATTCCCGCATGGCCAGATACTCATACGACCACCTTCACTTCAGGAGCGAAGACCCGCACGCCGCCCGCGATTTCTGGATCGACATGTTCGGCGCCACCGTCGTGGAGGAGCGAAAGCTGGGCGGTGCGCCGTCGTTCAACATGGACCTGAACGGCATGGTGTTCCTCGTCTCGGGCCGGGCGGAGGGAGAAGACCCGGTACGGACGGGCTCCGATCCACGCTACGGGCTGGATCATTTCGGGCTTCGAGTCGACGACATGGACGAGGCGCAAAAAGAGCTGACCGAAAAAGGCGCCGAGTGGATTTGCGAGCCCTGGGAGATACGCCCGGGGGTTAAGATCGCCTTCATCAAGGGCCCCGACAACATCAGCATCGAGATGGCGCAACGCGGCTAAAATCATGCAACTACGCTGCGGATGACGCATTTTTGCAGGTAGCGTGTCGTCATCAAATTCGGTGGGTGTTATTATTCCCCGAAGTTTATCCCGCCGCCAAGGGAATTTCGCCATGGAAAAATGGAACAGACGTGAACTGTTGAAAAACTCCCTGATCGGTCTCACTGCGCTGGGCACGGGCGCCTTCGCGTTCAGGCAATCCCTCGCCCCCACGCCCGCCTATGGAGAACTGGGGGAATTCGGGAAATTCCTAGTAGCGCAAGGCGAAAAGCTGGATGAGACGCCACCCATAGCACGAAAACCGACCGCCTCGGACTCCATGGGACCCTACTACAAGGAAGGGGCTCCTTTCCGCGGCCGCCTGATGCCCCAGGGCGCACCGGGCACGCCCATGATCATTCGCGGCCACGTATATGGACACGATACCCAGAAGACGCTCGAGGGCACAACAATCGACGTCTGGCAGGCGGATGACGGCGGCAGCTACCACGGCATGGACGAGAGGGAGAATTACCTCTACAGAGCGCGTATGCGCACCACAAGGCGAGGCCTGTATCAGTTCGAGACCGTGCATCCGGGACTTTACGGCTTCGGCTTCTGGGCGAGGCCCTCACACATTCATTTCTATATCCGCCATCCCGATTATCAGCCCCTGGTGACGCAGTTGTATTTTCGTGGCGACCCGAGACTGGGCGACCATGAACGCTCGAGACCCTCTCTGATCATTTCGCTCAAGAAAGTATCCTGGGGAAAAACCTACGAACTGGGTAATTTCGACATCGTTCTAGCGCGCAAATAAGGAATATCCGCACGTTTTCAACATGTTAGAAAACTTGAATAGCCCGGCTCTCAGCCATAAAGCGCCGTTTGAAGCTGTTCTCGCATTTTCTCGGGCGCCATGCCAAAAGCGCGCAGCGTGTCCTCAGCCTCCTGAATAACCAGATCGATATCCTCATAGATTTTGTACGTCTTCGTGTAATCGGGATAGTCAAAACCCATGGCCTGGCCGAGAATCGTCATGAAATTTTCGATTGCAAAGGGCTCTCCCTTTTCCAGATCGCATAACTCACGATGACAGCTATGATAAACGGTAAGCAGCGAATCCACCCCGGCGCGGCGCGCAGAGTCCATAAGTTTCTCGCGCATCGCCGCTTTCGCCTCGGGAATGACGAGCGTGGGACACTGATAGGCATGATTCGATAGCTGTTCAATCTCCACGAACTCGAGTCCTGGAACCGCTCGCAGGATTTTTATGACGTTATCCTCGACGCCATCGGTTCCCCCATGCAGGTGCACAGCCACGCGCTTTTCGACCTTTTGCGTGAATTCTCCCCGCAAAGTTTCCAGGTTATCCACCAGGTATTGCGTGATGTGAACAAACGGCAGGATTTCTTCCTCGTTCGGCCCGGAATCACCCGCCATGGGGAGAACCGGTATTCCGGTATATAAGTGCTGATATTCGGAGTACTGCATCTGGCAAGTGGGGCAAAACGTGATGACCCTTTCCGGCTCATAAGATTTGAAATAATCAAGGGATCGTGCGCCCATCTCCGCACCCCCTTCCAGATCCCCTCGCCTGATGTGGTTGATACCGCAACAATGGCCCACGCCGCCGGCCACCTCATAGTCCAACCCGAGCCGGTCGAAAACATCGATGCACGAGAGCAGGATATGGGGCGTCTGGAGGATGTTGCATCCAAAGTAAAATACCGCATCCACATTGTTCACATCGGAGCCCCGTACGGCGGTGAGACGCCTGAAGAGATCGGGCTCGAGCTGGAGAGCGGCCATGAAGCGAATCTTCCGGCTCATATCCTGAAAATAAGACCGACCGGCCTCTTGAATGTCCGCCTCCTCTAATTCGACGTTTTGGAGCTTGAGCTTGGCGTAGGAGAGCATTTCACGCGGATTGACGTCCTCCGGGCAGGCCTCGATGCAAACCCCGCTTTTCTGACAAGCCTTGGCCCAAAGCGCCCCTTCCGGCTCATGAGGGCGACCGTTGATGATGTCGATCACAGATTTCGTCACCCGCTCGGGTTCCGCGCCTTTGGCTCCTGAATACGAAACCATCGGGCAGACTTCGTAACACTTTCCGCAATGTGTACAGGCTTCGGTGATATGGGTGATTCGCTCTTCCATAAAACTCTGGTAGGCAGTCGCTTCCATGACTCTCCTTCATGAAGGTGAAGAGAAAATTCTATGGGAGCCGGCCGGGATGGTCAACCGAACAGATGTCGGGCGGCTCCACGTGACTTGTGGTAGCGCGATGCAGTGAATAGTCACCTCCTTCCGGGAGTTTTTGACCAAGCCACGTCAATATGCTAGTTAAGAAGCTGTTTTTCCGATTGCCTGGTTTGATGGAAAACCCCCAAGGAATGGTCTCACCCCCATATCCGCAAAATCATGAGTCGCCTTGAACCCAAGGCCTCGAGGAGGTTTTGAGAAATGCCGAAAGCTACTGAGAAATACGATGTCGTCGTCGTGGGTTGCGGCAACGCCGCTCTATGCGCATCGCTGGCGGCGCGTGACCAGGGGGCCAATGTGCTGGTGCTCGAGAAAGCGCCTGAAGCATGGCGCGGCGGGAATTCCGCATTCTCGGGAGGCCTCTTCCGCTTCGCCTTCAACAGCATCGAAGACATCTACTCGCTCGTGCCCGATCTTTCCGACGCCGAGAAGGAAAACATCGAGATCGACCCCTACACGTCGGAGAAATTCTTTGACGATCTTGCCCTGCTGACCGAATACCAGACCGACGGCGACCTCGCCTCCGTCCTAATTCACGAGTCGTTCCCGACACTGCAATGGATGCAGTCCAAGGGTCTGCGGCTCATCCTCGCAAGCGGGCGGCAGGCATTCAAGGTCGACGGCAAGATGCGCTTCTGGGGCGGACTGGTTCTCGAGATCGTCGGCGGTGGACGGGGCCTCATCGATTCGCTCCTCGATGCCGCAAACAATGCCGGAGTGGAAATTCGCTACGCATCGAAGGCGATGCGCCTGATCACGGACCCGATGGGCGGCGTGACGGGCGTCGAGGTCAAAGGCCCCGATGGGCCTTACGAAGTCGAGGCGCAAGGGGTGATTCTGGCATCGGGTGGATTCGAGGCGAACGCCGAGATGCGCTGCCGCTACCTGGGTCCGGGCTGGGAACTCGCAAAAGTGCGCGGCACCCCCTACAACACGGGCGACGGCATCAAGATGGCGCTCGATATCGGGGCTCAGCCCTATGGCAACTGGAGCGGTTGTCACGCCGTCGCCTGGGACTTGAACGCCCCGCCCTTCGGCGACCTCACGGTAGGAGAATCCTACCAGAAACACTCCTATCCGTTCGGCATCATCGTGAACATCGAGGGCAAGCGCTTCGTGGATGAGGGGGCCGATTTCAGAAACTATACCTACGCCAAATACGGCCGGAACATTCTACAGCAACCCCAGCGGGCCGCCTTTCAGATATTCGACCAGAAAACGGTTCATATGCTGCGCGACGAATATCGTATCCGCGAAGTCACCAAGGGCGAGGCCAATACGCTGGAAGAACTCGCCGGTCAACTCGAAATCGATGTTGATGAGTTCGTCAAAACCGTTCAGGAATATAACGCATCCATCCAGCCGGGCGAATACAATCCGACCATCAAAGACGGGAAATGTACGATGGGCATCGACCCGCCAAAATCGAACTGGGCGCTTCCCATCGATGAACCGCCCTACCTCGGCTTCGCCGTCACCACGGGCATCACGTTCACCTTCGGTGGCATCCGCGTGACGCCCAAAGCGGAAGTCGTGAATACGGAAAACGAGATCATCCCCGGGCTGTTCGCCGCGGGCGAACTCGTGGGCGGCGTCTACTATTTCAACTACCCGGGAGGCGCGGGGCTTACCCTGGGCTCTGTATACGGCAAACTGGCAGGCGCCGCAGCAGGGCAGCGCGCCGCTGAGGCGAACACGGCTTCCGCCTGATTTTTCTTTTTCAGAGGGACGAGGCGGTCTACTTCAGATAAAGCGACTGGCCCGGAGTCCTCGGCGGTGATGGCCTGTCCAAAGCCATGGGCAAGGCGCGTTACGCCGTAATGCCGCCCAAGGAGATCGATTCGCCGTTCAGGTTCACCGTGCTTTTCAGCGGAACGGCGGCCGTCACCATTTGTTCGGCGAAGCATCCTTGTTTCGCATTCTTGATGACCGCCAGTATTTTCTCCGCCGGTTCATCAGATTCCACCTCAAAGTGCGTACGTACCTCGTTGCAGCCGGAATTGACCGTGCCCTTGAGGACGGAACCCCTCAAGAAATAGTCGAAATCCACTTGCACCTTGGCGTGCGTGAAGGACACTTTCATCATATGCGCGTACCGCGCAAGCTGGGTGAGGAGTCAGAACCCGACTCCCATGGCGATGTAGCATAGCGGTTGGGGGTAGGAATCCTCACCGCCGATGCGGGGCGGCTCATCACAATACACTTCAAAATGCCTGTGCGTCCCCAGCTTGAGCTGGCCCTTTCCCTCAATCGTTTCGGTGTCGGCGGACATGGTGAAGGCATAGCCCTGCGTGGGGAGTTCCGGTTTATCGATGGCACGCTCACCGGGAACAGTGCTGTCTTTACGCGGATCGAGAGGTTCCACTTGTCTTGTCTCCTTTGGTGTCATAAGAATGGCGGAAGAAAGACGATATTATGCACGCAAGGGCGGTGCAAGAGAACCGTCGGCACACTCTTTTCTTGTAACCATAAGGGGCAATTTCGTGAACCGAATCGTCGTACCAGATGACTACCCTTCCGTCTTCATGGGAAGCGCCGCTGAAACCCGGTTGCGGGAAATCGGTGACGCGGATATCCACACCTCAAACCCACAAACGTCCGAAGAGTTGCTCAGCCGTGTTTCCGAGGCCGATGGCATCATCAACATCCGTGCTTTTTGCAAGTTCGACGCGGATTTTTTCTCGAATTGCGGTGCTCTCAAGGTACTTTCGATCTGGGGCACGGGCACGGACCACGTCGATTTGAAAGCTGCCGAGAACGCAGGCGTCATTATATCGAACACCCCTGGCGTAGCCGCAGTTTCAGTTGCGGAGCACACCCTGGCCCTCATGATGGCGGCGGCGCGCCAGATACCCGGAAACGATACCGCCATGCGAGCGGGCGGGTGGCCGCGGGGACAGATGACGCAATTAAACGGAAAAACGCTCGGCCTCATCGGCCTTGGCGCCATCGGCCGCCAGACGGCCCGTATCGCCGCCGGTATCGGGATGAAGCTCATCGCCTGGACGTTTCACCCAGACGAAGATTTCGCTGCGGAGGTAGGACTGGAGTTCGTCGACTTGAACGCATTGTATGAACGAGCCGATGTCATTTCGATACACGTGCGGCAATCGGCAGACACCATCGGCATGATCGGCGCCGAGGCGTTCTCCCGCATGGGGCCGGATACCATTTTAGTGAACACGGCGCGGGGACCTATCGTGGATGAAGAGGCGCTCATATTGGCCTTGAAAAACGGCGCCTTAGCTGCAGCGGGTCTCGACGTATTCGATCAGGAGCCTCTGCCCCCGAACCATCCGCTCGGGAAACTAAAAAACGTGGTCCTCTCCCCGCACAATGCGGGCATCACGCCTGAGGTGACCGAAGCGGGCCTCCTGATGTCGGTGGAAAACGTTGCCGCAGCCCTCTCGGGTAAACCGCAGAACGTGGTGCATCCTTCATGATTTGCTATAATGAGACATGGAGATAGCCTGTTTTCTGTTTCCAGGGTTCCTCGTATCGATTCGGTAACGACTTAATTTCTCTGCCAATTATTCGCCCGAGTCATCTAGGAGAACAAAATGAGTCCAACAGGAAGGGCCTGCGTAGCGGAAGCCATCGGCACGTTTTCGCTGTGCTTTATCGGTGCGGGCGCCATCATTTTGAATCAGAAAACGGGTGGAGCCGTGGGTCTCATCGGCATCGCCCTGGCCCACGGTTTGATCCTCTCGGTGATGATTTCCGCCATGGGGCACGTATCGGGCGGTCATTTCAATCCGGCCGTCACAATCGGCTTCATGGTCACGAAAAGGACAGACGGCGGCACAGGCATCTCCTACATCATCAGCCAACTGGTTGGTGGAACCGTGGCCGGTATCCTGTTGAGAATCATTTTTGCGGCCGACGTATGGCAAAAGGTGAATCTGGGAACACCGACCCTTGCAAGTGACGTGAGTTTCGGCATGGGGATTCTGATCGAAATCATTCTCACGTTCTTCCTCGTCACAGCTATCTGGGGCTCCGCCGTGGACGACAGGCACCCCGACGTGGGCGGATTCGCGATCGGCCTAACCATCGCCGCAGACATTCTTATGGGAGGTCCACTCACGGGAGCATCCATGAATCCGGCGCGCACATTCGGCCCCGCTCTGGCCGGGGGCGGCTTCGACGGCATCAACCACCTCGTCTACTGGATAGGGCCCATCATCGGCGGCGTGGCGGCGGCCTTGGTGTACAACAACATCCTGATCAAAAAAGAGTAATAAAAATCCGCCCCGGCGGCGCTATACCTGCCGGGGCGGATTCCTCTGGCTGCTTAAGCGTTATCTCTGACGACGTTGGCGGGCGCGCCTCTCAAATAAGCTTCGATGTTCGCTACCGGCACATCGCGGAACCTCGCATAGGTGCCGTCGGTAATCCACGCCGAATGCGGCGTGATGATGACGTTATCCAGAGAACGATATATCGAGTCCTTCGGTAACGGCTCGAAAGGCTCAAAAACATCGAGACCGGCGCCTGCAATGCGCCTGTTTCGCAAGGCATCCAGTAGCGCATCCTCATCCACCATATGAGCGCGCGCCGTATTGACGAAAAAAGCCGTTTCCTTCATCTGCTCGAATTTCTCTTTTGTCATGAAGGGCGCAGCGTTCGCCGGTAAATGTAGTTGGAGCGACACCACGTCGGACGCAAGACATTCCTCGACGGTAGCCGCTTCCGCCCCCTCCGCCTGCGCGCGTTCGGGCGTCATGGAAGGAGAACAGGTGATGACTCTCATCTCGAAGCCCAAAGCCATGCGGCATACCAGACGGGCGATATGGCCGAAACCGATAAGACCCAGTGTCTTTCCGGCAAGCTCGACTCCTTGATCCTGGGGCCAATCGCCCTTTCTCATGGCGGGGAACATGAGCGGCATTCTTTTCGCCAACGCCAGGATAAGCATCATCGTGTGCTCGGCCACGGACGAGGCGCTCGCCGCGGGCGTCGTACTCACTACGATCCCGCGTTCGTTGGCGCGCTCCATGTCGATCATGCGCGGGCGCGTGCCCATCACGGAAATCATCTTGAGGTGGGGAATATGATCCAGCAAGTCGGTCGTCTTGAAGTCGGTCTGGTACCTGGTCGTGAGTATAATTTCCGCGTCTTTCAGGCGCTGGCGGAGCAATTCTTCGCTATCGGCATTGTCGGTGTAGTAATGTACGTCGCCCAGGGCGCGCAATCGCCCGAGAGCTTCGGAGCCTTCGAACAAACGGAAACAATCGTCTGGAATAACGATTTGCATCGATGAGGTTTTAACTGTCGCTCACGAGAATGACCGCCTCTTTTTCGATGGTCAAACGGACCTTACTGCCCACGCCGAAGAACTCATGCGGGTCGCCGATGACGCGAAGCGGTTCATTCAGACCCGGCACCTGCACGAGGTAATCCACCGTGCTCCCGAAATAATAGCCGCGCGTCACCTCGCCATCGAGCACGTTCTGTGCGTCCGAACCGCCCACGTCGGCATTCTCGGAATGCACCTGGATGCGGTGGGGCCTTATGGAGACGAGTTCTCCCGTTTTGCCGCCGTCTGCGTTCATCATGAATTTTGCGCCGTCGTTGGCCTCGAAAAGCTCAGGGGAACCAATCTTTCCTGGAATCGAGTTCGTCACGCCGACGAATTCGGCCACGAACTTCGTCGCCGGAATGTCGTATATGTCGGACGGCTTGCCTACTTGCTCGATTTTCCCGCTGTTCATGACGCAGATTCTGTCGCTGGTGACCATGGCCTCGGCCTGATCGTGGGTCACGTAAATACTCGTGATGTTAAATTCATCGTGCAGGCGCCTGATCTCGAAGCGCATCTCCTCGCGCAGGTTGGCGTCGAGGTTAGAGAGCGGCTCATCGAGCAACAATACGGCCGGCTCGACCACGAGAGCGCGGGCCAGCGCCACGCGTTGCTGCTGGCCACCCGAGAGTTCTCCCGGATACCGGGCGCCCAGATGATCCATCTGCACGACGGAAAGCAGGCTCTTCACGCGCTTGTCCGCCTCGGCGCCCGTAATACCGCGGAATTTCAATCCATAGCCTACATTCTGGGCCACCGTCTTATGCGGCCAGATGGCGTAGCTCTGAAAAATCATGCTCATGTTGCGGCGCTCGGGCGGTATGACACTGCTGGCGTTCGATACGGTCTCCCCATCCATGATGATTTCACCGCCGTTCGGCTCGATGAAACCCGCCACGAGGCGTAACGTCGTCGTCTTGCCGCAACCCGATGGCCCCAAAAGAGAGATCAACTCCCCATGTTCGATGTGCAGGTCTATTTCATCCACCGCCCGAACGTCTGTGCCAAATATCTTCAATAAACCTTTTAAGTCTAAAACCGCCAACGTAAATCTCCCTTATCTATCCTGCGGAACGCATGAAGTCCCGTCCCGCCACGCGGAAACCGACTGCAATCGCTACTAAGGTGATGGCCAAGAGCAATACGCCTAAGGCCGATATGGGACCCAACAGCGTTTCTTCATAGAAATCGACGATGACCACCGAGATGACCTTCGTATTCGTCGTCCAAAGCAGAACCGAGGCGCTCAATTCCCTGAGCGAGGGCATGAACACCAATATCCATGACGCGATGACGGCAGTCTTGAACAAGGGTATCGTCACGTCCTTGAAAACCTGAAGCCGATTCGCCCCCATAATGCGGCAACTCTCCTCGAGTTCGGGATGAATGCTCGTGAGGCCCGCATTCGCCGTCTGATACGCAAGGGGCAAGTATTTGGTGAGATAGGCCAGGAACATTATCCACAGCGTCCCATACAGCACAAAGGGCTGTTTCGTATAAGCCGCGAACAGACCCACCGCCAGGACGATACCGGGAATCCCGATGGGCGCTGTGGCCATGAACCCCATATATTGATGGCCCTTGATGAGCTTGCGCTGTGCGATGAAAGCGGAAATCGCTGCCACGATCGTGGCGCCCGTCGCCGCCATGATGGCTAGCAATATCGTATTGTATATCGACTCTCTCACTGCATCGTTGGTCAAGATGAAATGATAATTCCAGAGAGTGAAGTTCGCCCAATTCAATCCGCCGCCCAGATTTTTCATGAACGACGTGGTCAGCAAAGCGAGCGATGGCAAAACGATGGCGCACACGAGCGGAACCATGCACAGCACGAATATCGGGAGCCGCCAAACGCCCAGCTTTTGCGGCCGCCTCTGCCCTCCCTTGCCGCCGACTGTGGCGTAACCCCTGCGGCCCAATACAATGCCTCGAGTCCAGACCATCCCTATCGCCAGAATAAGCATGGGCATTGCGTAGGCGGAGGCCAGACCGAGCAGGTCGTCTTCCGAGACCATGAAAGCGCGGAGCTGGGTCGTCATCGTGTGCTGGCCCGCCGGTATCGCCAAGACGGCCGGGATTCCGAAAAGAATCATGGCTTCAAGCGCCGCCAGAATAAAACCCGCGAACAGAGAGGGCGCCACAAGCGGTAAAGTGATGCTGAACATGGTGTTGAACGTTCCGCCGCCCGCCACGTTTGCCGCGTCTTCCACGTCCGAGGAAATATTGTTCAGGCCTGCTAAAACAACGATAAAGACGAGGGGGAACGTGTAGAGCGACATGGCGAATATGACGCCCTTCATCGTAAAAATATCGAACAGATAAAACTCGTCACTCAACTGAAATATCCCGCGAATCCATTTATTCAGCCACCCTTCGTTTCTTCCCGCCAGGAATATCCAGGCAATGGCGCCGAGAAAGGGAGGTGTCACGAAAGAGGCCAGGATGCCGTTCCTGATTAAATTCGGAAATGGGATGTCCGTTCGGCTGACCACCCAGGCCATCACGGCTCCCACCACCAGGGAAATGCTGCCCACGGAGAGGGCAAGCATCATCGTGATGTACATCGGCTTGTAGTATTCATCGGTTTCGAAAGCGTCGATATAATTCTGGAAAGTGAAGCCGCCGGCCTCATCTTCAGAAACAAAGAAACTTTCCTTGAAGAGTTGGAAGATGGGATTCGCCACCAGGATGATCAGAAGGATGAGCAGTACTACCCAGACAATGACAGTATAGTCGAATTTTTTGGTGGCTGAGGGCTCGCCTCCCGAGATCATTCCGGGTAGCTGTTGCGCATCTTGCGTCATATCCGCATCTTTCCTTTTTGAAATCAAAACATTTTCAAAAAATTCATTCTGTCAAAACTAAAATGAAACGGGAGCGATTTCTCGATTTACGCAAGAAATCGCTCCCGCTCATACTTGATTTATACGCCGAAGAGCTTCTTGAACATTTTGCGCGTCGGCTTGTTCTTCTTCTTCAGTTCATCTCCGCCGATGGCCATCAGGTTGATTTTGTCGAGTGGCGGCAATCCTTTAGGATACTTCACGCCGGGATCACCCACATAGAGGAAGTAATCCGCCAGAAGCTGCATGGCCTCTCGGCTGAATAGATAATCAGTGAACACGCGCGCGGCGTTGGGGTTCGGGGCCTTCGTGAATACGCCGTTCGGCGAGGTCACCAAAGCCAGACCCGTCGGCGGGATGACGGGCTTGAGCGGCTCGCCTTTCTGCATCAGTTTGAGTAGCGAATACGAGGTCGTGCCCGCTCCCAGCCAAGCCTCCCCACGCGCTACGAGAGGAATGCCCCCGGCCGCCGATTGCACGATCTTGGGCTTTTGCTTGGCCATCTTCTTGTAATAATCCCAGCCGAATCTGTTCACGATGTTGATCATGCCGTTCGTGACAAACCCGCTGTAGCTGGGATGCGAATGAACTATTTTGCCCTTCCATTTGGGATCGAGGAAATCCGCATACGTCTTGGGCGCGTCTTTCTCGCTGACTTTCTTGGTGTTGTAAAAGGGCATCAAAACGCCCGCGCGAAGGATCGTCCAGGAGTTGTCTTTGGTAACGAACTTCTCGTTGAAGTTGTCCGTTCCGGCAGGCTTGTAGGGCGTGATGATTTTCTTGGCTTTTAAGTTCAGGAAATGGCCCAGGTTCGATGTGTGTATCACGTCTGCGACGTAAATGCCGCCCTTGCGCTCTTGCAGATAACGGCGGTAGAGCTTGCCTGAGCCGTCACGATGTACGATGCACTTAACACCCGTTTTTTTCTTGTTGTAACGGTTGCAGAGATCCTGTGCGATGTTCAAAGTGATGGAGGTATACCAGGTTACTTTCCCTTCTTTCTTGGCGGCGCGCATGGTCGCCTCATCCGCGGCGAAAGCGGGTGCGCTCAAAAGAGCGACCGCCAACAGACCAGCAATGATTCCTTTCAGCATTTTCATTCTCCTCTGCTTGTAAAGTAGCAGCTCAAAAAAAGTGCGAAGAAACTCAATGTCAAGAATCTTCGGCGCACGTCCTGTCTACCTGCCAGTGAAATGTAAGATGCTTTCAAAAGATGAAGTGAATCATATCAAAACTGAGCGCATCGTCAAGCAGGCAAATTTGCGGGATAAAGCCAGAATCTGGTGCGTATTGGGTCATGGCCGTGAAGCTTATGCTTCACCCTCTTGCGGCTTTTTCCCGCCAATGAAGCGCCGGGCGACAAAAATCGTGGCGACCCCTCCCAGGATAGCGGCAACTCCCGGCCCGATGAACGCCCAGTCCCAATTGAGCGGCAGTTCACCAGTACTCGAATCATTACTCATATCTAAAAATTTCCCCACTACCATGGGCGCAAGAGAACCAAGCAGAAAACCCAAACCCGATTGAATGCCCAGCGCCGAACCGAGGTGGCGTCTAGGCGTGAGTTCCGTGGTCAACACCACCAGCACGGGGGCGTCCACGTGCATCACGATTACCCAGATCAGGCATAGAATCTGCAGGATTGCGAATGGCGTCCCGAAAGCGAACCCGATGGTAACTGATATCAGACCGCTTAAAAAAAGGCTCGCGATAATCGTGGGTGGGCGACCAATGCGATCGGCAAACCAACCACCAATGAGCTTCGAAACCGCGCTCAGCCCGATGATCAGCGCGGCGGCAGAGGACGCGACGTGGAGCGCACTCTCGCGCGTTTCCGTTCCCGCCACCACCAATGACGCCGCCAGGAATGTGACTATCCAGCCTCTGAATGCGAACACCTCCCACCTGTGCGCGCCCACGACGCCCATGAGCACCCACACGGGGGCCGGCAACCTGGGAAGTTCAAACCCGGCGTCCCCATCTCCCCTCGGAGAGGGCAGAGAGGGGAGCAGAAACACCATGGCCAGGAAACCGGCGGCGGGTCCCAGAGAAGTCAACGCGAACGCCGTGCGCCACTCGAAATTTGCGACGAGCGCGCCCGTCACATAAATCGAGGTGGCGACGCCTACGGTGTAAAAAAACGTATACACCCCCACCATACGAGCACGCCTCCCTTGCGGGGCGTACTCCGCCACCAACCTCAACGCAGGTGCATATGTGCCGGCCAGCCCCACGCCTGTCAGGCCGCGAAACACCGATGCGCTTACGAAACCATCGGCAAAGAGGGGAAACATAAAATTCAGGAGCGCCAGCCAGAGGCTCGAGGCCAGATATATCTTCTTCGCGCTCATGTAGTCCGTTGCAGTCGCCAGCACGGCCGCGGCGAGGATGTAGCCCACGTAAAACGCCGTATAAATCGTGCCGGCCTGCACGTTCGTTAGGTTCCATTCCGCCTTGAACAGCGGAAGCGCCGCTACATAATTCGCATAGACGAACATCATCGGCACCTGCGCCGCGCAAATCGCCCAAAGCCAATGGGTTGATGTTCCGTCATGCTTATTCATACAAATCCTCTGGTCCAGGAATGAAAAAGAGGATAAAGGATTCGATTCCCTCTGGCGAGGGAGCAGGCGTATCCTTGCCCGACTACCCGTAAGCGAGCATCCTGATGTACTCTGCGTTCATAGTTGATTCTTATTTCATGGAACCTAGCGATGCCTACACCCGTTATTGATTTCAGAGTCTCATGCCCCATTCCCGAGGGTCTGGACAGATACCTGAAACCGACGGGCCGACTTACGGACTACGCCAGACACTATGGGGACAGGGTGTTCGGTAACGAGGAAGAACACCGCTACTTGAAGCCTGAAGAGTTCGTCGCCTTCCTGGACGAACAAGGGGTGGATAAGACCGTGATCAAGACTTCCGACATGACGACGATCTCGGGCACGAAATTTCCCGCCGAAGTTTTGCACGAATACATCAAGAACTACCCGGACCGCCTCATCGGAACGGCCGGGTGCGACCCGTTTCGCGGCATGGACGCGCTGCGCGATTTGGAGCGCGACGTAAAAGAATACGGACTCCGGGGCGTCAACATGGGGCCGTGGGAACTCGGCCTTCATGCGAACGACAAGAAGTTCTATCCCATTTACGCCAAATGCGTGGAGTTGGACATCCCCGTTCTGCTCCACACATCGATGAACCTCTCAAGCTCGAATCTGCTCGATTACGGGCGCCCGATCTACCTGGACGAGGTGGCGAGAGATTTTCCCGAGCTTCGCATTGTGGCGGTGCACGGAGGCTGGCCGTGGATATTGGAGATGATCGCCGTGAGCTGGCGACATCCCAATCTGTACATCGAAGTCAGCGGCACGATGCCCAAATACATCGCCACGCCCGATACCGGCTGGGAGCCTCTGATTCGCTACGGGAACTCGGTGCTTAAGAACAAGATTCTGTGGGCCTCGAACTGGCCGATGATCAGCCCCAGGAAAAGCCTGGCTGAATTCGAAAAGTTCCCACTAAAAGACGAAGTGAAACAACGCTGGTTCGGTGGAAATGCTCTCAAGGTGCTGGGCCTGGATGAATAAACCTCAGAAACAGAAAAAGCGGGAGCTTTGACCACTCCCGCTTTTTCGTTCTGATTTTCTCGTTCAGAATATGTTTACGACGCCGCCACTGCTTCTTCGACCAGGCCATATTCCCTGGCGAACGCCTCCAGCTTGCTCATGTTGGCGTCAGACGGCGCGCAGAGCGGCAGCCTGTATTCCAGCGCAATCCGCCCCATAATCGCCAAGGTCGCTTTCGCCGGAATCGGGTTCGTCTCGCAGAACATCATGTGGTTGAGTTCCCACATCTTGTAGTGCAGCGCTTTCGCCGTGGCGGTATCCCCATAGAGTTGGGCCTGACACATCCGGGCCACATCCGCGGGCGCGACGTTCGCCGTCACCGAAATCGTGCCCACACCGCCCATCGCCATCATCGGCAGCGTGACGAAGTCATCGCCTGAAAGCACGATGAAATCATCCGGTACACGGGAAATGATGTCGCAGCAATTCGCCAGATTCCCGGTCGCTTCCTTGATTCCCACGATGTTGGGAATCTCAGAGAGGCGCGCCACCGTATCGGGCGCTATCTGCACAACCGTGCGGCCCGGAACGTTGTAGAGGACGATCGGGATGTCCGCCGATTCCGCGATTGCTCGAAAATGCTGATAAAGCCCCTCCTGCGTTGGCTTGTTGTAATAAGGCGCCACCAGGAGAGCGCCATCCGCACCGGCCCGCATGGCGTATTGCGTACGCTGAACGGCCTCTGCGGTGCTGTTCGAACCGGAGCCGGCGATGACCGGAATCCGTCCGTTCACCTGCTCGATCACCAACTCTACGACCCGGTCGTGCTCTTTATGGCTTAGTGTGGCGGATTCCCCCGTGGTTCCACACGCCACTATCCCGTGCGTTCCATTTTCAACATGAAATTCCACCAGAGAGCGAATGCCCTCTTCGTCGAGCTTTCCGTCGCGGAACGGAGTCACCATCGCGACATAAGAACCTTTAAACATAAGAAGACCTCCTTTTCCTTCCGCCCATCGCGGCAAAAAGAATGTCATACCCCATTTTCAGACAGGGCACATTTTACGCGCATCAACTTTATGAACCTAGGGTTTACTAAATACCCCTTTAGTAGTTCAAATCCTATCAGAGCAACCGGAGAGAAGCAAGAAATGGAATTCAAGAGTATGGCGCGTACTGAGTTATCGTCATTATAATCAAATATATGAACATCCGATCGAGGTTCCAACCGCCCCCCAAATTCCTCATTTTGACAAACGCCAGGAAAAAGTTTTTAATAGGCTTGAGTCCAACGGGACAACTATCATTCCCGGGACATTCACGAAACCCACCTGAACCCGCCCAGAAGACGATAGGGAAAACGCATGTTACCCGCCCTGGGACAACGCCGGCGATTCTGTTTGTCCATCATCGCATTCGCATTGTTGTGCACAAGTTCTCTGACACTCGGCGTGGATTCGGCTTCCGCTCGCCAAAAACGCTCCCGCAAAGCGGTCATCCCCTATCGCTCGATTCTGTTGATTGAAGCGAATACGGGGCGAGTCCTGAAATCAAAAAATGAACGGCTCGGCACGAAACCCGCCTCCATCGTAAAAATGATGACCGCATTGATCGCCATGGAACACATTAAAAGTAAAAGCATCCATCTTGAGGAGATCATCACCACCAGCAGACGCGCCTCGCGAATCGGGGGCCAGCAGGTGTATTTGAAGCAAGGAGAAAAATTCTCCCTGAGAGATTTGATGAAATCCATCATCATCAGTTCTGCAAACGATTCATCCTACGCCGTGGCGGAACACATTGCCGGGGACGCCGAAGCCTTCGTCGAGATGATGAACCAGCGCGCCAAAGAACTCGGCATGACGAACACCCGTTTCGTGAACGTCAACGGGCTTCCACCGGGCGGAAAAAAACCGACCAATCAGATGAGCGCACGTGACGCCAGCATCCTCGCCCGCGAGTTGATTAAATATCCTCTCATCATGAAGTGGAGCGCCACCAAGAATGCTCCTTTCAGGAACGGAACCTTCACCCTGACCAACACGAACACTCTCCTAAGGCGGTTTCGCGGGATGGATGGCCTCAAAACAGGCTATCACCGAAGAGCGGGATTCAGCATCGTCGCCACGGCGAAACGCAAAAATCTAAGACTCATCGCCGTCGTGATGGGGTCGAGCCAATCCAAACGCCGATTCAGAGAGGCCAGACGTCTGCTCTCGTGGGGATTCAGACAATACCGCTGGATCGATTTGGGCAAAACCAAAAAACCGAAACAACAGCAAATCAAGGTGCTGAATGGCAAGAAACGGATGGTCCGCATTCGGTTCAAGGAAAGTGTCGCGTCATTGGTCAGGAAAGGCGAAGAAAAGCGTATCTCCATGAAACTGGAATTGCCGGAAGAAATAACTGCACCCGTCAAGGCCGGCCAAAAAGTTGGCCGCGTCACTTATGAACTGGGAGGCAACAAACTCGGCGGAACCGACCTCGTCGCTGTCGATTCGGTCAAGAAATTAGGCTTTTTCCAATCCTTGATACGCTTCCGGTAAGCCAGCAACGCAAATCACTTCATTCTGAATGAACCTCGTACGCCCTGCCGATAAAAGGCAAGGCGATGGCCATGTACATCAGCATCACCACCTCGGAATCGCCAAAGTTGTATTCAAATATTCCAGAGCTTAAAAAACCCGCCGCCACGGCCAAACCACCTACCATGCGAAATCGCGTTCCAAAAGGCGCGTCCTTCGTATCCCGAATTCGCTGTACCACCAAGACGAAATAGCCGACCCAGGCCCACATCCAGGCGCCCAGAGCAAAAACTCCCCGCTCGGCAGCCAAATGAACCACGTTGTTATGTAAATGGGACGGAAATTTCCGGGCCGCGTCGGGGTTCGCATAACGGGCGAAATTGTCTTTGATTCGTCCGGGGCCAAAACCCAGTAGCTTTTTATCCATGAACATATTGATGCCGCTTTGCCACATGTAAATCCGCTCCACAGCCGTTTTGTCCTGGAGATTCACCATGCTCTTCACGCGCTGGCGGATGGATTGAGGCGCCATGAAAATAGCCAGCACGACCACCAGCGCCAAACACAAACCCACCACTTTGCGCCTGCTCACCACCGCCACAGCCGCCGCCCCAACGACAAGGCCAACCCAGGCGCTGCGACTCAAAGTCGTTATCAATGAGGCGAGAATCAAAAGGGCCGGCGCATAGACCCACACGCCCTTGCTTTCCCGAGTCGGCACCAAAAGGTACGAGAACGCCAAAAGGCCGACCACAAGCAAAAAACCGCCGAACGTCATGTATATGCTGAAAAAGCCCGATGCTCGATTCGCCAGCGACAATGTCCCCAGAAGCGAAACGCCCAAGGCGTAAGCGGCGGCCACGCTCGTAGCCACAAAGAGCACTTTCACCAACCACAGCGCTTCCCGGTCATCCTGGACGACGTTCAAGGTCAAATAAAAAATCATGATTTGCGTCAATTCTCTCGTTTTGATCAGGCTGTTAAGCGAATCGGGCGCATGGAAGGCGCTGGCGAAAGTAAACAGCGCGAAAAAAAGCCAAGGCATCCACAACGGAAATTTTTGCGTCACCAAGGGAGCCGCCTTGGTCATGGAAGCCAGCCATGCCACAACGGCGGTGAACACGCATATTTGAGCGAGCGATATCGAAAAAGGGGCTGTGACGGCAAAACCGAGAAGCCCGCCGAACGCCACCCGAGACGCCGGTGAACGCTTCCTGAAGTACTCTTCCAGTTCCGGGAAATGGATTGTTAGCTTGTGCATGAAGTTGTTCTCTCAGCTCAGAGCCGAATGCACTTGGTTGTGATTTCTCAACGTCTTTTGTGATTCATCATTGTGATTCGAATCAGGTTCCAAAAAGCGGAAACTCCAACTCATGATTGTATGATACGAACAACCTTACGATATGTTGTCGCCATTCGTTGCGCTTTTGATTTCATCGGAAACGGACAAATCCTCACTTATAAACTGCATCTCGTAGAGCCTATGGTATAAGCCACCTTGTTTCATCAACTCATCGTGCGTTCCCCTCTCCACGATCCGTCCCCCATCGAGTACGATGATTAAATCGGCGTTTCGGACCGTCGAGAGTCGATGAGCCACTACTAACGTAGTGCGATCCTTCATCAAAGGCTCCAATGCTTCTTGAATCAACTGCTCGCTCTCCGTGTCGAGCGCGCTCGTGGCCTCATCGAGCAGCAGAATGGAAGGATCCCTCAAAATCGCGCGCGCAATGGCGATGCGCTGGCGTTCACCGCCGGACAGGCGCACTCCCTCCTCTCCCAGCATGGTCTCATACCCGTTTTCCAGCTCCATGATGAAATCATGGGCATTGGCCGCTTTCGCCGCCGAGATTACTTCTTCACGGCTGACGGGTCTTTTCTCCCCATAGGCGATGTTGTTTTCCGCCGTATCATTGAACAGAATCACCTGCTGGGTTACCACGGCGATCTGGGCGCGCAAGCTGCCGAGCGCATACCGGGACGCCTCCTTCCCGTCGAAGGAGATACACCCCCGTGCAGGCAGATAAAAACGCGGAATCAAATCCAGCAACGTGCTTTTCCCCGCGCCGCTCATCCCCACAACGGCCAGCGTGCAGCCCGCCGTCACTTCTATGTTGATATCCTCGAGCGTCGCATCGTCCGAATAGGAGAAATGCACGCCCTCGAATCGAATATGCCGGGAAAGCCGCCCCATCTCCTCGCCATCGGGATTCTTATCTTCCGGAACATGCTCGTCCAGGACCTCGAAAACCGACTGGGCTCCCGCAATTCCCTCCACCAGGCTATGAAACACCCGGGTGAAAGATTTCAGCGGGTTGTAGGCCATACCGAGAGCGACGGCGAAACTCATCAGTCTTCCCGGATCCATGCTCCCATAGATTACCGCCTGGGCGCCGAACCACAGAATTCCCGCTCCCATAAGCCCACCGATGATCTCCACCATGGGAGGCGCCAGCGAGCGAACCCGCATAGCCCGCATAATGGTGTCGAAAAACGAACGGGTGGCGCCCATGAAACGGCCTTCTTCCTCATCTTCCGCTCCAAACGCTTTGACGACGCGAATTCCCGCGTAGGTTTCCTTCATCAGGCTGCTCATGTCCCCCATGCGCGCCTGACTCCTCCGCGTGATTCGGCGAATCTTCTCTCCCATCATCACAACCAAAACCGCCACCAGCGGAATGAGCACGAAGAATATCAGCGCCATATGGGGGCTCTGGTAAATCGCCACGACGAGCAATGCGATGAAGGTGAACCCATGGCGGAGCAAATCCCGAACGGAATCCGTCGCCGCATGCTGCATCAAGGAGATGTCGTATATGACTTTCGACATCAACTCTCCGGTCGTTTTCACCTCGAAAAACCGTAGAGGCAAATTCAGGAGATGCCTGTGAAGCCCGTTTCTGACGTCCATCACCACATGCTGACCAACCCAGAGCATGAAATAATTCTGGCAATAAGCTGCGATACCTTTCACCAGATAGACGACCACAAGGGACAGGCAAATCAAAAGAACGATGTCGGCTCGCTTCGAGATCAAAATATCATTGATGACATGCTGAACGAGGTATGCGGGATAAGCGTTCAGGCCGCCTACGATGATTGTGCATGCGACGGCGACGCCGAACCGAAACCGGTAGGGACGCAAGTATTTCAGGAGTCTGAGATAAACCCGGGTGCGGCTCATCTGGGATTCTTTCGCATATTCAACGCAGACATTTTAAGAGCCAACTCGAACGGCTCACCTGCCTGATCTGCTTCACGCATCGGTTCGTCATGCGATTGCGTGATCGGCGGATTCCCGCATCCACGCCCGCCAAGACAGGCGGCCTCCATGAGGATTCTTTTCCCCTGTCCGATCACACCCGGGGAGGCTATTGTATGTACAACGCTAATGGCGCTCACGTCCTCGACACATCTCCCACAAAAAGGCGGCGCGCATGAACACATAATAAGCGGAGCCCGCTGATACCCATAACCCCTTCACGCCATCGCGAAGACCCATTTTCAAGATGTAGCTCTTGAAAAAACGCCAAAGAGGACGGATGACGAAATCGCTCAGTCCGGGCTGCACTCCCCTGAAAGATAAATCTTCCGCCGACAGCCTGGCGTATTTCACCTGCCTTTGGAAGAAATCGAAAAGGGAATCGTAGCTGTAGTGTTCCAGAGGGGATGAAAATACTCCCACCCGCCCTTCCACCACCACGGATTCGTGAACGCTTCTCTCGTTAAACGCCCCGGCACCACGACGGAACAACCGTATCTGATAATCCGGCCATAGATCGCCGTGGCGAAGCCAACGACCGAAGAATATGTTTTTCCGGGGCATCCGATACCCCTCTGCTGGAGCATCGTCAGACAAAACGGAGATAATCTCCTCCGTAAGCTCAGGACTTACGCATTCATCCGCATCCAGACTCAATATCCAGGAATGACTTGCTTTCGAGAGGGCGAAATTTTTTTGCGCCGCATATCCCTCCCAAGGATGCTGGATAACCAGCGCGCCGCGTGTTCGGCATATCTCCCGTGTATCATCCGTGCTGCCGGCATCCACGACAATTACTTCATCCGCCCATGTAACGCTGTCGACACACGCGCCAATGCGCTCCGCCTCATTGTGGGCGACAATCGTGACGCTAACCGGATTTCTGATAGATTCGGAGACAGGCTTCTCTCCAGGGCAGGCTTCGGCAGAAGTTTCCGCCAAGCCAGACATCCTCCTAGCCTTTCCTCTGGGTCTTCTCCCACTCATCGAGCGGGATGGCCTCGTCCACGAGCATGATCGGGATATCATCTTCGATCTTATAGACCAATCCCGATTCCCGGGCGATTAAAAAATTCCCGTCCTCGCTCAACTCCAGCGGGGTCTTGGTGACGGGACACGCCAATATATCCAGCAACTCTTTATCCACGCTCATCTTCCGTTTATCTCCAATGGTCAATCAAATTCCTGAAACGACCTGCACTCCGTCAGATCGTTCATCACAACACGTCAAGGTTGATACATCGCCCGCTTCGTTCAATAAACTGCCTTAGTTTCGCATATCTGACTATGTTTTTCATGGGGTCGTCTGAAGCAGATCCAGTGCATCCACTGCCTCTTTGACCTTCACACGCTCCAGGCACTCGATATCAGGGCATTTTCTCGCATAACAGCCACTACATGCGAGCCGATGATGAAGAACCGTATTCCCCGCGCCCCAGGGGCCGTTCCTCACGGGTTCCGTAGGCCCCATGATCGCCAGACATCGAACCCCCAAAGCAGCGGCGATATGCATGGGGCCGGAATCGCCGCCCACAAAACAAGAGCCGCGCCGAATCAAGGCCATCATTTCCCGAATGCTCGTCGCAGGAGCAACCAAAGGCTGTGTTCTCATGGCGTCCGTCACCTCACCCACCATCTTTTCTTCTCCCGGACCCCAAACCAGAAGAACATCTCCCAAGCCATTCTCATTCCAGTGGTCGGCAAGTTGCGCAAAACGATCCGGCGCCCAGCGTTTCGTCACCCACCCGCCCCCGGGATGGACGACCAACAGGGGGAGACCGTCTCGATGGCCTATGTTCTCTAGATGTGTCTTCGCCTGCTCTCCCTCTGCCTGCGTTTCATGAAGCGGAAAACGGTATTGTTCTTTCAATGGAATGGACATACCCAGCGGATCGAGAAGGGACAAATTCTTCTCCACAACGTGGTGAGGATTTTCTGGGGGTACAACGTGATGCGTCGTAAAAAGCACGTTCATACCCTCCCTGCAAAAACGATGCTCGAACCCGATGCGAACAGGCGCTCTTGATGCCCACGTCAAAAAGCCGCTTTTGATCAGTCCCTGGACGTCCAGGGCTACATCGGCGCCTACATTCTTCACGGCGAGCAGGTCGCGCCTGAGGGCAGAGAAACCGCCGGAGAGCACATTTTTCCGCCACCTCTTGGTATCGACGGTCAAAATTTCATCGATATCGGGATTTCCGAGAAGTACTTCTCGCGGGGCCGGCTCAACCGCCCAGGTAATATGGCAATCAGGCCGCGCATTCTTGATGGCCGAAGCCAGAGGTAGGGTGTGAACGACGTCACCTATCGCACCCAGGCGGATGAGGAGGAATCGCTCACCCATCCGTGGTCGCTCTCCCGATGCACACGGGAACCGTATCCGCCGAATAGTCCGCACCCTTCGAGCGGACGCTCACACGCCATCCCCCTCGAACGTCGTCAGGAGTTCTTGGGGTTCCACGACCGTGGTTCCCGCCTTCATCACCGCCAATCCAGCCGCCCGATTCGCGAGTTCCGCCGCCTCACGCATTGACGCGCCTGCGGACAGGGAGAGCGTAAACATCGCAATCACCGTATCCCCCGCCCCGGTCACGTCTAGCACCTGATCCGACCCAAAGATGGGTATATCTACTCTAGGAGAATCTCCCTCAAAGAGACTCATGCCCTTGTCTCCCCGGGTGAGCAAGATCGCACGAGCCCCCGTTTTATCAAGCAGAGAAGCTCCCGCCTCATCGAGACGCTCTTCTTCGGGCCAATACCCGAGCAACCCTTCTACTTCTTCTTCGTTGGGCGTAATGGCCGTGACCCCAAGAAACGAATCTCCCGCATAGCGGCTGTCCACCGTGACGATAAGTTCGGTGGATAATTTCCGTATCGCCTCTTTCATACCTTCCGTCACGGTGCCTAAGCCATAGTCTGAGATTAAAAGCGCATCCAGGCCGTCATTCGCCATCCGCTCGATATCACGAACGAGCTGAGATTCGAGCCTCTCGCTCAGTTCCAGCTTCATTTCGTGATCCACTCGGATCACCTGCTGGCGCTTGGTGTTTCGGCCTCCCGCCATCACGCGCGTCTTTGTGGGAGTGACACGCCCGGCATCCGCCAACAACAGTCCGGTGTCTATCCGGCGTCTTTCCATTGCGCTGCGGAGTTCCTCGCCCACATCATCGGCGCCCAAAGCGCCGATGGCCCGCACATTTCCGCCCAGGGCTGCAGCGTTCATCGCCGCATTGCCCCCGCCGCCGGGAACAATCTCTCGGCCGATGAAATCCAGAACAAGAACCGGCGCTTCCCGGCTGATGCGAGAGGTGGCGCCATGGATGAATTCATCCGCGATGAAATCCCCCAGCACCGCCATGCGGATGGACGGAAATTTTTGAATATATTCCTTGAGTGGCAAACTCATTTTAGTGATTCCCACCCTCGTTCAAGATGATTTCCACCGCATGATATGCGTCTTGCGCCACGAAATCCGGCTGGCGGGGCCACTGCTCTCCACGTAGCTCTCTTTCTCCCCGCCCATACCCCGTGAGCAAAAGACCTGACTTACAACCCGCACGCCAGCCCGCCTCCAAATCGGAATACTTGTCTCCCAGCATGACGGATTTTTCCAAGTCAATTTCGTGTTCTTCCGCTGCCTTCAAAAGCATGCCGGGATAGGGTTTTCGCATCTTGCAGTCAATCGCATATTCGGGATCGTCTCCGTTCGGGACGTGCGGGCAAAAGTAGATTGCGTCAAGGCGCGCGCCTTTGCCGCCCAGTTCATCCTGAAGTTTGCGATGCACCTGCTCCAGCATGGATTCCGGGAAATAGCCACGCGCCACGCCGGCTTGGTTCGTAATCAAAACGGCGAGCCACCCCGCTTCGTTCACCTTCCGGACGGCCGCCGCCGCCCTCGGGAGGAGTTCATATACGTCGAGGTGAGTGACATAGCCCACGTCTCGATTCAGGGTTCCGTCTCTGTCAAAAAATACCGCTGGTTTTTTGGTAGTGTCTTTTTCAGTTTCCATCCTTACTAATCCTCGGTTTTTCGTTTAGCAGCTTAACGGTTTCGTGCGCCACTTCTTCAGGCGTAATCAGTTTCATGCAGTCGTGATGGCCGAAAGGGCACTTTCTTGCGAAACATGGGCTACAATCGAGATTCCTGTGAATGGTTCTATTCCAAGGGCCTCTTGGGCCCGTTCGACGATAGTCCGTGGGTCCGAACAGCGCAATCGTCGCCGTCCCGGCGAGCGCCGCCACATGAAGCGGGCCCGTATCGCCGGAGATGAATACATCCAGAGGGGAAAGTAAGGCGGGCAGCATCTCCAGAGTATCCTTTCCGGCCAGATTCACCGCTCGCCCCCCGGACATCTTATCCAATTTCACAGCAAGCGCTAGTTCATCCGGCCCGCCCAAAATAAAGACCTGCACTCCCTCATGCTCTACGAGTCTGTAAATGAGTTTATTGAAATTTTCCAGCGGCCACGTCTTGGATTCACCGAAAAAGGCTCCGGGATGAATTCCCACCAAAGGCGCATGTTTCTTCGCGTGATGCGCTATCAACAAATCTTCCGCGAATTGTTGCGCCTCTGGTTTGATGAAGAAATCATCAACCCGTACACGGGTTTCATATCCTTCCGCTTCGAGAAGGTAAAGATACCAATCCACCAAGTGAGAAACATCTCTTGGAGGAGCCACACGGCTGCTCAATAGCCAGCCCCGACTGTCGGTCCCATACCCGATTCGCTGCTTTGCACCAATCCATTTCGCCATGAGGGCCGCGCGAAAGCTGTTGGGCAGAATCCACGCATAATCTACCGTCTCGTCTTTCAGCATTCGCTTCAAGGATAAGAAGCTACTCCATTTCCCCGCATCGAGAGACAAGACCCGATCGATCCATGGAAAACTGCGGAGCAATCCGCAAGTCCAGGAACCTGCCGCCGCCGCCAGCCTCGCCCCTGGGTGCGCACGCCTCAGGGATGAAAAAAAAGGAGCGGACATGGCCGTGTCACCAATCCATGTGGGCGCCACTACAAGGTGCAACTCCTCCCGATGGGCATCGCCAGACAAACTCGATTCCTCCCCGGTGCGTCTCCGCACCTTGAGTCACGGGGAAAACAACGAAAACTGCCCTTTTTCAACGCTATCAACCGGCGTGATGGGCGTCAATGAGCATGAAAAATACGTTTTGCAATCCGGCAAACGCTCATATAGTGTGATGTGCGAGTATCGAGTGACCATCTCCCAGAGGATTACCCTTGAAAACATTGCACCGATATATCCTGGGTGAAATGGTGTCCTATCTGCTCATATCCTTGCTCTTTCTTACATTTGTGCTCCTGCTGCACAGAATGTTTCAATTCACGGATTTGGTGGTGAACCGCGGGGTGCCAATTTCCATCGTGGCGCAGTTTATGCTCGCCGCCTTACCCGTTCTTCTTCTTGTTACCTTGCCCATGTCCACCCTTATTGCGAGCATCATGGTGTTCAGTCGCCTCTCGAGCGATAGCGAATCCCTGGCGATGACCGCCTCCGGCATGACCTTCTACTCCCAACTCATTCCAGTAGGAATGGTGGGGGTAGCCACTGCCCTCCTGAGCGGATTTCTCATGATATTCGGGATTCCCTGGAGTCAGAGCACCACTTTGGAAGTCCGACAACAGATGCTTCATAGCCGAGTCGCTACTTTCGACCTTCGAGAACAGGTATTTCATGATGGTTTCGACGGAATCATGTTCTACGTGCGAGAAATCGAATCATCAGGCAAGGCGCTGAAAGGCATCATGATTTCAGACACGAGGGAGGCCGGTACAAACCGGGTCATATTTGCCGATCGAGGGATGTTGTTCAAATCCTCATCATCTCCGAAAGTATGGTTACGCCTCGTCAGAGGGACCATCCATACGGTCAGCGAACCCGGGAAGGTCTCCAGCAAGAATATTAGCGCGCATGACGGCACTTCTCTCTCCGGCGACAATTATCAAATCGCGCGCTTTGAGAGCCACGACCTCAATTTTGATCTCACGAAAACCATCGGGAAGACGAAAGCGCTTCGGACTAGCCTACGCTCGTTTCCACTCCATGAACTCAGAAATAAATTAAAAGAGCACGAGCCGGGAACAAGCAGGTACAACGCTATTCTCGTGGAATTGTACAAGAAATTCGCGGCGCCCTTCACATGCCTTATTCTGGCTTTCCTGGGGGCGCCTCTCGGCATACAGAACAGACGCTCGGGACGCCACGGCGGATTCGCCCTGAGTCTGGGCGTCCTGATGCTCTATTATCTACTCGTTACCTTCGCCGAGGGAATGGCGGAAAGCGGGCAACTCAGCGCTGCCGTCGCCGTGTGGAGTCCAAACGTATTATTGGCTTTCCTCGCGGGGTACTTGGTAAGAATCGCAGGGATGCGTTACACCATCGACATTTGGGGTCTGTTCCTCAAACCTTTTTCTCCATTCATCCGAAGCAAATCATAAATACCCGCCATGACCATATTGAGCCGCTACATCCTGAAACAGTTTCTGAGAATGGTGTTTCTTTGTCAGGCGGGAGCCATCACCCTCTTCCTCATCGCGGAGTTTATCGAGCGCATCGATGATTTCATCGAAGAGAACGCTGCCCTGGCCGATGCGGCCCTGTATTTCCTGTACAAGATACCCCATCTCGTTTTTCTCTCCGTTCCGCTCACCGTTCTGATGGCGAGTACGTTCACGCTGATTCTGTTCTCCAGAGAAAACGAGGTTCTCGCCATGCGCGCAGGGGGCCTGAGTCTCTACCGGATCATTGCGCCCATTCTCATCGCCAGTCTGGGTATCAGCCTCCTCACCTTCCTGGCGAATGAATACATCGTTCCATTCGCCAACAAGCGCGGAGAATACATACGCCGGGTCAAGATCCAGAAAACCGGCTTACGCACGCATATCCAGAGAGACAAAATATGGTATCGCTCGGAAGACAACACAATCTGGCAAATCACGCACTATGATCCAACATCGGAAAAAATGAGAGGCGTTACCTTGTACAGAATGGGACGGCAAAACCGCTTGACGCAACGTATTGACGCAACCGAGGTGGTTTGGCTTCCAGCAGAAAAACATTGGGCATTCCACAAAGGCGTGATCCACGATTTTGCAGGCGAGGGAAAAATCAAACAGAAGACCTTTGAGAAAAAAGTTTTCCCGCTCCCAGAAAAACCGAAAGATTTCAAGAAAACTGGCAGAAACCCGGAGACAATGAACTATCAGGAGCTTGACCGCTACATAAAAAACTTGCGCAAAAGCGGCGTGAACACCACCCGCTACATCGTAGATATGTGGGCAAAAATTTCTGCGCCATTCATCAGTTTCGTATTGGCTATCGTAGGTGTGGCTTTCTCCATTCGAAGCAGCAGAAGCGGTGGAGTCGCGCTGGGAGTCGCCATCGCCATCGCCATCGGCGCGATCTACCTCATTCTGTTTCATGCGAGCATTTCGTTCGGGCATGCAGGACGCCTTCCGCCCGTCCTGGCGGCCTGGGGCCCAAATGCGATTTTCATCGCGGGAGGGGCTTACTTTCTCGTCTCCATCAGGAGATAACGCGCCAACTCAAGACGAAAACGCTTTCTTTTCGATCAAACCAGCCAAATTCATCTCGTCATCTATCTTCATCACCACGCGAAGAACACGAAGCGGCGTTTTACTCAGCAAACGAGACAGTTTTGCCGCATCTTTCTCCGTAGTGAGAATGAATTCGGCTCCGGTCTTCTGCAGCGACGAAACGAGCCGCACGCCATCCGCCAAAGCATAATGGGCATGATCCGGATATTCGTGATGCACGGTAATCTCGACATCCAGCGATTCAAGCATTTTCTCAAAACCATGCGGATTTCCCAGGCCGCTGACAGCAACGACTTTTGCGCCCTGTAGTTCATCCGGCAAGCCCGTTTTTTCTCCTCCTGCATCCAGGATTGCATCCGGCTCAAGACGCCCTGTGCACATTGGAATATCCGGGATAAGAGACTGGATTTCTTCTCTCTCCCTATCTAGACATTCGCCCGTCACCAAAACGGCGTCCGCGCGCTCTAAGGCCGAAACCGACTCCCGGAGAGCACCTGCGGGAACCACCTTGCCATTTCCAAAAGGACAATCTCCGCGCACAACCACCACGTCCATATCCCGGTGGAGCGCCAAGTGTTGAAACCCATCGTCGAGCACGACAACATCCGCTCCGAATTCCTCGACCGCCTTGTTCGCGACAAAAGAACGTTCCGCACCCGTTAATACGAGGAGGCCGGGATAGCGGCGTGCTAGCATCGCCGCCTCATCGGCAGCCGGCGGCGCTGCCATCAGGCTTCCCTTCCCATCGCCCACAACCATCACATCCTTGGGTCTTCCGCCATAGCCCCTGCTCACCACGGCGGGCTTTTGCCCTTTCAACATAAGTTGTTCCACGAGCCAGGCGACCGTGGGCGTTTTTCCCGTTCCTCCCAGGGTAAGATTCCCAATCGAAATGACGGGTACGGGAATTTTAGAGACACCAGCCTTTCCGGATTCAAAACGCCGGCGCCGACGCGCCATTGCGCCACCATAGAGACTTCCCAGGGGGCTCAAGCTCTTCGTCAACATACGTGCCCAGGCCGGAGACGAGGGGTCGCCCTCCCAGGCCTGCAGGATTCCGCGCCGAAAACTCATGCGGCGCCCCCATCCGAGCCCGCCAGGACTCGAACGATGTATGCCGCGGTTCGCTCGGAAGCGCCCTGGTTGTTCTGCACTACCCGGCGGGCCGCCTCACCTGCCCGATTCCGCGATTCCGGATCATCCAGCCATTTCAAGACGGCCGCCTCCAAATTCTCCCGCCCCTTCAGTTGAACCGCGCCGCCTTGCTTCACCATCTCGCTCGTCACCTCGGCAAAATTCTCCATGTGGGGACCACACAGGCACGGCACCGCCCAGCGCGCCGCTTCTATCGGGTTCTGGCCGCCATGGGGAATAAAACTTCCACCGATGATCGCCATCGCCGCGCACCCGTACGCATCCGCCAGTTCTCCCATCACATCCAGGATGACTGTTTGATGCTCACCACCCGTATCATTTATCTGGCTCCACCGCACGGGAGAAATTCCTGCGCCTTTCAGGTCCGCTTCTACCTGGGCCACCCTTTCCAGGTGGCGGGGCGCAAGGAGAAGACCCACTCCCGGCATTTTCCGATGAACGGATGACCACACCTCTCCAATCAGTTTCTCTTCTCCCGGGTGCGTGCTGCCGGCCACGATGACGTACCTGCACGCGCTCAAACCATACGCCCCATGCGGGGGCTCCTGAGGCGGCGCAGGGACGTCGAATTTGACGTTCCCGGAAACCCGCACGGATGTTGCGCCCAAATCCAAAAACCGCTCGGCATCCTCATCCCCGCGCGCCAGCACATCTGCGAAACGCTCAAGAAGCGCAGAGAAAAAAAACTGAAAGCGCTTGTACTTATGATATGACCGCTCTGACAGCCTACCGTTTACGATGGATACTGGGATATTCCGTCTTGCCGCCTCCACCACGAGATTCGGCCATATCTCCGTCTCGATGAGCGCGATCATGGACGGCCGGATGCGTCTCAAGGCGGCTTGGACTATCAAGGGGAAATCCAGAGGCAAGTATATGAGTTGTTCCAGGCCTGAGATTTTTCCGGCCTCGTTCCTGCCTGTTTGCGTTACCGTGGAAAGCACGATCTTGAGCTCCGGCCTCTTTCTCAGAAGCGCAGGTATCAAGACGGCGGCAACGCCCACTTCCCCCACGGAGACGGCATGCAGCCAAAGACGCCCTCCTCCCGCATCGGGCAAGCGGGGCAGAAACCCGAACCTTTCACGAACGGCCCGGAGGTCAAACCCCCGGAGCCAGAGGCGGACCAGAAAATACACGAGCAATACGGGCGAGATGAGAATAATAACGACATTGTAGAGAAACAACATGAGCGGCTCACTTCCCCGCCGTGTTCTTCAAGTGGTAGTGCGCTTCTTCATTCGCATGCATGAGCCGTCTTTCGACTTCTGCGCGCTTCGCCTCCAACTCCCCCTTGTCCCGGGTTCGTGGCACTTCCAGAGGCTCTCCACAACAAACAGCGATTTTCCCGAACGGAAGAGGCATAATCGTCTTGTCCCACGTGGGGATGGTGAAAAAGCGGGATGCCGCGAAGGCGACCGGGCAAATGGGGTACCCCGTGAGACTCGCCAAAGTAATGACACCCATTTTCACTTTACGAGGGGGGCCCTTCGGGCCATCCGGCGTGATGACGAGTTGGTGTTCCCCTTGTTTCGCCACTCTGACCATCTGCCGAAACGCAGCGGTTCCGCCTTTATCCCTTCCATCCATCGCAGAGGAAGAGCCTCTCACACAATGGGTATTGAGCCGTGACATCACCTGGGCGAGTAATTCTCCGTCGTGGCTTCTGCTTGCCATGCATGTGCGGTGAGAATAATACGAATTAAAGAAGCAGGGCAGCCCCAAATGATGATGCCAGAGCACCCAGATAAATTGTTCATCGCGTCTGCGGTTCATTTTTTCATTCGATTCCGTTTCCGGCATGATCATCGACGAAGTGGCATAGACCGCTTTCAGATAACCCGCGATGACCATGCCGCCCAGCCACGCCGAAAGCGGCGCATCGGGATTCCGGCCCCATTCATCATAGGCGATTGAATCTTCATTCATGCTGCGCGTCCTGCGCTTCAAAACCGAGTTGTGCTGCAATATGCGACGCGGCGCATTCATAGGGGTTCACCCCTTCCAGGGCGTTTTGTATCCTCTCAAAAGCCCTGATTTGCCTTGTCCTCACGCCATCATCCAAAAGCACTTCCCTCAAGGCATCCGCAATGGATTGCGCGCGCACCTGTTTCTGACACAATTCGGGTACCGCCTCATAGCCGGACAACAAATTCGCCAGACTGATATAATCCACCTGAAGTAAAAAATACCTTACCAGCGTATACGAGAAGGGATCTCCGGCATACAGAACAACCATCGGCACACCCAAAAGAGCCGTCTCGAGAGAAGCCGTGCCGCTCGCCACGACCACGGCGTCGGCCGCGCGAATCACTTTGGGTGCATCACCCCTCACGGTACGCACCTCGATACCAGATGACTGCAAGCGGTTCGCAACGTATCCTTCGGGCAAGGATATCGCCTCTGAAATCAAAAAACGCAACCCCGGCGTTTGCGTATGGATAATCTTCAGCGCATCCACCATGGCGTCCACATGAGAGTCAATTTCCTTGCGTCGACTGCCCGGGAGAAGCGAAATCACTTTATCGCTCATGGATAAGCCCAGTGAGAGCCGGGCGCTCTCCCTTGAAGGCGCATCTCGAAGTTCATAGGCGATGGGATTGCCGATGAACATGGCATTCCCCCCCAATTCGTTAAAAATTCGAGGCTCGAACGGAAATATGTTCAAAGCCAGATCGAATACATCCGCAATGGTGCGGGCGCGGCCCTTCCACCAGGCCCATACCTGGGGGGTGATGAAATAAATGCATTTGGGCGGCTGCGGCAGTTTGCGCACCGCGCGCGCGCACGAAAGATTAAAACCCGGATAATCGACAAAAATCACCGCCTTCGGCTTGTGTTCCGCGATTCTCCGCAACAGATCTTTCTTGATTTTTTTCAATTTGGGATAAATGCGGGGAATGCCGGCGAAGCCGACAATGGATATATCGCCGATGTCATGGAGTAGTTCCACACCCGCCTCGGCCATCAATTGGCCCCCCATCCCGTATATACGGAGGTTCGGCATTCTGGCGGCCAGCGACTGGACTAGATTCGCGGCGTGAACGTCTCCGGATTGCTCTCCTGCGAGCACCATGACGTCGTTTGTCGAGCGCTCATCCGAGCTCATTTTCCATCCAGCCGACAACGATGATGCCCGCTGCGTCGGCTTCCCGTATCAAGCGCTCGCGATCGATGAGAAAAGTCCGCTCCGCCTCCAGAATCAGCGCCGAAGCGCCGCCCTCGCGCATGACTGCCAAGGTCTCGGGCCCCACTGTAGGAATATCGTAGCGCATGTCCTGCTTGGGACGGGCCACCTTGCAAACAACAGCCCCTTTTCCGGCGAGAGCACATCCTCTCCGAATCGCCTCGTTCGTACCTTCGATACCCTCCACGGCAACTACCGTTCCTTTTTGCACCACCAGCGTTTGGCCGATATCCAGCGCGGCAACGCTCCGGGCCATCTGGAACGCATATTCCGCATCTCTTCGTTGATTTTGGCGCAACTTTTTTTTTGTGATGCTCCCTCGCGGAGTAATGAGGTGATCGAGATACTCCGTTTGGGGCATCACCTTCATCCCGTTTTCTTCCACAAACTCGATAACGGCATCCATGATCGTAGCATCGGCCGTATTCTTGGCATTTTTCATGAAGCGCAGAATCGTCAAATCGAAACGCAAAGACTGAAACAAGAAACTTTTCTCCACCTTCCCCACGAGTCCTATCTCTCCAACATTCTCATCGCTGAAAAACCGGATGATTTTATTCGGCTGGGTGGGAGGGATATGAACTACGGAATCCGCTTCTTTTGATAATGTTTCCTTGACTTCAGCGGATAAAGCCACCACGGACACGTGCTTACCCCGTTTTTTCGCTCTGGAAACAAACTCGGACGACAGAGTACCCGAACCTGCAACGAGGCCAATTCTCTCCAGTGAATTCGGCATGGTAAATTCTAGTGAGTCGAGGGCATGGTGCTTTTCAGCATGTCTACGATACGCAGGGCAATCTCCAAAGACCGCAACTCTCTTTCGGGTTCGGAAACAACATCCTGCAACTGTGCCGCTTGCAGGAAATGACGCAATTCCAACTTGAGCGGATTGTCTTTATGGACAAACACTCTTTCCACCTGAAATTGTTCGCGGTACTTGAGTTCCTCTCTGGTCAACTGGTGCTCACTCTTCGCCTGGCGGTGAATCCTGAGCTCCTGGTCCGCATAATCGAGCGTAATGAACGCGTCCGGTTGCGAGACGGAAAGCGTCCTGATCTTGTTCTGCGTCACCCGGCTTGCAGTAAGGTTCGCCACACACCCACCTGCAAAACCAATCTGCACGTTCGCCACGTCATCCCTATCCGAGAGAACGCTCGCGCCGGTAGCCGAGAGCAAATCAATCTCCTCGTCCACCAACCTTAACACGATGTCGAGATCGTGAATCATCAAGTCGAGCACGACGCCGTCTTCCTTCACTCTCGGCGAGAAGGGACCCAGCCTGCGGCATTCAATCAGGGTGGGCGCATCCAAAATGTTACCCAACTCCTGAACGGCTCCGTTGAACCGCTCCACATGGCCAATGTGAAGCACCAGATTATTTCTGGTTGCCAGGTCGAACAGTTCCCGAGCTTCCTCCATCGTTGTACAGATGGGCTTTTCCACCAAAGCATGTATGCCATTTTCGAGAAAAATCCGGGACACTTCAAAATGCTGCAAGGTGGGAACTGCGATGGTAACCGCATCTACCCGACCAATCAGGTCGGCGGGGTCCGAAAACGCCTCCGCCCCGTATCTATCGGCCAATTCCCGGGCACGGTCTGGCACCAAATCACAAACAGCCACCAGATTCGCGTCCAAAAGTTCGGAAAGCGCGGCTACATGGTAACTCCCCATATGGCCGACACCGACGACGCCAACACGCAGGGAATCCAGCATGGGCTTTTAACCTCTTAAAAAACCTACCCTTATACGCGGCCTTGATATATGCCATTCTTCGAACTGCGCACGAATTCTACCACGGAACGGATTTCCGCTCCTAACGACGCATCCGCTTCTATTTTCTCTATTTTCTGCGCCATCGTACCCGCCTCGTTGAACAGGATTCCATACGCTCTTTTTATCTGCGCTCTTACATCAGCCGAAACGCCCCTCCTGCGCAAGCCGACTACATTCAGCCCCACCACGCGAAAAGGAGCACCCGCCATCTTGACGAACGGAGGCACATCTTTCCTCACCGCGATGGGACCCACCAGTATCGCCCCCTCCCCAACTCTCATACGCTGATGTACGCCGATGAAGTTGGAGATGAAGCAGTTGTTTCCGACTTCCACATGCCCTCCCAAAGAGCAATGGTTCACCAGAATGACCTCTTCGCCCACGCGGCAATCATGGCCCACATGCGCGCCGACCATGACGTAGCACTTTCCTCCGATTACCGTATTCTGACCCGAGTACATCGACCGATGGATTGTCGCCGTCTCGCGGATAATCGTACCCGCTCCGATCTCAACCCCGCCTGAATCCGACTGCAAATCAACAACCTGCGCTTCCAAACCGATGACGGCATTCGGAAAAATCCGGCACCCCTCTCCGATAACGGCAGGACCCTGGATGGTTGCGTTCTGTCCGATTTCGCATCCGTCTCGAAGAATCACATCGGCGCCTACAAAAGCGCCCGGGCCGATTTTCAAATCCTGCCCGAGTTGCGCTTCGGCGTGAATATATGAAGTGGGGGCTATGTCGTTCAATTTTTATCTTGACGGGGAGTGGCGTAAGCAGTGAAAACACCTTCGGCGGCTATCTGACCCCCTGCAAATGCCCGCCCTTCGAACTTCCACAAAGTCCTTCTGTTTTTCAGGAGTTTAGCGTGCAACTCCAATAAATCGCCGGGAACGACAGGACGCCTGAATTTCACCTGCTCGATGCCCGTGAAGAAAAATTCCGCCTCGGGTTCGACCAATTTCAACTCGAACAGGCAAATCAAACCGGTCTGCGCCAACGCTTCGATAATCAATACGCCCGGCATGATGGGGTTGCCAGGAAAATGCCCCCTGAAAAAAGGTTCATCGATCGAGATTATTTTCTGGGCTACGACAGAATTTTCTTCCTTGTCGATTGCAGTTACCTGATCCACGAAAAGAAACGGCTCTCTATGCGGGATTAACTCCTGAATCCGCTGATTATCTATCATGATTCCAGTTTACCAATCCTTCTTTCGAGTTGATTTACTCTTTTCGATAGCCTCGGCAAATTCCTCAAAACCGCAATTCGCCTCCGCGCATCGCGAATTTCCGTCGCCGGATGGTGCATATATACTTTCCCGCCCTCGAGGCTCGTCAGCACGCCGGTATTCGCACCCAGCTTGGCGTTATCACCAATTTCGACATGATCCGCCACCCCGACACGGCCACCCATCATGACGCCCCGTCCTATCGTCACACTACCCGCAATGCCAACATGACCCGCTAGTATGCAACCTTCCCCAATCACGACGTTGTGCGCTATTTGGACCTGGTTGTCGATTTTCGTGCCTCGGCCGATTCTCGTTTCCGTGAGCGTGGCCCGATCAATCGTGGTGTTCGCCCCGATTTCCACATCATCCTCGATGACGACCGTGCCCGTCTGCGGATATTTGAAAACACCACCCTCTTCATCGGGAATATATCCAAACCCGTCCGACCCTACGACGACTCCCGCATGGAGGGTCACTCGCGCTCCGATTTCCACATCGGCGTACAAAACACAATTCGGATGCACGAAACACCCCGAACCAATTTTTACATTTTCGCCGACGTGCACACCCGCCCCGATATATGAACCATCGCCCAGCACAACACCACCGGCGAGAGACGCGAACGGACCTACATATACACCGTCTCCCAGGCGAGCCGTATCGGAAATTCTGGCGTCGTCATCAATTTCCGGCTGAAATTTTCGAGGGGGGCGAAACAGCGATACCGCGCGAGCAAAAAACAAGCGGGGGTTTTGGGTTGCAATAGAAGGGCGGTCTGTTTCCAACCCCCGTGGGACGATTAGCGCACCGGCATCCGTATGCGTGGCAAACTTTTTCGCAGAATCCACATAACTCAAATCGTTTGGCGAAGCCTTTTCATACTCTGCCACATCTTGTAAGTCTACGTTCCCGTTACCGATCAAATCTCCGCCAAGCAGATTAACGATATCTGCGAGAAGCATTTTATTTCTTCTTCTGGTCGTATAGCTTGATCACCCTCTCGGTCAGATCCACTTTGGGGTTGCGAAACAAGACTCCGCCAGAGGCGCTGTCTACAATGACGTCCAGACCTTCTTGTTTACCTATTTCCTCAACGATGACACGTACTTCTTTCAAAACATTCTCTGTGGCTACTCTTCCGCGATCCTGAAGGTCTCGCTCGCTTTCTCGAACCAACCGTCTCAGATTGTCGTTTTCGCGCGCAAATTCCCTTCTCTGGGACCTCAATTCAAATGCCTTGCGCTCTTTCTCTTCCTGGCGCCAAATAGCGCTTTTCTGGTCAATCTCCAATTGCAATTCCCGCACCTTATTCGCAATCTTGGTTAAATCTGCACGCCTCTTTTGAATCGTGGTTTGGAGCCTCTTTTTCTCCCTTTCCAAAAACGACTTCGCGGTCCGCCCGCCTTTTGAAGCCTGTAATACGCGCTGAATGTTGACAACCCCATATTTCGCGCCGGCCGATTCCACATCACTGGCATGTGCAAATACGAAAAATATCGATGGTAGTAAAACCAATAGCCAAAAACGCCTCACACCAAACATCCTCCACCCATTTGCTAATAACGACTCAAATACCGTTAAAACGCAGCCCCAATTCCTAAATGCGCCTCTCTACTACGCTCGTTCTCTTTTTTATCCAGCTTGTATCCAATATCAAGCCGCATGGGGCCGATTGGCGTGATGATGCGTAAACCGACTCCAGCGCCGTAACGCAAATCTCCCAAATCCAACGCGTTATCCTCGTCCCAGATGTTCCCCATATCAATAAAGGCTGCAACCTGGGTCGGCCCGATGAAAGGATGCGTTAATTCAATTGAGGCGACCGCGGCGGAGAATCCACCTATGGCTTCGCCCTGCAGATCTTTCGGTCCCAAATCACTGGAAGTGAATCCCCGAACTGTGTACTTTCTCGTGGCGTACAAGCGACGGAACGCGGGCACTTCGCCCTTGAGCGAGTCTACGTAGCGGACATTACCCCTCAAATTCAAAATCAAATCTCGCAAAAAGCGGACCCGGAAACGCTCCCCGATATTATAGTATTGCCTGAATTCCGCTTCTGTGGAGAAAACATCGACATTTCCACCTAAAATTGAGGTAGAAATTGTGGCGCTAACACTCCAGTACGTACCATCCGTAGGGAAAATCGGTCTGTTCAGGCTATCGTAGACTAACCTTGGAATAATGCTGCTCTCGAGAAAAGTTTCTCCTTCCTGCTCAAGAATCGTAGTTATCGCCGTGTCGGAAACATCGCTGATTTGCGATTCTGCGATTTCATAAGAGATGAAAGCTCTCAAAAATTCCTGAAATTCCTTCCCGACCGTGATGCGGCCGCCCTGTCTCTCGTTGTCGAAAGTTTCATATTCCTGATCGACGAAAAAGAGGCTTCCCCCAAGAGAGTAGCCGGAGTCCCGGAAACTGGGATCGAAGTATTCCGCAACCAGATCAAAACGATCGGAAGAAATTCTGGTGAATAATGAACCCACCAAACCCTTGCCGAACAAATTCGCTTCTCTCAATTCACCTTGCCCGTAAACGCCCTCGTCGCTGTTGATGCCGATGCCGCCCGTGATAGAGCCGGTTGGTTTCTCCTTCACCTCAATTTCAATATCGAGTATTTCATCGTTCCCGGGGCGTCGTTTTTCAACGACTTTCACCGTTTCGAAATAGTTCTTCCGAACGAGACGCAGACGCGTCAAATCCAAACCTTTCTTGCTATAAAGCGACCCCTCGATAACCCGGACATCCCGGCGAATCACATTCTCGCGAGTACGAGTGTTGCCTTTTACCCCTACTTTTCCAATGTATACTCTTCGTCCTTTGTTGATTCGAACCGTTATGTCGATCGTCTTTTTCTTATCGTCAGTTTTCGTAAAACTATTGACGTCCACGAACGCATATCCACGGTCTGAAAATTGATTCGTTATCACTTGCACATCGGAGATTAAGCGGGTTTTGTTAAAAACATCGCCCACAAAAAGACGCATCTCCTCCCTGATCTCATCCAGGGGTATGACATCCTCTCCACCGCGTATATCAATTTTTGCAATTCTGTACCGCAAACCCTCGCTGATAGGTATCGTGATATCTATCCGGCCTCTACCACGATCTTCACGGATGCCGGGCTGCCCGACCTGAACTTTTGCGTACCCGCGACTCTCATACAATAAGCGAATCCGCACCAGATCTTTTTGCATTTCCTCTTCGTTGAATATCCCCGAACTGGTAAGAAAAGAGAAAAAGCCCTTTTCGCTGGTCTCCATGGCCTTGAGCAAATCTCTCCTGGAGACGTTCTCGTTGCCTTTGAAATTAATCGAGCCGATGCTGACAGTTTCACCTTCATCTATCACGATCGTGACAGCGACGGTGTTCTGGCCGCTTTCTTTCAAAACGGCTTCTATGCGAGCGAAATAATAGCCGCTCTCCTGGTAGAGTTTTCGGATGTTGCGGACAGTTTCTTTGACGATGGATTCGTTGACGATGGTCTGAACCTTGACCGTGACGTGTTCGCGGATTTTCTCCAGATCCAGATTGCTGTTTCCAATGATTTCAATCTGGTTGATCGTGGGCTTTTCACTGAGCTGAAAAATCACGCGGAGCCCGCCTTCCAGAGACTCCACCTCAACTTTCACATCCCGGAAAAATCCCAGTTTGTATATGGCCCGGACATCCTCCCGGATTTGACGGACCAATTCCGTGTTGGTGTAGTTTTGCCCTTCTTTGAGCTTCACGTAGAAAAGGACGGTGGAGCGATCGACCCGGCGATTTCCTTTGACTTCAATGCCGCGCAACGTGATGGCCGGTGAAGCCGACTGCCCTGCCGACTCATGCGAAACGGCAAAAAGAAACACGGCGGCCATGACGGCGCAAGTCAACACCTTCGCCGTACAACTCATAAGACCACCCCCCGAGCAAGAAGGGGAAACGAGTTTCAGTTTTTCGGTGAAGCTATAGATCTTGGACACTGAGCACTTCCGTGTCTTCTTTCAGTTCGAATACAAGTTCATCCCCAGCCAGCTTCGCCAGGATCGTTCCCCCATCCTGGAATTTGCCGTGCAACATTTCTTCGCTGAGGGTGTCTTCGATGTGTCGTTGGATGACGCGGCGCAGCGGCCTTGCGCCATAGGCCGGCTCGAACCCCTGCTGGGCAAGCCAGTCTTTGGCTTCATCGGTCAACTCAATCACCATTTCTTTTTCACTCAGCGTCTCATTGACCTTGGCGAGTTCGATATCCACGATCTTGAGGATGTCCTCATGGGTTAACGGCCGGAAAATGATGACGTCGTCAATCCGGTTCAAAAACTCAGGATTGAATGTGCGCTTGAGTTCATCGCGAATGCTGTCCTTCATTTTGTCGAAGCCGAGGCCCGTGTCCGCTTTCTGGAAGCCGAGGGAGGTGCCCTTCTCGATGGAGCGAGCCGCCAGATTCGAAGTCATGATGATGATGGTGTTCTTGAAGTCGATGTTGCGACCATAGCTGTCCGTGAGCAGACCGTCGTCCATCACTTGCAGCAAGACATGGTAGACATCCGGGTGCGCTTTCTCGATTTCATCGAGCAATACGACGGAATAAGGTTTTCTGCGAACGCGCTCCGTGAGCTGTCCCCCCTCCTCGTAGCCGACGTATCCCGGAGGCGCTCCGGTGAGGCGGGAGACGTTGAACCGCTCCATGTACTCACTCATGTCAATCCGAATGAGAGAGTTCGGGTCGCCGAACATGAACTGGGCGAGCATTCTGGCCATCTCGGTCTTGCCCACGCCCGTGGGGCCGAGAAACAAGAAACTGCCGATCGGCCTCTTCGGCCCTTTCAGGCCCGCCCGCGCACGGCGAACCGCCTTCGTCAGGGCGCGCGTGGATTCTTCTTGCCCAATGATGTGGCTGTTCAACTCCTCTTCCATCCCGAGAAGACGCTCGTTCTCCACTTCCCCGATACGCTGCAGCGGAATCCCGGTCATTCGGCTGACCACGTACGCCACATCATCTTCGGTTACATACGGTTCTTCATCCGTTTGATCCGCCTCCCACTCCGACTTGAGCTCGTCAAGCCTGCTCCTGTCCTGCTCCTCCAGGTCGCGCAACTCGACGGCCTTCTCAAAATCCTGTTTCTCGATCATGTCTTTTTTCGTGCGAACCGTCTCTTCAATTTGGCGCTGAAGATCCCGAATATTAGTCGGGAAGGTTTCTTTTTCGAGGCGAACCTTGCTGCACGCCTCGTCAATGACGTCTATCGCCTTATCCGGCAAGAAACGATCCGACACGTATTGGGACGACAGGCGAACAGCGGAGACAAGCGCATCGTCCGTCAACTGCGCGCGATGGTGTTTCTCGTATTTATCTCTCAGACCCTTCAGGATACTCACCGTATCATCCACGGACGGCGGGTCCACCATTACGGACTGGAATCGCCGCTCCAGAGCGCCGTTTTTCTCGATGTACTTTCGGTACTCATCCAACGTGGTGGCGCCGATGCACTGAACCTCGCCGCGGCTGAGCGCGGGCTTCAACATGTTCGAAGCATCAATGGAGCCTTCCGCCGCGCCGGCGCCTACCAAAGTATGCAACTCATCGATGAAGATAATCACATCCTGACTTTGCGTGATTTCCTTCATGATGGCTTTCAGGCGCGCCTCGAATTGTCCACGGTATTTCGTTCCCGCGACCAAAGCACCCAGATCGAGCTGGACCACCCGCTTGTTGTACAAAATCTGGGGAACTTCTTTCGAGATGATCGATTGGGCCAGCCCCTCGACTATCGCAGTCTTCCCGACGCCGGGCTCGCCAATCAAAACGGGGTTGTTTTTCGTTCTGCGGGCGAGAATCTGGATGACCCGCTCGATTTCCTGTTCACGCCCGATGACGGGATCGAGTTTCCCCTCATCGGCGAACTCCGTGAGGTCGCGACCGAACTCATCGAGCGCGGGCGTCTTGCTCTTCTCGCGAGAGCGCGCCGCCACAGGCTCCCTGAGGAGGTTGATGGTCTGCTCGCGCGTCTGCTGGAGCTTCACGCCGAAACTAGCCAGTATTTTCGCCGCCAACCCGTCTTTCTCCCGGACAATACCCAACAACAGATGTTCGGTGCCGATGTAATTGTGGCCCATCAGGCGGGCTTCTTCGACGGCGTATTCAAGCACTTTTTTCGCTTTGGGCGTAAACGGAATATCCCCTTCCACGGGGCCGCTCAAACTCTTGGGCAAATTACGTTCAAGCTCCAGACGAAGCTGTTTGGGGTCGACCCCCAGCTTCTGCAAAACAGCGATGGCGATTCCACCCCCGTCCTTCAGCACACCAAGCAGTATGTGTTCGGTTCCCAGATATTCGTGTCGGTAGTGCTCCGCCTCTTCTCTGGCCAATATAATGACTTTACGGGCACGCTCGGTGAATCGCTTGAACATACGGCCCTCCTTACTTTTTTTGAGCTATTTTTCCATCCACCACGGCGATCACACGATCCATCTTTTCCGCCATCGAACTGTTGTGCGTCGCCACCAAAATTGTTTGTCTGTTTCTTTCGTTAATCTCACGAAGCAATTCGAAAATCGTTTCCGCAGTCGATGAATCCAGATTCCCGGTCGGTTCATCCGCGAGAACTATAGAAGGATTGTTAATTAACGCGCGGGCAATAGCAACCCTTTGCTGCTCTCCACCGGAGAGTTCTCCAGGTCGATGATTCCACCTGTCGGCCAAGCCCATCCGGTTTAACAATTCCTTCGCCTGTTCCTCCACCTCTTTTTTGCGGGCGCCGCGAAGCATCCCGGGTATCATAACATTTTCCAGCCCGGAAAACTCCGGCAACAAGTGATGAAACTGGAATACAAAACCCACATGCTGATTTCTCAGACGAGCCAATTCGGCTTCCGAGCGATCAGAGAGGCTTTTGCCCTCCAGAATCACTTCGCCTTTCGTCGGCCTGTCGAGTGCTCCCAAAAGATGGAGCAAAGTGGTTTTCCCCGCTCCGGAGACCCCCATGATGGCCATCATTTCGCCATGCTCGACTTCGAGATCGACTCCGCTCAGAGCCATCACTTCGCCACTGCCCATGGCGTATGATTTTTCCAGACCCCTGGTGACGATGACATGCGTCGACACGTCTTTTGGGGCAGCAGATTCGCTCATCTCCAATGTGCCCGAATCAACCATAACGGAGATTTTCTACCGGATCGACGCGAGAAGCCCGCCACGCTGGATAAAGTGTCGCCGCCAAACAGATAATAAAAGCAACAACTGCAGTAACAGAGACATCTAATGGCGTCATCTGCACCGGTAATTTCTCTATATGGTAAACGCTGGGCGGTAGTATGTCCAGACCAAAGGCGCGTTCTAAAAAATCCTCAACGTAATGGAGATTCCACCCCAGAACGAGGCCACCACCCGTCCCCAAAACAGCGCCCAGCAGGCCTATGAAAGCGCCTTGAACGAAAAATATCCTCAGAATTGCGCCGCTCGTGGCCCCCATCGACTTCAAGATCGCGATTTCGCGCCCTTTTTCCATCACCACCATGACCAACGAGCCTATGATGTTGAATGCGGCCACAACCACGACGAGAAGAAGAAGGATGGTGAGCGTGGTTTTTTCCGTTTTTAACGCGGAAAACAGGTTGCGATTCATTTCCTGCCAGGAACGCGACAAATATTTCTCCGAGAGAGCGCCCTTGATTTTGCGGGAAATGCGCTCGGCCGAGAAAATGTCCTTCACGCGCAAATGCACCCCCGTCACGGATTTGCCGAATCCAAAGAATGCCTGGCTCTCTTTCATCGAGATAAACGAGAGGCCGGCATCGTACTGATAAAAGCCGCTGCGGAAGATTCCCACCACCTGAAATTTTTTTGTCCGCGGAACCAGACCCATAGGCGTAACCACCCCCACGGGGCTGACCATCAACACCGTATCACCCTCTTTGAGGAACAGGTTCTTCGCGAGTTCCGCCCCGATGATTATGCCGGGCTTGCCCGCGCCATTCTTTCCCAAAACCTTTTTCAACGAGCCCTCCGGCAAATATCTTTTGATGTCCGTCACGTCGATTTCCCGATCTGGCACGATCCCGCGAACCACCGCACCCAACACGCGGTTCTTGAACGAGAACATCGCCTGTCCATAAACAAAAGGACTCGCCGCCACCACACCCTCATGATTGCGCGCCTTTTCTAGGACATCCCGCCATTCGCGCATCAGGGAAGCGCCTGATCTCGTGATGACGATATGACTCTGCGTGCCCAGTATCTTGTCGCGAAATTCCCGCTGAAACCCGGTCATGACTCCCACGACGACGATGAGGGTGGCGACGCCCAGCGCGATGCCCAACACGGATATCCAGGTCGTGAGCGAGACGAAGGCGAGTTTGCTCCGCGAGCGCAAATGCCTGAAGCCGATGAACAGTTCCGTGGATACAGACATGTTCAGTCCTGGTGTTTACGCAGGAGGGGGAATAGGATGACGTCTCGAATCGAATGCGTATTCGTCAGGAGCATCGCGAGCCTGTCGATTCCGATCCCCTCCCCAGCCGTAGGCGGCAGGCCGTATTCAAGGGCCGTCAGATAATCCCGGTCGATCTCGTGGGCTTCCTCATCGCCGGCTTCCCGCATCGCTTCCTGTTGCTCGAAACGCACCCGCTGATCGTCTGGATCATTCAACTCCGTATAGGCGTTGGCGATCTCGCGCCCGGCGATGATGAGTTCGAACCGCTCAACGGTATCCGGGTCGTCTTCCCTGCTCTTGGACAAGGGTGAAAGGGCTTTTGGAAAATCATAGACGAACGTGGGCTGCCTGAGTTTCGGCTCCACCAATTCCTCGAACAGGTACTCCAGGATGTGCACGTGGCTCATATCATCCGGTATGGGATACCCCTTGGGTCCTGCGATTTTTCTCGCGAATAGGCGTGCTTTTTCCTGATTCCCCAATACGTCGTCCGGCGCTCCGCCCACCGCCACGATGGAATCTCGCCATTCATACCGCGCCCAGGGCGCTCGAAACGAGATTTCCTCGTCCCCGTACTTCAGCACGTCGTCACCCAGAATCTCCCGGGCCAGCGACGCCAGCATTTTTTCCGTCAACTCCATCAAGTCGTTATAGTCCGCATACGCCATATAGAATTCCAGCATGGTGAATTCGGGATTGTGCTGGGTGGATATGCCTTCATTCCTGAAATTGCGGTTGATTTCGTAGACGCGGTCCATTCCACCGACAACCAGGCGTTTGAGATAGAGCTCGGGCGCCACGCGGAGAAACAAAGGCATTTCCAGCGTATTGTGGTAGGTCGTGAACGGTCTGGCCGTCGCCCCGCCGGCGATGGCCTGCATCATCGGGGTTTCGACTTCGATAAAATTCAGATCGTCCAGAAAGCGGCGCATCGACTGAATCATCCGGGTGCGCACCCGAAACACTTCGACCACCTCGGGGTTTGCGATCAAATCCACATACCGCTGCCGGTAGCGGGCCTCCACGTTTCTCAGGCCATGCCACTTTTCGGGCAACGGACGCAAACTTTTCGTCAGGAGGCTTATCCGGCGAACCCAGATGGAGAGTTCGCCCATCCTCGTTCGGAACACCCCGCCCTCGGTCCCGACTATATCGCCGATGTCAAGATCCCTGGCGGATTGAAAAGCCTCCTCGCCGATCTCATTCATCCGGATAAACAGCTGGATCTGTCCCGTCCCGTCGCGCAGATCGATAAAGGCGACTTTCCCCTGCACCCGCTTGGCGATGATTCTTCCCGCCACGGAATAATTCGCCTCTTTCGCCTCATCGAATCCATCCGCAGGCACTTCACGGAATTCCTCGACGATCAAGCCAATCTGGTGCGTCGTCGAATACCGATTCACGAAGGGATTGGCTCCAGATGCCCGAATCCCTTCGAGCTTCTTCCTCCGCTGCTGGGTCAAAATATTTTCATCGTCTCGCTCATCCGACGATGGTGTCGCTTCTTCCGCCACGGGGGCGCTCCTCTCATGCTCTCTATCCATGTTCATGAAACCGTGATTTCCCCATTCGCTTCCATCTGGTTCAGCCGAGGGCGATTACGCGCGCGCGTTCGCCTTCTCCTGTATCAACGAGAGGAGATAGGCGTCAATGAAGGCGTCGATATTGCCGTCCAATACGGCGTTCACGTCCGAGCTTTCCACGTCGGTTCGATGATCCTTCACCATCCGGTACGGGTGCAGGATGTAGGAGCGGATCTGGCTCCCGAACCCGATGGTTTTCTTCATGGCGTGTTGCGCTTCTTTTTCCTCGTCCCGCTTTCGCTTCTCCATTTCGTACAACTGGCCGCGCAACAGCTTCATGGCCGTAGCGCGATTCTTGTGCTGGCTTCTCTCGTTCTGGCACGAGACCACGATGCCCGTGGACAAGTGCGTAATTCGCACAGCGGAATCCGTGGTGTTCACGTGCTGACCACCTGCGCCCGAACTCCTGAACACATCGATGCGCAAATCGTTCTCGTCTATTTCGATTTCCACGTCATCCGACACCTCCGGGACGACATCCACGGAAGCAAAGGAGGTGTGCCTCTTCGCGCTGGCGTCGAAAGGTGAAATCCTTATTAAACGATGCACGCCGACTTCCGCCCGAAGATACCCGTAAGCATAGTCCCCCTTGATGATGAGGGTAGCGTTCTTGATGCCGGCTTCATCCCCCCCGAGTATGGAAACGAGGCGCGCCTGATACCCTTTCTCCTCCGCCCATCTCGAGTACATGCGCAGGAGCATTTCGGCCCAATCCTGGCTTTCGACACCGCCCGCCCCTGCGTTCACGGAGAAAATGGCGTTGGCCCTGTCTTCATCGGAATCCATGACCAGGTGGAACTCGAGGCGCTCGATCTCCTTGAAAAGCGAGGACAGATCTTTTTCGATGTCGCTCAGGAGTTCCGATTCGGACGTTTCTTCCATCTGGAGAAGCTGGAGAAGCTCTTTCTGCTCATTGAGTTTCCCGCTGAGGTTCTCCCAGTTCCGTATCGTTTTTTCAAGCGTAGCGCGCTTTCTCAGGGTGTTTTGAGCAGATTCGGGGTCGTTCCAGAAATCCTCTTCTCCGGCGAGTTTATCGAGTTTGGCGCACTCCCCCTCCAGTCGATCGAGGTCAAAGCCGCCCCCGCAGTTCAAGGAGGCGTGCCTCCAGTTGCTCACATTTCTTACATAACTCTTCCATCTACATCTCCCATTTTTCGAAATCGAACTTCATGACCTGTCGGCATGGAGTCTACCCGGGCGGGTCTAGCTATCATACCACAATCGAGAGCCACGCCTGGAACGGAACAATAATACCGCCGCCACGGAAAAGAAAGCACAGATATAGGCAAACATATCGCCTGTTCTGGCATACACGCTGGGACGTTCTTTTTTCAGCGAAATGACATCGGCGTGTATCCACTCCTCAAACAGGGGGCTTCTGACCCGAATCGCTCCGGTGGGATCGATGACCGCGCTGATTCCCGTATTGGCCGAGCGGACGATCGGCATCCGGAATTCCACCGCCCGGAACGCCACCATCGAGAGATGCTGCTCGGAAGCCGCAGTTTTCCCGAACCACGCATCGTTCGTGATGTTGACGAGAAACTGCGCGTTCGCCATACGCCGCACCACACGCGGGAAAATTACCTCGAAACAAATCAAGACGCCGAATTTTCCGCCGGCGGCGTCGAATATCTCAGGCCGCTCCCCAGGCTTGAACGCGCCGATGACCGGAACGAGTTTTTTCACGAAAAACAGCAACTTGGCGAGCGGAACATATTCGCCGAAAGGCAGCAGGTGCATCTTGTCGTAGCGGCCGGTTTCCTTACCATCCGGGCTTAAGAGATAGGCCGAGTTCGTCAATTTAGAGCCTTGTTCCACCTCACGCTTCCCGATGACGCCGAAGAGCAGATAGGATTTCGTATCCTTTGCGATTTGACGGAGAAACTTTCTTTCGGAAGCGTGCCGTTGATACACAAGAGGTGCCGCCGCCTCGGGCCAGACGATGAGGGGGGGAGCGGAAGATTCGCCCTCCGAGAAACGGCCTTTCAGGTCCTTCGTCAGCTTCCCCATCTTCTCGAGAATGCCCCTCCTCCACTTGGGAGACCATTTCACGGACTGATCGACGTTGCCCTGAACGATGCCGACCGCGCGCGCCGCACCCGGCGTCTCGCGGGGCACCTCGTCGAGCCGCAGATAGCCATAGCCCCAAACGAGCGCCACTATGAGCGAAACGCTCACGACGAGCGCGTAGGGCGCTTTTTTCGGAAAACGGAAGAAATGCCAGATCGCCGCGTTCACGAACACGATGAAGAACGAGACGCCGTATACGCCGACCAGATCGGCGATTTGGATGATGTGTAGATAGCGGTACTGGCTATAGCCCAGCAGCGCCCACGGGAAGCCGGTCATGAAATAGGCGCGCAAGAGCTCCAGCGAAACCCAAAGGGGAGCCGCCATGAGAAAGGTGAAAAAAGAACCGCCCGAATGAATGCGCACAATGAAATACGCGAACAGCGCCGGGTAGAGCGCCAGATAGAGCGCAAGGGCGGCGGTGATCAGCCACGCGAGCGCCGCAGGCAGCCCCCCGTAGGTGGCCATGGAAATTTTGACCCACCAGATGATAATTCCGAAAGATACCAGACCACTCACCAGCCCCAGCATGAACGCTTCGTGCGGCTTTTTTCCCTCGAGCACCCATAAAAGTGGAACGAGCGCTATCCATGCCAGAATCTCGAACTGAAACGGCGGGAACACCGACGCCATCAAGAGGCCCGAAAATATGGAATAGCCCAGATCTTTCGCTCTCAAGGTTCGCTGGTCCGGGAAGAGTTCTTCCCGGCTCCTTCGGCGATGGCGCCCTCGCCCCCGAGTTTTTCCCGCAAGGCGTCCACGAGCTTCGGCGTGATGCCCTCCACTTCCAGGAGCTTGAGGTCACTCGCCTCCAAAACGCCCCGCAGGCTCCCGAAAGTCCTCAGAAGCGCGCGCCTGCGCTTGGGACCCAGGCCGGGCACGTCATCGAGACCGCTTTTGATTCCGGTACGCCTGCGGCGCGTCCGGTGGAACGTCAGGACGAAGCGGTGCACCTCGTCGCGGATTTTCTGGAGCATGAGCTTCGGCGCGCTTCCCTCTTTTAATTGAACAGGGTCCGACTGGCCGGGCAGGAAAATCACATCCTGCGCTTCGGGGTTCTCGGAACTCCTGCCCTTCGCGATCGCGCAAAGCGCCACGTCCGCAAGCCCAAGTTCCTCGAGCGCCGAGGCGGCCGATGAGAGTTGTCCCTTCCCCCCGTCGATCAGGAGAAGGTCGGGCATCTCGCCTCCCTCGTTCACCAGACGCTCCAGGCGCCTGAAAACGATTTCGCGCATGGAGGAATAATCATCCGGCGATTCCGCCACGCTCCTGATCTTAAAGCGGCGGTAGCCGTCCTTGAGCGGGCGTCCGTCCTGGAACATGACGCTGGCGCCGACGATATTGCTCCCCTGCAGATTCGATACGTCGAACGCCTCAATCCGCACCGGCAACTCCTCGAGGCCCAGCGCCTGGCGTATTTCCTCGAGCGTTTGCTGCTCCTTGCTGAGAAGGGCGTTTTCCTGCTCCTGGGCATGCGATGCGTTCTCGCTCGCCATCTCGACCAGACGGCGCTTGTTCCCGCGGCGGGGATGAAAAACGGACACCTTCTTGCCCCGCTTTTCAGACAACCACTCTCCGATGAGCGAAGCATCGCCCACGGCGGAGGGCAGGAGCACTTCATCGGGAAAAAACGTCTTGTTTGCGTAATACTGCTTCACGAACGCGGAGACGACTTCTCCGTCGGGAACGCCTTCGCGGGCGGCCACATGGAACCCCTGGTCACCCAGCAACCTGCCGCCCCGAATGAAAAACAGGCGAAACGCCGCCTTTTCTTCCTCGCGGTGAAAGCCGAGCACGTCCTGATCGCCCCCCTTCACCGAAAGCATGGTCTGCCGCTCGGTGACGTGCTCGATGCCCCGAATCTGATCCCGCACCTTGGCCGCGGATTCATACTGCAAATCTTCGGAGTGTTCCTGCATCTGCTTCTTGAGCCTTCGCACCAGTTCCTGGTTCTTCCCCTTGAGGAAATCGAGCGCGTCGTCCACGCCGCCTCGATACGATTCGCGGCTTTGGTAATCATCACACGGCCCCAGGCACTGGTTCATCTGAAAATAGATGCAGCGCTTCGCCGTCTTGTCCTCCAGGCCGCCCGTGCAGGGCCTGATGTGAAAGGTCTTTTGCAGGAAGCGAATCGTGCGCCTGAGGCTGCTCGCCGAGGGGAAGGGCCCCAGGTAGGAATCGCCGTCTCCCGCCGGACGGCGGACGATGCTCAGGCGCGGGTAGTCCTCGCCCGTGCTCAGCTTCATGTAGGGGAAATGCTTGTCGTCGCGCAGGAGCACGTTGTGGCGGGGCTTGTGCTTTTTGACATAGTTGCTCTCCAGGATGAGCGCCTCGACCTCATTGGCCGTCACGATATGTTCCAGCGTGAAAGATTCCTCCACCATCTTCTGGATCCAGGGACCCCGGCCGGTTCTTTTTGCGAAATAACTGCGCACCCTGCTTCTCAGTCGCAGGGCCTTGCCGACGTAGAGGACATCCCCCGCGCGGTTCCTGAAAATGTATATCCCCGGTTTTTCGGGCAAGGACTTCAGAAACGAGCGGTCCTCTCCCACGGAAACCGAACTGGGGGAAAGGGCGGAATCACTCATGACGCGATCTTGGAGGGCTTGAGGCCAAGCTGGCGACGCTCGATGGCGAGTATCTTGTCGCGAATCTCCGCGGCCTTCTCGAATTCGAGCTTCTGGGCCGCCTCGTGCATCCGGGCGCGAAGCTCATCCAGCATCGCCGCGTCGGACTCCGAGAATTCCAGCGCGTCCACTTCTTCCCACGGGAAGGCGTCGCCATCACCCGGCACGCCGGTGGCTTCGAGAAGCTCGTCCATCCTGCGGCTGATGGAACGCGGCACAACCCCGTTCGCCTCGTTGTAGGCGATCTGGATGCTCCTTCTTCTGTCCATCTCATCCAAGGCGCGGCGCATGCTGTCGGTGATGCGATCCGCATACATGATGACCCGGCCGTTTATGTGCCTCGCCGCGCGGCCCGAGGACTGGATCAGGGATGTCTCCGAGCGGAGGAAACCTTCCTTGTCCGCATCGAATATGGCCACGAGAGCGACTTCGGGCAAATCCAGTCCCTCGCGCAGAAGGTTGATGCCTATCAGCACGTCGAAAACGCCCGAGCGCAGGTCGCGGATGATCCGCACACGTTCGAGCGCGTCGATGTCGCTGTGCATGTAACGAACCCGTACGCCCAAATCCTCATAGTATTCCGTCAAATCTTCGGAGAATCTCTTAGTCAGGGTGGTGACGAGGGCGCGGTCTCCCGTCGCCGCCACCTGGCGCACCTCGGCCAGCAGGTCATCCACCTGCCCTTGCACGGGCCGAATCTCCACCGGGGGGTCGACCAGGCCGGTGGGCCTGAGCAACTGCTCCACAACGACGCCTTCGCTTTTTTCCAGCTCATAAGGCCCGGGAGTCGCCGAAACATAGATCGTGTTCTTGAGGTTCGCCTCGAACTCTTTCATCTCAAGCGGGCGGTTATCCAGCGCCGAGGGCAGCCTGAAGCCATACGAAACGAGGGTTTCCTTGCGCGAGCGGTCGCCCCGGTACATGCCCCGCAACTGGGGGATGCTCTGGTGGCTCTCGTCTATCACCACCAGATGATCGCGCGAGAAATATGAGAACAAGGTCGCAGGCGGTTCACCCGTCAGGCGCCCATCCAGATGCAGGCTGTAGTTCTCCACCCCGTGGCAGTAGCCGACCTCTCTCAGCATCTCGATGTCCTGCAAGGTGCGCTGCTGCAGACGCTGGGCTTCGTAGGACTTGTCCTGCGCATTTAACTCCGCCACGTGCTCCCACAATTCCTTCTGGATGGATTCGATGGCGGTCGAGAGCCTCTCCTCTGGCGTGATGTAGTGGCTGTTGGGGTAAATTTCCACCCGGTCGAGTTTTCTCAAAACGATTCCCCGCAACGGCTCGATTTCCGAGATCGAGTCGATTTCATCGCCAAAGAATTCGACGCGAATCGCCTGTTCTTCTTCGTGGGCGGGTATAATTTCGACGACATCCCCGCGCGCGCGAAAAGAAGCGCGGCGCAAGGCGGCATCCGAACGCCGGTACTGAATCCTCACCAGTTGGGTGAGCAATTCCTCGCGATCCATCTCCATGCCGACGGAAATATCGATGTGCAGATCGAAATAATCGGCCGGCGAGCCGAGGCCGTAGATAGAACTCACGCTCGCCACCACGATGACGTCTTCGCGCATCAGGGCGGAACGCGTGGCCGCGTGACGCAGGCAGTCCAGCTCATCGTTGATGGAGGCGTCTTTTTCGATAAACGTATCCGTGGTGGGGACGTAGGCTTCGGGCTGATAGTAGTCGTAATAGCTGACGAAATACTCCACCGCGTTATTTGGGAAAAACCCCTTGAATTCGTTATAAAGCTGCGCGGCCAGGGTCTTGTTGTGGGCGATGACGAGCGTGGGCTTCCCCATTTTCGCAATGACGTTCGCCACCGTGAACGTCTTGCCGGAGCCGGTGACACCCAGGAGAACCTGGTGATTCTGACCCTCTTCGAACTGGCGAACGATGGTGTCTATCGCCTCGGGCTGATCGCCCGTGGGAGCAAATTCCGAATTTAGTTCGAAGCTACTCATGAAGGGTCCTCTGCTTCCGAGTCAGGCGCTCGAAAAAACAAGCGGATGAAAGTTTAACGGATAACGGAAGGCGGATAAACCTTGCGGGTCAGGCGAGAGGCGTGGGTTGCAGGTATTTTTCCCATACATGCTGCACCGTTCGAGGAAAGCGATGATTCAGGTGCTGCAATATGAAAGATTTCGGTTTTCGGGGCTGCTTATTCAGCTTCAGACCCGCCTCATCAGGCGTGCGGTCTCCTTTTTTCGCATTGCATCTCCGGCAACTGCAAACCGCATTCTCCCACGTGGAGCGACCGCCACGAGAGCGAGGCAATACATGATCCACCGTTAAATATCCACCTTTCGCCCCACAATACTGACAGGTATTCTCGTCGCGCCGCATTACATTCTTTTTGCTGAACGGAATCTGGCTTCGGCGCGGAACATACACATACGTTCTCAGCCGTATGACGGCAGGCAGGTGAAACTCCATCGCTTCGCTGCGGACGAGCAAGCCGTTCGTCTCAACGGTATCGGCTTTCCCGGTGAGCATCATGCGAATCGCACGGCGTGCGTTGCAGACATTTATCGGCTCATACGTCTGGTTGAGCACCAGAACTCGCGATTGTTCAAGCACCCTATACGCTCCCCTTGAGGCAAGTGGGCGACGGGATACAAACACGAATTGCGCATCCCTTTATGTCGACCCCGTTCGTCCTTGTCAACGAGCAAACGGGTTTTGGCGGTTTCTTTTTTATGACTATTTGAATATAGGTGAGCAATTTATTCGGGAACCCCTTATTTTGCGCTCTCCCAGGCATCGCTACGCTTTGCGATTACGCCTTGGTATACTTTCAGGTTGTTATCGAGTATGCGCCAAGTTGGAGAGAGGAAGAGAAATCGTGGATAGATTCGACGGATTTTCTTTATCCTATCTTGCTTCGGCGATCGGGGTCGTCCGGACGATCCCGTGTATTCTCGCGCTCGCGGCGGCTATCGTCTTCTCTCCCGTAGAAGCCGATGCCTTCGATTGGTTTTGGCAAGACTCCCTGACCCCCGCGGGAAGTTGCGGGGCGGCTATCGACGGGACTCTATCGAGCGGGACGAGTTGCCTTCTCGATGGCGGAGTGAATCTGTTGCTGAAAAAAAGTATGGACTCCGCAAATGAATTAGGAAAGAAAGCGTTCGGGGAGAATTTCCGATTCTTCGGCGATCTTTCTTATCAAAGTGGGACAGGATTCGTGAACGATCTCGACGTCGTGATCCCGCTTGCGTTTACGGACAAAGACCACCGGACTCGCTCCTCGTTGTTCTTACAACAAGGCATCACCCGGTGGCGGGACTCCGAGGGAGATTCCCGCGACGACTTGCGTATCGGCATGGCCTACCGATTCCGGCTCACCGACGAGCCGGATTCGGGTGTCTTCGGGATGTCCACGTTTTCTTTGCACAGCGCGGATTGGGGACACCAGGTGTTGGCGTCCAGAGTGGACTACGCCGGGCGCTGGGGGACGGGGTCGCTCACGTATTTCCTGCCTGCCACGAATTGGCGTTCCACGGATCCCGGATACGAAGAACGCGCCCTCGAAGGGGTGGAACTCGGCCTGAATCTCAAGCTGACAACGACCCTTCGCGCGAACCTGACCACCTACCGCTGGCAGGCTGAAGACGGCTCAGACGAATGGGACGATGGCGCGCGCCTCGGCGTCGACTGGCGCCCGCACCCCTGGCTGAATCTTTCCGCCGGTTACGACGGAATCGGCAGAAGAAAAGACTCGTCGTCGTTTTTGGCCAAGGTCTCCTTACCAATCGGGGGTCCGTCGAAACCGAAACCCAGGTGGGAAGGCCTGGGAACGTTGCCAAAGAACACTGTGCCCGGTGTCTTTAACCTCTGGCGGCCTGTCGACAAAATCGGCCGGATCAAGGTCGCCAGACGAATCGAAACTTCCACTTTGGCGAACAGGGTGAACATCCAGCCCCTGCAAAACAGCATCGTCAGCGGCGAGGCGCTCCAGGTGAAGCTCTCGCTTCCGGTGGCGGCGCCGGAGGATGTCCAGGTGAGTGTGCGCCTCGCGCCCGGGAGCGGAGCGAACCCCGCCGTTCCGGGCGTGGATTTTCATGACGGAATCATCGAGGCGACGATTCGCGAGGGCGAGAAGGATGCCGTGGTTTCGCTCCCACTCATACGCAACGATGATATGCGGAAACCCCGCAGCCTGAAAATCATCAAGGTGTCTCGAAATTTCCGAAAGAAATAAAGTTTCTTGAAACGCTCTCCGGCCGACAGAGGGATCGTAACGCAATGTGAAGATGATAATGGCCAGTGTGATATTGCCGACTCAACTATCAGGATTTCCGGGCACCTCTATCCTGCCTGCGTCGAATATTTTTTTATCCAGGTTCGCACCGCCAGTTATCCGGATTGTCCGTCTACCTGGCCCGTCGATCGTAAAATGAAATTGGTCCAACTCAGCAAGTGAGTCGATCCGTCTTCTGCAAGGTGCGTCCAGAGATACGGGGGTGGACCCTTTGAGAGTGCAGGAATGGTCCAGAGGCTAAGCCGTTCCCTAACGTACCGTTACCGTAAAGCTTTGCGAAACACTGAGGCCACTTGGGTCCGTTACGCTTAAAGTGATGACCGCTGTCCCGGCGCTAACCGTATTCACAATCATGTAATGCAAACCAAGGTTCGAAGAATACCCGATACTGGCGCCGGCAACACTATCGTTGCTAGAAACTACGCCATAGGCCAACGAGTCAAGATCCGGATCCGTAAAATAGGTGTCAAGGCCTTCCAACCTCCATCGTTGCGGGTTGCCGGGTTCATGGGTCAAGGTAATATCCGAGAAGGCCCGCACGGCCATGGGAGCGCGATTCGGGGGCCGAGGCTTTTCCTCGTGTACCGTCACCGTGAAGCTTTGCGAAACAGTGAGGCCAAAGGGGTCCGATGCTTCTACCGTGATGACCGCTGTCCCGGCGCGATTCGTATTCACGCTCAAGTAACTCGGATCAGGATCCGATAGAAAAAAACTGATACCGGCACCGGCAACACTATTGTTGCTCGTAGATGCGACATAGCCCAGGCGGTCGAGATCCGGATCCGTAAAATAGGTGCTAAGGTCTTCTGACAACCAACGTTGCGGGTTGCCGGGTTCATGCGTCAAGGAAAGATTCGAGAAGGCCCGTACGGCCGTGGGAGCGCGGTTCGGGGGCCGAGGCTTTTCCTCGTGTACCGTCACCGTGAAGCTTTGCGAAACAGAGAGGCCAAACGGGTCCGATGCATTTACCGTGACGACCGCCGTCCCGGCTCTTATCGTTTCCATTACCAAGTAGTTCGGATTACTTCCCGCGACCCCGGCGCTGGCAACGCCTTGTTTGCTCACAGATGAGCTGTAGCCCAGACTATCGAGGTCCGGGTCCGTAAAATAGGTGTCAAAGCCTTCGGACCTCCATCGTTGCGGATTGCCGGGTTCATGCGTCAAGGAAAGATTCGAGAAGGCCCGCTGGGCCGCGGGAGCGCGGTTTCCGGGCGGGGTGATCATAACTTCTCTTCCAGAACCACCCCCACCGCCGCCACAGCCAGACAGTGTCAATACGAATATCACAGCAAACAAAAGCGCCAGGCATGAAGATGTAGTTTCTATGTGAAACAACTTCTTGAGTCGAGTCTTATTCTTTGTGCTTGTGATGTAATTGATAATCCGTCCGCCTACAGATGGTGTCTTGCAAGACCTCGCCAAAAAACTTGGATGAATGTTACCCTAACTCCGCCATCCCGCATTGGTAACAAGCATTAGCCGATGAAAAATAAGGCAGAGTTCAGCTTTATAGTTCTTCGCCGAAAATTCGTAGTCAGAAATCCCCCCTTCGTCCTGCGCAACCCGTCGCTCCACCTCACCCTGAGTAGTAGCGAAGCCGCGTATCGAAGAGCGAAATTCGCGTCCGCCGGAGAGATGCGTTTCCCCATCCTTCAGTACGACGCCTGCGCGCCTACTCAGGATGAGGGTTCGAGAGCGCTTGCTCGGGACGAGATCGTCAAGCGTTCTGCGAGGCCCGATGCCGCGCAGTGGGACAATCCCGAGGAGGGGTTGTCGCTACGAAAGCGGCTTCTCGTTTCCCCTATCGGCAAAATGAGAATACGGGCCGACGCATTCCTCATGTATATCAGCATCATCCTCTCATCCCTGCTCCCGGTTCGTTTCCGGTTCTTTGAAATAGTAGTTTGATTCCGAAACAGAAGGAGATGTCTTCCGCCGGTATCCATTCGTCATTCTTGCGGCGTTCCTTGGACTGCCGGTTGATCCGGCGCGGTTTTCCTTATCTTATCCCGCCGAATGCTCCAAGAATTTTCTCCGTCGCATCATCCAGAATCCCGGCCGCCTCCTCGTGATTCGGGCCGTAAAACCTTCCCATCACTTTTCCGCCTGTATCCGTGAACCCGTTTTCTTCCACCGTCACATCATACGCCAGACTGGATTTCCGCCATCCCGTGAGTTGAGCCTGCGCTTCCACGTCAACTACCGAGCGAAGATTCATGAACTGCACCGTGCCGTCGAGCGTGTCGGCGGAAAGAACGATTTCCGCTTCGCCGAACACCGGAGCAAACTATTCTATATCGGTAGCCAGCAAAGAGCCGTTCCACGTCAGCGTTCCCGTGTGCGCGTCGGCGAAATTCGTGAATGCCGGATTCCCGAAAACATCCGCATCCACCGTAATGCGATCGGTGATGCGCGTGGAAGAGAAAGTCAAGGTTCGAGCCGCTGTCACCACCCATGCTGAATGTTGCGCCTATGCGCCATAGCTGTATGCCTCAGGCTCCGTAGGATAGTCATCGGTCACGGTATAACCGATATCCTTCATGTAGGCGAAATCCATTTCATGGGGGATTGCAATTTCAGCGCCGCAATAGGACATGATCATGGGGCAGGCGCCCAGGTGGCCAAATTCCGGGTCGCCGTTGCGATCCTTCTGGAAGGCCACGTTCCGGCCCCCGTTGGCCGCCGTCAGCGCCGGGCCGGTCCACACCCCTCGCTCATAGTCCACGTATCGGGCGACCGTCTCCGGCCTCGGTCTACCATCGGGCCTCATATCATGCCCAATCGCGTGGCCAATCTCATGAGCGGCGAGATAAGCGAACCACAATGGTCTTCTGTTGATGTCACCCGCCGCCAAATTAACCCAGCCTGTCCTGACCGTAAAATCCTCTCCTACCGTCTGATGGTACCGAAATGTCGCGCTGGAATAGCCCCATTCATAATCAATATTGGGATTCTCGAAATCAGTTTCAAAATCAAGAAGAATCCCGTCCACCAGACGCGGGATTTTATAACCGTTCTCATCCCTCCCCTTGCGGGTCACTATCAAATCCTTGGCCTGATAAGAACCGAGCACGTCCTTGAGCCTGTGGGACCAGGACTTTCCCGCCCTCTCGATGGTTCCCCGCACGTAATCAGGTAACGAATCAAAATACCCCTCAGACTCCCCGGTGAAGTCGATGTCGATCGTGTCCGTCGGACCCGACATCCGCTGCGCGTACGTGATCCCGTTTTTCGACCCCAGGACGGAATACCCCGACGCATCCAGACCATCGAACCGGGGGAGACTGCCGCCTCCTTCAAGACCGAAATAGGTTACGATCGGTTCGGTCGATTTCCACGTATCCCGAATATCCACCCCCGCAACATTCTCGATGCCGGAAGGTTCGGGGATATTTTCCATCTCTGGAGAACCCGGCATAACAACAGGTGTGGGAACAGAACCTCCGCCCCCTCCGCCACCGCACCCGGTCAGAACTGTAAGGGCCGCAAGAATCGTCACCGCAAGAATTGTCAATACTGTTCTCACATTCACCTCTCTTTGTGAGCCCGCCCAGGAGACTTCTCAGGCGGAACATACAAGCAGTCAAACGAAACCTCGACAAATTTGCCGGGACGTTGCGACAATAACAACGCAAATGAAGAATAGTTCCGTTTTTTACCCTTGCTCGTGGAGTTCCCCAATACCAGATTTATTTTTTTGTATTCGAATTATAGGTTCTTATAGCATACAATCAGGTAATGTCCCCGGAACGGGTCAAGTCCTGTAGATGCTGGATAATTTCTTTGGGCGCATATCAGCTGAGGGCTACCAGATGTCGTTTTCCTCTTCGTAGTTCTGGTCCAGTTCCCGCCTCAGAGTGTCCATCTGGCGGCGCTCGAAGCCGGTGACCCTGAGCACCCGCCATCGCTCGGAAGCCCGGAGCAGGGCGGCGAACATGAGATTGAGCATCAGATTCTCCCAAAAGGCGTTGGGAATGTTCTTTATCCGTCGGCGCTCCTTGACTAACAAGCGCTTGAGCAGGTTCGTGGTGCGCACGGCCCGGCGGTGGTTGACGGGCGCCCGCAGGTGCGCGATGCAGGCTTCGAAGTCGTCGCGAAAGCACGCCACGGCTCCGGGCAATTCGGATTCGTAGTCCCTGACGATCCCTTCGGCCAGTTCCCGGGCGATGGCGCGCGAGGGGGTCTGGTAGGCCGCCTTGGCGCACGCCTTGAACTCCGGCCAAATGTCTTCGGGCGCCTTGGCCGCGAGGTTCCTCATCCGGTGCGCGAGACAGCGTTGCCGTTCCGAGCGCGGGAAACAGGTCTCGATCGCCTTGATGATGCCGGGCACTCCGTCGCTGACCACCAGCAGCGGGTCGCCCAGGCCGCGGGCGTGCTTGTCCTGGAAGAACGGGCTCACCGTCTCGGCGTCCTCCTTCGAGCCCGCCATCTGGCGCAGCAGGACCTTGGCGCCGTTCGCCGTGAATCCCCAGACCGCCCATGAAGACGAGGCTCAGGAACACTACCCATATCAGGGCGTTGTGGCTCAGGGGCAGGACGACGGTGACGTCCAAAAACATGAGCGTGTACCCAAAACCCAGTGGTGGAGAATACCGATCCGATAAGGAACCACCAGACGCCGCGCCTGTCCGCATAGACCCTGCCCTCATCTCCCAGGAACGGCTTCGTCGCGAGAAATACGAACTCCCCGGTTTTTCAAACATTGCGAAAACGACACTGCATACTTATAATAATCTGCCTCCGCTAATTGCGGAGAGACGCTTCGAAAATTCGCCTCCCAAAGAGGACCACTCCGTTGTTGCCCCGTTCCGTACGCGGAAAAATAACCCTTATCACGCTGAGCGTGCTGGCCATTTTGTGCGGTTTGGGGATCGGCGCGAGCTTTACGTATCTATACGATTTCCCCGAACTCGAGCGTCTCCATAACTACAAGCCGAACACGATTACGCGCATTTACGCCCGCGAAGGCGAGCTGATCGCAGAATTGTACCAGGAGAGAAGAAAACCCATCCCTTTGAAGCAGATCCCCACAAGGCTTCAGCAAGCGTTCCTGGCCATAGAAGACAGCCGCTTCTACGACCACCCGGGCGTGAGCTATCCCGATATTTTTCGGGCTTTCGTCAAGAACGTGCTCGCGGGCCAGTTCGTGCAGGGCGGCAGCACCATCACGCAGCAGTTGGCGAAAGTCCTCTTCCTGACGCCCGAGAGAAAACTCAAGCGAAAAATCCGCGAAGCCCTCCTGGCCCTCGAGATCGAGCGGCGCTTCACGAAAGACGAGATACTCGAATTCTATATGAACCAAATCTATCTCGGCAGCGGGGCCTACGGGGTTCACGCAGCGGCCCAGATTTATTTCGGCAAAACGCTCGCCCAACTCACGCTGGCCGAATCCGCCATGATTGCAGGGCTGCCAAAAGCGCCCACGCGATTCAACCCCAAAACCAACCACGATAAAGCGCTGAAGAGACGCAACCTGGTGATAAACAGAATGCGGGTATCGGGCTTCATTTCCGCAGAGCAAGAAAAAATCGCCCTCGAGGAGCCAATCCAACTGGTTCCCCGGGTAGCCAACATCGCGCCCGAAGCCGCCTACTTCATCGAAAAAACACGCATCGGCCTCAGCCGCCGATATGGGCAAGCCCTCTACAAGAGCGGTCTTCAAATCCATACGACCATCGATATCGGCTTGCAGAAAATCGCTCACAAGGCGCTCATCAATGGAATCGAAAAGATAAACCAAAGGCGCGGCTTCAAGAGTCCTGAAACAAAAATAAAGAGGCCGCCGCGCCTTGGGGATGGATTCCAATTCCACATTCTGGACATCGCCGGGAAGCTGGTGAGCGGAATCATCGGGGAATACGAGGCGGAAATGCCTCTACCCAAGCACATCGACCCCAAAAGGCTCAGAGAAGGCGACCTGCTGCTGGGGCGCGTGATCAAGGTGGACCGCGCGTTGAAAAAACTCTTCCTGGAGTGGCAGGAGACCGTGCAGGGCGCGGTGATCGCGTTCGACGCGGGCACCGGAGCGCTCCGCGCCCTGAGCGGCGGGACCAACTTCCGCCGCTTCCCGTTCAACCGCGCCACCCAGGCGCGGCGCCAGCCGGGTTCGGCCTTCAAGCCCATCATCATGGGGACGGCCCTCTCCCAGGGCTACACGCCCGCCCACATACTCATGGACACCCCATTCGTCCGCCGGATGCCGGGGACGCTGAAGGACTGGAAACCCCGGAACTACACCAACAAGTTCTACGGCCCCGTGACCATGAGGAGGGCTCTGGAGTCGTCGCTCAACCTGGCGACCATCAAGCTGCTGGACCAGATGGGGCCCCAAAAGGCGGTCACGTTCGCACACCGGCTCGGCATCCAATCGAAAATGAACCCGTATCTCTCCCTGGCGCTCGGCTCCATCGAGGTGTCGCCGTACCAGTTCACGGCTTCCTACATTCCGTATGCGACACGAGGCGTATACGCGCGGCCCTATGAGATTACGAAAGTCACCGATGGCGGAAACCGGGTGCTGGAGAAGAACGTGCCCACGACGCACCTCGCCATCTCGCCCGAGACGGCATACCAGATGAAAATGCTGCTGCGCGGCGTCGTCACGAACGGAACCGGGAAAAAGGCCAAGAAGATCGGCGCGTTTCTGGCCGGAAAGACAGGCACCACGAACGAATTCCGGGACGCCTGGTTCATCGGCTTCTCCGAAGACCTCGTACTGGGCGTCTGGGTGGGCCGCGACGACAACAAGCACATGGGCTACCGGGCTTCGGGCGGCAGCGCGGCCCTGCCCATCTGGGTCGACGTGATGAAGGGCTGGTTCGAGGGCCGGGAATCGGAAGTCCGGAATCCCGAACCGCCGCCGGGCATCACCCTGGTGAAGGTGGATTCGCGCTCCGGGCAATTGCCCTCTGCCTGGTGCGAGGGGGAGCCGGTACTGGAAGCCTTCGTGGAGGGGACGGAACCCTCCGAGCCATGCGCCCGAAAATCGCGCCTGCCGGCGATACTGAGCGGCGGTTGATGAGGGAGCAGGACCGACATTCCCGGAGCGCATTCCCTCCGTCATCGTGAGCGTTTCAAGCCTCAGGCGAGTTCTTTCTCCGGCATGCAACCGCCATAATCACTGATATTCCGGGAAATGGCGGAACCCAAGGCGGGATTCCACCTCTCCCGCACATTGGACGCGCCGAGCGCGTTGCCGAACACTCTTACGCGCAAAACCGTCCGCATTCGCGGTCATCACAACGTTTCCGGGAAAAGGCGGAACCGCCACCCGGCGCGCAACTGGCCGCAATTGCCGTCGCGGCGGTTTCCCGGGCGCATGGCAGGATCGCCTGGCGATACCATGGGCCGTCCGTTTTTCAAAAATGGCGAATTCCTGAAAATATCGATAAATTTGGGTAAATAACGATAAATATATTCAGGATATGGAGTTGATATATATGGAGTTATATGGTTTTCTCGAAAAATGCCGCAAAAAGGCTATTCGCCGAAAATCGCCTCGATGAAAGCTTCTGCGTCAAAATCGAGAAGGTCTTCCACCGCCTCACCCACGCCAACGTATATTATCGGTATGCCGCTCTCATAAGTGGCGCCCAACGCCACGCCGCCCTTGGCCGTACCGTCGAGCTTGGTGAGCACGAGGCCCGTTACGCCGAGCGCAGGGCCGAATTCCCGCACCTGGGAGAGCACGTTCTGCCCCGATGTCGCATCCAATACGAGCAGCACCTCATGGGGGGCCGAATCGATGAGGCGCTGGGTTACGCGCCTGAGCTTCTTCAGTTCTTCCATGAGATTGTGTTTCGTGTGCAGGCGCCCCGCCGTATCCACAAGCAATACGTCGACGCCGCGCGCCTTCGCCGCCTGAATGGCGTCATACACGACGGCGGAGGAATCCGCTCCTTCTTTGTGGCTGATGATTTCGCATCCGCTCCGCTCGGCCCAAATCGTCAATTGTTCACCGGCTGCGGCCCGAAACGTATCCCCCGCCGCGAGCATGACTTTCCGTTTTTCAGCTGAGTACCGCGATGCGAGCTTCCCCGCCGTCGTCGTCTTGCCCACGCCGTTGACGCCTACCAGAAAAATAATTTGAGGTTCGCCCGCAGGAGGCTCCTGCGGCGTAAACGCAGGCGGAGATTCCGGGTATTCAAGACAAGAGCGCATGATTTCCTTAACGCGCGTCTGCGCATCCGCCCCCGCGCCCTCTCCCGCTTTCAATTTCCCCAGCAACGATTCGACGAGAGGAGGACCTAGATCCGCCATGTAGAGCACTTCTTCCAGTTCCTCGAGCGTATCCTCATCGATGCGTCCGGCGACCAAACCCTTCACTTGAGCGAGAAAACCACCTCGCGTCTTGGAGAGGCCGTCACGCAATCTGCCGAACCAGCCTTTTGCGCCACCGCTGCTCTCCGTGCTTTCATTTTTCCTGGAATCAGACATCAAAGGCGTTTTCTCCGGCCCAAACCTAACAAAACCAACCCCGGCGACAATGCGCCGGGGTCATTTTCTACAAAGTCTTTCGTGAAAATTCTGCAGATGTTCCTACACACTCGATTCCAGCACCGCTTCTCCCACGCCATTCACCCTCTCATCCTCGCGGTTCAACTTTACGGAGACGATTTCTGAAACACCTTTTTCTCTTTGCGTCACGCCGTAGAGCTGATTCGCGTATGACATGGTCTTTTTGTTGTGTGTGATGATGATGAACTGGCTCTGCCCCTCGAGTTCGGCAAGAACCTCGCGAAAACGTCCGACATTGGCGTCATCAAGGGTGGCGTCCACCTCGTCGAGGATGCAAAACGGACTCGGCCGAACGCTGAAGACTGAAAACAATAGAGAAATAGCGGTGAGCGCCTTCTCCCCAGCGGAGAGAAGCATGATGTTCGAAGGACGCTTGCCCGGGGGTTTCACCTCGATGTCGACGCCCGTCTCCAAGGGGTCGTTCGGATCGAGCAAGAACATGCGCGCCTCACCTCCCTGGAAAAGACGTCCGAAGATATCCGCGAAGGCATTGCTCACCTCCTCGAAAGCCGCCAAGAAGCGGGATTTCGTCGTCTTGTTCAGCTTTTCAATCGTAGTGTGTAGATCGGCGATGGAGTTTTCGAGATCCTGCTGCTGCTCCTGTAAAAACACAAATTCCTGGTTGATCTCATCGTATTCTTGCGCGGCCAGAGGATTCACCTCTCCCATCCGGGAAAGCCTTTGATTCAGCATCTCCAGGCGATTCAATATCTCCTGATACTGGGGCAGTTCATCCCGTCGACTCTCGGCAGTTTCCTCAAGATCGATCTGATATTCCGCCTCGGCGGATTCCAGCAGTGATTCCCGTTTTACGCTGAGCGTCGTTCGCAATTCCGCAGCATCGCTTACCGCAGCGTTCAAGCGTGAAGCCTTCTCCTTCATCTCTCGAATCGAATCACCAAGTTCCTCATCCCGCGATTGCATTTCCCTCAAAACGCGGTCTCGCTCTGCTTGCTCGGCTGCTACTTTGGCTTTTTCATTCTGAAGAACGAGTATCTCCTCTTCACTCTGCGCGATGCTCTCTTGAAGGCGCTCTCTTTTCTCTATCGATTCGCGCTGTTCTCCTTCTTTGCGAACCTTGCGAGCCGAATTCTGAGATATGCCATCTACTATCCGCTGGAATTCGGCCTGGCCGCCGGCAACTTTTCCGTTGATTTCCGCCAAGGCGACTTTCTTATCCGTCACATGGGCATCGACTTCTGAATTCCGCAGGCCGGCATCGCTCACTTTTTTCTCGATTCCCTGGATGCGCGAGGTGCACTCCACGATCTTCTTTTCGGAGCGAAGACTTTCATCTTGCGCCGACTGGAATACGTCCACGAGACGCATCTGCTCCGCTCGTAGTTGCTCTCGCGCAGCTTCGAGCGTGGCAAGCCGTTTTTTCAACTCTTCGTACCTGCCTTCCGCCGCCCGGAGGGCTCCCTCTCCCTCCACGCGCATCACTTCAGCCCGCTGATATGCCTCGATCGCATGGCGGCTACTTTGCTCCGCTTTCGTAAGTTGCTCGCTCAATTTTTGAGAATTCGGTCCTAATTCAATCAGTTGCGCCTTAAAATGTTCAACCTTCAGTCGCATCTCCTCACATCTTCGGGAACGCTCCAAAAAACCCTCATTACGGGTCAAGCCACCTTCCACCACACCATTTGCGTGAATAATTTCACCATCCAAAGTCACGCAAACGACGCCCTGCGGCCCATTGCACCATGCCGCCTGCGCGGCATCGATATCCTCCACCACAACAATATTTCCGAGGAGCGACTGAACGAGATGGCGATAGCCAATGTCACAACGAACGAAATCCGCAGCCACACCCAGAACACCCTCTCCCAACGGGACGACGGCGCCTGGCTGAGCACCGGCTTCGGTTGGCAGGGCTACGCCACGTCCGGCTTCGGAACTCATCAACGCGCGAATCGCATCTACGGCATCGCCAGGAGTATTTACGACCACACCCAACAACTTATCTCCAAGCGCCGCTTCGATGGCTTTCTCAAATTTTGGATCGACACGAATGACTTCAGAAAATGTCGCAATAACTTGAGCGCCACGAGATATGAACGCTTCCGCATCCGCGAATCCGCTCTCCCCGGAACCCAAAACGCCCTCCAGGGCCGAGAGGGCGGATTTCGCTTCCATCAAAGATTCTTTCGTTCCAGCCACGGATTCTTCATGGCGGGTCAACAACTCGGCCGCCCGTTCACGCTCGGATATTGCCTGTTCAAGCTCTTGTTTTGCCTGGCATTCAGATGCAACCAACAATTCTAGCCGGTTTTTCGCAACATCTACGTCGCTTTGGGTCAATTCGAGTTGGCCATTGATCTCCTCGATTTCTTTGCCTGTCTTCTCCGTGGACTCAGCCAGTCCCTCGCGCCTCGATTCGATGGAAGCAATCTGCTGACGCGCCGCACTCAAGCGTTCTCTTTCCTCCTCTTGCGTGCGTCTGGCCTCATCGAGAACCCGCTCGAATTCTTTCAAGTTCTCACGAACGGCGGCTAACTCCGCCGCGCTGACGTCATACTCATGGCGCGCTAGAACAGATTGTTCTGTAAGCGCATCGAGTGTGGATGCAAGTCTGATTCTTTCATTCTCAAAGGTCGTTATTTCGGCATCGAGAGTCTGGATTTCCTCCGCGCGACGCTCATCTTCCGTGTCGAGTTCCGCGAGGCGGTTGCCCTGCATTTCAACTCGATTTTCCAGACGCTGAAGGGAACCCTCCACTTCCGTCGCACGTTGGCGGGTTTCCGCCAACGCCTCTGTGCGCTCGGTGAGCAGAAAACGCCCGCTTTCCCTTTCAGCATCAAGAGAAGATATTTTCGTCGCCACCGCTTGTTCTTCATCTTTGATACGGGCATACGCTTTTTCCGCCGGAACAAGCTCATCCACGAGTTCGAGGTAGTCGAGCGCCATAATTCTTTGGGAAAGATCGGCAACTTCAGTTTGATATTCCTTATGAAAAGTCGCTTTCCTCGCTTGACGGCGCAATGAGCGAAGGCGAGTCTCTTTCTCGCGCATGATGTCGGCCACACGAAGCAGATTCGCCTGTGCAAGCTCCAGTTTGCGCAACGCCTCGTTTCGTCTGCTCTTGTATTTCATGATGCCGGCGGCTTCTTCAATCAGAACTCGCCTGTCCATGGGCCTCGCGTTCACGAGAGTCTCTATCTTGCCTTGCTCCACGATGGAGAAAGTATCGAGAGAAACACCGGTATCGAGAAATAAATCGACGATATCCTTGAGTCGGCAGGGACTGCGATTGATGAGATATTCACTTTCACCTGAGCGATACAAACGGCGGGTGACTACCACCTCGTCAAAATCCTTGAATGCAGGGGAGGTCACTACCCCTTTCAAGTCGGTGACGGTAAGCGAAACCTCGGACATCCCGAGTTGTTTGCGCTCGGCGCTGCCGTTGAAGATGACATCTTCCATCTTCTTCGATCGCATGTTTTTAGGAGCCTGTTCGCCCAGAACCCATCGAACGGCATCACACACATTGCTTTTGCCGCATCCGTTGGGCCCGACCACAGCCGTTAAGCCTTCGCCAATCTCAATCACGGTCTTATCTACGAAGGACTTGAACCCCTGCATCTCCAAGCGTTGGAATCGCAATTCAACACCTCGGCGGGCGGACGAACTTCATTATCAGGGGGCGGTCTAAGACACTACCAGGGCGGTAGGAATCAATAACTTACCAGAATTCCCCAACATTCGTAAAGCAAAAATATCACATTTTTAGAACTCACTGCCGCTAGGCTTCCTCAAACTTATGAACGGCTTCTTTCGCAGCCACTTGCTCGGCCGCCTTTTTGGTCGTGCCTTGTCCACGCCCCATTACCTTACGACCGAGACGAACCTCAACCTCGAATTCTTTTTCATGCTCTGGTCCACTCTCTCGAACCAGGCGATAGCCGGGAGGCTTATTGCCATTTTTCTGAGCCAATCGCTGAAGCTGGCTTTTGAAATCCTGCGACAAGACATTTTCTTCATTCAAGCCCGCTGACCAGAACCATGATTCGGCCCACTGCACACAACGGGTATAACCGGCATCGAGATATATGGCGCCGACAAGCGCCTCGACTGCTCCCGCCTGAATGGAGGGCTTTTGCCGACCACCCGTTTTTTCCTCTCCTTTGCCCAAACGAAGGAAATCCCCCAACCCGCGGCGCCGAAAAACACCCGCCAAAGAGCGTCCATTCACCCGTTCTGAACGCAGATGGGTCAATACACCCTCATCATCCGTCGGAAAATCTTTCCATAGCTTTTCCGTCACGATGAGCTGCAATACAGCATCACCCAAAAATTCCAGCCTCTCATTATCTGAAGTGGGAGTTGTACTTTCTTGAGAAAAAGAACGATGGGTCAGAGCCCGGACGAGGAGTTCCTTGTCAGAAAACGAATAGCTGATCTGGACTTCGATCTCGGCCAGGGTGACACCCCTTGAACCGAAACCGGAGAATTTCCCGTTTCTGATGTTGGCGGAACCGCTTTTCCTAAGCTGCGGTGCTTTCCGCTCTCTTGAATAAGAGCGACGCGTTGGTTCCGCCGAAGCCGAACGAGTTTGTGAGGGCACAGCCGATGTCCGCTTTCCGGGCAGAGTTGGGCACATAGTCGAGATCGCATTCCGGATCCGGAATGTCCAAATTGATCGTGGGCGGAATACACTGGTTTTTAAGCGCCAAAATAGTGTAAACCGATTCCACGCCTCCCGCCGCACCCAGAAGATGCCCGGTCATGGATTTTGTGGAACTTACACTAAGTTTGTAGGCATGTTCACCAAAAGTTCTTTTGATGGCCGTCGTTTCGAGTTTGTCTCCCGCGCCGGTGGATGTGCCATGCGCGTTGATGTAATCCACATCCTCAGGCCCGAGTCCCGCATCATCGAGCGCCATGTCCATGCAGCGGGCCGCCCCGTCACCGCCGGGGTCTGGCGATGTGATGTGATGAGCGTCGGAAGTGAGTCCATAACCACTGAGTTCGGCGTAAATGTTCGCGCCTCGCGCCACGGCATGTTCATACCGCTCCAGGATCATGACGCCTGCACCCTCCGCCATCACGAATCCGTCCCTGTCCGTATCAAATGGACGACTCGCCCGCTCGGGGTCATCGTTTCGCGTGCTGAGCGCCCGCATCGCGCAAAATCCCGCCATAGCCAACTCCGTGATGCAGGATTCACCGCCTCCGGCCACCATCACATCCACCAGGCCGCGCTGAATGCACTTCATCGCGTCCCCGATGGCGTGATTCCCGGATGCGCACGCAGTGGTTGTGCAAATGTTCGGCCCTTTAAGCCTCCAGCGCATCGAAACCTGGCCGGCTGCCAGATTTCCCAACAACATGGGGATGAAGAAGGGACTAATGCGCGTCGGTTCCCTGGTTTGCAATAACTCCTTATTCGCCTCGATGGCAGGCAATCCGCCCAAGCCCACACCGATGATGGTGCCATACCGCGACGCCAGTTCCTCATCCGGAGCGCATAAACCCGCATCATCGAAAGCCATTTGAGAAGCCGCAAGAACATACTGGATAAAAGTATCCATTTTCTTGAGTTCTTTGCGGGAAACATAATTCTCAGGCTCAAAACCTTTTACTTCGCCGCAGATGCGAGACGTCAGGCGATCCGGGGAAAATCGGGATACTTTACCGATACCCGAGCTGCCCTGCATCAAGGCTTCCCAGTTTTCCTCTACCGACAAGCCAAGCGGTGTAAGCAAACCGAGTCCCGTCACGACGACCCGAACATCCGACTTCAACAAACTATGATTATTCATGCTTCCTCTTCGATTTGCAGACCAACGAGATTTTTCTAGTCTCCAGGCACCTTGCCGAGATAATCGTACGCATCCTGTACCGTGGAGATTTTCTCCGCTTCTTCATCAGGTATTTCAATACCGAATTTCTCCTCGAAAGCCATGACGAGTTCTACGGTATCCAGTGAATCCGCTCCCAAATCATCGGTAAACGAAGCATCGGGCACCACCTTTTCAGGCTCCACACTCAACTGCTCTACAATGATTTCTTTTATTTGTGCTTTGATTTCATCTGTCACACCGATTCCTCCGAAAATCTTTCTCTTTAACCGGTATTGAGTCGTCCTTTCGACAAGAATTGCAACTCAATACTCATTTACACATCTGCGTGGCGACCATCCAGAATTCTATGACCCGCATCCACTCCCTTAACCAAGATACTTAAATATCCATCATACACAGGCAAGATATTCAGTTGAACTCGCCCAGGGCAGTAACTGTTTTCTCCAGACTTTGTATGTCTTCCACATTATTCACCGGTATATCCTTCAATATCCGCCTATTCAATCCTGAGAGCACCTTCCCGGGACCCAACTCGACCATCACATCGGGGTTTTCCTCACCTGCTGCGCGTACGGCATCCTCCCATCTCACGGGAGAGCGAACTTGCCGTTTGAGCAACTCTCTAACTTGTTTTCCCTTCCGAACGGGTTGAGCGGTCACATTCGCGTAGACGGGGATTGCAGGATCATCAATCTGCGTTCCATCGAGAACTTCACTCATCCGCTCCGCAGCTTCACTCAGCAGAGAACAATGGAAGGGTGCTCCTACGGGAAGCATGACAGCCTTCCTGGCTCCTTTGTCTGTCGCCAGCCGCGCGGCCGATTCCACCGCATCCTTGTCTCCTGACAATACATATTGGCCGGGGGCATTATAATTTGCAACCTCCACCACGCCTTCCACTTCTTCACATATGGCCTCGGCCGCTTCTCTCTCGATGCCGAGCAAGGCCGCCATGGCGCCCCCCCGCTCGGGTACGGCCTCGTGCATGAAGCGGCCTCTTTTCTTCACCAATTCAACGCCCGTCTGGAAATCTATGGCTTCAGCCGCCAGAAGGGCGGAGTATTCCCCCAAACTATGCCCCAAGGTCAGAGAAGCCCTGAATCCGCGCTCACGCAGCAGAGTACAAGCGATATAGCTATGAACCAGAATCGCAGGCTGGGTGTGACAAGTGAGCGTCAATTCCGATTTGGGACCCTCAAAGCTGAGCTTGGCGAGGTCCCACCCCAGAATATCGCTCGCCTGTTCATAGGCTTCTCGTGCGAATGAATACTCATCATAGAATTGTTTGCCCATGCCGACATACTGCGAACCTTGTCCCGGAAACAAAAACGCAATTTTCACAGCCATCTAGCAACCCTTACCTACGGCATGAGCGGCAAAGCTTGAATTAATTTTGCTCGCGATTAAAACAGGGCGGGGGTGAAGCGAAATCATTCCTGGCGTTTATATCATTAATTCCATTCGACCAAGGCCGCACCCCAAGTGAGACCTCCGCCGAATGCAGCCATGAGCACATTATCTCCGCTACGAATTTTCCCCTCCCTCACCGATTCATCCAGCGCAACCGGGATGGTGGCCGCGGACATATTGCCATATTTGTTAATCGTGATTATCACCTTGTCCATGGGCAATTTAAGCCGTTTCGCCACGGCTTCGATAATCCGCAGATTCGCCTGATGCGGGATAAACACGTCAATATCATCTAGCGTTAGGCCGCTCCGCTCCAGCGTTTCATTACAGACATCCTGAAAATAGCGCACAGCCGTCTTGAACGTCTCCTGCCCTTTCATTTGCAGCAAGTGTTCTTTGTTATGCACATCGTCCGGCGTCATCGGGGCGAATTTCGAGCCACCGCCAGGTACCAGAATAAGCTCTCCCCCTTTCCCGTCGCTATACACCCTGGAATCCATGACGCCTCTCGTTCCATTCTCCGACGCTCCCACAACAACGGCGCCCGCTCCATCGCCCCACAATACGCAGGTTCCCCTGTCCTCCCAGTTCGTCACCCGCGTCATGACGTCGGCGGAAACCAGGAGCACCTTTTTCATCATGCCTGAGCGAATGTAGGCGTCAGCCGCTTGAAGCCCGTATACGAAGCCCGTACAGGCCGCATTCAGGTCGAACGCTGCGGCCCTGTGCGCACCGATATGCGACTGAAGCCAGCAGGCGGCTGCCGGGCACATCGTATCCGGCGTTAGGGTGGTTACGATGATGAGGTCGATTTCCTCAGGCCCCACACCTGCGGCTTCAAGCGCCTGATTGGATGCATGAATGGATAGATGAGAAGTCGCTTCGTCGGCTCTCGCCACACGCCGTTCACTGATTCCCGTTCTCTCACGAATCCACTGGTCGCTGGTATCGACCATTTTTTCCAGATCGGCGTTCGTGAGGACTCGCTCGGGGACGTAAGAGCCCGTCCCCAGGATGACGGAGTGGGTCACAATAAGATTCCCTATTTGGGCGAGATTACTGCCAAGGTTTCATCGTAGTCGAAAACAGGCTCGGATATCAAGAGGTCAATTTTTCTTCATCTTCTTCATCGGCGCTCTTTTTTTCTTCCCCTGTAACCTTTTCGTAAAAAATGCCCGTTCGTATCTGATTCCACAAACGCCAGCCGACGTCACCGCTGCGCTGTATGGAGATATGCTTGTCAATCTCTTTTTGAATCTTCGTATTCAGTTCGACCTTGACGATGCTCGCCGTCGTGCGGATGGCGTTTTTCACGGCCTTCGAGTTGCTGCGGCCATGTCCAATTGTGCAAATTCCACCCAACCCCAGCAATGGCGCTGCTCCGTATTCGGAATAATCCGTCCTTTGGCGCATAGATTTCAGGCCATTCTGCAAAAACATATATCCAATCTTGCTGCGCACCGAACCCACGATTTGCTCTCTGAGCAGCGTCGTCAGCATTTCGCTGAGGGATTCACTCACCTTCAAAGCCACGTTTCCCGCGAATCCATCGCACACGATCACATCCGTGCCGCCTTGAAAAATGGTGCTCCCCTCGACATTGCCCACAAAATTCAAATCACTCTTCACAAAAATCTCATGAACCGACTTGAGCACGTCGGTTCCCTTGGAATCTTCTCCCCCCACGTTCAACAGACCCACCGTGGGCGCGGGTTTCTTGAACACTTCTTCGGTATATACGGATCCCATAACGCCGAATTGGAACAAGTGCTGCGCTCGCGGGGTCAGATTCGCTCCCACGTCCAGCATGACGGAAAAGCCTTTAAGAGTGGGGATTAAAGCAGCAATGGCGGGCCGCTGAACCCCCGGCATACGCTGCAATACGGACAGACCCGTGGCGAAGGCGCCTCCGGTGTCACCTGCGCTGAACACCGCCTGCGCCTCATCGTCCTTGACCAACTGAAGAGCGATGCGCATGGACGAATCTGGCTTGGACTTCACCGACTTCGTGGGTGACTCGCCCATGCCGATGACTTGACTCGCCGAGCGAATATCGAAGGTGTCCTTGGGGGCTCCGAGACGCGTGAGTTCCGCCTCGATTCGCTCCGGCGTACCCACCAAGATGGATTCGATACCCTCTTCACGGTGAGCGTCCAACGCTCCTTCTATGATTGCCGAAGGCGCGTTGTCTCCCCCCATGGCGTCTATCGCTATTTTCATAATCTCTTCCAGCGGTAGTTTTTATTCCTTCACTTCCAGAACTTTTTGCCCCTTGTAATACCCGCAGGTATTGCACACCCGGTGGGGCAACACCGGATTATTGCAATTCGCGCAAACCGCAATCGACGGTTTCGCCACCTTATAGTGTGTTCTTCTTTTACGGCCTCGCGTCTGCGAGTGCCGACGTTTGGGAAGCCCCACAGCACTGCACTCCTTTCACAATAATACGTTAAACACGAGCAATTCCCGCCGATTTCCTCTCGGCCTCATGCCCGGAAACAGAATCAACATATTCTACCACATATTTCAAAATTGAGATTCCACGCTCACGAGTCATTCAAAAATCAAGCTGAGCCTCCAGGTTTCCAGCCTTTGAGAGGCCCCCACCGCGGGTCCGACCCCGCGCCTACGACGACGGATTCCCCCTCATCGAGTTTCCGGCAGGTTTCAGGCGCTTCTCCCAGGCATTTAACAGGACATCGGGGCTGAATGGGTATCGCCAGCCCGATTTGATCGCGAACGGGCGTCGTCAAGTCCACCGTTTCATTTTCGATGTATGCGACCTCGAGGTCTTCTTCATTTAGTTCAACTTCACCTTCTGAACCGGAATCTTGCGGCAAACGCGAAAAATAGACAGGCAGAGGCTCATTGAATGAGTGCACAAATTCCGCCAGCCCTAAAGAACACTCCAACGTTAACCGACCTCTCAGCCGACCCTGGAAACTCACCTCATCAGAGCCAGTTTTCTCCAACTTGCCGATGAGCTTTAGACTTGAAGCCCGGAACCAATCTTCCTCCAAATCTTCCATTTCCAAATCCAGGTCAACATCCAGGCCATTATCCGGAATTTGGGAGAGAGGAAATTGAAGTATTTTCCCCATATCGTTTCCCCAGAGGAAGTGCGTCACAAGATGGGTTCGCGTTGCGACTTCATGTCGCATCGGGCCCCTATCCACAACGCCTAGTTTCGAAATATAGGAAGGCGGGGAAGCAGTGTCAAACAACAAAGCGCAAGAGGGTATAACGAGACTTTCTAAGATTCATCGAACCAACTCACGCTTCACAATCAATATCAACAACTCTGAGCGCTAGACTTCAATAACTCCAAAAGCCTTCCCTCGCGAACACCGCCGGTCGATACGCCTAACTCCTTCTTACGCCCCCACCGCAATAGCGCACGCACGACAATAAGTCCGGCGAGCGCGACATCTTCCCGTCCCGACTCGAAACCACGCAACTCTTTCCTTTGCTCGAAAGTCAGCCCGGCGAACCGACCCACCCATACTTCGAAAAAAACGCTTGGGAGCGATAGCCCATCTACACGCCCACCCGGCGGCGCGCCTTCAGTCACAAACCATGCCAGCGCCACCACTCCCCCACAGCCGATAAAGGGGAGTTCCGTCAGCTCCGCCTCGCCGAAATCAACATCCGCCAGCATCTCCTCCACCGCCTTTGAGCAAGCCCGCACCTGTTCATCAGGCGTGGGCATTGATTTCAGGTAATGCTCCGTCAGATACACCACGCCGGCGGGAAGGCTCACCATTTCCCGAACCTCGCCACTTTCGGAGAGCATTACTTCCAGGCTTCCTCCGCCGACATCGAATACCAACGCGCGCTCGGGTTTACACGCCTCTTCGGCGAAAACTCCGGCCAGCGCCAGACGCGCTTCCTCCTCCGGTGGAATAACGCGCATCGCAATCCCCAGTTGTGAGGCGCGCGCAATGAATACATCCGCGTTTTGCGCCTCACGCAGCGCGCTGGTCGCAAGAGCATCGACAATGTTCACGCGATTCTCACGAATGATTTGCGTAAACCGGGAAAGACAGGCGAGTCCTCTTTCCATGGCGCTCTCGGATAGCTGTCCGGTTTCGTGAACCCCCTCACCCAGGCGTATCAGTTCACGCCAGCGGCCCCGCGATTCCAGCCTGCCCGCATCATCGAGCGTGGCGAGCGCCAGACGGGCCGCGTTCGTGCCCAAATCCACCACCGCGGCAAGCGGGGCCGAGGCGTCGGGGCGGAGTTGTTCAGACATGAAAAGAGAGGATTTCTGGCGTGGTCAAGAATTTCTGAAACGTTCTTTGTTGTTCATGTAAGAGACGGCCGCGTTCTTGAAACGCTCTATTTCCTCATCGCTTAGATCGCGAACATATTTTGCAGGCGCGCCCAGCCAAAGGGTGCCTGGCTCGATCACTTTGTTCTCGGGCACGACGGCGCCAGCTCCCACGACGGCGCCCTCACCCACCTTTGCGTTGTTCAGCACGATGGCGCCCATCGCGATGACGGCACCGTCTGCCACATGGCACCCATGCACGATGGCCATGTGGCCCACCGTAATGTCGTCGCCCAACACGCAGTCGTATTTGCCGCTTTCGATGTGAAGAACGGAGCCGTCCTGTATGTTGGTGCGCTTTCCCACGCGGATGGGCATATGGTCCCCGCGCAGAACGCAATTGTACCAGACGCTGCTGTGCTCGCCGATCTCAACGTCGCCGATGACGACGGCGGTCTCCGCCAGCCAGGCGGTTTCATGAACTTTCGGCAACACTCCCTCAAAGGGAATCAACATGAGCACCTTCTCCCTTGTTTCGTACTCAGCTCAAAGACGTGATGTTCGCTTTTCCGCGGCGCCGAAGAACGTCTCGTGGGCCGCGGGTGAAGCACGAACTTCCTTCAGGAGGGGTATATTGTCAAACATCGTTCGCCGCTCGTCCAGAATCCTTTTGAAAGCCGGACGCAGCGAACTGGGAAGCGGCATTCCTTTGGGAAGCTCCGCTTTCAGGGGGTCCAAATAACGTCCCCTGTGAGTGATCCGGTAATCGAGATGGGGGCCGGTGGACAACCCGGTCGAGCCCACATAGCCGATCACATCGCCCTGAACAACCCTTCTGCCCGCGCGAATCCCGCGCGCGTACCGATACAGATGGAGATAGGCGGTTCGATATCCTCCGCCGTGGCGCAATTCGATTGTCTTGCCGGCCTGGTGTTTGCGGCCCGCCCAGGCGACGACCCCGTCGGCGACCGCATGGACAGGCGTGCCCCGAGGCGCGGCGTAGTCAACGCCAAAGTGGGGGCGGTAGCGCTTGAGCAGGGGATGAAAACGCCGCTTCGAGAAACGCGAACTGATTCGCGTATAGCGCAGCGGAGAACGCAAAAAGGCGCGCCTCAGGGATTCTCCCTCGAAATTGTAATACTTCCCGCCTGCGTGCTTGAAATACACTGCGGTGTGCCGCCTGTCCCCCACGATGAACTCAGCCGCCAGAATCTTCCCGTAGCCCGTGAATTCATCCCTTAAATGCTTTCGCTCGACCAGGACTTCCACCTCGTCTCCACTTTTCAAATCCTTATGAAAATCAATAACATATGCAAATATTTCACTTAGCTTGTACACCAGTACGGGAGAGCCGCCGCTATCGGCGATGGCCTTGTACAAGGAACTGTCGATGCGGGATTGAATGCGAACGACATCGATGGAATAGGGGATGGCCTCTTTCTTGGCTGTCATCGTCCCGCTCGGTGTTCGCCAGATTCTGAGGCGACTATTATTGTTTAGTTGAAAAACGAATTCACGGAATTCGCCGTCTTTATTGCTTTTTCTCACCTCATACCTGCGACCCGCCCGTATGCGCGAAAAAATACGTTTATTGCGGACGCTATCCAGGACTTTCTGAATCTCCGACCGGCGCACCTTATGCGCCATCAATACGCCGATGACGGTGTCCGCTTTAGAGAATTTGCCCGCTTCCGTTGTGAGTATTTCTTCTTCTGGAGGACTCTTGATTGGCTGATTCTGAGCGGCTTTCTTCAGTGCATCTTCTTGGGATTCCTCACGCAACTTATTCCGTGGCGCCGGGGTGAACCCGCGGCCCGGCGCGGCTTCTTTTTTCACTTTCTTGAGCGTTCGTTCTCCGTGAGACGCATCACGAGTTGCAGGAGCTTTTTCGGACGAAACCGGCGGTGGAGGCATGACGGAGCGGACGCTCAAAAAAACGCCGACGCCCAACACCAGCAACACGCCTGCCAGGCAGAACTTCGCAGAACGAGTGCCGGGTTTTCGTGTGGAGCCGGATTGCTTGACGAGACGCGCTGCCTTCCTGCGCATCACGATTCCTTTCGCAAGATCAGGCGGACATCGCAAAAACAGTGGGTTCTAACAGAATTCCCCATCTTTCTGTTGAGGTTTGATGATAGCAGATTTTCCAAAATTTTCAAATTTGAATTTTGAGCGCCTCCCGAATGAAAGAGCTGCGCGGGCATTCATCGACCACTCTATATTTCCTGCATCTATTTCAATTGTGCCTCTTCCACGCATTTGCCCGCATTTGCGAGGCGAACGCTCCTCTGCATATTCCATATATTCCATGACCTCGGGCATCCTCCCGCCCCGGAGTGATGCCAATACACGACGGAGAATGCTCCTCCTTGACAGGGAATATCTCCCCCAGGAGAGTGGAATGGGACATCGCTTCATGTATCAAAATCTCATCGATGACGAGACCACCATCACCGCCACTTCCGTGGATAAGGGATTCGTCGGCGCGGGCGTGCCCCGCGTTGCGGGCGCGGGCGGTTCGATGATCTTCTCGGGCGCCTACGCCGGAGAAGACCAGGAAGTCTACTCCGTGGAAATCGAAGCTCAGGGTGATGTGGGAAACGCCCGCTTCAGGTGGCGCAAGACGTCGACCCCCACGAGTGGCTGGGAAGCATCGAACATCCTCACCTCCCGGACGGATTTCTCCCTCGATTCGGGCGTGAAGGTCCGTTTCGTAGATGGAGTGGATTCACCCGCGTTCACTGTAGGCGATCATTGGCAGGCGACTGCGAATCGTTATTTCTCCTCAAGAAGAATTTACGATCTCGATCCCGCCACAAAGGTGAGAAGCGCCTCTCCGTCCGAAGACCCCTGGTCGCTCGACCTCGATTTCGGCGCGCAGATATCTCCCGACGCATTCATCGCCCACCTCCACAATTTCCCGCCCGGAACGAATCTCAGGATCCAGGCGAACGCATCCGCGGACTGGCGCGCGCCCGCACTCGACGAAAGGCTCACCTGGCGCAGCAACACGCTCATCCACTATCTCGCCACAACGCCGCGTACGTATCGCCACTGGCGCCTTTTGGCCGAAGGCGCCGCCGCCAGCCGGGATGCGTATCTGCAAGTATCGGAAATCTACCTGGGCGGCTTTTTCGAGCCCGCCGATCACTACTGGTTCGGAAACGTGGTGGGAGAAGAATCTTTCGAGGAACAAGGACGCACGGAAAACATGGCGGAGCGTCCCGTGCTCTTGAATCGCGGCCGCACGGTCACCCTACCTTATGAGCGCATATCGGATGCGCAGCGCGAAAAATTTCTCACCATGTACCGGACGATAAAGGACATCGAAGCAGGGCGGGCGAAACCGATCTTCGTTCATCTGGACGTGGACGACCCCGCCTCGATCATTCTCGCCCACCTTATAGGCGGTTTCCTGCCCCGCCAGACGGGCCCGGACGATTTCTCCTTTGAATTCGCACTCCGGGAAAGACTCTCATGAGACGCGCCACGGATCAGGCAGTTAAGGATATTGCGGGCCACGAGGGGAAAACCGCGTTCGTCCTCTATCACATCTCCACCGCGGGCGGGAAGCGCGTGTTCTGCGGAAAGCAGGTTCCCGACTCCCTGATCGGGCAAGGCGGGAGTATCCATTTCCTCGACGGATCGAGGATTCTCGATGGCTCCCTTCTCCTAGGAGAGGGGGTGGAAGTGCTCTTAGGCGTTCACAATTGGATAGAAGACGGCGGGCGCTTCTCTCTCGGAGCGTTTCATGGCCTCTCCATTCTCGAGGCATTCAGAGAAAAGGAACTCTCCGGCCTCTCGATTACCATCAACAACGCTCCCGACATGGACAACCACCCGCGCATGAGCCGCATCCTCGCAACAGAGCCGTTCGTGGGCGGGAGGGTCGACGTGCGCGTCGGGTTTTCAGGACAAAACATATCCGACGTTCTTTCAATTGGGAGTTTCACCATCCGCCGGATCATCGAGCGCATCGATCTGGTCACCATTGAATGCGAGGGCAACTAGATGAGTGAGAAAACGACGGACCGTCTCTCCGATGTCTTCCATATAGGGCGCGCTTCCAGGTACGCCGACCCTGAATTCGAAGACCAGAGCCTCCCCATCATCTATGGGGATTTGACCACTCCTTCTCGCGAGAACACAGGCGTCTACGAGCCTCCGAAAATCGACACCGCAGACGACAGCGTCTACTGCGTGGCCGCCCATGAGATATCGGGCGCCGTTGCTCTTTTTGACGACGATGGCCGCATCGAGCCGGAAAACTACACCCTGGAACTCTCCCGGAACTATCAGGGCAGAGGCGAAATCGCTACGGCCACTTTCGCCGAATCGCCGAAGGGGCGCATGACCGCCGTCTGCAGAGGCAGGAAAAACGAAAGCGGCGAACTCATCGAAAACCCCGCCGAAATCGTTTATGACCTCATGACGAGCGTCTGGGGATTCAGTGGACAGGATATCGACATGCTGGCCCTCTCGCGCGCGGCAACCAGCGCGGAGGCGCTCGGCTACCGGGCGAGCGGAATCATTCTGGATGACCATGCGCCCGCCGACGTCCTCACCGCGCTCTTGGGCGATTTCCTCGGGCGGTACGAAGTCGACCCGTTCGGTCGCTTGAAAATCCACATCGCCGGAGGGGAATCTTTCGCTAACTCGCCACAAAAGGTTCTACCCTGCTTCGGCCAATCGCGCATCGAGGCGGAGATGGCGCGAGACACCGTCATCAATCAGGCGCCGGTGCTCTATGCAAGAGATTATCCAGGCGCGCGCTACATCAAGCACGACGACGGGAGCGCCACCGAAAACAGATCCTCCCAAAGACTCTATGGCGTCAGGAGACCTCCTCAAAGCCCGCTCAGGCTCGAATGGGTCCGTCGCGAGAGCGTGGCCGCCACGGTTCAATCGCGGATCGTGGAGCGCTATCACGAACCCACCCGCATACTCAGCATCGAGGACGGCTCTTTGAGAGCGCTCGAAATCGAACCGGACGACTACGTGGCGTTCAGCGTGCCCTGGATGCGCTCGAAACAACTCGAACCCCTCGTGAATCAAATCGGGGAGGTAATCGAGGTGAATTACGACCTGGGCGAGCAGGGCATGGAACTCAAAATTCGGGATACCGGTTTTTTCCTGACGACTTCCTGCCTTCTGGACGGAAGCAAAACACTCGAAGGCGGCTGGCTCCAGGGTGCCGAGCGCGACGCCGCCACCTACGCATAAAGGAGAATACGATGCCCATCGGAGCCGATTTGTCCGCCCGCTACACTGAGGAAGCCATCGGCGGTCACCACCCTACGAAAGCCCGCGTGATCGACCGCCTGGCCCTCGCCGCATTGTTTCCGGACGGAAAAATCAGGGCCAACAGACAACCAATCGAATGCGCGGGCAGGCTCGACTACGTGAACGCCACCACCCTGGCGTTCAAGCCGACGCTGGGCTCCGCTTACTATCCCGCCGTCGTCAATCCCGTGGCGGGCTGCCACGTGCCCTTCATCGATGAAGCGTCGGGAGATGTCTATTACGAGGATTTGCCATGGGAGGGAATCTCTATTTCGAACGCGGACCTCGCGGCGGACAGATCCTATGCAGTCTTCGTCTACGATGACGAAGGCGCGCTCAAGCTCGAGTTCGATAACACGGGAAGCTGGGCGTTCGACGCCGCTACGGGGCTGGCGCACAAAACGGACGACATGAGCCGCACCCTCGTCGGAATCGCGAGAACGGACGCCTCATCCCGGTTTGTTCTGGCAAACGACGTGTATGTCCGAAGTTTCTGGAACAAGGCGGAATACGCCGCGCAGTCCAGAGGAACACTCGCCACCACCCTGTCCACCAACTGGACCTCCGTCGCCACGCACGAAATCCTGATGTGGCCGGGCCACGACGTCATCCGCCAGGAAGCCGGCGGACAAGGCTGGGTGAATTCGACGTACATTGCGGGTCTGGTGGGCCTGGATATGGATCTCGAACTGTTTGGCGGCACGGGACAGGCCTATCCGGAAGTCGAGGTCATCCGCCTCTCGGGCAGCGAGAAAGACAACTTCTCGATTGCGAAGACGCAAATATACACAGGCGCCCTCGCCGAGGTTCACTCCACGTTCGTCTTTCGCGTGGCGCACCCGACCATCCTGAACATTGGCGACTATCTCTTCCAAAGCGTCGTTTTGATTTAGGAGACAGACATGGAAATCGAAGTGACCAAAGCCATCGGCCCGCACTTTCGCGACGAACTCGAAGCCGCCAGCCTCGCGCACCTCTACCTCGGCAGCGCGCACCGGCTGAAGCCGACCATGACGCCAGACGCCGACTGGGAACCCGGACCCGGCGAGACGGAATCCGCCCGTCCTGAAATCCATGGCCCCGGCCTGGATACGTGGGTCATCAACGTGGCCGATTCGAGCACCGGGGCGCAGCGAGAAGCCGTTCTCGCCGCTCATGCCGCGCACGCGCCCGGTGGCGTCGCGCAATTCCACCGGAACCAGGCGAAAGAGAAACTCAACCTGTTCCTGAACGCCGCCAAGGCGCGAATCGTGGGCGTGCCGGTGAGCGCTCTGGGCGGCAAGTTGGCCGAATACGAGGAAAAAGCAAAGCTCATCGACGCCTGGGCGCAGGATACGGACACCGACAAGCTCGCAAAGCCTGTGTTCTTGCTCATCAAAAACAGGAAAGACGCCTATCCGGCGCGCTACGCGACGGGTCAAAGCGTGGTGGATGAGTGGGCGGAGCGCAGAACGGCGCTGCTCGGCAAGCTCGCCTCCCTCGTGAAAATTTACGATGAATGCGTGCGCGACACCCAGGATGCCGACGTCACAACGAGCGTAGCGTCTCTGGATTCCAGACTTGTAGAAGCCGCATCCTCGTTCGACGCGGTGCGCTGATGGCCGCGGAAGGCAACGGTAAAGGGCTCCAGATTTTCTTGTCCATCCTGAGCATCGCCGGCCTCGGGGTGGCCGCTTACACCCCGCTCTACAACCAGATCGTGAACGTGGAGACGCGTCTGGCAGCCCACATGGCCGAGCGGGGCCACCCCTGGCTCTTGGAGAAAAACGCGGGCGCGCGCGTTCGTTTCCAGGAAGTGGAAACCCAGTTCCGCGAGGCGAAGACGATCGCCGATCTCAAATTCCGTGAACTGAAAACAATTTCCGTGAAAAAAACACGCGAAGACGCGCAAGCCTTTGAACAAATCCTGCGCCGTCTGCGCGAGGTCGAAACCGCGCTCGCCAGACTCGACGAGCGCCTGAACAAGGAGGGTCGACCATGATTCCACATCTTCTCGCTGTGCTTTTCTCGGCCGCCGCCGTCTTTTGCACCGTCGCGGCCATCGAACCGCGACTTATCACGAACCACCTGTGGCATTTCATCAACCCCTGGGCGGATTAGCGCGCCCCCATGCCCATTTGATCCAGCGTCTCGTACATGAGTGGGGAACTTCATGCCTGAGCAAGTCCATACAATTTCGATTACGAAGAAAATCGACCTGAATTCCGGGAAAAGCCTCAAAGCGCTCGAGCGTTTCACCAAAGCGGCGGGCCAGGCGAGAATCGCCACGGAAAAACTCAACACCGAAACGCGCGGGTCCCGAACTGCGCTTCAAAAATCGAGCCGTACCTTCGTGAAGTCCTCGGAAAGACTCCGGGGAGTCGGCGTCTCGTCCATGGATGCGGCCGAGGGGATGAACTCCCTGTGGAAGAATGCGGAACAAGCCGGCGCCCGGCTCGCCTCCGGCCCGCTCGCCAGGGGCCTGGACGAGGTCAAAAGGAAAGCCACGGACCTGCCCGCCTCTTTTCAGATCGCCGGGAGAGCCGTGACCGACTTTGCCGCGGCTAGCGAGCAAACGCTCACCCGGTTTTTCACGGACGCCCTCAGTGGCAAAATCGACAGCGCCAAGGATCTGTTCAGCGACCTGAAAAACCACGCCATCGAAACGGTGCGCAACGCCGCCGCCGAGATGGCGAGTACGCACTTCATCAAACCGGTGGTGGGCGCGCTACAGAATCTGGGGCTGAACCTGCTGGGCGATCTGGGCAAGGGTCTGCTGGGTGTGTTCGGGTTCGCAAAGGGCGGTCTGGTGAAAAAGCCCACCCTGGGACTCATCGGTGAGGCGGGGCCTGAACTCGTGGTGCCGCTGGCGAAAATCGGCGGCGAGGCGGGGCTCATGCGCCTCTTCCAGTCCGTCTCTGAACTCGAAGCGGCGAACCGCCTGGGCGGCACGGCAGTCGCCACCGCGGCTGGCGAAAAGGCGAGCGCAGAGCTGGCCTCGCGGATTGCGGCGACGAAAGCGGCGGCGGCATTGCGAGTCGCCTTTTCGGCGCTGGACTTCCTGAGCGGACCCAAAACATTGAAAACAGGGGCGAATCTGGCCATCAACGTAGCGGGCGCCCTCCCCGCGCTCGCGGGCGCCACGGGGCTCGCGGCCTTCGGGCCGGCGGCGGGCGCTTTTCTGCTCACAGACGTCTTGTTCAACAAGGGAGGAGCCATCAAGCAAGTGCTCTCCTTCCTGGGCTTCAAGGGCTTCAGGGACAGGTCAACCCCATTCACCCTGGGGATAGCGAATCTCGCGCAGGCGGGCGGGCTGTATCTCGCGCTCGAAAAATTCCGCGAAACCGGCGTGGCGGAAGAAGCGCGGCTCCTCTCGCTACCAAAAGCGGTCTACGAAGGCCGGATGAGCGTGGACCCCCCATTGCTGGAAAAAGCAGGCCTCACGTTTCAGCTCATTCAGCGGGCGGCCGGAAAGGCGGGCATCTCGCCACAGGAAGGGGTGAAACGGTATTTCGGTGGATTGTACGGCGCCTATAAGAGGGCGCTGCCCGTAGTAGTGGATGAAGGCGACGCGGCGGGGCGTTTCGTCAAGCGCTCAGCACTCAGGCTCGTGGGCGAGTCGGGACCCGAGCACATCATGAACGTGAACCACCCGCAATCCATCGATTTCTTTCAGCGCGGCGTGCGGCCCATCATCCGCGACGCCATACGCGAAGAGACGGGCGGCGGCGGGGGCGACACCCACGTCTACCACATTCACATCGAAGGGAACCTGAGCGATAACCGCACGCTGGAGAAGCTCTCGCGCAAGCTCGAAGACATCAACAGGCGCCGCCGCCGCTACGGGCAGGCCTAGGCATTTGCCCGCAATTGCACGCATCCCACCCCTGCATTTCCCCGCAAATTCCCGCATTTCCCCTCGTTAATTTACGGAAATTTATCGAATAACCCCGTGAATTTATCGATATTTATCGAATTGTTTGGAAACTCTTAAGGTTTCCCGCTTCACCCCAGCGGGTCGAGGCCCAGCACGGCGCGGCGCACGAGTTCCATCCCGTAAATCGGCGCGCGCGATTGCACGAACTGCTCGTTCCCCCCGAAGCTCGACGAGAAGGTGAAGGCGTCGTCTCCGGTGTCGAGCGCCATGTGGGTGTCGCCCAGGGCGGGCGCGCGGCGGGAATTTTCGGGTTCGATGTTCTCCGGCGGATTGGGGCCGAAGACGGCCAGCCCTAAGTCGGCGCCGGATTCCTCACGAATTCTCTCCGCGAGCGCTTTTGCGAAATCCTCAGGGCTTGCTCCCGCATCCACGCCGAACATGCGCGCGAGTTCCTCAGCGTGCAAGCCGACGACGCCGCGCTTTAAGAACTGCACGCGCTCGGGCCAGGCGTTCAGCCGCTGGATCAAAGCCCCGCCCGTGTTCGACTCGACGATCGCGATGGTCTTGCCGCTCTGGGCCAGCACACGCGCCAGCGTCTCCTCGAGCGTCGCGTTCCCGGTGGCGTATACGGCCGAGCCGAGAATCTCGCGCACCTTCACCTCGAGACCCGCGATCAGGTTGTTCGCCTCTTCGATGTCTTTCGCGCGCGCGGTGATGCGCACGTCCACCTGGCCGGGGTGGGCGAGCACGCCGATGCTCGGGTTGACCGACTCGCGGAACAGGTCCGATATCATCTCGTCCACGCGCGATTCGCCGAGGCCGCATGTCTTCAAGACCTTCGTGCGGATCACCTCTCCCAAATCGAATTTCTCCTGCAGGATGGGCACCGCGCACTGGGTGATGATGTAGCGCATCTCGTGTGGCACGCCCGGGCTCACGATGATGACCCCGTTTTCGTCCTCGCACATGAAACAAGGCGCCGTTCCGCGCGGGTTCTCGATGGGCGTCGCGCCTTGGGGTATGTAGGCCTGCTTCTTGTTGTTGTCGCTCATATGGAAGCCGCGGCGGCTGAAATACGCGCTGATGTAGTCATACAGGTCCTGGCGGAATTCGAGCTCCACGCCCATCACCTTGGCGCAGGCCTCCCGCGTCAGGTCGTCCACCGTGGGGCCGAGCCCGCCCGTGGTGATGACCACCTGGGAGCGCTCGTGCGCCTGCTTGATGACGCCCGCAATCCTGTCCAGATTGTCGCCGACGGTAGTCTTGAAAAACATATTGACGCCTATCGACTTGAGCTGGTCTGCGATGAAGGCGCTGTTGGTGTCGATGAGGTCGCCGAGGAGCATCTCGGTGCCGATGGCGACGATTTCGCCGCGTACAGGTTCCGCCATGAATGGTTCCTTTATGCAGAAAATCAAAAAAAATGACCCCCGTAGGGAGTCGCATCTTAGGGGAGCGCTCCCCTACCGACAAGGGCGGGAGACTCAAGGAGGCCGTGTAAGACCCGAGAGGGGACGTGGAAAAACCCTCCTCAGGTGGACTTTGATTCTACCCCCCTCACATCAAGTAGCCGACACCCCAAACCCTCACCCTGAGTAGCGGCGAAGCCGCGTATCGAAGGGCTGCCCCGAGCCAGTCCTCTCCCTCGATACGGCGCTTCGCGCCTACTCGGGATGAGGGTGGGTATTGTGGGATTATTCCACAAGCCCCGCGAGGGCGAGCCAGCGCTCGAACCAGCGCGCAGCGCGCCGGTTCAAAGTTTCGAGATGCTCCGGCGCATCGCGTAATATCGCCTCGGGGTCCGCGTCCGAGCGCGGGGAGGCCATATCGCCCTCGAACGCCTCCAGCCAGGTGGTGATGTCCGCCATCCCGGTTTCCAGGTGAAACTGGAAGGCGTAGGCGCGCGCCCCCCACCGGAACGCCTGGTTCGGGTACCGCGCGGAAGACGCGAGATGCACCGCGCCCTCAGGAATATCGAACGTATCCCCGTGCCACTGGAATACGGGGAAGGTCGCCTCCTCATCCCCCAGCAGCGGGTCTCCCTGCGCCTCGGGCGTCAGGTCCACCGGGAACCAGCCGATCTCCTTTTTCTCCTCTCCCGGATACACGCGGGCGCCCAGCGCCGCCGCCATCAATTGCGCGCCCAGGCAGAGGCCGTAAACGGGAAATCCCGCATGAAGCACCTCGCCCAGGAAACGAAGCTCATCGGCCAGCCAGGGGTATTTCTCAGCCTCGTAAACGCCCATCGGCCCGCCCAGGACGACAATCGCCTCGGTGTCCTCGAGCTCACCCAAAGAGTGCGGGAGACGCTCCCCCTTGTGGAGGGCCAGGTAGCGCGCGGGAATGCCGCGCTGCGCGAGCACCTCTTCGAGCAGCGAGAGCCTCTCCACGTCGACATGTTGAAGCGCCAGAACGGACAATCGGATATCCTCGTATAAGAGGTTGTTGAAAAGCCTTTGCCAGGAGAGTACCCCCCTTGTCGGGGGCTTATCTTTCATCTCTTCGTCGGGAGGCATTGCCTTTTGCGGGAAGGCCGTTTTCGCGCGAATCCCCGCCTCCCCTCGTCGCAATCAACCCCCCCTACCCCCCCTTGTCAGGGGTCAAACGCGAGTGAGGAACGAGCGTTTGCATAAGCCATTGATGAGAAACACATCGGTACGCAATTTCTCGCTCATCGCTCGAAATTGACCCCTGACAAGGGGGGGTAGGGGGGGTTGCTTTTCCAGTCGAAAGGGGTGTCCTCTCTACCCCCGAAAGGAACTTTTTTAACAACCCTCAAGGGGAGAAATGTATCTCCTCTCGCGTCTGTCGATTACACACACCGAACCACGTAATCAGGCCTACCCAACAACCCCCTAAATACCCAGTATCGAAAGCGTCTCCCTCAAATCCTCAATCTCGAAATCGGGCGGCTCACAGCCCTCCGGCACGGGCGCGCCCTTCCTGTTGAGCCAGGCGCACGGCATGCCCACGCTCTGCGGCCCCGTAACATCGGCATCGAACGTATCGCCCACGAAGAGCACTTCACCAGGCGCAACACCCAGTTCTTCGGCCACTTTTAGAAACAGCGACGCCGCCGGCTTCCGGAAACCCTCATCCTCCGAGATATGCACTGTATCGAAATACGGCGTAATGCCCCTTTTGTCGATAATCCGCCTGGCGGTGGGCGCATGGTCGAAATTGCTCAGGAGCGCTATCGGCAAACCGGCTTCTTTTATCCGCCCCAGCACGTCGAGGCGGTCCGTATCGAAGACGACGGAACTCTCGATGCCGTACATGTGGGCGTTCAGGGCCGTCAGGGCGGCCCGCTCCCTGTCTTGTGCGGGAATCGACACCAGAAGCGCCATAAGACGCCTGAAACGGACTATCGAGCGGACCTCCTTGAGTTCGGGGTCGTTGTTACGCTCGCCCCACACCTCTTTGGAGTTCTGGATCCAGAGCTGGTGGAAGGCCTGGTAATTCGGCACGAGGAATCCCCCGTCGTAAAGCGCGTCATAAGCCGCCTTCGAGGTGGTCTTCTCCTCCTTGCCGTCTATTTCCACCACCGGAAAAAGGGAGATGTCGAAATCAACGAGCGTGTCGAACAGATCGAACGCAACCGCGCGATACGAAGCCAAGGGAACTCCTTGCGAAATGAGGGCCGGGTTCGGGGATCAGTCGTAGGAACCGTCCATGTCCATTTTCCGGTACCCGCTGCCGTAGAAAAGAAGCGGGGCGCGCACCTCGTCTTCGAGCAGGACGCGCGTCACGCGCCCGATGACGATGGTGTGGTCTCCCCCCGGAAGCTCCTCGTGCAGGTCGCACTCCAGCACGCCCACGTTCCCCGTGAGCACGGGCGATCCGTTTTCCCCGGTTTCATACGGGATGTCCGCGAACTGATCCTCCGCGTCCCTGCCCTTGCCCGCAAACCAGTCCGAAGTTTCCTTCTGCTCCTCGGACAGGAAATTGATGGCGAACTTCTTCGCATCCTGCACCATCTTCAGGCTCGAGGCCTTGTTGTCGTAACACACCAGGACGAGCGGCGGGTCGAGCGAGAGGGAGGAAAACGCGTTCGCCGTCATGCCGCGCGCTTCGGTTTCGGTTTTCGCGGTGACGACCGTGACGCCCGTCGCGAACCTGCCGAGGGCCGTTCTGAATTCTTTTCCGTCAATGCTCATGTGAAAAATCCCCTAAAGTGAACGCTTCGGTTTAGTCCGAATATCTCTCATTTTTGAACAGGTCCGCGTCGTTGAGGTACCCACGCGTCTCCCGGAAAAGCGCCGTCATTCCCAGACCCTCGTCTATGGGTTTGTTGGAAAAGCCTTTGTTAAGGGAATAACCCCCCAACCCCCCTTGTCAGGGGGGCTTTTCTTCCACCTCCTCGTCGAGGTTTTTTTTTTCTTACCCCCCTGTCAAGGGGGGGTAGGGGGGGTTGCTTTTCCAGTCGAGAGGGGCGTCCCCTATACCCCCATAAAAGAGGCCTTTCCCAGCAACCCCTACCCTATGGGCGCGAGGAGCACTTTCAGCCCGGCCCCGCGCGCCATGATGTCGAATCCTCTCTCCCACTCATCGAGCGGTAGCATATCGGATACCATCGCCTCGGCGTCGACCCTGCCCTCTTCCAGCAACTTGAGCGCCAGCAGCCACGCGGAGCGCTTCTGCCCAAAGGTGCCGACCAGGCGAATCTCCTTGAACGCCAGCCGGTCCATATCAACGGGAACGGGTGCTCCGGGCAGGCCCACCTGGAGGATTTCGCCTCCCTTCTTCACCGCCTCGACGCAGACCCCGAGAGCGCCGGGAGCCCCCGCCGCCTCTACGCCCAAGTCGACCCCCCAGCCGTTCGTGACCGCGAGAGCACGCTCCAGGACGTTTTCGGTCTCCACGTTCACCGTCCATTCCGCGCCGAGCGAGCGGGCGAGGGCGAGCCTGTGCGCGTCCTTCCCGGTCCCGGCCACCATCACCCGCGCGCCGTGGGCGATTGCCGCCTGCGCGCAGCCCAGGCCGATTGCGCCCGGCCCCATGATGAGCACGAAATCTCCCTCGCGCACGCTGCACTGCTCACACACGCCGTGCACGCAGACCGCGAGGGGTTCGGAGAGTGCTGCCGCCTTGAGGCTCACGCTATCGGGCAGGCGGTGAATCGACTCCGCCCGCGTGACCACGTAATCGGTGAACGCGCCGTTGCTCACCACGCCCGCGATGTCGCGCTCCTCGCACCGGTTGTAGCGGCCCGAGATGCAGTGCGGGCATGCGCGGCACGTGGACTTCGTGGGCTCGGCCGTCACCCTTGCGCCGAGCGGAATTCCCTCGACGCCCGCGCCCGTTTCCACCACCTCGCCCGAGAACTCATGCCCCAGCACCAGGGGCGGGAAATAGTGAAAAAACTCGCCCGAGGCGATGTGCACGTCCGTGCCGCAGATGCCGGCGTGGGCGATTTTGACCTTCACCTGCCCGGGTCCGGCGTGAGGCTCCGCAACGTCCAGGAGCGCCATATTGCCGGTCCCTTTCGCCTGTTTCACCAGGGCTTTCATGTCTGCCTCGCGTGAACCGAATCAGGCGTTCAGCACGGCGATCGCCCGGATCGGCGAGCCCGACCCGCCCGTAATCTTGAGCGGAAGCCCAATGTAGAGAAACTCCTTGCCCACCACCAGCTCGATGTTGCACAGGTTCTCCGTGTTCGTGCGGCCCAGTTCGCGGCAAACGAGGTGGCAGGGATAGTCCGGGCTGGTCGCCATGTCCATACTCGGGGCGTCGGTGCCCACGTTGATGGCCCCGCACTCGCCGTAGACGTACTCGGCCGCTTCGCGCGTCCAGCCTGCGTAGGCCGTCGTGTACTTCGGCGTCGGGTGGTGGCGCTTGAAGTGTCCATACGTGTAGAGGAGCGTATCGCCAGGCTTCAGCTCGTAATTGTAATGGTCGAGCCTGCGCTTCACGTCGTCCGCGTCGATGTAGCTGTTGTCTTCGACGTTTTCGAAATCAATCGCGATGCCCCGGCTGTAGAAGGAATCGAAATTCATCTCGTCGATGTGCGGCGCATCGGGCGAGGGGTCGAGATGGCTGATGGAATCCACGTGCGTAGGGCCATGCTCGCAGAACTGGATGATGCCCGAGTAATAGCTCATCTCGCTCTTGAAGCGGCCGCTGGCGGCGCTTTCCTCGTGCGTCATGTTCGTCCAGCGCCAGGTCTCGGGGTGCCCCACGAACACGGGCTGTCCCTGGTAGATGTCTTGCGAGAGATCAACGATTTCGTGATTCTTGTACGCCATGGTGATTCTCCTCCGGCATGTACCGCTATAGGTGAACTGTTCGAATCCTTGCGATTCGCTGCTTGAAGCACGTCTTTTGATTCAGGCCAAAACCGGCGAAACGACTTGCCCGTTTCCGGGTTTCATCTGGGAAAATTCGTGGGTTTTGAGCGCTTTTGATATTAGAGTCGGGGTGAATCCTTGTCAACGGAATGGCTTGGGGGCGCGCCCGCCCGCCTTTCGCCGGAATGGCAAGGGCGAACCCGCGCGTCCGCCCCGATAGGGGCTTGTCGAAAAACACCTTAAAGGTTGGGTTTAATCTCTCGAGGGCCTTGAAGTTCACTCCCCCCTTGAGGGGGCTGTTGAAAAACCCCCGGCATTGTGATTGGGTGTAATGACACTATCTCGCCCGAGATGGGAGTTCCCTCGATGATAGGCAGCAAGAGGCGCGAGCAGATGGATTTGTTCGTGGCCGGTTCGCTGGATCGGCTGATCCCCGAGGATCACGTCCTGATGCGCGTGGACCGCGTACTGGATTTGAGTTGGCTTCGTGAGGAGGTGGCGGATTGCTATTGCGCGGACAATGGTCGACCGGGGATCGACCCGGAGGTGGCGCTCCGCTTGATGCTTGCGGGTATGTTGCTGGGCTACGTACACGACCGGCGTCTGCTTCGCGAGGCGCGTGCGCACCTGGCGATCCGGTGGTTCATCGGGTACGGGCTGCACGAGGATTTGCCGCATCATTCGAGCCTGACGCGGATTCGTCAGCGGTGGGGGGAGGCTCGGTTCAAGGAGATATTCCGTCGCACGGTGCAGGCTTGCCTGGAGGCGAATGTGGCGAAGGGGGAAGTGGTACACGTGGACGCCTCGTTGATACGCGCGGACGTGAGCTGGGAGAGTCTGGCGGCGCACCACGCGGAGAAGGTGATTCGGGAGAATCCCGTCGATGATGAGGGGGAGAAGAAGGGAGGAGGCCGCGGTGGCGGGGGTCGGGTGAGCCGGACGGACCCGGACGCGCGGCTTGCGCGCAAGAGCGCGCGGGCGGGGTTCGAGCCGAGCTACAAGCAGCACGCGGCGGTGGACGATGAGCGGGGTGTTGTTCTCGACGTGTCGGTGACGGAGGGGACGCGGAACGAGCGTGAGATGATGGCGTCCCATATAGAGGCGGTAAGCGAGTTGTCGGGCCGCGCGCCGGAGATGGTGACGGCGGATTCGGGCTACGCGTACTCGAAGGTTTATGGCGAATTGGAGCGGCGGGGCGTGGAAGCGCTGATACCAGCGAAGAAGGAACCCAGCCAGAGCCGTGTTCCGCTGCAGTTGTTCCACTACGACGCGCGCAACGAGGTGGTGAAGTGTCCGGGAGGCAAGACGCTGCGCCCCCGGCAGGCGACGGAGCGGGGGCGCTCCTATGTATCGAAGACGCGGGATTGCGCGGGCTGCGCGCTCCGTGCGGATTGTCTGTCGAAGTCGCGCACGAGCAGGACGGTGTTGATTCCGCACGCGTATCCGGCGCTGTTGCGCGCGCGTCGGCGGCATGCGCGCTGGGGGGAGGAGGAGAAGCGTCTCTATGGCCGCCACCGTTGGCGCTCGGAGGGCTACCACGGCGAGGCGAAGAGCCGGCACGGACTGGGGCGGGCGGTGCGCCGGGGCCTTGCGAACATGCGGATCCAGTCCTACCTGACGGCGATAGCGGTGAACCTCAAGCGGCTGGCCGCCGCTTTTGCGGCGCGTATATTCGCCCTCTGGACGGCCTGTGCCGCCCGGAGACGCCGGCTGCGCGCACATGGCGCCCTCACGCGCCAATTGGGCTGCCTCCCCGCCGCCGCGTGAGCCGCCAAAACGCCCGCTTCCAACACCGGGTTTTTCAACAGACCCTTGAGGGGGAGTCGCAGAAGCCGAGCTTTTTTTGCGAAGGCTGATGCGGTGGGGGGTGAATCGCGTTTTATCGCCACTCCGAATCATACCCCCCACCAGTTCACTTTCGGGCTTACACCCTCAGTTCACTGTCTGGCTTTCCCCTCGGGAAGCCAGACCCTCAAGGGGGAATGAACTTCAAAGGCGTTCGCGCAACCCAAATTCGCTTGCCGAGGGTTTTTCAACAGCCTTGGACAAGGGGGGGGTAGGGGGGGTGACTCTATGGAGTTTCCCTTTCAAGGGGGTTGCCTTTACCCACTCACAGGACTTTTCTCAACAACCCCGCCCGCCTGGAATTGACATCTAAAAGCCCGCCTACTTACCATGCCGACCAGGCTTCAGTCCTTTCTCTCGTTACGGAGAATTTCAATGGCGGACGCGCGCCGCGTCACGGCGATCCTGCTCGCCGCAGGTCTCTCGAAGCGCCTGGGGCGGAACAAACTCCTCCTGCCCCTCGGGGATGAGACCGTCGTCCGCAAAACGGCGAAAGCGGTGCTCGCGAGCGCTGTTACAGAAGTCATCCTCGTGACGGGCCATGAGGAGGCGATGGTGAAACAGGCCGTGGCTGGTCTGAACGTGCGCCTCGCGCACAACCCACGCTACGCCGAGGGCCAGAGCACGAGCATGATCGCAGGAATCGAGGCGGCGAAAGAGGATACCGAAGCCTATCTATTCGTTCTGGGCGATCAGCCCCTGCTGACGCCGGGAATCGTGAACGAGGTGATTTCCCTTTATAAGAGGTCCCGGCCCGACGCCCTTGTCGCGGCGCCGGCCTACGGGGGCAGGCGCGGGAACCCCACGCTGTTCTCAGCTGAACTCAAAGACGAATTGCTCCGGACGAGCGGCGATGCGGGCGGCAGGGGAATCATCCGGAGACTGGAAAACGAATCTCCGGGGGCGATCGTATTTCACCACCTGCCCAATGATGATATCTTTCTCGACATCGACACGGAAAAAGATTACGAATCCATGCTTCGTAAATTCCAATAATCCTCAGACGAGCAGCGAAGGAGTGTATTCATGGTGAAAGCGTTTCAGATTGCATCCGGCCCGCGCGTCCGCTTCGGCCGCGGAGAAGCCACCCAAATCGGAGGGGAAGCGAAGGGCCTGGGGATGGCGAAACCGATGCTCGTCACCGACCCGGGACTCGCGTCGAGCGGGGCGCTCGATTCGGTCATCAAGGGCCTCGAAGACGGCTCTATCGACTACCAGTTCTACGATCAGGCCGAGGCGAATCCCTCGGACGCCAGCATCCTCGCGGCGCGTGATTTCTTCAACAGCCAAGGATGCGACGGCTTCATCGCCGCGGGCGGCGGCAGCACGATGGACACCGCCAAGGCGACTCTCGCCATTGTCGCGAACGGCGGCGTGCCGAGCGACTACTATGGACGCGGCAAGGCCACGAAGCCCGGCCCGCCGCTCATCACCGTTCCCACCACGGCGGGCACGGGCAGCGAAGTCACCATGAGTTCCATCGTCACGGACATGAAGCTCATGATCAAAACCGTCCTGGCGGACGACACGCTCTTCGCGAAACTCGCGGTCGTCGACTCCGCGCTCCTGGCCAAGCTTCCCTCCCACATCGCCGCAGGCGCGATGATGGACGCCCTGACCCACGCCATCGAATCGGTCGGCTCGCCCGCCTCCAACCCCTGGACGGAGGCGATTGCGTTTCAGTCGATCACCTATATCGGAAAGCACGGGAGAACCTACGTGGACGACCCGTCCGACCCGGAAGCCGCCGACGGCATATCGCTTGCGGCCATGTTGGCGGGACGCGCGTTCACCAACACGGGACTCGGCATCGTGCACTCGCTCGCGCATCCGCTCGGCGCCTACCACGGGCTGCATCACGGCACGGCGAACGGCATCTTCCTGCCGCCCGTCATGGAGTTCAACCTCCCCGTTATGCGGGAGGCCTACGCGCGCATGGCGCCGCTCTTGAAAGAAGGCGCCCCGAACACGGCCGAGGCGGCGATAGACGCCATCCGCGAACTCAACACGGACATCGGCATACCGGGCAGCTTGAGGGAGGCGGACGTCGTGAACGAGAATTTGGACGTCCTGGCGAAGGACGCGGCGGAAAGCCACCAGGTCAACACGAACCCGGTCCCCTCGACCCAGGAGGACCTGAAGGGCCTTCTACTGGCCGTGCTCGAGTAGATGATGCCTGCAACCGAGATACTGATACCGGAAGCGGACATCCAGAGCCGCCTTACGGAGCTCGCCGCCGAGATCAACGCGGTGCAGCCCGCCGGGCCGATCCACGTCGTCATGATACTGAAAGGCGCGATTATCTTCGGCGTCGACTTGGCCCGCGCCCTTGAGCGCAACACCACGCTCGGCTTCCTCACGGCCTCGAGCTACGGGGACGGAACGCAAAGCACGGGCCGGGTGGAGATCGACGCCAGACACCTGGGCGACATCGAGGGGCGGAACGTGCTGCTCATCGACGACATTCTCGATACGGGGCACACGTTCTCGAAAACCCTGGATATTCTTGGAGATAAGCGCCCCGCAACGCTTAGGACGTGCGTGTTGATGGACAAGCCTGAGAGGCGGGAAGTCGATATCCAGGCGGACCACGTGGGCTTCACCATCGAGAACCATTTTGTGGTCGGCTACGGGCTGGACTGCGATGAGGCGTACCGCACCCTGCCGGACATCCGCATCTATGCGCCCGAATGAGCGTTGCCCGAAGGAGACGAAGGGGCGGAGTGCGGATGAGGGGGGAGACAATACAATCCCTCCCCCCTTGAGGTGTCGGGCATCCCGAGGGGAATGCCCGATGAAAAAGTCCTCGTTGGGAGTGCGATGGTTTTGTAGGGACAGGTCGGAATTCATCACCGTCGTCATTTCGGTGTCAGACCCGATTGGGCGGAAATAACGAGAGAGGGATGTAGGGGTCGCATATATGCGACCCGTGATTTGATATCCGCCCTTTGGGGGTCATGGACGCGATTCGGGCGGGGGGATATTGCCATGAGCGTGGTTTTTGGTCCGTCCGCATGGGTCGCATATATGCGACCCCTACAAATCAGAGTCGAACGCCCTACCCGGTCGGCTGCATACCTCGAATCATTAGAGTAAGGGCTTTTTCAAAAACCCCTCAATCAACAAGGCCCCGGCCTTCCGTTCACACAGGAGATAGGTTTATGCCAATTCAGGAGATAACGGTCTGGGATACCGCCGTGGAAGTCGATCAGGGATCCAGGAACCGCTACGGTGGCGCGTCTTTGCTTGAGCGCGTCGTGGTCCGCCTCACGAACGACGCAGGCGAAGAGGGCTGGGGCGAGGCGGCGCCTCTGATGTACATCACCAAAGATACCGGTTCGGAGATGGCGGCCGCACTCCGCGAATCCGCCCCACGCGTAAGGGGAATGGAGGCGGATGAGCTGCTCGCCGCGTTCGATGAGACGGTGGATTTCAAGGGAATGGGCGCCGCGCGCACCGCTCTCGAAATCGCCGCGGTCGACCTGTCCACCAAAACCAGCCAGGCGCCCTTCTCGCAAGTCTTCGGCGGGCACAAGAGAAACACCGTCACGCTTGATGCCCCCATCGGCCTCCTCCCTCCCGATGAAGCCGTCAAGAAGGCCGAACCGCTCGTGGCGCAAGGAGTCAAGACCCTCAAGGTGAAATCGGGCGTCGACATGGAGGCGGACGCCGAGCGCATCGAAAGGCTGCGCCAGCGATTCGGCCCCGACATCAAGCTGAGGACAGATGCCAACGGCGGTTTCACGCCCGAGGAGGCCCTGCGCTTCACGGACAGGATGATCGCGATCGACCTCGAGCACTTCGAGCAGCCCGTGCTTCCTTCAGAAGAAAAATGCCTCGACGTTTTCAGGGAAATTCGCGCCCGTGGGATGCAGGTCGCCCTGGATGAGTCGCTGTTCTCCATCGACGACGCGCGCCGCCTCGTCGACGCGGATGTCGTCGATATCGGCCTCATCAAGATCGCGAAATTCGGCGGCCCCCGGAACGCCTGGGAAGTGGCGCGGGTGTTCGACGCCGCAGGCAAGCCTGCCCTGCTCAGTTCGCCCTATGAATCCTACATCGCCAAATCGGCGGGCTTCGCCCTCGCGCTGTCTCTCGATGTTGCGGACAGGGCGCACGAACTCGCCCATCTGCTCGATGAGGAGCCATACGCCGAGTGGAGCCACTCCATTTCGGGCGGTGAGTTCACGCTGGCGGATACGCCCGGGCACGGGGCCAAAGGCATTCCCGCGCGCGTCGAGAAGATAGCCAGGGCCGCCGTATAACGAGAACAATCCCTACTTGCGCAGGAGAATGAACCCGATGAGGTTCCCCACGAAGGTCGATATCGTCGAGGTAGGCACGCGGGACGGCCTCCAGAACGAAAAAACCTACATCACGCCCGAAGACAAGATAAGGCTTCTGGACACCATCACCGACGCGGGCGTCCGCCGCATCGAGGTGACGAGTTTCGTGAGTCCCAAACACGTCCCGCAGCTCAGGGACGCGCAGGAGGTGCTGGCGGGTTGTAAGCGCAGCCCCGACGCCGAGTACGAGGCCCTCGTTCCCAACGTCCGCGGCATGGAGCGCGCCCTCGAATGCGAACTGGACGGCGTCATGCTGTTTGTCGCCGCCAGCGAGACGTTCAACCTGAAGAACATTCGCGCAAGCCGAAAGGAAATGCTAGGCGTCGCCCGCGAAGTGGCCAGGATGGCGCAGGATGCGGGCCTCAAGCTCAGGGGCGGCGTGGTCGCCACCTTCGGCTGCCCGTATGAGGGGCGCATCTCCGATGAGGACGTCGAGTGGGTGGTCGGCGAATACGTGGACATGGGCTGTGAGGAAATCGGCCTGGCCGATACCGTGGGCATGTCGAACCCGGCCGAAATCAAGAGGCTCACCAACCACATCCGCGACAAATTCCCCTCCGTCCGCTACGCGCTCCACCTCCACAACACGAGGGGAGCCGGCCTCGCCAACCTGCTGGCGGGCCTGGAAGCCGGCGTCGATACGTTCGACGCCTCCATCGGCGGCTTGGGCGGCTGCCCCTTCGCGCCGCGCGCCACCGGCAACATCTCGAGCGAGGACACGATCAACATGCTCCACGAGATGGGGATCGAGACGGGCGTCGACCTGCCGAAATTACTCGAGGCCGTCGCCCACGCGGAGAAAGTCCTCGACCGCCAGCTACCGGGGCAACTCCTCCACGCCGGAATCCCCGAGTGGGAAATGGCGTCTTAGCCGACTCCGGCGGATGTCGTGTGTAGGGGCCGCATCTGGGGTTGTTGAAAAGCCGGCCTTGGGAGCGAGGGCGTTTAATTCTCGTCTTGTATGGCCACCTTCTCGACCTCATTCTGAGTAGGCGCGCATGCGCCGTATCGAAGGTTTGACCCGGCCGAGGAGAGAGGGTCAAAAGCGGCGTATCTCTCCGGCGGGCGCGGATATCGCCCTTCGACAGGCTCAGGACAGGCCCCTTCGATACGCCGCCTTCGGCGGCTACTCAAGGTGAGGTGAAACCCGACCGGGGAGGGAGGGTTTGCGGGCTGCGCAGGAACGAGGAGGGGGAGGGAAAATTGACGCGAGGGGGTGTAGGGACAGGCCTCCGTGCCTGTCCTGACGAAGGATCACCACGGAAGGCAGGACAGGTCACGACCTGTCCCTACGGGATGATAGCAACCAACACGTGAAGACAGCCACAGGGGCCTGTCCCTACGGTCGCCATTCCAGGGGATGTCTAGGGGTCGCCTGTTGGGATTGACCCACCAGCCCGACTTCGAGCTTCGCAGAACGCTTGACGCCCTCATCCCGGAACCCCGTACCCCCATCCTTCGATACGACGCATACTCGCCTACCCAGGATGAGGGCATCAGTGGTTCCAAGAAGACTCCCCTCCACACCGGTTTTCTCCCGAAAATGCCTCCCGGCGCACTCAGAAACCCTTGACTTTGCAATCCAAAGCTGATTGTATGCAATATACACTTTAGGAGAAGCGCATTGCCGCCTGATCCGAATCGACCGGACCCGATAGATGAACTGAAGGAGCTGACCGCCCGGGCGAAGGCGCTGGGCGGCGAGGCGGCGAAAGAGCGCCAGCACAAGCAGGGGAAGCTGACCGCCAGAGAGCGTATCGACCTGCTGCTCGAGCCTGAGAGTTTTTCCGAGATCAACCTTTTCGTCGAAACGCGCTCGACGGATTTCGGGATGGATGCGCGCCGCTCCCCAGGCGACGGCGTCATCACCGGCAGCGGATACGTGAACGGCCAGCTCGTCTTCGTGGCCTCGCAGGATTTCGGCGCCCTCGGCGGCTCGCTGGGCGAGATGCACGCCGAAAAAATCGTGAAGATGCAGGAACTCGCCATGAAGGCGGGCGCGCCCATCGTCACCATCCTCGATTCGGGCGGCGCGCGCATCCAGGAGGGCGTCCTGGCGCTTCACGGCTACGCGCAAATCTTCCACAACAACACACAGGCCTCGGGCGTGATCCCCCAGATATCGATCATCGTCGGCCCCTGCGCGGGCGGGGCCGTCTACTCACCCGCCATCACGGACTTCGTCTTCATGGTCGACGGGCTGAGCAAGATGTTCATCACCGGGCCGGAAGTCATCAAGGCGGTGACGGGAGAAGACGTGTCCGTCGAGGAATTGGGCGGCGGCGCAGTGCATTGCTCGACGAGCGGGAACGCGCATTTTCTCGCCAGTGACGAGCGTGAATGCTTCGAGATGGTGAAAAAGCTGCTTTCCTTCCTGCCCTCGAACAATCTCGACGATCCTCCCCTGTCCGATACGCCCGCGTGGCCGCCGGATGAAAACCCCGAGCTCGACGGCATCATACCGGCGGAGGCCACGACCGCCTACGACGTTCGCGACCTGATAACCAACGTGTTCGATGACGGAGATTTCCTGGAGGTTCATGCGGAATTCGCCAAAAACATCGTCGTCGGGTTCGCGCGTCTCAAGGGAAGGCCCGTCGGCGTCGTGGGGAACCAGCCCACGCACCTCGCCGGCGTCCTGGACATCGACAGTTCCGACAAGCTCGCGCGTTTCGTGCGCTTCTGCGACGCCTTCAACCTCCCCCTCGTCAACTTCGTGGACGTGCCCGGCTATCTGCCCGGCACCCAGCAGGAATACGGCGGCGTCATCCGCCACGGGGCCAAGGTGCTCTTCGCCTACAGCGAGGCGAACGTGCCGAAAATCGCCCTCATCGTCCGCAAGAGCTACGGCGGCGCCTACATCGCGATGAGCGGGTTCGGCCTCGGCTACGACCGCGTTCTCGCGTATCCGTTCGCCGAGATCGCCGTGATGGGTCCCGAGGGCGCGGCCAACATCATCTTCCGGCGCGAGATCGGCGAGGCCGAGGACCCAGAGAAAGTCCGCCAGGAGAAGATAGCGGAATACCGCAGACTTTTCGCCAAGCCCTACACGGCCGCGAAATACGGCCTCGTGGACGTCATCATTGAGCCGCGCCAGACGAGAAGCGCGCTCATCCGGGCTCTCGAGATGACCGCGCACAAGCGCGAGGAGCGGCCGGAAAAAAAACACGGAAACATTCCGCTGTAAGGAAAAGGATTTCACCGTGGAATCATTCATGCCCGCAATTATGCTGACGATCATCGGCATGGGCGTCGTATTCGGCTCCCTGGTCGTGCTGATGGTGGTCATCCTGCTTCTGGAGAAATTCGTCGGCTCAAAGCGGCGGGAAGCCGGTGCGGACGCGATGAAGCAGGAGACTGCGCCCGATAACGGCGACCTGGACGTCGTCCTCGCGGCCGCCGCCGGGTATTTTCTGGAAACCGAAGCGCCCGAGGTATACGTTCCCCCGGTGCGCCGGAATGCAAATTCCGTCTGGGCGCGAACCGCCCGCGCAGGACATCTCCGCCAGCGGAGGCGCCGGTGAGAAATTTCCATCTGACCATCAACGGCAAGCGCTACGCGGTGAGCGTAGAGCGCGACCTCGGCTCGAATGAACTCGAGGTCACGGTAGACGGGCAGACGCATCGCGTCGGGGTGGAGGAAGAGGAGAAGACCGTCCCTTCCGCCCCCCGTCCATCCGCCGCGCGCAAGCCCTCGCCCACGCCGGTGAACTCCGGCGGGAAGATACTCGCCCCCCTGCCAGGCGTGGTTTTATCCGTCGCGGTCGCCCCGGGTGATTCGGCAGGCGCAGGCGATACGCTTTTGATCCTCGAGGCCATGAAGATGGAGAACGTGATTCAGGCGGATTCGGACTGCGTCGTTCAGGCGGTTCATGTGCACAAAGGCGACAAGGTGGAAGCCTCCCAATTGCTCATGGAGATATCATGAGCCAACTGTTCTCTTCGGTCGCCGATTTCATCTCTCTCACCGGGTTTTCGGCGCTGGGCTTCGGCGACGTCCTCATGCTCGCCATTTCATGCCTCCTGCTCTATCTGGCCATCCAGAAGGGTTTCGAGCCCCTGCTCCTCGTGCCCATCGGCTTCGGCATGCTGCTCTCGAACCTGCCTGAAACCGGCATATTCGATAAAGGCGGCCTCATCCAATACTTCTACTTCGGGGTGAAGGCGGGCATATTCCCGCCCCTGATCTTCATGGGCATCGGGGCGCTCACGGATTTCGGCCCGCTGCTGGCGAACCCCAAGACGCTGCTCCTGGGTGCGGCGGCGCAATTCGGCATCTTCGCCACCCTGCTCGGAAGCATATTCCTGGGCTTCAACCTCTCGGAAGCGGGCGCCATCGGCATCATCGGCGGGGCGGACGGCCCCACGGCCATCTACACTGCGTCCAAGCTGGCTCCCCACCTGCTCGGCCCCATCGCCGTGGCCGCCTATAGCTACATGGCGCTCGTGCCGATGATCCAGCCTCCCATCATGAAGGCGCTCACCAACAGCGAGGAGCGCTCGCGGGAGATGATGCAGCTAAAAGTTATCGAAAAACCCGTCCGCATCCTGTTTCCCATCATCACGACGCTGCTCACGGGCCTGCTACTCCCCTCGGCGGCGCCCCTTATCGGGATGCTCATGCTCGGGAACCTCTTTCGTGAGTGCGGGGTCGTCGAGAGGCTCTTGAAGACCTCGGAGGATGCCCTGCTCAATATCGTGACGATATTCTTAGGCGTCTCCGTGGGCGCTTCGATGACGGCCGAGACTTTCCTCAAGTGGGAGACCATCGGCATTCTCCTGCTCGGCTTCATCGCCTTCGGCATCGGCACGGCCACCGGCGTGATCTTCGGCAAGATCATGGCCGCCTTCAGCAGTACGCCGATCAACCCCCTCATCGGCGCTGCGGGCGTAAGCGCGGTTCCCATGGCGGCCCGCGTCGTCCAGAAGGTGGGCGCCGACGAGAATCCGGGCAATTTTCTGCTCATGCACGCGATGGGCCCCAACGTGGCGGGCGTCATCGGCTCGGCGATCGCGGCCGGCGTGCTGATATCACTCATCCGAATTTGATGGAGCGACACTTTCATGGCTGGACCACTGGAAGGCATCCGGGTAGTCGACCTGACTCGAATTCTCGCAGGCCCCTATTGCACCATGATGCTGGGCGATATGGGCGCGGAGGTCATCAAGATCGAACATCCCGACGGCGGGGACGACACCCGAGGCTGGGGGCCCCCTTTTCTGAACGGGGTGAGCGCGTACTTCATCTCGATTAACCGCAACAAGAAAAGCCTCACGCTCAACTTGAAGGACGAACGCGGCAAGGAGATTCTGCGGGATCTGATTCGCAACAGCGACGTCATCGTGGAGAACTTCCGGCCCGGCACGCTGGATAAGCTCGGATTCTCCTGGGAGGAGATCCACCGGCTCAATCCCTCGATGGTATTCGCCTCGCTCTCGGGCTTCGGTCAGACCGGTCCCCGGAAAAGCGAGCCCGGCTTCGACGTTGTCATCCAGGGCGAGGGCGGGGTGATGAGCCTAACGGGAGAGCCCGACGCACCGCCCAGCAAGGTGGGCGCATCCATCGCGGACATCACGGCGGGAATGCTCGCCGCCCAGGGGGTTCTGCTCTCGCTCTACCACCGCGAGAAAACGGGCGTGGGGCAGATGGTCGACGTCGGCATGCTCGACGGGCAGGTGGCCCTGCTCACCTACCATGCGAACAACTACTTCGCGACCGGAAAGCTTCCGCCGAGGCGGGGGAACAAGCATCCCTCCATCACGCCGTACGAAACGTATGAGTGCAAGGACGGATACTTCAACCTGGGCGTGGGCAACGACAGCCTGTGGCGGAGATTCTGCGACGCGATGGGGCTGGGGGAGATCAAGGAAGACCCAAAATTCGCCATCAACAAAGACAGGGTGAACAACCGCCTGGAGCTGCAGGAGATTCTCGACGCCTTCTTCGCGGAGAAGACGGTGGGAGAAACGCTCGATTCCCTGCGGGACGCAGGCATCCCGTGCGGCCCGATAAACAACCTCGAGCAAGTATTGAACGAACCCCAGATTCTCGCGCGCGAGATGGTGGTGGACGTCGACGTGCCAGTCGCCGGCCCCACGAAGGTGACCGGTGTGCCCATCAAGCTATCCGAAACCCCGGGCGCCGTACGGACGCCCCCGCCCTCGCTCGGCCAGCACACCGAAGAGGTGCTCGAATCCGTCCTCGGCATGGATGAGGCGCAAAGAAACACCCTTCGGGAAGATGGCGTGGTGTGAGGCGTTGAGCATGGATACCTTCAGAAACCTCTCCGGCATCTGGCCGTTGATCCTGTGTAAGGACTCATAGGGGGATTGAGGTGCGGATACCGGGCGTTCAGATCGAAAAACCAAAATCCCTGAGCAAGATGGTGTCGGAGCAGATTAAAGACGCCATCCTGAGCGGCATCTTCCAGCCGGGAGACAAGCTTGTCGAGACGACGCTCACCGAGTCGATGGGCGTGAGCAGAACGCCGCTCCGCGAAGCCTTCCGGGAACTCGCAGCAGAAGGCTACATCACCGTCGTCCCGCACAAGGGGGCGCACGTGAGTCTCGTGAGCGAGGATGAGGTTCTGGACATCTACGCCATCACCAGCGTGCTGGAGGGCCTCGCCACACGCCTCGCGACCCCGAACCTCCACGAGGGAAGGGCGAACGAAAAGCTACATGCGTTTTTCGAGCAGTTGAAGCACCATCATGAGCGCGGCGAGGTGGACGCCTACTGGGCGGCGAACCGTGATTTTCACCGCCACATCACGAGCGCTTGCGAGAACTCGAGACTCCAGGGACTCATCGGGAACCTCCGGCAGCAGATCATGAAGACCCGCGTGGTGACGCTCCATGCGCCCGGGCGTCTGGATAACTCCATGGCCGAGCACGAGGAAATTCTCCAGGCCATACTCGATGGCGACGGGAGAAGCGCCGAGCGCCTGGTGATCAGGCACCTGGAAATCCAGGGGAATTTCGTGCTGGACCTCATCAAGAAATCATCTGAAAACGCAAGTGTTTCTACCGCAGAAGACGGCTAGGCGAGCACCTCCCGGGCGCTTGCGCTCTTCATGCCTAAGGCTTGCGCCACGCCCGCGTGGGTGATGTGCCCCTCAGCCACGTTCAGGCCATCGGCGAGGTGCGGATTGCGCGCGACCGCTTCTTTCAAGCCTGAGTTGGCCAGTTCCAGGGCGTAGGGCAGCACCGCGTTCGAGAGCGCGATGGTGCTCGTGCGAGGGACGACCCCCGGCATGTTCGCTACGCCGTAGTGAACGACGCCCTCAACGAGGTAGGTGGGATCCGAATGGTAGGTGGGGCGTATCGTCTCCACGCAACCGCCCTGGTCCACCGCCACGTCCACGATGACAGCGCCTGCGTTCATTTCCCGCAGCATCTCGCGCGACACCAGTACCGGCGTGCGCCCGCCCGGCACCAGAACGGCGCCGATAACCAGATCCGCTTCGCGCAGGGCTTCGCGTATGGTGAAGCGCGTGGATACCAGCGTCTTGACCCGGCCATCGAAAATATCGTCAATATACTCGAGACGCGCATGATTGATGTCGAACACAGTGACGCCCGCGTGCATGCCGACCGCTATTTTGGCCGCGTTCTTCCCCACGATACCCGCTCCGAGGATGACCACGTTCCCCCGGGGTACGCCCGGCGCCCCGGCCAGCAGAACGCCGCGGCCCCCTAGGTTTTTCCCGAGATACTTGGCCCCTTCCTGAACGGCCATCCTGCCCGCTATCTCGCTCATGGGTTGCAGAATCGGCAAAACGCCGTCTGGCGAAGTCACCGTCTCGAACGCGACGCCATAGGTTCCGCTCTCAGCTATCGCGCGCGCAAGGGGCTGGCAGGCGGCCAGATGTAAAAAAGCGAACAGAATCTGCCCCTCGCGCATCGACGGAAACTCCGGTTCCAGGGGTTCTTTGACCTTGACGATCATCTCCCCCTCCGCCCAGAGTTCCTCTGCGGACGGGACGATGCGCGCACCCACCGCCTCGTATTCCGCATCCGCGATACCGGCGTCGAGGCCTGCGCCATTTTCCACCATCACGTCGTGGCCCGCCTCCACGAGAGCCTCCACGGCTCCGGGCGTCAAGGCGACCCTGTATTCATCCTGTTTGATTTCCCTGAGGAGCCCGATTTTCATGAATCCTCCGCCTCCTCTTCCACGACATGGAACGTACTTTCCGCCTCGGCGACGGCCCGGCCGTCTTCCGCCCTGGTCGCTATTCCCTCCAGGACGACGAACCTGCCCTTTTTCTTCTTCAGCCTTCCCTCGAGCAGCAGGGGAGTACCGACCGGCAGGGGGTCGCGGTAGCGGATTTCGCTTCTCGCCGAGTAGGCGCGCATTCCTTTGAGAAACAGCCAGTTCGCCATGACGTCATCGAGAACGCTGAAGACGATGCCGCCGTGCGTCACGCCGTCGTATCCCTGGTGGACAGTCTGCGGCGTGAACTCGGCGCGGCAGACGTCGCCGTCCAGCCGGAAAACAATTTTCAAGCCAATCGGGTTCGCGGGGCCGCATACGAAACAGCCATCCGCATCCGGGCGTCCTCTTGAATCAGCCAATGGTTCGGTCTCCACTTCATTTCAGGACAAACAAAAAAGGAGAGCCTCGGCGGCTCTCCTTTCTGGAGTCTCTCATATCGGGTTTCCTACGATTCCCCTTGCGCCTCTCTTCTCTTCTGGCGGCGTTCCTGCCTTTCCTGTTCCCTGGTGGTGTCTCTATCGATCAACTCGAGAAGCGCCATGGGCGCGGCGTCTCCTTGCCGCGGAGGGAGACGCAGTATCCGGGTATAGCCGCCGGGGCGCTCCGCATATCTAGGTGCAATGGTATCCATGAGTTTGGCGACCGCGGCTGGGGTTTTGAGATAAGAGGCCACCTGCCGCCGCGCATGGAGCGTGCCTTTCTTGCCCTTGGTAATGATGCGTTCGGCGTGGCGGCGAACCTCCTTGGCCTTCGCCAGCGTTGTCCGCACCCTCTCCTCGTCGATGAGAGAAGTGACCATGTTCCTCGTCATCGCATCGCGATGCTTCGAGGTGCGTCCCAGTTTTCTGCCATGCCATCGGTGCCGCATCTATCTATGTCCTATTCTTGTTCGGAATCGTCCTGCCCGCTGATATCGCGGGGCGTAAGATCCATATAACTTAAATCCATTCCGAGAGACAAACCCATACCCGTGAGAATATCACGAATTTCATTCAAACTCTTGCGCCCGAAGTTCCTGGTTCTCAGCAACTCGGTTTCGGTCTTTTGCACCAACTCGCCCAGCGTACGGATCCGCGCGTTCTTCAGGCAGTTATAGCTGCGAACCGAAAGCTCGAGTTCCTCCACGCTTCTGCTCAGGCTCTCCACTATCCGCTGCTTGCGCTCATCCACCTTCGGCGCCTGGGGCACAATCTCTTCCTCGAAGTTGATGAATATCTGGAGATTGTCCTTCAGAATCTTCGCCGCGTAGGCAACTGCATCCACGGGGGCGATGGTTCCGTTCGTTTCCACGTCGAGTATCAGCTTGTCGTAATCCGTAATGTCGCCCACCCGGGCCTTCTCCACCTGGAATGTGCAGCGGCGGATGGGAGAGAAGATGGAATCCATCGGGATGAACTGAGGGCCGAGGGCCAAATCCACGTTTCTCTCTGCGGGAACGTAGCCACGGCCGATGTTCGCAACGAGTTCCACGTCGAGTTCCGCTTCATCGTTCATGTTGGCGATTTCGATGTCGGGTGTCAGTACCCTTACGCCCGAGGGGGCTGCGATGTCTCCCGCCTTGAACACGCCGGCGGATCCTGCATGTTGGTAATGCATGTGAACCGGAAAGGTATCCGATTCCACCTCGATGACGACGTCCTTGAGATTCAGGATGATTTCCGTCACATCCTCCATGACGCCCGGAATACTCGAAAACTCGTGAAATACGCCTTCGATGCGCACACCCGTGAAAGCGGCTCCCTGAAGTGAAGACAAAATCACGCGGCGGAGCGCATTGCCCAGCGTAACGCCATACCCGCGTTCCAGGGGCTCGGCGATAAAACGGCCGAAAGTATCGGTCAAACTTTCCGGCTGAGGCTCCAGGCCGGTGGGTTTGACCAGATCAGCAGTGGCTGTCATTTCTATTGGTCCTCCGTTTGGCGGTTGACCACTTTTTGAAACAAGTTGGTCGAAACGAGCTCGTTATTTATTTGGAATACAGTTCCACAATCTGCTGCACGTTGATGTCAATCTGGGAGTCAACCAGACTTGGCGGCTCCAGGACGCGCGCCTGAAAATCAGCATGGTCCACATCGAGCCAGGCGGGAGCGCCGCGTACTTTCCCTTTTTCCGCGCTTTGCACGATAAACCCATTCTTCTTGCTTTTCTCTTTAATCTCGACGACGTCGCCCTTGCGAACGACGAACGCCGGGCGATTCACCTTCCTGCCGTTCACCCGAATGTGGTTGTGAATCACCAGTTGACGCGCCTGATTGCGCGAATCCGCGAAACTGGCCCGGAACACGACGTTGTCGAGCCTGGATTCGAGCAGTGAAAACAGGTTGTCGCCGGTGACGCCCTTGCGCCGTACGGCTTCTTTGTAATAAAGCCGGAATTGCTTCTCCAGTACGCCGTACACCCGGCGCGCCTTTTGTTTCTCGCGAAGCTGCATCCCGTATTCGCTCAGCTTCCCCCGCGTACGCGCCGCGCCATGCTGCCCCGGCGGAAAGCTCCGTTTCTCGAAAGAGCATTTATCGCCGATGCAGCGATCACCCTTCAAGAAGAGCTTCATCCCCTCTCTTCGGCAAAGCCGACAAACCGAATCTTTGTATCGCGCCAAAATTCAAACTCCCTCTTGCCTTGACCTATACCCGACGCCGCTTGCGCGGACGACAACCATTGTGGGGAATAGGCGTAACGTCACGAATGAGACTCACCTCGAGCCCCGCCGCGGCCAGCGAGCGAATTGCTGCCTCACGACCGGAACCGGGACCACTCACGTATACTTCCACCGAAGTCACGCCCAGGTCCAACGCTTTTTTGGCGACATCCGCAGCAGCCATCTGCGCGGCGAAAGGCGTGCTTTTCCGAGAACCCTTGAAGCCTTGTCCACCGGCCGTCGACCAGCAAACCACGTTCCCGCCCGTGTCGGAAATCGAGATCATGGTGTTATTGAAGGTCGCCAATATGTGAGCCTGCCCCTTGCCGATGGCTCTTCGCTCACGACGGCGCTTTCCACCGCGTTTTCCTCTGCCCGCTTGCGCCAATTGAAATCTCCTACCTGATGAGAGACGAATTCAAAAAATCAGTTGTCTTTTTTCTTTGCGCCCACCGTCTTGCGCGGTCCTTTGCGGGTTCGCGCGTTCGTGTGGGTTCTTTGCCCGCGTACGGGCAGTCCGCGACGGTGCCTGAGACCACGGTAGGTGCCGATGTCCATCAATCGCTTGATGTTCATGGTCACCCTGCTCCTCAAGTCGCCCTCCACCGCATAGCCGCGTTCGATAATCTCGCGCAAGGTCTGCACCTCGGCTTCGGTGAGGTCCTTCACCTTGGAGACGGCATTGATATTCGCTTCTTCCACTATCTTGTTCGCGGAAGTCCGCCCGATTCCAAAGATATACGTCAGAGCGATGTTGATGTTCTTTTCATTGGGAATATCCACTCCGGCAATACGGGCCATACGCGTTCTCCTTTATTTCCCTGCCGCCGCTTCAGCCTTGTCGCTGCTTGTGCTTGGGGTTCGAGCACATGACGCGCACGACACCCTTGCGGCGGATGACCTTGCACTTGTCACACATCGGCTTGACGGAACTTCTCACTTTCATTTCCTGACTCCAAATCTCATTTGAGACATCTACTTGTATCGACTCGTTATCCGCCCTCTGGTCAAATCGTAAGGGGATAGCTCTACCTTGACGTTGTCCCCCGGGAGAATCCGGATAAAGTGCATCCGCATTTTCCCAGAGATGTGGGCCAACACCTTGTGGCCGCCTTCGAGTTCAACGCGAAACATTGCGTTCGGCAGAGGCTCCACGACAATTCCATCCACCTCTATCACGCCTTCCTTTGGAGCCCTTTCCTCGCGCTCGGCCTGATCGCGCTTTCTCTGCTTCCTGCTCCCCTGTCGGCGTGGTCTCCTCATGCGGCCAAGCTCAAAATATCCGGGCCATCTTCGGTGATGGCGACGGAATGTTCAAAATGAGCGGAGAGTTTCTCGTCCGCCGTAACGACTGTCCATTCATCGCTTAAAACCTTCACGTCATGAACACCCATATTCAGCATCGGTTCAATCGCGAGAACCATTCCCGCCTTAAGCTCCGGCCCCGTGCCGGGTTCGCCGAAATTCGGAACCTGGGGTTCTTCGTGCAGATTCGTTCCGACCCCATGCCCCACATAGGCGCGCACCACCGAAAACCCGGCGCTTTCCGCGTGCTTTTGCACGGCGTGTGAAATATCAAACAACCGGTTACCCGGCTTTGCCTGCTCGATACCCTTGAAAAGAGACTCTTCACAGTATTTCAACAACTTTTTCGCTCCGGATTCAACATCGCCCACGGGGAAGGTGACCGCATGATCCCCGTAGTAGCCATATAATTTCGCCCCGACGTCCACGCTGACGATGTCCCCCTCATTGAGCTTCTTAGCGGAGGGCACTCCATGAACCACCTCTTCGTTGACCGAAGCGCATATCGTATGTTGATAGCCTCTGTATCCCTTAAAAGCGGGTATTGCACCCTGTTCGCGAATAATCCGTTCCGCCAAAATATCCAGTTCCAGTGTGGTCACGCCTGGCCGTATCGCAGCTTTGAGTTCCGACATGACGCTCATCACTACCCGGTTGCTGGCCCGCAAACGCTCTATCTCTTTTCGCGAACGAAGGATGATAGCCATTAAGCAAGCACCTGGGCAATACCTTCCTCCACCCTCTGCGCGATGTCCTCAACGCTCCCCTCACCGTCGATTTCCGCGAGCTTTCCCTTGTCGCGGTAAAAAGCCACCAACGGCTCGGTATGTTCCCGATACAGCCTCAGGCGACGTAGCACGGTGCTCGTCATGTCGTCCTCGCGCTGGTAGAGGTCTCCTCCACAAACGGTGCAAAGCGAGGTATCCATGATGGGAAAGACGGCGCCGCATTTCCTGCACGTGAGTCTACCCGCCAGCCGAGCCACCACGGCTTCGTTCGACACGTTGAAATAGATAACCACATCCACGCTGTCCGGCAAAACTTTCTCCAGAGCCTCGCCCTGTTCAATCGTTCTGGGAAAACCATCCAGGATAAATCCGCTCCCGCAGTCCGATCTGGAAATGCGCTCCTCGATCACCGAAATAATGAGGTCATCCGACACGAGACGACCCTGGTTGATGAGTCCCCCCACCTGCTTGCCGAGCGCCGTCTTCTCCGCCACCGCCTGGCGCAACATGTCTCCCGTCGAGATTTCGGGTATCCCGAGTTCATTCGAGAGTAGAATACCCTGGGTGCCTTTCCCCGACCCCGGGGGACCTAGAAGAATGATTTTCACGCTAGCCCGCACGCCCCCGTATACGCCCACGACGCAGGAATCCTTCATAATTTCTCATCACCAGATGAGATTCAATCTGCCGCTGTGTATCAACGGCCACGCCTACGACAATCAAGAGCGCCGTACCACCGAAGAAGAACGGCACGTTGAACCACTGGATCAGATACGTAGGTAATATGACGATGGCGCTCAGGTAGATGGCGCCCAGGAACGTCAGCCGGCTCAGGGTGCGGTCGATGAAATCCGCGGTGGGCCGGCCCGGACGTCTTCCCGGAATGAAACCGCCATACTTTCTCAAATTCTCCGCCACGTCCATCGGATTGAAGATGATGGCGGTATAAAAGTACGCGAAAAAGAATATCAGCACGACCGTCAGCACCACGTACCAGGTGCTCGGCGGCGTGAGCGCAGCGCTCAACTGCTGGAGCCAGGCCACGTTCGAAAACTGCGCGATCGTCGCCGGGAAAAGAATCATGGAGCTCGCAAAAATAGGCGGAATGACGCCCGATGTGTTGACCTTCAAGGGCAGGTGCGTTTCCTGGCCACCAGCCATTTTCCGGCCCACCATCCGCTTCGCGTACTGGACCCTGATTCGCCGCTGTCCCGCCTCGAACCAGACCACGAGGCCCACGACGGCCACCATCCCCACCGCCAGCACTATCATCACGAAAGGAAGGATCTCGCCGGTGCCAAGCAGGCGGAACGTATTGATTATCGCGCCGGGCAGACCGGCCACAATGCCGGCGAAAATGATGAGGGAGATGCCGTTGCCGATGCCGCGTTCTGTAATTTGCTCACCGAGCCACATGATGAACGAAGTACCCGCCACCAGCGTGAGAACCGTCATCAACCGGAATCCCCAGCCCGGGTCCGGAACCACGAGCGCTCCCGTGGGAGCGGTCATCTGCTCGATGCCGATGGCGATGCCGAAACCCTGCACCGTGGAGAGAAAGACCGTGCCGTAGCGCGTGTACTGGTTGATCTTCTTGCGCCCCGAATCCCCTTCCTTTTTCAGGCGTTCGAGATGGGGAACCGCGACCGTGAGCAACTCCAGGATGATGGAGGCGCTGATGTACGGCATGATGCCTAAGGCGAAAATCGTCAACTGGCTCAGGGCGCCGCCCGTGAAGAGGTCAAAAAACTGCATGAGCGTGCCACCGCCGCGGCTCATTTCGGCGAAAAAGGCGGCCAGCGCCACGGTGTCGATTCCCGGCGTGGGAATATGCGCCCCGATTCGGTAGACCGCCAGAATGCCGAGCGTAAAGAGAATCCTGGTTTTCAGCTCGGGTACCTGGAAGATACTGGGGACGCCGCCTTCCCTCACTCGCTTTTATCCTCCGGCTTCACGGCGAGGGCCACAATCTCCACGCTGCCGCCTGCGCTCTCGATTTTCTGGCGAGCAGATTCGCTGCATTTTTGAACCTTGAGATGAATCGCGCGATCCACTTCACCCACACCCAGGAGCTTTACGCCGTCTTTGGCCACGTTTCGGATCAGACCGGCGGCACACAGGGCATCGGCGTCGACGTTCGCGCCCTCCGCCAGTACGCCCAAGCGCCCGACGTTCAACTCAGAGAACTCTTTTCTAAAACGGTTGTTGAACCCGCGCTTCGGCAAGCGGCGCTGGAGCGGCATTTGTCCGCCCTCGAAACCCACCTTTCGGCTGTAGCCGGAACGCGATTTCTGACCCTTGTGCCCGCGCGTCGAAGTCTTGCCCCTTCCGGAGCCCGTACCTCGGCCCACACGCCGCCGGGTCTTCACCGACCCGTCCGGGGAGGACAAATCGCCCAGGCCCGTAAATGTATTTTCTGGCTTTGCGTCGTTCTCGGACATATGAATCCGGGGAACTAGGCCCCCTCCTCCACTTCTACGAGATGCTTGATCTTGAATACCATGCCGCGAATGCACGCGTTGTCCGCCTTCACAACCGTCTGATTGATCCGCCTCAGACCCAACCCATGCAAAACGGCGCGCTGCTTCACGTTCGATCCGGACGTGCTCTTTCTCAGGGTGATTTTAATCTTATCTTGCGCCATCTTTTCCTCTATTCTTCTTTCGCGCCGTCATCTTCGGCATCGCCGGCGTCACCGGCTTCGTCGGCTGCGCCATCGCTATCCACGGCAACTTCCGCCACGACCTCGGCTTCCACCGCCACAGCTTCGACATCCTCCGCCTCTGCGCCACCGGCAGCGTCTTCGGCCAAACCGATTCCCCGCAGCGCGAGAACCTCGTCCCTGTTGCGCAGAGAACTCAGGCCCTGCAGCGTCGCTTTGGCCGCGTTGTGCGGGTTGTTCGTGCCGATGCACTTCGTCAATATGTCGAGCACCCCGGCGACGTCCAGAACCGCGCGTACGGGGCCACCGGCGATGACGCCCGTTCCCCGCGCCGCCGGCTTGAGCAGCACACGGCCCGCGCCGTATTTACCCATCGTCTGGTGGGGAATGGTCTCATGTTCGAGGGCGACCTTCACCATCGATTTGCGGGCTTTCTCCACACCCTTTCGGATGGCTTCGGGCACCTCGTTCGCCTTGCCCATCCCGATGCCGACCTGTCCCTTCCTGTCGCCGACAGTCACCAGGGCGCTGAAACTGAAGCGCCTGCCGCCCTTCACAACCTTGGCCACACGGTTCACATAGATGACCCGGTCGATGAATTCACGCTCTTCGGGATTCTCAGGCTCTCTGTCCCGGCCTCTTCTTCCGTCTCGCGCCATCAGAAACTTACCCCCGTATCTCTCACGCTGTCGGCCAGCGCCTTCACGCGGCCATGATAGAGATAGCCGTTGCGATCAAAAACCACTTTTTCCACGCCCTTGGCCTTCACGCGACCGGCCAGCAGTTTGCCGACGATAGTAGCGCCCGCCATGTTGCTCCCGACCGCGTTTTCAACATCTTTCGCCTCGGTAGCGAAATCTTCCTCGCGCGAGGAAGCCGCAGCCAGGGTTTGACCCGAAACGTCATCTATCACCTGGGCGTAGATGTGTCCGCCACTCCTGAAAACCGTCAATCGAGGACGCTCGCTCGTTCCACGGCTCTTCTTGCGGATTCTCGTTTTTCGCTTGAGTCTTGCCTCGAGTTTACTCAGTCGACCCACTTCTCGAACCTCCTGCGCTACACGCCGGCCTTGCCGACCTTGCGGCGAACCGTCTCGCCCGCATAGCGAATGCCTTTACCTTTATACGGCTCCGGGGGCTTCACCTTTCTAATTTCGGCGGCCACCCAGCCCACAATCTGCTTGTCGATGCCCTTCACCTTGATCGCCGTCCGGTTGCGGTCACTCTGAACCTCGAAGGTAATGCCCTCGACCGGTTCGATGCTCACCGGATGCGAATATCCCACGTTCAGAACAACGCCCTTGCCCCTCTCCTCCACGCGGTATCCCAGGCCGATAATCTCGAGTTCCTTCTCGAACCCTTTCGTCACGCCTTCGACCATGTTGGCGATCAGCGTGCGCGTGAGGCCGTGCAGCGATTTGTCCTGGCGCGATTCGCTGACGCGTGTGACGACGATGTTCCCGTCATCTATCGCCACCTTCGGCCTATGGTGCAACTCGCGCTCAAGTTCACCCAGTGGACCCTTGACGGAGATGTACCGCCCATCGAGCTTCACTTCCACGCCCGAGGGAATGGGAATCGGCATTTTTCCGATACGTGACATTCAAACCACCTCACCAAATTTCACAAAGAACTTCACCGCCAACACCCAGATTCCTCGCTTCATCATCCGTCACCACGCCTCTCGACGTCGTGAGAATGGCGATTCCCATGCCGTTGAGCACCTTGGGAACCGACTCCTTGTTCACGTACACGCGGAGTCCGGGCTTGCTGACGCGCTTGAGTCCGCTCAACACCAGCTTGCCGTCCTGGGGCGGTTTGAGTTCCACCTTGATCCGGGTCTGCCCCGTCGGCCCGGGCTCGATATCGTATCCTTTAATGTAGCCCTGGGATTTCAGAATTCCGACGACACTCGCCTTAAGCGCGCTGCCCGGAATCACGACATCTTCATGACCCGCGCGCACCGCATTGCGAATGCGCGTCAGAAGATCTGCAATGGGATCCGTCATGCTCATATTCTTTGTTCTCCGGCTACCAACTCGACTTCGTGACTCCCGGAATCTCGCCCTTGAGCGACAATTCGCGGAAGCAAATTCGACATATCTTGAAACGTCTCAGATAGCCTCTTGGCCGCCCGCAACGCTGGCAGCGGTTATACGCCCGCACGCCAAACTTGGGCGCCTTCTTCTGTTTTGCAATCAAGCATTTTTTCGCCACTGTATTTCCTCTTAATTCACACGGAAGGGAACGCCCAACTCGCGAAGCAGCGCCATACCCTCCTCGTCCGTGTTCGCCGACGTATTCAGGACCACCCCGATGCCCCGGGACCTCTCCACCTTGTCGATATCGATTTCGGGGAAAATGACCTGCTCGCGAATTCCGAGGCTGTAGTTCCCGCGCCCGTCAAAGGCCTTTGGACTCAGACCCCTGAAATCGCGCACGCGGGGAAGCGCCACGTTCACCAGTCGATCCACGAATTCCCACATCCGAACGCCGCGAAGCGTCACCATCGCCCCGATGGGCATTCCCTCGCGCAGTTTGAAATTCGCGATGGACTTCCTCGCGCGGGTGATGACGGGCTTCTGTCCCGCAATGTTCGTCAATTCGGCCACTCCATTTTCAAGAGTCGCCGCATTCTGAACGGCTTCTCCAAGTCCCATATTCAACGTGACTTTCAGAAGCCGTGGAATCTGCATGACGTTGACGTATTCAAACTCCTTGCGGAGTTTTTCCGTGATCTCCTCACGATAAAGCTGCAACATTCTGGGTACGTACGCCATTTCGATGAAAATCCTTATCTTCTAAACCGTATCGAGCAATTCGCCGCTGTGGTGCGTCACGCGCACATGCGCGCCGTCTTCAAGCTGTTTTCTACGAATCCGCGATGGCTGGTTGGTCTTCGGGTCTACGGGCATGACGTTGGAAATATGGATCTTGCCCTCCCGCTCCAGGATGCCTCCTTGCTGCTGCCCTTGGCTGGGCTTCGTGTGACGCTTTACGATGTTCACCTTTTCGACGATCACGCGGTTTTCATCCTTGAGTACCTGAAGCACCTTGCCGGTCTTTCCCTTTTCGCGGCCGGCGATCACCTGAACGATGTCGCCTTTTTTTATATGCGTTTTCCTTGAATTCGAACCCATCTCGTTCCTCACAAAACCTCAGGCGCGAGCGAAACGATGCGCATGAACCGCTTGCGCCTCAACTCGCGGGCCACGGGACCGAAAATGCGCGTCCCCATCGGTTCGCGCGCATCATTGATAATGACGATGGCATTGTCGTCGAAACGAATGTAGGTGCCGTCCTCTCGTCCGGTCTCCTTGACGGTCCGAACGACGACGGCACGCCTGACTTCCCCTTTTTTCACGGGACTGTTCGGCACGGCTTCCTTGATCGCCACGACGATGATGTCGCCGATTCGCGCATAACGCCGGCGCGAGCCACCCAACACCTTGATGCACTGGGCGCGCTTCGCCCCCGAATTGTCCGCCACGCTGCACATTGTTTCGACCTGAATCATTTTCCCCGTTCCCTACTTGCTTCGTTCAATAACATCCAGAAGACGCCAGCGCTTCCTCCGGCTGAGCGGCCTGGTTTCGATAATGCGCACCCTGTCTCCCGTATTGAGTGAGTTCTCCTCGTCATGGACCAGATATTTCTTTCTCCTGCGCACGACGCGCTTGAAGGTCGTATGCTTGAACATACGCACCACCTCGACGGTGGCGGTCTTGTCCATCACGTCGCTTACGACCCTTCCTTCCCGAACCTTCCGTCTGCCTCGAACCTCACTCATCTACGATCCCTCTCCCTCAGCGCCTGTGGCCTGTGCGCTTTCACGCTCACGCTTTGAAGTCATTACCCGCGCCAGATCCCGTTTCAACACTCCGATGCGCGCCGTGTTGTCCAACTGGCCCGTCGCCTTGCGAAATCGCAGGTTGAACAACTCCTGGCGCAATTCCTTCTCCTTGAATCCGAGTTCATCATCGCTCAGTTCGAGGACCTCGCTGTATTTCACGCCATCATCCCCCTCAGGAAGAGGTCACAATCCTGGTTTTACACGGCAGCTTCTGGGCGGCCAGACGAAGCGCCTCGCGAGCGATGTCATCGGCGACGCCGTCCATCTCGTAGAGAATCTTGCCCGCACGCACGGGCGCCACCCAATATTCGGGCGCCCCCTTTCCCTTGCCCATACGAACCTCGGCCGGCTTTTTGCACATGGGCTTATCGGGGAAGAGGCGAATCCATATCCGTCCGCCGCGCTTGACGTGACGGGTCATGGCGATACGGGCGGCCTCGATCTGGCGCGCCGTAATGTGCGCCGTCTCCAGAGTCTGAAGCCCGTAGGAGCCGAACGAGAGCGTCGAGCCGCGCTGGGCCTTGCCGGCCAGACGACCCTTCTGCGTCTTTCTGAACTTCGTTCTTTTCGGTTGCAGCATGTCTCGCTCCTAAGCGCCTGTTACGTACCCAGCGTCTGAGAAGGCGTTCTTCTCGCTTGCCGGATCATCTCGCCTCTGAATATCCAGACCTTAACCCCGATGATTCCGTATGTCGTCTTACCTTCGGCGAATCCATAGTCGATGTCCGCGCGCAGGGTTTGGAGCGGAACGCGGCCCTCCCGGTACCACTCGGTTCGCGCAATCTCGGCGCCCCCGAGCCTGCCGGAGCACTGAATCTTCACGCCCTTGGCGCCGAAGCGAAGGGCCGAGGTCACCGCTTTTTTCATCGCGCGTCGAAAGGCGATCCGGCGCTCGAGCTGCATGGCGATGTTCTCCGCCACGAGTTGGGCGTCCATTTCGGCCTTGCGCACTTCCTTTATGTTCACGTTCACCTGGTTGCCGGTAAGCTCCTGAAGGTCCGCCTTCAGTCTGTCGACCTCTGCGCCGCGCTTTCCGATGATAATGCCCGGCCGGGCCGTCCAGATGTTGATGCGCGCACGCTCGCTGGCGCGCTCTATCTCCACGTTGCTCACACCTGCGTGTGAGAGGCGTTCCTTCACGTACTTGCGGATGCGCAGATCGTCCAGAAGCAGGTCGCCGAAATTATGCTTGGCGAACCAGTGCGAGTTCCAGCCTCTGGTGATGCCGACCCGAAAACCGATGGGGTGAACTTTTTGACCCATTTGTATCCCCCTAATTCGCTTCGCCGATATCCACGCGAATGTGGCAACTTCTGTGTTTGACACGGCCGATGCGCCCACGCGCGCGCGCCCGGAACCGCTTGAGCGTCGGCCCGTCGTCGACGCGAACGCTTTTCACGATAAGACCTTCGGGATCGTCGTGCTCACCCCTGTCGGTAGCGTTCGCAAGCGCAGAAAGCAACACCTTCTCCACCACCTTGGCCGATGAGCGTGTGGACAGGCGCAAAAGGTTGAGGGCGTCCGCCACCCGCTTGCCGCGGATCATATCCGCTATCTGGCGCGTCTTGCGCGGCTTGGCTCGGTAATACTTCAAAATCGCCTTGGACATGTCATTCCCTTACCTGTTTTGCCTTATCCACAAAAACCTATTTCAGCGTAACCTGCCGCTTCGTCATTCCCGAGTGAGAGCGGAACGTGCGGGTAGGGGAAAAATCCCCTAGTTTGAAGCCCACCATGTTCTCCGTCACATATACGGGTATGAATTTCTTGCCGTTGTGCACGGCGAACGTATGACCGACAAAATCAGGGATGATGGTGGATCGCCTCGACCAGGTCCTGATCATCCGCTTCTCGCCGCTCTCGTCCATCACCTCCACCTTCTTTCGAAGATGAGCGTCTATGAATGGCCCCTTATGAAGAGAACGTGGCATCGCTATCCAATCTCCCTCGAAACCGGCTACCTGGATTTCCTTCGCCGCACGATAAATTTAGAAGAAGGCTTATCCTTCTTGCGCGTTTTGTATCCTTTGGTCGGCTTGCCCCACGGGGTCACCGGGTGCCTGCCTCCCGAACTCTTGCCCTCGCCACCGCCCAATGGGTGATCAACCGGGTTCATGGCCACACCGCGGACGTTGGGACGACGGCCCAGCCAGCGCTTGCGACCCGCCTTGCCGAGGCTCACGTTACTGTGGTCGGAATTCCCCACCTCGCCTATCGTCGCGTAGCACGTCAGGTGAATCATGCGGACCTCGCCGGAGGAGAGTCTGAACTGCGCATAATCGCCTTCCTTCGCCATGAGCTGGGCGCTCACGCCCGCGCTTCGGGCGATTTGTCCGCCGCGCCCGGGCTTCATCTCAATGTTGTGGCACGTCGTACCCAGCGGAATCCGCTCAACTGGCAGCGCGTTGCCGATCCGAATCTCCGCGTCCGGTCCGGAACTGACGGTCGCGCCCACTTCCAGGCCGTCGGGCGCGATAATATAGCGCTTCTCCCCGTCCAGATAGACGATGAGCGCCAACCGCGCGGAGCGATTCGGGTCATATTCAATCGAGCGTACTTTACCGGGGACGCCGGTTTTCTCGCGCCGGAAATCCACCACCCGGTAGCGGCGCTTGTGGCCCCCGCCCCTTTGATAGGTGGTGATGCGGCCCCGGTTGTTTCGTCCGCCGGATTTCGACATACCCTTTGTCAGGGACTTCTCGGGCCGATCCGTCGTAATTTCATCCCGCAGAAGAACGTCCTGGAATCTCCGCCCCGGGGAAGTCGGCTTGTATTTTTTTACCGGCATAGCACTCGCCTCAAAAACTATGTTGATTCAAAAAACTCGATCGTGTCGCCTTCGCGCAGCGTCACAATCGCTTTTTTCCAAGCGGGTTTCGTGCCCTGAAAGCGGCCCATGCGAACCTTCTTTCCGGGCACCCGCATCGTGTTCACGTTAAGCACCGTGACGCCGAACAGCTCTTGTACCGCCTTTTTTATCTCTATCTTGTTCGCTTCAATGGCAACTTCGAAGACGACCTTGTTCGCCTCCTCGCTGCTCGCGATACTTTTTTCCGTCACGCAGGGTCTGCGAATGATGAATGTACTCTCCATGACCTAGCCCGCCAATCTTTCCGAGATGCCGTTTAGCGCGCCCTTGGTGCAAACGAGGTGCTCGTGGCCCATGATGTCGTATACGTTCAGGCCTTCGGGTTTCATCGGCTTGGCGCCCTTGATGTTTCTCGTCGCCAACTCAAAATTCCGCTCACCCCCGTCATCCACAATCAATGCCTTGCGCCCGAGTTTCAGGTTCTCGATGACTTCCACCATGAGGCGTGTCTTGGGCTCGGGCAGATTGAAATCGCGCACGATGAGCAGTTTTCCCTCTTTCAATTTCAGGTTAAGAGCGCTCCTGAGCGCGCTGCTTTTCATCTTCTTGTTCATTTTCTGGCTGTAATCGCGCGGCTTGGGGCCGAAAGTGGTCCCACCGCTGCGCCATATCGGAGACTTGACGTCACCCGCCCGTGCGCGTCCCCCGCCCTTTTGCTTGAAGGGCTTCGCGCCCGTGCCGTGCACTTCCTTGCGCGTCAGCGTCGAATGCGTGCCCGCGCGCCGCGCCGCGAGTTGCGCTTTCACCATCTGGTGGATCAGGTGCATCTTCACCTGCCCGTCAAAAACGGACTCGGGCAGATCCATCTGCTCCACTACCTGTCCTTCGAGGTCATACACATCAATCTGAGGCATCTCGCTCCTCAATTCCCTCGTGCAGCCCGTTTCGAAGCCTTGAGAGGATTCAGACTCCTGGCCTGCTCTTTCGGTTTTTCAAGTCCGCCCCTGTTGCCCTTGACGCTCTTGCGCAAAATCACAAATCCATTGTTCGCCCCGGGCACGGCGCCTCTGAGCAGAAGCAAATTTTCCTCGGGGATGATGTCCACCACCAAAAGCCCCTGTGTGGTGACCTTCTCGTTCCCCATTTGTCCCGGCATCTTTTTGCCCTTGATAATTTTCGAGGGATACGCCGAAGCTCCCATCGCCCCCGGCAGGCGATCGAACATGCCGCCGTGAGAGGCCGGCCCGCCGCCGAATCCATGACGCTTCATCACGCCGGCGAAGCCGCGTCCCTTGCTCGTACCCGTCACGTCGAGGCGATCACCGCGATCGAATATCGTCACGTCGATGAGGCTCCCGGCTTCGAGCTCGGCGTCCTCGTCCTCCAGTGGAACTTCCTTCAGATAGCGAAACGGCTGCGTACCCGCTTTCTGGAAATGGCCAAGGGCTGCTTTTGTGAGGCCCTTTTCCTTACGGGGCATATACCCGAGTTGAACGGCCGCATAGCCGTCTCTCTCTTCGGTTTTACGCTGCAAGACAGTGCAAGGGCCCGCTTCGACCACCGTCACTGAAACCGCACCGCCATCCGGTGAAAACACCTGGGTCATCCCGACTTTTCGGCCAAGTAAAAATTCCATCACATCATCCTGTCTAGTTCAGCTTGATCTCGACGTCCACGCCGGCGGCAAGCTCCAGCTTCATGAGCGCATCCACCGTCTGCTGCGTGGGCTCCATAATGTCCACGAGCCGCTTGTGCGTCCGGATCTCGAACTGCTCTCTCGATTTCTTGTCAATGTGCGGGCCGCGCAACACCGTGTACTTGTTGATGGAAGTGGGCAGCGGCACAGGCCCCACCAGCGAAGCGCCCGTTCGCTTCACCGTATCGACAATCTCGCCCACGGACTGATCCAGCAAGCGATGATCGTATGCCTTCAGTCGAATCCGAATCTTCTGGCTCATCTTCTCGCCCTATCCTTCCGTCGCTCTACTCGACGACCTCTGTGACGACGCCGGCCCCTACCGTGCGGCCCCCCTCGCGTATCGCGAAGCGAAGCTCGCGCTCCATCGCTATCGGCGTTATCAACTCCACGTCCAGCGACACGTTGTCGCCCGGCATCACCATCTCACGACCCTCGGGCAGCGTCACCAGTCCCGTCACGTCCGTCGTACGGAAATAAAACTGCGGCCTGTAGCCGTTGAAAAACGGCGTGTGACGACCGCCCTCTTCTTTCGTCAGAATGTATACCTCGCCCTTGAACTTCAGGTGCGGCATGATCGAGGCAGGCTGCGCCAGCACCTGGCCGCGCTCTATCTCGTCTTTCTTCACGCCCCGGAGCAGTACGCCCACGTTGTCGCCCGCCTGACCCTGGTCCAGGAGTTTCCGGAACATCTCCACGCCCGTCGCAACCGTCTTGCGCGTGTCCGTGATGCCCACTATCTCCACCTCATCGCCCACGTTCACGATCCCCCGCTCCACGCGGCCCGTCGCCACCGTCCCGCGGCCCGATATCGAGAACACGTCCTCCACAGGCATCAGGAACGGCTTGTCCACGTCGCGCACCGGTTCCGGGATGTAGCCGTCCACCGCCTCCATCAAATCGTCTATCGAGGAGGTATCCGTCCCCTCCAGGGCGCGAAGCGCCGAACCCGGAACCACAGGTATGTCGTCGCCCGGGAACTCATACGTCGAGAGCAACTCGCGGACTTCCAGCTCCACCAGCTCCAGAAGCTCCTCGTCGTCCACCATGTCCACCTTGTTCAGGTACACGCAGATGTAGGGAACACCCACCTGGCGAGCCAGCAATATGTGCTCGCGCGTCTGAGGCATCGGTCCGTCCGCCGCCGATACCACCAGGATCGCGCCGTCCATCTGCGCAGCGCCCGTTATCATGTTCTTCACGTAGTCCGCATGGCCCGGACAGTCAACGTGCGCGTAGTGGCGGTTGTCCGTCTCGTACTCCACGTGCGCCGTCGCTATCGTGATCCCGCGCTCGCGCTCCTCGGGCGCCTTGTCGATCTCGTCGAATCCGATCTCCTCCGCCATCCCCTTCTGTGAGAGGTGCTTCGTGATCGCGGCCGTCAACGTCGTCTTCCCATGGTCCACGTGTCCTATCGTCCCTACGTTCACGTGCGGCTTCGTGCGCTCAAACTTCGCCTTCGCCATGGCTTGCCTTCTCCTTCTGATAGAAAATCAAAGAGGGCGGCTAACTCGCGCCCTCTCCAGAAATACCTTCCTAAACCGTTTCGACCGCCGTGCCTGCGTTTTTCGCCATCAGTTCCTCGGCAAGCTGCCGCGGCATCTCTTCATAGCGACCGAACTGCATCGTATAGGTCGCCCTGCCCTGAGTCATCGACCGTACGTCCGTCGCGTAACCGAACATTTCCGAGAGCGGAACGGAGGCGTTCACCACCTTGGCGCCCGCCCTGTCTTCCATCTCGCGAATCCGGCCGCGCCGGGAGGTGAGATCTCCCATTACATCGCCCAGAAAATCCGAGGGAGACACCACTTCCATATCCATGATGGGCTCGAGCAGAACGGGTTTCGCCTTCTTCGCGGCCTCCCTGAAAGCCATGGAGCCTGCGATTTTGAAGGCCACCTCGGAACTGTCGACCTGGTGGAACGAACCATCGAAAAGCGTCACCTCGATATCGAGCAACGGGTATCCGGCCATAACCCCGTTTTCCATTGCTTCCCTGATGCCATTTTCGACCGCCGGTATGTATTCTCTTGGAATTACGCCACCCACGATCTTATTGACGAACTGAAAGCCACCGCCCGGAGTGAGCGGCTTGATGGCAATCTCCACGTCCCCGAACTGCCCGCGACCGCCGGATTGGCGCACGAAACGACCGCGCGCGGTGGCCTCGGCCCGAATCGTCTCCCGATAGGCAACCTGGGGTTTACCCACGCTGGCCTCGAGCGCGAATTCGCGGAAGAGCCTGTCCACTAGAATTTCCAGGTGCAACTCTCCCATGCCGGAGAGGATGGTCTGCGCCGTTTCCTCGTCCGAACGCACCCGGAAGGTCGGGTCCTCATCCGAGAGCCTCGCCAGAGCATTGCCGAGCTTGTCCTGGTCGGATTTCGTTTTCGGCTCGATGGCGATGGAAATAACGGGTTCGGGAAAATTGATGCTTTCAAGAAGGATGGGGTGGGAGGGAGCACAGAGGGTGTGGCCTGTTTTCGCCTGTTTGATGCCCAAGGCGGCGACGATATCGCCTGCATGGGCCTCCTGTATCTCCTCACGCTTGTTTGCGTGCATTCGCATGAGACGCCCTACGCGCTCCTGTTTGCCGGTAATCGTGTTCAATACGAAGGAACCCGATTTCAGCACACCGGAATAAATGCGTATAAATACCAATTGGCCCACATATGGGTCCGTCATTACCTTGAAAGTCAGCGCGCACAGCGGATCTTCGTCCGAGGGCGCTCTCTCTTCGGGCTTTCTGCCCAGTTCCAAATCTTCATCTGACAAGATTGCCTGAACGGGAGGAATTTCCAGAGGAGAGGGGAGATAGTCGATGATCGCGTCGAGCAGCAGCTGAACGCCCTTGTTCCTAAACGCGGAGCCGCATACGACAGGAACGAATTTTCCGCTGATCGTTCCCTGTCGAATCGCGGCCCGAATCTCCTCGGGAGAAATCTCCTCACCTTCCAAGTATTTCTCCATCAACGAATCATCGAACATCGAGAGCGTGTCGAAGAGCTTTTCTCTTAATTCTTCCGCTTCCGCCCTCAGATCCTCGGGCACTTCCGCCTCTCTGTAGGATGCGCCCATCGGATCGTCAAACACCCTCGCCTTCATCGTCACGATATCCACCATACCGGCGAAGTGCTCTTCCGCCCCGATCGGCAGTTGCAACACGAGCGGGTTCGCGGCGAGACGTTCCCTTACTTCATTCACCACTCTTTGGAAATCCGCACCCGTCCTGTCCATCTTGTTGATGAACACGAGGCGTGGGACGCCGTATTTCTCCGCTTGGCGCCAGACTGTCTCGCTTTGAGGCTCTACGCCGCCTACGGCGCAAAACACCGCCACGGTGCCGTCCAGAACCCGAAGGCTCCTCTCCACCTCTGCCGTGAAATCCACATGGCCAGGCGTGTCGATGATGTTGATGACGTGATCGTTCCATGCGCAACGCGTTGCCGCGGAAGTGATTGTGATGCCGCGCTCTTGTTCTTGCTCCATCCAGTCCATGGTGGCCGCGCCGTCATGAACCTCGCCCATCTTGTGGGTTCTGCCCGTGTAGAACAGGACGCGCTCGGTCGTCGTCGTCTTGCCGGCATCGATGTGCGCCATGATGCCGATGTTTCTCGTTTTCCTGAGCGCTTCGCCTGACACGGTCAATCCTTCCCTCAGCCTACCAACGATAATGGGCGAAGGCTTTGTTCGCCTCCGCCATGCGGTGCGTGTTCTCTCTCAAGCGAACGGCGCCGCCCGTATCGTTTGCGGCGTCCATGATCTCGGCTGCGAGGCCGTTTGCTATCCTTCTGTCCCGGCTCCTGGCGTTCTGAATTATCCAGCGGATGCTGAGCGCCGTGCGCCTGTCGGGCCGCACTTCCACGGGCACCTGATAGGTGGCGCCACCCACGCGCCTGGAGCGAACCTCAAGAGCAGGCTTCACGTTGTCCATGGCGCGCTTGAAGACCTTGATGGGATCTTCTTTCATCTTCTCTTCCACCACGTCCATCGCCCCGTAGAACACACGCTCGGCCAAACTCTTCTTCCCCTTGAGCATCAAGGAGTTGATGAACTTGGTCACCAGCCGGTCGTTGAACTTCGGATCCGGCAATACGGTTCTTTTCGTGGCTCTTTTTCTTCTCGCCATGGAATAAGAATCTCCCTACTGTACCTTAAACGAGAACGCCGCCTACCTCGGCTTTTTCGCCCCGTACTTGGAACGTCCGTTGCGGCGCGCCTCCACGCCCACGCTGTCCAGAGTTCCCCGGACGACGTGGTAACGAATACCGGGCAAATCCTTCACGCGTCCGCCGCGAATCAATACGATGGAGTGTTCCTGAAGGTTGTGGCCCTCGCCCGGAATGTAGGTGGTCACCTCCATTCCGTTGGTGAGACGTACGCGCGCGACCTTCCGGAGCGCCGAGTTCGGCTTTTTGGGCGTCGTCGTATAGACACGCACGCAAACGCCGCGTTTCTGGGGACAATTTCGCAGCGCCGGACTGTCGGTTTTCGTCTGGATCCGCTTGCGTCCCTTGCGTATCAACTGGCTGATCGTCGGCACCATTTACTCCGAATCATGAGAAAGCCACCCCGAAAAAACCCTGCTCTTTCGAGACCAAAGCGTTCTTTGCCCTCATCTCGGGGCCTTTTATTTCGTCTTCGGCTGAATCCCGAGATGGGGCAGCCAAATATCTATAATTATTTCAATTACTTGCGAGGCTCTGCGACTTCAATAACCGCCCTCGCCAGACAACGAAGCGGCGATTATAGCCCTACACGCGCTCATGTCAACCTCGCGCGTGGAAAAATTTACATATTTCAAGGGGTTATTCCGAGGGCACCCCTTCTTCCGCCGTGGGGGCCGTTTCCTCTTCCTCGTCCACGATCGCGGGAATATCATCGCCGATGGGCGCAAGCTCCACCTCGGGGGAGAGAAGCTCCACCTGCTGGTAGCGGCGCGCGCCGGTGCCGGCCGGAATCAGCCTGCCCATGATGACGTTTTCCTTGAGACCGCGCAGGAAATCCACCTTGCCGGAAACTGCGGCTTGCGTGAGAACGCGGGTGGTCTCCTGGAAGGAAGCCGCCGAGATGAAGCTGTCCGTCGACAGGGAGGCGCGGGTGATGCCGAGCAAAATAGGCCGGCCCGTAGCTGGGGTTTTCCCCTCTTCCTCAGCCTCCTGGTTGCGCCGCTGGAAGAGATCGCGCGTCACCTGTTCACCGATGACGAGGTCGGTTTCTCCCGGATCAACGACTTCGAGCCTTCTGAGCATCTGCCGCACGATGATCTCGATGTGCTTGTCGTTGATGTTCACGCCCTGGAGGCGATACACCTCCTGCACCTCGTTGACGAGATAGTTCTGTAATTCATTCTCACCGAGCACCGCCAGGATGTCGTGCGGATTCACGGCGCCGTCCATGAGCGGCTCGCCCGCCCTCACGAAATCGCCTTCCTGCACGTTCACGTGCTTGCCCCGGGGGATGAGGTACTCGCGCTCATCGCCTTCCTCGGAAACAACCATGAGGCGGCGCATGCCCCGCAGCGTGCCGGCGAACTTAACGTGCCCGTTGATCTCGGAGATCACGGCGTTCTCCTTGGGCTTGCGCGCTTCAAACAACTCGGCGACGCGCGGCAGGCCGCCCGTGATGTCCTTGGTTTTGGACGTTTCGCGCGTGATCTTGAAAATGATGTCGCCGGCGGAGATCGCCTCCCCCTCCTGGACGCTGATGTGCGCGCCGGCAGGCAGGGGGTATACGGAGATTTGCTCGCCCGCGGCATCGAGCAATGCGGCGCGCGGCTGTAGTTTCTCATCGGCGTGATCGAGGATCACACGACGCGAGAGACCGGTGATCTCATCGATCTCCTCCTGCATCGTGAGACCTTCAATGACGTCGAGCAGGGCGATGCTCCCCTCTTTTTCCGCCATTATCGAGAATGTATAGGGATCCCACTCGAGGAGTATCTCGCCCTCGCTTACCCTGGAATTCTCCCGCGAGCGGACATAGGCGCCGTAGACCACGGGGTAGCGCTCGCGTTCGCGGCCCGTCTCGTCGCAGATGGCAATCTGTCCGTTGCGGTTCATGTTGATGAGATCACCCTTCTTGCTCGTGATGATCCGCAAGTTGATGTATTTAACGAAACCCTCGCGCTTGGCCTCCACCGTACTCTGCTCGCCCGCGCGCGTGGCCGTTCCGCCAATGTGGAACGTACGCATGGTGAGCTGCGTGCCCGGTTCGCCGATGGACTGGGCGGCAATGACGCCGACCGCCTCTCCAACCTCAACGAGCTGACCCGTGGCCAGACTCCGGCCATAGCATTTCGAGCAAACGCCCGAGTGGGACTCACACGTGAGCACCGAGCGAATCGTGACTCTCTCCACACCAGCGTTTTCGATAAGGCGAACCTTCTCCTCGTTGATTTCCTCACTCGCCGCGCAGAGAACCTCGTTGTTGAAGGGGTCCCGGATATCGTTCAGGGCGATCCGGCCGATGATGCGCTCGCCCAGCGTCTGGATGATCTCGCCTCCCTCGACGAGGGCGCTCATCTCGATGCCGTTGATGGTTCCGCAGTCTTCCTCGTTTATGATGATGTCCTGGGCCACGTCGACAAGCCGGCGCGTCAGATATCCGCTGTTCGCCGTCTTGAGCGCGGTGTCCGCCAATCCCTTGCGCGCGCCGTGCGTGGATATGAAGTACTGGAGCACCGAGAGACCCTCTCGGAAGTTCGCCGTGATCGGCGTTTCGATGATCTCGCCCGATGGTTTGGCCATCAGACCCCGCATGCCGCCGAGCTGACGTAACTGGGCCGTGCTGCCGCGCGCGCCCGAGTCGGCCATGATGTAGATGGGGTTGAAGTCAAACGGCTGGCCGTCATCGCCGCCCGGCCCGCTCATCGCAGATTCATCTTCTTCTTCGAGCACTTTGAACATTTCGCCCGAGACCTCCTCGGTCACGTGCGACCAGATGTCGATGATCTTGTTGTATCGTTCTCCATCCGTAATCAGGCCGTCGCGGTACTCTTTTTCGACCTCGAGCACCTCGCCCCGGGCATCCTCCGTGAGTCCGCCCTTGCTGAACGGCACCTTCATATCGTCGATGGAGATGGAGATGCCCGCCTGGGTGGCGTGCGTGAAGCCGAGGTTCTTTAGCGCATCCAGGAACGTGACTGTCTTCGAGCGGCCCGCTTTCTCGTAGCAGGTGGCGACGAGGCTCGTGAGCGCGCGCTTGTCCATGACGCAGTTCGCCGCCTCGAAAGGAACACCATCGGGCAAAATCTCGTACAAGAGAACCCGTCCGACGGTGGTTTCCACCAATTCGTCTCCCAGACGTATCCGGATGCGCGTCTGCAGGCCCACCTCACCCTGGTCGAATGCAACTCTCGCCTCGTTCACGTTGCCGAACACGTGGCCCTCGCCCTTGGAGCCGCCGCGCGGCTTCGTCAGGTAATAACAGCCCAGAATGATGTCCTGGCTGGGCACAGCCAGAGGCATACCGTTCGCCGGCGAGAGAATGTTGTTCGCCGAGAGCATCAGCACGCGCGTCTCCTCAACGGCCTCCACCGAAAGGGGCACGTGCACCGCCATCTGGTCGCCGTCGAAATCCGCGTTGAACGCCGCGCAAACGAGAGGATGCACGCGAATGGCCTTGCCCTCCACCAGAACCGGCATGAAAGCCTGCATGCCGAGGCGGTGCAGCGTGGGCGCGCGATTGAGTATTACCGGATGGTTGCGAACCACATCTTCGAGCACGTCCCAAACCTCGGGGCGCTCCTCCTCGACCATCTTCTTGGCCGCCTTGATGGTGGCGACCAAGCCTTTCTCCTCCAAGCGATTGAAAATGAAAGGTTTGAATAGTTCAAGCGCCATCTTTTTCGGGAGCCCGCACTGGTTGAACTTGAGTTCCGGGCCGATGACGATGACCGAGCGGCCCGAATAATCCACCCGCTTGCCCAGCAGATTCTGGCGGAAGCGGCCCTGTTTTCCCTTGAGCATGTCGGAGAGGCTCTTGAGAGGACGCTTGTTCGGACCCCGAAGCAAGCGACCCCTGCGGCCATTGTCGAACAGGGCGTCCACCGCTTCCTGGAGCATGCGCTTCTCGTTTCGGATGATGATGTCCGGCGCCCGCAATTCCTGAAGCCTGAGCAACCTGTTGTTGCGGTTGATCACCCGGCGGTAGAGATCATTCAGATCGCTCGTGGCAAAGCGCCCGCCGTCGAGCGGCACCAGGGGCCTGAGTTCGGGCGGCAACACCGGAATTACTTCGAGTATCATCCACTCTGCGCGGTTGCCCGAATTCTTGAATGAATCGACCACCTTCAAGCGCTTGATGAGCTTGCGGCGTTTTTGAAGATTCGAGGTGTCGCGGATATCCGCCTTGAGCTCCGCCGAGAGCGCTTCCAGCTCCAACTGAGAGAGCAGTTCGCGAATCGCCTCCGCGCCGATGCCGATTTTATATTCGTCCTCGTCGTATTCCTCATCAACCTTACGGAATTGATCTTCGGTGAGGAGTTCTAATTTCTTCAGTTCCGTCTCGCCCGGATCGATGACGACGTAGTTCTCGAAATAGAGAATCCGCTCGAGCTCGCGAAGCGTCATGTCGAGCATGTTGCCGATTCGGCTGGGCAGACCCTTGAAGAACCATACGTGAGAGACCGGAGTGGCCAGTTCGATGTGGCCCAGACGCTCTCGCCGCACTTTCGAGGATATGACCTCTACGCCGCATTTCTCGCAAACCACACCCCTGTACTTCATTCGCTTGTACTTGCCGCAAAGGCATTCGTAATCCTTCACGGGGCCGAATATGACCGCGCAGAACAGTCCGTCCCGCTCGGGTCGGAACGTCCGGTAGTTGATGGTCTCGGGTTTTTTCACCTCGCCCGAAGACCAGGCGCGAATGGTATGCGGAGAAGCGATGCGAATGCGTATCGCGTCGAAAGATACCGGATCCTTGGGCTTTTCGAATAGATTCAAGTTGCTGTCCAATTCAACCCTCCTTGGGAGTATGCGCCTCATCCCTTGGGCGACGGTCGATGGAACCGCCGAACAAACAGACTCAATAGTTCAAGGCTAGCTCGGCGCCTCGCCGCTCTCTATCAATTCGACATCGAGAGCGAGACTCTGGAGCTCTTTCATCAACACGTTGAAGGACTCGGGCAAACTCGCCTCCAGCGAGTTCTCGCCCTTCACGATGGACTCGTAAATCCGCGTGCGTCCGGAGACATCGTCGCTCTTCACCGTCAGTATCTCCTGCAACGTCTTGGCGGCGCCGTAGGCCTCAAGCGCCCAGACCTCCATCTCGCCGAGGCGCTGTCCGCCGAATTGCGCCTTGCCGCCGAGAGGCTGCTGCGTCACCAATGAGTAGGGGCCGGTCGAGCGCGCGTGAATCTTGTCGTCAACAAGATGGTGGAGTTTGAGCATGTAGATCATCCCCACCGTAACCTTTTGCTCGAAGGACTGGCCGGTTTTGCCGTCATAGAGCTGGGTTTTGCCATAAGGCGGGAGTTCGGCCTCTTCCGTATAGCGGACGATGTCCTGCTCCGTCGCGCCGTCGAACACCGGCGTCGCGAAATGCTTGCCCAGCACCTTCGCGGCCCACCCCAGGTTCGTCTCCAGAATCTGGCCGACGTTCATGCGCGAGGGTACGCCGAGGGGGTTGAGCACGATTTCGATGGGCGTGCCGTCGTCGAGATAGGGCATATCCTCCTCGGGAACGATGATGGACACGACGCCCTTGTTGCCGTGGCGGCCCGCCATTTTGTCGCCCACCTGGAGCTTGCGCTTCATCGCCACGTAGACCTTCGCCATCTTGAGAACACCGGGAGGAAGCTCGTCGCCGCGCTGAAGCTTGGCTATCTTCTCCTGCAAAATACTGTCGAGCAACTCCACTTGCTCGTTCGTGTGCTCGGACATGGTCTTGACCTGTTCGAGCAACTCGTTTTCGACGGGAAGGTTCAGGAGGTAGTCGCCGCTGAAACTCGCGAGACCCTCCGCGTTGAGTTTTTCACCCTTTTTGAAATAGCTCTCGCCCGATCGGGGGTGAACCACATCTGCGAGAGCGAGCTGCCCGATGAGCAGAGAGCGGATTCTCGCGTCACCCTCTTCGAGGAGAATGCGGATTTCATCCCCGTAATCTTTCTCCAGCCTGTTGACCTCCGCCTCCTCGATCTGAAGCATGCGGGCATCCTTCTCGGCGCCCCGCCTGGAGAATACGCGCACCTCCACGACCGTACCCTCGATTCCCGGAGGCACCCTGAGTGAAGAGTCGCGGACGTCGCCCGCCTTCTCACCGAAGATGGCGCGCAGCAGTTTCTCCTCGGGGCTGAGCTGCGTCTCTCCTTTTGGCGTGATGCGCCCTACGAGCACGTCTCCCGGGTTGACCCGCGCGCCCACGCGAACGATTCCGCTCTCATCGAGGTCGCGCAGCGCCTCTTCGCTCTGATTCGGAATGTCGCGCGTTATTTCTTCGGGGCCTTGTTTCGTGTCGCGCGCCTCGATCTCGAACTCTTCGATGTGCAAGGAGGTATAAATGTCTTCCTTCACCACCTTTTCGGAAATGACGATGGCATCCTCGAAGTTGTAGCCGTTCCAGGGCATGAAGGCGACGAGCATGTTTCTCCCCAGAGCAAGCTCACCCTGGTCGGTGGAGAATCCATCCGCGATGATGTCGCCCTGCTTCACATCCTGTCCGACGTGCACGATGGGTTTTTGGTTGATGCAGGTGTTCTGGTTCGAACGGCGATACTTCACCAGGTTGTGGATGTAGACGCCCTCTTCGGCCAGGTTGCCTGCCTGCTCTTTCGCGCGAATCACGATTCGGGTCGCATCCACGCTCGCCACCCGGCCGTCGCACTGCGCGATGACGACCGCGCCCGAATCCCTCGCCGCGATGCCCTCCATGCCGGTGCCGACGTAGGGCGCCTCGGGCCGCAGCAGGGGAACCGCCTGGCGCTGCATGTTCGAACCCATGAGCGCGCGGTTCGCGTCATCATTCTCCAGGAACGGAATCAGGGAGGTGGCCACGCTCACCAACTGCTTGGGCGAGACGTCCATGTAGTCCACCTGCTCACGGGGCACCATGACGAACTCACCGCTCGTCCTCGCCGAGACGAACTCGTTGACGAGGTTGCCCTTATCGTCCACGGGCGCGTTCGCCTGGGCGATCTTGTACTTGTCTTCGTCGATCGCCGAGAGCCATTCGACGGATTCGCCCACGCGCCCGTTCACCACCTTGCGGCAAGGGGTTTCGATGAACCCGTACTGGTTCACGCGCGCATATGTGGAGAGACTCGCTATCAGCCCGATGTTCGGCCCCTCAGGCGTCTCGATGGGGCAAATGCGTCCGTAGTGAGTGGCATGGACGTCACGCACCTCGAAACCCGCCCGATCGCGCGTCAAGCCGCCGGGGCCCAAGGCCGAGAGCCTGCGCTTGTGGGTGATCTCCGAGAGGGGATTCGTCTGGTCCATGAACTGGCTCAACTGGCTGGAGCCGAAAAATTCTTTCACCGCCGCCGTAATCATCTTGGAGTTGACCAGATCGCGCACCATCAGGTTCTCCATGTCCTGGATGCTCAGCCGTTCGCGAATGGCGCGCTCCATGCGCACGAGACCGACACGGAACTGGCTTTCGAGCAACTCGCCCACGGAGCGTACACGCCGGTTGCCGAGATGATCGATGTCGTCCACCGCGCCCTGGCCGTGGCGAAGTTCGATGATGTAGCGAACCGTGGCGATGACGTCGTTGAGCGTCAGGGTTCTCTGGTCCAGCGGCAGGTTCAGGCCCAGCTTCGTGTTCAGTTTCAGCCGCCCGATGCGCGACAAGTCGTATCGTTTCGAATTGAAAAAGAGATTTTCGAAGAGCAGCCGCGCCGTTTCCTTCGTCGGCGGATCGCCCGGGCGTAGGCGCTTGTAAATTTCGACGAGAGCGTCTTCTTGCGTATCGCATTTATCCGACGTCAGGGTGTCGCGGATGGTCCTGTCCGCGCCGACGCCGGAGACGTAGAGAATCGCCAGCTTGGGGATTTTCTTGTCACGCAGGGCTGCGAGAACTTCAGAGGTGATCTCGAGGTTCGTGTCGAAGAGCACCTCGCCGGTTTCAGGATCGGCCACCGGCTGGGCAAGTATGCCCCCGACGACTTCCTCATCCTTGAGTTCGAGGGTCTCCACACCCGCAGACTGGAGCTTCCGAAGCGCGGCGCGCGTGAACTTTCGGCCCGCACGCAGAACAAGCTCGCCCGACTCGGGCAGAACGATGTCTTCGTATATCCTCTGGTTCACCATGAGTTCGGAGAGTTTCTTGTAGTAGATGTCCCTCTTCTCGTCGTAGAAGAGTTCCTCGCTCTGGTAGAAGGAATTGAGGATGTCGTCTTTGTCCAGGCCGAACGCGCGCAGCAGGATGGTGACGGGAAGCTTGCGCCGCCTGTCAATTCGGACGAAGAGCAATTCCTTGCTGTCGAACTCGAAGTCCAGCCAGCTTCCCCGGTAGGGGATGAGTCTGGCCGTGAAGGCCGATTTGGCGGTGGGCTTCGCCTTGTCCGCGCTGAAGAAAGCACCGGGAGAGCGGTGCATCTGGCTGACGACGACCCGCTCCGTGCCGTTGATGATAAAGGTGCCGTTCTCCGTCATCAGGGGGATTTCCCCCAGATACACCTTTTGCTCCTTCACCTCGCGGACGCGGCGCTCCTTGGTCAGTTCGTCATTCTCATACACAGTGAGGCGCAGCATGACGCGCAGGGGCGCGACGTAGGTCATCCCTCTCTGGCGGCATTCATCCGCCTCGTGTTTTTGCCGGCAGAATATCTCCACCCCGTCGTCGTCCTTGATACCGGGGCCGCCAAGGTTGGGATATTCGTTGCCCTTCGACTCCCAGATGCCTATTTCATAGCCGAGATATTCGAGCGTAACGTTCTCGGCGGCATCGGAGATGGGGAAGACGCTGCGAAACACGCCTTCGAGCCCCTCGTCCGTACGGCGCTCGGAGGGGTCTGCATCCCATTGAAGGAACCGCTCGTAGGAGGAAAGTTGAATGTCGATCAAATTCGGAATATCGATAACCGCAGGTATAGAGGCGAAATCCTCACGAACCCGACGGCCGTTCTTGCCATTTTTTCCATTCATGTTGGCTCACCTCAAAAAAGTGGGGGCGATACGAGTAAAGCACCGATCCCGCCGCGAAATGCAGGGATCAGGCCATCGGCATCCCGGGTGAGCCCTATGTGATTTCCACCTCCGCGCCAACCGCTTTGAGCTTATCGGCGGCAGCATCGGCGTCTTCCTTGGGAACCGCCTCTACGACGGCTTGGGGTGCGCTTTCAACCAAGTCCTTCGCCTCCTTGAGACCAAGATTGGTCAGTTCGCGGACGGTTTTGATAACCTTGATTTTTTCCGAACCAAAAGCTTTGAGGGTGACGGTGAAATCAGTTTGCTCCTCCGCCGCTTCGCCCGCGTCGCCGCCCGCCGCCATTCCCGCTCCGGCCATCATCATGGGCGCGGCTGCGGTTACGCCGAACTTCTCCTCGAGCTCCTTGACGAATTCGCTCAACTCCATCACCGTCATGTTTTCAATGAAATCGATTACATCTTCTTTGGTTGCCACAATTCGCCCTTTCCTCGCATTCGCAATAAACCACCGGCCAGATCAAGGCCATTATATTTTGGAAAATTTCGCCGTTTGCCCCCTTTTAAGGGCAAACAGAAATATTACACTTATTCTTTCTTTTTGGCAATAGCGTCGACAACATTCATGAACTGGGATATGACGCCGCTCAGAACTCTCGGCAGACCCGCCACGGGGGCCTGCAAGGCGGAGAGCAGCATAGAGAGCAGAACCTCGCGCGAGGGCAGATCCGCGAGCGACTCCACTTCGGCGGTTTCGAGAAACTTGCCGTCCAGAACCCCGCCCTTGATCTCGCCGACGGATTCTCCCTTCACGAAATCCTTGAGTATCTTAGCGGGCGTCGAGGGATCGCCATCCGTCGTCACGATGGAAATCGGCCCGACGAGCCTTCCTCGCAACTCCTCGAAACCCGTGCCTTCTACCGCCCGCTCCGCCAGTGAATTCTTGACGACGGAGAGCCGAACGCCCGCCTCGCGCGTTTGCCGTCTGAGCGTCGTCATCTGCGCGACGCTCAGCCCGCGATAGTCGAACAAAACCAAAGAGGCGCTCTCGTTGAAACGAGTCTGAAGCGTCTCTATCGCCTCGGTCTTATCGTCGCGGGGCGCCTTACCCGTCGCCAGCCTTCCCTTCTCCACAACTGCTGTCGCCATTTCAGGGCCTCCTTATTTCAACGCCGCGAGAAGAGACTGGTGGTCGACTTTCACGCCAGGACCCATCGTGCTGGAAATGATGAGGCCCTTGAAGTACACCCCTTTGCTCGCCGCGGGCTTCGCGCGCACCAGCGCGTCCACCACCGCCGAGATGTTCTCGGAGAGCGCTTGTTCCTCGAAACTCACTTTCCCGATCGGGGCGTGAATGATGCCCGCCTTGTCTACGCGATATTCCACCTTGCCCGCCTTGATCTCCTTGACCATGCGGCCCACGTCGAAGGAGACGGTGCCCGATTTCGGGTTGGGCATCAAACCGCGCGGGCCGAGCAGCCGCCCGAGCTTGCCCACGACGCTCATGACATCGGGCGTCGCCACCACGCGGTCGAACTCCATCCAGCCGCCCTGAATCTTCTCGGCCAGATCATCCGCGCCCACGTATTCGGCGCCCGCCTCTTTGGCCTCGGCCACCTTCTCGCCTTTGGCGAACGCCACGACGCGCTCTTCTTTGCCGATACCGTTGGGCAGTACGACGCTTCCCCTCACCATTTGCTCCGCATGGCGCGGGTCGACGCCGAGCTTGGCGGTGATCTCGACGGTCTCGTCGAACTTCGCCGTGGATATCTCCTTCACGAGACCAACGGCTTCAGAGAGCGGAATCTGTTTTTCCCGATCGATTCGCTCCCGGCCTTGGTTGTAATTCTTACCGTGCTTGGGCATTTGCCTGACTCCTCCATCGTGGTTCGAACGACGCCCGACCAGAGCGCCTCCCACCTGGTTCGAAAAACTACCCGCTGACCTCGATTCCCATGCTGCGGGCCGTGCCCTCTATAATCCGGACGGCCCCTTCGAGGTCGGCGCTGTTCAAGTCCTCTTTCTTGATTTCCGCGATTTCCTCGAGCTGTTTGCGCGTCACGCTGCCCACGCCTTCGCGCCCGGGTTCGGAGGATCCCTTCGCCAGGGCGGCGGCTTGTTTGAGAAGAGCGGAGGCGGGCGGACTCTTCATAATGAAGGTGAAGCTCTTGTCCGCATATACCGAGAGCACGACCGGTATGATGGTGCCTTCCTTGCCCTGGGTCTGCGCGTTGAAGGCCTTGCAGAACTCCATGATGTTCACGCCCTGCTGGCCGAGCGCAGGCCCGACGGGCGGAGCGGGGTTCGCCTGACCGGCCGGTATTTGAAGTTTGATGATGCCAACCGCTTCTTTCGCCATTTTTCCCTCTCAAACAGCATAAGCCTGACGTTTCGCCCGGGCTTTGCTTCTCTCTATCTCCAGAAAGCGGCGATTCCGCGCGACTGCGCGAAGCCACGTCCCCGATGAGCCTTCTCCCTATACCTTCTCCACCTGGAGCATCTCGAGTTCCACAGGCGTCGCGCGACCGAAAATGCTGACCATGACCTTGAGTTTGCCCCTGTCGGCGTGAACTTCGTCGATCTCGCCGGTGAAATTGACGAAAGGCCCGTCTATCACCCGGATGTTCTCGCCTTTTTCGAAATCAATCTTGGGCTTGGGCTTCTCGGCCTCTCCACTCATCTGCTTGAGGATGTTTTCCATCTCGGCTTCGGAGAGAGGACTCGGGCTGGTTCCGCCCAGAAAACCCGTCACTTTCGGCGTGTTCTTGACGACATACCAGGTGTCTTCGTCGCACTCCATCTTGATCAGGATGTAGCCGGGGAAGAATTTACGGGAACTCGTGCGCCTCTTCCCGCCCTTCACCTTTACTATCTGCTCGGTGGGAACCACGATTTCACCGAGTTTCTCCTCGTACGCTTCCCCGCGAAACTGCTCTTCGATCGAGCGCTTTACCTTGTTTTCAAAACCCGAATAGGTGTGCACTACATACCAGTTCATGGACATGCCGGAATCCTGACCTAGAAGCCGAAATTAAGGAAATAACTGACAGCCCGGGACAACGCCAAGTCGACGAGCCCCAAATATATCGCAATGATGAAGACGAACACGAGGGCGACGGCGGTTTGCGCCGCCGTCTGGCGCATACCGAGCCACGTCACGCGCTTCGCTTCGCTCTGCACGTCGCGCAGGAAGGTGCGCCCCAGATGAATCCAGCCCATCACCTTATTCGTCATTCATTTATTCTCCGCAGCCGCTTCCGAGGCTTTCGAGCCAATGTTCAACCGTCGGGTTGATGGCAGGCCAGGAGGGACTCGAACCCCCAACCGCCGGATTTGGAGTCCGGTGCTCTACCAATTGAGCCACTGGCCTGTGCAAACCTTTATGATTCTGAAACGACCGCTATGCCTATCCTACTCGACGACCTCTGTGACGACGCCGGCCCCTACCGTGCGGCCCCCCTCGCGTATCGCGAAGCGAAGCTCGCGCTCCATCGCTATCGGCGTTATCAACTCCACGTCCAGCGACACGTTGTCGCCCGGCATCACCATCTCACGACCCTCGGGCAGCGTCACCAGTCCCGTCACGTCCGTCGTACGGAAATAAAACTGCGGCCTGTAGCCGTTGAAAAACGGCGTGTGACGACCGCCCTCTTCTTTCGTCAGAATGTATACCTCGCCCTTGAACTTCAGGTGCGGCATGATCGAGGCAGGCTGCGCCAGCACCTGGCCGCGCTCTATCTCGTCTTTCTTCACGCCCCGGAGCAGTACGCCCACGTTGTCGCCCGCCTGACCCTGGTCCAGGAGTTTCCGGAACATCTCCACGCCCGTCGCAACCGTCTTGCGCGTGTCCGTGATGCCCACTATCTCCACCTCATCGCCCACGTTCACGATCCCCCGCTCCACGCGGCCCGTCGCCACCGTCCCGCGGCCCGATATCGAGAACACGTCCTCCACAGGCATCAGGAACGGCTTGTCCACGTCGCGCACCGGTTCCGGGATGTAGCCGTCCACCGCCTCCATCAAATCGTCTATCGAGGAGGTATCCGTCCCCTCCAGGGCGCGAAGCGCCGAACCCGGAACCACAGGTATGTCGTCGCCCGGGAACTCATACGTCGAGAGCAACTCGCGGACTTCCAGCTCCACCAGCTCCAGAAGCTCCTCGTCGTCCACCATGTCCACCTTGTTCAGGTACACGCAGATGTAGGGAACACCCACCTGGCGAGCCAGCAATATGTGCTCGCGCGTCTGAGGCATCGGTCCGTCCGCCGCCGATACCACCAGGATCGCGCCGTCCATCTGCGCAGCGCCCGTTATCATGTTCTTCACGTAGTCCGCATGGCCCGGACAGTCAACGTGCGCGTAGTGGCGGTTGTCCGTCTCGTACTCCACGTGCGCCGTCGCTATCGTGATCCCGCGCTCGCGCTCCTCGGGCGCCTTGTCGATCTCGTCGAATCCGATCTCCTCCGCCATCCCCTTCTGTGAGAGGTGCTTCGTGATCGCGGCCGTCAACGTCGTCTTCCCATGGTCCACGTGTCCTATCGTCCCTACGTTCACGTGCGGCTTCGTGCGCTCAAACTTCGCCTTCGCCATGGCTTGCCTTCTCCTTCTGATGAATAATCCAAAAGTAACATATTCCAGGAGAGAGGAACCATTTCCCCTCATTCTCGTCATTTCCGAAAAACGCGCCTTTATACCCGCTCGGGCGAATCTTTGTCCATCGCCAAAGGGAAACTCTACGAACCCGAGGGATTCCAAGGCGTTTCATGCGATTTGCAGGATAATGCACAAAGTTCAAAATTTCAATGAAATCCGCCTGCCCTGGAGCCCACGACCGGACTTGAACCGGTGACCTCTTCCTTACCAAGGAAGTGCTCTGCCGGCTGAGCTACGTGGGCCGGCTGCGTCCCGGGCGTGCGTACTTCATGTATTTCAGCTATTTCAGCCGGAACAACTTCAGCGAACGATGACCCCGGCATTCGTTCCGGGCGGATAATACAGCTTATTCCGGCCAGAGCAACCCCGGGAGCCGAAATCCGCACGAATAAAATTCATATCAAGAAAAGGCGAGAGCCTCGAATCATCCTGGAGCGGGAAACGGGGCTCGAACCCGCGACCCTCAGCTTGGAAGGCTGATGCTCTACCATCTGAGCTATTCCCGCCTCTGAACCTAAAGCGCGTGTCCTAGTCGTCTCAACAATTCATCTACTGGTGGGGAGGGGAGGATTCGAACCTCCGAAGGCTGAGCCGTCAGATTTACAGTCTGATCCCTTTGGCCACTCGGGAACCTCCCCTGGTAACCGCCGTTCAACAAAACAGCCATAAAGCCTATCAATAAAACCTCGCGGGAACCATCCGTTCCCCGAAGCCGCGATATCCATCTTCACCCGATGAGGGAAAACGCGTGCGAACGCCAGCCGGAATTCCTGAGCGAGGTTCGGGAGGCGAGTCCCGCCGTGGAGCTGGCGAGAGGACTCGAACCTCCGACCTGCTGATTACAAATCAGCTGCTCTACCAGCTGAGCTACGCCAGCCAACAAAGGCGGGTAAATTAGGCCCACCGGCGCACCTTGTCAACCCCTTTATCCTACCAGAGGGAGTGATTAGCAAGAAGTACGCGGTCAGGCGTTCGATTCTCATAAATCAAGATGTTCGCGATGGTTTGTTCTAGGCCTGCGCCGCGCCCTCGTCGACCACGCGATTCTCGCGCACCCCGTGGAGAAGAATCGCCGCGGCGACCGAGGCGTTCAGCGAAGACACCACGCCCTCCTGGATGGGAATCCGCACGCGCGCGTCGCAATGTTTGAGCACGAGCGGCCGCACGCCCCTGCCCTCCGCCCCGATGACCAGACAACAGGGCCGTGGCAGTTCGTCGACGCCAAGTGTCTTGTCCCCGTGCGCGTCCGCCGCCAGCGCCCAATAGCCCGCCTCCTTGAGCGTCGTGACGGCGCGGGCCAGATTCGTCACGCGAGAGAGAAGTACGACCTCAAGCGCGCCTGCGGCCGCCTTCGCAACGACGGGCGTGAGACCCACGGCGTTATCCTTCGGCCAGACGACGCCGCCCGCGCCCAGGGCCGCAGCACTCCTCAAGATGGCGCCGAAATTCCTCGGGTCCTGCACGCCGTCGAGCAACAGAATCGGCGGAGTTGCCGCGGGCTGCGCCTCAATGAGGTCTTCGAGCGAAAGAAGCGGCGTGGGATAAACCTCCGCCACCAGGTTTTGATGCTGTGCGGTGGCGACTTTTTGTGTGAGTTGCTTGGGATCGAGCGCCTCGATGGGGACCCCGCGTGATTCGGCGTGCCGCACCGCCTCGGCGACCCTGCGGCTCCGGCGGCTACCGGCTATAAACAATCGCTTCACACGCTCCGGCCCGCGCTCCAGGGCCGCCGGCACGCTGTGCGCGCCGCAGACGTATTCGGGTTTGCGTTTCAACCGCCAAGCTCTTCGGCGAGGCGTGAAGACGTGGCGCGCGCGCACCCCCTGGCCTCGCCCGCCCGGTACGTCACGGCACCCTTCGCTTCCAGAGGGTGCCACCGGGGCCGTCTTCCAGGACAATGCCGGCCTCTGCGAGTTCTTCGCGGATACGGTCGGCCTCGGGGAAATCCCTGCTCGCCCGCGCCTGCGCGCGTCTTTCGAGCAACGCATCTATCTCCTCGTCGCGCAAGGAGCCGTTCTGGTACTCATCCCCATCTTCGGGCGAAACGCTCGCAGCGCTTCGGAACCACTCCTCGGGCGAATGGGTGAACAGACCCAGAACCCCGCCCACCTCTTCAAAGACGCCGCGCGCAAGAGCGGCCGCGGATTCGGGCAGCGCGCCCGCCTTGTTGATGAAGCCGTTTACCCGGCGTGCGAAGTCGAAGAGATACCCCAGGGCGCGCGCGGTGTTGAAGTCATCGTCCATTGCTTCCACAAACTGCGTCCGGAAGGCGGCGACCTCCTCCTCCATCCGGTCGCGCCAGCCGCCGGCGTCTTCCCCGCCGCTTCGCGCGAGCCTGAGACGCACGTTATAGAGCCTGTCCAGCCCTTTTCGCGCCTCGCCCACCACCTGATCCGAATAATCCACCGGATGTCTGTAGTGAGTCCCCAGCAGGAAATAGCGAATCACCTCGGCGGGATGGTCCTCGAGAATCGCCTTGATGGTGAAGAAGTTGCCCTTCGATTTGCTCATCTTCTCGTGGTTGATCTGCACGAAGCCGTTGTGCACCCAATAGCGCACCCACTCGTGGCCATAACAACCCTCGCTCTGCGCTATCTCGTTCTCGTGGTGGGGGAACACCAGATCCTCGCCGCCGCCATGGATGTCGAAGCACTCGCCCAGGTAGCGGCTCGACATGACGGAGCACTCGATGTGCCAGCCGGGCCGGCCTGGCCCCCAGGGACTCTCCCATTCGGGCTCGCCGGGTTTCGCCGCCTTCCACAGGGCGAAATCGAGCGGGTTGCGCTTGCCCTCGCCCGGTTCGATGCGGTGGCCCGCCTCGAGTTCCTCGGTGTTGCGGCCCGAGAGCTTGCCGTAGTCTACGAATTTCTCAATGTCGTAGTAGACGTTGCCCGCCATATCGTAGGCGATTCCCTTCTCGATGAGCTTTTCGATCATTTCGATCATGCCGTCGATGTTCTCCGTGGCGCGCGGGGCGGCGTCCGCCCGCTGAACACCGAGCGCGTCCATATCGACGTAATACTCGCCAATGAATTTTTCGGTCAGCTCGCCGATGGGAATCTTAAGACGCCGGGCGCGGGCGATGATCTTGTCGTCCACGTCGGTAAAATTGCACACGAAAAGAACATCGTAGCCCCGGTATTCGAAATAGCGGTGAATCACGTCGAAGACGATGGCGGCGCGCGCGTGCCCGAGATGGCAGTGGTCGTACACCGTCACGCCGCAGACGTACATCTTCACGCGGCCTTCTTCCATGGGCTCGAAGGGTTCTTTCTTTCTCGTCAACGTGTTGTATAGCTGAAGACCCAAATGACTCTCTCCAAAAATCGCATGGTCGTGGGGATAAAATGTTTTTCGGGTCACGTCCGGGGGGAAATTTGTCATGCTCCGCCGATGGGCGTCAAGGAGACTTCTCGCTTATCGTGCAAACCGCATGCGCCGCGACGCCCTCCTCGCGTCCCGCGAAGCCGAGTCCCTCGCCCGTCGTGGCCTTGATACCCACCCGATCAGGGGGAATTCCCAGAATGGAGGAGATGACCTCTCGCATCCCGGGGATATGGGGGGCGAGTTTCGGTCTTTGCGCCACGACGACGGAATCCACGTTGCCCGGCCTCATGCCTCTCTCTTCGAGAAGCGCCACCACGCGCGCGAGGAGTTCCCGGCTGTCCGCGCCGCGATAGGCCTCGTCCGTATCGGGGAAATGCGCGCCGATGTCACCAAGGGCCGCCGCGCCCAGGAGCGCGTCGATGATGGCGTGGATGAGCGCATCGGCGTCGGAGTGCCCGGCGAGTCCGCGCTCGTGGGGAATCTCCACGCCGCCGAGCGTGAGCTTGCGACCCGTCTCGAAGCGGTGGACATCGTAGCCTACCCCGACGCGAATCAAGCGGACATCTCCTCTTCGGCGTTTTCCTCAAACGCCATCAGCCGCGCGGCGCGCTCCATGTCGCCGGGCGTCGTCACCTTGATGTTCTGCGCGCTTCCCTCCACGAGCCTTACCCGAACACCGACCGCCTCGAGCAGGGACGCCTCGTCGGTTCCTTCGAAATCATTCGCGTCCGCCCACTCCATCGCACGGGCGAGCAGTTCACGCCGCGCCACCTGGGGCGTCTGGGCGAGCCAGAGGCCCTCTCGCGGGCGCGTATCTTCGATGAATCCCTCGGCGTCGCCCGTCTTCACCGTATCCACCACGCGCAGGGCCGCTATGGCGGCGCCCGTCTCCCCCGCGCCGAGCAGGCACCTCTCTATGAGTTCGCGCGTCACCAGCGGCCGCGCCCCGTCGTGCACGACCACCCAGGAGACTTCATCTCCGAGAGCGGCGAGCCCGTTTCGCACCGAATCCTGACGGCGCGCGCCGCCTTCGACAAGGTGAATCTCCGCGTCCAGTCCTTCGGGAAGAACGGGCGGGTCCGAGCCGGGGGGAATCGCCACGACGATCCGGCCCACGAGTCTCGTGTGCGCGATTCGTAATATACAATGGTGGAACAGGGGCTTTCCGGCGAGACTTCGGAACTGTTTCGCCACCGAGCCGGGCAGGCGCAACCCTTTGCCTGCGGCGGGCACAATGGCCGCCGTCTCATCCGGCTTCGGCAACTCAGGAGAAGAGCAAGCGCTCTCAGGCGCCGGTTCGCGATTGTACGGTTTCATCTCGTATTTTCGTAAAAATCATCCGGCCTGCGGTGGTCTGCAGAACGCTCGTCACAGAGACGGGGATTTGCTCGCCGATGCGATGCTTCGCATGGTCCACCACCACCATGGTCCCATCGTCGAGATAACCGACACCCTGGTTATGTTCCTTGCCTTCCTTGATGATATAGACGCTCATGTCCTCGCCGGGCAGAACAACCGGCTTTACCGCGTTGGCCAGTTCGTTGATGTTGAGAACCCGCACCCCCTGAAGCTCGGCCACCTTGTTCAGGTTGAAATCGTTGGTCATCACCATACCGCATATCTCCTTGCCCAGGAGCACGAGCTTGGTGTCCACTTCTTTCACGCGGGGGAAATCCGTCTCCAGAATTTGAATATCGAGGTCCTGGTTCTGCTGGATCCGCTGGAGGACGTCGAGCCCGCGGCGTCCGCGGTTGCGCTTCAGGGAATCCGAAGAATCGGCTATCTGCTGTAATTCCTTGAGTACGAACTGGGGCACCACCATGGGACCCTCGACGAAGCCCGCCTCGCAGATGTCGGCGATGCGTCCGTCGATGATGACGCTGGTGTCGAGAATCTTGGCGTGATGATTTTTCTTACCGGTTGCATCTTTCCCTTTCTCGGGGGTAGTCGTTGAAAACCTGCTTCCCGCTACGGATCCGAGAATGACGCCCAGTGCGCCGAGAAACAAACCCATAGCGGCGTCAGCCAAGGGGCGGACGGTTTGCGGAAATATCTCGCCAATGAGAGAACACACCAGCAAGGCAGCCAGAAGACCGAAGAGCAGGCCCGATGCCCCGCCGGCCAGAACGCCGACCTCGAGCTTGCCTAATTCCTTCGCGAGCACCAACAACAGAACGCCCGCCAAAACACCCGCAGCCATACCGACTATGCGGCCCACCAATACCAAGGCTTCTGCAAGCAACCCTCCCATGACGGCGCAAAGGATGATGAAGAGAGCGCTTAGAATCAGGCCCAAGCGGCTCGGTTTCTCCTCTATCTCCACCGGTATCGTCTCAACCGGCATCTTCTTGGTGGACTCATTCATATATGCTTCTCCCGCAGTATCTTATGATGAAAAATAACCTTGCTAGTTTAAAACAACCTTGCTTCGTTATGGTTTCGTGCCAATCAAATTCGCGTTCGACGGCAAAATAACCTGTTCAGGTCACTAAACATACGGCGTCGAGTAATGGGCAGGAGCGGTCCAGGCTGATCGATTCAGGATCAAGACGTAAAAAATGACTACTCCGCTTCCAATATGAAATCTCCGCTTTTTCCGCCCGTTTTTCTCACCAGCCGAACATCCGAGAGAACCATCCCCTTATCCACCGCCTTGCACATATCGTAGACGGTCAGGCCGGCCACGCTCACGGCGGTCAGGGCTTCCATCTCCACGCCCGTTCTGTCCTGCGCGCGCACGACGGCCTCAATACGCAGAAGGCCGAGCGGTTCATCTGCAGAAAATTCTATCTCCACGCTCGATATGCGCAGGGGATGACACATCGGGATGAGGTTTGCACATTGCTTGGCCGCCATGACTCCCGCAATACGAGCGGTGCCCAGTACGTCGCCTTTGGGAAGGCCTCCGGCCAGGATGAGACTTAAGGTATCAGGCGCCATCTCCAGGCGGCCGCGCGCCACGGCCTCGCGGCGGGTGACATCCTTGCTCCCGACGTCCACCATGCGGGCGCGGCCTTGCTCGTCGATGTGAGAGAGTTCCTGAGGCACCGAGGACGCCCTCCGTTAATTCCGATGAAGCAGGAGAGTCCGCTTCACGGGCGGATTGTATCGGATCATCATACAACAGGAGCGCGAAACACGAAAGTAAAAAAAAACAAGGGGTTCTGGGAGCGGGAAGACAGCAGAAGCCGCTCCCTCAGTAGCGAAGGCTGATGAGGTTTAGGTCAACTCCGACAGAGGAAGGAGGGGCTGCATGACTTAACAAAGAGCAATCGCTCCATCATCTGTCGCGATTGACTCCTACAGCTTCGCCAGTGTGAGGCCCTGTTGTTTCTGGTACTTGCCCTTCTTGTCGGCGTAGGAGGTCTCGCACTCCTCGTCGCTCTCGAAGAACAGCACCTGGGCGATGCCCTCGTTCGCATATATCTTGGCGGGCAGGGGGGTGGTGTTCGACACCTCGAGGGTGACGAAGCCTTCCCACTCGGGCTCGAAAGGCGTGACGTTGACGATGATGCCGCAGCGCGCGTAGGTGCTCTTGCCGACGCAGACGGTAAGCACGCTCCTGGGGATGCGGAAATACTCCACCGTCTTGGCGAGAGCGAAGGAATTGGGCGGGATGATACAGGTATCGGATTTGACGTGGACGAGCGAGCGCTCGTCGAAATTCTTGGGATCCACGATGGTGGAGTTCACGTTCGTGAAGATCATGAACTCATCGGCGATGCGGATATCGTAGCCATAAGACGAAACGCCGTATGAGATGGCGCCCTCGCGCACCTGCTTGTCCTCGAACGGCTCTATCATGCCGTGCTCGCGAGACATTTTCGATATCCACCTGTCCGATTTGATCGACATCGCGTGAACCTCAACTCTTCCGGGAGAAGGGCGAATACCCGGATTCCATCCGAAACTGAAAACCTCGAGCATGCGCAGTGTTTCGGGAGTGAAATTCCCGGAAATAGTATCTGGGGGCGAGAGGAGACCAACTCCCCCCACCCCCAGATGACCGCCCCTGTCCGCCCGAAACGGGGGCGATCCGACAAGCGCTTCTTCGTGCCGAAACACGAGAGATGCGCTTGGGATTCGCTTTAATCACCATGTTCCGAGAAAACTATATAAACACAACATATAGTGCCGCGTCAACGATATTTTTACCCAAAAACACAATTTCTTGTGGATAGGCCGTTGATGTCCAGGGGAAATGCCGGGGAGTACCTGTGGAAAAATTGTGGATAGTGGCGACGCCGGCTTATTTGAACCGGTCCGCGTGGACCTTGACTTTCGCGCCCTCGCGTAAGCGCCTGAGCAGCGCCTCGTACCGCTCGCTTCGCTTGAGTTCAGAATAAACGAGCTTTACGTCGACCTTGACGTCTTCATACTTCGCGTCTGCAGCCCCTATGCGCTCGAGAACCCGTATCACCTGCCAGCCTACAGACGTTCGTATCGGGTCGCTCGGCTGGCCGATGGGCAACTTGAAAGCCACGTCCTCGAGCGCCTTGTCCAATGCGCCTCGTTCGGCGGTTCCCATCATGCCGCCCGCATCGCGTGTGCTCTCGAAGATGGAGCGCTCCCTCGCCACCTGCGCGAAGGGCGTCCCTTTTCTGAGTTCGGCGACGGCGTCCCACGCCTCTTTTTCGGTTTTGAGCACGATGTGGGCGAGGGTGACCGCCTCCCTGCGGCGGAACCGCTCCTTATTGGCGAGAAAGAAATCGCGCAACTGCTGCTCGGAAGCGCTCGCGGCCTCCGTATCTTGTTTCAGGAATTCCTCGATGACGAGCCTTCGCTTCAAGCGTTCTATCCTTTTCCGAATCTGAGCAGACTCATCTATTTTCTGGCGTATTGCTTCCTGATAGAGGAGTTCCCCCTGAACCAGCCCGTCGAGAAACCGATCCTTGTTCTTGCGGATGCGGATGCGCACGGCGGGAGCGAACCGGTTCAGCCTCTGCTCGATCTCTCCCAGTGTGATTTTCTGCTCGTTCACCTCGATGACGACCTGATCCAAATCTTTCATGGAGGGGTCTGCCTTCTTGCTCGCTCCTTCAGCATCCAGACCACAGAACAACGCAATCACTACAATCAGCATGAATATCTTTTTCATGTCCGTCTCATACCCCTTCCCTGCGAACCTCGAAAACGAATTAAAAAACCGACCCATAATATACCGGCAAACGGCGCCGAGAGAAAATTATTTTCTTCTTACAAAGGCATTCAAACGAAATATGAGAACATGAGCGTCAGATAGCATACATATACGGCCAGGCACATGAGCCCCGCCCTGCGCCCCATGCCGCGCTTCCAAAAGGCGAGGACCAAGAACATCACCATCAGCAAGAGCATGAACGGGAAATCCAGAACGAACGATTGATGCTCCATCCCCAGAGGCGTGATGAAAGACGCCCCGCCCAGAACCCAAGCGATGTTCAGGACGTTCGCCCCCAGCACGTTGCCGACGGCCATGTCCCCATGACCGCTCAAGGATGCGGAGACGGCCGTGATCAATTCGGGCAGCGAGGTGCCGATAGCCACGAGCGTGAGGCCGATGACCAGTTCGGGAATGCCCATGGCGCGGGCCAGATGCGCCGCATTCTGAACGAGTACAATGCTGCCGAGAACGACCGCTAACGAGCCGGCGATGAAGCGTAGTCCGATATGCCGCTTTTCCCGGTCCGTCATCGCACTTCCAATATCGAAATCCGTCCAGGTGGCCCGTTTCATGGTGAACCAAAGATAAACGGGCACCAGGGCGAACAAAACCACGCCTTCCACCCGGGCGATTTTGCCGTCCCAGCCCAGGGTAAGCAGCAACACGCCCATCATCAGCATGAAGAGCCCTTTTGGCAGAACATCTTCCCGGGCGAGAGACACGGGCTCGAGCAGAAACGCCACCGCCAGGATGAGTCCGATGTTGCAGATGGTGGAACCGACCGCATTGCCCACGGACGTGGCCGGATGCTCCAGCCAGGCCGCGATGACAGATACGCTGAATTCGGGAGCCGTCGTCGCCAGACTCACCAGGGTGGCACCGACGATTACTTTGGGCACCCCGGTAATTTCGGCGACTCCCACCGCCCCGTCGGTGAACCAGTCGGCGCCTTTCGTGATGATGAGGAGGCCCGCGGCGAAGAAAAGAAAATTCGCCCAGATGGGAAAACTCGCGAAATATGCTTCCATACTCGAGAAGCGTCCTTTATATGGCGCCGGCTCAGAATCGCCGGGGAGCGGTTACTTGCCCTGGAATCCGGGTTTCCGTTTCTCCAGAAAAGCGGCGATTCCTTCCTGAAAATCCTGGCTGGCGACCGTCTCGGCCTGCGCGCCAGCCTCCGCGCGGAGCGCAGTCGCCACGTCCAGGCCGCCTGAGGCGCGAATCAGCTTTTTCGCCGCGCGAAGCGCGACCGAGGGGCCCTCGGCGAGCCTCCGCCCAAAAGCCATCGCCTCTTCCATGAGCGCGTCGTCACGATGAACCGAGCGGACGAGGCCGATTGCGAGCGCCGACTCCGCGTCGATGACGTCGCCCGTCAAAATCAACTCCAAGGCTTTCGCGCTGCCCACGACGCGTGGCAGGAAAAACGTACCCCCGCAATCGGGGACGAGTCCGACTTTTAAGTACACCTGCCCGAACGAAGCGCCCGCGCCCGCCAGGCGGATGTCGCAGGCCAAAGCGATATCACATCCTGCGCCTACGGCGAAACCATGGACGGCCGCTATCGTCGGACATCGAACTTCATATAGCTTCGCCAGCGATTTCTGATAATCCGGCCAGAGGAACTCCTCCATCCGCTCGCCCGCCCGAATGCGTGCCTCGATTTCCTTCAGGTCCCCGCCCGCGGAGAAGGCGCGTCCCGCCCCGCTCAGAACCATCGCGCGGATATCGGGTTCGTTGCATCGCTCGCACACCTCGTATAATTCTTGCGCCATCTGCCGGTCGAGCGCATTGAGCGCTTCGGGACGATTGAGTTGCACGAGAGCCAAACCGCCTTCTTCCTCGAATCCGATGGTATCCCACGCCATGTCCTGTTCTCCCGTAATTATCATTGCCGATTGATCTGGAAAAAAATTTTGTTTTTTCTTACAATATGGCATATCTTCCGAAGTTGGAAGAAAGAGAATCGCTTCATCCGGGCATTATACCGGACGTTTTAACGCTTTGTGCGGCTTTCGCCCACCGGATTCCGCGCACTTGCGGGCGCGGGTACTTGATTGAGGGATGCAAATTGGAATCACCGGACGCTGTCATCAAGATATATGATCGCTGGGGAAAGTTCTACGACTTCGTCTTCAAGCACGTGTTCAACGAAGGCCGAAACGTCGGCGTCGACCTGCTCGACCTCCAGCCTGGCGAGAAACTGCTCGAAGTAGGCGTGGGCACGGGCCTTTCCCTGCCGCTCTACCCGTCGACGTCGGAGATCATCGCCATCGACCTCTCCTCGAAGATGCTCGAGAAGGCAAAGGAGAAGGTCGAGAAGCTGGGCCTTCAAAACGTCGAGCTCGGCGTGATGGACGCGCAGAACATGACGTATGCGGACAACTCCTTCGACTGCGTCACCGCCTGCTACGTGGTGAGCGCCGCACCGGATCCACACAAGGTCGTCTCGGAAATCTGCCGCGTGTGCAAGCCGGGCGGGCGCATCGTCTTCATCAACCATTTCAAGAGCCAGAAATACCTGCTGGCCAAGTTCGAGGAACTCATCAACGGGGTCTGCAAGAAATTCGGATGGGAGACCACACTGGACCTGGAACCCCTGCTCGAGGCGAACAACCTGACCCTCGAACGCCAGGAGCGCGTGAACATATTCGACTACTGGCGCGCAGTACTCTGCATCAATTCCGACAAATAGCGTCGTTGGCCACATCCCGAAGGCCCAGCCGCGCGGCGCATCCGCCTGCGCGCTTATGCTGAGATGAGCGTCGACTCGAACGCCTACGGCGTATTGCTGGCTTCGATAGCCTCGACCGCCTGGGCGTTCTTTACCTATTTCATCAAGCGTGCGCTCATGAACGCGCCCGTCCTCAAAGTCACCGCCGCCGTCACGACCGTGAACGCGGCATTCGTGACGCTCATCGCACTCTTCTTCATCACGCCCGAGGACTTTCGGGGCGTCGCCACGATCACCTTCGTCTTCGCTTTTCTCGGGGGCTTTTTCCACATCGGCATATCGCGCTCGTTCTACTACCGCGCCATCCACCGCATCGGGCCGAACCGCTCCATTCCCATCGCGCTTACGTATCCCGCCGTAACAGCCGTCGTGGCGTCGTTCACGCTCGGCGAAACGCCGACGCTCTCCATAATCGCAGGCCTCGCGATTCTTCTCGTCGGCATCAAGCTCATCGTGCAGGCCGAACCCGCCCAGGAGTCGGAAACGAGCGCTCAAGACGCGAAATGGAAACTATTCGGCTGGATTTCCGCCGCCATCACCTCTCTGCTCTGGGGCGTGGCCGCCGTGTTCTTCAAAAAAGCGTCCCTGAACCTGCATCCGCTCGCCACCGCCGCGTTATCGCTCTGGGTGGGAGCCGCCACGGCCACGATGCTGATGGCGCTCGACAGGGGCGGCGAGGAATCGGGCGGCCCCATCCCCGCTTCGGCATGGATGTGGATTATCGCCGCCGGCGCGTGCCAGACGATCGCCGTGCCGCTCTATAACTTCGCGTTCGTCCACACGCTGGCCGTGCGCGTGACGGCCATCGTCTCCGCCCAGCCGCTCATCGTCCTGCTGCTCGGCTGGCTCTTTCTCCGCGAGATGGAAAACATTACCCCCAGGCTCGTCCTTGGCGCGCTTTTGACCGTTGCAGGAACCATCGTCGTCATCACTTAAGGCCTGGAGAGTTCCCCTCGCCCCGGCGGGGTGCTACTCTTGTACGTCTAATCATCAAAGGAATATTTCGAAACCTCATCACGAGAAGGAGAGCAAGATGGGCGAAGTCATTCACGTCACCAAGGCCCGCATCGTCAAGGAACCCGGCAAGGGAATGAAGACGGGCTATCTCGACGCCTTCCCCGACGAACCGATTCCCTACGGCATCCACGGGGGAATCAAGAACTTCTACAAGGCGGAACCCGAGGAGGAGCGTCCGGCCACGCTGGACCACCTCGCGGCCGCCGTCGCCGGCTGACTGACGGGCAACATGGGAGGCGCGCTGGATGCGCGCGGGATAAAGAGCAGCCCCGATAACCTCGTGGCGGAAGTCGAAGGCATCATCGAGAACGTGGACGGCATGGCCCTGGTCACCAAGATCAAGGTGAACTACAAGTGCCGAATCCCCAAAGGAAAGCGAGAAGACGCCGAACGCGCCCTCGCCGTGCACGAGAAAGGCTGCCCGGCGAGCCAGAGCGTGCAGCGCGGCATCGAGGTCGAATACACGGCGGAGTTCGAGGAAGTGGACGAGTAGGCGTTTCTTGGGACAATGTTTCCGTAGGGGCGCATTGATGCGTCCGCCCGCATTGAGGATGAAACACGTAGGGACAGGTCGCGACCTGTCCCTACAAAATCTTTGCGCTTTCGTTATTTTGGGGCGGACACATCGGTCCGCCCCTACGCGCCTCGTTCGAAAGAACTCCTCCTTCGTCAGTCGTAAGAATTCCTCGCTCTTCGATCGGAATTCACCCTACACGAACAGGATTCCGTAGCGATATCTTCTATCGATCCCCCACGCCAGGCAGAGAGAAAACCCCGAAAGTAGCGCGAGCCCGCCCGCCTGCTCCCACGAACTGAGGAGCAGCGCGCCGACCAGGAACATCAAGGCGAAAACGAATGTGCTCAAACAAATCCACAGGCCTGCAAGAGCCAACACGGGCGCCGCGCGTCTGTCCACCCCGCGCACCCGCCCCCAGACACCCGGCGGATGCACCTTCGTCCAGAAAGTTCTCAGCACATCCGGGCGCACCGGCCTCGTAATGAACGTAACGATCAGCATCGCCAGGAAGCCCACGCCCACCTCCGCCGCCAGCAATATGGGGAACGAAGGCGGCTTGCCGTCCCAATGGAGATAGAGGGCGGTAGCGCCGGCGGCCAGCATTCCTGATATCTCCGTCCAGGCGTTCGCCCGCCACCACAGCCAGCGCAGGATCACGGGCAGCCCCAGCCCCGCACCGAGAGAGATATGGAACTTCCACGCCACCTCGAGGCTGCCTATCCGCCCCGCCACGGCGAAGGAGCCGAGCGCCATGATCAGCACGCCCAGGCGGCTCACAAAGACGACCTCCCGCGCCCCCGCTCCTTTTCTGATAAAGCGCGCATACACGTCGTTCACCAGATAGCTCATCCCCCAGTTCAGGTGGGTGTCCACCGTGCTCATGAACGCGCCCAGCAGACCCACCAACACCAGCCCCAATACCCCCGCCGGCAGCAGCATCTCCATCAGGAGGGGATAGGCCGCCTCGCGGTCGGCCAGGATTTTCGCCTCCAGTGAGCCCGGGAGCGCGTCCATCCCCTTGGGCACGAGGATCAGGCTCACCAGGCCGATGAGTATCCACGGCCAGGGCCTCAAGACGTAGTTCCCGACCGTGAAGAGGAAGGCGCCCGCCTGGGCGTCTCTCGGCGAGCGCGCCGAGCACAGCCTCTGGCCGATATAGCCGCCACCGTCTGCGTTGTTGTGCGCCCACCAGACCACGAACAGATAGATGAGAATCACCTGCGCCCCCGCCCATCCCGCACCCTCGGGCGGCAAGAAGGAGAGGATGTTCGCAGCGCCCTCTGCGCCGTAAATCTCGCCCAGCTTTGCGCTCAGGCCCGAAAGCCCGCCCACGGCCTCGACGGCGTACCAGGCGAACAGGCAACTACCCGCCATCGCGATGACGAACTGGAACAAATCGGTGAGCATGACGCCGCGGATGCCGCCCGCGCTCGCGTAAAGCGCAATCATCAAGACGAGCAGGGCGACCGTTACGCTTTCGTTCACGCTTCCCATCGTGAGGACGACGGGCCAGTTCGCCTCGATGGCCGTCCACAAGTTCGGGGGAAGAATCTCCTCCCACCGCAGGAAGGGCTGGACTATCTTCGCCATGGCGCGGAATACCCAGCCCATGACGATCAGGTTCACGATGAGGGAGGAATAGACGGCCTTGAAGCCGCGCAGGAACGCGCCGGGGCCGCTCCCGTAGCGCAGTTCGATGAGTTCGGCGTCGGTCACCACGCCCGCTCGCCGCCACAGGGGGGCGAAGAATACCGCGACGCCCACGTTGCCGATGACCCACGCCCACCAGAACCAGTTTCCCGAAATGCCGCGCTTGGCGACGATGCCGGCCACGACGAGGGGGGTGTCGGAGGCGAAGGTTGTCGCCACCATGGAAATGCCAATCCACCACCAGGGGAGGCTGCGTCCAGCCACGAAGTAAGAAGCCAGACTCCTGGACGCCGAGCGCGAAGTGAGCACGCCGATAAGCACCGCGAACGCGATGTAGGCGAGGATGAGCGACCAGTCCAGAGTCGAGAGCATGGCGTAGATCTCTACGAATGGGCGGGCTTCACGCGCATCCTACAAGGAAAAGAAGATGCAATACAGCAGGCCTTGCATCGTGAAACGCAAAAACGCCCCGCACCCTTGCGGGGCGCTCGCTCTTCAAGCGCGTTGTCCAGGCCTGCTCTTTGTTGGTGAGCAGGCGACTGGGCGCGCCATGAGGGGTTGTTGAAAAAATCCTTGCAATTCGTTCGGATCTGACGCCTGAATGACGTCAAAACCGCAGTTGTCGGGACAAGCCCCCGTGCCTGTCCGGTGTCCGCCCGCAGTCGCCCGATTGGCCGGAAACAACGAGGGAGAAGTGTAGGGGTCGCATATATGCGACCATTCCTGTTCGCGAAATGCGTCCCGCGATTTGATATTTGCCCTTTTGGGTCAAGGACGAGATTCAGGCGGTGGGACTACCAATGAGCGTGGTTTTGGTTCATCCGCATGGGTCGCATATATGCGACCCCTACAATATGTATGCGTGGGACGTTCCCGAGGGGATGGGCGGACACACAGGTCCGCCCCTACAACCCCATCGCGTATTGCGTAGCCGGACAGGCGCAGGTGCCTGTCCGGGGGCCTGTGTATCCGCCCTGCCACCTGTGGTTGTCCCTTACGGTACGGGGGATCTCTATAGGCCGCTGCCTCGGGCCGTTCACAAGAACGACCCACTACATCTAAAAGAGGCAGTGCGGTTTTGTTCGCCATTCCGGCGAAAGCCGGAATCCATTCTCAAGCAAAATGTCAATGCTCCGGGCTATTGGGCGATGAACTGCCGGTGCACCCAGTGGTCGTTTCCCCGGCGGATTTCCATGTAGAACGACCCGCTCGCCTTGCGCGTCTCAAGATTAATGCCACCCGGCATCGCACTCAAAGCGGGCTTTGCGGCGCGCGCGGAGTCGATGAATCCGGCGACCTCGACGAGCGTCGGCTGCCTGCGCTGCGACGCGCTTTTTTCCGCGATGGCTTCCGTCGCCGCCGCCTTTAACTGCCGCGACCACAGTTTCCGGAACAAACCGGCGCTTCCGAACTCATCGCCGCTGTTGATCCGGCCGTTCACTGCGAAGACATAGCCCACGGCGTCGGGATATTTTTCCAAAAGAGAGCCTAAGGTTTTTTCATAGTCGGCCTGGGCGGAGGCGAGCCGCTTGTTCTCCAGTGACAACTGGAGGCTCGTGCGCGAGCGCTCATCTGTGACCTGCGACCGCACGGCGCGTTCCAGCGACTTCTGCATCGCCCCGACCGAGCGCCATACATCGTCCTGATGGTATGAGCCCATGCGCCGCCGCGTCCCCTGCGAAATTCTCAATCCGGGCCATCTCTCCCTCAACCTCTCGAGCCTGTCGGTTTCGGGAGCGCTCTCTCGCCCCATGCTTTTCATGATTGCGATCTTCCCCGCCCGCGAGGGCATGCGGTACGCGGACGCCGAAAATGCGCCCACGTTCTCCAGGCCGCGCGGCGCCCATCGTCCCGCCTCGACGCAAAAGGCGCCGATGGGGATGTAGCCCGAGTTCGGGGGTATGATCATGCTGGCGACCAGCACGCGATCCTGCTTGCCGCCCTTGACGATGTCGCCCGACTGGATGAAGACCTCACGGTCGCCCAGGTTTCGGACCTCGAGGCGCCTGACGCTGCCGGTTTCGACGACCTTGACGAGGCCCCGCTTCATCGCCTCTTCCAGCGTGATCGGCGCAGGGACGGCTTTTCGGCCTTCGCGGTGAATCAGATAGACGGCGAGGTTGTTCTGCTCGTAGGGACCGCTCAGGCGATAGTCCTTCCCTGCTTTGGCAATGGCCGCTTGCGGCGGCAGCCCAATTGCGACCGCGCATGCGAGAAAAGCGGCTACGCCATAGGCCCGGAACAGTCTCGATGCGGCCCGCGCCTAGTGGAGCGGGCGTTCTTTCGACAGTGTGGTGAACATCGCCTGTCTCCCCTCGTGATCTCTCATCCCAGGCGGCGCTTATCTCCTGCGTAGGGATCGAAAAGCGGTATTGCCGTTCATTCTTATCCGGCAGCCGCTGCACGTATTCCTTCATTTCACACCATCTGGAATTTCGACGGGGTACGGTTCCATACGCCCATCATCCGGGCGGCGGAATGACGAGCATAGGCAAAAGGGGGCGGGGATTTTGTAGGGACAGGTCGCGACCTGTCCCTACGGTGGAATCCCGACCGAGGAGAGGGTTGTCGAAAAAGCCCTGTGCTGGGAGCGGGCGTATTTGACGCTCCATCATCGGTCGCGTCAAATCCTCGTCTCATCTGGCCGCCGTATCGACCTCACCCTGAGTAGCCGCCGAAGGCGGCGTATCGAAGGGCGCTCCCGATGCGCCCAGGCTCTCCCTCGATACGGCGCGCGAGCGCGCCTACTCGGGATGAGGGATGGGTGAATTCCGACTGAGGAAGGAGTGGCTGCAAAACTTAAAAAGGCGCAAACACTCATTCCTCATTCGAGTTTTACTCCCCACCGATTCAGCCTTCGCCCAAACCGCTCGGCTTCATCGTCGGCTTTCCCCGAGGGAAGCCGACCCTCAAGGGGGGAGTGGTTCTTCTCTCTTTACGGACGACGAAAAAACGCCCCGCAGCGCGTGCGGGGCGTTTCATGCAATCGGTAGTGAGTGGTACGTTCGTCTAGCCTTGGCTTCCGTTCGTCTTCAGGCGGCCGAGCACTTCCATGACGTGATCCGGCGTGATGGGAATTCGCGTGATGCGCGCTCCAATCGCCTGGCCCGCCGCGCAGGCTACCGCCGCGGCCCCCGCCGTGCAGGGAGGCTCGCCGATACCCTTCGCCCCGAAGGGACCGAGGCCCTCGCCGGACTCCATGATCACGTTGTCCCACTCGGGCGTATCCACCGAAGTGGGGATGAGGTAGCCGTGGAACTCGTTGTTCAGGAGCGCGCCCTTTTGCGTCAAGACCTCTTCGGCCAGTGCGTGGCCGACGCCCATCATCGTGCCGCCCTCGAACTGGCCTTCCACGTGCTGCACGTTGATGGACTGGCCCACGTCGTGGCCCGACCAGTAGTTGAGTACGCGAAGCTCGCCCGTATCAACGTTCACCTCGACTTCCGCTGCGTGGATGCCGAACACGTAATCCATCCAGCCGCCCGCGTCGCCGTACTGCTCGTGGCCCTCAAACTCGTGGACGCCGATTTTCGTCTTGCCCACGGTGTGGAGGTCGACCCCCATCTTCTTGCACTGGGCCGCGGCCTCGGCGAAGGCGACGCCACGTTCCTCGGCGGCCTTCACGTAAACGCGCCCCTCGCGGATATCGAGATCCTCAGGGTTCGCTTCGAGCAGTTCCGCAGCGCCTTTCAGTATTCTGTCTCTAAGCTCCGTCGACGCGCGGTAGCACGAGCCGCCCGAGATCATCGTCTGGCGCGAGCCCGCCGTAACCCCTACGAGCGGGGTAACGTGGGAATCGGACATCGTGACCGTCACGTCCTCAAGAGAAATGCCGAGAGCTTCTGCGGCAATCTGGCGGTTCGTCTGCGTCTGGCCGGCGCCTACGTCCGAAGCGCCCGTGCGCACGTTCACGCTGCCGTCGAGATCGATGGACACATAGACCTCGCCCTCGTTCCTGGGCCTCCCGTATCCGCCGATGTTCGCGACGTACCCCACGCCCACGCGCCAGGGGCCGTGGTCTTTCTCGGGCACACGGCCCGCCGGGCGGCCGATGAGCTTCCTGGTCTCCTCGGTCAGTTCGGGCAGCATCACGCGCGAGGGCACGGGCTGGTTCTGCATAAGGGTCTCGCCCCTGGTGATAAAGTTCTTCTCGCGGAACTCGAGCGGGTTCATCCCCAGCCTGTCCGCGAGCTCATCCATCTGCGCCTCGTAAGCGAAGCAAACCTGGTTCGCGCCCACGCCGCGCATCGCCTCGGTGAAGGGGTTGTTCGTCCTGACGGCGCGCGCGCGGCCCTTTGCGTTGGGAATCTCATAGGGACCGCCGCTCACCACGAGCGCGCCCAGCAGCAGGCCCTTGCTGTTGGCCGTGTAGCCGCCCGCATCGCCGATGATGTCGACTTCTATGGCGGTGAGTTTTCCGTCCTTCGTGGCGCCCGTCTTGTACTTCATGAGGAAGGGATGCTTCTTGCTGCCGGTGTTCATGGTCTCTTCGCGCGAGTAGGCCATGCGCACGGGCCGCCCCGTCCGGATCGACAGAAGCGCCATGAAGGCGCCGAGCAGGGGGTGCTCCTTGCCGCCGAAGGCGCCGCCCAGCATCGGGCATTCGTAGCGTACGCGGCTGAGCGGAAGATTCAGCGTCCGCGCCACGTTCTGGTAGTTCTCGATCATCTGGGTGGGCACGCGGATGTTCACCACCCCGCGCTCGTCCACCCAGGCCACGCCGCCTTCGGGCTCGATGAAGGCGTGATCCAGACAGGCGGAAAAATAGGTATTCTCCACAATCACGTCCGCCTCGGCGAAGCCGGCCTCCAGGTCACCCTTGTCCGTCTTCCAGTCGCAGACCACCTCGCCCTCTTCGAGGCCTGCGAAGTCATAAGCGCCCGGCAGCGGCTCGTAGGCGACGCGCACGCGCGAAGCCGCCTCTTCGGCCAGATCACGTGTGTCGGCGGCCACGAGCGCGACCGCATCGCCGATGTCCAGAACGACGTCTTCGGCCAGTACCGGGAAATCGGGATAGCGGCCCGCGTTCTGACCGGGAATGTCCTTCGCCGTCAGGACGCAGTGCACGCCCGGCAGCGCGAGCGCCTCGCTCGTGTCAATTTCCTTGATCTTCGCCGGCGTCATCGTGGCGCGGACGGCTTTCCCGTATATCTCGCCCGGAAGGTGAAAATCATCGCCGTAAACGGTATCGCCGACCGCTTTCGCCAGAGCATCTTCTTTCGTCGGCGACGTGCCGACGTGCGTCATCTGAGCCATCGTTTCCTCCAGATAAATGCCAAAAGCTATCCGCGAAGGGCCGCCACGTCGACCACCTGACCCGTCGTCGCACTCTGTACGACCGCCTCGAGCACGGCGACGACTTCGAGCCCCTCGGGCCCGCCCGTTTCGGGCGTCGCCTCGCCCCGGATGCACTTGCAGAACTCATCCATCTCATCCGCGAGCGCGTCCCCGCCCTCGACCTCGACTTCCGTCCGAGCATCCTCGCCCACCTTGGCCACGTAGAGCTTGCCGCCTTCTTCTTCGCTGTAGGCGCGCATCTTCGTGCCGAAGGCCGCGGTGTCGCAGATTTTGGGAACCACGAAACAACTGCCGATATGGCCCAGCGGTCCGCCCTCGTATTCGATGATGATGCTCGTCGCATCGTCGAGGTTCGTCTTGCCGAGCAGCTTCTTGCTGAATGCGGCCACCCGCTTCGCGGGGCCGGCGAGGTACTGCAGGTTGTCGATCATGTGGACGCCCAGGCCCGTCATCGAGCCCGCGGGGCATTCGGCGGGATCGTTGCGCCAGCCGTCTCTTGCTTCGAAACCCATGGGAAGCGAGAGGTTGGCTTCGAGCTGATGCACCACGCCGAGTTCGTCATTGTCGATCATCTCGCGCATCTTGCGGTTCGCGCCTTGGCGGCGGCGGTGGTGTCCGACTTGCAAGGTGACGTTTGCGGCGGAAGTCACCTCGTTCGCCTTCTTAGCCTCATCGACGGTGAGGGTGAGCGGCTTTTCGACAAAAACGTGTTTCCCGGCCGATGCGGCCGAGGAAATCATGTCCAGATGCGTGGAATGGGGCGTCGCGACGATGACGCCTTCCACCTCCGGGTCGTTCCACAAATCGTCCAGGCTGTCCGCCGTCCGGCAGCCGTGTTTCTCCGAAAACGCTTTTCTGGCGTCCTCGCTGCGCGCGAAGCCCGAAACCACTTCGCCCGAACCGCTGCGGTTCAGGGCGTCCACCAGAACGCCGCCCCACCAGCCAAGCCCGATAGAGGCGAGGCGCACCTTATCCGTAGCCATTTTTCTGCTCCTTATTTCCTGAATAGATGAGTTACCGGCATCTTTTTGAAAATTTTATTGAGTAGAGTTCGCCTGATTGCATGCAGGGCGCACCATAACCCAAAGGCGCGCGCTTGAAAACCACACCAGAAGAAATTGATCTGCATAAATGCCTGCCAAAAAAAACCTCCTCCCGTCTCCGGGAGGAGGCTCTCGCAGGGGGTAGTTGCGAGAAGTATGAGTGCGTGGCGGAGGAGCGCCGACCCGATCAGCTACTCCTTCCGCCGGCTAATTGAGGCGTGCCGCCTAAGAACGCCGCGATTAGCTCTGTTCATATATTATGCAAGCATCGTGCCATTTTCCCCATCATCAAAAACTCGTTATTTTTCAACAATATACTATTTTTAACGATAGGTCAAAATGACATTTTGTCATAGGCCGCACAGAAAAACGACAATTCGTCATGGCTGGGGAGCGTTTTACGCCTGAAAACTACCTGCGATTAACTCGAGCCGGGTGATTTATCGGGAAATGCGTCGAACGCTTCTGAAACGGCGGCTTTCATCTCATCGCCCTGGGAGAGCGCCGTCGTCGCGGCGGCTTGCGATTCCCACAGCGTCTCCCGAGAAACCAGGTCAACCAGGCGAATTTTCACCCTCGCCACGCACACCTCGACGTCTTCGCAGGTGCGCCCGCCTTCGGCCAGTAACACCGCCTGGGCGCCCGAACGCTTAAGCGCCGCCAGATGAGTTCCTGCGATTTCGCCACTCGCGTTCAGCAGATCATCCGCCTCTTTCTTTTTGAGTTCCTCCGGCCAGCGAAGCGCCAGATAGCCCTTTTCACTCAAGGCTTCGCGAATCAGAAATGCGCCCGCTATCGTCTCGATCTTCCTCACATCGGGCGCCTTCAGCCCCGCCTGCGCGTAGACGTCGCGGAAAAGCCCCGTCCAGTCGCTCGGGTAGCGAAACGGGGCGACGACGACCCGCTCGAGCGTCTGTATTTTCTTTGGCCTGGCGACGCCCTGTATCGTCGATATCTCATAGGCGCAGCCCGGGACCACCAGGAGCAGGACGATGATCAGTCCCGTACGAAACCGCGATGCGGCAATCAAGCGTTTCAAGTGCCGACATTCCATGCGATTCGCTCCACCAGGCCGAGGAGCAGCGCATACGCATCCAGGCTTTCGCGCCAGATCGACACGCCGTACAAGGCCGCCACCGCCCACCCTCCCGTCGAGACGAGCACTGCGCCGCCGATGAAAACGAACCCGAAAAAACAAATGAAGGCCCAGGAGAAAGCCCGGCCGCCGCGCGCGATGTCCGGCTGCGACGCGCCCAGCGCCCGGAGCGTCATAAGTACGTGCAGGCACAGCGTCAACCCTGAGAGAAACGCCGTCGCCCAGCCAATCTGCGGGTACCCGAATGCCCAGCCGAGCAGCGCGCCCAGAAGCAGGACCATGATCGTCGGCAGCGGGAAGAAATAAGGACCGAGCGTGATGAGGGGGTTCGTTCCGCTCAGGCCCACCTTGCCGCTGCCCTCGTTCACCTCGAACGAACTCACCTTCTTGCCCGTGAGCAGGGCGAAGGCCAGGTGCGTGAACTCGTGCACGAAGGCGTATAGAAATTCAGGGGGCGCCAGGCGATGCCAGACGGCGTATGCCACAACACCGATGATGAAGGCCCAGCCTTCCGGCGCGGGCATAAATGAGCCTTCGCTGCCTACGAAAAATGCGGCCGGGAGAATCTTCCCGAATGCGAGCGCTGCCCCCCAGCAGGCGGGCAGCAGCAGGGCCGCGACCATCCAGACCAGGGGTCTGAAGAGAATCGTTTTCATCCACTCCACCATTTCACGTTGCCTCGGGCTTTCAGGCGCCGAAACGAATCATAACGCCTGCATGGCTCAAAGCCTAATCTCCAATAAATAAAGCAACCGCTGCTCCAGGTCCGGCAGCAAGTTGACCGAATTTACGGAATGTCATATATTTAACCATATGGTTAATCATTTATCCTCATGGGTTTATTAACGACAGGAGCTTTACTTGAACAACGCAAGAATTATTTCATGCATCCCGGGCCGAACCATCGCAGCTGGAAACGACCCGGAGAGAAGGCTGCACTCCGCAGCTTCAGTGCCGAACGAGGTACGCCCATTGCATTCGAACGTGGTGGGGTGATGATGGACGTCAAAAAACTGACTCTGGGAACCGCCGCCTATACGATCTGCACGTTCTCGCTCGCCGTGGTCTGGCATGTGCTCTTTTTCAAGGAGAGATACGAATCGTTCGGCTACTTCGAGGGAGAGCCGAACTTTCTCCTCGGTCTGCTCACCATCGTGCTTCAGGGCATCCTGCTCTGCGTCCTGTTTCCGATGCTGAAAACGGAGGGAAGCAGTTTTCGTCGAGGGTTCAGGTTCGCCCTGATCACCGGCGCCTTCTTCTGGACTTCCCACGTGCTCGCCTTCGTCGCCAAGCAGGAGATGACGGGCGCGCCTGCGTTCATCTTTATGGAAACGCTCTATCTGCTGCTGCAATTCGGAGTGTTCGGCCTGAGCATCGGCATCATCCACCGCGAAGAGAAATTCATCTGACAAACATAGAACCGCAAGCCGGGAGTTATATGGTTAATCATTAAATTCTTCCACGCATAATTCAATGACAGGAGCTTCACATGAACGGAGCACAGATGATCGCCTTCACCCTGGAGATGAGCGACGGACTCGTGAAACGGGCGCTCAAAGGTCTCGATGATGCGGACCTCATGAAACGGCCCAGCGATCAGGACAACCCCATCGGCTGGCTGATGTGGCACAAGACGAGGGTCGAGGACTGCGCCTTTGCGGCCGTCGCCGGGGAGGAGCAGGTCTGGATCGCCGGGAAATGGCACGAGAAGTTCGACATGGCGCCCGAGGCGATGCAGATCGGATTCGGGGACTCGCTCGAACAGGTGATGAACCTCAAATTCACGAAACAAGACCTGATCGGCTACGCCAACGCCGTTCGGGCGAGGACGTCTTCGGTCCTGGAATCACTCTCGGCGGAGGACCTTGAAAAGGAAATGACCGACATCGGGGGCAACGCCGCCAAGACCGGAGAATACCTGGGGAGGGTGGCCTCGGACTATCACCAGCATTGCGGGCAGATCTGCTATCTCCGGGGACACATTACCGGATTCGGCTGGGCGTTTTAGGCTAATCCCGACCGGGGAGGGGTTGTTGAAAAAGCCCTGGAAGCGATTTTGAATTGCGCGGATGCTATTGAAGTTCACTCCCCCCTTGAGGGGGAGTCAGTGAACTGAGGGCGTAAGCCCGAAAGTGAACTGGTGGGGGGTATGATTCGGAATGGCAAGAAAACGCATTTTACCCCCCACCGATTCAGCCTTCGCAAAATATCGCTCGGCTTCATCGACTCCCCCTCAAGGGGGGAGTGAAATTTCCCACCTTCCCGCCAGGTGGGCAACATACGCTGAATCACGAAATCAGGAGTTTTTCAACAACTCCGATGAGGGAGGGTCGCTCCCGACCAAGAAGGAGGGATTGCTGACCATGAATGCAGGAGCCGGTCTCGACGCGACTTTCTCCGCTCTTTCCGATCCCACGAGGCGGGCGATACTCTCGCGCCTCCGCCGGGGAGAAGCCACCGTCACCAGCCTCGCCGCGCCATTTGATATTTCCCTTCCTGCGATCTCGAAACACTTGCGCGTGCTGGAGCGCGCCGGCCTGATTCGCAGGGAAAAAAAAGGCCGCGTCCATCACCTGAGTCTCGAAGCCGAACCGATGCGCAAGGCGTCCGAGTGGCTCGATTTCCACCAGCGATTCTGGGAGGAGGGATTCGATGCCCTCGCCCGCTACCTCGATGAAACAACAGACACGGAGACTTAGAACATGCTCGATACGAAATGCACGCTCATCATCAAACGAACATTCCGGGCCCCGAGGGAAAAAGTATTCGCCGCTTGGACGCAAGCGGATGCGCTAAAGCAATGGTGGGGGACGGAGGGACACACCGTGCCCAGCGCCGAGATGGATTTTCGCGTCGGCGGGAAATACCGCATCGAGATGCGGACGGATGAGGAAGAGTCGTTTTACCTGAACGGGGCATTCGTCGAGATACGGACACCTGAGCGGCTCGTCTTCACCTTCCGGTGGGAACGGGGGGAATGGGATTACCCCGAGACCCGGGTGAGCATAAAATTCATCGATAAGGGCGACGAAACCGAAGTAACCCTCACGCACGAGGGCTTCCCGGACGAGAACATGCGCGACGAGCACCAGGGAGGCTGGGACGAGTGTCTGGGTAATCTGCGCGCGTACCTGGGAGGAGGATAGGGGGAAGCGGCGGTGAAACCGCGTATCGAAGGATGCCCTCTCGCCCCTGAGAGAGGCGTTCGACTCCCCGCGCCCTTCGATACAATCGCTCCTTAATAAGTCGCGCTTGACCCCGAAAGGGACTGGTAGGTCTTCATCACGCCGTAGCTGTGAAGATCCTGGAAGAAATCGAACCGCGGGTGATCCGCAGGCGGGGCGTAGGGCCTGTCGAGGTCGAGCGGGATTCGCTCCATCGCCTCGGCGAGCGTCCATCCGGCGCCGACGGCTCCGCGCACGGCTTGGGTCACGTCGCTCAGGTATTGCATGTAACCGCCCAGGAGCTCCGGCCCCGACATGGGGTTGTGGGCGGGTATGAGGGTTTCGATCTCGAGCGTCTGCGCGAGTCGCGCGATCGAGTTCATATAGGTCGGCGCGTCGCTCTCCAGGGGAATGATGAGGTTCCCGCCCGTCATGTTGCCCGTCCAGGCGGCCTTCGCCTCGGGAACGTAGGTGATGGTGTCGCCGGGGGTGTTCGCCGGGCCGAAATAGTGCAGCTCCACCACCTTTCCCCCGAGGTCGATCCGCAGGTAGTCATCGAAGACGACGTCGGCGCGGCGCAGCTCCACCTCCTCTAATATCTTCGAGTCGTTCCCCACGCAGGGCAGCATGAAGCGCCGCTCTTCCTCGTGCCAGGGAACGAGGTCCGCCGTCCGTCGGTGCTGGATAATCACCGTCTCGGCCGGAAACGCGCAGTTCCCGAACGTGTGGTCCCCGTGGTAGTTGGAGTTGACGAGGTAGCGGATGGGCTTGTCGGTCACTTCGCGCACCCGCTCCAGAATCTGGCGCCCCATGGCCGGGTTGATGTGGGCGTCGACCACCAGCACGTCCCTGTCGCCCACGACGAAGCCGGCGTTATCCACATTGGGTACGGAGGAAAGAAGCGCGTACACCCCCGGAGAGAGCTCCTTCGCGTCAAGCCGCACACCCGTCGGGTCGAGGAAGAAGGGGGTAAAACCTTCCGGGAAATCCGCCCACTCCAGGCATTTCCTGCCATCATTCGCAGAAGCGTCCATCTCTGACTCCTTTCCGCTATCGGCCGGCATGCGCGCCTCGCCACCCTGGCCGGCCAAAAAAATCGCAAAGGCCTAATATCAGCTTTTTCCAGGCCATTTGCAATGATTTCCGCTTCCCCGGGCCGGACCTTTCCGGTTCCCGGAAGACCGGGTCCTTCCTTTCGGCTCCGAACGCATCGGTATTCTGCGCTGGCATATGGGGGGGATTGGGGGTGCGGCGGCGGGGAGAACGCCATCGACTTTCCCGACCACCGCCTCGCGCGGGTGGCTCGCAAGCCGTCCCTACGGAACCCCCGCATTGAAACGAGGCGCACTCGAAATTCATTCCCCCATGAGGGGGTTGTTGAAGATGCCGCAAGAACAGTTCTCGCTACAAATTTTTTTCGACCGGGCAAAGGCAACGTCATTCCGGCGAAAGACGGAATCCAATCTAATGCAAAATGACAATCCGCCGGCATTACAACTCCCCATCATTGGCGGGAGCCAATCAGAAAATAAAAAACAAAGACAAAACAAATGGCTTCCGGCTTTCGCCGGAATGACGTCGGTGGTTAATTCCGAGTGATGAGGGGTATTTCAACAACTCTCAAGGGGAAGTCATTTCTGGATTCCGGCATGCGCCGTCATTTTGTCGACCTCGAAGCAAGGCGCGGATTTCACCCCATGGCGAGCGGCGCGGCGTTTTGTTATACTCGCAAAAACTAAAGACAATCCGCATATGAAGAGGTTCTTTCGATCCTGAGCCGGGAGATATGCCGGGGACGGAGCGGTTCCCCGCATTTCCTGCAGCATGGAGGAAAACGTCATGTCTCGTCGTTCCCTGTTTCTCCTGTTCGTCGTCGCGCTTGTCTGTCTGCCCTTACAAAGCGCGCATTCGGCGAACTACCCCAGCTACCCCGTGCAGTTCATCATCTCCTTCCCGCCGGGAGGGCCGGGAGACAGTACGATCCGCATCATCCACCCCGCGCTCCAGAAGAATTTCGGCGGGGCGATCCAACTCGTCAACAAGCCCGGCGCCGGCGGCGCCATCGCCTACAACTACGTCAAGAAGGCCAAGCCAGACGGCTACACCATTCTCTCGACCATGTCCGCGCCCCTCACCGTGGGAACGGCGCTGCGCACGCTCTCCTTCGGGCTGGATGATTACGAGTACATCGGCGCATACGCCTTCGGCGCGACGGGCATCGTTTCCAAGCCAGACAAGCGGTGGAAGGACCTGGACGGCCTGCTCGCCTACATCAAGAAAAACCCCGGAAAACTGAACTACGGCACGAGCGGGGCGCCAACCGCGCCGTATCTCACCATGGCGGCGGTTCTCGCCATACGGGGCCTGAAAGCCACGCCGGTGCACTACAAGGGTTCCGGCCCCGCGCGAAACGCCGCTCTGGGTGGACACGTGGACTTCTCGGCGGGCGGATTCGGCGCGATGCAGGCGCTGCTGCGGGCGGGCAAGCTGGTGGGACTGGCCATCACGGACAACGCGCGTGATCCAAAGTTCCCCAAAATTCCGACATTAAAGGAAAAGGGACTTGGACGGGCGAGCATCGGTCTGTGGGCCGGTCTGTGGGCGCCGAAAGGAACGCCCAAGGCCGTTCTCGCCAAGATGTCCGCAGCCCTCAAGAAGACGGCCAGTGACCCGGCCGTGGTGAAAAAACTGAACAAGGCGGGCTTCCGGGTGGAATTCGTGGACGGGGCGGGAGCGAAGAAGCTCGCCCGCCAGGACCACGAGACTTCCAAGGAGATCATGAAGGCCGTCGGCATCAAGAAAAAATAGAGCGGACGACGTGCGCAGGATTGCCCCGCCGGCGGCGCTGCTCGCCGTATCCTTGCTCATGGGCTGGTTCGCCTACCGGCTGGGTCTCGGGAGCATCTCCCGGCCCGACCCGGGATTCTTCCCGTTCTGGACATGCTTCGGGCTGGCGGCCACATCGGTCTACCTGATAACGCGACACCTCCGTCAAAACCCGGAGGATGAGGCGTCCACAGAACCTGAGGCCGTATTCACGCTCGCCGGGTACCGGCGGGTTCTCGCCGTCATGGCGGGGACGGCGATCTTCGGGCTCCTGCTCGAAGTGTCCGGATTCCTGACCACGACTTTCATTTTCATGGCGTTCTGCTGGCTCGTGATCGACCGGCAGTCGCTACTCCGGGGTCTCCTGATCTCGGCGGCGGCTTCGGCGGCGGCCTTCGTGCTCTTCGTCAAGTTGCTGAACGTGCACTTCCCCCGCGGCCTGCTGGGGTTCTGATGGGCGATCTTTTCGCAAACCTTTATTTCGGCTTCTCGGTGAGCCTCGCCCCGTACAACCTCCTCGCCTGCTTCATGGGCGTTTTCGTGGGGACGGCCATCGGGGTGCTGCCGGGCTTAGGCCCGGTCGCCACCATGTCCCTCCTGCTCCCGATCACCATCAAGATGGAGCCGACGGCCGCCATCATCATCATGGCGGGGGTGTTCTACGGGGCGATGTACGGCGGCTCCACCACTTCGATTCTGCTCAACCTGCCCGGCGAGGCGTCTTCGGTCGTGACGACACTGGACGGCTACCAGATGGCGCGGCAGGGACGAGCGGGACCCGCGCTCGCCATCTGCGCATGGGGTTCGTTCATCGCGGGAACGCTGGGGGTTCTGGGCATCACGCTCATGGCGCCCGCCCTGGCCGAGATGGCCGTGAAGATCGGCCCGCCGGAACTGGTCGCGCTCCTGTGCCTGAGCTTCCTGCTGGTCATCCAGTTCAGCGGCGGCTCGCGACCGCGCGCTGCGGCGTCCGCCCTGCTCGGGTTCCTCCTATCCACCATAGGCCTGGACCCGGTGGAATCCACGCCGCGTTACGACTTCGGCACATTCACCCTGATGGACGGGGTGGGCTTCGCGCCCCTGGTGATCGGCCTGTTCGGCATCTCGGAGGTGCTGATCAACCTGGAGAAAGAGGAGAAGATGGAAGTGTTCAAGGGCCGCATCAAGGGGTTGTGGCCCACGCGCCAGGATTGGCGCGACTCCGCCCCGGCCATCGGGCGAGGGAGCGTCGTCGGTTTTTTCATGGGGATCCTGCCCGGCATGGGCACCATCGTGCCCCCTTTTCTCTCCTACTCTCTCGAGCGGCGCATTTCCAAAAGACCCGAGAAATTCGGCACGGGCGTGATAGAAGGCGTGGCGGGGCCCGAGGCGGCCAACAACTCCGCCACGGCGGGCAGCATGATCCCCCTCCTTACGCTGGGCATCGCTCCGAGCGCTGCCGTGGCCGTTCTGACGGCGGCCTTTCTCACCCACGGCGTGCAGCCGGGGCCCCTCATGATCACCGAGCACCCCGCCATCTTCTGGGGGGTGGTGACGAGCATGTACACCGGAAACGCGCTGCTTCTTCTGCTCAACCTGCCGCTGGTGGGCATGTGGGCGCGCCTGCTCACCGTGCCCTACCGCTACCTGTGGCCCATGATTCTCCTGTTCTGCGGCATCGGCGCCTACAGCGTGAGCAACAACCCGACCGATGTCCTGCTCATGGCCGTTTTCGGGCTGCTGGGCTACATGATGCGCAAGGTGAACTATCCGGGCGCGCCGCTCGTGCTCGCGTTCGTCCTGGGAAGGCTTTTTGAGGAAAAGGTTCGCCAGTCGCTCGTCATATCGCGCGGGAGCTATGAAACCTTCATAGAGCACCCCCTCGCCCTGCTCGCGTGGATCGCCTCGGCGATCCTTTTGCTCTACCCCTTCTTTATGCGCGGCAGGAGCGCCCCGCACTTCCCGCCGGAGGAGGAAGAATGAAGATCACCCTGCTCGGCACGGGCGGCCCCCGGCCGGACCCGGCGCGCCTGGGGTCTTCCCTCGTGGTCCATGTCGGTGAGGAGCGGCTGCTCTTCGACTGCGGCCGCGGGGCGGTGACCCAACTCGTACGCGCAGGCGTGCCTCTCGCGCAAGTGAATCCCGTATTCATCACCCATCACCATTACGACCACATCAGCGACCTGGGCGACGTGATCCTGAGCACCTGGCTCCAGGGCCGTCCGGGTGAGTTGCGCGTATATGGGCCGGCGGGAACGGCGGACATCGTCACAGCCCTGATCGAGCGGGTCTACGCGAAGGACATCCGTTTCCGGGCGGAGGGAGAACCCGCCGTGGGGGGATGGAAGCCGGTGGAGGTGCGCGAGACAGGCGCGGGCCTGGTGCATGAGGGCGGCGGCTGGAAGGTGTACGCGGAGTTCGTCGAGCACGGCCAGGGTCTGGGAATCCCCGATTTCGACTGGACGACGCTGGGCTATCGCCTGGAAGCGGAGGGCAAAATCGTCGCCATCAGCGGGGATACGATTCCCTGCGAGGGGCTTTCGCGTCTGGCGCGGGGGGCGGACGTACTCGTGCTGTGCTGTTATCTGGCCCAGGCTGAGGTGACCGACCCACACACCGAACGCCTGACCCGGCACCTGTTCCCCTCATCGGCGCAGGCGGGGAAGATAGCCGCGAGCGCGGGTGTCAAGAAACTCGTCCTCACCCACTTCCGCGAGAAGCCCGAGCGCCTCATGCGCGCTATCGAAGAAGACGTGCGGCGGGACTTTGCCGGGGAAATCATCCTGGGGCGCGACCTGCTGGAGATTGAGGTGTGAGGGGGCGTTGGTGGTGAGTAGGTTTGGGGGCGTGGCAGCATATTACGAGTGGAGGCGGGGGCCAGCTCTACGGTGAACGTTGAAGTTGATCATCATCCCGGAATGCCTTGGTCCAAAATTCATTTCGGGCTGTTCGCGAACAACCCCTGAAATCAATTCTCCCGGTCATGACGCGAACTCTCGCTCCTTACTCGTCAAATGCTCGCTCCTCACTCGCGTCTGACCACGCAGAGAGGTGTTCGCAAGGATTCAGGAATGACGAATGATATGTAAATAATCCAATTTTCCGTAAAATTCGATAAATATAGATAAATTCACGGGGTTTTTCGGCAAATAAATATAAATTGTTTTCAGGGGAAATGCCGCAGCCGGGTTGCGGCGCAGGGGAATTCTGCCATGGACCGCGACTCGCGGGATGACGGCAAATGCGGGGAAATGCGTGTTTGAAATGCGCGGAAAGCGCTAGTCGTGCTTCTCCCAGAAGAGCCAGAGGCCGTGTTCGGCGGCGATGCGGAAACTGCCAAGTCCAGCATTATCAGCGATCTGGCGCACATCGGCGCGAGAGAGGCGTTTCTTGCCCAGGCGGTTGTTCAACTCGCGCGCTTCGGGCAGGAGCGATTCGATGAGCTCATTCGACGCCCCCGCCCCGAAACCGCCGCCGTGCGCGCCCATTCCGCCGGGCTTCAGGACGCGGTTCATCTCGGCGACGATGCGCTCCTGCCCGTCCCAGAAGAAAAGCCCGCCCCGGAAAATGACGAGATCAAAAGAGGCCGCCTCGAACGGAAGGGCATATTTATCAAAGGGTTCCACACGAACGCGCGCGGACATGCCCGCCGCCGCAATCGTCTCGGCGAGGTAGTCGTTGAGAACTCGCGTGTCATCCCCGCACGTGAAGCGCATTCCGGGACAGCGCTCCGCCAGGGCGAGCGCCACGCCGGGGCCGTAGGGGCCGATTTCCAGGACGTCGCCCGCATCACGCCCGTATTCAGCGTGAACCTCCGCCGCCGCGAAGGGATAAAACGGCTGAAAACAATCGTTTACGGCGCGAATCAGCTCAAAATCCATGTCGGGGAATTCCCTCATCGATTGGAAGCGCCGCTCCCGAGGGTGACGGCTGGATACGAGATATCGAGGGGATGATATACCAACCCCGATGCGTTATTGAAACCCGTAGCCAGGGATATAAACCCGTATTTTCAAAACCGGCTCCCTGCGATATCCTGCGGCTCCATGAAGAAAAACCGACAAGACAGGAGACCACATGGAAGCGGTGAGCGAAGCGGCGGACGTATATGAAGCGATTGAGATGTATCACGGGAAAGGCTGGACGGATGGTTTACCCGTAGTTCCCCCGACGCCCGAACTCCTAGAGCGCTTCCTGGAGGCCGCCGGACTGGACGCCGATGACGTCGTCTTTCATCTGGCAGAGCGAAAAAGAACCGTCCGGGCCGGAAAAGTGGCGTTAAACGCCATCATGGCGGGCTGTCAGCCCTCCTACATGCCCGTCATCATCGCCGCGCTCGAAGCCATGGCCGATCCGGCATACAACATTCACTCCAGCGCCACGAGCACGGGCGGGGCGGCCCCCTTCATGGTCGTGAACGGCCCGATTCGCCACGAGATAGGCCTCAACATGCAGGGAAACATCTACGGGCCGGGCAACCGCGCGAACGCGACGATTGGCCGCGCGCTCAGGCTCGGCATCATCAACTGCCTGGGCTCGAAGCCGGGCCTTCTGGATCGCTCCACCCAGGGAAATCCGGGCAAATACAGCTTCACATTCGCCGAGTGGGAGGAAACGAGCCCGTGGGAACCTTTGAACGTCGAACTCGGATATGAGGCCGATACGAGCACGGTGACCCTACTCGCCGCCGAGGGTCCGCACAACATCCAGAACCACTACGGGAAAGGAGGCGGAATCGCGGAAACCGCCGCCGCCACCATGGCGGGTCTGGGCAGCATGAGCGAAGGGCAATCTTTTTTCGTATTCGCGCCCGAGCACGCGCATCTTCTGGCGGAAGAATTTCCCACGAAAAAGGAACTCAAGGAATATCTCTTTGAAAACGCAACGCTTCCCCTGAGTCAGCTTTTGCGCTCCGGCAAGCTCGACAAGCCCATCGACGCCGATGAAAACGGCAACGTGCGCCACGCACTCACACCCGACGATATTTACATCGTAGTCGCGGGAGGTGAGGCCGGGGGGCACTCCTCATGGGTACCCGCGTGGAGCAGGAGGCGAAACGGCGAGGCCGTCACCCGCCCGGTGCTGAGCGCGTCCGAGCGGCGGAAATCACGTGGTTGAAGAAAAAAGCGTTAGCAGAGAAGATTGGTTGATGGATAACGAAACGAAATATCTTCTGCGCAGTGATATTTACACAGGAGGAGGTTTTCAATGAACCCCGTAGTAGATACCGCGATACCGATTTACGACCCGACCGTAGAGCCGGAGATTGAAACTGAGGAGCGCACCAACCGCGACGGTGCCCTCACGGGCAAGCGCATCGGATTGCTCTGGAACTCCAAAGTGGGCGCGGACAAGCTCATGCGCTACATACTGGATGAATTGCGGGCGGACGGCGCGGACCCCGACCTCTCCGTCGAGCTATCGAAAGAATATGATACCAGACCTGCCAAGCCTGAGGTGTACGCGGAGATGGCCCAGAGATGCGACCTCGCCATCACTGCAGTAGGTGACTGAGGCTCCTGCTCTTCGTGCAGTGTGCACGACGGAATCGAACTCGAGAAAAAAGGCGTCCCCACGGCCGTCATCTGCACCGAACCCTTTCGTCCCACGGTTGAAATGGTCTCCAAGGTGCGAGGTATGCCGGACTATCCGGTGGCCTATATCCCCCATCCGGTGGGCAGCCTCACAGATGAGCAACTACGCGGGCGGGCGGAGGAGATTGCTCCCACGATCAGGACGCTTCTAACGGGTTGAGCCGTAAGCAAGACGACGCGCTACATCGCTTTCAAGGCGATGATCACTCCTCCCGCGACAACGCAGACAGTCCCCAACAGAATGGGGAGCGTAATGCGCTCCATATCGCGCAGGAATATCCAGGAGTAAAAGAGCGCGAAAAGCGGCGCCGTGGATGAAAGCGGCGACACGACCGAAATATCCCCATACTTCAAGGCGGCGAAATGACTTAAAAACGCCAAGGTGTTGATGAGACCGCAGGGGCCATAGAAATGCCAGGCCTTTCCCCATTTGAGAGAGGGACGCTGGGGTTTTGGCAGAAACCACAAAACCGCGACCAGCGCCACCAAACCGAAAAAACTGGTGAGCGTGATGCCGAGCAGTGCGGAAGGAACAACCTCGATCCCGATTTTTCTGAAAATGTTCGACGTGGAAAACCCCAAAACGGACAAGAGAGGCAACCAGATGGCGCGTCTGTCCCAGGGTGCGTCGCTTTTGCGCTGATAGGTAATTCCCACACAACCTAAAACGACCAGGAAAATTCCCGCCCACACATAAGGGCCCGGCCTCTCACCCAGAAAGATATAGGCGAAACCGGCTGAAAATAGCGGATTGGCCGCAAGGAGGGGAACTGCGCGTGATACGCCCAGGCGATGTATCGCCCGGAACATGAACACGCGGCCCAGCGAAGGCCCCGTGATTCCCGACAAGAAGAACCAGAACCAGGCCTCAGAATTCCAGTAGGCAGGTTCCCAGGTAAGGAAGGTCAGCGCCACCAGCCATGGAACATTCACAATCAAGCCGATTACGACACCCGTGATGGCCGTGCCATGCTGTTGCCCGCGTCTGGCGATTAGGCTGAAAGCCGAGGACATCGACGCTGTACCCAGGGCGAACCCCGCCGCCAGCAGCGCATCGTTCATGGAGCATCCCCCGGCCTACAAATAAAAAAAACCAATAGGTAAAAAATGGCGCAAGGGTGATGTCATATCAGAGGAGCGGGGACAAAGCCATGTTGAAGCGAGTGACTGCAGCGTAAGAGCTCTAAAATTTACCGCCAACTCGCCCGCAGGTCGTCAGCCCCCTGTAATAGGCTGTGCGATGATCCACAAGCTCACCATGGTGTAACCCACCATAAGGATGAGCATCGGATATTGGCTGCGCACGGCGGCGAAGCGGTTTTCCAGCGCGCGAAGCGCCGTCACGTGCGCCAGATAGAGGGCGCATATATGGCCGATGACGATCGCAGCTATCGAAGCATACCAGGTCGCCTTGGCACCTATGATCCCGATGTCGACCTTATACGCGGCAGTTCCCCACAGGTTCCAGCCCACTCCGAAGGGGTCCGACAGCAGCGGGATGATGCGTTGTCCCTGTATGAAGAGAAAGGAGAAATAATGCGCCACGTGGTATCCAATCGCGATGGGAACCAGCGAGAGCACGAAAAGGCGCGCGAATTCCCTCGTGGAGAGCGTGCTCCCGCTTATCGCGCGCATCAGCATGCAGAACAGGTAGTACACACCCAGGAAGAGCGCCGGAGTCGCGATGAGCGCGATGGTATCCGCCACGAGCAGAGCGTCGCGCCCAATCCAGATGACCGCCTCGTATAACCCTGCGCGAATTTGGTGCCAAAGCGGCGTTTCGGTAAAACCGTCGAAACTCACCGTCGCCAACATCAACACCACGAACACCACCATGGAGTTACTCATGCCATCCGTGTTCAGCAGGCCCACAGCCGGCGGCCTCAGACGCCATTCACTTCTTCCGTTTCCACCTGTACGCGTCTCGGTGATCGAGAATCGGCCCATCACGCCAAATAAGATGGAAAACGCCTCCCCCCGCTCGAGCCACGCCTCTTTGCCGTACAGATACATTCCCGCCCACGTGATGATGGAATACCCGAGGGTGGCGACTGCGAGGTTGCGGGGGAGGTCGTTGTGCGGCCAGACGATCTCAGCCCAGGCGAACCACAGGAACAAACCCACAGCCGGCCACACGCCCGGGCGCTCGGAGAACGGCTGCTCGGGTGATAGGGAAGCGCCGGGCTTGATTTTCTGGTATAGCGCCTCCGCCCAGAAAAATATGACGCTCCATGGATTCACCAACGACCACAAATTTCCCGCCAGCGCGCACACATAAGCCAGTCCCACCCACCAGATGATCCAGACCATGGTCGGCACGATATTCTTATCCGGGTTTACGCTCCCCCAGAAGCCCGCCGCCAGGGTCACGCAGAACAATACGACTGAAAGCACTCTTATGCCCGAGAGAAAAACTCGATTTCCCATCCATGCGAAAAGGGGGGATGCGAGAAGGTCACAACTCGGATAATCCACGCTCTCTTGTTTTCTGCGCACGAAAAACCCCATGCCCAGAAACGAAAGCACTACGGATGCGCCTGCTCCGAGCATGAACAGGCCCAGCGGTACCGGCAAGTCATACCTTTGGCCGAACCCATGCGCTGACACAGAGGTTGGTAGAAAAACGACTGCGGCTGCGAGCCAAAGCCATCGGGCATGGAAGTTCATGGACTCCCCCGTCGTCATGGATGCACTTCCAGGTAGAACAATACCTTCTCGCCGTGGCCGCCGCTTTTTTTCTGCCCGTGGGAGTGAGCACCATGCACTGTTACGGGAAACCGGCCCGCCACTTTGGCCCGAAACGCCATCACGGCCACCCCGCCCGGAGAAACGGTCTTTTCGATGTCGTAGCCGTGGAGATGGACTTCGGTGGTTTTGTCGGCCATCAGATTCAGCCTGACCTCATCGCCTTGATTCACGCGAATCACTTTATGGTCTCCCTGAATCTCTCCTCCAGCGATTTTAAGGGTGATGCCGTTCTTCGCCTCGCCTTTCATGGGAGAATCCTTCATCACCGGCTTGCCCCCATGCTGGACGTGGCCCTTATTCGCACTCTGGGCGGGCATTGCCTGACAAAAAGCAATCAGTGCGAAAACGCAAAATACCTTGCAAATGAACTTCATATCCACTCCTCCCCCCGAGCAATCTTGGCAAGAATGAATCCTCTTTACCTGCCATAGGAAATGATAGATTGGCGACGCGCGAAGTAAAAAACTGTGCTCGGCCTCACTATACCAGAACAGGCCGAAACCCGTCTCTTCAGAGTGCGCGGCCGGCCACGAGCGCACCACCCACGACGACCGCCAGCGTGCCCAGTAGAATCGGCCAGGTGATGCGCTCGATCTTGCGCAAGAAAATGGCCGTGAGCAGCAATGCCCATAAGGGAGCGGTGGCGGCGAGCGGAATCACGATGGTGAGGTCTCCGTAATGAAGCCCATAGAGATGCAGGAGAACCGAAAGGGCGTTCAGCGAGCCTCCAATGCTGTACGTCACCCACGCTTTTTTGACCAACAGGGAAGGCCGTAAGCCAGGCGGCAGATACTGCCCGAAGACATAGAGGAAGACTCCCCCCGAGACACTCATGATCGATATGCCCAATAAAGGGTTGGGCGATGCGCTAACGCCGAGTTTTCGCAGCATGTGCGAGATAGAGAAGAACACCACGCTCCCTAGCGCGACAAGCAGGTATTCTCCCCGAATGGGCTGAGCCTCCCCTCTTTTCGCTGTAATTCCGATACACCCCAAAACGATGAGCACCGTCCCCGCCAGAATGAACGGTCCAGGCCTCTCGCCCAGGATGAGGATGCCGATTATCGCCGAGAAAAGCGGCATGGTTGAGTTGAGCGGTACTGCGCGCGCCACGCCCATCAGATGAATCGAATGAAAAAAGCACACCCTTCCCACGGCGGGCCCCACGATGCCGGCCAGCGCGAAGAACAACCAACCCAGAGGCTGATAGTGGACTGGTTCCCACGTCCAGACTGCGCCCGCGAGCAACGGCGGCAAGGAAACGATGATCCCGATGAGAACGCCCGAAACCGCGTTCGCGTGCCGCTGCCCGCTTCTCACGAACAGGGTGAAAGAACCGACCACGAGCGCCGTGGAAAGCGAAAAGAGAACCGAGAGGGTGATGGTGGTCATTCAGAATACGCCTTTGCACCAAAAACCAGAACTGTGAGGTGAAAAATCTATACCCCTGCCATCTCGCAGGGGGCGTAGTGAGAAAAGCGCATGGTGTAGGTGGCGCGGCCCTGGGTAGCGGAGCGCAGGGAGGTAGCGTAGCCGAAAACCTTGGCGAGGGGCACCGAGGCGCGCACAACGCTCACAGGCGAAGCGCCGCCGCGTTCTTCAACACCGGACACCTTGCCGTCGCGCGCGTTGATGTCGCCGATGATTCCGCCCAGAAACTCACCAGGCGCCACGACTTCCACCGACATGACGGGTTCCAAAAGCTGCCCACCCGCTGCGCGGCAGGCTTCGGTGAACGCGTTCGCCGCCGCAATGGAGAAGGCGGCCTCCGTGGCGCGCTCCGCGTCATAGCCCGCCTCGAGCAAGGTGACACCCACGTCGGTCATCTCATAGCCCGCCATGGCGCCGCTCGAAGTAGACGCCCGCAGCGACTCCAACGCAGCGGCAATCAGATTGTCAGGAATAGACGTGTTGCCCACTGCACTCTTGCACGAGACGCCTCCGCCGGGTCTGGGTACCACACCCACGCGCACCCTTGCGAACTGGGGCTCACCGGCCAATTCCCTGTCGAAGGTGGCCTCCGCCTCGGCTTTTTTCGCTAACGTCTCGCGGTAGACCACGCGAGGCGCGCCGACCCGAACGTTCACGCCGAAGTCCTCGTCTATCCGGCGTGTGAGCACCTCCAGATGAAGCTCGCCCATGCCGCTCATCACCGTCTGGCCGGATTCGGAATCCACTCTCACCTGAAACGTCGGGTCTTCTGCCTGGAGTTTCGCCAGAGTCTCGCCCAGTTTCTTGGTCCCAGTGGCGTCCCTGGGTTCAATCGCAACCGAGATGACGGGCTGGGGCGCGAGAATCGACTCGTAGGCTATCGGCTCTTTGCGGTCACAAAGGGTATCCCCCGTAGCCGCATCCTTCATCCCGGCCGCCGCAACGATGTCGCCAGTCCCCACGGCATCGAGACGCTCGCGCTTGTGGGAATACATCCTGAACAACCGGGCGAAACGTTCGCTGTCTTCCCTCGCGGGGTTCCAGAGGCTCTCGCCCACTTTGGCCCCGCCGCTGTACACCCGCAGATATGTGAGTCGCCTGCCCCCATCGATTTGAACCTTGAAGACCAGAGCGGAGAAAGGCGCATCTTCGGCAGGCGGACGGGTGATCGGCTCATTTTCACCCGGAGCAAAACCGATCGCGGACGGTGCATCCACCGGGGAGGGTAAAAAATCCAGTACGGCGTCCAGCAGTGGCTGCACCCCTTTATTCTTCAAGGATGAACCGCAAAAAACGGGTACGAGTTCGCACGCGAGAACAGCGCGCCGCAAACCCGCCTTGAGCGCTTCGGTATCGATGGTGTTTCCTTCCAGATACGCCTCCATCACGGAATCGTCATGCTCCGCTACGGCTTCGATGAGGTCTTCTCTCAACTCCTCTGCTTTTTCCTTGAACTTCTCCGGGAGTTCGCTACGATTGGGTTCTCCCCCCTCCCAGGTGAGAAAATCACCGCTAAGCGCCTCCACCTGACCCGTATAGGCCTCACCCTCCCCATCTGGCCAGTGCATGAGTACGGGCCTGGCCCCTAATTTTTCGACCATCATCTCGACGGTTCTTTCGAAATCCGCACCCAGACGATCCAGCTTGTTGATGAAAGCGAGCCTGGGCACGCCGAACTTGTCCGCTTGTCGCCATACAGTCTCGCTCTGCGGCTCTACGCCTTCTACTGCACTGAAGATTGCGATTGCGCCATCGAGCACGCGCAGGCTTCTTTCCACCTCGATCGTGAAATCCACGTGGCCTGGAGTATCGATGATGGTAATCTCATGATCCTTCCAGGTGGTGGTGATGGCTGCGGAGGTGATGGTGATGCCTCGTTCGCGCTCCTGGCTCATCCAGTCCATTGTGGCCGAACCCTCATCCACCTCACCGATCCGGTGTACGGCTCCCGAGTAGAACAACATGCGTTCGGTGGTCGTCGTCTTTCCGGCGTCGATGTGGGAGATGATGCCGATGTTTCTTCTCATATCGAGCGCGGGGCGCTTCATCGGAAAATCCTCATTTTGAGAAAACTGAAGCGCAGATTACCTTGGTAGGGAGAAGTTGGGAAAGTCCGAGACAAAAAAAGTGGTGGCTGGAAACCAGCCACCACTTTTCTGAAACGCCGGGTAAAGCTTTAGAGCTTGACGACGTTTTGCGCCTGAAGCCCTTTGGGGCCCTGGGCGACTTCGAACGAAACTTGATCGTCCTCGCTCAAGGATTTGAATCCTTCCGCCTGTATGGCCGTGTGATGGACAAACAAATCCTCACCACCATCCTCGGGCGTGATGAAACCATATCCTTTTGCATCGTTGAACCACTTCACTGTTCCTGTTGACATACACTTCCTCAAAAAAAAAGAAACTGAACTGGGGGGATGTAATGATGAATGGAGTGTCTCTCTGAAGGGAATCTTCATTCGTCCTGCATACCCACAAACCTTTTACTCACACCTGTTGTGAGAAAAGACACCAAACCCTACCAGATACCCCTAACATTCGCAAGGGGTAAAAAATATAGATATACAATCGTTTGCGCCATGCAGCTTGCATGACGAAAACGCGATTTCTCTCCAGGGTTTCGGAAATACATGGACCAAGGCAGAACAAGGGATGGTATTCTGGAATCTCCCCATCCCTCATGCCGCCTACGGGCGATGCCCCGCTAATCACAGGGCCGAGCGGAGAAAGCGGCGTAAGCGCATCAGGGAGAAGCGATGCGCTTGCCTGGACCGTTGCGCCCAGGCGAGGGAGGGAATCAGGCAGCTTCGGGGGTTTTTGGCTCCCATGTTTCGAACGGAAGTTCGGGCTCGGGCGTAAGTCTCGATTCGAGTTCCTCTTGTCGGCTGCGCCAATCCTCATATGAGATTTGACCTTGCAGATAGAGGGCGAGATTCCGCATGCAGGCTTGATGAACGTGCTTCGAGATCTGGCTCGTCCCATGTGTCTTGTATCCTGATCTTTGAGCTCTCATCGCCATGACGGGCCTCCTTTAAAGCTTCTCCTCCTACTTAGAGGAGAATGGTTCTTTAGTCTATATATAGTACCTCTCATACATTTTCGCACTACATTTTGTGTTAAAATTATGTTAAAAAATTGTGGCTATATGGAGAATTTTTATTTTCTCCAATTGTACGAATATAATACGAAAATGCGGGGAGTGCAACCCTTTTTTCTTTCTAATTTGCCTAGCGCCACCATTTCAGTATGTTAAGATATTATTATTTATGTTTTCCATTCATTTCTGTAGGACGAAATTCTTGGTCCAGAACTAGTGCAAAGGTGAAAAGGACTCGCCGTGATCTTGAGAAATATTTCAAAAAATATCCTCCACGGTGTTTTTTTTCTCTTCATTTCAACATTTCTGCTCGCAGGATGCGCCGCAGACCATGAAACGAAAACCCCTCGGGGAGAGTTGATTCGCGAATGGTTCATGGAATTTCCATGGGGCCGCGTGGAGGCATATGCCGTTTGGCCTCCTGACAGTGGGCATTTTCCCGAGAAACGCTACCCGGCGATTCTCCTCCTCCACGGTGCGGACGCCCGGGCCCAAAGATTCAGGCGCGCCATGCTGGATCACGTACAAGATGGCTTCATATTGATGAGCATCTCACTGCCCGGTTTCGGTGAATCTACCGGTCCGGAAGATTTCGCAGGCCCCAAAAGCGTGCAGGCCACACTGGGCGCAATCCGTTATCTAAGCGCAAGTGAGAAAATCAGAAAAGACGGCATTTTCGTCTATGGCATCGGCCAAGGCGCTTCGACCGCCGCCCTCGCGGCCGCGAGGAGCGTGAAAATTTCGGGTCTCATTCTTGAAAACGGATTTTACGACCTAGAGAAGACCCTCCCGCTCTTAACCCAAAAACAGAAGAGCAGAATACGTGCGCTGCTCGGCGGTACGCCCGCTCAAAAAAATCATGCCTACCGAGAACGCTCCCCTATCCGGGTGGCGGGTAAAGTTAAGACCGCGGTATTGCTTCTCCACAGCCAAGGTGGACCCTACCCACTCGACGACGCCGAGGCTTTCCAAAAAACCATCGCGGAAAAAGGAGGGGTTGCAGAATTACAAAGAATAAAAAACCAGGGCCCATTCGAATCACTCACACACCCCAACACCGCGAAGTGGGTCATCCCTTTCATCAAGAAAATACTCAAAACGCGCTAAACTGAAATATCTTCTAGACTTTCTCCCAGGATTCGATTCTGGCCAAGCGATCGTAAACCGGGGGGTGCGAATGAAAGAGCGCAACCACCCAGCCGGGCGGATCGGGATCCGTCAGGTTTTGTTTGCACAACTTGACGAGGGCGGAAGACAAACCGCCCCGCGCTTCGGCGTATTCGGTGGAATAGCGATCGCAGTGGTATTCAAAAGCGCGTGAAATCACGAGAAACAAAGGAGACACGACCGCTCCCAGGAGACTCAGCACAATCCATAAAACCACGACGCAAGCGGACTCTCCGGGCTGCACGAGAGCAGGGTCCACCCAATTCCCCAGCCATTCCAGTGCGTAGCTCGAGGTATACATCCCGAAAACAAGCATTACACTTTTCATTGCAATAAGAGCCGGGATGTGACGACTCACGTGATGCGCGATTTCATGGGCGAGGATCGCTTCGATCTCATCGGGCGTGAAATCGAGCAGGGTATCGGAGAGCACCACCCGCCGGGATGGACCCCAACCGACAAGAGCAGCGTTCGCCGTCTTGCTCTTTGAACTCATATCCATCTCCCACACGCCGCCGTACACATTCGCCCTCGTTCTCTCCAGTAAGGCGAGGAGCCGCTCCTTGAGGTCTTCATCTTCCAGGGGCTTGAAACGGAAGAAAATGGGCGCGAGCAGTACCGGAGCGATGAGGGAGATAAATATGACCAGCAAGACCGAAGCCAGCGCGGCTATCCACCACCAATCGGCCGGCCACGTGGTCATGATCATCAAAAAAATACCGCTGGCCGAGCCACCCAAAAACAGCAAAAGCGCAATCCCCTTGCATCTGTCCCAACACCAGCCAACTGGTGATTGGTTCGATAAATTCTCCCGGAGGGCGAGCTTGTAGCCCCCGTAGAAGTCAAAGGGTAAAGAGACCAGTGTTTTCGAGAGGGCAATGAGAGAGAAAGTAGCAAATCCACTCACGAACGCTCCGTCCGCAGGCTTCCCGGCCTCTGCGCCCAGATACCAGAACAAAAACGCGAGCACGACGCCGAACTCGAGGGCGGAGGACGTCAACCCCGCATACAAGCGCCGCATCTGATACAACCTCGCGCGCCTGAGGAAATCATCCTCGAAAACAGGAAATCCGTCGATATTCCGCATGTCGGCTCAGTCTATGGTCGTGTGCGATGGTTCAAAAAAGCTGGAAAATGACAAGTCGATAATTTGGCAAATCACTTGCGAATATGCAAATATACTCTCCACCAAGTGGATTATAAAAAACCGAGTGTTTAATACCCGACTCCCGGAGACGGGGGCCGGAAGCCGGGGGGTCCATTCTTTGTCCCGTCATTTCATCGATATGAGAAGCGACACCGCAACGCGCCCCACGCAGGCGATGCGCCAGGCCATCGCCGAGGCTCAAGTAGGCGACGACACGCTAAGAGAGGACCCGAGCGTCAACGAACTCATCGAAAAGGCGGCTTCCCTGTTCGACAAGGAAGACGGCCTTTTCGTGTCATCGGGCTCGCTGGCCAATCAACTGGCCATCAAGGTTCACACGAACCCGGGCGATGAGATCATCGCAGATTCTCATTGCCACCCCTTTCGAAACGAACTGGGCGCAGGCCCTTTCTTATCGGGCGTTCAATTCGCCCTGATCTCGGCGAACCGCGGGACATACGCCCGTGAAGATGCCGAGAAATGGCTTCGACCCGCAGGAAGGTACCCGAAAAGCGCCCTGCTATGGGTGGAGAACACGCACAACCAGGGCGGCGGCCACGTGTTTCCCCTCGAAAAACTCGACGAGTTGCGCGCCTTTTCGAAAGAGCTGAACATCCCCCTGCATATAGACGGCGCCCGCATCTTCAACGCAATCGTCGCATCCGGCATCCCCCCAAAGGAATGGGCGAGGCGCTGTGATTCGATGTGCTTTTGCTTCTCCAAGGGATTGGGATGTCCCGTGGGGTCCATTCTGCTCGGGGGGAAGGCGTTCATTCAAGAAGCGCGCCGCTACTGGAAAATGTGGGGCGGCGGCTGGCGCCAGGCGGGTATTCTCGCCGCTGCGGGGCTTTACGCCCTGGAGCATCATGTGGAGCGCCTGGCGGACGACCACGCCAACGCCCAGCTATTCTCGGAACTTACCGCCGGAGTCCCGGGCATTCGGCCTGTTCATGACACCACGCCCACCAACCTCGTATTCCTGGACATTTCGGAAACCGGCAAGACGGCGCAACGAATCAACGAGGCGATGATGGAAAAAGGCGTCGCCTTCTCCATTCCGAACGCGAAAATGCTCCGCGCCGTCACTCATCTGGACGTATCGATGGAAGACGTGCAAACAGCCGCTCAGGTTCTGGCGGATTCGGTGAGATGAGCTCTATCGCTCGGGTCACCGTTCTGGGCTGCGGCACTTCCACCGGCGTTCCCTCCATCGGGTGCAAAACCGCCGCATGTCTTTCGGATGACCCAAGGAACAAGCGACTGCGTCCGAGCATCATCATCGAACACGACGGGGGAAACCTGCTGGTGGATACAGGCCCGGATCTGCGCGAGCAGGCCCTCAGACACCAAATCACCCGCGTTGACGCCGTAGTCTATACCCACTATCACGCGGACCATACCCACGGTATCGACGATTTGCGCGCCTTTAATTTTTTGATGGGTAAGCCGATTCCCTGTTATGCCTATCCCAATACGGTGAAGATTCTCCGTCAGAATTTCAGCTACATTTTCAATCACGCGAGAGACTACAGCGGCTTCAAGCCGCAACTCACGCTGGCAGAGATTGGAGAATCTCCTTTTGTGGTGGGCGGCATGAACGTCGTTCCCTTCGAACTCGAACACGCCGGAATGAAAGTAATGGGACTGCGCGTGGGGGACTTCGCCTACGCCACGGACTGCAACGCCATTCCGGAGCAATCCATGGAAATCCTGAAAGGAGTGCGCGTCCTCATCCTGGACGCTCTGCGCCACCGGGAGCACCCCTCACACTTCACGGTCGCCGAGGCGCTGGAAATCGTCGAGGAGCTCAAGCCCGAGCAGACGTATTTCACCCACACCAATTTCGAGTTGGAATACTACGAAACGAACCGGAGCCTGCCCAGCGGAGTCGAACTTGCCTATGACGGGCAGAGTTTCGATGTCTACTTGTAGGAACTTGCGCTAGGCGTCGCCCGCGTCTTCGGGAATTTCCTTTGTTTCATCCATGCGCCTCTCGCTTTCCGCCTGGCAGAGATCCGAAAACAAGAGATATCCCGCCAGATAATATGAGATCGAAGTCACCATAACGCCCGTCTGGAGCAGGACTTGCCCCAGGAGACCCGCGCCGAATATCCCCTGAATCAGTTGCCAAAGAATGAACCAGACCAGCAAATATGTCATCGCCAGGACGACGACGGTTCTCTCGCCTCCGCTCGATATCGTACCTGCGCGCCGGAAAGCCTGGGCGAAGTCATCACCATACAACAGTGCAGTCAGCGTACAGAAATAATACCGAACCGCAGGCGTGAGAACGAGAAAAATCGTGACGGCGAACGAAAACGGAAGCCCGATGGGAGAGTCTCCGAACAGAAAACCGAAGATGAACAACGCCGCCGCAAACCCGATCACGCCCAGCAATTGCAAGCCAAAGGTATACGCCAAGTCCACCTTGGCGACGGATTTGAGGCGATTCACGGCCTCGGCGATATCCCAAACGGCCCCATCGCCCGTGCGCTCTGACTCGACCCGCAAAATCAGGAGAATGAACAAGAACACCTGCAATACACGCAAGAGAAGCTGGGAGGCGATCATGAGCGGGAACAACAGCATGAGGTTCGCTTCGGGTTCCATCAGCGACTTGATAGAAGGATGCAAGGAGAGCGCAATCATGGATACGGGCACGTAAATTGCGACGAAAAGGCGGGTAATCTGCGCAAAAGCCGACGCATGGTTGCGCACGCCGTACTCGATATATCTGGAAAGGGGTCCGAGCGCTGTATCTTTCATATAAAAAACAAACCCTTAGAAGAATATGGCCATTTGCACCTGCGTTGATCTTCATCCTTCAGGAACGATACACTAGGAACCTGCATCCGCCGCCCTGCGAATCGCGAGACCGCGCGTGGAAACCAACCCGCAATCGATAACGACACTATACTCGCTCATGATGAGGAATAGAAGGCAAACCCCATGAGTACCGCGACAATGGTGACGCAAGGCATCCGGGCGCTTGGCCGGCGCGCGATGGAGATTATCGCCGGCATGGGAAGCGCCGCGATCTTCCTGCTCGAATCCGTACGGTGGATTTTCGCACCGCCCTGGCGACCATCGCTCTTGATCCGCCAGATTTACATTATCGGCACTGGTTCGCTCTCCATCGTCTTGCTGAGCGGCCTGTTCACCGGAATGGTGCTGGCGCTACAGGGCATTTACGCTTTCAGAAAATTCGGCTCCGAAGCCTTTCTCGGTCCCGCAGTCGCATTCAGCCTTATCCGCGAACTCGGGCCCGTGCTCACCGCGCTCGTCGTAACCGGAAGGGCGGGCTCCGCTATGACGGCCGAAATCGGCATCATGCAAATTACCGAACAAGTGGACGCCTTGAAAAGCATGGCCGTGAACCCCCTGCAGCGCCTCGTCTCTCCCCGGCTGCTCGCGGGCGTGATAGTATTTCCCCTGCTGACGGCGCTTTGCGACCTCATCGGCATATTCGGTGCCTACCTCGTGGGCGTGGAACTGATGGGCCTGAGTTCGGGCACCTTTTTCGGAGAAATGCAGGACAAGATTGAAATGGTCGACATCACTGTAGGCTTCTGGAAGTCCATCGTCTTCGGCCTGATCGTCACATGGGTCTGCTGCTATAAGGGGTATCACTGCGGTCACGGGGCCGAGGGAGTGGGCAAGGCGACCACCTCTGCCGTTGTGCTCTCTTCCGTCCTGATACTGGTGGGTGATTATTTCCTCACCTCGATTCTCATTTGAAGAAGGAACGGGCCTTGTACCGAAAAAACGTGGAATTCGGCGTCGGCATATTCGTTCTGGCGGGAATCCTCGCGCTCGCCTATCTCTCGATCAATCTCGGCGGCCTGGAAATTTTCGATGACGGCACCTATGAAGTCTCGGCGAATTTCACGACCGCCACGGGTTTGAGAAAGGGCGCGTCGGTGGAAATGGCAGGCGTACGCGTCGGACGTGTGAGCGGAATCTCCCTCGACGGGGAGGATGCAAAAATTTCGCTCCGCATCAATGAACACTTAAAACTATCGCGGGATTCCATCGCCTCCATCCGCACGAAAGGTGTTCTCGGCGACAAATACGTGAGCTTAAGCCAAGGGGGGGCGGAAAAAATCATCCCTCCGGGCGGACGAATCCGCGAGACGGAACCCCCGGTTGACATCGAGAAACTCATCGGCGACTTTGTTTTCGGCAAGGTGAAGAAATAAAGGGCCATCGCCGCCTGAAGCAACGACAGACAATGGCCTAGTACCCCCCTCTCCAGCGAGGGATTCGCGCAGTTTGATTCAGCATCAAGAGGGCCGGCTCAAACAAAAACATCTTGTCATCATCCCGGTTTCGCCACTCCCGGATTCAGGATTTTACCGTACGAGGAGGACCCATGTTGTCGAAAAAGCGTTTGCCGCTGCTCATCGCCACACTTCTCACCTGTTTGCTTCTCACGCCTCCCGCCCAAGCGGGAGAGCCGTCCGAAGTTGTGCGCAAGGGGATCCACGGGGTGCTGGAGATCCTCGGCCAACCCGAATTGAAAACTCCCGAGAAAAAAGCGGAGCGCAGAAACCAAATGCGCAAAGTCATTCACCGTTATTTCGATTTCGAAGAAATGTCCAGGCGAAGCCTTGCGAGGGCGTGGAGAAAACGCACACCCAATGAGAAGTCCGAATTCATCGAGCTATTCAGCTATTTCATGGAGCGCAACTACGCCGGCACGCTGGAAAGCTACACCAATGAGAAAGTTGTTCTCGGCAAAGAAACCATCGACGCGGAATTCGCCAAGGTCGACACCGTCATTATCACAACGGACAAGAAAGAAGTAGATATCTTCTACCGCCTGCACAAAGTAGGTGGGGAATGGCGCGTCTACGACGTTGTAGTGGAGGGCGTAAGCCTGGTGAAAAACTACCGCGACCAGTTCCGTTCCATCATCCGGAGAACTTCCTACGCCAACCTCGTGAAAATCCTCCGGGCCAAGCGAGACGAGGGCTAGTGGGGTCGCCCGCAGCGGGCGGTCTGCCCGGCACGCGGGGAAGCGGATATTTGCGGTTAACTTCCGCATGGTTTCGAAGTCCCATCGCCTCTCTTTGCACGATGAGGAAATACCGGTAGCGCTCCGCCTCATCCATCGCGTGATGGAGGGCGCGCTCTAGCCTTTCCCTGATTTTATCGCTGAACTCCTGACCCTTTTCCCATGCGCGCCAGGCGGCCCATGCCCTTTGATGACGCTTGGAGAACTCGCTGCCGATGCGGCCGAGCGAAGTGGCCATTTCCTCGGCTATCTCGCGCTCCACGGCCAGGGGTTTGAATTTTCCGCTCATGATTCTACGCCGTTTCCTTGGGCAGTCCGAGAGAGAGGAACGAGCCCACGACGCCGAACGCCATGCAAACCAGCGGCAGGGCCGTTTCCACGCCGATGTAGTCGGCGAGGCCGCCCACGGCGATCATCCCGATGCTCGCCACGAACCAGACCACGCCGAGCATAAAACTGCTTACCAGGGCGGCGTGTTCGGGAGCGATTTCCTGCGCGTACGTCACGGAAACTCCCATCTGCGCGTAGAATGCCGCACCCGAGAGTATGACGAAGACAGTCCGCAATGGCTCGTCAAACAGAAAGGCCATGCCCAACGCGGGCGTACCCACGCAGATGGCCATGATCGTCACGATCCGTCTGCCGAAGATGTCGGAGAGATGCCCGCCGTAGATGCCGCCCACCGCCGCGGCGACCAGGAACAGGGTAATGGCCGTTCCGCCCGCGGCCAGCGAACCACCCTTGGCGATGATGTATATCGGCAAGAATACCTGCACCGTCATCGTCACCGTGGTGCGGCAGAGATTCACGACCCACAGCAGAAAAAGCGGACGGAACACGAGCCTGAGCATACGCATCGTCTGCGTGAAACTCTGCGGCGCGCCGCTTCCCACCTCCCGGATAGGTGGAGAGAAGAAAAGCAAAGGCGCCCCGATGATAATGCCGACGAGGCTCGCATAGGGTATCGCGTCTATCCCCCAACGGATGACGATGAACGTCGCCATCCCGGATCCCAGACCAACGCCCAGTCGACCGCCGGCGACGTAGAGCGACATACCGAACCCTTTTCTCGCGCCCGCTGACTGCCCGGCGATGACCGAAGCTACGGGATGAAAACAAGCCGACCCCGAGCCCGCGATCAGCATGAGAAGCATAAGCATCCAGAAATTCGGCATGTAGAGCATGAACGCCAAGAGCGCGCCGCCCAGTGGACCGAGCGCCAGTAGCCACCCTTTTTTGATCCTGTCGGCGAAATAGCCGAAAAGGGGCTGGCCCACGGCGCCGGTGATGGAAAGCGTGGTGGCCAGAAGACCCGCCAGGCTCAATGGCAGGTCCAAGCGTTCCACGATGAGAGGTAGCAGCGGCGGGAGAAAACCGAAATAGCTGTCGTTCGCGACGTGGGCGACGATAAGCAGGGAAATTCTTCTTTTCTTGAGGCGCTCTGGAACCGCACCCGCCACGGCCGTATCACTCAAAGACGTTCTCCGAAACAAAATTGCTGCGATGAACCCGCCTGAACCGGGCGCGGATGTGAGGCGATTATGTCATTTTTTCAATGAGTCCGGGAACGGCGGCGAGGGCGTCGTCCACCTTTTCGACGTCTTTGCCGCCCGCTTGTGCGAAGTCCTGCCTGCCGCCTCCTCTGCCGCCGACGAGCGAAGCCACCTCTTTCACCAGATTGCCGGCATGAATGCGAGAGGTGAGGTCTTTCGTGACGCCCGCGGCGATGGCGACCTTCCCGTCCGTCACCGCGGCAACCACTGCGACGCCACTTTTAAGCTTGCCCTTTGCCGCGTCGATGATTCCGCGTAAATCGCCCGCCTGAAGACCGTCGCGCCTCACGGCGATGAGCTTAACGCCAGAAATTTCCTGGGCGTCAGAAGCCAGATCGCCCATCTCGTCGCGCGATTGCCTATCGCGCGAATCCTTGAGTTCACGCTCGAGCGTCTTCACGCGATCGAGCAGACGCCTCACACGCTCGGCCTCTTCCAGTGGCGCCGCCCTGGTCAGTTCCCCGATCTCGGAAAGCGCATGTTGTTCCTTTCGCGCCTGGAGAAGCGCGCCCTCGCCCGTCAAGGCCTCGATGCGCCTTACGCCGGCAGCCACGCTGCCCTCGTGCAGGATGCGGAATAATCCGATGTCGCCGGCGGCGCGCGCGTGGGTGCCCCCGCAAAGCTCCATACTAAAATCTCCCACAGAGACGACCCGCACGTCCTCACCGTAACGCTCTCCGAAGAGCGCCGTCGCTCCTGCGGCCAACGCGTCGTCTATCGACATATGCCGCGTTTCCACGTTCGCGTTCTCGCGAATGCGCTCGTTCACGATGTCCTCCACCCTTTCGCGCTCACGGGCCGTCATCGCCGCGAAATGGGTGTAGTCGAACCGCAACCTCTCGGGCGAGAGATGAGAACCCGCCTGCTTGACGTGATCTCCCAAAACCTGACGCAGCGCGTATTGCAGTAAGTGGGTGGCCGAGTGGTTGCGCCTCAAAAGTTCGCGTCTATCTACGTCGATTCGCGCGGTGAGGCTCTGTCCTTTTTTGAGGGTTCCTTCCATCACCTTGACGTGATGGACGTATACATCGGGAAGCGGCTTCTGCGTATCGAGTACGACCCCGGCGCCATCGGACCAGGAGATCCCGCCCTTGTCGCCTTCTTGTCCACCCGCTTCGCCGTAAAACGGCGTTTTATCCAGAACGACGCGCGCCTCAACTCCCGTGCCGGCTTCATCGCTCAGCGCACCATCCACGATGAGGGCGCAGGCGCAGGCTTCTTCCTCATCGTGATCATAACCGGTGAATTCGCAGGCGCCGGCCTTATCGCGCACCTGATGCCAGATTTCATCGACTGCGGCCTCACCCGAACCCTTCCAGTGGGCGCGGGCACGTTCACGCTGCTGCTCCATCGCCTCATCAAAACCGCCCTGGTCTATATCGAGGTCGTGGTAGGCTGCCGTCTCCACCGCCAAATCCCATGGATAGCCATAGGTATCGAGCAGGGTGAACACCTCCCCGCCCGGGATTGTGGCACTGCCCGAAGACTTCACTTGATCCGCCAGCGCGTCCATACGCGGCTGGCCCTGCGCCAGAGTGTTGGCGAACCTCTCTTCTTCGGCCAGCGTGACGCGAGAGATGTAACTCAAGCTCTCTCTCAGTTCGGGGAACGCATCGCCCATCATGTCGGCCACTACACCTGCTGTCTGATGCAGGAACGGACCATCGATGCCCAGCATCCTGCCGTGGCGCAAGGCCCGCCTCGCCACGCGCCTTAACACGTAGCCCCGCCCCTCGTTGCTGGGTAATACGCCGTCCGCCACCAAAAAGCTGACCGCGCGAACGTGATCCGCAATGACGCGGAACGAAACGTCGTTCGGTGCGTCAGTGCCGGTGTATTCCTTGCCGCAACGCTCCTCGACTGAATGAATGAGCGGCATCAGGAGATCGGTGTGGTAATTGCTGTCCTCTTTCTGCACCACCGCCGCGAGCCGCTCCAGTCCCATTCCCGTATCGACGGAGGGCTTGGGCAGCGGTTCCATTTTGCCCGAAGACTCCCGGTTAAACTGCATGAACACCAGGTTCCAGAGCTCGAGATAGCGATCCCCGTCTTCATCCTCGTGACCGCTGCCCGGTGGCGCACCGACGATGTGATCGCCCTGATCATAAATGAGCTCCGAGCAGGGGCCGCAGGGCCCGGTATCCCCCATCGCCCAAAAGTTGTCCTTCTCGTCCATGCGGACTATGCGCTCGGGCGGAACACCCACGATCCGCTCCCAAAGTTCTGCCGCCTCGTCGTCCTCCCGGAATACCGTGATCCACATGCGATCTCCGTCGAGCCCCACGCGATTGATCAGAAACTCCCAGCCGAACTCGATAGCATTTTCCTTGAAATACTGGCCGAAAGAGAAGTTGCCCAGCATTTCGAAAAACGTGTGATGCCGGGCCGTTCGCCCGACGTTTTCGAGGTCGTTGTGCTTGCCGCTCACCCGCAGGCATTTCTGGGAACTCACCGCCCGGGAGTAGTCGCGCTTTTCCAGACCCGTGAACACGTCCTTGAACTGGACCATGCCGGCGTTGGTGAATAACAAGGTGGGATCGTTCATGGGCACCAGGCTGGAACTGCGTACGATCCTGTGCGCCTCGTCGGAGAAGAATTCGAGAAATTTTTGGCGGACCTCATTGCCCTTCATAAATTGATTTCTCCAAATTACGCTCTTTTATCTGAAAATCTTTGTGGCGAGAATACGCCTTCACGCTTCAGATGGCGACGTCTTGTTGATAAAGGCCGAATACTTCGCGCAGTGTGTCTGCGATCTCTCCGACAGTGGCCTCGGCCTGCACCGCTCTCAGGATGTAGGGCAGAAGATTGTCATCACCCCTGGCAGCGTGGCTCAAAGCGTCGAGCGCAAAGCTCGTTCTATCAGCGTGGCGCCGTATTCTCAGCGAGGCGACGCGCTCTTTTTGCTCTCCCTCGACCTCCGGGCGAATCTGAAGCGTCGAGATGCGTGACTCTTCTTCCTGTTGATACTGGTTCACGCCGACGACGACCATCTCCCCCTCATCGACGAGACGCTGGTAGGCATAGGCGCTTTCTTGAATCTGGCGTTGCACCCAACCCGTCTCGATGGCTTGGAGCATGCCGCCGGAATCGTCGATTTGCCGGATTAACTCCTCGGCACGGGAAACGATTTCCGACGTCAGCGCTTCGATGGCGTAGGCCCCCCCGCACGGATCCGCCACGTTCGGCACGTTCGATTCCTCGGCGATAATCTGCTGGGTTCTGAGCGCGAGCCTCGCCGCATCCTCCGTGGGCAGGGACAGCGCCTCGTCCATCGAATTCGTGTGAAGTGATTGCGTACCCCCCAGCACGGCGGCCATTGCCTGAAGTGCGACGCGCACGACGTTATTTTTCGGTTGTTGCGCGGTCAGCGCACTGCCGGCGGTCTGGGAGTGAAATCGCAGCATACAAGCCTTCTCCGAACGCGCCCCGAAGCGCTCGCGCATGATCCGCGCCCAAAGCCTTCTCGCGGCGCGGAATTTTGCGATTTCCTCCAGAAAATGATTATGGACGTTGAAGAAAAAAGATATCTGTGAAGCGAGCTCATCTACATTCAGGCCTGCGTCGACCGCGGCCTCCACATAGGTGATGGCATTCGCGAGCGTGAAGGCCACCTCCTGAACTGCGGTCGAGCCCGCCTCGCGGATGTGGTAGCCGCTGATCGATATGGCGTTCCATTTGGGAACCCTGTCCTTGCAGAACTCCATGGTATCGGTGATCAGGCGCAGGCTCGCCTCGGGCGGATAAATATAAGTTCCGCGCGATATGTATTCCTTCAAGATGTCGTTCTGGACGGTTCCCCGGAGCGCTTCGGAGGGAATGCCGTGCTTCTCGGCCACCGCGACGTAGAGGGCCAGTAAAATGGGCGCGGTGGCGTTGATGGTCATCGACGTGGAAATCTTGTCCAGAGGGATGTCTTCGAGAAGAACCTCCATGTCCTCGATGGAGGCGATGGATACCCCCACGCGGCCCACTTCGCCGTATACCAGGGGATGATCGGGGTCGTAACCTATCTGGGTGGGCAGATCGAACGCCACGGAGATTCCCATCTGCCCGTGATCTAGGAGGTAGCGATAGCGGTGGTTGCTCTCCCGCGCGCTGCCGAAACCGGCGTATTGGCGCATCGTCCAGAGCCTGCCCCGGTACATATTTCCGTAGATGCCCCGTGTATAGGGATGCGCGCCCGGCTCCTCGGCGAGGTTTTCCGAATCCACCTCTCCCGGTCCGAAATACGCCGGAAGCGTGATGCCAGAGAGGGTAGATCGACCCTCTTCTTCGGCACGTTCACTCCAGGCCCTTTGGGCCATGGCGATGCTCGGCTCGCTCATCCTGGACCCCAAAAAAAAAGAGAACTCGGAAAACGACTTGGTCTTTAAGGAAAATAAAATAGCATATTTGCGCATAATCAGACCAGCTAGAGGCGGATTGCATGACCCTTGCAGGGAGCGATAGCGCCGGATGTTACGCCTCCTGGACATTCCTCGTGAATTCCAAAAACAAACGATTCAAGCTACAATTTTCACATGACTACCTATCGCCTGCCCCTGTTCCCGCTTCAAGTCGTACTCCTGCCGGGACAGCGACTGCCCCTGCACATATTTGAGGAACGCTACAAAATCATGATCGGCGAGTGCGTTGAAGATGAGTCCCTCTTCGGTGTTGTTCTCGTGGGTAAAGGCGGCATCCACAAAATCGGATGCACGGCTCGCATCACGCAGGTGCTCGAAAGGTTTCCCGACGGCAGGATGAACATCCTCACCCAAGGAGAGAAGCGCTTCGAGGTTTATCGCGTATATGACACCCGGCCCTATTTCGAGGGGGAGGTGAGCGATTTTCATGATGAGGAAGGGGACGACTCCACGGAATTATGCCGCATGGTGTGGGAGGCTCTCGAAAAAAGTGGTTCGGCGCCCCCGAACCTGCCCGAGGAGTTGCTTGAAGATCCGTTCCGGCTCTCTTTCTCCGTCGCCGAGGTTCTCAGGCTGCCGCTTCGTGAAAAGCAGTCATTCCTGGGATCGCGCTCCCTCAGGTGGAGACTGAAACGTTTGCTCGCGTTTCTCAGAAAGGATAAACCTTCCAGATTCAACATCACCGACTACGAGAAGTCCGCCCATAGGAACGGGCACTGAAACCCTTTTGGGGTTGAAGGGTAATTGAGCGTGATCCCTAGCCCTCTCCCTCCAGTACCTGGACGCGCTCGATGGAAAGCGCCTTCCCGGTATCCGGGGCTATCTCGACGAGCGCGCCGTTGAGCTGCCCATCCCCTCCGGCCACCTCGAAGCGACGCGGTAGCCCGGATATGAATTTATCCAGAACAATCTCCGTTTTCATGCCGATGATGGAGTTGCGCGGCCCTGTCATACCGACGTCCGTGATGAATGCCGTGCCCTTGGGCAGCACCCGCTCATCCGCCGTCTGAATGTGGGTATGTGTGCCGAAGACGGCGCTCACGCGGCCGTCGAGATGCCAGCCCATGGCCACCTTCTCGCTCGTGGCCTCCGCGTGAAAATCGACCATGATCATTTTCGTCTCCGGGCTCACCCGCCTGATGAGATCATCGGCTTCTCTGAATGGACATTCGATGGGCGGCATGAAAACACGACCCATGAGATTCAAGACGGCGAGGCTTCCTTTTGCGGATTCCAGGACGAAGATACCCTTGCCCGGCGTTCGGGGAGGGTAGTTCCCGGGTCTGAGCAGGCGGGGTTCACGCAAGATGAAATCGGCCGTCTCTTTACGGTTCCAGATGTGATTCCCCGATGTGATGACGTCCGCGCCCGCATCGAGCAATTCATCGACGTGCGCGTTGTTGATCCCGAAGCCACCGGCCGCGTTTTCCCCGTTGATGACGCACACGTCGACTTCGTGTTTTTCCTTGAGCGCACCCAAGTGGGCGCATGCCATGCGGCGTCCCACTTTTCCCGTGATATCTCCGACAAACAAAAGCCTCAAGACTACCTCAACGCGCAGTGGCCATGTGGCGGGTTTCGCGAATGACGGTCACGAGTATCTCGCCCGGATACGTGCGTTCGCTTTCGATCCTCTTGGCGATGTCCCGCGCCAGGAAGGTCGCCTGCGAATCGGTAATCTCATCGGGCAGGACCGACACGCGAATCTCCCGGCCTGCCTGTATGGCGAAGCACTTCTCCACGCCATTGAAGGATTCAGCGATTTTCTCGAGCGCCTCCAGGCGCTTGATGTAGCTCTCCACCATCTCGCGCCTCGCCCCCGGCCGGGCGGCGGATAGCGTATCGGCCGCCTTCACAAGGACGGATTCGATGCAATTCGCCTCCTCGTCCTCATGGTGGGAGACGATGGCGTTCAAGACCTCGGGGGGTTCGTTGTAGCGCTTGGCAATGTCGTAGCCTATCTGGACATGGGAGCCCTCGACCTCATGCGTCGCCGCCTTACCGATGTCATGAAACAAGCCGGCACGCTTCGCCATCGTGGGGTCGATTCGCAGCTCATCGGCCAGCATGCCGGATAGATAGGCCACTTCCTTGGAGTGCATGAGCGCATTCTGGCTGTAGCTCGTTCGGTATTTAAGACGCCCCAGCATTTTCACGAGTTCAGGATGAACGTCGCCGACGCCGAGTTCCATCACGGCCTCCTCTCCCGCCTGGCGGATCTGGGAGTCGATGTCTCTTTTCGTCTTGTTGACGATGTCCTCGATTCTACCCGGGTGGATTCGCCCGTCCTGCACGAGCGCTTCGAGCGCCAGGCGCGCCGTCTCGCGGCGAACCTTGTCGAAGCCCGAGACGACGACGGCCTCGGGCGTATCGTCGATGATCACGTCCACGCCGGTCGCCATCTCGAGGGCGCGTATGTTCCGGCCCTCGCGGCCGATGATGCGGCCTTTCATCTCATCGGTCGGCAAATCCACCACACTCACCAGATTTTCCGCCACGTGCTCGGAGGAGAAGCGCTCCACGGCCAGGGCGAGCGCCTTTTTCGCCTCGGCATCCACGGTGTTCCTGGCCCGGCGTTCGAGACGCTGCACCTCGGCGGCGATGTCCTGTTTCGCCTCCTCCATAAAGCGATCCTTGAGTTCTTTCTTCGCGTTCTCGACGCTGAGGCCCGAAATTTCCTCGAGCTTTTTTATCTCCTCATCCTGGAGTTGCTTGTAGCGCGCCTCCTCACGCTTCAGTTCCTGTTCCTTTACGCTCAACTCGGCATCGCGGCGCTCGACCGCCGCCTCTTTGCCGTCGAGGTTCTCGCGGCGCCTGTCCAGTATTTCTTCGCGCTGGTTCACCCTTTGTTCGAACTTTTGAAGTTCATCCACGCGGGATTTGTTCTCCCGCTCAATGCGCTCTCTCTCCTGCAGCAACTCCGCCTTGTGCGCGACCTGCGACTCCTGAATCTTTTGTGAGAGTTCCTTGGCCGCGCTCTCGTTGATCTGCTGAACCCGCTTATCGGCGTCCGCCTCCAAGCGGGCGACCGTCTCTTCATTCCGGCGCTTCATCGACCGCATGCTCACAAACATCGCCACGCACACGACGGCAACTGCAACAACGGTTATCTGCAACAAAACCACGTTATCCATATTCGCCTCCTAGGGCATATATTCACGTGGGAGGCAACGCAGCGCCCCCCGATCGGTTATCACCCAATCAACGTCGACATCCCAAGCTTCATGCTTCCAGGATTTACCGACGAGCAACTGAAACGCAAAACCGGCGCCAACCAGCAGAGGGCCGGACCCTCCCACGCCGCCTTGGCGCCCCTGAAAAGTGCGATCATAGTACCCGCCGCCGGTTCCCAGGCGACCGCCGTACAGATCGAACGCAAGGCCGGGGATTACGACCACATCGAGTTCGTTCACATCCAGGGGAGAAATATCGCGAACTGGTTCTGGAATTTGAAGCGTGCCTGGCTGAAGCTCCACCTCGGGATGATTCACCGGACAGAAGTGCAAAACATCTTTCCCCACCCGGGGGAAGCAAAATATCCTTTTCGAATCGTTGCCTTCACTCCAGAGCGATGAAAAATCCATCTCACCGCGAACCGCCGCATATATCCCCACCCTGCGCGCGCCCATGAAAACCAGCAATGCAGCCAAGCGCCGTCCCGCCAAGCGGCTCAACACGCCGGCCTCGGCAGGGGGAAATTGTTCTCTCATCTCCTTCATTTTCAGCCGAACGTCACATTTCTCCATGTATGATTCGGCCATGAATCCTCTTTCAACGCCAAATCCGAGTCTTCATGAGCAGGAGCGGAAATTCCATCTGCAGACTCGAGGTCCATATCTATAATGACCCCGCCTTGTGCCGTGTGAGGTTCGCTTTGAACCCAGCTTTCGCCAGGTGGGCGTCCACGTCCATGGCTTTAGGCCGAACTCCCCGAGAGGAATAGCTCACCACCGTGGGGCAGGACTCCCGGTACATTAGTACTGGGTCAAAATGCTTTCCCCCATCACGAACACGGCAGGGTCAAAGCAAAAGAGTATTATGACACTAAAATCTGGGGATGAATACAGGGAAAAGCCATCGCGTGGGAAGAAACTTCTGTTCAGCCCGCTTTTCTCACCATCTCCAACAGAGAATCAGCGCGCTGCGAGAGGGTTTCCTCGCTTTCTTCATTCGATTTTCTCTGCTCGAACAACTCATTGGCGATGTTCATCGACGCCAGCAGAACGACCTTTATCGGATCATTCGATTGGCGTGAAACCTTGTGAATTTGAGAATCAACATATTCGGCGAGTTGCAACGTGTATTCCGAGTCGGCCGAACTTCTCAGGTTCAGTGAATGACCAAATATCTCCACCACGAATTTATTCTCCCCGGCCATAAGCTGTCTCCTTATGCCGTTATACTGCAGACCTGCGTCAAACTACTCGATGTGCGTCAAAATCTTCTCCACGCGCTCTCGAACCTCGTCCTGCTCTTTTTGAAGCCGCACGTTTTCCGCCTGGCATTTCGCCAATTCGTCGGCCTGAGCGCGCACGGACTCCGTATCGGAGCGGGCCTCTTCTCTCATCCTCTGTAGCTGCGACTCCAATTCCGCCCGGGAGCGCCTAAGAGAGTTGCGTTCCTCCAAAAGATTCGAGAGCGCTGTTTCTAGCGCGTTTAATTTATCAATGACCATTCTGACACTCTTTCCACGGGCGCAAGACAAGAAATGAGTTTCGATGATGCTAGAAAATAATTCTAGGTTCGGAAAAATGCGGTGTCAAGGAAACTATCAAGAGCGAAGTCGCGCACCTAGGCGCGCGCTCAAGGCCCCTACGATTCCATCGAAGGCCTCGCTGACCTGCTCGTCGGTGAGCGTCGCTTCGGAGTGACGGAATACAAGCGAATACGCCAGGCTCTTCTCCCCCGAGTCCTTGAGAGCAGCATCCTGGTAGACATCGAACAGATGCACCGACTCGAGCCAGTCTCCACCCGCCTGGTGGATGACATCCTCGATCTCCCCATTGGTCCGCACGGCATCCACTACGACCGCCAGATCGCGCAGCGAAGCCGGGTACCTCGGCAAGGGCGTCAGGCGGCGAGGGGCGGGGTCGATTTCGGCCAAAGCGGCGAGGTTTATCTCGAAAGCGGCTACACCCGTTTCGATATCCCAGACGCCCAGCGCCTCGGGCGCCACCAAACCAACGTGGCCGAGCGCCACCTCACCGGCCAGAACCTTCGAAACCGCCGACGGCTCCCAGCCCGGAGCGGCGTCGACCGATTCGAACAGGAGGTCCTCCAGCCCCAGGGATTCCAGGAATCGCTCAAGCACCCCTTTGAGTTCAGACAAAGCCTCCGGAAGCGAGACGTCATCCCGAGACGCCGCGCTCCCCACTACGACGCCGGCCAAACGCAACATCTGACCCGGCAAGGCTTCTCCATTCGCGGGATGAAACGAGCGTCCCAACTCGAACAGGCGAATCTCGTCCACTCCCCGGCTCAGGTTGTGCGCCACGTTCGCCAGCAAACCGGCAACCAGCGTTGTCCTGAGCATGTCCATCTCGCCGCTCAGCGGATTGCGCAGCGCCACCATCTGCTCATCGCGCCACCCCATGCTCTGCAGGGACTCTCTGCTGATAAAGCTGTAGTTGAGCGCCTCGCTGAACCCGCCGGCCACCATGATACGGCGCGCCTGAAGTTCCAGAGTGCGGGTGCGCGTCGGTCTTGCGGCAGGGTTTCCCGAAGCCGGCAGGGTGGCGGGAATGTTCTCGTAGCCCACCCTTCTGGCCACTTCTTCGATGAGGTCGATCTCGCGTTCGATGTCGGGCCGGAAGGTGGGGACTTCGACGCTGAAAACGCCGTCTTCTTTATCACTCACAAGGAGTCCCAAGGATGCGAGGCTCTCCCTCACGCGGGGGCCGTCCAGGGATACGCCGAGCAGGCTCGATGCGCGCGCCACACGAATCGGCACCTGCTTTGGCGCTACCGGCGCCGGATGCGCGTCCACGGCCCCTTGGGCGATTACGCCTCCCGCCGTCTGGCGGATCAGTTCGGCGGCCAGATCCGCAGCGCGAACCGTGCCCGAGGGGTCCACCCCGCGCTCGAAGCGATACGACGCCTCCGTGGACATGCCCAGACGCCTGCGGGTGCGGCGGATGGTCTGGGGCGTGAAATAGGCGCTCTCGAGAAGGATGTCGCGGGTGTCGTCGCTCACCTCGGAGAAGAGCCCTCCCATCACCCCGCCGATGGCGACGGGCTTTTTATCGTCGCAGATCATGAGGTCCTCACTGTCCATCTCGCGCTTTTGTCCGTCGAGCGTTGTGAACGGGCCGTCGCTCTCGGCCCACCTTCTCACGATGATTTTTTGCTCGGCCAGGCGGTGCAAGTCGAACGCGTGGAGCGGCTGACCCTGAGAGAGCATTACATAGTTCGTCACGTCGACCACGTTGTTGATCGGCCGCATCCCCGCCGCTCTCAAGCGCCGCGCCATCCAGCCGGGCGATGAGCCGATCTGCACCCCCTGGATAATGCGTGCTGCGTAGCGCGGGCATTTGTCCGGGTCCCATATCTCCACCGCGCAGACCGAAGCCGCGGATGTACTCTCATCCTCTTTGACGGTGATATCAGGCGCTCTGAGCGAGGTCCCCAAAAGAGCCGACGCCTCGCGCGCCACGCCCAGGACGGAGAGGCAATCCGCGCGGTTCGGCGTAATCGAGATGTCGAAAATCACGTCGTTCAGCCCGAGAAGCTCAGCCGCGTCGCTCCCGATGGCGGGCCCATCCCCAAGCACCATGATGCCGCTATGGTCCGTGCCCAGACCGAGTTCGCGCTCCGAGCAGATCATCCCCTCGCTCTGCTCGCCGCGAATGCGCGCGATTTCTACCTTCATCCCCCCCGGCATCCGCACACCAGGGGTGGCTAGGACGACACGTCGGCCAGCCGCAACGTTGGGCGCGCCACAGACCACGGAGCGCTCTCCTGCGCCATCCGCCACGCGGCAAAGTTTGAGCCTGTCCGCGTTGGGATGAGGGTCCACGGACAAGACTTCAGCCACCACCAGCCCGTCGAACGACGCTTCGGGTCGCTCAAGCGCCTCGACTTCCAGACCTGCGAGCAGAAGCCCGTTCGCGAGGCGTTCGGGCAGATCGGCATCCTCCAAGTCCAGGTCGATAAAATCGGCGAGCCATTCCAGGCTAATCCGCATCTGGGTTCCTCATCGCGCGTTTAAACCGGATAATCAGAATTGCCGCAGCATTCTCAAATCGTTCTCAAAGAAAAGACGGATATCGCTGATGCCGTAGCGCAGCATTGTGATGCGCTCCACGCCCAGCCCCCAGGCGAATCCGGTCCACCGCTCGGGGTCATACCCCACCGCCTCGAAGACCGCCGGGTCCACCATGCCTGCGCCCAAAACTTCCATCCACTCCCCGCCGGCCACATACTCGCTGGCGATGTCCACTTCGACGCTCGGCTCGGTGAACGGGAAGAAGCTGGGCCTCAGCCGCACGCGGTATTCAGGCCCGAAGATTTCGCGCACGAAAGCCTCGAGCGTTCCCTTCAAGTCGGCGAACGTTACGCCTTCATCCACGTACAGGCCCTCGATCTGGTGAAACATGGGCGAATGCGTGACATCGGCGTCGCATCGAAAAACCTTGCCTGGGGCGATGACCTTCACAGGCGGCGGCTGACTCTCCATCACCCGAATCTGGACGGGCGAGGTGTGCGTGCGCAAAAGAGCGTCGCCGGCGAGATAAAACGTGTCCTGCATGTCGCGCGCGGGGTGGTCCTTGGGGATGTTCAGGGCTTCAAAGTTATAGTAATCGAGTTCCGCCTCCGGGCCTTCGGCAACGGAATAGCCCAGGCGCGTGAGCACCTCGATCAAATCCTCCATCGTCTGCACGAGCGGGTGCTCGTAACCGATGAGCGGGGCGCGTCCTGGAATCGTGAGGTCGAGCCGCGAGCGTGAAGTATCGGCGGCTTCCCCGGCGGCGAGAATCTCGCTCGTCCTTTGCTCGATCATCTCGCCCAACGCGCCACCCTCTTCCCTGCCACTCAGGCGCTCGCCGAGGGTGCGGTGCGCTTCGATTATCTTATCCTTGTCATCTTCCTTGATGGCCGAAACGCTCGCCTCGATGTAGGCGCGAACCGAGTTGGCCAGCGGACCCACAATGCGCTTCTCCTCGGCGGACAGATCCTTGAGGCCCCGCATCACCTCATTGAGTTCACCGCCCTTGCGGCCCAGGTAGCGGATGCGCACTCCCTCGGCCGCGCCTGCGTCGCGAGCGGCCCAGGCGTCTGACAAGACGCCAGAGGATTCACGGATAATGCCGACAAGCAGGTCTTCGCTCATGCTCGTTCCTCAATCCCCATTCTTACGGGGCCGCATAAAAAAGGCCCCACCCGGCAGGGTGGAGCCTGAAGCACTTTTTCTCGCCCGGCTCTAGGCGGCCTGCGCCTTGGCGATTTCCACGAGTTTGCCGAATGCCTGGGGGTCCTCTATCGCCAATTCGGCCAGAATCTTGCGGTTCACTTCCACGCCCGCCTGGCCCAGCCCCCAGATGAAACGGCTGTAATTGAGACCATGCAGACGGGCCGCCGCATTGATGCGAACATTCCAAAGACGCCTGAACTCGCGCTTGCGCACCCGGCGGTCGCGGTAGGCGTAGGCGCGGGCGCGATGCACGGACTCCCGCGCGGAGCGGAACCGCTTCGAGCGCGCGCCCCGGTAGCCCTTCGCTTCCTTGAGAATCCTGCGATGTCGTTCCCTGCTCGCCGGTTTTCCTGTCGAACGCGGCATGATTCGGTTACTCCCCTAATCAATGAATATCTTCCATTTACTCGGTGGCCGCTTCGAATTCTCAAGCAATTCCGGCGACCGACCGAGGGAATATACCCGCACGCACGGATGACCGCAAGCCCGAAATGACAAATGAGGAAAAGGGAGGTGTTACTTTCGGGCGCGCCTGATGGTGCGCCTGAGAATTATGGCAAAGATAAGGACCGCCCCTGCAGCATAAGGATATTCACCCACCATTGACCCGATGCCGCCCAATATCGACTTGATAAAGTCATTCAGAGCGCCAACCGGATTGCTCATTGCTTCGCTACTCCACTCCGGCGAAATGAAGGCGCAGTGTCACTCGCGCGCCCGGATCGAAGCCATCACCATATCTGCAAAAAGGCTACATGTAAGGTATCAGCCGCTTGATCATCTTCGCATCCGTGGAATTCGCGATGATGCTGTGGCGGAGTTCTCTTTTTCTTTTCGTCGACTTCTTCGTCAGTATATGACGGTGATGAGAGCGGTTGCGCTTCACCTTGCCCGTGGCCGTTATCTTGAAACGCTTGGCCGCTCCGCGGTTCGTCTTCATCTTAGGCATCTTCTTTCACTTCTCCTTCGGATTTCCCGTCATCCGCCCCGTCAGCCGGGCTGATATCAATGTCCGCTCCCTTGAGCGCATCGGCCAGAGGAGCCGTCAGTTTTCCATCGTCCACCGAGACTTCTTCGGCTTTCCTGCCGGATTTCTTGCGCGGCGTTGTATCCTTTTTGGGCGGTTTTGTCGATTTCGGCGCGAGAACCATCGTCATGTTGCGTCCCTCGAGGTTGGGGAACTGCTCCACCGTGCCGATTTCGATGAGTTCGTTCGCCATTCTCTCCAAGAGTTTTCGCCCCAGTTCGGGGTGGGTAACCTCGCGTCCGCGAAACATGATGGTGACCTTCGCCTTGTTCCCGTCGTTCAAAAACCGCTCCGCGTGTTTTCTCTTGATCGCGTAGTCATGCTCTTCAATCTTGATGCGAAGCTTGACCTCTTTCACCTCCACCACGCGCTGTTTCTTCTTGGCTTCCTGCGCCTTTTTCTGCTGCGTGTACTTGTAGCGGCCGAGGTCCATGATCTTGCAAACGGGCGGGTCCGCGTTGGGAGATACCTCGACGAGGTCCAGATCCCTGTCCTCTGCGGCCTCCACCGCCTCCTCCACGGGGAGTACGCCGAGCTGCTGACCGTCCTCGTCGATGACCCGCACCATCGGTACGCGTATGTCCCGGTTGGCTCTGGGGCCTGTGGCCGTCGGGTGAATATCCCGTCCTCTGAAGCGTGACGCCATATCAGACTGCTCCCGCGGTGAGTGATTTGTTATCGATGTCGCTTCGCATTCTCTGCATAAGTTCCTCCAATGAGATGGACCCCACGTCGCCTTGTTCGCGAAGCCTCAAGGAAACTTCTCCCGTTTCCGCTTCGCGCGCGCCGAGGATGAGCATGTACGGTATCTTGTCTCTCTGGGCTTCCCTTATTTTATACCCAATCTTCTCATTTCGGAAATCCCCCTCAGCGCGGAAGCCGGCGGCGAGCAGCTTGCTCTCCACCTCGCGGCCGTAGGGAATGTGATCGTCAGTGATCGTCATGAGGCGCGCCTGCTCAGGCGCGAGCCAGGTCGGGAACGCGCCCGCGTAGTGTTCGATCAGCCCTCCCACGAAGCGCTCCATCGAACCCATGACGGTTCTGTGGATCATGATGACCTTGTGGCGCGCGCCGTCCGCGCCGACGTAGTTGAGATCGAAACGCTTGGGCAGGTTGAAGTCGAACTGGATGGTGGGCCCCTGCCAGCCGCGGCCCAGGGCGTCGCGCATCTTGATGTCGATTTTCGGGCCGTAGAACGCCGCCTCGCCCTCGATGCGCTTATAAGAGATGTTCCGCTTCTCGAGCGCGCGGGTGAGCGCCTCCTCCGCCGCCTCCCAGTCCTCGAGCACGCCGGCGTACTTGCTGAAATCGGAAGAATCGTGCACCGAGAGTTCGGTCTCGAACTCCGCATACCCGAATGTATTCAGCATGTAGTGCGCCAGATCGATGACGCCCAGCACCTCGTCTTCGGCCTGTTCCGGCGTGCAGAAGATGTGCGCGTCGTCCTGGGTGAAGCCCCGCACCCGGAGCATGCCGTGAAGCGCGCCGCTTCGCTCGTAGCGGTAGACCGTGCCCAGTTCCGCCAGTCGGTAGGGCAGATCGCGGTAGCTGTGTATCTTCTGCTGATAGATGAGGATGTGGCCCGGGCAGTTCATGGGCTTCAGGACGTATTCATCCTCGTCGATGTTCAGGACATACATGTTTTCCCGATAAAAATCATAATGACCCGAGGTCTTGAAGAGCACGTCGCGCGTAATGTGGGGGATGGAGACGAGCTGGTAGCCGCGCTTCACGTGTTCATCTTCCCAGAAGCGCTCGATCACCTTTTTGACCGTCGTGCCACGGGGCTGCCAGTAGATGAGGCCGCCGCCCGCATCCTCATCGACCAGGAAGATGCCGAGTTGCTTGCCGATGACGCGGTGGTCTCTCTTTTTCGCGTCCTCGAGCTTTTGCAGATGATCGGCCAAGCCATCTTTCGTCGCAAAGGCGGTGCCGTAGATGCGCTGTAGCATCTTGTTCTTCTCGTCGCCGCGCCAGTAGGCGCCCGCCACGCTCAGGAGCTTGAAGTTGCGCAGCCAGCCCGTGCCGGGCACGTGCGGCCCACGGCAGAGATCCACAAAATCGCCCTGGCGGTAGATGGAAAGCGCCTCGTCCTCGGGCAGGTCGTGGATCATCTCTATCTTGTAGTTCTCGCCCCTTTCCTCGAAAAGGGACAATGCGTCTTCGCGGGAGATGTCCTCGCGCTCGATGGCGTATTTCTTCTTGGCGAGTTTTTTCATTCTCGCCTGAATCGACTTCAAATCCTCGGGCGTGAAGGTGACGTCGACGTCGATGTCGTAATAAAACCCGTTTTCGATCGGGGGGCCGATAGTGAGCTGCGCGCCCGGGTAGAGTTCCTGCACGGCCTGGGCCATGAGGTGCGCCGTGCTGTGGCGCAGAATCTCCAAGCCCTCCTCGGAATCGAGGAGGATGAACTCCGGCTCGGCGTCGTCGGGAAGGCCGCGATTCAAATCAACGGGCGCGCCGTCAATCTTCTGCGCGATGGCGTCTTTGGGTAAGTCTTTTTGCTTGGTTTGCTGAGACATAAACGGGCGTTGGCTGGCGCCGCAATCTCCTCTTGTAGTTCCTCGAATTATCCACGCGATGGGGCGGCGATTCGCCTCATCGTCAATTCCAAATTGGTAGGCGCGGGCGGTTTTGAACCGCCGACCTCTTGCGTGTCAAGCAAGCGCTCTCCCCCTGAGCTACGCGCCTTAGTCCGGTATATCCAATATAGTGAAATGATAGGAAAGCGGCCCGCGCATTGTCAACGCGCGATTTCCACTCGTCGTTGAAAAATAACTCCCCTCATGAAAAAAACCAACCCGCCGCCGTGGATCGGACTCTTCAAAAGCCGCGTGAGGCAGTCCCCGCGGCCCCAGGCTCACGAAACGCTCAACTGACGGAGAGATGATGCGGGAGATGACTCAGCTCGCTTTTTCATAGACCAGCAGCGGACTTTCCTTTCGCGCCACCACGTTCTCATTGATGATGATTTCCTTGACGCCCGCCATGCCCGGCAACTCGTACATCGTATCGAGCATCAAATCCTCGATGATGGAGCGAAGCCCGCGCGCGCCCGTGCTGCGCTCGAGCGCTTTTTCGGCGATGGCGACGAGGGCACCCTCGGTGAACTGCAAGGTGACGCTCTCGAACTCCACAAGCTTGCGGTATTGCTTGACGAGGGCGTTTTTCGGCTCGGTCAGAATACGCACGAGCGCATCCTTATCCAGATCGTCGAGCGTGGCCATGACCGGAAGACGGCCCACGAACTCAGGAATCAACCCGTATTTCAATAAATCTTCTGGCGTCACCTGGGCGAGCAGCACGTTCAGCGAATCTTCCTTCTCGTTCTTGAGGCTGGCCTCGAAGCCCATCCCCATCTGGCCGACCCGCTTCTTGATGATCTCATCGAGACCCACGAACGCTCCGCCGCCGATGAAGAGGATGTTCGCCGTATCCACACGCAGGAACTCCTGGTGGGGATGCTTGCGCCCGCCCTGGGGTGGCACGTTGGCCACCGTTCCCTCGATAATCTTGAGGAGAGCCTGCTGCACGCCTTCGCCGGAGACGTCCCTGGTGATAGAGGGGTTCTCGCTCTTTCGGCTGATCTTGTCGATCTCGTCGATGTAGATGATGCCGCACTCGGCTTTCGCGACGTCAAAATCGGACGCTTGCAAGAGCTTGAGGATGATGTTCTCCACGTCCTCGCCCACGTAGCCGGCCTCGGTGAGCGTGGTGGCGTCCACGATGGCGAAGGGCACGTCGAGCAGGCGCGCGAGGGTCTGGGCCATGAGCGTCTTGCCCGAGCCGGTGGGGCCGATGAGCAGGATGTTGCTCTTTTGCAGTTCCACGTCGTGCAAGTCGATTTGCGCTTCCACGCGCCGGTAGTGGTTGTAGACGGCGACGGAGAGAGATCTTTTCGCCTTCTCCTGGCCTACGATGTGCTCATCGAGGATGGCCTTGATTTCGGTGGGCTTGAGGAGGGATTTCGCCTTGTTCTTCTGTTCCTCGTTCCACTCCTCCATCATGATTTCCTGGCACAACTCCACGCACTCATCACAAATATACACGTGGGGACCCGCGATGAGCTTCTTGACCTCCTCCTGGCTTTTTCCGCAGAACGAGCAACGAAGAGCGTCTTTTTTATCTGTGGCCCGCCTCGCCATCGATCATTCCCCCTCGGTGAAGAGCACTTCCAAAAACGAATCCCGCTTCCTGCTAGGAGCCGTTGTTCTCCTCATTCGTGCCGTCATCGCCGCCGACGTCCGGTATGCCGCCTATTGAATCCGAGCGCGCGATAATCACGTCGTCGAGCAAGCCGTAGTCCTTCGCTTGTTCGGCCGTCATAAAATTATCACGATCGGTGTCTTTTTCAATCTTCTTGATCGACTGACCGGAGTGTCTCGCGAGAATGTCGTTCAGTTCTTCGCGCATGCGGAGAATCTCGCGCGCCTGGATGTCGATGTCGCTCGCCTGTCCCTGAACGCCGCCCAGGGGCTGATGGATCAGGATGCGCGAGTTGGGCAGGGCGTAGCGCTTGCCCTTGGCGCCCGCCGTCAGCAGGAGCGCGCCCATGCTCGCCGCCTGGCCGATGCAGATGGTCGAAACGTCGGGCTTGATGTACTGCATCGTGTCGTAAATCGCTAGACCCGCCGTGACGGCCCCGCCCGGGCTGTTCACGTACATGGCGATGTCGCGTTCGGGTTCCTCCGCCTCCAGGAAAAGCAGCTGGGCCGTCACGAGGTTCGCGATGGTGTCGTCTATCGCCGTGCCCAGAAAGATGATTCTCTCCTTGAGCAGGCGGCTGTAGATGTCATACGCCCGCTCGCCTCTGTTCGTCTGTTCCACCACCATGGGTACGAGTGCCACTTTTTATCCATCCTCTTTCGAATCGCCGGCTGGCGCTTGCTCCTCCCTCGCCTCCTCCTCGGAGTCGTGGGAATGCGCTTCATGGTCGGCGGCATCGTGAACGTCGAATTCCACGTCGGCCTGATCATAGAGCCAACTCACCGTCTTGTTGTAGTTGATGTTCGAGACGAGCGAAGACATCGCCCCGGTCGTCATCATTCTCTCGCGAAGTTTCTCGGGCGTCATGCCGTAGCGCGCGGCCGAGACTCTGAGCTGCGCCTCGACCTCCTCGGCGCTCGCCTCGATCTCCTCGGCCTCCCGGATGCGCTCCACGAGGATGAGCCGGCGCACTTGCTCCTCGGCCTGGGGTCTCACCTCCTCGCGCAACTCCTCGATCCTGGCTTCGGAAAGCTGAACGTCGGGGTTCTCCTGGCGCATCCTGCGCTCGTATTCACGAATCTGCTCATCCGCCTCCCCCTTGACCAGCGTCGGAGGCACCTCGAATGGATGCGCTTCCAAGAGAGCGGCCAGAAGCTCGGAGATTCCGTGTCCGCGCGCATTGGAATCCTCCATGGATTCCATCTCTTTGACGACGTCCGCCCGCAAATCCTCCGTGCTCGTGTAGCCTCTCCCTAAGGATTTCACGAATTCCTCATCCAGCTCGGGCGGATGCGCTTCCTTGATCTCTTTCAGATGCAGGTGGAACCGCAAGCTCTTGCCCGCAATGTTGGGCGAGGCGCCCTCGGGAACGTCGACTTCGACATCCGCCTCCTCGCCTATCTTCATGCCGGTGAGCGCGTCGCTCAACTCCTTTTCGCTCTCATCGCCGCCGATCATGAGGGCCTGGTTCTCTCCCCGGGTGCCGGGCACGGAGGCATCGTCTTCGAAACCCTCGATGTCGAAGAGAACGTAATCTCCCGCCCGGGCTTCCCTGTCCACGTCCTCGAACGTGGCGGCCCGCTGCCGGAGGGCCTCAATTTGCTTGTCGACCATCTCGTCCGTCACCGTTTGGCGGTGGACCTTGACATTGAGCCCCTTGTACTCGCCGAGTTCGAAGGGGGGGATGACCTCCACCGTCGCCTTGTAAGTCAACTCGGGCGCGTCGTCGTCCATATTGATGTCGGTCACGTTCGGCTCGCCCACCGGACGCATGCCCCTGTCTTCCAGGAGGCTGCGGTAGGAAGTCGATATCACGTGGTTCAGCACCTCCGCCTGCACCTCCTCGCCGTAGTAGCGCTCGAGCACGCGGCGGGGGATTTTCCCCTTCCGGAAACCCTTCATCTTGACGCGCCCCGAGAGCCGCCTGTAGGCGCGCTCTATCTCGTCGGCGACCTCCGTGCGCGGAACGGCGACTTCGAGACGCTTCGTGCAGGCGTCGATGTCGCTCACTGTACCGGTCATGCTTCACTCTCCAGAATCAAAACGAAATCAAAATCGAACATCATGAATAATCAAGGCATTTGGTGCGAAGGGGGGGACTCGAACCCCCACGCCCGAAGGCACTGGAACCTAAATCCAGCGCGTCTACCAGTTCCGCCACCCTCGCATCCCCTTGGCGAGCAAAGGCTTATACTCGAAAATCACTGCCGAATCCACCGCCCACCGAGAGTCCCACGGGCCGGGATTCTGCGACTCTCAATCTAGTCGCACAGGGGCGGGCCGTCAACGGGGAAATCCCAACGCGGCCATCCGTCCGGGCGTGATGCGCGATGTGGAAAAGAAAGTCAAGGGGTCAACGGTGAGCTGCGCTCGGTGGACTCTCCGCCTTCGGGAGCCGAATCCGCGTCACGCCTCGCGCGAGAGACCTCGTAATTCAAAGAAGATGCGAGCCATCTCTCGGCGAAGGCGGGCTCCATGCCCTTTCGCTCCGCGTAATCGCGCACCTGATCCCTGCCGATCCTGCCGACGCCGAAATACCGCGACTCGGGATGGGAGAAATACCACCCGCTCACCGAGGCGGCGGGCCACATGGCGAAGCTCTCGGTGAGCTTCACCCCCGCATTCCCGCCTGCGTCGATGAGGTCGAAGAGCGTTTGCTTTTCGGTATGATCCGGACACGCCGGATATCCGGGCGCGGGCCGGATGCCCTGGTATTTTTCCTTGATGAACGCTTCGTTGCCCAACCCCTCGTCGTGTGCGTACCCCCAGAACTCCTTGCGCACGCGCTCGTGAAGGCGCTCGGCGAACGCCTCGGCCAGCCTGTCGGCCAGGGCCTTTATCATGATGGCGCCGTAATCGTCGTTCGCCCGCTCATATGCGCCCGCCACTTCATCCACGCCCAGACCCGCCGTCACCACGAAAGCGCCGATGTGATCCGCCACTCCGCTCTCCCTGGGGGCTACGAAGTCCGCCAGGCACATGTTCGCGCCGCTCGATGATTTCCGCATCTGCTGACGCAGGAAGCGGGCCACGGCAATCACCTCGCTCCTCCCGGAATCCGCATATATCTCTACGTCGTCGCCCACCGAGTTCGCCGGGAACAGTCCCATGACCGCCTTCGCCTCGAGTGAGCGCCGTTCGATGATGCGCTCGAGCATCTCCTGCGCGTCCTGATAAAGACTGAGCGCCGCCTCGCCCACCACCGGGTCTTTCAGTATCGCGGGATAGGAGCCGCTCAACTCCCAGGTCTGGAAAAAAGGCGTCCAGTCGATGCGATCCCTCAAATCCGCCAGCGGGTAGTCCTCGAACACGCGCACCCCCTGAACGCCCGGAGCAGGAGGCGCAAACCCCGCCCAATCGATTTGCAGGCGATTCTCGCGGGCTTCCTCCAATGAGCAGAATTCCGCATGGGCGCGCCGCGCCTCGTGGCGCTCGCGCACGCCTTCGTATTCCTCACGCCTTGCGGCGAGAAAATCCTCGCGCTGGGAATCGCTCATGATATTGCTCATTACGCCTACGCTCCTCGATGCGTCTTCCACGTAGACCGTCGGTCCGCTGTAGTTCGGCTCGATCTTGACGGCGGTATGCACCCGCGAGGTCGTCGCTCCGCCAATCAGCAGGGGAACCTCGAAACCCAGACGCTCCATCTCGCCCGCCACGGTCACCATCTCATCGAGCGAGGGGGTGATGAGGCCGCTCAGTCCGATGACGTCCACGCCCTCCTCGCGCGCGGTCTGGAGAATCTTCGCGCATGGGGTCATTACCCCTAAATCAATGACATCGTAGTTGTTGCACTGGAGCACGACGCCCACGATGTTCTTGCCGATGTCGTGCACGTCGCCCTTCACCGTGGCGAGAAGCGCCTTGCCGTTCGAGCGGTCCTCGCCTTCGACCTTTTCCGCCTCGAGGAAGGGGACCAGATGGGCGACGGCGGTCTTCATCACCCGGGCGCTCTTGACCACCTGGGGAAGGAACATCTTGCCCGAGCCGAATAGCTCGCCCACGACGTTCATGCCGTCCATGAGCGGGCCCTCGATGACCTCGATGGGACGCGCCGCCGCGAGACGCGCTTCTTCGGTATCCGCCACAATGTACTGCGTGATTCCCTCCACCAGCGCGTGGGACAGACGTTCGTTCACCGGCCGCTCGCGCCAGGCGAGGTTCTCGGCGCGCGATTTCGCCTTGCCCTTCACGCCCTCGGCCACCTCGAGGAGGCGTTCGGTGGCGTCCGCGCGGCGGTTCAAGAGCACGTCCTCGATTCTTTCGAGCAGATCTGCAGGAACTTCCTGATACACAGCGAGTTGGCCCGCGTTCACGATGCCCATGTCCATCCCGTTCTGGATGGCGTGGTACAGAAAAGCCGAGTGCATGGCTTCGCGCACACCGTTATTGCCCCTGAAGGAGAAGGAGACGTTGCTCACCCCCCCGCTCACGAGCGCGCCGGGGAGTTCGGTCTTGATGCGCGCGACGGCATCGAAATAGGCGGCGGCGTATCCGTTGTGCTCCTCGATGCCGGTGGCGACGGCGAAGATGTTCGGGTCGAAAATGACGTCGTTAGGGGAGAAGCCCACCTCGTCCGTGAGAATCCTGTACGCGCGCTCGCAAATCTCGAACTTGCGCTCCGCGCTCTCCGCCTGACCCGTTTCATCGAAAGCCATTACCAGGACGGCCGCGCCGTAGCGCTTCACGAGCCGCGCCTGCTCGATGAATGGCCCCTCGCCTTCTTTCAAGCTGATGGAGTTGACGATGGGCTTCCCCTGAAGGCACTTGAGCCCCGCCTCGATGACTTCCCACTTCGAGGAGTCGATCATCACGGGCACGCGACTGATGTCGGGCTCCGCGGCGATGAGCTTCAAGAAGGTGGTCATCGCCTCCTCGGAGTCGAGCATTCCCTCGTCCATGTTCACGTCGATGAGCTGGGCGCCGTTTTCCACCTGCTGGCGGGCGACTTCGAGCGCCTTCTCGTAGTCGCCCTCGCGGATGAGCCTGGCGAAGCGCGCCGAGCCCGCCACGTTGGTGCGCTCGCCCACGTTCACGAACCCCGTCTCGGGGCCGATGTTCAGCGGTTCCAGGCCGCTCAGGCGGCAGCGCGGCGGAATTTCGGGAATGCGGCGCGGGGCGAAGCCCTCCACCGCCTCCTTGAGCGCGCGGATGTGGGCGGGCCTGGTGCCGCAGCAGCCGCCCACCAGGTTCAGAAAACCGCTCCGGGCGAATTCGGCGAGCACCTCGGCCATATACTCGGGCGTGTCGTCGTATTCGCCGAACTCGTTGGGAAGGCCCGCGTTGGGGTAGATGCTCACCGGCACGTCGGCCACGCGGGAGAGCTCGCGTATATAAGGGCGGAGGTCCTCGGCTCCCAGGGCGCAGTTGAGCCCCACGCAAATGGGCCGGTAGCCCGCGACCGAGTTCCAAAACGCTTCGGTCGTCTGGCCCGAAAGGGTGCGCCCGCTAGCGTCGGTGATGGTTCCCGAAATCATGACGGGGACGCGAACGCCAAAGTCCTCGAAAAACTGCTCGGCCGCGAACATCACGGCCTTGCAGTTCAGCGTGTCGAAGACGGTCTCGACCAGGAGCAGATCGGCGCCGCCGGTGATGAGGCCCCGAATCGAGGTGGTGTAGGCCGCCACCAGATCTTCAAAGCTGATGTTCCGGAAGCCCGGCTCGTTCACCCTCGGCGAGATGGAGGCGGTGCGGTTCGTGGGTCCCATAACGCCGGCCACGAAGCGCGGCTCCCCCGGATTCGCGCGCTCGAAGGCATCCGCGGACTCGCGGGCCAGGCGCGCCGAGGTTTCGTTCATCTCATAAACCATATCCTCCATCTGGTAGTCCGCCATGGAGATGGCCGTGGAATTGAACGAATTGGTCTCGATGATGTCCGCGCCCGCTTCGAGGAAATCGTCGTGAATGCGCCTGACAACGTCGGGCTGCGTGATGCTGAGCAGATCGTGATTGCCCTTCAAGTCGCAGGGGTGATCTGCGAAGCGCTCGCCCCTGTAGGCGGCCTCGCTCAGTTTCTCGTCCTGGAGCATGGTGCCCATCGCACCGTCGATGATCACGATGCGCGACGCCAGAAGCTCCATGAGAGCGTCTATCCGCTTTTTCCGTGAATGTGTGTCCATAAACCACCTCGATTCAAACGCTTAAAGGTTCAATCCCGAACCAAAGGATGGTTATAAGAGATTTTCCGGCGCGAGCAAAGCGTGAGATTTTGATAGTGAGATTAGAAAGAGGTGAATAAACAGAAACGAACTACCCCTAATCGCGCACATCTTCCTCGATGAAGGCGTAGGCGTTGTGGTCGTGGATGGACTCGAAGTTCTCGACCTCCACCTGGAACCAACGGATGCGCTTGTCGTTTCTGAGCAAAAGGGCCGCCTCGCGCACCACGTCCTCCACGAAGCGGGGGTTGTCGAAAGCCGTCTCGGTGACGAATTTTTCATCTTCGCGCTTTAAGATCGGATAGAGCGCGCAACTGCCCGCGCTCTCTGCAACCTCGACGAGTTCCTCTATCCAGAACTCGCCGTCGAAGCGCACCTTGATGCGCACGTGCCCCCGCTGGTTGTGCGCGCCGCGCAGGCTGATTTCCTTGGAACACGGACACAATGTGGCGATGCGCACCATGATGCTCAGGACGAAGTCGTCCTCCGCACCCGCGGAAGCCTCGAAGCCGCATTCGAGCGCCATCAGGCCCTCCGCGCCCGTCACCGGGGCGGCCTTTTGCATGAAGTAGGGAAAAGTGACAGAAAAATGCGCCGTCTGGGCGTCCAGGCGCTCGCGAATCGTCTGCAGGAGCGAGGGCACGCTGTCCACGCCGATGGCGTCGGTGTGCTCGTTCAGCACTTCCAGGAAGCGGCTCATGTGGGTGCCCTTGAAGTGGTGCGGCAAATCCACATACATGTTGACGTTGCCGATGGTGTGCTGGGCGTCCTTCGCCCGGTCCTTCACCACGATGGGGTAGCGGATGTTCTTGACACCCACCTTGTCTATCTTGACGTTGCGTTCATCGGAACTCGCCTGCACGTCGGCGAGGTCGGCCGGCTCCGTCGGGAGGCCTGACATCGAATCTCATCCTTTCCGCTCTGTTTCCAGAACATTGGTTCAGCGACTGTTCAACTTCTCAGTTTTACCGGCGCCGCCCCTAGCGCCGAACCATAAAGCTGCGGGGTCTCGCGGCTATTTCTCGGGCCGCTCTTTTCTGATGCGCTCGATTTTGGCCATTTTCTCGGAAACGGCCGCGCCCAAATCGATCCCCCGCGCGTTGGCGTAGTTCATCACGGCGATCATGACATCCGCCGCCTCGTCCGTATAGGCCGCAGGCTCCACCTCGCGGCCCTTCCATTCCTTTTTCTCCAGGTTCGCGAGTTCACCCGTCTCGCCCGCAAGTTCGAGGGCAAAAAACCTGGGCTTACGAACCGGAAACGCCTCTTCCTGATAGCGCGCGAATTCGGCTTGCAGGGCGCGAAGCCCCTCGTAGGAACGCGGCAGCCTGGGTGCGTCCTCGCCATTCACCGGAATCGTCCCCCCAACGCAAGCCCAGGAGCCGGAAAACTCTCTCCGGCGCACCCGGTCGAGCACGCAGAGTCCAAGTTTCTCACTCAGAATCAAGGGCGTCAATCGACGAGCGCGAATCTCGATTGACGCAGGATTCGCCAGATTCTACTCTCTCCCCAAAAGGCAACCATCATTTCTACAGCCAAGCGGGCGCGAAGACGCCCCGAAAGCACTCAAACGGAGGGAAGTCCCCTTGCCCAACATCGATCTACATCACCATATCTACATCCCCGAGGCGGAAGCGCTCGCCGCCAAAGAGCGCGAAAGACGCCCCCAGCACGCCGACAGCTTCGAAGGGTTTTTCCCGCCCGTCTCCTCGCGCTACAACGCGAAGATGACGGAGGAGAGCTGGGCCGTGCAACTCGCCGACGCCGAGCGCAAGCTGAGCGACATGAAGGCGGACAGGCTCGACATGGCGCTGGCCTCACCGCCGCCGCCCACGTTTTATTACTGGATCGGCGGGCGAGCGGGCGAGGAGATCATCCAGATCCAAAACGACGGCGTGGTCGATTTCTGCAACCAGAACGCCGCGTACTTCCGGGGCCTTTGCAACCTGCCCATGCAGAATGGGGGCGAAGCCGCCGCGGCCGAACTCGAGCGCGCGATGGGCAAGGGCCTGCTCGGCTGCATCATCTCCGACCGCATCGGCGCCCATGCGCTGGACGAGCCCCAGTACGAGGAATTCTGGGCGGCGGCGGAGCGGCTCGGCGCCCTGGTGTTCATCCATCCCGATTTCGCGGACTACAAGCCGCTGTTCCCCTTCTACATGGCGAACTGCATCGGCAACCCGTTGTCCACCACTATCGCCATCACCAGGCTCATTCTCTCGGGCCACTTCGAGCGCTACCCGAACTTGCAACTCCTGCTCGCCCACGCGGGCGGAAACCTCCCCTGGTCGGTCGGGCGCATCCAGCACTGCTGGGAGGTGCGTCCGGAAACCAAGGTGCACACGCCGCATCCGCCCCGGCACTATTTCAAGAACCTCTATTTCGACGTCATCACCTTCAACCCCTCGGCGCTGAAGTGGATGGTCGACGAGGTGGGGGCCGACCGCGTCGTGTGCGGCACGGACTACCCCTACGACATGATGCAGCAGCGCGTCGTGGATTATGTGGAGGGAGCGGGCCTGACCGAAGAGGCGCAGGAGAAAATCCTGCGCGAGACGCCCGCCAAGCTCATGAAGCTCTAAGACGCGCGCAGTGAGGAGGAGGTATTTAGGAACGGCTATCCGAGAAAGATGATTCGCCGAAACCATTTTCGAGCGGAGGAATCGACATGTACATCGCCACGAGTGACCTCATACTTCCCACCACCATCACGGGCTCCCTGCCCCGGCCGGCCTGGTTCCGCCAGAACATCGGGCGCAGGACGTTCCGACAGGCGATGATCGACGCGGACTTCCGCGAGCAGTACCTCGACAACGTTTCCTGCGTGATCCGGGATCAGGAGCGCGCAGGGCTGGACATCGTGACCGACGGGGATGCGCGCTTCGACACCAACGTGGGCGGGCGCGACTGGGTGGGCTACATCGTCGACAGGCTCAGTGGCTTCTCAGGCTATGAAACATCGAGGAGCCACACCACCTGGGGCGGGTCCGTGCCCGGCGAGATCATGTACGAGGTACTCGAGGCCAGGATGCTGCCCAAGGTCACCTCGAAAGTGGGCGAAGGCCCCCTCGAATACGCCCAGATGTGGCGATGCGCGCAGGCGATGACGGACAAGGCGCTCAAGTTCGGCTCCATTAGTGCGGATTGCGTGGAATCCATCGTCTCGAACGAGTTCTATGACGACAGGCGCGAGCTTTGCCTGGATTTGTGCGAAATCATGCACGCGGAATTCCACCGCCTGGCGGACGCGGGCTGCCAGGTATTCCAGGTGGAGGAACCTTGGGTGCACCGCTTCGATTTACACGCCGAGGATTCGGAGATGTCGATGGAGTTCTACGTCGATGCGTTCAACAGGAGCGTGGCGGGTCTCAGGGACAAGCTCGAGCTCTGGTGCCACACCTGCTGGGGGAACCCCGCCCAGCAGCGGTTCTATGAGGCGTCCAAGAGCTATGCACCCGCGCTGGAGTACATGAACGAACTGGACGTGGACGTACTCACCTTCGAGTGCGCGAGCACGGGCGGGATGGACTTAGGCGAAATCGGAAAACGCATCACGAAACCCAAGGTGGCCATCGGCGTCATCAACCACCGGGGACTCCAGGTGGAGCGGCCCGAAGAGGTGGCCGCCCTCATCCGCAAGGCGCTCGAGACGATTCCCGCCGAGCGGCTTTGCATCTCCACCGACTGCGGCTTCGGGCGCGAGGGCATGAGCCGCCGCCACGCGTTCTACAAGATGGTGGCCCTATCTCGCGGGACGAACATCGTCAAGAAAGAACTCGGCCTGCCGGAGACCTACATACCCGCGAGCGACGGCGCGTTCACGCTGAGTGATGAGGATTAGAGGGTCTCACCCTTCGGGGGTTGTTGAAAATCCCCTTGCTGTTGAGTTGGGATTCCACCTGTAGGGGCCGCATACATGCGGCCCTTCCAGTCCGGCATGCGGGACGCATGCATGTCGGACATATATGTCCGACCTACACGAAAGCGGCAATGATCCCGGAATGACGGCGGTGGTTAATTCTGAGTGATTAGGGCTTTTTCAACAATCCCCCTCGTTCCGCTCCTCCGCCACGCTCAAGGCCGTGCGGAGTTCGTCTCCGCCGATGGTTTCCTGCTCGAGAAGGCGGGTGGTGAGGGTTTCCAGGTCGTCGCGTCTGTCTCTCAATATCTCCGTGGCGCGCGCAGAGGCGGCGTCGAGTATCTTCTCCACCTCCTCGTCCACCTCGCGCTGTGTCGCCTCGCTGATGTCGAGATGGGATGCGCCGTTCCCGCCGCCCAGGAACAGCGAGCGCGGCGTGCCGCCCATGGCGTGTGGGCCGAAGCGCTCGCTCATGCCATATTCAGTCACCATGGAGCGGGCCATGTCGGTCGCACGCTGCAAGTCGTTCTGCGCTCCCGTTGAGACTTCCTCGAAAACCACTTCTTCCGCCGCCCGGCCCGCCAGGAGGACGGCGATCCTGTCTTCCAGTTCTTTTTTGGAGAGCAGGTAGCGATCCTCCGTCGGCCGCTGCAGGGTGTAGCCCAACGCGGCGAGACCCCTCGGGATGATCGATACCTTCTGCACCGGGTCCGCCGTGCCCACGAGTTCGGCCACCATGGCGTGGCCGAGTTCGTGATAGGCCACGCGGCGACGCTCCTCGGTCGTCATGACGCGCGAGCGCTTCTCAAGCCCCGCCGCCACGCGCTCGAAGGCTTCCTCGAAATCGGCCATCATCACGGCATCGCGATCGTGGCGCGCCGCGAGAAGCGCCGCTTCGTTCGCGAGGTTGGCGAGGTCGGCTCCCGAGAGGCCGGGCGTCATCTCGGCGAGCCGCTCGATATTCACGTCCGGGCCCAGCACGAGCACCTTCGTGTGGACCTCCAAAATGTGTCTTCTGCCGCTTAAGTCCGGCTTGTCGACCAGCACCTGCCTGTCGAAGCGCCCCGGACGCAGGAGGGCTGCGTCCAGAATTTCGGGGCGGTTCGTCGCCGCCATGATGATGACGCCCTTGCGGGTGTCGAAGCCGTCCATCTCGACCAGGAGCTGGTTGAGCGTCTGCTCGCGTTCGTCGTGCCCGCCCGCGATGTTCCCCATGCCGCGCGCCTTGCCGAGCGCGTCCAGCTCATCCACGAAGACGATGCAGGGGGCCTTCTCCATCGCCTGCTCAAAGAGGTCGCGCACGCGCGCGGCGCCAAGACCCACGAACATCTCCACGAACTCCGACCCGCTGATGCTGAAGAAAAAGACCCCCGCCTCTCCCGCCACGGCTTTCGCCATGAGCGTCTTCCCGCAGCCGGGAGGCCCCACCAGCAGAACGCCGCGCGGAATCTTGCCTCCCAGGCGGAGGTAGCGATCCGGATTTTTCAGGTAATCCACCACCTCTGCGAGCTCCGCCTTGGCCTCGTCCACGCCCGCGACGTCTTCGAAGCGGACGCCCACTTCTTTTTCCGCAAAAATCTTCGCCTTGTTTTTACCGAAGGCCATCACCCCCTGGCCGGGGCCCATGCGCCGCAGCACGAACGCGTAGATAGCGAAGAGGATCCCGAGCGGCAGCACCCAGCTCGTGAACACCTGCACCAGCCAGGGCGGCTCGAACTGGCCCTGGAACGTGACGCCCGCGCCTTCCAGCAGCTTGATGAGTTCGGGGTCGGCCACCTTCGCGGTCTCGAAGAACCTCTGTCGGCCATCGGCGTCGCGTCTTTTCAGGACGCCCTGTAAGCGGTCGCCCCGAATATCGACGCGCTCCACGTCGCCTTCTTTCAGCATGGCGCGGAACTCGTTGTAGGGGATGCGCTGATAACGCGCGCCCTGGAAGAAGAGGGTGTGGATCAGGGACATGATGATGAAGATGAAGAGAAAGTACCCGATGGAAAATTGCGTTTTCTTGTTCATCGTCCCCTCCTTCGGGGAGGCAAGCGGCTGGTTCAACGGCGGGCGCCTCTTCAACAAAATGGGCGCCACGGCCCGAGCATACCAAATCCGCAGGCCCAGGTGAATTTCATCGGGCCATCAGGGAGGAAGGCTATCAAGTCAGGGGAGTTGGAGGGTCTTAAATGTAAGCGAATCACCAGACGCCGCTGCTCGCTTCCAGCAAATGCGGATTCGCGGTCAAAATGGATAAGTCTGATTGCTTGAAATCGATGTCGTGCGTCACGAGCGTGAGGCCCTCTTTCCGGCACAACTGCGCGATCACCTGGTCGTTGAAATCGGAATGGCCGGCGCCATAGGCGTTCATCATCTCGTCGATCCGCAGCGATTCGAAACCGCTCGCCATCTGTTCGCACTGGCTCGTCACCAGCCTGACGTCATGGGCGATTTCCGCGGCGAGCGACTCGAACTCCCCGCTCCTGCGGAAATACTTGAAATCCTTGATGTCGGGCCTGCGGCTACGCCACTCGCGCCTGGCGTAGGCGTTGATGAACTCCGAAACCACAAGCACGTCGATGTGGATGCGGCTCCTCGCCTCGTGGATGTCTCTCAGCGCCTGGGAGTAGACCTCCACCTGGCGAGTGGCCTTCGGCCGCTGTGGAATATAGATGTACCACCAGACGTTGGTGTCGAGGAACAACCGATCCTCGGGTGTGAACGTGTATTGCCGCACGTCACGCGTCATCGTCGCCCTCCTCATGCGTGTCGCGGCTCGCCCCCCCGAACCTGCTTGAGTCCTTACATGAATGCGCCACCACGAATCGGCGGCCGGGAACAGGCGATCCTCATGGGTTTAATGTTTATTGCCGAACGTCATGCGTCTGCGTCGTCCTCCTCCAGGGCGTCGCGGCTCGCCAGCTCGAATCTCTCCGGGTCCTTGAAGTAGCGCTTGGCCGTTTCGACGACGCGCTTGAGCAGCGCTGCGTCCTCGGGCTCCATATCCACAACGCTCACCGAGGAGCGAATCCGCTCTTCCGAGAATTTTCCGTACAACTGGCCGATGGCCGTGTTCAGGAAAGCCGAGGTCAGCATGTCGACGTTGTGGAACGAGAGCGCCGCGCCGTGTTCTTCGCCGAGCACCGACGCCAAGCGTTCATATACCTTCTGGCCATCGCCGGAAGCGACGCAAAGAGGACTGCCCACCACTTCGAAGACGGATATGGCGATATCCTTGCGCATCATCATCCCCTCTCTCAGAAAATATCGTCGGTGCTCACCTCGGCGGCGAGCTTGTATGCGCCCGCGTCCGAGGTGTCGACTTCCAGGCTCACCGCGGTGCCCGGAAACGGGTGGGCGAGCGCCGCGGTGGAGACGCAAGCTCCCTTCTTCTCCCAGTACCCGCCGTCGGACACGATGCGGATGCAGCCGCCGTTCGCCTCGATGAACTCGCATAGCAGCTTCAAGCCCAGCCCGCCCGGCACGCCTGCGCGCTTGGTGGTGTTGTGCTCCTCGGTCGCCCAGACGATCGCGTCCACCGAGCCCAGGCTGTGGCCCATGCGGTCCCTGATGTTGCGCCGCATGCCGACGCCCAAGTCGGTCACCATGAAGTCGAAGCGCTCGAGTTCCGGAAAGAATTGCCCGCAGCTGAATATGCCGAGCCGGGTGTCGGAATGCAGCACGGCGTTGCTGAATATCTCAAAGATGCTCTCGCGGAATTTTTTCACCAGACGCGGCGGCATATCGGGTAGCCCGGGTCGATCGATGAGTTCGCGTTCGATGTAGCCCGAGAAATGGTGATCATCGCGCACGTCGAAGCGCCTGTATGAGACGGCCGCCCCCCAGGAGTCGGGCAGCTTCGCGCGCCCGTAATGGCTCAAGAACCCGTTTCTGGAGAGTGTTTCCGCCACCTCGCCGCCAACGCCCGTGAGACGCACCGTGTTCAGCTTGCGCCCCAACTCGTAGAGAATCGCGCCCAGGGCCGCGCACATATCGGCCTCGAAATACGCCGCTCCCTCCAGGTCGACCTCGACCTCTTCGAGATAGCAATCCTTCGTCTGCGCATGAAGGCTCGCCAGCGCGTCGAAACTCTGGTGATCGTGACGGATCTCCGGCAGGGAATATCTCACGTCTTGACCTCGTGTCGCGGTCGGAATCCGCCAACAAAAAGCGGCGAACGGCCCGGTTCCGCGTGTGTCGCATGGACTTTTTCGTCCGGTATTTCTCTCAGGTGAAGGTAAAACAGGGGGCGTGTTTTGTCCACGGGGGATTGAATAGAGGGAATTATCTCAGATTAGAGGACACCTGGAGGGCCGCCACCCCCTCGCGTGGCCGAAGCCATACGGGTATTGCGAAATGCTTCCATTATGAGATAGATGACCAATGACTGCCTTTCAACACGAACCGGCTCAGCGTGAAATAGTCCACCAGTTAATCGACTGGAAGCGAGTTAAGAGTCGCTGTGAGTACTATCCAGCGATTGGGCGGACATTTCCAATAGAAATGCTAAAAGAACACAGCGATAATCCTCCATACTATTGCCATTATATGTCTTGGCGTCTCGGAACCTGGGAGGATGAATCTCAATTTGAACGCTTGGATGAATTGCTTTGTTGCGCCGAAGCTCTCCCTTGCTGGGAGCTTGAGAAAAGATCGTTGGTGGGTTCAGCAGATTTTGCCGAGTTTTGGTCGCTGATTTGGCAACTTCAAGTCGCAGAGCATCTCTGCCAGGTCGGAACGGATGTGTGCTGGGCTGCATCTGGCCCAGACTTGTCTGTAAAGGTAGGTGACGAACAATGGTACGTGGAATGTTACACGCCCCGCAAATCTTTTGTATTGCTAAATTTCTTTGAAGAGCTTCTCCAAAAATACAATTCGGACATCCATGTCTATTACGACCTGTGTTTACCATTTCAACTACCAAGGGACTCCGATCGGGAGCCATTTCTTCATGAAGTGATAAGCCGAGCTTGTGATCCTAATAACCTAGCCAAGGCAAAGGCTAAAGCAAAGCAAGAGTATCCCGTGCCTCTGTATAAACACTCGGAAAGTTCATTATATGTATATATGGTGGGTAATAACCCCGAAGCATATACGCCTAGAACCGCCCCCAATCAGACCGGCAATCCTAAGTTCTACATTGAGCAAGCTTTGAAAGAAGCAATCAATGCGAAGAAAGACTCGAATGCCTTGGCAGAGCATCGTCCTAATTTACTCGCGGTTAATTTCCTGCTCAGTACTGATTGGCAGTTAGCAGAGATGTTGCCGGTGCGGTTGAAATGTTTGGCCCTTCCCAAGATTGACCCCAACATAGACGCACTTGCAGTTTCCGCAGTCGGGATTGACGAGCGATTGGACAAGGAAAAACTTAAGGTAAGGGTTCGGTCTAAACAAGTTGAGGATAGCTCCTTGAACCGAATTGCAAGCTATCCCCACACAACCGAATAGGGTTTATCTGTTAAGTGAGGAAAAAGACCCGCCACTTCTGCACATCCCCCTCCCCCTTGCGTATATCGCCCCGTTCGTTTTTAATGGGGCGATATCTTTTTCAACCCATTTCTGGAGCGATTATGCGAGAAGCGGATGAATTCGACAGGCCGCCGGGCCCGCTGTTCGGGCTTTGGAGCGCGTTTTATATCGACAAGTGGCAGTTCATCAAGCGAAACCTCATGGGAGCCCGAAAAGAGCGTAAACAGGCGTTCCGCGACACCCTGAAGCCGGGCGACCCGATGCCGGACGTGCGCTTAAAGACCTCAGACGACGCCTCGTTCGACCTCTCCGATTTCAAGGGCAAGAAGAACATCGTCATCGAGTTCGGGGCCATCACGTGACCCCCCTATCGCCGGCAGGTGGCCGGCGTCGAGGATTTGCAGGATAAGTACAAGGATGAGGACGTGGTCTTCTTCGTCGTCTACTCCAAGGAACCCCACGCGGGGGAGACGCGCCATTTCAAGAAGTACGCGCAGCACGAGACGTATGAGCACAAGAAACAGTACGCGCAGGAGATGGTGACGGAATTCGGGATGAAGGTGCCCGTGCTCATCGACGACCTGGACGAGAGCGTCGTGCACGCCTTCGGGCGCATGCCGAACATGACGTTTATCGTGGATAAGGAAGGCAAGATCGCCTACAAATCCGACTGGATGGAGGCTCCGCGCATCGAGGAGTTGCTCGACAAATTGCTGGCCGAGCAGACGGAGACGGCGACCGCCTAGACGTGAGCCTAAGGTTACGCCCCGCAAGCGGGGGCGAGCAAAACGATACAAGGATATACGGGCGGCCCATGCGGCGGGTCGCCCTTTTCCGTACGCATCGCGAAGGATGAGAAACTTGACCTCCACCGAATACGCATGGTTTCTGCCGACGGGAAGATACGGCGACGGGCACACCATCAACGCCAAAACGCCCGAGCGTCCCCCGACGGTGGAGTATATCTCTGAAGTCGCGCGCGCGGCGGAAGAGGCGAGCTTCGTGAACCTCCTCGTGCCGACGGGAACGCATTGTCTGGACGCCTGGATGATCACCCTGGCCGTGGCGCAGCGTACCGGACGAATCAAGTTCTGCGTGGCCTTCCGCCCCGGGCTTTCGAGTCCCGTGCTCACCGCCCAGCAGGCGAACACGTATGACGCCGTAACGGGCGGGCGGCTCACGGTGAACGTGGTGACGGGCTCGACGCCGGTGGATCAGAGGCGCTACGGCGATCACCTCGACCACGCGGAGCGCTACGCGCGGACGGAAGAGTTCCTGGACGTCGTGAAGGCGCTCTGGACGAGCGATGAGCCGGTGAGCTATTCGGGCAAGTATTACCAGGTCGAGAACGCCACGCTGTACGCCGAGCCCGTCTCGAAGCCCCATCCCACGATTTTCCTGGGCGGCAGTTCCGAAGCGGGCCGCCGCGTGGGCACCAAGCACGCCGACGTGCACATGATGTGGGCGGTAGCGCCGGAGCAAGTCGCCGAGGACGCCGCGGACATGCGACGCCGCGCGGAGGAAGTCGGGCGCGACGACCTTCGCTTCGGCTTGCGCCTCCACGTGATGTGCCGTGAGACCCAGAAAGAAGCCCGACGCGCCGCGGAGGCGCTTTTAGAGGACAGCGCGCTCGAGAACACGCGGATGTGGGCCGACCAGCGAAACTTATCCGAGAGCGAAGGACAGCGCCGCATGAACGAGTTGTATGAGGGCGGCTCCCCCTGGCTCACAGATACCCTCTGGATGGGCGTGAACAAGGTGCGCTCGGGCGCGGCGGCCATGCTGGTCGGCACGCCGGACATGCTGGCCGCGGCGCTCAAGGAATACGTGGACCTTGGCGTCCGCAACTTCATCCTCTCGGGCTGGCCGCATCTCGAGGAAGCCGAGATATTCGGGCGCGAGGTGATGCCGCTCCTGGCGGACACGAACCCTGCGCGGCTCGACTCGCAACCGGTCGCCTAGAGCAAAGCGAACCCTCCCCTCTCACGACATAAGGACAAAAGATGAACTACCGCGTCTTCGACACCTCTGAAATCGACCACTCGCAGATTTACCGGCTCCTCATCGGCTCGGTCGTTCCCCGGCCCATCGCCTGGGTGAGCACGATGAGTGCGGACGGCGTCGCGAACCTTGCGCCCTTCAGCTTCTTCACCATGGTGTCGCACCAGCCGCCGATGGCGTCGATTTCCGTCGGCGAGCGCGAGAACAAGCCGAAGGACACCGCGCGCAACATTCTTGACACCAAGGGCTACGTGATCCACACGGTGGTGAACGGCTGGGAGGAGGCGATGAACGTATGCGCGGGCAACTTCGCCCCCGATGAGAGCGAGTTCGAGGCGGCGGGTCTCGACATGGTCCCCGCAGACCTGGTGGACGCGCCCCGCATCAAGGACGCGCCGGTGGCGATGGAGTGCCGCCTCGAGCGCATGATTCCCTTTGGGGACGAGTGGGTGACGCACCTCGTCATCGGAGAGGTGCTGCGCTGGCACGTGCGCGAGGATTTGATACTGACCGACGAGGAGAAGATATACATCGACCCCGCGAAGCTCCAGCCCGTGGGCAGGCTGGGCGGCCCCCGGTACTGCCGCACGCAGGACATCTTCGAGATGCAGGCCCCCTACATCCAGCCCGACAGGGTGCACCCCAACGACCCCGCGCAGAACGACGTCCAGCCGGTGAAAAAGGGTTCCTGAGCGCGTAGCGGCGGATAAGGGGTTGTTGAAAAAGTTCCTCCAGGGAGGGTCATCGAATAGTTCACCGTAGGGACAGGCCTCCGTGCCTGTCCTGACGAAGGACAACCACGGAGGGTTGTCCCTACAAATCCATCGCGCCCACCCGCACCGCATGAACTTTCATGCCACCGCTCCCGAAACAGACTTTTTCAACCACCCAGAGAACCGCCCCCTTGCGTGGTGGTTTCGCGCCCTAGTATCATCTCGCGGAATCTGAAGGGAAAACATCCCCCGCTTTGCGTAATCACGAGGAGAGGAAGATGAAAAAAACCATTCTGGCGGCCATGGTTTTCGGACTTTGCCTGACCCTGGGCGCAGGGGTGAAGAAGGCCCGCGCGATGGATGACGCGGTTTCGAAGCACATGATCGCAGAGGCGACACTGACGGCGCACTTCATCGCCGCGGCCATAAAGGCGGGCATGAGCAAAAAAGAGATTAACGCCGTCCTCGCCAAGGTGGCGAAGGAGTCCGTGATCTCGGAGTTCTGGATCAGCGACGATAAGGGCAAAATCGAGTTCACCAACATTCCGGGAACAAGCTTCAAGTTCCCCACAGACCCAAAGGCCAAGTCGCAGGCGGCGCCGTTCGCCGCGATTCTGAGCGGCGCGAAGAAGGTGGTCGTCCAGGGCTTTCAGCCGCGCGTACTGGACGGCAAGTCCTTCAAGTACGTGGGCGTCGCGGGGGTGGACAAGACCCGCATTGTGCAAGTCGGCGTGGCGGGGAAGTAATAGCGGCGCTGAACGGGGGTGTTGGTAAAGCCCTGGTATATTGATTCAGAACATATATCCGAACGTCGAGAGAGTAAGAACCCTCCAGGGAGAGTCATTTCATAAGCGTATGGCGATTGAGAAACCCATTCTCTGTTTTCGGGAGACTTCTTCAACACTCCCGAATCCACCGCCAGAAAGAGCAATGAATGATGAACGAGTTGAACGACGAACTTATCAAACAGATGGCGGCGGAAGCCCTCGACGTCGCGAGTGTCGATGGCGACCCCATCGCGCAATTCCGCCGCTGGTACGCGCAGGCCCGAAACGCAGGCATCCCCCGCGAGGACGCGATGACGCTCGCCACGCTGGGGCCGAACGGCGCGCCCGCAGCCCGCATCGTCCTCTACAAGGACCTCGCGGACCTCGGCTACGCGGAGGCGGATTTCCCCTTCTTCACGAATTACGAGAGCGATAAGGCCGAACAGCTAGCGCGCGACGCAAGGGCCGCCCTCGTCTTCCACTGGAAGCCCCCCGCCCGGCAGGTGCGCGCTGAGGGCGTGGTGGAAAAACTCCCCGAGAATATCTCCGACGCCTATTTCGCCACCCGCCCGCGCGGCAGCCAGATAGGCGCGTGGGCCTCGCCCCAAAGCCGCGTGGTGCCCTCCCGCGCCTCTTTGGAAGAGCAGGAACGCGCGCTGGAAGCCGAGTACGCGGGCCGCGACGTGCCGCGTCCTCCCCACTGGGGCGGCTACGTCCTGAAACCGCACTGCATTGAATTCTGGCAGCACCGCGACAGCCGCCTCCACGACCGCGTGCGCTACACGCTGGAGCCGGGCGGAGCGTGGCGTATCGAGAGATTGGGGCCGTAGTGCCAAAAAGCCTCTAAAGGTTCCGTCCTTTGAATTGAAGAAAGAAAAATCCTTCCAAAACAAATAATAATTGCAACCTGTGTGGTTATAGGTTACAATCCAATCATGATTATCCACTTTCGCCACAAAGGGCTTCAGCTACTATACGAGAGGGGGAATCGGCGGCGGGTCCCATCAGCGTATGTCGACAAGATCGAGCGGATTCTAGCTCGTCTTGACCGAGCGGCAATACCAGCGCACATGAACTTGCCGGGTTATCGGTTGCATCCCTTAAGAGGAGAACTCGCCGGGTTCTGGGCGGTAAGAGTCTCTCGAAACTGGAGGATCGTGTTTCGCTACGAGGGCGAACACGCAACTGATGTGGATTTAACAGATTATCACTAAAGGAGAACCAAAATATGCCTATGAAAAAACCACCCCATCCGGGTCTTTCCGTTCGCCATGACTGCCTGGAGCCGCTGGGCCTGAGCGTCACGGAAGCTGCGCAGAAGCTCGGCGTAAGCCGCAAACAGCTATCGAGTCTCATCAACTGCCGTTCGGGCATCTCGCCCGAGATGGCAATCCGCCTGGATAAAGCTTTCGGAGGTGGAGCCGAGGTGTGGTATCGCCTCCAGACGGATTATGAATTTGCCCAAGCGATGCAGCGCGCGGATGAGATTAAGGTCGAGCGGGTGGTGGCGTAGCCCCTCACACCTTAATCCCCTGAATCCCCCAGGAGGTGTCCTTCGCCGTCACGAAGACGTAGTCCTCATCGCCCAGGATTGCGACCGAGTGGACGACGTCGGCCGGCATGTGGACGATATCGCCCGCGGTGACGGTTTCGGTCTCGCTGCCGATGGTCGCGCGCGCGGAACCCGACAGGACGATGGCGAACTGCTCGTTGGGGTGAGAATGCGGCTCGGCAATACCGCCCGGCGGGATGCGCATCTTCCCGAAAATGATGCGCTCGCCCGTCACCCACGCGCCCTCGGTCGGGCTGTATGCCTCCCCCGCCAGGCCTTTTTCCATCGCCTCGGTGTCGTAGAAATAGGGGACGTGCTCTCCGGTTTTTTTCATCTCCGTGGGCGTGCCCTCGATGGTGGTGGCGGTGTCTTTCGCCACGATGAACTCGTAGTCCACCTCGCCCAGCACCTCGGCCGCGTGCACGGCGTTCGCGGGCCGGTAGGCGATGTGGCCAGGCGTCAGGACCCGCTCGTCGCCCTCGATGTTCAGGCGGGTGCTGCCGGCCAGGCAGTAGCCGAACTGCTCGTTCGCGTGGGCATGGGCACTCGAGCGCGTGCCGGCGGGCATGCGCATCTTGCCGAAAATGAGCCGCTCGCCCGTGACCCATGCGCCCGCCGCCGAGCTGTAGGCCGCACCCGCCAGGTTCTTTTCCATCTCGTCCGTCTTGTAGAAATACGTCATCGCCTTTGGTCCTTTCCCTTGAATGAGCATCCGCCGCTCGGGCGGGTGTGGTTTTCCGATAACTGCGTCGGTTGCGTACATCGCAGAGATCGAATATCGCCCATCGGCGCGCCACGGGCAAGTTCGGGTGGGATTGGAGGGGCGATCACGAACGCCCCTTACCTTGGAATTCGCCAACCGTGTGAAGTATATTGCCGCGCATGGTCCAAAGGTTCCTCCCCGACGATAAGGACCCCAGGGGTCCTCTCCATCTTCCCGTGATGGAAGGAGGAGTAGTCGGGGAGGTCGTTTTTCTGCAATTCGACGTTATCCAACTAGAAAAGGACTCATGGCGATGACCCGAACCAGCGAGCAGATTCCCCAATGCGAGCACAACGAGGACAATAAACACCGTATTGATAGGGCTCATAGTTGGCTAAGGAAGAGTGAAGGAGCCAAGTACGACGAAGAGAAATTCATTTGCCTTTGGATCGCGTTCAACGCGGCCTACGGCGTTGAAGGGACTGACGCGAATGAAGTTGAAACAGCGAAGTTCAAAGACTTTTTAAGGAAGATTCGAAAATACGACAAGCAGAACGATATAGGAGAAAGTTTCTTAGATTTAGATGAGGGTTCAGAGAAAAAACCAATCCGGAACTTACTGACAAACCGACATGTATACAAACAGTTTTGGAAATGCGTACGAGACAAGCAAGAGGATAACTGGAGCGAACATTTTGTCCGAGAAAATAATGTTGCATTGCGCGCCTTGGATAGAAAATTGACGAGTAATAATGAGGTAGACAAAGTATTCAACATAGTTTTCGAGCGTCTATATCAATTACGCAACCAAGTTTTCCATGGTGGCGTGACTTGCGACAAAAACGGATGGGGATGGATTCAACTAAAAGATGGGGGTCGCATCATGGCTAAAATCGTTCCGGTGATCCTCAAGATCATGGACGCAAATCCCGGGGCCGATTGGGGAAAAGTCGCTTACCCCCGGATCGGCAACAAACCATGGACCGGCGACAGTCCGTCATAGAAGCAATTGGTTGTCTCGAAGGTGGGAACTTCCATTACCGCCTATATCAAATCGTCCACCGTGACGCCCAGCGCCCCGGCGATGGCGGCGAGCGTTCTCGCAGACCCCGTGCGCCTGCCCGTCTCGATTTGGGAGAGGTAGACCGGATGAATACCTGCTGCGGCGGCCAGACCGCCCTGCGTCATGCCGCGATGGTCCCGGTACACGCGGATCGGGTTTTCACCGGCCAGAAGGCGGTCCGCGACCCCGGCGGGAAAGGACTCGCCTCCCTCCGCCTTGGCGCGATCATAAAGCGCCTCATCGCTCAGAGACGCCTCGGCGTCTTCGCCCGAGAGACGCTCATAATCACGCCACGGGATGACGGCGAATGCGGGCCGGCCGCCCTCGTCCAGAATGACTTGCGTCTTGCTCATGGCTTCTCCTATCACTTGTAAACCTGACCACGCGGAGCGATGCGCAGCACATCTATGACGCGGGCGTCGTCGTCTCGCTCGAAAATGATCCGCATCTCGCCGACGCACAACCTGCAACCGGGACGCCCCCTCAATACGGTTACATCCAGACCCTGCCTGTCGGGATTCTCCGCCAACTCGTCCAACCGGCGGCGAATCCGTCGGACCTGCAGGGAAGGCATTTTGCGCAGGGCCTTGATGACTTGCCCATTGAACGTCAGCTTGTACATTGCGCCTCCGCACCACAAGGAATATAGCATTTAGCTTTTATTTGAACAAGCTAATTGCTTAATTTGATAAGTTCGCCTCGTGGAGCGAAAAGAAAGCGCCTCATCGCTGACGCGCACATTGGAGACACCGACTTTCGCTCAACTACGCAGATCAGACAAGTAGGGGTCGATCACGGACCAGGAGCGTTCATGAGCGCTCACCGAGCGAGGCTCCGCCCCGGCCCCTCATGAACAAGGGAAAACCGACCTTGTGACGTGAAATGAACGGTTTTAAGGAAAATCAATAATCCTGCGGGAATGGTTGCATTCCAAATTGGAAGAACCTATAAAAAATCAAGGACCCAACTCTCAACAGAAAACGAAGACCCCTCCCCGAGCGGGAAACCTCATACAGGGTTTTGCGTCGGGGGAGTCTCGGAGTGCGTTTTCAGCGTCCTGCGCCGTCAGGACGGCCAGGGGGTTGGTGGTGATTCGAGCGCACGTCCAGACATCCCAAAGCGAGCATAACTTACAGCGCATGCAACGCGCTTTCCGTTGGTTGGAGCGCAGCGAACAAGCCGATACGACCGAAGGGAAATTCATCTCTTTGTGGATCGCCTTCAACGCGGCCTACGGGGCCGAGGTGAACGACACTCTGGAAAATCAACCCACCGAGAACCTGAAAATCAGGAACTTTCTGCGCGAAATACTCAAGCGCGACGCGAATAAAGAGATAGAACACATTCTGCTGGAGAAGCATACCGGCGCGGTTCGGGTTCTTCTGGAGGATCAGTTCGTGTTCAAACTCTTCTGGCGATGGGTGCGGGACCCTTCGAGGGCGTACAACTGGCGCAAGAGGTACGAGTCCAATGGAGCCAGAATCAAGAACGCTCTGGAGAAGAGAAACGTACAAGCCGTTTGCGGAGAAGTATTCCGGCGGTTGTATGAATTGCGCAACCAGGTCTTCCACGGGGGCGTGAATTTCGCCGAAGTATGGGTTCAGACGCTGCTCAGAGACGGCACGCGCATCATCGCCGACGTCGTTCCGGTAATTCTCGACATCATGCAGGCCGACATCGACGCGAACCCGGAAACGCCGGTCTGGGGACAGGTCGCCTACCCGCGAATCCACAACCACGAGCGTCGAAAACCACAGGGGGAGCGTTCATGAGCGCTCCCGGGAATCGCACTCGTGGAGCCGTGGCCATGCAGAGCATCCCTCTCGCGGCGAGCCGAGCTGGTGCGTCTTGTACTGCCGCAGGCCGGCGCACCGGAGTTTCGCGGCTGAAAACAGAAGCGGCTCAAGACCCGCGCCTGCGATATTGCGAAAAATATATTGACATACCTCTTGCATCAAGATTCAGATTCCGCCCCAATATCGGGGGATGTGCCTTATTAACAAACAGCAAAAATTGTTAATAAACAGCAAAAATTGTGGTAAACTGAAATAAATAGTGAACCAGATCGTTGTAATTTAGCCATTAAATTTGCGAGGAAATTTAGACGCCATTTCGGTAGCTTCTACTCATCGCTTCGATCCAGCGAGACTCAATGAGTAGACGGACGAATCTTCTGCAGAAGAAATTACTCTTCATCTCACCGGAGAATCGTGGATGCTCCGAATTGCATTAAGAGACCATGATGCCTCTACAAATCCCATCTGCATACTTACAAGGCTACGAGAAAAAGGCGCGCGACCACGATCCCGACCTGGCGGACCTCTACATCCGGCACACCACTATCGGCGATCCCCTCCTGGACCCGATCATGGAGGAGATATCCTCCCTGCCCGCCTATGAACTCCATGCGTTCGTCGAGGCGGGCATCGAGCAGCATGACGCCGTTCTGCGGGACGCCCCGCAACCCCTGCGCGATTTCTTCTGGAACTTCGAAGAACCCGCCTGGCTCGACCACGAAGCCTTCAGGCCGGGGGTCCGCTCCTTCAACCTGAACGTCGACCTCATGCTCGTCGCGTTCGTGACGGGGGTGCTGGTGGAGGGTTTCTCGACGCTCATCGCCAAGTCCTTCAACACGACCGGGCGGGTGGCGGCGACTCCCAGGCGAGTTACTGTCAAATGTTGTGTATGGCCGTCATGAGTTCAGCGGCCTCCCTGCCGGTTTCGTTTTCGTTCACCCCATCGATGAATCTCACGTCGGTGATCACGTCCGCCAGATGACGCAGGCCGCGTAGCGGCCCCCATCGCTTCTCGGCGCTCATGGCGAGTTGATGAACGAGGCTCAGCGCCGACTTCTCGCTCAGGCAGTTCCTCGTCTTCGCCGTTCGCAGCCGGATAGTGGCGAAGGTCGACTCGATGGGGTTCGTCGTCCGGATACTCCGCCAGTGCCCCGCCGGGAAGTCGTAGAAGGAGAACAACTCATCCTCGTCCTTCGCCAGGCACTCGACGGCTTTGGGGTACTTCGCCTCCCAGGTGGCGCAGAAGCGTTCGAACGCGCCCTGCGCATGCGCGCGGGTGTCGGCCCCCCACATCTCATGGAGCATCGACTTCGCTTCGCCCTGAACGCTTTTGGGCATCTTGTCGAGAACGTTCGCCGTCTTGTGCACCCAGCAGCGCTGCGCACGGGTCTCGGGATAAACCTCCGCCAGGGCCAACCAGAACCCCAGACTCCCGTCGCCCACCGCCAGCTTCGCCGCCTTCACGCCCCGGTCACGCAGGCTCAACAGAACCGCCTGCCAGCTCTCCTTCGACTCCCTAAAGCCTGGTTCCAGGGCCACGAAGCGCTTGCGGCCACGCGCGTCGCAGCCCACAACCACCAATAGACACCGCCGCTCCCCGCTGCGGACGTTCAAGTAGATACCGTCCGCCCATAGATATACGAACTCCTCGCCATGCCACGCCCGCTTGCGCCACGCGGCGTACTCGCGATCCCACCCCTCCTTGAGACGTGTGATGCTCGCCGGGGACAAGCCCCCCACCGATTCGCCGAACAGCGCCCGCAGCGCCTCGCCGAAGTCGTTCGTCGAGACCCCCTTGAGGTACAGCCAAGGGATCACCGCCTCCACACGATTCGTCTTCTTCAGATACGGAGGCAACAACTCCGAGCGGAAGCGCCGGCCCGAGCCCGAACGGTCCCGCGCCCGCGGCACCTGGACCTCGACCGGGCCCACACCCGTCAATACCTCCCGCGACGGCAGATAGCCGTTGCGAACCACCGCGCGGCGGCCCTGCGCGTCTTGCTCGCCCGCATGTTCTTCCAGAAAGGCATTCAACTCCGCTTCCACCGCCTGGCGGATGATTCGTTGCGCGCCCGCGCGCACCAAGTCGCTCAACTCGTCACGGAACGCTGGACTTACAAAGGGTATCGTCTTATCTTCTCTCATGGTGGCGCATCTCCTTGTGCTGAATGACCGGGCTCTTTGACAAACCCATTTCAGCAGGATGCGCCGCCTTTTTCAATTCAGCTCATACACAACATCTGACAGTAACTCCTCCCAGGCGCCTCATGCAGAACAACCGTCAGTTGATGGAGATATTCTTCCCGGGCGGCCTGTTGAGAAACGGCGACGGCTGGAAGCTCTCCACGCGCGTCCGGTTCGTGCACGCGCGCATCAGGAGCCTGCTGGCGAAATCAGGCGAATGGGACTTTGAAGCCTGGGGCACGCCGCTCAGCGCGGCGAACTTGGGGTTAGCCATCGCCATCTTCTCAATGCAGCTGCTGAGGTACTCCAAACTCGTGGGAACGCGCTTCAGCACCGAGGAGCAAGAGAGCGTTCTCGCCGTCTGGCGATACGCGGGCTATCTCATGGGAATACCCGAAACCATTCTCTACACCGACGGGGCGGATGCGGAGAGAAAATACAACATCGCCTATATGTGCGAACCTCCGCCGGGTGAAGATTCGGTGGCCATGTCGAATACGCTGATCAAGGCCATCGCGCCGGTTGCGGGCGTAACGGACTCGAAGGAGCAAAAGGATTTGACGGATCTGGCCTACCGCCTTTCCACGGCGTTGATAGGAAAAGAACTCGCGGGTCATTTCCAGTATCCGAAGCTCTCCCGCCTGTCCACGACGCTGACGCTCCACAGTTTCCGGGTGAAACAACGCCTCCTGCGCTTTCTGAATAGCAAACAAATCGTCAAATCCCAGAATTTTTCGCAGCTTCTCCAGATTTCGGTATACGACGAGGGCGGCATCAGCTACCGCATGCCCGACCACATCAAATCGTCGGAATCGAGCAAGTGGTAAGCGATGTCCGCACCCGACCCGTGATGCCGAGGTGATACGTACGTGAAACTAGACCGCTATATCGACGCCGTTTTGCGCCGCCGCTGGCTGGTCGTCGCGCTGGCCATGCTGATCCTGCTGATCGCTGGGGCCGGCGGGCGCTTCATCACCGTTGCGAACGATTACCGCATTCTGTTCAAAAAGGACAACCCCTATCTCCTTGCATTCGAAGCGCTGGAGAGAACCTTCTCCACCTCCGACAACGCGCTCATCGCCGTTGCGCCGAGAGGGGGCTCGGTGTTCACCAAAGAGGCGCTCGGCGCGCTCGAGGAGTTGACCGAAGCCGCATGGAAAACGCCGCATTCGAGCCGGGTCGACTCCCTCACGAACTACAACCACAGCCGGGCGGAAGGGGACGATTTAATCGTCGAGCCGCTCGTCGACGACGCGAGCGCGCTGACCAACGCAGACATAGCGCGAATCAAGAAGACCGCGCTGGGCGAAAGTGAAATTGTCGGTCGCCTCGTCTCCCGCGACGGACGCGTGGGCGGAGTGGCGATTACTTTCGTCTTGCCGAAAAACAAGGACGCAGGCGTAGTCGAGATAACCGATTACCTGAACGCCGTATTGAAGAAGGCCCGCGCGAAATACCCGGACATGAGCTATTACATGACCGGCACGACCGTCATCAACCGGTCATTCCAGGATGCCCCGAAGGACGACTTGAGCACCTTGTTCCCGCTCGTGTTTCTCGTCATCGTGATTTTCACGATTATTCTCTTGCGCTCGGTGCTGGGCGCGTTAGCGATTATCGTCTGTCTCCTGTTTCCCATCATCACCACCATGGAGATAGCCGGCTGGCTCGGCGCAGTGTTCAGCCCCACAAACTCCGGGGTACCGATCATCATCATGGTGATAGCCATCGCGGACGCGGTTCACATTGTCTCGAACACGCTCCTGGAGATGAGACGCGGCCTGGAGAAAAATGCGGCGATTGCGGAATCCCTCCGCCACAATGCCTGGCCGGTATTTCTGACCTCACTCACGACGGCGATCGGCTTCCTGAGCCTGAATTCTTCGGATTCACCGCCCTTTCAAGTCCTGGGCAATTTCGTGGCGCTCGGCGTAGTGTGGGCCTACCTTTATTCCATGACGCTGCTGCCGGCGCTTCTTTCCATTCTGCCGCTGCGCGCATCGAGTGCGCGCGCGCAAGAAACCACCTTCTTCGAGCGCTTCGCCGAGTTCGTCATTGCGCGGCGCAAGCCCCTGCTCGTGGTTCTCTCCGTGGGGGTAGTCTTCCTCCTCGCAGGCATTCCCCGAATCGAGCTTGGCGATAACCTGACGAAATTTTTCGACGAAAGCTACCAGGTCCGTCGCGATTCGGATTACATCTCCAAGAACCTGACCGGCCTCGACAAGCTGGAGTATTCCCTGAATGCGGGGCGCGAGGGCGGCATCACCGACCCTAGGTATCTACGCAAGGTCGAGGCCTTCGCCGATTGGTACCGCAAGCAGCCGAACGTCAGCCACGTCCAGGCGTTTTCGGACATCATGAAGCGCCTGAACAAGAACATGCACGGCGACGACCCGGCGTTTTACAGGATACCTCGGGACCCCAGGCTCGCCGCGCAATATCTACTGCTCTATGAGTTCTCCCTCCCCTTCGGCATGGACTTGAACGACCGCATCGACGTCGCCAAATCCAGAACCCGCATGAGCGTCACGATTGAGGATGCAACGTCCCGGGACCTCAATGAAATCTCTCAGCGCGCACAGGTCTGGCTGCGCGCCAATGAATCCGAATTCACGAAGGAGGCAACCGGCCTGAGCGTCATCGTAGCGCATATGACGCAGCGGAATCTCGAGAGCATGCTGAGCGGAACGATCATCGCCATGGCCCTCATCTCCTTGATTCTGGCGCTGGTTTTCAAAAGTGTGCGTTTCGGCCTCATCAGCCTCGTGCCCAACTTCCTCCCCGCCCTCATGACATTCGGCCTGTGGGGACACCTCATGGGCCAGTTGGGCATCGTCTCCTCGGTGGTACTCGCCGTTACCTTCGGGATCATCGTGGACGACACGATTTACTTCATGTGCGAATACCTGAAGGCGCGGCGCGAAGAGGACCTCACGCCGTTCGAGTCCGTGCGCCACGCCTTTCGCACCGTGGGCCACGCATTATGGACGACGACCGTTGTCCTCTCGGCGGGCTTTATGGTCTTCACCGCCTCGGGATTCGAACTCAGTTGGGTGCTCGGACTTCTGGTGACAATCACGATCATTTTCGCTTTGCTTGGCGATTTCCTGCTTCTGCCCATTCTGCTGATCGTCATCGACAGGAGGACTCGATAACACATCTTCGACGTGAGAGAACTCAAACATGCCGCAATCGACACAAAGAGATAACAATAATATGAAAAGTGTAATCATCATTGGAGGGGGAACATCCGGGCTGTGCGCCGCCTACACCCTCAAGAAAAACGGGATCAGAGCCACCGTACTCGAAGCAGGCGACAGGGTAGGCGGACGGCTGGGCGGCGACAGGGTGGACGGCTTTCTGCTGGATGAGGGCGCGGACTTTTTCACCGCTTCCCACGACGTAGCCTTGCGCTTGTGCGAGGAGTTGGGATTGCCCCTGGTTCGTTCGATGATGAAGCTCGGCTGGTATAAGAATGGCCGCTTCTTCACTACTACGCCGGAGCAAACATTGGCCGGCGTTATCAGCAACCTGCCGGCGCTGTGGAATCTGGGGTTAATCTCACCCCGGGCGATCCGGTCGAGCATGAAGATGTCCAAGACCATCAAGAATCAGCCGGAGCACCTGAGTTTCGCGAGCAACTCGAGGGTCGCCGAGATTGATAATGAGGAGAGCGCCACCGACTACATGAAGAAAATCGGCGTGCCGGAGGATATGCGTCTGGCCTTGCGGGGACTCCTCGAGATGACGATGGGTGAGCTGGATGAAATGAGCGCCGCGTTCGCCCTGACGTTCATGGCGCAAATTTTGATGAAGACCGATGAGCTGTACGTGCCGGAGAAAGGCATCGGTTCCCTGACCCACGCCCTGGCCGACGCCTGTGGAGCCGACATTCGCGTCTCGACGCCCGTCCAGCGCGTCGTCATCCAAAACGGCGCTGTGACCAGCGTGGTCGTGGATGACGGGCCCATGGAGGCAGACGCCGTCATCTGCACCACTTCCACCTCGACGACCCTGAAGATAATTCCCGACCTGCCGGACGCAGTTCAACGCGTGTTCCGCAAGGTAAAGTACGCGCGCGGGTGCCGGGTGGTTATCGGACTCGACCATCGACCGCTTCCCCCCGGCTGGAACGGCGTGTTGTACCCCGAAGACGAAACGCCCCTGCTGCTGGACAGATCCATCAACCTGCCCGCCTGTGCGCCGCCGGGCAAGAGCACTCTCGACCTGCTCGTCGGCCGCGACCGCGCCGAGGAATTGTTTCCCCTCGACGATGAGGAGATCAAGCGCCGGATGCTCGCCGACGTGCGCCGTCATCCCCTCCCCCCGGGGAGCAACCTCCCCGGCGACGATGATGGGCTGTTCACCCGCGTGTACCGCTGGCCGGAGGCCCTGTGCATCGGGCCACCCGGGATTTTGAGAGAGATTGCGGAATTGCGACGACAAAACAGCTTGAACGTGAAGAACCTTTTTCTTGCGGGCGATTGCATGCGGATGCCCTCGGTGAACGGCGCCCTGGCAAGCGGCGAGGACGCGGCCGAAGAGGTTGTGGCGTTGCTGGCGTCCCGTTCCGCACAAGCAGCCGACGCCTGATTCTTATTGGTCTCATATCGACGAGAGGGAATTATAGTGCGCGCTCTTCTCGCCCGGGATACATCGGATGTCAAGTCCACGCTCTTTTTGCTGATCATCCAAGGACATCTTTTTCACGTTCCAAAGAAAGAGGAGACATCATGCGTCAATGCATTTCCATTGGGCTGAGTATCGTCATCGCCGCGATCTTGTCGGGCTGCGGCGGTAGTGGTGGCGGCAGCGGCAGTAGCGGCGGCGACGTGACGGCGCCTGTTTCGATGGAACAGGAAATTCATAATCGAATCGGCGAGATAGGAATGAAAGCTACCCGGATAATCAGCACGGATCTGGTGGTGACCGCCAGCCCGATACCATTACCGGCCGAGCGCTTCCCGGTAGTGTGCGCTGAGGATAGCTGCACCGCAATGCTGCCGACCGGTCCACTGCATTACAACACCGTGGAGGCCACCACTTTCACATCGGAGCAGGATTCGAAAACCATTGGAACACGAAACGGCGTCAATCTGAGAGAAACGGTAGGGGGTGATGAAGCGTTTGACGTGATTGATTTCCGGGGGCTGAGCGGATGGTTGGAATATAGTGTTTTCAGCGCAGACCGGAGCACATTCACCGGCGGCATCCGGTGGATTGGAGGCGCATCGGCCGGACTGCACAGCGGCACGAATCCGGTGTCGGGATCTTTCACGTGGACGGGCGCCATGTCCGGCCTCGATAAGCTGGCCGACGAAGACCCGCTCATCGGAGACGCCACGATTACATTCGATATGGCGCGCCAGGTCCTCGACCTGGCTTTCACCAATATCGCCACCCTTGATGACGGCCGAAAATACGACGACATGAACTGGAATGACGTGCAGGTCACGGATGGTCATTTCAGCGAGGGAGCCGATACGGATTCATTATCCGGATATTTCTTTGGCCCGAACCATGAAGAAGTGAGCGGCGTTTTCGAGCGAAGGCATATTGTCGGCGCGTTCGGCGCGAACCGATAAAAGGGATCAATGACCGTCGGTCCATGCTGCCTGGGAGCGAGCGTCTTGAGGCGCGTTCCCATGCTCTGTCTGTTTTCACGTTCATCTACTTTGCGCCGGTGAGGGGTTGAAGGAGACTCGACTTGAAAGAAACCAAGGTTCGCATGAACACTCTTTTGGAAACCTCCGTATTCTGGAATCTCTTCTCCAGAGCGAGAGCCACGATGAGATTTTACGAGCCGCGGATCCCCGTGCGAAGCATCGCAGCCGCGGTTCTCGTATCCTTTCTGGCTGCCGGACCGGCCATGGCGCAGAACCGTGAAGCGATTTGCGAGCCCGTCGGCGGGAACCCCGCTGCTCAGGTCTGCACGGGGTCGGACTACACCGGCATCCATTACTCCCCGCAGGACGTGCCGCAGGATGGACTGGACCTGACGATCGTGGGCGGCTCCGATAAGGCGGGCACCATTACGATCATCGGACAGGGCCTCCAGGCGCCGTTGCCGAACGGACAAAGCATCGAGGTGATGGATCACAGCATTTCCGTGGAGTCTGCGGCTGAGGCCGCCGTTTCCGTAACGCTCGAAGGTCACACACGAATCCAGACAGACGGTGTAGGTGGCCACGGCATCAACGTGAGACAGCACCGGGCCGGCTCGTTGGACGTCACGGTGAACGGCGGTCCGATCATCACGGGGGGCCAGAACGCTTATGGCGTGAACGCCGAGCATCTGGGCAAAGGCGACATCTCCATCACAGTCGGGAAGGGCGCCGACATCACGGCGAAACGCGAGGGAAGCAACGCCGTGCAAGGATTCCAGCATCACGACGGCTCCGTAACCATTCGGGTCGAGGAAGACGCCGTCTTAAGAGGAGCGCCAGGACTTGGCAGGGGCATTGCCGCCTTCTTGACGAACGATGAAAACAGCGGCCGCATCGTAATCGACAACAAAGGGACAATCCTGGGTGGTTCCTTGACGGAGGGCATCCTCGCATGGGCCCGCCGCAGAAGCGGGCATATCGGCTACACCAGAGAGGACGGCGGGAGGCAAGCTCCCGTGGAGATAATGAACGACGGGGCCCGTGAGGAGCCGCTGATCCATATCGTCTCGAGCGGAACGATACGGGTCGGTGATCCGGATATCATCGGCCTGCCGGCCCAGCCGGATCCACAATCGCTCTCCCTCGGGATCAACCTCGGCATCGTCAATGGACTCCTCAAACCTCCACTTCCCCCGGCCGGAGCGGGGATCCGGGCATACGCGGTCGACCTGGTGGATATGCTGGTTCATGTCGCCACGCCAAAAATCCTGACACCTGACGAGTTAACGATCCTCGCCGCTCAGCTGCAGATCCCTTCTCCCCCCGAACTGACGCCTGCGCAAGTGCTGGCGGGTGCGCTCGGCGCAGTCGACGCACGAGGAAATCCCCTGCCCGTAAAGGTCCTCTCGCCAGCGGAAGCGGAGGTCATTCGCGAAATCCTGAATGACACCGGCGAGGATCGCCTGAAGGAGGCGCTCGATAATTTGACGTTGGCGACCTCACCAGAATACACGGAAGCCTACAAGAACAGAGTCCGCGAATTCGAGGTGAGCTACAACGCCGGCGACATCCTGATTGAAGTGACGGGCGGAAGCATCACGTCCTTCGACGGTTTTGGCATTCACGCCGGCTATCCCATACCGAGCAGTATGAGAAACGGCGAGGTTCGCGTTTCCGTATCGCAGGGAGCCTCCGTGACGGGTTATCTCGACGGCATCAGGCTGGCCACGGGCGGCATTGTCGACGGCAGGCGCCAACACTTCGTTCACGTCGCAGGTGAAGTCACGGGACAGTTCGGCGTCGGTGTTCATCCGGTCGCAGGCGGCGACGTGACGGTCGCGCGCACCGGCAGGGTATCCGGATATACTGGCATTTATTTCGCCGGAGGCACGGGCAACGGTGATTTCCCCGTCACGAACAACGTGGCGAGGGTGTTCGGCGAGGTGGCGTCGACCGGCCCCTTGCTCCAGACGATAACGGACCCCCTGACCCGGGAAGTAACCAACGTCAGACACGCAGGAATCAAACTCGAAGGCGGCGGTACAGTGATCGTCGGTCCGCACGCGCGGATCACGGCGCAATCGGGGGTGGCGATCCTCGGCGAACCATGGAGCGCAAGGCCCAACGCGCCCGCCGACGTCGCAGTGGTGATTGAGCCGGGCGGGAACATCGAGCAACGGATTCAGGGCGCTATCAGGAATCTACCTGGCGCCGACGGAGCCTCGCGCGCCCCCCGGATATACCTTCAGCCGGGCAATCGCGCCCTGCCATTGACTGAAGGAAGCAAGATGCCGCTCGGCGTCTGGGACGTCAGCCTACAAGATGATAACGGAGACATCTCCGTAACAAGTGAATGCGGCGCGCGTGCGCAGGTGTACGAGGCGCTGCCATTCGTGTTGACGGATCAGGCCCGCCTCGCGACTTACCAGGAGAGGATGCTTGCCGCGCGCAACACCCAGGGTTTCTGGGTCCGCCCCACATTCGGCGGCGGCAAGTGGAGCGCTAAGACCTCGACATACGGCGGGACCTCCTACGATTACGATGGCTATCGGCTGGAAGGCGGGCTCGATATTCCCACTGGCAAGCACGTCACCCTCGGCGTAGCGGCGCACCACCGCCGCAGTTCCGTGGATGTCGGAGGCGTCGGCGAAATTACGCTGGCGGGCGAGGGGTTGAGTCTTTCCGGCGCCCTGGATAACGGGCGCTACTATGTCGACGGCCAGATTGCGATAGGCTGGCACCGCCTGGATATGAACGCCGCCTCCCTGGGCGCCATCGCGTCGGACGTTTCCGGTTCCGATTATGCGTTGGGAATCGAGGTCGGCCGCCTTACCGAAATGGGCAGTCTGCTCCTTACGCCGAGAACAGGATTGGCCTACTCTTCGTTCTCACTGGATGATTTCACCGCCGGGGCGTCCACCGGCGGCGGCGCGGTTTCGGTGGAAGACGCCGAGAGCATGGTGGGCCGCGTGGGCCTTCTTGTGGAGAAGGGCGAGGAGGATGCGCGCCGCCTGTTCGCGTCGGTGGACATCGAGCACCAGTTCCTGGGCGCCGAGAAATCGATTATCGTCGCGAGCACGAAATTGTCGGCGCGCGCCCACCCGACCCGGGTCCGCTTGGGTCTCGGCGGCAGTATGCGACTGGGCGATCGCGTGCCGCTTCTTCAGGGGCAGCTCGGGTTCACGACGGCGGGAAACAGCACCTACGACTTCCTCGCGGAAATGAAAATGAAGTTCAGCTTTTAGGGAGCGACCCGGGCCGACGCGTGAGATTCGCGGCGCCGGACTATCTCCTCCCCGGGGAAGTTCGACTCCTTCCCGGGTCGAGGCTGACACGCATCTGCCCGCATCTGCCGTGGCCGGGCGCCCGCGGCGGTGAGGTATGATGAGAAGGCCCTCCGCCTGTCTCCGGTTTTTTCAGGGGGCGGGTCGCGCGCCGGTCGCAGGCGCCATGTGGCCGCCCCGCCCAGGCGCAGATCGAAAAATATGCAAATAATAATATCTGAAAATTTCGATAAAATTAGACAAATTCACGGGGTTTTTCAATAAATTTCCGGCTATTTATTTTGCTGGGAAACGACGCCGCGGAACAACGACGCAGGAGAATTCTGCCATGGACAGCTATTCACGCGCAGACGGCAATTGCGCGGACTTGCGGGGAGTTGCGGGGGAAGTGAGCGGAATTTCGTGAATCGGCGGGTTTGTCGTAGAATTCGAGGCGCTATGCGCACCGCCATGGCTCGGCGATATTTTCATAAGTAACTGATAATTATTATCTTATCGATTCATTCGATGACGACATGCTCGCGAGTGGGTTCTCCCAGGTGCTCCATGCCCGTCTCTGTGACGAGCACGGTATATTCCGCATGCACGCCGCCCTCCCCGAATTTGCCGGAGGGCAATTCCACCGAGAGCACCGCGCCCGCCGGCAGGGAAATGTCTGAATTTGCAGGCAAAAACGGATCGTCGAGCTTCACGGGCTCGCTCAGCGTATAGGGCAGTTCGCGCGCCTCGATGCCTATCGTGTGCCCGCAGAAGGCGCCGTTGTAGCGCGGCAGGCCCGATTTTTTCGCCGCCGCCACCGCCGCGCGAAAGATCCCGGATGGCTTCACACCCGCCCTGATAACGCCGAAAGCGGCCTCCAGCCCCGCCTGGATGGCGCTCCACTGCGCCTTGCGCTCCGCGTTCGGCTCGCCGAACGAGCCGCAACAACCCACATCCCCACAATAGTGGTTCAGCCGCATCCCCGCATCGAAGAAAAACCCGTCTCCGGGCTCGAATTTCCGATCAGAAGGTGGAAAAATGGACGCCGAACGCCTCCCGCCACCCAGATGAAACCAACTCCATTTGCCGCCTGCTGCGGCCACGGTGCGGTAGTAGTGGCTCGCCACCTCGCGCTCGGTTCGCCCCACGACCATCCCCTCGTGAAACGCGACGACGGCTTGTTCGTTCAAGAGCGCCGCGGCGCGCATGCGCTCGATCTCTTCTTCCGTTTTTTGAAGGCGAATCAGCCGAAACAGGCTTGAGGCATCCATAAAAGATACACCCGGTAGAGCCGCTTCCAGGGCACCGCGCGTAGCCGGGCGAATACCTTCGTTATCGAGCGCCACTTTCCCGCTCGACAAACCCCGCTCACGCAATATCCTGAGCAGAGCGTCCACAGAATTCGCCTCGCGCGGGGCGTCTTCGGCGATGAGAGATATGTAATTCCTCTCTTCTTCGGTAGCTCCCGCTTCGCCGGGCGCCATATCGAGCGCCGAGCGGGGGCCGTAGCCCCTCACATCCTCGATCCACGAACCCGTCGCCGCGTAGTAGGTCTCATCCTGACGGGAAAGTATCAGCCCGGGCGGAGAAGACTGATCCCGAAAGAACAGTGCGAAAGTCTCCGTCGTGGCATCGCCATAGGTATATTGCGCCCAGCCCTGAAAACCCGAGAGATACAAGACGTTGTGCCTTGTCGTGGCTATCAGCGCGTCGAGATCGAACCTCTCCATGAATTCGAGCGCGCGTTCCTTATGAAAAAGCATGAACATCCTCAAGTAAGAATAGTGAACTATGTTAGGGGTTCAGAAATCTTATAATCCTTGATTTGCCGGATTAGCGGAATCGCGCCGCAAACCAGGCCCGCTACCAGCATGGTGATACTGAAGAAAATGACGAACAAAATAAACGTGATGAAGCAGACGAACAACAGGATTCGCTCGTATTTATAAAGCCTCCCCAGAAGCCAGCCTTGTGTTCCCGCCGAAAAAGCGATGAAGCCCAGGAGCGTCATGGATGCGGAGAGAGCGACACGCAAAGGATGCGCGAACGTAAGCAGGGCCGGGTCAAACATGAACAAAAACGGCACGATAAAGCCGACGATGGCGAAGCGAAGAGACATCATGGACGTCTGGAAATAGGACGCGCCCGCCAGCTTGGCTCCCACGAGCGAAGCTATCGCCACGGGCGGCGTTATGGCGGAGAGAATCGCGAAATAGAAGATGAACATATGGGCGGCTACCCGGTCTCCTTTGGCGGCCACGAACTCCTTCACCCATTCGGCTCCGTACACATGCGTAAGTTCAGGACCCACGAGTTTAATCAGTACGGGGCCGCCCAGAATAGCGAGCAGCACGTATGCCGCCGTCGTCGGCATGCCCATTCCCAATATCGCACAGCAAATCGCAGTGAGCAGGAGCGCAACGAAGAAACCATCGAGACCAATATAATACGCGCACCCGCCGCCCGCCGCAGGGCCGAAGAAGCAGATATCCTGGGCGAGAGCCTCGATCATATAGGCGAATTTATTTCCCACGCCCGTGATGGTCAAAACCTGCACGACGACTTCGATGGTGGCCAGCGTCACGGCGAACTCCGCCCCTTGCCTTCCACCTACCCTCAAGGCATCGCGAATGCTGAAAATCCAGTTCGAGGCGCTCTGCGCGGCTTCTACGCCTGCGCCCGTCTCGCCCGTATTCTTTGCCCGCTGCAGGTAGGTAAACGGATTACAAGATACGGCCAGCACCTGTTTCATGCTCGGCGTCGCGCTATCGGCGTCAGATTCTTGCGAGCCGAATGAAAAGATAACCTTCTGCACGATAATGGCCAATCCAAAAAAGATCAGGCCGTCATAGATGAACCCGAAGGGAACGAACCATTCGCCAAAATTCGCTATTCCGGGGGCGAGAGCGTAAATCCCTTTTTGCACGTAATACGCACCCACCCAAATCATGACGAAATACCAGGGTATGGTCGTAGTAGGTTGCGCCCCATTCCCCCTTAAAACAGACCATGCACTGAGCAAAGCAAGCACAATGGCGGCCCCCGCCACGCCGGAAGACCAGCCGAAAGCACTCCATAAGGCCAGCAAAGTGAGCGGGAAGACGGCTAGCCAGCTACGCTCTATCTCATTCCAGAATTCACCCACCCAGGAGAAGGTGCGGGTGAAAACACTTACCAGAACGAACCCGGTGACACCCAATGCCAGAGCGGCCCGTATGGCGCCGCCCCAAGTTGGTTTTCCGTATATCCCCAGTGGCACTCCGAATCCCAATTCGAAAATCGAGAAAACGGCAAACAGGAAGAAAGCGAAAACCCAAAACGTGACCGGCACGAAAACGAATATTTCATCGGCAATGGTCTTATCGCCCCTCCTCATCGTGCCCAGAAATTCCGCCACTCTCCGGTAAAACCAAACGCCCACCATGATGAAAACCGACATGACGCCCGCAAACACGGGTGTTCTGCCCTCGAAGAGGAAATAGACCAAAAAGGCCAGGGGCACGAGGTAGAACCATCCGTTCTTCAGTTCCTTTTTCCAACTTGGGATCTCGGATTCGGGCAATGGCTTGATATTCAGCGCACCGGCCGCAAAGTGGATGTTAATCCCAACAATGGTGAAATATAAAATGGCCGGTATGGTGGCGTATCCGATAAGCTGGAAATACGGCACTTCGATTAGTTCACTCATGATGAAGGCGCCCGCCCCCATGACAGGCGGCATGATTTGCCCCCCGCTGCTAGCCGCTGCTTCCGCCGCTCCAGCGATGTGCGGGCTCAGCCCGATTCGCTTCATCAGGGGAATCGTGAATGTGCCTGTGGTCACGACGTTACCGGATGCGCTGCCCGACACCGTACCCATGAGCGCGCTCGACCCCACTGCGGCGAGACCGGCGCCTGCACGCATTTTCCCGAACAGACCCAAAGCGAAATTCACGAAAAAGCGGCCGGCGCCCGATTCATGCAGAAACGCCCCCAGAATGAGGAACATGATGATAAACGTCGCCGAAATGACGACCAGAAAACCCAATACACCACCGATAAAGTCCGTCGAGAGTTTCGCCTGAAGTTCGAGCCATGTATGGCCGCCGTGCCCGAAAGGAGGCGCAAAGAGATTGCCCCAAATGCCATAGACGAAAGCAATAACCGCCAATGTCGGAAGGGGAGGTCCGAAACAACGCCTCGTCAATTCGATAGCGACGACGAGCATGACAAAGCCGACGCGCGCATCGCCAATCGTCGGGGCGCCGGGGCGATCGACCATCTCTTCATGGTAGTAGAACAAGTACAGGCAGGCGGTTGCTACGAAAAAAAGCATCCCGGCGTTCAGGCCCATCGTGAACCCCGCCGGAAAAGGATGCGCAGGGTATTCTTCAAATACCTCTTTGATTCGTCTTTTGGCCCAAAAAAGAGGAAAAGCGAACACAACTACCGGCCAAAGGGACAAGACGCTTCTCACCTCATCGCTTTGCCCGGCCCATAAACCAACCCGCCATCCGATCAGAATAAGCGCAACAAAAAACACCGCGAGGAAAACGCCTGCTTTTTTCACCCCCTCGGCAGGCCTGAAGAAAACGGCGAACAAGGTCCACATCACAGGAATGGCGGAGCATGCGATTATAAGCCACCAGTGCGTCGGTTCATGCGTGCTTTCGGGCAAAGAATCCCAATACAGGAACAGTATCGGCGCAGGAACAAAACTCAAAACCCATAGCAAAAGCGCGAGCCATGACTTCTCGACGACCATCATCGCTATCCATAAAGCGAACGGAAGCGCATAAACCCACCAAACACTCCAGTCAGACCAACCTTCCCCCATCTCATAGACGAAATAATAAAAAATGACTGCGGGAACCAGGGACAAAAGATAAAAAACGGGAAGAAAGTTCAATTTGCGAATTTTGTCCCCATAAATCTGAGGCATCGCCCCGGCGCCACCGATGAGGAGAATCGTATAGGCCAACAGCATGTGCATGTTGGGGTGCATCTCACCCGGTAAAGGCCGCAGATAGACTGCGGAAACGTGGTACAAACCCGACAGCACACATAACCATGAAGCGATGAAAACCAGAGCCCTTACGAGAGGAGCCGATTGGGTGGGGTCTGATTCAGTACTCATATTTCTCCTTCTTTCTCCACCGTGGTGGTGCATCATGGTCAAACGAAGCTAAAGATGTGAACAATTCCATTCTAGCGGATAGCCTCATTGTTTTGCCAGCGACTCAGCGACTCATGAATATCCCCATGAACTTTCCGAATTCTGTATTTGTCCATCTCCATGAACCTTCCGATCTTCGTACTTGACCAAACCACATGGTTTTGCTTTAGTATAGCCGCCTCGATAGACATTCAAGACTTGGCATTTTATTCATGAGTTTCGATTTAACTGATCGAAACAAACATTTGCTTGAGTAATTTTCACTATCCAAAAAGGAGATGCAAATGAGAAAAGCAACCTTTCGGTTGATTACGCTGGCTGCTGGCCTTGCCCTGGTTATCAGCGCGGCCCCGGCGGCGGGTGCAGCCAAAATCCTTCTGGGAACCTCCCAGCCCGGCGGCGCCACTTTCGAGATTGGAACTGCGATGGGCAAAGTCATCACGGATAACTCGGGCGGAAAAATTTCCGTAGATGCAGCCGTCACCGGTGGTTCCACCGCAAACGTCCGCATTCTTCAGAAGAAGAACAAAATGCAGCCTTTCCGCATGGGCATGGCCACGGCGCCTGCCGTCGCATGGGGGCAGACGGGCAGAAAACCCTTCAAAAAACCCCAGGACGTTCTGGCCCTCGGGGCTCTTTACCCGTTGACGATTGTCTACACCACCTTCAAGACCACAGGCATCAAAAAGTGGTTTGACCTCACCGGCAAACGATTCGTCGTCGGCGGTCGTGGCGGCTCGATCTACATCGTCACGCAAATTGCGCTCAAGCACAGCGGCATGTTCAAGAAAGTGAAACGCGAATTCTTCAACAACAACCAAAACTCGGCCGCCATCAAAGACCAACGGGTGGACGCGGGCTTTTTCTTCCTGAACGGTGGGGTTCCCGCACCTGTGTACATGGATCTCGCACGCACGCTCTCCGGCAAGCTCCATTTCTTCGGTCCGGATGAAGCCACCATCAAAAAACTCGCCGATACCGAAGCGGGCATCGTGCGCGATGTCGTGCGCGCCGGCTCCATCCCCGGTTACGACAAGGACGTCGTAAGCTGGGGCCAGATGTGGTCTTTGATGACCAACAGCAAAATGAGCAACGACAACGCATATGCGATTGTCAAAGCCCTGTATGACAATCACAAGCAAATCACCAAATACCACCCGGCCGGAAAATTCATCACCAAGAAAACCGGCCTCCGCGGCCTGAAGAAACTCAAACTGCATCCGGGTGCGGCTCGCTACTGGAAAGAGGCGGGCATGTAAGCATCACCGAAACTTTAAAAACCCCCTGCTTCGGCGGGGGGTTTTTGTTGTCTCTTATACTCCTCGCCATCCATGAAAATGATGTTAAAATCGAATCTCACCTACATACCAACGACTCATTTCTCGGGAGGAAAAATGAGCACATCCGGTTTTGAAACCTTCCATCTCGTAAAGCCCGATGAGGCCGAAGGCGAAGTTTCGCAAATTTATGACGAGATATGCCGATTGAAAGACCCCCGCTGGCTGGGGCCTTTATTCGGGTTCTTCGCCCATGTGCCGGGTCTCTTGCGGGGATTCTGGGAACTACAAAAACGCCTCGAAGTGCTGGATGGCCACATATCGCGCGAGTTGACCAATCGCATCGCCATGGTTTGCGCGGTCGCCTCAGACTGTCCTCGTTGCGTGAATTTCCATAAAACCGACCTCGTCCACCGCATGGAACTCGATGAGTATGAAGTGGAAAAACTCCATGACTTTGAAAATGCGGATTTGCCCGAAGCGGAAAAAGCGGTTTTCCGCGTGGCCAGAAAACTCACACTCAACGAACAAATGAGCGACGAAGAATTCCAGGCTTTGCGCGAGCATGGCTTCAACGAGCCGGCAATCGTGGAGATCGTCTCCGTCGCCTTGCTGGAGGGTGGCTTTGCGCGTCACGCGAGCGTGCTTGCGCGATTTGAAGACGGGATGGACTGGCCGGCGCAACATACCCCGTCCGCCGAATACAGAAGCGTCATCGACAGTTAGGGGTTCGTGCGCAGACAATATCCGAACAAAAGTTTATTTATCGCCTGGGCGTTCCTGGGGAAGGCTCATCCGTGAATGGATACTCTCGCTGGTCTTGCTTGCTCGCTTATTCTTTTCCAGAACCAAGGGCGTTTTGGGTAGCGTTTTCTTCGAAACACTGTACTGAGGGGTGTCGGCAGGGTAATTGTAAAGCGTGACGAGACACGCATCGGTTTCACCACTAGTTTCCTCAGCTGCTGCGCTGGACATGCTCATCAGAAAGAAAACAACGATCCCCAACATTTTAATATAGCGCATTCAAAAAGCCCTCAAGAACTATAGCGTTAAGACACGCAAGTGAGAATTATAGCATGTCATTGATGAAATGATTTGTCTCATTGAACATTTCCTGAAAATTTTCGTATTGATAAACAATCCCATCCCCGATAAGAATTTGGTTAGTACTAAAAAAACTGCAGCTTTACAAATTTGATGGGTGATGGTACGCATTCGTTCGCCCATTTATTTGGGAGCTATATTACCCTACTTGGAAGCGAGGTCCTGTGCCAGAATCCAAGAACTTGCTCAGAATGATGAAAATCGACAAAACCTTTCCGGGCGTTCATGCGCTCAAGGAAGTTGATTTCGATCTAGAAGAAGGCGAAATCCACATACTATTGGGTGAGAACGGGGCCGGAAAATCCACACTCATCAAAATTTTGGCAGGCATGTATCACGCCGACTCAGGCCAAATCGAGATTAGCGAAACACCCACCAGTATCCCCGACGCTAGAACCGGGCGCGATTTGGGAATCAGCGTCATCTACCAGGAACTGAACCTGGTGCCTGATCTGAGCGTGGCCAAAAACATCTTCCTGGGTCGTGAACCGGTCGTGCCCGGCGTCATGAAGCGTGTGGATTGGGCTAGAGTAGAACAAGAATCTCGCGCGATCATGGAGCGCCTGGACGTGAAAATCGACATCAACGCGCCGGTCCGCTCTCTAAGCGTTGCGGATCAGCAAATGGTGGAGATCGCCCGGGCTCTTGCGTTTGACTGCAAAATATTGGTGATGGATGAGCCCACATCTTCTCTGAGCGGGCATGAAATCGAGGAACTTTTCAAGGCCGTCAACCGGTTGCGAGAACACGGTGTCGGCATCATTTACATCTCCCACCGCCTTGAAGAAGTCCACGAGATTGGAGACCGCGTCACTGTCCTGCGCGACGGGGAATATATGGGCACGTGGGGAGTCAAAGAGGTGGAACTCGATTTCCTGATCACGCAGATGGTGGGGCGCACGCTCGATGAGAAATTCCCCTGGACGCCCCGCGAACATGGGGAAGTGGCTCTCCGGGTACGTGGACTCACCCGAAACGGCGTATTCGAAGACATTAATTTTGACCTCCGCTATGGTGAAATCGTCGGTCTATCAGGTCTTGTAGGCGCCGGGAGAACAGAAGTGGCGCGAGCCGTCATGGGCGCGGATCCCGTTGATAGCGGCACCGTAGAGATGACCCGTGCGACAAAAGAGAAAGAAGAGATACAGGAACTACCCCACTATCCGCTTTGGATGGCCATCGTGGACGTGGTTGTCTTAATAATGGCTTTGCCCTTGTTCACCGTAATTTTCCAGGGAATTTACGATCCCGTCACGCTCAACATGAACTCACCGCCACCGCTATTCAGTGGCAAGTGGTTTTATGAATGGATTATCGGCGGACCGTTATACAACATACCGAACGGCCCCACCCCCTATATCGTCGCCGCCGGGTTGGTCGTTATACGGCAAGCGGGTCTCTGGTTCATGGAGCGGCAGTATCATTGGCGCACCTTGGTCATCGACTTCGCAAGCTGGTACGCCCTCGCGATAGGCGCGATGGTCATTACGAGCCTGTTCACACAGAATTTCGTGCTCGAATGGGTCATGATCTGGGGTGGCGTCGCTATGGTTCTGATTCGATTCTTGACAATCCTCACCCATGAGCGCAAGTGGACTCCAACCTTGGCCATACGACGCGGGCTGGGTCTATTGCCCGAGGACAGGAAAACCCAGGGCCTTACCCAGGTTCTCTCGGTCGCCTTTAACACTACTAGCGCGAATCTCCGCCGCCTCATTAAACGGTGGCTGCTCAATTTGACCATGGAAAAAGATCTCGTAGATGAACACATCAATCAGCTAAAAATCATGACGCCGGATCAGGATACGCAAATACGCTTCCTGTCAGGCGGCAATCAGCAAAAAGTCGTTCTCGCCAAATGGCTCTTCAGACGTGCGAATGTACTCATTTTTGATGAGCCGACCCGCGGAATCGACATAGGCGCAAAATTTGAAGTTCACTCGCAAATGCTGCAACTTGCCAAAGACGGCGCCGCGGTAATGATGATCTCGAGTGAACTGCCCGAGATTCTTGGAATGAGCGACCGCATTCTGGTGATGCGGGAAGGACAACTCACAGCAGATATCGGCAGAAACGAAGCAACGCAGGAAGGCATTCTGCGATACGCCATGACCGCGGATTGATCCGCGTTCGGAGGTAGATTGAATGAGCGCCGCAGCTTCAACGGGAAGTGAAAAACTCATTCTAGGTTATTCGGTCAAGGATATTCCCTGGGAGCGTTTGCTGCTCATATCCGCTTTCGTAGCCTTGATGATTTTCTATACTTTCGCAACCGAAAATTTCCTCACACTCGAAAACTTTGTGAATGTAGTGCGCCGTGACGCATGGCTCTTTTTTCTGGCTTACGCCCAAACATTGGTCATCATTTCGGCAGGGTTTGATCTTTCACAAGGCTCCATCATGAGTGTGGTTAGCGTGATGACCTGGAGCGCGATGCTGCACTTCGGGTTTTTCGTCGGCCTCATCGCCGGCCTCGGCATCGGTTTGCTGTGCGGCGTCATCAATGGGTTTTTCGTCGGAGTGGCGAGAGTGCAGCCGTTCATCGCGACGCTGGGGATGCTCTTCATTGGCAGCGGCGCGGCCCAGCTTTGGACCGGCGGTCTTCAAATGGGGGGTGCGCGCGAGGGCGCAACCTTGCCCAAACACGTCGAAGATGCTTATGTCCTTTTGGCAAAAGGAAACCTGGGTCCCATCCCCTTCACCTTCATCTGGATACTCATCGCACTTGGCGCCATGTGGTATCTGCTCAAATACACCCGTTTTGGCACTTATGTGTACGCCTTGGGCGGAAACGAACAAACAGCGATTTCCGCAGGGATCAATTTTCCCGCCATGAAGATCGCCATTTTCGGCATAGGTGGACTTTTGTGTGGTTTCGCGGGCCTTCTTCTTTCAGCAAGCGTCAGCGCGGCGGGCGAGCCGAGGCTGGGCGGTGGCGATCAACTGCTTCAATCGATCGGAGCGACCATCATCGGCGGCACGCATATTTTTGGCGGGCGAGGCGGCGTATTGGGTACAACGCTGGGTGTTTTCCTGATCATATTCCTGGTGAACGGACTGAACATCATGGGAATCGATACATACCGGCAACAGATAGTTGTCGGCTTGGTGATTCTCGCTTCAATCTGGGTGAGCACCCTGCGTGAGCAAAAAAACTAAGGGAGATAATAAATCATGGCGAATGTAGCGGAGGCTCAGGTCAGACCTTCTGCCTCCTTATTGGCCAAGTTCAATTACGAGAAATATGGTTTGCTCGTCGTTTTCATCATGATGATGCTCATATTTTACATTCTCCAGTTGATGGGCTACGTGAACAACTTTATCGAAGCCCATAACCTGACCAACCAACTCAGAAACGCTTCTCTGCTGTTCTTCATCGTCGCAGGACAAAGCATGGTGCTCCTGGTTTCAGGCATCGATTTGAGTCAGGGGTCCTTGCTCAGCCTCTCGAGCGTAGTGATGGCGCAAGGCATCTTGGACTTCGGCCTTGCCGTGGGCGTGTTGATGGGTATCGGAATGGCGACGATGTTCGGTTTTATCAACGGCTACCTCGTGGGCCGTGTAAAAATCCAACCTTTTATCGTCACCTTGAGTATGCTTTTCATCTGCGCCGGCATTGCTTTGGTATTCACGGGCGGACGCACGATTCACCAATTCACGAGTGAGCAAAAAGATATTCTGCAAACCATCGGCCTCACGGATTTCTTTCATATTCCCGGCACGCTGTTCATCGCCATTTTCTTCTTCATCCTGCTCTATCTGCTAACGAAACGTACGGTTCTCGGCCGGGCAATCTATTTGACAGGCGGGAACGAAGAGGCCGCGCGCCTCTCGGGCATAGATACCGGTAAGGTGAAACTCATTTGCTATTTGATAAGCGGCATCTGCGTAGGCATCACCTCGTTCCTTTACCTGGCGAGACTCCCGGCCACAAACGGCCTCGCTGGATTTCAGCTTGAATTCCAATCATTGGCGGCCACCGTGGTGGGGGGCACGACGTTCCACGGCGGCGAGGGCGGCGTGACGCAAGCAGTGATCGGGACGCTGTTCCTGACATTCTTACTTAATGGCCTAATTCTCCTGGGGGTGGGCACATTCGCCCGGGAGGTAGTGGTAGGCGTATTACTAATTACGGCCGTGGTTTTGAGTTCCCGCAAGCGGCGGGAATAGAAAATATGTTCATTCAGCAGTCATTTTTCCCTTTCGCGGAGGAGAGCGCTTCCGTCCGTGAAACCCATTCTGCGAGGAGGAGATTCAAGATGAAAAAACTGTTCCGCACTTTCATGATTCTCGCTTCTGTCGTCACATTCTCGTTTGTGTCGATGGCGGCGGCACCGGACGCCGATGCCCGGGTGAAGGCGAAGAAGAAATACAAAATCGCCGTCGTCGTGCCAAACGGCGTCGACCCCTATTTCTTCTCGAAATGGTACGGCAGCGTCCAGGCGGCCAAAGACGCCGGCGTGACCGTGACCATGTTCGACGCGGGCGGCTACGAGTTCCTGCCCAAGCAGGTGGCCCACGTGGAGGACATCATCGCAGCGAAGTACGACGGAATGATCATCTGCCCCATCAGCACCAAGGGCATGGTGAACGCCGTACACAAGGCGATGGACAAGGGAATCAAGGTCGTCGTGGATAACATCGACCTCGACAGTGCTCGCGTGAAAAACCGCGTCATGAAAAACAGCTATGAACTGGGCCTTCTCATCGGCGCCACCATGGCCCACGCCATCAACTACCAGGGTAAAGTCATGATGCTGCCCGGACCCAGCGGCATCGAGATGGTGACCTCCATGGCCAAAGGGTTTGAGGACTACCTGGGTCACTACCCGAAAATCAAGATTGTGGCCAAGGAATTCACCAAGTCCAACGTGCAGCATGCCTACCAGACGGCGGAGGACCTGCTCAAGAAGCACCCGGACGTCAAAGGCATTTACCCCTGGGCGACACTCATCGCCCGCGGCACGGTGGACGCCGTGAAAGCGGCCGGTTACAAGCCCGGCCAGATCAAGATCGTGACGCACAACCTCGTCGTCGGCATCGAGAAAGATATTCGTGACGGCTGGGTACATGCGGCTGTCTTGGCCGAGCAGATCGCCATGGCGAAAGAAGCCGTCTATAACGTGATCGACCTGATTGAAGGCCGGCAGCCCCCCGGCGCGCCTCATCGCGGCGGCACGCTCAGCTACATCAAGAACTACATGGCCTACCAGCACAACCTCGACATTCTGGATCGAAGCGGCATCGAGGCGCCCAAAAACTGGATGATCAAGCGCCAAAAGCGCGCGACGAACATCGTGGGCGGCAAACGCCGTTAAGCATTATCCCCACTGAAAACCCCCCGTCGGGTAAAACCGGCGGGGGGTTTTCAGTGCACAGATGCGATGCGTCTACAAATCTTTTACATAGATGCTGAGCCCCATCCGCCCTGTTGACCCGCCAGGTTGTGGATCCGAAATCTTATCCGTCTGAATCACTCCTGCGCCATCCACGGCCCGCACCGTTACCGGAAAAAATCCGTTTCCCTTAAAGCGCATAGGAAAAGCCCAGATGCTCCAGGCGAGAGGCCCCAGAGGCTTTTTCAGCAATGCAGGCGCCCAGGGCCGCAAATGCCTCCCCTGCCCATAAGTCACTTCCACCTTGCGGATTCCCCGCTCGCCCGCGAAAGCCGAGCCCACGAGCCAGATTTCCGCCGCCCGGATCTCAACGCGCCTTCTGGGAGCCTCGAATCGGCTGAGCGTCTCGACAATCGCCTCATCCGACCAGCCGCGCCTTTGCCAGTAGCCGCCATGGCCCTTCACCGTAATCTCAATAGATTCAATCCACTTGACGTTCTTGAGGCCATAGGTTCCCGGCACGAGGAGCCTGAGCGGAGCGCCATGATCCCGCGGTAGATACTCCCCGTTCATCCGGGTGCAGAGGAGCGTTCTCGAATCCAGGGCCTGCTCCAGGGATATGGAATCATGGTATCCGTCCGCCGCACGAAAAATCACCCTGGCGGCGACCGAGCGGCGCACACTTTCCGGGGCGCCCGCGCGTTCGATGAGGCTTCTGAGCGGCACACCTTCCCACAGGGCGTTCCCAATCTGCCCGCCGCCCACCGGGTTCCCGATGCAGGTCATCGTCGCCCAGGTTTTCTCTCGGCGCAGCGCGCTAAAATCCGCGTAAGTAACAGAAATTGGATGTGTTACATCACCTTTGAAATTAAGCCGCCATTCCCGGCGGGAGAGATTGGGCGGTGAATGCCCGATGCTCTGCACGTAGAATTTATCATTCGCCTTGACTTCGGGAACGACGCGCGCGGCGAAATCGAGAATGTCCTCTCCGGGCCTTGGCGTCTCGACGGGGCGGCTGTTCAACCAGTCGAACAGGCGGCCCGTCATCGAGGCTTTCGCATCGCGCGGAATACCAATAATGGCCAGTGGGGCGATTCCCGCCATATTCTGCAGCATACGGCGTCTGGAAATACTCATGGCGCTCCTCAAGGAGAAAACCGCCTCCGATTCTACGATAAATCCGCCGATTCACGAAATTTCCCCGCAACTCCCCGCCATTGCGCGCATTTGCCGTCATTGAGTGAGGCGAGGGCCATGGCAGAATTCCCCTGCGCCGCTTTTCGGCTGCGTCTTTTCCCAGGAATTTAATTTACCGATATTTATCGAAAGACGCGTTCACGATTACGCCTCATGGTCAATGGTACGACTGCATGCGACCATGTATGATAAGTCCCTGTTATCAAGGCATTAATTACCATGTTCTATTTCTCGCTTCCTCTTGCGTTTACGTCAATATTACGCTTTAATAGACTCACGTTTGATGTCAGACGTATGCGATTTGATTACGGATCACCTGTACCCTCAGGTCTGTGACACGATTTCCAGGGAGCGCCCATGCCCAGAAGAAGCAATATCAAGCTTACCAAACGCGTCGTCGAGGCGCTATCTGTCGAGAGGAACGACGGAGCCTTCTGGGACCGGGACCTGGCCGGCTTCGGGGTGCGGGTCTACGCCACGGGCCGGAAGGTCTACGTGGTGCAGTCACGTGGGCCGTGGGGACCCAAGCGCGTGACGCTCGGCCGTCACGGGGAGCTGTCGTGCGATGAGGCGAGGAAGGCGGCGGCCGGTGTCATCGACCGCATCAGGCGCGGAGAGGCTCCCGTTGCCGCGCCACCCGAGGCGGAACCAACGGTGGCCGATCTGGTCGAGCGCTTCATGCGCGAACATGCCGGGACGCACTGCAAGCCCGATACCGCCGTGATGTACCGCTCCGTGAGCATGAATCACATCCTTCCGGCGCTGGGCGGGACGCCGCTCGCCGAGGTCGGGCGGGCGGAGGTCACGGCCCTCCATCACGGTCTGCGCGAGACGCCCGCCACCGCCAACGCGGCCCTGGGCCTTCTCTCTAAAATGTTCAAGATGGCCGAGGCGTGGGGCCTGGTTCCTGCCGGGAGCAACCCGTGCCGGGGGCTTCGCCGCTACCGGACGCGGAAGCGGGAGCGGTTTCTGACGAAAGAGGAATTCCGCCGCCTGGGCCGGGCGCTACGTGACCTGGAGGCGGAGGGGAGGATGTGGCCCCCTGCCGTCGCGGCCATCAGGCTCCTTGCGCTTACCGGATGCAGGCGGAGCGAGATCCTGGATCTTCGCTGGGACGATGTGGACCGCACGGCGGGGGAGTTCAGGCTCAAGGACGCCAAGGCGGGTCCTCGCATGGTTCCGCTGACGGCGCCCGCGCTCAGGGTGCTGGACGGGATTCCCCGCTCGCCGGAGGATCCCTGGGTGATCCCCTCGAAGTACGGGAGAGGCCGCCTGGGGAACCTCTCCTACTACTGGGGGGCCGTGAGGGAGAGCGCGGAGTTGGACGACGTTCGGATCCATGACCTGAGGCATTCCTACGCCTCGCGGGCGCTGGCGCTGGGCGAGAGTCTGTCCACGATCGGCAGGTTGCTCGGCCATCGTCACGTGGTGAGCACGGCGCGCTACGCGCACCTGATGCGGGACGCCGAGAAGGCGGCGGCCGCCCGGGTGGGCGAGAGCATCAGCGCCCACGTCACGAACGGGAGGATGGATGGATGACGACGAGGCCCGCTGTGAAAACGCTCTCGAACCGGCTGGTCGCGAAGCTCACGGTCGAAAAGGACACTGTTTTCTGGGATCGCGACCTCACCGGCTTCGGGGTGCGGGTATATCCCACGGGGAGCAAGGTCTACGTCGCGCAGGCGCGTGGCCCCGAAGGCCCCAGGCGCGTGACGGTGGGCCGCCACGGCGTGATACATGCCGATGAGGCCAGGAAGCGCGCCGCCCACATCATCGCGCGCGTCAAGGCGGGCGAGGAGGCCGTGCCCAAGCCGATGAACCCCGCAGGCGGTCCCACCGTGGCCGAACTCGCGAGACGCTATCTCGCCGAATACGTCTCCGTGCGCTGCAAGCCGAGCACAGCGAAGACGGTCCGCTCCGTGGTTCTGAAGCACGTCGTGCCTGCGCTCGGGAAGCTGCCCCTCGCGTCGGTCGAACGCAAGCACGTGGCGGAACTCCACGGGCAGCTGAGCACCACGCCCGCGGCCGCTAACCAGGCCGTCCGGGCGCTGTCCGCCATGTATCGCCTGGCAGGGGAGTGGGGCATGGTTCCAGAGGGGACGAATCCCTGCCGCGCCATCGCCGAATACCCCGGGCGCAGGCGGGAGCGGTTCCTCACCGCGGCTGAGTTCGAGCGGCTTGGGAAAACCCTCGATGAAACGGAAGAGAAGGGCGGCGCGTCGGAGAGCGCGGTGACCGCCATCAGGCTCCTGATCCTGACCGGGTGCCGGAAGTCGGAGGTCCTTGGCTTAAGCTGGGAGGAGGTGGCGCTTGACGATGCGGAACTGAGGCTCTCCGACTCCAAGACGGGTGCGCGGGTCGTTTCGCTTTCGGAACCCGCCGTGAAACTCCTCGCGGGTCTGCCACGCCTCCCCCGCAATCCCTGGGTGCTCCCCGGCAGGAAGCCCGGGACGCACCTTCGAAAGCTGGACGACACCTGGCAGTCCGTCCGCGCACGCGCCGGGCTTCACGACGTGCGCCTTCATGACCTGCGTCATTCGTTCGCCTCGAGAGCGCTCGCGCTCGGCGAGGGCCTCACCGTGATCGGGAAGCTCCTGGGCCACGCCAGGATCGAGACCACCTCGCGCTACGCGCATCTCGCGCGCGATTCGGTGCGGGAGTCCGCAGAGCGTGTGGCGGAGAGTATCGCCGAAGACCTGCTGTAGGGCGCCGTCTTGTTGCCGCTGGAATCTCATCCTGCGCATTCGGCGGGGTGTCCCGAACCGGCATCGAGGCGCCGTCGATTCCGCCGATGTGAATAAACCCATCGAAAGAACCTGACGGTCATCCAGGTCGTCCCGTATCACTCAACGCACCGATGTCGCCATTTCCGCCAGCGCCCGCCTTCGCATGAACGGACGGGAAGTCCCGTAACTAAAGGGTCTTACGGCCCGTTCCGCCCCGCGCCGCCGCGCGGCGGTTCGGAGACTGTCTCCTCAAGTGCGCGGCGGGCGCTGCCGCTCAAGCGCCGCTCGGGCTAAATGTCGAAGGCTAAACAGCTTTCATCAGCGCCACCAATGGCGAGACGACCACCGTCAGTCCGCCCGTGACGAGCGCAGGGATCTGAAAGCAAAGCGACTTGCCCGATCCCGTCGGCATCACGGCGAGCGCGCTGTGTCCTTCGAGCGTCCCGATCACGGCCTCCTGGCCCGGCCGGAACTCCCGGAACCCGAACGTCTCGGCCAGCGCGCTTCGCGCGGCGGCCATCGGCCCGCTCACCGGGGGATCGCCAAAGGGATTCGTGTCGGCGCTCAAGATGCCGGCCGAACCCTGCGGGTGATTTTCAGAGAAGGAACAAGGAAAATTCGAAAACGGTTCGCTCGGGTCCAATTCGTTCGTCTCGACAGGCGGTTCGCGCTCATACGGGCGGGCGGGATGAATATACGGGTTCGCCGGAGACAGGGCAAAGGCGAATGCGGACACCTCACATCCTGCGCACAACCCAGAGCGCCTTGCCGAGGAAGTGAACGTCATCGGCCAGGCGCGTATAGGGCGGATACTCGGGGTTTTCCGATACGAGGCGGAGGCGGCGTGGATCATCGTCCTCGCCGGGCGCCACGTCCACCTTCTTCACCACGATCCCGCTCCCGTCCCACAGGACGAAGGTCTCCCCCGTGGCGGGGGTCTTTTGTGAGACATCGACCACGATCCGGTCACCCTCTCTCATATCGGGTTCCATCGAGTCCCCGCGCACCCGGATGATGCGCAGGTTCTCGGGATCAGCGCCCCCCTCGTGGCGGATCATGTTCGCGGGCCAGCCCCACCGTGCGGTCTCCGTCTCGAAGCCGGATTCGAACGCGCCTGCGCCCGCCGCCGCCTCGACCGTGACTTCGGGTACGGTCGCGATCGGCCGTGTGGGATGTTTCCTCCTGTAGGGTTTTCGTTCGGGGAGCTTCTCGTGGCGGATTTCGGCGGGATCACATCCCAGCAGTTCGCCCAGCACCTCCCCGTCCCGGTAGCCGAGCACGGCGGGAGAGCCGCGCTCCACGTACTGCTGGAGATAGGCCCTGTTGCGTCCGAGGGCGGTGGACGCTGCCGCCAGGGTCAGGCCGTTTCGCCTGAGCAGGTCCTTTAGTCTCAAGCGGAGCGGATCGTTCCTGATTGCCTCTTTTTCCTCTTCGTTCATGGCGTCTCCTCGTAGATTTTTTTATCAAACCCCCGCGCAGGGGGACGTGGGCGTGAGCGCGTTTGGACTCGAAATGTAGGTTATATCCTATATATAATTCTTGCAAGCGATTATATTTCGTATTATATACGTATCCATGAAGAAGATCGAACCCCGCACCGGAACGGATCCGGACGAACAATTGAGAATGGACATTGAAGCCTGGATCGCGCGCCATAGACTGAGCGCCACGCGCTTCGGGAGGGACGCGCTGGGACAGGCCTTCGAAGCGAGGCGAAAATCTTCCTCTCCTCGAACGGAGCGGTTGGACATTTCGACGGGGTGAAACTCCGATTGTCGGGCGCCGATGAAACCCGGTCGTGATTCTACGGCATCTCCAGCCCTCGATCTGATCGAGTCTTCTCCATCGCCGGCGACCGCCGCTCGATTGACTGCGTCGCCTCGTTTGGCTTCTCGGCCCCGATGCTCGCGGTTTTGCCCGCTCCGAGTACCTCCAGGGCTGCGATGCGCTCCCCCGTCGCGGCTTCGAGCCGCTCGCGCAGCGCTCTTGCGTCGTCCGTCACGAGTTCCGCCCGGTCCCGGGCGCGGCTGATCTCGACGTAGAGCGTCTTCTGGTTGGTGAGCTCGGGGTGGTTCGCTTCCATGGCGGCGATGACGGTATCGACCGTTCTGCCCTGGAAGGCATGGACGGTCGAGGCCCATGCGCGGTCGACGTGGCGAAGCTGGAGATCGGCGCTCGTCATGTCCAGGACGCGCCCGTCCTCGATGCGGAAGGTGACGCGCCCGCCCCTGACGTCCGTCACTTCGGCGGCCTGGCTGTTCATGAGACCGAGGTCCGGATCGTTCCGGGTCCAGCGGACCTTGTCGCCCTGGCGCAGTTCCATATGCTCGACCTTGTAGACCTCGACACCGCCGGTACGCGCCGCGAGACGGCCGGGCTCCCAGCGGATTTCACGCCCATCCTTCCCTTCCAGTTTCACCGCGTCGTTCGCGTGGTCGACGCCCGCCACGCGCAACTCGTCTCCCTTCTCGACGCCGATGCGCTTGTAGGGGCGATGGAAGGCGACCACGTCGCCTGGCGCGTAGTTCGCGGCGAGCGATTTCTCGGGGTTGGTGTAGCCGCGCGAGACGAGGCGCTGCGTGAGGAAGGCCGGGCCGTGGACGACGCCGTCCCTGACCAGGCGCTCGCGGACGATGGCGTTGATCTTCTCGCGGATTGCGTGGCTCGGCGCCATGAGTCCGGCGTTCGCCCGCGCCTCTTGCGGGAGCGCAAGCCATCGCGCGGCGGCGGCGCCCGCGAGGTTGTCGGGTTTCACCTCGGCCACGTTGGAACCCAGTTTCTCGAAGGCGCGCTTCACGTCGCCCGCGAGCGTGGCCTCGACGGCGGCTTTGAGATCGGGGTCACGCTGGCGCATGATCTCGTTCATGGTCGCCGTCTTCATGCCCGCGGCCTGTAGCTGCGCGAAGGGTTTGCCGGCGTCGACGGCGTCCAGTTGTTTCGCGTCGCCCACGAGCACGACCCGGGGCAGGCGCAAGGTCTGCGAGATACGCAGGAGCTCGCGCATCTCGCGCGTCGATGCGAGGGAACCCTCGTCCACCACGAGAGCGGTCTTCGCGTAGCCCGCGCGCAAGTGTTTTTGGGCTTTCCTCGTGAGACTGCCCCGGGCGACGTCTGTATATCGCGTGAGGAAACGCTGGAGCGTCTCGCTCCCGATCCCGGCCTCGGCTTCGAGGGTCCTTGCGGCCGAGGCCGAGGGCGCCAGGCCCCGGACCTCGTAGCCGCGCTTCTCGAAAAGCGCGCGGGCGCGCTTTAACATCTTCGTCTTGCCGACGCCCGCGTAGCCCTGCACACCGACGACGCGGTCGGAGTCGGTGAGGATCAGCTTGACGGCCTCGCGCTGGCCATGGGTCAGCGGTCCGTTTCTGAGCGCCTTGTCAACGGCACGGCCGCGCATGGCGGGCGCGCCCCGTCCGCGTCCTGCCTCCACCAGGGCGATGGTCTCGCGCTCCGCCGCCGCGGCCTTCTCCGTCGTAATCATGTCCTTCACTCCGGGCAAGTCCGCCGCCTGCAGGACGCCGGTTTTTTCGAGTCTCTCCACCTCGCGCACAGCACCCGCCATCGACACCGCGCCGGGCCGCCAGGCGAGCGCGCCCGCGAGCAGAGCGGCGCGGTCGAAGACCGCCTCTCTTTCCGAGAGATGCGCGACGGCCCATTCCACGGCCTCGCGGGCGGGTTCGATGTCCGCCGCGCTCCGGCCGGCGTCGCGGGATACGGCCCTCCTCTCCATCGCCTGCGCCTTGAGGGCGACGGCGTCGAAGCCGAGATCAGCGGCCTGCTTCTCCCATACAGCCATGAGCGTCCCCTTGTCGGCTTCCCGCTTGGGGTCCCGCGTCATGAGTGCGGCCCGCTGGGCGGCGCGCTGGTTCTCAGACGTCTTGCCGAGTCCGCGTTCTTCCATCGCCTTCTCGATCTCCGCCCGCCTGGTCGAGAACGCCTCGATCACGTCCCTGGGGACGCCCTCGACCTCGAAGCGCCCGTCGGCGTGGGTCTTCTCGACCCGGTAGCCGAAGTTTTCGAGACCCCGGGCGAGTTCGGCCCGGTAGTGGGCGCCGATCAGCATCTTGCTCGCATAGAGTTTTTCGTTGGACATGGTCCTCCACTTGCCGTCCGTCCCCCGGACCATGTTGGCGATTACCGCGTGCGTGTGGAGCAGGGGGTCCAGATTGCGCGAGGTGTCGTGTCGGAAGGTCGCGACCACGCTCTTCTGGTCCCCCGTACGGACTATCTGTCCGGTCGCAGGGTCGCTCATCCTGGTCTCGGCGACGTTTCGCTCGACCCAGTCGAGGGTGCGCGCCACGGCCACCTGGTGGGCCCAAATCGCGCGTCCGTCGCCGCCCAGGTAGGCCAGCAGCGAGACGGACTTGGGCGCCGAGAGGGTGAGGTCGCGGCCGGGACGGTGGTGGAACGACCCGTCCTTGCCCGGGCGCCCGAGCCTGCGCCCCGAACCGTCGGGGACCACGCCCTCAAGCACGGAGCGGAGGGTATCGGGGTCGACCGGACCCGACAGCCCCAGGTCCTCGGCACCCCTGCCGCGCCAGGCGCTCGCCTCCCGGTGGTTCGGGTCTTCCTTCGTGTAGTAGTCGTCGCGCTCGAAGTAGGAGACACACTGCGCGGGCGCGGCTACGGCGCCGATCGACGCGACCATTTCAGTAGCTCCTCAGGCGATAGCCTTGCGGCTCCCCGGAGCCGGGCGTGTCGTTTCCGCTCTTTTCCGGCAGGGGAGGAACAGGGCCGCTTTCAGGGTCTGTTTCGTGACCAACGGTCGGAGCAGTCTCCTCACCGGAGGGAGCGTTCACGGTTTCGGGGGCTTTAGTTCCCGCGCTTTTATTCGCTTCGGAAAGCGACGCTCCCTCTCTCGGGATGAAGCTCTCGGCGGATTTGTCTCTCTTCACATAGTCGAGCTCAATGCGGGCTACCGGCCAAGGTCCCGGGAACTTGAGGTAACCGTGCAGATTCTCAAGGCGCATGATCTCGGACGGCAGCGCCAGGGGCCGCATCTCGCGGCGCTGGGTGAGCGATACGCCGTCGCGCATCGTGCTCGCCCCGTAGCTCAAGCCCTCCGCGTATTCGGTGACCTCGCCGCGGCCGAGGCTCTCGGCCGACCAGCGCGCCGTCTCCTGGTCGGGCGCTGCCAGCACCACCCGGGTGCCGCAGAGACCCGATACGGTCTCGGCGCCGTTTCGCCCGTAGAGATCGCGGAGCGCCGAGAACACCTGGATCCCCAGCACGAAACACCCCCCGAACTGGCGCGATTCGGCGAGACCGGGCTGCAGGCTGGGCACCTGGTGGAGAGTGGGAAGCTCATCCAGCACAATCCATATCCTGCGCGCGTCGTCCCGGCCGAGGGACAACAAAGCGTTCACGGCGATCTCGAGCCAGGTCGAGATGAGACCCCGCAGGCTCGCGTGCTGATCCCCCCGCGAGGTCAGGAACAGGAAGCCCGATTCGTTCTCCCGCTCCACCCATTCCCGAATCGAAAACGGCTTCCCTGAATCGGGCAGGCACTCGAGCGCGCCCAGGTGCGCGGTCAGCATGGCCCGCACCGACAGCGCGGTCTTGGGGTTCTCGGGGTCCACGATGGACTGCGCCACCGTGCCCTCCATGGCCTCCGCGAGGGCAGTCAACTCTGTCTTGAGCAGGTGTTTTACGAGTACGCTGTTCTCCGTCACGCCGCGTTTCCAGAGCACGCCCGCGCCGTTCGCGAACAGCTGCCGCGCGGCCGTGACCCAGAAAGGGTCCACCGTGTCCTTCTGCTGGGGAATGAGCGCTGCCGCCATCGTGTCGAAGTCCCTGGGCGTCCTGGCTTCCAGAAAGGGAGACCACCGCGGCGCACGGGCATCCAGGGGATTCATCAGTACGTCGCGCGCGGGGTCGAAGAAAGCCCGCGTGTAGCTTCCCATCTTGTCGTAGAGGATGCATCGCTCCCCCCGGGCGCGTATCTGCGCGACCAGGTCCGAGATCAGGACAGTCTTTCCCGAACCCGTGGTGCCCGAGACGATGGTGTGCTGGGTCTCGGCTCTCTTCGGCCAGGGGACGCCCGCGATGCGGGGCGTGGACTTGCGCGCGGCCGGGAAGAATCTTTCCGTCAGGCGGGAGAAGAGAGGCGTAACGCTTCTGGCGAGCGCTTTCGCAGTCGTCATCTCCGCGCCCCTGATCCGCCTCGCGCGGGCCATGCGCCTGCCCAGCAGCCAGAAGGTGACGATGAATGCGGCCACGCACGAGAGCCCCAGCCAGAGGCCCAGCCACGCTTTCGTATGAATGATAGCGAGAAACCGCCTCCTGATGCGCTCGATCCTGGGGTCGGACGCGATCAGGGAGATGGATTCGATCACCTGCACGCCTTCTCCCCACTCGTATACCTGGCCCGAATCGGGGGAATAGCCGATGGCGAGCTTGGCTTCGGCGAGGGTGCCGAGTCCCACCACGCGCCATTCGTGCGCGCTCGTCGTCGTGTAGAGGCTCACCGCAGGGGTCAGGACGATGGCGAGTACGAGACCCACGACGCCCCAGCGGGCGAGCTGGCCCCACATGCGGGCGTCGTGCAGCAGCGTCTGGCCGCCCCGCAGGGTGGCGTTTCCGATGGTCATCCGATTCTCCTTTTTCATACTGTCTGGATGGTCGTGCTGCCGGTGTCCCGGCCTCGCGATGCGCCGCACAGAGGTCGAGGAGGGTGGGGCGGGGGCGTAAGAGCGGGGTCCGGGGAGAGTCCCTGGCCACGATAACCGTTGAATTGCAATTCATGAGGAGCCACCCATGAAAAACCCGAGACCATCCGCTTTGGCCCATTGTCTGGTTCTCGCCGGACCCGCAATCGCTTTTCTCTTCACCCTCTGCGTCCTCGCGTCCGGGAGCGGCGCGAGCCTGCTGTTCGCCGCCTGGTTCTGGGCCGTGATCTGGAGTTTTCTCACGGCGCTTGCCGGCGCCCTGTGGCGGGCGTTCCAGGGGGATCGTTCCGTCTTCACCGGCTACACGCTCCCCGAAAGAGACGACGAGCACTTCGACTGGTCGACGCGGACGGGCCGTTACGTCTGGCGCCGTGATTACGAGGAAGGAGGACTTTACGAAAACGACCACTCCGGTCACGGCCCCATCACCTGATCGCCTGAAAACCCGCTCCCGCCTCCGCTTTCTTTCTTCCTTTCCCGTTCGTACACGGCTTTCCTCTCATCCCCCCCGGGCACCGCGTTCCGCGCGGTGCCGTAGAGTTTGCCCCCCAGCCAATCGCCGACGACGGGCAAGTCCTCCACGACGTGTTCCGAGAAGGGCTTCTTGGTCTCTGCGGCGATTTCAGGACGCCCCTCCCCGATTCGCTCCCCCGTCACTCCCCTGCGGGCCGCCCGGCCGGCTTCGCGGATGTCGAGTTCGGTCTCGATCTCCGCGCGTCCGCGCACGGCCCGTTCACCGGCGCCGCCCGGCATGGGCGCGCCCCTGCCACGCGCACGTTCGCGCACCGATGCCGACCCTTCTTCCCAGGCCATCTCCGTCCCGTCCGCGTCGCGCAAGCCATCCCGCGCCCGCTCGTAATCCGCCCGATCAGGCGCAGGCTCCGGTCCCTCTTCCGCCGGGAAACGCTCGGCGATGAAGGCGGCGGCATAAGCGCGCAGCACTTCCGCGTCTTCCGTCGTCTGAGGAGATGCCAAGCGCATCGCGCCTGCGGCGCCTATCTCGCGCCCGTCCGCGCCCACCCGCGTCGTGAGCCACGCGAAGAAGGGCTGTCCGAGTTCGCTCTCTATCGATCGCGCGTTCGCGCGCACCTCGGCCGCCTGCGTGCTCCAGTTTTCCGCCTCGCGCCTGCTCACCGCCTCCTGCTCGCTGAAGCGCCGCATGCGCGTGAGATTGGCGCCCATACTCTCCTCTAGGCTCTTCATTTCGCTCTCGCCCGACGCTGTTGTGTAGCGCCTCGAGGCGTCCGCCACGCGCGACCAGAGGTCCAATAATCCGCTTTGTCCCGCGTAGTCCGTCATCCGGTTCCAGGCCTCGCGCGAGAACGTCTGTCCGCGCCAGCTCGCGGATCCGTTAGCGCCCATCCTGACAATAAAATCGAATCCGCCTCCCACCCTGGCCTCGCTCGCGAGACTTGCGGCTTGTTCCTTCGTGATGCCGCCGGCCTGTGAGAGTTTTTCGATATGGGATTCTAGACGCTGCGCGCCCGCGTTCTCACTCTCTGTCACCCCCCGCGCGTGAGTGACTCCGCTTCTCACGTCGCGTGCGAACCGCTCGACCATGGCGACGGAATCGGTCGCTGCAGCCGTCCGCGCGGCGGCGGCCTCGGCCGAGAAGTGACGGGCCTGCTCGACGGCTTCGCCCGCCCGGGCTTCGTGGCTCACAGCCAGGGACTCGGAGAGCCTGACGCCCGCTGCCGGCACCCGGCTCGTGGCGGAACTCGCGTCCATCACGGCGGCGCCCTCCCCGGTCACGGTGAAGGCCGCGCCGCCGGGAGCGAAGCCGGTGTAGCGGCCGGAGTCCACCTGAGCGGAGGTCCTAACCTGGTGACCCTCGACCGAGGCGAAGCGGTGCGTGTCCGCGCTCGTGTTTCCCAATGAAATGTTGCCCGTGGTGCCTTCCTGGGCAGCGGACGAGGCGGCCTCCTGTCCGACCGAGAGGACCGAAGTGGCGAGCGAGGTCGCGCGGCCGACACCGTAGGCCAGGGCCGCGGCGAGAAAGGGCACCGACATCGAGAGGTAGCCCGACATCACGGCCACATCGGCCGCCACGGCCCTGATCCCCGACTGGGCGATGAGCGATACGCCTATGTCGCCGCCCGGCATGAGGGCGGCCGCGCTCATGCGCTGCGCGGCTTCTCCCATCGCGACACGGTGCAGTATCGCGTAGAGCGGACCCCAGCTCTGCAGCCAGACGAGGCCCGAGAAGTAGGAGCGGAATATCGCGCCGCCCGCAGGGGTGAGCATCAACAGGACCGCCATCGGGAACGCCCCCACGTAGAGGCACTCGAAGACGATGCGCAGCATGGGGACCCAGGTCTCGGCCTGTCTCCCGATCGCCCGGTAGGCCGATACGGTCTGGGCCTGGGCGCGGGCCTCGGTGTAGGACCTCAGCGCAGCGGCGTTTCCGGCTTCTGCGCTCCATTGTTCGCCCGCGTCGTGCATGGCGTTCAGCACCATCTGCTGGCGAAGCGCCTCGGCCGCAGATCTCGATGCCCCGATAAGGAAGTCGTGCGCCGCCGGCAGCGCCGCCAGGAGTTCGGCCCGCGCGAGCGCCTCGCTCGCGGCCCCCGGGAAGAGCCTCATCCCGAAGACGCCCGAGGCCCTCGTGACCTCCGCCCCCCACAGCGCATCGAGGCGGGACGCGGCGGTGGCGCAGGTCACGATCGCGCGATTAAGCGTTGTTCCGCCCGTGCCCGAGGTCGCGCCCCGGCTCACGTATTCCACCATGCGCGCGGGCGAGGTGCCCGCCGAGGGAGAACCCGAGGCGGTGACGAGCGCCCAGAGGTCCGTGCTCTCACGCAGGTCATCCGCCGATATGTGCCCCAAAAGCAGGGCGTGGAACACGCACTGCCGAGCGTAGGCCCGGAGATTCCGGGCGAAGACGGCGTCGGTCACCTCCATCCGGGTCGTTGCGGCCGCGAGCCTCGCGCCGAAGATGAGCCCGTGTCGGCGGTAAGCTAAATCGTTCGGAAGGGAGAAGGCCTGTTCGGTGAGGCGCGTTAACCCGTCTCCCACCCGGCTCGTGAGCGAGGCGAAAAGAGCCAGGCCCAGCGGCACGTTCGCCACCACGGCGGGCGCAAGAGCCGGGTCCAGCCTGTCCACCACGCGCACCGTTCCCTTCGGGACCACCAGCGCGCCCCACACGCAGACGAAGAGCAGTAGCCATTTGGCGTTGTCCTTCCACGACCCCCCGAAAGCGGTGCGGAAAAGCGCCCAGGCGAGTCCGGTGACGCCTGCGATCTGCGCCAGCGTCACGAAGGCGCCGCCTCCCGTGATCGCGGCGACCGCGTTTAAGAGGTCGACCAGGTAGGTCCCGCCGCCAAGCGTGAATATCTCGTACATGGGGGTATCCCTATCTTGCGCCTGCGGCGCCGCGCGAGAAGGCGAGCGCGGCTCTGAGATCCGCCGAGAGCGCACCGCTGAGTTCGGTCTCGATGAGGCGGAGTTTTTCGACGACGGCGAGGGCGGTGTTGAAGCGTTTGAGTCCCTCGCCCCGGTGGCGCGCGAGGGCGGTGCGGTTTTGTCGAAGTCCCTCGCGCCAGCGCGCGAGACGCTCGCCGTCGGCGACGTCCATCGAGCCCGCGCGCTCCTCGATCGCGCGGTGAAGATCCGATATCCATACCTGGAGCACGTCGAGCGCCACGGCTTCGGCGAGCGCGTCCACTTCCTGCTCCACCACGGCGCCCCGGTAGGCGGCGGCCGCGTTCACGAGCCTGTAGACGGGAAGCGTCGTGAGGTTGACGAGTCCCAGGGCGTCGGGTGGAGGCGCCGTGTCCGTCCGCACCGCGTCCACCAGGCGTCTGAGCAGTTCCGCGACACGGCTCCTGAAGCCGCGCGCAGCCGGTACGGTGAGCCGCCCGAGCGTGGGATTGAGACATAGATCGGCCGTATCGCAGCGGTAGACCGGCAGGTCGCCGCCCCCCTCCATCAGCACCTCGGTCACGCGGCGATCGAGCGCGAGAGGCTCTAGGATGCGCACGCGGGGACCGGAAGGGTCGGCGTCCGTTGTGGGCGCCGTCAAGATCACGCTGCCCGATACCGACATGGCGAATTCCCCCAAATCGCGGTCCGAGGCCAGGAAGCTCGATGCCCTGACCGCGCGCCAGGCGTAGTTCACGTTGACGGGCGCCTGTTCCTTGAGGGGCCCCGTAGCCGCAGCCAGCGTCGAATTGCGTTTCCCGTCCGCGCCGCAGCCGTGGCGCGCGGCGGCGTAGTCAGAAAAAATCCCCTGCCGCGTCCCGATCGCGGCGCAGATGGCCGCGCTCGCACGGTCGTTCTTCGACCAGACGGCGCCGACGAGCGCCTGGGCCGTCTCGCAGGAGTTCAGGTTCTGGTTGTTCACCCACTGGGCGAGCGCTCTCAGCTTCGACATCGTCTCGGCGATCACGGGCGAGATGGTCTCGAGCGCGAGTTCGAAGGCGAAGCCCGCCGCGTTCTGCGCCACGGCGCGCGCGAAGGCGATCATCTGGTCGGAATCGATGAAGGAAAAAGCGCCGGCGAACGCGTCGATGCCCCCGCAGCCCGCACGGTATGAGGGAAGGCTCACCGTGGCGATCGATTCGGATCGCACGGGCGCCCTGAGATACAGGTTGCCGAGCGTCCAGTGGCCCGAAGCCTGGCCGTCGAAGGCGGTGGGCCCGGTGGTGTTCACGGCGGCGCCCCGCCAGAAATTCTCCATCTCCGACAGGACGTCCGCGCGGGAGGGGGCGGCAAAAAAGAGTGTTGCGCTCAGAATGAGCAGCATGAAAATTCGTCTAGTAGTCACTGCCGACCTCCCTTGCCGTGAGAGCGAAGATGCGCTCGGCTAGCTGGTCCTCGGCGACGACGCCGTAAGAGACTGGAAGCGCCTGACGGGTCTGCGTGTCGTAGAGGACGACGGCGGGCAGGACAGGAGCCTGTATGCCCAGCCGTGCGGCGCGGCCCTGATCTGCGACCGCCTCCGGCCAGCCCTCGAGCGCTCCTCCAGTGGTCGAGACGGCGAGGACTTCGAGTCCGTGGCGCTGCGCGAAGGCGCGAAGGAGGGGCCCGAATACGCGGCAGGCCGGACATTTTTCCGATCCCAGGTAGATGAGGCCGTAGCGCTCCCCGAGACGTGCGAGCGCCGCGTCACGCTCCGCACGGCGCTCTTTCGTCCAGAGCCTCTTTGCGAGCGCGCCGACGGGGCGCCTCAGCGTGTAGTCGATGTCGGGGTTTGCCCAGACGGCGCGCCTGAAGGCGTCCGAGAACGCGGCGGCGCTTTGCAGCGCCCTTTGCTGCAGGCGCATGTAGGCCGTTACGTTCTCAGGGGTCGGTTCCAGGATTGCCTGCGCGCGGGCGTCTTCGAGCGCCTTGCGCATCGTCTGGATGCGTTCTTGGACGCTTTCATGTTGTTCGGCAGGCGAGGCTTTCGCCGCGGGCGCTCCGTTATCAAACTCTTCATCGCGGTCGCAATAGAAGTGCCAGCCGAGGGGAGCTTCAGCGCCGCACCAGGAGCGCCACTCCCGCGCCTGCGCAGGAAGCGCGCCGAGCGTCATGAGCATCAAGATCAGGGTATGGATAAATATCATGATCGTTCCTCACTCCTTCTTCGAGTAGAAATCACGGACCCGCTCTTGCATCGCCTCACCGGTCCCGTCCGCCTCGGGAAGCGTGATCGAGGGTTCGCTCGCCCCGTCCATGAGGTTTTCCGTGAACTCCGACAAATCCACGGCCTCGAAGTCGATCCGTTCCATCTCCTCCACGGTGAAGCCGCGGCAACTGCCCCAGCCGATGCCGAGTTGCGACCGCGCCGCCTCCTGCAGGATGCGGCCGAGCTTGGAGCCGAAGACGCACCAGACGCGTTCCTTGCGCACGCAGACGCCGAAGATCCGCTTCGCGCACCTGACACCGAGGTAATGGGTATTGCCCGCGTGGCGCTCCTGCGCGAGGAGGCGCTCTGACTCCGTGCAGTTGCCGAGACCGATGAGCAGCCCCGAATCCTTGCAGCAATCGGCGAGTCCGCCCCACCGTATCCGGCACGAACGCCTCTCGCCCCGGAAGAAGAGAAGATTCCCCCGGTCGAATTCATCACCGCCGAGTTCGATCGCCATGTTGAGTTTGGCCGCCGCGTCCACGAACCCGGTACCCGCCTGAGAGGACCTGGTTTCGCAGTCCGCGCCCACGCACCAGGAGACCGAGCCGCAGGCGCCGCCCGACTCGGCCTGCGTGAGTCCCGCACCGCAGTCCGAGGCAGACCCCGACGCGAGGCCCGAAGCCTTGAAGCGCGGCGCGGAAGGATCTCCCTGCACCTCCTCCCCGCGCACGGCCACCGGGTCATCGGTTTCGATATTGATTTTTTCGCGAGCGTTCATCCCTTCGGTCACGTACCGTCCGGCCCGCCCGCCCGGGTCGCCGGGGTCCGCGAGCGCATCGTTCGCGGCGTCTTCGAGATCGGCGGCGCCGATGTCGCGCTCTTTGAGGTTCGTTCCGGCATAACCCGGGACTTTGGACGCGGAAACCGGGTCCTTCGCCGCTGCCGCCGCCGCCGTTCGTCCCGCATCGCCCATCGCGCGGGCGGCCGCCTTGGGGTCCTCCGCGTGGGCGCCGCCGGCAACCGCGAGATGAATCAGGAAGAAAAGATACAGGGCGGTCGCCCCGATCGGTGCGTTTCGCTTCACCTGGAATCTCCTCTCAATTCTGCGAGATGACGCCGCGCCGTCCCGCGGCCCGGTCCGCCTTCTGTCGTGATGATCGAAAGCGCGGCGTCGAGGCCGATGTTTCCTTTAATACGGTCGTGGGGAGGTGACGGATCCGATGCACAGCCCCGGCTCTTACATGCGGGGACGCCGCCCGGGACGACCGCTACGGCCGGAACCGCTTTGATACCGAACAGCCGGAAAAGGCGCGGGTCGATAGCGGCGCCGGCATTTGCCGGGAGATGCTCCCCGACTAGCTTCACGGTGGCCCGGAGCCCACCCTGCGCGACGCCGCGCAGGACGAGCGGCGCGCCGATCCTCGCGGCCTCCCCGCTCCACTCCCGCCAGGCCGCTGCGGGAACAGAAAGGCTCATGAAAACGATGACTTTCGGGCCATGCGGAGGCGTTGATAGATTCTCCGCCAGACTCCCGGCGCGGCCTTCCGCCGGGAGGGGGGCGGGGGTTTCCGGGGCGTTTTTCCGCGCGCGACCGAGGGCACGCTCCAGTACCGCGCGCGACCAGGAACCGAGGTTGGCGGGTGGGAATTTTTTCGTATTCCGTAATGCCCTTTCCACCATATCCCGAGCGGTATCTTCGGACGTTTCCTGCGCGAGAGCCGGAGTATTCCACGCCGCGAGGAGAAATGCGCAAACAAGCGCCATGACAGTCATATCGATCACTTTGCAGCCCATTATGAAAATCCTTAGAGGAGGCAGCAGTTGCGCTTGCGCCAGAGCAGGAAGCCAAAATTTTCTCCCGCGACGGGGAGCTCGCGGAGCGTCTCCCACAGGACCGTGGAGCGGCCGGTGGGGTTGCAGCCGGTGAGAGCCGAGGTGGCGGGGACCGGCTGGGTCATCTGCCAGCGGTACTGCGATTTCTTCATGATCGGCATGGGGTAGCGGCCGCAAAGGGCGGCCGAGCCCGAGGTACCCCACGTGAGCAGGGTCCGGTGCAGGCGGAACACGAGACGTTGCGCGGCGAGGATAGACGCCTGCACGCCGCCCACGTGGGCGCCCACGTTCCCGGTCAGGGGGTACATCGCGCCCTGACAGCCCGCGCACCAGTACAAGGGATCGAGTGGGAGTCCCGCAGACGCCGCCGCGCAGTCCGCGGCGCACGCCGCCTGGGCGGGGATATCCGCGAAGAGCGCGGCTTCGGGGTTCAGGAGGAACGACAGCTCATCATCGCGCCAGGTCGGATCGAGTTCGGATATCCAGGCGATGTCGAGACCGCCGCCTTCGAGGCAGCCGAGATCGATCAACGCTCCGATCCAGGAGAGAAGCGGATAGACGTAGTAGTGGACGTGCCAGGTGGAGCCCTGCGCACCGTCCCCGCCGGAAGTCCCCGTGCGCCCGCGTCCCGCCGGCAAACCCCCGTCGATGGTCAATCCACCGAGATTCGGAAAACACCAGGGCGCGCGGCTCGCGTCGATAAGACGCGCGGGCTCCCAGACGCCCAGCGAGAGACCGATCCGGGGGATGGGACTCCCGCAGAAGCAGATCGGGGAGCCCGGGTTGGGCGTGTCCGGCGCACCGGCGGCCGCGCCGATCCGGATCGGCCCTATCGATATCGGAAACAGGCACTCCCAGCACACGTCCGTCACGGGATTCACGAAACGGCCCGTGCACGATTGCGCCGACGCATTTCCGGCGAAAAGAATACAGGCGAGAAAAATGACTGGAGTGAGGAAAATCAGGCGCCTCATGGGCGATCTCCTCCGCTTCCGGGGTTCCCTTCGTCTTCCAGGGGGACTTCCGTGATCCGCAGGAATGGTCCCCCGGCTTCGAGCAGCGACGGCGTGGCGGTCAGGCCGAAACGCCTCGCGAGCCGTCCTCCCTGATCGAAATAAAACTTTCGTCCGTGCGCTCTCATCAACTCCAGCGGACGGCCCGCGAGCAAAACGATCACGGAGGGTTTCCTGCGGGCAATCGCCCAGTCGACCTCGACCGGGCGCGTACCGTCGATGAACAGGAGGTCGCGGGTCAGGGGGTGTTTTTCGAGGGGATTGATCCGCGTTCCCCGGGCCGCAATCAGCACTCCGTCTGGCGCAAAGGCGTCCCGTTCGACCTCGACCGATGGATCGAAAAGCCGGCTCCTGCGTTCACTCGCAGGCTTGATGCCGCCGACGCGGGGCGGCGCCTCTATCTGCTTGCGGGCTGTTTCCACGGCTTCGCGGCGCAAACGGGCGAGTTCACCGGAAACCTCCATTTCCTGGAGCCTGGCCTCGATCTCGCGCAAAAGGTCAGGCTCCTCGATGCGCCAGACGGCGCCGCGAACGCCCAGGTCCTTCGCGGCAGCCGTTCCCGCTGCGAGAGCGAGGGCGCAGGCGAGCGCCGCCGCGAAGAATCTCCGGGGAGGAAGCCGTCTCATGGCCGCGCCTCCTCAAGCTTAGCGAGGGGTCCTTCGATACCCAGCCAGGGGAGGTCGGGAAGTGGGAGCGCGCGGGCCCGGATGCGCTCGCGCGGCACGAGCCCGATCTCCCGGTACCGGCTGTCGTGGCTGTCTGTGTGATCGGCGTGGACCTAGTAGCGGCCCGGCGGGATGACGCCGGGCCCTATCGCTTCCAGGGCGCGGCCGTTCAGCGCGCGCCGCTTGGCGATCCCGATAAATTCTCCCCTCACGAAGACGCGGCGCTCTCCGTCCACCGCCACGCTGTCTCCCGGCAGGCCGAGGACGCGCTTCATGTAGGGAATCGGGGAGCTTAAGTCTTCGGGCGGGTCGAAGAGGACGAGGTCGCCGCGCCCGGGCGCCCCCAACATCGGCAGCGCGAAGTACCCCCACGCCCCGTCGGAGGTACTCGCGTTCACGTGGACGCGCGAGGCCGCGGCGAGCCACAGGCCCGAGAGCACGGCCATGCAGACGAGCAGCCTGAAGCCCCGGGGGTTGGTTCTGCCCTTCACGGCATCATCGGTCATCAGCATTATTCTTCTCCCTGTTCGGTGATGTCTTGGGCGCGAGTTCCGCCATCGCCACCTCGACCTCGGTCGTCAAATCCTCCGCGCCCGCGGCGACGGCGCCCGCGGTTAGCAGCACGACGCCACGCCGCGCCGCCACTTTCGCGAGCGCCCTCTCCAGTCTTGCGCCCCACTCGCGGGCGGCGGCCAGGGCTTTTTCCGAATCCCCACCCGCGCGCAGCGACCTCGTCACGTAGTCCGCCGTGAGGCTCAAGAGACGCACGCTCGCGATACGATGTGGTTTTCCGGGGGCGAACCTCACTGTCCCGGCCGAGACGGCGGCGGCGACGCCCGCCGCGAGAAGCAGCGCGGCCGCTATGGCGGAAAACTCCTTCATGGCCGATCCCCCGCGGCGCAAAGCGCATCATCCATCTCGACCCACTCCGCGGCGTCATGACGCCTGAACCACGCCGTTCCCTCCTCGTCATGGAACATGTAGTGGAACCGGCCTGCATAGAGGCGCTCACCTGCGTCGGCCGAGAGCACGCCCGAAGCGATCGCGGCGCGGAACACGGCGTCGGCGTCCTCGTACACCCGAATGAAGCGCTCAGGCTTAGAGCGCTGCCTGCGATCAGGCTGCATCGCGCGAACCTCCCGCCCGGGGCGTCCCGTCTTCCTCTTTTGGCGTTTGTGCTTGCGTGGCATGTGGTTCCTCCTGTCGTGTCGAGTGGTCATCTTCGCCCGGCGCATTCGTTTTGGACGCGCCCGATCCTGGCGTTTCCCTGAGCGCGTTCAGGCGCTCGAGCCAGAGCCTCGCCCCGCGGTCTGGAGCAAGGGACCTGATCCTTCTCTCAATCGGCGGGAAGGTGAGGAGCGGGGATGCATTCGCGCCCGCTCCCGGCACGTCGCGCGCCTCGGCCGCATCGGCCATCCGGGCCACGAAGCGAACGAGTTCCGCAGGCGCTGAAGCCGGCTTTGCACCGAGTCCGGCCGCCTCGCGCACCGCGCGGTCCGTTTTTTCACCGAGCCGTCTCAGCCGCGGCGTCGAGCGACGCGAGGGGGCGCCGCCGGACCCCAACCAGGCGACGGCGGCCTCATGCAGCAGAGCCAGGAGCGCCGCCTCCCTCACGTCGCCTCCCGTAGTGGCGGCCAGGTCCTCAATCGCCTCGCTCATCGCGACCCCGTGCGCCGCGATCGAGTGATAGCGCCTCAGCCGCCCACCCCTCCTGCAGGTGTTGGCGAGCACGTGGGCCACGGCTTCGAAGTCGACGTCTTCGGGCGTCAGCGATTCGGGATCCCCCGGCCAGGCGAGGGGTTTCTCACCCGCAGCACCCGCACCTTGTGTGGATGGTTTTTTTTTCGCGTTCATGTGTTCTCCTTTTCGTGTTCATACTGATAATCTTGCGATGGATGACTCATTGCTCGCCCTCGGCTGAAGTCTCCTCCGGGAAACCCTCATCCGCGATTCGCAGTACGGCTTCTTCCGTCGTGAGGCCTTCACTTTTCAGTTTCTCGATCGCAGCGAAGGCGGGTCCACGCGAGGAGTAGAGCGCGCCCGACACCCGGTCGAGGACGAGCCGCGCGACGCGCCAGCCGTCGGGGCCGTGTAGCACGAGTTCGGCATGGCGCCCGTCCACCGTGGCCAGGCTCTTGAGCGCGCGCTCCATCCCGGGGTCGCAGTGGATGCGTTTTTCCTGCTTCAGGAGTTCGACGGACTCGTCCTTCTGTGCGAGAAAAATCACCCAGTCGGAGTTGTCCCAGGCCGCCCGCGCGGCGGGATTCGCATAGTAGTCGTTCACGCTCTGGGTGCCCGTGACGAGCGCGCCCCGGTATTTGCGAGCGCGTCTTGCGGCGCCCTCCAAAAACGCCTTGCTGTCCTCGCCCGAGAGCAAATCCCAGGCCTCATCAATAACGATGGCCTTGGGCCGCGTCCTCGGCCCGTGGTACATCCGCTGCGTCGCGAGAAACACCACGAGCATGAGGACCACGCCCTGGAGGTCGCCGCGCCCCTTGAGTTCCGCCAGTTCGAACACGGTGAGCGCGGCGTCGAGCGCGGGCGTCCCGCCTCCCTCGAAGAGCCTTCCCATCGCGCCGCCCGGCCGCCAGGGACCGAGTGCCAACGCCATATCCGAGGCTCGCCTGTCCCCTGCGGCTTCGAGATTTTTCTGCACTAACCCTAAATCCGCGTCGTTTCCGGCCTCCTCCCAGGCGCGCGCGATGGCCTCATCGATCAGAGCCGCTTCCACGTCGTCGATCCGACCGCGCCTCCGGCACATCCGGCCTATGACCGAGGCCAGCATGGCGAAGCACTCCTCCCGGTAGTCGCCATCTCTCGCGGCGGTCTCCTTGTCGATCATGGCGAAGGGGTTCAGCCGCGCCGGGTCCTTGCCGAAGGCGATGAAGGCGCCGCCGAGCGCCTCGGCCGTATGCTGGAAGGATCGCCCGTCGTCGATGACGACGGCCTCGCCTCCCGCGCCGGCGATGCCTGCGACGAGTTCCTGCATCAGGACGGATTTGCCCGAACCCGACTTCCCCGTGACGGCCACGTTGTAGTTTCCCGCCTCGTTCGCGAACGGGGACCAGGGGGCGGGCTGGCCGCGCCTGCCCACGAGAAGCAGAGCGGGCGGGGCGTCGGAATTTTGCCGCTGGCCGCGCCACTCCCCGTGTACGGGCGCCAGGTTGACGACCGAGGAAGTGAGCAGCGTCTTCATCCGGCCCAGGCGGGCGAGGTCTGAATCGAGACCTCCCGCAGGCGCCATGGGCAGGCAGGAGAGCCAGGCGGGGAGGTGGGCGTAGCGCTCAGCACCCAGCCGCCAGCCCTGGCCGTGGTAGATCGCGCGCACCGCCTGTTCGGCCTCATCCATCGCGTCCGGCGGCGCATAGACGCAGATGGCGTAACAGGCACGTACCAGGCGCTCGCCTTCCTTGAGACGTTCGGTCACGAAACGCCAGTCGCGCGCTTTCTCGGGCAATCCGGGCAGGTAGCGCGCGATTCCCGTCCCGGCCTGCTGCGTTGCGCGGGCGGACTTCAGGAACGCTCGCTCGCCGTCCGCCGCCTCGCCCATCATCACGGTGAGCGCGGTCAGGACCGGCGCGCCGGGTTGTAAGAAGTCGCGATAGAAATCACCTATCAGGGCGTTTCCCCGCCAGCCGGGCCATACTTCCGGATATGCGCGCGCCGTCAGGACGCGCACGGCGACGTCGGCGCCATCCGGATGGTGGAAGAGGAGGCCCGCAGGCGTGACGCTCATCGCCCGTCCGGGGGCGGCGCATTGCAGATGGAGCGGGTCGCGCGGCGACCAGCGCCTCTCGGGCCGCATGAGGCCCCCGTCGTACGCCCCTTCGATGTCGGGCGCCGTCAGTTCCGCGGCGAGTGACAACAATTCGTCGGGCTCCGTCCGCCGCGCCCACGTCCCGATCGAGGCCAGCGCGCCCTCGAGTGCGCGCCGAAAGCCGCCGAGTGCGGTCTCAGGCTCCGGTCCCGGCCTTCCCGGCAGGCTCGCCGTGAGGAACACCCGGCAGTCGTTCAGCGTAAAGGGCGGCCCGCCCGCGTGGAGCGGACGCCAGCCGGCGCCTCTCAGGAGCGCTTCCCTGCGCTTCGCCATCACGGCCAGGAGACCGCCCGCCGTCTCCCTCGGCCCCGCCCACTGCGAGATTGCCTGCCCGTAACGGGGGCTCGCCCAGTGGATCACCTGAACCACCGAGCGCTCGGGCGCCGAGTCGGCCAGCGTTCCCGCGAGCGCGTCCAGCGTCCCCTCGTCCACGCCCGCGAAGGGCGGGATTTCCAGGACGAAGCCCAGACCGCCCTCGTTCACGTAGAACTCCCCCGACTCGTCCCAGGCCCGCCAGGGGAGAAGATCCACCAGGGGCGCGGGCATGGCCGGGAGCGCGCGGGGCGCGAGCGCGTCCGCTCCGCCGAAGATATCCTTAAAGCGCCCGATCACGGCAGCCTCCAGCGCGCGGGCGTCACCACGACGCGCACCCAGTGGCCCTCGCGGTAGACGCCCCCAGTATCCACGTAGGGCGCGATCCAGATGCGCGCGACCCGTTCTTTCGTGCGAAGGTGTTCATTCTGAGCAATCAGGGGCCCCTTGATCGCCTGAGTGGATAGAGGTTCCACCATGGCCGGCGGCGCCTGCGCCGGTTGCGCGACCAGAGGCTCCGCCGTGGCTACTTCCTGTTCGTCCTGTCCGGCATCTCGGATGAGGTCCACGAACCAGGCAATGAGGCCGCTCAGGACCGAGGAACCGTTTGTTTCCTTGGGGCGAGGGGGAGCGGGCAATTTCGTCTCCCGTCCCTCTCCCGGCGCACGGGCGGCGGGATCCGCCTCGGTGACGCTCTGACACGCCGTCCCCTGCGCGAGGGGGCACTGCCAGGACTCGCCCACGTGGCCGCTGCCCGCGCAACCCGTGAGGAGCGCCGCCAGCAAGAGGGGCGCGAGCGCCCGCATATGAAATTTTGTTATTTTCATTTTTTGTTCCTCCGGTTCGTGGTTTTCTTGTCGTCCTTGCCGTCTAAGCGCGCGCCCTCGATGAACACCACCGTGACCCGCGTGCCGGTCTGGAGCTGGATCACGGGCTGGTACTGCTCGGCGCGCCTGATCAGGTAGTCCGCCACCCTGCGGCCGGCGGAACCCGCGCCGGCGCCGAGTCCCGCGCGGCCCAGCTCGCCCAGGTCCGCGCGTTCGGACCCCTCGGCCCCGGTGGGGACCCGCAGCATGCCGGCCGCCGTCTCGCCTGCGCCCGATACCAGGCCGGCGAGGAACGCCTTCTCGACCAGCGCCCCCTCCCGACTCACCACGGGTCCCCGTACGCCCGCCTTGCCGCCCCCCGCCACGAAGCCCGTCACCCTCGTCTCAATCACGGTGTCCGGATCAGGACCTGAGCAGGTCATGGTCCTAAGCCGCACGTAGACTTTTTCCGAAGACAGGTCCCCGTAGGCCGCTCCCGTGAGCGTACAGCCCGTGACGTCCGCTTCCAGCGCCACGCCGGCAGCCGCCGCGCTCCGCGCCCTGCCCGTGAGCCTGAGCAGCACGGGCCGGGGGTCGCCCTGTGAGGACACGCCCACCGAGGCGTCCACCCCCGCGAGCACGATTGCCTCCGCGTAGGCGCCCGCCGGCAGCCACCAGGAAAGCGGCCGGGCGCCTGCAGCGGAACCTCCCTTTGATGGTTTTTCGAATTCGAGGATCATGGGCGCAGACCGGGTCGGGGGAATCTTCTCGCCCCGGGCGGGACGTTTCATTCCGGCGCCCCGGGCGGGTTGTTTGGCCTGAGGGGGTGCTATGGGTCGCTCTGCCAGCTTCCTGCGCAGTTGGTCGATGGCCGCCGCCTGGCGGTCAATCACCAGTCGTCCGTCCGCTGCGTCCTTGGTGATACGCTCGCGGAGCCTGGCGTTCTCCGCATCGATGCGTTTGTTCTTCGTATCGAGGTCCCTGAGCTGCGCCTCCATCTGCCCGATGCGGGACTCCGAACGCCTGATCCAAACCGTCTCCGCAGACTTTGCTCCCGCCAGTTCCGCCCGGACGCCGCTCACGGGCTTCGGGGGCGCGCCGCCCCCTCCCGCCGAGAGCCAAAGCGCCAGGGCGAACAGGACCGTCGTGAGGAGAACCGAGAACAGGAGAAGCTGCCGGTTCCTGTTCTTCCGGCTCTCGGGGTCCACCCGGGTCTTCTCCTTATCGCTCATCGCGCGCCTCCGTCGTGTAGGTTTCATGCACCGCCACGACGATCCGTCCGCCCGATGGACCGCTTGCGTGCAAAGACCGCCACAGGGCGGCGACGCCCGGCGCCATGCCTCGTACGAGGGTTTCGGGGTCATCCCCCGGACCCGGGTCCGCCTCGTATACGCGCGCAATAAACTTCCGTCCGCGCCAGATTTCCAGCCGCGAGAGGCCGTCCTTTCTCGGCGCGCCGGAGATCGTCTCGACCACGTAGCCGGGCGGAACCTCGCGCCGCGCCACGGCGCGCACGAGCGCCACGAGCGCGCCCACGCGGCCATCTCCCACTACCGGGCCTTCCGTCAGCGGGGTCGCGGCGGCGTTTCGGATCAGTATCTGCGCTGAATCCCGCGCGACCGTCCTGAGCGAGAGTTTGTAGGTGAAACCCTTCGCCGTACCGATGAAGAGCGTCACTTGCGCGGGGTCTGCGCTTGCGCTCTTAAGAGGCCTGAGATAGAGGTCCCCTCGTGCCGCATCGTGTTCCACCGCGAAACCCGCCGCTCCTCTAATCACGCGCGCGACCCGATCGTTCGCCAGCGTTATCCGGCTCACCGCGCGGTCCGAGACCACCGCCACGAGTTCGGCATGGTCGGCGGCTTCCAGTATCTGCATCGCGGACGCCGGGATCGCCCGGAACATGAACGCCGTCAGTAACAATGCGGCGCAAGTCGTCCAGAAATTCCTCGTCATTTCATATCCTCCATCTCCTCGAAACGAAGCAGGCCGATGCGGCCCGCGTCCATGCGGAAGGAGAGCCGGTAGCGCTTTCGCTCGCGCGATATCCGCTCGCGTCCCATCCAGGTGGCGAGCTCCCCGCTCACGAGGACCGTCAGTCCCGCAGGGTCCGCCTCGACCCGGCCGGGATAGAACGCCGTCGAGAGGTCGCGTCCCTTCATGCGCGCGGCCTCGGCCGCCACCCATGCGCCTATCGCGCCCCGGGCCGATGGATGACTCATCCGCGCCACGGCTTCCCTGGCCAGCCCTGCGTTCTCGGGCGTGAGGGTCAGGAGCGTCGCGGCGACGGTGCGGCCCACGTCTTCGAGATACTTGGCCCCCGCCCGTCCGCCGCCCACCTCCCACGCAGGTCCCACGACGGCTGGCACCAGCACCGTCGTCCGCTCGACCGATGCGAGGCCGGCGCTCAGCGTAACGTTGGCCAGCAGCGAGAGGCCGAGCAGAACGGCCAGAGCGGCGCGGCCGTCCCTGACGCGTCTGCGCTCCGTTTCCATGAGTTCTCGTTTCATACCCTAGAGCCTCCTCATCCGGTGAAGCGGCGCAGGTGGCTCGGAGGTGCTGCCTTGAGGCCGAGCGCAAAGCCGGGCAGGAACCAGTAAAGGGCGCACAGCGCCGTATCGGCCCCACCGCCCCGCTTCGCGCGGCGAAGCAGCGCCCAGCCGCCGAGCCCCGCGACGAGTCCCGTCACGAAGGCGTTCGCCGCCAGACCCAGCACCGCGGGCGCCAGGAGCGCCGCCGCCTCGTCGAGCGTCCAGAACAGCCAGCGCTCCGGGTCGTCCAGACGGGCGGGGATCGCGTGTTTCGCCTGATCGTTCATACGTCCCCCTCATATGATCGCCGTTCCGACCAGACCGGTGACGACTCCTGTCCCGGCGCCTGCCGCGATGCCCACCCCCACCGCGCCCGCGATCTGCGCGGCGTTGAAGCGAAGCACCGAACCCACCAGGGCGGCGCCCACCGCGAGCGCGGCAGCCAGCTGTCCGCCCGTGCCCGAGACGATGTCCGTAACCGTGCCGAGCGGACCCGCGAACGTCGTGTCCGTCGTCGCGAAGACAGCCTCCACTTCACACAGCGTCCAGACGAGCGCCGCGAGCAGATGCTTTCCCCTGAGATACGTTCTCATCACGCAACCCTCCTTCCGTCGTCCGAGGTGGAGGTCCGCCTCCGCGCAGCGGCCCAGGCCTCGAGGTCCGCGAGCAGGTAGCGCACCCGCGAACCGAAACGATGAAACGCAGGCCCCGCCCCGCTCACGCGGTAGCGGTCCAGCGTCCTCGTCGAGAGGCCCAGCCAGTCCGCTGCCTCCCGCGTGCTCAGGTAATGCTTGCCGTTCTCGTTCATGTGCATCTCTCCTTCTGTCTCGGTCCCGCCAGTCGGGACCCCTGTAGTCTGCGGGCAGGATGCCCGTGGGAAAGGTTTCACCTCGGCCGTATCCGCCACCCGGGCGCGGATAACCCTCAGATCCTCTTCGCTCACGTGCGAAGCCATCCAGGTGCGCACCCGCTCAATCGTGGCAAGCCGCGGCGAATACCCGCGGCGCAGTTTCCACACGAAGGAAGGACTGCCCGTGGCCTCCTCGCCAAGCACCCGCGGCTTGGTATCCGTCAAGGCCATAAACGCCTCGACCTCGCTCCTGAAGGCCGGTCCCAGAGGAGCCTCTCCCATGAAGGCGAGCACCCGGTCCGCCGTCTTCATCCCTACGGAGCGTCCCCGGCGCAGTTCGTCCACGAAACCCGGATCTCCGAGCGCGGCCCTCCCGAGATATCTCGCACTCACGCCGTGGCGCGCGCACCACGCGGCAACGCAGCGGTTCAATTTGTCTACCAGGGGAATCTCTGTGTGATGAGCAAGTGTCTTCATGCGATAAATATATATGAATACAATTATTATTATCAATAACTAAATATATCTAGTTTCCTGCGATTTTTTGCCACCCCCGCTCTCATCTGCGAACGGCTGCGCAGGGATATGGCAAAAAAAGTGATTTTTCTCCACAGCGACGGCATTTACGGGAGCGAAGCGGAGCCCCCCGCGACTCCGTACGGGAGCGAAGCGGAGCCCCCCGCGACTCCGTACGGGAGAGAAGCTGTCGCTTGAACCCGATATACGAATATAATACGAAAATAAATGACCCGCAACACAGGTCCATGCGGGAAACCTGATTACCTGAAATTCACGGGCGCGCCGCGCGGCATCACGGGAAAAACGGATTCCGCCGATGATGGCCAGGAGAGTGGAATCGGGGTGAAAACCTGACCCGGGGGCCACCGGTCATCGAAAGCTGCGCACCCGCCGGCCGGGATTCCAACAACCCGCACCCTCTCCGAACCACCTGTAAAACCGGCCCGTAGCCTCTGTTGCGTGGTTCAATCGACGCTGAACGCAGGCGCCCCGGGAATCGCTCATATCTCCTGCAACTCGCCTCTCACCGCCGGGAGGCCGAGCCGGGCGGGGCGGGGGTGTAATTCGGGAGTCCGAGAGGGCTCCCGGCACGTTCCCATCCCATCCACAGGAGGAAATTCGTATGGCTCAGGCTGAACCGCTTATCCGTTCCATTCCGCTCGACCGGCTGGAACTCGCGCCGGAGAACGTCCGCAAGACCCCGGCCGACCCCGCCTTCTTCGCGGAGCTCAAAGCCTCCATCGCGGCCCACGGCTTACTGGAGAACCTGATCGTCAGGACAGAGGACCCCGGATCAGGTCCGGGGCAGGCTTCAGGCGAACGCTGCGCCGTGGTCGCCGGCGGACGCCGCTTGGCAGCCATGCAAGCGCTCGCAGAAGAAGGAGTGCTGGACGCGGACCACCCCGTGCCCTGCCGGGTGACCGGGGCCGTGGAGAACGCAGGAGAACTATCCCTCGCCGAGAACGTGGTGCGTGTCGCCATGCACCCTGCCGACCAGGTCGTCGCGTTCGGGAAGCTCAGTAGTTCGGGGGTCTCCGTATCCGCCATCGCGGCGCGCTTCGGCATGACGGAACGCCTGATCGAGCAGCGCCTGAGTCTCGGCGGCGCGGCACCCGAACTGCTCGACGCCTACCGGGCAGGGGAGATGGACCTCGACACCCTGAAAGCCTTCACGGTCACGACCGACCACGCCCGCCAGATGGCGGTCTGGGAGGGGGTGAAAGCCCAGGGCTACCGCCCGAGCGGCTGGCAGGTGAGGGGCAAGCTGACGGAGGAAAGCGTGTCCGCCGTCTCCGCCGTGGCGCGTTTCGTGGGGGAGGAAGCCTACGAGGCAGCTGGCGGGACGCTCACGCGGGACCTGTTCGCGGAAGAAGACGCCCGGGGAATATGGTTCAACGACCCCGTGCTCCTGAATGAACTCGCGACAGAAAAACTCCGTGTGGTGGCGGAGGGACTCAAGTCGCGCTGGAAGTGGGCCGAGGCGGTGCTCGAGGCCGACTGGAGCGCGATCTCGGGCTTCGGACGGATCCACCCCGAGCCGGGTGCTCCCACCGAGGAGGAGCGGGCCGAACGGGAGAGGCTGTGGGCTCGACACCATGAACTCGTCGAAATGGACGAGGAGGATTGGACGGACGAACTCGGCCAGGAGGCCGAAGCGATCGGGGGTCGCGTTCGCGCGATCGATGAAGCCGTTGAGGCGCGGGCCGCGTTCCGGCCGGGGGACTACGAGTTGGCGGGCTGCATCGCCACGGTCGGCTATGACGGCGAGCTTAAGATAATCGAAGGCCTGGTTAAGCCTGAGGACATGCCCGAGCGCACGGACGCGGGAGAGGCGAACGGCGCCGACCCGGGCCGGGTGGACGCGCCGCTCGCGGCGCCCCCCGACCCGCGCGTTCAGGCGCGCAAGGAGACCGGGATAGGGGTCGGACTCGCCGATGATTTGCGCGCCGTCCGAACGTCGCTCGTCAAGGCGCACTTGTCGGGGGACTTTGAGGCGGCCTTCGACCTGACGCTCTTCCAGTTCGCCCGTGCCGCCTTCTCGGACGGTTACCGGACCGAAGCCCTGGATATCGTTTTCAAAGAGACATCCGACCGGCCGCCGTCGCGGGCAAACGACGAGGATTTCGCCGCCTGGAGCCCTGGCGAGGCCATGCTCGCAGATCGCTCGGGCCTCTCACTCGACTGGATGGAGGATGAGGACGAAGACGCCGCCTTCGCGGCGATGCGGGCGCTGCCCGAAGTGGAGAAAAAGGCCCTGTACGCGGCGGCGGTCGCGCGCTCGCTCAAGGGACAGCTCGCCTTCGAGCCGGACGCCCGGCCCGAATTCGAGGCCACGGTCGCCAGGCTCGATATCGACTTCGCGAAACATGTGCGGCCCGGCGCCGCGATGTTCTGGTCGCGCATCACGAAGGCCCGCATCCTCGCCATCGCGCGCGCGACCCTGGGTCCCGTCTGGGCCTCCGCCCGCGCGAAGTACAAGAAGGCGGACCTCGCCCGCGCGATGGAGGAGGCCTTCGCCGCCGACCCGCCCGAAGGACTGAAAGAAAGGGCGCACACCGCCGCACTTGCTTGGACGCCGCCCGGGTTCGCGCCCTTCGACTCAGGCCGGGTGGAGGAGGCCGTGGAAGAAGACCCACCAGCCGGAGAAACCGGACCAGAGACCGTCGATGAAGAGGCCTCCGGAGCAAACGAAGGCAATGCTCCCACCGGCGCGGAATCCGGCCCCTCCGCAGACGATACCGCCGGAGGCGACGCCCCGGCGGGCGGGGACATCGCCCAGGCGATCGACGCGATGAACGCGGTCCCCACCGTGGACGGGAGCCCGAGGGTGATCGTGCAGGGATTCGACGCCGTGAACGGCAAAGGGACCGATATCCCGGAGTTCCTGCGCGGGGACTGACCCGCAAACACGTCCAGAACGGCGCCCCGCGGCATTTGCTGCGGGGCGCTTTTTCGTTTTCACAACCGATGGAGTCCAGGACATGAACGATACACCGAATGTTTCGCCGCACCCCGAGCGGATCCGCGCCCGTATCCACGAAGGCGCTTTGAGTCGCGTCACGAGGATGTACGCCGCCGGTCTCGCAGATGTCTTCACCGAGGCGCTCCAGAACAGCCGCCGGGCGGGAGCGACGCGCCTCCACGTCACCATCGAGGAGGCGGCAGGCGCGCAGGCCATCACCATAACCGACGACGGGGCCGGGATCGCCGACCCCGCCGTGTTGCTCTCCTTCGGCGAGAACGGCTGGAGCGAAGAACTGGTGAGACGCGAGGACGCGGCGGGGATGGGAGCCTTAAGCCTGGCAAGCCGCGGCTGCACGGTCACATCGAGGGCGTGCCCGGGCGCCGGCTGGCGCGTCGAACTCACGCCCGCCCACTTCCTGGGAGAGGCGGAGGCGATAGTCGTCCCCGACGAGGAGGCGCCCCGGCCCCACGGGACGGCGGTGCGCTTCCGTACGGAAGAGAATCGAGAGGTCATCCGGCGCACGCTCGAGAACGCGGCCCGGCACTACCCCCTCCCGGTCGCGCTTGACGGCGAGGCCCTCCCGCGCCGGGATTTTCTCGAAAACGCCGTCCACACCGAGTCCTGGCGAGGCCTCGCCTTCGGCGTCTTCGCGGACAGAAGCCGCTACCGCGACGAACCGGACCTGAACTTCCACGGCCTGGTCCTGCCTGTGCGCCTGCCCACCGTCCATCCCGTCGACGGTCCGGCCTGGTCGGTACGCGCCGAAGTCCGGGACTGTCCCGGACTCGAACTCGTCCTGCCCGCGCGCAAGGAGGCGGTCGAGACGCCCTTCCTGGAGGAGATGCGCGAAGCGGCGCGTACCGCGATCTACCAGGCGATGGCCAGGGCCGAGACCGCGCCGGTCATCGGGTTCGGGGAGTGGAAGCGCGCGCGTGCGGCAGGCGTCGAACTGCCGGCGCCGTCACCTGCGCTGCGCCCCTGGCGGCCTCCTATCGCCGATATCGACAACTGGCTCGCGGGACCGTCTCCCGAACCCCTGCCTGCCGACGCGCTCGTTATGGATACGGAACACGAACCCCCCGAAGCGCAGACGCTCTGGCGCGCCGCCGAGCGCGGCGGAACGGCGCCGCGGCTCTTCGAGGCCGACCGGAGGTTCGAGGGATACCCCTGGTACGACGCGCTCCCACGCATAAAGGACGTCAGTACCGATGTCGCGGCAGGCGGCGAAGCCCGTCCGCTCGAAGATTTTCAGGCCCCGCCCGAGCGGTCAGGACCGTCCAATAAGCCTTTCCCGAGGCCGGACGCGATCCGCATGAGCCTGGGCGTCGAGGGCCCGGAGGGTACGAGCGAGACCATCGCGCTCGACGCCGACCTCGCCTTCGCGGGCGAGGCATGGGCCTGGCTCGCGGACGTGGAGCCGCTCGTTACGGCGGGCAGCGCCATCGAACCGGCCGACCTCGCCGAGGTCCTGCGCGACGCCTGGTTTTCGCCATCGGACGAGGCGGACGCCGACAGCTGGGAGACGCAGCGCGCCCGCTTCGAGGAGGAAGCCCTGCACCTGGCCATCGGTCTCCTGTGCTCGGAAGAGGAGGCGCTCAGGCGCACGATCGCCTGTGCGGTGCGGCGCGAACTGTTCTGGCTCATCCCCAGGGACCGCGCGGTCACCATCACCGTGCGAGGCGGCGCAGTCGGCGTCGACCTGGCCGAAGAGGAGGTATCTCCATGAAAAAGCCCTGGACCGTCCGGTGCGGATACGCGGCCCGCTTCACAGATACGCTCACCGTGGAGGCGGAGACGCTCGAGGAGGCACTGGAGAAGGCCGTCGAGAGCGCCGATGCAGATCGGTGCCCGACGTCACCGTAACCGGGGGACGTGCGCGGGTCCGGGTTCTCGGCTTCTGAGCACAGCACGGACCCCTCGTTCCACACACGTCTTTCACTTAAAGGAGAACGCCGATGGAACTCATCACACCGGATCAGCGCGAAACGCTGCTCGCAAACGGCGCACGTCGCGGCGCCGACCACGTCCCCGTGGTCAAGCTGTTCAACCCCTGCGGCGCAGGGACCTGGCTCTTGAGCGAACTCGACCCCGAGGATGGGTCCATAGCCTTCGGCCTCGCCGATCTCGGCTTCGGCACACCGGAGATCGGGAGCTTCTCTCTCCGTGAGCTCGAAGCCTTCCAGGGGCCGTTCGGCTTAGGAGTCGAGCGCGACCTGTATTTCGAAGGAAAGTTCACCCTCGCCGTCTACGCCGAGGCCGCCCGCAATGCGGGCCGCATCGTCGAATACGGCCCCGAACTCGACGCCGCCGGGCGCAGGAGCGCAGCCGCCTGCGGCTGAGCGAGCCGTTTCCCATACACATTCTGGAGAAAGCCATGCCCGACACCGAATCCCGGACTGCGGCCACACACCCCATGGACCCGAGACGCGGGGAGAACCTCTCGCCGATGTTTCAGGCCTTTCTCTGCTGGCTGCTGGAGCTGCCGCCCATGACGGAGCCCGCCATCACGGGCGTCGCCCTCGCGGGGGACAGCGTCCTCGCCGCCACCGACGCCGATCCGCTGTTCAACGCGCACCTCGGGAGCCTCAGGGACTTCGAGCGCAACCTCAGAGGCTGGGGCGAGGCGTGCGGCGCCGACTCCGCCACGATCGAGAGCCTCGTCACGAAGCTCCGGGGCGCCGGCCCGACTTAAGACGACACGTTTTCGGACCGCGCCGGGTAGAGGCCGAGTCCGGCCCGGCCGGGGCGTTCCGGGAGGTCCCGGGGGAGCGATCCCCCGGACGGCCTCCCTCATTCCCACGACAACCGAGGAGAGAGCCATGCCGCAAGCCCTGACGGCGGAGGTGCGTCCGCGTGCCGCCCGCTCCACAAAGCCCGCCGAAGCCGATGCGCTCCTGGAAGCCGCCCGGACCCTGCTGCCCGTCCTGGCGGCGGGACGCCCACTCGATGCGAACGCGCTGCGCGACGCCATGACGGGCGCACACGGCGGAAGTGACGCCGGGGGCGCCTGGGTCTGGAAGGACGCCTACGAAGCGGCGGAAGCCGCCGTCGTGCTCTTCTTACAGCGCTACGGCCGGGCCATGCGCCGCCGCGCGGGGGCCGGAGCGGAGGGTCCCGCCGCCATGCTGGCCATGCTCGAAAGAATCGCCGCCCTCGAACCTTCCCACACCAAGCGCTCCGAAGAACAGGTGCGCCTGCAGCAGTTCTCGACCCCGCTCAACCTGGCCTACGCCGCCGCCCGCGCCGCCGCTATCCGCCCCGGTGACGTCGTCCTGGAACCATCCGCCGGGACCGGGATGCTGGCCGTGATGGCGCAGTGCGCGCTCGGGGGGGAAGGCGCGCTCCACCTGAACGAGATAGCGAGCGTCCGGGCCGGCCTCCTTGCTCTCCTGTTCCCGAATGCGGGCGTCACCCGCCATGACGCGGAGGCCGTCGCCGACCGCCTCCCCGGGGTTCGGCCGGACGTCGTCCTCATGAACCCGCCGTTCTCGGCGACGCCGGGCATCGCCCGGGTGCGTCATGACGCGGACCTCCGCCACATTCGCTCGGCTTTTTGCGCGCTGAGACCATGCGGGCGGCTGGTCGCCGTCACGTCGGCGGGCTGCGTCCCGGGCGATGCGGCCTGGAAAGCCTCCTTCTCCTCCATCGAGGCGCCCGCTCGCGTCGTCTTCACGACGGCGATCGACGGACGCGCCTACGCGAGGCGCGGGACCACGTTCGACACGCGCCTCACCGTGATCGAAAAGAGCGAAGAACCCGGCGTCGCCGTCGACCCGGAAAACCGCGCGTCGGAAGCCGCCGAACTGCTCGATGCGGTCACGGCGGATGTCCCGCCGCGCATGGCGCCCGAACCCGCCGCTGATCTCTTTGGAAACACGACCTCGCCGCGGCCCGCGAGGCAGGAGAGGAAACGCAAGCGAGACGCGCGGCCGACGTCCAAAGCGACCCACGACCAGGGAGCGGTCACCGAACTCGCATACGAGACGGCCCCGCCGTGCGGTGAGGACGAGACGGCAGGCCCCTACGCGCCCTGGAAGCCGGGCGTCGTCCACCTCCCGGGCGCTGTGGCGCATCCCACGCCCCTCGTCCAGTCCGCCGCCATGGCCGCCGTCGCACACCCAAAGCCCTCGCACCGCCCGCTGCTGCCCGAGCGCGTCGTGGCCGAAGGCTTGCTCTCGGACGCCCAGCTCGAGAGCGTCGTCCTGGCCGGCGAAGCCCACAAGAACCACCTCTCGGCCCGCTACCGGGTCGGCGCCGGGTGGGAGACGGTCCGTCGATATGAGGAGGAAGGCGGACCCACGGTCGCCGAAGCCGTAACGGAGGACGGCGAAGTCCTCTCGGCGTCGGTACGGTTCCGCCGGGGCTGGATGCTGGGCGACGGCACCGGGTGCGGCAAGGGCCGCCAGGTGGCGGCTGTCATACTCGACAACATGCTCCGGGGGAGAAAGAAGGCGCTATGGCTCTCGGCCTCCGCCAACCTGCTCGAAGACGCGCGCAGGGACTGGGCCGCCCTCGGAGGACTCTTCGATGACGTGATCCCGCTGGGCAACTTCCGCCAGGGGGCCGACATCCCGCAAGAGAGCGGGGTCCTGTTCGCGACCTACGCCACGCTCAGGGCGCCGGCACGCGAGGGCAAGGCGTCGCGGATCGAGCAGGTGGTCGCCTGGCTCGCGGGGAGCCTCGAGGAGGAAGACCTCCACGGGTACGAGGGCGTGATCGTGTTCGACGAGTCCCACGCCATGGCGGGCGCCGCGGGTTCCAGGGGCTCGCGCGGCGCCGTCAAACCCTCCGCCCAGGGACGGGCGGGGCTCAGGCTCCAGAACGCGCTCCCGGGCGCGCGGGTGCTCTACGTCTCGGCCACGGGCGCCACGACCGTGACCGGCCTGGCCTACGCGGGTCGCCTCGGCCTCTGGGGCGCAGGCGAGACGCCCTTCGAGAACCGGGAGGAATTCGTGTCGGCGATGGAGGCGGGCGGCGTCGCCGCCATGGAAGTCGTCGCCCGCGATCTCAAGGCCTTAGGGCTGTACCAGGCGCGGGCCCTCTCGTATGAGGGGATCGAGGTCGACATCCTCGAACACCCGCTCACGCCCGAGCAGCGGCGCATCTACGACGCCTACGCCGGCGCCTTCAAGGTCATCCACGCCAACCTGCAGGACGCGCTCGAGGCCACGGGTATCATGCAGGGAGAGGAGACGCTGAACAAAAACGCGAAGTCCGCCGCGCTATCCGCCTTCGAGGGCGCGAAGCAGCGGTTTTTCGGCCACCTCTTGACCTCCATGAAGTGTCCCTCGCTCATCCGGGCCGTGGAGGCGGACTTGGGCGCCGGCCGCTCGGCCGTTATCCAGCTCGTCTCCACGGGCGAGGCCCTGATGGAGCGAAGGATCGCGGAGATCCCGGCCTCTGAATGGGACGATTTATCGATCGACCTGACGCCCCGGGAATACGTGCTCGACTTCCTTAGCGCAGCCTTCCCGGTGCAGCTGCAGGAACCCTTCACCGACGATGAGGGGAACCTCATGAGCCGCCCCGCCGTAGACGAGGATGGGAACCCCGTACTCTCCCAGGAGGCCCTGGCAAAGCGAGATGCGCTCATTGCGAAGCTGGCATCCTTGCCGCCGGTGCCCGCGGCGCTGGACCAGATCGTGCACCGCTTCGGCCACGACGCCGTGGCCGAGGTGACGGGCCGCTCACGGCGCGTGCTCAGGGCCCAAGACGCGCAGGGCGAGCGGCTCACCTTGCGGGCGCGCCCGGCTTCCGCTTCCCTCGCCGAGACGGCGGCCTTCATGGACGGTGATAAGCGCATCCTGGTCTTCTCGATGGCGGGCGGCACGGGGCGGAGCTACCACGCCGACCTCTCCGCCGCCAACACGCAGCGGAGGGTCCACTACCTGCTCGAACCCGGCTGGCGGGCGGACCAGGCGATACAGGGACTGGGCCGCACCCACAGGACGCACCAGGCCTCGGCGCCCCTGTTCCGGCCCGTGACCACCGACGTGAAGGGCGAGAAGCGCTTCATCGCCACCATCGCGCGGCGGCTCGACTCCCTGGGCGCCATCACGCGCGGACAGCGCAATTCCCAGGCCGCCATGGCCGGGAGCGAGGCGACGCTCTTCCGCGCCGGCGACAACCTCGAAAGCCCCTACGCCCGGGCGGCGCTGCGCCAGTTCTACGGCGCCCTGTGGCGGGGCGGACTGCCCGGATGGTCCCTCGATCGCTTCGAGGAGGCGACGGGCTTAAAGCTCACCTACGAGGGATCGCTCAAGGAAGACCTCCCGCCCATGCCGAGGTTCCTGAACCGCCTGCTCGCGCTTCCCATAGCGGAGCAGAACGCGCTGTTCGCGGAACTCGAAACCCGCGTCGAGTCCAACATCGAGGCGGCCGTCGAGGCGGGGACGTACGAAGTCGGCGTCGAGACCCTGCAAGCGGACTCGCTTACCGCCGCAGGCCGCGAGACCCTCTACACCCACCCCGGGACGGGGGCGGAAACAGGTCTCGTCGAGATCCTCCGCTGCGACAGGCTCGTACCGACGACGGCCGACGCTGCGCTCGATGCAGCCGGGAAGGCCGGGGAGCCTGCGCTCCTCATCAACGCCCGATCGAAACGGGCCGCCGTCCTCCTGCCCGCGCCCTCGATGCTGTTCGACGACGGGGGCGTGCAGGAACGCGCAAGGCTTCTCAGGCCCGCCGCGCGGGAGGGAATGTCGAGGGCTGAACTCGATGCCTCGAACTGGCGCGAGGCGGAGGAGACCGAATGGCGCTCCCTCTGGGAGGCCGAGGTAGACTCGCTGCCCTCACACCGGGAATCGCGCTTCTGGCTCGTGACGGGGCTCCTCCTGCCGGTCTGGGACCGGCTGGGGGCCGAGAACATGCGGGTGCGGCGCCTCGCCACCGATGCGGGAGAGGCGATGATCGGACGCGCCCTCGACGCAACCGGGATTCGGGCCGTGCGCGCCGCCTTCGGACTGGGCGGCGGTCCGTCTCTCAATCCCGATGAGGCCTTCGACGCCGTCATGGGACGCAGCGAGGTGCTGACTCTCGCGAACGGCTGGCGCCTCGCGCGCCGCCGGATCATGGGGGCGCAGCGCCTGGAGATCGAAGGCCCCGACGACCGACACCTCACAGCCCTCAAGCGCGCGGGCTGTACGGTCGAGATCGTCTCCTGGAGAGCGCGGGTCTTTGCGCCCGACGCAGACGTCCTCGGCCGCGTCCTCGAAGACCGGCCCCTCGCCGACTGAACCCGCGCGTGCGGCCGGCCCCATACGTATGGCCAGGGGGGCGCCGTCCGTATCCGTATCGCCGTCCACCCGGCGTCAATCGCCGGGGGCGGCCTCTGATTCCGACATCATCCAAGGGAGTCCGTTCCATGACCTCACACACACTGCCGAAAGACCTCGACTTCGCCTTCTGCCCGGCCTACGGTCCGGCCGACGCGCCGCAGGAGATACGGCTCGTCATCGACGGGATGAGCGGGAGCATCCCCACCAGCCTCATCGCCCTGACCCTGGAAGACGCCGAAAACTTCTGCGATCGCCTAAACGCCCGCCTCGGGATGGACCGGGAGGCCTGGTCCACCCTGGCCGCGCGAACAATGGGCCCGGCGCAGGACGGCGAAGTCGCCGGTTGAGCCGCCCTCATTGCAATGCAGCCGGCCCGGTGATGCCGGAGGACGCTCACGCGCCGGCTCTTTTTTTGCTCATACTCCAGAGGAGGTCCGTCATGTCCCGAACACCATCTCCCGCGGCCGGGATCGCCGCCGCGCTCGCCTCTCGCGCCGAGGAGGTCTGTCGCCGCTATCTGCCCCGGGGCAAGAAGCAGGGCCGCTACTGGGTCGCAGGCGACGTCGACGGCTCGCCCGGGCGCTCTCTCTTCGTCCGCCTGAAGCCCCCAGGCATCCCGGGCAAGTGGACCGACGCGGCCACCGGGGATCACGGTGACCTGCTCGACCTGATCCGCAGCCGTTGCGTAGCACCCACGCTCCGCGCGGCCATGGACGAGGCCCGCGCCTTCCTCGCCCTGCCTGCCCCTCATCTGCCGGACGAGGGTCCGCCATACGACGCGAGGGAAGCGGCGCGGCGCATCTGGCGGCGTTGTCGCCCGATTGAGAGCGGACCGGCCGAGGCCTACCTCCGCGCCCGGGGCATCACGCGGTTCCGATTCCCCTCCCTGCGCTTCCACCCGGCGCTCTACCACCGCGAAGCCGATCGCCGGCTGCCCGCTCTGGTCGCCGCCGTGACCGACACCGAAGGCGCACTCCACGGGGTGCACCGCACCTGGATCGATCCCGGTGCGCAGGCCAAGGCCGGTGTCCTCCCCTCCCGCAAGGCGCTCGGCCGGGTATTCGGACGCGCCGTGCGCTTCGGCGCCCCCGGCGCCACCCTCCTGGTCGGTGAGGGCGTCGAGACCGTGCTCTCGATCGTCACCGCGGCGCCCCGGGTCCCGGCGGCTGCCGCGCTCTCCGCAGGCAGCCTCGGAGCCTTCGTCCCGCCCGAGGGGGTCTCTCGTCTCGTCATCGCTCGGGACAACGACATGGAAGGTGAGAGGGCGGCGGAACGCCTGGCCAAATGCTGCACGCGGGCGGGCGTCGCGGCCACGGTCATCGTCTCCGAACGCGGCGACTTCAACGACGACCTCGCTGCGCTCGGCGCCGCTGTCCTCGCCGCACGGCTCGCTCCGCTCTTCCGCTTCGCGGAAGCGAAGCCCCGATGAAAGGAGAGAGAATGGACATCATCACCTTCAAGCGGGTCACCCCGCGTCTCGTCGATTCACACCCGCTATGGTCGTAATCGAGAGTCCGGCGCCAGCCGCCCTGCTGCGCAGCCGGCCTGCCGTCGGGGTACGTACAGCCCGCATACGTATGGCCGGGGTCTTTCCTCGCGGCGCCAGGTGGGCCGCGCTTATTTTTTCACCGCGTCCTTGAGGCCTTTGGCCGCCGAGAAGCGAGGCGCATTGCTCGCCTTGATCCGGACCTTCTCGCCGGTACGGGGGTTGTGGCCGTTGCGCGCGGCGCGCTTCGAGACGGAAAACGTGCCGAACCCGGCGAGCGAAACGCGTTCCCCTCCTTTGAGAGAGCGGGTCACGGAATCGAGCAGGGACTCGATCACACGGCCGGCCGCCGCTTTCGGGATGTCCGCTTCGGCGGCGATTTTTTCTATGAGTTCGGATTTATACATTCAAGTTGCCTCCGGAATTGCGACGGACTCCACCAGGAGTTCTCATGTCCATGGGATGGATTTAACGAATGGGGAAATCTGCTCTAAGCGGACCTATAAGTCAACAGCGAATCCGGGTGGGCCGGATATTTTCGTGGGCGGCGGCGGAAGTCGGGCCGGGCAGCCGCGCCACCTGCGGTGTCTGCGAGCGGTTCTCATCAGTTGTGCTCCCCCATAAGAGACAGAGCGAAGCGGGGAGCCGGGCAAATGCCCGGTAGGGAGAGGGAGGCGGTCTCCAGCTCCCGCTGCCGGGTGCGACAACCCGAGAGGAGGCCTGGCCATGTACGAGAACGACTTCGACGTCGATGTTCCCACCCCAGATGAGTTGCTCGCAGAACTCGGACTCGACGCGTACACGATCCGCAAGCTGCGCACTGAGGCGCTCCACCCGGAGACGGGGGGTGAGGAGGAGTTCAGGAGGGAATAGGGCGAACCGGGGGGTCGGGGAGAGAGGATTTCCGGCTCCCGAAAGCGATTATCTTCCACACCACAACCTGAAGGAGAATCACCATGGCATTCGGACTCAACAGAGCGGAACTGATCGGGCGTCTCGGCGCCGACGTCACCATCAACCATCTCGCGAGCGGTGGACGCGTCGCAAACCTCCCTATCTATAGTGAGCAGTCGTAGCCATGACTCGACGAAATACGACAAATAAACATGTATATCAATAGATTAAGAGATTTCAATTTGGACAAAAGCTCTCTGCCACACGCTCCTGTACGCTCTGATTTCTTTTCATGTGTTGACTACAGGGTTGACTATTCAGCCGAACGCGGTATAATCGACTTATGGAACAACATACACAAAAACGCATGGCGAAGATGAAGCTCACGCTCTCCAAACGCAGCGTCGATGCACTCGAACCGGCCGACAAACCCTGGATCGCCTGGGACGACAAACTCACCGGATTCGGCTGTCGCGTCCAGCCCACGGGAACGAAATCGTTCGTCGTCAACTACCGGGCAGGTTCCGGAGGTCGCAAGGCGCCCAACAAGCGCGTCGTCGTCGGACGCTACGGCCGCATTACCCCGGAGCGCGCGCGGCGCCTTGCGCAGGAATTGCTCGGACGGGTGGCAGGTGGGGAGGACCCCGCCGGCGAGCGCGCGGACGCGCGCTCGCTTCCCACCCTGGGCGAGGCCTGCGACGACTACATCGATTCCGGCCACGGACGGGCGGCGCAGACCCAGCGCTCCTACCGCCGCTATGCGAACCTCTATCTGGGCGACTGGCGCTCCCGTCCACTCGATGGCGTCACCCGCCGCGACGTCGAGGACCGCTTCCATGTCATCACCGAACGCCATGGCGAGGTACCCGCAAATCAGGCCATGTCGTTCCTGCGCTCGGTCTACCGCAGGCCCTGCGTCGACTACGAGGGTCTTCGCAACCCGGTCGAGCAGTGGCTGGCCGGGGGCGGGCGCTACCACCGCAAGAAGCGGCGGATGATATCTTCCCCGGCCGAGGTGCTGCCGCGCTGGCGTGAAGGAATAGAGAAAGCGGTACGAAACCCCGTGCACAGGGACCTTCTGTGGTTCGGGGTCTACACCGGCATGCGCCGGGGCGAGATTATGCCGCTTCGCTGGGAGCGCGTGGACTCAGGCGCCGGCGTGTTCCGTGTGGAGGAGACCAAGAGCGGAGCACCTCTGGAGCTTCCCGTCACCCGGCAGCTTGCCGTCATCCTGGCCCGGAGAAGGGCGAACTGTGAAGCCATGCCTGCGGACCTTAGCGAGTGGGTGTTCCCCTCACTGTCGAGTGCCTCGGGGCACGTCGAGGAGTTATATACCCACTACGCCCGCATCACGAAGGCGGGGGGTGTGAAGTTCTGGTTCCACGGGCTGCGCAACGCCTTTATCACGGTAGCGGAGCGTGAGCTCATGCTGCCGCGCTCGCTGACCAAGCGCCTGGTCAACCACGCCCGGCCCGGCGACGTGACGGAGGGCTACGCCGCCGACTGGACGGTGGAGCAATTACGCGAGCCCGCGCAAAGAATTGCCGACCGCATCGACGAACTGATGAAGGGAACATGACGGCGGTCGAAGGTTCACGCGCGGCGCTAATTATCGCGCAAGTCAAAGCGGGTGCGCGGGCCGTTTCTCTCTCAGTGCCTGCAGTCCGGCTCTTTGCCTCTCTTCCGCGCCTTCCCGGCAACCCCTGGGTCATCCTCAGCAGAAAGCCGGGGACGCACCTTGGAAAGCTAGATGACTCCTGGATGGCCGTCCGCTTGCGGGCGGGACTCGACAACGTGCGGATCCACGATCTGAGGCATTCCTACGCGTCGAGGGCGCTGGCGCTGGGCGAGAGTTTATACACGATAGGCAAGCTGCTCGGGCACACGAGCGTGGCTACGAGCGCGCGCTACGCGCACTTGATGCGCGAGGCCGAGAGGGAGGCGGCGGTACGGGTGGGCGGGAGCATTGGTGTCCACATCAGGAGCCGTGGGAGGTAGGGTGGAGATGAAGCAGCCCACCATGAAAACACTGTCGAACCGCGCGGTCGGGAAGCTCGAGGTAAAAAAAGACACTGTCTTCTGGGATCGCGACCTCACCGGCTTCGGCGGGTCTACCCCACCGGCTCAAAAGTCTACATCGCCCAGGCGCGGGGTCCCGAGGGTCCCAAGAGGGTGGCGGTGGGCCGCCACGGGGTGATCAACGCCGATGAAGCGAGGAAATGCGCCGCCCACATCATCGCGAGGGTCAAGGCGGGCGAGGAGGCGGTTCCAGACAGGCCCCACGGTGAATGAGGTGTGCGTACGCTACCTCTCCGAATACGTCGCGGTACGGTGCAAGCTGGCCACTGCCGCGCTCTACCGCTCGGTGGTCAACCGCCACGTCCTGCCCGCCCTGGGCAGGGCGCCGAGCGCTGCGCTCTCTCTCGCGCAGGTGGCGGAGTTCCACGAGAGCCTGTACGAGACGCCCGCGGTCGCGAACATGGCGCTCCGCACCCTCTCAGCGATGTACGAACAGGCAGCGCGTTGGGGTATGATCCCTGAAGGGTGCAATCCTTGCCGCTCAATCATGAAATACCCCGAGCGCCGGGGCGAGATCGTATCCCTGAGGCGGGAGCAGGTGGACATGGAGCGGCGCACCCTCAGGGTCGAGGAAACCAAGACCGGAGAACCACTGGAGCTTCCTATCACCCGGCAGCTCGCCGCCATTCTCGAGCGGAGCCTCGCGGATGGCGAGGATTCGTGGGTCTTCCCCTCTCCTCGAAGCGGGGCCGGTCACGTGTCGGACCTTGCGCGGTTCTATGGCGAGATTTCAGAAAAAGGTGGAAAACGTTTCTGGTTCCACGGGCTGCGCAACGCCTTCATCACGGTGGCGGAGCGCGAACTCATGCTGCCGCGCTCGCTCACGAAGCGGCTGGTGAACCACGCCCGGCCCCAGGACGTGACCGAGGGTTACGCCGCAGACTGGAGCGTCGAGCAACTCCGCGAACCCGCGCAGCGCATCGCCGACCGTATCGATGAATTGATGAAGGGAACATGACGGTGATTTTCGGTTTGCTCTAATGCGGCAATAATCTATTTTAAGATTGCCTTGTTCCCAGTTTAAAATTTGTGTCTTGGAAAATATAGTGATATGTGTTTCAGAGAGAATTATGTCTTTAATTCCGTACGGCTACTTTCTTACTATAGAATGAACGAACCGGCGGTTTTCCTTTCCAACGGCGCGCCGACCTTGCGTATGAAGACATACATGGACACTCCATAATATGGAGAAGAATATCCTGACAGTCATTGAGTCTTAGCTTCTCGACGATCTGAGTGAAAAAATTGCGCACCTGAAAGCCGGAAAGGATAGCCGACGCGCGTGACTGGAAGCCTTCAGAAAAGTTTTGGGAAATCGGGTTTGTTGACCCGACGTGTGGATACTGGAATTTCTTGATCATCGCCTATTTCGAGTTACGCGAACTTGAGATGGAGGTGCTCCGCCTGTTGCGCTTCTGAGACGCAGCGCGAACTCGACATGTCCGGACTTTCCCGTATCACCGTAGATCAGTTCTACGGAATTGAACTCAGCGATTTTCCTGCGCGCATCGCCGAGACAGCGCTCTGGATAATGGGCCACATAATGAATAACCAGCTGAGTCTCGTATCCGGGCAAAGCGAAACCTGCACTTCCATGACGGCACCCAAGCATATCATGTGCGCCGATGCGCTGTAGATCGACTGCGCAGAGCTTTTTCCGCCGGGGCGAGTTTGCCTCCAATTGAGAACACATGGAGCGTTTGTTCGCGCTATATAATAAAATGTACACACCGCCTGGAGCCGCGACAGGTGGGAGATACAAGCGAGGGACAGAACGTACACTTGGGGATCGATAAAGTAGTGTTCAACTTATTGCACTTGCGGCTATTACGAACAGAAGAACGTGGTGCCTAGCCAAGGTGTTTTAGTCAATCGAGCATCTACACAATACGAAACTACGAAATGGATAACATAAAAGAAAACTATATCCGGAACGGTGTCTTTTTGGTTTGCCCGGAGCAGGAATTGAATGGGACGCTTTCGTTGAATGGTGAAGACAGCGTTCTGCATCTATGGACCAATTATCCTGTCAACATAGATTCAGATTCATTGGACGGGAAGACAATCACCGGCGTTCTTGACAACCAGAAAAAAGCATCCCTGATCGATTGTATTGTGATCCAGGAACAACACCTCCACGGGAAAGGTGGCGTCTCTCAGCACTACAAGCTATTTCCTCACTTCGTCGTTCTTGGCCATCGACACTATTCCAAGTCTGAAAAAGCAATATCAAGAGCTTCGTTTGTCATCGATGACGCGATGGCCTTGTTTCATGACCGAACTTCATTTGGCACAGTGAGGATTCCTCCAGATCGAACAGATGAACTCGCTTCCTTGGATATATTTGGCAAAATGCCATTCGAGGGGAATAGTCCTGTTTTGGCCTACTGGACGGGTAAAGAGGAAATCTTTTCTGCGGATACAATTATAGGAAAGATTTCTGCCTGCAATCGACCAACCATTGCAGTAGGCGGTCACCCCAGTGGGGCATCTATAAAAAACGAAATTGTGGTCAATATAGAATTTTCCAATTCCCTAAACGTCAGGGAAATGGACGTTGAAATTCGGAAGGTGTTACGCCTCTTCCATTCAGTTCTGGGTCGCCCACAAAATCTGTTGGAATTGAAAATAACAGAAACGGAAACTTCCTGCCCCGAGTCGTCCGCCGTATATTTGAATATGTATCCCAATTACCCAAGGGGTACTGGAATTCGAGAACCAGACTTTCGTGATATTCTGATAAATGCTGCTGTTGATCCAGACGGATTTTCGCAATTGCTATCAGCATGGTTGAAAAAGGAGCAGATGCGGGGTACAGCGCGAATCAGTTTTACGACTGGATGGGCACGCGGGAGGAGTTACGATGCTGATCGAATGGTGAGAGCAGCAAACATGTTCGATCTTTTGCCGAGTGAAGCATTGCCGCCTGATACCGTATTTCAGGATTCCTTGGACGCTGCAATACAGAAAAGCAGAAAAATTTTCAAGGAACTACCACAAAGCACAAAGAGAGGTGAGATTCTTGGCTATCTCGGAAGATTAAAGAAACCATCTCTAAAGGAGAAAATACGGTACAGATCTTCGTTGATCTCTAATCTAATTGGTAGCGGCATGCCAAATATCGATGCTGTAACAGATGCAGCTGTAGACCTCAGAAATATCTACGTTCATGGTGGTATACTTGCCAATAGCAGGATAACCAGATTACAGGAATTCATGTTTTTTCTGACGGATACCCTGGAGTTTGTGTTTTGCACGTCAGATCTGTTCGAGTCGGGATGGGATATAGAGACTTGGCATGCAAAACCCAAAGGTGCGGGTCATCCATTTGCGGATTATCTGCGTTCATATTCCGAAAATCTGGCACGGTTTATGATGTGAGATACGTTTCGCAGACATCTTGCGTGACGATTGAAAAATGAAGAGCGTGTTATTGTGAGCAAGGACTATTGTTGAGATGGTGTTGTATACAACCGCACGGTGAAGAGGGATAACTTGCGGTTGGCGGGGAAAAACATGTCTTTGTGCATGGGCATGAAGTTGCCTTCACCCATATGAACACATGGCGTCGTCGATTGACCGATTTCGAGGCTTACCCCGCCGCTTCATCACCTGCTGTCTACGCTTCACGACGGGCGTTGCCGCACGCCATGCAAGACTCGCTTCCGGCTGGCCGGCTTCGCCTTTGCCGGGCAGGAGTCGAACCCGCTGGGTTGCTACGAGAGGTTTCAGGTCATGGCGTCCTTTCCTCTCCAGAGCTTAGCCAAGCGCAATAACGGTTCGGCGGAGGGGTGATAACTTAGTCGATGCCGGAGACATTTGTAGGAATTTCGCGGTGTAGCCAGCTTCAGCTGGTGCTTTCCTCTTCCTCATCACCCCGCGACCGAACGAATACGGCAAAAAAATTTATTGACATCGCGAAATCACAAAGAATAAGATCAGCCTCATTGAGGAAGGGGTTGTTTTTTTATCTAACCATGCAAAGGAGGACAGTCATGAGAAGCGGCGATGAAATGTTGAAGCAGATTGTCGATAAGTCCACCCTTGATGCAGATTTCAGGCAACAGTTGCTCGCAGATCCGAAGTCGACCATCAGTGCGGAATTGGGCATCACGATTCCCGATTCGATGAATGTCGTGGTCCATGAGAGCGACATGGAGACGGTGCATCTTACGTTGCCGCCGGATCCGAACATCACCGAGGAGCAGCTCGAAGCCGTCTCGGCAGGCCTTTGCTGCTGCTGGTAGACCAGTAACACCTGTCGGCCCGAAGCCCTGTAGACGGCGCCGGTGTTGCGTGGCGTCTCGACGAAGGTCTCGATGATGACGGGGGTGGTATTGTAGCGTTCGGTCCAGTCGTCGGGCAGTCGCCTGCGGATGATGGCGAGGAGATGCGAGCCGAGGTTGGGGATTTTGACCCAGTGCAGGATGAGGAACCTCGGGTTGTCGACCACGAGGGGAAGGTTCTTCTCGCGCAACTGCGGCGTCCAACCGATGAATGCATCGCGCGGGGCGAGCTTCCACGCAGCGGTGGAGAAGCCGAGCATGGCGAGGGGCCTGCCGCCCCGGTCATGTATGGCGTAGCGGATCTGGGCGCCGACGAGGGTCTTGTAGCCGAGGTAGTGGTAGCGGTCTTCAAGCTCAAGCTCTACGACCAGGAGGTCAACGGGCTCTACCGCGGCGTCACCGGGTGGGTCGTACCGACGTCCGCCATCCGGTCCATGCCGAGTACGATGACGTTGACCGGCCAGATCCAGGACAACGATTAAACGGTCAAGATGGGATACGGGAACGCGGGTCAGTACTGCCAGTGAGTCCGCACGGCCGTGCAACGAGCGCGGGCGATACCGCTTCAAGCTGTTAACCCCCGCCGACCATGGCGGAGAACAAAGGAGACGAATGCCATGAGAACCTCATACAGAATCCTCCCCACGCTGGTGCTCGTCCTGTCGGTGCTTGCAGGCGGGCTCCTCGCCGCGCCGGGGGTCTATGCGCAGAATGCCCCCACATATGGCGACTGTGCTCAAGCGTGGTACGAAAGCGACGCCTCCGAGCATTGCCCGGCTCCCGGCACCCAATTCTGGTTTGACACCCCGAACGGAGAGTGCAGCGTCACGGCCAGGTGCCGGAAGTTGAATGGCGTGCCATCAACCCAGCAAACTGTCACCGGCGATCTGAATGACATGCGCGATCTGGTGAGTTGCGACGGCAAGCTCAAAATCGGCTCTTGCCTCTCCGCTGATCAACAAACCGCCCTTGTGACAGCATGCAAGGATTCGTGGAACGCCAGCGATGCCAGCCAGAGATGCGGTTCGTCCTACGGGTCCCACTCCATATCGACATATCAAGGCCAGCAATGTCATGTCTCGACCTCCTGCGGGACCCTGGCGGTGGCAGCGTCCTTCTACGGGTCGCCCGACAATGTGAAACAGCTCGATTTCTGCAACAACGAGTTGTCCACTTCTTGCCCAACGGTCGAGAAATGCACGAGCGCATGGAATGCGAGTTCGGCGAAAGTTACCTGTAACTATACCGGCTTCTACAGCACCCAAGTCGGAGTGGATTCGGGACAGTGCTCCATAAAGACCCATTGCCAAAGACGGGTTGACGATCCATTGGGGAAGACTGGGGGAATCATAGCAGTTGAGACCTCGTACAAGGGGGACCTGGGACAGGTGCAAAACCTCAAGAACTGCGACGGGACACTCAAGGCATCCTGCTGATGATGGTGGAGACCTCTGCGCCGTTCGCCGCGTAGGACTTCCCGCAACCGGCGCAGACGCGCGCACCGGCCGGCGGGTTGCGGACTTCAGTCTTCTCCCCGAGCGCGGGGTGCCGCCTTGGGCGCCGGGCTGACGACCGCGCCTGCGCTCCGAGCGCGGCCTCCAGCCGCGCACTGCGGGTCTCCGACTTGCGAAGCTCCCTGCGAAGCCGCCTCCTTCGCGCGCAACAACCGCTCCATCAGTCGTTCCTTCGTGACTTCCGCGGCCCTGAGGGAGACCCGCAAATCGTCGCGCGATTCCCGCAACTTCCCGTGGAGCCGGATAAGCTCCTCTTCAATGGACGCGAGGCGTACCGGATCGAGATACTGGACTCTAACGTAGGGTGGTATTCGGTAGACTACGAGAACCTGTAGGGGTACGCCTCGCGAGACAGCTAAACAGGCGTGAGCAGTAGCAGTTTCAGACTCGACGCGGGCGGAGAGCTTAATTCAAAAGCTTACATGTCCGGCGTTCCGCAGTACTCAAAAGGCACGGTCGGCCAGGGCGTAGTGACGCTCCGCCACCCGAGCGCGTCCGGAGCCATAGTGGCCTCGTGCACCGTCAACATCATTGACAACGACAACACGGCCTACATCGGAGAACGAAATTCCCATCCCTACGGCGGTACGTGGTGGACCACGCCGCACTGCTTCACCAACGGCTGCTCGGGGACTTCCTTGCGTCCGGGTGGAGCGGCCAGGAAGCGCGAATCACTGCGATGGCCGAGTAAATCCTGCGGGAGAACGGGATTGTCCCCGACTGGAAGCATCCGGCCTGAAAGGCGGGGCGACGCTCTCGGCCCTCCGCCTCGCCGACGGCAGGCTGATGCTGAGGAGCAGGCAGTCGGGTCGCTCGGTCCGGGTCCGCCTTCCGGCCGGCGCCGTCTTCCCCGAGTACGGCGGCCTGCTTGTAATCCACGAGGTCGAACGCATCGAGGATGCCGGGCCCGGCGCCACGATGCTCAGGCAATATCGGGAAATGGCGACCGGGCAGGCGCCCTGGAGGGCAAAGCCGCCGCGTGGCGCTACCGAATAACGGATCAAGCCCGGCGGCTCTCTCGATATTACTGCGTCTAATTACACGTCGAAGTTGCAGAACCTGGACTACCAACATTGTATGCCGTTGGGTAATTGGTCGAGCCCGCGCATGAAGTATTACCGGCTGAGGACTCACAGGTGGCCTCATTGGTTGTATCGTTAGCCGTCTCGATCGTTATCGTGTGCGAACCCTTGTTTGTTAAATTGCAAGGAAAAGAGAATTGGAAGTTAGGCTGCAGCCACCAATAACGATCATAGCCAGCCCATTTAACACGGACCAGCACTGCGTGACCGGGAGCCGAACTGAGAGATGCTTTAAATTTTACGTCATTGCGGGGATAGACCTGTGATGTACCCGCTGTGATAGTGACGCTCGGTGGAGTCTGCGCCATTGCCGGGCATGTCAGCATCCCGAATACCAGTGTGGCCAACGCGGTTACCGTCAATTTTCGTATCATTGGTTTCCTCCTTGTTGAACGACATATAACCTCCCTCATGTTTCATTACTCGGTTCATGGCCATCTCAAGCGGCTGCGGGGCGTTGCGTCCGCCGGCAGACCTATCCCCAGCACGCTTTCAGGGCCTGCTCGCTGGAGATCGACGGGATACCCGGAACCGGCGCGTCGGTGACCAGTGTCACGCCGGTGTCATGGAAGTCGAGCCCCGGCGTGTTCTCCGGCTTCCGGCCCGTCCTCAAGAACGCGACCACGGCCTCTAAACCGAGCGCCGCCATCCTGACCGGGTATTGCATCGCGGTGGCGCCGATCGCCCCGGCGGCGACGTCGCGGACCCCGCGGCAGCCGCCGTCGACGGTGACGATCGTGGCCTCCTTCTCCATGCCCAGCGCCCTGAGCGCCGCATGAGCGCCGGCCGCCGCCGGCTCGTTGATCGCGTAGACCACGCCGATCCCCCGATGTTCGCGCAGCAGGGCATCCATCGCGGCCCGTCCACCTTCCTCCGTGCCACCCGTCGGGCCGCTACCCACGATCCGCGGGTCGTCTTCGTCGTACTTCCTACCCGGGTCGCGGATGTCGACGCCGAAGCCGCTGAGGAACCCCTGGTTGCGCAGCACATCCACCGTGATCGGCGCTTCAAACCCGTCCAGCGTGACGATCCGCGCGCGCTTCGCCGAGTCGCCTCGTCTTGCCCTCGCCCACATGCCGATCAGCTCGCCCGCCCTGAAATTGTCGGTCGCGAAGGTCGCGTCCACCGACCCAGGCGGGTCGAACGGAGTATCGAGCGCGACCACCATCAGGCCCGCCTCCCGCGCCCTGGCGACCGCCTCCGCAAGCGCCGCGGGGTCCGAGGGCGCGATGAGGATGCCCTTCGCGCCCGCATCCACGAGAGCCTCTATCGCCCCGATCTGGGTCCCGGTGTCCCCGTCGTAGGCGCCCGAATGGGTGCGCAGCTCGACGCCGAGCGCGCGGGCCTTCTTGATCGCGGCCCGCTTCATGGTCGCGAAGAACGGGTTGGCGTCGGTCTTGACGATCAGGCCGACAACCGGATCGGAGGCCAGGACGGGAGAGGCGGACAGCGCGCAGCCCAGCGCCAGCGCGGCAAACAGACGGTTCACGAGGTTCATCGCGATGCCTCCGGGCGGTGCGTGGCGCTCGGCCTGGCGGCAACCTGGACGATCTGCCGCTTCACCGGCTGGGACTTCCTGATCTCGGGGCTCTCCGTGGCCAGCGGCCTCGGCACGGCGGTGGCGGTCGGCCTGTTCTTCGGGTTCCAGCCCGCCCACCAGGCCTCGCGGCTCGATCCCATCGCCGGACTCCAGGGCAAGTAGAAAGCCGGTCGATGTCATGCAACCTGCAAAACCGCGAACTCAGCAGGAGGTCTTGAGGTACCCGTGGCAGTTCTTGAGGCGTTCCACCTCTTCCACACTCCCCTTGAAATCGCCATAACGAGGTGAGATCTCTCCGACGAACAAAGTACTCCATCTTCTGCACCTGGCCCTCATGGTGCATTGTCCCGAATCCACCGCGACCGGCCTGGTATCATATCCTGTAACGCTACAGGTATTGCTGGCGTCGCTCGCATCCCATGCGCTCTTGCAGTTCTCGACCGTCACGGGGATGGGGCAAGAGGTGGATAACTGGTTATCGCAGTAATCGAGCTGTTTTACATCGTCGGGCGACCCGTAGAAGGACGCTACCACCGCCAGGGTCCCGCAGGAGGTCGCGACATGACACTGCTGGCTTGATATCGACACGCTGTGGGATCCGTAGGACGAACCGCACTTCTGGCTGGCATCGCTGTCATCCCACGCCTCCTCGCAGGCTGTCGCCAGGGCGGCTTGTTGATCAGCGGAGAGGCAGGAGCTGACTTTAAGCACGCCGTTGCAGCTCACCAGATCGCGCATGTCATCCAGATTGCCGGTGACGGTTTGCATCTGCGATGCCCAGCCATCCGATTTCCGGCACCTGGTCGTAACGCTGCACTCTCCGTTCGAAGCAGTCATCCAGAACTGGTTGCTGGAAAATGGGCAATGCTCGGAGGCGTCGCTCGCGTTCCACGCGTCAAGGCACTCGGCCTGCGTCGGGCCGTCCTGGGCGCGGGCGAGGGGGGTGGCGGCAAGGGCGGCGGCCAGCACGGCCGCTGCCAGCGCAATTCCGGGAGAGGTCCTGAGCCAGGTTGAGATTCTCTTCATCGCCTCATTCCTTTCTGTCCGGTCCCCGATTATTGATCGACAATCCGACCGGTCATGGTGAGCTTTTGCGCTCTGGGATAGGTGGCCGAAGACGTGCGCTACGTGGTGTCGCCCGGGTACTCTCCCTTGACCTTGCGGTCGTACAGCTCCAGTTCGAAGGTCTCGTTATCTTCCTCGACATCGTCCTCGATCGTCGTGATATTGATCCCGACTGTGGGGTTGTTCGGGGTAAATGTCCACCATAGCTGTCTTGCCGAATTGTAATCCTTGCCGGCCTCCGCCGTATCGTCCTTCGTTCGATATGAGTAGCGAACGTCATTGTCGCGCGTGGTGAATCCCGTCACGGTGATCACGAATGTCACCTTGCGGCCTTCCTTCGCGCTCGCATCCACGCTCGCTTGCTGCGCGTAGACCCCCGGCGCGGCGAGGAGCCCGCCTGCAAGCACCGACAGGACCAGCGCCAGCGTGGGTAGGATTCGGTATGAGGTTCTCATGGCATTCGCCTCCTTTGTTCTCCGCTATGGACGGCGGCGGGCGCAGGTTTGTAGCAGTATCACTCGCGCGCTCGTTGCACGGTCGCGCGGACTCAGCAGTACTGACCCGCGTTCCCGCATCCCATCTTGACCGTTTGATCGTTATCCTGGATCTGGCCGGTCAACGTCATCGTACTCGGCATGGACTGGATGGCTATCGTCGACGCGACCCACCCCGTGACACCGCGGTAGAGCCCGTTGACCTCCTGGTCGTAGAGCTTGAGCTTGAAGACTTCCGGGTCTTCTTCCTCGCTGTCGTCAATCGTGTCCACATAGACCTTCTGCTCCTTGACCCCCGAATTGAAGGTCACGGTGCCGGTGGTCTCTTCGTAATCCTCGCCCTTGACGGCCGCGCTGTCTTGCGTTTTGTACTTGTAACGCACCGCCCAGCCGTTCGGCGCGCCCCCGAGCTTGACCGTGAACTCCATCTTGTCGCCCTCGGTTGCGCCGGCGTCCGCGCCGTGCGCCGCCTGCGGCGCGCCAAGCGCGGCGCACGCCGCCAGCATGACAGTTACAACGGCCGCGAGCCATGCGGCCCGTACGGATTTTCTGTTCGAGTCCTGTTTCATAGCCTTTACTCCTTCACGATGGTGGTGCCTACTGTGATCGCCCACGATCAGACCGACGTCCCCATCGAATTCGCAACATCGTTGGGCCATCCCCAAGACCATCTCCGCCGGCACAGTTCCTGGTTTCATTGACCGGCAGAAGCGGTTGTTACGGTGAAAATATTAACGCACGGATGGTTGCTTTACAACTTTTTTTTCAGGTCGGCGGGCAGGTCGTTCGTGCTTTGCGGTGGTGACGGGACGGCGGCCAGACGTATCGAGGCGATTCGGAGGAGGACGCACCGCCTCGACTCAGGCCAATCTCTCCCAAGCCGCACTGTGCTCCCCAATTATTCCTCGAAAGCGACATCCACGTCTTCTGGAATGTGTCGCGAATGATAAGGCGGATGTGAGGAACGGGTTATCGTGGATTCACTCGTAAATCGCCCGTTTAGTGACGGTGGGGGGTTTCTTGCGGGGGTGGAATCTTTGTAGTTTGCTGAAAGTATTGTAGGTATTTGTTTTTGGGGAGTTTTGTTGGGATTTGCTTATCTGCAATACGTAATCAAATAGAATGCGGATGAATTATAACTCCCGCGTATCTTAGAAAGTCCGTGTCAGTAAGCGTTCTCTGGTGGGGTGATGGGGGGCAAGAAAGCACCAGCCCAAGCCGGCTACACCGCGCAATTCCTACAAATGCCTCCGGCATCGACTAGGTTATCACCCCACGACTGAACCTTTATGGACGCGCCCAGGATTGCAAGCATGGTCTTGGATAGTTCGGCGCAAAGTGGTCAGGCGCATTCGTGTATCCGGCCTCTCGATTGCGGCGTTTCACATGCTGCGGGCCCGTATGGAGATGCGAGGATCGGGTCCATATCGGTTACGCGAGCTTGAAAGCTCTTCTTCTCTTGTTGTGCATTCGCGCGCCTCCAAATTCTCTGTTTGTGATACTTAACCCGCCACGCTACACCGCAGTCGAATTTGCCATAGACAGTATACGAAAGTGCGAGTTTAATGAGTCTCGCTCCGCACAGATTTCGGGGATGTCCGTCATCATCAACCGATTTCGGATCGGAACAGCCCGCCTATTTCCTCGCGTGCGACTCGCATCGTGGTGAACAGGGCGAGGAAACACGCGGTGATCACGCTTGCGGAGACCCCGAGCCAGACACCCCGGGCGTCCATCTCCAGAACGAGGACGAATACCCCCACGAAGAGGGTAACCGCAAATATTTCCTGGTAAATGCTGACGATTAGCGTGCTCACCGGGCGCTTGAAGGCCTGTAACAATGTGTACATGGAGAAGAGAAGGACGCGGGCCGGAAGCATCAATCCATACACCTTCAGGAATTCTGCACCAATGAGAACAACTTCCGGGTCGCTCGAGAAAATGGTCATCATAGGACGCCCGGCAAACCAGAGGAACAGCGCTGCCAATAGCATGAAACCGGCTCCCTTTTTTCCACAAAACCGAAACGCCTCCCGCACGCGGTCGTATTCACCCGCCCCAAAGTTCTGGGAAGCGACCGCACGCAAAGTGAGTGAGAGGGAGAGTGTTGGCAACAGCAGCGCTTGTTCGATTCTCAACCCGACACCGAAGGCTGCTATGGTTCCGGGGCCGAATTTCTTAAGATACATCTGTACGATGAATATGCCGAGCAGAATTAGGGCGTAACCAGCCTGAACGGGAAGCATCATCGCCGTGACTGCCCCGAAATCCGCCCGTATCGGGCGGTAAGCCGAAGGCCTGCCCTTGCGCATGAGTTCGGAGCTCAACACTCGTGAGAGAATGAAAATCATCGCGCCCGCCTGACAGACCAGGGTGGAGACCGCGATGCCGACAATGCCCAGTCCCGGTATCACACCCGGAATCCCGAACATGAAGAGCGGGTTCAGGCCGATGTTCGCGATAAACGATGCCGTCTGGGCGCGCAACATGGGTATCGGATCGCCTTGTGCAACCAGAATGCCGTTCGCTCCTATCGCAATGATGAATACGGGCGCAGATAAAACGGCGATGTTCAAAAATTCGATTGTCGAATCTTTAAGTCTCCCCGTCGTGGAAATCGCGTCGATCAAGAGCGGCGCAAACATCAGAAAGACGAGGACCAACACTAGAGAGAGGATGACCGCATAACTCAGCCCCTGACAGGCCAACCTTTTCGCGTCCTCGAATTTATGCGCCCCAATGGCGTTTCCAACGAGAACGACTATCGCGGAGTTCATACTCAAGCCCACCGTGGTGAGAAAGATCAACACTGTGGTTGAAAGCGAGAGAACGGCCAGCCCCTCGGTCGAGAGCAGACCCGCGAAAAAATTGTCTACGACGCTGTAGAGAGTGATAAAACTGACTCCGAGGGCAACGGGAATCGCCATCCGCCGGAAATGACCGGGTATCGAACCGACGCTCAGATCGATTACATTCGACATAAGATTTCCCTCACCTCTCGGAATTTACGAAGATCCGGGTTTTGTTTTTCAGTGAATCGTTTTCAATGCTATATTCTTCATTGGAGCATATCTGCGCTCACAGCATTCTCTAAGGGTCATGCGATGGTATTCCGGTTTACGCCGTTTCCGCGTATGCCCACCTATGTCACAAGTGAGAACTCGCAGCTCGAGATCCAGAGCATCGAGCCCTTTGTCCTCTCGGACAACCCGGATGCCGACTGGCAGCAACTTAAAGAAATTCTTGCCTCCATGGAGCGCACCGAGGTGGTATCTAATACGGAGAGCCACATACACGCGGTCTGCTGGAGCAAGAGAATAGGGTTCAGGGATGACGTCGAATTCCGGCTCTGCGTAGAGGAGGGCGTCATCCACATCCGTTCGGCGTCGCGCATCGGGCCGTTTTGGGATTTCGGCGTCAACCGAGAGCGTCTCGAAAAAATCCGCTGTAAACTTCAAACCGGATAGCCGAGGCGCTTGAGACCTGGCCAACACGCTTCGACCACTGCGTCCTGATCGGCGGTGCTGAGATTGGTGAATCTGGATCGGGTGGGGCGCGGAATCGAGGATGCCTCCCGAATCCACTCCTCATCCTCAAGGGCGGGGTCGATGAAACGGATGAGTCGCCGAATATGGACTTCGGGTTCGGCCTGCATGTCCTCGAATTTGAGGTTCAAAAGGCGTTCAGTTGGAAGATCGGCCAGCATATGATCCGAAATGGCGATCATCGCATTCCAGAAAGCAGCAAAATCAGAGATTTCCAAATCATCGAAAGGCAGTTTCTCGGGCTTGATGACCATGTTGACTAATGGCGTCAGCCAGGGGCTAATACTGTCCCATATCTTTCTCCTGTACATGAGGGAGATTGGGTCCACACCGGAGTTGCGTATTTTTTTCAGCGTAACTACGATCAGGCGAAAAAGGTAGTGCCGATACATCGAGACGGCGGTGTCGCGTCCATCTCGGTAAACGTGCACCACGCGAGCTTCGGGGAATTCGCGCATTAGCAGGGAGCCGAAGAGCAGGGATCCGCCCGAGCGTTCGACCCAGGTGTTCGCACCGAATCGATCGCACAACACTCCGAAAAGATACCGCAGATGGTCGACGGTCAACTGTCTCGGCTGCGACTGAACGAGAGGACCCAGTTCGTCGAACAGCGTTTCATACTCGCTTGTGATGTGAGGCAGTGCGGCACACATGATGGGCGGAACGTCGCTCTGACTGAAACGAGCGGCAGAATCTTCGAGCGGATAAAGGAATTCCTCATAAGATGGTTCACGTAGCATTAGGCGAGTATGGTTGCGTTGTTTGCTGTAAAATTCCCACATCCTTTGGCCAGTCGAGCGCCGCGCGCGAAACAACTCGTGAACCCCGACATAGCTGAAAAATTCTGAGAGGCTCAGAACGCGAGGATGCAGATTCAGAATGTTCGACACCATAGTGGACCCGCATCGCCCGGTGCTGAGTACAAATACGGGGGGGGGCTTTACCATGGGGTAGCTATTTCCGTGTCTAGATGATCGGGCAGATGGTATCTGACATCCTCGAGCATTGAGGCCTCGAGCAGAAAGACGAAATTGTTAGCCTGCCATTTCTCACCGATCCCGGGAGCAATTCTGTGGGTAACTCCATGGGCTCTGCGGGACCATTTCATCCATTGCAACAGCCCCTTGGTTAGCAACTTGGGGATCTGTAACTGATCGGCGAGTTCGTCGCCCAACACCGCGCGGGAAACCCTTGATACGTGCTTGACCATGGCGTCATGATCGGCGAAATCTGTTTTGCCTGCTATCAGGGGCAAAGCTTCGATCAAGGCGTTCGCAATGGCGGCTGATTCTTCGTTTGGCGAGGGCTCGCACAAGGTAGCGATCTGAGCGAATTCCAGAGTTTTCTCATAATCGCCCTCGAACAGAAGGTCCTCGGGCGCGCCGATGAGCCAAGAGGCGTATCGCCATGCCTGCATGAAGCCGTTGCGCGTCTCGTCATCGAGCTTTGCGCCGAGAATCTCGGCATGTGAGAGCATGGTCGCGGAGAAGTTGGCTGAAGCGAGGGCGATATGCGCGGAACTAAGCGGCGCGCCGTATACGGATTCGTCCCAGTCACTCTCCTCACGAATCAATCTTCTGAGTCGCGCATGCACCAGTCGTATGCGGACCGAGAGCTTCCACCCGTCTCCATGACGCTCGAGCGCGCCCGGCATCATGATCTCGATGAAATGCTTCGTGTTCTGCCGAATCCTTCGCATGCCGAAACCGCCCATAACCCGACCGCTGGCGAAGAACGACTTGGCGATAAGGGTAGCCGCGTTCCGTATCGTTACCAGGAAAAACGCGGGGATGAATAAATCCGAATGCGCATGAAAAGCGCGGTGACCCGGATACAGCGCTTTCGGGTTGTACCACTCAGGCTTCTTACCTAACTCGTCGAAAAAAAATCGGAGTTCTTCCGGCGAATCTTCCAGACCCTTCTCGTCCTGCTGCATGGCGGCCTTGATGAATCGGTTGGCTTCTCCCGGGGCGAACGCGGCGAGGGCTTCGATGACAGCGTCGGCGGCCGGATCTTCGACCATCGTTTGTTCGATGTATTTTTCGGCGAGTTCCGGGTTTACCGTCCGGGCTTTTTCGTAACCTTCGCGGTACGCTGATGGGATATACAGTCCTGCCATGGTTCCGTCTCACAATAGGTATGGCGAGTTACTGTCCAATCTGTGCTGGCATGATGGAGTTTCTTGCCCGCTTGTGAATCGCGGAGGGATGGCCAAACTGCCGAAGGCGGTGATCTTGAAAACCACTGAGCGGAATCTCAGGTGGTTCGGATTCCTGTCCTCCCGTTGTTTCATTCGGGCAGACCTTGTGGTCAATCGAGTTTATCGAAGCTTTTCTCGCATGTCGCTCCGGACACCATCGGACACGACAACGAATTGCTGCCGGCCCAAGCCTTCTGATCATCCTCAACCCACCATTGAACATACTATCCTACATAGATTCGAAGTCATTTGCAACAAATATTAATTGCGTCAGGCTCAGCATATTTGAGCCGGCCCCGAGTCCGGAAATACATGCGCAATGAACGGCTGCCGCCTTTCGAATCGCGCCGGGCATGTGGACTGCCATGGAGACATAAGCGTTTCCCGGAAGCGGGGTATGGAGTGGAATCGACACCTGAGGAAAATTTCTCTACTTACCACCCGCGCTAAAGCGGCCGTACGCCAACCTTGAACAAACGTGTATGGACGCGCCCAGGATTGCAAACATGGTTTTGAATAGTTCGGCGCAAAGTGGTCAGGCGCATTCGTGTATCCGGCCTCTCGATTGCGGCTTTTCACTTGCCGCGGGCCTGTATGGAGATGCGAGGACCGGGTCCATATCGCATACGCGAGCTTGAAAGCTCTCCGTTCGGTCCCTGGTTTTCCCGATCCCGTCTCGTTGACCGTTTGCCCCTACACTACCCTCCGACCTGCTTACATTCCTCCCGGCTATATTCGCCCCCCCCCCCCCCCCGCCCGCTCAGATGACCGGCGCAGGCTCCCTGTAGAATTCCCTGTTCGTCATCAGCGCCCAGGCGATGCGCGCCATCCTGTTGGCCAGCGCCACCGCGACCAGCATACGAGGCTTGCGCGCCAGCATCCGGGCCAGCCATGAACCCGCCGGCGCACCGCGCCGGTCCGCCCAGCGCACCACCGTCATCGCGCCTATGATCAACAGCCGCCTGATGTCGCGCTGGCCCATCTTCGATATCCTGCCCAGCCGCTCCTTGCCGCCCGTGGAGTTCTGCCGGGGCACGAGGCGGCGCATCCTGCTGAAATGGGTTTGTCAAAGAGCCCGGTCATTCAGCACAAGGAGATGCGCCACCATGAGAGAAGATAAGACGATACCCTTTGTAAGTCCAGCGTTCCGTGACGAGTTGAGCGACTTGGTGCGCGCGGGCGCGCAACGAATCATCCGCCAGGCGGTGGAAGCGGAGTTGAATGCCTTTCTGGAAGAACATGCGGGCGAGCAAGACGCGCAGGGCCGCCGCGCGGTGGTTCGCAACGGCTATCTGCCGTCGCGGGAGGTATTGACGGGTGTGGGCCCGGTCGAGGTCCAGGTGCCGCGGGCGCGGGACCGTTCGGGCTCGGGCCGGCGCTTCCGCTCGGAGTTGTTGCCTCCGTATCTGAAGAAGACGAATCGTGTGGAGGCGGTGATCCCTTGGCTGTACCTCAAGGGGGTCTCGACGAACGACTTCGGCGAGGCGCTGCGGGCGCTGTTCGGCGAATCGGTGGGGGGCTTGTCCCCGGCGAGCATCACACGTCTCAAGGAGGGGTGGGATCGCGAGTACGCCGCGTGGCGCAAGCGGGCGTGGCATGGCGAGGAGTTCGTATATCTATGGGCGGACGGTATCTACTTGAACGTCCGCAGCGGGGAGCGGCGGTGTCTATTGGTGGTTGTGGGCTGCGACGCGCGTGGCCGCAAGCGCTTCGTGGCCCTGGAACCAGGCTTTAGGGAGTCGAAGGAGAGCTGGCAGGCGGTTCTGTTGAGCCTGCGTGACCGGGGCGTGAAGGCGGCGAAGCTGGCGGTGGGCGACGGGAGTCTGGGGTTCTGGTTGGCCCTGGCGGAGGTTTATCCCGAGACCCGTGCGCAGCGCTGCTGGGTGCACAAGACGGCGAACGTTCTCGACAAGATGCCCAAAAGCGTTCAGGGCGAAGCGAAGTCGATGCTCCATGAGATGTGGGGGGCCGACACCCGCGCGCATGCGCAGGGCGCGTTCGAACGCTTCTGCGCCACCTGGGAGGCGAAGTACCCCAAAGCCGTCGAGTGCCTGGCGAAGGACGAGGATGAGTTGTTCTCCTTCTACGACTTCCCGGCGGGGCACTGGCGGAGTATCCGGACGACGAACCCCATCGAGTCGACCTTCGCCACTATCCGGCTGCGAACGGCGAAGACGAGGAACTGCCTGAGCGAGAAGTCGGCGCTGAGCCTCGTTCATCAACTCGCCATGAGCGCCGAGAAGCGATGGGGGCCGCTACGCGGCCTGCGTCATCTGGCGGACGTGATCACCGACGTGAGATTCATCGATGGGGTGAACGAAAACGAAACCGGCAGGGAGGCCGCTGAACTCATGACGGCCATACACAACATTTGACAGTAACTCACGAGGCCGAGCCACGGAGAAGTCCCGCCCGCTCCGGAAGCTCTCCATCGGCGGCGCGAAGGCCAGTATCGCCGACGCGCAGATCGGCCCGATTCCCGGGATGCTCATCAACCGCCTCGCCTCCTCGTCCTCATAAGCGCCCGAGCGGATCCGGCTCTCCAGTTCCCCGACTTTCCTGTTCAGGTCGGCGATCTGCCCGAGCAGAAGCCCGCCCGGTTCGCGAACAGACTCGGGCAGCCCCGAGTCCGGGTCCGCAACGGCGGACGCCAGCCGTACGACGTGGGCGGTACCCTTGGGGGCGATGACGCCGAACTCCGCCAGGTGCCCGCGCAAGGCGTTGACCGTCTGGGTCCGCTGGCGAACCAGCAAGTCGCGCGTGCGGTACAGCATCCCCCGGGCCTGCTGCTCTTCTGTCTTCACGGCCACGAACCTCATAGTGGGACGAGAGGCAGCCTCGCAGATCGCCTCCGCGTCCGCGGCGTCGTTTTTCTGACGCTTGACGAACGCCTTCACATATCGCGGTGGCATGATCTTCACCTCATGGCCGATTTCGCCGATCTCGCGGCCCCAATAGTGCGCACTCCCGCATGCCTCCATCGCAACCCGGCACTGAGGCTGCGATTCCAGAAAACCCAACACCTTCCCCCGCGTCAGCTTCTTGCGGAACGCGACCGACCCGTCCGGGCGCGCGCCGTGGAGTTGAAAACCGTGTTTCGCCAAGTCGATGCCGATGATGTGGACCTGTTCCATCTCGCTCCTCCCGCAGGGCGGCAGACCATGTCAACTCGCCCAGTTTGATGGCGCCGGGAGGGCGCGTCCACCCCATCGCATACATAGTTGCGCAGGCGCCGTGTTGTCCCTGAAGTTGTTGCAGTCTGCATTTGACAGATATTCCAATTGCTTTTAGTCTGCCTCAGTATATTTGAGCTAGATGCCAGAGACCAAAATTCATGCGACCCATACAGCTACCCCCACTGAATTCGCTCCAGGCATTTGAATCGGCGGCGAGATATGAGAGTTTCCTCTTTCCAATTCTCCTTCGAGCCCCGGAACTCCGCCTCTAGAGCCAAGATCAAAGGCGGATACGCAAGTTGCTTCGTCCGTCCTTAGGTACAAATCTGCTGTCCGCCGGGGTGGGTGTTCTAGGTGTGTACGCCTTACGGACACGGACGCGCCCCGGCGACCTGAGGTCGCTAGGGGAGTCCCGAACCAAGCTGCACGTAGTATCCGTATGTGGACGACACGAGGCGGGTGTCGCATGACGTTGCGTTGACGCGTGGGCGGTGAACGGGCGAGAGGCGAACGCGTTCCGGGCATATGCGGTGCGCAAGATTGCGGGCCCCAACAAAGCGCTGGCGATGGGGGTTTCGTCTCTAGGGTTTACCTCTAGGGTTTACGGTGCCCCGGAGCAATCTGAACACGCAACCTGAAACGGCGCCCGGCCCAAGGCAGGGAGATGATTACTCTAATGCTATTCGAAATTTATATCGACGGCATTCTTCGCCGGCGTTGGCTGGCGGTCGCGGTCGCCGCGTTGATCACGCTGATCGCGGGATCGGGCTTGCGTTTCATCGAAAACACGAACGACTACCGCATCATGTTCAGTGAAGACAACCCACAGCTTGCCGCCTTCAAGGCGCTGGAGAACACTTTCTCCACTTCCAACTCGGCGCTCATCGCCGTAGCGCCCCGAGGAGGATCGGTGTTCACCAAAGAGGCGCTCGGCGCGCTTGAAAAGTTGACCCGATCTGCTTGGAAGACGCCGCACTCGAGCCGTGTCGACTCCCTCACAAACTACACCCACAGCCGAGCGGCGGGGGATGAATTGATCGTCGCTCCACTCGTCGATGACTCAAGCACGCTCGGTGACGCCGATATCGTGAAAATCCGGAAAATCGCGCTCGGCGCCACGGAAATCGCCGGACGCCTCGTCTCGCGCGACGGGCGTGTGGGCGGGCTGGTGATCACCTTCGTCCTGCCCGAAAACATGAAAACCGCCGTAAACGAGATAACCGATTTTCTGAACAATCTACTGGAGAAGGCCCGCGCGAAACACCCGGAGATCGCCTATTACCTGACTGGCGACGTTATTATGAACCACGCCTTCGCCGAAGTCACGAAAGAAGACCAGCAAACCCTTGTGCCGATCGCGTTTTTGATGGTCATCCTGACCACTGCTTTTCTTTTGCGGTCGGTGCTGGGCTCGGTGGCCATCGTAGTCACGATCGTGTTCATTCTAATGAGCACGTTGGGGATCGCAGGGTGGCTCGGTACGGTGTTCAGCCCCGCCAACGCCAGCGTACCGATCATCGTCATGGCGGTCGCTGTAGCGAACTCGGTTCACATTGTAACGGCCGCGCTGCTGAACATGGGCAACGGCCTCGAAAAGAATGCGTCGATTGCCGAATCTATTCGGAGTAACGCTTGGCCGGTGTTTCTGACTTCGGCCACGACGGCGATTGGGTTCCTGAGCCTGAACACATCGGACTCTCCTCCTTTCCGCACCTTGGGCAATCTCATGGCGATCGGCGTGGCGTGCGCCTTTGTCTATTCGATGACCCTGCTGCCGGCGCTGCTTTCGCTTCTGCCGCAGCGCGCGCTGCGCCGTCGCTCGAAGGGATCCGGATTGTTCGATCGCTTCGGCGACTTCGTCGTCGAACGCCGCGCGTTTTTACTTTGTTTCGTAGCTATCGTGACTGCCCTCCT